>OZ220714.1:137500-3813174 GCA_965116585.1 Gammaproteobacteria bacterium | reverse complement strand
TGAAGTAATGACCGGCTTGCGCGTGGCCCTGGGCGGCGCACAGTCTGTGTACGGCATCACCCCCGACCTGACCCTGCTGGGCAAGGTTATTGGCGGCGGCATGCCGGTGGGCGCGTTCGGCGGACGCCGGGAGATCATGGAGTGCCTGGCGCCGGAAGGTGCGGTGTACCAGGCGGGTACACTGTCCGGGAACCCCGTGGCCATGGCCGCCGGACTGGCAACGCTGGAGCTGGTCGCAAAACCCGGCTTCTTTGCCGACTTGTCCGGGAAACTGGATACCCTGCTTGACGGGCTGAAACAGGCTGCAACAGCCAACGGCATAGCCCTGACCACATCCCGGGCCGGCGCCATGTTCGGCCTGTTTTTTACCGATGCCCCCCAGGTTACCTCGTACCGGCAGGCCACCGCGTGTGACAAAGAGACCTTCAACCGGTTTTTTCATGGAATGGTGGCGCGCGGCGTTTACCTCGCGCCCTCAAGCTTCGAAGCCGGTTTCATTTCCAGCGCACACGGCGCAGACGAGATAGACAAGACCCTGGAAGCGGTTACGACCGTCTTCAGGGAGATGTAAAGTGATTTATCCGCAGATAGTGCCCCCATGTCGTATATACATGCAGGAATGTCGTTCCCCGTAGTGCGGCGCTGACTGCCTTGTTGCAAAATCGCACGGTCTGACAGCCACCCGGAGCAACATGTTGCCACTTCCATGAACGATCAACCGAGACGCCGTCGTAGTGGCAGTCGAAGCGCCAGAAAAGCTGCCCAGCAGCGGCCCCGGCTTCCGGAAGTTGCTTTCATTGAGCGTAAAATTCCCTATTACGAACTCATGGATGAGGCTGGTCTTGCCCTGATTGAAGCCAATGCTGACCGCGTCCTGGAAGAGATCGGCATAGACTTCTGCGATGACCCGGAAGCGCTGGCCTTGTGCAGGCAAGCCGGGGCTGACGTGCAAGGAGAGCGGGTGCATTTCCCCGGGGGGATGTGTCGCGCCCTCATCCAGGCTACCGCGCCGGCGGAATTTACCCAGCATGCGCGCAACCCCGAACGCAGTGTCATCATCGGCGGCAGACGCAGCGTGCTGGCCCCTGCCTATGGTCCGCCTTTTATCCGGAACCTGGATGAAGGCAGACGCTATGCGACTCTTGAGGATTTCCGCAACTTCGTCAAATTGACCTACCTGAGTCCCGGCCTGCACCACTCCGGCGGCACGGTGTGCGAACCTGTGGACCTGCCGGTGAACAAACGCCATTTCGATATGGTCTACAGCCATATCAAGTACAGCGACAAGCCGTTCATGGGTTCGGTCACCCACCCGGAACGGGCACAGGATACGGTTGACATGGCCAAAATCGTGTTTGGCGATGCGTTTGTGGAACAGAATACGGTCATTACCAGCCTGATTAACGCGAATTCCCCACTGAGCTATGACGCCACCATGTTGGGCGCCGCAAAAGTCTATGCGCGTCACAACCAGGCCACGGTTATTTCTCCTTTCATCCTGGCCGGCGCCATGTCGCCGGTAACTGTTGCCGGCACCGTCACCCAGATACTGGCCGAAGCCCTGGCCGGCATGGCCTTGATCCAACTTGTCAGGCCCGGCGCGCCGGTGGTGTTCGGCACCTTTTCCTCTTCCATGTCCATGCAATCCGGCGCCCCGACGTTTGGCACACCGGAACCCAGTCTGGTGCTCTATATTGCCGCGGCGCTGGCGCGCCGACTGGGCGTGCCGTTTCGTAGCGGCGGTGGTTTGTGCGCGGCAAAAATTCCCGATGCGCAGGCTGCCTTCGAGTCTGCCAGCACCTTGCACAGCGCGGCCCTGGCCGGGGTCAATTTCATGTTGCACACGGCCGGCTGGCTGGAAGGCGGACTGGTAATGGGGTATGAAAAATTCATCATGGACACAGACCAGGCCAACATGATGGCGATATTGCTGCAAGGCGTGGACATGTCGGAAAACAGCCAGGCATTGGATGCAATGCGGGAAGTCGGTCCCGGCCAACACTATCTTGGTGCCGCCCATACCCGGGCGAATTTTGAGACGGCCTTCTACCGCTCCATCACGGCGGACAATAACAGCTTTGAACAATGGCAGGAGGACGGCGCTCTGGATACGGCACAACGGGCGAATGGCATCTGGAAAAAAATGCTGGATGAATACACGCCGCCACCGCTGGATGAGGCGCTGGATGAGGCGTTACTGGCCTACATGGCGCGCCGGAAGTTGCAGTTTCCGGATCGCAATTACTGATTGCCCCCTACAGCGCTTGCAACCACCAACCGGACATGGAAAAAATTATCGTTTACTGGCGTGATATTCCTTCCCAGATAATCGTCAAACAGGGACGCAACAAGGGCAAAGCCCTGCTGGGACCGCGTTTTCAGAATGCCATAGACCGGGCCGCGATGCGCGCGCGCAAACTTGACGACGATGCCTACATGAAGGAATGGAAACGGGACCGGTCGGTAATGCCGAACACGGATGACCTGCAACAGGCAGCGGCGCGTACAGCACAGCAGCTTGAGACGGACTATCCTGACGAGCGCCTGCTTGAATTAATCAGAAACCATGGCTTCACAGAGGAGGCTGAACGCTGACATGACAGCTACCCTGCTCAGTTCGGCAACCCGCGAGGTGGTTATCGGTTTTGACCGTCCCTTCGTGATCATCGGTGAACGCATCAATCCGACCGGGCGCAAAATCCTGGCTGAAGAGATGAAACAAGGCGATTACAGTCGGGTAACGGCTGATGCCCTGGCCCAGGTCAAAGCCGGCGCGCAGATGCTGGACGTGAATGCCGGCATTCCGCTGGCCGATGAACCGGCTATCCTGGCAGAGGCGGTAACACTGGTACAGTCAATCACAGACGTGCCCCTGTCTATCGATTCCTCCATTGTCGCCGCGCTGGAATCCGGCCTGTCCGTTTACCAGGGCAAGGCGCTGGTCAATTCCGTGACCGGTGAAGAGGAACGGCTGGAATCGGTATTGCCCCTGGTCGCCCGCTATGGCGCCGCGGTGGTGGCCATTTCCAACGATGAAACAGGCATATCAGAGGACCCGGACGTGCGTTTCGAGGTGGCAAAAAAAATCGTGCAGCGCGCCGCGGATCACGGCATCCATCACCGTGACGTGGTGGTGGACCCGTTGGTCATGCCAATCGGCGCCATCAACAGGGCCGGACGCCAGGTCATGCACATCGTCAGACGCCTGCGCGAGGAATTGCAAGTCAATACCACCTGCGGCGCCTCGAATGTCAGCTTCGGCCTGCCCAACCGCAATGGCATCAACAGCGCGTTCCTGACCATGGCTATCGGCGCCGGCATGACTTCCGCCATTACCAATCCCTTGCACGATGAAGTAATGCAAGCAGTCATGGGCGCGGACGTGATGATGGGCCATGATCCGGATTGTGCCCGCTGGATTAAAAAATACCGCGCGCCGGCGAGTGAAACTGAAGCGGGCAACGGCCGCAGGGACAGGCCCCGGCGCCGGCGCTCACGATGAATGTATCCGCAGATGACGCGGGGGTTTGTCCGCAGATGACGCAGATTGACGCAGATTATTTTTAGTTTGTTATCCAGGCTGATTATCGTGCTACCGACACAGCATAAGAAATAAATTGAATATAATAAAGAAAGCTCTGACATAATCAGGGCTTCCTAAATAATAATCATGATTTCATCTGCGATAATCTGCGTCATCTGCGGATAAATTCCTGCGTCATTTGCGGATACGGTGGATAAGTCAGTCAATACAGCAAAAGTTATCTTTACTCCATCTGGTCGCAGAGGTGTTTTCCCCACAGGCACTCCCCTGCTGGAGGCGGCGCGGGAACTGGGTGTTGACATCGATTCCGTCTGCGGCGGACGCGGCTTGTGCGGGCGCTGCCAGGTAAACTGCAGCGAGGGTGATTTTCCCAAGCTGGGTATCGCATCAAAACACGCGCACCTCTCACCATTCAGCGTCACTGAGCAACAATATGAAGCAAGAAAAGCGCCGCTGCAACCGGGGCGGCGCCTGAGTTGCCAGGCTGCTATCCGGGGCGACCTGCTCATCGACGTGCCGCCTGACAGCCAGCTCCACCGGCAACTGGTGCGCAAGGAAGCGGAGCAGCGGGACATCACGCTCGACCCCGTTGTCCACCTGCACTACGTGGAGGTGCGGGAAGCGGACCTGCACCAGCCTGAGAGTGACATGAGCAGGCTGTTGGAGGCATTGGGCAAGCAATGGGGGTTTACAGACCTGAGCTGGCGCCATGCTACGCTGGACAACTTGCAGGCGGCACTGAGGACGGGAGCATGGTCGGTCACGGTTGCGCTGCACCAGGGCAAGGAAATCATCGCCGTATGGCCGGGATACAAGGACGTTGTCTATGGTCTGGCCATAGACGTAGGGTCAACCACCATCGCCGCACACCTGTGTGATCTGGGCACGGGTGAGGTTATCAGCTCCGACGGAATGATGAACCCGCAGATCCGTTTCGGCGAGGACCTGATGAGCAGGGTGTCCTACGTCATGCTGCACCCGGAAGGCGCCGGGGAAATGACCCGGGCAGTGCGGGAGGGTATCAATCGGTTGATTGCGCAAACCAGTACCAACGCCGACATCTCTATCGGGGATATCGTCAGCATCACCGTGGCGGGCAACCCCATCATGCACCACCTGTTGCTGGGCATCAGCCCGGTTGAGCTGGGCACAGCGCCGTTTGCCCTGGCGGTTGATACGGCTGTTTATGTCGAGGCGCGCGCGCTGGATATCAATATCAACCCCGGCGGCATCGTGTACATCCTGCCCTGCATCGCCGGACACGTCGGCGCGGACACTGCCGCCGTCATTCTGTCTGAGCAACCCCAGGCCCAAGATGAGGTAAGCCTGCTTATCGACATCGGCACCAACGCAGAAATCGTGCTGGGAAACCGGGAGCGCTTGCTGGCATGTTCCAGCCCGACGGGCCCGGCTTTCGAGGGCGCGCAGATCAGTTGCGGCCAACGAGCCGCGCCCGGTGCTGTAGAACGGGTACGCATTGATCGGGAAACCCTGGAACCCAGGATAAAGATCATCGGTTCCGACGTCTGGTCCGACGACCCGGCATGCGCGGCGTCAGGCAAGCCCGTCACCGGCCTCTGCGGTTCCGGCATTATCGAAGCCGTGGCGGAAATGTACCTGTCCGGGATACTGGGCAGTGACGGTGTCATCGACGGCAGTCTGGCAGACAGGACCGACCGTGTCGTCAAGGATGGCCGCACCTTCTCGTATATCCTGCACCGGGGCGACTCCGCGATTTCCGTCACCCAGAACGATATCCGGCAGATCCAGCTCGCCAAGGCCGCCTTGTATGCCGGCGTCAAACTGCTTATGGACAGGATGGGGATAGCCTCTGTTGACAGAATAAGGCTGGCCGGCGCTTTCGGCAGCCACATCGACGTCAAGCTGGCCATGGTACTGGGCCTGCTGCCGGACTGCCCCCTGCCACAGGTCGCCTCCGTCGGCAATGCCGCCGGCACCGGCGCCAGGATCGCATTGCTGAACAATGAATCCAGAGAGGAGATAGAATCCGTGGTCAGGCAGATAGAGAAAATCGAGACCGCAGTTGAAGCAAGGTTTCAGGAATACTTCGTCAACGCCATGGCCATACCGCATAAAACGGATGGCTTTCCCAACCTGGAGGGAGTGGTGATGCTACCGTCCGGGAAGTCCGCAAAGTCGGACCAGGCGGCAGCCAGGAGAGAGAGACGGCGAAAGGGAAAAAGCTAACCCCTTTCCTAGGGTGCATAACGCTTTTTTTTAACAGAAGTTTTAAGAGACCGACACCGGCTATACCGCTTTCTCCGGGGGCTTGTGCCATTTCCCGCTTCCTGCTATAGTGTCCTCTATACAGGACATACCTTATGGAATACGAAGTCAAGTATACGGAAGTATTTGAGGACTGGCTGCGAGGGTTACGTGACCTGCGCGCGGCCATGAAAATTACTGCCAGGCTCAGGCGTGTTGAACTGGGCAACTTCGGAGACAGCAAATCGGTCGGAAGTGGTGTCAGTGAGTTGAGGATAAATGTCGGAAAAGGCTATCGCGTCTATTATACGGTTCGCAGTAGGGCTGTATTGCTGCTTTGTGGTGGTGATAAGTCAAGCCAGGCAAAAGACATCCGGCGTGCATATCAAATGCTGAAAGAGATTTAGGAGCATTTATGAAAATCAAGAAATTTGACGTAGTTGACTTCCTGGATAGTGATGAGGCGATCATTGAATATCTCAATGCTGCGCTTGAAGAAGGCAATTCTGATTTCTTCGTCAAGGCTGTCGGAGATGTCGCCCGCGCCAAGGGCATGATGAAAATTGCCAAAACCACCGGCCTGGGTAGACAAAACCTGTACCAGTCGCTTTCCAGAGGGGGCAATCCGCGGGTCGGTACTTTATTCAGGGTGCTGGATGCGCTTGGTGTCAGGCTATCGATTGCTCGTTGATATCCCTATCCCTGCTTGACCGTATTACCCTCCTGATAGTGACCGCCGTCGATTGGTTTAGACCCAATAATCAGAACCCCCATTCCATTAATTGGGCTGCTTTCCTCCCGTACAGTCAAGTGCGAGTCTGTAAGTCCATCGGCATCGAACAAGTAAGGTGAAATCACAGAGTGGCTGGTTTCTTCCGGTTCACCGCTGATATCGAGATAGGTAAATAACCGTTTATTCGTCCGCGCATTGTCTCGTCTGTCCAGACCGATAATGACGACGTGTACGTGCGCCTTGCCCCGCGCATCCGACCCCCAGGCAAAAGTCCGATGCGCAAAGGCAATCTCCAGCTTGCAGCGGTCAAACAGAATGGGCCAGAGTTGCCCTACTTGCTCACCCTGGGTAATGGAGTTGGTGGAAACAAAACCTATCCGGGCTGCGCTGGTCCGGACATAGTCTCCCGCCTTGATAAACCATGCAGTGACATAATCCAGTGTACCACCGCTTTTGCCTAGTGCCGCAATCCTGCGAACCTGCTCGCGTTGCTCCTGAGCCTGAAACTTTGCTCCACCAAAAGGCGGGTTGCCGAACACAAAGGAACATTCCCGGGCAGGCAATAATGTATTCCAATCCATCTCCAACGCATCGCCATGGACAATATGCGGCGTTGTTTGTAACGGGATGCGTGCGTAAATCTGGCCGAACTCCAGGCTGAGCCGGTTGTTCATGATGTGGTCCATCATCCACAATGCTGTCTCGGCGATGCGGGCTGAAAACTCTTTCAGCTCAATGCCGTAGAACTGGTCGACATCAATCTGAGACAGGTCATGCGCAAGGGCGTCCAGTTGTCCGGCTTGGTGGATTTCCTGTAACACCTCAATTTCCAGTAACCGTAATTCCCGGTAAGTGATGATAAGGAAGTTGCCGCAACCACAGGCAGGGTCAAAGAATTTCATTTCTCCCAGCTTTTTCTGGAACCGTTGTAACTCAGTAATACGGCGACTATCCTTGCGAGATTTGAGGTGTGTAAATTCAGATCGAAGGTCATCCATGAACAGTGGCTCAATGACCTTCAGGATATTCTTCTCTGTTGTGTAGTGCGCGCCTGTTGCACGACGTTCCTCCGGGTCCATGATGGACTGGAACAGTGCGCCAAAGATGGCAGGCGATATGTTTGACCAGTCGAAGTTGCAGGCATCAAGCAGTATCCTGCGCATGGCTGAATCAAAGGCAGGTATCCTCAGTGGGCCACTGAACAAATCACCATTGATATAGGGAAACCGGATCAGATCTTCATCCCGTCTTATCTGCCGCCGGTCTTCAGGGGTATCGAGTACCTGGAACAGTTCTATCAGCCGCGCGCCGGTATCAGAGCCATCCTCTCCTGTGCGGATTTCGATAAAGTCGAGGAAAATGTCACGCGGCTCAAAGATACCGGTGTCGTCGGCGAACAGGCAGAACACAATGCGTACCAGGAAACGCTCCAGGTCGTGGCCTTGATAGCCCGCTTCGAACAGGGCATCGTGAAGCCGCCCGACCAGTTCAGAAGCCCGTATGTTAACCGGGTCCTGGTCGCGGAAAGTTCGTCGTTGTACTCCCCGGATAAAACCGAATGCCTCTACGTGCTCAGGTAAGTCTTTCAGTGGAAAAGCTAAGGTCTTGCGCTCATCCAGATCGTGCAATTCAAAACTCTGGAAGTCGCTCACCAGGATGTAACGGGGACGTTCGCTTTCTTTTAAGGCGTCGAAATATTCCCCGGCCTGGTCATAAGCCTTGGTAAGATCACGCCCGATACTCTTTTGCTCAACGATCAGAACACCTGGCCAGAACAGGTCGATATACCCGGAGCGGTTATCCAGTTTCCTTACATGCTGTTCATAGCGGGCAACTGTGCGCCGTTTGATCCCGAAAACCTCAAAGAAGTCGTTATAGAAGCTCTGGGTATCACTACGCTCGCGTACCGTGTTCCACCACTCCTGTACAAAGCCGGCGGCGCGTACCCGTATTTCGTTCCAGGAAAGGTGCATCGATTTATCGCTTGGTAATGATATCTACAAGGGATGATTGTCAACTGACCAGCGTCAACAGCATACACCAGCCTGTTGGTTTCATCTATTTGGCAGCTTGCACAAAACTCGGGATAGGTTTAGTACTCTTTCAACTTAATTTTGACATCCTGCGTCACTCCAAACCTATACTCTCGTGGCCGCCATCCGGTAAATGGCATTGCGCTCTCGCTTACCAACAGCCACAACCGCCACGACGACATCCTTCTCGCGAACCTGGTAGACGAGCCGATACCCCGCGCGGCGAAGCTTGATCTTGTAGCAATGCTTCATGGTGCTCAAGCGATCACGCTCGATATGCGGTGTTTTCAGGCGGCTCGCCAGCTTTTTCTTGAACTGTCTTCGGATATCCGGATCAAGCTTCTTCCATTCGCGCAGCGCACTTGTCAGGAAGATCAGCCTATAGTTCATTGATATCGATTTCGATTTCAGCCTCGTCTGCGCGTTCGCGCACCAGCGCCGCGAGCTCCAGATCCTCGATCTTGTCAAGTATGGCTTCCCAGGCCGCCGCGGGCACCGCGTAAAAGACCGGCCGATTGCGATTCAGGACCGCCACCGGCGAACCCTCAGCGTGTTCGATGATGGCCATGGGGTTCTTCTTCAACGCAGAAATCCCGACGCTCACCTCGGCAAGGATTGGATTTATCATGCTCATGGAATGACCTTTTAAATAACCAGTTAAAAAATTGATAATAGGTCATTGATATGGAATGTCAACAGTAGTTTTCTGCACAAGTCAACTCTCTCGAGGTCGTAGCCGAGGTCTTCCTTGATTTTCTGAATAAAAGGATATACTCTTTCCTTATATCCTTACTTTAGGTTCGTGATGTTAGCTAAGCTTACCTCCAAAAATCAACTGACTCTGCCGAAAAAGGTGATGACGGGCTTGGAGAGCACAGAATATTTCGATGTAACCAAGGAAAACGGACGCATTGTGTTAACGCCTGTGCGTTTTGCCCGCGCGGACGGCGTGCGTGAGAAATTGGCTGAGATGGGTATTACTGATGCTGACATTGCCGAGGCGAAAACCTGGGCGCGTCGTGGGTGATGGGGCCTGCCCGTGTCGTTATTGATACTAATGTGCTGCTCTCAGCGCTACTGTTCAATTCAAATACACTCTTATGGTTACGCCAGGGATGGCAGACAACGAACATTTGCCCACTATCCAGCCACGAAACGGCACGCGAGTTAATCCGGGTTCTATCTTATCCCAAGTTCGATCTGAGTGACGATGAGCAAGAGGATTTGCTTGCTGATTATCTTCCCTGGTGCGAGACTGTTGTGCTATCAAGTCCGCCTGACGTACCGCAGTGCCGCGATCCATTTGATCGTCCCTTCCTTGAACTTGCACTTTCAGCCCAGGCTGATGCACTGATTACCGGAGATAACGACCTGCTCTCTCTGGCGCAGGTTTTTCCCGTTCCGATTCTCACTCCACGTTCATTTCGTGAGATATACCTGCCGTCTGACAGTAAGTAAATATTATAGTTTCCTTTCTAATGGAGTGTCCCCGTGGGACTTGTATTGTACTGGGTTCCTGAGCGCGCGGGAATCATGAACAAGGGACGATATTGTATGTGGAGTTCATTCCTCCGTCACCCTGCTCCGCAGGGTTTTAACGCGGCTGCGCCGGGTTTTTTCGTCCAGTCTTTGCCGTTGGGCGGTTTTGGTGGGGGTGGTGGGCTGCCTGGGCTTCCTGGTTAGTGTAACGCTGCTGATTAAGTCTTGCAGGCGCGCCAGGGCGTCGGCTTTATTCCGGTCCTGGGTCCGGCGCCTGCCGGCCTTGATGATTATTACACCGTCCTTGCTGATGCGGCGGTCTTTGAGCTTCAGCAGGCGTTGTTTGTATAACTCGGGCAATGACGAGGCGCGGATGTCGAAGCGCAGGTGGATTGCCGTGGCAACCTTGTTGACGTTCTGGCCGCCCGCGCCGCGCGCGCGGACGGCTGAAATGTCAATTTCATCTTCCGGTAGCGACAGGCTGGGAGAGATTCTCAGGTGACCACCGTGAGGAAATTCTCGTTCAGTCTCCGGTCGTGATAGAAGATGGCCCGGCCCAGTTCTTCCGCGGTCCAGGTGATTGGCTCCCGATCAGGGTACCAGGTGTAATCGCCACAGAATACCTCGTTGCGATTGCCGGAGGGGTCGAAGAAGTAAATGGTGCGTCCCCGGGTTATGCCGTGACGGGTGGGACCGATGTCGATGGAGATGTCATGCATACTCATGAGGTCGGCCGCACGCAGCACCTCTTCCCAGGTCATCAACATGAACGAGACGTGGTGCAGCTTGTTCGGCTCGGGATACTCTACGAAGGCCAGGTCGTGGGCCTTGTTCGAGCAGGAAACGAAGGTGACGTTCATTTCGCCTTCCGGGCTCAGTACCCGCTCGGTCAGGTCAAAACCCAGCACGTCGGTAAAGATTTTCGTGGTTTCAATAACGTTGGGGCCGTACAGCAACACATGGTCAAAACGGTACACCTGCATGCCTTTCAAGCCTTCCGGCCAGGGATTGGGGTTCAGCCGGCCCAGGCCGTCGCCGATCTGTTTCTTCTCGGCATACAGTTCAAAGAAGTGCCCGGACGGGGTTTGGAAGCGCGCTCGTTCACCGCAGTTATTGAGTTCGCCCTCTGCGATCCATTCAATATCGATGCCGTAGTCTTCCAGCTTTTTCACCAGACCATCCATGTCCGCCCTGGAATACGTCTTGTAACCGGTATAGTCGATCCCCGGCGCATCAGCTTCCCTGAGTACGATGGAAAAGCAGTCCAGTTCATCCCAGGCCTTGAGATAAACCCTGCCCTGGTCGTCCTCGTCGGTTTTAATCAAACCCATCCGTTCCGTGTAGTAGGTGACTGATGCATCCATATCCAGCACGCGGATCGCCGCATGACCGGGTCGCATTACGCCTGTAAATGACATTGTGTTCTCCTCCTCGCTGTTTCTGTGTTTCAGGCCAGAACCGAATTCTACCCCGACCCGTACCTGTTGCGCTACTGTTGAACCGAATTTGTACCCGCTACCGTAAACTGTGTACCATGCACAAAGATTTTTTGCCATTTCCCCAGGACTTTCAAGTGTAAATCACTTTCCGGGAACAGTTTACACGCCAGGCAGATGCCTTGCTCCTCATCCTCCAGGGGCACCTGTGCACGACTCATTTTACCGGTATGGTAAAGAGCGCCATCAATCACCTGCACCCGGCACACCCCGCAACCGCCCCCGCGGCAACCCACCGGGATACCCTTCCTGCCAAGCTGCTCCATGGCCTTGAGTACATTGCGTTCCGGTGGGCAGGTGAATGCTTCACCGGTGTCTTCGATCACAATAGTAAACATTTTTTCCGTTCTGTGGCTTGTTTCAAAACTTCTTGAACAACGCGCTGCGGCGTGCGGGTTTCTCGCTGTCTGCCGCGGTGAAAAAGTTTTCCATGAAGATGTGTTCCTCGAACAGGCGGCCGCGCATCAGGCTGGTGATGCAACTGTCCACCATGGGTGGCGGGCCGCACAGGTAGGCCTTGTGTCCGGCGAAGCGTTTGTCAAAATGCTGTTCAGCCAGTTCATGCACAAAGCCGCGCGGGCCGCTCCAGTCATCCGTGTCCGGCGCCTCGGATAACGCAGCCAGGTAGTGGAAATTATCATATTGTGCAGCCAGTTCGTTGAACAGGTCGTAGTAGTACAACTCCGCCTGGTTACGGGCGCCGTAGATGAGCGTGATCGCGCGTGCATCCGCGCGCTCCAGCAGGTCCAGGATCATGGATTTCGGACTGGACAGGCCGGAACCACCGGCCAGGAAAATCATAGGTTCAGGCGCGGATTTGCGTACAAAGAAGCGGCCTAACGGCGCGGTGAAATTGAGTTTATCCCCTGGTTTGAGTTGTTCGTGCAGGTACGTGGTTGCCTGCCCGCCGGGAACGTGGCGCACGTTCAGTTCGATAACATTGCGCTCGGAAGGGGGATTGGCCAGGGAAAAAGCCCTGGGGACGTCAACGCCGGGTATTTCAAGGTTGAGGTACTGTCCGGCCTGGAACTCGATACCCGTGCCGGGCACTTCCAGCCAGATACCCTTGATAGTGGGGGTCAGGTCCTCCATGCGCACGACCGTGCCGCTGAAATCTCCCACCGGCAGGTTTTGTGCGTCCGCTTCCTCCTCCACGTCCGCCTCAATAACGATATCGGATGACAGGGTTGCACAACAGGCCAGGGTTTTGCCCTCGTCTCGCTCCACGTCCATCAGGGCAAATGCCGAGGCTTCGTTATGCTCTACCTCGCCTTCCAGCACGTCCACCTTGCAGGTGCCGCACACACCGTGGTTGCAGGCGTAAGGCAACCAGATGCCGGCGCGCAAAGCCGCATCGAGCAGCTTCTGGCCGTCTTCGACCTCTATCGTCTCGCCCAGTGGCTCAATGGTTGCCTGGAAAGACATCCTCTGTGGGGACTGGTCAGTTCCCTACTCCGTGCATGCCCTCGAGGCCGGGGGTGGTTACCCGGATGAATGAATTGTGCGCTATACCATTTTCGGTAAAGGATTTATCCAGATCCGGTTGCCAGGGTTGATTCTCCAGTTGCCAGACACCCTGGTCCCAGTTGACCTTTTCAGTGTCGGGATGTTGGGGATAATCAGGTGCGAACACTTGCTCCAGGAAATCCCTGAATTTCATATCCGGCGGCAACCGGTAGGTATGCGGCGCGCAGTACATCAGGTGGTGATCCCACACCACGTACACGTTCATATCGCCACCGTAATTCTCCACCTGGTTGGCGCAGGGGAAATCGTAGGAATCACCGATAAACTTCACTGGCATCTCATAAACTCTCCGGGGACGGCTTCAGGCCGGCAGTGGTCAGTCCTCTTTCCTTCCCGTCATCAAACAGAAGCGCCGGCCGTTCCACCTGCCTGGGCCTTCCAGCGTTCCCACATGAGATGATCTTCCGAGCCGTAATACTCACCGGTGTCCTCCTGCTTGATGTGCAGCCACTTCAGGTAGTCTTCCATGGTGGCGCCGCCGCAGTTGCCCTGGTAGATCTGTTGTGGAGGGATGTATGCCTGGCAGTATTTCTCCGGCTCGCGCTCGAAAATATCCTTGCAACCCTGGGAGCACATCTGGTGCTTGGTGCCCTTGTATTCCGATACCAGGCAGCAGTTCATCAGCGGGTCATCAGGCAGGGTGTGGAAAATCGGGATCTGGCATACGTTGCATACGACCGGCAGACGTTTGTTAAAGAAGCGTTCGCCGTTCTTTTCCAGTTCGCCCCAGTGCTCATAACGCGGGCGATACACTTTCTCGAACAGCTCGCCATACTCTGCCGACAGCCAGTCCAGTTCCTCTTCGGTCGGGACCCAGGTATGCAGCGCCGTGGCATAGCAGAACTGGTAGATGGTGCACCAGAATTCATGGGAAATACGGTATTTTTCCCTGGTTGCCACCTCATGGTACTTGGGCGGACGCAAGCCGTAACGGGACAGGTCGTTGAACAGTGCCAAGCCGTTCTCTTCCCAATAGATCTCCCAGGCCTGGCGCCAGGACATGACTTTTTTGGGCAGCATGTAATCCATCATGGTGCCGATCAGGCCGAGCAGGCGGTAGCCGCGCCAGAACCATTTGTCCAGCCATTCCTGGATGATTATCACATTGTCTTCATCCTGTTCCAGCATGAACTTGATGGCTTCCAGTCCCAGTGTCATGTGGCGGGATTCATCGGATTGCGCTGAGAAACCGAAGGTGGTCGTCGCCATGTCGCCGTTATAGGCGGCGCCGGATACGAACGGCATGAACAGCAGGTTGGTGAGCACGTATTCAAAGGAAAACGAGATGGCAGTAATCAGTTCAAACGGGCCGGCACTGACCGCGTCCTCAAAATAACTCTTGGGAATGGACAGGTACCAGGCCCGGTCACGAATGCGCGCATATTGCCGGAAGCCGTTGAAGTACTTGTTGTAGTGGCTGAAGGCATGCATCTGCGTCTGGTAGTGGCGCATCTCGTCAATGGACTGGAACTGGCAGGCCACGCGCGCGCCGGCGCCGCGAAATCCCCGGCCCAGCATGGCAAATCCCCGGTAGGCGGCGTATTCCAGCGGCGTGACGCCCTGCACCCAGATCTTCACGGCGCTCATGTAGCGCGCATCGGAAATATTCAACTGGCTGTTGTTCTGGGCAACACTGTCCAGGATGGCATACAGCTTGCGCTCCTTTTCCGCCTGGTATTTCCAGTAGGCGTCCATGGTGAGCCGGAACGGGTCCTGCCACTTGTCCCAGTCCTTGATCTTGATCCCCTCGTACTTGTCATAGGGAAACACGTCGTCCATGGGCTGGTAGGTCGTTTCCCAGTCCAGGCCGCGGGTCATTAGCTGGTACTTCTGGCTCAGGTTAAGGCGTCTGGGTTTGTTTGCCATTTTATATACCTCTTGCTATAGCAGCGGGGGATCAAATATTCCAATACAAAACAAATTCGTCCTCGTCCTCTTCGATATTGCCGGACAGGGAAATCAGTGTCAGGTGGATGTCTTGCAGGTTAAACTCGCCGCCGATGTGCTCTTCTATGGTTTCACGCTTGATCACCAGTCGTTTGGGACAGTCTATCTTCACCATGCCCGGGGTCTCATTCACCACCGCAGCCGGATTGTCCGCGGTGATTGCCTGTATGACAGGCTGCGCTTCCGGGTTGTTCTGTAATGCAATGAAGACGTTTTGCGCCATCGCGTTACCCCAAACCAATCCTGGCGGCCCGGCCCTCAAGCCGGTTACCGATCTCGCTCATCACGTCTGCGCCGCGATCTGGGAAAATATACTCTGCCAACGGCGCTGCGGCATTCCTGACCTCCGGCATCCACCTGTCTTTCCATCCGCACAGCAGCGTCTTGTTCTCTACAGATTCTGCCGCTGCCGTTTTGATGGTATGGTCGGTCCAGCGGGTTGCCTCCTTATACCACTCTACAAAGAATTCCGTGAGCATGACGAAAGCCGTGCCGCCGTTATCCACGACGTCGGCATCAAAATGCTCAAACAATAACGGATGCAACATACCGTCCAGCAGGAAATTCTGTAACAGGTGCAGTTCGAACCAATCCTTGAGCACGAAACTGTCTTCAATCAACTTCCGCAACGGCTGCCACATGGGATCGTCCAGCCATTCCGACTTGGCCCGGTCCAGTATTTCCGGATCGTTGCCCGACAGTATCAGGCCGATGCGTGTGAGGTACTGGGCGATGCCGAGCCGGTCCATGCCCTGGAAGTCCGCGGCAACAGGCATGGGCGTGCCGAAACCGTAGGCCGCGATAAACAGGTTATTGGTGTTGGCGCCCCATTCCGCATGACGGAACGGGATAACGATGCGCCTGATGCGTTCAATGAGGGCGCTATCGAGGGCAGTCAACAGCCCTCTTTTTTCCACCATGGAAAAATTCTTCTCCATGGTTTCCTGTTGTTTGGAGCGCTGGATCACGTAGGGGGCGTAATAGTACTGGCGCGGGTCGGTCAGGTCATCGAAATCCTGCATGTTGATGGCGGTGCGGTCTGCATCAAAGATCTCGTGCTCCGGATCCCAGGTGGGGCGATAATGGAAGACTTCCTCCGGCTGCATCCTCACCATGACTTCCTGGTAGCGACTGGGCACCTTGCCTTCGCCCAGTTTGGCCGCTACGTTGTCAAACGTAATCCTTTTTTGCTCTATTTGCGTCGTTTTAAGATCGATTGACATCTGACTGTTCTCAGTGGGTTTCCGGTTCACCCGTCACGTATTCATCAGCGACTTCGCCATAACGCCATTTTTCCTGTTGTTGCGCCACCGCCTCAGCTTCTTCATCACTCAGGAAGCGCACCTGGTTAGCCTGGCAAAATTCAGTAAACGCCGCCGTGGGCAAAATCATTTCCAGGTACAGGTTCGGATCATCGAGCGAAAAATGGAACTCGACGAACCCTGGCCGGTCCTTGTTGGTGATGCGCACATAACGTTTCTGTGCCATCACATCATACCCGTTTTTTTCTGTTTGTCATGCCTGGCAAACGAATAATATCGATATTTTCAGAAAATATCGATAAAGTCAATGTTCATACCGCCAGTCCCAGCAATTTCGCATACACCCGGTGCGGTTCAGGTTCCGTTGCGCCTTCCAGGTTGACGCTGATATTGACCGAATCGAAATAATCGTACCAGAGTGATTGTTGAATATTCCGGTCCAGTTCATGGATGGCTTCAGCCGAGTTCATCGCAAACACCCCTACGTAACCTTCAGCCGGCGCCTTGTTCAGCGTCCGGTCCACCCGGCTCCACCCCAAGGTCATCACACCGTGACTGCGCGCCTCGCTGATGGCGACGTCGAGAGACTTCAGGTAATCCGCCTGTGCCTGTTGCGACAAGCCATGCCACTTGTCATTGGGTTCCCAGAGGATGAGTAATATCTGCATTGTTCGCTACGTTATAATTCCAGCAGGCAGTCAACCAGCGCTTCCGGACAGGAATAAAACGGTGAATGGTCGGTTTCCAGCGTGAGCAAGGTATCCAGCCGGGCATTGTGCAGCATCTTTTTCTGCATGGGCCAGGTTAATGCCTGGTCTTTGGTGCATTCGATATAGGCGCGCCGCACCTGTCCATAGTTCTCATCGGTAAGGCTGACCGGTTGTACCAGGGGCGCCAGGGGTTGCGGGCGTAACCGCTTGATCGCGTTACGGGTGTCTGCCTCGCTGCACATGCCGTAGAAACATGCCGGCAACCGATCCTTGGGGATAGTGAAATAGCCTTCATCCTCATTCACCACGTGAAAACGCGTGACGTGGGATTCAGTATCGGCCATGGCATAATCAAACAGCGATTCCCCGTTCCTCGGTGAAAACGCGGCCAGGTAACCCAGCGCGCTCACCCGCTCCGGTACCTGCTCCGCAGTCTGGGTAATGATCAACCCACCCATACTGTGGCCGACCAGGATCACCGGGTCGGCAACCGACAGGATCACGTCCTTAACGGCATTCACATAGGCATCAAGAGTGATCTCAGCAATCGGCGTCGGGTCATCACCCAACCCCGGCAAGTCCAGCACGTGCGCCACGTGGCCTCTTGCAGCAAGTAAGGACGTGACTTTCTCCCAGCACCAGGCCCCATGCCAGGCGCCGTGCACCAGGACGAAATGTTTGGGTTTTGAGTTGTTCATAGCGTTAACTCCCGCATCGAAACATCATTTTCCTATATAATGACTGATCATGTGATCAATAACAATTCCCGGAATAGAAGCCCAGAATAGAAGACCGGAAATAGAAGACAGCAACAGAAGATATCAATGACTAACTCTGCAGAAATCGGCTTATCCGTCAACGCCGGCGGTATTGCCACCAATTACCATGACCAGGGGACGGGTGATCCCGTGGTGCTCCTGCACGGGTCGGGGCCGGGGGTCAGCGCCTGGGTGAACTGGCGGCTGGTGCTTCCGCACCTGGCGCAGGATTTTCGGGCGCTGGCGCCGGATATCGTGGGATTCGGGTTTACCGAACGGCCTGAGGGTATCAGTTATGACATGGATACCTGGCTCAAGCATGCGCTGGATTTTTTCGATGCCATGGAGATAGAGCAGGCGCACGTGATTGGCAATTCCTTTGGCGGGTCACTGGCGCTGGCGCTGGCGATCCGGGCGCCGGAACGGGTTTCCCGCCTGGTGTTGATGGGCAGTGTCGGCCTGGAATTTGAACTGACTGAGGGGCTGGACCTGACCTGGGGTTACACGCCTTCACTGGAAAACATGCGGCGTATGCTGGATCTGTTCGCGTATAACCGGGCGTTGGTCACCGATGAACTGGCGCAACTGCGTTATGAAGCAAGTCTGCGGCCCGGTGTGCAGGAGTCTTATGCCGCCATGTTTCCGGCGCCGCGGCAGGAAGGCATACGCAGGATCTGCAGCAAGGAGGCTGATGTGAGAAACGTTGAGCATGAGACGCTGATCATCCATGGTCGGGACGACCGGATTATCCCGGTATCATGCTCGGAGCAGTTGTTCAGGTGTATCAAAAATTCGCAACTGCATATTTTCGGCAACTGCGGCCACTGGACCCAGATAGAACACAACCGGCGCTTCAACCAACTGGTTACGGATTTTCTGCTGGAAGCTTGAGGGGAAATCAGCCGCCTGATGCGGCTTTAAGAATACCAAGCACTTCCATGTACATTTGAAAGTTAATTCCAAGCAGAGCAATAAGCAGTATCATATTCAGCCCCGTCATCCATTTAAGCATTCTGATTTCTGCTTCTATATTGCTCATTCGGGTTTGCGCATCTGCAACGGATTCTGCAGCAGCGCGGGCGCGTTGCGGTTGTGCTCCTGCTTCGGTTAAAGCATCATACATTTCAGTGATCATAATGCTCATGGGTAACTCCTTTTATGGTTGTTGATGCAAGTGCCCACAATACGGGGCTGACCTTGTTAGAGTCAATATTTATGTTACTTTTTTTTCGAGTAGGTAAGTAGATTTTGAGTCCGGGACTCCCAGGTCTTCTCCTGTTTCTGATGATGCTACTGGCGGTGCCGGCGGCTACCTCGTCTGAGGTATCTTCAATTTGGTCCGGCCTGGCCGGTTGGGTGGCGGCTTTGCTGTTGTTCCGGCGCCTGCCGCGGGCTATGCTCTATCAAATCTCGGGGTTGTTGCTGGCTGGCCTGGGTTGCCTGGTCTGGCTCCTGCTGAACGGCTATCCCGTGGATATTACCAGGGTGTTCTCGGCCAACGTGCATATCATTGCCCTGATCGCTTCGGTCACCTTCCTGCGCCTGATCAGTCTGCCGGGTGATCAGGCCGGCACGTCCTTGCCCAGGGGCAACAAGGCGCTGGTGAAGACCGCCTGGGGGCTGCACATGTTCGCCTCGGTGATCAACCTGTCCGCGGTGATGCTGTTCGGCAACCGTATGGAACAGGCCGGGAAGATCAACCGTCTGCAAGCCATCCTGTTCTCACGAGCCTTTGCCAGCGGGTGTTACTGGTCGCCGTTTTACGTGTCCATCGCCACTGCCCTGGTGTATGCGCCCGGTTCGGACTTTCTCACCCTGGTGCTGGCAGGATTACCGATTGCCCTGGCGGGCTTGCTCGTCACCAGTTGGCAACTGGCGCGGGATGAGGAAGGCCAGGAAACCAGTGGTTATCCGTTACGCTTTGAAGCCTTGTTTGTGCCGGTGCTGTTATCCGCAGCCGTGATCCTGCTGCATAACCTGTTCCCGGACTTCCCGGTGCTGACTTTGATCACCATACTGGCTTTCCTGCTGGCGTTTGTGATGCTGGCCGTGCGTGGTCCGATGGCGGCAATCGACAGGATCAGGGCACATATCACCGATGACCTGCCTGACATGCACAAGGAACTGATGCTGTTCCTCGCCGCGGGAGTCATGTCGGTAGGAATCTCCGGTGTGTTGCTCAACAGTGGCATCTCCCTGGGACTGACGAGCATCTCACCGCTCACCGGGGGCGCTTTCATCCTGACTGCCATCCTGGTCTCACTGATCGGGGTGCATCCCGTGATTACCATCTCCATCCTGGGCAGCCTGCTCGGCAATACTGCCTACAATGCCGACCTGCTTGGAATCTGCATGATGATGATGTGGGGCACCAGTATTGTCGGCTCGCCCCTGTCCGGCATTAATCTCGCCATTCAGGGCAGGTTTAACGTCTCTTCATTTGCCATCATGCGCTGGAACGCGGGATATGTGCTGGCCATGTTGGTCATCTGTACCCTGGCCTTGCATGGTTACCATTACCTGGCCGGGGGGTAGCCCGCACATCTTTGGCAGGACGACCGGCTCAGGCAAATGCGCTGTCAGGCAGTCCCAGGATAGCCTTCCAGACGTCGTGCATGGACTTCCTGGCGTGACGCACGGCCTGCCCGTTGTTGTTGTCCAGCAGGGCGCTGATGATCTCCTCGTGCCGGGCGATCCACAACTCATGGCTGCCGCTCACGGTCAACCCCTCCATGGCCAGCCTGAATAACGGCGCTTGCAGGCGCAGCCTGATCTCGGACAACACCGGGTTGCCGGCCAACTCAGCCAGGTCGCCCCAGAAACGGGCGTTCTCATCCATGTATTCCAGTACCTTGATGATATTCACTGACCGGTCATGGAACTTCCGGGCGAGGTTGAGGGAGGCTTGCAGACGTTGCCGCATATCCTCTTGCTTGGCCTGGTTACCGATCTTGCGCACTATGAGGATGGAGATCTCCTCCAACACCTCAAAAATATCGAACACCTCTTGCCGGGATATTTTGCGCACGGAAGCGCCGCGGTTCCTGTCCAGTTGCACGATCCCTTCCGAATGCAGGCGTTTGAACACGTCACGCACCCTGCCCCGGGTAATGTCCAGGTGCGACATGATGTCCACTTCCACCAGGCGCTGTCCGGGCACGAAACGCCCCTGCTGGATGTCCCGTTTGAGTTGTTCTACGGCGGTATCTATTTCTTTCATTATTTTGACTTCAGTGCCTGCAATAGCTTGTCCGGCGTGATGGGCGGATCCAGGCGCACGCCGATTGCATTATACACGGCATTGGAGATGGCGACGGGCACTGCACAGGTGACGCCTTCGCCAATCCCCTTCGCGCCGAACGGGCCGTGTTCGTCGTACACCTCTTCAAACATGATCTCCGGGTCGGGCAGATCCAGCGGCCCCATGATCTTGTAGTCCATGAAGTTGGGGTTGAGGATGGCGCCGGTTTCATCATCGAACACCAGGTTTTCGGTAGTGGTGAAGCCCATGGACTGGTAATACCCCCCGGCAACCTGATTCTCACACACCGCCGGGTTGACGATGGTGCCGCTGTCGTGCACGGCGACAAACCTGATCAGTTTCATCTGTGCGGTGCGGGTATCGATCTCCACCTCGGCAAAATCCGCCATCATCATCTTGCCGGCTTTGTCGAACTCCACGCCCTTGGAGGCGCTGCCGATCACTTCCGGCGGCGACAGGTACTCATAGATGGGGGTGCTCATCAGTTCCTTGAGGGTGACGCCCCGCTCTTCGCTGCCCTTGACGAAGACCCGCCGATCCTTGATGTCCAGGTCAGCCGGATTTGCCTCCAGGTGTCTGGCCGCGTACTCCAGTAACTGTTCCCGGGCATGTTCGGCCGCCGCCTTGGTGGCGCGCGCCACCATGTGCATACCGTTGCTGCCGAAGGTCACCATGGTATGGCCGCATACCTCCGAGTCGCCGTCGATCACGTTGATGTCTTCCAGTTGCACTCCCAGCACCTCGGCGCAGACCATGGCCTGGGTGGTATCGCCGGCCTGTCCCATGCGGCCGATGCCGGTGGTCAACGCCATGGTGCCGTCCGGGTTGACCTTGACGGTGATGCCGTTGAAACCGAAGAAAGCCAGGCCGCTGATGTGGGTTGAGATGCCCATGCCGATGCCACGCGCCTTGTGCCCATCCACTGACGAGGGCGTGCCCCAGCCCTTCCATTTGTTCTTCCAGTCTATGGCCTCAGCGCCCCGGGTGATGCACTCAGCCAGGCCCGAACTGGTCAGCTCAACCTGCGGGTTCTTGTTGAACAGCAGCTTGGCGAATACCACCTCCTGGGAGGTATGGCAAATGTCACCGGTCTTCCAGTGATTCTTCAGGTGGAACTCGACCGGGTCCATGTTGATCCGTTCCGCCGCCATGTCCACCGTCTGCTCAATGGCGTAGGCCAGGGTCAGGTCCCCTACCCCGCGCATACAGCCTGCGGTGACCAGGTTGGTGGCCACCCCGATAAACTCCACCCGGCCGTGCTCGGTGGTATAGATGTCGGCCACGGACTGGTAGGGATCAAACTTGTTGCCGTAAGCCCCGTTATCAAGCAGGTGGCGGAATGACTGCGCAGTCATCCTGCCGTCTTTGGTGATACCGATCTTGACGTCGATGAGCGGGCGTTCACGGCGTTTTACCGTGGTCTGCACTTCATCCCGGGTCAGGATCAAACGCACCGGGCGTTTGGACTTGCGCGCCAGCGCCGCGGCCAGGAACATGAAATTGTTGCCCCACCACAGGCCGAACGAGCCGCCGGTGGGCGTGCTGTAGACGCGTACCTTGCTGGGGGACAGGTCGAAAAAATCGGTCAGCGCGTCGCGCATCCAGAACAGCGCCTGGGTCGAGGTCCAGAGCGACAGGTTGTCGCCTTCCCAGCTTGCAATGCAGGCGTTACGATCCAGCGGGGCATGCTGCTGGTTGCCCATGGTCACCCGGTTCTCCAGGATAATATCCGCTTGCGCGAAGCCTTGTTCGATGTCGCCCCACTCGAACAATGAGGGCGGTAGCTGATTAGGGCCCCAGGGGCGTACCGCAGGCGCATCCTCCCGCATCGCTTCTTCCATGTCGAAGATTGCGGGTAGTTCCTCATACTCCACTTCGATCAATTTCAGCGCTTCTTTGGCCACGTCTTCATCCACCGCGGAGACGGCGGCTACCTCATCGCCCACAAAGCAGACCTCTTCGGAGATCATGGGGCCGCGGAAATTAAAGCTGGGGTCCACCCAGGGCGTGCCGCAGGTCTTCTGTTTGCCGGTGATGTCGTCCTTGTGGGTAATGACCGCGCTCACCCCCGGCAATGCCTCGGCAGCGGCAGTGTCGATATGCGTTATCCGCGCATGGGCATAGGGACTGCGCAATACCTTGGCGTAGTGCATGCGGTGGTGCGGCGGCATATCGCCGGCGTACGCCAGCTTGCCGGTGACCTTTTCATAACCATCCAGCAAGGGCAGGCTTTTGCCGACAACGGAAGTTTCAGATGTCATTGTTCATTGCCTCATCTTTCATTGGGTTGCGTCCGCATTGCGCAGGGTCTCGGCCGCGTTCAGGATGGCGCGCACAATGCGGATGTAGGTGCCGCAGCGGCACAGGTGGCCGCCGATGGCCTCGCGTACCTGTTGTTCGGTCGGTTCCGGGTTATGCTCCAGCAGATGTTTCGCAGCCAGGATCATCCCCGGGGTGCAGAAACCGCATTGCATACCGTGATCCTGTATGAATGCCTGCTGCAACGGGTGCAGTTCGCCGTTGTTTTCATCTTCCAGCCCTTCAATGGTGCGAATGTCACAGTTCTGGGCGTCAATGGCCATGCGCAGGCAGGAAAAAACCGGTTTGCCGTCCAGCAGCACGGTACAGGAACCACAGGTGCCCATCTCACATCCGGCCTTGGTGCCGGTCAAGCCGATTTTTTCCCGGATGGCGTACGCCAGCGACCAGTGCGGCTTTACCAGAACGTCGTAGCATTCTTCATTTATATTCAACCTGATAGCGTTCATGCTTCATCTCCTTTCTGCGACTTGCCATGGGCCTGTTTCAATGCATCTTCAATGCCGCAACGGACCCACAGTTGCCGCACTTCCGCAGATACGCGAAAGTCATTGACACATTCGATATCGTTCCCGGCCGCCGCGGCCTGTTCAATCAGGGCCTCATCCAACACCTTGCCGAGCACTATGGCCTCTGCCGCGCCGGAGCGTTGCGGTACCCCCGACAGGGTCGCGGCGCCGGCCACGATACGCACTTCACTGCACGCGCCCGCCTCATCCAGGGATACCCGGGTGGCCACGTTGACGATGGGCAGGTCGGCCGCGGTTCGTTCAAACTTGGCAAAACCGCCGCCGCTGCGGGGAGGCGGTTGCGGCACGTGCACTTCCAGCACCATTTCATCGTCTTGCAACGCGTTGTTCAGGTAGCCGATATGAAAATCTGCCATGGACAAGGTGCGGGTTCCCCTGCTGCTGCCGATGACGATGTTGGCGTCGTAGGCAAGCAAGGTAGTGGGCATATCCACCTCGCCGGCAATACAGACCTCGCCGCCGATGGTTGCCATATTCCTGACCTCGTTGATGTTCAGTGCGCGCACCGTGTCGGACAGGATCCCGTAGTCGCCGCGACCCGTGATCTCGTGTGCAAGGATCTCATTCAGGGTGGTTGTGGCGCCGACGTGCAAGCCGTCTTCTTCCAGCCGGATATAGCCCAGGCCCAGCCTCTTAATGTCGATGACGGCATCGACTTCATCAAACAATTCTTCCCGGTGCCCCATATAGAAAGTGCTGCCGGCGATGGGAATGGCGCCGTCACCGTATTGATCCAGCAACGAGTAAGCATCCTTCAATTCGACAGGACTGTAATATTCCATCAGGATTTCCTCATTATTTTGCCAAGGCTTGTTTAATATTGTTCTCAAATTCCTGAAACAGGCCGTCCATCTGTCCGGCCGCGACTTTCTCGATGATGGCGCCGCCCAGGCCGCTGGCCTTGACGTTACCGGAGAAGGTGATCCGGGTCTGCTCGTTATCCACCGTCTCCAGGTCGGTGGCGCCTGTTATCGTCAGCTTGTAGTAATTGGAGCGTTCAAACAAACGGCCCTCGCCGACAAACTCCGCATGGGTCGGCGCTTCCATTTTTACCGCCCTGGTCCTTGCAGTCGCCTTGCGTGTGGTGCGCAGGACTCTGGTTTCCAGTTTCCAGTCAAACTCCGTTGCACTGATTGTCTTTACCTCCTTGCACCCCGGAATACACAGACTGAAACGCTCCATGTCACTGACCAGGTTCCAGGTCTCCGGCAGCGCCGCATCAACGATAATTTCCTTGCATATATACGGCATATATCTACCTGTAAGTAGTTAATCTAACGATCAATTCCTAATTTTTAATTCTTAATTCCCAATTGCTCAAACTCTTCCCGTATCACCTCAGAGCGCCTGAGCTTCTCCACTGCCACCGCCGCGCGGAACCTGTGCAACCTGGCAAAACTCAATTCGGCGCTGATGATCTCCTCTTTGTCCTCGGCCTGTGCATACACATGGGAAAAACGCGGAAACGCAGGCCCGGCGATGGTGCTGCAGCCGTAATAGGACAAGCTGTTCTCCTTCCCCACCAGGTTGGCGCTGGCCGCATACACCATGTTCTCGGTGGCGCGGGCCGTGGTCATCGAGGTCATGTAAAACGGCCGGCCCGGCAGGCTCATGCTGGCGGTGCTGTTGATAATGATGCGCGCGCCCTTGAGCATCAGGATGCGGGACAGTTCCGGGAATACCCAGAAATCGGCGCAGATCTGGATCCCGATCGGACCATAACGGGTCTCGAATACCGGCACCTCGCTGCCACCGGTAAAACACAGGCTCTCCCGGAACAATGGCGGCGTGCCGAGATGCAGTTTGCGGTAAACGCCAACCAGCCCGTCGGGTCCGATCAGGGGGCAGGAGATATAGCAGGCCCCGTCATCAGCTTCGCTACGCTCCGGCATGCCCAGCACCACGTACATATCCAGGCGTCGGGTCAGTGCGGCAATCTCTTCCGTCACCGGGCCGGGAATGGTCTCGGCAAAAGCCCGGTGCATGGTATTGTCGTCGTTGCTCTCGTAGCCGCTGAGGGACAACTCCGGGAACACCAGGATATTGATCCCCTGTTGCGCCGCCTCTGTGATCAACTGCTTAACCTTGGTCAGGCTGGCGGCCTTGTCGTTCCAGATGCTCTGGTAGTTGACACAGCCCAGGGAGACCGTCTCTTCATACCCGCGATAGGCTTCAGGGATCATCGTGCCTGCATCTTGTTAGCTGACGTCGTTGCGCGAGATATAGCGGCCCTGCCTGTCATGCCGCGCACCGGGCTCTCCGTCCTCGACAATGACCTGTCCGCGCAACACGGTATGGGTAGGCCAGCCTTTCAGGGTCCAGCCGTCATAGATGCTCCAGTCACACATGCTGCGCAGGTTTTCCGTCGCTACCGTGACTTCCTTTTCCAGGTCAACGATGACGATATCCGCATCAGCGCCGACTGCAAGCCGGCCCTTGCGCGGGTAGATACCGAACACCCGGGCCGGGTTGAGCGCGCAGATCTCGGCCACTTGCTCCAGGCGGATACGGCCCTTGTTCACTCCTTCGCTGAGCAGCACCGGCAACAACAACTCCGAAGTGTTGCCAAGCCCCATGGGTGCGTTCCAGATATCGTCCCCTTTCATTGCCAGGGTGGTCGGCGCCAGGTCGGAGCCTAGACAGCGGATGGTCCCGTCCGCGATACCCTCCCACAACCTTGCATTGGCGGCCCTGTCCCTGAGCGGCGGGTTGACGCAGGCACAGGCCGGATGATCCAACAGCACCTGGGCAGGCTCCTCACCGTTATGGGTCAGGTATTGCGGACAGGTCTCACCGGTGACTGCTACGCCCTGCGCGCGCGCCTCGGCGATGATGTCCACCCCTTCGGCAATAGTGATATGAGGGATATACAGGGGGCAGCCGGCGCTTTTTGCCAGGTAAATGGCGCGGCGCATACATTCCGCTTCCACGAATGGCGGGCGGGATTCGTTCCAGACCGCAAAGTCATTACGCCCTTGGGCGATCAGTTCATCGCGCAGCATCAGGTGGATGTCAATGTTCTCCGTGTGGCAGGCGGCGATGCCGGGCGGCCCCAGGTTGTTGATCATGCGAAAGCCCTTGTACACCGCCCCGTCGTCGGTTGCGGTAATGCCGATCAGGTCGGCATGGGGGCCTTTGTAGCCCATGTTGAACTTGAAGGAGGTCAGCCCAACCTCGGCGGGACAGCTTGCAATCTCACTGGTAGTCAGCGCGTCTATCACCATCAGGTGCCAGAAGCCATCGACAAAACTCTTGTTTTCAAAGGTGTTCTTGAAATTCTCGAACTGCCGCAACAGCCCTTCCTGCAACGCCAGGATATACACCCCAAGGGTCGTGACCCCACCACAGGCCGCGGCCCGGGTCTCGGTCTCAACGGCTTCCAGGGTATCCATGTAACCCAGGTGGGCATGGGGGTCGATGACACCGGGCAGAATATGCCTGCCCTGTGCATCGATGACTCTGTGCGCGCTGACCTTGGCCGCCTCGAACGAGTCCTCACCCTGGCCGAGCCCGCTGATCCTGCCCCCGGTGACCGCGATAAAACCCGGAAAAGTCTTTTCCGGGGTGACGATATTGCCGTTTTTGATTAACAGGTCACAATGCATTTTAATTAGGAATTAAGAATTAGGAATTGAGAATTAGGAATTGAGAATTAATGTGTTGGTTGTGTTTGCTATTTACTTAATGGATCGTGGTCTTTTTGTAAGCCGGGGCCAGGTGCACAGCGACGTAACACCGCCAATTCGTAATTCTTACCCTAATTCTTAATTTTTATTAGTTTATCATTAACAAAATAATTTACAATTTTGCTCTGCCATCCCATGCATGCCATTATGAACAAAGTACCCGTCAGCCTGTTGGCAGGTTTCCTCGGCGCCGGGAAGACCACCCTGCTGAACCGCATCCTGAACGGTCAGCATGGCCGGCGTATCGGGGTGCTGGTGAATGATTTCGGCGAGATCAACATCGATGCCGAACTCATTACCCGGGTGGAAGGTGAAACCGTCAGCCTGACCAATGGGTGTGTCTGTTGCAGTATACGCGACGACCTGGTGGAAACCATTGAACAAATGGTGCGGATGGACCCCTGTCCGGAAATGATCCTGGTGGAAACAAGCGGCGTGTCCGACCCCAAAGCCGCGGCCATGGCCATGGTCATGTCCACCCGCCTGGCCGCGACCACACAACTGGACAGTATCATCACCGTGGTTGATGCCAGCGAAATACTGGAACTGGACGAGTTGAATGCAAAACTGGCTGAAGACCAGATCGAGGTTGCCGATATCGCCATCATCAACAAGACCGACCTGGCCGGCGCAGCCACCACCGCACGGGTTTCAAGACATATCCGGGAGATAGCCGTACAATCTCGCATTATTGAAGCAGTTCAAGCAGACGCCCCATTGGAATTACTGATCGGTCCAGGCTTGCATGAAGAGCATAGTCTTGCCGTGACGGGGGCAACGGCAGCAACCTATACTCATGAGCACGACGAGCGCGCAGACCATACGCATGACTACTCCGCTTATGCCTGGCAACATGAACAGGCGCTGGGATTTGAAGCCGCATACCGCACTTTCAAGTCACTGCCACTGGCCGTATTTCGCTGCAAGGGGATTCTGAATATCCGTGAAGTACCGGACAAGCGGGTGATCCTGCAGATGACGGGCAAGCGTGTCACCCTGGCCAAAGGTGAACCGTGGCGGGAAAGCGCGCGTTCATCGCGCATCGTTGCAATAGGCGCGACCGGCAGCATTGATACACGGGAACTGGATAAGCGTTTTGATGCCTGCATCAGTGATGGGACGACTGCCGGAGACAATCCCATGACCCAGGCGGTCATTGAAGTACTACGCCGACCTTGAGCTGGCGAAGTCAGAACTAAAAAGGATACCCTCCGCTCGTCATCAAGTGAAGTAATCCTTCAGGTTGATCTCCGTCATCCCCGGCACGCGTTTCCTGGCGAAATTCTCGCGCATGTCAAACGGCTTGGTGGCGTCTATCCCCAGGCGGCCTGTGTACACGCCGGCAGGATCGCGGAAAAAACCGGGCACGCCCGGCAGGGCCATCAGGTCCTGGTCCAGGCGCCCCCGGGTCATTACCGCCCACCACACGTCCTCAAAATTGTGTATGTCCACGTCTTCATCGACCACGATGCACACCTTGTTGTATTGCAAATGCGAACTGAATACCTTGAGCATCACGTGTCGGGCATGACCTTCATATTCCGGCCTGATCTGTACGATGGTGTGCATCGGGCTGGGGTAACAGCTCACGTCCAGGATACCGGGCAGCTCGGTCGAAATCTGCCGGTACACCCGGCTGGCAAAGGAAACCTCCAGGGCGCGCAAGTCCTCCATATACCCGCATAACAAGGCGTGAAAACAGGCATTTTTGCGCCGGCTCACATTCAATACCTCAAACACGTGGTTATCGGTCTGTTTGACGTAGTAGCCCTGGAACTCGCCAAAGGGGCCTTCCGGCCTGCGTTCGTGCGGCAATATACGGCCTTCAATCACGATCTCCGTATGCGCCGGCACCTGCAGGTCGATGTGTCGGCACGAGCGCATCGGCATGGAGGCGCCCATCAGGCGGGCGGCAAGCGCCAGTTCATTCTGTTCGATGGGAACCGACGCGCAGGCAGCCAGGAACACCTCCGGCGGCGGCCCCAGCAAGATTGCCACCTCCAACGGCTGGTTGTTCGCTTCCGCCTGCTTCTGGTATTGCGTGATGTCGTGCGGAGGCGCCAGCCGCACCCGCAGTTCGTTGTCGCTGACCATCATGGCGCGGCAGAACGACAGGTTGGGCACCCCCGTGTTCGGTTCTTTCGCCAGGAATACACCGGCGGTGATATAAGGCCCGGCGTCCCGCTCAAAATACGTGATATGTGGCAGGTCGCTGATATTTCCTTCCAGGCATTGTTCCCCGTCCGCATCCGTATATGCTTCACCCGCGCCGGCCTCGTCATCTACCAGGGTCTGCCAATGACGGCAGAAGTTGCCCCGGGTCGTGCCGATAAGCTCACACAGCCTGGCATGACTGCCGTAGATATTGGAGATAACCGGCATGTCAGAACCCTTGACGTTCCTGAACAGGACCGGATAATCACTTTCTTTTTGTGAACGAGCCACCACCGCAGCCAGTTCGAAGCGTGGGTCTACCTCCCGCTCCACGACGCGTAACTCACCCCGGTCAGACAGTTTTTCGATATAATCTCGCATGTACACAAACCCGTTCAGAACACCTCTGAATTATTCACAATATTGTTGATATTGGTATCAATCTGTGTGCATTATAACAAGCATCCGGGTATTTCTCCCGACAACCGGACTCTACCTTACGAATTACCAATGAATAATGAAATTTGCTCGCCTGCCTGTTGTTGAGACGGAAGGAGGCATCCTCGCCCACTCCGTCAGGGTCCGGGACGTCAGCCTGAAGAAAGGTACGTTGATAGCGCCCCGGCATATTGAGTCATTGCGCCGGGTCGGTTGTGAATCGATAGTGGTTGCACGCCTGGAGGAGACTGACCTCGATGAAAACGAGACGGCCCGGCGCACCGCCGCGCTGGTTACGGGGAAACACGTGCAGGCACGGCGCCCGCGCACAGGCAGGTGCAATATTCTCGCGGATACTGACGGGTTGCTGGTCTATGACGTCGGCCGCCTGGACCGTATCAACATGACGGATGAAGCCATTACCCTGGGGGCGTTGCCTCCCTATGCGTCGGTCAAATCAGGACAAGTCGTGGCAACGGTCAAGATTATCCCCTACGGTGTGGCTGAAGCAGTGGTTGTGAACATCGAAGCAACACAAGCCGCAGCGCCCCCGTTACTCAATATTTTCGAGTTTAACGAGCCGGAAACAGGCTTTATCCAGACGTTTTATCCCGGCACGAAACAAGCCGTCCTGGACAAGACCCGGCGCGTGCTCGACAACAGGTTGCAGCGCCTGGGCAACCGGGTCAGTATGGAAATACGCTGTGAACATGAAGAAGGCGCCATCGCCAAGGCGCTGGAAAAGCTGCTGGCATCCGGGTGCCGGCTGCTCCTGATCGCAGGCGCCAGCGCCACCGCAGACCGGCGCGACGTGGTCCCGCTCGCACTGACCGCGAGCGGTGGGCGTATCACCCACCTGGGCATGCCGGTAGAGCCTGGAAATCTGCTGGCGCTGGGCGAGTCAGCCGCCGGCCACCCGGTCATCGTCATGCCCGGCTGCGCCCGCGCACCGGCCGTGAATGGCTTCGACTGGGTGCTGGAACGGCTGCTGGCGGGTATCAGCGTCACCCGGGAAGATATCATGCGCATGGGCGCCGGTGGTTATATCAAGGGAAGCTCCTTATAATCACAGCAGGTTGGGAATTATCCGACATACAGACAAACCGCTTTATTCAGCACGGACTCAAGCAAATGTTTCAATCAATCGAAGAGATAGAACAGAAATTCGCGACCCAGGGCTACATTACCGACCGTCACCTGGCGACTACGGTTTACCTGTCCACCAGGCTGGGCAAACCCTTGTACCTGGAGGGGGAACCGGGCGTAGGCAAGACTGAAGTAGCCAAGGTGCTGGCACAAAGCCTGGATACCGAGTTGATACGCTTGCAGTGTTATGAAGGGCTGGACACCAACCTGGCCTTGTACGAGTGGAATTACCTGCGGCAAATGCTTGAGGTACGCCTGCAGGAAGCCCGCGGCACCGCCAAGGAGCAGATTGGCGCGAATATCTTCGACGAACAGTTCCTGCTGCAACGGCCACTGCTCAGGGCCATTCAATACCAGGGCAAGCGGCCGGTGTTGCTGATCGATGAAATAGACCGCTCCGATGATGAGTTTGAGGCGTTTCTGCTGGAAGTGCTGTCGGATTTCCAGATCACTATCCCGGAAGTAGGCACTGTCCGGGCCGAGCAGCCACCGTTTGTGATATTGACTTCAAACCGCACCCGGGAGATGCACGACGCGCTGAAGCGCCGCTGCCTGTACCACTGGATCGATTACCCCACCCTGGAAAAGGAACTCGACATCGTGCTGGCCAAGGTGCCGGGTATCAGGGAACTGCTGTCAATCCAGGTCTGCAAATTCATGGAACTGCTGCGCCGGGAAGACTTCTACAAACGCCCCGGCATCGCGGAGACCATAGACTGGGGCAACGCCCTGCTTGCGCTGGGTATAACCGAACTGAACCAGGACGTGATCGAAACCACCATGAGTTGTATCCTGAAATACCGTCAGGACCAGGAAAAACTCAGTGGCGACAACCTGCAAAAAGCGCTGGCGCTGACCAAAAACTTCAAAAGCAATATGAATAGGAATTAGGAATTAATGTGCCGCTTGTGGCGGCTGTTTACTTATGATTTATAGCTATTTCGTAAGCCGGGTTAAGCTGCACAGTAACGTAACATCTCCAATTCCTAATTCTTAATTCCTAATTGTAATGCAAAGTATGCCGTTACCACTCATCACCCACCTGATCCTGTTCGGCAGAAAGCTGCATGATGCCGGCATAGACGTCAACCCGGCCAATCTCATCGACCTGAGTCGCAGCCTGCAACATATCGATATCAGCAGGCGCGAGGACTTCTACGCGGCCGCCCTGGCGACCCTGATCATCAACAGGGAGGACGTGGAACTGTTCACCCTGTTGTTCAACGAATACTGGAACCTGCTCGAAACAACTGAAGAAACCGCATCCCCGGAACAGAAAACCACAGCAACAGGCCCGTCCGGTCCCCAGGACGTGCGCCGGCAACAACGCAGCGAGCCTGACACGGCCGATGACGGCGACAACGGGGAAGAAGAGTCTGAACAAACCGGTTATTCCAGCCAGGAACTGCTGGCGCAAAAGGACATCGAGAGCATGAGCGATGCGGAATTGGAGCAGGCGCGCAAGATCATCGCGGAACTGGTTGCTATCCTCGCCAACTACAGGAGTCGCCGCTTCAAACCGGCCAAGTCCGGCGCCCGTCTGGACTTCAGAAAAATATTCCGGCGCAGCATGCCTTACGGGGAGTATTGCCTGAAACTGGCGCACCGGGTACGGCGCCTGAAAAAGAACAAGCTCATCCTGTTCTGCGACGTGAGCGGCTCCATGGAACGCTACAGCCGCTTCCTGATACAACTGATCTGCGCCATGGGCGCTAAAATCTCCAACATAGAAGTAGCAGTATTCTCAACCCGCATGACCAGCATCACCCCGTACCTGCAGCGCAAGGACATCGACCTGGTGATCACACAGATGTCCGAACAGGTGCATGACTGGGCGGGTGGCACCAATATCGGCGGCAGCCTGCGTGAACTGAACGAACAACAAGCGCACCAGATGCTGAGTTCCCACACCGTTGCCGTCATCCTGAGTGACGGCTGGGACCAGGGCGACGCCGAACAGATGCGGGACGAGATGGAACAACTGCGCCGGCGCGTGCACCGGATCATCTGGCTCAACCCCCTGCTCGGTAACGCCAACTACCAACCGCTATGCAAAGGCATGCAAACCGCCCTGCCCTTCCTGGATCATTTCCTGCCGGTACACAACCTGGAAAGCCTGGCCGAGGTGACCAAACTGCTACGCACGCTGTGGCATTAAGCCGGCAATCAATCCCGCTCAGCGGCCCTGCTTTCGGCCACCAGGCACAGGATTTCAAACAGCATCTGCTTGCCCACCTGTGGCGTGTTGGTGGTGGTATCGTACTGGGGCGCGACCTCAACCAGGTCGCCGCCCACGAAGTTGAGACCGCGCAATCCCCTGAGCAACTGTAGCGCCTCGGCAGTGCTCATGCCGCCGATCTCGGGCGTGCCGGTGCCCGGCGCATAGACCGGATCCAGTCCGTCCACGTCGAAACTGACGTAGGCAGGGCCGTCACCCAATACCTCCCGAGTTTTTGCTATGACAGCCGGTACGCCCATTGCATAGAAATCCTGGATGGGAATCACCGTCATGCCCGCATCACGGGAGAACTCCCAGAATACCTCCGCCGGCCCCCGGATGCCGACCTGCACGCAACGATCCGGGTCCAGCACCCCGTCCAGCACTGCGTGGCGGAACGGGCCGCCGTGGTGAAATTTATGGTCTTCCAGCGCGCCCATGGTGTCACAGTGGGCATCGATATGGATCATGCCCAACGGTTCATCCCGACCTACCGCTTTCATGATCGGATAGGTCACGGAGTGATCGCCCCCGGCCGAGACCGGGATGACCCCTGCGTCCATGACCTTGTGGTAATACTGTTCTATGGTACGGATGCCTTCGTCCAGGCTGAAGCCGTGCAAGAGTACGTCACCGATATCGGCGATCGTGCAGAGATCGAACGGATTGACCCGGGTCTGGTGGTTGAACGGCCCCACCATCATGGAGATGTTCCGGATCGAACGCGGGCCGAAACGCGCGCCGGTGCGGTGCACCACACCGGCATCAAACGGCACACCGATGAGGGCGATGTCCAACCCCTCCAGATTTTCCCGGTAAGGCGCATCACACAGCGTGGCAATGCCGCCCAGCATGTCCGTGGTTTGGGGCATGGCCTTTGCGTGCTCCGGGTCGTCAACCTGGTGAAAAGGCTGGTCCAGGTACTTGTTACGCAGGGCTGCAAGTTTTTGTTGATCCATATCGCTCTCCCGGAGATATCGTATCTCTGTGGTTATGCCCTGTGACGATTTACCCAGGCAAAAATAATGATTGCTGCCAGCGCCGCCGGCCACTGTATCCAGGCGATTGCAGCATAACCCGTCTGTTCTATCAGCAGTGCGCCGAAAACCGGACCCAGCGCGGTGCTGAGCACAAAGACGCCGCCGGCAATGGCCGCCCAACGACCTTTTGCGTCAATCCCGGCAGCCAGGGCCAGCATCAACGGTACCATTATAATGAACAGCACGGCCTCGAAAAAGGCTATTATCCCAAGCAACGCTACGGAGTCGGTCCAGATAGCCAGGGTGATCATGAAGGCATGCAGGAGTGATGCCGCGCCTAATCCCCGCACCAGCCCCAGCTTTGCGGCCACCGGCGCGGCAAGCAGGCCGCCGACAATACCGGCAACCTGGGCCGCGGCAACGATACGGCCGGTCGCAGCCGAGGTTGCGCCAAGCTGCACCGCCAGACGTTCCAGAAAAGCGTAATAGGCCATCATGCTGACACCGATGACGACAATGCCCGCCATCAATATACAGCCGGCGACCATACTGCCGGCAGGCAGCGAGAGTGAAGTCGGCCCGGCGCGGCGCTCCGGCACGAACCACAACAGCGGCAGAAAAGCCAGCAAGCTCACAGCCAGGTAGCCGTACACAACGTCATAGGTCACCATGTCCCTGCTCTCGGTAATGAGAATGGCTATCACCGAGGTAAACAGATAGGCCATCGCCCAGGCCAGGCCGTATAACCGCTCCGGCGCGCGTGCCTGCGCGATCGCGGCATTCACCGTGGCCGCCATACAGCCGCAACCCACACCCGCCAGAATACGCCACGGATACAGATCATTCAGGCTGACCGCCTGCGCTGCGCCGGCATGACCGGCAATCAGCAGGATACCTCCGGCCAGGGCCATGATGCGATACGGTATCTTCACACCCAACGGCGCCACCAGGATGCTGACGCTACCCATGACCAGGAGCTCCACAGTCACCAGCGCACCGGCTTGAACCTCCCCGATATCCAGCCCGATGATCAGGCCGCCGACGGCCAACGGCGACAGGATGACCGCAGAGATGGCCAATACCTGGGCAGAGCAGGCGCCGGCAATATGCCGGACAGGGTCACGGTTTTGCATGGTGAAAGCTGTGGCCACCTTAGTCGACGATCTGGCAACCTTCCACGTCGATGACCCGAAACACACAATCCGCGCTAACACAGAGCGCCCGGCCCTGGTAGCCAGGGACCTCAACCCCGGTGCATGTCATACCTTCTGTTCCTGTTCATGACAATGCCATCGAGGGCAAGCTAAAACAGAAAATCCGACGTATCCAGGTCGGCTTGCTCAATACCAGGGAGATGCACCGTACCCCCGCCGTGGTCCGTGAGGTCCAGGGTTACTCCATCAGGTCCTGTGATGATGGTAAGCGCGTCCATGTCATCGATATCAAAATCCCGCAAGTCAATCCGGTCCTCTCCATTGTTGAAGCGAACGACGTCATCTCCGTGACCGGCGGCAAACCTGAAAACATCCTCCCCAGCGCCGCCAATCAGCAAGTCATCACCGCCACCACCCTCCAGGATGTCCGCACCGCCGTTGCCATTAATGGCGTTGTGATAGTCAGTACCGGTTAGCGTATCCCCATGCTCGCTACCGATAATGCTTTCAAAACCCTGGATAGTATCTCCTGTTGCATGCCCGCCTGACACTTCACCGGTGCGCAGATTCACCGTAACGCCGGCATTCGATCCTGCATAGGATACGGTATCATAGAAAAAATCGTAATAATCGAAGTAGTCGCCGTTCAGGGTATCCGCGCCGGCGCCGCCTTCAATTTGGTCACCGCCGCGTCCGCCCACTATGATATTGTCGCCGTCATCACCGATCAGGATATCCCGGTGGTGGCTGCCGACAATCTGTTCGAAACCTCGAATACTGTCCCCTGCCGCGTGTCCGCCTGCGCCGGCGCCAGTACGCAGGTCCACCGTGATGCCTGTGTTCGATCCTACATAGGAAAGGGTATCATAACCGGCGCCGCCATCCAGAGTGTCCGCGCCGTCGTCGCCAAACAAGATATCATCACCAGGCCCGCCATTCAGCTCATCGTCTCCTGCCTCACCCCACAAGATGTCAGCTCCTTCGCCGCCGTCCAGGGTGTCCGCGCCGGCGCCGCCATCAAGCCGGTCATCACCGGCCCCACCATCCAGGATGTCCGTGCCGTCATAACCAAATAACTCGTCATCACCAGTTCCGCCACTCAGCGTGTCATCTTCATTGGTGGCATACAGCCGGTCATCACCGGCTCCACCCTTTAGCGTATGGCCTCCGTACAGCCGGTCATCACCGTCGCCGCCATCCAAGGTGTCAGCGCCTTGGCCGCCAGACAGCACGTCATCACCGGCTTTACCCTCCAGGGTATCCGCGCCGGCGTTGCCCCGGATGACGTTATCGCCATCATCACCGATCAATGTGTCAGCGTGATTGCTGCCGATAATGTTCTCGAAACCCCTGATACTGTCCCCTGTTGCATGCCCGCCGGAGGCTGCACCGTTACGCAGGTCCAGCCGCACGCCCGTATTGGAGTCGGTATAGTCAACGGTATCCGTGCCAGCGCTGCCATCCAGCGTATCCGCGCCGGCGTTGCCCTGGATGACGTTGTCGCCGTCATCACCGATTAGCGTGTCCGCGAACTTGCTGCCGATGACGTTTTCGAAACCCCGGATACTATCCCCTGTCGCATGCCCGCCTGAGACTGCGCCGGTACGCAGGCTCACCGTCACGCCCGCGTCGGATCCGGCATAGGAGACGGTATCTATCCAATCACCGCCGTCCAGGGTATCCGCGCCGGCGCCGCCCTCGACCCAATCACCGCCGTCTCCCCCCTCAATAACGTTATCTCCGTCATCACCGATCAGCGTATCTGCGCCATCACCGCCGATAATGTTCTCAAACCCTCGGATGCTATCCCCAGCCTCCTCCCCGATGGAGACTTCGTCGGTGCGCAGGTTCACTGTAACGCCTTCGAAGATCCCTGCGTAGGAAATAGTATCAGTGCCGGCACCGCCGTCCAGGCTATCTGTACCGCCTCTGCCTTCGATAACGTTATCTCCATCATCACCGATCAGCGTATCTGCGCCGTTACCGCCGATAATGTTCTCAAACCGTTGTATCCTGTCCCCTGTGGCGTGCCCTCCGGAGACTTCGCCAGTGCGCAAGTCGACCCGCACGCCCGCGTCGGACCCCGCATAGGAAACGGTATCATTACCCTTGCCGCCATCCAGGGTGTCCGCGCCGACGCCGCCAACCAGCAAGTCATCACCATTGGCGCCGTCCAGGGTGTCCGCGCCGGCGCCGCCAACCAGTAAGTCATCACCATTGCCGCCCTCCAGGGTATCATCACCGTCGTTGCTATCCGAAAAGTTATCACCATCACCATACAGTTTGTCATCACCGTCGCCGCCGATCAGCCAGTCATCACCGCCGCCACCGTCCAGCCAGTCATCACCGCCGCCACCGTCCAGGGTATCATCGCCGCCGACGTAATCCGCATAGTAATTACCGTCGCCACTCAGTTGGTCATCACCGTCACCACCGTTCAGGGTGTCTGCCCCGGCCTCACCGTACAATACGTCATCATCGACACCACCCCTCAGTATGTCGTCTCCCATGCCACCAAACAGCCGGTCATAACCGCCCCCGCCATCCAGCATGTCCTCTCCGCCCTCGCCATACAACCAGTCACTGTCGCCACCTCCCTTAATGATATTGTTTCCATTATCGCCCCCCAGTGTATCCGCATGCTCACTGCCGATAATGTTCTCAAACCCCCGGATAGTATCCCCTGTCGCATGCGAGCTAGAAGGTTCATTAAGTATCAGTTCTACCCTGACGCCAAAGTCTGAGCCTGCATAGGAAACCGTATCATTGCCGGCGCCGCCATCCAGTATATCTGCGCCGGCGCCGCCATCCAGCAAGTCATCACCGTTACCACCGTCCAAGGTGTCCGCGCCATCGTTGCCTTCGATAACATTGTCTCCATCATCGCCGGTCAGCGTGTCCGCGTACTCGCTACCAAGAATATGCTCAACACCGTGGATACTATCCCCTCTCGCATGACCGCCGGCGCCTTCACCAGTACGCAGGTTCACTGTGACACCGGCATTGGACCCTTCATAAGAAACGGTATCAGTACCGCTGCCACCGTCCAGTGTGTCTGCGCCAATACCGCCATCCAGCCAATCATTGGCGGCCCCACCGATCAGCTTGTCGTCTCCGCTGCCGCCATTCAACCAGTCAGCGCCGGGGCCGCCCCTCAGCGTGTCATCTCCTGCGGCGCCATCCAGGATGTCGGCGCCAACGCCACCATCCAGGATGTCGGCGCCACCGCTGCCTTCGATAACGTTATTACCGTCATCACCGCTCAGCGTATCCGCATGGTCACTGCCGATAATATGCTCAAAGCCTCGTACCCTGTCCCCTGTCGCATGTCCGCCGGCACCTTCGCCAGTACGCAGGTTTACCGTGACACCCGCAAATGATTCTGCATAGGAAACGGTATCAATACCGCCGCCCCCGTCCAGGGTATCCGCGCCGGAGCTGCCTTCCAGCCAGTCAACGCCGGGGCCGCCCTTCAGGACGTCGTCACCGGCGCCACCATGCAGCCGGTCAGCGCCAGCGCCGCCGTCCAGGGTATCCGCGCCGTCATTGCCCTTGATAACGTTCCCTCCGTCATCACCGCTCAGTGTATCCGCATAGTCACTGCGATAATATGCTCAAACCCCTGGATGCTGTCCCCCTCCGCATGCCCGCCGGAACTTTCACCGGTGCGCAGGTTTATCGTTACGCCCGCGCGCGACCCTGCGTAGGAAACAGTATCCACACCAGCGCCGCCATCCAGGATGTCCGCGCCGTCGCCGCCATCCACCAGGTCATCACCACCTCTGCCTTCGATGATGTTGTCTCCGTCATCACCAGTCAGCATATCCGTAAATCCACTGCCGATAACGCTCTCGAAACCCCGGATACTATCCCCTGTCGCATGCCCGCCGGAGACTTCATTGGTGAGCAGGTTCACCGTGATACCGGCGTTGGACCGTTCATAAGAAACGGTATCAGCACCACCCTCCCCGTCCAGGTTGTCTGCGCCGGGGCCGCCATCCAGATGATCATTGGCAGCGCCACCACTCAGCTTGTCGTCTCCCGTACCGCCCGCCAGCCAGTCATCACCGCCACCGCCGTCCAGGACGTCCGCGCCATCGAAGCCGGCGATGTTGTTATCGCCGTCATCACCGGTCAGCGCGTCCGCATAGGCACTACCAACAATGTGCTCAAACCCCCGGATACTATCCCCTTCCGCATGCCCGCCGGAAGCTTCACCGGTGAGCAGATTCACCATGACGCCATAGTATGACCTTATGTAGGAAACAACGTCAGCGCCACCACCACCGTCCAGGGTGTCCGCGCCGGCCTTGCCTTCGATAAAGTTATCTCCATCATCACCGGTCAGCGTATCCGCAAAGTCACTGCCCATAATGTACTCAAACCCCCGGATGCGATCCCCCGCCGCGTGCCCGCCGGAGGCTTCGCCAGTGCGTAAGTTCACCGTGACTGCGGCGTCTGAGAATTCATAGGAAACAGTATCGTCGCCGGTGCCGCCGTCCAGGGTGTCCGCGCCACCGCCACCCTCCACCCAGTCGTTGCCATGTCCCCCATCGATGACGTTGTCTCCTTTATCACCGCTCAGCGTATCCCAGTAATCACTGCCGATAATACGCTCAAATCCCTGGATATGATCCCCAGCCGCATGTCCGCTGTAGCCTTGATTGGTTTGCAGGTTCACCCAGACCCCCGCGTCTGACCCTACATAGGAAACGGTATCGTCGCCGCCGCCGCCGTCCAGGGTATCTGCACCGCCCTTGCCCTCGATGATATTGTCCCCGTCATCACCGCTCAGCACATCCGCGTAATTGCTGCCGATGACGTTCTCGAAACCCAGGATGCTATCCCCTGTCGCATGTGCACCGGAGACTTTGCCAGTGCGCAAATCCACCGTCACGCCCTCGTGCCTCCAGGAGTCAGACTGAGACCTTGCATAAGAAACAGTATCCACGCCGGCGCCTCCATCCAGGACGTCCGCGCCGCCGTTGCCTTCGATGACATTATCACCATCATCACCGCTCAGTGTGTCTGAGTGATTGCTGCCGATAATGTTCTCGAAACCTCTGATTCTATCCCCTGTTGCATGTCCGCCAGAGACTTCATCAGTGCGCAGGTCCACCCGTACGCCCGCGTTCGACCCTGCATAGGAAACAGTGTCTGTACCGCCAGCGCCGTCCATGGTGTCCGCGCCGTCATTGCCCTTGATAAGGTTATTTCCATCATCACCGGTCAGCGCGTCCGCGTAATCGCTGCCGATAACGTGTTCGAAACGCCGGATGCTATCTCCCGTCGCATAGCCGCCGGAGACTTCACCAGTGCGCAGGTTTACCGTAATGCCCGCGACGGACCCTGCATAGGAAACGGTATCGGCGCCGGCACCACCATCCAGGGTGTTCGCCCCGGAGTCGCTATCGATCCAGTCATCACCGGCTCCGCCTCTCAGCCTGTTATCTCCCAGTCCGCCGGACAGGTAGTCATTACCGTCGCCACCATCCAGGGTGTCATCACCGCCACCGCCATACAGCCAATCATCATCGGCGCCACCGTCCATCCTGTCGTCTCCCTCTCCGCCAAAGAGCATGTCATTACCAGCACCACCGCTCAGGGTGTCCGCGCCATCATGGCTAACCAGCAGGTAAGCGTCGTCATACGTTCTGTAAGCGCCACCATACAGCCGGTCATCACCGTCGCCACCGTCCAGCTTGTCGTCTCCCATGCCGCCAATAAGCCAATCATCACCGCCACCACCGTCCAGTGTATCGGCGCCAGCGACGCCATACAGCCAATCATCATCGGCGCCACCGTCCATCCTGTCGTCTCCCTCTCCGCCAGAGAGCACGTCATTACCATCGTCGCCGTAAAGGGTGTCCGCACCATAGCCGCCATTCAGATCATCACTACCATCGCCGCCGTTCAGGATGTCCTCGCCATCGCCTCCATACAGCAGGTCACCGTAATAGCCGACGCCACCCCATAGCCTGTCATCTCCTGCGCCTCCATACAGTTCATCCCTGCCGTCGCCACCGTCCAGGGTGTCAGCGCCGCCGTTACCTTCGATTATGTTATCTTCTCCATCACCGCTAAGCATATCCGCTTCCTCGCTGCCGCTAATATGCTCAAACCCCCGGATGCTGTCCCCTGTCGCATGGCCGCCGGAGACCTGGTTGGTGCGCAGGTCTACCGTCACGCCTGCAGGAGACGCCGCATAGGAAACGGTATCAAAACCGTCGCCTCCGTCCAGGATATCTGCGCCATCATCGCCCTCCAGCCAGTCATCGCCGTATCCTCCTTCAATGACGTTGGGTTTGTCATCACCGATCAGCGTATCCCAATAGTCACTGCCGATAATGTTCTCGAAACCCAGGATACTATCCCCTGCCGCATGCGCCCCGGTGCCTTCGCCAGTACGCAGGTTGACTGTCACGCCCGGTTCTCCCCACCACACATCGCGGGATTTTGGCGATGCTGCGTAGGAAACGGTATCCACACCACCACCGCCGTCCAGGGTGTCCGCACCGGCGCCGCCCTCAATGACGTTATCGCCGTCATCGCCGGTCAGCGTGTCCGCGTGCTCACTACCGATAATATGCTCAAATCCTTGGATACTATCTCCTGCTGCCTGCCCACCGGCCACTTCTCCAGTGTGCAGGTTCACTGTCACGCTCGCGTCCGACCCCGCATAAAAAACGGTATCCACACCACCGCCGCCGTCCAGGGTGTCTGCACCGTCGCCCCCCTCAATGACGTTATCGCCGTCATTACCGGTCAGCGTGTCCGCATGACTACTGCCGACAATGCGCTCAAACTCCCGGATGCTGTCCCCCACCGCATATCCGCCGGAAACTTCACCAGTGCCCAGGTTCACCATCACGCCCGCGGGCGACCCTGAATAGAAGACAGTATCCACGCCGTCACCGCCATCCAGGGTGTCTGCGCCAGCGCCGCCATCTATCCGGTCATCGCCGGATCCTCCTTCGATGACGTTGCTTCCATCATCACCGGTCAGTGTATCCGCGTACCTGCTGCCAATAATGCTCTCGAAACCTCGAATACTATCTCCTTCTGCATGAGCGCCGGAAACTTCACCAGTGCGCAGATTTACCGTTACGCCCCGTTCCTCCCACCACCGATCGCGCGACCCTGCATAAGAAACGGTATCCATGCCGGCGCCACCGTCGAGGGTATCTGCGCCAGCGCCCCCCTCAATGATGTTATCGCCGTCATCCCCAGTCAGCGTGTCCGCTTCCTCGCTGCCGATAATATGCTCAAATCCACGAATGCTATCCCCTTCCGCATCACTACCGGAGGCTTGATTGGTACGCAGGTTTACCGTGACACCCCGATAGTATGTATGCGCGTAGGAAAGGGTATCCTCGCCGCCACCGCCGTCCAGCGTGTCCGCGCCGCGACCGCCTTCAATGAGGTTGTCTGCGTCATCACCGGTCAGCGTATCCGCGCCGCGGCCGCCGATAATATGCTCAAAGCCCCGGATGCTGTCCCCTTCCGCATTACCGCCTGAGACCTGGTTGTTGCGCAGGTTCACCGTGACGGCCGTATCCGACCATTGATAGGAAAGGGTATCGACTCCGTTACCGCCATCCAAGGTATCCGCGCCACTATAACCTTGCACCCAGTCGTCGCCATCTCCCCCCTCGATGATATTGTCTCCATCATCACCGGTCAGTGTATCCGCGAACTTACTGCCGACAATGTGCTCAACTTCCCAGATCCTATCCCCTGTTGCATGGCCGCCGACGGCCCAATCAGAGTACAGGCTCACCACGACACCCTCGTCTGACCTCACATAGGAAACGGTGTCTTCGCCATCGCCGCCCTCCAGGACATCCGCGCCGGCGTTGCCTTCCAGCCAGTCATCACCGCTGTTGCCTCGGATGACGTTGTCTCCGTCATCACCGTGCAGGGTGTCATCGAACTCGCTGCCGGTGACGTTCTCGAAACCCAGGATACTATCCCCTGTCGCATGACCGCCGGAGACTTCACCCGTGTGCAAGTTGACCATGACGCCCGCGTATGATCCTTCGTAGGAAACCGTATCAACGCCATCACTGCCGTCCAGGCTATCTGCGCCGTCGCCGCCTTCCATGAGGTTGTCTGCATCATTACCTATCAGCGTATCCGCATGTTCGCTTCCGATAACGCGCTCAACCCTGTGGATACTATCTCCTGCCGCATGCCCGCCTGAACCTTCACCTGTATGCAGGTTCACTGTCACTCGCGCAGGCGACTCCGCATAGGAAGCGGTATCCATACCTTCGCCGCCATCCAGCGTGTCCGCGCCAGCGCCGCCAATCAGAAAGTCATAACCCTCACCGCCGTCCAGGATGTCTGCGCCGGCGCCGCCAATCAATGTGTCGTAACCGCTGTCACCGTACAGTGTGTCATCACCGGCGCCACCATCGAGCCGATCAGAGCCGTCGTCGCCCCAGATGATGTTACTGTTATCATCACCGGTCAACTGGTCCCCGCTCCGGCTACCGATAATGTGCTCGAAGCCGCGAATACTATCCCCTGCTGCATGACCCCAGGCTGTTTCACCAGTACGCAGGTTCACCAGGACGCCCGCTTCGTACGAATATCGATCGCGGGACCCTGTATAAGAAACGGTGTCTTCACCGGCGCCGCCGTCCAGGGTATCTCCGCCGCCACCGCCTACAATGACGTTATCTCCGTCATCACCGGTCAGCGTATCCGCATACTCACTGCCGACAATATGCTCAAAGCCTCGGATACTGTCCCCCATCGCATCTCCGCCGGAGACTTGATTGGTACGCAGGTTCACCGTCACACCCGCGTATGAGCGATAATAGGAAACGGTGTCTGCGCCGAGGCCGCCGTCCAGGGTGTCCGCACCGGCGCCGCCATTCAGATAGTCATCACCGGTTCCGCCTGTCAGCCTGTCGTCTCCTTCGCCACCATATAGCCAGTCATCTCCGGCTCCGCCATCCAGGGTGTCTGCACCGGCGTCACCATACAGATGGTCATCACCAGTTCCACCTGTCAGCTTGTCGTCTCCCTCCTCACCATGTAGCCGATCATTCCCGGCGCCGCCGTCCAAGGTGTCATTGCCGAAGCCACCCGTCAGGTAGTCGTTACCCCCGCCGCCGACCAGATTGAGTAGCTTCAGGAGAACCTGTCTCATATCAACATTTACTCACGGCGATATCAGCCAGCTTCCAGCTTGTCCTGGGTCCGGGTGGCAAAATCACCGGCATCATGGCGTTCCCGTAACTGCTCTGTGGGTTCGCCCCAGGTTCGGTTTACCATGCGGCCGCGTTTAACGGCAGGGCGTGCGCCTATTTCGTTGGTCCAGCGGTTCAGGTGGGTGTAGGATGCGGCATCCAGGAACTCGCCGGCGCCATACAGCCTGCCCAGGACCAGCGCGCCGTACCAGGGCCAGATGGCGATATCGGCGATGCTGTATTCCTCACCGCAGCAGTATTGGTTGTCAGCCAGGTGGCGGTCGAGCACGTCCAACTGGCGTTTCGCTTCCATGGCATAGCGGTTGATCGGGTATTCGAGTTTTTCGGGGGCGTAGGCGTAGAAGTGCCCGAAGCCACCGCCAAGGTAAGGCGCACTGCCCATCTGCCAGAACAACCAGGACAGGCACTGTGCACGCAGGAACGGATCTGCAGGGATTAACGCGCCGAATTTTTCGGCCAGGTAAAGCAGGATAGCGCCTGATTCAAACACGCGCACAGGCGTGCTGCCGCTGTGGTCAACCAGGGCCGGGATCTTGGAATTCGGATTAGCCTCGACAAAGCCACTGCCGAACTGATCCCCTGTTCCGATATCAATCAGCCAGGCGTCATACTCGGCGCCGGCAAACCCCAGCGCCAGCAGTTCTTCCAGCATCACGGTCACTTTAACGCCGTTGGGCGTCGCCAGTGAATAAAGCTGCAAGAGGTGTTTGCCGACGGATAATTCCTGTTCGTGCGTCGCCCCCGCAACCGGCCGGTTGATGTTTTCAAATTTCCCACCGCTGGGCGCATCCCAGGTCCACACCCCGGGTGGCGTATAGGCAGGCTTGCCGCCCAGGAAGCCTGTTATTGTTGTCCATAAAGAACTTGACATAGTAATCCCCTCATTCGAATGATTTGCCGTCGCTTACCGGCAAGGTCGTTAAGTTTACCAGCTTATAAGGGAGTTATGGGAACCCCGGTGCTACCATGCCCGTGCCGCAGGCGTTGCGCCATAACCGGCAAGCTCCACATAACCGCGGCCAGCTACCTCACTTTCACCAAACCTGCCCTTGAATTCCACCGCGCCCTCCCAGTAGCGGAACGAGAGGTCCAGCTCCTGGCCGGCCAGCGCCGGGCGGACTTCCAGGTCCAGGCCATGTTGCGGCGCGCGCAGACGCCAGGCGCAGGGGTAGCTTACCCCGCTCTTGGGGCTGAGCCAGGTATCCAGTACCTCAAGCTCTACCTCGTCGAAGTCCAGTGTGTCCACGCGCCCATCCGGCAGCACGACGGCGCCGTAGCTGAAGCGGTCAAGCGCGCCATCCTTGCGGCGAAAACGGTAGTACATGACCTCGTGATCGTTGGACAGTTGCAACGCAAACCAGTCCCAGCCCAGTTGTTCCTCGCCCAGGGCGCTGCTGCTCCATTCCCGGTCCATCCAGCTATTCCCGCTTACCGGGTAAGTATCACCGGCAACGCTGATACGGCCCGTGGTAGGCATGCGGGTATAGGAGTAATAATAAGACGCGTTGCCCGGTTCGGCGTTCTTTACGCTGATGCCATTTTCACCATGCAGCACAACGGCCTTGCCCTGTTCCAGGCTGAGGTCCAGGGCAATGCCGTCTTCCCGGGCGCGTACGTGCAGGGGGAATGTTTCTCCTGAAGTTGCCGCAGCGGACCAGTCATCCAGCCAGACGTGCAGTTTGCCGGTGTCGGCGCCGGCAAGACCCAGAGCGCCGCGGCTGAAGCGCTCGAAGCTATGGAACTGTCCATGGTTGATATCGGTCAGGGCGAGGTGGGCCATGTATAAATGTTCAGTGCGCCAGCGGGAAGGCCCGGCTTGTTGTTCGACTCTGGGCCGGAAACGGAAAAAGGTGAGTTGGTAACCAAAGCGACGCGCGCGGCTGTCACTGAGATTACCGGTGAAATACCACCATTCGGTACGATATTTGTTATGGGGGCCATGGTCGGCGGGGAACAGGAACTCTCTCGGCCGGTCCACTTGCGCAAAAGACCCAGTGGGGTCGCCGCGTAATAGCGTGCCAATGGGTATGGGTTCGCCACTTTTTTCAGGGTATCTTTCAACACAACCGGGTAATAAAAAGACTATCAGGATGACCCAACGTGGCATGTGCTACTCCCTCCTCAGCGCCTCGGCAGGTTGCGCGCGGGATATCTTCCAGGCGGGGTAAATACCGGCAAGCAATGCCGCGGCAAGGCCAAGCGTCAGCCCCTGCAACACGATCTCCGCGCTGAACTGCAACTCCATGGTCCAACCGAAGGAGCGCCGGTTGATGACCAGGATCAGCAGGGTCGTGATCAGGCACCCGACCGGGATTGCCAGCAGGCCGGCGACAAGGCCCAGCAGGCCGGTTTCCGCAATGATCAACCGGCGTACCTGGGCGGGCAGAAAACCCATGGCCCTGAGCAGCGCGTGTTCCCGACTGCGTTCCAGTTGCAATGCCATGAGTGCACTGAACACGCCGATAAAGGCGATGACCGCCGCCAGCACCCGCAGGATGTCGGTGACGACGAAGGTATTGTCAAAGACTTCGAGTGATTCCCGGAGTATCCTGTGTCTGTCTTGTAACCACAGGTCCCGCGCCGGCGCCAGTTGTTGCACCTGCTTGCGCACTATTTCCACGTCGGCGCCAGGTTGCAGGTACAGGCCGAAGCCGGAATAGCGATCATCGCGCCAGTGCTGTTCATAGGTGTGCCGGCTCATGCTCACGACACCCTGGTCGGAGCCATAGTCCTGGTACACGCCCAGCACCCGGAATGGGCGCGGGCCGTTATCGGTACGCAGTTCCAGCGTATCACCCTGTTTCAGGCCGTGACGCCAGGCATAGGGTTCGGAAACAATGACCGTATCCCCGTGCTCAAAAGCCGGACGGATAGCGTCTGCTTCACCTTGTATGAAACGAAAGCCTGTCCAGGCAAGGTCGTTCAACCCATAGGCGGCAAGTTCCGTTTGCCCGCGGGACGAATCGATGTTGATACGCCGAACGCTGCTCAGCGCCCGCACCTGCGGTAACGCCAGGATGGCAGCCGCCAGCCCGGCATCCAGGGCATGGGCCGACGCCGTCGTGCCCGTTGACGGCAGGGACACGTACATATCCGCCCGCAATGCCTGTTGCAACCAGCGCTCCACTGAAACACGGAAATTATTGACCATCAGGCCGATGCCGATAACGGTGGCGATGGCGATCATCAGCGCAGCGATGGCCGCCGTGGTGCGGCTCAACGCAGCCGTCACCGACTGGCAGGCGTAGCGCCCGGCAATGCCGAAACTCCCGCTCAGGAGCGGTTTCAGACAAGCCATGAGGACAACTGTCACCTGGGGTATCAACAGGGCAACGCCCATAATGATGATGAAGATCGCACCGAAACCCGGCCCGATGCCGGAGCCGGACAACCGGATGAGCGCAGCGCCGGCGCCAAGCGCAAGCACACCCGCAAGGGCGGCCGGCGCCACCAGGCGCTGCGACGATGCTTCAAGATGGGAGCGTAACAACGCCTGTCGCGGCGTGACCCGGGTTGCCTCCATGGTTGCAGGGAGGGCGGCCAGCAGCGTCCCCGCCAGGCCCAGCAACGCGCCCTTGAGCAGGGAAATATTCGACAGGATGAGATTCGCATCCGTGCGCAGGCCATACACCTCGCTGATGGTGCGGTTTACGACCTGCAACAAGCCGTGCGCCAGCGCTACGCCGAGCACCAGGCCGGCAGCGGTGGCTGCCAGACCTGTGAGTAATGCCTCCATGACGATGACCTCTGCCAGTTGCCGCCGTGTAGCCCCCAGCGCCCGCAGCCGGCCAAGCAGGGGACGCCGCTGCATCACCATGAAGGTCATGGTGTTGTAGATGAGAAACATACCCACCAGCAGGGCCAGCAGGCTCAGCGCCGTCAGGTTGGTATGAAACGCCCCGGTCATCTGCTCGAGCGAACGCGTCCTCGCCGAGGCCGGCAGCAACGCCACGCCTGCCGGTAGCAGTGCTTGCAGCCTGGTCTTTGCCGCCGCGTCCCCGTCACTCAGCACCACGTCGATCCGGTTAATCCGCCCCGGCATGTCAAGCAGTTCCTGGGCAGTGGCAAGATCCGCAAGCAGGAGATTGTCAGGACTGAGCGAGGAGCCCGGCGCCGGCCCTGCGAGGGTCCCCGCGCTACGAACGGGCAGTCTCCGGCCGCCGGTAACCAGTGTCGCGCTGTCGTTTGTTCCCAGTCCGAGACGGGCTGCGCTGGCGGCGTCGGGAAGTACGGTGTTGCGCTCCGTCAACAGGGGGATAAGCGCTCCGCTGCCCGCCGTATCCTGCAGCTTGGTAAACCCGGCATAAGCGCGAAAAGTCCTTTCCGCGAACGGGTCCAGGCCAAGCAGGGTCAGGGTTGTGCGCACACCATTCTTTTCCAGGGTGACGTTGGCCTCAATGACCGGCGCTATGGCGCGTAAACCGTGCTCGACGCGCAGGCGCGTGTACAACGTTTCCTCAATACCGGCCGGCCCGCCAACGATGCGATGGGTGGCCCTGCCGGCAATGGTGTCGGTGGACCGCTCGAAGGCGCGTCGGGCGCTGTTATTCACCAGGTCCACGGACACTACCACGGCCACAGCCAGGGCAATGCCGGTTATGGCCAGGCCCAGTTGCCAGGGGTGGCGCAGGAAATATTGCCGGCTGGAGCGAGACAGGATGTTATTCATGCATCATGGCTGCTCTCTTCCAGCCGGCAATCCCGTATCGTCAGCAGCCGGTCGGCCAACCCGATGACTTCCCGGCTATGGGTGACCATGATCAGGGTTTTGCCGACCCGGCGCACCAGGCGGTCGAGCAGGTTCAATACGTCCAGTCCGGTATCATGGTCGAGGTTTCCGGTGGGTTCATCGGCCAGGATGATGGCCGGTTCGTGGATCAGTGCCCGGACAATCGCGATGCGTTGCTGTTCGCCCGTGGACAGCTTGTCGGGATACACGTCCAGGCACGGCGCCAGGCCCAGTTCTGCCAGTAAAGCTGCCGGTTTTGCCCGAGCGGCGCTATCAAGCCGTCCGGTCAACTCCAGCGGCAACAACAGGTTGTCCCTGACCGTCAAGGTAGGGATCAGGTTAAAGCTCTGGAACACGAAGCCGATATGGCGACGCCGGAACAGGGTGCGTTCCGTCTCGCTCATCCCGGTCAGGGAGTGCCCGCCGACCAGTATGTCACCCCGGCTTGGGGCATCGATAGCGCTGATGAGGTTCAGCAGGGTGGATTTCCCGCAGCCACTCTTGCCGAACAACACGACAAACTCTCCCGCCTGCACTGTTCCGTTCACGTCATGCAGAACAATATGCTCCTGCCCAGCCTCCCTGTAGGATTTGGCCAGGTGACGAAATTCTATAACAGGCGCAGCCATGGATTGGAATGATAACAAACTTGGCGCCTGCGGCACTGAAATCCGTGTTCATGGTGGACAGTGTGACCCGTCTCATGTAGTCTGTCTTCACCACCATTAACTTCGAGAGAGATACATGTCCGCATTTGCTAACGCAACCCGTTTTTTTCATGCCTGTGAAGGACTTGAGGGCTGGAATAACTGTCAACAGTATGTTGCCCCCGGCGCCGGTTTTGAGGCGCAGAGTGATGCCCTGGCTGACGTCGATACGGTTGAAGGATACACCGAGTGGATGGCAGGTCTCGGGATGAACCTGATGCCGGGCTGCGGTTATGAGTTGCATACATCATCCTATGATGAAGCGACGCGCACCGCACTGTTCTTCGCCACGTTTATCGGCACCCATACCGGAGAAGGCGGGCCGGTGCCGCCAACCAATAAACAGACCCGCTCGCACTACGTTTATGCGCTGACCATGGATGATAACAACCTTGTTTCCAGCATGGTGAAAATATGGAACTCAGCGTGGGCATTGAACCAGTTGGGATGGACGTAAGGAACCTCCAGCGCGCCGGAGATGAAAAGACATGTTCAATCTCAACGTAAATAACAGGCAGTATGAACTGGAGGTCGAGGAAGACACGCCGCTGTTATGGGCGTTACGGGATGAGATCGGGCTGACCGGTACCAAGTTCGGTTGTGGAATTGCCCAGTGCGGCGCCTGCACGGTGCACGTGGATGGGAAACCCATGCGTTCCTGTGTGCTGCCGGTGAGCAGTGTCGGCAACAGGAAAATTACCACCATCGAACACCTGGCCAAAGACGGCTACCATTCGGTACAACAGGCCTGGATTGAGTTGCAGGTGCCCCAGTGCGGCTATTGCCAGTCAGGTCAAATCATGTCCGCCGTGGCCCTGCTCGCCGCTAACCCTGCTCCTTCCGATGAGGATATCAACGTGGCGATGTCGGGTAATATCTGCCGCTGCGGGACTTACCAGCGCATCCGCGCCGCCATACACCGCGCCGCTGAGATACAACGGGAGTCTCATTGAGTTGGAATTATCCGGCCGGGTGGTAACCGGGACAGGACGGGCTGCGGGCTTCACTGAACTGGACTACGCAAAGCGGCAATTCCTGGATAAACTGGGCATAGATACCTGGCCCGGTACACTCAATATAACACTGGACGATCCTGACTCGCTTGCCGGTTGGCAGTCCCTGCGTAACAGCGCCGGCATCAGCGTACACTCACCCGATGGCAACAACTGCGACCTGCGCAGCTATCCGGTACATATCAACAGGCAGATAACCGGCGCCATCGTATTTCCCCAGGTTGGCGGCTACCCGACAGACAAGGTGGAAATCATTGCCCCGTTGCCGCTACGCCGGCACTTCTCCCTCGCGGATGGGGACCGTATTAACCTGAGCCTGCTCAAGCCGGTCCGGGCCACGACCGTCCTGTTTGACCTGGACGGCACCCTGGTCGACACGGTGAATGCGTTCTACCTGCTCGCCAGACAGGCCGGAGCGGAGTTTGGCCTGCAGGTATCCAGGCAACGCATGTATGAAACCCTGAACCAGGGCATCTCTTATTGGGACCACGTAGTGCCGGCAACCATGGACGACCGCCCGGCCATGATCAAAAAACTGAATGACCGGGCCATGCAACTCTGGCCGGAACTCATCAAGGACAATGCCGGGCCTTTTACCGGGGTGCGGGAAACCCTGAGCGAACTCAAGGAAGCCGGTTTTGCGCTTGGCATCGTCACCGGGTCCGGGGAGTGGTCACTGAATTTGCTCTACGACCTGGGTGTTGAGGATATGTTCGAAGCGGTGATTACCGGTTTCGACGTAAAACAACGCAAACCTGACCCGGAAGGCATCAACATGTGTCTGGAACGTATCGGTATCGCACCGAGCGAGGCAGTTTATATCGGCGACAGCGTTATCGACATGCAGGCGAGCCATGCGGCAGGCGTGCTGCCCATCGCGGTGCTGACCGGCGCCGGGACGTGTGCCGGTTTATGCGCAGCAGGAGCGTACAGGATCGCCCGCAGCCATGCGCAGGTGAGGGAACTACTGGCGCTTTGAACTGTCTCTGGGAGAGACCATGACGTAACCACGCTGCTGATAATCGAAGCCGCCAAGTTCAAGGCGATGAAGGTCGGTTGCCTGAGGAGAAGCATAATAAGCCCGGATTTCCCGCATCAGCCCTGTGTCCCGGTCGAATACGACCCATTCGGCGCCGCGCAGCACGGTACCCTGGAAGGTTTTGAAGTGCGACCATTCAATCACAGCTTCCGCCTTGTCCGGGTCGATAAGCAAGGCATCTATGGTCCAGTACGAACCGAACTTCTCCACCGCCATCTGCCAGCGCTCTGCAATCTTCGCCGCGCCGCGGAACGGCCCCTCATACATTCCTGGCGGAAAGTAATGCACGGCATCAGGTGTAAAACAGCGCATGATTTGCTCCCGGTCTGCGGCATTACAACCGTCGTAATATTCACGCATCACTGCTTCCATGGCAGTCGTGTCCAGTTTCTTTATTGGCATAATGATTACCTGAAAGGGGAATGAAGTAGTATTATAGCGAATGATGCAAAGGCGGGATTTTATCATAGGTACGGCTGCGGGCCTGGCCGCCTCCCAGGCGCCCGCGCGCGTGGTCAGCAAACCTGGCTTCTCCGGAAACCCGTTTACCCTGGGCGTGGCCTCCGGGGACGTGACACCGGACTCGGTGGTGTTGTGGACGCGACTGGCGCCGGAACCGCTTGCTGTAGATGGTGGTGTCAGCGCGGACACGATACCGGTGCGCTGGGAAGTATTTCAGGATGCAGGGCTGCAACAGCCTGTCAGGACAGGCGCGCAGTTGGCCGTTCCCGATCTTGCCCACTCCGTACACGTAGAGCTGCAAGGACTGGCGCCGGATACCGTGTACTGGTATCAGTTCGCTGCCGGCGACTACACCTCGGCGCCCGGTCGCACCCGGACTCTTCCTGCAGCCGCCAGCCGGCCCGTATCCGTCCGTTTTGCCACCGTATCCTGCCAGAACTACACCCACGGTTATTTCACGGCCTACGACCACATTATTGCCGATGAGCCGGATTTCCTGGTGCACCTGGGCGATTATATCTATGAAACGTCTTATGGTGAGACGTTCAGGCGGCATGAAACCGAAGAGATGGCGTTTACACTTGAGGGTTTCCGCAGGCGTCATGCGTGCTATAAAACTGATGCAAGCCTGCAGCGCGCCCACGCCCGCCTGCCTTTTTATATCATTCCTGATAATCACGACGCGGTGACAGACACTACCCCGGCTGAATTGCAAAAACGAGCCGCCGCCTACCAGGCCTGGTATGAACACATGCCGGTACGCAGCTACCGGGGCAACCGTTTCCGACACAACCGCACTATCAGCGTCGGCGATCTGGTGCAGATCAACCTGCTCGATACCCGGCAATTCCGCGACCCGCAGTTTGCATGTGCCGGTGCGGGCGACCCGGCGTTCGGCTTCGGCAATTACCGGGTACGCTGCCCTGAAATATTTACGCCTGCACGCAGTATGCTGGGGCAGGAACAGGAACAACAGTTGACGCAAACCCTCCTGCGTAACGAGGCGAGATGGAGCGCACTGGCCTCCTCCAGCGTGTTCCTGCCGTTCAACCTGCATAGAGATGGCCGGGTATTCAACTACCTGGGTTGCTGGGACGGCTACCCGGCCAACAGGGAACGCATTGCCGCGGCCATCAAGTGCAGCAACACCGGGCAGACGGTGGTCCTGAGCGGTGACATGCATTCCTTCTGGGCGCTTGACGGCACGCGCTCGGAACCGGCCTTCCCTGCCGTGGAATTTGTGACTTCGTCCATTTCCGCCAACTGGCCGGCACAGATGTCCAGGCCCATCAGCGACAGCCTGGACCATAACCCTCAGCTAAAATTCTATGAGCCGGAGCGGCGCGGTTATCTCCTGCACGACGTGAGCGCGCAAGACTGGCAGGTTACGGCACGCGCCGTGAACGATGTCAGGGATGCACAGTCAAAGGCTTTTGACCTGGCGCGTTTTGTGGTTGAAAACGGCAAGGCCGGTTTTACCCGGGTTTTGTGAGCAAGACTTAGACAACCTCTGATAAGGTTAGCAAAATGGCTGATTTTACTTACGACATTGAAGACATAACACTGGCCCGACAAGGCTTGCAGCGTATGGATTGGGTGCGGGCACAAATGCCGGTCATGCGCGGCATCAAAGAGGATTTTGCCCGCAGCCGACCATTCGACGGCATACGTATCGGGATCTGCCTGCACGTGGAGGCAAAGACCGGCGTCTGGCTGGAAGCGCTGCGTAGCGGCGGCGCCGAGATAGCGATCACCGGCAGTCCCGGCACCACCCAGGATGAAGTAGCCGCGGCGCTGGTGGCGGAATACGGCGTGCAGGTGTTTGCCAGGAAAAGTGAAACCTACGACCTGCACCTGGAGTACGCGGCCAGGGTGCTGGCCACCGGGCCGGACCTGGTCGCCGATAACGGCGCAGACATACATACCCTGGCCTTTACCAACCCGGAGTTCTCCGGGGCAAAAGCGCAGCTTATCGGCGCCACCGAGGAGACCACCACCGGCGGGTTTCGTTTACGCGAAGAACTGGACGAGTACGTCTTCCCCACCATCGTCATCAACGACAGTCGGGCCAAGCGTATCCTTGAGAATCGTTACGGCGTCGGCCAGTCGGTCATTGACGGCATGATGCGCTGCTCCAACCTGTTGCTCGGCGGCAAGCGGGCAACGGTGGTAGGTTACGGTTTCTGCGGTCAGGGTATCGCGCGCGCCCTGCGCGGCCTGGGCGCGCACGTCACCGTAGTCGATACCGACCCTTTGACGCGCCTCGAAGCACACACGGAAGGCTACACCACAGCCGAGTTGCAGGACGCCCTGCCAACCAGCGACTTTGTCATCACCGTCACCGGCAGGCCGGATGCACTCAAGCGCGCGCACCTGCCGTTGCTCAAGGACGGCGCCGTGCTCTGCAACGCCGGCATGTTTGAAACAGAAATCGACCTGCCGGCCTGCATGCGCTAGCGCTTGAAACCAGTCTCATGATGCCGGAGATAAGGCGTTTCAAACTGGACAACGGCAAAACCGTTTACCTGTTCAGTGACGCCAACTCGGTAAACCTGTCCGCCGGCGACGGCAACCCCATCGAAATCATGGACCTGGGTCTGGCCCTGCAATCCCTGTCCCTGGCTCGTCTGGCAAAGAACGACCAGTCACTGGCCACAGGGCCGCAGGCAGTGCCCAAGGAAATCGAAAATGAGGTTGCGCGCAGGACGTTGCGGGCATGGACATAATCAGTTTTTTTAGCATACTCTGCCTCATCCTGCTGTGCGCATCACCAGCACAAGCACAGGATAAAGCCGGAGAGGTTATCGAGGAAATCGTTGTCATTGGTTCCCATATTCGCATGGACCCGGAAGAGGCGTTGAACCCGGTTACCCGTGTTGACCGGGAGGAACTGCGTTACCAGGGGTCGCCTACCGTGCTGGACATGATCCTGAACCTGCCGTTCAGCCAGGGCGCTGACGGCGAGTCGGATCGATTTCAGGGTGGGGGCGGCGGTTCCGGTGTGGGGCCGGACCGGGCTACGATCAATATCCGCGGTCTCGGCCCCAGCCGTTCGCTGGTGCTCATCAACGGCCGGCGTACAACCTGGTCGCCCATCCCCATTGGTGCGGACACGCAACTACTGGTTGACGTGAACATGCTGCCGTTTATCGCAGTGGAAAACATCGATTTTCTGCGTGACGGCGCCGCGGCCAGTTACGGCTCGGACGCGATTGCCGGCGTCATGAACTTCAGGACGCGCAGGGATTTTACCGGTGTCGAACTCAGCGCCAATCACAAGGTCATCGACGGCTCGGGGGGTGATACCGAATTTGGTTTCATCGGCGGTATCGACCTGGCCGGAGGACGCGGGCACGTCACTACCTCTGCGAGTGGCATCCGGCGCAGTGAACTGGAGTTTTACAAACGTGACTGGGCCATCGTACCCTACCGGGAAAATCAGAAAGGTGGCTGGTCGTCCACAGGGCGCCCTGCCACATTCGTACCCGGCGCTACCAGGGACGTTAATTCAAACGGCATCATCGACCCCAATTGCACGGCCCTGGGCGGGGCGCCGACCGACGCCAATAAACGCTGTCGCTTTCAATATACTGCCTTCATGAACATGATCGAGAAAACCCGGCGCTGGCAGAGTTTTACCGAAGCCTACTGGGACCTGAGTGATAGTGTGACCCTGAACGCCGAATTTCTGCATAGTGAAAGCAGTGTGCCGGACTGGAATGCCTCACCCGCATACCCGCCAAACCGGGTAATAGACCCGGACCGCTCGTTGCGAGCCAACAATCCTGCCCTGGTTGATATGGCCATGAAACACCCTGACCTGTACGGCGCTTATGCCTTTTGTGATGACAAGACCCGCTGCGGGTGGGACGGAGATGCCTGGGACAACGTCGGCTGGGTGCTGGGCCGCTCCTTCGGCCAGGACGGACCGTTGCGGGCCGAACCGGTGAAATCAAAACTCTCCCGCTGGGCGGTCGGTCTTGACGGACAAGCAGGCAACCTGGATTTCACCACCACGGCGACCTGGTCTTCATCTTCCCGCAGGATTATCAGCGGGGATGTCATGAGCTACCGGGACCAGCGCGCGCTGCAAGGTCTGGGCGGTATTGAGTGCGAGCAGGAAGTGCCAAACCGGTATGTTGACGGCAGGCTGGCGTTTGACCTTGAGACCCTGGAACAGCATGCAGGCAAGGGCAACTGCCGGTACTGGAGTCCGTTCTCCAACGGCATGTACGGCGCCCATCCCCAGGTGCCGGACGCGGAATATTATGACAACCCGGATTTCAACCCGGACCTGGACAACCGCAGGCTGTTCGACTACCTGCTCACCGAACGCATTACCAAAGGCAAGACCTCGCTGCTGGCGCTGGAAGGCATTGTCAGCGGCCCGGCGCCGTTGCTGCTGCTGGGTAATGAGATCGATTTTGCGCTGGGCGCACAATGGCGCCGGGAAACGTTCAAAAACGGACCCATTCCGGGCGCGCTGAATGACGGCAGTGTCAATCCCTGCTCCGCCGGCCCGGGTATTACCGATTGCCCCGAAATCGAACGCAGCGGGCTGTTCGGTTACCTGCCGCCGCATTTTACCATTGATGAGGAACGTGATATCTACTCGGTTTTTGGCGAAGTCCATTTCCCCCTGGGCTACGATGTTGATACACAAATATCGCTGCGCTACGAGGATTACGGCGGTAGCACCGGAGCCAGCCTGGACCCGAAGGCCACCGTACACTGGCACATCTCGGACAACCTGGCGCTGAGAGGTTCCATGGGGACTGCTTTCCGTGGACCGACCCTTAATCAAACCGTCAGTGGAAACTCCGTACACTCACTGCGCTACGTGGCGGCGACGGGGGCATTCAAGAGCCTCATTATCAAGGGTAATCCGGACCTGGACCCGGAAGCAGCCGTCACCTTCAATGTTGGCCTGCTGCTGGACCAGGATGACCTGCTGGCCGGCGCGGACAGCCTCAATTTTTCCATTGATTACTGGTCCTACCGGTTCTCCGACCCCCTGGTAGTGGAGCCGTTCCCCCGGGTGCTGGAACTGGCCTGTCCGGATGGGGATTGCGGGGCCGGCGATCCTCGTTACCTGGAACGGATACGGTTCGGCAATGCGGATAGCCTGGCAGACCTGCAAGCCATTGAAGTCAACATCGTCAACGGGCCGGACATTAACACGGACGGCATTGATTTCAGCGGGAGTTACCGCTTCCCTGCGGGGCCGGGTGAGCTGGAGTTACACGCCTCCGGCACCCGCATCCTGTCGTTTGACATTGATGCATGGGAACTGGGCGCCGCCTACGACGCACTGGGCCGGATGAACTACGAAACGCCCATGGCACGGACCTTGACCGAATGGAAGCTCATCGGGCACGTGAACTACGCCTGGCGCAATCTCAACCTGCGCTATGCGGCAAAGTACGTCAACGGTTACGACAACGTGGAAGACGACATCAGCATCGACGCCCACCTCACCCACGACCTGCACGTCCACTGGGCGCTACGGGAAGACAAGCTGAACCTGTGGGCAACCCTGCTCAACCTTACCGACAAGAAACCACCCTACGCCGGTGAAGACATGAACTACGACGCATACACCCACAGCCCCCTGGGGCGCATCTTCAAGCTGGGTTTTACCTACGCCTTTTGAGAACGCGGTAATAAGTGATTGCTTGGTTCATTGCAAGGAGCTACACTAGGTATTACTATTAAACGAAAGTAATGATTCAAACAATCCCATGCACAAACTAACCCGCAAACGGCAGGTTACAATCCCCAAGGCTGTCTGTACTGAACTGGGATTGGAACCTGGCAATATGGTGGAAATATTTGCCAGAGACGGTGTTGCCCACCTGGTCAGGATGAGTAATGAATCACTGGCAGGCAAGTTTTCCGGTCTCATTGCAGGCAAACAGATGCCGACGGACAAGGAAATTAACGAAGCGGTAAAATCCAGGGTGAAACGGAAGTTTGGCCTGACTCCAACACCATGACGGCACAATGATCGCGGTTGATACCAACGTCCTGTTACGTTACCTGTTTGAACCATTGGACCAGCGCAACCCACAGTGGCAGGTATTGGCTGCAAAAAAAATCATCGATACTAAATCGAAAAATAACCCATGGATATGAAACGGAAGAGTTATCCATATCAGGTTAACTCGATTACGAGGTATCATCTACGGTGAATACCAGATGGGTGAAGTCCATGCCATTTCCTGGATGATGTGGCGGGAACTGTCTTCGCATACCTCCGGCCTGTCCGGCTTATCATATTTCAGACAGTCCAGCAGGCTCCAGCGCGGGCTGGGATTTTCCACCACGCGCAGGTAGTAATACGCAGGCAGCGCCGGATCGAAGTCTTCATCACTGAACACCGCGCACAGGGAAGCATTGCCTTCGCCATAACGTGAACCGTCTGCCGCGTTCACCCCGGCCCCGTTATCCCTGTTGCCGGCGACGCTGTGCACCTTGAAATGGGGAATCCCTGCTGCGCTTACCCAGCCTTTTATCACCTGTAACTGTTGCAGGGGGGTTGCATCGGCGGCCGGGTCCTGCAGGGCCGATACGATGAATGCCGGCCTGGCGGTATCATCCGGCCTGGCTGGGAGATCGCTGCCCATGGGCACACCCCTGTTATAGGCGTCTGCAACCATATCAATCATCTCGCAACTCCCGGCGTCAAAGGCCCAGCCGCCAAAAAAACGCGGCACGATACGGGGTCCCGAGGTGCCGAATACCTCCCGGCGCTGCATGGCGTCAAAAATCGCATCACGGGAATTCTCTTCGGCCCATACACCTGCGAGTCCGCCCGGGTTACCAAGAATACCGCTGGGCAAGGTACCGGGCTTTAATCGATCCTCAAGCTCCGTCTCGCCGGTGACATAGCCTCGCCATTGATTTTCCTTTACCGAGCCCGGTGTACTGGTATGGCCGTCGCTGGCGGCAACCACGCCCAGCTTGACGGGATTAATGCCGATCTCCTGTTCCTGTGCCAGTCCGGTCAGCAATGCCGTGCGCAGGAAGTCGTTGCCGGACACACAGCCGCCCCCCATCATGCCATGACGCCCCGCCCCATCCTTGCATTCGACCGTTTCCGCGGCCGGGTCCTCTACATCGAACACGATTTCAGTTCCGTCGAGCCTGACATTAATTCGTTTTGCAAGGGATCCGATGTTACGTACCTGCTCGATATCACACAACTCATCGGGCGCCCCGACAACTCCACTGAGCCCGTTGACACATTCCGAGCCGCCCTTGTGCTGGAACACTTCCATCATCGGTTCACTCCGTTGCCGGGCCCTGGCGTAGGTAACCCGGTTTTCAAGCGTCGGATCGAGGTTGGCATAAGGGGTAAGCAAGCGGCCGTTGGAGATGTTACTGTTATGGGGAATGGTCAGGTAATCGCAACCCTCTTCCTCCCTGCAAACCTTGTCCAGTTGCTTCCACAGGAGATAGTCGAAGGGATATTCCATGTAGGTTACCGGCAGGTCCGGTACGTTATTGTTGCGGAAAATCACGTTACGATGATAATTGGAGTTGTTCGGCGTGCCGGTGTATTCATATCCGACGAAACTGGAAAACCTGCACTCTGCGCTGCGATCGTAGGCCTCTTCCGCAGCATCAATCACTACCTGCCAGGGCCCGGCAGCAAAGTCGCGGCACAATTGGCCGTCCTCTCCGCACAGCATCCGGATCCTTTGTGGGTATTCACCACTTATTGAAGTGGCTATCATGGCGGCTCCGCGAAACTCGACCCTGCGATACTCCGTGCAGAACTCACCGTCATAGGCGGGGGAATCCTGTTGCTTGCACAGTGCGGTTTCACCGAGAAACTCGCCGTGATCGGTCACCGCAACAAAGTCCAGGGGACGATCGATACTGATTTTGCCAAGGACATTACCCTTATCATCTACCGGGAAAAATGGGATGGCCTCACCTTTAGCGAAGCGGTAGGCATCTGCGGGCAAGGTCCTGGTACGTCCCGCTGCGGCATCGAAAGACAGGGAGGTATGCACGTGTAACTCACCGAACAGGGGCCTGCGCTCAGGGCTGTAGTGTGCGCACGGTTCCCTGTCCTCGCTGTATTTTCGTCCACTGTTGTCTGTGCGCGGGACCCCGGTTGGATCCGTTGCGGTCACACTTTGGGCAACCACTACGCCGCCGGTATCGTTCTGCCGGTCCGAGCACCCGGTTGAGATAAAAATGAGCAGACCGGTAACGGTAATGAGAAAGTGCTTGTGCATTGGGGATGCTGTGGTCTCAGGCAATCATGGTTTAACAGGGGGGTGGATACGCCGCGCCGGCAGGCGTGATGACACCGTTATGTTCCCAGGTCAAAAATCATCCGGTCCTCGGCGAGGACGACAGGGCCGTCGTAGTGCTGTTGCATGGCATGAACGAACTTGCTCCAGATTGAAGGGCCGGGATTGGAGCCAAGATACAGGCTGGACATCTCGATGGCTGCGGGGACGCTGGTGTAGGGCGCCAGGTGGTACGCAACCAGTTTTTTTGCGTTCACCTCGCTGGCCAACTGCCCTAGCTGGCTGGGGCTGGTATGGCCGGTCTGGGGGCGTTCCTTCATCAACTCCTCCTGGTGGAAGTCCTTGAGGCTGAACTTGCCGCCGGCAGTCATGCCGAGGTCTGGTTTGACGCATTCGTGCACCAGGATATCCACGTCCCTGGCCAGGGTTTTCATGCCTTCGGAAACCGCGGTATCGCCACTGATGACGACGGAACCGTATTCCGAATCAACACGATAGCCCAGACTCTTCACTTCCGGGTCAGGTAAGTGTTTAGTCTCGGCGCAGGTGACCTTGAAACTGTCGGTTTCCAATACCGTACCCGGGCCGATATCCCGCACTGCATAAGGTGGCGTCTCACGCGGACGCGCTGCCATGTGCGGCGGCCAGTGCTCAAGAATCGTTCCGATGAAATCCACGTTCATGGCGTGCATGTGATTGATGGCGCCCGCAGACATCTCTTTCGTACCGCCGGGGCCGTACACGTGGACCGCCTCTTGCCGGCCGGCAATCCAGTTGGTAATCGCGTAGTAGTCATAATCCGAGATATGGTCAAAATGCAGGTGGGTGAAGAACATGTGGTCGATCTTCATCGGGTTGATGCCGACCAGCATCAGGTTTTCCAATACCCGGCGGCCGCAATCGAACTGCAACACCGTGCCGTCAACCACAACCGCACAACTGGCGCCGCCGCGCAGCGGGTCGGGTAATGCCGAACCGGAGCCGGTAATAATCAACTGCATGCCCTTTTTTTGCAGGTCGGCGGTCGCATTGGCAGGCAGTCCGGTTGAACCTTCATCGTTGGTGGCGGCCCGGGTTGGCTGTATTGCAAGCGCAGCGGCGCCGGACAGCGCACCACCGGCAAACCCGGCCAGGATAGTACGGCGCAGATGGTTTATTTCTCTGAATGTATCATGTAGTGGCATAACGTGTTTCCGCGTAGTGGTAAGTGGTGAACCGGCTGGTACTTAATTTCTGGGGACTACTCCCTCTCCCCCGTCTCCGAACGCCGTAACTGTCCGGCAAATGCCTCGGCCTCGGCCCTGGCGCGGGGGCTTTTATCGGTGACTGAGAACAGCCAGGCGCACAGGAAACAGGCGCCCATGGAAAACAGGGTGGGATAGGTATAGGGGAACAGGGCTTGTTCATGCCCCAGCACGTTTACCCAAACGTTCGGGCCGAGGATGAGCAGGCTCACGGCGAGCACCAGCCCGATATAGCCGCCGTACAGCGCGCCGCGGGTGGTGAAGCCTTTCCAGTACATGAACAGGAACAGGATGGGGAAGTTGGCACTGGCCGCAATCACTAACGGCAAGGTAGCCAGCACTGCGACGTTCTGGCCCTGGAACAGGATTGCCAGCAGAATGCCGACCACGCTTAACAGCACTACCGTCACCTTGGATACGCGCAACTCTTCAGCCTCAGTGCACTGCCCCTTGCGGATCACACCGGCAAACAGGTCATGGGAAATCGTGGCGGCGGCAGACATCATCAGGCCGGACACAACTGCCAGGATGGTGGCGAATGCCACTGCGCAGATAAAACCCATGAAGATATTGCCGCCGATGATCTGCGCGAGGTGTATCGCAGCCATGTTGCTGCCGCCGCGCAGTTGCAGGCCGCCTGAGGTAAATTCAGGGTTGTTCGTCAACAGCACGATAGCGCCGAGGCCAATGAACAGGACAATCAACTGGAAATAGCTGATGATGCCCATGGCCCAGGCCGCGGAGCGCCGGGCCTGCACGCCATCGGGCACGGTAAAAAAGCGCATCAGCACGTGCGGCAGTCCGGCAGTCCCGCCGATGAACGCCAGGCTCAGGGACACCACGGAAATGATGTCCGGGTACAACAGCCCCGGTTGCATAATGGCCTGCCCCTGTGGGTGGGCCGCCACGGCCTGTGTCGCCAGGTTATTCACATTGAAGTCAAAGGCGAGAAGCACGCCCAACGCGAGAATGGTGCCGCCGCCGACCAGCAGCGCTGCCTTGATGATCTGTACCCAGGTGGTGGCGATCATGCCGCCGAAGGTGACGTACACCGTCATCATCACGCCCACCACCAGCACGCCCTGGACATAACTGAGACCGAACAGGGATTCGAACAGGGTCCCGGCCGCTACCATCTGCGCCAGCAGGTAAGGCACGGCAACGGCCAGGGTGCCGCTGGCCGCCAGTATCCGTATCGGACGAGCCGCGAGCCGGGTGGAGACCGCATCCGCAAAGGTATAGGAACCCAGGTTGCGCAGCTTCTCGGCGATCAAAAGCAACACTACCGCCCAACTCAGGATCAGATTGACGATAAAGAAAATGGTGTCGTAGCCACCGAGAAAGAACAGCCCCACCAGCCCCAGGAAGGACGCGGCAGACATGTAATCCCCGGAAATGGCGATGCCGTTCTGTATGCCGCCGATGGTGCTGCCGGCGACATAAAAGTCTTTCCTGGAACGGGTACGCCGGGCCGCGTAGGCGGTAATAAACAGGGTAGCAATAATGAACAGCGAAAAAGACGCGATGGCGGGGTAGTTCAGATCAGTCATTATCCGCTGCCCCCTGTATGTCCCGCTGAGCAGCGTTGATCTTCAACACGTAATAGACGGCTGCCGCAAGTATCACCAGAACTATGAGCAGGGCTGCAATCATGCCAATCGAAATAACAGTGCCTTGCGCCAGCGGCGCTCCCATGAACTCCCTCGCATAGACACTGAGCAGGTCAAATGCCAGTACCAGGCCGATCAGTACACTCAGTAGCATCCAGCACAGCCTGTTCCGGGCGCGTCTGAATTTCAGTTGTTGTGGATTTTGTTCAGCGTCGGGTGAGTGCATATTTTTTGAATCCCATTATGTTCCCGCGTGAGCAGGAGTGGTTCTTGCTCGTCCCCTGCCCATTCCTGCGCAAGCAGAAAGCGCCCGCTGAAGGCTCCCGTCTTCACAGGTAGATCAAAATATTTTCCAGCGGGGCATCGCAGTTGAGCAGATCTACACGCTTGGAGGCGATTTTGAAGCCACCATCAACGATGCGTAGCTGGTGCTGGTAGGTTCCGGCAAACACGTCCTGGTGCTCGCGCCGGTACTGCAACATGACAAAACGTGAGTTGACGCGGCACTCCAGGGTGTCAAGGTTGAAGTCGTCCAGGATGATGTTACTCACCATGTGCATGCTGCGCGGCTTGGGTTGCAGGGAAAACGCGTTGGGGTGTTTATAGCGTTTCACCCGCACGGCCCGGAGCAGCCCGGTCTCGTAGATCAGCGAGATATGGTTTTGCGGGTCGGGCTGGTCCGGCGTTGCCGGTACCCAGTATTCGGCCTCCTCCAGATACAGGTCGTTCCATTCCTCCCAGCGCTGCTCATCCAGCAGGCGCGCCTCATGATATAAAAACTGTTCTATATCATTTAGATCCGTTGGATTATTCGATGATTTTCTCATGCTGCATCCACCATGTAATCTTTCCACGCGCCAAACTGGTGGCGGAACACCATGTCGGAGGTGCCTGCCGCGTGTTTAGTGCCGTCAGCATCCACTTCCTCCTGCCCCAGGTAACGGTGCTGGCTCACCCATTCATTGCCGTCCTGCGTCTGCAAGCCGTGCTGCAAGCGGTGATAGGCTTCATAGTCATCCGGCCCGACCAGGTTGGCATGAGAATTAATCAGGTTACAGTAAGTGATGGAACGCTGGAACAGTTCCTCCGGCGCACCCACCTGGCGGAATACCCAGGACTCGATCACGGTCTTGTCCACTGCCACGGGCTTGACCACGCGGATCGAGGTAATGGCGCCTTTCAGGGTAAAGCTGGGATACACCACGGTGTTATGGCGGTTCACCGCAAGGATTTCCTGGGCCTTCTGCTCTCCGTATTTCTCTATCAGGGAGTCCATGTAACCGGGGATGGGCGAGTAAGCCGAATGGATGCTGAACTTGCCGCCGGTGACGCTGTGCCCGTAATCCCAGGCTGTCAGCCCCATCTTTTCAAAGAAGTCGTGGTTATTGGTGAACGGCGCCAGCATCTCCAGTTCAAACGGCACCGGATCGCCCTCTTGCAGGCGTTCGTCAAACACCCGCTTGGCAGTGCCGCTGGAAGACTGGTGCACCACCATGGGATGCATCGCGTCGTTCAGGTTCTCCACGAACATTTTCCAGTTGGAATCGTGCAGGTAGCGGAAACATCCCCCGGCTATTTCTATACGTCCTTCCGGGGAACGTTCCACCAGGTTGTCGATGGACACCGCGGCGCCGCCCAGCCAGGTCTTCAGGTCCGGTCCGTCGGGGGACAGGCTGGCGAACACCAGGCCCTGGTAGTTGCCCACCCGCGCGACCTGGCGCATGTTGGAACCCGGCTTGCCCTTGCCGAAGTCCATGCCCTCATAGCCCTCTGCCCGGGGGACGTGGAGCAGCGTGCCGTCAGTGTCAAACACGTAACCATGATAGCTGCAGCGCAGTTGCGGCATGTTGCCGCAGGTCTCGCCCACCACTTGCGCACCCTTGTGGCTGCAACGGTTGAACAATACGTGCACCTTGCCGTCCCGGTGCCGCGTCATCACCACCGGCTGACGGCCAATGCTGGTGGCAAAATAATCACCTGGCTCTGGCACCTGGCTGTCATGTCCCACGTAAATCCAGGCCCGGTTCCAGATACGCTCCATCTCCAGGTCAAAGATTTCCGGGTCGGTATAAACTTTCTTGTGTACGGCATCCGCCTTGATCAGGCTTGCCAGTTGTTCGTCGGTATAATGTTGCATGTTCGTTCTCCTACCCATGGAAAGTTCGTCATTCCTGCGAATGCAGGAATCCAGCAGACAACCAAACTCCTTACATAGTTTGTCCGGAATTATAACCCATGCTCAATCCAATAACACCTCGCCCCTCGCGATAGGTAGGTTGCTCCTGTTACTCCCTGATGTGTTTATTAAGTGGGTATTTTTCAAGTCAGCCTGATCAGGCGCGTACGGGTTTTCTCCAGCCCGTCAGCCAGACGCCGAAAAAATTTTCCACCCGTTGTCATGTTTGTTAAAACCCTGTCTCAGACCGGTCCCGGCGGTGATGGGACGGTTCAGTTATGCGGACGGCAGCGCCCCGGCGGTCATGGGCCGTACCACGATAGCGGCGGTCGTGGGTGGGACTATCTCCAGGATAACGGGTGGGAAGTTTGCCAACGGGGCCTTGACCTCGGCGGCAAGGGAGCGGGTTGCATTGAGGGAACAAAGTAGGCGTATTGAACTTTCAATAGGTTATACCGACACACCGGCAGGTATGGGAAACCATGCATTGGTGATAGCGACCGATCCTGTTACGGGTAACCAGTATGCGGCCAGAGCCGGCCCTAGGTTGAATGATCAAGGTGGATGCTGTGTAATTGAGGCTGTTTATGACGATTATAATTCATCATTTAGAGATACGCCCTCTAGTGTCTATACAATACAGAATATCGGCACTTTGGATATTTCGCTGGCTGAATTTGCAAGCAGGGCTGGTGAGTTTGCGAGCATAACCAACACAAATAATATTCCGTATCTGGGAATAACTTCGAACAGTAATTCTTATGCTTTCACGTTTGCAAGAAGTTTGGGATTTTATCCGACACCGAAAGTCTGGGTGCCAGGCTGGCGAGCGGGGAAGCCATCTTCTGAGTTATCGTATCGTTGAAGTAATTGCTGTCATGAGGATTATCACGGCCTTCGTCGCTCTCTTGTTTGTGGCAATGTTGAACATGGGTTGCAATAATGGGGATAGGCTAATGCTGATTAATATCAATAAATCCAAGGCGGAAGAAGTCAGGGTGTTGATTGCAAACGAGTTGAAGTTGGGAGCAAGCTCTGCGGAGATAGAGGAATTTTTTAACAGGCATAAGATAGATTATTCTTACGATAGATTTTTTGATAGATATTCAGGTATAATTCGTGATGTGACAAATAGCAAAGTAGTTGATCAGGCTATCCTGATATACATCTATGTTGACGAAGATAAGTCACTCAGATCATCCGAAGTAAGTGACTCATTTACTGCTTTATGATGGTTTTGGGGAGAGATCGTAATGGAGGGATGGAGAGATAGGGTCGGACCATCCCACAATTGTTTTCATTGAGTTTATACCTCAATTCTGCCTGTTATCCCCCCTTAAACACCCCTTTTTACCAGCAAAACCGGGACTGTAAGAGTTCCATGCTGTGTATTCCGGCACACGTGAACACTGATTCCGGTTCAGTTTGAACACTCGGCAGGGGCAGGGGTAGGCACTCTACCGGCAGACCGGTTCAAGCATAACGTCACGGCAGTCCACTACAACGCCTTCGGGCACCGCACCCGGGCCGTGGTCACGGCCGCCGCTGATGCCGACGGGCGCCAGAGCGAGACCCGCTGTAACGTGGATACCGTCACGTATGACACCCACGGGCGGCACGTCATCAAGGAGACCGACTGCCTGGGCCAGGACCGCCGGGCGCTATCAGGACACAACGGCTGGGGCCAACCCACCACGGTCAAACGGTTCCTCAATACCAGTACGATTGTCATTGCCGCGGTTATCGGCACTGCGGTGTTGGCCGACTCCCTGGCCCAGGGGGTGCCGCTGGACAAAGCCTTCCTGGCGGGGTTGGCGCGGCGGTGGGCGGCATACCGGGGTTGCGGGGTGTGGATCCCGGCAAGATAGCGGCCCGCACGGTGGTCTCGGCGGTGACAGCGGGCACGGTCAGTGAGGTCACGGGCGGGAAGTTTGCCAACGGGGCCATGACGGCGGCGTTCTTCTCCTTGGTGAGCAGTGTGGCGCAGCGGGCAGGGCGACCTGATTTTGATAAAATGACCAAGCAACAAAAGGTTGCATGGATTCAGGAGAATGCTGATATGCTTGGTTTGGACTTCTCGAAAGTTAATGAAATAAACCTTGATTATTCTAATGAATACAATATTACGGGCATTGATCGATACGGGGTGCCAATCAAATGCAGCAGTGATTGCTTTCCGTGGGCAGGAGTATTTCATACCAATACTGGTACGTTGTACGTGTTTGGTGAAGGGTTTGAAGGCGCGCCACACATGACAATTCATACCAAAGTAGGAAGTGACGGGTATACCGTGTTAGATTCAGTCTCTAGGTCGTATACCCCGATGGAATACCTGATCCACACTATTGGTCACGAAGTTAGTCATTCACTTGGATTTGACCTTGAAACTGCCTTGCATATCGATGGTGAAAGGATGGGATTGGAGGCTGTGGATAGATTCCGGAGCATGTGATGTCGCTTTTCCACAAAAACGTGAACAACTCGGTGTTTCTGATCATTTTACTTGTTGCTGGTAGTCAAGTAGATGCTAAAACAACTCATAACGAAGATTATATTGGCTCACCTAAGATTACATCAGAGATTCCCGAAGACCTGCTGTGTCAGAAAGGCTGGGTTGATATTGGTTACGACATAAACAATAACGGTGAGATAGTGAACGTCCGTGTTTTGGATTCTGAACCAACGGGAGTGTTTGACCAGTACGCCTTAAAAACATTTGAGAAATTGAAATATCATTTGCTAAGAAAAAAACCCAAGAACTTGATAGGAGTTAGCTATAGATTCACAAATTCAGCTATTGATGGGTGTAAATAAATGTGCCGCCAGACCGCCAGAGATGTAGAGATGGGGTCGGACCATCCCACAATTGTTTTCATTGAGTTTATACCTCACTTTTGCCTGTTATCCCCCCTTAAACGCCCCTTTTTACCAACAAAACCGGGGCTGTAAGAGTTCCATACTGTGTATTCCGGCAAACGTGAACACTGATTCCGGTTCAGTTTGAACACTCGGCAGGGGCAGGGGTAGGCACTCTACCGGCAGACCGGTTCAAGCATAACGTCACGGCAGTCCACTACAACGAGAGAGGCTCAGCTACCACTACAACGCCCTCCACAGCCAGATCACCCCCCGGGGCTACACCGGCCATGAGATGCTCGATGCGCATGGCATTATCCACATGAACGGGCGCATCTATGACCCGAGGCTCGGCCGGTTCTTACAGGCCGACCCGATAGTGCAGTTCCCCCATTACTCACAGAGTTGGAACACCTACAGCTATGTGCTGAATAATCCGTTGACCTACACCGACCCGAGTGGGTACTTTATCGGGAAGCTGTTCAACAAGGTGTTCAAGGGCCTGAACAAGGCGCTCGGGGACTTTGCGCCGTTTCTGGGTATTGCCTTATTGGCTATCCCGGTGGTACGGGCCTGGGTCATCAGTTCCTGGGGGAGTGCGTTTAGCTTCGGGTTCTGGACCGGGGGCATCGCCTCGGGCTCGTACAAAGGTGCCTTGTTCGGGGGTATCAGTGCGGCGGCGTTCTATGGGATAGGGAGTCAGTTCGCGGCGGAGGCGGGTTTTTTCCAGCAAGAGGGTCTCGGCCACGTGCTGACGCACGGCTTGGCCGGTGGGATACTGGCGGAGTTGCAGGGCGGCCAGTTCGGGTACGGGTTCCTGGCGGCGGGTTTATCCAAGGCAGTGATGGGACGGTTCAGTTATGCGGACGGCAGCGCCCCGGCGGTCATGGGCCGCACCACGATAGCGGCGGTCGTGGGGGGGACTATCTCCAGGATAACGGGTGGGAAGTTTGCCAACGGGGCCTTGACCTCGGCTATGGCGCAGTTGTTTAATAATGAGACCTCGGCTAGAAATATGAAAAATAGAGCAGGAACTTGCAGCGGTGAAATCTGTATAGGGTATGGGGAAAGAAGGATTTTAAGAAGAACAAGCAGTGAACCCAGAATTAGGTGGAAGGGGACTGATACTGTAAACTGGCTGGAAGCTGCTATAGACCCAATTTTGGGATTTATTCTGAAACGGCCAATTCCCACTACTTCCATAAGAATGGGAATAGAAAGTGGTCACAATGAATATGAACATCAGGTTGGTTATCAGGAGTATCAATACGTTACCGAAGGGCTTGGGGTCATACGATATTGGTAATACAACCTGGACGAATGATGCTATCTGGGAAAAATCACGTTTCTTTCGTCTAAGAGGCCAGCTTTGTGTTGTAGGAACATGCGCTCCCCAATGATGGAAACGACTCCCTATATAAGATTATTTGTAACTACTCGCCCCCCTTATCCTGGTCCTGGTCGTCCGGGTTACCGAAGGGCTTGGGGTCATAAATACATACGATATTGGTAATACAACCTGGACGAATGATGCTATCTGGGAAAAATCATCATATGATCAAGCAGAATTCTTTCGTCTAAGAGGCCAGCTTTGTGTTGTAGGAACATGCGCTCCCCAATGATGGAAACGACTCCCTATATAAGATTATTTTTGTTTATCGTCATCTCAACTATGATGACGATAGTAAGCTTTGCAACTGCAGCAGTGTACTCCTACTATGTGCCGGTAGTAGTGTCCGACGACGAGGCTAATCATGCTTTACTTGCGGATACAGAACGAATTTATACACTAGAGGAGGTGGAAGAATCGGCAAGAAAAATGGAAGAGATAATACGCTTACGTGAGGAGGAATATAGCAAAAAACCCCCTAGGGAGATTCTACAAATGATCAAGAGACATGCCATTTACATTAGTTGGATCCCTTGGTTCTTGGCGCCGTTTTTTTTAAGGATACATCATTGGCGGTGGGGGTTGGTGCTGCTATTGGTACCGGCTCTTTTAGTACCGACCGGTTTGTTTTTATTCATTGAAATACTGATCTTCGGCAGTTGTCTTTATCTGGGAAATCAATTTAAGCGTCGAATACTCGCGAAACCATGATGTGTGTGGGAGAAATAGAGGCAGAGATAGGGGATAGAGGCTGTGAAGGGATGAAGAGATGGGGTCGGACCATCCCACAATTGTTTTCGTTGAGTTTATACCTCAATTCTGCCTGTTATCCTCCCTTAAACACCCCTTTTTACCAACAAAACCGGGATTGTAAGAGTTCCAGACGGTGTCTATGTCAACGGCAAGCCCCGACGCACTGATGAGGCCAGGACCGGCACATCACCCTTGAGTCACCCGCGTCACCTCCTCAACGGTAGTCACCCCGGCCAGCGCTTTCCTGAGTCCGTCCGTGCGCATGCCGGCCATGCCGGCGCGTAGGGCGGCGTGTTGGATGACCTTGCCGTCCGCGCCCTCTCGTATCTGGCTGCGTAACGTATCGGACAGGCACAATAACTCCCCGATGACGGTGCGCCCGCGATAGCCGGTATCCGCACAAGCCGCGCAGCCGTTGGCCCGGTACAAGCGTAGCGCGCCGGTGTCGTCATCGTTAGCCTGCGAGACGTTACCGGTGTTCTCTGCCGGCAGCCATTGGCGTAACTGGGTACGCAGAGCCGGTGCCGGCGTATAGGCCGTCCGGCAGGCGCGGCACAGGGTGCGCACCAGGCGTTGCGCCAGGATGCCGCTCAGGGTGGAGGTCAGCAGGTAATCCTCGATGCCCATGTCCAGCAGGCGGGTGATGGAACTGCCGGCGTCGTTGGTGTGCAGCGTGGAGAACACCAGGTGGCCGGTGAGCGCGGCCTGCACCGCGATCCGGGCGGTCTCCACGTCGCGCATCTCACCTATCATTTGTTAGTATGAGTCCTCGCCTCTCGCGATAGCCACCGCCAGTATCTCCTGCGGATTCGGCGGCTTGGCATTGCGTCTCAACTCAGCCTCCTCCTGGCCGGCGCGCTCGGCGTTCAGTTCCGCGGCGAACTTGCCGGCGCCATACTGTTCCGGCCAGTATTGTTCCCGGTGGCCGTAACGCGCTGCCGCGTTCAGCATGAACTGCGGCTCATTCATGAGCGGGCGCGCCAGGGCTACCAGGTCGGTGCGGCCCGCGGCGATCAGCGTGTTGACCTGGTCGGCGCTGCTGATATTACCGGCGACAATCGTGGCCATACCGGCCTTGTTGCGCACCAGGTCGGCAAACGGCGCCTGGTACATGCGCCCGTACACCGGCTCCTCATGGCTGACCACCTGCCCGGTGGAGACGTTAATAATGTCGGCGCCGTTTTCCTGCAACAACGTGACGAAGGCCAGCAGGTCCTGTTCCGACAGCCCGTCGCTGATCCAGTCTGTCGCCGAAATACGCACCGAGATGGGACGTTCCGACGGCCAGGCTGCGCGTACCGCCCGCAACACACGCAAGGGGAAGCGGGCGCGCTTTGCAATAGCGCCTCCATACTCATCGCTGCGGCGATTGGTGTGCGGACTGATAAACGAGGACAACAGGTAACCGTGCGCCACGTGCAGTTCCAGCATGTCAAACCCGGCCGTCACTGCATTGCCGGTCACGTTCACGAAATCGGCCTCCACCCTGTCCATGTCCTTTGCGGACATCTCGCGCGGTAACCGGCTGTGCGCCAGGTACGGCAAGGCCGTCGGCGCCAGGGTCTCCCATGCTCCATCAGGCAAGGGTTGGTCAATACCGCCCTGCCAGGGAACACGGGTCGCGCCCTTGCGCCCGGCGTGGCCTATCTGCGCACACACCTTCGCCTTGCTGTGTGCGTGGATGAAGGCGCAGATGCGCCGCCATTGTTCGGTCTGTTCCGCATTCCACAAGCCGGCGCAACCGGGCGTGATCCGCCCGTCCGCCGAGGTGCACAGCATTTCCGTATTCACCATGCCCACGCCACCTATGCCACGTGCCCCATAATGCACAAAATGCCAGTCACCCGGCAGGCCATCCTGCGCGCAGTACTGGCACATGGCCGATAACTGCACCCGGTTCTCCACGCGCAGTTGGCCTATCCGGAACGGCTGAAACATGGGTGCTACCGGGTCTTCCGTATCGATGTCGTCAAACCCGGTCAGCTTGCGGGCATGCTGCGCAAACCAGTGGTCCATGGCGCGGATGAAAGCCGGGTCGCGCAAACTCAGGTTGTCATACGTCACGCGTTTGGAGCGCACCAGCATATTGAATGTGAATTGCAAGGCGTCCTGTTGCGCGTAACGGTCCACGTTCTCAAACCAGCGCAGGCTGGTCAGCGCGGTACGTTGCAGACGATCGGCCTCCGGCTTGCGCACCTGCTGGTAGGCATCCAGGGCTGCCGGCACCCGGTTACCCTGCTCGCGAAAAATGTTCGCCAGGGTGATGGCATCCTCCATGGCCAGCTTGGTGCCCGAACCGATGGAAAAATGGGCCGAGCGTCCCGCATCGCCCAGTAACACAATGTTGTCATGATGCAGGCTGGCATTACTCACCACAGGGAACTCGCGCCATAACGAGCGGTTGGTGATGATGGGATGGCCACGCAAGTCGTCCCGGAACACCTGTTCGATATAAGCTCTGGTATCTTCTTCAGAGAACGTATCCATACCCGCGTTCAGCCAGGTCTGCCGGCTGCACTCTACAATCCAGGTGGACATGCCTTCCTCATAGCGATAGCCGTGCACCCACCACCAGCCATGCTCGTTCCTGCGGAAAATGAAAGTGAAATTGTCCAGCGGCAAGGTGGTCGCCAGCCAGCAGAAGCGATTGGGACGCCAGTCCATCTCCGTGCCGAATTCCCCGGCATAGGCCGTACGCAGCATGGAAGTAATGCCGTCCCCGGCAACGACCAGGTCGCGCCGCGCCATGTCCAGTTGCGCCAGGTTGGTGACGTCGGTATCGAAGCGCAGGTTGACACCCAGTTCCTCACAACGATCGTGCAGCACGTTCAATAACTTGAGGCGCGACATGCCGCAGAAGCCGTGCCCGCCACTGATGACGCTGGTCCCGTGTATGCGCGTCTCTATTCTGTCCCAGTAGGCAAACTGTTCCACAATACGCTTGTAACTGGGCGCATCAGCCTCCATGAACCCGCGCAGCGTATCGTCGGAAAATACCACGCCGAACCCCCAGGTGGCGTCGCGCGGGCCTCGTTCTATCACGGTAATAGCGTGCCCCGGGTGCGCTTTCTTCATCAACAAGGAGAAATACAGCGCAGCCGGGCCACCTCCCAGGCAAATAATGTCAAGGCTGTTCATGCAAGGTATGGTAATAAGCTGTTTGGTTGACGAGGGCGCTGTCCAGTGTTAATCAGGCAGTACCGCAGTAGTTTCAATTTCCACTTTTGCCCGGTCTTCCAGTAACGCGGACACTTGCAGTAAGGCCATCGCCGGGTAGTTTTTGCCCATGAGCTCCCGATAAACCTGGCCGATTTCCTTCAGGTTTGCCAGGTATTCCTGCTTGTCCACGATGTACCAGGTCATCCTGGTCACATGTTCGGCGCCCGCGCCTGCTTCGGCCAGTACTGCCAGTGTGTTCTCCAGGGCCTGGCGTACCTGGTCAACCAGCGCATCGTTCAGAAAAGTATTGTTCTTGTCCCAGCCGATTTGGCCGGCGACAAAGATCACCCGGCCTTGCGCCATAACGCCGTTGGAGTAGCCTCGCGGTCGGGGCCAGTGGGGTGGATTTAGTATTTGCATACGCAGAAATGGGCGGCAGGAACTTGTCGTGAATATAGCCTGTTTCTGTCTTATGGACAAGATTTTACTTATCTGGAGCCAACTCCTGATTTATACTGCACACTGATCCAATACTGGTTAAGCAGAAAGAGTGTATGAAACCTTATTTTGAAAACATGCAACGCTTCGGCAAGGAGTTGAAGCAAGGCCGGATGAAGCGCGCGGCTGCCGGCAAGGAGCAGTTGCAGCAGGTTGAAGCAGCGATCGCACAGCGCCGGGAAGAGATTGAACAAGCCGGTTTCTCCACGGAGCAGATCAACAAGCGTGGGGCCATGACCGTCTGGCAACGCCTGGAATACCTGGTTGATCCGGGCACCTGGCGGCCGCTGCACAGCTTGTATAACCCGGCGGAGAATGCTAACGGTTCCACCAACGTGGTGGACGGACTGGCCCGGGTGGCGGGGCGCTGGGCCGTGGTTATCGGGTTTGACAACAAGGTGCTGGCCGGAGCCTGGCTGCCGGGGCAGTCGGAGAACATCCTGCGTGTGACCGACCTGGCCAAACGCCTGCAGATCCCCTTGATCTGGCTGGTCAACTGCAGCGGCGTGAAGCTGGACGAGCAGGAGAAGTTCTATGCCAACCGGCGCGGGTCGGGCACGCCGTTTTACCGCCACGCGGAATTGAACCAGCTTGGCATCCCGGTGCTGGCCGGTATCTACGGCACCAACCCTGCCGGCGGCGGCTACCAGGGCATCAGCCCCACCATCCTGCTGGCTCACAAGGGCGCCAATATCGCCGTGGGCGGCGTGGGCATCGTCTCCGGCATGTCACCCAAGGGCGGCTTCAGTGCAGAGCTGCTGGAAGACCTGGTGGAAAAAACCCGCAGTTTCAGCGCCAAACCGCCGGGCCGGGTTGAAACCCATTATGGCGAGACCGGCTTTTTTACCGAGGTATATGATGAAGAGACCGGGGTGCTGGACGGTATCCGGGAATACATGGAAGCCATCCCCGCCTACCAGCCGCGGTTTTTCCGGGTGACCGAACCTGCTGAACCGGCCTACCCCGGCACAGACCTGTATTCCCTGTTGCCGTATAACCCGAAGGAAGTGTATTCCTTCGACGAGATCCTGGCCCGGGTGGTGGACGCCAGCGAACACCTGGAGTTTCGCCCTGACTACGGGCCGGAAGTGTACACGGGTTTGTGCAGGCTGGATGGGTTTTTGGTGGGCTGTATCGGCAACCGTTCCGGTTACCTGGGCAAGGGTTACCCCGAATATGCCGACTACCCCGGTATGGGCGGCAAACTGTATCGCCAGGGCTTGATCAAGATGAATGAGTTTGTCACCCATTGCGGGCGCGATCGCATTCCGGTGATCTGGTTCCAGGATACCTCCGGTATAGACGTGGGGGACCTGGCGGAGAAGGCTGAATTGCTGGGACTGGGCCAGTCATTAATCTATTCCATCCAGCAGACCGACGTCCCCATGATGCTGGTAACGCTGCGTAAGGGCACGGCCGCGGCTCATTACCTGATGGGCGGGCCCACGGCCAACCGCCACAATGCGTTCACGCTGGGCACGGCGGCGACGGAAATCGCGGTGATGCACGGTGAAACCGCGGCAGTGGCCATGTACTCCCGGCGCGCGGTCAAGGAAAAAGACGCCGGCAAGCCCCTGGATGCGGTCGCGGACAGGATGAACACGCTGGCGCAACAATACCACGAGCATTCCCGGCCGGAATATTGCGCCCGTTACGGACTGGTTGACGAGGTGGTCAACCTGCCTGATCTCAGGGATTATCTCACCGCGTTTACCGGCGCGGCCTACCAGAACCCATCCTCCATCTGCCCCCAGCACCAGATGATACTACCCAGGATCATCAGGGGCTGACGGCATGGGGCAAGCGCTGGAAGTATTCCTTAACGGTATCGGCGGCGTGTTTGCCGGTATGGCGATGTTGTATCTGGCCATCAGGCTGCTGGCCCTGGTCCCCGCCAGGAAGGCGGAGGAGAAAGAAGACTGATGGCGTTCGTGGACAACATGGGCATTTTTGCCGTCACGCCCGGCCTGCTGCTCATGTGGCTGATCGGTCTCGGCCTGATCTACCTGGCCATAACAAAGCAGTATGAACCCCTGTTGTTGCTGCCGATCGGTTTCGGCATCCTGCTTGCCAACCTGCCGCTGACCGGACTGATGGAACCCGGTGACGGCCTGCTCTGGCGCTTCTACCACCACGGTATCGAGTGGCGCATCATCCCCCCGCTGATCTTCCTGGGCCTGGGCGCGCTGACGGATTTCGGCCCGTTGCTGGCCCAACCGCGGCTGATCTTCCTGGGCGCCGGGGCGCAGGTCGGTGTTTACCTCACCTTCTTCACCGCTTGCTGGCTGGGTTTTGATGTAACAGATGCCGCGGTCATCGGCATTATCGGCGGCGCGGACGGGCCCACCACCATTTTCCTGGCTGCGGAACTGGCGCCGCACCTGCTCGGCGCGTGTGCGGTCGCGGCGTATTCCTACATGGCGCTGGTGCCCGTTATTCAACCACCTATCATGCGCCTGCTGACGACCGAAAATGAGCGCAAAATTCGCATGAAAAAAGGCCGCAAGGTCGGGCCCAGGGAAAAACTGCTGTTTCCCATCATGGCCGCACTGGTGATCATACTGATGGTGCCGGCCTCGGCGCCACTGGTGTCCATGTTCATGCTGGGCAACCTGTTCCGCGAGTCCGGGGTGGTCGAACGCCTCACCGATGCCGCGCAGAATTCCCTGATGAATATCGCCACCATATTCCTGGGCATCAGCGTCGGCGCCACCATGAGCGCGGCGCGCTTCCTGCACGCCGATGTGATTATTATTTTCTTCCTGGGCCTGTTTGCGTTTATGATCAGTACCGCAAGCGGCATCCTGCTGGCCAAGCTGATGAACCTGTTTACCGGGAACAAGATTAACCCCCTGGTCGGCGCGGCCGGGGTCTCAGCCGTACCCATGGCGGCGCGGGTGGTACAGAAAATGGGTGCGGAAGCGGACAAAAAGAACTACCTGCTCATGTTTGCCATGGGCCCCAACGTCGCCGGCGTGATAGGCACAGTCATCGCCGCCGGCATATTCCTGACGATTTTGAAATAAGTGTACGGAGAAAGCTGATGACGGAAGACGTACTGGCGCCCTTGTCCGGCGCTATCTGGAAAATTACGGTAGCTATTGATGAAGCGATCGAAGAAGACGATGAAGTGCTCATCATTGAAGCCATGAAAATGGAAACGCCTGTGTTTGCTCCCTGCGACGGCACGGTGAAGGAGATTTTTGTCAAGGAAGGCGACAAGGTGGAAGAAGATCAACCCTTGCTGTCTATTGAAGTGGAATAACATGTTTTTTGAATTAACCGAAGAGCAGCAACTGGTGCAGGACACCGCCCGGCGGTTTGCGCTGGAGGATATCGCCCCGACCCTGGAGGAAGAAGAGAGCAAGCACGAGTTCAGGCTGGACCGGGCGGCGCGCATGGGTGAGCTTGGGTTTTTCTCCTGTGCGTTGCCGGACGAACTGGGCGGCAACGGCATGGGCTTCCTGGAATCCGTGCTCATGGCTGAGCAGATCTCCCAGGTATCCGCCTCCTGGCGTTTGCCGTTCAATATGCAGAACCTGGGCCCGGCCTTGTCGGTGGCAAAATTCGGCACGCCGGAACAACAGGAGAAATACATTCCGGGCTGGATCAACGGGACGAAAATGGGGTTTTTCGCCATGACCGAGCCGGATACCGGCTCAGACGTGGCCAGCATGAAGACCCATGCCGTTGACCAGGGCGATCACTTTGCATTGCACGGTAACAAGATGTGGATTTCCAATGCCCATATCGGTGACGCCGGGTTACTGTATGCATACACGGACCGGGACAAGGGCAACAAGGGCATCAGTTGTTTTATCATCGAACCCAAGACCCTGGAGGGCTGCACAGCCCGCCCCATCGAGACCAAACTGGGGCTGCACTGCTCTCCAACCGGTGAGTTTGTCTTTGCGGGAGCAAAAATACCCAAAAGCGCCCTGCTTGGCGAACTGAATAACGGTTTCAGGATGTGCATGTGGCAGTTGAACAACACCCGCATCGGTTGCGCGGCCGGCGCCCTGGGTGTGGCTGGCGGCGCGCTGCAACTTGCCATCGACTACGCCAACGAACGCAAGCAGTTCGGCAAGCCGATTGCAAAACACCAGATGATCCAGTCCCAGATCGCCGACATGGTGGTGGAACACCAGGCCGCGCAACTGCTCGTATACAAGGCAGCCTGGCTCAAGGACCAGGGCAAGCCCAACCAGTACGAGACCTCGGTGGCCAAGCTGGCCGCGTCGGAAGCGGCCGTGCACGCGGCGAACGAGTGCATGAAGATCTTCGGTTCCTACGGTTATTCCACTGAATACCCGGCGGAGCGCTTCTACCGCGACGCCAAGTCCCTGCAAGTGGTGGAAGGCACGTCGAATATACAGAAGATGATCATTGCCGGGATGGCTTGTGGGCATACCTCAAATCGATGAGGCACCATATTTACCAAGTGAGTTGGTCGTATGGGCAATAATTGACATTCCGCATCTGCTGACGCAAGATACCGGACATGATCCGGATAGACTACAGTAACGCCCCCTGGCCGGTACGGGCAAACTTTGCCGAGACGCATAACCGTTTCTGGGAACGCCTGGCCCAACCGGGGAACTGGTTGACGGGCGAGCAGCGGGTCAATATCGCCAGGGAAGTGCGCCAGGCGCAGCACTGCAAACTGTGCCGCAGGCGCAAGGAAGCATTGTCCCCGTACACCGTGGACGGCGCCCATGACAGCGTTACCGACCTGCCCGACGTCATGGTTGAAGTCGTCCATCGCGTGGTCACCGATTCGGGACGTCTGACCAGGGACTGGTTCGACGGCATTATCCGGCAAGGTCTCAGCGAAGAGCAATACATCGAGACTATCGGCACCTTGATCTCGGTGTTCCTCATCGATGAATTCTGCCGCTGCCTGGACCTGCCGCAGAACGAACTGCCGGAACCGCTACCCGGCGAGCCCAGCCGTTACCGTCCCGACAATGTGGCTTACGATGGCGCCTGGGTGCCTATCCTGCCGATGCGCGTGGATGACGGCCCGGATGCCGACCTGTGGGACGGCGATATGCGCGGCTACGTGATCCGGGCGCTCAGCCTGGTCCCCGACGAGGTGCGCACCCTGCTGGATACCTCGGTCGCGCACTACCTGAAAGTCCACGACGTCTGGAACGTCACCAAATCACCCCAGGGCACCCTGACCCGTGCCCAGACCGAGATCATCGCGGCCCGGGTCTCTGCCTTCAACGACTGTTTCTACTGAACTTCCTCCCATGTGGTGATGCTCCGTGAGAGCGTCGAGCTGACAGGCGGGTCCATCGACTTCGACGGCCTTACCGATCCCGCGTGCACTGAAATCAAGGGTATTCCGAATTCCCGTGAGATACTGGAGTTCACCAATGCCTGCATGCAAGGCGACGCCGCGGCCAGGGCCATCACGCGCCAGGCCCTGGTGGCCGCCATGGGCTCCGCCGCCATGATCGACGCGGTCGGTGTCATCTCCAACTTCCAGCGCATGGTGCGTATCGCCGACACCACCGGCATCCCCACCGACGGCCCCATGCTGATGACCTCCACAGACCTGCGCGCGCGACTGGGCATCAACAACTACACCTCCGCCGCCAATGCAACCCCTCCTTCCCTGCTCCAGAGGCTGATGCTGAAATTCATCGGCGTACGCATGTTCCGCAAGATGATTCGGGACGCAAGTACGTCATAAAAGGTCTTAAGAGTGGACTACTTCTGCGCAAGCAGGAGTCGCCATCAGAAGATTCCTGCTTGCGCAGGAATGGCAGGCGCAATTAAGAGATTCCTGCTTGTGCAGGAATGGAGGGCGCCATCAGGTTACGGAGATACCCAAGTTGAGCGATGAAGTCCTGCTCGCGGTCCAGACAGCGCAGGTCCAGGTAGCAGGCGCTGTTGTTGATGCGGCCGATGACGGGGGTGGGCAGGCGGCGCAGGGTGGCGGCGAGTTCCCTGATGGCTGCGTCTGATGCGTCTGCGGCGCGGATTTCCAGGGCGTAACCGGGTAATGTCTCCAGGGGCAGTGCGCCGCTGCCGATCTGGCTTTGACAGGCGCTGACAGTGACTGTGTAGCAGGGCGCCAGGGCCTGGGCAAGCCCGGGAGCGAGTCGCTCGGCCTGGGCGCGGATTACAGTGGGCGCGCGGGTCAGGGCCGCCAGCGTGGGCAGTTGTTGCGCCAACCGGTCGGGATTGCGATAGAGTTTCAACACTTCCGCCAGGGCCGCCAGGGTCATCTTGTCCACGCGTAATGCACGCTTCAACGGATTGTTCTTTATGCTGGCAATCAATTCCTGTTTGCCGGCGATGATGCCGCACTGCGGGCCGCCCAGCAGTTTGTCACCGCTGAAGGTGACGAGATCGGCGCCGCTGTCCAAAGTCTGTTTGACGGTGGGTTCCGCGGGCAGGCCGTAACCACCCAGGTCAACCAGGTTGCCGCTGCCGAGATCGATGACAACCGGCAGGTCGTGGTTATGGGCCAGTTGCGCCAGTTCAGTTGCCGCGACACTGTGGGTAAAACCGTGGATCCGGTAATTGCTGGTGTGCACCTTGAGCAACATGGCGGTATTGGCATTGATGGCGCCCTGGTAATCTTTCAGGTGGGTGCGGTTGGTGGTCCCCACCTCGACCAGGACGCAACCTGAGCTGTGCATGATGTCCGGCAGGCGGAACGACCCGCCTATTTCCACCAGCTCGCCTCTTGACACAGGCACTTCTGCCTTGTCTGCCAGGGTATTCAGCGTCAGCAGGACTGCGGCGGCGTTATTGTTCACCACGGTCGCCGCGTCGGCGTCGCAGAGCTCGCAGATCAGGCCAGCCACGTGATCGTCGCGCGCACCGCGTTTGCCGGTGTGCAGGTCGTATTCCAGGTTGGAGGGGTGGCGCGCGGCGCTCAGGACCGCCTCCAGCGCCGCGTCCGGCAAGGAGGCGCGCCCCAGGTTGGTATGCAACACCGTACCGGTGAGGTTGAAGACGCTGAGCAGGCTGCCCTGCGCATCCTGCTCCAGCCTGGTGCTTACCTGCCCGGTCACCTGTTGCAATAATTCGGATTTGTTGTAGGCGCCGGCTTGCAGTGTCCCGCGCAGTTGCTCCAGCGCGGCGCGCACGACTACGGTGACCCGTTCCTGTCCCCAGCGATCGATCAGTTGTGGGATTGCGCGTAATACCCGATCCACCGAGGGCAGGTCTCTCAAGTGCTGTTTGTCAATGGACATCGAGTGCGCAGGTGCGAAAGCCCGCCAGCACGTCGCGGCGGTGCGGTGGGAAAAAATTGCGGTAGCGGCCAGTGATCATGCGGCTGCGAGTGGCCCAGGCGCCGCCTTTCAGTACCTTGGTGTGGTAAAACAACGGTTCCGAGTATTCCTTGTAGGCATCGGGCGCAAAGCCGGGGAACGGGGCGAAGGTAGTGGCCGTCCACTCCCAGACGTTGCCGAGCATCTGCCGGCAACCGAACGTGCTGTCACCCGCGGGCAGCGCGGCCACGTCGATACAGCCCAGCGTGCGGCTATCGAGGTTGGCCTCCAGCAGACCGGGCGCTTGTTCCCCCCAGGGGTAGCTGTGTTTCAGCAGGGCAAGAACGTCGCCATCCTGCGCGGGTGCGCCCAATGCGGCGGCCTCCCATTCCGTCTCCGCAGGCAGGCGTCGGGCGGCCCAGCGGCAGTATGCGTTGGCTTCATACCAATTCACATGGATGACGGGTTGGTGGGGCGGCAAGTCGTCGGTCTCGTTGAAACGCCTGTGCCGCCACCCTCCCTTGCCGTCGGGTAACCAGTACACCGGATATTCGGCATCTGCCTGCTCCCGCCAGGACCAGCCCTCAGCACACCAGAATGCGCGCTGGCGGTAGCCACCGGCAGCGACGAACGCGGCATACTCGGCATTGGTCACCGGCGCTTTGGCGATATGAAAAGGCTCTATGGTTACCGGATGCGCCCATTTTTCATTGTCAAATACGAACGGGGTGGTTTTCTCCGCGCCGGCATTGAACTCCCCGCCCGGAATGGCCGCATCGCCGGGCCAGGGGCCGGCATCCACGTCTGCCGGCCTGTGTGCGGCGGCAAATACCGGCTGCGGATAGGAGAGGGTCTGGCGCGACCAGGTATAAGCTTCGGTATGCATGTCCTCGTGGTAGGTGGAAAATTGATAGAGCCAGGTTTGCTCAGGCTGTGCGACGCCGTGCGGCAGCAGCGACAGGCAATCGTGGAGGACGGTCTCGGTGTAATCCAGGGTTTCCTGCATGTTCAACAGCGGCAGGTCCCAGCGCTGGTCGTGATGGATGGCGATGGAATCATACAGAGCATCGCCGTTTGCCAGCAATGGCGGGCGTCCATACAGGTCGCGCAGAATAAATTTTTCATGGAACCAGGCCACGTGCCCGATCTCCCAGCGCAACGGGTTAACAATAGGCAATTTCGGCCCGATCAGTTGTTCCTCGTCCAGGCCCGCGACCAGTTCCAGGGTGCGCGCATGGGCGTCGGCCATAATTTCCTTGAGATAATTGGCGCCAAGTATTTGCATCGTGGTTATTGTAGCTTAATGTATCCGTATGAAGATTATTTTGATTACCCCCGGAGGCAAACTGGCAAAGACGGGGAACCGCGTGACGGCGGGACGTTGGGCGCGCTTGTTGCGGGGTCTCGGCCACGGGGTAACGGTGCAGGCTGAGTGGGACGGGACGCCGGGTGACATGATGGTGGCCTTGCACGCGTGGCGCAGCGCTGCGTCGATAGCGGGGTTCCGGCAACGCTTTCCCAGGCGCCCGCTGGTGGTTGCCCTGACCGGCACGGATATCTACCGCTTTCAGTACAGCCATGCGCGGGAAACCCTGGGTTCCATGGAAATGGCCGATGCGCTGGTGTGCCTGCACGACCTTGTTTATCGGACGCTTGCGGAAGCCTGCCGGGGGAAACTGCACGTGATCCACCAGTCGGCGCCGCCGTTGACACAGGCGCGCAGTCCGTCGGTGCGTAGCTTTGACGTCTGCGTGGCCGGCCATTTACGCGCAGAAAAAGACCCGTTCAGGGCCGCGTATGCAGCCCGTCTGCTACCGGAAACATCCCGCCTGCGCGTACTCCACTTGGGCAAGGCCCATGATGAGGACTGGGCGGAGCAGGCGCGCACGGAGATGGAGACAAACCCCCGCTACCACTGGCTGGGCGAGGTCGGCGCCGGGCAGGTAAGAAGACATTTTGTCAAGGCCCATGCACTGGTGCACAGCTCGATCATGGAAGGCGGGGCCAACGTCGTCTCGGAGGCCGTGGTCGCGGAGTTGCCCGTCATCGCCTCTGCCATAGACGGTAACGTCGGCCTGCTCGGTGAGGATTATCCGGGCTATTATCCGGCCGGAGATACTGATGCATTACACGCGCTGTTACACCGGGCTGAAAACGATGCAGGCTTCCTGCCGCGCCTGTGTGAACACGGCAATAAGCGCAAACACCTGTTCACTCCGGAACGGGAGCGTAGGCGTTGGCAGATCCTGCTGGATGATCTTCGGCAAAATCAATAAAAATCGAGCAGGGATCTCTATCAGAAGCACACCACTCCTGCGCAAGCAGGAGTCTCTGTCAGGAAAATTCCTGCTCGCGCAGGAGTGGGTGGAAAGGTGCTAATATACGGTATAGACCATAACCGGCAGAACGTGACATGCCCGTAAAATACTACCTGATACTGCTGACCCTCTTCGCAACCGCCATCACCACCCCGGTTTCCTCCCAACACTACGGCACAACGGATTTCCATGCCAGCGGTGACCGGGAGGCCCATGCCCTGTTTATCCGCGGCCTGGTGATGTTGCACAATTTTGAATATGAAGACGCCAGGGAAACGTTCCGGCAGGCGCGTGCCGTGGACCCCGATTTCGTCATGGCCTACTGGGGTGAGGCGCTGACCCATGAACACCCGTTGTGGAACCAGCAGAACCTGGGCGCGGCCAGGACCGTGCTGGAGCAACTGGCGCCCAGCGCTGAGGGACGGGTCGAGCGGGCACAAACCGAGCGGGAGAAAGCGTATATCCGTTCGGTCAATATCCTGTTCGGTGAGGGGGTCGACCGGGAACGGGATTATGCTTACCGCGCTGCCCTGAAGACAATCAGCGAAACCTGGCCGGAAGACGTGGACGCCGGCGCCCTGTACGCGCTGTCAGTGCTCACTACCAGCCATGACGGCCGGGATTTCTACAAATTCATGCAGGCCGGCGCCATCACCGAGGAACTGATGGATCGAGCGCCGCGGCATCCCGGCGCCCTGCACTACAACATTCACAGTTATGACGACCCGGTCCACGCCCCGTTGGGCCTGCGCGCCGCGGACGTCTATTCCGAAGTGGCGCCCGCCGCGGTCCACGCCCTGCACATGCCGTCGCACATCTATTTCGCCCTCGGTGATTACGAACGCGCCGGCCGCCTGAACGCCCGCTCATTCGAGGCTGCGCTGGACCGGATCGAGGAGAAAAATCTCCCCTACAACGGCCAGGCCTATCACTCGCTGTCCTGGCTGATTTATTCGCACCTGCAGGAAGGCCGCTTCGATGAAGCCCGGCGCCTGCTGGGCTATGCCGAACGGGAATGGCAACAGGCCGACACACCCACCAACCGCATTGGCTTTATCACCTGCCGCAGCAATTACATTATCGACACCCAGGACTGGGACGACCCGCTGCTGGACCTGGAGGTCAGCTATGACAAGGTCTGGTCCTCCGTCATCGCCATGGATCAGTACGTACTGGGCATGCGCGCGCTACAGCGCGGTGATACTGCCACTGCCGCGGCGATTGCTGACGCGTTTGTGCGCTCTTCCAACCCCGACAGCAAGGATATCCGCGCCGCCGCGCCTACGGTACTGAAACTGCTGCTGCAAGGCCGCCTGGTCGTCGCTGAGGGCAAACACGAACAAGGCCTGGCGCTCATGCAACAAGCCGTGGAACTGGAACAGACCCTGGCCCCCGCCATCGGCCCGGCCATGCCCCAACCCGCGGCGGAGGCCCTGGCGGACGTGTACCTGGCACTGGGTAACCCGGCCCAGGCCCGGGAGAATTACGAACTGGCCCTGACCCGGGCAGTCAACCGCCGGCGCTCCGTCGAGGGGCTGCAGTCCGCAACGGTTCACGCAAGCGCGACGGACTGACCCCCGTCCCTGCTTACAGCATGCTGGGGTAAGCTTTCCCGGGGACAGGCTGCGGGGGCGTCCTGATCAATCAAGGTCAAGTTTGAACAACTCGATCGCGTTGGTACGGCCGATCTGCACACGCTCTTCATCGGTAATCACGTCGGTGGCGTCATACCAGTCCGCAGCATCCTCCATCCGTTCGAACGGGTAATCGGCGGAAAAGTAAACCCTGTCCCTGCCCATAACGTCCAAGGTGCAGCGAAACGCCGGGTCGCTGAACAGGCCTGTGACCGTGATATGGAAATGATCCCGGAAGTAGTCACCCAGCGGGCGTTTGCCGCGGTAGCCGCGCCGTGAAAAACGCATGCGAGCATCAGTTCGCCACAGGGCGAAGGGAATGTTTTCCCCCATGTGCCCCAGGCAAATCTTCAGGTTGGGAAAATCGTCAAACACGCCGGAACCGCACAGGCGTAACGCATGGATCGATGTTTCCACCGCGAAACCCCAGGGAGCGCTCATCAGCCAGGGGTGCCCTTCATAATTTGCGGCTCGTGAAGGGATCTGCATACGCGGGTGCAGGTAAAACGGCACGTCGAGATCGGATACCGTGGCCCAGAAGTCCCGGTACTCGGGGATGTCGTAATATATTGCCGAGTCCGGTTCGCCCTTCTGGGTAAATCCGTTCACCATTGCCCCCTTGAAGCCGAGCTCATTGACACAGCGCTCCAGTTCGGCAGAGGCGGCGGCCGGGTCCTGCATGGGCAGTGCGGCCATGCCGGCATACCGGTCCGGGTGCCGGTTCACTGCTCCGGCGATTTTTTCATTGGCTTTTCCGGCGACCTCGACGGCTTCATCCGTATCGAGAATTGCCTGTAGGCCAGGGGCATTCAGCGACAGCAACGTAAATTCTATACCGGTCTTATCCATTGCCGTCAGCCGTTTCTCATCGACATCAAGGAGTTCCAGGGTAAAATCATCCCATCTGCCTGAATCGCCGGCAAATGCCTTGGCATGACCTACGGTTTCCTCGACTGCCATATGTTCTTCAAATGCTATTTTTCCTTTCATGATTCTCGTATCTCACAGTTTTGTTGGATTAAGGTTAAGGTTGCGAACGTAACTCCGGCGGGAGCCATTGGTAATGGGAAAAGCGGTTGGTCCAGCCGGTTTCATACCCAGGAAGCGGGATTACACGGTTGCCGGCGACATAGGCGTCCCATGACGCCTGCATTTCAGCCAGCTTGTCCGGGTTTATATCGGCCAGGTCGATCCTCTCTGCCGGGTCTTCGGCCAGATTGAACAGCGACCAGCGCCCCTCTGGCCCCCAGGGCGCGTTCATCCAGGTAATCTTCCAGTCCCCCTGCACCAGGCCCCTGCGGCCCATGATTACATAGGCAAAGTAATCCTCCGGCGGGTGGACGTCCCCAGTCTCCCCGCTTAAATACAGGCGCATCGACCGGCCCGTGACAGGAGGCATGGGATCGCCATTGTCGGCAACCATCGGATGGTCAATGCCGGCATAATCGAGCAGCGTTACAGGCAAGTCCAGAACGTTTGCAGTGGTAGACGATACCACGCCGGACTCGATGCGGCCCGGAAAACTGAATATGGCAGGCGTGCGTATCCCCCCTTCTGTCGGGAAACCCTTGAAATAACGTAACGGCGTACTGCTGACGTGCGCCCATCCGGCCCCCAGCCAGGCGTAGGAGTCGGGCCTCCCCAGGTTTTCCAGGCTGACGTCGAAGTTGTCTTCGGCCCAGTCGAAACCGGGTTGACCGTAAAAATCCAGCGGGTTGCCGCCTTCCGCGCCGTTATCGGAGAGGAAGATCACCAGCGTGTTTTCCGCCAGGCCTTCCTGCTCCAGGTAATCGAGCACCCGGCCAATATGGAAGTCCATGGCCTCCGTCATCGCTGCATACACCTGCATGCGCCGCGCTTCCAGGTTACGCATGGCATCACCCAGGTCATCCCATGCCGGCCAGGCCGGATGCTGGTCGGCAACGACCTGGTGTTCGGCGATCAGTCCCGCTTCCCGCATCCGCTCAATGCGGAGCGCACGCACGGCCGCGTAACCCTGCTCGTATACCCCGGTATAGCGCTCGATAAATTCATCCGGCGCGTGCAGCGGGTAGTGTGGCGCGGTAAACGGCAGGTAGGCAAAAAAAGGCCTGCCGTCCGGCCTGTGCCGGTCGATATATTCGATGAGTTTGTCGGCAAAATTTCTTGAAGAGTAAAAATTGTCGGGGAGTTCAATCTCCCTGCCGTCTTCCACGTAGGTGACAGAAGACAATTCCAGCAGCGAGGGAGATTTGTCGTAATGGGAGCCGCTACCTTCGACCAGCACGAAGGACTCTTCAAAACCCCGCCTGTCGGGCCAGAGGGCCGGGTTACCGTGCCCGCCCATATCCCACTTGCCCGCTATGTAGGTGTGGTAGCCGCCATCACGCAGCACGTTTGCAATGGTGGTGACCCGGTCGGCCAGGTAGGTTTCATAACCCGGTTGACCGCGTATCTCTGGAGTGTATTCTCCCGCCATGGTACCGTAGCCGGCAGGGTGGCTGTCCGCGCCCGTGAGCAGCATGGCGCGGGTGGGCGAGCACATCATGTGCACCCGAAAATGGGTCATGAGCATGCCCCGCTCCGCAAGCCGGTCGATATTGGGCGTGCGTATCTCGCTGCCCATCACGCCGATGTCCGAATAGCCCATGTCGTCCGCGAGTATGACGAGGAAGTTTGGGCGTTCGCTCCGCGGCGCGGAACAGGCGGCCAGCAGGCACGCGGCGCACAACAGCAACGACCGTGATATCAGGCACTCAGGCATGGGTATGTAGTTACCGCTCCTCATGGAATAGCGCAGACCGTTAACGGTATTGTACTGCAAGCGTTGTGCATTTAAACATGACTGGTTGACTTTTATATTTAAATTGTTGTACAAAATTCACATTATTTTATCCCATATCTATAGTTTGGAGCAAATGACGCAGAATTCTGTACGACAAAACCCCGATACCGGGCAGATGCTGGCCGTGTACCGCGTCATGTTGCTGATTCGGCGCACCGAAGAGCAACTGCGTGATGATTTCCATGCCGGCAGGTTGCCCGGTGGAGTGCACCTGTACATCGGCCAGGAGGCTATCGCCGCGGGCGTGTGTGCGCACCTGGACGATGCCGACCCGATCACCAGCACCCACCGTGGTCACGGCCATTATCTGGCCAAGGGCGGCGACCCGGAGGCCATGCTGGCGGAAGTTTATGCCCGTGAAACGGGGATATGTAAAGGCATGGGGGGTTCCATGCACGTTGCGGATTTTTCCAAGGGTATCATTGGAGCAAACGGAATTGTCGGCGCAGGCCTGGCCATCAGCGCCGGCGCGGCATTCGCCGCGCAACTGGACCGCAAGGGCCGGGTTGCCGTGTGCTTCTTCGGTGACGGCGCCGCCAACCAGGGCGTCTTCATGGAAGTGCTGAACGTCGCCACCCTGTGGAAACTGCCGCTGCTGCTGGTATGTGAACACAACTGTTATTCGGAATTCTCTCCGTCGGATACGGTGACCGCCGGAGAGATCGCCGACCGCGCCAGGGCCTTCAACATCCCCTGCAGCGTAGTTAACGGCAACGATGCCGTCGCCGTCTGGCAGGCTGCCTCTGCAGCAGTAGAACTGGCCAGAAGCGGTGGGGGACCTTCCTTCATCGAGGCAAAGACCTACCGCATCTATGGACACAACGAGAGCGAGGTGCATTGGCTCAGCAGCGCATACCGGGATGAAGACGAGATAGAACCCTGGCGCAAGCGGGATCCCATAGAACGCCTGGGCAGCTTCCTGCTGAAGACCCGGGTCTGTGCGCGGGATGATCTTGCCGCCATTGACGCAGAAGTAGCCGCCCTGGTCGCCGCAGCCGCCGAAAACGCCGCCGCGTCCGAACCTCCCGACTCGAACCTGATCCGTGACCTGATGTTTTCCGGACAACGACCCTGACGACTACTGATGGCGAAGAAGCGACTCATACAGGCCATCAACGACACCTTGTTTGCCGAGATGGAGCGCGACCCGAAGGTCATCCTGTTCGGCGAAGACGTGGAGATCAGCATGTTTGGCGACACCAAGGGGTTGCACGAACACTTCGGCCCGGACCGCATCCGCAATACGCCCATCTGCGAAGCCACCCTGACCGGCATGGCGGTCGGCGCCGCGGCCGGCGGCTACCGGGTGATCCTGCACCTGATGTTCTCCAATTTTATCTATACCGGTTTTGACGCCATCGCCAACCAGATGGCGAAACTACGGCTGATGACCGGCGGCCAGATAAAACTGCCGATCACCGTTATTGCCGGTTACGGCGGCGGCCGTTCCACCGCCGCGCAGCATTCCGATACGCCTTATCCCCTGTTGATGAACCTGGGCGGCGTGAACGTCGCGGTCCCTTCCACCCCGGCGGACGCGGCGGGATTGCTGAAAACCGCAATCCGGAGCGACAACCCTACTTTCTACCTGGAAGCCGGCGGCAGGGGCGGCGAACGGGGGGAAGTGCCGGATGATGATTTCACCGTCCCGTTCGGGTCGGCCCGGGTGTGCCGTGCGGGAACGGACGTCACCCTGGTCAGCGTCGGCGCCATGATGAAACCCACATTGCAGGCCGCGACCGCGCTGGCCGATAAGGATATCGGCGCGGAGGTCATCGATTGCCGCACCCTGGTGCCGCTGGATACGGAGTCCATCATCGCATCGGTAGCAAAAACCGGGCGCATCGTTATCGTCGATGAGGCGCGGGACCGTTGCAGCGCGGCCAGCCATATCGCCGCCGTGATCAGTGATGAGGCTTTCGCTCACCTCAAGGCCCCCGTCAAGCGCATTACGGTGCCGAACGTCGCCATGCCTTACGCCCCTAACGTGGAGAAGACCGTCATCCCGGACCGGGAAAAGATAATCGCGGTAACGGAAGCCCTGGTTAAGGAATCTCCGACTTAAGCCGGAGGCCCCTTGAAATGTTACCTCGAAATCATCCGTGTCAATCTGTGGATAAAACTACACCATGAAAGTCAAACTGAAACTCGCCCAGGTGGGCATGAACATGGAAACCGCCACCATCGTCGCCTGGCTCAAGCAACCCGGCGAAACCTTCAGCAAGGGCGAGTCCCTGTACGAGATAGAAACGGAAAAGGTCACACAGGAGATCGAGGCGCCCGGAGACGGCCGCCTGATGGAAATCCTGGTGACCGAGGATGGGGACGCGGACGTGGGTCAGGAGGTCTGTGTTGTGGACCTTGAATTATGATTTGATTTTCCACGGGGCAGGCTTAAGTCAGTCCCCTTTTTTATGAGTAAATGAACCATGAATATCAATAAAGAATTAGTACTGTTTATTGTTTTTTCCAGTTTAATCACACAGGTGGGCGCTGATGAATATGCGGAGATGCAGCAACGCATCGAACTGCAGCAGCAAGCGCCCGACAGGCACGAATGGGACTCGCGCCGGGATGAGCCGAGAAAACCTTTCGAGACGTTCAGGTTCCTCGGCCTGAAACCGGGCATGGCGGTGATGGACGTGGGCGCCGCCGCCGGTTACACCACCGAGATGCTCGCCGCCGCGGTCGGACCCGAGGGAAAGGTCTACTCACACAACCGCGCACGGGTGCTGTACAGGTATGCCGACGGTTACTACCAGCGCACCATGGATGAACGGCTGGCGAACAACCGCCTCCCGAACGTTGCACTGCACGTGAAGGAATACGATGACCTGGGCCTGGACGGGGAACTGGACCTGGCTTTCTGGGGAAATAACTTCCATGATTACCATTACAATGAAGAAGGCGAAGCCACGGCCCTCGAAATCCTGTTCAGCATCAAAAAAACCCTGAAACCGGGCGGGATTCTCGGCATTACCGATCACGTCGGCACGGCGGACCACGACAACCGGAAACTGCACCGGATTGAGCCGGACATAATCCGGACTGCGCTGCAACAGGCGGGCTTCATCATCGAGGCGGAATCTGACCTGTTCGCCAACCCGGATGACGATCACAGCCTGGAGGTCTATGACAAGAAGATTTACCTGAAGACCGAGCGGGTGCTGATCCGCGCCAGAAAGCCTTGACACCCTGTACCTGTTTTGGTGGCGGCGTGTTCCGGCCCCGGTTCCAAATCTGATGAGACAGCGCAACATCTCAATTCCGGACAGTCGCTACGGATGGGAAGCCACCGGCAGGCCTGATGAGTTCCAGCAGGTTGCCGAAAGGATCGCGGCAATAGACACAGGTGATGCCCAGCTCATTGGTGACCGGTTCGTTCATTTTACCGCCTCCCAGTTCAATGACCCTGGCCAACGCTTCCTCCACGTCCTCCACCTGGAAACACAGGTGCCGGATACCGTAATCATTGGCGTTCAGTGAAGCCGGATCTGCTGTTGATTGCGGTTGTTCATACTCGAACAACTCCAGGTAGCCGTTGGGACCCTTAAGCATACAGAACCTGGCGCTGCTGCCGGACAAGCCGATGATCCGGTTGAAAACGGATTTGCTGTCCCAGCGCGCCTCGCGCACCTTTTCATACCCTGCCAGTGCGCAATAAAACCGCGCGGCCCGGTCCAGGTCCGGCACAACGATGGCTGCATGATGAAATCCGGTCACTTTTGCCATTATCATATCTTCCTCAAACTATGGGAGCCAGGGCAGCAATAGACGGTAGTACATTAGCACGACCAGCCAACCTGCCTGTGTTGTTATTCTGACTCCAGGTATTTGTCATACGCTCCTCAGCCGGTCTATCAGGTTCTGTAACTCCAGCTTTACGGCCTGTGCCCGCTCCGCCACAGGTTCGGTCAGGGGATCGGACAACCTCGACAGCATCGGTATCAGGCGTTTGCGCAGTTGTTCCGCCTCTTCAGGCGGCAGGCTGTGTTCGCCCTGATCGACTTTTTCCAGGCGCTGGCGCAACTGGTAGATCACGTTCCATACCGATTCAACGTAGGCTGCCCCGTCACCGGCAAGGTAGGCGCAGCCGGAGCGCAGGATATAGAGGTCCGGGCTCCAGTAGGTCGCCAGCAGGTCGTCAAGCATTTCCAGCGCATCCCGCGCAGTCTGCGTATCCGCATCCTCCCGCGCCCGCGCCACGCGCCAGTCCACCCGCAATTTGACCGCAATGGGAAATACCGGCGATATAGCCGGCACCCGCGCCAGTATATTATCCAGTTCCCCGATGCGGTCAAACTGCCCTCGTAGTCCGTAGGTCCAGGCTTCGAACACGCGCCGCTCCGGGCCGTGCAGACTATTGGCCAGGGCGATAATGTCACGCGTCACCTGCCCGCGCGCGATATCGCCCAGGTGGAGCATTAGCAGGCCGTATTTCGCCGCATCGTTATCGGGATTGAGCGCCAGAGCATTTTCATACAGGTTGCGCGCCCCTTCCATGTTGCCGCTGTTGTCCAGGCCCATTGCCTCGATAACCGCTTTCCTGTCCTCTGCGGTCACTGCCTGCGCCAGGTCGAAGGTGCGCTGGATAAAATCACCCATGAGCAGGCGTTCGGCGATATAAACCAGGTCGAACTCATTAGCGCGGTCCCTGTGAAAATCGCTCTCCGGGTTTGTCAGGGGATCCTTCTCGTCGAAGATTTCCTGCATGTCATCGGCAGTCAAGCCATCGCCGGCGTTGCGGCTGAAGAAAGCCAGCCGGTTATGCTCATCCGTGTTCACCGGCGCGGCGGCGGCGAATTGCCGTACGCCGTCATTATCCAGGGTCAGCATGACAAGCGCATCTTCGATAGCGCGCATGCCCAGCCTGTTATAGTGGCGCTGGTGTTCTCTCAGCGCCCGGTCCGCGTTGCGCTCGCCGTCCCAGATATCAATGGGCTGGTCGGAACCGAGGAAGAACAACACCTCCCGCTCGGGCTGGTACAGTTCAACGTGGCTGAATTGCTCCGCCACCGTCGCCGCCAGCACTTTTAATAACGCTTCATCCACGAAACGGGAGTTGATCCATTGCAGGAATACGCCGCCATCGTTCAGGCGGGATTTTGCCAGCGCCAGGAACTCGCGGGTATACAGGTGGGAGGCGCCCCCGGTCCAGGGATGGGAGGGTTGCGACACGATAATGTCGTAACGCTTGTTGGACAGCATGACGGCATTGCGGGCGTCATTGATCACCAGGTTCAGGCGCGGGTCCGAAAACGGATCATGGTTGCGTTCATTACTCACCGCCCGGTTGGCGCTGATGACCTCCGGTTCCAGTTCGACCACGTCAACATCGGTGACATGGGGAGCGACGCCTTCCAGCGCCACACCGCCGCCGAAACCGATGACCAGCATGGAGCGGGCGCCGGGCCGGGCCAGGGTGGTCAGGCCCGACAGCCATTTCTGCGAATTATTCACCGGCGCGGTGCCGCGCCTGGCGATGGCGGACTCCGACAGCCCGTTGCTGGACAGGTGGAAAAAGCCGTCCAGGTCGCCCATCAGTATGGTCGCCGACCGGCCCACGCCGTAGTAGTACTCCGCGCCCTGCACCTTGTCGTCCGGGATTTGCGCGTAGATGAGTTCGTCAGGACGCTCGAAGCGGAGCGCAAACAAGGTCAGCACCGCCACTGCGGCCGCGCCGGGCACGGCCCATTTCCGTTGCGGTTGCAGTGTTGCGGCAACTCCGGTAGCCAGCGCGATGCTGACCAGCATGGCCAGTTGCAGGGTGAAGCCAAAACCCAGAGCAGGCAGGATGAAAAAACCGGTCAACAGGGCGCCACTGATGGCGCCGGCCGTGTTCCAGGTATAAATACGGCCGGCAACGCCGGCAGTCTGCTCCGCTGTCTGTGCGCCGATACGCACCGCCAGGGGGTAGGTGGTGCCTATGAACAGCGTGGCCGGTGCAATGACCAGAAAGGCGTACAACGCATTGCCGGCCAGATCACTGCCTTCCGGCAACCAGGTGCAGATAACCGTATATGAAAACCATGAAAACACCGCGGTTAGTACCTGCGCACCAACGAACAACACCAGCGCTCTGTCCCGGTCTTGCGCCATACGTCCCGCAGCCAGCCCGCCCAGGGCAATGCCGGAAAGAAAGCTGGCAAGCATGATGGAGAAGGCGTAAATTGTGCCGCCAAACAGGTGGCTTAACAAGCGGGTCCAGAGCACCTCCAGGGTAAACGAGACCATGCCGGAAACCAGCATTACAGGCATGATCCAGTGATAACGCACCTGGGATGCAGTGCCCTCGTAAGGACCAGGGACAGATTTGAAATTTGTCCCCGGCCTGCTTTGGGAAGCAACGAGACGCGCCAGGTAGACGGCGATGAAAAACACCGCCAGGTTGACGCCGGCACCGGCCGCCAGGGTACCGAACAAGCCCAGGTATGGCAGCAACAGGAATCCCGACGCCAGGGCGCCGAACACCGCGCCCAGGGTATTGATGCCGTACAGGAAACCGACTCTGGGTCCGATCTGGTTGTCGGCGCTGACCGCGTATTTAGCCAGCAGCGGCAGGGTCGCGCCCATGGCCGCGGTGGGCAGGGCCAGGATCAGGAACGTGCCTGCCAGGTAGTACAGGGTCTGGCCCGCGCCGGTATCAGATGCCGGTTGAGGCTGGCCGCCGAACAGGGAAATAAACAGAAGTTGAGCGACGCCCAGTAGCACCGGGACCAGCAGCGCGGTGACGCCTATGAAGCACTCCAGCACGCCGTACACCAGTATCGGCCGCCGTACCGCGGGCGCTAACCGGGCCGCCAGCGCCGCGCCCAGCGCCAGGCCCGCCATGTAGGCTGCCAGCACCGTGGCCACGGCGACGTGGGAGGTGCCGAACACCACCCCCAGTTTTTTCAACCAGGCCGCCTGGTAGAGCAGCGCGGCGAAACCGGACAGGAAAAAACACGCCGCCAGCGCAGCCATTAGGAGGCTTTCCTTCCTCGACTCCGGATTGGGGACAGACCCCTGCTTACCAAGCGCAGGGGTATGTTTGAAATCTGTCCCCCTGTTACGTGCAACAGACTGAGGCGTGGCGCTTGACCGCGCTCCAGCCTGTGCGGTGGAACTCTTTTTGCCTCGCTTTCTGGCCATACACTCCCCAGTCTAAACCAAATGCCAAAAAAAAAGGAACCGCGCGGCGGTTCCTTTTTTTGCCGGCAGATTTCCGGCTGGCTAGAAGTCTACCCGAGCGCGTACGCCCCAGGTTACCGGCTGCCCCATGTACAAGGTGTTTCCTCCCGGGGTGAGCCCCTCAAATCCATTGGTAGCATACAAGGTATCCGTCACGTTCTTCCCGTAGACGGATATGCGGTAGCGTTCATCCGGCCCGAAGATATAGTAGCCGTTGACATTCAGAACGAAATACTCCTCGTCCGGGAAGGTGTTAGCCACATCAAACCAGCGCTCGTCCATATAACGGCCGTCGACTATGATCCCTAACATGCCGTTGCCCATGGGCCAGTCCTGGCGCACGGAAAATCTGAGATTGATATCGGCCGCGCCCGGCAATACGTTGCCGGGGTCCGCAGCCCCTACTGATCCTTTAACAATCTCGGCGTCAAGATAACCCAGGCCGATATTTACAAATGTATTTTCCATGGGCGCCCAGTCCAGGCTGGCATCCATCCCCCAGATCTCGGAATCCACGGAAACCCGGGCAAATTCGCCGTCAATAAACTGGCTGACCTGCTGTCCGCGGAAGTCGTTAAAAAATCCCGCAATATTAAAACGAGCCTTGCCACCCGCCAGGTCGGTTTTAATCCCTATTTCAAAGGCATCCACTTTCTCCGGCGGTAACGGGACATCGGCCAGACCCTGCATGATGTTCATGGGGGCGGTACTGAAGTTGCCGGCCTTGTAGCCGCGGCTCCACTGGGCAAAAGCGAGGATGTCGTCATTCAGGCTGTAGTCAAACCCCACCTTGGCGCCCCACTCTTCCCAGGTGATATCGTTGATCCTGGCATCGGGATTGTCTGGACCGCCTATGGTGGGCGTATTCAAGCCGTTTGCCCTGGCGATAGTCCACAGTTCCTCGAAATCAGGCAGGTCATCTCCAGAATACAGCGGCCCGGCCAATTCCTCTCCCCAGACCCCGGGGCGACCGAATATGGCCCTGGCGCTGCCCTGAATGTTGTCGGAACCATAGCGGAAACCGCCCTTGAAAGTCAGTGGTTCGGAAATGTCGTATTCGACGTCGATATAGCCGGAATAGGTGGTGTTATCCCGGAGTCCCTCCGACTTTACCAGAAACGGGACAGGGTTGCCCGGTGTGCCGAAATCGAAGACAGGCCCGGGTGTCTGCGACATCTCTTCCCAGAAACCGTACACGCCCAGGTGCCAGCGCAACTTGTCCTCATCCTTGGAACTGATCCTGAATTCCTGGCTTACTTGCTCCTGTTCGGTGTGCGACCAGAAATGAAAATCAGGCGTCGGCGTTCCGTCCGCATCCTCATTGTAGTCGTTTTCGTTCTCCTCGTACGCTGAAATGGAGGTGAAGGTGAAGTTATCAAAATCCCATATCACGTGGGCGGAGAACCCCTTGGCTTCCACGTCCAGCCTGGGGCGTTCCATATCATACGGTGTATCAAGCTGATCGCCGCTGCCCACGTATCCCGCGGCATTGGCGCACGCACCAGGCTTGTTCGGCGTAGCACAGGGTTGGGTTGGGTCGTTCGGGTCCCGGGTACCAACGAACATGACCAGGTCCTGGTCGGATTTGATCTCTTCGTAGTGTCCCTTCAGTCGGACATAAAAATTATCGGTAAGCTGGAAGGCAAGCTGGCCGCGGATCGCGTACTTGTCAGCGCCCCCTATCTCGGAGTCATAAACGGAATTTTTCCGAAAATCGTCCCGTGTGTGGTATTGGCCGGCTATGCGGATGGCACCCTTGTCACCGATGGGAGCGCCGAACGCGCCGTCCAGTTCCACGCTGTCCCAGCGCCCATAACCGGCACTGAGGAACCCGTTGGCCTCGCCACCGATTTCCGGCTTGCGGGTAATGTAGTTGACCGCGCCACCGGTGGTATTGCGGCCATACAAGGTGTTCTGCGGCCCGGACATGACCTCGATCCGTTCCATATCATAGACCTGGGCCAGGTTTACACCGGGCGATTCCAGCACCACCTCGTCCACGTACACTCCCACGCTGTTGGTCCCTATCAGTCCCTTGGAGCCGACGCCGCGGATAAAGAAGTTGCCGTAGGTGTAACTACCGTTATTCACAATGTCAAAATTCGGCACCTTGAGCAGGATTTCCTGGGCTCCGGAAAGATTCTGCAACTCAAGTTCGTCGCCACTGAAGGCGGTAACGGTAATGCCGATATCCTGCAAGGATTCGCTGCGCTTGGTGGCTGTAACGACAATCTCTTCCAGCACCTGGGACCAGGTGGCCGGGATGTTCGCCACAGTGAGAACCAGTCCGAACAGGGGCGCAAGCAGCGCTCCCGAAAATCTGTTCAGCCCTACGGGCAATAAGTTACTGTTCATTTTATCCCCCTCGATATTGCGGCAGTGATGGTATGAAGTTTGTATTCGTATTGTCCCTACCTGGTAAATTTACAAGATCAATAACCCTATTGCAACATTTATGTACAACAGTTCGACAAATATTTTTACTGATTTCTGAATTGTTGATAAGATTTTGCTTATTTTTGTTGTACAAAAGAGATAAAATCAGTGGAGCGCTATGCACCGGATACAAGGCAGACATCCCTGCCTGAAATCCAAGGGGTCAGCGTAAAACCATCGAGGGCATCGGCAATGGCACGATCGCAACAAAACCCAGGGGTCAGAGTAAAATCATCAATAACATTGGCAATGGCAGGATTGCGAGTGATTTTACTCTGACCCCTTATATCCGGGACGCAGATTAATGGGTGGGAACAAGACAAAGAGAGAAGAATCGTTGCTGGGACTGGACCGGGAAATCACCCGGCGCGATTTTGTCGGCAACACCCTGGTGGGGGCCGGCGCCGGCCTGCTCGCCATGCACCCGCCCGGGTCCTGGGCGGGCAACAACCCCGCGCTGAAAAACCGCAACATCTCCCAGCAGATGCCGGTACCCCTGACCGGCCTGACACAGGACTGGACCGGGCCGGGCGGAGTGGGCGATTACGCGGGGAAAAACGGCAATACCCATGAAGTGGTCAACGCCGCGCATGCCATCCGGAATCGTGAACTCGACAAGCGGCTTGGCGGCGCACGCGACACCGGCGAGACCTTCGACCTGGTCGTGGTGGGATGCGGTTTTGCCGGCATAACGGCGGCCGCCACCTACCTGGAAGGCAATCCCGATGCCCGCATCCTGCTGCTGGACAACCACGCCATCTTTGGTGGCGAGGCCAAGGAGAACCAGTTCGAGGTGGACGGTTACCGGTTGTGGGGGCCCCAGGGTTCGACTGGCACGGTATTCACCAGGGATAAGACCCGGTTGCCCCTGTCCGTGCACCGCATGTGGCAGAAACTGGGGCTACCGGAGAGTTTCGAGCACCAGGAACTGGAAGGGACCGACAAGGACATACTCGTCCCGGTCGATGTCTGGGGGGGCATGCACGCGCGCTGGGAAGACGCCGACCTGGGCTGGTACTTCAGGGAGCACGGCTGGGTCAGAGACCCCTGGTCCAACGGCATGCGCAATGCGCCTATATCCGACAACCTGAAAAATGATTATTACGCCATGGAACTGTACCGCCGGCCGCCACGCCGCGCGGACTGGAAGCAGTGGCTGGACAGCATGACCTACAAGGAATTCGTCATGAACGTGATGGGACTCTCAGACGAGGTGTTCCCGTATCTCGACCCGTTGCTGGCCGCCATGGGCACCGGCCTGGGCTGCGACGTGATATCGGCGTACCAGGCCTACGAGTTCGTGGCGCCGGGCGTCCACGCCTACCGCAGGTACCAGGGACTGGGCGACCCCACTAACTTCTCCTATATCGCTTCCTTCCCCGGGGGCAACGGCGCGCTGCTCAAGTACTTCGTCAAGTTCCTGATACCGGACTCCATCAGCGGCGATACGTCGCTGGCCAACATGGCAGTCTACAGCCGGGTCAACTGGGAGGCACTGGATCGGCGCAACGCGCCCGTGAAGATGCGCCTGAGCAGCACCGTCGCCGCGGTTGAACATAACGGACCGCCGGACACGGCCGATGACGTGTCCGTGACTTACTACAAGGACGGCGAACTGTACCGGGTCAAAGCCAGGCACGTGGCGGTGTGCAGCGGCCAGTGGGTCAACCGTTATATCGTCAGGGACCTGCCCGATGAACACTTCGAGGCCATGGGCGAGTTCCACCATGCCCCTATCCTCACGTTGAACGTGGCGGTGCGCAACTGGAAGTTCATGGAAAACCTAGGAATTTCCGCGGCGCGCTGGTTCGAGGGTTTCGGCTGGTTCATGAGCCTGCGCCGGCAGATGCTGTTCGACGGCAAGGCGCCGATGCCGCTGGACCCCACCAAGCCCACGGTATTGACCCTGTTCATTCCGTTTACCCTGCACGGCATGCCGTTGAAGGAACAGGCGGTGGCATCCCGCATGCAGATGTTCGGCATGAGTTACAAGGACATCGAGACCCGCATCCGGGAGCAGTTCAGCGAGATGTTCTCCGCATACGGTTTTGATGCCAAACGGGACATTGCCGGCATCATCGCCAACCGCCACGGCCATGCTTACGGGGTAAGCGGGCCGGGATTTTATTTCGGCAATAAAGGCCGCGAGGCCCCCAGCGACATCATCCGCCGGGGTTTCGGGCGGGTACGCTTCGGCCACTCCGAACTCACCGGCCACCAATTGTGGACCACGGCGGCCGAAGAAGGCGAACGGGCAGCCCTGCAGTTGCTCGATATCGCCTGACAGTATTCCATCCAGGAGTCGAACCTCAGGAGGCTCAAGACATGATAGCTGGAAAAACTCTCGATAAATTGATCGCAGCCTTACGGCTCAAGCTTGTTTACACTGTCCTGCTTCTCAGTCCGCTGCCGGCGCCGGCCGCGTCCGTCGATTTCACCGACCCGCCGGAATTTATCGTGAATCCGTCCGGCCGGGTGCCGCTGGTCGCAGTCATTGAATTCGCCAGTAACGAACAACTCGATACGCATATCGAGATTACGGACGGTAAGAATACCTGGGACGCGTCCTTCGATGCGAACGGCGCTGAAGATGGGAAGTACTCGATACCGGTGCTGGGGATGCGGGCCGAACGCGAGCACGAGATCACCTTGACGTTACGTTCCGCCGGCGACGAGGTTCATACCGAGACATTCATGCACACGACGCCGGGATACCCGGATAAACTGAGTTTCCCGGATATCAAGGTCTCCGTTTCCGAACCGGAGCGCATGGAACCGGGTGTCACCTTCCTGAGCGCCCGGCGTCGCGCCCTCGGGCGCGGGCACTGGCTCACAGAAAAACAATATCAATGGTCCGTCAGTTTCGGCCTGATCGTAGCCCTGGACAACAGGGGCGAGGTTGTCTGGTGGTTTGAATCGCCGTCCCGCGTGGCGGGGATTGAGCGTCTGAAGAACGGGAATCTCCTGATGCACCGGTTCAGTTCATCACTCATCATCGATATGCTCGGCAATGTACTGGCCGAATACTACCCGGAAGACAATCCCCTGCCGCCTCCCGACAACCCGGATGCCATCCCCATACGCAACCAGCAGACCCTGCATCACCAGCCCCACGAGTTGCCGGACGGGAATTTCCTGGCGTTTACCGCAAACGGTTACCCCATGAAAGACTGGTATTCCAGCGAGTCGGACCCGGACGCGCCCAGGGAAGACGCCATTATCATGGCGGACTCCGTGGTCATCTTCACGCCACAGGGAGATCAGATCTGGACCTGGGACGCGATGGATTACCTGGACCCCTGGCGCATCGGGCGCGACACCTTCTGGAGTTACTGGTGGACCCGGGGGTTCGACCAGTACCGGGACTGGACCCACGGCAACGGCCTGAGTTACGACCCGGCCGACGACTCAATGCTCGTATCGTTCCGGGAACAGAGCGCAGTCGTCAAGATCGACAAACAAACGAAGCAGATCAAATGGATTCTGGGCCACCACCGGGGCTGGCCGGAACGTCTCAGGGACAAACTGCTGACGCCGATCGGCGAACTGATGTGGCCCGCCTACCAGCACAACCCGCGGGTAACCCACGCCGGGACCATCATCCTGTTCGACAACCGGCCCTACAACGGCGCCATGGCGTTTGAGGACTATCCGCCCCTGGAGAAAAGCTTCAGCCGCGCCGTGGAATACGAGGTGGACGAGGAAAACATGACCGTGAAACAGGTCTGGACCAGCGGCGACTCACAGACCGAAGATTCCTGTTTCAGCTATGCCATGAGCGACGCCTGGCGCTTGCCGAAAACGGACAACCGCCTGGTAATTCATGCTTTTTGCACACCCCTGATACCCGGACTGAGCCAGGACATCATGGACGAAACCCGGCGCGTGACGGATGATATCTATTACCCCGGCGGTCACATCCTGGAATACGCCGGCGACGAGGTGGTGTTCCAGGTGGACTTCGGCATGGAACACGAACTGTTCCAGTGGAACGTGTACGGCGGCTTCAGGAGCCCGGGCCTATACCATACCCCCGGAGCACATTAAGCTACCCGATTTCAATCCTGGAGAAAACCAACCGGCGCATGGAGCGGCGGGTGGATTCGATGTGCACTTTCATCTGCAGTTCGGCCAGCTTCGAGTCGCGCAGTTCCAGTGCGGCGATGATATTGCGGTGATCAGCCTGGGCATCCTTCATACTCTTCATGTCTCCTGTTTTGAGCAGTATGGTGTTGGCGATATCCGGAACCCGCTGGATCATTTCGAACAGGTTGCGGTTGCCCGATGCTTCATGGATCAGGTTATGGAATTCCATGTTGAGTTCCAGGAACCTGCGGTAGTCCCCGACATCACCCTCAGCCAGTTTTTCCATGCGGTTTTCCAGTTGCCGCAGCTTTTGCAGATCGTCTTCGGTTAAACGTTCAGCGGCCAGGCCGGCACTGTAGCTCTCCAGTATGGATGCCACGTCGAAGGCCTGTTCGAATTCCTCCTGCGTCAGGTCCGTCACGTAGGAGCGGCGATTCTCCCTGATGGTGACCAGGCCCTCGGCAGCGAGGCGCTGTATGGCCTGGCGCACCGGCGTGCGGCTCACGCCGCAAAATTCCGAGAGATCCTCTTCCTTCAACTGGAAACCGGGCGCAAAGCAGCCCGACAGGATGGTATTCCTGATCCTGGTATAAGCCTTCTCTTTCGCAGTAGCCATGTCAGCCTTGATCGGGGACAGATTTTAAATCTGTCCCCGTTCCAGTACAAGTTTGCTCTTTTTCAGTAGTCATTTCAGTTATAAGGCGACGATGACCGACTTGGATTCCGTGTATTCGTCCACACCCATGCGGCTGCTCTCCCGCCCCCAGCCGGACTGTTTGAAGCCGCCGAACGGCAGGGTCTCGTCGAACGCCAGCGGGGTATTGATCCACACCATCCCGGCCCTGATTTCAGCGGCCAGGCTGTGGGCGCGGCTGAGGTCCCTGGTCCAGATGGTCGCGACCAGGCCGTAGTCCGTATCGTTGGCGACCCGGGCCACGTCCGTTATGTCGGCGGCCTTCCTGAACGGGGTGGTCACCAGCACCGGGCCGAATATCTCCTCCCGCACCACCCGCATGTGCGGTTCCGTTCCGGTCAGGATGGTGGGTTCCATGAAATATCCCTTCTCGCCGTGCGGGTTGCCGCCCAGCAGTATTTCCGCGCCTTCCTTCCTGCCGGACTCGATGTACTCGCATACCCGCTCACGTTGCCGGGCGGATACCAGCGGGCCGAGTTCCGTCTTCGGGTCGATGCCGGGACCAATCTTCGTATTACGGGCGATATTCGCCACGCCGTCCACCACCTCATCATAGATTTTTTCGTGCACCAGCAGGCGGGAACCGGCAAAGCACATCTGCCCGCAGTTGAGCAGGATCATCTCCGCGGCGCCGGCAACGGCACTTTCGATGTCGGCATCGTCGAAGATCACGACGGGGGACTTCCCTCCCAGTTCCATGGATACCTTCTTCAGGTTGCCGGTGGCCGCGCGGACAATCTTCCTGCCGGTTTCGGTGGAACCGGTAAAGGCAACCTTGTCGATGCCGGGGTGCTCCGCGATGGCGGCCCCGACTACGTGCCCGTAACCGGTGACGATGTTGACCACGCCGGGCGGGAAGCCTGCCTCCAGGATCAACTCGCCGAGCCGCAGGGTGGTGAGCGGTGTTTCCTCCGCCGGCTTCAATACCACGGTGCAGCCTGCTGCCAGGGCCGGGCCTATTTTGGCAATGGCCATCACCAGCGGCACGTTCCAGGGCACGATGGCGCCGACCACCCCGATCGGCTCTTTCAGGCTGTAGGCATGGTAGGCGGGTCCCCTGGCGTCCTCTCCGCGCATATCGGGGAAGGACAGGTCCGCAGTGGTGATGCCCTCGATCTTGGTGCACCAGCCGGCGTAGTAGCGCAATGATTCGGCCGCGCCCGCGGCATCGAGGTGGCGAGCCAGTTCGATGGGCTTGCCCTGGTTCAGCACTTCCATCTGCGCCAGTTCCTCCGCGTTGTCATCGATCAGGTCGGCCAATTTCCACATCAGCCTGGTGCGTTCCGTCGGCAGCATCCTCCTCCATTCCCGGCGTTCGAAGGCATTGTGCGCGGCCGCAACGGCCCTGTCGACGTCCTCCCTGTCTCCTGCATATGACACGGCAATCCGTTCGCCGGTGGCGGGATTCAACACCGGGATGGTCTCACCACCGGCGGCTGCAAACCATTCACCGTTGATCAGCATGGGCCTGGGAGTTGCGAGAAAACGATTTATCTTCTCACCCGTTGTATTCTCTTGAGCCATCGAACCGATCTCCTGTATCTGTCACCTGATTGTACATTAATATTGCGCCTGATGGTACTGTCAAATAATCAATGTAATATAATTATTGAATTTATTTAATTTTATAACAGATAGTTATTGAATGTTTTTAACTTGTTTTATGCGTTATTCAGGATAATATGCTGATTGACTATTTTATAATTTTGTTGTACAAAATGAAAGAAATAATGAGCGTGGGGCGCGGCCAATGTACCAACCTGACTATTCTGAATTTGATGGTTTCAATTCCCTGGACCTGTGGCAAAAGGACAAGAACCACCTGATCCACCCGCAAAGCGTCTGGCCCAGCTTCAAGGAAAAGGGCTGCAGCGTCTTCGTCAAGGGCGAGGGTGCCTATGTCTTCGATGCGGACGGCAACCGTTACCTGGATTCCAACGGGGGACTGTGGTCGGTGAATATCGGTTACGGCAACGCGGAACTGGCCGAGGCCATTGCCGAACAGGCGCGCCTGCTGCCCCAGGTCAACCACTTCGGCGACTGCACTTCTGCGCCGGCGGTGGAACTGGCGGCAAAACTGGCCGGCATGACGCCGGGCGACCTGGACCACGTGTTCTACACCAACGGCGGCACCGACGCCAACGACAGCGCCATGCGGATGATCCACCATTACTTCATCCTGCAGGGTAAGCCGGAAAAGAAACACATCATCGCTAGGATCGACAGCTACCACGGCACTTCCTACATGATGGCCTCGGTCAGCGGCAAGGCCAATACCCGACACAACCGGTTCCATTACGTGGACGACATCACCCATTTGATCTCATCGCCCAGTAACTACCGGCGGCCTGCGGGGGTCTCGTTGGAGGAATTCCGTGACATGCAGGTCAGGGAACTGGAAGACAAGATCCTCGAGATAGGTCCTGAACGCGTCGCCTGTTTCATCTGCGAACCGATCATGGGCGTGGGCGGCGTGCATGAAGCCGCGCCCGGTTTTCACCGGAAGGCGCGTGAACTGTGCGGGAAATATGACGTGTTGTACGTGCACGACGAGGTGATCACCGCGTTCGGCCGCCTGGGACACTGGTTCGCGTCCGAAGATGTCTATGACGTCGTGCCGGACATCATCTGTTGCGCCAAGGGCATCACTTCAGGCTACCAGCCGCTGGGCGCGGCCCTGATTTCTTCAGAAATCTTCGACGTCATCAGTTCGACCGGCAGTGATGCGAGTTTCGCCCACGGCTTCACGTATACCGGGCATCCCGTGTGCTGCGCCGCGGCCCTGAAAAATCTGGAGATCATGGAACGTGAAAATCTGCTGGAACACGTGCGCCGGATGGGGCCGTATTTTGAAGATAAAATGTTCGGGCTGGGCGACCTGCCCCTGGTGGGCGACGCACGGGGCAGGAGCTTCATGTTCGCCCTGGAATTCGTCAGCGACAGGGAAACGAAGGCGCTGTTCCCTCCCGAGGTGCAGATTGCCACGCGTGTGACCGATGCGGCCAGGCGGCGCGGGCTGGTGGCCCGCGGCATCGGTGAAATGGTGCTGATCTCACCGCCTTTGATGCTCACCGGGGAACAGATCGATTTTATCGCCGGGACACTGCGCGCAAGTATCGAGGAGGTGGCAGGCGACCTGGTCCGGGAAGGTCTCTGGAAAGGGTGACTATGAATAGTTGGGGTCAGAGTAATGTCTGACGACACTTACTCTGACCCCACATTGATTTGTTGATTTGACATGTTAAAACTACTGGTCGGAGACCCGGCGTCACGGGTTGAAATCAACAGCACGAAGCTGATCGTCGCGGCGCTGATCATCCACACCATCGGCCCGCAGACAGTGCTGCTGCTACCCGGGTTCGTGCAGGGCCTGATCGAGTACGTCGGTTTCAGCGAAGCGGACGCGGGATTTATCGCCTCGGCCGAGATGATTGGCATGACCTGCGCGACCATCGCCATGATGTTCCTGGTGGGGCGGGTGAACTGGCGCCATGTCTTCGCCATATCCCTGCTGCTGCTGATCTTTGGCAATATCGCCTCTATCTTCATCAAGGACATGTACCTGTTCTGCGCGCTTCGGTTTATCACCGGCATCGGCGGCGGCTTTATCGTGTCCCTGTCATACACCGTTTTTGGCCTGACCACGAAGGCGGACCGGAATTTCGGGCTCGGGATCTTTTTTGTGCTGGTGTATTCCGCCATCGTCTACCCGTTCCTGCCCTGGATGTTCGGCAGTTTCGGCATGCCGGGATTGTTGCTGTTTTTCGCCGCGTTTGCGCTGGTCGGCCTCCCGTTCGTGCGCATGATGCCGGTATCCGGCGAGGAACACCGGGAAATCGACGAAAACGCAAAGCATATCGACTGGAACCGGAAAGGCATGGCCCTGGCCGCAATGTTCATTTATTTCGTTGCCGCTTTTGCCGTATGGACCTACCTGTTCCGCATGGGCATTAACGCCGGAATCGCCGAGCAGGAGGTCGCCAACAGCCTGTCCCTGTCCCAGTTCCTGGGCATGGCGGGTTCGTTCACGGCCGCGCTGCTGGGAGCGCGCTACGGCCGCAGCCTGATGCTCACCCTGGGCATCATAGGGACCGCTCTGCCTCTGGCATTCCTGTTCGGCGCCCCCGGCGCCCTGGCTTACCTGGTTATAGTGGGCGTTTTCCAGTACGCCTGGAACATGTCCCATCCCTACCTGCTGGCCGCCATGGCCAGTTTTGACCCGACCGGCAGGATGGTCGTGTATGCCACTGCCATGCAGTTCCTGGGTGTCAGCGCCGGACCTGCCGCTGCAGCCATGCTGGTTGGGGAAGACAGCTATCGCGGTGTGCTGATCCTGGGTATCACCTTGTTCCTTGTTTCACTGGCGCTGATCCTTCCCCCGGTAATTGCTCGGGCACGGCTGGAGACCCTGCATGACTAAAACCACTACTGCTGCCGTCGTCTACGAACCCGGCGGACAATTCACACTGGAGACCGTGGAACTGGACGAGCCGCGCGGTAATGAGATACTGATTCGCGTCGACGCCTGCGGCGTCTGTCATACCGACCTCATCGCCCAGGGAAAGATGACGCCGCTGCCGGCAGTCCTGGGCCACGAAGGAACAGGCGTCGTGGAAGCGATCGGGAGCGCAGTGCAACGGGTAAAGCCAGGTGACCGGGTGGTGGTTTCCTACCCCTGGTGCAGCGCCTGCCCCAAGTGCGCCGAAGGCCGCCCGTATATCTGCAACGATGCCATTGCGCTGAGCTTCAACGGCACGCGCGCCGACGGTTCCATGCCGATCACACTTGACGGGGCACCCATATCCAGCGCTTTTTTTCAGCAGTCCACGTTCGCCAGGCACGCTCTGACGCTGGAACGCGACGTGGTGCGCATCGACAACGACATTCCTGCTGAACTGCTCGCCGCCCTCCCCTGCGGGATCCAGACCGGCGCAGGCTCCATCATCAACACGTTCAGGGCGTCGGCCAGGAATAATCTGGCGGTGTTCGGCGCGGGCGCCGTGGGCCTGAGCGCGGTCATGATGGCCCGTGTGCTTGGCCTCTCGCCCATCGTCGCGGTGGACATCAACCGGATGCGCCTCGACTTGGCGCTGGAACTAGGGGCCACCCACGCGCTGGATGCCCGCGTGGGCGACGTTGCCCGCAGAGTCCTGGAGATCGCGCCCGGCGGCATGCATTATGCCCTTGAGACGTCTTCCAACGAACAGGCGCTGGAGGATGCAGTGGCCTGCCTGGGCATGGAAGGGGTGTGCGGCATGGTCACTGCGCCGCGTTTCGGCGAGAAATACCCGTTCTCACCTTCGGACGTTATGATCAAGGCCGCCTGCCTGCGCGGCATCATCCAGGGGTCCTCGGTCCCCGGCGCCTTCCTGCCGAGGCTGATCGAACTGCAGCAACAGGGCCAATTCCCGGTCGAACGCCTGGTCAGGAGCTACGACTTTGCCGATATCAACCAGGCATTCACCGATTCCCATACCGGTACGGCCATCAAGCCGGTGCTCAGGATGTCCTGAAATCCGCGCTGAATCGTTTAAAATAAGACTGCTATGCATGTATTACATGAGCAGGTATGATTGACGCGGGGCTTAGGTTATGAGCATTGACTACCATACCAGACCGCTTTCCGATGGCGTTGGAGTGGAGCTGGCGGGTTTGCAGATCAGAACAGGTGCCACCCGTGAAATCATCAATATGATCGTAAGCCTGCTCTATCGCCACGCGGTGGTCTGCATCCCCGGACAGGAATTGACACCGGGTGAACTGGCCGACTTCGGTGCCCGCTTCGGCCGGCTTATTCACCATAACGAGGTAGACCTCCGCCTTGATGGATTGCCTGGTGTCATGTCATTATCGAATGCAGACGACCGTGACGACCGTCAACTCAATGGCGGCGCCCACTGGCATACCGACCTGGTCCATACCGGCGAACCAGCCAGCTTTACCATGTTGAATGCCGTTGCCGTTCCTCCATCCGGCGGCGGCACGCTTTTTGCCGATCAGGTTGCCGCCTATGAAGCGTTACCGGAGTCGATGCGGCGCCGGGTCGATACGATGACCGTGATTCATTGCTACGAGGGTCGCACCGACGGTACGATGCCGCTGGTGCGACACCCCCTGGTACGGCCCCATCCGGTAACCGGCAGGCGTGCACTGTACGGAGCCGCCGATACCGGGGTCGGCATCGAAGGCATGTCCGACGATAACGCTCGACAGTTTCTTTTGGATCTCGCCGATCATGCAACGGCGCAGCGATTTGTTTACCGGCACGGTTATCACAAGCACGATGTGGTGATCTGGGACAACTCACAACTGCTGCATTGTGCTGAGTTACTCAAGCGCTCACGTTCACCCGAGCAATACCGAATCATGCATCGCGTTTCGGTACGCGGCTGGCCACAAGCTACACTGTGATGTGAGTCTCAAAAATACTTGATATTCTGATTTTATCAGATATCATTACGTAGTATTGTGTAATAATTCATGAGGTATTAGATGAATTTCCAGGAATTCGTAGAGGATAAGATTTTTTCACCGACACTCGTCTCCACCGCGTTGCGTACCACCAGGAGCGAAATTGCCCATACACTGGGCCTGGGCCAGGATGCGTTCTCGCGCACTTCCCGCATCCGGGCTAGGAAGACACAGACACGCTTGCGCCAAATGCTCGAAATTCTTCACCGGGTCTCAAGCCATACGGGTTCCGATCTGGCGGCCTATGCCTGGTTTCGTGCAGAGCCATTATCCGGCTTTGGTGGCATGACCCCCGACCAACTAGTACGGGAAGGCAAGGCCGATGATGTCCATGCTCATCTCGACCGAATTATGGCCGGCGGCTACGCCTGATACGTCGTCTTGCTGATGCGCTTGCGTGGCCTTGTCTACCGTGCGCATAACCCGCGGTGGACCTGGGATCCGACTTCGGGAGAAGGTGCGCGCCGCCATGGAGGTCGCTTCAATCGGATAGGAGTCCCTGCGCTTTATACGTCCTTGTCACCCGTCACAGCCATGAGAGAGGCCAGCCAGATAGGGCGACCATTGCAACCGATTACACTGTGCGCCTACGAGGTCGATGCAGAGCCTGTATTCGATGCGCTGAACCCGACAGAGCGAGAGGCGCTTGGAGTAAAGACAGATGAAATCTTTAGCCGGAACTGGGAACGGGAAATGCTGACGGGTATCGTGCCGGCATCGCAACTTCTTGCCGACCGGCTAATTACAGCCGGCTATGTGGGTATGCGTGTTCAAAGTTTCGCACCGGGAACCGGAACGGATGATCTCAACCTGGTACTCTGGCGCTGGGGCAATCATGGGCCAGGCAAGGTCGTGCTGATTGATGATGAGGAACGTCTGACTTAATCAGAGTTTCAATGGAATTAAGGAATCTCTGACTTAATCAGGTTCCTTAAATGGGCGCTGCGCTAAGCGGTTTTCTCGCCGGCCTTGCGTGCGTTCCACTTGTCCATTTCCACTAGCGCGTCCTGTTCCATCTGCGACCACATCGCCTTGCTGTCGGTGCGCACGGAAACTTCGAGGCGATGGCCGTTCGGATCGTAGAAGTACCAACTGTCGCACATGCCATGTTCCACCGGTCCCAGCACGTCGGTACCCATGGCACGCAAGCGCTCTGCCATGAACTCTGCTTCCTTGTGGGAGCCGACTTCCAGAGCCAGGTGCTGCGCCCACTCCGGTTCGTCCCGTATCGGCGGACTGGTATCTTCCAGGATGTCAAAGAAGGCAATGAAACTGCCGTCTTCCATCTCGAAAAAAATGTGGTTGTGCGGTTCGTTGCGTTGCAGTGACGGCACGTATTCCTGGACCAGCGCGGCGGCCAGCTTGAGGCCCAGGCCCTCGACATAAAACCGTCGTGTCGCTTCCGCGTCGAGACAGCGATAGGCAACATGGTGAAGTTTCTTAAGCATCCGCTTGCCTCATTTCCAGAGTAGCTTGATAATACTGAAACAGATTATACAAGAATTTTTACCTCGTATATCACTGGCCATATTGGGAGGATTTTACGGCACATGACCGCGGTACGAACCAATAACCCATCACCGGCGCGCTTCGCGCGCGACCTCGGCGAGGTGCGCAAGGAAGTCCTGGCCAGGGTAGAAGCGATACTGCCGGCGCTGGCTGACGCGGCCGCGGATGCGGAAGCAAAACGTGATCTATCACCGGAATCTTTCGCTGCCCTGGTCGAATCCGGCGCCCTGCGACTGTTCGCACCGCAACGGGCGGGCGGCTACGAGGCCGGCTATCGGACTTACGTTGAAGCGACCGTACTGTTGGCACGCGCGTGCGGTTCATCGGCATGGCTTTCCTTCATCCTCAATCATGGTGACTGGCAGACCGGGCAGATGAGCGCTGCGGTTCAAGCGCGTGTATGGGCCGGCAATTCTGCTTCGGCAAAAGTTGCGGTGCCGCTCGCGCCGATGCCTGGCTGGCGCGCCGAGCGACATGACGGCGGCACAACAATCTCCGGTGACTGGCCCTACTCATCGGGTAGCTCGCACGTCGATTGGGCATTGATCGGTTTTCCGCTGCTGGATGCTGACGGGGTGCAGACAGACAACAGGATCGGGCTGGTCAAGACCAGCGGGGTGCCGATTCGCGACACCTGGCATGTGGCCGGTATGGCCGGGACCGGCAGCAACACCTTTGAAATACGGGATGTGTTTATTCCGGACGAGGAAACAACCACCTTGTCCGCGCTGATGAACCACCAGTTTCAAACACCCCACAGCACCGAGGCGCAATACCAGTTGGATGCCGTCGTGGTTTTTCACACCGCCACACTGGTACCTGTGGTCAGCCTCGCGCAAGCCGCGCTGGATTTGACCATGGAACGCATCACGACGCGCCCTAAACCGATTGCTTATACGTATTATGCGGATACCACCAAGTCGCCGGCGACCCAGTTTGCGATGGCGCGCGCCACCTGGTTGATCGAGACGGCATTGGAGCAGACGCGCGCCAGCGCCGATGCCATCGATGCGCAGGCACTCACGGCGCGTCCGTTCTCTGCGCTCGAGCGCGCGACGTTTGCCATGCGCTCAGCGCAAGCACATCGCATGTGCCGGGAAGGCGTGGATTTATTACTCGACGTACAGGGAGCGGGCGCCTTTGCCCTCAATAATCCGCTGCAACGGATCTGGCGCGACATGCACATAGCAAGCCGGCATGGTTTGTCGGTGCCGGGCATAAAGCAGGAGCTATATGGCCGCGCGTTGCTGGGCGCCAATGAACAGCAGATGACGCCAATTCGCTAATCGCGATTTAACACAGGTATTCACCCAACTTAAACAGGTCTACGAGTAAAGCAACCTGCCCCGGGACTTGCTGCAACCACACAGATTTCTCCGTCTCACACTGGTTGATACGGGGTAAAAATCTATGAGATTTACGGTAACAGTGTAAATTCCGGCGAGTTCTTATCCTGATACTCATATAGGCATATTGTACCGGCAGGGCCGGCGCGGCATGGAGACGGGAGGCCGCCCCTCATGGAATAACGGCTTGCATTATCCACATGAGGGGCGGGTTACTATTGCAATCAGAAACTGTAGGAAATGGAAGCGCCGGCCCAGCGCGGTGGCCCATAGACCTGCTCGATAATGCCGTCCCCGGTAGGCGGCACGTCAGGCGGTACAAACAGGTCGCCTGCCGCCAGGTCCAGCATATATAAACGGTGTTCGACATCGGTAAAATTCTTGACAAATGCGGCCAGGTTCCATTTCCCATCACCGGTGGTGTAGGAGAGGCGGAGATTGCCGATGAAATAAGCATCTTCCCTGGAGGCCGCGGAATTGAATACGTCGAGATACTGATCATCGTTGTAATTGCCGTCAACCTGGAACGCCATCTCGCCACCAGCGAACGGCCAGGCATAACGCGCCAGGACGTTGATGCTGAAGGACGGCGAGTTGGGTAATTCATTATTCTCTATCTGTTGCTTTGGCAGCACAATCCCGAAGAAATTCTGGACGGTAGGCACCTCATCAATCTCCGAGTCGATGAAGGAGATACCCGCCAGCAGGTCAAGCCGTTCAGCCGGGGACCAGATCAACTCGATTTCACCCCCGTACGCCTCGGCATCGGTATTGCGAATCTCCGGGAACGCGGCGATCAGGCCGAATGCCTGGTAATTCTTGTAATCGTAATAAAAGCCCGTGGCGTTCAAACGCATTGCCTGCGCCGGGAAGGTCCGTTTAAACCCGATTTCATAGGAATAAAGCACTTCTTCCTTATGTTGGATATTTTCCAGCGCGGTAAAAAACGTCGTGAAGTTACCACCCTTGATACCCCGGTTAAAAGCGGCAAAAACCAGTAAATCGTCGTTGGGCCGCCAGTCCAGTTGCGCCCGCGCGGCCCAGTCATCGTAATCGATCTCGGAAAGTTCATCCGGCACCCAGGCGGTGGAGAAAAATTCCTCTCCCGGAGCGACATAGAAGTCTGGTCCAAGGTAAGCGCCGGTGCCGCCGCCACTGTTAACCAATGAGTAATTTTTATCGTCCATGGAGTAGCGAACGCCACCTGTCAAGGTGACCTGCTCGCTCAGGTCTACTTCAGCCTGTCCGAATATTGACCAGTTTTTTGATTTCAGGTTCCAGTTTGCGTTGATACGCCCCTCAGGCAACGCGGTGACAAACTCGCCCCCCACGAAATCCATGCCGTTGATCTCCAGGTCTAGATAATAGCCGCCCAATTGCCAGCGGAAGCGGTCATGGTCACCGCTGAGGCGCAGTTCCTGGGTTATCTGTTCTGTCTCAGCCACGGGGTTAAAAGGGAAATTCGGGATATATCCACCCCCCGCATCTTCATAATAATCCTTGAAGATATCCATGTAATTGGTGATGGAGACCACCTGGAGATGGTCGTTCAGGTCCCAGGTGATTTTGCCTGTGACTGACGTAACATCCCGGTCAAAGCCACCTTCAATGAAATTCGCATGCTTGTGTACATCGCCGGTAATGGGAGAGGATTCAGGCGTGGCGCCATAGCCGGTTTCCCGGTCTGCCTTGGATGCATACGCGACATAACCGCCGGTGGGCGCATCGTTGTCTTCAGAATAATAGACCTTGGCGTCTACCAGCAAACTATCGGTGACATCCATTTGCAGCGCCGCCCGGAGTGCGAAGCCGTCTTTGCCGTTAGTATCGCGTACCCCAGGCGTAACAGATTTCGTGTAACCGTCCGCCTGTTCCCAACGACCGGAAAAGCGGCCGCGTAAATTGTCGGACAAGGCCCCGCCTACGGCGCCCTCAACGATGTAGTTGTCGTATTCGCCTATGCCTCCCTTTACATAACCGTTGGCTTCATCCTCGTCGGGCGCATTGGTGACATAATGGATAACCCCACCTGTCGCATTGCGTCCAAAGAGGGTGCCTTGCGGACCCCGCAGCGTCTCCACCCGGTCCATATCAAACATCTGCTGGCCCAGACCGTTCAGTGAGGCAATATAGGCATCGTCCATATAAACTGCAACGGGCGCTTCCAGTGTGTCGATAAAATTGTTTTGTGATACGCCCCTGATGTTGAAGACGATGATCCCCGGCGTATAAGTAAATAATTGCAGGCCGGGCACCTGCTGGGTGATATCTGTCGTATTGGTAGCGCCAAGACTTTCCAACTGCTCACCGGTAAAGGCAGTCACTGAAATACCCACGTCCTGGAGATTCTGCTCGCGCTTCTGGGCCGTGACAATGACTTCTTCCAATACCTGCGCGCCGGCAAACGGCGCAGAGAACAGCATGGAGAGAGTAATGACGGTTGACAGGACTGTTTTGCCTGATTTTGCTGAATGCATTTCTGTTTCCCCGCTGACCATTATATTGAGGTTCAAAAGGTACTATACATCAATATTGTGCTTTGGGAAATAACTAATTGACTTTATTGCACTGGTTGTTGTACAAAACTTACATCATTAACAACAGGATTACCCCACATGCAGCCTGTCCGTCTCCCGGTTCTTCTCATCACCCTGCTCTGCTCTCTCGCGGGCTGTTCCGGTCCCGGTTCCGATACGACCAGCGCCGGGGAACGTCCGAACGTGTTGCTCATTGTGGTAGATGACGTGGCGTTCAACGACCTCAGCCTGTTTGGCAGTGAGATCAGGACTCCGAATATCGACGCGTTGGCGCGGGACGGTGTCTTCTTCACCAACTTCCACGTCGCGCCGAACTGTTCGCCGACCCGGGCCATGCTGTTTTCCGGCATGGACAGCCACAATGCCGGCCTGGGCACCATGTTTGAAGACATCTCGCCGAACCAGAAAGGAAAGCGCGGTTACGAAGGCTACCTGAATTTCGACGTGGCGGCCCTGTCGGAACTGTTCCTGGAGGCCGGTTACAACACCTACATGACCGGCAAGTGGCACCTGGGGTTGAGCGAGGAAACCAGTCCTGCGGCACGCGGGTTCGAGAAGTCCTATACCTTGCTGCAAGGCGGCGCCGGCGCGTTCGGCAACATGCTGCCTATCATCGGGCCCGGTATGGCCCTGTACCGGGAAAACGAGGTAAAACTGGAAGAATTGCCGGAGGATTTCTACTCCACCCGGTTCTACACCAAACTCATGCAGGACTATATCAGTGCAGACCTGGATGACGGCAAACCGTTCTTCGCCTACCTGGCCTACACCTCACCCCACTGGCCGCTGCACGCGCCGCAGGAGTCCATTGCCCGCTATAAAGGTGTGTATGACGCCGGTTACGACGCCCTGGCCGAACAGCGCCTGCAGAACCTGAAAGATCGTGGCCTGGTTGGCGCAGACATCCAGCCTTTCCCCACATTGCTGGATGAGCGCCCCTGGGATGAACTGAGCCCGGAGGAACAGCGCTACCAGGCCAAAATCATGGAGATCTACGCGGCCATGGTGGATGACGTGGACGTATATATCGGCCGTCTCATCGATTATCTCAAGGAGATCGGTGAATATGACAACACCGTTATCTTCTTTATGTCGGACAATGGCCCTGAGGGCCATGCCATGGAGAAGACCTTCCCCGAAGTAGCGGTCTGGGCGGATGAATGCTGCGACAACAGTTACGAGAATATCGGCAATGCCGATTCCTACGTCTGGCTGGGGCCAAACTGGGCGCGGGCGGGCAACACGCCGTTACGCATGTTCAAGGGCTATACCAGCCAGGGCGGCGTGCGCGCACCGGCGTTTTTTCACTATCCACGCGCCATACAGGCAGAGGTGATGAACGATTCCATGACCACCGTGAAGGACGTCATGCCCACCCTGCTGGATCTCGCCGGTATCGAGCACCCCGGCGCCGGCACGTTCCAGGGCCGGCAGGTGCTGGCCATGGAGGGCCGCTCCATGCTGCCGGTGCTGACCGGCGCACGCGCCACCATACGGGAACCCGGCGATTACATGGGTTGGGAATTGTTCGGCAAGCAGGCGTTGCGCCAGGATGACTGGAAGATCCTGTACGTGCCCAGTGTCCCATCCCGGGACGTACGCCTGCCGGTATTGAAACCGGAGCAGTGGCAACTCTACAACCTGGCGGACGACCCCGCGGAAATGAACGACCTGGCCGCTTCCCATCCGGAGAAATTGCAGGAAATGCTGCAACTGTGGGACCAGTACACGGCAGAGGTAAATTTTGTCTATCCGGATACTTTTACCGGATATTAGGGGTTTCCTGACCGCCGGGGTCGGGTGTTGACAAATCCGCCCAGTCATTCAATCATGGTGAACAAACCACCAGGAGATATTGAACCATGTTGCCTGCAATCACCCGCGTGCAGGAATTGAACCCGGCCAAGCTGGGGATGCTGTTCAAGAAGCAGTTTGAACTGTGCCATGTCAGCCAGGGTGAGACCGTGATGTTGCTGAGCGATCTTGCCACCCGGCGTGAATACATAGAGGCCGCGTTTGCTGCGGCCGATGACCTGGGGGCGGACGTGTATGAAATGTGCGTCAACTCCATCCCGTCCTGGACCAAGGTTGGCGTTCCCACCGTCGGCCAGTGCAAGGGCACACTGGAAGCGGCCAGAGCCGCGGACATCATCGTCGCCCTGCACGTGCCTCTGTTTACCAGTTGGTTGAAGCAAGTACGGGATGCCGGCACACGCGTGCTGATGATCATCGACTCACCCGATGACCTGGAACAACTGATGGCCCCGCCGGGCCTGAAGGAAGCGGTGCTCTATGCCGATGCCCTGCTGGCGCGGACGCAACAGGTACGCGTTACCAGCAAGGCCGGCACCGACCTGACTTACGCTTGCGGGGAATACCCGGTGATGAGCCAGTACGGCTACGCCGATGCGCCGGGCCGCTTCGACCACTGGGGCGGCGGCCACGTGCATACCTTCCCCAACGAGGGCAGCGCCGGCGGCACGGTAGTGTTTCAACCCGGCGACATCGTAATCCTGCCGTATTGCCGCTATATCCAGGATGAGGTCAGGCTGATTATCAATGACGGTTTTATCGACCGGGTGGAAGGCGGCCTGGATGCCAAGCTGATGCAGGACTGGCTGGATGACAACAAGGTGGACGCGGATGACCGGGACCCGTACGCGGTGTCCCACCTGGGCTGGGGCATGAACCCGCAAGCCCTGTGGTACGGTATCGCCCTGAACGGCGACGAACCGGAGCGCAGCCGCGCCGCGGCCCGCACCTTCCCCGGCAACTTCCTGTTCTCCACCGGACCCAACAACCAGGGTGGCGGCAAACGCACCACCCGCGGCCACTATGACGTACCCATGCGTGACTGCACCCTGGCGCTGGACGGCGAGGTTATCATAGAGAACGGCAGGATAGTCGATGATAATATGGTCGTCGAACGCGTTATATACACGTAGTACAAGGGGTCGCTCATGAAAGACTTTCAATACCTGGCGCCGGGCAAGCTGGATGAGGCCGCACGGCTGATGGCCGCGCATGCCGGTTCGGCACAACTGCTGGCCGGTGGGACCGACCTGCTCATCTTCATGCGTAATGGACGCAAATCCCCCGACGTGGTCATCGATGCAAAAAAGATTCCGGCACTGACCCGCCTGGAGTTTGACGCACAGCGACTCACTATCGGCGCCGCGGTGACCTGCCGCACCCTCTGGGAACGCCCTGACGTCACGGCAACCTATCCCGCCCTGGGCGATGCCACAACCCTGGTGGGCGGCATACAGATCCAGGGACGGGCGACCCTGGGCGGCAACCTGTGCAATGCCGCGCCCAGCGCCGACACGGTACCGCCGCTCATCGTCTATGGCGCGCGCGCCAATATCGTGAGCGTCCGGAGTGAGCGCCAAATGCCGGTGGAAGAAATCTGCACAGGGCCCGGTCAGACCGCGCTGGCGGACGATGAAATCCTGGTCTCCATCAGCGTACCAGCGCCGCCGGCACATTCCGGCGCCGCGTTCCTGCGCTTCATTCCGCGCAATGAAATGGACATCGCGGTGGCCAATGCCGCGGCCTGCGTGCACCTGGACGCAACCGGTGAGACCTTCAAGTCGGCCCGCATAGCCATCGGCGCAGTGGCGCCCACGCCCTTGTTCGTGGCCGCGGCCAGCGCCGCGCTGGCCGGCAGACCCGTGAGTGACGCAGCCATTGCCGAGGCCGCTCGTATCGCCCGGGACGCCGCCACACCGATCAACGATATGCGCGGCACCATAGAACACCGTAGACAACTGGTGGAGGTATTGACGACCAGAGTGCTGCGGCGTGCGCTTGCCCGCGCCCGGGGAGAACAGACTGATGAGTAGCAAATTGCTGGTAACCACAACCGTTAACGGCGAACAAAAGGAATTCCTGTGTGAGGCGCGCCAGAGCCTGCTGGAAGTATTGCGCGACGTGCTCCACCTCACCGGCACCAAGGAAGGTTGCAACGACGGCAATTGCGGCGCGTGCAGCGTCATCGTTGACGGCGTGTTGGTGGATGCCTGCTGCATGCTGGCCGTTGAGGCGCAAGGCGGTAACGTCGAGACCATTGAAGGGCTGGCAACAGGCGCTGAACTGCACCCCCTGCAACGGGCGTTCCTGGAAGAAACCGGGCTGCAATGCGGCATTTGCACACCCGGTTTCCTGATGTCTGCAAAGGCATTGCTGGATAAAAATCCCAGACCGGATGAGCAACAGGTGCGCCACTGGCTGGCGGGCAACCTGTGCCGGTGCACGGGGTACGACAAGCTGGTGCGCTCGGTGCTGACCGCGGCTGACACGATGGCGGAGGCATCACAATGAACGACACAACGGCAACAAACGGTTTCAACGTGATCGGCACCTCGCCGCTACGCCCGGACGGTCTCGACAAGGTCACGGGCCGGGCACGGTTTGCCGACGATTTACACCTGCCGAACATGTTGCACGGCAAGATTCTACGCAGTCCCCATGCCCATGCGCGCATCCTGTCCATCGACACCCGCGCCGCCGAGGCCTTGCCCGGTGTGCGCGCCGTGGTTACCGGGGACGATTTCCCTGCGGTCAGGCACGAACTGCTTAACCTGGGCACTGCCGGTGTGCTCAATATCCGTGAGATGTCCGAGAACTGCATGGCAAAGCACAAGGTCCTGTATGACGGCCATGCCCTGGCTGCGGTGGCAGCGGATAATCCGCACGTTGCAGAGCAGGCCGTGGACCTTATCAAGGTGGAGTACGAAGTATTGCCGCCGGTGATGAACGTACGCGCGGCCATGGCGGATGATGCCCCGGTCATCCATGAGAATTTTCATCCGGGCGGGTTTATTGCGCCGACGGAAAAATACCTGCCCAATGCCAGCCGCCTGCAACTGGGCAACGGCGACCCGGAACAAGGCTTCGCTGAGGCAGACCTGATCCTGGAGCGGGATTACACCGCTGAAACCATCCACCAGGGTTACATCGAAAGCCATGTCACCACGGTGACTTGGGACAGCAATGATTACGTGACCGTGTGGACCGCGACCCAGGGGCAGTTCGCCTTGCGCGATCACCTGGCCGACATCATCCAGGTGCCGATCAGCAACATCAACGTGGTGCCGCTGGAGATTGGCGGCGCTTTCGGCGGCAAGGAACGCCTCTATATCGATCCGGTGGCGGCCTTTCTCTCCAAAAAATCACAATGCCCGGTCAAGATCGCCATGCGCCGCGACGAGGTGTTCCGCGCCACCGGACCCAGTTCCGGCACGTATATCAAGCTGAAATTCGGCGTCAAACGGGACGGCGCTCTGACGGGAGCCCACCTGCACATGGCTTACGAGGCCGGCGCATATGCCGGCGGCCCGCTGTTCCTCGGCATCATGTCCGCCACGTCGCGCTACAACATACCCAATATCCATATCGACGGCTTCGACGTCATCGTCAACAAACCCACCATGCGCCCCTACCGGGCTCCGGGCGCGCCCCAGGCCCTGTTTGCGGTGGAACAGATGATCGATGAACTGGCCCGGGAACTGGGCATGGATCCCATTGCATTTCGCATGAAAAACCTGATGAGAACCGGAGATCGCCTGGTGCCGGGATTGCCGCTGGCGCCCATAGACACGGAAAAAATGATGGACACCGTGCAGGCGCATCCCCATTACCAGGCGCCCCTGGAAGGCGCTAACCGGGGACGGGGCCTGGCTTACAGTATATGGTTCAACATCGGCGAGATCTCCAGCGCGCGCATGCAGGTCAACCCGGATGGGTCCGTGACCCTGGCCACGGCCAGTCCCGACCTGAGCGGCACCCGTATCTCGCTGGCCATGCAGGCTGCGGAAGCGCTGGGAATTGACGTTGAGCAGGTCTCCCCGACAGTTTCCGATACCCAGTCTATCGGTTTTTCGCTGCCTTCGGTGGGTAGTCGCACCACTTACAGCACCGGCGCCGTTGTGTGCGAAGTGGCGCAGGAAATACTGCAACAGATGTGCGCGCGGGCCGCATTGCTGTGGGAGACTGACGCCGATCAGGTCAGCGTCGCAAGCGGCGTGTTCAGCAACAAGGCTGAACCCGGACAGACCATCACGTTTAATGAACTGGCGGCAAGAATGTTTGAGACCGGCGGTCCCATCAGCCACCACAGGACCGGCCACACCCAGAGCTTTATCCCGGGCACTGCCGCGCACCTGGTGGACGTCGAGGTGGACCCGGACACGGGCAAGGTGGACATCCTGCGCTACACGATCTTCCAGGACGTGGGCAAGGCGGTACACCCGGATTACGTGGAGGGCCAGATGCAGGGCGCCGCGGTACAGGGCATCGGCATGGCCCTGAACGAGGAGTACTTCTACGATGCAGAGGGGCGGCTGAAGAACGCCAGCCTGCTGGACTACCGCTTGCCGACCTCGCTGGACGTGCCCATGCTGGAAACAGTGGTACTGGAATCGCCCAACCCCGCCCATCCCTTCGGCGTGCGCGGCTGCGGCGAGATCTCCATTGCCCCACCCCCCGCGGCCATCGCCAACGCCATCCACGACGCCGTCGGCGTGCGCCTGTACTCCATGCCCATGGCTCCCCACAAGGTGTGCGCCGCCATCAAGGCCGCTGATCCGGCCAAAGCCGCCTGATCAATGCCGACGGTCTGGATCCCCAAAGCCATGCAGTCATATACCGGCGGCATGGAAACCGTACAGGCGGAGGGGCGCACGGTGAAGCGACTGGTGCTGGCGCTGGATGAGACCTATCCCGGAGTAAAGGACGCGCTGATGGACGGTGACAGGCTCAAGCCCGGCGTCGCCGTTGCCGTCAACGGCCAGGTCAGCCAACTGGGACACCTGCAACCCCTGCAGGAGAACAACGAGGTATTTTTTGTGCCTGCGATTGGTGGGGGGTGAGAGTTAGCCCAGTAACTTGACGAGGGTAACAATTACCCCAACCTGGGCCACCAAGCCACCAAAAATCCATTTCAACAATTCCACTTTCAGGTTTGCCAGTCCAATTTCCAGATCAGATTTTGATGCAAGGTTGCCTTTGAGCAGCTTCGCCTGCTCCTCGGCCAGGGCCTCAGCTTGCTCTTCGGTAAAACCTCTCTGTGTTAAATGCTTAACGAATCCGTGAGTGTCGAAATGGATGATAGCTTCATTCATAGCTTGATTATAGGTTACAAAAATATTGAGAGCAACATAAGAACATCTTTAATTACGACTCACCCGATAAATCGCCCCCGTCTTGTCATCCGAGATAAGCAGGCTGCCATCCCTCGACACCAACACGTCATTGGGGCGGCCTGATACTTTTTCATCTTTCAACCACAGGTCCAGGAACGGCTCATACACGGCGCCGGACTCGCCGAAGCGTACCACGCTGACCCGGTAGCCTACCTTGGAAGAGCGGTTCCAGGAACCGTGTTCGGCGATGAACAGCGCGTGCCGATACGACTCCGGGAATTGATTGCCGGTGTAAAACGTCAGGCCCAGAGCCGCGGAGTGGGCCTGGATCTTCACTTCCGGCGGCACGTAGTCGGCCGGGTCATGGCCCTCACCGAACTTCGGATCGAGGATGTCGTCGCCATGCACGTAAGGGTAACCGTAGTGGGCGCCGGCTGCGCTGACGCGGTTGATCTCCTCCGGCGGCACGTCATCCCCCAGCATGTCGCGGCCGTTGTCGGAAAACCACATCTCGCCGGTTTCCGGGTGCCAGGCCATGCCCACGGAGTTGCGCACGCCGGCTGCATGGATGGTGGTCTCTCCGGTCGCCGGGTCCATGCGCAGGATGCTGGCGAAGCGCGGGTCGTTCGGCTCACAGATGTTACAGGGGGCGCCCACAGGAACGTAGAGGAAACCGTCCGGGCCGACGGACAGGTACTTCCAGCCGTGATGGCGCTTGTCCGGCAAGGCGTCAGTCACCAGTTCCGGTTGCGGACTGTTGCGGTAGGTTTGTTCAATGTCACGATAGCGCAATACCCGGTCCAGCGCACCCACATACAAGTCATTACCAATCAACGCCAGACCGCTGGGCAGAGTCAGACCCGTGGCGAAGGTAACGACTTCCGCCGCCTGATCAGGACCGGCTACCACCGCATACAGATCGCCCTTACGTAACGAGCCCACCAGCAACAAGCCGGATTCCGTCTCTGCCATCTGGCGCGCGCCGGGCACTTCATCAGTCAGCACGGACAGCCTGAAGTCACCCACAATGGTGTCGGCAAAACCCGCAGAAGCGAACAGGAACAATACAATTACCAGGAGTTTTGTCTTCATAAGCCCTACTCGTATCAATCACCTATATGGTAAAGGATTTTTTTTGTCAGGATCAGTATTATAATGCTCACATGAAAACTTTCCCACGCGTGTTTGCCCTATTGCTGTTAACCGGCGCGGTGTGCGCGGGGGAGCAGGCGCCGGTACTGGAAGAAATTATCGTAACCGGCTCGCGCATCAGCCGGGAACCAGCCGATTACGTGGGGCCGATGTCCGTGATAGACAGCGCAGATATCGAGCGTACCCCGAACTACAGCGTGCAGGACATGCTGCTGAAGCTGCCCTCCATCGGCCTGCAGGGCATCTCCAGGAACGATGCATCGGGCGGGCGCGGCGCGCATTTGTCCGGCATTCACCAATTGACACCGGAGCGGACGCTGGTATTGCTCAACGGCCGCCGTATGGTGCATACCATCAGCAGTTCGCTTTCGATCGGGGTCGATTTGCAGTCCTTCCCCGTGAACCTGATAGACAGTATCGAGGTACTGGCGGACGGGGCCTCCGCCATCTACGGGTCGGACGCGGTGGCCGGCGTCATCAACGTCAGGACCAGGCGTTTTGAGGGCGTCGAACTGAATGCCGGCTTCGGGTCACCGGAAGACCCGGGTGGCGACTCCTACAACGCAGGTTTCATCGCCGGTCGCACGGGGGAATGGGGCCACGTCACCCTGGCCGCCACCATTGTGGATACCGGCAACGTCGACGCCCAGCAACGTGACTGGTCGCAAATTCCCATCCTGGGACAACTGGACAGTGGTGACGGCACGATTTTGACCTTGATGGGCAGCGGCATACCGCCCGAGGGCAGACAGCCGGATGCCGGCATTATCTTCAAGCCGGACCCGGTCAGCGGCGCCAGCTACCAGCCCTACGATACCTTTGGCAACAGCGGCCTGAACGGGTCTGCCGGAGACAGTAGTCTCCAGTCCATCCTGGACACCGGCCATCGCTTCAACTACTCCGATATCGAGGGCGGCGGCCCGTCACTGGTCAGTGGTTCACGCGTGGCTAACGGCGCCATTACCGGAGAACTGGAACTGGCTCCCGCAGTCCTCTACTACGAGTTGCTGGGCATGCACCGGGAAGGGGTGCTGCGATACACGCCCATGCCCATCTCGGATGCCCATGGACGGTTTACCGACCTGCTGCAAATACCGTTCAACAATCCCCACGTCCCCGCAGACGCCGTGCCGGCCATTCGCGCCGCAGTGGGGCCTGACGCCGACCGTTTCCAGATGTGGTGGCGCGCGGCAGACCTGCGCCCGCGCCTGTACAACTATGACAGCGATACCATGAAAACCACCGTGGGGCTGCGCGGCAGTCTCCCGGCGCTCATGGACGGCTGGGAATACGATGCCTGGCTCACCTACGGGCGTTCCACCTTGAAGGAAGTCACCCGTAACCAGGTCAACGTGGCCAGGTTGCAGACTGCCCTGGACCCGGTTGCCTGTGCACAAGACCCTGCCTGCCCGAAGGATGCCCGCGGCAACCCCACCCTGGACATTTTCGGACGGGGCAGGAAGAGCCGGGAGGAAATTGATTACGTACTGTTCACCAACGAGGAAGAGACCCGCTATGAGTTCTGGCACCTGGCCGGCGCCCTGACCGGTGAGTTATGGTCGTTGCCCGGCGGACCCGTTGGCGTGGCGACCGGCCTGGAATGGCGCCATGAAGCAGGCAACGTGTACGTCTCCGACCTGGTCCGTTCCGGACATAGCGCCGGCAACTATGCGGAACCGACCCAGGGCGATTTTTCCGTATGGGAGGCCTTCGCGGAGTTCCACGCACCGCTGCTTGCCGACCGCAGTTTTGCCCACGAGTTGGCCCTGGACGCAGCCGTGCGTTATTCCGAATACAACCACGTCGGCTCCGAGGCAACCTTCAAGCTGGCCCTGCACTGGGCGCCGCTTCATGCTATCCACCTGCGCGGGGTCTTTGCCACTGGTTTCCGGGCGCCCAATATCCTGGAGTCCTTCGGCGGTACCGCGGATACTTACCCGACCGTAGCCGATCCCTGTAACAGCGCGGCCGACCTGTACCGTAACGATGCCACAGTGCGCGCAAACTGCGCGCGCCAGGGCATCCCCGCCGGTTACGTGCAGAACGCTTCCCAGTTGAAGATTTCCGCGGGCGGCAATCCAGACCTGGAACCGGAAACCTCCGACAGTTTCTCCGTGGGCCTGGCGTGGACGCCGGAGACGATTGAGAACCTCTCGCTCACCGTTGACTATTACGACGTGCAGGTGGACAAGGCCATTAATACGCCCGACCCGGTGGACGTGGTCCTTACCTGTTATACCACGCCAAACCTGGCGGCGCCGGAGTGCGCCCGCATCGGACGCGGATCTTCCGGCACGATCATCCGCTTCGACCTGCTCAAGGAAAACCTGGCCCGCCTGGAGACCTCCGGTATCGACCTTAACGCATCCTGGTCCCTGTCAACCGACTTCGGCGCAATCGACTTCAGCGGTAACGTCAATTGGCTCAACGAATACGTGGAGACGACCGGCGCCGGCGCAGTCAGCGACCGCACCGACATGGTGGCAGGCAATATTGCCGATTGGGCCGGCTACCCGGAGTGGCGCGCCAACCTGTCCGTGTCGTTGAGCCGGAACGACTGGACCCTGGGCGGCTCCTGGCGCTACCTGGACGCCATGGACATCTTCGACACCATCCAGTTCGACAATATTCACACCAGCGTGGATGCCATCAACTACTTTGATCTGTTTGGTAACTATCGCGGTGATACCTTCAACGTCACGCTGGGGGTGGAGAACCTCACCAACGAAGCGCCGCCCTACGTGCCGGACGTGTCCGACAACACGTCGTCAATCTATGATTACCTGGGGCGGTTTTACTACCTCCGGCTGAAGTTCGGGTTTTATTGACAGAGTATGCGGGAAAACCACAGCCTGTACGCCCGCTTTCATAAGGTATTCGAAAACCGGTCGGACAAGACGCTACTGGTAACGGATGCCGGTAATGAATACCGCTATGCTGATATTGCGCGCGCGACGGCGCGGCTGGCCCGGTTCCTGGCGGCGGCCGGGGCCGTGCCCGGTGACCGGATTTCCGTACAGGCCGCCAAGTCGCCTGCGGCGCTTTGCCTGTACCTGGCCTGCCTGCGGGGCGGCTTTGTGTTCCATCCCCTGAACACGGGTTACCGAGCCGGTGAGCTCGAATACTTGTTTGCCGACGCCGAACCTGCCGTGGTGGTCTGCGACAGCCGGAACCTGGACACGATCAGGCCGCTGGTGAAACAACTGTCCATCCCGCGCCTGTTTACCCTGGATGCGGACGGCTCAGGCACGCTCACGGACCGGTCGCGGGATATGGCGGATGACCCCGTCATTGTGCACCGGGACAGGGACGACATGGCGGCCCTGCTCTATTCTTCCGGCACCACAGGCAAGCCCAAGGGTATTGTCCTGACCCATAACAACCTGTACGCAAGCGCCCACATCCTGGTACAGGCGTGGGGTTTTACGGAGGATGACATCCTGCTGCATGCCCTGCCCATCTACCATGTGCACGGCCTGTTCGTGGCCTTGGGTTGTGTGCTGTTGAGCGGCGGCGCCATGCGCTGGTTGCCGGTATTCGATACCGGCAAGGTCATCGAGTTGCTACCTGAATGCACGACCATGATGGGCGTGCCCACCTATTACACTCGCCTGCTGGCCAGTGAGGATTTCACACGTGAGACTGCTGCCCGGGCACGCCTCTTTATTTCAGGCTCAGCGCCGTTAGCGGCAGAGACCTTCCACGTATTTGAACAACGCACTGGCCACCGTATCCTGGAACGCTACGGCCTGTCCGAAACCAATATGAACACCTCCAACCCCCTGCACGGGGAACGCAAACCCGGCACCGTCGGCCCGCCCCTGCCCGGGGTGGAGGTGCGCATCTGTGATGCTAACGGGCTGGTATTGTCCATCGGTGAAATCGGTAATATCCAGGTACGGGGCGAGAACGTGTTCAGGGAATACTGGCACATGCCGGAGAAAACTGCCGAGGATTTTACCGACGAGGGCTACTTCAACACCGGTGACCAGGGCGTTATTGATGAAGACGGCTATCTCTCTATCGTCGGACGCAGCAAGGACTTGATCATCAGCGGTGGTCTGAACGTGTATCCGGTGGAGGTGGAAAGCGTTATCAACGAACTGCCCGGGGTACAGGAATCAGCCGTGGTCGGCGTCCCACACCCGGATTTCGGCGAAGCCGTGGTAGCGGTGATCGTCTGCGTACAAGGCGCGGCACTCAATGCAGACCAGGTGACGGGATATACAAAGGACAGACTGGCCGGTTACAAAGCGCCCAAGCGAGTCACGTTCGTGGACGAACTGCCGCGCAACACCATGGGGAAGGTGCAAAAAAACCTGTTGCGGCAGGAGTATGAAGACCTGTTTCGGTAGGGATTACATGAAGCGAACCCGGGAGAAAAATATTACGCGCTTATCCTTGACGAATACCTGTTTTTTTCTAAGCTTAGCTTAGCTAATATGAGATTGGAGAACATGCTCATGAAAGTAAACATGCATGAGGCAAAATCCCAGCTTTCCAGGCTGGGCGAACTGGCCTGGCAAAGTTTCGGCGTGATGCCGTGGTTACTGGGTTGAGAGCGAACGCCGATGAAAAAACTATAACAATCAAGCCGCAACAGGCTTTGCCTTCTCAATCCGGGTTCGCCGCTTTGGCGTATTCAACGCCTTCCACAGATCGTTCCGTTGCTGCAGGTTCAACCAGAATTCAGCAGTGTTGCCGAAAACCGTGGCAAGCATCAATGCGGAATCTGCCGTAATGGCGCGACGGTTGGTACACAGTTCGTTGACTGTTTTCCGGCTCACGCCCATCGCTTCCGCCAGTTGTCCCTGTGTCAATCCAATAGGCACGAGAAACTCCTCGGTAATCATCTCACCGGCACTGACGGGTTGCCGTTTTGTGATATTCATAGTCTGCCTCACCGATAATCGTGATTATCCAGATAGACGCCCTGGGCCTCGCCACGTACATCAGACCATGCAAACACCAGTCGCCATTGTTTGTTGATGCGGACGGAATGTTTACCGGCCAGATTTCCTTTCAGCTTTTCAAAATGGTTGCTTGGTGGTGATCGCAAGTCAAGTTCACTGGTTGCATCATCAATTAACTGCAGTTTTCTGAACAATCGATCCCGGACCTCAGCGGGTAATTTCTTTCCGGCTTTATCTTCCAGATAAAAGTCCCTCAACCATCTGTCCCGAAAACTGCGAATCAAAAATAATCTCCCTAGTTTATTATCATTGTAACGTACATGGTTACATTTGGCAATGCCAGAGAACGCTGAATGAAAAGGCATAAGTGCTGCCGCTCTTTACTTCGGATTATTCCTTCTTCATCATGATACCGAGATGAGGATAGTTTGAACGGATCAAATGTACTGCTTCTTTATCAATGCGCAACAGATCAATTCATCTTCGGCTTGCGTCCCAGCTATCAAACTCTTCGGCAATAACCATAGCCTTATCAGAGATAACCTCTATCTGGTCTCTGATAAGGGGTTGAATATCCTGTCGCTCGCGAATACCCTGGTCGGTAAAAGTTGTTTTCCTGAGGCGTTTAATACCCCCCCTCATTGAACTCGTAAATTGCCATTAAATTACTCCCACTCAATCGTCGCCGGCGGCTTGCTGGAGATGTCGTAAACAACCCTGGAGACGCCTTCCACTTCGTTCATGATGCGCTCGGAGACTTCCTGCAGGAATTCGTTCGGCAGGTGCGCCCAGCGGGCGGTCATGAAATCGACGGTTTCTACCGCGCGCAGGGCTACCACGTAGTCGTAGCGCCGGGCATCGCCTTTGACGCCGACCGATTTGACCGGTAGGAACACGGTGAACGCCTGGCTGGTCTTGTGGTACAGGTCGTGGCGGATGAGTGCTTTTATGAATATATCATCAGCCTGGCGCAGGATATCCGCGTGCTCTTTTTTTACCTCCCCGAGGATCCTTACCCCCAGGCCCGGGCCCGGGAACGGGTGACGACTGATGAGTTCCTGCGGCAACCCCAGTTGTTTGCCCAGTTTGCGCACTTCGTCCTTGAACAGTTCCCGCAGGGGTTCGAGCAGTTTCAGGTTCATGCGCTCCGGCAGACCGCCCACGTTGTGGTGCGACTTGATGACGTGGGCCTTGCCGGTGCCGGCGCCGGCGGACTCGATTACGTCCGGGTAGATGGTGCCCTGGGCCAGCCATTTTTCATTTTTGAGCTTTTTGCCTTCTTCCTCGAAGATAGCGATGAACTCGCGTCCGATAATCTTGCGTTTTTCTTCCGGATCGGCCACGCCCTTGAGTTTATCCAGGTAGCGTTGCTCGGCGTTGACGCGGATCACGCGGATGCCCATGTGCCTGGCAAAGGTATCCATGACCTGGTCGCCTTCATCGAGGCGCAGCAGGCCGGTGTCGACAAAGATGCAGGTGAGTTGAGCTCCGATTGCCTGGTGCAACAACGCCGCGGTCACCGCGGAGTCAACCCCGCCGGACAGGGCCAGCAATACGTCGTCGTTACCCACCCTGGCGCGCACGTCCGCGCTGGCGTCGGTGATGATATTGTCGGGGGTCCACAGCGCAGCGCAGCCGGCGATCTCGCAGGCAAAGCGCTGCAGTATGGCCGTTCCCTGGTGGGTATGGGTCACTTCAGGGTGAAACTGCAAACCGTAGAAACCGCGCGCCTCGTCCGCCATGCCGGCAATCGGCGCGTTGTCCGAGGAAGCGATACGTTTAAATCCTTCGGGCAGTTCATCCACCTTGTCGCCGTGACTCATCCACACGTCCAGCAGGCCGTGACCTTGCGCGTTGGTGTCATCCTGGATATCCCGTAACAAGCGCGAGTGCCCGCGCGCCCTGACCCTGGCATAACCGAACTCGCGCAGGCTGGAGGAGGCGACCTGCCCGCCAAGCTGCTGCGCCATGGTCTGCATGCCGTAGCAGATGCCGAGTACCGGCACGTCCAGTTGAAATACGATATCCGGGGCGCGCCAACTGTTACTGCCGGTCACCGACTCCGGGCCGCCGGATAATATCACGGCCTTCGGGTTGAACCGCCTGATGGACGCTTCATCCAGGTCGAAAGGGTAAATTTCGTTATAGACCCCAAGCTCGCGCACCCGCCGGGCGATAAGCTGGGTGTATTGTGAACCGAAATCCAGGATCAGGATCTTATCGCGGTGAATATCGGACAAAACTCTACACCCGGTAGTTCGGTGGTTCCTTGGTAATAGTCACGTCGTGGGCGTGGCTCTCTTTCATGCCGGCGCCGGTGAGTTTGACGAAATTCGGTCTGCTACGCATTTCCTCCAGGTTATGACACCCCGTGTAACCCATGGCTGCCCTGACCCCGCCGGTCAACTGGTGCACGATGGCATTCAGCGGGCCTTTGTAGGGGACCCGCCCTTCAATCCCTTCCGGCACCAGCTTCTCTATCTCATCGTTTTCCTGGAAATAACGGTCGGACGAACCGTGCTGCTGGGACATGGCGCCCACGGAACCCATGCCGCGGTAAGACTTGTAGGAGCGCCCCTGGAACAGTTCAACCTCACCCGGCGCTTCCTCGGCGCCGGCGAACAGGCTGCCGACCATGACCGACCAGGCGCCGGCGGCCAGGGCCTTGGCCATATCACCGGAATAACGGATACCGCCGTCGGCCACGAACGGGACGTCAGTGCCCTTCAGACCTGCCGCCACGTTGGCAACGGCCGTAATCTGCGGCATACCGACACCGGTCACGACGCGGGTGGTACAGATTGACCCCGGACCTACGCCGACCTTGACCGCGTCCGCGCCGGCCTGCACCAGGGCCTGTGCGCCTGCGGCGGTGACGACGTTGCCGGCAATCACCTCAGCGTCCGGATGGTCTGCCTTGACCGCCCTGACAGCTTGCAACACACCTTCGGAATGGCCGTGGGCGGTATCCACCACCAGCACGTCCACACCCGCGCCCACCAGGGCCGCTATCCGTTCCTCGGTGCCGGGCCCGACCCCCACTGCCGCGCCCACCCGCAGGCGTTCATCCTCATCCTTGCAGGAATTGGGAAACTCCCTGGCCTTGTGGATGTCCTTGACCGTGACCATACCCTTGAGTTCGAAGTCATCGTTGACGACCAGCACCTTCTCGATCCGGTGCTGGTGCAGCAGGGAGATGATTTCCTCAGTACCGGTGCCCTCTGTTACCGTGACCAGGCGTTCTTTGGGGGTCATGATATTGGCGACCGGATCATCGTAACGGGTTTCAAAGCGCAGGTCGCGGCTGGTCACGATCCCGACCAGGTCGGCGCCGTCCACCACAGGCACGCCGGAAATATTGTTGGCGCGTGTGACCTGCATCACCTCGCCGATACTGGTTCCGGGGCTGACCGTGACCGGATCCCGGATCACCCCGGCTTCATATTTCTTCACCTGCAAGACTTCCCTGGCCTGCCGTTCCGGGCTCATGTTCTTGTGGATAATGCCCATCCCGCCTTGCGCGGCCAGGGCAATGGCCAGGCGCGCCTCGGTGACGGTATCCATGGCTGCCGAGATGATGGGTATATTCAGGCGGATGCGCCGGGTCAGGCGGGTTTCCAGGCTCACCTCCCGGGGTAACACCTGCGAATGCGCCGGGATCAGCAGAACATCGTCAAAAGTGAGAGCTTCATCGATAATTTGCATGACCTATTATACAATCAGGAATTAGGAATTACGAATTAGGAATTGGAGGGTTATGCCCCAGTCCGCCCTGATTATGTTTACTAAACCACAGAATCACAGAAAACTGCCGCCACAGGCGACACCCCAATTCCTAATTCCTAATTCTCAATTCCTAATTCTTAGTTCTTAATATGGCCGTCAAATTTACAGAAGAACAGCGCGATATCTATACGATCACCCGTCTGAATCGCGAAGTCCGGGCAACGCTGGAGGACAGTTTTCCGCTGGCTTTGTGGGTACGCGGCGAGGTTTCCAACCTGGCCCGACCCGGTTCGGGTCATATCTATTTCTCGCTGAAAGACAAGCATTCCCAGGTACGTTGCGCCATGTTCAAAAGCGCCAACCGGCGTTTGCGTACACCGTTGCAGAACGGCCAGGAAGTCCTGGCCAGGGTGAGCGTCAGCCTGTACGAAGGCCGGGGGGAATACCAGCTAATCGTTGAGCACCTGGAACCGACCGGCGCCGGGGCCTTGCAACTGGCATTCGAACAATTGAAACAGCGGCTGCAGGAAGAGGGCTTGTTTGCCGATGAGCACAAACAAGCGTTACCTGCGTTCCCCAGCGCTATCGGCGTCATCACCTCGCCCACGGGCGCCGCAGTCAGGGATATCATCAATGTGCTGGGAAGACGCTACGCCGGCGCTGGGGTCATCATCTATCCCGTTCCCGTGCAAGGTGAAGACTCGGCACAACAGATCGCGCAAGCCATCGACGAGGCCAACCGGCGCCGGGAATGCGACGTGCTGATCCTCGCCCGCGGCGGCGGTTCGCTGGAGGACTTGTGGTCGTTCAACGAGGAGGTCGTGGCCCGGGCTATCCACCGCTCCGTTATTCCCCTGGTCAGTGGCGTTGGTCACGAAATAGACTTTACCATTGCCGACTTCGTTGCCGACCAGCGCGCCCCTACGCCCTCGGCCGCGGCGGAACTGGTGAGTCCTGATGCGGCCGCGTTACTGTCCGGCCTCGCTGCCACCCATGCACAACTGTGCCAGCGCGCGACCTACCTGCTGCATGCTCACCTGCGCCACGTCGCGCAACTGGCCAAACGCCTGCCCCGTCCCACCCACCTGCTACAGAATATGGCCCAGCGCACGGATGACCTATCCACCCGTCTGGAACTCGCGACAGCCAACAACATCAGGATGCGCCGGATGCGCCTGGCCCGGCACGCAGACATTATCAGAAGCAGGAACCCTCTGCGGCAGTTGGCAGGGTACGGCACAAGATGCGCCGCCCTGGAGCAGCAACTGCGGAACTGCCTCACCCGTAGCCTGCAAACCCGGAACAAACAACTGGACTACCTGTCCCGCTCCCTGCAAACAGTCGGCCCGCTGGCCACCCTGGAACGCGGTTATGCCATCGTCACGGATGAGAACAACAACATCGTGCGCCGGGCGGATCAACTGCGGGAAAATGCGGAGATCAGCACGAGATTTGCAAAGGGGTACATCCGATCGACCGTCAATGCAATTAACTCGGAGTAATTCTGGGGGTGTCGCCTGCGCGGGAATGACAAGGAGGAAGCAGGAATGACGATAGAGAGAATCAGGCCCGTATGACGGGTGAAATTGCTGCTCTCAGACCCCGGCGGCCTGCAGGTCGGCATGGTACGATGAGCGCACCATGGGGGCGCTGGCGACGCTGGTGAAGCCCAGTTGCCTGGCATAGTCACCCAGTTCGTCAAACTCGGAGGGGTCAACAAACCTTTCCACCTTGAGGTGGTAGCGGCTCGGTTGCAGGTACTGGCCCAGGGTCAGCATATCGCAGTCGTGTTCCCTTAAGTCACGCAACACCTGCTGTACGTCCTTTATCTCTTCACCCAAGCCCAGCATGAGGCCGGATTTCGTAGGAATATCAGGATGTTGTACCTTAAACCTGCGAATCAGGTTCAGTGACCAGTGATAATCGGCGCCCGGTCTGGCCTTGCGGTACAGGGCCGGGGTGGTCTCCAGGTTGTGGTTGAATACGTCCGGCGGGGCTTCGCCCAGTTTTTGCAGGGCGACGTCCATGCGGCGGCGGAAGTCCGGGGTGAGGATTTCGATGCGGGTGGCAGGCGTTGCCCGGCGTACTGCGCGGATACAGTCGCGAAAGTGCCCTGCCCCGCCGTCCTTCAGGTCGTCCCGGTCGACGGAAGTGATGACGACGTAGTTCAGTCCCATCAGTTTGACCGCCTCGGCCAGGTGCTGTGGTTCGTCCTGGTCCAAAGGCTGCGGCCGCCCGTGGGCGACGTCACAGAACGGACAACGCCGGGTACAGGTATCACCCATGATCATGAATGTGGCGGTGCCGCGTGCGAAACACTCGCCCAGGTTGGGACAGGAAGCTTCCTCACACACGGTATGCAGGGCGCGTTCCCGCAACAACCGCTTCAGTTCAAATACTTTGGGATCAGTCGGCGCTTTGGCCCTGATCCAGCGGGGTTTTCTCGGGGCTTTGCCTTCCATGGGGATGACCCTTATGGGAATGCGCGCGGTCTTCAGTTTGCCGCGCTGATCCTGCTTTGTCCGGGGCTTGGCTGTTGCTGTTGTCATGGGAATACTGCCTTCTTGCCAGATATATCAACATCATTGTAGGCAAACTGTTGCAACAAGCAAGGCAGAAATTTCTCAAACGCTTCATCCATCGTCAAATCCACGCCCCGGTCTGCCAGTTGCGTTACCTCAAGCCCCGGATAACCGCAGGGATTGATACGCTTGAACGGGGACAAGTCCATGCTCACATTCAGGGCCAGGCCGTGATAGCAGCAGCCTTTTCTCACCCGCACGCCCAGGGCTGCGATCTTGCTGTCGGCTACGTAAACGCCTGGCATCCCCTGGCGCCGCTCGGCGTGTAAGTTGAGAGTTACAAGGAAATCAATGACTGCCTGTTCCAGCAGGTTGACGTACTCTTTTATGGACACGCCCAGCCGTTTCAGGTCAAGTAAGGGGTAGACCACCAGTTGGCCGGGGCCATGGTAAGTCACCTGCCCGCCCCGGTCGGTCTTGTGCACGGGGATGACCCCCGGGTCCAGCAAGTGTTCCGGCTTGCCGGCCAGACCCAGGGTGAAGACCGGTTCATGCTCCAGGCACCAGATCTCATCCGTAGTGTCAGCGCCGCGCCGGTCGGTGAACGCAACCATGGCGTCATGGACGTACTGGTAATTCTGCAAGCCCGGTTGCCGGATGATGACCTTGTTCATTGAAAATTCACATGGATGCACAGGATAGACAGGATATACTTGAAAAATACTGTATGATAGTCGTCAAATCCGGTCGTACAAAATCATTGTTTTCGTTCTGCAACCTGAAACCACATTGTCACAGGAGGTACCCATGAATTCGCCAGTCTCGTATTTATCCTGCGCTGTCATACTCAGCATGTTAGCGGCGCCATCCGTACATGCGCAAGCCGAAGCCGCATCCACCGAGGTGATTGAAACCTGCCCCATGCCGGAAAGACCGTCCATCCCGAACGGACTGAAGTCCAGCGAGGAGGAAATGATTGCGGCGCAACTCGGCATCAAGGACTATATTACCAAGGGAGAAGCCGTACTGGGTTGCCTGGATGAACTCAGGGCAAGCTGGGGAGAGGCTGCCACCGAAGAACAACTGCAGATCAACCTGCTGTTCTACAACAAAATGGTGGATGAAATGACGTCAACCGGTGAACTGTTCAATTCGGCAGTGCGCGCCTACAAGGGCAGAAACGAATAACCGGGTATCATCACCCCGTTCATCCCCGGTTAACGGAGGATAAACCACAATCGGGTAATGCCGTACAAGCATGAAAGCGCTGGAGATTAACCGCCTCGAAAAAACCTACAAGAATGGTTTTCAGGCCTTGAAGGGAATCGACCTGGAGGTGAATGAGGGTGATTTTTTCGCACTGCTGGGCCCGAACGGCGCCGGGAAGTCCACGACTATCGGTATTACCACCTCGCTGGTAACCAAAACCGCGGGCCAGGTAAAAATCTTCGGTCTGGACTGCGAAACCCACAGCACCGAGGTCAAAGCCCGGCTTGGTATCGTTCCTCAGGAAGTCAACTTCTCACTGTTTGAAACCTGCCAGAATATCCTGCTGAACCAGGCAGGGTATTACGGCATTGGGCGGAAAACGGCACATGCCAGGGCCGAGAAATACCTCCGGCAACTGGGTATGTGGGATCGGCGCGACAGTATCTCCCGCAACCTGTCCGGCGGACTGAAACGCCGCCTGATGATCGCCAGGGCACTGATCCATGAACCGGAATTATTATTGCTGGATGAGCCGACTGCCGGTGTGGACGTGGAACTGCGCCGCTCCACCTGGGATTTCCTCAAGGAGATCAACCGCAACGGTACCACCATCGTTCTTACCACCCATTACCTGGAAGAAGCCGAGGGCCTGTGTGAGAAGATCGCCATTATCGACAAGGGCGCCATCGTTGAATTCGGCCTTAAAAAAGACCTGCTGGCGCAGTTGCATTCGGAGACGTTCATCCTGGACCTGACCAGCCCGCTGGAAAAACTGCCCGAGATGCCGTTCCTGGACATCCGCCAGGTTGACCCGATGACCCTGGAAGTGGTGATTAACCGGGAACAGAACGCCAACGCGGTGTTTGAGATGCTTTCCGAACACATGATCATCGTCAGCAGCCTGCGCAACAAGGCCAATCGGCTGGAACAGTTATTCATGCGCCTGGTGGATGACAACGGAGAGAACCATGACGGCTGAGCGACTGTTCATCGCCTACCGGACCATCATCACCAAGGAGATCACCCGGTTTATGCGCATCTGGTCGCAGACCATCCTGCCGGCAGCGATCAGCATGGCGCTGTATTTCGTTATCTTCGGCAACCTGATCGGCCCGCGCATCGGGGTCATGGGCGGGTTTTCCTACATGGAATTCATTGCCCCCGGCATTATCATGATGTCCATCATCAACAATGCTTATTCCAACGTTTCCTCCTCTTTTTTTGGCGCGCGCTTTCAGCGCCACGTTGAGGAGATGCTGATTGCGCCTATCCCGAACTGGTTGATCCTGGCCGGATATGTCTCCGGCGGGGTTATCAGGGGGTTGATAGTGGGCCTGATCGTGACGGTCGTCGCCCTGTTCTTCACCGGCCTGCCCGAACTGTACAGCCCGTTTATCGTCTTCACCATCGTCATCCTGACCTCCGTGCTGTTTTCCCTGGGTGGTTTTCTGAACGGGATGTTCGCCAGGAACTTCGACGACATCTCCATCATACCGACCTTTGTACTCACCCCGCTGATCTACCTGGGCGGTGTATTCTATTCCATAGACCTGCTACCGAATGTCTGGCAATCCATCTCCCTGGCCAATCCGATCCTGTATATGGTCAACGCGTTCCGCTACGGCATCCTGGGCGTCTCCGACATCGGCATCCATATCGCATTCATCATCATCCTGCTGTTCATCGCCCTGCTGTCATCCCTGTGCCTGTACCTGCTGCACCGGGGGACGGGGATAAAAACTTGACCCCCTGGTTTTCATTTTGAATAAAGCGGCGATCCTGGAAGAGGAACATGACGGCGCGTTGAAGTTTCGATGGCGGTTGTCTTACAGAGGTGGTTCCCGGGAGAAGCCGGTCGCGTCCAATTAGAAGCGGGGCTCAATTTGCCTCAACTTTGAAGATGAGTCTCAGGCACATGTAATGGTTTCAGACGCCACCCTCTTGGGACATCTTTTCTTGACCTGCATTGAACCCGCCGGCCGGCTGGAACCGCTGAAGGGCGTTCAGGAACTGCTCCGTGCTCGCCTGCCAGGAGCGCGCTTCGGCGAACTTGCGGCATTGGGCGGGATCGATGTCGAGGGCACCTCGAATGGCGCGGCTCAGATCCTTATCGAGACAGCCGACGGGATGGCCATTGATCACGTCGTTGGGACCCGTAACCGGATACGCCGCGACGGGCACGCCCGAGGCCAGCGCTTCCAAAAGCACGAGACCGAAGGTGTCGGTCAGGCTGGGAAAGACAAAGACATCGGCATTCGCATAGGCTGCCGCTAGCTCGGCACCATGCATTTCACCCAGAAAACGAACCTTGGGGAACCTCCGGCGCAATTGATCGAGTTGCGGGCCGTCCCCGACGACCAGCTTTGTTCCATCGAGCGGGAGTCCGAGAAAAGCTTCGATGTTCTTCTCCACAGCGACGCGCCCGACATATAGAGAGTGAGGGCGGGGATCGGGCGTTTCTTGCTTGGGCCGCGGGTGGAAAAGTTCCACATCGACGCCGCGGCTCCAAATTTCCAGATTCTTGAAGCCTTTCGTCACAAGCTCTGAGCGAAGCGAGCCGGTCGCCACCATCGTTCGCTGCGCCGCGCCATGAAACCACCTCAAGAGCGCGTAGCTCCAATCTGTGGGGAACCGGGTTCGAGCGTACAGGTACTCTGGAAACTTTGTGTGGAAAGAAGTGGTGAACGGATAGCCCTGCTTCAGGCAGACCTTCCGGGCGGCGATACCGAGCGGGCCTTCCGTGGCGATATGAATGGCGCAGGGTTGGAAGGCTGCAATGCGGCGACCCATGTCATTCCAGGGCCAAACCGCGAGACGGATTTCCTTGTAGGTCGGGAGGGACACTGTCCGGTAGCGGTCGGGCGTCACCAGCTCGACGGTGTTACCCATGGTGCGGAGATTGCTGGTAACCGTACTCAGGGTGCGAACCACGCCATTCACCTGAGGATACCAGGCGTCGCTGACGATCAAGATACGCACAGAACTAACTCGCCAACGCCAGCGCTTCACCGGTTTCGACCGTCGCCCAGTGAAGGATCTCCAAACGTCCATCAAAATGCTCTACCAGCGCCGTGCAGCTCTCCACCCAGTCGCCGTCGTTGCAGTAGAGCACACCGCCGATATCGCGGATCTCGGCGTGGTGGATGTGGCCGCAGACGACGCCGTCCACGTTGCGCCGCCCGGCTTCCTCCGCGATGGCTACCTCGAAATTGCTGATGTGTTCCACTGCGTTCTTGACCTTGTGCTTGAGGAACGCGGACAGCGACCAGTAGGGATAGCCTAGTCTCCGCCGTATCGAGTTAAAGCGGTTGTTGATCGATAGCGCGGCGCGGTAGCCGATGTCTCCCAACAGGGCCAACCAGCGGGCATACCGGACGATACAGTCAAACTCATCCCCGTGAATGACAAGCAGCCGCCGGCCGTCGGCGGTCTTGTGGATGGCCTCGCGCTCCACTGCGACTCCGCCGAAGTCCAGTCCCGTATAGTCCCTGGCCGCCTCGTCGTGATTCCCGGGGACGTAGACGACCCGCACGCCCTTGCGCGCCTTGCGCAGGATCTTCTGGATGACGTCGTTGTGGGATTGCTCCCAGTACCAGTTATTTTTGAGCCGCCAGCCATCAATCATGTCGCCCACAAGGTAGAGAAAATCCGACTCGTTCCACTTCAGAAAACTGAGCAAGTATTCGGATTTACATCCTCGTGTCCCGAGGTGGACGTCCGAAATCCAGATAGTACGAAAATGCTGGGGTCGCGGAACGATATTCATAATCTGTGAGGAAGTGCCAAATTACTCTTTGCACGCAACGACACATCTTGTGCCGATTACTTGTCTACGAGCATAATATTGTGCGATTACAGAAATATGACAGCGTAGATGTATGCGTTCAGATGCATAGCCCGGATATCTCACAGATATCTCACAAACCAGTGTAAAGGGGTCTCTATCTCGTGTATAATGCAAGTTCTATCAATAACTTACATTAAAGCAGGGAGGGGACCTCATTGTACGTCAACCCAATATGCCAGGGTTGGTAAGATATGCGGGTTAGGTGACCATGTGGTAGCACTAGCCTCCGGCGTCATGCTCAATCATCATAATGCACAACGGCTACCCCGATAGTCTCTGCTGCCTTCCGCAACCTGTCATCCAGTGTCGCCAGGGGCAGACTTCGCCTGAGGGCTACTTCCAGGTACGCTGAGTCATACACGGTCAGCTCAAGTCGGCGCGCCAGATCAAGGACTTGCGCCTCGTCATGTCCATCATCAATTGAAATGCCCAGGGCCTGGCTATCGGCCAGTGTATCCAATACTTGTTGCTGGGAAATCCGTCCACGGCGCTCACTCATCAGTAACGCGTTACGCAATTCGTACCACCATATACGCGGCACAACCCCTCCCTCGTCAATCATGCGCAGCATGGCATTGTTGGCCGTGGGGTCATCCTCATCACCCATACACCATGCCATGAATACAGAGTTGTCGATGACGACGGGCATCAATAACGGTGCCCTTCATGAGTTGTGGTCATGAGTTCAGCCAACGGTGTTTGCTTGACGTGCCGGCGACGTTCGACAATGCGCGCGGCCGCCTCTTTTGCCTGTTTCCTGTCGGTGTTGACGGGAACCAGATAGGCAACCGGTCTACCATGTCGGGTAATGGTAAGCGTTTCTCCGTGCGCCACGCGATCGAGCAAGCGTGGCAAGTGTGTTTTGGCTTCAAACGCCCCAATCGTTTCCATCGTCATCTCCCGTTGGGATAATATCAGACCAGATGGTACAACCAGTCTGAATAATTTGCAAGACTGAACAACAGATTAATCTGGTGTTCACGATGAAACGGAATCACCATCTACGTTCAACCGGAATCAGTGTTCACATTCGTCGGAATACGCACAATCGCGTCAAGTCTATAGCCAAGAATAAACACACTCCTGGCTGACTTGTAGTGTACCTGCTGGACCAGGGGACGGGGATAAAGACTTGAAATAAAAGCGGCTGAGACTACGCCGCTTTGCGACCACCCTTTTGCAGGAGTACCCGGCGCCCTGCCAGACGCTGATTGCCTGCTTGTCCACCGCCGCCTGAGCGAATCCAGCGCGACGGTAAATGGCCATGACTGCCTTTCTCAGAGTGTGGCGTTTCACTCGTTATACAGGCCTAATCGGCAATTTGCCTACCGTGAGCCTTGCGGGCTCTGAATGGGGATGAGCCAACCGTGCAGCGCATTGCCAAGGTCTTTTGGTTTGCGACCGCCGGACCGCCGAATTACTCGAAGATTTCGGCCTTAAGCCACTTTCGGCCCGTATCGAGGCACGTCTTTGCATTTATCAAAATGCTGTGGGAATCGAACCCACGACCTACTGCTTATCAGGCAGTTGTTCTATCCGTCTGAACTAAGCATAGTACCCCATTACGGCGTGCGCGCCCCGGTCGCTTCGTCGTCTTTTGGACCACGAAATACGACACACCGAATGTCTTTCACCTACCGGTTACTCAACCGATAACCAGGACGCCGGCCACACACCGGAACCCCGGTTCTCTGCACAGTCGCGCTTGCTCGTAAGGCTCGCACTGTTCTGCACTATCCGTTATCTCTAACGATTGACGATGCTGGTTACGCGGGTTGCACCACCACGTGTTCTTTCAAATGACCTGCATTCCCGGTCTGAAGACCGGTGCGTAAGTCAATCTACTTCCGCGCATCGCTTGGTCGCTACTCCCGACAGCTTCCTATCGAGAGCAAGGAGACCAGACTTGCCTGGACTGACCGATTCCGAAGAACCGGCGGGATGCCATGGGTTACATCCCTTTCCCGCCGTTACCGACGGTTAGCAGGGCCAGGCCCCTAAACGTGCCTCGATCCAGGATCGATAGCGACGAATTCATTTGCCCTGCTCATACTGTTGCAGGGCAACACCGGGATAAAAAAACCCCGGTTGATAAACCAACCAGGGCTTCTTTTGAAGTTTTCCCGGAAGGTTTACTTATCCAGCCTTCCGGGATTGCTATCCGGGAAGGCTTAATGCATGGGTTCACTGTTATCGATGATTCCACACGAAACCAAATCATCAGACACCCTGTTCGGAAACAGGTCGTACTGAACCGCGCTGGCCAGCCGCCTTGTATCAAGAACGGCACCGACCGTGGTGCATTGTGTCAATGTCATTTGCATAAGGTAGCATACTATACACTAAAAAATATAGTTGTCAACAGTTTTTTTTAACTGACCGAGTGTTTGGAAATTCAGAGTTTTCTTAATTTTGACACGTTCAGCGGCACGGAAAGCAATCGAGCGCAATGCACGCTGAACATGTCAAAGTTAAGTGCCAGAGAAAGCGCGCGGAAGTTTTTACAAATCCAGTACCAACATCTTGCTTTTGGAACGTGAACAGCACAAGGTCATCTGGTCGTTGGCCGCCTTCTCTTCATCGGTTTGAAAAACGTCGTTGTGCTCCGGTTCTCCTTCCAGCACGCCGGTCAGACAGGTGCCACAGATGCCCTGCTCACAGGATACCGGGATGATAATACCGTGCTCGCCCAGGGCATCGACGATGCGTACGCCGTCTTCGACAGTGATTTCCTCGCCGGTGCTGGCTACTTTTACCTTGAACATTTGAAGTAATTCCTGATGGTCTCTGAATGTAATGGAGTATACCTGAATATCATTCTGTACCGCATGTTAAACCAGACACCCACTATTTTTCAATAGGTCACTCATGGATGAGGGTTTGTTCCTGACAATAGCGAAAAAAACACTATTCCTTGTTTCTCTTTGACTAATTGTAGCAATTTGCTACAATTATGATTTCTTATAAAAAGAGAATATGAACTATGCCAAAAGCTTCATCACCCGTACGATTGCAAGCGGAACTTATGCATGCCGCTACAATAGCAAGCAGGCTGCAGCAACGCAGTGTCGCCGAGCAAATTGAATACTGGGCCGGGATCGGTCGTAGCGTATCCAGAATCATTGATCAGGATACCCTGCTTGAGATAGCTGCCGGTCTGGTTCATCTGAAAATCGAGCCTGTAGCGCCTGTGGACGTTGCGCCTGAAGAGGTGTTTTCAGACCTGGAACGTGATCGAAAAAGCGGCAGGTTGGCGGACTCGGTTACAACCAGTTTAGTGCGTTATCAGGCATCAACTCGTCATCCCGGCAAGCTTGAGCAGATATTGCCGGATGGCCGTGTGAACATTGGTAAATTCCATAACGGGGTATTTATGCCGCTTCCGGAACAGGCTGCTTGAGTGAGTAAACAACTCTGGCTTATAGCGGGCGGCAATGGCGCCGGCAAAAGTACTTTTTATCGAACCCGCCTGGCCCCACTTGGAATCCCTTTTGTTAATGCAGACCTGATTGCAAGAGAGTTGTTTCCCGAGGCGCCGGAGCTTCACAGTTATGAGGCAATGCAGATTGTGGAGGAGATACGCGACAACCTGCTCCTGGATGGGCGTAGTTTTTGTTATGAAACAGTCTTTTCACACCCGAGCAAGGTAGACTTCGCGGGTAAGGCCAAGGCCCTGGGTTATGAGGTTATCCTGGTAATGGTTCACCTGGGACCAGTCAGCCTCAATAAGGCCCGGGTTGCGCAACGCATCGAAGAAGGTGGTCACGGTGTACCTGATGAAAAGATCGAAGCACGTATCCCGCGCTTATTGCGTCTCATCAAGTCCGTGATTCCTTTATGCGACCATGTTTACCTGCTGGATAATTCACTTGCCGATAATCCCTTTGTACGCGTTTTGACGATGCATCATGGGCAGGTAGAAAAGACGCTTGACGATTTGCCTGACTGGGCGCGGCAATTAGTTGATTTGTAATACCCAGGTTATCTTGCCTCTTGTTTTATCATATGATATATTACAAACTCTCAATTGAGAGCAACCTCTTATGGCAAAAAGCACAACCAGTAAAGTATTCAGGCCTGGTGCGGCAGGCGATTTATTCTGGCAACAATTAGGTGTGCCCGGACGCGGCCCGCGTTTGTTTGAACAACTGGCAGCAGGCTTCCACTACCGCTTCTTTGTTTTGCTGGCTGAACTGTCGGGATTACAGAAAAAACAGCTTTCCACTTTGCTGGCAATATCTCCTGCCACCCTGGCGCGGCGCGCTAACACAGGCCGTTTCACCCCTGCTGAGAGTGACCGGCTGTTTCGTTGCGCGGAAGTTCTCAAGGCTGCTATTGATCTTTTTGAGGGTGATCAGAACGGGGCCTGTCGCTGGATGATAAACCCAAGTATCGGGTTGAACGGCAAGGCCCCCATAGAGATGCTGCGTAGCGCAACGGAAGCTAGCGCCGTAGAAGACCTGATCGGCCGAATGGAGCATGGGGTCATTGCGTGATTCGAGCCTACCGGCTGGTTAAACGCCGGCAGTCTGCAACCGCCTTTGACGGCGAGGGCGCCCGTCGTTTCGGAGGGCGCTGGAACAGCAAGGGACAGGCATGTATCTATCTCACGAGTTCCATCTCCCTGGGACACCTGGAGATTATGGTCCATATCAGTGATTATCACATACTGGGACAATACGCCGTACTAAGTGTAGACCTGGAGGCAAGGGATATGATGGTGCTCCCGGATGATGCGCTACCAAACGACTGGCGTGAGTATCCGGCACCGTTATCGACTGCCATTATCGGCAATGAGTGGTTAGCTGGCCAGGAGTCAGCGGCCCTGTCAGTACCCAGCGTTATTGTCCCATCTGAAAGGAATTACCTGCTCAATCCCCTGCATCCGCACTTTACAACGATTATCCGGACTGTTCAGGAAGTAGCATTCTCTTTTGACCCGAGGCTGGGAGCTGCGGGGGATGAGCAATGATACCTTGTGAACAAGGGGACTTTAATAAATCCAGAACCAGTATTTCACTCTTCGATAGGAAACAGTAGAGGATCATCTGATCGTTGGCTGTCTTATCTTCGAGGGAATGGTATGTATGTTATTCCGGAGCGAAAACCAGTTCAGGGATAACGATCTCCCAGGCATCGCATTTGATGCGTTCCTGGAACTCAGGCTGTGACTGCTCCCGAGTACGGGTCAGGATTGCCAGCACTTGCGCGGACAGGCAACGCTTTCCCGGCGGTGCAGTGAATCTCTCTGCGAGGCGCCCTACCCTGTTGCCGGCCTGGTCGAACAGTTCCCAGCGTCCTTGTTCGGTCTGGCGCGCCTGAAGGGGGTCACCGGGGTGGAGCGCGGCAATATGACGATGTACACGGTGGCGCGCAGGGTGGGAGCCTGCGAAGCCTATATCGATTTCACCGAGTTTCGGCCGCTTGTAATCATAGTGAAGTTCAGGAACCACCGGCGGTAGCCGAGCGGGCTCACGACGCAGCACCGAAGGATGCTCAGCGAGCGCCAGCCTGAAATCGCTTCTCCTGCCTTGAACAGGGTTGAAACGTAACAGGGTCAGTGTTTGCCGCGCCCGCGTCATGGCAACGTAATACAACCTGCGTGGCGCATCGACTTCTTCTTTTTGGTTACGCTTGTCCCAGCCCCCATCCAATACCACCACATGCCTGAACTCCAGTCCCTTTGCGCTATGAGCAGTGAGCAACAATAGCCCACTCTGGCGTCGGCGCGCGGCCCGACCCCATTCAGCCAGCCATTCTATGAGGTGCTCAACCCGCACCTCTGTCTCCACTGCTCCAATTTCCTCCTGGTATGCAGTCGCAGCCTCCTGTAATAATTGGGTCCAGGGAGTTTGTCGCTGAGCAGCCAGCCAGGCGCTGAGTTCAGACGCTTTTACCACTTTCCTGTTGTCTTGCTTCAACCAATCCACACAACGCCGGGTTTCCCGCAGGCGCCAGACATTCGGGAGTTCTTCGTTGCCCAACTGTACGGGAACGTCATGGTGTTCACAGTAGCCGCGCACCGGGTCCAGGTACTTCCATTCACGGGCAATCACCGCGCAGTTCGACCAATCCCAGTCTGGTGTGAGACCAGACAGACGTTGCAGCTCCAGCATGGCCGCCTGTGCCTGAGTTACCGGATATTCTCCCGCCGGCAGTATCTGCACCCTCCCTTCACTCACCGGATCAATTTTGCCCCACTCACCACCCTGGTGTTGTTTTGCCCGCGCCGGGTTGATCTTGATCGGGTGTCCGCTTTTCATCCTGTGGCGCGCCGGCTCGATCAGCGCGTTGGCGGCGTTGATGATGTGAGCGGTGGAACGATAATTATCTGTAAGATAGACCGGCTTCGCTTTGTAGTCCTGCTCGAAACGGCGAATATATTTCACCGATGCGCCCTTGAAGGTATAGATATTCTGGTCGTCATCGCCGACCGCGAACAGGGTCAGCTTATCGTCTTCATCCGTCAGGGTGCGTCCCGTAAGAGCGGCGATGAGGTCATATTCTTCCTGGCCTATGTCCTGGTATTCGTCCACCAGGATCCAGCGAAAACCGGCCAACAGTCGTTCTCGCTGTTCATTCGCATCTTCTGCTTCCAAACCATCGCCACGCAGCAATGCTGTCGCATCTCGTAGCAGGGAGTCAAAGACCGAATCGTCAGTCATATCATGGCGATCAGTGAAACTGGCACCTACCAAGCGCATCGCCAGACCATGGCAGGTAAGTACCATTACCCCTCGGGCATCATCACCGACCAGATCCGTGAGGCGGCGGCGTATTTCCACCGCAGCATGGCGGTTGTAAGCCAGTGCCAGGATGCCGTGCGGGTTTTCACGTCGTACCCGTAGCAGGTAAGCGATGCGATGTACCAATACCCGTGTCTTGCCGGAACCGGGCCCGGCCAGTACCAGCACGTTGGTCTGTCCCCGGTTATCGGCAACAATATTTTGTTGCACGGGATTATCAAGACATTCAACAATATTGCGCCATGACTCCGGCGTGGTCTGGCGTTCAATTTCCTTGCCGGTATCGGGCAGCCAGTAATCCAGGAAATCATCCTGCCTCTGTTTGAAGTAATCCAGCACCAACTCAAGCGCTTTTTTCATATCGTCCAGCCCAAGCTGCGCATAGGCTTTCATAATGTGGATCTGTATGGTCTGGCCCAGGTAATGATCCTTGAGCGGCGCAAAATCAGTGATGCGAAAACCTCTCTTGCCTTGCTCTCCTTGCGCCAGGCGGATGGTCATGGCTGGACGAAATACAGCCAGACCCTTGTTCAGGCGAAGCACTTCCAGTTCGTGCAGCCATAATAATGCACGCTCCATCAGCTTCTCGGGTTTTTTCATCTCCTGTTTCAAGATGATGTCAGCGTTGAGGACCTCGAGCAGTTTACCCAGTGTTGTCTCGGCCAGCAGGTCGACGCCGCGCTGGCCGGCAGGCAGGCTGTCAAGCAGATGTCCCAACAAACATGCGGCAGCAGCACGTCGCCGTTCGGCTGTTTTTTCCAATGCCGACCAATCACGTCCCAGTGTTACCCGCACCGCCTCTGCGTCCAGTTTGCGCACTTCGAGGCTACTGCCACTGCCGTCTTCACCACGGCCATCAGCGCCAAGACTGCGTAGAATACGCAACAATCGTTCCGGCAAGGCGTCCTCATGGCCGTCATCCTTGAGTTGCTGGTTAAGCTGGCGCAAGTGCAACGGCCAGGCATCACCCTTGCCCATATCCGGCGCCGCCGCCCGCAGGCGCTCAATCAATGCACGTTCCAACTGTATCGCTTCGTTCAGTCGTTTTTTTGATGAACGATCCACACCGACATGCACAAACGCGGTCAGCGCGGTGTCATTGCTGGCGATCCCCAATTTCTCAAGGTCGTGCAATGCGGCGCGCAATCTTTCAGCATTCATGTCTGCAACACCGATTAACTCGTCTGTGGAAATACCCTCATCCGGATCAGCCTGCATCAGAATTTCCACGATGCGCAGTAGCTGCTTGCGATCGTTATCCTGGATAGACGCTTTGCCAAGCCTGTCTTGTGCTTGCTCGATTGAATTTACCCGTAGAGAGGATGGAAAAACCTGCACCTGGTTCTCTTCACGGGTCAGCAGCTTGGTCTCTTCCAACCAGGCGATGGCAGTGCGCACCCGGGTATCGTCGGTCGCCGAGTCCCGCTCGAATACCTTGTCCTCCTCATCCAGCAGAATCTCACCGGCGGTGGCTACCACCTCGCCCTGCCCGTACTTTTTCCGATCCAGGCGGCGCAATGCTCTCAGGATACTGTGAATTTCGCGCCGGTTAAGTCGTCCGCGACTGGATAACATGAACTGCTGTTCTACGTCGTCCAGTGTATAAAACAGCACACAACGCGCCGGTTGCCGATCCCTGCCGGCGCGGCCGGCTTCCTGCACGTAGTTCTCCAGTGAGCCGGGGATATCGGCGTGCACGACCAGGCGCACGTCCGGCTTGTCGATACCCATGCCAAAGGCATTAGTAGCCACGATTACCCGTGAGTCGCCATCAATGAAACGCTTCTGTACGTCCTTTTTGCTTTCCGGTTGCAGACCTGCGTGGAAATAATCCGCAGCGACGTCCCGCAATTGCAAAAATTCGGCAAGTTCCTCTGTGTCCTTGCGCTTGGCCCGATAAATAATACTCCCGCCCGGCTCTTCATCCAGGCACTCTCTCACCATCTGGTGGATATGGGAAAACTTCTCCGGCCCTGTTGTCGGCAGCACTTCAAATTCCAGGTTATCACGCTGCGCCCCACCGTTATAAACCTTCATCCCGATGTTGAGTTTGTCTTGCAGGTGTCCCACTATGTCGGCTACAACGTCCGGCTTGGCGGTGGCAGTCAGGCATATCAACGGTGGTACCGGCTCCTCACCTGCTTTCTCGCGGATGAAGCGTGCCACGTAACGATAATCCGGGCGAAAATCATGTCCCCACTTTGACAGGCAATGGGCTTCATCCAATACCCAGGCGCCGATCTCGCGCTGGCTCAGCGCCCGGCGCACGGAACGGTTGCGCAACTGTTCGGGGGAGATGAGGAGGATGCCGGCATCTCCCAGGCGCACCTTGTCCAGCGCGTCACTGCGCTCAGGGAGAGATAACAATCCGTTGACCGCGACGCTACAACCAATCCCCTGTTTTTCCAGACCGGCAACCTGGTCTGCCATCAGCGCCACCAGAGGCGAGATAACTACGGTGAGTGCACCGGTCTTGTCATAGCGGGACAGGGCCGGGATCTGGTAGCACAGGGACTTGCCGGTGCCTGTGGGGAGGATACCCAGTACGTGTTCTCCTGCAAGCGCCGTCTCGACGATGGACTGCTGTAAGGGTTTTCCCTGGGCGTCTGCGGGTTCCGCCCGGAAAGTGTTGAAACCAAACCAGCGCTTGAGTTCCTTGGTTGCATCGTGCCGGTCCCGGCACCAGCTACATTCGGGGTTGGTGCAAGCCAGGTCCCGCAACCGTTGTACCAGCCGCCCTGCCTCAGGGAACTGGTGACGCACCCAGGGCGGCATCACCGAATTACCGCCACATACCGATAGCCAAGCCAGCGCGTAGGCCAGGGGCCAGGGCTGCTCATGGGCATTGGCCGTGATTTCGTGGCTATAGGTGGCGCAGGAATTTCTCTCCAACAGTCTGGCCAGTGTCGCGCCGGCTTCCACGCCGGCAGGCCGGTCTGACTGCCGTATCTCAGTGAAAAAAGCATCAAAACCTGCGGTATTGGCTGTTGCTGTTGTCAACCAGTGCCAGGCAGTCAGCAGGTCCGGGTTGGTTCCAACCAGTTTGGCCAGTTCCAGGCGCTCCTCCGCAAATACCTGCAAGGCAAGTTGTGCATCCAGATACGGATCATTCAGCCGTTCCCGTTTCAGTTGTCCGTCCTGATAATGTTTCACCAGACGATGGTAAGGGTTACGCGGGAAAGCCAGGGGACTCAGCGACAAGGTATCCAGTGGCGGCAAATCCAGCAAACGCAGATCAGGCGCAACGGCACGCAGGTGTGGCAGATCGTGGATAATCAGGTTATGCCCTAACAGGAAGTCAGCGCCGGTTGCAAGCTCGTCCAACTTCACCAAGGCATCCGTCAGCGCACCACGCCGGGAAACCTTTGGTATAACCAAAGACTGACCAGTGTCCGAACGCAATGCGGCAAAGGCATGGATACGCTTGTCCTTCTTGCCAACCTCAAGATCCAGGGAAAGGAACCGGAACGCTGAGACATTACTTTCATTCAGTGTTTTGGACAATTTGATATCCTGTAACAGACAAACAGCCCACAGCAGATTTGGTAGAATGCCGTGTGGGCGAAATATTGATATTCATTACACTCATGGTGTTATTTGACGAATATTTTATCAACATTACAAGGGGATAGTTGCACATGTCAAAACCATTTCTGAGAAATGCCTGGTATGCGGCGGCGTGGAGTGATGAGGTGAAGAAGGAATTGTTCGAGCGCACCATCATCGATGAGTCCATCCTTTTTTACCGCAAGGAAAACAACCAGGCAGCCGCCATCAACAACGCCTGCCCGCACCGCTATTCGCCGTTGCACCTGGGCACCCTGATGGGTGACATAGTGGAATGCAAGTATCACGGCCTGCGTTATGACAGCACAGGACGTTGTGTACATAACCCCCACGGGGACGGAAAAATCCCGGAAAAGATGTGCACCAAGGCCTATCCGCTTGAAGAAATCCACAACATGTTATGGATCTGGATGGGTGATCCGGCGCTGGCCGACCCTGCCACTATTCCTGATTTCAGTTGCCACACCAACCCGGATTATCCTTCGGTGCAGGGCGTCATTGAAATGCATGGCAACTACGAGTTGATCACCGACAACCTGATGGACTTGTCCCATGTCGAGTTTCTGCATAAAGGTATTCTCGGGAGTGAGGCGGTCAAGCGCGGGGAACATGAGTTGTTGCAGGACGGCACGACCGTGTGGTCAAACCGCTGGTGCCCGGACGGCCTGGCGCCGCCGGCCTGGGACCACATGTTCAAGGACTACGGCAAACCGGTGGACCACTGGTTGTACATACGCTGGGATGCTCCCTGCCACATGTTGCTGGACGTGGGCATCACACCCACCGGCAGGCCGCGCCATGAAGGAATCTGGGTGTACGGAACGGACATTCTCACACCAAAGAACCAGACCTCCACCTATTATTTCTGGGGTATAACCAGGGACCATGATCAGGATAATGCAGAAGTAGGTGAAATGTGGACTGAGGCCATTGACGTAGCCTTCGGGGGACAGGATAAACCCATGATCGAAGCCCAGCAGGGCATGCTGGAAGCGCTGGGAGTGATTGATCTGGACGACGTTGACCCGGTCTTGCTGCCCATGGACAGCGCCGCGGTGCGTTGCCGGCGCGTGCTTGACCGGTTGCGTCGCGCGGATGGGACAACACTGCCGGACCCGCGTAACCCGGCGCTGGTGGAACTGGTAGAGAAAACGAAGGCCGCGGAATACAGTGGCAGGGTTGTGCCGGTGGTGTGAGGGTGGGAATTAAGAATTAGGAATTGGGAATTAGGAATGAATGTGCCGCCTGTGGCGGCTGTTTATGAATGCAGCGCTGGCCTAAATCAAGGCACTCAATGACGTAACTCCCCCCATTCTTAATTCTTAATTCCTAATTCTTAATTCATTAAACGTTGGTTTTATTTCCGTTTCCGGGGTCCAGTCCGGGCCGTACAGGCGTTGGTATCGTTCCGGGCGATCCACGGAGCCCTTGGCGCCGCCACCCTGCCATAGATCGTATTTTTCATCCGCGTATTCGGCAAAGAAAGCAGTGAGTCTGGCATCCAGTTCCGCGACGACCGCCTGGTAGGCCGGGTCCTGCACGAGGTTTAGGTTCTGGTCGGGGTCGGTTTGCATATCATACAGGGCCGGTGGTCCGGTGGAGTGCAGGCGTTTCCAGTAAGCGTAGCGTCGGGTGCGGATGACCCTGGTCTCTTCCTGCTCGAAGAACACCGCTTCACGCTGGTTGCCGGGCGCGCCCGTCAGTACCTGGCTGAAACTGTTGCCGGGACTGTTATCGAAGCGCACCTCGCCCATCCCGACATAGTCCAGGATCGTCACTGGTAAGTCGTACTGGCCTATCAGCATATCACTGGTCTGACCGGCCTTGATGCGACCCGGTTGGCTGATAATCAGTGGGACATTCATGGCCGTCTCATACATGCTTGACGGTGTGGTGACCACGGTATGCTGCCAGAGGCCGTGCTGCCCATAAAAGTTGCCCTGGTCGGAGGAAAAAATGACCAGGGTATTCTCTTCCAGCCCCTTCTCCCTTAACGCGGCCAGCACCCTGCCTACACCGTCATCCACCAGGGTGTTCTGGGAGGCGACGTTGGCCATGGTGGCCGGGTCGTTGTGCATGGCCAGTCCTTCGCGCAGCTTGCCGTGCAAAAACGGGTTGATGTCTGCGCTGAGCAACTGCTCTACCAGGTTCTCGTTATAAGCCGTGCGTGGGAAAGACTTGAACTCCTTACCCGCGTAGTCCTGGTAGTACCGGTTCCTGGCAGGCCCGTAGTTGGTGGGTGGATTGGTATAGGGGCCGTCGTAATTCAGTTGCAGGTAAAAGGGTTCCTCGCCGGCGTAATCCCGGATGTATTCAACAGCCTTGTCGGTGAAGAAATCTACGATATGCCGATCTTTGACCGGATAGGTCTCAGCGTTGTCGATAATGGTGTTATCCCAGAAATCCAGGGTATGGCCGTAGGGGAACGTAACCCAGTGCTGGTAACCAAGGGACGCTTTCCAGGGTTGGCCCAGATGCCACTTGCCAATCATGGCCGTGCGGTAGCCCCGATTTTTCAGTGTCAACGGCAACGTGCGGAACTCCGCCACGGCGGACCAGCTTTCCGGCCATTGATCCAGCAGTTCATCATCCAGCCAACTGTGTATGCCGTGTTGCGAGGGCATCAGCCCGGTCATCAGGGTGGCCCGGGTGGGTGAGCACATGCCGTTCACCGCGTAGGCGCGGGTAAATTTGATACCCGCGGCGGCCAGCCGGTCGATATGGGGTGTCCTGATATCGGGATTGCCGTAGGCGCCAAGTAATGAGGCCGCCTGATTGTCGGTGAGTATGAACAGGATATTGGGCGGTCGCTCACCCGCGCCCGCGGCATTAACCCAGAAGGTCAAGACGACCAGGTGGAGCAGGAGTAACCGGTTCATTTTATGAGTCATGCTGTCTGTGTTCGTAGTGTTATACGATTATAACCCTGTTGACCGTACCTGTCGGTAAAATAAATGGGGTCAGGTCATAATCTGCGCGCCGAACGGCATCTCGCGCAGACGCTTCCCCGTCGCGGCATAGATGGCATTGGCCAGCGCCGGAGCTATGGGTGGGACACCCGGTTCTCCCACGCCTGCCGGCGGCGCATCGCTCCGCACCAGATGAATGGATGTGGCCGGGGTCATATCCATGCGCAACATCGGATAATCATCAAAGTTGCCCTGCACCACCCGGCCATCGGCCGCGGAAATCAGGCCGTCGCGGGCCAGGCCGATACCGAAAACCACCGCGCCTTCCAGTTGCGAGCGTACCCGATCCGGGTTTACCGCCAGCCCGCAATCAAACGCGACATGGGCGCGCGGGACGCGCCAGCGGCCGTCCGCGGCCACCGCAACCTCTATCACCGCTGCCGTATAACTCAGGAAACTGTAATGCGCGGCAAATCCCAGCCCATGACCCGGCGCCAGTTTTCTGCCCCAACCGGCCTGTTCCGCTGCCAGTTCGGCAACGTGGCGCAGGCGCGCAGCATCGAACGTATAACCGTCCGCGCCTTCCACGCCATACCCTGAGAAATCGAGAAGCCGGTCCGGTCCGAGCAGGTCCAGGTAATTCTCCAGCGGGTCGCGCCCGCGTGCATGGGCAATCTCATCGGCGAAACTGCACACGGCAAATGCCTGGAAGATATTGCACACCGATCTCAACCAGCCGATGCGGATCTTCGCCGGCGCCGCGCCCGCCTCGACCCTGATGTTATCAATCGCAAACGGCATACTGACCGAACCCTGGCCCAGCTCCCAATTGGCCGGGTATACGGCATTAACGTCAAACGTCGATTTTATCGGGGGAAAGGCAGTGCGCTGCAGCCATCCCGTTACCGCGCCGGTTTCGGAAATACCGGCTTTCAGGTACTGGGCGCTGGGCGCATGGAAATAGCCGTGACGGATATCGTCTTCGCGGCTCCATATCACCTTGACCGGCGCGCCGGTCTCCCTGGACAGGATAACCGCCTCGTTGATAAAGTCACACTTGGATTTGCGTCCGAACGCCCCACCGAGCAGGGTTACGTTCACCTTGATCTGCTCCGGCTTGAGACCGGTAAGCCCGGCCGCAGCGGGAATAACCGACTGCGGGGACTGCGTCGGCGCCCAGATTTCACAACCGTCAGCGGTTACTGAGGCCAGCGCTGCCGGTGGCTCCATCGGTGCATGGGCGAGGTGCGGGGTATAGTATTCGGCTTCCAGCGTAGCGTCGGCTGCGTCCAGGGCCTCCAGGGCATCTCCCTCGTTGCGCCTGAGGTCGCCTTGCTGGCGAACGGTACGCAGCAACTGCATCCTGTAGTCATCGGAGTCATAATCCCCATTGCCTCCCGGGTCCCATTCGATTTCCAGTCTCCGGCGCCCTTCCAGCGCCGCCCAGGTGTTGTCGGCAATCACGGCGATGCCGCCCAGCGCCTGGAATGCAGCCGGCGGTTCGGCAGCCTTTATTTCAATCACCCGGCGCACGCCGTTGACGGCCAGCGCCGCCTTCGCATCAAAGGACTTTACACGTCCGAATGCGACCGGACAGCGTGCAATCGCCGCATATTTCATCTCCGGGACACTGACATCGATCCCGTATAAGGCCCGGCCCTGAATGAAGTCGTCCATATCGACCATGGGTACGTCCTTGCCGATATAGTGAAACTCATTAGCAGGCTTGAACGTCAGTTGCTCTGATTCGGGGACGGGCAACCCGGCCGCGTCCGCAACCAGGTCCCGGTAATCCAGGGCGCGCTTGCCGGGATCATGCAGCACCTGGTGCAGGTGCGCCCGGCACTCGGAGACATCGACCTGCCAGCGGTCGGCAGCCGCCTGCTCCAGCATCTGCCTGGCAGTAGCCCCGGCGATACGCATGCGTTCCATGAAGCCGCGCACGGACCAGGAACCGTCGGTGTTCTGGTCCCCGTATACCGGATCACCCGGGGCCTGTACGACCTTCACCCGCGACCAGTCCGCCTCGAGTTCATCTGCAACGATGGAAGTCAGGCTGGTGCGAATCCCCTGGCCCATTTCAGACCGGTGCGAAACGATGTGCACGGTCCCGTCGGCATCGATGCTGACGAATACATCCGGGGACCACGGCGCGGTTCCGGAACCGGCGCCGGTTTGCGCCGGGTTGCCGCCGCGGCTACAACCCGCCATCGACACGCCCAGCACCAGCAGGCCGGTGCTCTTGACGAAGTCGCGGCGGGAGAGTTTAACGATGGGATTCATAACATCAGTGCCTGATTGGGGTTTTACATTTTCCGTCATTGAGTGAACATATCCGGGTGGTTTGTGTGTTGCCGAAATTTTATCTACGAAGTATAACAAAGTCACCAGCTTGTCAGCGGCTCCCAGGCATGCTCTCGACAACAGCGCTCCATCACCGCTGGTGTCTCACCCTATCGCACTTCATATTACCTTGTTTTTTCGGAGATAGTCTCCTGAAATACAAGGCATGCCTGCTTCTCCTTAAACCCCCTCTAAAGTTTCAGGTGCTTCAGTGGCCTTATCGTAGCGATTGTCTCAAAATCGACGTCCCTGTGAATAAGCAAAGCATCACTTTCGATTGCAAGCTGAGCAATACAACAATCGACTGGACTGTGCACGGTCTTGCCCTGACGGCGCAAGTCGAAATATATCCGGGCTGCAGCAGGCCAGGTTGTATTGGTTGTCTCCACATAATCCTGGGCGTCAAGATACCTGGCGAGTGTGTTCCATTCTTTTTCATCCTTGCATCCCTGGAGCAATTCCAACTGGTTAAACCGGGTCAATACTACATCATCATCGCCGGTCCATTTTTTAAGATTGGATTTTTCCTTGCCGGTTCTGTCCCGAAACAGGGCAATCCAGATTGATGTATCAACCAATATCACGGCTCAATTCCCTGAGTTTTTTATGGTCAAAATCTTCCTGTAATTGAATTTTACCGGCCAGATCAGTGAGATCCTTTTTTGTGCGTTTACGAATTAATTCCCGTAGCGCGGTATGGATTAATTCGCGCTTGGTATGAATACCGGTGAGAGCAAATGCTTCACACATCAAATCATCATCTAAAACAATGTTGGTCCGCATCGAGGGAAACCACGTAATGTGTAGGGGTATGTGTATTGTACACCTTATTCTGGAAATAACATCATTTATGAAGGCTAATGTGAGCAGATCGCACAAGGCACGCTTGTTTGGACTTCGTGTTGATGAGTGAAAAAAAACAACCGGTGTGCATTGTGTGACCTGACCCTATTCCAGTACACTGCACTGGAAATGGGAACCACACGCAGAGAATTTATTCAGTTGGCTGTATCCCTCGCACTCGCGTCGCTGGGAGGGCGTACCGGCGCGCGTGGAAGCACAAACATGGACCACAATGAGGTATTGCCGGATGTTGTCTATCAATTGTTCCCGCATTCAGGGTTAAGCAAGGACGTATATGAGCAAGTAACGGAGCAACTGGTCGGCAGGATCGAGCAATCCGGAGAACTGACGGCCATGTTGGACGAGGCGCTGGAAACCCTGGCAGAAAATACCGGCAATAAATGGCCGGAACTGGCAGATGGGGAGCAAACGGCCTGGCTTGCAACAATACAACACACGGCTTTTTTTCAATTCGTCCGGAACGAAACCTTGAGCGGCATATACCGCCACCCGCTTACCTGGGAACTGCTGGGCTTTGAGGGCTCATCCCTTGAGTTCGGCGGTTATATCAACCGAGGTTTCAACGATATAGACTGGCTGCCCGACCAGAGCAACGATGAAATTCCCTCTGAATGATGCCTCAGTAGTTGTAGTGATCGGTTCCGGCGCCGGCGGCGGAACGCTGTCCGATGTACTCTCGAATAACGGAGTTGACGTGGTCTGCCTCGAAGCCGGCAAGCGACTCGAACCTGCGGACATCGTCACGCACGAAGCCGAAATGTTCGGCAAAATGACCTGGCTGGATGAGCGACAGGGCAGCGGCATTGCTCCACCCCCTTTTCCGGTGTGGAATTGCAAGACCGTGGGCGGAACAACATTGCACTGGACCGCGACCAGCGTACGGTTGCTGGAGCACGAATTGAACGCGTTGAGCCGTTACGGGCATGCGGAGGGCGCCACGTTGGCCGACTGGCCGGTCACGCTGGCTGAACTTGAACCCTGGTATGCGACCGCAGAAGACCGGCTGGGCGTGACCGGAACGCACGGCATTGAACGGCTGCCGGGCAACAACAATTTTCTGGTGTTTGAAGCTGGGGCAAAGAAGTGTGGCTACCAGGAAATCAACACCGGCAACCTGGCTATTAACTCAAAGCCACGCGGCGGCAGAGGCAGTTGCCTGCAACTGGGCTTCTGTACCAGCGGTTGTGCCGTCGGCGCCAAATGGTCCACCCTGTACACGGATATTCCCGCGGCGGAACGGAGCGGTCATTTTGAATTGAGAACCGAGGCAATGGCAACGCGGGTCAACCATGACGGCAACGGCAAAGTAACCGGGGTGGAATACCTGGACAAGCACGGACAAACGCACACTCAATCAGCCAGGGCAGTCTGCATTGCCGGCAACACGGTAGAGACTACCCGCTTGCTGCTGAATTCCCGCTCTGAAAAATTTCCCGGAGGACTGGCCAACACCAGCGGCCAGGTAGGCAAAAACTATATGCGCCACGCCATGGCATCCCTGGTCGGGATCATGCCGGGGTTGGTGAACCAGCATCGCGGTGCGCACCAGGCAGGTATTATCTATGATGAGCGTTACCATGATGCGGGGCGTGGGTTCTTTGGCGGACTGTTATTCGAAACCGTGAGTTTTACGCCCGAATCCATGGCCAGGTTCCTGCAACCGGGCGGCTGGGGCCGGTCTTATACGGAACTGCTGGAACAATACAAGCGTATGGCGACGCTGCTGATCGTGGGTGAGGACCCCCCACTGGCTACCAATTCAATCACCCTGCACCCCACGCGCAAAGATCAATATGGCTTGCCGGTCCCGGTAGTCCATTATGAACATCACGATAATTCCAGGAAGATGCTGCGTTACGCCCTGGATCGGGGGCGCAGAATCTATGAAGCCTTGGGCGCCGAGCAGGTGCTGGAACTGGTGGACGTCTTTCCGGCCACCCATAATATGGGCACGGCGCGCATGGGCGATGACCCAGCCACCAGCGTCTGCAACCGCTGGGGACAAACCCATGAGATCGATAACCTGTTCATCAGCGATGGCAGCCTGTTCCCCACCTCAGGCTGCGCCAACCCCACCCTGACGATTATCGCGCTGGCGCTGCGGCAGGCGGACTACCTGGCTTCCTTGCTGCGTGCTGATTCAATTTAGACCAAGCCGGCGTTCTTTCCTATTCTTCCGTTTTCCTTTCCTGACGCCGCCTTTCCACGTCTTCCAGTAACCGGTCACGCTCGCTGCCGACGGTATTGCCGCCACGGTATTCAGTCCCATCCTGCGTGACGATCAGTTTCCAGTCCATCTTGTGGCCGCCGTCCCGGGCCGGGTTGCCGGTGACCTTGATCAAGTCGCCGGGTTGCAATGTATCAACGTCCCACCCGCGCCTGCGCAGGATTGCTGAAGCATTTCCCTCGGCGAACCATTGCTGCACTTCCCCGTCGGCAGTGGTCACCTCGAAATAGATACGGGCATGGGGATTGATCAGGCGGAATTTGGTGACCACACCCGTCACGGTTACCAGTTCATTGACCAGGTAGTGTGACTCGGGACTGTGGTGAGAATAAGCGGGTTGATAGCAGAACAACGCGGCCAGGAGTACGGTAGTCAATCGAATTTTCATGCAAATATCCTCAACAATAAGTGGTATATCAATACTCACCTGTGATTGCCTCACAGACGAATTCTTCCAGTTCCCAGTCCGGCGCCGGTAGAAAACTACGCTGGTTCTGGTAGGGCTTGTGGAAATGTACCGGGTCGATGATCGCCAGTTCCAGGTCCAGCCTGCCATTATCAGCATGATAACGGTAGCGTTCAACAAAACGGGCATCCTTATCCGGGGCCAGCGCGCCGCCGCCGGGTACGCCTATCAGGTTCGGGATTACGTGGGTGGTCTCTACTACCAGGGTATCCCCCTCGTAATAACCGGTGGAATGGCCGAGACGGGTGGCCGGGGCATCAGGCGGAGGGGCGCGACCGTCCAGGTACACCGTTCTTACCGCGTTCCAGTATTCGTAACGGAAAATAAGCTTGTCGGCGTATTGTTCAATCTGCATCGGCACCGGAGCCAGGATCTGGTGGCGCAAGCTGTCTCCCTCCGGGGTGCAATCCAATGCCGCGCCTTGTGCCGGGTCGTATTCCGCCTGTTTTTTCAAGGCCAGGGGGGTCAACAGGTTGCTGTTTTGCTCCTGTTCGTACTCCCGCATCCGGTAGAACAGTTCCTTCACGGTGCGGTCATCATTTGCCGGGTCCTGCAACAGGGCTTGCAGGTAGTTAAATCCCGTGAGTGAACAACCCGAGCGGGCGCAGGCCAGGTCTTCGATACGCCAGCGCTCATCATCGGGAGTCAATAGCGCATTGGACCAGACACCGGAAAGAGCGGGTGGCTCTGCGGCCATGGCATAACCGGCGCCGGCACAGGTGACGAGTAATACAATTCTGACAATGATCTTCATATTATTTGCCGATGTGTTTTCAGTTTGCCTGCCCCGTCTGATTTACCGGCTATTATAAACTCCAGCGTTCTCTGTGTCCTCTGTTAAACTTAGTACTCTTTCAACTTAATATTGACATGTTCAGAGCCACACAGCGGCGTCAAGACAAGGCGCAGCCCGCAGGGAATGGCGCGCCCTTGTCAAGGGCTGCAACGCCGTATTGGCGTCGCTGTGTGGCTCCCTTCGGGCGGGCCGGGAAGCGGTCGCCCGCGGCGTTGCACCGCTTGGCAAGGACTCGCCATTCCCTGCACGGCGCGCCTTGCGCTCAACCGCTTCCCGACCCGCTGAACATGGCAATATTAAGTTGAAAGAGTACTAACCATGAACAAGCGCCTGCTCCTCACACTGCTCATCTCGGCCTCCGTCATCACCATGATGTCCACGGACCTGTACGTGCCGAGCATGGCGCATTTGCCGGACCTGCTGGGTACGACACCGGGGTTGGTGAAACTCACGGTGAGTCTGAATTTGCTGGCCTACGGTGTTGCCACGCTGGTGCACGGCCCGCTGTCGGAACGCTTTGGCCGGAAGCCGGTGCTGTTGTGGGGGCTGGCCGGTTTTACCCTGGCCAGTTTTCTCTGCGCCACGGCTGCCGATATCGGTCAACTGCTGTCTGCGCGCATACTCCAGGGTGTTGCCGCCGCAGTGGAGGGGGTCGTCGTACTGGCCATTATCCGGGATGTGTTTACCGAGAAGGAACAGGTACGGGCTATCGCCCTTTATGGTATCGCCACTGCTTTTGCACCTGCGTTCGCACCCATGCTGGGGGGTTATATCCACGTTTACCTGGGCTGGAGAATGAATTTTTACTTGCTCACCGGGGTCGCATTGGTGGTTACCGCGCTAATTGCCCTGCTCCTCGAGGAATCTGTCGAAAAAGACCGTAATATACTGAACCTGAAAGAAATTTTTGCGGATTATTCGAGCCTGTTCAAAAACAGGTTATTCCTGCTCTACACCGTCATCGGCGGTTGCAGCCTGGGTTGCATTTTTGTTTTCATCACGGCTGGCCCCTTCATCCTGATCTCCTACCATGGCGTGGCCACTGAACATTTCGGTTACTACCACATGGCGCTGGTTGCTGCTTTTGTGATGGGCAGCTTGCTGGCGGGCCGGATGATCAAACAGCGCAGTCCCGTGGAGGTATTACGGGCAGGCGTTTGTGTGGCGGTCTGCGGCGCGCTGTTGTTACTGGGGATCACGGTATCCGGATGGGAGACTCCGCTCAGTCTGACCGGTGCGGTCGCGGTACTGCTGTTTGCAGAGGGGCCAATCTTTGCCGTGGTGCCCACCCTGGCCATGAACACAAGCGACAGCAATACCGGGGCCGCAGCGGCCTTCATCGTCGCTACGCAAATGGCCATCGGCTCACTGGCGGCGCTGGCGGTAAGCTGGGTACACGACGGCACCGCGCTGCCCATGCTGATAACCATGCAGACGCTGGTGGTCATTGTCGTGTTGGCTTACCTGCTTAGCAGCAAACAACCGGCGTAGCGGGATGTGTCACTGCGGGGACGGGTTTCAATCCGTCCCCTCAGTGTTAAGAGAATCAGGCCGGCATCAGGCCCATGTCGAATTGCAGGTGGCTGAACGGTACCGGGAGCTGGTAGCGGGCAGCCAGGCCGGCATCGTCGGAGTTTTCGTAATGGCCTATCAGCGAGCTTTTGGTGGCGAATACCGCGTCCGAGTCGAGGTACTCATCTCCCTCTGAAAACACGTGGGTGGTCAAGGGTTCGTAGCCGTCCGCTGAGACGATGAAATGGATATGGGCGGGGCGCATACTGTGACGGCTGGTGCCTCTCAGCAGTTCTCCAACCGGTCCGTCCGTCGGGACAGAGTAGGATAACGGCTTTTCCGTGACAAACGCGTAGTTGCCTTCCTCGTCCGTGGTGAAAACACCGCGCATATTGTTCTCCGGCATGGTCGGATCCTGTACATCATAGTAACCACTGGCCGCAGTTTGCCAGACGTCCAGTTTTGCCCCTGCTATGGGGTTGCCGCCCGGGTCTGTCACCTTGCCCTGTACCAGGGCGATTTCACCGCCGGTGTCCTGCTTGATGATGCTGGCGCCGTTCTCATACTCCGGCGCGCCGGACACGTAAAACGGCCCCAGCACCGTGGACTCCGTCCCCTTGCCGGCCTTGGGATGGTTGATCGCGTCCACCAGCATGGACACACCCAGCACGTCCGAGAGCAGGATGAATTCCTGGCGCTTGTCGTCACACATCTGGCCCGTGGCGGTCAGGTACATGATGCCCCTGAACCACTCCTCTTCCGTTAACTCCACGTCCTTGACAAACGCGTGCAGGTGTTTCAGCAACGAGGTGATGATCTGCCTGAACCGGGGATCATTAGTCTTGGAACCGTATTCCTCCAGGACGATTTCGGTCAGGTTATCGATGGTAAAATCACGCATGGTTTCCCCCTGGGATGGTATTCACATGGATGTGCTGGATATGTAATATGAAGTCAACTACTCATATCATACGACATATTAGAATATTGGAAAACCTGTTACATTTCGAGATAAATTTTCTCAAGTCAAGAGGCGCAGCACTCAGTAATATGGAACTATCTTTGCTATAATTGTCTCACTTTACGTTACTTCAAGAAGAATGCTGATGTCTGCTATCCTGAAACCGAGGCCTCACAATCTTAAACTGGCTGCCTTAGGTCTTCCGCCTGACTTGCCTCCCTACGAAGCCAGCGACGGCTCTGTTTATTATGCGCTGGAGAATGTGAGCACAACATTGATGGATGCCGTTATCAAAGCGGGGCCGGAACGTTATTTTCGGCGTTTGCTGCTTGATTCAGTCAAAGGAATCATTCAACTCATGTCACCGAGCCGCCACCATGAAGCAACCAGTCGCCATGCTGATTCCTGCACCACGACCCTTGCAGAACTACTGGAAGTATCCTGCGTGGCAACGGCCTCTACTCTGTTCCGGCGACCTGGACGATCAACAGAAGGCGTTGAGCCGGATGAATCGTATTATCTTGGCGAGAACGCACGGGCAATTCAAAACCTGGAACGTAGTGGCAATTACCAAGCGGCTGATGATTTCATGGACCGTACGCCGCCAGACTTGGTGGTGGAGGTAGGTGTTACCCACCAAGACAAGGACAAACAAGATATCTATCGCACACTGGGCGTGGCGGAGTTGTGGCAAGTGGATATTCCAGATCGTAATACCCGGACTTTGTCTATCACGTTTCTGCACTTGCTTGCGCAGGGTGGCCCGCAGCTCGCACACGAGTCATTGGGTTTGCCTGGAGTAACGCCGGAACTGCTGGAAGAAGTGATCGATATTGCCTGGAATCAGGAGAGCGCGCCGGTGGCTTTGAGTAACCGGATAAGGCAGGCGCTGGTCGAACATGGAGCGCTACCGGAAGTTGGGCGTACCGGTTAATCTCAACGCCCTTTCGCGCGCAATGCCTGTACGGTAAAGTCCGTCTCCTTGAAGGGTGTTTCCGGCAATATCGCCTTGAATTGCAAGGTGGTGCAGTGCTGGGCCTGGACGTCGATCATGGAGACGGCGTCGATGATGGGGACGCCCATGCCGTGATTGGAGGGATGGTGGCTGTCAGGATGTGAATAGGCCGCGATGGCGACTTTCCATAGCTTGCCGGGGCGGTCGAAGATGTGGCCGTAGACCGGCAGCATGGTCTGGGTGTCCAGGTAGTAACGCCGCTTCGACAGGGGATGCTGTTTCCAGTACGGCTCGGCCTCCAGGATATACGCCTTGCGCACGTGCCAGGTGACGTTTGGGAAACAGCCGCCCTTGCCGTGAAACCCGACAAACCTGAAACCGTCGAGTTGCTGTCCCACTTCTTCCAGCGCTTGCCGGTCATGGTGGAAGAACGGCAGTAATACATGGGTAACGCCTTTATACGTCCACTTCTGGTCCATGATGCGGCCGTTATAGCCAAGAAAATCCTCGATCATGATGTCACTACCCAGAAACGCGTCCGTGGTCTGTCCGGAAGCCAGGCGCCGCACGCGGCGATGGCCGGAAAGATACAGCCAGACCTGCTCCGGCTTGGTATCGTCTTCCAGGCGCTGCACCAGTAACTGGGTGCCGCGCAGATCCGGCGGCGCCAGTACCCTCAGGTACAGCCCATGGTAGATCTGCGAGGGATTCTTCGGCATGGACGGAACCGGCTCCTGTACGTGCCGGTGCATGAACTTGAGGGAACTGGCATAGAAAGACAACTCCCTCTCAATTTTGTCATGCCGCATATTCCGGTACTGCCAGTAAAAGTTGGCCACCTCGCCGCTGTCATACGAGTAGGTATAACGCAGGTTCCAGGCCAGCTTGTCCCCGGCCCTGGGGTCATCGAGTTGCGGTTCTGCCGGGAAGGGTCTCCCGGCTACATAATTATGGATAATGCCCGGTTCATCTCCAAGTTCCGTCTTGCCCAGGTAACGCGTTGTGGCTTCTATATAGGCGGGATGCGTAGCAATAGAAACAGGCTCATCGGTAGTGATGGCCAGGAACTCATCGCTGATCAGGTCTACCAGCTTCGGCGCCAGAATATGCTCGAATGATGTAACGTTGTCCTGCGTAATCACCGTACTCGGCGCAGGATTAAGCGCGGCAACCTGCTCATGATCGAAGGCGAAGGATGCCTCCACCACATCCGCCCGGGTTATGGCAGAAGTGGCTGATAAGCACAGCAATGATAAGCAGATCAGGATTCTTGAAGTCATGATTCATCTGCGGGTTTCTTCATGAACAGGTTGACGTCATGGGGATTGACCAGGTCGCCTACGGTCCAGCCGTTGAGGTCGTACTCATCCATACACTGCTGGGCGAAGTCCTTGAGTTGCTGCTCCAGGCCCGAAGCCTGGGCTGATATCAGCGCGTCGATGCGGATGCTTTCGTTGTTGCCGGAATAATTCCGTTCATACAATTCATGGCGGCCGCCGAACTCCGAGCCGATGGCATCCCACAACAGGCGCATGGTCTTCACCCGGTCTTCCGCGTCGTGGCCGTAGGAGCCGCGCAGGTACTTGTCCAGGTAGGTGCGCAATTCCGGCACCTTGAAGTCCGCGGCATGGGAGTTCAGGTAAATCAGCCCGCTGGCAACCATGTTCTCGATCAACTCCTTGGCGCGCGGGTAGGCCATGGTCATCAGTACCCGGTACACCTGCCCGGCGTGGCCGTTCGGCACTTTCGCCCCCTTGAAGTCATCAGGCATGCCGCACATGGCATCTGACAAGGCCCAGAACAGGTGGCGCCAGACCAGCATTTCTCCCATTGCCGCCTGTACGCCGCGAAATCCCTTGCTGCCGGTGATCTCCAGCGCCTTCATGAACAGGCCGGTAATAAAGTCGAATTTGACCGCAAGCCGGGTGCAACCGTGAAAGGCGAAGGTATAGGCCCAGCCTGAGGTGCCCAGGAACGTGCTGGCCGCGTCCAGGTCCTGGTAGATGAACACATCTTCCCAACGCATCAGGGCGTTGTCCAGCACCAGTATGGCATCGTTCTCATCCAGGCGACTGGATAACGGATAATCAAACGGGCTGCCCATGACTTCCGCAGCGTAGGCATAGGAAGGACGGCAGATGAGCTTGACCCCCGGGGTATTCATGCTCAACATGCCGGAAATGGCAAAGCGTTTATCCTGTATGGGTATGGGGCCGTACTGCCCGAGGAAGTTGTAATGTGTCAGCGCCGACCCGGTCGCCACCACCTTGGCGCCAGAAATGATGATACCCTCGTCCGTCTCCCCGACACAGTGCATGTACACGTCTTCAATTTCATGGTGCGGTTTATGGCGGTCCACCGGCGGATTCACCAGGGCATGGTTCAGGAACGGCACGCGCTCCTGGGCATAGCGGTACCAGTTCAGGGCATTGTCGCGATACTTGCCGAAATACTCAGGGTTGAAGCCCAGTGTCAACATCAGGCTGGCCTTGTAGTCGGGTGTGCGCCCCATCCAGCCATAGGTCAGTCGCGCCCACTCGGCGATGGCCTCACGCTGGGCAATGACCTCCTCGCGGGTCCTGGCTACCTTGAAGTAGGGGTGGGTAAACCCGCCATTGCCGGTATCCGTGGCAGTACGCAAGTGCGGATAGTCAGCTTCGTTATGCAGCGCATCGTAAAGACGCGCCATCATCCTGGCAGGATTGCGGAAAGCTGGGTGTTCCGTTACATCTTTAACCCGCTCCCCGTAAATCCATACCTCCCGGTCATCCTTCAGTTGCTCCAGAAACTCGGCGCCGGTGTAAGGGCGAGCCCCAACCCCTTCGGCTTTTGTCACAGGTGTTGCACTCATGTCACTCGCTCAATTTAAAAGAGAAATCCGCATCATCTGCGGATATATCATTTCATCCGGGCTTTGTAGTCTTCCGGACTCTCAGCGCTTTTGTATTTTTGCACGGCGATCTTGCGGTGCAAAGTGATCGGTTGTTCCGCTACCGGCGGGGAGGCGATGTCTGCCGGGTAGCAGCCCATGCTCTGTTTCGCCGGATCCATGTTGGTGCGCTTGGAAAACTGGCGCCGGTTGGTGCGTTGGGCCGGGATGATATTGCCTTCCCGATCGGAATCCAGGTCCCACCACCATTTCTTTACCGGATTAATCAAGCCGTTGCCGACCTTGTCATCCAGTCTGGCGATCCAGCCGCGGGTGAACGGCAGGTTCATGGCCGCCCATAGGAACGGCCGTTCAGACAGCACTCCCTCAATGTTCCAGGGGCAGGTCTTCATGCAGCGGCCGCACATGGAACCGCCGGGGTTGGTGATGCGGTAGCGGGCGCATTTCTCCACGTCAGGCTTCCACATTTCGTAGCCGTTGAACATGATCTTGTCGCCATAGGGAATCGCCTGGCACGGGCACTCGCGGGCGCATTTGTTGCACTTCCCGCAGAAGTCCTGCAAACCGAAGTCTATCGGCTTATCCGGCAACAACGGCAGGTTGGTGGTAATGATACCGGACTTGAAGCGCGGCCCCACGTAGGGGTTCAGCACCAGTTCACCGATCCGGCTCAACTCACCCAGGCCCGCTTCCAGGATAATGGGAATATGCAGCACGTCCTGGTCCATCACGCTGTGGCCGCGGGCTGAATAGCCCAGGGAACGGATATGGTTGCCGACGATGCCACCCAGCAGTTGCGCACGCAGGTAGGCGCGCATACTTTGCGCGCCGCTGATCCAGTCATCCCCGCTGGCCCCTTCCATGGTTTCGTAACCCTGGTCGATGAGGATGGCGATCCCGTATTTGTGGTAAGGTTCGATTTCCGAGCCATCGGTATCGTGTGAATACCAGGCATAGTCAGGCAATTCACAGATGCCTACCATGTCCGCACCCAGGTAATACAGGGCAGCCTTGACCGCTTCGGCATTGCGCTTCGGATCATCCGTGTCCGGGGTCACCGCATCCGCCTCCTTGCCGTACTGCAGCGGCACCATCGCGCCCAGCGGCGGTATCATGGCATGGCCGTAAGGCGACTTGGTAATCATGCGGAAATGATCCAGTTCCTTTTGCACTTTCTCACCCAGGTCGCCCAGGGCAGAGCGGATGAACATGTCATGCCGCTTGGGTATGCGCGGCACGTTCGGCCGGTCAATCAGTGTAGTCGGCTGCTCCACCGGCTTCAGGTTTTCCATGGGATACGGGCCCAGGTGGAATGGTCTGTTCTGGTACAATTTGCCCTTGTAACCCGGGCGCGCCCCGCCCAGTCCCAGCCACCAGCCCGGGCCGTGGGACTTCAGGGAAGCCAGTATTCCCCGTTTGGCCAACGGTGCATCGCCTGCCAGTTCCATGGTAGTGGACACCACGGCCAAACCGAATTGATCACCCAGGTAGGGATTGGCGACCTTGCTGCTGCCGTTGCTGCCGGCGACTTCACCCAGGCCGCAGCATAACAACAGGTGATCCAGGTCCAGGTCACTGGCTGTCGCGGTATGCAAGGTTGCCTCAAAGCCCAGGATGCGGACGTAACTCACCATCACCGCGGCGGCCTCTGCCGCCCTCACCGCGGCCCGCTGCGCCTGGGTGCCGGCCAGCCAGGTTTCGCTGTCGGTGTTGAGGTCCGGTTCCCTGGTGTACTCGACCAGCAGCACCAGAGCATAACCGTGCTTGAACTCCTTACTCGCGTCATCCAGGGAACGCTGCCAGGCCTCCTGGCCTTCCCGGACGGTAGACTCGGCCATCGCATTGGCTGCCGATCCGGCCAGGTATTCCTTTTCCTGAGCCTGCGCCAGGGACTCATTGATAACGGGTTCGGCCAGTATGGCCTGTGCGGGAATGGCGCAGGTGGCGGCCATGCTGACATCCAGGTTATAACAACCGGCTTTCAGGTGGTCGGCGCGTTCCTGCGGGTCGGCGGGAATGGGCGCCTGCCGGGGCGCCGCATCACCCAGGCGCATGCGGTCGAACAGGTCAATATATTCCCGGAACGCCCCGGCCATGGATTTGGGGTTGTCCGGTGTACCCGCTCCCTGTTCCGGTTCTTTTCCGGTTTGCTTATATTCCGGGATTGAATTGCTGCGCGCCAGTCGTTCGAGCGCAAAGGGGCCGAGGTGCATGGGACGGTTTTTGTGGGAGAAGAGGCGCATGGAAATTAGGAATTAAGAATTAGGAATTGGGGATTGGGAATTTGTCGTTGTGTGCGGAGGCTACTTTTTTGCTCCGAGTTCACGTAAATGTTCATGCACAAAATCAATGCGGTCGTTGCCCCAGAAGATCTGGTCGTCGATGACGAACGTGGGCACACCGATAACCTGGGTTTGCTGGGCCTCCTGCCAGTTGCTATCCAGCACTTGCCGGCGTTCGGGATCGTTGACCGTCGCGGTAAATTCATCAGGGTCAAGACCGGCCTGGCGGGCGATATCCACCAGGAGATCAGGCTGACCGATGTCCAGGCCCTTGGCCCATTCGGCATCCATCACCCGGATGATGTATTCCCGCAAACAGCCTTTTTCTTCAGCCAGTAGTGAGCCTACCCCTGCCGCGGTAGGGTCGGTGGTAATCGGTGGCGGGTTGCAAGGGATGTTCATGCGTTTTGCCCAACGGGCAACGTCCTGCCGGGTAAGAGGAATTTTAACCTTGGCCCGCTCCGGCGCCGAGCGGCCATTCCAGCCTGCCAGGGGTCGCCAGACCAGGTTCACGTGATAATCATCCAGCAAGCTGAACATGGTCTTGCTGGCGAGGTAGCAATAGGGACTGCGGAAATTGAAGAAGAGTTTTAAGTTAACGATACTCATTGTTTCTGCTCCCTTCGTTCGTCATTCCTGAGCCTGCTACAGGGAGCGCAGGTAAACCTGCCCCTGCCTGCTACAGACAGGGGCAAAGACAGTCAACTTACCTTCCGCTCTTGCGCAGGTTTTGCACCGTGAACATCTGTGGCGGGTTCAGTTCGGGATCAAGCTGGCCCTTGAACTGGCCGGTGGTGCAGTGTTTGGCCTGTACGTCATACATCATGAAGCAGTCGTCGATGGCAACGCCGGACCCTTTGTTCTTGGGCATGTGGTTGTCCGGGTAGGCCTGGCAGATGGAGAAGGATTTCCACAGGTCGCCCTTGCGATCGAACTCAGCCTGGCGCGGAATGGTATAGGTCTGTGCGTCAATATACATCTCGCGACGGCTTAACGGGTGGTTCGGATCCTTGGGCGTGCCATGCAGTTCATAGACCTTGCGCAGTTCCCAGGTGGTCTTGGGGTAGCAACCATCCACGTCCACAAACTGGTAACCGTCCGGCTCCGGCGGCATGTCGGTAGCCAGTTCCAGTTCATTATGGTTGTGGAACGGCAGGAAGGCATTTTTGGCGCCGACAAATTTCCAGTTGTAGTCGGACACGCGGTTATTGTAGCCTTCAAAGTCTTCGATCATGATATCCGTGCCCAGGAAAGCGTCTGTGGTCTGGCCGGTAGCCAGACGGCGTACACGCCGTTGAAAACCCAGGTACAACCAGGCGTCATCACGCTTCAGGTCATTCTTGTAGCGGTGAATGAGAAGCTGGGTGTTGGCGATATCGAACGGTTCCAAAGCCCGGACGTAAATCGACCGGAACAATTCAGCCGGATTATCGGTAAATTCCGGGGTGGGATCCTGGTTGACCCGGTGTTTCCAGTTCAGGAAGTGGAAGCTCCACTTGATGGTGCGCTCCAGCTTGCCGCTTTTGGCATTCCTGAATTTCCAGTAAAACGGCGAGATGGCCGCGTTGTCACCCCAGTTATAGCCGTACTGGTAATTCCAGGCCATCTTCAGACCCGCCTGGGGATCATTGGGGTCCGGTTCCTTGGGGAAGGCCCGACCGGCCACGAAATTGTCTACCAGGCCGTCAGCGCTGAGGCCGGGCGGGTTGTTCACCGCATCCATGGTGGCCTTGATATAGTTCGGGTGCAGCACCAGGGAATCCGTCTCCTTGGTCTGCAAGGACGTCTCACCGTTCTTGATATGGTCGTACAGCGCCGGGTCAAGAATCTCCTTGAACTGCTCCACGTTGCCCTGGTCTATGACCATGCCGGGGGTGTAACCCGGGAACTCCGGCGTCCAGTTTTCATACGGATAAAACGAATTCCTTACGTCATCCTCGGTGAAATCAGCCGAGACTGCCAGACTCAGGGCAACCAGCGGCATAACAGCAAGATACTTTACATACTTAAACATGATGATTAAGCCTCCTTCCTGTAAATATTATTAGAAGCGATAGCGGAGCAGAACTTGAAATTCATCTTCGTGCTGCGCCATGCCGAGGGGACCGGAACGGAAACGACCCAGCGGCTCAAAGCCTCTGTGGGACCCACAACTGGAACCTACCACATACGGTTCAGTACAACCCGGCGCATTGGTGAACGGCGGAAACGCGTTGGAAGTACGACCGTCATCCGCCACCCGGGGGCCGCTGCCCAACTTGATATTGGCGCCGAAGATCAAACGCAGGTTATCGTTGATCAGGTAGTCTACGCCCGGGGCTATTACGGTTGCCTTGGCGCGGAAATCACGCGCCATAATGATGCGCGGCAGCACCCGGTCATTCCTGAAGAAACCCTGGAACAGGAAGGTACCGATATAACCGTTCTGCCAGTCCTGGAAACCGATCTGATGCCCGGAGATGGGATGACTGATTGATTTGTGGTCAAGCAGGTGCTGGCCGAATATCTGCGCGGAGAGCAGGAAGGTCCGGTTCGGGTTCAGCCAGCGGATATAGGTGGGACGGTCCCAGCCTATGACCCAGCGGATCACGTCGGATTCCGAATTGAGGTCGGATACTGAAGTATCGGCAAACTCTTCGCCGCTGGTATGAGCCAGTTCTACCCGGAACGCGGATTTAAGCGGGTCAACGTAAAAGTCGGCGGAACCACCCACCAGGGTCACACGCGGGAAGTAGATATCGAATGCCGGCACATATTGCCTGGTCCGCTCAAGACCCGGCGTATCCGTGGGGTCAATCGGGTTAAAGCCCAACGGGCAGGCGCCAAACGCCGGACTCCACAGCCCCGGAGAAGGTGTGGTCGGAGGACAGCCTTGAGGCGGAATCAGCGCGCCCAGGAACGGGTTGGCGCCTTCGATCTCACCGCGCAGAGCAGGGAGCTGTGAATAAAACGTCATCGCGTTAATGGAGAAACCCACGCTCTTGAATACACCTTCCAGCCTTATGCCGCCCTGGTCGAAATCCCAACCGGGCATGTGGATATCACGGATGCCGACGATGTGACGCGGGAAATCCGTCGCCAGGTTGCCGTCCGGGGCAAGGCCGCCGGCAAAGTTGTTGATGGTGCAACCGTTGTCCCAGCAGTTCTTCAGCGCCCGGAACAGGTCGCCGGCCAGCAGGATATTATAAGGCTGGCCGCCCTGGCCCAGGTGATTCGGGCGGAATTTTTCAAAGTTCCAGATCACCTGGAAGTTCAGGTCATCAAAGGCGCCTACCGCGCCGGCACGGTATTCGGCGGAGAATATCCCCAGGGGAATACGGCTGTCTTCGAACTCTTCATAAATGCTCTGGATGGAGAAGTCGATGGGATTGACCTGGTCCAGCACCCGGAACAGGTCGGTGCGGCCCCAAACTACCTGTTGGCGGCCAATACGGAGGTTGATTTCATCGCCGTTGTTGACCGGCACCGTGGCGTCAACATAAATCTCCCGCAGCCAGCCGTGGTCGTCGGTGAACTCGGGAAAGCGCAGGTCGTCCATGGTCGCGTCCATGTAACCGGGGATACAGCCGCGGGAATCCACGTCGCAGGGCCGGGTTGGGGTAAAGAACTCCAGGCCGCCGCCGAATTCGCCGTTATTATTGCGCGCGGCAAGTTCGCCACCCACCCTTTTCAGTCCTTCATTGGGGTTGACTGTCGTATCAAAACCAAACCCCCCGCCTCCGGGCAGGGCCGGCACACCCGCAGAGACCGGCGAGAATCCCCAAGGCGCATCCACGGTAGGATGGTTGGTAAGTTCTGACACATTGAGAACTTGCGGCGGGGCATCGGGGCCGAAACCAATCGGAAGAAAAACGCCTGAACCCGAACTGGTGGTCGTTACCGGACCGCCTGAACGCTTGCCGAAGGTATCGTCATTCAGGTCATACACACCATCATAGCTGGCCCGTAAAGTCCCGTGGAATGAGAGTTCGGAGAAGAATCCCGTGGGCTTGAATACCTTGGACCACTCGATCTGGCCGCGCACGCGCTCCTTGGTAATGCCGTAATCGGCGCGATGGTGGTAGGTATTATCGAGGAAACCATGGATTTCCAAAGTACCATCCTTGGAATTCCAGGCGGATGCCGTCAGTGATGCGACAGCAAGGACACAGCCGAACGACAGCGTAAGTAAGAACCTGCGGATATTCATCATTTATCCTCCCATGCTATAGGGCCAAGGTTTACGTGATGGTAAAAATATCGATATTTTTTCATTATAGCCTCTTTAACGGTCAATGCTATCAATAATTTGACATTTGGCAAGTGTGCCTGTCAGGACAGGTCTTCAATCTCATCAATCGTCGAACCGGCGCCCTTCTCCCAGCGTTCCTCACCTGCCTGCATGATGAATTTGGGCTTGAAGATGTTCACCCAGGCCGGCACCAGGAACATGGCGGAGGCCATGTTCATCACCAGCATGATGATCAGCAGCCTGGCCGCGTCGGCCTGGAAGCGCAACTCGGAAATGAATACCCACATGATAATGCCGCCGACCAGGGTCGTGGCGGTCAGGGCGATGGCAACACCGGTGGTGCTCACTGCGCGGCGGATGGCGTCCTGCACGTTGTCCGCCACGTGCATCTCCTCCTTGATGCGATCCATCATGTAGATGGCGTAATCCACCCCCAGTCCGATACCCACCGCGATCATGGGCACGGTATTGACGTTCAGTCCCATGTTCAACAAGCCCATGCAGGCGTAGGTCAGCGTGGTGGCAAACGTCATGGAGACCAGCATCATGAAACCCGAGTGGAACGACCCGTAAAACCACAGGGTAAATGCCAGAATCAGGACCAGCACCGCGGGCACTACAATCACGTTGGTTTCAAAGGCCTCCTCGTTGATGGCCGCAGTCACCCCCACCGGCCCACCGGCCAGGTCAATGTGCAGACCTTCCACCTGGCTGCCGGTAGTATCTATCCATTCCTTGGCCATGTGGATGGCGCGCCGGATAGTCTCGCCGGTATGGTCTTTATAGTAGAACACCATGTTGGCCAGGCGGTCGTCGGTGTCGATATACTCCTGCAACGCACCCTGGGTCGGCGCGGACATCATGAACATGAACAACAGGCCGCCGATATTCTGGTCGATGGAAGGAATCACCGACCAGCGCGGGTCGTTGTTACGGGTCATCTGGTTCACCTGCATCAGCAGGTTATTCACCCCTTTGACCCCACCCAGCTTGGGATCCAGCATCATGTGGTTCTGGAAATCAGCCAGAGCCTTCATGATCTCCGGTTTCTTCAGTCCGCCGTTCTCATCCGCGCGGGCGATGATGAACAGTTCCTCGGCGCCCGGGAAGCGGTCGTTGATCGCAGTGGAGGAAATATTGAAGTCATGATCGTGGTAAAGCAGGGGTGAACCCGGTTCCGGTTCGCCGATCTGCACCCAGGAACTGAAGTAAGTGGCGCACAGCGCAATAATCAGGCAGGTAATCAACACCGCTTTTGAACGCCCGCGGGTGCCGACCACCCGGGCAAACTTGGGAAAGATAACCCGCGCCATGGTATGCTTGACGGCCACGTCTTTCGGCCTGGGCAACTCTGCCAGCAGCATGGGGATCACAATCAGCACGGTCGCGACCATGCACACTGCCCAGAACGAGGCATAAATAGCCATTTTATCGTTGATGGGCACCGAACCCAATCCGATCAGGTATAGCGCCGAGGCGTCCGCAACGATAGCCAGTGCGCCGGGCCGGAACAAGGCGTTAAATGTGTTGCGGGCCGCGGGCACCTTCTCGCCGGTACGGGACAACTCCAGAAAATAGCGTTCCATCTTCTGGATGCCGTGCGACATGGCCCGCGCCGAGATGAGAAACGGCACCACCAGCATCAGCGGGTCCAGGTTGTAACCGAACACGCCCATGAAACCCACGCCCCAGATACTGGTCAGGATCATGCCCAGCAGCGGCAGCAGGATGCCGTACAGGCGGCGTGAGTAGAAGATCAGGATACCCAGCACGATCAAAATGGTATAGAAGAAGATGAGCAGGATATCGCCGCTGTAGGAATCCACCCAACCCACCAGTACCGGGTGGCCGGTAGCGTGAATCTTCACCCCCGGCGCAGCTTCCTCGGAACGGATCGCCTGGATCTCATCGAACACCTTGCCGTAGTCAAGCTGGCCCTCGTTGAGGGTACCCTTGATCAGGGCCGACTTCATGTCCGGCGACACCAGCAGGCCATAGACGTTGGTGCTGGCCACCACGTCGCGCTGGATCTGCGCCAGTTGCTCTGCCGTGTATTCGTCATGGTGCGGGTCGTAGTAGTTCTGCGAGCGTATGGTGCCGTCCGGCGTCAGGAAGATCTTGCGGGTATTGCGATGAGTGAGGCTGGATACCAGGTTATGGTTAATATTGGAAACGCTGTCCAGCTTCTGGGTAATACGATGGACCCGGTCCAGGGCATCGTTGGTGAAGATAGTCCCCTCCTCCACTTCCATGGCCATGACGATGATATTGGCGCCGCCGAAGGTGTCGCGGATGCTGTTATGAAGCTGGATGTACGGGTGCTCCTGCGGCAGCAAGTCGGCAAAATCCGACAGCATGCGCACCGTGGGAATATTCCAGGCAAACATGGCGGTGATCAAAAAGATTACAGCCAGCACAAATTTCCTGTTATTGAACAGGAAGTTGCCAAAGGTAGGGAAAATCCCGCTGGTATCCATTTTCATGATGTATTTCCCACCAGCTCCGCAATGGAGAGAATTTGCAATACGCCTCTCGGTCCGCTCACGATCAACCTGTTGTCAGGCAACGGTTCGATGCCGCGCAGGTACAGGCGGAACGGTTGCCCGTGATCGACCGGCGTCCAGTTCCGCCCGTCATAACGGAAGATAGTGCCTTCACCGCCGGTAACGAACAACTGTTCCCCGGCTTTAATCAGGGTGTACAAGGTCACCAGGGTGCCGGTGGACTGGGTTTGCCAGGTCTGTCCACCGTCTTCGGTGGCCAGCAGCACGCCTCCCAGTCCGGCAATCCAGCCTGTGTCCGGATCTGCGAAATACATGCTCTGTGGATAAAACTCATCCGGCATGGGCGCCAGGTACTCCCAGTTGGCGCCGCCGTCCGCGCTCTTCAGCAAGGAACCGAACTCGCCGGCGATATATACGTTGCGTGCGTCGAAAAACTGGATATCGGTAAAAATCACGTCTTCATCCAGCGAAGATGTCTCCCAGTTGGCGCCGCGGTCGCGGCTGACGGAGATGGTGGAAAAGCTGCCTACCACCCATAAATTACCCACGGGATCACACTGTATGGCCTGCGGCGCTTCCTCGGTGGGGAGTTTCTGCCTGTTCCAGCTTGCGCCGTGATCCTCGGAAAGCCATACCTCGCCTTCAAAGGCCAGGGCGGCAAATAACCCATCGGAACAATGGGTAACATCCAGGAACGACGGCCAGGCAGGCAGTTCATGGCGCTGCCAGCTTGCCCCGTCATCAGCAGACGTCAGAATGACACCGCTTGCTCCCACTGCGACGATAGCCGACCCGTGCGCACTGATGGCCTGGAAATTATCAGTCCTGCGGATGGGAGACTGTTGGTTCTTTTCAACCTCATCCAGGATCAGCGGGGACTCACAGGCACTGAGCAGCAGACAAAAGCCAACGCAGCACAAGGCACGCGCCAGTGTCTTCATGATTATACAGTTCACTCTTCCCCCTTCGATACTCAAGTCAAATTCCTAATTCTTAATTCGTAATTCCCAATCAACCGCCCATCCGGAAACTCACTTTCCCCAGGTCCTGGAAGCGCACATTGATGGCATCCCCCTGCTCCACGGCAACGGCTGCCGTGATGCCCCCGGTCATGATGAAGGTCCCGGCAGGAATGACTTCACCACGCGCCGCCAGCATGTTCGCCAGCATGGCCACGCTGGTGGCCGGATGCCCCAGCACCGCGGCGCCGGCGCCGGTTTCGACGATCTCCCCGTTCTTCTCCAGCACCACCCCCAGGGTCGGCAGGTCCACGCTATCTATGTCCCGCAACACACTGCCGCAGACAAAGCCGGCGGCGGAGGTATTATCGGCAATCACGCTTTTCAGGTCAAAGCGAAAGTTCTCATAGCGGGAATCGATGATTTCGACCGCCGTGGTCACGAAATCAATCGCAGTCAACACCTGGCCGATATGGCAACCCGGGCCGGCCAGTTCGCGCCCGGTCATCACGGCCACTTCCGCCTCCACCCGCGGGTGGATAAACGCGTCATAATCGATCTCGGCGCCGTCGGCATAACCGCCCGGGCCGGTCAGGAACCCGTACACCGGGTCGGATACGCCCATCTGCCGCATCTTGGCCTGGGAGGTCAGGCCCATCTTCAGGCCGGCGATGCTGATACCGCGCGCCTGCTTGCGCCGGCGCAGCTCGTACTGGATGTCATAGGCATCGGTCCAGTCCAGTTCCGGGTATTCATCCGTGATCTTCGTCACTGGCCGGCGCTGCAACTCGGCGTTTTCCAGGCGCTCCGCCAGTTGCCTGATCGTTGCTTGTTCCAGCGCCACTAGACGATCTCCAGTGCGGGTTGCGCCCGGCGCGCCCGCGCCATGTTCAGCGCCACGTCCTCGATCATGTCCTCCTGGCCGCCAATGGTCTTCAACTTGCCCAGTTCCACCAGGATATCGCCGGAGGGAATATCGTATTTGGCGCCGACGCGCTTGGCATGTAACAGAAAAGAGGAGTACACGCCAGCGTAGCCCATGATCAATGAATCACGGTCAACCCGTATCAACTGGTCCATGATGGGCACAACCAGGTCTTCGGCCACGTTCATCAATTTGAACACGTCCACGCCGGTTTTGACGCCCATACGGTCCAGTACTGCGTTGAATACTTCCAGGGGCGTGTTACCGGCGCCGGCGCCCAGGCCCGCGGCGGAACCGTCGATGCGGTCTGCACCGGCTTCGATGGCGGCCAGTGAATTGGCAATGCCCATGGCCAGGTTATGGTGCCCGTGAAAACCAATTTCGGTATCGGCTGACAGCCCCGCGCGCAACGCGCCGATGCGGGCCGAGACGTCATCCGGCAGCATATAACCGGCGGAATCGGTGCAGTAAATGCAGTTGGCGCCGTAGGACTCCATCAACCTGCCCTGTACCAGCAATTGTTCCGGTTCCACCATGTGCGCCATCATCAGGAAGCCCACGGTATCCAGGCCCAGCTTGCGGGCTTCGCCGATATGTTGCTCGGCCACGTCCGCCTCGGTGCAGTGGGTGGCCACACGGATGGTATGTACGCCGCAGTCACGGGCCATGTGCAGGTGGTCCAGGGTGCCTATGCCCGGCAACAACAGGGCCGAGACTTTAGCGTTCTTCATGCGCGGTGTTACCGCGCGCAGGTAATCCTCATCACTGCTGGCGGGAAACCCGTAATTGATGGAAGCGCCGCCCAGGCCGTCGCCATGGGTCACCTCGATGAGATGAATGCCGGCCTCATCCAGCGCGCCGGCAACGCGGATCATCTGCTCCACACTGATCTGGTGCCGCTTGGCGTGCATCCCGTCACGCAGGCACATGTCGTGCAGTCTGACTGTTTTACCTTCAAGATTCATATTCTGTTCCGTCTAAGCATTAACCGCCGCCGGTTGCAGCGTGCCGTTGATCATTTCTTGCGCGAACATCTCGCCGGTGCGTAGCGCCGCGGCGGTCATGATGTCCAGGTTCCCGGCGTATTCCGGCAGGTAGTCGCCCAGGCCTTTTACCTCCATGAACACGGACACGCGCCGGCCGTCGAAAACCGGGCCGTTTTTCAACTGGTAGCCGGGCACGTATTTCTGCACCTCCCGGATCATGTCGTGCACGGATTGGGTGATGGCCTCCTCATCCGGGGTGTCTTCGGTCAGGCAATGGATGGTATCGCGCATGATCAAGGGAGGTTCCGCCGGGTTGAGGATGATGATGGCCTTGCCGCGTCCGGCGCCGCCCACCCGTTCCAGGCCGTTGGCCGTGGTGCGGGTGAACTCGTCGATGTTCTTGCGGGTGCCGGGGCCGGCGGATTTTGAGGCGACCGTAGCCACGATCTCGGCATATTCAACCGCTTGCACCCTGCTCACCGCGGCCACCAGCGGGATGGTCGCCTGGCCGCCGCAACTGACCATATTCACGTTGCTTTCCTGCTTGCCCACGTGTTCCTGCAGGTTCACAGGTGGCACGCAGTAAGGGCCGACGGCAGCCGGTGTCAGGTCGATAACCAGCACGCCGCGCTGTTCCAGCTTCCTGGAGTTTTCCGGGTGCACATAAGCAGAGGTGGCGTCAAAAGCGATCCTGACAGCATCGTCCTGAACGTGGTCAAGCAGGGCATCCACCCCTTCATGGGTGGTCTTCAAGCCGCTCGCGCCGGCTTTGGCCAGACCGTCGGAGGCCGGGTCGATACCCACCATCCACACCGGGTTGATCCAGTCACTGCGCAATGCCTTCACCATCAGGTCGGTGCCGATATTGCCGGAGCCAATCAGGGCAGCGTTTATTTTCATATCCAAACCTTACTATGTGAAGCGCACTGAAGCATTGCCGATGCCGCCGACCGCCAGGGTCATACTATCCCCCGGTACAACCGGGTGCAAAGGCACCAGGGAACCGGACAGGATGACTTCGCCGGCTTCCAGTTTGATGCCGAACCCGCCCAGGGTGTTGGCCAGCCAGGCTACGCAGTTTACCGGAGAACCCAGCGCCGCGGCGCCGGCGCCGGTGGCGATAACTTCACCGTTCTTTGTGTGCACCATGCCGCAGGTGACCAGGTCCACCTTACGCGGGTCAACGGCGCGATCGCCGAGCAGGAAGGTCCCGCAGGAAGCGTTGTCGGCAATGGTGTCCTGGATTTTTATCTGCCAGTCGCGGATGCGTGAATCCACGATTTCAAAACAAGGCATCACACACTCCGTGGCGCGCAGCACCGCGGCATTGGTGACGCCGGGACCTTGCAGGTCGTGTTTCAGGATAAACGCTATTTCGCCCTCGGCCCGGGGCTGGATCAGCTCCGCACTGATCGGCACCTCGTCCCCGTTGTTATACACCATACGGTCGGTCAGGTAACCAAAGTCCGGTTGATTGACCTGCAACATATTCATCACCGCCTTGCTGGTGACCCCGATCTTCTTGCCGATGATCTGCTCACCGTCATCCAGTCGCCGCTGCAACAATTGCAGGGAAATACGATACGCATCCTCGATGGTGATGTCCGGTTCCTGCTCCGTCAACGGCTCGATCGTGCTGCGTGCGCGCAGGCAGTCGTAGAGCGTATTGCCGTAGGACAGTATTTTGTCTTCAGTCAGATTCACAGCTTCAAACACACGTTACGCATTTCGGTATAGAATTCCAGGGAGTGTACACCACCTTCCCGGCCTATGCCTGATTGTTTGGAACCGCCGAACGGTGTCCTGAGGTCGCGCAGGAACCAGCAGTTGACCCAGGTGATGCCCACCTCGATGGCGGCGGCGACCCGGTGTGCGCGCACCGCGTCGCCGGTCCAGATGGACGTTGCCAGACCATAGGGGGTGTCATTCGCCAGGCCGATTACTTCGTCTTCCTCATCGAAAGGCCGGATGTGACAGCACGGACCGAATATCTCCTCCCGGTTGACCGGCGAGGATTCAGGCAGTCCGGTCCAGATGGTCGGTTCCACCCAAAAACCACCGTCCAGTTCGTCGGGGACCTGCGGGATGCCGCCGCCGGTAACGACTTCCGCACCCTCTTCCCTGGCTTTTTGATAATAGGACAAGACCTTTTCCCGTTGCTGGCGGCTGATCATGGGCCCCAGGGTAGTGGTGGCAAGTTCCGGCTTGCCTGCCTTGAGGTTTTCCGCGCCCAGTTTGAGCCGGTCCACAAACTCGTCGAAAATCGGCCGCTCGACGTACATCCGTTCCGTTCCCAGGCATACCTGGCCGCAGTTCACGAATGCGGAACGCATGGTTCCCGCGATGGCCTGGTCCAGGTCACAGTCGGCAAATACTACTCCGGGGTTCTTGCCGCCCAGTTCAAATGATACGTCGCGCAACCCCACCGCGGCCGCTTTCATAATCTCCGTACCGGTCACCGTCTCGCCGGTAAAGGTGATGGCGTCCACATCCGGATGTTGCGTCAGGAACTGCCCGGCCGAATCCGGCCCCAAACCATGTACTACGTTATACACTCCCGCGGGGATACCCACGGCATTCATGACCTCACCCAGCAGGGTCGCGGTCGCCGGTGTTTCCTCGGACGGCTTGATAACGACGGTGTTGCCGCAAGCCAGCGCCGGCCCCACTTTCCAGGTCATCAGCAGCAAGGGCAGGTTCCAGGGACAGATGACTCCGACCACCCCCTTGGGCACGCGCAGGGCGTAATTCAACGCGCCGGCGCCATCCGGCGTATCCATCATGAAGGATTCGGCCGGGACGTTCTTGATCACGTCGGCAAAGATCTTGAAATTGGCTGCGCCGCGCGGGATGTCCACGTGCCGGGCCAGCGACCAGGGCTTGCCGGTATCCAGACATTCCGCCTCCACGAAATCGTCAAAGCGGGCGTTGATGCCGTCGGCCAGTTCATACAGCAGGGCAACCCGTTGCTGTACGCTCAGTTTGCCCCACGGACCCGACAATGCAGCCTTTGCCGCCCCGACCGCGGCGTCCACTTCCTCACGCCCCCCTTCATGCACCTGGGCATACGCCGCGCCGGTCGCCGGGTTCAGCGTATCGAACATCTGCCCACCGGCAGACCCGACAAATTCGCCGTTGATGAAATGGCAGAACTGTGCATCCGCCAGGGCTTGCTTAACTTTTGCATGCATTATTTTGTGACCTCAGTTGTGTACCCCACCCATTCCTGCCTGTCCGTCATTCTGACTCCAAACACCCCAACGCATATACCGCAATCTCCTCATCCTGCTGCTCGGAAGCCCCGGAAACACCGATGGCGCCGATGCGTTGGCCGTTGACTTCTATCGGCACCCCACCGCCGCAGGTCATCAACCGGTCCACCGTCGGCAACCCGGTCCGGCATGGGGCCGACAAAGTGTCCAGCACCCCGCCCCACTTTGACGTCGGCATACCGAAACTCATGGCCGTATACGCCTTGTTGATGGCTACGTCCATGGAGTGAAACGCCGACCCCGGCATACGCAGGAACGCCGCCAGGTGCCCGCCGCTGTCCACCACCGCGACATTGACACTCAGGTTCAATTCCTCAGCCCGTCCAACCGCGGCCCGCACCAGCGTATGGGCGGCTTCCCAATGGATATTGTTCTGTTCTACCATTACTTTCATCTGTCCAGGTACTCCCGTATCTTGCGCCAGGGCGCCTCGCCCCTGCCTTTCAGTTCAGCCAGTTTCTGCGCCGGAAAATCGGCCGCGACCCCGCTCTGGTAGGATGAACGCTGCACGCAGCGCGTATACCAGTCTGCCACCTTTGGCCGCGTCAGGTACCAGTCAGCCCAACCGAACTGGTGCAGGGTCTGGAAATACGGCGCCATGGCCGCATCTGCAAGCGAGAAGCTGTCCCCGGCCAACCAGTCCTGCTGCGCCAGCGTGTTCTCCATGTCAACAATGGTCTTCTCATACGTCGCTACGGCGTCCACAATATCAGGCGCGTCATAGCCCAGTTTCAACAGGCGTCGCTGGCGTTCACGCCGGGGTTTTTCCACTACCCGGTCGATCAGGGCATCCATTTCCTCCGGCGAGAGCAGCTTGATCTTGTCCGCCATCACCAGCGGCCATTGCAAGGCGCCGCAACTGGGATGAACCTTGTTGTCCACGTGTTTCATCCAGGCGCGCATCTGCGCGGTGTGGTAGGGATTATCCGGCCGCAAACCGGGTTCGGGATTCCGGTCTTCCAGGTACTCGCAGATAATGGACGATTCGATCACCGGCTTGCCACCGTCCACCAGGGTAGGCACTACGCCCAGGGGATTCAGTTTGAGGTATTCCGGCGCCAGGTTCTCCTTCTCCGCCAGGTTCACATGACGCTTTTCCCAGTCCAGTTCCTTTTCCGCCAGCACGATGCGCACCTTCTGGGAACAGGGGGACATGGGGTGGGTGTAGAGTTCAAGCATAGTCTTGTTTAGTACTAGATTGCACTTAATGGCAAGGATATAATGCTTTTTTAACCGCTGTCAAATAATATCGATATTTTTCTGTTTTATCGATATTTCACACTTGTGCATAATTAACGGGGAGATATGCGGGCCAGATCACTGGTTGAATCGTCTTATCAACGGCTTCGTTCCGACATTATCGCCGGAAAACTGGCGCCGGGCGCCAAGTTGCGCATAGAGGAACTGCGGGAAGACTACAGAATTGGGGCCGGTCCGTTACGAGAGGCACTGAACCGGCTGGCCGGTGAAGGGTTTGTCACCGTAGCAGAACAGCGCGGCTTCCGGGTTGCCTCAGTTTCCCCGGACGATCTCAAGGACCTCAGCCGCATGCGCGTCATGCTGGAATGCGAAGCGTTGCGTGAGAGTATCGCCAATGGCGACGATGAATGGGAGGCGGAAGTGGTTGCCGCCCACCATCGCTTGCAAAAAGCGGAACACAGCTTCGGCATTAACCCGGCGGAGTGGGAACTGCGCAATAATGAATTCCACGAGGCCCTGGTCGCCGCCTGCACGTCACCCTGGCTGCTGCGCCTGCGCCACCTGCTGTACGAGCAGCACAAACGCTACCGTTTCATCGCCATCCTGTCACCACAGGAAGGCCGGGACGTACACCGGGAACACCGGGAGATCCTGGCGGCAACACTGGCGCGGGACGTGCAAGCCGCCTGCAAGGCCACGGAACTGCATATACAGTACACTCTGGACAGCAGCCTGCGGGTATTTGCCGAGCTGGAGCAGGACAAACCATTACCCATAAGCGACTAAATAATTTCAGAGTACCCGTCGTAATAGTCTCCTATCAGCGCTTCAATGCCAAACTCATCCACCCCGACATCGTAACCCCCCACACCCCCATCTCCCAAGGCCAATGACAGCGCCGGGACGGACACGCGGCCGGCTACCTGGGCGCTCAACTGAGACGCCGGAGGCGTCGGCCCCGTGCCCTCGAAAATCGCAAACTGGGATTCGTCCAGATCGGCAAGGTCGGTGTCCAACAAGGTGATGCTGTCTTCCTTGCCGCTGGGATCGGTGTAAATGACCACGTCGTTACCGACTTGTTCGGCATGGTTCGCCAGCATCTCGTCGAAGTCGGCGAAGCCCACCTGGATGAGGAAGAAGCTGTCACCCTCGTCCGGGTTGAAATCGGTGATCACGTCGCGGCCGAAGTTACCGTAGATGGTAAACCTGTCGTCGCCCGCGCCGCCGGTCATGCGGTCGTGGCCGAAGCTACCGTTGATATAATCCCTGCCCCCGCGCCCGTCGATCAGGTCGTTGTCGTCTGAGCCCACCAGCGAGTCCACCTCGTCGGTGCCGGTCAGGGTGAGGCCGTTGTGGTGCCAGGGGGTGGGCGCCGGGTCGGGTTCCGGCTCCGGGTCTGGTTCAGGCTCTGGTTCAGGCTCGGGTTCCGGCTCGGGTTCGGTTGAGGTATCTTCAGGTTGTTGCTCTTCCTGCTCCGCCTCTATCTCGGTCAATGCTTCCACCACCGGGTCCCAGCGCGCCCAGCCACGGTCGGCGTAGGTCTGGGCCTCGGTGGCACTCATGGGGGTATAGCCGTTGTCCTCGCCCAGCGCCGCCAGCACTTGCATCCAGCGGTCCACGTGGACCTGTCCCTGGTGGGTTTCGGCGGCATAAGCGCGCACCTCGGCAATCAGCTCGCTGTAGTCATTCCCTTCCTCCGCCTTCTTCCCCTGGCCGTTGTCGGGCGGGGTGAGCGGGTCGTCCAGGGAGGGGGTGGGCTCATCGTTGTCGGTAATGGTGGCCTCGCCAATGGCATCGCTGATGGTGGCGTTGGTGGGTGAACTCAATGTGATGGTAAAGGTCTCGTCGGTCTCATCCTCACTGTCATCCGTGGTCTGCACCCAGAGGGTCGCGAAATGTGCGCCCGCGGCGAGGGTGAGGGTTTGACCGGTCTGGCCGGTGTAGTCACTGCCATCCGTTGCGGTGCCATCGGTCGCGCTCCAGTTGACCGTCACGTCCCTGCCGGAGACCGCATCGAGTGAGACCGTGAACTCGAGCATGTCGCCTTCGGTCCCGCTCACATCATCAATGGACAGCGACGGCGCGGCGTCGTTGTCGGTGAGGGTGGCCTCCCCGGTGGCTGTGCCGATGGTGGCGTTGTTGGGAGCGCTCAATGTGACCGTGAAGGTTTCATTCGGCTCATCGATGGCGTCATCGGTGGTCTGCACGGTGAGGGTGGCGCTCTGCTGGCCCGCGGCGAGGGTCAGGGTTTGACCGGTCTGGCCAGTGTAGTCATTGCTATCTGTAGCCGTGCCGTCAGACGTGTCCCAGGTAAGGGTGACGTCCTCATTCCACGTTTTGTCCAGGCTGACCGTGAACTCGACATTACCGCCTTCGGTGACGGATACATCGTCGATAGCGGCCACCGGCGGTGTGCTTGCCGCTTGCTGCGCCGCCTGCTCCGCTTCGATTTCGGTCAATGCTTCGGCCACCCGTAGCCAGCGCGGCCAACCGTAACCGGCGTAGGTCTGGGCCTCGTCCGCAGTCATGGGCGTATAACCATTGTCATCACCAAACGCGGCCAGCACCTGCATCCAGCGGTCCACGTGCGCCTGACCCTGAAACGTCTCCGCAGCATAGCCCCGCACCATGCCAATCAACTCGCTGTAGTCCGGATCGGCCCCCTGCCCCGTGTCCTGGCTGGTGTCCTCGCTGAAATCTTCCGATGGTGTGATCGAGAAATCGTTTGCACTCAGATCTGACAGTTGCGTGTTCTTTAAAGTGACACTATTGGTCGTACCGCTCTCGTCCGTATAAATCACTACGTCATTACCGTCCTGCACGGCGTGGTTGGCGAGCATCCCGGCATAGTCGGCAAAGCCCACCGAGTCCAGGATGACCATATCGCCCGCATCCGGGTCGAAGTCCTCCACCACGTCCTGCCCGTCTCCGCCGTAGATATCAAACGCATCCGCACCGGCGCCGCCGCGCAAGGTGTCATTGCCCTCAGCGCCGGTCAGGACATCGTTGTCCGCGCCACCCTCAAGTGTGTCATCGCCCGCGCCGCCTTCGAGGAAATCCTTGCCGGGTCCGCCCTTGATGATGTCATCGCCGCCGTAGCCAAACAGATCGTCATTCCCGCCAAGGCCTTCGATCAGGTCGCCGTCCATGTCGCCTTCCAGCACCTCACCGGCGTCGGTGCCGGTGACGGTGAGGCCGTTGTGTATGGTGAAGTTGGCTGCATTCAAATCCGACAGCAGTGTGTTCTTCAGGGTGACACTATTGGCCGTACCACTCTCGTCCGTATAAATCACCACGTCATTGCCGTCCTGCACGGCATGGTTGGCGAGCATCCCGGCATAGTCGGCAAAACCGACCGAGCCCAGCCTGACCTCATCGCCGGCATCCGTGTCGAAGTCCTTAACCACGTCCCGCCCATGCCCTCCGTACACCACGAAGGCATCAGCCCCGGCCCCGCCGGTCAGGGTGTCGTTACCCGCACCGCCAATGAGCCTGTCGTCCCCAGCGCCACCCATCAGAATGTCGTTGCCTGGCCCTGCGTTCAGGACGTTATCGGCCTCATTGCCCGTCAAACTATCATTGCCACTGCCTGACGTGGCATTCTCGATCACCACGCCGTTGGCGATGAGAAAGCCACCAGGGATTTTCCATGCCCAGGAAACGTAGCCACCACCACCGGGTTCATATTCAAGCGTGGCCGCGCGCAAGTCGATCACGACATTGGCGGCGCCGGTGTACTCGATCACATCGGTCCCGCCGGTATCCCAGATGGTGTGATAGCCGTTTGCCTCTGCACGGGTGGCGGCCAGTGTATAAACATCATCGCCCCCTGCGTGGGTGGTGTTGGCGCCGTACATGTTTTGCAGGGCGGCAATGTCCAGCGCGCCGAACGTGGCATTGGCAGAGCCATCGCCGGGGTCGTCCCAGCGACCGTCCCACGTATTTACAGTGTCCGCATTCGACGTCACGGTGAATATCGTCTGGTGCAGCCCGTAGCCGGATTTCATGATCTTGCTGAAGTTGCCTTCATCATCCGGGTGGGCCAGCCCCACTCCATGTCCTACTTCATGGAGGACCACAAAGTAAAACCTCCCTCCCTGGTCGAATTGACCGCCGGGTTTATCAGTCCAGTCACCGTGTTTGGTGTTTGCCATGCCTTCCCCGCCGTTGCCGTTCCCACCGGGGAAATCAAACTGGCCCCAAGGCATGCCGCGGCCCCCGGGTATACCACCAATGTGAATGCTGTTCTCTGGGGTGCCCTCGAAAACTCCGAACTTGAGATCGGCAGCATCCTTATCCGTCGTGAGTTGGAAATCAACGTTGATGAAGGTTTCCAGATTCTCGAAGACCGACCAGATCTGGGTTTTTTCATAGTCGGTCATGGTGCGGGCGTAGTACCAGTAGAAGGCAAGGTCACCTTCCTTGAACAAATACACCAGGACCGGATCCGAGGTATCCAGCTTATGTTTTCCCTGAACGGCGTCAACAGGGTTATCGCTCATAATCATCTCCAGCCGTGGTGCTACAGGCAGATTCATGACAGGGCGGGCAATTATAGTATAAATATCATGCTTGTCAAGGATGAGAGATCGGTAGCGCGGGCAATCATGTCGCTCTTAAATTAAAATCTGTCGTATTTCCGCTATCTTCTTGGCATATAATACTTTCTGATAAGGTTCACGGTAATCATCATACTGAACTTGAGAATAGAATGAACGAACATACCCGTATCGTCATCATCGGTGGCGGCATCATGGGGGTTGGGTTGCTGTACCACCTGGCCGAAGAGGGTTGTACTGACGTTGTGCTCATCGAGAAGGGTGAACTGACTTCAGGTTCGACCTGGCACGCGGCGGGACAATGCCCGAACTTTGTGGGTAATTACAACCTTGCCAAAATCCATGAATACAGTATCTCCCTGTATAAAAAGCTGGAGGAACTCACCGGGCAATCGGTAAGCTGGCACACCTCGGGCAGCGTCCGTTTTGCCCTGGACGAGCGTGACCTGGACTGGTTCAGGTACGTGCAGGGAATTGCAGACAACGTCGGTTTCCACATGGAAATCATTGGTGTTGACAAGATCCGGCAACTCAACCCGTTTATCACCACCGACGGCGTGCTGGCCGGGGCCTGGACGCGTGACGACGGCCATGCCGACCCTGCAGGGCTCACCAATGCCATGGCGCGCGGCGCGCGCAACATGGGCGCCAACATCGTCCGGCATAACCGGGTCACGGACGTCAACCTGCTACCTTCCGGTGAATGGGAAGTAGTGACTGGGAAGGGTGTCATCCGTGCGGAAACCGTGGTCAACGCGGCCGGTTGCTACGCCCGGCAGGTGGCGCAGATGGTGGGGACGGACTTGCCCATCTGCAATATCCAGCACCACTACCTGGTCTCCGGCCCCATCCAGGAGTTTATCGACCGGGAGGAAGAAATCCCGGTAATGCGTGATCCCTATGCCTCGGCCTACCTGCGCCAGGAGCAGAAGTCCGGGCTGATCGGCATCTACGAGCATGACAACCTGGCCGAGGCCTGGCCGCCGCGCGGCTTGCCGGAATGGGAAGCCGACAGCGAATTGTTCGACGAAGACCTGGACCGCCTCATGCCCTGGCTGGAGCGGGCGCTGGAACGAATGCCGATCATTGCAGACGCCGGCATCAAGCGTATCGTCAACGGCGCCATTCCCCATCCCGCGGACGGACCGCCGCTGCTGGGACCGGTGGCCGGACTGAAAAATTTCTGGCTCTGCTGCGGTTCCTCATTCGGCATCGCCCAGGGCGCGGGGTGCGGCAAGTACCTGGCGCAGTGGATGCTGCACGGCGACGCGGAGATCAACATGACCGGTTTCGACCCGCGCCGCTTTGGTACTTTCGCCGATGAGAGCTACATGAAGGCAAAGGGATGCCAGGATTACAGTATGACCTACGCCACCCCGTTCCCCGGTGAAGAGTTGCCGGCGGCGCGTGCGCGGCGCGTCAGCTCACTGTATGACAAGCTCAAGGCGCGCGGTTGCGTGTACACCGAGGCCTTCGGCTGGGAACGACCCAAGTGGTTCTCACCCGACGGGCGTGAGGAAGAATACAGTTACCGCCGCAACAACGTGTTTGAGGTAGTGCGGGATGAATGCCTGGCAGTACGTGAGCGGGTCGGCGTCCTGGATTTGTCGGGTTTCGCCAAGTACGACGTCACCGGCCCGGATGCCCGCAACTTCCTGGACCGCCTGTGCGCCAACCGCATGCCGAACGTCGGCGGCATCGTGCTGGCACACGTCCTGTCCCGGGGCGGGCGTATCGGCGCTGAGATGACGCTGACACACCTGGCCGAGAATCACTTTTACGTGCTGTCCGCGGCCGGCGCCGAACTGCGCGACCTGGATTATCTATGCCAGGGCCGGCAAGCCGGGGAACGGGTGCAGGTGGCCAACGTCACCGATGCACGAGGGGTGCTGGTACTGGCCGGGCCGCAGGCACGGGAAGTCCTGTCCCGGCTTACAGACGCTCCGCTGGACAATGCGTCATTGCGCTGGTTACGCGGCAAGGAGATCAGCATTGCCGGACGTCCGGTGCGCACGCTGCGAGTCAACTACGTAGGTGAATTGGGCTGGGAACTGCATCCACCCATGGAACACCTGGAGGAACTGTACGACGCCTTGCTGGATGCCGGGGCGGACTCCGGCATCGCTGATTTCGGGTTGTACGCGGTGAACAGCCTGCGCCTGGAGAAGGCGTACCGAGGCTGGGGTGCGGAGCTGACTAACGAGGTCACTCTGCCGGATGCCGACATGGCGCGTTTTCTCAGGCTGGACAAGGAGGACTTCACGGGCAAACAGGCCACCCTGGAGCAACGCGACAGGACCCTGCAACTGGTGTATTTTGAAGTAGATGCCGGCGCTGCGGACGTGCGCGGCAGCGAACCCATCTACCATGGCGGCGACTGTGTGGGGGTAACCACCTCCGGCGGTTACGGCCATTACGTGCGCAAAAGCCTGGGGTTCGGCTACGTCCCCCCGCAACTGGCAACACCCGGCACGGAACTGGGCGTGGACCTGCTCGGAGAACGGCGCCGGGCAAAGGTGCTACAGGAACCGGTCTATGATCCTGCCAATGAACGGCTGAGAGCCTGATGTCCGGCACCAACACCCCCCCACCGGACCTCCCGGAACGTACTGAGGTAGTTGTCATCGGTGGTGGCGTGATCGGCTGTTCCATCGCCTACCACCTGGCCAGACACCAGTCCATGCAGGTGGTACTGCTGGAGCGTCAGCAACTCACCTCCGGCACCACCTGGCACGCGGCCGGGCTGATCGGGCAGTTGCGCGGCTCCATCAACATGACCCGGCTGGCCCGTTATACCCGGGAACTTTACGAGGGACTGGAGGCCGAGACGGGACAGGCCACCGGTTACCGCAAGTGCGGGTCGGTGTCCATCGCCACCCATGAAGAACGCTTCGAGGAACTGAAACGCAACGCCTCCATGGCCAAGGTGTTCGGGCTGGAGGTGAATGTGCTCACACCCGGGGAAATCAGCGCACGCATACCGTTGCTGCACACTGACGACGTGATCGGCGGCATCCATATCCCCACCGACGGTTACGCCAATGCGGTGGACATTACCCAGGCCCTGGCCCTGGGCGCGCGCACTGCCGGCGCGCGTATTTTCCAGAACGTGGAGGTCACCGCTATCCGTACCGGGGCCGGCAAGGTCACCGGTGTCAGCACCGGGTACGGCGACGTGCAGGCCGACTACGTGGTACTGTGCGCCGGCATGTGGACGCGCGACCTGGCCGCGAGTATCGGGGTGAACGTACCGCTGCACGCATGCGAGCACTACTACGCGTTATTTGAATCCGTCGTCGGCCTGGATGAGAACCTGCCGGTGATACGGGATTACGATGCCTGCACCTACTACAAGCACGATGCCGGCAAACTGCTAGTGGGCGCGTTTGAACCCAGCGCCCGCCCCTGGGGCATGGACGGCATTCCCGCAGACTTCTGCTTCGACGAGATCGCCGGTGACTTCGATCATTTCGAACCGATCCTGCACGGCGCCATGGCGCGCATCCCGGCCCTGGAAGCAGCCGGCATCCAGAAATTTTTCTGCGGCCCGGAGAGCTTTACCCCGGACGTCCGTTATCACCTGGGCCAGGCGCCGGAGTTCGGTAACTGTTTCGTCGCCGCGGGCCTGAACTCCATCGGCCTGCAATCCGCGGGCGGAATAGGCAAGGTCGTGGCCGAGTGGCTGCGCGCCGGGCACCCCCCGGCAGACCTGTGGGAAGTGGACGTGCGCCGCAATATGCCGTTCCAGGGCAACCGCAAATACCTGCGCGCGCGCGTATCCGAGAGCCTGGGCCTGCTGTATGCCCGGCATTACCCCTACCGCCAGTATGACAGCGCGCGCGGCGTGCGCAAATCACCGCTGTACGATCGCCTGCAAGCCAGTGGCGCCTGCCACGGCGAGACTGCCGGCTGGGAACGGCCGAACTGGTACGCGCCGCCGGGGGTGGCAGCCCGCTATGAATACAGTTACGGGCGCCAGAACTGGTTCGACTACTCTGCCGCGGAACACCGGGCGGTACGGGAAAACGTCGGCCTGTTCGATCAATCGTCCTTCGCCAAGTACCGCCTGGAAGGCAGGGACGCGCTACGGGTATTGAATTACGTTTGCGCCAACGACGTGGACGTGCGCCCCGGCCGCATCGTTTATACGCAGTGGCTGAATGAGCAGGGCGGGATAGAGGCAGACCTGACGGTGACCCGCTTAACCGAACACAGCTTCCTGATCGTCACCGCCGCGGCCACGGAAGTACGCGACTTTCACTGGCTGCAGCAGCACATTCCTGCAGATGCCCACTGCGTATTGACCAATATCACCTCAGCCATGGGCGTGATATCCGTGATGGGTCCCAATGCGCGCAAGCTGTTGCAACCGTTGACGCCGGCCGACCTGTCCAACGAGGCGTTCGGTTTTGCCAACAGCCGGGAGATAGAACTGGGTTACGCGCGGGTGCGCGCATCGAGAATTACCTTCGTGGGAGAACTGGGCTGGGAACTGTACATTCCAACCGAGTTCGTCGCCGGTGTTTACGACACCATTGTGGCTGCCGGCGAGGCGCTGGGCCTGGCTCATGCCGGGTACCACGCCCTGGATTCCCTGCGCATGGAAAAAGCCTACCGGCACTGGAGCCACGACATCACCGACGAAGACACGCCGCTGGAGGCAGGCCTGGGCTTTACCGTGAAGTTCAACAAACCGGGTGGATTCAGCGGCCGCGACGCGCTACTGCAACAACGGGAACAAGGTCTGCGCAGACGGCTGTTACAGTTCAGGTTACTGGACCCGGAACCCCTGCTCTACCACAACGAACCAATCTGGCATCGAAACCGGATCATCGGCCACGTCACCTCCGGCAGCTACGGCCACACCCTGGGCGGGAGTATCGGCCTGGGTTACGTTGATATTGCTGACGTGGATGACGTCCGGGAACTGCTGGAAGATGGGTTCGAGATAGAGGTGGCCGGCGTGCGTGTTCCGGCAGAGGCATCGCTGCGTCCGATGTACGATCCGGAAAACGAGCGAATTAGGAATTAGGAATTAAGAATTAAGAATTAGGAATTAGGAATTGGGGGTGTTACGTTACTGAGTACATTGGTCCAGCTTGGAGAAGGCTTGCGTTGTATTGATAAACAGCCGCCAACGGCGGCACATTCATTCCTAATTCTTAATTCCTAATTCTTAATTCCTCCCCACAGCTTCCCGCGACAGGAATATCGGAAACTTCTCCCTCACCTCCAGGTCCACCTCATCGCTGACGTGCCGCGGGAAATGACTGGTGAGGATCTCCCGTTTTTTCTCGATGGCTTTGTGCAACATCACCGGTTTGCCGTTTTCCTCCCACACGTTGGGGCTGTTGCGATCGGCGAAGTCCGGGTAGATGTACTCGCTTTGCATCACCTGCAAGGTGCGGTCCGAGCCCAGGTAGTGGCCTTCGCCACTGGTACAGACCTGTTTTATCTCGTCAAAACCCAGGGTTTCGGTGTTCACCTCGATGCCGCGCGTGACTCGCATCGCCGCGCCCAGCACGTCGTTATCCAATAGCAGGCTCTCCGGGCAGGTCCCCAGCAGGCTGGCGTACATGCCGGCCGACTCGTACACCAGGTTGGAACCCGCCAGCGCCGCGGCCAGGGTGGTGGCGGCCCGTTCCGCGCCGGCCTGGAAATCGGGCAGTTTGGCATCCGTCATGCCACAGGCGGTGCCGAACGGGAGGTCATACACGTTGCCCATCTGCGCGCAGGCCGCGGACAACAACCCCTGTTCGGGTGAGCCGCCGCTCATGGCGCCGGTGCGCAGGTCGGAGACGAACGGCCAGGCGCCGAGAATGGCCGGGGCGCCGGGTTCGATGGCGTTCACGTACACCAGACCGCCCAGGCATTCCGCCCAGGCCTGGGACACCGCGCCGGCCAGGCACGCGGGCGTGGTGGCGCCGGCCTGCCCCGCGGACAGCAGCAACACCGGCATGCCGCCCTGCACCGCTACCCGCAGGCATTCCAGCGACTCCTGTGCAAACTTCATGGGCGGCACCACAAAACAGTTGGACTGGCTGACAAACGGCCTGGCCCGCCACGCGGCCTCGCCGCCGGCGATGACGTGCAACATTTCCAGGGTCTTTTCCAGGTGCCAGGCTTCGGTCCAGCTTGCCCCCACGTGCTTGCCGGTGCCCATGACCACGCAATACGTGGTATTCAGGTCCATCTCGTAGTTGTCGATAACGTCGCGCAACACGCAGGTGCGCTGGAACATGTGGATATGTTCACAGGTATCGGCGATGCGCGCCATGTCGTACAGGTCCTGGGCCGTAGACTCCCGGTAACTGTTGTTTTCCGGGTCGGCGATCATGACCGCGGCGCCGGCCGTGGCAAAATGCACCTTGCTGCCGCTGAGTTGCAAGTCATGCCGGGCCTGCTGGCCGTGCAGCACCAGGTCGTGCCGGGCAAGTTTCATGGCGTTTTCAACCACCGCGCGCGGCATGCGCAGGCGGCCGTCATTGCCCAATACGGCGCCGGCGCCGGTGCAGGCTTCTATACAGTGAGGGGTGGCTTCGCCAAAGCCGACTTCCGCGAGGATCCTGAAGACATTCTCATTGATGGCCTCAATACCGGTATCCGTGAGAGGCCGGAACTGACCACCCACCTCACCGGGATGAACAGGCTTCAGCGCCTCGGCCAGCGGCGCGCTGCGCAATGCCCGACGTGCTTTTCTACCACCTGATTGTCTTGCCATTTATTATCTATCCGCATATTAACGCAGATTGCTTTTATAATTTATCCGCAGATGACGCAGAGTATTTTTTTTATTCATCCGCAGATTAACGCAGATGTTTGTTCATACAGCAGACCAATATTGTGGTTGTTCTCACCCTCCGTCATTCCCGCACAAGCGGGAATCCAGGTAGACACACTTCCTTGTTGCCAGGAGCTTCTTATTTACTCTATCTCAGTGTTCACGACAACAAACAGAAAAAATATGAAAACCCTCAAAATAATCTGCGTTAATCTGCGTCATCTGCGGATGAATCAAAAAACATCTGCGGATGAATCAAAAAACATCTGCGGATCATTAATCACGCCGCCAGCGCGCTACGCGTCGACACCAGGTGGGTACCGGTGTCCGCGGCCTCGGCTGCATCGCGGCAGTAGGCATCGGCGCCGACGACCCGGCCGAATTCCTCGTTCAACGGCGCGCCGCCGACCATCACGATATAGTCGTTACGGATGCCCTGCGAAATCATCTCGTCGATGACGACTTTCATGTAAGGCATGGTGGTGGTAAGCAGCGCCGACATGCCCAGGATATCGGGCCGGTGTTGTTCCAGCGCGGCAAAATAGTCCTCCACGCTGTTGTTGATGCCGATGTTGACGACGTCGAAGCCGGCGCCTTCCATCATCATGCCCACCAGGTTCTTGCCGATGTCATGGATATCGCCCTTGACGGTGCCGATTACCATCTTGCCGATGGGCTTGGCGCCGGTCTCCGCCAGCAAGGGGCGCAACACCGCCATCCCGCCCTTCATGGCGTTGGCCGCCAGCAACACCTCCGGCACAAACAGGATGCCGTCGCGGAAATCGATGCCGACGATCTGCATACCGCCGACCAGGGCTTCGTTCAATACCTTGTCCGCGCCCCAGCCACGCGCCAGCAGGAGCTCAGTGCCTTCGACAATCTCATCGCGCAGACCGTCATACAGGTCGTCGTGCATCTGCTCGACCAGTTCCGTATTATCGAGTTCCGACAGGACCAGTTCCTCGTCCTGTTCCTCAACCATCAGATGTTCTGCTGCCGCTTCTTGGATCATCGTTGCCTTGCCTCATGGGTTACGTTACACAACCAGGGATCAGAGTAAAAATAGAGCCTAGCCATACTTTTACTCTGACACCGACAATCCCGTGGAAATTTTGCGCAGTCTGAATGAGACCGCTATTGCGCGTATGCAAAAATGCGACATTGTTGCATTCAGACACGACATTAGACGACTTGTTCATGCAAACTTTGCCTGCTTTTGGGTGGACGCGGGCCAGGCATGGCGGGGGTTTACCGTATGCAGGGGCAGGCTTGAATTCCCCCTCTAGCTCTGTTTCAGATGTTACGGTTTTACAACAATGTCGTATAATGTATAATGGATGTCGTATCCGGGGATGTGGTTACCAGCCCCTTTCATATAATTATTAGACTAATCAGGAAGAAACAGAGGGGAAACAGTATGCCAAATCCTGTAGATTTGAAACGCAATAAACTGAATCACGCAATCCTGGCAGCCATGGCCGCAACCGCTGTCAGCGCTCCCGCCAATGCCCAGATAGAAGAAATCATCGTCACCGCGACCAAGCGTGCACAGAGCGTTCAGGATGTGCCTATCACTGTGCAGGCAGTAGGCGGCGACACGCTCAGAGAGCTTCGCGTCGAGACTTTCGACAAATACATAGAATACCTACCGAACGTGGTTAGTGCCGGAAATGGCCCCGGCAAAAAGGAGCTATACATCCGCGGCAGCGCCACCGAACAGACCAGTGTTACTATATCCTCGGCCCAGGGATCGGCGCCAGGCGTCGCCCTGTACGTGGATGAGCAACCGGTGTCCTTCGGCGGCCGCAACCTGGACGTCTACGCAGTGGATATGGAACGTATCGAAGTGCTGTCCGGACCCCAGGGTACGTTATTCGGCGCCAGTTCCCAATCCGGCAACTTGCGCATGATCACTAACAAGCCGACGCAGGGTGAAGTCCAGGGAGGTATTAATGCCCGCTACAGCAACACAGATGGCGGCTCCGACAGTTACGCGGTGGACGCCTACCTGAACGTGCCCATCTCGGAACAACTGGCAGCCCGCATTGTGTTATACAATGACGACCAGGGAGGCTGGATTGACAATATACCCGCCACGTTTACGCCCAGCGCTGAAGTGATTGACCGCAACTCGGCCGGTTTTGGTCCGCAGGTTGCCAATGCCCACAGCATACAAAGCGCCAGCAACGACGCCCTGGTGGAGAACAACTGGAATGAGGCCACCTATCGCGGAGGCCGTGTCAGCTTGGCTTACGATGTCAACGATGACTGGGATGTCCTGGTATCGCATACCTATCAGGAACTGGACGTGGAAGGCGTATTCCTGGTTGACACCAGCCTTGGCGGCGAGGAATCATCCGCTCATTTTGCGCCGGACGCCAACGAAGATGAATTTGGATTAACGACCTGGACCCTGAGCGGGCGTCTTGCTAACCTTGACGTGATTTACACGGGAGGTTACCTGGACCGCGACGTCGAGAGCATCATCGACTACACTCATTACAACAATGGCGGTGGTTATATCACCTACTACCTGTGCTCTGGCGCCTACTGGGACCTAAGCGTGCCTAACAATTGTTACGACCCAACCAAGCAATACGTGGAGGAAACAGAAAATACTCGCATGACTCATGAACTGCGGGTCAGCACCGATCCTGCCAAACGCCTGAGGGTGCTGGCTGGCGCTTACTATAACGATGTGGAGACCAACCATATAGGCGACTTCCAGTATTTTGGCACCAATGATGTTTTTGCCGAGGTCACCGGTGAGCCGAACTTCCAGCTGGGCAATGACACTCTACCTACCGCTGGTGTCAACGCGAAGGGGCCACGCCCGCCGGAAACCGTTTTCTTCAATGATTTTACCCGCGAGGTAGAGGAATGGGCAATCTTCGGCGAACTGGCGTTTGATATCTCCGACACGCTGTCCGCTTCGTTCAGCGCCCGTTACTACGACCTGACCTCGCAGCTGCAGGGCGCATCCAATTTCTCCTTCGGCTGCCGCTACGGTATTGGAGGAAACTCTCAGGCCACTGCGGACGGTCGCTGCAACGGCACTGACTTCAGCAATGATGTCACCCTGCGTTTGAAAACCTTGGGGGAATACGGCGCCAGCGGTAACGACGATATCATCCTGAGCGCGTTGAGCCCGAACGGAGACGATGGTTCACCCCGTGATTTGTTCCGCGGCGGCGGCAGCAATATGGCCACGCTCGATGCCATCAAGAACGGCCACGTGGACATCAGCAATCTGCGGTCCGACGGTTCCGTCAACGAAAGCGATGCCATCATCCGCCTTGCCCTGGACTACCGCCCCACGGAAGACATGTTGGTATACATGACCTTCGCCGAGGGTTACCGCCCGGCCACGTCCAACCGCAACGCCGGCCAGCTGTCTGCCAATCAGACAGGTGTCTTCCAGAATTATGTGGTGCCGGCGGTTGCCAGGACCGATACCTTGAAAAGCTATGAAATCGGTTTGAAAAGCCTTCTTTTCGATGGTTCCCTGAAATTTAACGCCGCCCTTTACAAGACAGATATCAGTGATTTGCAGGTATCTCGTTTTGACCCCTCCAATGTGGCTTTCCTGTTCTTTGTCGAGAATGTCGGCGATGCGGAAACCCAGGGGATGGATGTGGACTTCCAGTGGGCTCCTGCCAACGGTCTGACTGTCTCCGGTGCGTTCAGCCTGCTGGACACGGAGATAACCGAACTGAATCGGCAGTTGTCGGGCATCGCTGTGCCGGAAGGCAGCGAGTTGCCGCTCTCACCCACGTTTTCGGGTAATTTGAGAGCGCGCTACAGCTTCCCCATAGCCTTGGGCGGAGGCAGCAACGCCTACGTAGCGGCCAGCGTCAAATACAGGGGCGAAACTGTTTCAGGAGTTGTGGGCACCGCGGAATTCATGGACGACACTCTATATCAGCAATCCGGCGCTTACTCCGGTCTGAAACTTCAACATGATGGCGGGACCTACGGCACCGTGGAGATACCGGATGGGATGGGCGGCTCGCGCCTGCCCAGCAACTCGCGCTTCGTCAATCCTGACGCCACCACCGTTAACCTGGCTGTGGGTCTGGAGGCTGCCAACTGGGGGGCTGAGGTCTTTATCGACAACCTGAATGACGAGGAGGCGCCGGTCATGCAGATTGCCGGCCATTATACTCCGGTAGTCAGTGTGCAGCGACCACGCACCGTGGGCGTGAGGTTCTCTTACGATTATTAATTCATCCAGTCCTTACCTGAATAATCCACTATAGTAAAATAGCAAGGGCGAACTTCGGTTCGCCCTTTTTCATTTCCATCAGGCGCGCTGCGGACGGCGCTGGACAGTGTATAACATGACTGACACGCAGGCCAGAATACAGGAAGCCCAGTATCTGCTAGGCAAAAACGAGCCTCACCGGGCAGAACAAATGATGCAGGCGTTGTTGGGCGTCGAGCCGGACAATATTGAGGCGCAGTATGCCTTGGCCGTAGCTCAGCGCCATCAACACCGGTGGATGGCGGCAATTTCCACCTTGTCAAAAATCCTCCGACATCAACCCCATTTTGGCCGCGCCTACCAGGAGGTTGGTTACAACCACATCGCTTTAAAACAATATACCCGCGCCGGCGCCGCTTTTGAAAAGGCTATTACTACAGACCCCTCGTTGATAAATAGCTGGAAATGTCTGGTCAAACTGTATCGGGACACAGGCAATCGGGAGAAGCTGGCTGCAGCACAGGAACAGGTCGAGTTTCTCAGCGAACTGCCGACCGAGCTGTTGGGGGTTATCAGCTACCTATCGGATGATAAACTGATCGATGCGGAGCGCTTATGCAACCACTTTCTGCGTTCCAATAAAACTCACGCGGAGGGCATGAGGCTGCTTGCGGAAATTGCGACCCGGAACAAAGTTTACAAGGATGCCGAATTTCTGTTGGAGAGTTGCGTCGAATTCCACCCCGAACATGTCAACGCACGCATCCAGTACACCAACCTGCTGCTCATGATACAGAAGTTCAGCAAAGCCCTGGAACAGGCCGAACTACTGTTGCAACAGTATCCTGACGATCGTGACCGCGTGTTGTCGCTTTACGCCAACGCCTGCACCGGGGTCGGCAAAAATGAGACCGCAATCAAAAGCTATGAGAAATTGATGGAAGCACACCCTGAAAATCATTTTTTCCCGGTTTCCCTGGCCCATGTACACAAAACAGACGGCGATATCGACAAGGCCGTAGAACTTTACCGGAAAGCATACGGGCTCAAGCGGGATCATGGCGATGCCTACTGGAGTCTGGCGAACACAAAATCCTATGTGTTCACCGAAGACGAATTGGCGCAAATGACGGCTGTGGAGACAGACCCGGCGACCGGTGAGGAAGACCGCATTCAACTGTGTTTTGCCCTGGGCAATGCCTATGAAGACAGACGGGAATATAGACAGTCGTTTGACTATTATGATAAAGGCAATACCCTGAAACAATCGAAAACCCAGCACAGTCCCGGACAATTACAGGTAAGGATCGACAGCCAGATTACGGTGTGTACCGAGAAATTTTTTTCCGCTAAAAAAGGGGTGGGACTGGAAGTGCCCGATCCCATTTTTATCGTGGGGCTGCCACGAGCGGGGTCAACCCTACTTGAACAGATACTGTCGTCGCATTCCCAGGTTGATGGGACCATGGAATTGCACAATATCCTGAACCTGGCAAAACGGCTGCGCGGCAGGAACAATGATAAGGACGGGGCACCCGGATATCCAAAAATTCTGACGGAACTCGATGATGATTATTTTCGGAGATTTGGTGAGCAATTCATTCAGGATACCCGCGCCTACCGGGGCGCCGCTCCGTTTTTTACCGACAAGATGCCAAACAATTTTTTCCATATCGGGCTGATAAAACTCATCCTGCCAAATGCCAGGATTATTGATGCGCGTCGTCACCCCATGGCCTGCTGTTTCAGTGGCTTCAAACAGTTGTTTGGCGAGGGGCAGGAGTTTTCGTATGGCCTGAAAGAAATAGGCAATTATTACCGGCAATATGTAAAACTCATGGATCATTGGGACCGGGTATTGCCCGGCTTCGTTCTACGCGTTCAGCACGAAGACGTGGTGAGTAACCTGGAGGAACAGGTACACAGGATTCTTGATTTTTGTAACCTGCCGTTCGAGCAGGCGTGTGTAGACTACCACCATACTGAACGTAGTATTCGTACCCCCAGCTCCGAACAGGTCCGGCAGCCTATCTACAAAACCGGACTGGAACAATGGCGTAACTTTGAGCCCTGGCTGGCCCCACTGAAAGAAGCACTGGGAACGGAAATACTGGAGCGGTATCCCATATAAACCTGATATTAATTCTAGCGATAGTTATCTCGACTTTGGCAGTGACCAACCGACCACGCACCTTCGGAGTCCGTTTCTCCTACGACTATAACTAGCAGCAACAGCAGTGTATATGAGAGCCGGTGTGGCGCGAGTCACACCGGCTCTTTTGCGTCAACATGGATGGGCTGGACAAACAGTCCCCGGAATAACAGTCCCCGGAATAATATTTGACATGACGTACAAACCCTGCTATTTTGTACGTCATGAATACGAAGATGACGTTACGAATGGACGAGACACTCATCAAAAAGGCCAAATCCGAGGCAGGTCGCCGCGGCAAATCCGTCTCTCAAATGGTAGGGGAGTTTTTTGATTCCCTTGGTGGATCCGACCGGGAAGCCGTAAATTATCTGCCTCCCGTTACCGCCTCGCTCCTGGGCGTGCTCAAAGCATACAGTATTGACGAATCCGCTCACAAGAAACACCTGCGCGAGAAATATCTCTGAAAGTACTGGTCGATACAAACGTGGTGCTTGATCTCCTGCTGGCCCGGGAACCGTTTGTACACTCCGCTGCAAAAATCTTTGCCCTGACTGAGCAATCAGAGCTGGAAGCCTACCTGTGTGCTACCACTGTTACGACGGTTGACTACCTGCTATCACAGGTATTGGACAAGTCCGAGGCTCGCGCTGCCTTGCATCGGTTGCTGGAGTTGTTTGAAATCGCACCGGTCAATCGGCCTGTTATTGAAGAGGCGCTCGGGAGCCGGATAAAGGATTTTGAAGATGCCGTGATAGAACAAGCTGCGCATCTGGTCGGTGCGCAGGCGATTATCAGCCGGGATGTGAAGGGATTTAAACACTCAATTGTGAAGGCCCTGGACCCGCCGGAATTACTTGCATTCCTGGATGCGAGGTGAGGCTGGCACTTTTTCATCCGGTTCTAATGGCACTGGAAATAATTGATAAAAGGATCGACAACCCGTAGTTTGCCTTCAAGCTCCAAAAATACTTGCAAACCCGTATATGCTTATGTCATGATCAACAATACCTAATAACCTTATAGGGAGATAGACTCATGGTTGCAATCACGTTTGATACTCATGCTTTTGTAAAAGAGCTAACTGACGCAGGTATGCCGGAACCACAAGCTGAAGTGCTGGCGCGCAGCAATAAAACGCTGATCGATGAAAAACTCGTCACCAAGGAAGATTTGAGACTGGAGTTAAGGGAGTTGAGGCGGGAATTAAGAGAAATGGAGTTGCGACTGACCATACGAATAGGCTCCATGATGGTGGTAGCGATTGGTGTAGTCGTGGCGCTGATCAAACTGCTGTGAACCCGGAGCAGTCCGGCGTTTCTGAAAATCTTGCCCTTGCCAAACAACTGATTCAGGCTGCCCGGTTTGGCGAGGCAATCCTGCTGGCATCCGCGTTGGATACCGACGACCGGGTGGAAGTCCTGTACCTGCTGGCCGTCGCGCAGCGCTATGACAACCGGCATGACCCGGCGCTGGCGACCCTGGATACCCTGCTTGCTGAAAACCCCGAATACGCCCGCGCATACCAGGAACGCGGCCATATCTTCCTGTCCCGGAACCGCAGTGAAGACGCCGCGCCGGCCTACGCCAGGGCGGTCGAACTGAACCCGGCTTTGCAGGCCAGCCTGAAGGTCCTGGTCAACCTGGAAGAACGCCTGGGCCGGATGGAACAGGCGCGCACGGCCAGGGAACGGCTGGATTACCTGAACCGGCTGCCCCCGGAACTGGTCAACGTGCTTGACCTGCTGCATGAACACAAACTCTACAAGGCAGAAGTGCTGTGCCGGGAGTACCTGCAGCAACACCGGCACCACATAGAAGCCATGCGCCTGCTGGCTGAAATCGGGGTGCGGATGGGCATTTACGATGACGCGGAGTTCCTGCTGGAAAGCTGCGTCAAGTTTGCGCCGGACAACGTGCAGGCGCACATCGATTACGTCAACATCCTGATCAGGAAGACCCGCTTCGAGAAAGCCCATGAACAGGACGCACAGGGCGGATTACGGCGATGCTTACTGGAGCCTGGCCAATACCAAGACCTACCGCTTCACGGATGAGGAGATCGAGCAGATCCGGCGCCATGCGGATACCCCCGGGGTGTCACTCACGGACCGGGTGCCCTTGTATAACGCGCCCTTGTTCATCGACAAGATGCCGAACAATTTCCTGCATATCGGCCTGATCCGGCTGATCCTGCCCAATGCCAGGGTGATCGACGCCCGCCGCGACCCCATGGCCTGCTGTTTCAGTTGCTTCAAGCAGTTGTTTGGCGAGGGGCAGGAGTTCACCTACGGCCTGCACGCAGTGGGACGTTATTACCGTAGTTACGTGCAACTGATGGATCACTGGGACCAGGTGTTGCCCGGCTTCGTCCTGCGCGTCATGCACGAGGACGTGGTGGACGACCTGGAAACCCAGGTGCGGCGTATCCTGGACTTCTGCGACCTGCCATTTGAGGAAGCCTGTCTCAACTTCCACGAAACCGAACGTAACGTACGCACCCCCAGCTCCGAGCAGGTACGGCAACCCATCTACCGCAGCGGCCTGGAACAATGGCGTAATTTCGAGCCGTGGCTGGGCCCGCTGCAGGAAGCGCTGGGAGCAGAATTACTCGAACAATGAACAAACCCGACCCGATAACGATCAAATCCCTGTTCGACCTGTACCGGGCGGGTGAGTACCGGACCTTGCTGGAACGAGCGCAAGCCTTGCTGGAAACCGCACCCGAAGAAGCTGTATTGCACAGCCTGACCGGCGCCGCGGCGCTGGAACTGAATGACCATGCGGCAGCCATCCGCGCTTACCAGGCGGCGCTGGCGCTGCAACCGGACCTGGCCAAGGTACATAACAGCCTGGGGATCGCGTACCTGCGCGCGGGCAACACGGAGGAGGCCGCCGGCAGTTTTCACAACGCCGTCAAACATGATTCACAACTGGCCCAGGCCTGGTTCAACCTGGGGCTGGTCTATGAGAACCGGGGGCGACTGCCGGAAGCGACCGGCTACTACAAGCAGGCAACGTTGATCAACCCGGTTTATTACCAGGCCTTGTGTGCACTGGCCAAGATGCTGTGGGAATTACGCATCCCTGAGCAGGTGGAGGAATACTTTGCAAAAGCCCTGGCCATCAAGGATGACTACCTGTCGGCACACCTGGGCCTGCTGCACTTCCTTGAACAGAGCAACCAGCATGAAAAACTGCGGGACGCGGTTACCCGGGCGCGTAACACCCTGGGCGAGCATGAACTGGTCAGGCTGTTTGCAGGCATCCTGGCTGATATTGACGGCGCGCACGCACAGGCCAGGTCGTTGCTGGAAGCATTTTCCATCACCCCGACAGATACACTGCAACAGCACGGAGAAAGAATACGCCTGGCCCGCCTCACCCAACTCTGCGACAAGCTGGACGATGCCGCCGCAGCCATTCAGTATGCCCGCGCGGCCAATGATCTGTCCCGCCAACTGAGCGCACAGAAGGGCATCGACAAGTCGCAATTCCTGCAAACCGTGGAGAACCGGCGGCAGTATTTTATCTCCGGAAACACCAACCAGTGGCGCGAGCTGGCCCCTTCCAGCCCGCCATTCCAGCGCCGGCATGAATCCGGTGAAATAACGGATCGCCCTGCGGTTGCAGGCGGGGGTCAAGCCCGGCATGACAACCGGGGAGATCCCGTCTTCATCATCGGCTTCCCCCGTTCCGGCACTACCTTGCTCGACACCTTGCTGCGCGGGCATCCGTCCATCCGGGTGGCGGAAGAAACCGACGCGGTGGGTGCCATGGTCAACCAGCTTGCGGGAATAGCGGATGAACGCCTGGGCAAAATGGGCGAACTGTCCATCCAGGGTATTGAGACGCTGCGACAAACCTATTACCAGGCGCTGGCGCGCCGGGTAAAACCGGAAGACGGCATCCTGCCGATAGACCGGTTTGCCCTCAACACCGTGTACGCCGGTGAAATCCACCGTATCTTTCCCCAGGCCAGGTTCATCCTGCTGCTGCGCCACCCGGCGGACTGCGTATTAAGCTGTTTCCTGCAAACCTTCTACGAAACCCCGGCGAACGCCAGTTTCTTCACCCTGGAAGACAGCGCCCACCTGTACGACCGGGTATTCAGCCTGTGGCGGCAATACACCGGCCTGCTGCCACTGAACGTACTCCAGGTGCAATACGAAGACCTCATAGAAGACGTTGAAACGACTTGCCGGCAGATACTGGATTTTCTCGACCTGCCCTGGCATCCCGGCATTCTGGAACACGAACGCAGCGCCCGGGACCGCTCCCTCATCGGCACCGCCAGCTACAACCAGGTGATCCGCCCCCTGTACACCGCAGCACAGGGCCGCTGGCTGCGCTATCGCGCTGAGATGCAGACAGTGTTACCGGCCCTGGCGCCCTGGATCAGTTATTTTGGCTATGCAGAGTCGCCCAGGCTGACGGCCGGAGACTGAAGCTTCAGCCCGCATCCGCGAAAAACTGCTCCCGCACTTCAGGCGCCAGCGCCGCGCGCAGTATGCGCTGGATAATCACGGGGTTGACGCCGATGTCGTTGGCGGAAATGAGCAGCGCGCGCCGCTCCGGGTGCAGTTCGTTCTTCAGCCGGTCCAGCAAGCGCCGGTAATGGGGCAGTCCCTGTTTACCGATGCCGTAGCGGTGCCAGGTCGCGCGCCAGTCGCTGGCAAAATCGGTCAGGATCAATCTGTAACGCTGGACCAGGTCGGGGTCGTTAGCGGGATGGTCCACAAATTCGCGCACCAGTTCCGCCACCAGCGCGTCGACCTCCCCTGGCGCCATGACCGGGGAGATATTGTAATTCTCCGTGAGGATGTCCACCTGCCTGCCTGGTTCATAAGGGATGAATTCACACCCGTCGCGGCCCTGCCCGTCCTGTAATGCCTGCCGGACCATCTGCCAGAAGCGGGATGAGCCGGACAGGTCGATCACCAGGTGGATGCGGTCCTGTCCGCTGCCGTTGATGACGTTGTGCCGGCGCCAGTTATCGAAGATCCAGCACTCCCCCGCGGCCATGTGCACTGTTTCATCACCGCAGTGGAACATGACCGCAGGATGCGTGATAACGGGTATGTGTATGCGCACCCGGGTATACCAGTGGTAATTGAAATCGACGTGGTTTTGCACCTCGCAACCGGCATCCAGTTTCATCAGCCTGGAGCGGGCCAATACTTCGTTGAAGCTCGCCATGACCTGCCGGTGATACGGGCATCCGCCGAGGCGCGGGGTGGCAGTCATGCGGCCGCCGAATTCATCGTTGTCGCCACCGCCCCGGGAGATAAGCGCAACCGCCGAATTGCCCTGCAGTCCCAGCGGGTGCGCGCGCCAGGCGGACGGACCCAGTTGCGCGGCTTCCTGCGCCAGGCGCGCGGCGTCGAAATCCAGGGGCAGGCGAATGAAGGGTCTGGCGAGTTTCATGGCGTATCCGGTGTCTCTTCCCCGCTTGCGGCCGGCTCGGGGGCAAGCTTTTCCGCATCGTAACCGAACAGTTCGAAATCCTTGCGGTAGCAGTCGGCGACTGCCTGTTGCAGGGGTGAATCATAATAACATGCGTGGCTCCGGTGACGGGATTCGTTCCTGCGACTGAGCGCCGGCGGGGCGATGCCGATATGCCGGCAGATCTCATCGAATGATTGCTGCAAGGTTTCATAACGTCCGACGTAGTCCATCATGGTCGTGTCGCGTTCATCCGTAAGCAGCCGGTATTGCGGCATGGCCAGGACGCGTTGCCGAAACCGCTCTCTACCGATAGCCTGGCGCATGAACCCGACTTCGTGACCGGCAAAACCCGGGTTGCGGCGATTCAGGAAAAAACAGGTCGAGACGAAGCGGTCGAAGGGGTTGCGGACGAAGCCGAACTTGAAATAGGACGACCAGCTCTGCGCCGGCAGGTGCTTTCTTAACTGTTGGAAGGACACATGGCCGTGCCCGATGGCGGCGATACCGGGGACCGGGATACTCTGCTTGCCGAACAGCGCCTGCTGCTCCCAGTCTTCCTCACCCAGGCACGGCCGCAAGGCCTGGCGCAAGGCATGGGTCGCGGTCCTGGGAACGGCGAAGAAGATGAACCCGTGTTTATGGGAGATGATCACTGCAACCCGGAATACCTGACTCGCTCCTGGGTGGGCCTGATCTTGAAATACTCGTGATAGCATTTGCTGAAGTGCTGCAGGGACTTGAAGCCGGTTTCTATGGCGATGCCGCGCACGTTGGTGCCGGTGTGGCGCAACAGGTTGCGCGCCGCGGTCAGGCGTAATCGCAGGTAATAATGGCTGGGGGAATGGTGAAAATACTGCCGGAACGCACGTTCAAGCTGGCGTGTCGAGACGTTGAGGAACCTGGCAATTTCCTCCACGAACAAAGGTTCGGAGATATTGTTGCGCATCAGCATCACGGCTTCATTGAGGTAGTCCGGCGCGCCGGGCGCCTGGCTGCGTACCGAGATATACTGGGGTTCGCCCAGGTCCCGCACCCGGTCAATAGTGAATTGTTCGGCGATGCCCGCGGCCACCTCGTGATTGTGGTCCCGGCGCACCAGGAACAGCATCAGGTCCATCGACGCGGTGCCGCCGGCACAGGTATAGCGCCGGCGATCAATCTCGAACAACTCATCCGTCACCTTGAGTTGGGGAAATTCCTCGCGCAGGCTGCCGATGTTTTCCCAGTGTATCGTGCAACGGTGATCGTACAGCACACCGGATTTCGCCAGCAGGTAGGTGCCGGTACACAAGGCGCCCATTTCCAGCCTGCTGGATGCGAGGCGCCGCAGCGCCCTGCCCAGAAGCGGATTCCACGCATCCCTGGCATGCACACCGGCACAAACAAACAACATGTCCAGCTTCCTGGCCTGATCGAACGGCAGTGTGGGGTGGATTTCCAGGCCCGCGCTGGCGTTCACGGGCTCATTATCAAAAGTCAGCACGGACCAGCGATATAACTCACGCTCCGTGGTCAGATTTGCCATACGCAAGGCTTCCAGCGCGGAGGCAAACGCAAGGAGAGTAAAGTTCGGCCTCAGCAGAAAACCGTAGTGCCGCGGTTGTTCAGCCTGCATTTGTCACCTCACTGTCAGACTTTACGTACCTCCGTTTTTCCGTCTGCCAGGTGTTGGAGCGCATAGCTCGGCGGACGCAGTGTCTCACCGAAATCCCTGCGCAACCACTTTAATAAGGAAAGCAACAGGATAACCAAAACCGGGAACAACGGCAATGCGGCAATCACCGTTGAAGTCTGCACGGTTTTCAAGCCACCCGCGGTAATCAGTCCGACCGCGATAATAGCAAGCGCAAACGCCCAGGCAAACCGGTTCCAGCGCGCCGGTTGCCGGTCCCCGTCCAGGTTTTTCGTACTGATGCTGGCCAGCACATAGGCGGTGGAATCCAGGGTCGTGGCAAGAAAAATAATGCACAGGAAAGCGAAAACGAACAACGTGAACGTCCCACCGGGCAGGCTGGCAACCACGGCAACGACGGCGGCCGGGATGCCGGATTCGTTCAGCAGGGTGGAAATACCCAGCGTACCGTTCAGTTCCAGGTGCAGCGAATACCCGCCCGCGATGGCAAAAAACGCCATACAGCCCAGGCTGCCCCAGACCACTGGCCCGATGATCATCTCCCGAATGGTGCGCCCCTTGGAAATGCGCCCGACAAACAGTCCGACCATGGGCGCATAAGCAATCCACCAGCCCCAGTAAAACACGGTCCAGTCCTCCGGGAAACCGCCTTTCATCACCGGGTCGGTCCAGAAACTCATACGCGACAGGTTGTCCAGCATCAGGCCCAGACTGTTGGTGGAGATATTCAGGATAAACAGGGTTGGTCCGGCGAGCAGCACGAACACCAGGAAACCAATGGCCAGCACAGCATTCAAATCGGCCAGCACGCGGATGCCCTTTTCCAGGCCCAGGTACACGCTGGTGGTGAAGATCGCAGTCCAGACGGCCAGCACGCCGAGTTGCAAACCGAGCGTGTCCGGCACGGCAAAACACCGGGCGACAAACGCGGATACCAGCGGCAACCCCAGCCCCAGGCTGGTACTCACTCCGCCGATAACGGCCAGGATAACAATCATGTCAATGGCGACGCCGATACGTTCCCCGGTCTTGCCGCGCAATACGCCGGCGCTGGCAGTGCTGAAGCGGCAGAACGGTTGCCTGCTGACGTGCAGCGAATAGGCAATAGGCAGCCCCGCCAGCGCATAGATCGCCCAGGGAATCACGGACCAGTGGAACTGGCCATACAGGTGCGCCCACTCCGCAGCCTGCGGGGTGGCGGCCTTGATATCAAAAGGAGGCGTCTGGTAATAGTAGATCGGTTCGACAAACGCCCAGTTGGTCACGCCGATGCCTATCCCCGCGGTAAACATCATGGCAAGCCAGCTTGGCGTTGAAAACTCGGGGGTCTCGCCGGGCGCGCCCAGGACGATCCGTCCGTAACGGCTGAACGCCAACCAGACCACTACCCCGACACTGGCCGCGCCGGCGAGCAGGTACAACCAGCCAAAATGACCGGCCACCACCTGCAACGCGCTGCCAAGAAGCTGTTCTGCCTGCTCCGGTTGCAGCACCAGCAGCACACCGATAGCGATTACCAGGGCAAAAGTCGGCAGGAAGATTTTTGTATCAAGAGAAGGTTTTGGCGTTGGCGAGGGAGCGGTCACAGTCACTGTGTGGTAGAAATTGTGACGCCATCATAGCATCATTCCAGCGGTAAAAAAACGCTCGTTATGGATATTTATGAACCTCTAGCCCGGATTTCTCACAAACCATTGTAAAAGGGTCTCAACTTCGCGTATAATGTGACTGTTATCAATAAGTTACATCAAAACGGAGGAGAGACCCCATGAATACAGAGTGTACGGCAACCCAACTTGAATTTCAAGCCTTTGGTCGGCGCCGGGTCACGGGTCGGTTTGACGGCGGCCGGCTCACCTCGGACGGGGGCGGGCTGCTGCTGCGTGAGGTGGAGCAGCGCCTGGATGTATTCTCCCGGCTGGCCGGGTGTTTTACGGACTACCGCCAGTCGGGGAAGGTGGAACACCCGGTAGCGGCGTTGCTGGCGCAACGGATTTATGGGTTGGCATTGGGCTATGAGGATATCAATGACCATGATACGTTGCGCCGTGACAGTCTGCTGGCGTTACTGGTAGGGAAGGCGGACCTGACGGGGGATAGCCGTCGCCGGGCCCGTGACCGGGGCTATCCGCTGGCGGGGTCGAGCACCTTGAACCGGCTGGAGTTGGGGGTGCCGGCGCAGGCGGCGGGTCATCGCTACCAGAAGGTGGTGGCGGACCCGGCGGGGTTGGACCGGTTGCTGGTGGACGTGTTTCTGGAGTCACACCGGCAGGCGCCGTCGGTGGTGTGGCTGGACCTCGATGCCACCGACGACCCGTTACACGGTCAGCAGGAGGGACGGTTCTTTCACGGTTACTACAAGTCCTACTGTTACCTGCCGCTGTATATCTTCTGCGGGGAGCACCTGCTGTGCGCCCGGTTGCGTCCGGCCAACCAGGATGCGGCGGCGGGGAGCGTGGAGGAGTTGGCCCGGCTTGTCGGGCAGATACGGCAGCGTTGGCCGACGGTGCCGGTGAGGGTACGGGGGGATTCGGGGTTTTGCCGGGAAGACCTCATGGCCTGGTGTGAGGCCCATGACGTGGGTTACCTGCTGGGTCTGGCGAAGAATGCCCGGCTGGAGAAACAGCTGGCCAAGGCGTTGCGCAAGTCGCACCGGCGTTACCTGCAGACGGGCCGGGCCTCACGGCGCTTTCGTGAGTTACGTTATCGCACCCGGAAGAGCTGGTCGCGCACGCGCCGGGTGGTGGGAAAAGCCGAGCACCTGGCCAAGGGCGCCAACCCGCGCTTCGTGGTGACGAACCTGGACCGTAAGATAGCCGGCGCCCAGGTGTTGTATGAGGAGCTATACTGTATTCGTGGCGAGATGGAGAACCGCATCAAGGAGCAGCAACTGGGCCTGTTTGCCGACCGCACCAGCACGGCCACGTTACGCGCCAACCAGTTACGCCTGTACCTGTCTTCGTTTGCCTACTTGCTGATGCACGGCCTGCGCCGCCTGGGACTGGCTGGCACCCGCTGGGCCCGGGCGCAATGCACCACCATCCGTGCTCACATCCTCAAACTGGCCGCCGTGGTGCGCATCAGCGCCCGCCGGGTCTGGCTGGCCTTCGCCTCCGGCTATCCGCACCAGGCCAGCTTCGCCGCCGTGCTCAGACAACTGCGAGAGCGCCCCGTGCCCGACCCGCCCGGCTGACCTGCCGGACCGCACCTGTCCCCTGACCAACACGGCTGTCCCGCCGTGAACGGCCGTCCTTGGCCCAAGCAACGCTTCACACCCGCCTGGGCAGGGTAAAAGTCGCTATATCACCCGATTTTTACGACAAACAGGCCATGTGCTTCACCTGTTTGTGTGGTGACCTGTCCTGCCGACCCTATGCAGTGTATGAATCAATGTCGGATAGCCTGTTTATCGCTCTATGCTATGATTGGTGAGATATGCGGGCTAAAAATGCCACGGATGGCATTTTTAGAGAAGGAAACGAAAAATGTGATTTTCCGTTTCCTTCATTTTCAATCACTTACGTGATCGAAAATGGCAGCATATCCCTATGCTGCATGGGCACCTCTAATTTTTAGAGGTGCCCATTTATTCATTCCAGCTACGGCAAGGTATTGACTATCCACAAAATTAATGAACAATAGCGCTCCCTAGTACTCTTTCAACCAGGCGCAAAACTCGATGAACACGCAATCAAACAAACCGCAACTGCTGCTGGTCTGGAGCCTGCTGTTTGGTGTGGCCCTGATTGCCGTGTGCAGCGGCATGCAGGGGACGCTGTTGGGGCTGCGCGCCTCCCTGGAAGATTTTGAGGTGGATACCATCGGCCTCATTATGTCTGCCTATTACATCGGTTTTCTGCTGGGCGCCCGGATAGTGCCGAGGTGGGTGGAACAGGTGGGGCATATCCGGGTGTTTGCGGCGCTGGCTACGGTTGCCTCCGCCGTCATCCTGTTGCACTCCGCACTTGTCGAACCGTTACCATGGTTCCTGTTGCGGGCGCTGACCGGCTTCTGCCTGTCCGGACTGTTCATGGTCTCGGAAGGCTGGCTGAACACGATTACCGATAACGATAACCGGGGATGGCTGCTGTCGGCCTATATGTTCACGGTCACCCTCGGTTTCATAGGCGGACAGTTCCTGCTCAACCTGGCCTCCCCCACGGGTTTTGAGTTGTTCATTCTTGCCTCCATCATACTGTCCGTGGCCATCGTGCCCATGTTACTGAGCAGGATCGCCGCGCCTGATATCGCGTACAGCGAACACCTGGAACTGGACCGGTTAGTCCGGCTCTCCCCCCTCGGGGCCATGGGTATCTTTGTGCACGGGATGAGTTTCAGCGCGGTGATGTGGTTGACCGCGGTGTTTGGCAGGCAGATCGGTTTCTCCGATGCGCACAGCGCCCTGCTGGTAGGCATCCTCACCTTTGGCGGCCTGGTACTGCTGCTGCCCATAGGCTGGCTCTCGGATCGTCAGGAACGCCGCCGCACCTTGCTGCTGCTATCGAGCCTGGCCGCCGGCGCCGCCCTGTGTGTGCCGCTCGTCGCCCACACGGGCAACCTGTGGCTGCTGTGCGTGCCGTTGTTCCTGGTCGGCGGCGCGGTCATGTGTTTTTACTCTGTTTCCATGTCGCATATCAATGACCACGTGCGCAGCGAGCAACTCCTGTCCGCCAGCGGCAGCATTATTTTCATCAACGGCATCGGCGGGTTATCCGGCCCCATACTCAGCGCCCAGGTGATTAAGCTGCTCGGCCCCGGCGGCCTGTATTACTTCGTGGCGCTGGCGTACCTGTTCATGGCTGCGTTCACCCTGTACCGTATGTCGGTGCGGGCGCCGATCACCGCGCAGGAACAATCCCATGGTGTGGCTGTCATGATGCAGACCTCCCAGGTCATCGTGGCGGAGGCCATGGATGAGACCGACCAGGGCACCCCCCTGGCGCCGGAAGAGTAAGTACCAGAACAGTAAACAGACTGACCTGCGCCGGTTAACCTGTGCTGTTGAGGTCCAGCAGGCGCGCGTTGCCGGGGTCGAATGGACTGTCCGGGATCACCACGGCCCGGTAGTTTTTATTGAGGATGTCGATCTCCAGTTCCACACCGCTGTGTGCGTAATCCGGCCTGACCATACCCAACGCCAGGGACTTGTCCACGCGAAAGCCAAAACCGCCGCTGGTGGCGCGTCCGATCAGCTCACCGTCCCGGGTCAAGGCATTGTTGCCCAAGGCATCGGCCTCATCCACGTCGTGGACTTCCAGGGTCACCAGGCGGTAATTGAGGCCGCGTTCCCGGCCTGCCAACAGCTGCTCCCGGCCCAGGAAATCCCCCTTGTCCGGGAACACGAACCGGTCCATGGTCGATTCAAACGCGGAGTATTCGATGGATAACTCCGTCCCCACCATGCGGTAGGATTTCTCCAGGCGCAACGCATCCATGGCGCGGATACCAAACGGCCGTAGCGTCAGGTCTTCACCGGCCGCGCACAAGGTGTCGAACAACTCATTCTGGCGCTCGATGGGGTGGTGCAGTTCCCAGCCCAGTTCACCCACGTAATTCACCCGTAGGGCATGTACCGGGATGCCGGCCATTTCCACCTGCCGGGCGCAGAGGAACGGGAACGCCTCGTTGGAGAAATCAGCGCCGGATACCCGTTGCAGCAGCTTGCGCGCCAGGGGGCCGGCAACCACGAACACACCGATACTGTCGGTCAGGTGTTCGTAGTTCACCGAACCGTCGGTGGGCATAAACTTCTGCAGATAATCGTGGTCCAGCCGTTGCCAGGCCACCGCGGAGACCAGGTAGAACGCATCCTCCGCCGCACGGGTAATGGTGAATTCCGAATGCACGCCGCCGTTACGGTTAAGTGAGTGGCACAGCCGGATGCGGCCTGTTTGCGCGGGCAGGCGGTTGGCGACCATATAGTCCAAGAACGCGGCCGCGCCCGGCCCGGAGATCCGGCATTTGGCAAACGGCGTCATGTCCAGCAGTCCCACTGCCTGGTTGACGTGCAAGGCTTCCTGCCTGATGGCCTCGAACCAGCGTGAACGGCGAAACGACCAGTGGTCCTCACGAGCCATACCGTCAACGGCGAACCAGTTGGGCCGTTCCCAGCCGAATTTCTGGCCGAACACGGCGCCCCGCTCCAGCAGGCGTCCGTAACAGGGCGCCGTCTTCAGCGGACGGGCCGCGGGCCGCTCTTCGTCCGGGTAATGGATAATGAAGACGTGGGCGTAGGCTTCCTCGTTCTTCTTGACCAGGTAGTCCTTGCTCACGTAATCACCGAACCGGCGCGGTTCCACCCCCAGCATGTCGATGCCGGGTTCGCCCTCGATGATCCACTCTGCCAGTTGCTGGCCGGCGCCGCCCGCAGCGGTAATGCCGAAGCTGTGTCCCTCATTGAGCCAGAAGTTCCGCAAACCCCAGGCCGGGCCGACGATGGGGTTGCCGTCCGGCGTATAGGCGATGGCGCCGTTGTATACCTGCTTGATGCCGCATTCGGCAAACGCCGGCACCCGGTTCATGGCTGCCTCGATATGCGGTTCCAGACGCTCGATGTCTTCCTGGAACAACTCGTACTCGGCCCCGTCACCGGGCCCGTCCGGGTAACAACAGGGCGCACCCTGCTCATACAGCCCCAGGATGAACCCCCGGTTCTCCTCGCGCAGGTACCAGGAGCCGTCGGATTCCCGCAGCACCGCCATTTCCGGCAACCCTTCCTGCGCGCGTGCGTTCAGGTCGGGATGGGGTTCCGTCACGATGTACTGGTGTTCCACCGGCATCACCGGGACGTCCAGGCCAACCATGGCGCCGGTGCGGCGGGCATAGTTGCCGGTGGCGGAGACCACGTGTTCACAGGTGATATCGCCCTGGTCGGTCTTTACCCGCCACTCGCCGGAAGCGGTGCGCTCAATGGCTTCGACCAGGGTATGACGATAAATCCGCGCGCCGCGTGCCCGCGCGCCCTTTGCCAGCGCCTGGGTCAGGTCTGCCGGCTGAATATAGCCGTCTTCGGGATGATACAGCGCGCCGACCAGTCCGTCGGTATTACATAACGGCCAGAGTTCTCCCACTTCAGCGGGGGTCAGGAATTCGGTATGCACGCCAATGGTGCGGGCGGTGGCCGCGTACTGGTAATACTCGTCCATGCGATCCCGGTTCATGGCCAGGCGCAGGTTGCCCACCTGCTTGAAGCCCACCTGTTGCCCGGTTTCCGCCTCCAGTTGCCGGTACAGGTTCACCGAGTATTTATGGATCTGGCCGACGCTGTAACTCATGTTGAACAGCGGCAACAACCCGGCCGCATGCCAGGTGGAACCGGAAGTCAGTTCCGCTTTCTCCACCAGCACGGCCTCGTCTGCCAGACCTTTCCGGGCCAGGTGATACAGGGTACTGACACCAACAACGCCGCCGCCGATAACCACGACCCGGGCGTGTGTTTTCATGGTAGGCGGGAGTATATGATTGGAAACAACATAGGCACGCATCCTAAAAGACGGGGATGCGCGCCATTATCCCAGGAACGACCGGGATTAGTCAAAATACGTCATCAGTGTTAATTAAGAATTAGGAATTAGGAATTAGGAATTAGGAATGAAGGTGCTAATTCTGTGGGTAATTCTGATCCTGACGGCCATCCCTGGCTCTTTCCAATTCCTGCTTCCTAATTCCTAATTCATTAATTAAGAATTGAGAATTAGGAATTACGAATGAAGGTGCTAATTCTGTGGGCAATTCTAATCCTGACGGCCATCCCTGGCTCTTTCCAATTCCTAATTCCCAATTCCTAATTCTTAATTCCTAATTCCCTTCCTGCGACGCTTCCCAGGCCTCTTGTACTGTCTGCCAGGTTACCAGCGCGACGGTGTTGCCCTCATCGTCAACAAAATTCAGGGGGCCGAGGAACGTCATGTAGAACTCGCTGTCTTCCAGGAAATGCGTCATGCCATGGTAGGCCTGGCAGGCTTCATAGCCGTAGGCCGGGGCCTTCACGCTGACGCCGCCTTCACCCTCACCGCCGCGCACTTCCATGTGGCCCTTGGTGAGGAAATATTCACCCGGGCCGATATGGACGTGGCTGGCAAAGGAAGAACCCTTGGGGCAATCGTACAGGGCTGCCCAGGAACCCAGTTCCGGGGCCACGTTCAACAGTTTCCAGCGGATACCGCCCTGGCTCAGCGGGCCGGGAAATTCTACCCAGTCAACATCATCAATCTGTACGGAACGACCTTCTACCGGATTATATTTTTGCGGGGTCATGTTAGTGCCTCCTCATATTCAGTTGTTGTATGTAATTCCGGGGACAGAACTTGCCTGTCCCCGCCAGGATGTATTGACGCATAACTCCGGATGCTATCCGTCAGAAATTATACGACACCGAGCCGACTACGCGGCGCGGCTGTTCCAGGGTGCCTATGATGATATATCCCGGCGCGCCCGGCACTGCTGAGCCGGCAAAGTTCGGGAACTCCTGTACGTCGATGTAGTATTCTTCATCGAACAGGTTCTCCACGTGAATGCCGAACTCCCAGTTATTCCATTCCACGCCTGCACCCAGGTCAACGACGGTAAAATCAGGGTTTTTCCAGAACGGAAAATCATCGCCGGGTGAATCCCAGAGTTGGGCATTGGTGGAAGCATTCCCCTTGTAACGCAGTTGCAGGCGCCCGAACAGGCGCATGTCATCATTCAACTGCTGATCGTAGTCCAGCGCCGCGGTCGCGCTCCATTTAACGGTGTTGGGCGGCCTCCTGCCGGACAGTTCGGAGAGATAGTCACTTGGCGTCACGAATTGAGTACCACTCACCCATTCTGCGTCCACATAGCCAAACCCGGCAGAAACCGTCCAGTTCTCATGCATGGACAGGAGCATATCACCCTCCAGCCCCCATTGCTCCGAATCGCCAATATTGAAGATGCCCTCGAGTACGGTACCGGTCACGGGGCTCTTGGTCTGGAGTTCGAACTGCCGGCCCTCGTAATCAATATAGAAACCCGCCAGGGTGAGTAGCAGGCGGTCATCCAGCAACCTCCCCTTGTAGCCGATTTCAACCTGTGTGGCCTCTTCCTTCTCGATATCGAACAGGGCGTTCTCGCCCTCCAGGTTGAACGCATTGAAGCTCCCCGGCTCAAAACCCTGGGAGAACAACGCGTACACCATGGACCGATCCTCGTCAAAGAACATGGAGACGGAGGCGCGACCCAGCACCTCGGTATTGGATTGACTGCCGGAAGTGCTACTGTCATGGTTGGTCGCATCGAACTCCCAGCGGTCTATGCGTACACCACCGCCAATCTCCATGTTACCGATGCGATAACTCAAGTTGGCAAAACCTGCTATTTGTTCACGTTTTTCGCGCAGGTTCTCGAAAGGGACTACCGCAATGATTACTTCCTCGTCACCGGACGGTGGAATCTGGTAACCGTGGAACTCGCTGTAGTAAGGCGGCGTCAAGCTGTCTTCACAAGCGTTATCCAGGAAATAGCAAAAGCCCAGGGGAACCGGAAGTTCCCCGAACTTGTGCCGCTTCCAGTCCAGGTAGTAGGCGCCGGCCTGCCATTGCAGGGGGCTGTCATCCGTGGAGGTAAAACGCAATTCCTGCGTCCATACCTCGACCGGCCATGACCGGGTCAGGTCGAGCACGAACTCCTGGTCGATATCCAGGTCGGTCTCCCGGTATGAGTCCGTGTCCGTGTACGAAGTAAGATAGGTCGCATCGAAGTTGCCGAAATCATAGGTCAGTTCTATGCTGCCGGCGACGGTTTCCCGCTGGTGGCCCGCATTGTAGCTGGTGTCGATGACATTGGTATGGTTGAGATCGCCACTCATCTCCCGGTTCCAGATGTTATTGGGACCGTCATACTCGTTGTAACGCAGGGTCGCGTAGAGTGAAAGCTGCTCGCTGATATCACCGGCCAGAGCCGCGCGCACGCCGTATTTCTCCGTGTGTCCCACGTCGGGATCATTGTTCGGGACGCCGCCGTTCAGGCGCGGCGTGTTGGGGTTGACCAGGTACGAATCATCGGTCATGGCAAATCCGAACAGTGCCAGCGCCCAATCATTACCCAGCGGCACATTCAACTCGACCTCACCGTCATAGTAATTATCTTCACCGGCCTTGGCTTTAACCCGGCCCGAAAAGGCTTCCGGGTCCGGCCGTCTGGTCACAAACTTGACCGCACCGCCAATGTTGGCGCCGCCATAGAGAATGCCTTGCGGCCCTTTCAACACCTCGATCCGTTCAAAATTGCCGAAGCGGGACGAGGCGTCCCCGAACAACTGCACGTCATCCAGGTAAAACCCGGCCCCCTGGGTGTTGCCGAAGCCCCCCAGGCTGCGAATGGAGACATTGGGATAACCGTCCAGGCGCCGGCTCATCCACAGGTTGGGCACCAGCAGTCCGATATCCTCCAGGCCGTTGATATTGGCGCTCTCCACCATACTCCCGGTGAACGTGGTGAGGGATTCAGGAATCTCCAGCACGTTTTCCTCGCGCTTGCGGGCAGTGACGATGATCTCCTCAAGCAGTGTATCGCCTTGCGCCATGGCTGCCTGGCTGCTCAATAACGCTCCCGCCGGTATGAGCAGCGTAATCGCCAGCATTGTCGTTACCAACGCAGCGCCGCTGAAATGGTATCTGTTCATGTACTTACCCCCGTTGGTTACATCTATATTAGGGAAGCTCTGACTTGATCAGAGGTTCCTTTGTTGTATTTTAACCAAGCGAGTGTACTGGATAATACGCTAACCGGCTTGTTTACCGGTGAAACTGTAGCTGTCTGAACGTGCAACCACCCCGAAACAGGGGCTTTTGCCGGTCAAACTCTTGACTTTTGTTTGGTTTTGGACAAAAACGGGCTAGAATTAGGACTATGAGTGTCCAGCGCGGGGGGCAATGGCAGAGACTAATTTACAATCGTGCGTCAATACCTGGTCTACGGACAGCCTGGCAAAAAGCGACCGCTTTGATGCCTGGGCAACCGTTCTCAATGAGGCGTATGGCCGCTGGGAAATGGATCGGGCGCAGGCGCCCGACTTCTTCAGCCGCGTCAAGCATTACGACGACACCCTGCTGAAGGTCATTGAATGCACCTGCGACCCGTGCGGCGCGACCCGCACCCGCGCCAACATCCGCGCCGACGGGCTGGAGAACCTGACCATACAGGCGGTACTGGCTGGCCGGGAATATATCAACTTCAACGGCGAGGACATCCTGCTGAAAGCAGGCGATCTCCTGATCTGGGACAGCACCCGGCCCATGACGTTCCAGGTGCAGAATCGCTTGCACAAGATCTCCGTAATGCTGCCCTTGCCGCGCTTTCAATCCTGGCTGCCCCGCTCCTGGCTCTCCATTCGCCACTCGCTGGATGGGCAATCAAACAGCGGCCTGTTACTGACCAACCATATCAAATCACTGCGCGATTCGGTCTTCGACGGCGGCTGCAAGGACAACCATGCCTTGATCGATGCGACCATCGGCGTGCTGGTGAATGCGCTGGAGATGGGCAGCGCGGATGATCCGACCCCGCTGCGCGTCACCCAGTTACGCTATATCAAGGAATACATCCGGGCCAACATCCGCGACCCTGAGCTGTCCCCAGCCCTGATCGCCAAGGCCGGCGGCATGTCCTCCCGTTACCTGCACTGGCTGTTCAATGCCAACGAGGATGAGGATACGGTCAAACAGTACATTTTCCACCAGCGCCTGGACCTGTGCGCCCGTGACCTGTCGAATCCGCACATGAAACACAGGAAAATCTCCGATATCGCCTTCTACTGGGGTTTCCAGGACACCGCCCATTTCAACAAACGCTTCAAGCAGCAGCACCAGTTGTCGCCTGGGGCATTTCGGGATAAGATGCAGGGGAATTGAGAATTAGGAATTAAGAATTAGGAATTAGGAATGAATGTGCCGCTTGTGGCGGCTGTTTGCCTGTTAATCAAAGAACTTCCGCAGGCCGGAACAGGAAACACGGTAACGCAACAACTCCAATTCCTAATTCTTAATTCCTAATTCTCAATTCCTACTTCTCAGGGGAACGACATGACAAAACCGCACAACACCCGTGCAGACAAACTGCTCGGCTTTGACGCCGACATCACCCGCCGGGATTTTATCGGCAGCACGTTGCTCGGTACCGGCGCCGGGTTGTTGTATGCCAACGCACCGGGGTTGATGCGCAATGCCAACGCCCAGACGCTGGATGTTCCCCTCACCGGCGTCGGTCCCGACTGGACCGGACCCGGCGGCATCGGTGATTACAGCAAGGCCAACGGCAACACCCACGAGGTGATGAACGACGGCCACGGCATCCGTAATGGCGCCTATGAAAAGATGTTTGCCGATGCGGTTGATTCCGGCGAGGTTTACGACCTGGTGGTAGTCGGCGGCGGCTTTGCCGGGCTTGCCGCGGCGTACCGTTACCATGAAGACCGGCCCAACGCCTCGGTGTTGATCATGGATAACCATGCCATGTTCGGCGGCGAGGCCAAACAGAACGAATTCGAGGTGGACGGCGTGCACCTGTGGGGCCCCCAGGGCTCGAACGGCAGCGTGTTCCCGCCCAATCGCACCCGGCCCATCGGCTGGCACCACGATTACTGGGACAAGCTGGGACTGCCGCAGGACTTCAAATACCAGGCCGCCAAAAACCTGGACAAGGACCTGAACATCCCGCGCGACGTGTACAGCCCCATGCATATCGCCTGGGAGCACGCGGACCTGGCCCATTTCTACGACAACCACGGCATGGTGCTGAACCCCTGGAACCGCGCTTTCGGGGATGCCCCGATTACAGACGGCTTAAAGCGTGACCTGATGCAGATGGAACTGTACAAGGACGTGCCGTACCGCAAGGATGACTGGCACCACTGGCTGGACACCATGACTTACGAGGAATTCCTGACCCGTCACGTGGGTGTTTCCAAAGACGTGACACCGTACCTGAACCCGCAGACCGCGGCCATGGGTTGCGGCCTGGGCGCGGACGTGATTTCCGCCTATTCCGCCTACGAGTTTGTGCAGCCGGGCGTGCTTACCTACAAGCGTTTTGCCGGCATGGAAGACCCATCCGAATACGTTTACCTGGCCAGTTTCCCCGGCGGCAACACCGGCATCGCCAGGCATTTCGTCAAAGCCATGATCCCCGGCGCCATCAAGGGAGATCACTCCCTGTCCGCGGTGCTGTTCAACGGCATCAACTGGGATGAACTGGACCGGGCCAACCAGCCGACCCGTATGCGTTTGTCCGCCACCGTGGCGGGCGTCATGCACGACGGTTCCCCGCACTCCGCAAAAAGCGTGTCCGTCATCTATTACAAGAACGGCAAGCTGCACAAGGTGAAGGCAAAAAAAGTCGTCATGGCCAGCGGCCAGTGGGTAAACCGACTGGTGTGCAAGGACCTGCCGCCGGAGTACCTGGAGGCCATGGCCACGTTCCACCACGCGCCCATGCACACCATCAACGTGGCGCTGCGCAACTGGAAGTTCCTGGAGAAACTGGGCGCCAGCGCGGTACGCTGGTTCGAGGGTTTCGGCTGGTTCTTCAGCCTGCGCCGGCAGATGATGATTGACGGCAAGGAACCCATGCCGCTGGACCCGAACAAACCTACGGTGCTCACCATGTACAACTCGTTCTGCAACCCCGGTATCCCCATGCCGCAGCAGGCGACCACGGCCCGGATGCAGTTATTCGCGCTGTCCTATGCCGACGTGGAGCGGGGTGTGCGGGAACAGTTCACGAAGATGTTTTCCCAATACGGCTTCGATGCCAAACGCGACATCGCCGGCATCATCTCGAACCGTTGGGGCCACGCCTACGTGGTGTCACCCCCCGGTTTTTACTACGGCAAACACGGCGACCCGTCCGCCAGCGACGTCATCCGCGAACCCCACGGCCGCATCTCCTTCGGCCACTCCGAACTCACCGGCGCGCAACTCTGGGGAACGGCCGCGGAAGAAGGCGCACGCGCGGCAGAGCAAGCATTGGAGGGGTAGTGGGAATTTGAGCAAGATTCTACTCATAAGGGACTAATCAATCGTATCGAGCACCTTTCGAACTGTGCCGAAGCTCTGATCCAAAAGTTCTGACGTAAACGTCAAAAATGGTGAGAACGCCAGGGTATCCATGCTATGGCGTACCATCAGGCCTTGTTCGAAGCATTTGACGTGAGCTTCCATGCCCCGAGTGCCGGGTGCGTCCGGGCGCGGGGCCAGTTCTATGGCGCCCATCAGGCCGAAATTGCGGATGTCGATTACGTGTGGTGCATCCCGCAAGGCATGGAGCGCATCTTCAAACAAAGGCTCCAGGTCAGCGACTTTTGAGCCGATATCTTCTTCAATATAACTGTCCAGCGCGGCCAGACCGGCCGCGCAGGCTACCGGGTGGCCGGAATAGGTATAACCGTGGAAAAACTCGATGGCATGTTCCGGGCCGCTCATAAAGCTCTGGTAGATGGCATCACTGACCAGTACCGCGCCCATGGGGATCACGCCGTTGGTAATACCCTTGGCCGTGGTGATGATGTCCGGCATCACGCCGAAGCGCTGGCAACCGAACGGCGTACCAATGCGGTGGAACGCGGTAATCACCTCATCAAAAATTAACAGGATACCGTGCCGGGTGCAGATGTCTCGCAGACGCTCCAGGTAACCCAGGGGCGGCAGCAGCACCCCGGCGGAACCGGCGACCGGTTCGACGATCACTGCCGCAATATTCTCCGCATTATGTAACGCAACAATTCGCTCCAGTTCATCGGCCAGATGCACACCCCACTGCGGTTGGCCCTTGCTGAAAGCATTGTGTTCCAGATCAAGGGTATGCGGAAGATGATCCACGTTCGGCAACAGGGCGTTGCCGAACATCTTCCGGTTTCCCGGAATGCCGCCCACCGACATCCCGCCAAAATTGACGCCGTGATAACCCCGCTCACGGCCGATAAGTTTAATGCGCGTGCCCTCGCCCCGTACCCGGTGCCAGCCCAGCGCGATCTTCAACGCGGTATCGACGGCCTCCGAACCGGAATTGGTGAAGAACACATGGTCAAACCCGTCCGGCGCAAAATCGACGACCTTCTGCGCCAACTCGAAGGCCCCGGTATGGGACACCTGAAACGCCGCGGCATAATCCAGCCTGGCCACCTGTTCCTGCACCGCCTTGACGATCTGGGGATGGCAATGCCCCAGGCCGGTACTCCATAACCCCGAGAAGGAATCCAGAACAGTCCGCCCGTCCCGGGTTCGGTAATAAAAACCTTCAGCCGACTCGATGATGCGCGGATCGTTCTTGAAGGCACGATTGGCCGTATACGGTAACCAGAAAGGTTCAAGATTCAGCATGTTTGTTTCTCACCTGATTAGCTTCTATAGAGTTGCATAGAACTTGAATTATACATAATGGCATAAACAATGCCGCATCATGGTTCGTCATTCCCGCGTTGGCCGGTTTGGGTGTCTCACCTGTCATTCTCAGCTTCTGATTGTATAATGCTCAACCATGAACATGAACATTGACCGCATGATAGCAGACTACCGGGACGGTTATTCCCTGGAACAGTCGTTTTACCGGTCACCGGAGGTGTTTGCGCGTGACATGGAGCGTTTGCTGTCGCGCAGGTGGTTGCTGGTGGACCATGAATCACGCATTCCGAACAGGGGCGACTATTTCCTTTTCAGTATTGGCGATGAGTCCATCATCATCATTCGTGAGTCCGAAAACAGGATTAATGCTTTTTTCAACGTCTGCCGGCATCGCGGTTCACGCATCTGCCTGGAACAGCAGGGCAATAAGCGGCTGCTCACCTGCCCTTACCACGCCTGGACCTATAACCTGGACGGAGAACTGCGTCCGCCGCAGTTGATGCCGGACGGTTTCGACAGAACACAACATAACCTGCACAAGTGCCACGTCACCGTGTACCACGGCCTGATCTTCGTGTGCCTGTCCGTTGATGCCCCACCCGATTTTGCCGAGGAGTATGCCCCCTTCGATGAAATGCTGGGATTTCACGGTTTCAAGGACGCGAAAATTGCCATCAAGCGCGATTATCCAAACCGCTGCAACTGGAAACTGGTGGTGGAAAACTTCCTGGAATGCTACCACTGCGCCACCGCGCACCCGGAATATTGCAGTGTCCATCCCCGGGACCAGTTGCTGGCGCTGGGGGCAGGTCCAGGCTCGGGCCCCGCGGAAGCCGTGGAGAAATACCAGCCCATACTGGATGAATGGACGGAAAAGACCCTGGCTATGGGCCACCCCGTCCCTGAGTTTGAACGGGATGAGTATTCCATTGATTTTGCACAGCTATCAAGAGTCCCGATCAATGACCGTAACTTTGCCTCGGAGACCCGGGACGGTAAGCCCGGCTGCAAAAAACTGATGGGTAAATTCAGGGAATACGACAACGGCGAAACCGCGTTCGTCTTTAACCCGACCAATTACATCCTTGCGTTCAATGATTTTGCGCTCATGGTGCGCTTCACGCCACGGGATACCGTCAATACCGACGTGCAGTTCAGTTGGCTGGTGCACAAAGACGCCGAAGAAGGCGTGGATTACGACCCGGAAAACCTGGCCTGGGTCTGGGATGTGACAACAATACAGGACAAGAAAATCACCGAGGACAATAACGCCGGGATCATGTCCAGCCGTTACCGGCCCGGCCCTTATTCCATGCATGAGGAGAAGGTTGCGACGTTTATACGCTGGTATTTAAACGCTATCCGTCAGCCGGCCTGACCAGGACAAACGTCAGCGTGGCCAGCAGGCACAAGGCGCAGGAGAACCAACCGATAGCCCCATAGGAGAACCAGGTCGCGATATAACCGCCGCAGGCCGGTCCGAGAGCAAAGGTCAACGAGATGGTCCCGGCAGCCAGAGTGGCGGCACGCCCGCCGGCGTCCATGGCCGCGCCGGCGCCAATCATTAAAGGCAACAGGAACATGTATGTCACCCAGTAAAGGTTGACGCCGGTGATATAGCTTGCGCGGTCCGCCGCTCCTGCCAGGATCATGTATCCCAGTCCCGCCACGACCAGGGCAGTGAGCACGGGCCGCCTGCGCCCCCACCTGTCGCCCAGCCACCCGGCAAACAGGGACCCCGCCACGCCGCTGAAGGCGCCGGCGGCAATGATGAAACCTGTCTCCTCGAGAGATAAACCCGCCTGCTGGCCGATGCGCTCGGAAAAGCTCCAGATAGCGCCGGAACCGATGTTGAACAAGGCTATGCACAGCAACAGGCCGACCAGGGGTCGCCCCGGCAACGCCGGCGCCCTGCTCGGCTCTTGCGCGCGTACCGTTCCCCGGTCCAGCCAGCCCATCACAGGCAACAGAAAAATAACCAGCACACCCAGGGCGACATACCCGCCCTTGTAGCCGGCAGCCGTTATTACCTTGACCAGGCCGGGAAGCAGGACAACTAGCGCCAGTAATCCCGCGGTCACACCGTAACCCAGCACCCGGTCAGGGTTGGAAGCCGCCGCAGCAGCCATGGCTGCGGCCGCATAAGCCAGGCCGAGTCCGGCGCCGGCGATGAATCTCAAACCGGCTAACAGGTACAGGCTGTCCACGGCCGCGCTGAGAAAATGCGCGGTGATTGCGAGCAGGCAGCCGCATAGCGCCAGTCTCCTGTTGGACACTTTTCCGGCCAACGGCGTCGCGGCCAGTGCCGCGAGCGCCACGGCCAGCAATTCAATTGTTCCCAGCACCCCGACTTCGGCTTCATTCATGGACAGGTCGTCGATCAGGGCGCCGATCATCACCGGTATGGAATTGGCGCTGAGCACACCCAGGAACATGCCGAAGCCGATTCCCACCAGGAGTTTTATTGAACTGCTGCGTTCTGTGAGTGTCATGGCCGGTATTTTTCTGTCGAGGATTTTCAGATAATGTAGCATGTAGTCAACGTTCATTGTTTTCAGGATGATCGAGGTGGGGTTTATGCAGGACATCCAAATCAATACCGACAGGAACTGGTTGCCGGGGATCATCAATTCATTCCTGGATGGGAAAAACAAGACGACTGAATATGAAGTCATCAATCTCAACCCGGCAATGGCGTTTTCCATCACGAGTTTTCTGCGCTCCGGTTTTACCGGCAAGTTTCATTTGTTGCACGCCAAGTCGAAGGCCTATCAACTGTTATGCGATACCTTGCAGTTTCTCTGCACGGCAGACATCGAAGATGACGCAAATATCAAACCACTCTCTTCTTATGAAAATATGCGTCTGCAGGAGGCGCGGGACGTAATGTCCACTCAATTCAACCCGCCACCCACAATCAGGGAACTGGCCAGGGAAGTCGGGCTGAACGAGACCAAACTCAAACGCGGCTTCAAACAGTTGTTCGGCGCCACGATTCACGATTACGGAAATTATCACCGCATGCAGAAAGCGCTGGAATTATTGCAGACCACGGAAATGTCCATTACGGACGTGGGGCAGACAGTCGGCTACGAATACCAGACCAGTTTCACCGCGGCAGTCAAACACTTCTTCGGGGTGACGCCGAGGCAACTAAGAAGCAGGGCGAAAAGGAATTAGCTGGTTGTTACTCTGGCCCCATTGATTTTGACAATGAACTGGTGAGTAATCAGGCCCGCGATGAAGCTGGGGGCTGCTTCGAGCAGATGCTGACTCAGCCCGTACTGGCGCCAGAACAATGCTGTCAACAAGGCCGCTGCGAGACCGAGGAGCAGCGCAGGTACCGAGGTGCGCCAGCGCATCAAGGTTATAAAAAAGGCCAGACCAACGGTTCCCCCCAATGCTGATGCCGTCATGACAATGACGTCGAATACATTGGTACTGTCCCTGAGGAGAATTGCGGCAGTGCCTACGGCACAGGAAACGAAAATCGTCACCATGGACTGGTAGCGCAAGCCGAAGCGCCTGGTCATGCGCTGGTAAAACCCGGGAGATACATCCACGGCAAACGAACTTGATACCACCAGTATCTGCCCGTCCAGTGTGGAGGCTACCGATGCGAAGATCCCTGCCATGACCGCGCCACTGATTATGGGATGGAGGTAATCCTGTGAAAACACCGGCAAGGCCTGCTCCGGATCTCCAATCTCCGGCAATAACACATTCATCAACAGGCCGAAAAGGCTCATAGTCCACCAGGTCACTTGCATGAAGCCCATATAAATCCAGCGGCTTTTTACCGCCTCTTCCGGACTTCTGGCCGCCATGATGCGCACGAGCAGGTTGGGGGTCCCCATATTGAAAGTGAACGCCGCGCCGGCAAATCCCGAAAAAAACAGCAGTGAGAGCCACCAGGACTGTCCGACCTTGAAAGACAGCAATTCCGGATGCGTCGATTGCAGCGTATCCAGCAACTGCGCAGGACCGCCGCCAAGCCAGGTGGCTACCGAGAGCATACCCAGCGTGGTGATGAGCATTACCAGCGCCTGAAAGAACTGTGTAGGTATCGACGACTCGAGACCACCTTTCGCCGAGTAGGCCAGTATCACTACTCCGGATATGATGATGGCGGCCGGCATGGAGACGTCAAAAACAACGCTGACGGCTTTCCCCACTGCCAGGTACTGGCCCACTGCATAGCCGCCAACGAGTACGATAATGGCAACGGCCAGGTATTTCCTGATTAGCCCGGATTTCTCACCAGGTGATACGCTCTCGCTGATAAATTCGGGGACAGTGTTACAGTTATGGTCACGGGAGCGCCGGTTAATACGACCGGGGAATAAATTCCAGAACACCAGGTCGCCGAAAAACCAGCCCAGAGGCATCATCAGCGCGAGCACGCCCATGGTATACCCGGCGCCGACCGCCCCAATCATGATAAAACCGCTCACTGCCGAAGACGCGGCGCTCAAGGCAACCATGAACCTGCCGTGCGTGCGGCCGGCCATCAGGTAATCCTCGGTGGTATGCTCCCGCTTGCGCCGGGCGGAGATACTGCCTACCGCCACCATGAGCAAGATAAAGAAGCAGAAACTGAGTGCGATAGCCATCCTGATTTCCCCTTAATAACCTGACGATAAAGGCGCCGCGGGCGGGACGCCGACCATCATACTACGCCAGGTCCCTGGGTATACTGTCCTTCCATTCCTTCGAAAAAATGACGCTGTTCTGTTCGTACGCTACAAGGTCGGTGGTGATATGGAAATCCGTCTTGTCTGAGGTCAGGTCAAAATTGGAAATCGTTTTAATATCCCAGTCTCCTCTTTTGAACTCTATGGAGAAGTAACCACCCCATACGGAACTGTTCGGATCAGTCCTTTCTATCTCGGAAGTCCAGTCATACCGTATCCTGAACTCGGTGCCGATAGCGTTGATACGTAAGCCACCTGTATCACTGACAGTACGAATATGAACCATCCCGTCAGCGTCCGGCTCGTTCACTTCATGTGAATAATTTCCCGGAACCGTCGGCGTAATGACACTTCTATCATACAGAGCCGGGTCGGTAAAAGTCAGATTTTCCAGGTCTGGCGACCCCACTGGCCTTTCGGGCAGGAGTAACCGGCTAAGTCCGGTATGAAGTGTTAATTCAACCGCTTCCGGAGAAGGCCAGATCTGCGGCCAGTAGCTTTCCGAAATGGACACCCTGATTTTATGACCCTGCTTAAAACGATGCGCGATAACGTTCAACGGTACTTCAATTTCATAAACCTGCCCCGGCACCAGCGCTTGCGGCTCTGCATGTCCATGTCTATGGGTTAAATTCAGGTAACCGGCAGTGACATACCAGGATGAACCATCAGGCTGAATTTCATTCAGGCGCACTGATACCTTGGCAACAGGCTTGTTGACAGAAAACACAAGTTTGGCCACAGGATGACCGCAGATTTCAATGTCCTGCGTCAGCGCCCCGGAATCAAATGTCAGTGACTTTTCATCATCTTCAGACTGGTTCCGCGGCAGTTCCGTTTCCATGGCAAAGGGAAGCCAGGCGGTATTGTTGAGTCCAACTGTCTGGTCCGGTTCCAGGGTTATCACCTGTTCTGCAGCCGGCTCCAGCGCCAGACCCGTCGAGTTCAAGAACCAGGTCGTATCCTTTATTCGTTCAGAGGGCCATGTCCGTTCTCCTACCCAACGACCGGGAAGAGGCTCCGGCCAAACCTGTCCGGGTACCTTTTCCTGTATATATACCTGTAACATGGGTTCTTCCATAATGCCTGTATCAATGCCCTTTAACCAATGATCCCACCAGCGTACTTCTTCGTGGAAGAAGCCGATTGCCGGTCCCGGGTCCGCTTCATCAGGCACATTATGGCCGTGTGGTCCGATCAATCCTTTCCTGGGCGCGTCAAGATTTTCCAGCAGGCGTGGTACTGTATTGGTATAGCCATCGACAAAACCACCAACGGCATAAACTGCGCATTTGATCAGACTGTAGTCCTCATTCACCGAACCATGTTGCCAATAACCGTCCCTGCGCTGGTGTTTCATCCAGTTGTGACTTACCGGGCCCACCGCTTCAAGTCGTTTCATCCACTCCTTGCGCCAACTTGGCCCAAATGTCTCCGGGTCAGGCGGCAGAGACAGGACGTTCATGAACAATTGCCCCCATTCCCAGTTCACCCGGCCCAGTGACCCGCCGATATAATGCGCATCATCGGTGTAGCGGTCATCAGTACTGCCGTGGGTGATTATCGCCTTGAGTTCCGGTGGATTGAGCGCGGCAATTTGCAGTGAATTAAATCCACCCCAGGAAATGCCGCGCATGCCGACGCTCCCCGTACACCACGGTTGTTGCGCCAGCCATTTCAGCACGTCGAGTCCATCGAGTTGTTCCTGTTTCTCATACTCATCCTTCATGATGCCATCGGAATCACCTGTCCCCCGAATATCCACCCTCACTCCTGCGTAGCCGCGTGCTGCGGCGTAGACATGCGCGGGTTCTGACTTGTTACGATCCATGTCGCGCTTACGATAAGGCAGGTATTCCAACACCGCCGGCACCGGCACTGCTTCGGCATTGGTCGGCAACCAGATCCTGGCTGCCAGACGCCTGCCGTCCGGCAGCGGTATCCAGGTGTGCTCGATGTTGCGTATTGCCAGCTTTTCCCTGAGCCTGGCGGCGCGCTTTCTGTCGGACGGTGTGGATTGGCCACAGGCGCCCAGCACAGTGAGCGAAGCCAGGGCCAATGCTGATTTCAATAGAACTCGTCTTGATTGATTATGATTAATGTATGGATGCTTCATGGCTGGTACTCCCGGCTTACGTTTCCAGACCTTGCTGTTGCGGTGCGCCCGGATCAAGAGCCATCACCTCGAGAAGAATATCCTACTCTACAGAATAGAAAAAACTATCAAAAATTCCATTAAACTAAAAACTAGACCCGTATTGCTAAATCTAAATCCGACGGACTTACATAATTGTAGATTGGGATGTTTAACGGTCATTTTACCGGGACCAGTACTCTTTCAACCCGATATTGAGCGGAGCTATATAATTATGTCCAAATTGAAAAATGGCATGTCCCACGTTGCGTTAGCCGGCGCTTCGCTGGCTTCGATAATTGCCTTTACAGCATTTCCATCACCTGATTATGCGCAGATTGAAGAGATAGTAGTTACCGCAAACAGACGAGGTGATGCAATGCTTCAGGACATTCCTCTGTCGGTTTCTGCTGTGTCTGCCGACGATATTATCAGTTCGGGCGTAGGCAGTATTGTTGATTTTGTCAAGGCCGTTCCGTCAGTTAATATCATTCAGAATGGACCAGGGCAGACTCAAACTACCATCCGCGGTATTGCCAATGGAAACTACCGATCCTCTGAAACTGCAGACCGGCCTCTAACCGCAATTTATCTGGATGATGTACCTATTTCCATCCAGGGCGCAACTCCGGATTTAAAAGTTGTTGATCTTGAACGAGTTGAGATTCTGCGTGGTCCCCAGGGGACTCTGTTCGGTGCAGGCTCGATGGCAGGGACCATACGTTACATAACGAAGAAGCCGGACACTGATGAATTCAGTGGTCAAATTCAGGGGGTCTTGTCTGAAGTCGCCGATTCGGACGACGTGGGTTGGAATGTATCCGGGTCAGTAAATGTTCCGATAACCGACACACTGGCGTTCCTGGGATCCGTGTATCAAGGCGAAGATGCCGGGTTTATCGACAATGTTGGAACCGGTAAGGACGACGCGAACAGTGTCGAAACTACCCAGGTGCGCGGTGCATTGAGATTTACTGGCATTGAAGGGTTGACTTTGGATGCGAGTATCATTCATTCCAATGTAGAGGCTGATGGGAACACTAATGCTTATTTTGGCACAGGTACTCATGACAGGATAATTGAGACAATTACTCCCGAAAGCTATGACGATGATTTTCTTCTGGTAAATATCACGGCGGAGATAGATATTGCCGGGATGACTCTGGTGTCATCCACAGGCTATACCGATCGCGAAATGGATCTTCGTCCTACGGGGACCTTTGAAAACCTTATAGGTGGCCTCCTCCCGCTTCGGGAAAACGATTCATTACTTTCCAATCGAATTGAAACCTTTACACAGGAAATCCGTTTGCTGTCTGCTCAAGAAAACAGGTTTACCTGGCAATTAGGAGCGTTCTATGAAGATACTGAACGTGTTTATGACCAGAATAATATCGCTCCCGGAGTAGACGCGGTTACCGAACTTGACTCGGTCTTGTTCTTCGGCGCTGACACACCTGATGTTATATTCTTTGGGCAACATGATATAGATGAACAGCAACTGGCTTTTTTTGTTGACGTCAATTTCAGGTTTAACGATCAATGGAACATATCTGTTGGCACTCGTTATTTTGATTTTGAGCAGGAATTTGATCTCTTCTTCAGTGGTCTGGCTGGTTCGGAATATATCCCTAGTCCAAATCCACCACCCGTGTTTTTACCGTTAACAACCGCCGGGAATCCCAAGGAAGATGGTTTTACCTCCCGGGTTAATCTCTCTTATGCGCCGAATGACGATGTGCTGTTGTTTGCCGAAGTCTCGGAAGGGTTCAGGTACGGCGCTGTGAACGAGCCTGTGGCAACGACATTCTGTGGTGGATTAAAAGGCCCCGTATCATTCGGATCAGATGAACTCACCAACTATGCCCTGGGCGCCAAAAGTCAGATGGCCGACCAAAGAGTTACGCTTAATGCAACGGTATTTTTTATTGACTGGACTGATGTACAGTCAGAGTTTGCATTGGATTGTGGCTATTACTACCGCGTAAATGAGGGTACCGTGCACAGTGCAGGTGTCGAGCTGGAAACTGCGTTCCAGTTAACTGAAAACTGGATGGTAGGACTGAATTCCAGTTATACAAACGCCGAAGCCCAGGATGACGTCTTTTCCCCGGGTGCATTCGGCCCTCCAGGAGTTGTGGCTCTGGATGGGCAAAAAGCGCCGTTGTTTCCTGAGTGGATTGTATCGTTTCACACAGAATACAGCGTACCTCTCGCCATTGGTGGAGGTGGAGATTTGACCTTGAGAGGAGATATTCAGTATCGCGATGAATACGGCAATATATTTGCCACGGGGAATTCACTTTACAGAGTGACTCCAAGTCAAACACTGCTGAACGCTTCCGTGAATTACGTGTCAGACCGTTGGGAGGTTGGCCTGTTTGGTACCAATTTGACCGATAGCAAGAACATTGCGATTATCACTGCTAATCCTGCAGGAGCATTTCCAGGGTATGAAGACAGTCGTTTCCACGGTAGTCCCAGGACGATTGGGATACGAGGGAAGGTAAACTTCTAATCCCTTGGTAGTTTCCACCTTTGGCATTTCATTCGGAAGGTTACCATAGACCTCTCTTGCCGGACAAAGACGCCTGGCAGCGTTTTCCTCTACCAGGACCTGCCTTATCGGCTATGCCCTGTGCCAGTAATTGTGCGACCTGACCCTGATATCCTCAGCAGAGCTGAATTTCCACTTGACATATATGCACATTTGGCATACAAAGTGTCATGGGCTTTGAATGGGACGAAAACAAACGCCACTCTAACCTCATTAAACATCGGGTGGATTTTGTTGATGCCGTAGGGGTCTTCTATGATGAACGGGCAGTGACTGTTGAAGACCCTGACTCTATCAATGAACAACGGCTTATCACAATTGGAATGGATTTCAATCTACAGGTATTGGTAGTTGTCAATATGCAACGGGCGGGTGACATTATTCGTCTCATCTCGGCGCGTAAAGCAAACAAACAAGAGCGAAGACAATATGAGGCTTGATACGATGAGAGACAATTATGATTTCAGTGAGGGCAGACGCGGGGCAGTAGTTAAAACCACGAAAGAACGCATTACCATCCGACTTGACCCCGATATTATCCAATGGTTTAAAGATCAGGTACGGGGTGGGGGAAATTATCAATCCCTGATAAATGACACGCTGCGCCATCACGTACAGCGTCAGGGTGAACCGCTTGAAAGTACTCTGCGCCGGGTTATCCGTGAGGAGATGCATCCTGTTTGAATAATAGTGGCTCGAAGCAACTATTCTTTAAGCACAGGAGACCTGCTCCCAAAATGAAGGCCTTGCGAAGCTAATCTGCCGGCACGGTCAAAGGCGGATCATCCGGGATGTCACCGAACAGGAATATCTCTCCCTGCCAAAGCGCCAGACCTTTGCCGCTGTTGAAATGAAAACTGGAGTTTATTGTCCAGGTATTCAGGTTGATAACCTGGGTGACTACCTGTCTGGTCCCAGGCTCGAGCCAACTGACTTGGTATATATTCTCTGCAATCCTGACTGTACCGCAAGGTTGCCGCGCATGCTCGCCGGCGAAAATATCGTGCGCAAACCATTCGCACTCACCGTCTTCGTAAAAAAACAGGTCGTGCACCATTGCCGCCGGCGCGCCCTGGACGCCTTTGTCCTTGTTTACCTCCCAGAAGGTGTGATAACCGTACCGCATGACTTTACCGGCCAATGGCCGGGCCGATAAATCCACTCTCGGTTCTGACCGCTCCATGTCGTACATCGGCGACATCGGATCTTCATCCGCGAAGACGGGGCAAATAACGAGTGCTACGGAAAATATGAAAACTCGGACTGGATAATTGGGCTTCAATAATTTCATTTCGATTTCCTGGAATAATAGAGCAGGATACTGTGAAGTGTGTTGGCTGATGCGTCAACTTCTAACGGCGATACATTCAATCTCCACTTGTGCGCCAATAGCAAGGCCGTTGGCGCCGAATGCGCTTCTGGCCGGGTATGGCTCATCAAAATAGGTTTTGTAGACATCATTGAAGGTTGCCCACTGCGATACATCCGCCAGCATGACCAGACACTTGACGAGGTCGTTCATGGCATAGCCGTGCGCTTCCAGGCTCGTTTTGATGTTCTCCATGGCCTGCCGAGTCTCTCCTTCCAGCCCGCCGGGCGCGAGATTCATGGTGCCGGGCACTATGCCGACTTGCCCGGACAGGTATAGTGTGTCGCCCACCCGCACTGCTTCGGACAGGGGGAGTCCGGCGGGGAAAACCTTGCCGGAATTGAGATATTCTGCGGAAGCTGCGTCGTCAGCTAATAGCGGTGCTGCCGTACTGCTGATAAACAGCATGAATATAATAAGGATATGGTATGTTTTGCTCATGGTTGATAGCTCACGTGTTTCAGTTGGGATAGTTACCAGGGTCCATCCTCATTTACAGTCTGCAACTACGTGAGGATTTTACCCTGCTTCATGATGTATATCACAAACAGGCAATTCCGGCAGCGATGTACCGGTCTCACCGTGCGCGCAAAGCATCCTGCGTGCAACCAGTTGCTGGAATTGCAGGGTTGACTGCTCCTGCATCGGCGCAAACGCGCCGCCGGTGAATGCTTCCGAGCGCCTGCCCTGCTGGGCCAGTTCACAGATGCCGATATCTTCGTTATTGACCTGGGCAAGTATGTCCATGAGTTGCTGCCGTTCCGCTGCCAGGCCGGGGTTGGCGGCATCGTCGCCGATGAGGAACATTTCCACCCGTTCAGTGGTGCGTTCCGGCGCTTCCGGGACAAGAATATTGGCAAACATGAAATCAGACATGGTGATCAGCAGGAGATTGGCCGGCACGTACATGGACTCGCCCGTGCCCAGTTCATCCTTGTTCAAGCCGGGAAAGTATTTGAACTTGCCGGCATAGGTATCCGTAGGGTTGTGCGCTTTCACACCCTGACCGACATAGTGGTCGGCCGCCAGTATCTGGTAGTGCGCGCCCATGGGATTGAACGTGTTCAAGGTGGTGTGTACCCATGGCAGGTGATAGCTCTCCACGAAATTCTCCACCACCAGTTTCCAGTTGGCGTTGACGACTGGTCGCTGACCCAGACCCGGTACGTGTTCAAGCAGTGACAGGTCAAACCGCTGCCAGCGTTCAGTCAGCGGTTGTAGATGTTCTGCCAAGCCGGGCGCGTCACCGGATAGATTCACGAAGACCAGTCCCGCCCAGGTCTCGGCGCGCACTTCCTGCAATCCCAGACGGCTTTTGTCAATATCTTCACACTCGTGGATGTTTTCCCCACCGACGTGGGGCGTCTGCTGCAATTGCCCGTCAAGGCCGTAGCCCCAGGCATGGTAAGGGCAGACAATGGTGGTGCATTTACGCGGCGTCTGCACCAGCCGGGTGCCGCGATGGCTGCACACGTTATGAAACACGCGTAAGGTGGTATCGCGGCCGCGCGCCATCAGCAAGGGCTGTTCCATGATGGTCACCGGGTGCACGTCACCCGGTTCCGGCACGTCGGTGACGAGGCCAATACAAAGCCAGGAGTTGCGGAAAAAATACTGCTTCTCTGTCTGCAAGACGTCATTCGACGTAAAAAACCAGCCGGGCATACCCTTGCCGCGCAACAGCGTTTCCCTGAGTTGGTCTGTCATTTTCCGGAGCACTGTATCAGTTCCTCAGTTTTTCCCCATCCGGGTCGTAGGCTGGCACATCCAGTACGGTTACAGGCCGGCGTTCTCCGAGGACGGAGACTTCCAGTCCCGCCTGCCCGGCACACTCGGCATACAGGTAGCCCATGGCCAGACTTTTGCCTGTGCTATGACCGTAGGCGCCGGAGGTGGTGTAGCCGGCTACCCGGTCCGCGGCCCAGATTGGCTCAAAGCCGTTTACCTCGGTCTTGACGGTATCGACCTCAAAGGTAGTGAGTCGTGCTGCCGCCGGAGTATCCCGGTCTTTGCGTGCCGCATCGCAGCCAATAAACTCCGGTTTGTCATAATCGACAAAGGCATCCAGTCCGCACGCCGCCGGAGTATAGTCGGGACTGAACTCGCGCGACCAGATGCCGTAGGACTTTTCCATGCGCAGGGACAACAGCGCGTAAACGCCATACGTTTTAAGTTCATGGCCCAGGTCCAGCGCGGCCGACTTCAACTCGTCATATACCGACAAGAGGTCTTCTGGTTGCAGGTACAGCTCATAACCCGTCTCACCGGTCAGGGAAATGCGCCCGACCAGCGTGGCGCGCCCGGCAATCCGGGTCTCGCACGCGGCCAGGAAGGGAAAGTCCTTATTGGCCAATGAGGTGTCACTCACAGCCTGCACAATCTCCCGCGCCTGCGGACCGGAAACGGCCAGGCCCGCGCGTGCATCGGTCAGGTCTTCGATACTCACGTCCGCGCGCTCCAGGTGTTCATGAAACCAGCGCAGGTGGAAACGCTGCAGGTAGCCGGAAGCGAACAGGAGAAATCGATCTGCTGCCGCGCGCCACACGGTCAGGTCCCCCATCAGGCGGCCATTCCCGGCCAGCATGGGGGACAGGCGGATGCGTCCGGGCGGCGGCAGTTTCGCTGCCAGCAGGCGGTCCAGCCAGGCTTCTGCACCGGCACCGGATACCTGGTACTTGCCGTAGCCGGAGATATCCAGGATACCTGCCGAGCTACGCACGGCGCGGCATTCTTCACCCACTGCGAGAAACGCATTGGAACGGTGGAAGGACGGCGTCTCGACCGGGGCCTCACCGTTGGGCGCAAAGTACATGGGCATTTCCAGACCATCGCTGACTCCGAACACGGCGTTACCTGTCCGGAAGGTATCATACAGGGGCGTGGTGCGCGCCGGGCGTCCGGCCGGCCAGAACTCGTTGGGATACGTCATGTGCATGCGCCGTTCGTAGAATTCACTGGCCCTGGCCACAGTGTAGTCCGTATCCGCATAAGCGCCGAAGCGGGCGATATCCATACCAAACACGTCCCCGTCCGGCTGGCCGTGGATCATCCACTGCGCCAGCGTAAGGCCGATGCCGCCGCCCTGGGCAAAACCGGCCATAACGCCGCAGGCAACCCAGTAGTTGCTGAGTCCCGGCACCGGCCCCACCAGCGGATTGCCGTCCGGGGAGAAGGTAAACGGCCCGTTCACCACGCGCTTGATGCCGGCGTCCGCCACCTCGGGGAAGCGGGCAAAACCCTGTTCCAGCGCGTCATGCAGGCGCTCCAGGTCGTCGGGCAGCAGGTCCGTCTCGCCGAAGTCCCACGGGGTGCCGTGCAGCGCCCACGGGGTGGCTGGGGTCTCGTACACCCCCAGTAACACTCCGCGCTGCTCCTGGCGCAGGTATATGCCACCGTCCAGGTCCACCAACGTCGGTATCTCCACGGGGTGGTTTTGCAGGCCGGGCAGCTTGCCGCTGATCAGGTAGTGATGCTCAAACGGCAACAGGGGTAGCCGCACACCCGCCATCCGGCCCACTTCCCGCGCCCATAGCCCCGCGGCATTGATCACGTGTTCCGCCTTGATATTGCCCTTGTCGGTGACGACTTCCCAACCCCCGTCGCGTTGCGGCACTAATGCCTGCACCCGGGTACGCCTGTGGATGACCGCACCCTGCCGGCGTGCGGCGGCGGCGTAGCCATGGGTAATCCTGTAGGGGTCGATATGACCCTCATCGGCCATGTAGATACCCCCCTTCAAACCTGCTACGTCAACAATGGGGCACAGTTCACGAATTTCCGCAGGGCCAATCAGTTCCGAGGCGATGCCCATGACTTTGTGCCGTGCCGCTTCATTCCTGAGCAAGTCCCACCAGGCATCGGTCGCAGCAAGACTGATGCCGCCGGTCAGGTGCATACCCACCGCCTCCCCCGTGACCTGCTCGATTTCACGATAGAGATTGATGGTATATTGCTGCAAACGCGCCACATTCGGATCACCGTTAAGAGTATGAAACCCCCCGGCCGCATGCCAGGTGGACCCGGCCGTCAACTCCTTGCGCTCCAGTAACACCACGTCCTGCCAGCCCAACTTGGCAAGATGGTAGAGCACACTGCAACCCACCACGCCACCACCGATGACAACCACCTGGGAATGTGTCTTCACGCCTGATCTTCTTTTTTGTTGGCAAGTTCAGGAAACAGAATTCATTCTGTCCCTGGTCATAAGTTATGTCAGTCAGGACGTGCAACGTCCCGATCACGACAGTTTGAACAAGAAGAAAAAGAATACCGTAAAGCAGCACCGGAAAAATAGGAATATCGTTTTGTTTTTTTGGAGGAAAGGCGGTTCAGTACGCAAATAATTCCTGTAGCAGCAGTGATTTTCCTATCCTTTTAAAATTCGCTCGCCCAACCGTTCCGCCCACCACTGGTTAAACTCCCAGACACAACGTTCGTAGGGGACGGATAGCCTGCCCTGTTCATAAAACGGACTGCGGATACCGGACTGGCAGCGTGCAAAAGCAGGCATGTCGTCTTCCTCATGAACGGACCTGGCCCATTGGACGCGGTCCCGGATAGCCTGCGCCAGCGCCGGGTTTTCAACTGTGCTGCGCGACATCAGGTCGTTCAGCCACAGATCGTGACTTTCTGCAGAAGTCGGCATTAACCGATAATAAGCGACCTGATCGGCGCCGATTCCCAACAGCAGGTTGGGCCAGACGAACACCACCATGGGCTCCAGTCGTTCGGTTGCGCTCAAGGTCTCGATAAACGGCAAGCTCATACCACCGTCAATATTGGTCGCTGCCGCCGCCTGTGCCGGGCCAAAGCTGAGGATTGAATAGCTGCCCGTACTGGTGATGGGATACGAATTGGCGGCCGGATAAGTGGGCTGAAACGTTTTTATATGGGCGCCGAGATGATGGTAGGCTTCAAGAAAAGATTCCGCATTGATTTTCCAGTTCTGGCGTTGATCGTAATAAAAGGCCTCATGCGCCGGGATCAGGTCGGCCATGTGCCAGTTTGCCAGTATTTTCTGTAAACCTGCCAACTGGGTATGCAGCGGTTCTGCATCACCGCTGACATTGACAAATATAAATCCCTCCCAGATCTCGGTGCGCATCTGCCTCAGACGACAGTCTTTTCGCTCAAAGTTTTTGACCTTATCCATTAACGGCGCTGCTTTCAGCCGGCCGTCGAGTTCGTAGCTCCAGGCATGGAAAGGACAAACGAACAGGTTTGCATTGCCACTGCCTTCGGCAACCAGTGTGCCCTTGTGCTGGCAGACTCTGGACATGAGATGAACGTCGTTATTTTTCGCGCGCGTCAGCACCAGGGGATAGTCAAACACGTCCACACACAGATAGTCACCGGGATGCGGGATCTGGCTGACGTGGGCCACATTGAGCCAGTGTGTCAGAAATAATTGTTCCGCTTCCTGTCTGAAAATATGTTCTGACACGTAGGCGGCCCGGGGCAGGTTACAGGCCTGTTCCAGAGGCAGTCTGACTTTGGCGAGTTGTTCCGGTGTCACGAACCGGTTATGTGTCAAGGTCATGTACTGTTCCTCACGGCAGCTTGCCACATGATTATCAGTCCGATGGGCAATGAGAGCAAGCCTGTCCAGAGTACCGGACCGTAACCTGCGTCATCCAGTGCGTACGTGACCAGCGCCGGCCCTGCGGCCAGCGCTGCCGGGAACACCACTGCGAGCCCTATCAATAATCGACCGTTTGAATCAATATTGGCGATGATCGCCGACAGGTAAGGCAGGCAGAAGTACCAGGCTGCGTTGAACAGGCAGGCTGCGATGATATAGTGATTAACGGATTGCATGCTCCACAGGAAACTGATACCGGTTGCCGAACATATCATGCTGGCAACAACGGGAAGGCGGCGACCCCACCTGTCTCCAAGCCAGGTGGCCAGGGCCGCGCCGAAGACTGCCAGCACTATGGAGGCCGACAGGATACGTCCCACGCTGCCGGGGTCAATGCCCGCAGCCATACCAATACGCTCGAAATAAGCCCATACTGCTGCCTGTCCGCCATAGTAAATAAATATGCCAAGCAGGCCTGTGAGGCCGAGGAACAGCCTGTTATGTTTATCCGGTGTGGCGCCGGCATCCCTGCCATGTTCCGGAAAATATTTAGCCAGGGGTAATACGAGCAGCGCAAGAATGGTGACGGTAAGAAAGGGCGCGACAAGACCATATACTGATATCTGAGCGGGTAATAAATACAGTCCGGCAGCGCCGACTATTAACTGCGTCACCGCCCAGAAACCATAGTTCCGGTCAAAATTCGTGGTCAGACCGATGGAAACCATGGTGACATTCATTAGCAGACCGGCCCCGAGTCCCGCCAGGAACCTGAATCCGGCCAGTTCAGCGTAACCGTGCAAGTACATCGAGGTGATATTGCCCAACACGGTGATGAATACCCCGGCAAGCAGGATATGACGCCAGTTAACCCGGGTGATGATGGTGAACACAAGCGCCGAACTGAGCGCATAACCCGTCATTTCAAGGGAAAAAAGATAACCGGCCTGCGTCTCCGTCATCCCTTCGATGTCAACGTAAGCGCCGATAATGATTGGCCCAAACATCAATACCGCAACACCTACCGCAGAGGTATAGGCATAGGCGAAAATCGATAACGGCCGGTCGGGATCGAATGAGAAAGCAGTCTTGCCTTGCATTGGGCTTTCGGATAAAAGGGATATCAACCCATCATGCCGCAAACGGCGAACATCAGCGGCAGCCCCCACATGACATCCACTGCCTGCTGCCAGAAATGATCGAAACTGTTCAAGTTCACTGTGGCACCTCTCCCACCTTCGGCACCGAACTGAGCGACGTCATCGTCGCATTCGCCTTACCCGAGGAACCCCTGGAGTAAGCAGGAGGTTCTTCAATCAGCCGGTAATTTTTTCCGCGCCTCCCGTACTTCCTCGAGGTCCAGGTCGCTCGCCCCCCAGAACTGCAGGAAGCGGCGATACCAATCCAGGGCGCGCTCCCGGTTGCCCTGCTGTTCATGCAACTGCCCCAGTTGATAGTGGGCTTTTACATAATGGACGGGAATGTCCAGCCTGGCATCGGTAAGGGCGACCAGTCGTTCCAGTTCCGCGATGGCGCCCGCCAGGTCTCCTGCCTGCCACTTTGCCCGGGCCATGCTCTCACGGTACAGGGGATGGTCATACACTTTCAAGGTAGCCTGGAAGTTCATGGCCGCGTCTTCCGGCCGGTTGAGGCGTAGCAGGATTTCGCCGTTCAGGTGATAGAAGCGGCGGATATGAGAACGGAATTCGGGCTCGCTCAAAGAATCACCGATCACCCGCAGGCGCTGGGCGGCATCGAGCAGCCGCCCCTTCTTGACCAGGGCCAGGCCGACCAGGTGCTCGATATCAAGGTTTATGTCACTCGGGTCCCGCGCCAGTTCCAGCGCTTGCCCATAACTCTCCAGCGCGGCATCGACCCGGCCGGTTTCAGCCTGGAAATAAGCGATGTAGAACAATTTGAGCCCTTCACCCGCCGGGTCGTTACGCAGGCCCCGGAGACGTTTGGCTTCCAGCTTGTGCTCGGCAGCCTCGGCAAACCTGCCCTGGTAGGCGGAAATCAGCGCCAGTTCGTCGTGAATTTTCTCCCGCATCTCATTGCCGGTTGTTTCGGCAAGTAACGCCTCCAGGCTGTTCCTGGCTGCATCAATCCTGTCCTCGAGGGTGTCGATCCTGGCCAGTTCCAGTACAATCAGGGGATCCCCGGGTTGTTCCTGCAGTTGCTCCTGCAACAGTTGTCGGGCCGCGTCGAAGTCTCCGCTCCGGCGCGCCCTGATGGCGTCCGCCAGGTCGCCTTCCGGTTCCGGCAGGCCGCCGTAAGGCAGGTCGCCAGGGATTTCAGGCGTCCATCCCTCCCGCCGATCCATGACATAGTCGGCAAGCAGTGCAGCCAGGCTGTCCAGGTATTCCCGGCCCGCTTCGGCCGTGGCGCCGCGGGGGTCACCCAGCACGCCTATCGGCGAAATGCTATGGGTGCCGTCTCGATTCAGCTTTTCGGCCATGGTGGCGGAATCACCCGTATAACCCGGCTCGGCTTGCGCCATACTGACCAGTTCCGGTTGGCATGCCAGTAGTAACGCCGTCTCTGCCTGACCGGCGTGACCGCCTGCGGCGACAGGATCGATACCCAGACGCGTTGAGGTATCGGCCAGGGTCCCAAGGAAGGTGTCGGGATCGGCAAAGGCAAAGATGTTCACATGGGGATAGAGCACGCGCAGTTCTTCCTCCAGTTCCCCGACCATGCCGAAGTTGGTGCCGTGGGTCGGGATAATGGCGATATGGCGGAACCCATGCCAGGCGAGACTGTGGACGTATTCGTAAACCAGGTCTTTGAGGATTGGGGCGCGTACGGTAATCGTGCCGGGGAAGCGCATGTGATGGGGAGAAATACCCAGTCGGATATTGGGGGTGAACAGGGCCTGTCCCACCCGTTCCGCAATCTCCGGCGCCAGGCAGTCACCGGTGGCGGCGTCGGCCGCCAGCGCCAGGTGCGGCCCGTGCTGTTCCGTGGCGCCGATGGTAATGAGTGCGGTGTCAACGCCTTGCTTGAGAGCTGACTCGACTTCCCTCCAGGTCATCTTGTCCAAGGCATATTGAGCCGATGCCGGCGGCGCCAACAGCGCCAGAAAAACCATCGCGACAGTTAAGGTACGGATCATGGCAGCCCCCCCCCCCGATTAGCAGCCTGGAACAACAGTATAGCAACAGGAACTTACTCAGGGAAGCACAGCAAAGCGCTGCCCGTCTTCCAGGGTCAATGCGTGACCGTCGAATGTGGCTTTCATACCGGTATTATTGGAATTGGCTGCCGAAGATTTGCTCGCTGAGGTCCAGTAGGAGAGGTTAAGGCTGAGGACATCATTGTTCGCTTCATAACGGCCGTAACCGGCTTCAACACCGTTTTCATCACCGCTCACAAGAATCAAGTAGCCGTCAACCAGCGCCAGCGCGCCGTTTTCCAACCTGTAGACATTGCCCTCACCCGGCCCGGCCCGTTCAAATTTCTGCACCGTGCCGGAACGCATGAAGTTCAGCGTCAGTGCATCATCCACACGCTCAACGCCAACCTCGTGCTCGGTGAGACCCCGGTAGGTAAGCGGTGGCTCTTTCGATGGCGCCGTGCTGATGGTTTGTTGCGCGACCAGGCGGATGAACCCCTCACCTTCCAAATAAGGGCCGGCATGGGCCATCGCCCCCTGCTCCTGCTCCGGTTCACCCCGGTACTGGGCGTATTGCAGAAAAACACCGTCCCCGAACAGGAATATGCCCTCCAGCGGCAATTCCTCACCACCGGAAGTAATCAAACCGGTATAAAACCAGAGCCCCTCAACCTGTTGTGCAAGAGAACCCGTCTGTTCCGCTTCAGCGGTGGCAGGAATACCGCAGTAAAGAATAAACAGGAGGGAGAAGACAACAACTCTGACTGAGCGATACATTTTCATAATGCCCCCGCAATGGTTGGTTGTGCCTGCCATTTTACTCATAGAAAGCGGGAAGGGACAATGTATATACGGTGTTGGTGGTGCAGGCAGCGCGTGTATCTACGGCTGTTCTGTATTTGCGGCTGTAACCGTGGTCCCGGTTATCCGTCTGGCTTTCTGCCTCTCTGCATGATTGAAGGCTGGGCCGTAATAGTCAATATCGCCAGGTGTCATGCCGGCCTCCTCGAATAGACTGCGCCAACTCCTGTCTATCGTATCAATCATACCTTTCAGTATTTGCACGGCTAAATCCCGATCCATATCAAAAAAGGGCGCAGCTTCAAGGGCTGCCTCAATGGAGGCCTCACTGCCACTGAGTTCACTGATCCCGGTTTTGAGGGAACGGTGGCGTAGCGGTTGTGGATTGATATCAAAGGCAGGTGAGAGTTGCCAGCGATTATTCCCCGCATAGAGAAAACCATGGTTTTGCAGGTGGTCGTCATTGTTGGAAACCAGAATGTAAAACAGAATTCGACGATATAGTTCATGCATTTGCTGTCTGGGTTCCTCACAATGGGCCACCATCATATCGACAATATCGGTGTAATAGACAGGTTCAGGGGTCTCCCGACCCATGAACGTCCTTGCGGAGATGTAGGGGACGCGCACCCGGCGCCTCCGATCAAATCGGGTAATGACTGCAACAGGGTAGTCTGTATTCCCAAGCTCTATACGGGAAACGGCCGCGTTCACCCCGGCCATGCCGGCCAGATTCAGGGTCGCAACTTCAGCCCGTTCAACCGGCGCCCTGTCATGCACTGAGGTAAACTTGATGATAGACAACGCCCCGTTATCATCCATGTTGGATTTTGGTCTCGCCCCACCGAGTGAGCCAACATAACCCTGTAATTCGTCGAGGAATTCCTTGTCCATGGTCGGGTTCGTTTCCCAGGCATGTGCCAGTTGCCGCAACGCCGGCAGGTCAACGAGACGCGGTACTCGTGGCATTGCCGTTGACAGGAAGACTCCATTCTCATCCTGAAATCGCAAAGCGCCTGTTCTGGTAAAGTCATCCGTTCGGATGAGATAATCAATTTCATCCGCCCCACGCGCCATCGTCGCGTTGAGCAGGGCGCGCCCCCAGGAATCGGGAGACGTATCGGCAATGGGGTCCGGTAGCGACAGTCCGGGCTGCTCCCGGGTGCCGGAACTGAAAAAGGGAGCGTCAAGCAACGGCATGGCCGGGGCAATCGCGAAGGCATCTTTTCGTTCAAGCCAGGTCGGTGAATATCGAAACATGCTGAACTGGCGCGCACCATCTTTTTCAAATACGAGATCCCCCACCTTGACTGCATCGCTGCCCAGCACAACCTGGATGTGAACCACTCTCTTGTTCATGGCCTGCGCGTGACCACTGCCGGGTTATTATTTTTACCTGAACGACGGATCCGTTTCGGCAAAGCTTCTATATCCATTACCAGACCAGTATTATCTGATGCAACATCCAGCAGCTCATGCAAGCGCCTGATTTCACCGAACGCCAGCAACGCCATGGCCAGCGCCTGAATTGAAACACCGGGGTCCCCTTTTTCAAGACGCCTGACTGTGCCTTCTGACATACGCATCCGGGACGCCAGGTCGGCAACTGACATACGCCGTTTACGACGGGCGATGCTGATGTCTCTGCCCAATCGTGCCAGTGTTTTATTAACTGCTATAGATTGTGGGTTATGCCTCATAATACATTATATATAGCAGTTTATAGTGTTAAAGTCAAGGCAGCGCTTGATAGGCACTAAATTGGCAGCGGCGCAGATCTCCTGGTTACCTGTATATTGCCCCCCCTCTCCGCGTGCTTCTATCCTGATGAATTCCTTGTCCGGGTTATCTTCCAAGACTGAAATTATTGTTGGGATCGTTGGTTCAAGGTATCTTATTGAGGAGTTATGGAATGTGGCCAAGACGATAACGGTTATGGGCAACTTATTGTGATTGGCGGAGAGAGAGGGATTACAAACTACTTCCCTGTAGTTTGCCCCTGCGGGGCCAGCTCCGCTTACGCTACGCTGTTCAAATTCGCTCCCGGCGAATTTGTCGAACCCAAGTGTTGATGATCGAGGGTTCGAACCCCTGGCTGTATCAATCACAACAAAGGGGTCGATGACCCCCTTGTTGTGATTGGCGGAGAGAGAGGGATTCGAACCCTCGATACGCTGTTAACGTATACACACTTTCCAGGCGTGCGCCTTAAGCCACTCGGCCATCTCTCCTTTGTCCGGTTCAGCGCTGATAGTAGCAGTCTCAGCCGTGGCTGTACAGCAGGGTGCCGTACAATGAGGAAGGAAATTCCGATATTCCGAATACTGTCGGCGCAAACATAGCTTCCGTTTGTGTTCCTTACACCGCGGGGTATTATGTCCCGTTTATCCACTGAATTTATGTCCATGAATTTCCTGATCTGGTTGCAAGACAGCGCGCTGGGTACCTGGGTGGCGGGATCCATCTGGGGGTATCCGGTTGTGCTGTCCTGCCATGCGCTGGGGATGGCTGTGGTGGCCGGGACGGTGACGATGATCTGTCTGCGCATCCTGGGATTTGCCCGTGCCGTGCCCCTCATACTGTTTGCCCGGTTGTCCGCCCTTGCCTGGGCTGGGCTGGTCCTGAATATTGTGACTGGCCTGACACTGTTCTCAGGCGACCCTGTGAGGTTTTTTTACCACCCAGTGTTCTGGATTAAGTTATCGCTCATCGCTATGGGGGCTATATCGTTGTGGCTGGTGGTGGGGATGTTACGACAACCTGCCGTGCCGGGACACGATCCCGAGATGCCGGCGCGGGCAAGATGGGTGGCAGGCTGTGCGCTGGTGTTCTGGACCGGCGCGATCATCGCCGGACGGCTCATCGCTTATATCGAAGTGGGAAATGGGATGTAAATGTATGGATAACTTCCTGTTAAGCATAGAAAACTCAGCGTTGGGACAGGTGATGCGGGACAGTGTCTGGCTGTTCCCCACGGCCGAAATTCTGCACTTCCTGGGACTCTCTCTGCTAATCGGTTCCCTGCTGGTGGTGGACTGCCGTCTGCTGGGCTTTGTGCGCAGTTTTCCGGTTGCCGCGGTGTACCGCTTCCTGCCGCTGGCCCTGGCCGGTTTCGGCGTTAACCTGGTCACCGGCGTTCTGTTCTTTTGCAGTGACCCGTTCCGTTACTACCCCAATATCGCCTTCCGGCTGAAGATGTTGTTCATTCTCCTGGCCGGGCTGAACGCGCTGTATTTCGCCCTGACCGTACACAGGCACACCACCGGGGAAGACCCTGGAGTGGCTATCAGGACGGTTTCCGCGTTGTCCTTCCTGTTCTGGGTTGGCGTTATTATTCTGGGACGGTTTATTCCGTATGTGGAATGAGCAGAGTAAAATCGCCGTTGCGGCGACCGGCGGCAGGACTCGGGGTGATTTTACTCTGGCCCCTGCATCACCAGTACCTTCTCCAGCTTCTTTATAAACACCTTTTGTTCCGACTTTATCAGTTGTTTATCCACGTCGCCGGCAAAACGTCTGACGTAGTTGCCTCCCTGTGGAAATTCCTTCCATTTGTTTCCCGTGGAAAACGCAAACACGTCGGCGCTCCGTATAGCCAGTTTCACCTTCCCGTCTGATAAATCACCCAAATGCCCGGCAATGCCTGATAAAGCCTTTTTCCCGGGTTGGTCCGCTCGATCAAATTCCAGCACGCGCAAGATATCGTTGGTCTGTTCATAGGTGTAGCCAACCGATTCAACCCTGTTCAGGTAGCCCATCATCATGCCGAACAGTAGCCGCGCAGAGACCGGGTTCAAGTAGTCCTTACTACCAACGTCATGGACAGTGTGCATGATAGCAGGGCTTATACCGTTATCAACGGACACATGGCACAACAAAAGAACACTGTCCTGAAAATAGATATACCCGATCATCGCTGCCAGGGAAATAACGTCTTTACCGGTAGCATCCGTGGTCATACTCAGGCGGGCATTGATGGAAATGCCGGATACACCTTTATAGCCACCCTGGGTAACCAGTACCTCCTCGAACTTTATCCTGTTATCAAGACCGGGGCTGATAGCCAGGATTGAATCAAGGCGTTCACTCTCGGTCCGTGACAGCGCATTGCGTTGTTCCCAGTCCAATCCGGACACCGCATCAAAAACTTGCCTCTCTACCTGGCCGGCCGCATCCGGGTTTGGGAATACCGCGTAGAATAATTCACAATCAGGGTTTGATACATTCTCCGCGGCGGCGAAAACTGCTATGGGAAAAAGAAAAAGTAAGGTTACTCTTGCCAGGACGGACATGACTAATAACTGAAACCTGTCCTCACGTAAACGAAGCGGCCATTAACGCCGATGGGCGAAAGCACGTCGTACGGCAGGTTGCCGAAATAGCTGATGTCGAATATCGACAAGTCAGGGTATTCATCAAGCAGGTTATTTGCCCCTGCCGAAATACGCCAGTTATCATTGATTGCATATTCAATATCAGCATCGACAGACCATTCAGCGCCATAGACCTGCTGCGGCTCAAAACCTCCGCCGAAATCAAATATCCGTTCCGTTTCTCCGAAACGTGTCGCTCTCACCAGGGCGGAAATGGTTTCGTTGGACCATGAACCGGTGAGAATCAGCTTGTCCTCCGGTGCTGCCGTCTCATAGGTGTTCTGCTCTTCGATACCCATAATCACCCGGTTCGGATTATTGACGATATCCGTATCGGTGTTGTTATACGCAACCGAGAGGTTCCAGCCCTCGTGCCGGTAGGCTGCAACCACGTCAAACCCGGTGGTTTCCGTATCTGCAACATTGGTAAAAAACCGGACTCCACCGACACCGGGCACAGCGCCTACAGGTATGTTCTGGGACAGTGCAATCCGGTCATCAATATCCACTTCGAAGTAATCAAAGGTCAGACTGAGACCGTTATCATGGAACCAGGTAAAACCGATGCTTTTACTCAATGATTCTTCTGCATCAAGAGCCTCTGCCCCGTTCTCCCCGGCCAGCGGATGGGTCACGGGCAGGCTCAGTGTTCTTACCAGCGCACCGCCGGTACCGTAACTGGTCGTCGTGCCGGTAAAAAAAGCCTGTGCCAGAGAAGGCGCCCTGAAACCGGTGCTGACACTGCCGCGTACGGCAAAGCCCGGAAACAGTTCATACCGGGCCGCTGCTTTCCCGTTGACCGTATCGCCGAAATCATCGTAATCTTCAAACCTGCCCGCCACTGAGAACAGCAGGTCATCAGTAATATCAAACTCCAGGTCGATATAAACCGACCAGGAAAACCGGTCCTCATCGACTTCATCAGCCGGCGTCAATCCCGGGCCGCTCTGTGCGCCGATCTTCGCCGTATCGCTGTTACCAAAGGTGATACAGACTGCACAGGCCACGGCGTTCCCTGCGCTATACGATTCCGGGTCACCCGCCTTTGTGCTGTAATCCTCAAATCGAAACTCCATGCCTGCCGCGGCATTTACCGGTAGCGCGCCAAACTCCATCCCCCTGGAAACGTCAAAATTCAGCACAGTCTGCGAATATTCATACTCGCCCCGGTAAAATTCGGTCGGGCTCGCCTCGCCCAGCGATGAGTTGATGGTGTTCTTTACACCGTCGGAAAACTCGTTGAAACCGTGTACTACGCTCACATCGAGCAGCCAGCCGCCGGACAACTCGCCGGTGATACCGCCGGCTACCGAGAAGTCAGTGATATCTGCATCACTTATCGGCAAAAACCCGTTGGGATAGACTGAAGCTACTGTATTTGCGCTGACCGGATAACGAAAGAAGTTGTAGCCTTCTCCGTCACGCTCCGAGTAACTGCCGAAACTGTATAACTCGAAGCCTGAACTCAAATCGAAACCGGCGTTATACATCAGGTTAATATCACTTGATTCACCATCGCCTTCCCGGTAGTTGCGCATGCCTGCCAGGGCATCATTCGGGGCGGCTTCCGGTGTCCCGCTGGAAGGGATCGGCGCGATGAATTCCGCAAAGCCAATCGTCGGCAACTGGTCGAAACTTGACCGGTTGGTCGATGATCGGTCACGGTATTCCGCACTGAGGTTAAGGAAGCCGTTGGCAAAGGAAAACCCGTGGTTGGCACTGACGGTCACCGTTTCTCCGTCGGTGATACTCTTGTCGACCGGTTCCAGGTCAGTGATATGGCCCCCATACGACACCGAGATACTGCCTCCTTCGGTATTATCCTTGAGGACGATGTTAATGACTCCGGCAATGGCATCCGAACCGTACTGGGCTGCTGCGCCATCCCGTAATACTTCAATGCGCTCAATCGCACTGGTGGGGATATTATTGAAATCCACCGCCGCACTGCCCCTGCCTACCTTCGATTCGGTACTGATGACCGAATTGGCATGGCGTCGCTTCCCATTCACCAGGACCAGCACCTGGTCCGGGCTCAAACCTCTTAATTGCGCCGACCTGACGATATCGGTATGGCCGGAGTTGGATTGGCGCGGCATGCTGAAAGAAGCAACGGCAGCCTGTAACAGGCCACCCAGTTCTCCGGCAATATTGGGCGATCTGAGCAGGTCATCCGCGCTGATGATATCCACCGGGACCAGGCTGTCTTCAACGCCGCGGGCCTGGGAACGGGTGCCGATGGTAACGATTTCTTCAAGTTCATTGTCCGCAGCAGGCTGGGATTCCTGTGCGGCCGGCTGAAATGTGCAGATAGACAGGGATAACAGGGTAATAGCAGGAATTGATATGGGGCTATTCAATAATTTCATCATATTCACCTCTGATGGTTGCCCGGGTACTGAAAGATGAATTCTATCAGGTTTTCACCAGAATGTTCTCTTATCTTCGATAGTAGCCCGCGGTTCTCAGGGGCCGGCCATACAACCCGGTTTGACCGCAACCCAAAGCAGGTGGATCGGTTCAGCGCCGGAATTCTGGGACTCGTGGTCAGCGTCCAGCCCAAGCCCTTCATCGCTCCAGCCGATCTCACCATCAAGCGCTGTATAAGTGTCTTGTTTATCTCCAAAACGAACCGTCCACTCACCACCTTTAACATGGATATAAAGTTGATTCGGCGGATGTTTGTGAACACCTTCCCATTGTCCGGGCGGAATGATAAACCTCTGCACTACGAGAGTGTCATTATCAAGCAGGGTTTCACCGGGGATATTGGGGTAGAACTGGTGGCATGGGCTCGCCGGCCCATCTGCTGCGTGTGCTGCGACAACGGCAAGACTTGTCAGCAACAGCGATATAAGGGCGCCTCTAAAAATGCCGGGGATGGCACTTTTAGAGGTTACTATAATTTTCCTGCCGCAACATAGTTGTTGCAGATTAACTCTGGACATAGCACATCCTCCCATTGTTCAATCAAACTGTAGTTCCGCCAGGCGGGCGTAGATACCACCCCTGGCGATCAGGCCATCGTGGTCGCCGCTGTCCACCACCCTGCCCTGGTCCATCACGATGATCCTGTTGACCTTTTTCACGGTGGCCAGGCGATGGGCGATGACCATAACCGTGCGGTTTGCCATCAATTCCTGTAATGCCTGTTGCAGCAGGTTCTCGCTTTCGGCGTCCAGGGAACTGGTTGCTTCATCCAGCAGCAGTAGCGGCGGGTCTTTCAACACGGCGCGGGCGATGGCGATGCGTTGTTGCTGGCCGCCGGACAGGCGCGCGCCTTTTTCTCCCAGGAAAGTGTGGTAACCATCCGGCAGTTGTTGAATAAAATCATCCGCATAGGCTGCCTGCGCCGCCCTGGTCACCTCCGTGTCAGCAGCGCCCGGCCTGCCGAAGCGAATATTCTCCAGCACACTGTCGGCAAACAGCAGCGTCTGCTGCGGTACGATGCCGATCCGTTCCCTGAGCGTGTTCAGGTCCGCCTGCCGGATGTCGATACCGTCCAACCGGATTGCGCCCGCAGCAGGGTCATAAAAGCGCAGCAGTAACTGGAATACCGTGCTCTTGCCGGCGCCGGAGGGCCCCACCAACGCCAGGGTCTCACCGGGGGTGATATCCAGGGAAAACCCGTCCAGGGCCAACTGTTCGGGGCGACTGGGATAGTTGAAGCTGACGTTATCCAGGACCAGATGGTTGCTGCCGGCGGCGGGAAACGGACGGATCTCAACAGGACTGGTGACGGCCGGACGGCTGTCCAGGATGTCCAGCAAGCGTTCCATCGCGCCCGCGGCCCGCTGCACGTCGCTCCAGACCTCCCCTATCGCCGTGGTGCTGCCCGCAACCAGGGTGGCGTAAAACAGGAACTGCACCAGGGTGCCGGCGCTGACAGTGCCGTCTATGACGGAACGGGCGCCGCTCCACAGCACGAACACGATGGCGCTGAACGAGCATAACACGATGAGACCGGATAACAGCGCGCCGACCGACAGGCGCCGCTTTGCCGCCTCGAAGGACAATTCCACCGCGTCGTTGAAGCGGCGGCCCTGCAAAGCCTCCAGGGTAAATGCCTGTACCACCTGGATGGCGTTCAATACTTCCCCGGCTATCCCGCTGGAGTCCGCAACCCGGTCCTGGGTCTCCCGGGACAGCCTTCTCACTTTGCTGCCATAGACCCAGATGGGCAGCACCACCAGCGGCAATAACCCGAACAACAGGATACTCATCCGAGTGCTGGTGACGAACAGCATGATCAGGCTGCCGGCCAGGATAAACGCACTGCGCAGGGCGATGGAAACACCGGCGCCGACCACCGACTGCACCAGGGTGGTATCCGTGGTCAGGCGGGACAGGACTTCACCGGACCGGGTGACCTCGAAAAACGCGGCGTCCATACGCAGTACGTGCCGGTAAACCGCGCTGCGGATGTCGGCAACTACCCGCTCGCCGATCCACATCACCGTGTAATAGCGCAGTGAAGAAGCCAGCGCGTAGATCACGGACAACAGCAGTAAGGCCGCGAAATAGATGTCTATGGATTGGCTGTTGGCGCTGGAAAAACCATAATCCACCACCAGTCGAATGGAAACCGGCATGGCGAGCGCAGCCAGCGCCGCAACCGTCAGGCAGATCAGGGCAAACAACATCCTGCCGGTATAGGGACGCAGGAAGGGAAGCGCGCGGCGTAGCGGTTTCACCTGGGGCATTTGACGCGGGTCGGAGTCCGGTGGAAAAGACGAACATTATTACAAACAGTGAAGTATTTTGCGAACGGTTCACATTACATTCGGGTTATAATTCACGTCTCAGTCTTATTCCTCACCAAGGAGCACTAGAAATTATGTGGATGGATTTTCTCTACGAGTTCGGATTATTCCTGGCTAAATTCGGCGCTGTCATCGGCGGACTGGCCGTGCTTGCCGTGGTGGTTGCCATGCTGAAGATGCGCGCCCGGGCCGCCGAGGGCGGCAACCTGCAAGTAAGGCATATCAACCAGAAACTCGAACATGCGAAACTGATGCTGGAAGCCGCGACACAGTCCAAGAAAAAGTTTAAAAAATCGGCAAAAGCCCACAAGGAGAAACAGAAAAAAGCGGACAAGGCGGATAGCAGTGACAGGAAGCGCATGTTCGTGATCAATTTCAAGGGAGATATCAGGGCCGATGAGGTCGCGTCTCTGAGAGAGGAGATCTCGGCCATACTGACAACCACGGGTGAGGGAGATGAAGTGCTGGTGATCTTGGAGAGTGGCGGCGGCACGGTGCATGGTTACGGGCTGGCAGCCTCCCAGTTACGCCGGGTGAGGGATAAAAACGTCCGCTTGACGGTCGCGGTCGACAAGGTTGCGGCCAGCGGCGGTTACATGATGGCCTGTGTCGCCGATCACATCATTGCCGCGCCGTTTGCCATCCTCGGTTCCATCGGCGTGCTGGCGCAGATACCCAATTTTAACAAGCTGTTGAAAAAGCACGACATCGATTTTGAGCAGATTGCCGCCGGCAAGTACAAGAGAACCCTGTCACTGTTCGGTGAAAATACCGACCTGGACCGGGAAAAACTGCGTGCGGAGCTTGAGGATACCCATACGCTGTTCAAACAGTTCATCCAGGAAAACCGCGCCGGCGTGAACGTGGAAGAGATTGCTACGGGTGAGCACTGGCATGGTAAAAAAGCCATGGAACTGGGCCTGATTGACGCCCTGCAGACCAGCGACGACTACCTGGCTGAAGCGGCGCAATCCACCGATATCTATGAGGTCAGCTACGCGCGCAAAAAACCGCTCATGGAGAAAGTCGTATCATCCACCGCCAGATTATTCCGTTAAGAATTAGGAATTAAGAATTAAGAATTAGGAATGGGGGGGTATTACGTTACTGCGTGCTTGGAACCAACTTGCTGAAGACATGCGTTTTGTATTGAAAAACAGCCGCCACAGGCGGCACATTCATTCCTAATTCTTAATTCCTAAGAAGAAGAGTAACATCTTGTGTAAAATGATCGAGAATCGAGGCAGTACCACCAGACTCCTGCTTGTGCCGGAGTCGATTGTATGCCGGCCACGTCGCTGAGGAACCATGTCGAAAAAACCAATTTACAAAGTCATCTTCCACAACCAGGGTAAAATCTACGAGATGTACGCACGCAGCGTGCAGCAGGGCGCCCTGTTCGGTTTTATCGAAATGGAACAACTGGTGTTCGGTGGCAAAAACTCGCTGGTGGTGGACCCTTCCGAGGAAAACCTGAAAAGTGAATTCAGCCACGTGAGCCGCACCTATATCCCCATGCACTCCGTGGTGCGCATCGACGAAATGGACAAGCAGGGTGTCGCCAAGATCATGGACTATGACGATAAGGGGCAAAACGTCATGCCGTTCCCGCTGTATACCAAGGGTGGAGAATAGTGTCAGCCATCGGGCGACACGCCTGATTATATCCCTGAGACCCGATACCTGCCATTCCCCGGCCCGTATGAGAAGCCGGAACGGCAACCCAATGACGAACTGATGTAACACTGACCTGTTCCTGCCCTGCCCGTGGAAATTACGATCAGACAGACCGGAAGCCTTGAGCAGGTTGACCGGTCCCAATGGGACCAACTGGACTGCAACGGCAACCCGTTTTTACGCTATGACTTCCTGCACGGCCTGGAGCATTTCAGGTGCCTGGAGGGGCATGGCTGGCAGCCCTGCCACCTGCTGGCAACGGCTGCAGATGACGTGCTGCTGGGTGCGATACCGCTGTATCTCAAGGATAACTCGCACGGGGAGTTTGTGTTCGACTGGGCCTGGGCCGACGCGTTTGAGCGGGCCGGCGGCAGCTATTACCCCAAGCTGGTCTCGGCCATACCGTTCACCCCCGTGCTGGGCCCGCGCATCCTCATCAACCGTTCCGCCGGCAGGGACCAGGATATCAAGAACCTGCTCATCAGGACGGTCGCGGAACTGGCGCAACGCTCCAACCTGTCCTCGTTCCATTGTCTGTTCACGGAGGAAGAGGACAGGGGCATCCTCACGGACAACGACCTGTTGTTGCGCCGCACCTGCCAGTTCCACTGGCATAACCGTGATTACGAGGATTTCGACGACTTCCTGCAGGGCCTGACCTCAAAGCGGCGCAAGCAGATCAAGCGCGAACGCCGGGCAGTGCGTGATGAGCACGTGGAAATTACCCGTCTCAGCGGCGCGGACATCAGCGCGGAACACTGGGAAGTATTCTACGAATTCTACTGCAACACGTTCTACCGGCGCTGGGGCAGCCCGCGCCTGACCCTGGACTTCTTCCACCACCTGAGTGCGACCATGCCGGACAATACCTTGCTGATCCTGGCAAAGCAGGGCCGGGAGTACGTTGCCGGCGCCTTTGCCATGCTCAGTGACACCACCTTGTACGGCCGGCACTGGGGTTGCGACCGCTACGTGGCCAACCTGCATTTTGAACTGTGCTACTACCAGACCATCGAACACTGCCTGGCACACCGGCTACGCTCGGTTGACGCAGGCGTGCAGGGTGAACATAAACTCAACCGCGGCTTTGAACCCCACCTGGCGCTCTCCGGCCACTGGATCCAACACCCCCGCTTTCGCCAGGCTATCGATAATTACCTGCAACGGGAAACCGCGCAGTTGGAAGAATATGCGAAGACGTTGGCAGGACACCTGCCGTTTAAGTAATTAGGAATTAAGAATTAGGAATTGGGAAGAATTAGGAATTAAGAATTAAGAATTAGGAATGAATGTGCCGCCTGTGGCGGCTGTTTTTCAATACAAAACGCATGTCTTTAGCAAGTTGGTTCCAAGCACGCAGTAACGTAATACCCCCCATTCCTAATTCTTAATTCTTAATTCCCAAATCCTAATTCTTAATTCTTAATTCCTAATTCCCAATACCCGCTTGCGTCAGGTATCTCCGCCTCGTTCTGTTCATGCCGGTAACCGGATGAGGCAGGGTAGGCGTGGCGGCGCAGGCGGTTCAGTTGGCCCAGGGGGCGGTGTTCCGGCAGGGCGTGCCAGGGCTTGAAGGACAGGTTTTCACAGAACTGTGCTTGTGCATCGTCCGAGAAATCCTGCGGAGGGATGCTGATGGTGGCCAGGGGGGTAAACGGGGCATCCTGTTCCGGCCAGGCCCGGGTGGCGTCATCCAGCGACAGCCCGTCCGTATCCGGGTTCTGCACCTGTACCTGAAAGATGAAACAGGCGCCGGCCTGCGCCAGTTCTGCCCGCAGTTGCTCCCGTAAAAAGTCAGCCCCGGTATTTTCATCGATGACCGTTTCCTGCGCCGGGCGAGTATGGCAGGGACGCGCCGCGAACTTGATGTTGCGCGGCCCCAGCTTGTAGGGGGTTATGCTGAAATAACTGGGGTCCAGCACGCTTGCAGGCGGCTCTGACAGTACCCGTTTACCGGCGAACACTTCCCTGATACGCCATTTGAACGGATTCCAGCCGGGGAAGAAAAAGGTCTTCAGGTTTTCCGGGTTGGCGATGAAATAATTGTAGTCCGGCATGTTCCTGACAAAAAACACCGGCGTATTCGCCATGAGGAAGTCCTGGGTGGGACCGTTGACGCCATCCTGCTCCAGCGGTTCCCCGTCTATCGCCAGCAGTTTGAGCGCCATGCCCCTGGCGTCATTCTTGTAGTCCTGGCTGGTTTCCAGGTCGTAGTGGCCGTTGGAAAACCGTACCCAGGCCCGGTAGCGCCGGCCCGGTTCGGCAAATATGCCGTAACGAAACTCGTTGCGCAGGTCCGGCAGCACATCAAAATAAGCCTGCACACAGGCATGGGCCTTGGCATGCGCGCCGCGCGCCACGTAGTCCGTCCGGTACTCATCCACCAGCTTGACAAACCCCGCGCGGGTGGCTTCCCCCTGCTCTGCTTCGTCAGCGCGCAGTATTTCCTTGCCGGCATCTGTCTTGGTACAGCCCGCAAGGATGCCGGCTAGCGCCAGCGCAGGTATAACCCTGAGGTAATTGGTTAACATCTCACTCACTTAGGAATTAAGAATTAGGAATGAATGTGCCGCCTGTGGCGGCTGTTTTTCAACGATTCGCAGGTGTTGCGGGAGCCAAACCAAGGCACGGAAAAACGCAACCCACCCATTCCTAATTCTCAATTCTTAATTCATTTTAAAGTGTCTTCATATACTCCAACAGCGCCCAGATTTCCTCCCCGGTCAGTGCCGGCAGGCCGTCGGCGCCGGCGCCGTATTCGTGGCCGGCGTTACTGTTGCCCGGCAGGCTGGTATCGAACAGGAACGCGCCCGGTTCGGGGCGGTTCACGTAGCCCACCTTGACCGGATCGTAGTCCCAGGAACCGATATAAAACGTCTTGCTGCGCGCCGCGGCCGGCAGCATCAGTTCGTACAGGTTCGGCACCGAACCGTTATGCAGGTAGGGCGCGCCGCTCCAGATGCCGTTCAACGGTCGCGCCTTGTAAGCCAGCAGGGCGCGGTCGGAAACTTCCTCGCCGCGCGTCAGGATTGCCCCGTCCAGGTATTTAGGCGGGTGTATCTCCTCCGGGTGCCCCATGCTTCCGGCGTCCCTGATGGCCAGCAGGCTTTGTAGCGGATTATTTCTCAGGACACCACCCATCAGGTTATTCGCTACGAACAGGGCGGGTTCTTCTTCGCCCATTACCGATCCGACAAGATAAAATCGCGGCTTATCCTGGAAAATGCCGGTTTTTCCACGCATTTCGAGGACGTTCTCTGCCATTTTTGGGTCGGTTCCCAGTTTTTCCAGGCTGCTCATGCGCACTTTGATGTGGCGTCCGGGGTCGGTACGGTCGATATCCTGGTGGCAGCTCAGGCAATACTGCTCGTACAGCGCCCTGCCCCGCGCCGCCTGCTCCGGGTCGATGGCCGGGAACAAATCCGGCCACTGCGGGGAATGCAGTTCTGCCACTTTCTTTTCCAGCGCGCGCAGGTTGCTTGCCTGCACCGTGGAGGGATAGCCCGCGTCATAGAAGTACAGCCAGGTGGTTGGCGCCGTCTGCACCCGGCCGTACACCCCGATCACCTCACCCACGTTTCTTGCCAGCGCGCCCACGTTGGAGTTGGACTGGGAACCGTTCCATTCCACGTAGTCATGCTGGGGCGTATCCCACAGGTAGGGGTAACTGGTGGGCGCGTCCGGTTCATTGAAGTTGTCCTTGACGCCGGTGAGAGACAAACCCTTGTTCAGGATCGCGCCGAAGGCATCCAGGCGCGAGTAACCGTAGGCTACCGGACTATGGTTGCGGCGGTTGTTGTCGCTGATGTGGGCGAGGTCCTGTTGCAAGCGGTTTTTCAGTTCCAGGAATTCCTGCTCCGTAGGCTCATCTGCATGGTAGCGCCGTCCCAGTCGGGCCAGCTTGTCGCGGTCGTTGAGCGTGCTCACAAGAGACTGTTCCAGGTGTTCCAGGAACAGCGGCAAATCCAGCATGGCCTGGCCGCCGTCGATACGCAGCAGCTTGCCGTTATAACGGATATGCTGGGTATGGCAGGCCGCGCAGGTCAGCCCGACGTTGTCCCGGTCGCGGGCAAAGCCGATGGGCAAGGCATCCGGGTTCTGCGCCGATTGCACACCCGGCAGGAAGCCGAAGCGCATCATGTTCAGGGGCTCACGCAACAATTTCCGGTTGTCGTGCCGTTCCAGACGCAGGAACAGGTCGTAGGACAACAGGCTGGAACCCTGGTTCAGGTGGTAAAACCATTGCCGGTCCTCCTCGTCCCAGTTCTGCTCCAGGAAGATCACGTTGTCCGGGTTCAGCGCCTGCTCGTCCTGCAAGCCGGTGAGTTCGGCTGCCTGTGCCGCGTTGCTGAATAAAAATAACGCAAGGAGTATTGGTTTCAGGGCGGGGGTTGGCATGATTTGAATTAGGAATTAGGAATTAGGAATTAGGAATACCCAATTATAATGGGGTGGCTCATTCATTCCTAATTCTTAATTCCTAATTCTTAATTATCCAACGACAGCAGTGTATTCAGCAAATTATCCCGGAAACTGATGTTTCCGGTCAGGCTGTCATGTTTTTCGCACAGCAGGAACGAGTGGTGCAACGGGAAAAAACTGTACTCGTGGCGTGGGATGCTGGGGTCCAGGGTATTCCGGCCCAGCAGGGATGCCTTGGTCACGGCGCCGTCGCCGGGTTCCAGCAGCAGGGCATCGTAGTCCACCCCCGCAGCAGGCCGGGTAACCTCATCCGGATACATGCGGATTTCAGATATGCCGTCCACTTCCTCGACCAGGATGCGGGCCGGGGTCAGGGCGCAGTCCCCGCCAAAGACGATCAGCTCGGGGTGTTGTTCCGGCAACGGCACGGTCAACGACCAGACAAAACGTCGGGCGCGTTCCAGCGATTTCTCGAAATACGCCTCCAGGGTATCGAGATAAGCCTCGCCCTCAGCGGCCGAATCAAAACGCGACAGGATGCGGGCGCGGGTATCCTCGGCGAAGATCGACCAGCCAAAGCGGCGCCAGATATCCACGTCGAAAATGTCGCGATCCAGGGGCGCGCCCTCGGCGGTGACGATCCAGTTATTGATGGGATGCGGCAACAACTGGTACATACTCGGCATGGTGACCAGTATTTCCGTGCCGATCTTCCTGAAACCGACCTGTATGCCGTCGATGAACGCGTTCAGTATCTTCACCGAACCCAGGTTGGGCGTGCCCAGCAGGATGATGCGCCGCACCCGCTCTGCTCCGTACATATTCACCGGGAAATCATTACCATCCAGCACGTCGGTACGCCCATAACGAATGTAATAGCGGGCGATCAGGCCGCCCATGCTGTGTGCGATGATATCGACCTTGAGTTCAGGGTCACCGTAGTCGAGCCTGATCCGGTCGATGAAATCCGCCAGGCGCGCGGCATTGTGCGCATTATCCATGCGCCAGTCATAGTAGAAGGGGTAGTAATATTTGGCGCCGGGACGAATTGCCTGGCCGGGGGTGGCCATCTCATACCCGCCCACTTCATCCAGGGTGCGCATCACGTTGCCGTAGTAGTCCTTGCCCGCGGTATTATCGGCAATGGCGAACGGCCTGAGCGTGCCTGCCTGCGCTTCCAGCGTGGCCGGGTCTATTGCCATGGCAAGGTCGCCGTGGTGGTGGAACAGCAACTTCCACAACGGGCCGAACCATAATTCCTCATCGGTGCTCTCATCCTTGAGTTTGCTGCCGAGGATGCCGTGCACGAAAACCACCGGGGGCTGGTTCTGCGCGGCCATGCCCTGCATGTACAGACGCTGCAAATCCGGCTTCGACGAACTGACGAACCAGTAGTTGCCAAGCAGGGCAAGCAGCGCGCCAAGCGCTATGTATACCAAACGTTTCAACCTGCACACCTGTGTTTCCGCGGTTCACATATCTCCATTCTGGCATTCTCTGCGATAACAGTATATCTTGCAAGGTATGTTAATCAGACTTATGGCCCGCGCGGGCGCAGTGGTCCTGCTGCTTTGTTGCCAGGCCTGCGCGCCGGCGCCGGAAACGGTGGCGCCGTTTGACATGGCGGCACATTCCAGGACGTTGACAATCAATGAGCTGGAATTCCCCGTCACCGTGTACGGCTCAGGCCCACCGGTCGTGTTCCTGCACGGCTTTCCCGATTCCCGCACGGTGTGGCGCTACCAGGTACAGGCAGTCGCCGATGCCGGCTACCGGGTCATTATCCCGGACCAGCGCGGGTTCGGCGGCGCCAGCCGTCCGGACGGCGTGGAACACTACCGCATCGACCTGCTGGCCGCGGACATCATCGCCATTATGGATCAACTGGAGATCGCGCGGGCCAGGCTGGTCGGCCATGACTTCGGCGCCGGGCTGGCCTGGTTCATGGCCGCACACATGCCAGAACGTTTTGAGCAACTGGTAGTCATGTCGGTGGGTTCTTCGGGCAACCCCGGCTGGGATAGCATCGAGCAGCGCGAGGCCTCCTGGTATTTTGATTTCTTCAACAAGACCGACATCGCAGAAAGCGCGCTGCAGGCAAACGACTGGGACTTCTTCCGGCGGCTCACCCGCCACAGCGGTGACCAGGACCACTTCATCAGGGACTTGTCCCGCCCCGGCGCCCTCAGCGCGGCGCTGAACTGGTACCGCGCCAATACCCGAGGCTGGGGCGGACTGCACACCGGTCTCAACTACCCCCTGATCGACATGCCGGTGCTAGGCATCTGGAGCAGCGGCGACCCGTTCCTCAAGGAGAAGCAAATGCAGGAATCCCGCATAAACGTCGCCGGCCCCTGGCGCTATGAGCGTATTGAAGGCGCGGGACACTGGTTTATGCTGGAGGAACCTGCTCAGGTGAACCGCCTGCTGGTGGAGTTTTTCGGGAGTTTTTAATTGTTTCATAAGCAATGACGAACAGGGGTGTGGACGTTACTACTACTGGCCGGTTCTTCTGGGTGGCGGATAATGTCATTGCCGCGGATTTTCCTGCTGTTTCCTCGGCGCTGCGTGATCCGGACGGGTTACTGGCTATCGGTGGCGATCTTGAACCCGGCACGTTGTTGAATGCCTACCGGCGTGGCATTTTTCCCTGGTACAGCCAGGGACAGCCGATACTCTGGTGGTCACCGGACCCGCGTTGCGTGCTGGAACCGGACCAGGTCCGGATCAACCGCAGCCTGGCCAGGACGCTGAAACGCAATACCTTCAAGGTTTCCTTCAACCAGGCCTTCGCGGAAGTGGTACAGGGCTGCTCCGCCCCCCGCGCCGGCGCTGCCGGCACCTGGATAACGACAGATATGGCAGCGGCCTACAACAGGCTGTACAAGCTGGGACATGCGCTTTCCTGTGAATGCTGGCACGAAGGCACGCTGGCGGGTGGAATCTATGGCGTAGTCATCGGCAAGGTGTTTTTCGGCGAGTCCATGTTCAGCCGTAAGGCGGATGCCTCCAAGGTGGCGCTGGTGCACCTCGCGCGTATGCTGCACAAACGGCATTTCCGCCTCATCGACTGCCAGATCCATTCCAGGCACCTGGAAAGCCTGGGCGCGCAATCCATGCCCAGGGACGTCTTTATCAACATCCTTAACCATTACTGCTCATAACATACTGCTCATAAGCTATGGCAAAACGCGGATTTTTACGCCATAATCCCGTTTTTAACAACTGCGAGGCGCTATGCCGAAAGAAGACCAGATAGAAATGGAGGGGACCATCACCGAAACCCTTCCAAACACCATGTTCAGGGTAGAACTGGACAGCGGACACCTCATCACCGCCCACATTTCCGGAAAAATGCGCAAGAACTACATCCGTATTCTCACCGGAGACCGCGTCACCGTCGAGATGACCCCTTATGACTTGTCCAAGGGCAGGATTACTTATAGAAACAGATGAATTAAGAATTAGGAATTAGGAATTAGGAATGAATGTGCCGCCTGTGGCGGCTGTTTTTCAACGATTCGCAGGTGTTGCGAGAGCCAAACCAAGGCACGGAAAAACGCAACCCACCCATTCCTAATTCGTAATTCCTAATTCGTAATTCCTAATTAAAGCAGTTTCCACGTCCTCCGGCGTATTGATCTCCACCCCCGGTTCTGCCACTGCCTGGTCCATGTGGATGCGGTAGCCGTGGTACAGGGCGCGTAACTGCTCCAGCCGTTCGGTCTGTTCCAGGGGGCAGACGGTTAAGGTGAGGTAGGTCTTCAGAAAGTCGCAGGTGTAGGCATAGATGCCGATATGCCGGTAACCTGCGCACGGCGCGTGCGTATCGGAGTCGTGCCAGGGAATGGCTGCGCGGCTGAACATCAGGGCGTCGCCGCGCGCGTCCGTCACTACTTTCACACAATTGGGATTGTTCAACTCCTGTGTGCTGGTAATCGGCGCATACAGGCTGGCCATGGACGCGTCAAGGCGCTGGGCCAGGTTACCGGCGACCTGATCGATCAGCGCCGGTGGTAAGCCCAGCTCATCGCCTTGCACGTTGACGATGAGGGCGGAGCCGGGCAGTTGCAAGCGGGTAACGGTCTCGGCGATCCGCTCCGTCCCCGAGTTGTGTGCCGCGGAGGTCATCACCACCCTGGCGCCGAAGCCCTGTGCTGCACGCTCAATGCGCGCATCGTCGGTGGCAATGATAACGTGCGCCGCCTTGCTGTTCGCGGCCGCCTCATAGACGTGCTGCAACAGCGGCCGGTCGCCGAATTGGATTAATGGTTTTCCCGGCAGGCGCTTGGAGGCATAGCGGGCCGGGATAACGACAAGGAAATCCTGTTTCACTTTCGGTAATGGTCCACTTCTGCCTGGGTCAGGGTGCGGGCGTCGCTTTCCAGCATGATGGGAATATCGTCGCGAATCGGGTAGGCCAGACGCGCACTGAGGGAAATCAACTCCTGTTTCTCCCGGTCGTGAATCAGCGGGCCCTTGGTCACCGGGCACGCCAGTATTTCCAGCAGATTCTTATCCATGGCTCATATCCTCCAGTAATTGCATGAGTTTTTTTTCAAATGCTTCGGGCAACGTCACGTCTATGGGCACATACCAGGCGTTTTCCAGCCCCAGACACCGGCATTTTACCGCGTCTTTTTCCGTCATCAGTATGGGCGCGCCGGCGCCGAATGCAAAATCAGCGCGCCGGAAACCGTGATGGTCGGGAAACGCGTGTTCTTCGATATCGATGCCGTGGCTGCGCAACATGGAAAAAAACCTGTCCGGGTGGCCGATGGCGGCTACCGCGTGCACGGTCTGTTGCCGGAAACAAGCCAGTTCCTGCACGTGACTGCCGTCCAGCGACGTGACCGGCAGGCAGGTACATTCCATCAGGTACTCACCGGCGGCGGCGCGGCCGTTAGCGACGATCAGGTCCACCGTGTTCAGGCGGCCAAGCGGTTCGCGTAACGGGCCGGCAGGCAGACAGCGCGCGTTGCCGAAACGGCGCGCGCCATCGATCACCACGATCTCCACGTCCCTGGCCAGGGCGGTATGTTGCAAACCGTCGTCACTGAGTAAAATGTCGCAATCCGTTTGCCGCAATAGCGTTTGCGCAGCGCTGACCCGGTCCCGCGCCACCACTACCGGGCAACCGCTGCGCTGCGCCAGCATGACCGGCTCATCACCTACCAGGGCCGGGTCGCTGTCCGGTTCCACCCGCAGTGCCTGCGACTGCGCACCCCCACCGTAACCCCTGCTGACGATACCGGGCTTGTACGACCGGGCTTGCAGGTAACGCGCCAGCCAGATGACCAGCGGAGTCTTGCCGGTACCGCCGACCGTCAGGTTGCCGACCACGATAACCGGCACGGCCGGCCGGGTCACCGGCAGGAGACCGCGCGCATACATAAACCTGCGGCACACCAGCGCCAGCAGGTACAACCAACTCAACGGCGCCAGCAATAATGCCAGGGGATGCCTCCCGTACCACAACGCCTCTATACGCGGCTGCAACGACTAATCCCGGGCCCGTGTCGCAAACGTGATATTCACCATTCCCGCCTGCCTGGCGGCGTCCATGACCTTGATCACCGCCTGGTGGCTGACGGCGGCATCGGCGCGGATGACGATGGGCACGTCTCCCAGCGCACGCGCCTGTTGTTCCAGCGCCGCGCTGATGGTGGCCAGATCCGTGCCGGCCAGAGCCTCATCGCCGATATGCACCTGTTCACTCGCATCAATACTGACCAGGATGATGTCCTCCCGCGCCTGCAACTGCTCTTCGGAGGCTTCCGGCAATACAATCCTGAGCTCCGACTCGCGCTCAAAAGTGGTGGAAACCATAAAGAAAATCAGTAACAAAAACACGACGTCGATCAACGGCGTGATGTTGACGTCCATGTCACTGGCGCGCTGCGGACGAAAATTCATCGCTTCTCCCTGTGCATGACCTCAATCAGTTTCATGGCTTCCTGCTCCATGGTCACCACCAGTTCATCAACCCGGCCGCGGAAGTAACGGTAGAACATCAGTGACGGAATGGCTACGGTCAAGCCCACCGCGGTAGTGATCAAGGCTTCGGAAATGCCCTCGGCCAGCACACTCGGGTCGCCCACGCCTTGTGCCGTGATGACCGCAAACACCTTGATCATGCCGACTACCGTGCCCAGCAACCCCAACAACGGTGAGATCGAGGCGATAGTGCCCAGGGTATTCAGGTAGCGCTCCAGGTCATGGGCGACGTGGCGTCCCACGTCTTCAATGCTTTCTTTCATCATTTCCCGGCTCTGTCCCATGTTGCTCAGACCGGCGGCAAGCACTCGTCCCAGTGGTGAACTCTTTCTTAACATGTCCAGACGCTGCGCATCCAGGGTCTTCTTGTTGTGCCACTCCCAGACAAACCTGACCATGTTCGCGGGAATAGTACGCTTCCTCTGCAGCGACCAGAACCGCTCACAGATAATTGCCAGCGAGATTACCGAACACAGCAGCAGCGGCCAGATTAAAACACCACCGGACTTGACCAATTCAAGCACTTAATTCTCCAGTTCAGGGCTATTAGTCATATAATAATCCGAAACGCGCGGTTTTCAAAAACCTGACGCTCCAGCAAACAGCCTGGGCAGGTATGTGCAAGACTGTCGGAAGCCATGGATGGCTGTAGTCAAGCGTACAGGGATGTATTCACAGCGTGTCTTGCACATGCCTGCCCAGGCTGTTACCAGGGTAGTCAGAACTACTGCTTAAATTCTGAAGACGCAATATAATCGATCTCGTGCAATACCTGTTTGCCATCATCCTCATCGTCTGCTGCCAGGCTGCCGCGGCCGCGCCCTACAGTGTCGAGATCAGCAAGTCCGAGCGTACCCTGTCGGTGCTACAGGACGACAAAGTGATCAAACAATACCGCATTGCCCACGGCAAAGGCAGCAAAGGCACCAAGATTCGCTCGGGTGATAATAAAACCCCGACCGGCGCCTACCGGGCGCTCAGGTTCAAATCCAACAGTAAATTTCACTTTTTCATCCAATTAAATTATCCTAACCCCCTGGATGCCTGGCGCGGTTACCAGAATGAGGTTATTTCCGCCGCTGAATTCAAGCAGATTATCCTGGCCTACCAGGGTAACAGCCTGCCGCCCCAGAACACCAGCCTGGGAGGGTACATCGGCATCCACGGCATTGGCCCGCTCACGGACGAGAAAAACCGGATACACCAGGGGCTCAACTGGACGGAAGGTTGCGTCGCGGTGACCAACGAAGAGATAATCGAACTGAGGAAATATATTACCAGGGGCACACGGGTGGTGATACGGGAATAAAGACCCCGTCAACCACCTACTATCCCTGTGAACCCTGTGTCCCCTGTGGCACAACGTCCGTGCTACTGATTTGCAATGAAAAAAGGTGAACATCATTTATTCCTGGTATGGCTGATGCTGATCAGCCTGGTCGGCTTCACGCTGTTTCTGGCCCTGCACGAAAAGCTGTTGCTGCTGCTGTACCTGGGGGACAACAGCAAACTGTCCTGGGTGATAAGCCTGCTGTTTGTCATCATCACCCTGTACTGTGCCCGGCGCGTGTGGTTTATTTCCCGCGAGCTCAACGTCTCGGAGCAGGTGTACACCCTGGCCCGCGGGCATGAACTGTCTGTCAGGGACGGTGCAATGTACCTGGACAACACGGAGAAACTGCCGGATTGCCTGCTGACACGCTACCTGCTGGACCTGTTCTACCGGGCGCAGTCGAACCCTGCCGGGGATGAGCAGGCGGAAAATAACACCCTGGATACCGGCAACAAGGAGTTGATTGAAGTATTTGAGGCGCGCCTCAAGAACCCCCACAACCTGGGCTGGTTCTGCAGCGATATCATGATCAAGCTGGGCCTGCTCGGCACCATCATCGGTTTCGTACTGATGCTGGGCTCCGTGGTCAACGTCACGGACTTTGACGTGAGCACCATGCAGAATATCCTCAAGCAGATGAGTTCGGGCATGGGCACCGCCTTGTACACCACGTTTGCCGGACTGGTATGCAGCATCCTCACCGCGGCCCAGTTCCACCTGCTGGACCAGGCCGCCGATGAACTGGTCGATACCACCAAACACCTGAGCCAGATCCACGTGCTGCCAAGGTTGTGAGCGTGGCGAATAACTCCTACAAACGTTACCAGTCCGATCCGTTTACGGACTTGCTGTTCAACGCGTTGCTGGGGTTTACCTTCCTGTTTCTCGTGGCCATCATGTTCATGAACCCCGAGGCCAAGTCGGGCATCATCGACCCCAAGGCAGAGTACATCCTCACCATTACCTGGGAGGACAACAACCCCGACGATATTGACGTCTGGGTGGAAGACCCGGACGGGCGGGTGGTCTGGTTCCGCAACACGGAGGCCGGCCTGCTGCACCTGGACCGTGACGACCGGGGGCTGGTCAATGATACCATTCTGGTAAACGGCGAAGAGTTGCAAAATCCACTGAACCAGGAGGTCATCACCATTCGCGGCGTGGTCAAGGGCGAGTACGTGGTCAACCTGCATTACTACGCGACGGAAACCGAAAAGCCCGTGGACGTGCAGGTGCGCCTGGTAAAAGTCAATCCGTCGCTGGAAATTGTGTATTACAATACGGTCATCCTGGAAAAAGTCGGTGTTGAAAAAACCGCGTTCCGCTTTCGCATAAACATCGACGGCAAGGTATCAAACATCAGTTTTCTGCCGAAACAACTGGTGTCTGTCTGATAAGGAAACTGATTAAGTCAGCGCTTCCATAAAACAAAAACGGGAGAATAAACATGTACTCATTGGGGATGACCGGGTTGATTGCCGCTTACGTGCTGGTGGCCCTGTTGTTGCTCAGCATCAACCTGTATTCCAACTGGTCCTGGAAAGTCAAAGCCGGTTGCATCGTGGCGACCACGCTGCTGTACGTGGTGACCTACCTGTCCTTCCCACCCCTGCTTGGCTGGCCCACCGGGGAGATGCCGCCGGAACGCTTCCGCCTGGTCGGCGCCGACGTGCTGCAACCGGACAAAATGACGGGCGAGGAAGGGATAGTGTATCTATGGGTAAAAGACCTTGACGATCTGTCCGGCCGGACGCAACCGCGTGCCTATAAATTGCCTTATTCGTCCGTTCTGCACGAAGCAGTGCTGGCGGCAAAATCGAAAATGAACAAGGGTATGGAACAACTGGGTGAGTTCAAACTGCCCCTTGAAAACGCCCGGGAAGTGGACATGGCCAGCCGTGGCGGCCAGCAGAGCGTGGAGATCGACTTCTACGATATTCCCGACCCGCTGATCCCCGACAAGTAGCCGGCTGTCTCCCCTGCACAGCGACCGGACCCCGGCCGCTTGCTCAGTGATCCACCACCAGGTGGTCGAAGTGGTGGTCCTCGGTACAGCCTTCCAGCGACTTCTCCACTTGCAGCGTGATATGCCCGATATCGAAATCGTGGTAGATGATATCGCGCAGGCGCCGGCGTAAGGCTTCCGGGTCGCCCGGGTAGTCCGGGTCAACCAGCACGTGGGCGGTAAGCGCTTCGTTGCCGGACGAGAGTGTCCAGACGTGGATATCGTGCACCAGGGTCACGCCCTCCTGCGCTTCCATGCGGCTGCAAAGCTCATACACATCAATGTGTTCGGGGGTACCTTCCAGCAGTACGTGGATGACTTTTTTCATCAGGCGCCAACTGCTGGCCAGGATGAGTGCGGCGATGATGACGCTGGCGATCGGGTCGGCAAGCATCCAGCCGAAAACCCAGATCAGAAGCGCGGAAACCACGACACCAACCGAGCCGAGCAGGTCCGCAATCACGTGCAGAAAGGCGCCCTCGATATTAACGTTGGTCCCGGACGAGCCGTGCAGGATCCAGGCCGCGCCGAGATTGACGCACAGGCCGATGAGGCCGATGCCGAACATGATCCCGGCATCGACCTCCGGTACTGACGTGAAACGCTGGTAGGCTTCAAACAGCACCCAGGCCACGATTACCCACAGCGCCAGGGCATTCACCAGCGCCGCCAGGATTTCCAACCGGTGATAGCCGAAGGTGCGCTGTACCGAGTGCGGTCTTTCGGCAAAGTGCATGGCAGCCAGCGCCAGGGCGATGGATGCGCCATCGGTCAGCATGTGGCCCGCATCGGCAAGCAGGGCAAGACTGCCGGACAGAATGCCGCCGATAACCTCGACCAGCATAAAGCCGACGATCAGCGCGCAGGCAATGAGCAGGTTGCGTTTACCGAGGCTGCGTAAATCATGGGAATGGTCATGACCGCAGCGCCCATCCCGGCGACCATCGCGCCCGCGTGTAGCGTCTTTGTCGTGCCCGGAAACCGTCATCCGTTCAGCGCTTCGAGCCCGCAGGTCCGGTAACGCGGGTTAAACCCACAACGCCAGCACGCCCATACTGGCGAGGCCGATGACTATCAGGATGAACTTGTAGATACGGTCGCGGTCATGTTCCGGCATCGGCACGTCGTCATCACCCAGCAGGGAACTGCGCACAAAATGCGCGATGCGATCATCCGAGCGGTACATTTCCGCATCAATTACGTCCAGGATGGCCACGTAAACAAACGTGCCCGCGGCCAGCGCATTGAAGCAGCCCTCGATCAACAACGCGGTCTCCCCTTCATACAGTCCCGATGCCAGCGTGCCCAGCAGGATACCCATGGGGGTCATCACCGCAAAGATGGCGAGCGTCCGCAACAGGTGCTTGCGCTCGGCGCCGGCGGCCTGCACACTGATTACCAGTGCGAACGCGGCCGATCCCTTGTGCGACAGGATGGCGATCATCACCAGCAAGGACGCAGCTACCTCCGACTCGATCCCCAGGGCCATGCCGGCGATGATGGAATGGACCGACAGGACCACGAGCAATACCAGGGGATAAATCGGCTTGCGCTCCTGCGGATTCTCATCCCTGCTTTTGGCGTGGCTGGCCTCAAACAGCACCCGGTCTATCAGCAACAGCGCCACCACACCGACGGCGGCCAATAGCGGCGCCAGGGGATAATCGACGACTCCCTCCAGCGCCTCGCCGGCCTCGGGCAGCAGGTGGATAAACCCGGCGCCCAGGAAGATGCCCCCTGCCAGCGCGTTACCGAGCGAGAGAAAACGGCGACTGGCGTGATGGCGCGCCGCCAGCAATGGAATGAGGCCGCCAAGGATGGCAACCACCAGGATCGCCAGGGCGGCGATGAGCTTGACTTCCAGCAGTAACATGACAGAACCTGTTGTGTGTATCGTTGGTTACGCCAGAATAACACCCGCTTTTTCCAAAAGCCAATCAGGGCGAGGAGTTACTACCCCTCGCCCCTGCTCCACTCCCGTTAAAACCCGACCCGCAAGCCGAAGATGCCCGACCGCCCCGGCAGCGGCGCCTGCTCTTTCACAAATGACGTATGCCGCCGTATTTCCTCATCGAGCAGGTTGGTGGCGCGGGCAAACAGTGTCACCGTGTTGTCCTGCACCCTGAACGTGTAACCGGCATGGAGTTCCAGCAGGTCGTAACCGGCAGTCTCAGTCTCCAGCGGTGCGGTACTATCCTGTTCATTCACACGGGTGTACTTGACCGAGGCATACAAGGGGCCGCGCGAGTACGTGAGGCCCGACCCGAAGCGCCAGGGAGTAATGCGAGCCAGGTTGGTATCGTTGCTGCGTTCCCCTTCCACGTAGTCCGCCCAAAGCCGCAGGTCCAGTGCGCCGGAATTGCCGGACAGCAGATGCGCGATGCCCTCCACTTCAAATCCCATGAATTCCGCATCATCCTGGCTCAGGTAAACCAGCAACGGTTCCTCGTCGTCTTCCGGGTCCAGGATGTTGGCCAGGTTGCCGTCAAAATTTTCCGCCACCCGGTCGGCAAAACCGTCACCGTTCAAGTCCTGCTCCTGCCGGTAGATGTAATCGTCAATCCGGTTGTAGAATAAATTGGCAGTGGCCGTGAACCTGCCCGAGATCTTGCGCCAATAGACGTCAATATTATTGGACTTCTCTTTAACCAGGTTGGCGTCACCGATCTCAAACGTCGCAGTCGCCAGGTGCGGCCCTCGCACGTACAACTCCTCAATCGCCGGCGCCCGCTCCGCATGGCTCGCAGACAAGCCCACCTGATAGCCCGGGGCATAATCCCAGTTCAGGCCGCCGGAGGCGCTGAACAGGTCATAGTCATTTTGCGCGCCCGTCTCTGAATTCGAATCCTGGTGTTCGAAGCGTGCGCCCAGATCAATATGAACCCGCCCGATATCCGTCCTTTCCAGGACGAAGATCCCGAACGTCTCCAATTCCGACGGCAGGACATAACTCTCCGCGCCAACCGCCGCGAAGTCCTTGTGCCGATAGTGGAAGCCGACAACACCGTTCCAGTCGCCGATGGGGTTGTGAATGAACTCGACGCGGCCTTCCACCTCCTCGTTATCAAACGCGGTGCCTATCTCTCCATTCGGTTCAACTTCATCGTGTTGATAGTCATTAAAACCCCAGCGTAACTTGACGCGGCTCAAGCCGGGCAAGGGATCATCCAGGGCCGCGGCAAAATCGTAGCGGGTCTGTTGCATTTCCACGCGTACTCCCCCTTCCTCCTCATCTTCATGCCCGTCTTCCTCGTCATGGTCATGGTCGCCGTCTTCATCGTCATGTCCGTCATCTTCATCATGGTCATGATCGCCCTCTTCGTCGTCATGTCCGTCTTCCTCATCGTCATTATGGTCCATGTCTTCATCTTCATGATGCTCGTCCTCGTCGTCATGATGTTCATCCTCATCGTGGTCGTGATCACCCTCTTCATCGTCATGATGCTCATCCTCATCATGGTCGTGATCGCCGTCCTCATCGTCATGATGCTCATCCTCATCATGGTCGTGATCGCCGTCCTCATCGTCATGATGCTCGTCTTCCTCATCATGGTCGTGCTCATCGTGTATATCCATGTCGTCCAGGCCGTGGTCGTGCTCATCGTGACCGTGGTGGTGATGTCCCGGTATGCCATATTTGTTCTCATAGTGGCTCACGGAAAATCCGGCATACCCGCGCGCGCCGACCCAGGACAGGCCGCCCGCTATATTCTCCGTGTCCCTGCTGCTGTTAGCCAGGGTGCCCCGGCGGGACTCGCCCGGTTCGATCTCGGCGAACCCCGGGATATTGTAATCATCGGTATTACGCGCCATGCCGTTGATATGAAAGGAAAAATTACCCACTCCGAAATTCAACCTGCCGGCCCCGGTCATGCCGTCTGAAACGGTTTCATATTGCAAGGCCACTTCGCCTTCCACGTCGTCGGGCACATAATCAAGTATCCGGCCGTTCACAACATTGATAATGCCGCCGACTGCGCCGCTACCGAACAGCAGCGTCGCGGGACCACGGAATATCTCAACCTGTTCGGCCAACACCCCCTCCACACTCACCGAATGATCGGCGCTCTTACTGCTGACGTCCATGGTGCTGAGCCCGTCTTCCAACACCTGCACCCGGCTATTACCCAGTCCGCGGATAACGGGACGGCCTGAACCCGGGCCGAAGTCACTGGAGGTAACGCCCAGTTCATTGGCAACGGTTTCACCGATGTTGCTGATACTGCGGGTGTTGAGTTCTTCCTTCGACAGGACCTGCACCGGCTGGACTATGTGATCATCAAGCGCGGACAACGGATGGGCAGTGACCCTGATTTCCTCGATGGCCGCGACGCCGGCAGGCGTGTGATCGTGGCCGGGAGACTCGTCGGCAAACGCGGGCGAGCCGTAAATGCCCATAAGCATGAGCAGCAGGACAATGGTTCTTGACATTCGGATACCTCCTCATAAACATTTCAGAAATAACGCCGGGCGTTATTCGGACAAACAGTCTACGGGAGATACCGGTGGTGAGCGTGCGTGTAAAGTAAGTGTATGGAGTGAATGGTATTCGCTTGCTGTCGGGGCAGCGGGCGCCGCGGCGGCAAGCAGGTTTACGTAAGTATGGACCGCAACAACCGACTTGCCGTCAAATACCGACTGCGTCAGGCATTGTGTGCAATAGTCATGGGATGTCAGGACGTCATGGCCGGATTGATGTGCAAACGCCGCTGTCTGCCCGAACAGGATCAGGGCAGAGAGCAGCCAGATCGATAATCGTCTGTGATCCAGTTGCATAACGGTATCAGTATAGAACCCGAATACGGGGCATCAAGCAAAAATAATGAGTCACCCTTTATCTTATCAGAACAACGGCGTGGACGGCAATGCCTTCCCGGTTGCCGATGAAGCCCATCTTCTCGTTGGTAGTCGCCTTGATATTCAGCGCGTTTTTGCTCACGGCCAGGTCTGCACACAGGTTGTCGCACATGGCGCCGATATGCGGCGCCATCCTGGGTTCCTCGGCAATGATGGTGATATCCGCGTTAACCATTTCCAGGTTATTTTTCGCCAGCAGTTCCCGCACGCGCCGCAACAGGATACGGCTGTCCACGTTTTTGAAATCCAGGCTGGTGTCCGGGAAATGCCGGCCGATATCCCCCAGCGCGGCCGCGCCCAGCAACGCATCGCACAACGCATGGATGACAACGTCACCATCGGAATGTGCCAGCAACCCCTTGTCGTGCGGAACATTGACACCGCCCAGTATCAGTGGGCGCCCTGCCATGAACCTGTGCGTATCGTAACCGTGACCGATTCTCATGAAATTTTTCCTAAGGAACCTCTGATTAAGTCAGAGCTTCCCTAAATAAAACGCCGCCAGCGCCAGGTCTTCCGGCAATGACACCTTGATGTTATGGGGCCCACCCGACACGATCAACGGCCGGTGCCCCCTGTGTTCCAGCGCCTGGGCTTCGTCAGTAACCAGAATGTTATCCGCCATGGCCGCAGCCAACGCCTCTCGTAACAGGCCCAGCCGGAACATCTGCGGCGTCAGCGCGCGCCAGAGTCGGTCACGCGCCAGGGTCGCCTCGATTTCCTGCCCCTGCCCTACCTGCTTCACCGTATCCCGCAGCGGCAGTGCCAGGATGCCACCGCTTTCATGCTCACCGACCCCTTCGATAAGACAGTCTATATCTGCTTGCGTGACACAGGGCCGGGCCGCGTCGTGGACCAGTACCCAGTCTGTGTCTGCGGCGCGTTCGGCGAGACGGTCGAGGCCGTTCAGCACGGAATGGCAGCGCTCCCTGCCGCCGGAGGCCGTGACGATGCGGGCATGGCCGGACACCGCCAGGGTCGGCCAGTGCGTATCATCGTCTGCCACCACCACGACCACACCCTTGATCAGCGGATGCTCACAGAACGGCAGCAGACTGTGCTCGATGACGCTGCGACCCAGCAGTTGCAGGTATTGCTTGGGCTTGTCCGCGCCCATGCGCCGGCCCACACCACCCGCCGGGATTATTGCCCAATAGCTTTGGGCCCAATAGTTCGGGGTCCGGTAATTTGGGGAGCCGCTCACGGCACAACCAGCGGTTCATCCAGGGGAGACGTCGTCAATAATTCCCGCGAGGACGGTTCCGGCGTTTCGATAATCTGGTAGAACACCTCGTCGGATTTAATCATGCCCATTTCGCTCCGGGCGCGTTCTTCCACTGCCTCCAGACCGTGTTGCAGGTCAACCACCTCGCCCGCCAGGGAGGCGTTGCGCTCCCTGAGTTGTCCATTCTCTGCGGCCAGTTCCTGTTTTGTCTGCTCCAGTTCCCTCACTTCAATATACCCGCCGGGGCTGTACCACAGGCGATATTGCAGCAGCGCCAGCAACACCAGCAGGATGAAGACCGTGAGTTTCATCCCGCTCCCGGCGCCGGCGTCCCAGACGCTCCGGCACGCAACGAGTTGAATACCTCCCGGCCCGGGAAGTGCGCCTTATCTCCCAGCTCTTTTTCTATGCAGATCAGGCGGTTGTACTTGGCTACCCGGTCCGAGCGGGAAAGTGAGCCGGTTTTTATCTGCCCGGCCAAGGTCGCCACCGCCAAGTCGGCAATGGTGGTGTCTTCGGTCTCGCCGGAACGGTGTGAGATGACCGTGGTATAACCGGCCCGGCGCGCCATGTCGATAGCCGCCAGGGTTTCCGTCAAGGTGCCGATCTGGTTGACCTTGATGAGGATGGAGTTGGCCGCGCCGGTGGCGATGCCCTGTTGCAGGATGGCCGTGTTGGTAACGAACAAATCGTCTCCCACCAGTTGCACCCCCTCACCCAGGCGCGCAGTCAGCGCGCGCCAGCCGTCCCAGTCGTCCTCAGCCATGCCGTCCTCCACGGAGATGATTGGATAGCGCTCCGTCCAGGACGCCAGGTAGTCGAGAAATTCTCCTGCACTCAATGACTTGCCCTCAGATGCCAACTCGTACCTGGCGTTCCGGTAAAATTCTGAACTGGCGACGTCCAGGCCCAACAGGACGTCCCCGCCGGGCACGTAACCGGCCTTCTCGATGGCCTGAATAATTACTTCCAGGGCCTCCTCGTTGGACTTGAGGTCCGGCGCGAACCCGCCTTCGTCTCCCACCGCGGTGTTCAGTCCCCGGGCCGCCAACACCGCTCTCAGGGCATGGAAAATCTCCGCGCCGTAACGCACCGCCTCGGCCAGGCTGGGCGCGCCCACGGGCAGGATCATGAATTCCTGCAGGTCCACGCTGTTGTCCGCATGGGCGCCGCCGTTGATGATGTTCATCATCGGCACGGGCAGCGTAAACGGGCCCTCGCCACCCAGGTAGCGGTACAGGGGCAAGCCCTGGTCGGCGGCCGCGGCATGGGCAACGGCCATGGAAACCGCCAGCAGCGCATTCGCGCCCAGCCGGCGCTTGTTCTCCGTGCCGTCAAGCTCCAGCATGGCCTGATCGACGGCAGCCTGTGCACAGACTTCCATCCCAAGCAGGTGCGGGGCGAGGATGGTTTCGATATTGCCGACGGCCTGCAACACGCCTTTGCCGCGGTAACGGCTGCTGTCGTTGTCCCTTAATTCCAGCGCCTCCCTGGCGCCGGTGGACGCGCCGGACGGTGTCATGGCGCTGCCGGCGTTGCCCGCGGCCGTGGCAACTTCCGCCAGGATGGTGGGATTCCCTCTGGAATCCAGTATTTCGGTTGCTGTTATTTGAACGATTTCTGACATCAGACTACTCCTGATTTTACTCGCTGGTCTAAATCCACCAGTGTTTCCAGTAATGCTTTTACCTCGTGCAACGGCACGGAATTAGCGCCGTCGCTGCGCGCCCGGTCCGGGTCGGGATGGGTTTCCATGAACAGCCCGGACACGCCGACCGCGACCGCGGCCCGGGCCAGGGCCGGAACGAATTCACGCTGCCCGCCGGATTGCCGGCCCTGCCCGCCCGGTAATTGTACCGAGTGGGTGGCATCGAATACCACGGGACAGCCCGTGTCCCGCAGGATCACCAGCGCGCGCATGTCGGACACCAGATAATTATAACCGAAACTGGCCCCGCGCTCGCACACCAGCAGTTGCTCATTGCCCGCCGCACGCGCCTTGTCCACCACCTGCTGCATGTCCCAGGGCGCCAGGAACTGGCCTTTTTTGATGTTCACCGGCAAGCCGCAGGCTGCCACCTTGCGAATAAAGTTGGTCTGCCGGCACAGGAAGGCCGGGGTTTGCAGCACGTCAACGACTGCCGCCACCTCATCCAGCGGCGTGTCTTCGTGCACGTCGGTCAATACCGGTACGCCAAGCTCATCCTTTACCTGCTCCAGGATACGCAACCCCTGCTCCAGTCCGGGGCCGCGATAACTGTCGCCGGCGCTGCGATTGGCCTTGTCGAAGGAGGATTTGTAGATAAACGGCAGCGCCAGCGCGGCGGCTGTTTCCTTGAGCGCGCCGGCGCTGTCCAGGGCCAGTTGCTCACTTTCGATCACACAGGGGCCGGCGATGAGGAACAGCGGGTGTTCAAGGCCGACCTCAACGCCGCACAGGTTCATCGTCAGGACTCGTTCTGGCAGGACCGCGCGGCCCTGATGAAACCGCTGAACAAGGGGTGGCCGTCCCTGGGAGTGGAGTTGAATTCAGGGTGGAACTGGCAACCGACAAACCAGGGGTGATCAGACAGTTCCACGATCTCCACCAGCCTGTTGTCCAGGGAGATACCGGCGACCCTGAGGCCGTGTTGTTCCAGGCGCGCACGGTAGTTGTTGTTGAACTCGTAGCGGTGCCGGTGCCGTTCCAGGATCGTCTGCGCGTTATACAAGTCCCTGACCAGGGTGTCATCCAGCAAGCGGCACTCCTGTCCCCCCAGCCGCATGGTGCCGCCCAGGTCGGAGTTTTCATCGCGCAGTTCCGTGGCGCCGTCGGCATTCAGCCATTCGGTAATCAGGCCAATCACCGGAAACGGCGTGTCCGGCGCGAACTCGGTACTGTTGGCGGCCTCCATTCCCGCCACGTGCCGGGCAAACTCGATGACGGCCACCTGCATGCCCAGGCAGATGCCCAGGTAAGGGATACGGTTCTCGCGGGCGTAGTGCGCGGTGGCGATCTTGCCTTCGATGCCCCGGTTGCCGAAACCACCCGGCACGATGATCGCGTCCATGTCGCGCAAACAGTCCATGCCCTCCTGTTCCAGTTCCTCGGAATCCACGTAGTGAATCTCGATACTCGTGTGGGTGTGTATGCCGGCATGGATCAAGGCTTCCGCCAGCGACTTGTAGGAATCGGTCAGGCCGGTGTATTTGCCCACCATGGCGATGTCCACCTTCCCTTGCGGATGTTCCACGGCAGCGACCACGCGGTCCCATTCGGACAGGTCGGCCTTTTGCGCGTCCACGTCCAGCTTGTCCACCACGATATCGTCCAGTCCCTGCTCGTGAAACAGGCGCGGCACCCGGAACAGGTTGTCCACGTCCACCGCGGAGATGATGGCGCGCTCGTCCACGTTGGTAAACAAGGCTATCTTGCTGCGTTCGTTCTCCGGTAACGGGCGCGCGGAACGGCACATCAGCACGTCCGGCTGGATACCGATGGAGCGCAGTTCCTTGACCGAATGCTGGGTGGGCTTGGTCTTGATCTCGCCCACGGTCTCGATATACGGCACCAGGGTCAGGTGCATGAACAGGGAACGGCGCGCACCCAGTTCCATGCGCATCTGCCGGATCGCCTCCAGGAATGGCTGGGATTCGATATCGCCCACCGTGCCGCCGATCTCCACGATGGCCAGGTCCGCATCCCCGGCGCCCTCCAGGATGCAGTGCTTGATCTCATCAGTCACATGGGGAATAACCTGCACGGTGCCGCCCAGGTAGTCGCCGCGGCGTTCCTTCTGGATGACGTTCTGGTAGATCCTGCCGGTGGTGAAATTGTTGCGCCGGCTCATGCGGGTACGCACGAAGCGCTCGTAGTGGCCCAGGTCCAGGTCAGTCTCCGCGCCGTCCTCCGTCACGTACACCTCGCCATGCTGGAACGGGCTCATGGTGCCCGGGTCCACGTTAAGATAGGGGTCCAGCTTCAGCAAGGTTACATCCAGCCCGCGCGATTCCAGAATCGCACCCAGTGACGCCGAGGCGATGCCCTTCCCCAGGGAAGACACCACACCGCCGGTGACGAAGACGAAATTCGTCACGGCTTCAGGTTCCCGGAGAAAAGTGCGAAAGAGGCAACCGGCTTGGACAAGCCGGACCAGACTACGTGCAAGTGGTAAATATCGTGCATAGGCTGGAAGGGCATACTAGCACATAAGTGTGGCGAATGAAACAGGGACAGACTCTCCCTTCCCGTGACGCACCGGGAACTGAACCCGGACAGGTATTGTACATTATTGTGAAGCCCATATAATTGGTTTTTCCACACAATGTGCAAAGACCTGTTATCACCATCCCAATAGGGTAATCCGCCAGAGCCAAACACCATGAACTTCATCACTTCTCTCGCCGGCTGCGCGCAAACCGTACTTGGTACCATCCGCCAACGCCTGGACTTCATCGGCCCGTTGCTGCTCCGGTTGTACCTGGCGCCCGTGTTCTGGGTGGCCGGCAACAACAAATGGAACCCGCTTGACGAGGACAGTTCCCTGGATGCCGTGATCGAATGGTTCGGCAACGCCGAATGGGGCCTGGGCCTGCCCTTCCCCGCATTGAATGCGTACCTGGCCTGGGGCGCAGAATACCTCGGCGCCATCCTGCTGGCCCTGGGCCTGGCCACCCGCTGGGTCTGTATCCCCTTGATGTTCACCATGGTCGTCGCCATGGCAACCGTACACATCAGCCACGGCTGGCAAGCCATCCACGACCTGAACAGCCCCTTCCCCACCGCCGAAGCCGGCACCGCCGTAGAGCGCCTCGCCCACGCCAAAAGCATCCTCAGGGAACACAGCGACTACAACTGGCTGACCGAGCACGGCAGCTTCGTCATCTCCAACAACGGCATCGAATGGGCCGCCACCTATTTCATCATGCTCTGCGCCCTGTTCTTCCTGGGCGGCGGCAGGTACGTCAGTCTGGATTACTGGATTAAGCGTCGTTATGGATAGCCCTTGTACTAATGGGGTTTCAGCCGCGTGGTTTTATCTTGCTTTTCCTGCTCCAAGGCTTCGGAAGCTAACTGTGCCAAGATCTTGACGGCAGGCTTCCGTCTCGTTATGATTCTGACTGGCATTCATTCATCGCACAATATCTGTTGAACCAGCGGGAGTTAGAGATAGAGGGAGGCAAAGAACGATGGCCATTGACAAAGAAACGGCACTCAATAACCTGCGTATCTTGAAAGCCAGAAGGGCTGCAAAAGAGCGGGGCGACCAGGCAGAATGTGACCGTTTGTTATCCGAACTGGAAGGCCCTGCACACACTCTGATGGCAATCAAAAGCGTCATGGGAGCGGACTGGATTCGTAACCTTAACCTGAATACGCGTCAAGCTGAACTGAAATACGGTCCGAACTGGTTGGACGACTGAATCATGATCAAGGACAGGGAACAGTCTCCAGAAGCGCTACTGTTGGACCTGCAAGTGGGTCTTCTCGCTGAGCAATCTGCTTACGATACGGTGTACAGACAGGAAGAACTGAGTGCAACACAGAAAGGAGAAGCGTTAGCAGAACTGCAAGCGGCGCAGCATAACCTCTTGCAAGTACTACTGGCAGTTGGCATAAAGGAAGATCTGGAAACCCTGCTATTAGCTGAAAAGTTCATTTTGAAAAACGAAAAAGAATTCTATTCTGACACACCTGTCATGACCTCATCGCTCGAACAGGCACTGAAAGAAATAGAAGCCGCTGTGATACTTGTCGAGAAAGTCCGTAATCCGACCTCATACAAAACGGTCACAGACGATTACTATCGGCTTGACAGAGTTCGTATTAAAGGACTGCCAAAAGACTTGGCCAGGATATTCTTCATGTCACATCATTCCCGTTTGACCAACCTCGAAAAGGCTCGCGTGGGAAAGATGGACAAACAACTTATCGGCGCACGTAAGAAAAATCTCAATCAGGCCAGGACGAACTATATTTCATTACAGGAACTCGCGCTCACCGCTTAGCGGAAGTGCTCATTCTTCGACGGCGGCAGGTATATCAGTCTGGATTATTGGATTAAGCGTCGCTAAGGAACGGGGTTTAGCTCAGGCGAGCCCGCTTCCGTGCACACGCTCCCCCCTACAGAGCGTTCCCCATACACGCGCGCGGGTAAGCCATAAAAACATATTTGAGTTTTCTAAAGTTTCAGTTTAGAATTCTCAAATGTCTTATATCCCCCGCATAGCTGCGGCGCAGTTACGAAAAGCCGCCCTGAATTTTCCTGCCACCCTGCTGACGGGGGCCAGGCAATGTGGAAAAACCACCTTGCTGAGGCATGTTTTTCCCAAGGCAAGCTATGTTTTGCTTGAGGACCCGGATGTTATAGCCCGGGTCAACAGTGACCCCCGGGGATTTCTGGATGAGTTGAAGACTCCGGTAATCCTGGATGAGATACAGAATACCCCGGCATTGCTGGGATATATTCGCACACGTATAGATTCCGCGCCTGAGCGCAAGGGGCATTGGTTGCTGACCGGGTCACAGGAGGCGCCGTTGATGCGGGGAGTGTCCGAATCCATGGCCGGGCGGGTGGCGGTGTTGCAACTGTTTCCCCTGTCCATACGGGAAACTGATAAAGTCAGCCTGTTACGTGGCGGTTATCCTGACATCATCAGAAAACCGGGGGTGGCAGATCTCTGGTTTCGTTCGTACATACAGACTTACCTGGAACGCGACGTACGCGCCATCACCGCAATCAGGGACTTGAGCACATTCAGACGTTTCATGGCGCTACTGGCTTCACGCCATGGCAGCATACTGAATAAAACCGACCTGGCCGCGCCGCTGGGCGTTTCAGTGCCCACGGTGTCCTCGTGGCTGAACGTACTTGAAATGACCGGGCAAATCATTGTAGTCCCACCTTTTTACGAACATTTCGGCAAACGCCTGATTAAATCGCCAAGACTGTATTTCGCCGACTCCGGCCTGGTTTGCCACCTGCTGGGGATTGATAACGTCGCAACACTGCGCAAATCGCCATTCCATGGCACCCTGTTCGAAGGATTCGTTGCCGGAGAAATTGTCAAGCATCAGGTGAACAACGGCAAACGGAAAGAACTCTACTACTTCCGCGATCAACAAGGACTGGAGGTTGACTTCGTCATACCACAGGGAGCAGGCGCACTACTACTCGTGGAAGCAAAGGCAACAAAAACACCAAAACCCTCCATGACGCAATCTCTGAGCCGTCTGGCCAGGGCGATCAACAGGTATGAAACACGCTCCATGTTGGTCCATAGCGGTTCATCGAAAACTGATGCAGGGAGTGTGATAAGCCCTGGTGTCTCTGCCGTCAATCTGGTTTCCCTGCTGGGGGAAATTTAGTTTTTGGGGGAAGAAATTATCTTTGTTGCAGTAGTGCTTTGAGAGACCAACATACCAAGGACACTCTGGAACATGACATCCTTGCTATAAACACGTTATAGATTCCGAAGTGTAGATTCATTTTTTAGAATGGTGTCGACCATGATTTCGACAGGCCTCAAACGGCCCGTGGGCGCAGTAAAAAACACATTCTGACATTCTCTGACATTCTCTTGACACGGACGGGCCAAATCGCTATACTATTGGCCGTTTTCCAAGGCGAATGGTTCCGTCGTTATCCAACCGGAGAAATGCTGTGGCTAGATTTTTAACCCTCCTCACCGCGCGGTTAGTCATAATCCCCCCCCCCCCCCAGTTTTAGCTAAAACGGTCACGATTATCAGCCTTACAGGGGTTTTGTTGCTTGGTTCCGGTCAGGCGGTTGCTCAACAGGGATACGAGTTGTACGCTGAGTGCCAGCTTGAGTGGGCTAATTCGTGGTTGGATAATACTTGTTCTGGTGCCCAGTTAAGTTATTTCACCTATGCTAATGGTGATCTGGGATGCAAGGCAGCAAACCTCACCTGTCCAACTAACGAAGCTCCAGGATCAACGTATCCAGGGACGTTGACGTGGGAGGGTCTGAAATCACGTATTTCAACTGCCCGTTATTGCGTGCTCAACAACGGAGGAACCGCGTTCTTTCAACAAGGCAGCCGTCCCTCTAACTGTGAGGATGATAATTGGGATAATTGGTAGGAACTCGCGGTGCCGCTGACGATTGGAGGCCAAAGACCGGTCGGTATCAGTGGTCAGGAACTACTCGCGCCCCCGCACCCCGATGTTGTTTGATCTTCGATCACGCCTTTGATCCAGAACGTGCCGGGCAACCCAATCGCGCCTCCAGACCAATCGTGCCAACTACCCTTCACCTTACCCTCAAGTGTAAAGTTTAACTTGAATTCCTCGTCACCTTCGCACTCATCGTCATCGTAGGTCTTAACGGTGACCCGCCTGGTAGAGGTGCTACCTCGGGAAAAAACGTGAGACCCGGATCTCCACTTGTAGTCATCCCGGCCCGCGCTATCGTCTTGAGTCTGGAACTTGTAGCGAAACTTCGACCCTGGCCGCCAGAAGCTTGCGGCGCACTGAACCTTGATCCTGAATACGGCCTTGTTTCCTTCCTTTACCTCGACAGGATCTGCCTCAATTGTAAGACTACAGTCATCCGCCGTAACGGGCTGCACAAAAACCATCGCTGAAAGGGCAATAAGCGCTATTCCCCAGACTTTACTCAGTATCTTCTTCACACCGGTTACCCCCCCCATATATGGGAAAAGAGCCTGAACAGACCATCAAAATTATGGGGCGTATTTTAACAGAATCACAACGGAAAGTCAATCTTACCCCGCCAATGTCTTCACCTCCGCATACCGGAAACAGTCCGTGGTGTGGTCGTTGACCATGCCGGTAGCTTGCATGTGGGCGTAGATGATGGTGGGACCAACGAAGTTGAAGCCGCGTTGCTTGAGGTCTTTGGAGATTTTGTTTGACAGGGGGGTTGCTGCGGGTATTTGTGAACCGTTTTGCCAGGCGTTCTGTATGGGTTGGCCATCGACAAAGTTCCAGATGTAATGGTCGAAGCTGCCGAATTGCTCCCGCACCCGGATGAAGGCGCGGGCGTTGCGGATGGCCGAGTGGACCTTGAGTTTGTTCCTGACGATGCCGGGGTTGGCCAGCAGGCTCTGTATCTTGCGCTCGTCGTATTCCGCCACCCGGTTGAAGTCAAAATCATCGAACGCCTCACGGTAGGCCGGGCGTTTTTTCAGCACCGTGATCCAGCTCAGTCCGGCCTGCACCCCCTCCAGCGCCAGGAATTCAAACAGCTTCCTGTCATCGTGCACCCGACTTCGACGGTTTAGCGTCCTGACGGGCTGAAAACGCCTTATAAATCAACGTGGGTTTCCGGGCGGGCCGTTGTAGTGCCTAGTTTATATTTAATACTTGACATTATGCAGGATTGCGGCTATCCTTCCGGGTATGTTCGTACGCGTGAAAACCACGCCCAACAGCCCGCGCAAGTCGGTGCAACTGGTTCAGTCCATCCGTACCGGCGATACAGTACGACAGAAAATCGTGCGCCACATCGGTATCGCCCTGGACGAGGATGAGCTGGTCCGGCTCAAAGACCTGGCGGCCGTGGTCAAGGCCAAACTTGAGGCCGACACCCAGCCGCAACTGTTCCCCCCGGAAGACGTGGCCGAGCAGGTCATCGCCGCCCAACAACGCCAGGATGACTCCCCCCTCAAGGTGGACCTCAAGCACCTCCGGGAAACCCAGCGCATCGTCAGCGGCATCCATGCGGTGTACGGCGCGGTGTACGAGTCCCTGGGCCTTGACCGGCTGCTGCCCGCCTGGCGCTACCGGGCCTCCAACCGAGCCCTGTGCCACAGCGTCATGGCGCGCCTGGCCAACCCACAGAGTAAACGGGCCAGTGTGCGCGTTCTGGAAGACGACTTCGGCGTGCGGCTGTCCTTGGAACAGGTCTATCGGATGATGGACCTGTGGGACGATGACCGCATTGCCCGCCTGAACACCCTGGCCGGCGCGCAGGCCAAAGCCCTGCTGGGCGGGCCTGTGCGCGTGTTGTTCTTCGATTGCACCACCTTGTACTTTGAATCCTTTACCGAGGATGGGCTCAAACAACCGGGCTACAGCAAAGACGCCAAGTTCAAGGAATGCCAGGTAGTGCTGGCCCTGGCGGTGACCGAGGACGGCCTGCCGGTGCATTACAAGGTGTTGCCGGGCGCCACCTTCGAGGGCCACAGCCTCATCCCGGTGGTGGAGGCATTACAAGCGGACTATGACGTGCAGGAGGCGGTTATCGTGGCCGACCGGGGGATGCTGAGCGAGGACAACCTCAGGTCCCTGGAAGACGCCGGCCTGCAGTACATCGTCGGCGCCAAACTCAAATCCCTGCCCCGGGCCATCCAAACCCGAGTCCTCGATGAGAACCGGTATCAGCCCTTGAAGGATGCGGACGGCGCCCGCGTGCTGTCCCTGCCCCACCAGGACCGCCGAGTGGTGGTCAGCTTCTCCCCGGTCCGGGCCGAGAAAGACCGCCGCGACCGCGACCAGGCCCTCACCAAACTACGCAAAAAACTGGCTAAGAGCAAAAACCCCAAAGACCTGCTCAACAACTACGGCTACAAGAAGTACCTGCAAGTAGAAGGGGAGACCACCCTGAGCGTCAACCCGGACAAGATAACCGAGGCGCAACGCTGGGACGGCCTGCACGGGGTCATCACCAACCTGCCGGAGTCCACCGACACGCACACCATCCTGAGCCAGTACCGCGGCCTGTGGCAGGTCGAGGACACCTTCCGGGTGAGCAAACACGACCTCAAGGTGCGCCCCGTCTACCACTGGACGCCCCACCGCATCCGCGCCCATATTGCCATCGCCTTCATGTCCCTGCTCTGTGTCCGACACCTGCAATACCGTATGGCCCTGCAGGCCAGCGCCGTCTCCCCTGAGGTCATCCGCAACGCCTTGGTGCACGTACAGCACAGCGTCCTGGAACACAAACAGACAACGCGCCGTTATGTCATCCCCTCTGCCATCAGTGAGACCGGCAGACACCTCTACAAGGTGATGGGACTGACCCACTCCACCACCCCTTACGAGCTTAAATAATCCCTGTCGCCATACCTTGAAACCCAGGCATTTGTAGTGCCTACGGGCAAACTCGTCTTCAATAAAATCAACAGGTTAGCCAAATAAACCGTCGAAGTCGGGAAAAAACACATTCTGACATTCTCTTGACACGGACGGGCCAAATCGCTATACTATTGGCCGTTTTCCAAGGCGAATGGTTCCGTCGTTATCCAACCGGAGAAATGCTGTGGCTAGATTTTTAACCCTCCTCACCGCGCGGTTAGTCATAATCCCCCCCCCCCCCCCCCAGTTTTAGCTAAAACGGTCACGATTATCAGCCTTACAGGGGTTTTGTTGCTTGGTTCCGGTCAGGCGGTTGCTCAACAGGGATACGAGTTGTACGCTGAGTGCCAGCTTGAGTGGGCTAATTCGTGGTTGGATAATACTTGTTCTGGTGCCCAGTTAAGTTATTTCACCTATGCTAATGGTGATCTGGGATGCAAGGCAGCAAACCTCACCTGTCCAACTAACGAAGCTCCAGGATCAACGTATCCAGGGACGTTGACGTGGGAGGGTCTGAAATCACGTATTTCAACTGCCCGTTATTGCGTGCTCAACAACGGAGGAACCGCGTTCTTTCAACAAGGCAGCCGTCCCTCTAACTGTGAGGATGATAATTGGGATAATTGGTAGGAACTCGCGGTGCCGCTGACGATTGGAGGCCAAAGACCGGTCGGTATCAGTGGTCAGGAACTACTCGCGCCCCCGCACCCCGATGTTGTTTGATCTTCGATCACGCCTTTGATCCAGAACGTGCCGGGCAACCCAATCGCGCCTCCAGACCAATCGTGCCAACTACCCTTCACCTTACCCTCAAGTGTAAAGTTTAACTTGAATTCCTCGTCACCTTCGCACTCATCGTCATCGTAGGTCTTAACGGTGACCCGCCTGGTAGAGGTGCTACCTCGGGAAAAAACGTGAGACCCGGATCTCCACTTGTAGTCATCCCGGCCCGCGCTATCGTCTTGAGTCTGGAACTTGTAGCGAAACTTCGACCCTGGCCGCCAGAAGCTTGCGGCGCACTGAACCTTGATCCTGAATACGGCCTTGTTTCCTTCCTTTACCTCGACAGGATCTGCCTCAATTGTAAGACTACAGTCATCCGCCGTAACGGGCTGCACAAAAACCATCGCTGAAAGGGCAATAAGCGCTATTCCCCAGACTTTACTCAGTATCTTCTTCACACCGGTTACCCCCCCCATATATGGGAAAAGAGCCTGAACAGACCATCAAAATTATGGGGCGTATTTTAACAGAATCACAACGGAAAGTCAATCTTACCCCGCCAATGTCTTCACCTCCGCATACCGGAAACAGTCCGTGGTGTGGTCGTTGACCATGCCGGTAGCTTGCATGTGGGCGTAGATGATGGTGGGACCAACGAAGTTGAAGCCGCGTTGCTTGAGGTCTTTGGAGATTTTGTTTGACAGGGGGGTTGCTGCGGGTATTTGTGAACCGTTTTGCCAGGCGTTCTGTATGGGTTGGCCATCGACAAAGTTCCAGATGTAATGGTCGAAGCTGCCGAATTGCTCCCGCACCCGGATGAAGGCGCGGGCGTTGCGGATGGCCGAGTGGACCTTGAGTTTGTTCCTGACGATGCCGGGGTTGGCCAGCAGGCTCTGTATCTTGCGCTCGTCGTATTCCGCCACCCGGTTGAAGTCAAAATCATCGAACGCCTCACGGTAGGCCGGGCGTTTTTTCAGCACCGTGATCCAGCTCAGTCCGGCCTGCACCCCCTCCAGCGCCAGGAATTCAAACAGCTTCCTGTCATCGTGCAGCGGCACCCCCCATTCCCTGTCGTGGTAGTCCAGGTAGATTTCCCGCCCCAGGCACCAGCTACAGCGTATGGGTTCAGACACCAGGTTTACCCCTGAGCACCACGTTCACCGAGGCATAGGTCGATACGCAGTACGGCACGCAGTAGGTCAGCAACATCTTGCAATAGTCGGTGGTTGTGAGCGTCCCGGCCTGGATGCGATCAAAATAGTTGATCGTGACCAGTATGGTCCCCACTACTGCACATACCTTGAGTGAACTGATGATGATATCCCGGCGCGTGGCGATGGCCAGCCAGTGTTTCATCGCTTGATTTCCCGCACGTATTTATGGCCCAGTTGCCGCACGGACGGACAGCCGAGCAGCGCCATGTTGCGCCTGATTTCGGCACTCAGCAATGCCAGGGCGCGCGCCACGCCGGCCTCTCCCCCGGCTCCGAGACCGAACAGGTAGGCGCGCCCGATCATCACCGCGTGGGCGCCCAGGCACAGCGCCTTGATGACGTCGGTGCCGCGCCGGATGCCGCCGTCCAGGATGATCTCCACCTCATCGCCCAGCGCCTCCACCACTTCGGGCAAGACGCTGATGGGCGAAGGCGCATGGTCGAGCTGGCGCCCGCCATGGTTGGACAGGATCACCGCAGAGACGCCTGTCTCGACCGCGCGCCGGGCGTCGTCCACGGTGAGGATGCCCTTGATCGCGAACGGGCCGCCCCACTCATCGATCATCCAGGCCATGTCGTCCCAGGTCAGGGTCGGGTCAAACTGGGCAGTGGTATAGTCAATCACGGAGAACAGGTTCTGCGCGGCGTCGGCGTGAGTCTGCACGTTCTCCAGTTTCATGCGCGGGCTGGTGAGGAAGTCCAGCAGCCAGGCGGGCCGCAGCATGGTATCGAGGATATTGGAGAGCCTGATTTGCGGCGGCACGGTAAAACCGTTCTTCAGGTCCCGTTCCCGCTGGCCGGCCTGGGGCAGGTCCACGGTCAGGCACAGCGCCGTATAACCCGCTGCCTTTGCCCGCTGGATAAAATCCTTCAATATGCCGCGGTCGCGCCACACGTAGAGTTGCAACATCTTCGGCCCGGCGCTGACCCGAGCCACGTCTTCAATGGAGACGGTTGACACCGACGACAGGGAATACAGGGTACCGGCCTTGTGTGCCGCCCTGGCGACCGACTTCTCGCCGCTGGAGTGGAACAGCCTGGACATGCCCGTCGGCGCCAGTACAAAGGGCAGGTCGAGGTCGGCGCCCAGCGCCCGGGTGGACAGGTCGATGTTTCCTACGTCCACCAGGAAATGCGGCAGCAACTCGTAACGGCCGAAGTCCGCCTGGTTGCGGTGCAGGGTAACCTCGTCCTCCGCGGCGCCGTCCAGGTAACCGAATACTGCCTTGGGCAGCCGGCGTTTAGCCGCACGGCGCAGGTCGGCTATGGAATGGCAGCGGGACAGGGTTTTGTTGTTGATATAGTCAAACATGTGCCGGAATCGGCAACCCCTGGCGCAACAGCAGTTGTCTGAGTTGCAGGATAACCGGGAAAATCTCCTGGTTCCAGTCGCTGCCCTGTTGGTCGAACGCGGCCTGCTCCAGTTCTACTATCCACCTGTCTTCGGTAAAAATCCCTTCGGTGAACCAGATCACGAACGGCCACAGCAACTCCATCAGGCCCGGGATGGAGGGTTTGCGGATATTCATCAGGCCGAACGTGTGGTTAATGCGTTGTTCTCCGTCTACCGGCACATACGTGATCCACAGGTCCAGGGCCGGGTGCTCGCTGCCGGCAGTCCAGAATTTCAGGCGTTGATGCGGGTACTGGGTCCTGACGGTCATCAGGTCGCGGGGGCGTTCTGTCGTAGGTTCCGCGCGCTTGCCCAGTATCACCTTCTCGCCTATGGGTTGTTTGCCGATGCGGGAAAAGGTGTAATCGACTTCCACCCAGTCATCGCCATGGCGCAAATCGAGGAAGCCGGTGCGGATCCTGGACATGAGGCGGCGATGCAGGAACTGGTGGTTCATGTCCATCAGGTTCTCGTGCAGGAAGGAATAGTGGCAGCCCACCTGCCGGTCCAGGTAGCGGGTCTTGTAGTGGGGGTCATGCCAACTGGGGACATCCGGAAAAGCAACGTCGGTGGCCCTGGCGGCATTGCCCGGAAACACAAAGATAAGGCCGTACTCTTCCCGACACGGGTAGGCGCGTACCCCCCTGGGCATAAGTTCGCTGTTGCCCACGTAGGGAATGTTCACGCAACGGCCCGTGGCGTCATACACCCAGCCGTGATAGCAGCAGTGCACTTCCTCACCGCACACACTGCCCTTGGACAACGGCACCTGCCGGTGCGCGCAGCGGTCTTCCAGCGCAAACAGCTTGCCGGAGGCTGTTCTTACGATGACGATGGGCGCGCCGGCAAACGTCCTGGCCGTGCTCTTGCCGGGTTTCACGTCGCGACTGCGCGCCAGCGGATACCAGTGATCGGGATGGGCGCCGGTGCGGCGCAGGTCCGCGGCGCCGGCCTGCGCGCCGGTGGGCGCAGGGTTGAGATTTGCCACGGACATGTCTTGAGGGTCGCAGGGATACGGTGAGGACGTCACCGGGTCAGGTCGCTGTGCAGGATGCGCAGAAACTGCTCCGGGTTGATAAACCCCTGGCCCTGGGCGGCGTCATAATCGGCATTGGGCTTCAGCGCTACGATCTCGTCCGGCGATTTCCCCGCCGCGATCAGGCTGTTCATCCTGTCCCGCACCGTCGTCAGCATGTCCAGGTAAGCCGCCATGTCCTGTTTGCTGCTGACCGGCCCGTGCCCCGGGATGATGCGGGTGTCCTCATCGGCCAGCGCCATCAAGGCCGTGATGCTCTCGATCGTCCCATCGATGGAACCGGCGCTGGATACGTCAATAAACGGGTACGAGCCGTTAAAGTAGATGTCCCCGGCATGGATCACGTTGGCATTCCTGAAATAAACGACGCTGTCGCCGTCGGTATGGGAATTGCGGTAATGCTCTACGTGTATCTCCTCGCCGTTGAGGCGGAACGTGACGTTATCGTTAAACGTAATCACTGGTAACGCAGCCTTGGGTGAGGCCGGCACCACTTGCTTGAATGCGCCGATCTCGGTGTCTTTGGACATGCGCGCATACACGTTGTCGTGCGCCACGATGAGGACGCCTTGCTTGCCCAGGTTCTCATTCCCGCCGCTGTGGTCATAGTGCCAGTGGGTATTGATCAGGAAACGGATGGGCTGGTCCGACAGCGCGGCGATGGCAGCCGTGATCTTTTCGGTCAGGGGCGCAAACTGGTCGTCGATCATGAACACGCCGTCCTCGCCCACCGACACGCCGATATTACCCCCGTACCCTTCCAGCATGTAGATGCCCGGCGCCACCGGGTGGGTAGTGATCTTCACGTTGGCAAATTCGTCTTCCTGTGAATGTACGCTGATGCTGATCAGAAGGGCAAGTAGTATGGGCAGGTAACCGAAAAGTCGATGCTTCATAGCAGGCTCCGTGAGCGCAAAACCGCAGTATAGCGTATCGCAGTACTCTTTCAACTTAATATTGACATGTTCAGCGGGTCGGGAAGCGTCGGAAATTCGTTGATCGTCATCCCCCCCCGTGCGTCATTCCCGATATGCTATAATCACCATCCAGAACTTACCCGGCAGTTATCCCATGAGCGAAGAAATCCTCATCAACGTCACTCCCCATGAGGCCCGCGTGGCGGTGGTGGAGAACGGTGTTTTGCAGGATGTGCATATTGAACGGACCCGGAAACGCGGGTTGGTGGGAAACATTATCAAGGGACGGGTGTACCGGGTACTGCCGGGGATGCAGTCGGCGTTTGTCGATATCGGCCTGGAACGCACCGGGTTTCTGCATGTTTCGGACCTGGTTGAAACCGACGAGGAGATGGAAGTGGAATCCGTAGCCGGCACGCTGACGGACAATTCCATCGACACCTTGTTGCGTGAAGGCCAGGAGTTGCTGGTGCAGGTGGTAAAGGACCCGATCGGCGCCAAGGGCGCGCGCCTCACTACCCGCATTTCCATACCGTCCCGCTACCTGGTCTTCATTCCCAACCATGCCGTGGTCGGTGTATCACAACGCATAGAAGAGGAAGCGGAACGGGAACGCCTGCGCGCGATTGTCGCCCGCTACCAGTCCGAGAGCCAGTCCGTTGCCCTGGCCGCGGGCGGCGGCGCGGCGGTGCTGCATACCATCACACCGGAACCGAGCAGGGGCGGTTATATCGTCAGAACGGCTGCGGAAGGCGCGGACGAGGATGAACTGTACCGCGACATGGACTTTCTGGTGAAGCTCTGGGGTTCGATATCCATTCGTGCAAAGAACACCTACGCACCGGCGTTAATCCATGAAGATTTACCCCTGGTGATACGCACCATGCGCGACCTGACCCACGTTCAGGTTGAAAAAGTGCGCATCGATTCCAAGGAAACCTACATCAGGGTACTGGAGTTCTGCAAACACTTCATTCCCGATTTCCTGGGCAGGATCGAATACTACTCCGGTGAACGTCCCATCATGGACCTGTATTCCATAGAGGATGAACTGCGTAAATCCCTGGATCGCAAGGTACAATTGAAATCCGGCGGCCACCTGGTCATAGACCAGACCGAGGCAATGACCACCATTGACGTCAACACCGGCGCGTTTGTCGGCCACCGCAACCTGGAAGAGACCATTTACAAAACCAACCTGGAAGCGTCCCAGGCTATCGCCAAACAATTGCGCCTGCGCAACCTTGGCGGCATTATCATCATCGACTTCATCGACATGCAGGAGCCGGAACACGCCCGCCAGGTGTTGCGCACGCTGGAGAAACGCGTGGACAAGGATCATTCCAAGGTCACCATCAGCGAGTTTACGTCGCTGGGCCTGGTGCAACTCACGCGCAAGCGCACCCGGGAAAGCATGGAACAAATCCTGTGCGAGCCTTGTCCAAGCTGTAACGGGAGAGGCACCATGAAGACACCGGAGACCGTGTGTTATGAGATATTCCGGGAAATCCTGCGCGAAGTCCGCCAGTTTGACGGCAACAAGCTGCTGGTCATCGCCGCTCAGCCGATTGTGGACATGCTCATGGACGAGGAATCAGCCAGCGTGGCGGAACTGGAGGAATTCATCGGCCGGCCGATCACCTTCCAGATTGAACCGCTCTACATCCGGGAACAGTACGATATTGTCTTGCTGTAGTCTATGGCCTGCGCAGGAATGGGCGGAAATTGAGAGCATGACCTTGTCTTTGATGGATATAACTATCTGACCATGGCATTCGGATTCAACCAGAGAGCTTATCACGCCGCGCTTTACCTCATCGGTGCGCTGGTGTTGTTGGCGGCGGTGGCGATTACCGCCGCGCGCCTGGCGCTGCCGGGTATCGAGCGTTACCAGCCGCAGGTGGAAGCCTGGGCCGGAGAGTTCCTGAAACAGACCGTCACGGTGGATGCGATCAGCGCTGAATGGCATGGCTGGAACCCCAGCCTGCTGCTCCGGGGGGTGCACCTGCGCGCCCCGGACGGCGCCCGGGACCTCATCAGTTTCGAACACGCCAACGTGCAGATATCCCCCCTCATGTCGTTGTGGAAACGTCAGCCGGTGCCCCGGCGCATCATCATTGCCGGGCTGGACGTTTCGGTGTCACGCCTGCCCAACGGCGCCTTGCAGGTGGAGGGCATCAAGCTCCGGGACGATGAGCGCGACAACGAGTTCGTAAAATGGCTGTTCGGGCAGGATCGCATCGAGGTACAGGACACCCGGGTCACCTGGACCGACCACAAACACCGCCAGTCCGCGGTACAGTTCCGTGACGTCAGCCTGCTCATCCGCACCGATGGCGCGCGCGCGCAGGTGACGGGAGAGTTGCGACTGCCGGGTCGCTACGGGGAAACCATGAATTTCGCGCTGGACACGACCGGCGAACTCTGGACCTCCGACTGGTCGGGAGAACTCTATGCCGCCACCGCGCGCTTCAAACCGGATAGCTGGTACCGGGAATTCAGGCCGGAACCGCTGACCCCCGCCGGCGGCAGCGCCGACCTGGAAGTGTGGAGCCATTGGGAAGCGGCCAGACCGGTGCACGTGCAGGGGCACCTGACTTACCGGGATTTCGTGGTCCTCAGTGCCGGCGCAGCGCTCAACGTGAACCAACTGGCCGGGCAGTTCATGGCGGCAAAACAGCCCGACCGGGACTGGCACGTCTCCCTGAAACTTGAACGCGTGCAGACGCAGAACGGCGCCTGGCCGGCAAGCAACCTTGAGTTTATCGTCCCGGCGGCAAGCGGGCGGCGCTACGCGCTGGGTTTCGATTACCTGAAGCTGGCAGACCTGGTGCCGTTCGTGCCGAACCTGGCGCTCATCCCTGACGAGAGCCGGCAACTGCTGGCTAGCGCGACACTCCAGAGCGAATTGCTCGACGGCCTGGTCATCAGCGATCAACGCCCCGACCCGGCAGCCGCGCTGGTGTACGATTTTGTGTTCAGGAACCTGGCTGCCGACCTGGGCGCCGACCAACCGGCGGTACAACTCTCGTCCGGCAGGCTGCGCGGCACGGATAAGCAGGCCAGGCTCACCCTGGACGGCAGCCACGGGCAACTCGGCCTGCCGGGCCTGTATGAGCAGGCCCTGCCATTCGAGCGCCTGGACGGCTCACTGGCCTGGGCGCGCACGGATCAGGGCTGGAGACTGGACACAGACCGGTTTTACCTGGAAAACAGCGATATATCCCTGACGCTCCGGGGCAGGATGGAACAGGACGGCAAGCGCCCGTTGCCGCACCTGGACCTGGTCGCCGATATCCGCAGCCAACGCCTGGAAAACATGTACCGCTATATGCCGTACACCCCGAAATTCCGCATCAGGGAGTGGATGCAACGCTCATTCCACGGCGGCTATATCGATTCGGCCATTGCCGTCCTGCGCGGCTACCCGGATGAGTTCCCGTACCGGGACAACAACGGCAACATGCAGGGCGTGGTGAATGTATCCCAGAGTATCGTGGAATACTCCCAGAAGTGGCCTGCGGTGGATAATGTTGACGCGGAAGTGCTGTTCGATAACGAGCTATTGACCGCGCGCATCAGCCGCGGCAGCGTCTTTGGCGCACAGGTCATCGAGGCTGACGGCAGAATCGAAGACCTGACCCGGCGCCCCAAGATAGTGCTGCTGCAAGGCAGGGTGAAAGGGCCGGAACATGACCTGGAAACGTTCATTGCGCAAAGCCCGCTGGCCGAGGACAAGATCATCAAATACGCCAACCAGTCGCTGGTGGACGGGACCTTCCAGCTTGACCTGGACATGAGCATCCCGATCAAGGCGCCGGAACTGCAAACGGTCATGAACGGTACGCTGCACCTGGAAGACGCCAGGCTGGTCTCGGATGCCGGCAAGCTGGAACTTGAAGACGTGAACGGCGCGGTGGACTTCACCCGGGCAGCCGTGGACGGCAGCGGCCTGACCGCGCAGTTTGCCGGGCACCCGGTGACGCTGGCCATGACCGGCTCCAACAACAGCCCCGACGCGCCGCCGGCTTTTGTCATCTCCGGGCATTCCCACGATACATTCATTATTGAGCAGATCAGCGCGCGCTTCCCCGGCGCGGCACCGTTTGCCGAAAAACTGGGTGAGCGCATGTCCGGGGAAACCGACTGGCAGGCCCGCTTCATCTTTGAACAACAGCCCGCGGGGCTGGTGCAACGCCTGGAAATTGCCTCCGACCTGTACGGGATCGCGCTGGACCTGCCCCGTCTGCTGTGGAAGCCCAGGTATTCCCGGCGCCCGCTGCTGGTCAGCAAAACCCTGCTGGACGCCACGCCGCTGGAACTGGACTATGACCTCGGGCTGCGCGCAAAGCTCTATACCGGGCCGGGCCAGCGTATGGAAAAACTGGATGTTATCCTGGGCGAAGGCTTCCCGACCCGGCCCACCGAGCCCGGCGTGAATCTGTGGGGGGCAATAGACGAACTGGAGCTGGAGGAATGGCGCGCGGCCCTTGCCCTGTTTGCCTCCGACGCCGGGGCCGAGCCCGGGTTTTTCAGCTCGGCAACCATCAATATGGAACTGCAAACCGACCTGCTGAATCTGCTGAACCAGTCATTCCGGGACAGTAACCTGCAGGCCAGCCGGATCGATGGAGCTTGGCGCATCGCCATACAGGGAGAGCACCTGGAAGGCGAGGCCTTCCTGCCGCGGGAACCGTCCCCGGAAAACCGGGTGGAGATCAACCTGGACAAACTGGTGATCAGCAAATCTGACAATGGCGCTAGCGCCGGCAACGCGGACCCGAGAAACCTGCCGCCACTGCGCGCGCAAATCGCCGACTTCAGCTACGGTGACTTCCAACTGGGCGCCATGCAGCTTGCCGCCGTCACGACCGGGAATGGCCTTTCCTTCGAGGAAATCGGGTTTGCAACGGAGGACATGACGATTACCGGCACCGGGCTGTGGGAAAAACCGTTCAATCGGAACAGGTCGAACTTCACCATCAACCTGGAAGCCAAAAAACTCCACAAAATGCTGACCGCCTTCGGTTATGACGATACCGGCATCAAGGCAGGCAAAACGGCAATTGCCATCGACGCCGGCTGGGACGGTTCACCGGACGAATTTGCGCTGGACAAGATAGCCGGTTCCTTCGATATGCGGATAAAAAAAGGCCGCCTGCTGGACGTCTCGCCCGCCGCAGGCCGGCTGTTCGGCCTGCTCAGTATCCAGACCTTGCCGCGGCGCCTCACGCTGGACTTTACCGACCTGTTCAGCAAGGGCCTGGCCTTTGACCGCATAACGGGCAGTTTCAATATCTCCAACGGTAACGCCTACACCAACGACCTGCGTTTGAAAGGTCCCAGCGTGGACGTGCAGATCAGCGGCAGGACCGGCCTGGCCGCGCAGGATTACGACCAGTTGGTCACCGTCACGCCGCAGTTCGCCGACAACCTGCCCGTCGCCAGCGCGCTGCTGGGGCCGGTAGGACTCGGCGTCGGCGCCTTCCTGTACCTGGCCAACAACGTGTTCGACGGCGTCAAGGACAACATTGACAGCATCCTCAGCCACCAATACACCATCACCGGCAACTGGTACAACCCGAAGATTGAAAAGCTGAAGGAAGCGCCGGAAACCTAAGGAATCTGTTGTGAGTGAAAAAATCATCGTCGGCGTATCCGGCGGAGTCGATTCATCAGTTGCTGCGTTATTACTGCTGGAACAGGGCCACGAGGTGGAGGCCCTGTTCATGAAGAACTGGGATGACGCCGATGAGACCGGTACTTGTATCTGGGAAGCGGACGTGGAAGACGCGCTGGCCGTGTGCGACAAGCTGGGCATCAAGCTGAACACCGTTGACCTGTCCGAAGCCTACTGGCACAAGGTGTTCCGGGAGTTTCTGGACGAATACCGGCGCGGGCGCACGCCCAACCCGGACATACTGTGCAATCAGGAGATCAAATTCCGCGCCTTTCTCGACCATGCCACGTCCCTGGACGCCGGCGCGATTGCCACCGGACATTACGCCTCCATACAGCGGCACAACGGCGCCTGCCGCCTGTACAAGGGCGCCGACCGCAACAAGGACCAGAGTTACTTCCTGTGCCGGCTCAACCAGGCGCAACTGGCACAAAGCCGGTTCCCGCTGGGCAAGTTAAAAAAACCTGACGTGCGCGCCCTGGCGCAGCGCCACGACCTCATTACCCATGACAAGAAAGACAGCACCGGCATCTGTTTCATCGGCGAACGCCCATTTCGCGACTTTCTCAGCCATTACCTGCCGCTGCAGGCGGGGCCGATCTGTACCCTCGACGGCAGCGAGGTGGGCGCGCACGCGGGCATCCATTTCTATACCCTGGGCCAGCGCCAGGGACTGGGCATCGGCGGGGTGCGCGGCTACCCGGAGCAACCCTGGTACGTGGTGGCCAAGGACGTGGAGAACAACGTGCTGACGGTGGCCCAGGGGCACGACCATCCGGCGCTGTACAGTAACGGCATGGTTGCCGCCAACGTCAACTGGATAACGGAGGCGCCGGCACTGCCCCGGCAATGCTCGGTAAAAACGCGCTACCGCCAGGCCGACCAAGCCTGTATAATTGCCGCACAAGACGGTAACAGGATAACGGTAGATTTCACCCAACCCCAGAGAGCCGTCACCCCCGGCCAATACGCAGTCTTCTACGACGGTGAGCAATGCCTGGGCGGTGGGGTTATCGACACTACAGGGCGCCTCTAAAAATGCCAAGGATGGCATTTTTAGAGGTTACTTTATACTCAAATCTGACAATCAGAGGACATATCATGCTTAAAGCTCGCAGATTATGGTTTTTCATTCTCGCGCCGGGAGTATTCAGCGCCTGCGCCGAGGAGGCGGAACAGGGTTTTGTGCCGGCGGAGGTGGCCGCGGCCATCGACAAGTCCAACCCGAACTGGAAGCAGCAGCTCAGCAAACCGGAGCTGATGGAGTTCAAGGCCGGCGAGAGATACTACTGGGACATGGAAACCAATATGGGCGTGATGAGTTTCCTGCTCTTCCACGAACAAGCGCCCATGCACGTGAGCAGCACCATCTACCTGACTGAACTGGGTTTTTATGACGGAGTGCCGTTCCACCGCGTGATCCCCGCTTTCATGGCCCAGGGCGGCGATCCCACCGGCACCGGGCGGGGCGGCCCCGGCTACATGTACGAAGGCGAGTTTCCCGAGGGCCTGTCACACGACCGCTCCGGCCTGCTCAGCATGGCCAATGCCGGCCCCGGCACGGACGGCAGCCAGTTCTTCATTACCTTTGTGCCCACCCGTTACCTGGACGGCAAACACACGATCTTCGGCGAACTGGTGGCCGGTGAGCAGACCCTGAGAGCATTGGAGGAACGCGGCAGCAACAGCGGCAAGACCACGGAGGAACTGGAGATTATCAAGGCGACGATTCGGCGTGAAATGGCGCAGTGACCAGGCGTGTTCGCCATGAATCCATAAAAGGGCGCCTCTAAAAATTAGCGGCGCCCTTGCAGCATAGGGATATGCTGGCATTGTTAGATGTTCCTGGAACCAAAATAAGGAGTCATCATTGAAAGACACAACAACACTTGACGTAAACGGCAAAACCTACCGGATTTATTCCCTGACGGCGCTGGCGCCGCGCGATGACCTCAGCCGCCTGCCCTACTCCCTGAAGATCCTGCTGGAGAACCTGCTGCGCCACGAGGACGGAGTGAACGTCACGCAGGCGGATATCGCCGCGCTGGCGCAGCGGGACCCGCAGGCGGCCACGCCGCGGGAGATTGCCTTCACCCCCGCCCGGGTATTGATGCAGGACTTTACCGGCGTGCCGGCCGTGGTGGACCTGGCCGCCATGCGCGATGCCATGCAGGCCCTGGGCGGCGACCCGGAACAGATCAACCCCCTCTCGCCGGCTGAACTGGTCATCGACCACTCGGTGATGGTGGACGTGTTCGGCACGCGGGACGCGGCGCAACGCAACGCCGCCATCGAATTCAAACGCAACCGCGAACGCTATGAATTCCTGCGCTGGGGCCAGCAGGCGTTCTCCAATTTCCAGGTGGTGCCGCCGGATACCGGCATCGTGCACCAGGTCAACCTGGAATACCTGGCCCGCACGGTGTTCACTAAGGAGGTTGACGGCGTTACCGAAGCCTACCCGGACACCGTGGTCGGCACCGACTCCCACACCACCATGATCAACGGCCTGGGCGTGCTGGGCTGGGGCGTGGGCGGCATCGAGGCGGAAGCCGCGATGCTGGGACAACCCATTACCATGCTCATCCCCGACGTGGTCGGCTTCAGGCTGGACGGCGCGCTGCCGGAAGGCGCCACCGCCACTGACCTGGTGCTGACCGTGGTGGAAATGCTCAGAAAACACGGCGTGGTGGGCAAGTTCGTGGAATTTTACGGGGATGGCCTGGACAACCTGTCGCTGGCCGACCGGGCCACCATCGCCAACATGGCCCCGGAATACGGCGCCACCTGCGGCATCTTCCCCATCGACCGGGAAACCATCAATTACCTGCGCCTGTCCGGCCGTAACGCCGCACAGGTGGACCTGGTGGAAGCCTATGCCCGGGCACAGGGCCTGTGGCGTGAACCGGGCGCGCCCGCGGCGCGCTACTCCGCCACACTGGAACTGGACATGGGCACGGTCACGCCCTGCCTGGCCGGTCCGAAACGGCCGCAGGACCGCATCCCCCTGGGCGCGGTGGGGAGCAGTTTTCGCCACCACCTGGCGGACATGGCCGAGCGCGCTGAACCAACGCAGGTTGAGACTCCCGGCTTCAACCTGGAAGACGGCGCGGTGGTGATCGCGGCTATTACCTCCTGCACCAACACCTCCAACCCGGCGGTGATGGTGGGCGCCGGACTGGTGGCAAAAAAAGCGCGGGAACGCGGGCTGAACGTCAAACCCTGGGTGAAGACCAGCCTGGCGCCGGGTTCTCTGGTGGTGCGCAACTACCTGGAGCGGGCCGGACTGAACACGGCACTGGACGCACTGGGCTTCCATATCGTCGGCTACGGTTGCACCACCTGTATCGGCAACTCCGGCCCCTTGCCGGAGGAGGTCAGCCAGGCCATCCGGGACGGCGACCTGGTAGCTACCTCGGTGCTGTCCGGCAACCGCAACTTTGAAGGCCGGGTGCACGCCGAGGTGAAAATGAACTTCCTGGCCTCACCGCCGCTGGTAGTCGCCTATGCCATCGCCGGCACGGTGGATTTGGACCTGCAACAAGACCCCCTGGGCCGGGATGCGGACGGCAACCCCGTGTACCTGAAAGATATCTGGCCCAGCCAGGCCGAGATCAATGCGGTGATCGGTTCTTCAATCGACTCTGCCATGTTCCGCAACTCCTACCGCCAGGCGTTTGCCGGCGATGCCAACTGGACCGGCATCGCCGTGCCCGCGAGCAGCCGCTATGAATGGCGCGCGGACTCCACCTACGTGCAGAACCCACCCTACTTCGAGGGCATGAGCGCCACCCCGGACGGGATTGAACCGATACAAGGCGCCCGGGCGCTGGTGAAGCTGGGCGATAGCATCACCACCGACCACATCTCTCCCGCCGGCGCCATCAAGGCCGACACGCCCGCGGGCAGCTACCTGATCGGGAAAGGTGTTGAGCCCGCAGACTTCAACTCCTACGGCTCACGCCGCGGCAACCATGAAGTGATGATGCGCGGCACCTTTGCCAACATCCGCCTCAGGAACCAGCTTGCACCGGGCACCGAAGGCGGTTGGACCGTACACCAGCCATCCGGGGAACAGATGACGATCTACGCGGCGGCAATGCGCTACCAGACAGCAGACGTCCCCCTGATCGCACTGGCCGGTAGCGAATACGGCACCGGCTCATCACGCGACTGGGCGGCCAAGGGCACCCGCTTGCTGGGCATCCGCGCCGTTATTGCGGTGAGCTTCGAGCGCATCCACCGTTCCAACCTGGTGGGCATGGGCGTACTGCCACTGGTGTTCCAACCCGGCGAGAGCGCCGACAGCCTGGGCCTGAGCGGCCGGGAAACCTATTCCATCCAGGGCCTGGAGACCGGCGCCAGTGAAGTCACGGTCAGCGCTACCGCTGATGACGGCGCCAGCACGGCATTCACCGCAATAGTCCGGGTGGACACCCCGAAAGAATGGGAGTACTACAACCACGGCGGCATCCTGCATTACGTGTTGCGGCAACTGGCTGCCTGATGTCGCTGCTGTACGCTGTTGAATTTGACCAGATAAGCAAGTCTTACAACGACAAGCCGGTCATCCATGACCTGGCGCTGGCGCTGCCGGTAAACAAAACCACGGCTATCGTGGGCGAGAGCGGCAGCGGCAAGTCCACCCTGCTGCAACTCATCAACGGGTTGATCCGGCCGGAGCGCGGCACGGTACGTGTGTTTGGCGCAGCGCTGGATTACACACAGCTACCCGCCCTGCGCCGCAGCATGGGTTATGCAGTGCAAGGCGCGGGGCTGTTTCCCCATCTCAGTATTCGTGACAACGTCACCCTGGTGGCCAGGCTGGAGGGCTGGTCGCCGGAACGGATAACGCAACGCTATAACGAACTGCTGGGCCTGTTCAGGCTGTCCGATGAATTATCCGCCCGCTACCCGCACAGCCTGTCCGGCGGTCAGGCGCAGCGGGTGGGGCTGTGCCGGGCAATGATGCTGGACCCGCCGCTGTTGCTGCTGGATGAACCATTCTCGGCGCTGGACGCCATTACCAGAGAGTCCATTTACGAGGAGATGTTGCAACTGAAGCAAGCGGGAGACCGCGCCGTGCTGTTGGTGACCCATGATGCGAGTGAAGCGGCCCGACTCGCCGAATACCTGGTGATTCTCAAGCAGGGCCGGGTCATACGGCAAGGCAGCCCGGAGGACATCGTTGCAGACCCGGCTGATGACTATGTAAGCGGATTGTTGGCCAATATGGAGGCGGGTGATGCCTGAACTGCGCCGCCTGTGCCTGTTGCTGCTCCTGCTGTGCCTGACCGGGGTTGCCTGGCCGCAGGAACGCATTACCGTGGGCAGCAAGAATTTCAATGAAGGCTACCTGTTGGGCGAGATCATCGCCCAGACGCTGGAACGGGAAGGGTTTGCCGTTGAACGGAAATTCGGGCTGGGCGGCACCCTGGTCTGCTACCAGGCGCTGGTGAACGGTGAAATTGACGTGTACGCGGAATATACCGGCACCCTGGCACAGGCCATCCTGAAACTGGACGGCCCGGCGCCGGACCTGGCGCAACTGAATGCGGCCGTCGCAACACTGGGCTTGCAGGCGCTGGCGCCGCTGGGGTTCAACAACACTTACGCCCTGGCGATGAGGCAGGGAATGGCGACGGAGAAAGGGATTGCACGCATCTCCGACCTGGTCCAACACCCGCAACTGGCGCCGGCCTTTTCCATGGAATTCATGAACCGGGAGGACGGCTGGCCCGGCCTGGCCGGCGCTTACAACCTTACCATCAAACCCACCGGCATTGAACACGGACTGGCGTACCAGGCCCTGGTCGATGGTTCCATCGATATTACCGATGCCTATTCCACCGACGGGGAACTGGCCCGCTATAACCTGGCCGTACTGGATGATGACCGCGGGTTTTTCCCGCGCTACCTGGCCGTGCCGTTCGTGCGCACGGACCTGCCGGACCAGGCCAAAACGGCCCTGGGACGGCTGGCGGACAGTCTTGACGACCAACGCATGCAGGAATTGAACCGGATGACGACCATCGACGGCGCCAGCTTCGCCGAGGTCGCGAGCGGGTTCCTGCGGGGAGAGGGCCTGGGTGAGGTGCGGGTTGAAGCCTCGCTTGCCGCGACCATCCTGGGCAATACCCTCACTCATCTCAAACTCACGGCTATTGCTCTCTTGCTGGGCTGTCTGGTCGGGTTGCCCCTGGGCATCGTAGTGTTCCGCGCACGCACCCTGGCAAACGTCACCGTGTACCTGGCGGGACTGTTGCAGACCATCCCTTCCATTGCGTTGCTGGCGCTGATGATCCCGCTGTTCGGCATCGGTGAGAAACCGGCGATCATCGCGCTGTTCCTGTATTCACTGTTGCCGATACTGCGCAACACGGTCACCGCGCTGGTAACGATTGACCCGCTGTTGAAGCGGGTGGCCGCGGCTATCGGCCTGACCCGCCGACAACAGTTGCGCCACGTACTGGTGCCCATGGCCCTGCCGAATATCCTGGCAGGCGTCAGGACTGCGGCCGTGATCAGCATCGGCACCGCCACGCTGGCCGCATTCATCGGCGCCGGCGGCCTGGGTGAACCCATCGTCACCGGCCTGGCCCTGAACGACACCGGCCTGATCCTGCAAGGCGCGCTCCCCGCCGCGGGCCTGGCCATCCTGGTGGAGTTGCTGTTCGAACTACTGGAGCGGTTACTGGTGAAACCGCATATGTTACGAGCGCAGTAGCACCGGCAACTTCGCCAGACCGCGACTCTGTATCCCGCGCTTCCATTCCAGCGCATCCGGCGCCACTGCCAACCGTAAACCCGGCAGGCGCCGCGCGATGGTGTTGAACATGATCTCCATATTCAGCCGCGCCAGGTGGTTGCCCAGGCAATGGTGCACGCCGCCGCCGAAGGCCAGGTGGCGGTTGGGGTCGCGGCGGATGTCGAACGTATCCGGCGCGGGAAAACACGCCCCATCCCGACTGCCGGAGGCATACAGGAACCCGAACTTCGCGCCCTTGTGAAAGGTGTGTCCCCCGTAGGTCATATCCTGCAAGGCATAGCGATGGAAATACGGCAACGGCGCCTCAAAACGGAACATTTCCTGCACCGCGGTGCGGATCAGTCCCGGGTCGGCTTGCAGCGCGGCGGACTGCTCAGGGTGTTGCAGCAGGGCCAGCATACCGTTGCCGGCGGCGTCGATGGTGGAACCGTGCCCGGCCATGAGAACGGTCATGGCGGTTGATAACAACTCATCGTGGGTGAGGCGGACACCGCCATCCTGCCATGCGAGCATCTCGGAGAGCAGGTCGGAACCGGGTTGTTCACGACGTTGCTCAACCAGGGTCTCCAGGTAGGCGGCAAATTCCAAGGTGGCCTGCTCGGCCAGTTGCCGGTGCGCGGCAGTGCGTTCCGGCTCGAAGAACTGCACGATGTTTTCCGACCAGGTGCGTAGTTGCGGCCGGTCCTGCTCCGGCACACCCAGCATCTCCCCGATGACAAACCCCGGCACCGGCGCCACCAGGTCTTCAATGAAATCGAACTCTTCCAGAGACGCCAGCGCGTCGATCTGACGGTCGATCACCCCCTGGATAAACCCGCGCAGGTCATTGGTGCGCGCGGGGGTGAACAACCTGAATACCGCCTTCCTTAACCGGTCGTGGAGATCACCCTCACTGTCGATGATGGAAACCTTCACGTAACGGCTGTGGTTGGGCGCTGCGTCCCAGGCCAGTTTTGCACGATACGCACTGACTTCCTCCGGCGTCAGCACGTGGTCCATGGTGCGGCCCAGGCGCGCATCCATCACCAGCGTCTTGATGTCCTCGTACCGGGACAGCAGCCAGGTGTCCCATGCTGCGTGGTAATACAACGGGCTTGCTTCCCGCAAGCGGGCATAGACCCGGTACGGGTCGCGCGCAAATGCCGCTGAATAGGGTTCAAATGACAGGTTCATTGGCCACTCCCCTGCTTGCCGTTGTCCGTTTTTGCAGAACATACGCCAGCGCCAGCAGGGCAATCATCAGGCAATAGCATAAACTGGTAAAACGCAGCGCGGCAACCATGTCGTATTGCTCCACGATAATGGCGCTCAGGGCCGGCGCCAGCGCAGTGCCCAGGGCTGAATTGAAGATCAGGAAACTGATCATCCTGGGACTGGGCGACGCTATCAATATGGTGCCGAAGGCAATGATCAGTTTCAGCAAGCCGCCGGTCACCAACCCCAGGATAACTATGCTGATACTCAGGTGAGAGGCGCTATCGGCGCTCCATAAACTGAAGCTCAGCAGCGTAGCCAGCACCCCGGCGACAAAGATAATCCGGGCCGGCGCCAGCTTGAGGGCCAGGCAGAACATCACCAACTGGCCGATAAACATACCCAGGAACAAGCGGCTGACCAGGCCGCCCGCGACCTCGGCATCCAGGTTGAAACGCGCCTGCGTGTAATTGGGGATCCAGGAATAGATGGTGACAAAACCGGTCAGGTAGACCAGGATGGCGGCGCCTACCAGGAATATTTCAACAGGCCAGAATTTGCCTGTGCTGTTGTCGGTGCGAGGGACTTCCCGCCGGGACGTGGACGGAAAGCTGGAAAACCAGGCAATACAGATGATAACCAGTGACACCAGAAACGCCAGCAGGTAGGCGCTGCCCCAATGCAACTGGTGCAGGATGAACCGGGCCGCCAGCCAGGTGCTGAGCACGCCTGCCATACTGTAGAACGAATCAGTCAGGAGCATCATGGAGGCGCGCAACCGGGTGTCATAGATATTGGTGATGACAATGATCGCAGCCGTCAGGTTCACACCACAGGCCAGACCGGTCAGGAACAGCCAGACGGGGAACAGCAGGTAGCTGTCGACGAGGTAAATACAGGCCAGGGATACACTGGTCAGCGCTGAGCAACCCAGCACAATGTGCCTGAGCCGGAACTGGTCGAAAATAACCAGCGACACCAGGGTACCCGCCAGTATCCCCGCGGTAAGATAACTGAACCCGGCAGTCGCCGTGGTGACCGGAATATCATAATGCCCCGCAATCGGCGCACTGACAATGCCCAGCGGCGAGATGACCGCAGACATGACGAAATAAGCCAGGAAACTGGTGAGGGTAATCCTGCGCTTATTCACCTGAGAAAGACCAATTCCTAATTCCCCAGTATTCCCTGCATAATAATCCGCTTGATGTTCTTCCGGGTCTGGTTATAAAAGCGTTGCTCGTCCAGGTTTCTTCCCAGCAGGGAGTCGACCTGTACGGCGAAGTCGGCATAATGCTGGGTCACCGCCCAGATCATCATGATCAGGTGATAGGGATCGACGTCGGCCATCTCTCCGCGTTTGATCCATTTACGTATCACCCTGGCCTTTTTCTTTACCACGTCGCGCAAATACGTATCCAGCACCGGTTTCAGGATGGGCGCGCCGGCGGCTATCTCGTTGGCAAATACCCGCGAGGCCATGGGGTAGAGCCGCGAGAATTCGATCTTCTGGTCGATATAGGCGCCGATTTCGTGTTCCGGCGCTTGCTTCTCGTCCAGTTCCTTCAGGGGTTGCAACCAGATCTCCAGAATGTCGCGCAACACCGCCAGATAAAGCTCTTCCTTGGAGGAAAAATAATACAGCAGGTTGGGTTTGGACATCTGCGCGCGCGCCGCGATCTGGTCCAGGGTTGCCCCGCGAAAACCGTACAAGGAGAAAATCTCCGTCCCGGCAGACAGAATTTTTTCGCGGTTACGCGCCTGGATCCGGCTCTCTTTCCTGCTCCGCTTTTGCCCGGACGGATCCACCTCTGCCAGCAGGGGCGAGTTCGACTCGAGTTTCACTTGTTCAGTTTTCATGTTTTTAGTTTCTGGTTTGTAGTGCTGCTTTTCTGAAATGTAAACCAACCAAAAATATTTGACCAAAGGATAAAATAATCCTTGCCGGAAATAAAGTTTATTTTTATAATTTACTCTGGTTGAACCTTCATGTCACTTGTGGATGACGATTTATGGCAAAAGTAACGGCAGGATTGATCCAGATGGGCCTGAAAGCGGACACGTCGCTGGACGTTGAGGACATCCGGACTGCGATGCTGGAGGCGCACGTTCCATTCATCGAGCAGGCCGCCGCGCAAGGCGTGCAGGTGTTGTGCTTCCAGGAAGTCTTTACCCAGCCTTATTTCTGCCCCAGCCAAGACCGTAAATGGTATGCGGCGGCTGAGCCGGTGCCGGATGGACCTACCACACAACTGATGCGGGAGTATGCGCAGCAATACCGTATGGTTATCGTCGTCCCGATCTACGAGGAGAGCGTGCCCGGCGTTTACTACAACACTGCCGCGGTCATCGACGCGGACGGGTCCTACCTGGGCAAGTACCGCAAAACCCATATCCCGCAGGTGGCCGGGTTCTGGGAGAAGTTCTTTTTCAAGCCCGGCGCCTCCGGCTGGCCCGTGTTCCAGACGGCTTACTGCAAGCTGGGTGTTTATATCTGTTACGATCGACACTTCCCCGAAGGCTGGCGCGCGCTGGCTTTGCAGGGGGCCGAATACATCGTCAACCCCTCTGCCACGGTGGCCGGACTGTCCGAGTATTTATGGAAGCTGGAGCAACCGGCCGCGGCCGCGGCCAACGGCGTCTATATCGGCGCCATCAACCGGGTGGGGACCGAACAGCCCTGGAATATCGGCGAGTTTTACGGGCAAAGCTACGTGGTCAACCCGCGCGGCGATATCGAGGCAAGCGCCAGCCGCGACCAGGATGAATTGCTGGTGCACGAGATTGACCTGGACCTGGTGCGCGAGGTGCGCAACGGCTGGCAGTTCCTGCGCGACCGGCGGCCTGAGACTTATGAAATATTAACGGAATTGGAAACAGGTTAAATACAGTAATATTAGTTATTTATGAGTAAAACCTCATGTCCATACTGATAAAAGGCGGCACAATCGTTAGCGCGGAGCGCACGTACCAGGCCGACGTATTGTGCAATGACGGCTTGATCAGCGCCGTGGGCGCCGACCTGGAGGGAGGCGCCGGTACACAAACCATCGATGCCGGTGGCTGCTACGTCATGCCCGGCGGCATCGACCCGCACACGCACATGGAACTGCCGTTCATGGGCACCGTCGCCTCCGAGGACTTTTTCACCGGCACTACTGCAGGGCTGGTGGGCGGCACCACCATGATCATCGACTTCGTCATCCCCAACCCGCAACAGGACATTATGGAGGCCTACCACCAATGGCGTGGCTGGGCGGAGAAGGCGGCGGCCGATTACAGCTTCCACGTCGCCATTACCTGGTGGGATGAGACGGTACACCAGGCCATGGAAACCCTGACCCGGGACTACGGGGTGAACAGCTTCAAACACTTCATGGCCTACAAGGGCGCCATCATGGCCGATGACGAGGTGCTGGTAAACTCGTTCGGGCGCGCCCGGGAACTGGGCGCGCTGTGCACCGTGCACGCGGAAAACGGCGAACTGGTGTTCCACCTGCAACAGAAAATCCTGGCACAAGGCATCACCGGGCCGGAAGGGCACCCACTGTCCAGGCCACCGGAAGTGGAAGGCGAGGCCGCCAACCGGGCAATACGCATCGCCCAGGTGATGGGCGTGCCCCTGTACGTGGTGCATACCTCCTGTATTGACGCCTTGCAGGCGATCACGCGGGCGCGCAACGAAGGACAACGGGTATTTGGCGAAGTGCTGGCCGGACATCTGCTCATCGACGATTCCGTATACCGCCACCCCGACTGGGACACGGCCGCGGCCTACGTCATGAGTCCGCCGTTCCGGCCAAAACAACACCAGGACGCACTCTGGCGCGGACTGCAAGCCGGCATGTTGCAGACCACTGCGACGGACCATTGCTGCTTCTGCGCGCCGCAGAAACAAATGGGCAGGGAAGATTTCACCCACATCCCCAACGGCACCGGCGGCATCGAAGACCGTATGCACCTGCTCTGGCACCATGGCGTGAACAGCGGCCGGCTGACCCCGAATGAATTTGTCGCGGTAACCTCCACCAATGCCGCAAGGATTTTTAATATCTACCCGCGCAAGGGCAGCATCAGCGCAGGCGCGGATGCCGATCTGGTAATCTGGGACCCGGAACGGCACAAGACCATTTCCAGGGATACCCATCACCAGAACGTGGATTTCAACATCTTCGAGGGCATGACGGTACGCGGCGTCAACGTCGCCACCATCAGCCAGGGCAAGGTCGTGTATGATAACGGTGAAGTGCGCAGCGAGCGCGGCAGTGGACGTTATATCGAGCGACCGGTGTATGCACCCTATTACGACGCACTGGATAAAATGTCCCGCAACAACGCGCCCACGGCGGTTGTGAGGGATAACCAATAAGAAAGACTCCTGCGGAAGCAGGAGGCTCCACCAGAAGATTCCTGCCTGCGCAGGAATGTATGAGACAGAACCATGACAGCAATACAAGCAGCAGAAAACCTCAACCCAACCGGCCACCTGGTCAGCCATCACATCAACGGCCGGTCGGTAACAGTCCCGGACGAACGCACCCAGGCCGTGTACAACCCGGCCACGGGCCAGGTAGTACGCCAGGTGGCGCTGGCGAGCAAGGCAACCGTGCAGCAGGCCGTTGCCGCGGCCGCGGCGGCCTGGCCGGCCTGGCGCAGCACGACGCCACTGAAGCGGGCCCGCATCATGTTCCGCTTCAAGGAAATACTGGAGCAGCATGCCGACGAGATCGTCAGCCTGCTCACCGAGGAACACGGCAAGGTGCTGGATGACGCCCACGGCGAGTTTATCCGGGGCGTGGAGGTGGTCGAGTATGCCTGCGGCGCGCCGGAATTATTGAAGGGCGAGCACAGCCGGGATGTCGGACCCGGCATCGACAGTTGGTCGGAATTTCAGCCGCTGGGCGTGGTGGCCGGCATCACGCCGTTCAATTTCCCGGCCATGGTGCCGTTATGGATGTATCCCATGGCGCTCATCTGTGGCAATACATTTGTGCTGAAACCCTCGGAAAAAGACCCCAGCGCGCCTACCCGCATCGCCGAATTGCTGCAGGAAGCGGGCCTGCCGGATGGGGTATTCAATGTCGTGCACGGCGCCAAGGAAGCCGTGGACGCGCTGCTCACCGACCCCACGGTGCAGGCAGTGAGCTTTGTCGGTTCCACTCCCGTGGCCGAATACGTGTACCGGACCGGCACCGCTCACGGTAAACGGGTACAGGCGCTGGGTGGCGCCAAGAATCACGCGGTGGTGATGCCGGACGCGGATCTTGACAATGCCGTGAACGCGTTAATGGGCGCCGCCTACGGCTCCTGCGGCGAGCGTTGCATGGCCATCTCCGCGGTGGTATGCGTGGGTGACGCGGTGGCCGATGCAGTAGTGGCAAAACTGTCCCGGCGCGTGGCGGACCTGAAGATTGGCCCCGGTGTTGACAGCAACAATGAAATGGGGCCGCTGATCAGCCAGCCCCATTGCGAAAAAGTGCGCAGCTACGTCGATTCTGGCGTAGCGGAAGGCGCAGAACTGGTAGTGGACGGGCGCGGGCTGAACACACCCCATCAAGCGGAAGGCTATTTCCTGGGCGGCTGCCTGTTTGACCGGGTAACGCCGGACATGCGCATCTACCAAGAGGAAATCTTCGGCCCGGTGCTATGCGTATTACGGGCAGGTACGCTACAGGAAGCGATGCAACTCATCGACAACCACGAATACGGCAACGGCGCCTGTATCTTCACCCGCGACGGCGGCAGCGCCCGCTATTTCACCGACCACGTCCGCATCGGCATGGTCGGCGTCAACGTCCCCCTGCCGGTACCGGTCGCCAGCCACAGCTTCGGCGGCTGGAAACGCTCCCTGTTCGGCGACCTGAGCGCCTACGGCCCCGACTCCGTCCGCTTCTATACCCGTCGCAAAACCATCAGCCAACGCTGGCCCACAGATTCCGTGGAGCAAGCGCAGTTTGCGTTTCCGAGTAATCGCTGAAACACTGGTTAATAACCCTGCTCACGCTTGCCCACATTGACAAGAATGATCCGTTTGTCCCGGATTTCCAGTTCCAGTGTCATCCGGTAACGCATAATTTACGTTGCAATTCTTCCATATCATGGAATAATTACAACAATGATTCCGCGGGATTTATACAATCGAATTTGGCGACTGCTACAACACAATGCAGCCGTGGTACTTACCGGACCGCGCCAGATTGGCAAGACAACGCTGGCCTTGGCAGTTGCCGAGGCCCAGGGAGCTATCTACAGGGATCTTGAAAATCCCCGGGACCTGGCTCAGGCGAAAGATATTGATCTGTTCGTTGAGCAGTACCCTGATCAGCTTGTGATCCTTGACGAAGTGCAGAGAATTCCCGAAGTTTTTGCACCGTTACGTGGAATCATCGATACACGGCGCCGACGTGGTTTTCGAACCGGACAATTCCTGCTGTTGGGTTCCGCGTCACTGGAATTGCTTGGGCAAACCAGTGAAAGCCTGGCCGGAAGAATAAGCTATGCCCAACTGGCCGGCATCAACCTGTTGGAAAGCCGAAATGCAATTGATGGGGACCAACTATGGCTGAGGGGTGGTTTTCCTGAATGCCATATCGGGAAAGACGAGTCTGCCAGTATGCAGTGGCGCCAGGATCTTGTCAGCAGCTACCTGGAACGTGAGATCCCGCAGTTTGGGTTTCGCGTTCCGGCAGAAACCCTGCGTCGTTTCTGGACCATGCTGGCTCACATGCAAGGAGGAATCTTCAATGCAGCCTCACTGGCCAGGGGACTGGGTATCAGTGGACAAAGTGCTGGACGGTACCTGGATATCATGGTTGATCTGCTCCTGGTGCGCAGGCTCGCGCCGTGGGTCAGCAACCTGGGAAAACGGCTGATAAGATCGCCCAAAGTGTACCTCAGGGACAGCGGTTTGCTGCATGCACTGTTGGATATCATATCTGTGGACAACCTGTTAAGCCATCCCGTTGTCGGCAATAGCTGGGAGGGATTTGTCATTGAGAATCTGGTTGATGACAACGTCTCTCACGGTTACTATCCCTATTTTTATCGCACCCAGCGCGGCGCCGAGATTGACCTGCTGCTGGTTAGAGGGGGGACGCCGGAAGTTGCGATTGAAGTTAAACGTTCATCCAACCCCACAGTGGAGAAAGGTTTTCACATCGGCTGTGAGGATTTGCAAATCAAGCACCGCTACGTAGTGTATCCCGGGCAGGAAACTTACCGCCTGCCTTCAGGGGTATGGGCTACATCACCTGTTGAGATGATGGAGACTCTGAGGACGCGCACAGGCATGTCTTTTTCCTGGTAATCCATTCAAGGCCTGCTGTACTCAGAGTTGCACAATCTTTCATCATTGGCCAACTCCTTTTTTATGGCTATATATTATTACGTAATAAGCTGCTGTCTTCGGGCAGTCTTTATAATTTCCTGACAACTCAAAGCGACTTGATAATGCGGGTGTTTACCAGCGTGGCAGAGTTTACACAGGCAGATCAGATTGTCATCTCGGTTATTCCGTTTATCAGCGTTCTTGTGGTGTACATCAAGACACTGACGAACTCCTCGATTATCCAGCTTTATTCCACACTCTTCACAAGTATAGTTCCGAGACCTGCGAACCGTTTCGGAGATTTCACTCCAATTCCCAGAATAGCCGGTTGGTAAAATTGCTGATTTTGCACCCGTCATCGCTTTTTTGAATACACTGAATTGTTGCCATAGGAGGTTTAATGCTTCTTTAGCATTAAACTGTTCGATGATCTTTCTCTTTACAGATGTTTCCATTGAATAGTCAAAACAATGGTAACCTGACTTGGCAAGACAATTTTGACAAGGAAAAAGTTTTACTTGGCGCACTTCAGAATCGCCCCAGCCTTTTGTGATATCAATGTCATACCTGTCATCTTTCCGATTGGTCACTCGATAACGTTCAAAACGTCCCTGCTGTTTCATGTTACGCAGGGTTCTACACACCGTGAAGTGAATTTTCTTACATTGTAGTGGTGAGAGAATGGAGTATGAGTCAAACTCAGTGTGATCCCGTATATAAGCGAACACTGGTTGTCCATTACGAATTAAAAGATCGCTTGAGTGGAATAGGTCTTCAACTCTTTCACTATCCATGTCCATATCAATCCGTTCTCTGGGTGCCGGAGGAATAAATTCAACCTGCTTGCCTCCAACTCGTTGGCGGATTTTACTTAAGCGGGCAGTGATTCCCTGGTCATCAATTTTAATCATACATGCCCGCCTTTCGACAAGATGCAGTCATCAGGCGAAATTCCACTCGCCTTGAACGAATGCGATCTTCCATGCCCTCGTCTGTCAGGATTAACTGACTGGAAGACAACCCGTTAGCAGTAATACGAGCTTTGGCCCATTCGATATATTCATTTGACATCGGCAGTTCCAAGATAAATCGCAAGATTGCACGAGTGCGCCGTTGTGACAGGTCCATATTCAGAAAATAAGCCTCGCCCTCGTCAGGAGTTCCTCTCCAGTCACTGGAGGTATGGCCCTCAATTCGTATTTCACGAACATCACTGCGATACTGCTCCGAATATATGATATTCATATAGCGGGGGAAAAAATCTCCTAGCATGTCTGCAAAGCGCGGACGTATCACAGCCTCACCGGTCTCAAACAAAACCTCAGGGTTACGAAAGCGGATGGTCAAATCTTCCAACAGTTCTACATCCCAGTCCTCAAAATCAGTTCTAAATTCTTTCGTTAATACTTGGTAAATCTTGTCACATTCCTCCCTGTACGTCGTTTCTGCTGTCACAACTGAGCGAATGAATATGATGGCAATAAACATGAAAATGAGCATCAAAGCCGCCATCAGGTCGGAAATTGGCGCCCACTGTTCGCTGTCCTCTGTTTTACCAAAGCCAAGATTCACTGTCGTTGTTCCTCTTTCCTGATTGCTTCAGCAACACGTTCCGCGATGCCCACCATATTTTCTCCCCAAGCAACAGCAACCCGAGTAATTTCGTTGTCTATTTCCTGGGTGAATTTATTGATAGCTTCGTCTACTATCCCTGCCACCTTGTCAGCTGAAGCGCGCTGCGCCTCCTCGAGGGTTTCCCGCATCCCAATAGCGAGGGCTTCTATATTCTCCGTATGTAACCGGGCAATGCGGCGGGTTTCCTCTTCAGCTTGTTGTATGGTCGTTTTTAGCCCATCAAATCCTTGTGCACTTTGCGCTAAATCTGCGCCAATCTTGTCAAGATGTTGCTTGATTGTGGGGAATGCTTCCTGAGCCTGTTCACGCATCTTTTCGAATGCCACTAATTGTTGATTTAATAATTTTACATCCTCACGAGCGATAATAGCTGTTTCACGCAACTGTTCCATAGTCACCGGTATTGTTTGGCAGTCTGACGCGATTTGCGCGATTTGCTCTGCCGTCAGGCTAAAGGCATTAGTCAGTTGCTCTACTTGCTCCCGGTGATCCTCCTGCCATTTTTTTATGGCCTGTGTTGCTGCATTGAATTCGACAAAGGTGCTGCCGAATTGCTTGATCAATGCTTCTTCTATGTTTGTAATCAATTGCTTGAGCGAGTCTCCCAGTTGTTTGCCGATAATTTCGCGTAATTCCACTATCAGATTTCCCAGATTTTCTACAATTGCAACGTGGATTGCCTCACTCAATCCGTCGAACTTTTTGAAGCCATCACGGTTTTCATCACGCATTTTTTGCATCTGCGTCACCATACTGGAATCGCCATCCCCAGCGATGGCTTGTTTAATGGCATCAAGCCGGCCAAGAATTTCGCCATGTTCCGACGGTGTAGGTGGTTCTCGCGTCATCAGTCGTGACAGCAAACTATTGACGGGAACTGACAAGGGGGCTCCGATACTTCGGAAAATAATCGATGAACCAATACCGAGCAGACTAGTCACAAAAGCCGTTCTCATCCCAGTCAGTAAGGCTTCTATGCTGTCATTCATTTTTCCTGGAGAAAATTCCAGGGGATACAACGCAACAAATATCCCACAGAAAGCCCCGAAAATACCCAGACTCGTCATCAGAGCAGGTGCCACTTCACGGAACTTTGTGGACACTAAACCTAAAAGAAAAAGCAGAAAAAGTAAGACGACAACAGTCAATATGATTCCATCTTCGCCCAAGGTTGCGAGCGGTATGTAGATAACTTCTGTCATGATTATATAATTTATAGAGTTAGATAAGACAGGGAGTTGTATTTTATCATTACTGTCCTAAGAATTAATCGAATAGGCAACTACTCGCCCCCCTTATCCTGTTCCTGATCGGCCGGGTTCTATTTGGGTGGTTTCTCTACCATGGTGGCGGCGTTGCCTGAGGGGACGGAAACACCCGCAGACTTTCTGTTGTGACCTTGGCGATACGGATATCGCGCTCGGCGCGGTTGTTGGTGAACGGGACCCGGGGGTCGCGTGCGAAGCGCAGTACTTCGGTTTCGTATTTGACGAGGGCCTCGTGGAGATTTTCATTGTGCTCTTCCCTGGGTGCAAGCCTGTGGGCGGCTTACGCCGTACAAATTGTCTGTCCTGACGATTTGTCAGCTTCAGACTTGGCGACCTGAGCGCCTACGGCCCCGACTCCGTCCGCTTCTATACCCGCCGCAAAACCATCAGCCAACGCTGGCCCACGGATTCCGTAGAGCAAGCGCAGTTTGCGTTTCCGAGTAATCGCTAAAACACCGGTTAATAACCCTGCTCACGCTTGCCCACATTGACAAGAATGATTTGTTTGCCTCGAATTTCCAGTTCCAGTGCTATCCGGTAACGTTGTAATTCTTCCATGTCATGGAAGAATTACAACAATGATACCGCAGGATTTATACGGATGGGAGCACTGAGGGTGCGCTCCGACACGTGTTTTTCCGCCTAATCCACAAACTCCGGGATAACGGCATCCGCATAGGTGTCGATAATCTCCTCTTCCCTGCCGTTGTCCAGGTAGATATTGAACTGTGTGACCCCGGCCTGTTGCAGTTCTCTTAATTTGGCAATATGGTCGGCGGGGCTGCCCAGCACGCAGAAGCTCCTGACGATGTCGGGCGTTATGAAATCCAGAAAAGGGTTGTCGTTGCGGCCGTGTTTTTTATAGTCGTAGCCGCGCCGTTGTTCGATGTAGGCAGTCAGGCTTTGCGGCACTGCGGTGGTGTCGGCGCCGTATTTCTCGACAATATCAGCCACGTGGTTGCCGACCATCGCCGGGAACCAGCGGGTTGCTTCAATACATTCATCCTGCGAACCGAAATACGCGGGCGCGGCTGACATCACCCGGAAATCCGACATGTCCCGTCCGGCTGCGTCACCGGCGTTGCGGCACTGCTGCACGAACCAGGCCACCAGCGCCGGCTCTGCGATCTGCAGGATGACGCCGTCACCGTGCCGGCCGGCGGTGGCCAGCGCCTTGGGGCCGTACGCGGCGACCCATACCGGGAGTTCATACCCTGCGCTCCAACTGAACTGCACCGGCTCGGGACATTCCGGGTAGGTCACGCTCTCACCCCGGACCAGGGCTTTTACCGTCTCCGTAAATTCGACCAGGCGGGCAAGAGTGGCCGGTTTCCTGCCCATGACCCGCATGGAGCTGTCACCCCGCCCCAGACCGACGTCAAACCTGCCGCCGCTCTGCAGCGCCAGGCTGGCAAACATGCTGGCCGCCACGGACCAATCCCGGACGTTCGGGTTGGTCACACATGGCCCAAAGCGTATGGTGCTGGTCTGCTCCATGCACATCGCGATGGCGGCATAACAATCGCGCCAGAGAATGTGTGAGTCATAAAACCAGCAGTAACCAAATCCGCCGTCCTCCGCCAGGCGCACCAGATCGCGCGCCCGCTCCGGACTGGCATTACCCTTGAAACAGATACCGAATTCCACTTGACGTGTCTCCTTAATTTGCAGGAGGACGGACTTAAGCCCGCCCTCTTTGGCAACCAAACTGCATCAATACATAATAAACGACCCCGGCCAGCAACGCGCCGACAAACCAGGCATGATCATACAAGCCGGTAAAAAAGGACGGCAAATCATCCGTTAAACCGACCGCGTGCAAAAACCCCGGCAAGCTGGGCGCAATACCCAGGCACAGCGCTGTCAGCGCGCACACATTCCAACCCCGGGTATATGCATACGCCCCCTGCTCCCGGTACAACTCGGCAGTATCCAGACGGCATTTTCTCACGAAAAAATAATCCGTGATCATGATCCCGGCAATAGGGCCCAACAGGGACGAATAACCGATGAGCCAGACAAACAAATAGGCGCCGGCAGATTCCAGCAGTTTCCAGGGCATGATCGCAATGCCTATCCCGGCGGTGATATAGCCACCCAGGCGGAAGGATATCCTGCCCGGCGCCAGGTTGGAAAAACCGTTGGCAGGGGCGACCACGTTCGCGGCCAGGTTGGTGGTCAAGGTCGCGATCGTCAATGCCAGCAACCCCAGGATGACTCCGGCCCCGTCCAGGCGTCCGGCGATAACGATCGGGTCCCAGATTGCCTCCCCGAAGATGAGAACGGTAGCGGAGGTAACGAACACGCTCACCAGGGCCAGTAGTGCCATGGGCACGGGCAAACCCAGCGCTTGTCCGAGTAACTGGTCCCGTTGGCTGCGTGCATAGCGGGTGAAATCCGGGATATTGAGCGACATAGTGGCCCAGAAACCCACCATCGCGGTCAAGCCAGGCCAGAACACCCGCCAGAATTCTCCTTCCCGTTCCCCGCCGTGCACAAATGCCGACGGCGCCGACAATATATCGCCAAAACTGCCGGCGCGTGCATACGCCCAGACCAGCAGGGCCAGCGCGGCCAGCAACAAAAAGGGCGCAGCCAGAGTCTCCAGCCAGCGAATGGACTCCGTGCCTTTCTCAATGAAGACAAGTTGCAGCAGCCAGAACGCCAGAAAACAGGACAACTGGGCCAGGTCGATGTTAATAAACGGGATGGCCGCGCCCACAAACGCATCGCCGGATACGGCATTGAGTATCTGGTAGATGGCGAAGCCCCCCACCCAGGTCTGGATACCGAACCAGCCGCAGGCCACCAGTCCGCGTAACAGGGCCGGCAACTTTGCTCCCGCGACGCCAAAAGACGCGCGCAGCAACACCGGAAACGGCACCCCGTACCTGGCGCCGGCATGGCCGTTCAGCAACATCGGGATCATGACGATGAGATTACCCAGGAATATCGTCAAGACTGCCTGCCACCAGGCCATGCCCTCCTGCATCAGGCCCGAGGCCAGCAGGTACGCGGGGACGGAAATCACCATACCCACCCACAGCGCCGAGATATTGACCCAGCTCCAGGTACGTTGCCGCGCTCCCGTCGGGGCCAGGTCCTGATTCCACAGAGAATTTTCCATTGTCAACCCGTCGCGGCAATAAAATGATGATGTTCCATATTACGTCGTTACCTTAATACTCTTTCCAATTAACGCACTCACACATCACTTGATGGGAGAAAACGAAGCCGGGCGAAGAAATTTTATTTCCTGTGTCTGGATGATGCCCAGGGACCAGATTTCGTCGATGAAGCGCTGCCATTCCGGGTCGGCGTCCATGGCCGCGCGGCGCTGCTCCCGGTCTCCCATGCTTTCATATCCCCACATGAAAACCACCTGGTGCAGGTTGCCGACTTCGGTGGTGAACAGCCCCAGGAATTGTCCCAGGTGCTTTTTTTGCAGTGGCAGTCCTTGCGTCTGGTACTTTTCCAGCCACTGTTTCAACGTGCCGGGGCGAAAGGTGTAGGTGCGGTGGTCGATGATCATGTCAGTTATCCTCAGGTTGGCGATCCAGGATCATATCACTGGCCTTCTCCGCGATCATGATAGCCGGGGCGTTGGTGTTGCCGCGGGTGATGACCGGCATGATCGAGGCATCGGCCACGCGCAATCCCCGGGTCCCGTGCACGCGCAGTTGTGCATCCACCACGGCATCGGCGCCGGAGCCCATTTTACAGGAACCGACCGGGTGCAAGGTCGTCATGGCCGCGTCCACCAGCCAGTCCGCCAGTTGTTTGTCGGTTTGATACGCCGGGCCTGGCGCCAGTTCCCGGCCTTTCACTCCGGCAAAAGCCGGCTGCGCCACTACCTCGCGCAGGAGTTGCACGCCGGCGATGGTGGTCTCGACGTCACGCCGGTGCGCCAGGTAGTTGGCGCGGATCAGGGGCGGGTCGGACGGGTCGGCGGAACGTAACGCGATGCTGCCTCTGCTGCCGGGGTTCAGCGGCCCTACCCTGATGGTCAGGCCGTGATTGGCGCCGGTTGCCTGTTTGCGCACGAACGGCAACGACCAGTGCAGGTTCGCACTCGCTTCCGTGGCCGGCATGAAGTGCGTCTGTATATCCGGTACCTCCAGGCTGGCCGATGATTTGATGAAGGAACCGGCTTCATAGGGGAACGTAGTGATGAACCCCGTGCCGAACAGGGCCGCCTGCATCACCCCCAGCGTCACCTTGTCCATGCGCAAATCGTTATACAGCGACACCGGTTGCGTGAACTCATACACCAGGCAGCAATCCACGTGGTCCTGCACATTTTTACCCACTCCCGGCAGGTGCTGCACTACCGGGATGCCGCGCCGTCCCAGCTCCTCGCTGTCGCCGATGCCGGACAGCATCAGCAACTGGGGAGAATTGACCACCCCGGCAGCCAGGATGATCTCTTTTCCCGCCTTAGCCTCCACGAGTTTGCCACCGGCACTATAGGCCACACCGACGGCGCGGACGCCGGAAAAAATAACCCGGTGCACCAGCGCATTGGTGACCGCCGTGAGATTGCTGCGCGCCCGCGCCGGGTCCAGAAAGGCCGTGGCCGCGCTGCAACGTTTGCCGTGCCTGATGGTAAAGTCAAAACGCCCGAAACCTTCCTGGCGCGCGCCGTTGAAATCGTCAGTGAACGGATAACCGGCCTGCTGGCCCGCTTCGATGTACGTATCAAACATGGGGTTCTGCGCGCGCGCTCGTTGCACCGTCAGCTCACCCTGGTGTGCATGATACGGATCATCCCGGTCCACGTGTCCTTCAGACCGTTTAAAATACGGCAGGACTTGTTCGTATGACCAGCCCGGTGAACCCAGCGCCTCCCAACCGTTGTAATCGGCCGGGTTGCCACGCACGTAGATCATGCCGTTGATGGTTGAACTGCCGCCCAGCGCCTTGCCGCGCGGCCAATACACTGCACGGCCGGCAAGATTGGGCTCAGGCTCCGTGTGATAATTCCAGTTGTAGATGCCGGAGTGCATCAGCTTGCCCATTAACATCGGCAGGCGGAACAGGTAGTTCGTATCCCGGCCCCCGGCCTCCAGCAACAGCACCCGGTTCTCTCCGCCGGCCGAGAGCCGGTTGGCAAGCACGCAACCGGCCGAACCCGCGCCCACCACAATGTAGTCGTATTCCCGGTTCATGCTGCTCCTGTCACACTCACCAGCTTATCGGACGTGCGCCGGCGGCAAGCAGTTTCTCATTACAGGCGGCAAACGGGTTGGGATGTCGTAAATAGTCGTCCCCCGCCGCCGGGTGCGGCACCGCCACGATGGCCGGATGCTGTTCGACCTCATCCCGCCTCACTACGCCACTGGTACAGGCTACGTTCAGCGCAACCTCGCCAAACAGCAGGAACACGGCGTTGCGCCGGAAAAAGTAGTGTACCAGGCGCGCCAGTATGGGCCGCCACAATGGCAGGTGCCCGCGCAGTTGATGGGGGTCGCCCGCCACGGAGAAGCGGGAAAGGGTAAAACTGGAATTGAGCAATAATACGCCCTGGTCCACCCACTCCTGCGCCAGGCGGCGCGGCGGTGGGAAGCCGCTGCCTGGTGCGCGGATTGCCTGCAGCACGTCCGGCCACCTGTTAATGCTCGCGGCATAATCCGGCTCGCCGGAACGGAACGCGTAGACGGACTGGATCAGGCTTCTCATGCTGTGCGACCACATGTTTTCCAACTCACTCCAGCAGCGATAGCCCCCGGCTTCAAAAGCCCGTCCGGTAGCAAAGCCGATGCCGGGGTACGGGTCCTGCCCGATCACCACGCAGCGCACCGCGTCCGGCGCCAGACCGTCGAAGGCCCGCAACAGGTGCGCGTCAGGGGGCTCGTCCGGCAGCACGAAATCACGCCGGGACGGAAAGATGGGTTCCCATGGATGCAATTCCAGTCGCTCATCCACGTCATCAAAAGCGGGCTCCACGCCCTCCAGCACCTGTGACCATACCTCAGGCAGGTCAGTACGCCAGTCCGCCAACAGTTCACGCAAGGCTGCTCTGAGCGAGACAGTCATTCTGGCGGCAACGCTTAACCTCCAAACGTCCTGGAAATCCGCACCCCGAACTCACTGCGGTCATTGCTGCGCAAGGTAATGGAAAACGGGTTGCCGAAGGTGCCCGAGGCTGTGTCATAGACCTCATTCAGCACGTTCTCGCCGTACAGTACAACGTGCCAGCCTGGGTCTGCCGGCTGATAACGGATATTGAAATCCAGCAGTTCGCGGCTGCTGACCCGGTTCATCGGCACGTTGTTGGCCTCACCGTACATGTCACCCCGGTAATTATAATTCAGGCGCAGGCTAAGCGCCGCGCCGCCGTTCATGGGCAGGGTCAATTCCGGTGAGATGGAGAACGTCAAGTCCGTCGTCAACTGCGGGATGCCACCCTTGACGGTGCCGATCACCGCCGGGTCCACCTCGGTAAATTCCGCGTCCAGGTAGCCCACCGCGGTCTGTACGCTGAAGTAGTCATTCAGTTGCAGGTTACCCTCGAACTCCACGCCCCAGGCGCGGGATTCACCGGCGTTCTCGGTGATGGTCAGGAAACCGAACGCCGGGTCGAAACGGTTGGTCTGCAATTGCAAGTCCGAGTAATCGGTCCAGAACACGGTCGCGGCGAAGCGCAATCGGTCCGCCAGCACGCCTTTGAAACCACCCTCATAATTCTGCGCGAACTGCGGGTCAAAGGAGACGAAGGTGGCATCGCCGCCGAACGGCCGCGCCGGAAACCCGCCGCTCTGGTAGCCGCGGGAGAACGCCACGTAAAAGTTCACGTCCTCGTTGATGGCGTACGTCGCAGAAGCATCCCAGCTCAGTTCGGTCCAGTCCTCGGAACGCGCCACCGGAATGGCCGGCTGGAACAGCGCGGCCACACCGGCGGCATCCTTGCTGTCATGGGTGACGCGCAGGCCGCCACCGATGGCAAGGGAGGGGGTAACCGTATAGTCCACTGAGCCGAACCAGGCGTAACTCTCCACGTCCTGGGTCACGTTGATCTCACCATCGGTCACAAACGGCGGGAATATCTCGAAGGGGCGGGATACCGTCTCGCCGTCCTCGGTGAAATAATAGGCGCCGGTCACGAAATTCCAGTTGGCGAACTCGGCAAGGAGTTGCAATTCAGCCGAGTACTGGTCGGCCTCACCCCGCTCCGGAAAGACGATTGCGCCGATGCTGTCCTGCTGGTCGGTGCCGCCGGTATAGTCGCTGAAGCGGTAACTGCCGATGAATTTCAGCGCATACACGTCGCTGAGGCGCCAGTCCGCGGTAGCGGAAAAGCCGTAGGCCTGGCTGGTTTGCTTGACGATATTGTCCGCGGGTGAAGCGTTGTCATCGGGGTCCTCGGCAAACAGGCTGCCGGGCAGCCCGTTCGGGTACTGCCCCGGCGGCGCGTTGAAATGGGTGGGGGTCTGGCCGTGGGAGCCATCAGAGAAATCCGCGGTCAACAGCAGGGAGAAATCTTCGGAAGGCGTAAAGTTGAGCATGCCGCGCACACCGCCTTCACGAATCTGGCCCAGTTCCACGTCCGTCTGCGGCTGGTTGATGAACTCACCCACCCCGTTGCGCCGATTGTAAAAACCGGTTACGGAGGCGGCCACCTGGTCGGATAACGCAGTGGAACCGTAGAAGTCGAACTTGCCGCGGGCCCGGGTGCCCCCTTGCAGCGTGACCGTGGCCTCATTCTCACCGTCAGGTTTTTTAGTGATGATGTTGATCGCCCCGCCGATGGAGTTACGCCCATGCAAGGTGCCCTGGGGGCCGCGCGCCACTTCCACCCGTTCGATATTGGACAGGCCCAGGTTCGAACCTACCTGTCGTCCCAGGTACACGCCGTCCAGGTACAATCCTACGGCGGAGTCGACCGTAATGATGTGATCCTGGGTGCCGACGCCGCGCATGAACACGCTGGTATGGTTCTGGTTGCCGTTGCCGAAATTACCGATGAACAGGTTGGGCACGTTCTTGCCGACGTCATACAAATCGCCCATGTTCAGGTTGGCAATGTCATCACCGGTAAACGCAGTCAGCGCTACGGGAATGTCTTCCAGACTTTCCTCGCGCTTGCGCGCCGTAACCACGATCTCTTCGAACACACCGGCTTCGCTACCCTGGGCCTGGGCGCTCGCCGGTTTGAGCGGCAACAGCATGACCACGGACAATAACGCGCAGATAATAGTGGATTGGCTGCCTGGTACAGACAGTAATGTTTTGGTTCTACCCATTTCATCATCCCCCATACGGACTATGAAAACCATGCCGGTTACCGACATGGCAATCCGGCGACAGGGTAATAATAGTATTTTCTGACCATAGAGTCAAAAAAAATTTTATCATTTAATCAAAATATTTTCGGAGGACGGGTTTGGGCAGAGGCTTTTCCCCGGCCAGAGTGAAGGCACTCGCCAGGGTTGCTTGCGCCAGTTCGACCCCGGCTTCATCCCGGGTATGTACCATGGCAACAGGCGTGTGCGGGTCGATATGGGCGCCGATACCGGCGATATCAGTTAAACCGACGCGGTGGTCGATAGCGTCCTCAACCCGGCGCCGGCCACCGCCTAGGGCCAGCACCAGGTTACCGACCTGGCGCACGTCGATGGCGCTGACGTATCCCTCCTGCCCGTGAAACACCGGTTTCACCACCGGCGCGGGCGGCAGGTAGTGGTCCATGCGTTCGATGAGGTCAGGCGGTCCGCCCAGCGCGCGTACCATATCGGCAAACACCCGGGCGGCCTGCCCGCGGTCCAGGCTCGCCTGCAAGCTATCCCGTGCGGCCTGGTGATCCTGCTTTATCCCTGCCAGGACCAGCATCTCGGCGCCCAGCGCCAGGGTCACTGCGTGCAGGCGGGGATTACGCGCGGCGCCGGTGAGGTACTCCAGCGCCTCGCGTACCTCCAGGGCATTACCGGCGCTGTGCCCCAGCGCCTGCGACATATCGGTGATCACGGCCCGCACGGGCAAACCGGCCGCGGCCGCGGTATTCACAATGGAATCCGCCAGCACCTGCGCGTCCTTCTCAGTCTGCATGAACGCACCGCTGCCGGTTTTGATATCCATGACCAGGCCGGCTAGGCCGGCGGACATCTTCTTGGACAGTATCGACGCGGTGATCAGCGGCACGGATTCCACCGTCGCGGTCACGTCGCGGATGGCATACAAGCGCCGGTCCGCGGGCGCCAGTTCCGGCGTCTGCCCGATAACCGCACAGCCGACCGCAGCAACCACCCGTTTGAACGTTGCCAACCCCGGCGCGGTGTCATAACCCGGGATACTGTCCAGCTTGTCCAGGGTGCCGCCGGTATGCCCCAGCCCGCGCCCGGAAACCATCGGCACGTACGCGCCGCAGGCGGCGACCATGGGCGCCAGCATCAGGCTGACCTTGTCCCCCACCCCGCCGGTCGAATGTTTATCCACCACCCGATCCGCAATCCCCTCCCCGCGCCAGTCAATCACACTGCCGGAATGCGCCATCGCCCGCGTCAATTCCGCAGTCTCAGCAGCATCCATGGACTGAAAATAAACCGCCATCGCCAACGCCGAGACCTGCTCCGCGGGAATGGACCCGTCACTCAAACCATCCACAAAAAACCGTATCTCAGCCGCACAAAGCGGTTCACCGTTACGTTTCTTCCTGATAATTTCCTGGGGCAGCATGTCAGTACTCGCATCTTCAAGGCTTGGGTTATACTATCACCATGCCCCGGATGAGCAAGTTGCGGAAACCACCCGACCAGACACATGACCACAATCAAAGCCAATGACCTGATCGGCAGCGTTGCTGATGCGTTGCAGTTTATTTCCTACTATCATCCGCTGGATTTCGTTGATGCGGTGCATCAGGCTTACCTGCGGGAGGAGTCTGCGGCAGCCAGGGACGCGTTGGCGCAGATACTGGTTAATTCCAGGATGTGTGCCGAAGGGCGGCGGCCTATTTGCCAGGATACCGGCATTGTCACGGTGTTCATCAGCATCGGTATGGACGTGCGCTGGGACAGCGGCGGGATGAGTGTTGCCGACATGATTAACGAGGGGGTGCGGCGCGCTTATACCCATCCGGATAACGTGTTGCGGGCTTCCATCATGGCCGACCCTGCGGGTAACCGAAAAAATACCGGCGACAACACCCCGGCGGTGATCCATACCAGCGTGGTGCCGGGGGACAAGGTGAAGGTGCAACTCGCGGCCAAGGGTGGCGGTTCGGAGAACAAGGCGAAACTGGCCATGCTCAACCCCAGCGACAGCATCGCCGACTGGGTGGTGGACGTGGTGCCGACCCTGGGCGCGGGCTGGTGCCCGCCGGGTATTCTCGGCATTGGCATCGGCGGCACCGCGGAGAAGGCGGCGCTGCTGGCGAAAGAGGCGCTGCTGGCGCCCGTAGACATACAGGAACTCAAGCAACGCGGCGCGCAGACCAGACTGGAAGAACTGCGCCTGGAGATCTTCGCGCGGGTGAATGACCTGGGGATAGGCGCCCAGGGCCTGGGGGGTATGACCACCGTGCTGGACGTAAAGCTGCTGGACTACCCTACCCATGCGGCCTCGCTGCCGGTGGCCTTGATCCCCAACTGCGCGGCCACCCGTCATACCCATTTCACCCTGGACGGCAGCGGCCCGGCCCTGCAACAAGCGCCCAGCCTGGATGACTGGCCGAAAATTAGCTGGGAGGCGGGCCCCGGTGCGCGCCGCGTTAACCTTGACGCGCTCACCAAAGCTGACGTGGCTGACTGGCAACCGGGCGCAACCCTGTTGCTCAGCGGCAAGCTGCTGACCGGCAGGGACGCCGCGCACAAGCGCATCGATAGCCTGCTGAAATCCGGGGAGGCGCTGCCTGCAGGTGTGGATTTCACCAATCGTTTCATCTATTACGTGGGACCGGTGGACGCGGTACGGGATGAGGTGGTGGGGCCGGCCGGTCCCACCACCGCCACCCGCATGGACAAGTTCACCGACCTGCTACTGGAAAAAACCGGGCTGCTCGGTATGATCGGCAAGGCCGAGCGCGGCCCGGAAGCGCTGGCCGCCATCAACCGGCACGGCGCGGTGTACCTGAGCGCGGTCGGCGGCGCCGCCTACCTGGTATCGCGCGCGATCACCGCATCCAGGGTGGTGGCTTTCGCCGACCTGGGCATGGAGGCCATCCATGAGTTTGAAGTGCGCGACATGCCGGTGACCGTGGCGGTGGACAGTAACGGCAACTCCGTCCACCAGTCCGGCCCGGCACAGTGGCGCGAGATACTGTTCAGGCACAGGGAAAACGCGCCGTTATGACTATGCGGGCAAGTAATCTCCCTCCGGGGAGGGGAACGACGTGTTTGTGAACTACGACCTGAACACATTCCGCGGCGACCTGTTCGGCGGCATTACGTCCGCGATCGTGGCGTTGCCGGTGGCGCTGGGATTCGGTATTGCCTCGGGACTGGGCGCGGCGGCCGGTATGTACGGCGCCATCGCGGTCGGCTTGTTCGCCTCGGTGTTCGGCGGGACCCGCTCGCAGATCTCCGGCCCCACCCCATCCATGACCGTGGCCATGGCCGTCATCGTCACCACCCATGCATCCACCCTGGGCGAAGCCCTGGCCGTGGTCATCATGGCCGGGCTGTTACAGGTACTGCTGGGAGTATCGAAATTGGGGCGCTTCGTCGCCTACACGCCTTACGTTGTTATCTCCGGGTTCATGTCCGGCATCGGTATCATCATCATACTTATTCAACTGCTGCCGCTGCTGGGCGCGCCCACCTCGCCGCACGGCCCCATGGGCGCACTGCGCGCACTGCCGCCGGCACTGGCTGACGTTAATATCCACGCACTGATCATCGCCGGTACCAGTCTGGCCATTGGCATATTCTGGCCACAGCGGCTGGCAAGGCACCTGCCGTCACCACTGGCCGCCCTGCTGGTGGGCACGTTGCTGGCAGTGCTGTGGCTGCACGATGCGCCGGTGATCGGGCAAATGCCTGTGGGCCTGCCCGACCTGCAAATTCCCACGCCGTCAATGGCGTTCCTCATAGGCGCGTTGGAACCGGCGCTGATCCTGGCCCTGCTGGGCTCGGTGGACAGCCTGCTGACCTCCCTCATCGCCGATTCGCTCACCGGCACGCAACACAAGCCGAACCGGGAACTGGTAGGCCAGGGCCTGGGCAACATGGTGGCGGGCCTGTTCGGCGGCCTGCCCGGGGCGGGCGCCACCATGGGCACCGTCACCAATATACGCGCCGGCGGTTCGACCCCGATGTCGGGGGTGCTGCGCTCGGTCCTGCTGGTGTTGCTGCTGCTGGGCCTGGGCCGGCACGTCGAGCCTATCCCTCATGCCGCGCTGGCCGGTATCCTGATAAAAATAGGCTGGGACATCATCGACTGGCGCATCCTGAACTATATCCACCGTATGCGGCGCGAACACCTGATAGTCATGTTGCTGACCTTGCTGCTGACTGTGTTTGTCGACCTGGTTACCGCGGTGGCAATCGGCCTGATTGCCGCGGGCATGACCCACGCGCAGCAACTGGAAACCCTGGAACTGGACAGCATCATCTCCGTGCCGGTACTGGACCAGACGTTTTTTGCCCAATACCAGGACATGTCCCACACCGATCCGTATTCAGCCCAGGTCGGCCTGCTGGCATTGAAAGGAAGCTTCACCGTAGCCTCCTCCAGGAAGCTGATTGACATGGTAGGCGAGGATATCAAGGACCATGAGGTAGTAATTTTCGATTTCTCCGAAACCACCTACCTGGACGACAGCGCGGCCCTGGTGATGGAGAAACTCGTGCAAGTCGCCGCTGAAAAAGACACCGAGATCATCATGGTCGCCCTCCCGGATGACATTGCCGACACCCTACGCACCTTGAATATCCTGCAACAATGGCCGCAGGAACGCCTGGTGCGGGATATTGATGAAGCCCGGGAACTCGCGTATAACCTGCTCTACCCGCATTTCTCAGGCAGTCATTTGTAGTCGTCGTAAATGAGCGAACTCCAGGCCATTATCTTTGACATGGACGGCACCCTGGCCGATACGGAAGAGTTACATCGCCGGGCCTTCAATCTTGCCTTCGAGGAGTGCGCCTGCCCGCTCAACTGGTCGCGCGGTGAATACCGGCAACTGCTCACCATTTCCGGCGGCAGGGAAAGAATTACCCACTGCCTGCGGCAGATCGGCGCGCCCGCGGCCGGCCTGGAACAGACCGTGGACGCGCTGCACCGGAGAAAATCCACCTTGTACCGGCAGATACTGGTCTCCGATGCGATCGAACTGCGTCCCGGTATCCGGCGCCTGGTAGAGGAATGCCGCGCCGCCGGCCTGAAACTGGCCATCGCGACCAGTTCTTCCACGGACAACGTCCATACCCTGTTGCAAAGAACGTTCGGCAGCGCCGGCGCCGGGCTGTTCCCGGTCGTGGTCACCTGCGATCTCGTCCGGGACAAGAAACCCGCACCGGCGGTGTACCGGTATGCGTTATCGGAACTGGGCCTGGGCGCGCAACACTGTATCGCCCTGGAAGACACCGCGAACGGCAACCTGGCCGCGCTGGCAGCCGGTATCAAGACGGTCATCACCACCCATCCACTCACCCGGGGTGATAATTTCACCGGCGCCTCGCTGGTGCTGGACCAACTGGGAGAGCCGGGCCAACCTTTCGAGGTAGCGGCCGGTATGGCATACGGGCGCCATTACGTCGACCTGGCCCTGCTGAGGCTGCTGCACTCCGGCACGGGAGACGAGACACGTCTCCCGCGCCGGGTGCAAGCCATTGCCTGAACGACTGACTCCTACTTAATCACCAGAAACGCCGCGGCTTCGCCCCTGATGACGCGCAGCAACAGGCCGCTTTCCAGTTTGTCCACCAACTGCAGGAACGTGTCCAGGTCTGCAACCGGTTGACGGTTGACGGAGGTGATGATATCCCCTTCCCGCAAGCCGGATGACCAGCCGCGCGAGCCGCGTTTGACCTCGGTAATAATCACGCCCTTAACCCGGCTGTAGAACGGGTGCTCTGCGCCGATCTCGCCCAGCGTTACCCCGTCCAGGCGCGGGTTACGCGAACCGCCCTGGGTCAACTTGAGTTCGGTTGCGGCGGCCACCCGGGTTTGCAGGGACATCTTGTCGCCGGCGCGCAGGATTTCGAATGTGACCTGCTCGCCCACGGGCAGCAAGCCGATATGATTCCTGACGTCAGAGGCCACCTTCACCGGCTTGGTATTGATGGAAACGATGATGTCACCGGGTTGCAGTCCCGCCTCCTGCGCGGGTGAATCGGCCATGACGCTGTTGACGATGGCGCCTTTCTGGTTCTTGATCCCGAATGCCTCCGCCAGGTCGGCGTTCAGGTTCTGCACCTGCACGCCGATGAAGCCGCGTTCCACCTCGCCCTTGTCCAGCAGTTGCTCCATGATCTGCAAGGCGAGGTTGATGGGTATCGCAAAGCCGATGCCGATGTTACCGCCACCGCGGGAAAAGATGGCCGTGTTGATGCCGACCAGCTCACCGTTCAGGTTGACCAGGGCGCCGCCGGAATTGCCCGGGTTGATGGATGCGTCCGTCTGGATAAAATCCTCATAGCCTTCAATGCCCAGGCCGCTACGGCTGAGCGCGCTGACAATGCCCGAGGTCACTGTCTGTCCCAGGCCGAACGGGTTGCCGATGGCCACCACAAAATCACCTACCCGCAGGGCATTCGAGTCGGCCACCCCGATATCGACCAGGTTTTCCGCGGGTACCTTGATCACGGCCACGTCCGTGGCCGGGTCGGAACCGACAATCTCCGCCTCAAGATGGCGTCCGTCACGCAAGGTGACGGTGATCTGCACGGCATTGGCGATCACGTGGTTGTTGGTCAGCACCAGCCCGCGCCCGGCATCAACGATGACACCCGACCCCAGGCTCTGCGTCTTGCGTTCCATGGGCTGATCGGGCATGTTGAAAAAACGCCGGAAGAACGGATCGGAAAACAGCGGGTTCTGCCGCACCTGCACCCGCCCCTCGGTGGCGATGTTGACGACAGCCGGCGTCACCTGTTCCAGCATCGGCGCCAGGCTGGGCAGTTCCTGGCCATCCAGCGCACGCGGCAAGCCAGCCTGGACCGAAACAGCAAACAGCAGGACAGCAAGCCAGGCAGACATCCTGCCGAAACAACGCTGACTGGAAAAATACCTCACGAAATTCAAATTACCCATAGTCTCATCATGTAGTTATTCAGGGAACCTCTTAAGTCAGAGTTTCCCTTATTAGAAAGTAACAAACGGAAAAGTTCCCTGCCCGATTACAAGTTCCGTCTTGTTTGTTACCTTACCCCCGCTCATACCCAATAGGCGGCGCCCGTCATTACCTTTGCACAACCGCGCATCAGTGTCCGTACCGGCCGGGGCAACTCAACTCCGCCCGCAGCCTGGGCGGCGGAGGCGTGTTGCAATTCATCCCGGCGCATTTGTTGCAGTATGTCCCGGCTCTTTTGATCCTGTTCCGGCAACAACCCCAGGTGCTTGTCCAGGTGCTGCACCACCTGGCGCTCCGTTTCCATGACAAAGCCCAGGTTCCATTTATCGCCCGCCGCGCCCGCCAGCGCGCCGATGGCGAACGAGCCGAAATACCAGACCGGGGTGAGATAACTGACGTGGCTGTCCAGTTCCCCAACTCTTGTCGCGCACCAGGACAGGTGATCACCCTCCTCCGCGGCAGCCTGTAACATGGCTGCCCGCACACGTTCATCTCTCGCCGTCACCGCATGGCCCGCATACAAGGCCTGCGCCGCCACTTCCCCGGCGTGGTTGACCCGCATCAACGCCGCGCTGCGTTGTTTTTCCGCGTCCGCAAGCGAGGTATCCTGCAAAACAGGGCGCGGTTCGGGAAGCACCTTCGCAAACCCCATGATCAAACGATCCAGCGCAGTATAGTCCCGGCTCTTCATAACCGGCACATTCTATAACACTTTACGGCCCGGCGTATTACCGGTTACCATACCCCGCTTTATACAACCCAATCAGGTGAACGGAGAATAACTATGCGTTTAACATGGCTGCTCACGCTGCTGCTCGTCCTGCCGGGACTGGTCTCGGCGCACGGACCATCGAGGAAATCGGTCAAAACCCAGGTAAGCATCAATGCCGAAGCGGAAAAAGTCTGGGCATTGATCAAGGATTTCTGTTCCATCGCCGACTGGAACCCCGGCGTCAGCGCCTGTGTCGCGGATTCGCCCGACCAGCCGCAGACCATCAGGACTGTCACCCTCGCCGACGGGCAGACCCTGGAGGAAAAACTGACCAAGGTGGCGCCGGAGACCATGCGTATCCAGTACACGCTGGTGAAGTCGAACGCGGACTCGCTGCCGGTCAGGACAATGGGATCGATCATGACGGTAAAACCCGCCGGGGACGGCGCCTCGACGCTGGAATACAAGGCTGCGTTTTACCGTGCCTATCCAGGCATGGACCCGCCGCCGGAGTTGAACGACGATGCCTGCGCGCGTGCTATCACCGCGTTGTACGAACCCGGGCTGAATAACGTTAAACAGCTCGCGGAACAATAGCCCGGCAACACCATCATCCGGTGAAACAACCGTCCGCGCCAACGGCGCCTTATCTTTGCGCACTGGCCGCGGCCGGTCTGTTCCTGTGCTTCAGCGCGGGGGCGGCGCCGTTTTCCTACATTACCAACCAGGAAGAGGACAGCGTTTCCGTCATCGACAACGCGCTGGGCGCGGTGGTGCACACCATCGCCGTCGGCAGCCGGCCCGCGGGCGTCACGACCACGGCCCATAACCGCCGCGTGTATGTCAGTAACCCCGAAGGACAGAGCATCAGCGTCATAGAGACCGCCACCAACAAGGTCATCAAGACCCTGGCCATAGACGGCGCGCCGCTGGGTATCGTCGCGGATAACCGTGGTGAGCATATCTACGTGGCCGACTGGTATGGGAACCGCATCCTCGTTATTGAAGATAACACCCAGACACTCACCGGGGAACTGCCTGCGGGCAACAGCCCGGCGGGCATGGCGCTAAGCGCCGATGACCGCTTCCTGTACGTCGCCAACCGGGAAGACGATGCTGTCGCGGTCATCGACCTCGCACAACGACAGGTCATCGCCGACATTCCGACCGGCAAGGCCCCGTTCGGCTTGCTGCTGCTGGCGCGGCAGGAGGTATTGTTATCGACCAACGTGCAGGACAATACCGTCAGCGTCATATCACTGTCGCAGAGGAAGGTGACGGCAACCATCCCGGTGCGGGAATTCCCCTACGCCATGGCCTGGCACCCACCGACACAGCGGCTGTTCGTCACCAACCAGCGGGACAACAGCGTATCCGTGGTGGACCTGGAGCAACAGCAGGAGATCGCCGTCATATCTGCCGGTGATTACCCCGAAGGGATTGATCTGGACCCGACATCCGGCCTGGTTTACGTCGCCAACTGGTTCGACGGCGACGTGGCCGTGATAGACCCGGAAACCCTGCAAGTCGTACGCCGGATCACCACTGGCGATGGCAGCCGCGCATTCGGGAAATTCATCAGCCCGTAGCCGGCGCACCACTCCTGCTTGCGCAAATGACGAGGTTGATATGACCTGTTGCCAAATATGTTATTGACATAACAGCAGGTACAGGTAGAATGTGTTCCTTTTTGACCAAGCGAAAATCAATGAAAACCTACAGCGCAACACCGGCGGACATCAGGCCTGAGTGGTATCTGGTTGACGCCAGGGGCAAAGTCCTGGGCCGGCTTGCCAGCGAGATCGCCAGGCGGCTGCGCGGAAAGCATAAACCGGAATACACGCCGCACATGAACACCGGGGATTACGTAATCGTGATCAACGCAAAGGACGTGCACGTCACCGGCAACAAGGCAAAGAACAAGACCTATTACCGCCATTCGGGTTACCCGGGCGGTCTCAAATCCATCACATTCGATAAACTCATCCGGTCCAAGCCGGAGCGGGTCATTGAGAAGGCGGTCAAGGGCATGTTGCCCAAAGGGCCGCTGGGACGCGACCTGTTCCGCAAACTGCGGGTGTATGCCGATGCCAATCATCGCCATGACGCGCAGCAGCCGAAACCGCTGGAGTTGTAGTTATTTATTTATAACGAGGGGCCGTTACAAGCGGACAAGCATTATGCCAGAACAGATTTATTACAGCACCGGCCGCAGGAAAAGCTCCAGCGCCCGCGTGTTCCTGAAGAAAGGCAGTGGGAACATCGTCATCAACAAGCGTAGCATGGAACAGTATTTCGGTCGGGAAACCGGCAGGATGATCGTCCAGCAGCCACTGGAAAAGCTGGAGATGATGAAACAATTCGATATCGACGTCAGCGTCACCGGCGGCGGCATATCCGGCCAGGCCGGCGCCATCCGGCACGGCATCACCCGGGCGCTGATCAAGTATGACGAGGGCCTGCGCAAAACCCTGCGCCAGGCCGGTTTCGTCACCCGCGACGCCCGGGAAGTGGAACGCAAGAAAATCGGCTTGCACAAAGCGCGCAAGCGGCCGCAGTACAGTAAGCGTTAGACTTGGCTTGCCATTCCTGCGCAAGCAGGAATGGTGCGCTTCTGACAGAGCCTCCTGCTTGCGCAGGAGTGGTCATTTCTCATCAAGACTCCTGCTCCTGCAGTAGTGGTTCATGCTCCCGGATCACAGCCAAAAACTCCTCACCGTATTTCTGCAGTTTATGCGCGCCGACGCCGCTGATTTGTAGCAGTTGTGCCGGATTGGCCGGCAGGTATTGCGTCATTTCCACCAGGGTTATGTCGTGGAAGATGACGTAGGGCGGCAGGCCCTGTTCCTGGGCCAGTTGCCGGCGGAGGGTTTTGAGTTTTTCCAGCAAGGTCGGGTCGCTGACCTGTAGCGGGGTTCTGTCACGGGCTTTCGCCCTGGCTTGCGTTACCTTTTCCTCCTTGCGCAGGAAGACCTGCGCCTCCCCGCGCAACAAGGGTTTGCTCAGCTCGGTCAGACGCAGGGAACCAAAACCCTGCACGTCCACCGTGAGGAAGCGCCGGGCAATCAACTGGCGGAATACGGAGCGCCATTGTTCCAGGCTCAACTCCGCCCCGATGCCGAAGGTGCTGAGGTGCTGGTGCCGAAACTTTTTCACCTTCTCGTTCTCCTTGCCCAGCAGCACGTCAATCAGGTGCCTGGCGCCGAAAAGCTGGCCGCTGCGATAAACGCAGGATAAGGCTTTGCGGGCGGCCTCGGTACCGTCCCAGGTGGTGACCGGCTGCAGGCAGGTGTCACAGTTATCGCAACGCTCGGGTGGCTGCTCGCCGAAGTATTGCAGCAGGACGTGGCGGCGGCAACTGGTGATCTCGCACAGGCCCAGCATAGCATCGAGTTTGTGCCTTTCCACGCGTTTATGGCTCTCCTCCGCCTCCGACCCTTCCAGCATCTGGCGCAGCTTGACCACGTCTTCCAGGCCGTACACCATCCAGGCATTGGCCGGCCTGCCGTCGCGTCCGGCGCGTCCGGTTTCCTGGTAGTAAGCCTCAATGCTTTTCGGCAGGTCCAGGTGTGCGACGAAACGCACGTCCGGTTTGTCGATGCCCATACCGAAGGCGATGGTGGCAACCATGATAATGCCCTCCTCCTGCAGGAACCGTTGCTGGTGGCGGTAACGCACGCCGGTGTCCAGTCCGGCGTGATAGGGCAGCGCCGTGTAGCCCTGGGTAACCAGCCACCCGGCAACCGCTTCGGTTTTTTTGCGCGACAGGCAATAGACGATGCCGGCCTCCCCCGGGTGTTCTTCCTGCAGAAAATGCAACAATTGTTGCCGTTCCTGCCGGCGCGTGGTGACGCGGTAGCGGATGTTCGGGCGATTGAAGCCGCTGATGAATACCTGTGCCTGTTGCAGGCCCAGGCGGCCACGTATTTCACGGCGGGTAGGCTCGTCCGCGGTCGCGGTCAAGGCGATGCGCGGGACCTGCGGGAAGCGTTGCTGCAACAGTTCCAGCGCCAGGTAGTCCTTGCGAAAATCATGGCCCCACTGGGAGACGCAGTGGGCCTCGTCGATGGCAAACAAGGCGATCTGCGTCTGTTCCAGCAGCGCCAGGGTGCGCTCCTGCAGTAATCGTTCCGGGGCGATGTAGAGCAGGTCCATGTCATTCTTTAACAACCCCTGTTCCGTTGCCCGGGCGCTTTGGGGCGGCAGGGTGGAATTGAGGTACGCAGCGTTTATGCCCAGTTGCAACAGGGCGTTCACCTGGTCCTGCATCAGCGCGATGAGCGGTGAGATAATGATGCCTGTACCAGCACGCAACAGCGCCGGGATCTGGTAACACAATGACTTGCCGCCACCGGTCGGCATCAACACCAGCGCATCGTTGCCCTCAAGGACCGTCGTGATGATGTCCTGCTGATTGCCGCGAAACGCCCGGTAGCCGAAGGTTTCCTGTAGTAGTTTTAATGCCTTATCCATCCGTGCCCTGATTTATATGCCTCCCATCCCTGTGTCAGCGCTCCAGTATCTCCCGGGGAAATTTTTCTGCGAACTCGCCGTCATCGACGCGTAGCGCCGGTTCTACCAGGATTTTCCCGTTTACCCCGCACCAGGGCCGGATATAGCGGAACACGGCCTCGGCGCTGTCTGCCTCGAACGCGGCGATGCCCCAGTGCGACGCAGCCTGGCCTTCAAAGATGACTTTCACGTCACCGGAGCCTGCTCCGTGGTTTTCGGAATGGCGCAAGGTGCCCTTGCTCACCTCCATGATTTTTTCCGGCATGATCTCGAAATAGCAGATGAATAACATGGTGATGCTCCTCTTTAATCTGTACGTTTGGGGTCAGAGTGAATGTTACTCTGAATCCTGGAATTTGTCGGGATAAGGTCCCAGCAGGGCTATCAGTACGGTGCCGACGGCGACCAGTGCGGCCACTACCCATAGTGCGCCGGCGTAGTTGCCGGCATGGTCGTGGTACAGGCCCAGCAGCGGGGAACCGGCCATCGAGCCGAGTTGGAAGGCGGAAAACATCAGGCCGTAGATGAGGCCGAATGCGTGCGGCCCGAAATAGCGGCTGCAAATATAGGCGATCTCGCTGATCTCCGACCCCGTCGCCATGCCTACCAGGATTGCGGCCGCGAATACCGGCAGGCCCACCGCGCCTGTCGCCAGGATGATGATCCCGGCCAGCAGGCCCAGCAGGAAGCAGGCCGCTACGTAAGGCGCAAAGAAATAATCCATGAGAAACCCGGCCAGCAGCCGCCCGGCGATCAGGCCCAGGGCCAGGGCGCTCATGTACAGCGCGGCGCCGGCCGGCGCCACGCCGCGGTCCGTGAGCAAGGGCACCAGGTGGGCGATGACGCTGGTAATGCCGATGCCCACCAGCATGAACGAGACCAGGATAAGCCAGAAACTGCGCGTGCGCGCGGCCTCCCGGCAGGATAACCCGCTGAGCGCCGGCGTTGATGGGTTGCCGCTCTCGCGATGATGGGGAACAGAGTTGTGAGCACCCGCATCTGTTACGGGATCGCCATCGGGCTGCAACCCCATTGCCGCCGGGCTTTCCCTGAGGATGAATACCGCCATGGGCAGGGCCAGCGCCAGTACGGCCGCGCCGAAACCGACGTAGGCAAGGCGCCAGCCGTAATGCTCGATCATCAGTTGCGCCACCACCGGCACCAGCATCGCCCCAACGCCGAAACCGGACAGCGAGATGCCCAGGGCGATACCCCGGCGCCGTTGGAACCAGGCGATCAGCACCCGCGAGTAACTCTGTGGCAGGGTGCCCGCGCCCAGTAACGGGATGAGGAAGTACAGGGCATAGAAATGCCACAGGTTGGCGCTGAGCAGGGCCATGGAAGCGACGGTGAGGCTCATCAACACCACCGAGGGGATCAATACCCGGCGTACGCCGAACCTGTCGATGATGAAGCCCAGGCTGGGTGAGGCGAGGACCACGGCGAAATTGGTCATGGTGATGGCGAAGGACAACTCACCACGGGTCCAGCCAAACTCGTCACCCAGGGGTTTGACAAACACGCCGAAGGCGAAAATCGTGAACATGGCGTAGCTGAAACCCATGCCCACAAAGCCGGTGGCGACGTTCCACCAGCCGTAGAAGATCCGTGCCGGTCTGTCAGTCATGGATGGTTGGGAGCGGGGGTCCGTCCCGGCAGCGCCTATAACTGCACCGCGTCCGCCAGCAGATAACCCGGTTCGGGGGTGTCTTCCAGGGACCAGCCACCCATCAGGTAGTGGTGTACCACGCGTATGGCGGTCAGGCCCACGTGCTCGGCAAAGCCGTCGAGGTCGCCGAAGCGGCCGGCCAGCTTGTTCATGAGGTAGCCACGCATGGGTTCATACGCCCAGATAGGGACAAATTCCACGAATGCCTGCTGGCAGGCATCCTGCACCGCCTCGATGTAATCGCAACCGTGGCTGAAACCGGCCCGGTCGGTCAAGCCGTAGCGCCCGGGCACAAACGTGTCCCAGTCCAGGTCCAGGAAACCGCGCATGAACCTGACGAAATTCGCTAGGTGGATATCGGGCAGCAACCCGTAGCGGGCGTTGGCCAGGATGGTGTCCGATGAGAACAGCAGTTTCTCTTCGACAAACCAGGCGGCCAGGTTACCGGAACCGTGGGTGGGGCCGGGATTAAGCAGCACCAGGTCCACGCCATCCACACTGATCCGGTGTTCGCTACCGGACAGCACCCGGGTGGGTTGAAGCTGTCCTTCCGCGGCGCGCAGCTTGATGACCTTGGCGCAGATCTCATCGGCGAGGATCGCCGCGCCGGGCGCCAGGTCGGCGGCGAAACCGGCGTGGTCCAGGTGGTCGTGGGAATAAATCACCGTGCCGATCTCCCGGCCCGGCAAGGTGTCGTTAACGGCGCGGGCGTAGGCGCGGGCACGGCCCGGCGTGCCGAAAGTGTCGAACGCGATAACGCCGTCCCGACCCTTGATGAAGATGCTGCGGCACGTCCCGTCGCTGATTGTCCAGAGCCGCTCGGACAATTGCTGCACCGCCATTTCCGGCTCGAAGGCCAGGTAGGGCTGGGCCTTGTCGGTGGTGAATAATCCTCTGTTCTCGCTCATGATCAAAACGGGGTAGTGTCGGGATACATATTGCCTTCGATGCCCCAACCGCCGGTCAGGTAGGTCTGCATGTAGCGGGACAGGTTCATGGCGCAGTACTCGTGGTAGCGGAACAGGTTGCCGAATGATGCGGACAGTTTCTCCTCCGTGTAGCGGCATACACCGTCCCAGTCATGGGGGTCCAGGCCGTCGATAATGGCTTGCTGGGCAAATTCGGCCATCAAATCGTAATATTCCAGGTTGTCGATGAAACCCTGCCGGTCGGTAATCCAGAAATGGCCGGGAACAAAGACGTCCCAGTCCAGGCTCAGCAGACGCTTCATGCTGGGCACGTAGGGCTTGAAGTGCCAGTCCGGGAAGAAGGTGTAACCCACGCCGGGGATAATGGTGTCCACCATGAACAGGGTTTTACTCTGCGGGAACCAGGCCGCGATGTTGCCGTCGCCGTGGGTGGGGCCGGGATAGAACAGTTCGAAGTAGGTTCCGTCAATCTCATAGGACTTGCGCTCGCCGTCCCAGGCTTCCGTGGCCCGCAACTGGCCGTCGGACTTGCGCGCCGCCACCACGTCGGCGCACAGCTTGTGGGCGATGATGTCCGCATCCGGCGCCATGTCCGCGGCAAACCCGGTATGGTCCAGGTGGTCGTGGGAATAAACGATGGTGTGGATCGGTTTTTTCGGGAACACCCGGCCGATGGCCCCGGCATACGCCCGGGCGGTGCCGGGTGTGGTCAGGGTATCGAAGGCGATAACGCCCTTGTCGCCTTCCAGAAAGATGGAACGGTAAATGCCCTCGCTGACCGACCAGATCCTGTCACGCACCGGACTGTAGGAAATGTCCCGCCACGCGCCCATAACGGGATGTGGCGTGGGAATGGTAAAAATACCGCAGTGATCACACTCAGAATGACCCGCGCCGTTACCGTTTTCCGCTTCGCTCACTGTTCTCTCCTGTCGCCACAGGTGTTGTACGCTTGGTAGGAGTATAGCATTTACGATTTAGAACGACTCTTCTCCGCCCTGGTACGCCTTGATCGGCACCCCCGACAAGGGTTCACCGCTGTCGCGGCCGACGCGGTAGGTTTCCTGGAAGTACAGGGAGTGGGTGCGTTCCTGGTTCATGAAGTGGGGGTGCATGGAGCAGACCATGTTCTCCGGTAGCACGAAGTCGAAGCCTTCACCGATTCTCGGCATTTCGATCATGGTCATGCCGATGGAGTGGCCGCAGACGTGGCCGGAGCGGTAGCCGCGGTCGAAGATCGGTTTCATGCAGGCGTTGCTGGCCGCCTCAGCAGTGTTGCCGGCTTTCATGTGCTCTTTTGCCAATTCGTGGAACTCCTGGTAGGCCGCCATCATTTCCGCGGTCACCTCATCCATGCCCTGCGGGAATACCGGGCGGGAGAACTCGACCCAGTGGCCGCCCTCGCCGGAGATCTCCAGGCCGTACATCATGCCGTCGCTGTCCTGTATGGGGCGGTTGGAAGGGAATACCATCTGCGGTTCCAGCGAGCCGTTCGGCCCCACCTGTATCATGTCCATGGTGTTGCGGGCGCAACCGGCCGCGGCGAAGGTGTTCTCGGCGATGCCCATGAGTTCTGCTTCCGTCTTGCCGGGTTCGTAGGCGCGCAGCACGTCCAGCACTCCCTGCTTGTTGATCTCCATGGAATGGCGCACCGAGGCGATTTCTTCCTCGCTTTTTTGCGCCCGGGCGTAGTCGAACTGAATTTCGAAGTCGATTATCTCAAAGTCCTTGGCCGCCAGCGCCGAATAATCACGCACGTTGATGATGTATTGCAAGCCGTAAACGCCCAGTCGCTGCACGCCCCTGCCCTGCAGGAAATCCGCCATCCATTCACCGCAATGGGGGGGGATTTCGCGGTTCTCGATGAAGGTGGCCGTATGGTCGCCCACCCAGGTCGCTTCCCGGGGGAATACGCACACGGGGTCGCCGTCGGCGGGGATGACCACGTAGGCATAGCGGTGCAGGATCAGGAATCCGCACATGTAACGTACTGCGCCCTCGAAACCGGTGTACTCGCTGCCGCTGATGACCAGGGCGTCCAGCCCCTCTTTTTCCATGGCCGCGCGCACGTTGGCGTAACGGCGTTCGATTTCTGCCTGGCTGGGGCGGAAGCGGTTGATGTAATCAGTCATTTGTTGTTTCCTCTTTAATGTTCGGGATACTCCAGGGACCACGATGCCTCCAGCCCCTTGATGATGGCGGCGCACGCCTCGTTCATGGGACAGGGGATGCCCAGTTCCCGGCCCAGCCGGGCGATGCCGCCGTTCAGGGCGTCCACTTCGGTCAGTCTTTCCGCCATGACGTCCTGCAACATGCTGGGAGGATGATAATACGCCTTTTCCCTGCCGTAGTCGATGAGCGCTTCCGGGTCGCTGTCCAGGGTGATCCCCAACGCATCGGCCACGGCCACGCCCTCTTTTATCAGGACTGACATGACCTTGCGCACCCCTTCCTGGTCGCAGGCCACGCCATGGGGCAGGCGCGTCAGGGCGCCCATGGCGTTGGAGGCGGAGTTGAAGATGAGCTTGGTCCACTGTGCCCCGCGTGCGTCCGCCATGGCCAGGCACTCCATGCCGCTGCGGTTCAGTGCGTCCGCGAGTTGCTCAACCTCATCCATCGTGGCCGGGTTGGTGGCAAACGGGCCGATCCAGGTCTTGCCGCCGGCGTCATGGTTGACCACGCCCGGCGCGCTGATATGCCCGGCCGGGAAAATGGTGCCCTGAATGACCCGCGGTGCGTACTCGGCCACGATCTCCTCGTTGCCGATGCCGTTCTGCACCGAGCACACCGCGCCGTCACGGAAGATCGGCGCCACGGACTCCATAGCCGACCGGGTGAACATGGTCTTGGTGGCGATGATGCCGAGCTCGCATGCCGGAATATCACTCACCGCGCTGCGGGCATGGACGGTGGCGGTAAAATCACTCAGCCCGGTGAGGCGCAGGCCGTTTTTGTTAATGGCGTCCACATGCTCACGCGCCAGGTCAAACGCCCAGACCTCGACGTCATTCAACATGGCCAGGTGCGCCGCATACAACCCACCAATCGCGCCACAACCGATGATACATACTTTCATTTAAATCTCCTTTCAGTTTAGTTATCCGCGGATGGCGCAGGGATCTATCCGCAGATTACGCAGATGAGCGCAGATTAAAAACGAGTCGTTAAGGAATCTACGATTAAGCCCAGAGCTTCCACGATTTTATAAGTCTCCTTATCTATTAAAGTTTTATCTGCGTTAATCTGCGTAATCTGCGGATAAATTATCTGCGATAAATAAATCATCTGTGGATTAATCATAACTACTCTCATGCGCCTTCACCAGTCGGTACAGGGTCTCGTGGTACGGCGCCGGGACCCCTGCTTTCTGCGCCTCGCGTACGATGGAGCCGGTGATCCAGTCTATCTCCGTCAGGCGTTTATTACGCACGTCGTCCAGCATGGATGGCACGTGGGCATAGTCTTCGCCGCTGGTCGTGCCCTGGTTGACCGCCCGGACGTTCATCACCCAGGGGTCGTCCGCCAGGGTCACGCCGCGGGCTTGCGCAATGCGCTTGGCCTCATCCATCATGGCGTAAACCAGGTGGCCCAGGTCTGCCAGGTTGTCTTGTTCAGCGAAGGGCCTGGCGTGGGGCAGATCGGTTAACGCGGAGATGCTGTTGACCGCCGAGTTAAAAACCAGCTTGGACCACTGGTGCGGCAGCAGGTCCTCGTAGGCTTCCGCTTTCAGGCCGGAACGGATGAAGAGTTCCTCCACCTGCTTGACATAGCCAAAGGTCGCGCTGCCCTCCGCCCAGGGACCCATCCAGGTGGCCGTGTCCAGTTCGTATTCCACGTGCGTGTCCGCATGGCGGGTGCCGCTCATGAACGTGACACCGGAGATGATAGGCCAGTCGCCGAAACGGCTGACCATTTCCTCGCAACCCAGGCCGTTCTGGATCATCAGCACGTGGGCGCCGGGGAAATGGCCTTCAATCATCTGTGCGCAGGCTTCAACGGCGAGCGCCTTGGACGCGATGATGACCAGGTCAACCTCACCCAGGTCCGCTGCGTCCGTAGCGGCGCACACACTGGCGTGCAGTTCGGATTTACCGCTGACCCGCAGGCCCTCGGCATTCAATGCCTGCGCATGCTCCTGCCGCCGCGTCAGCACCCTCATATCCACGATCGCGCCCAGGTGCCCCACCAGCAGACTGCCAATAGCGCCCGCGGCAACGACGCATACTTTTTCGATTTCTTTCATTCAGAATTATTTATCCGCATTATTTATCCGCAGATGACGCAGATGAGCGCAGATTAAAAACGAGTCGTTAAGGAATCTCCGATTAAGCCCAGAGCTTCCCTGATTTTATAAGTCTCCTTGTCTTTTAAAGTTTTATCTGCGTTAATCTGCGTCATCTGCGGACAGATCCTTGCGTAATCTGCGGATTATACAACCCGGGCTACGATATCCTTGAATTCCTCGTCAGTCACCAGGCGGGCGTTGCGGGTGCCCAGGTCCTTGACTTGCGCCAGCACGCCGGCGCGTTTGTCTTCGGGGATGTCCAGCCCCAGTTCTTCGCCCTTGAGCTTGACGTTGGACAGTCCGCTCTTCTTGCCCAGTACGATGCGGCGTTCGGCGTCCACGATCTCGGAGGAGTACGGTTCGATGGCCTGGGGGATATGGAACTGGTTCGCCACCGCACCGCTCTCGCGGGTGTAGAGAAATTCCCCGACCACGGGTTTCCAGCCGTCCACACTATAGCCGCCGGCCTGTTGCACCACTTTCGAGGTTTCCCTGGCCCGGGTCAGGTCCAGTTGCACCGGCATGTCGTACAGGCATTGCAGGGCCAGGGCCACTTCGCAGATGTCCGCGTTGCCGGCGCGCTCGCCCATGCCGTTGATGGTGCCCTGGATCCAGCGCGCGCCGCCGCGCACGGCCGCCACCGCGGACGCGGTCGCCATGCCGAAATCGTTATGGCCATGCCAATGGATGGGGATATCGGGACCCACCCAACCGCTGACCTCGCCGATCAGGCGTTCCACGGCCTCGGGGGAGCACACGCCGATGGTATCCACCACGGATACCTCGTCGGCGCCCTGCTCGATGGCCGTCGAATACACGTCGCGTAGGAACCCCAGGTCGCTGCGGGTGGAGTCCACGGCAAAGAAGTTCACGGTTTTGATGCCGTTGTCCTTGGCGTGCCTGATAGCATCAGTGACGCGTTGCAGGACGCTCTCCCGGGTGAAGCCATACGCCTTGATCTTCATGTCGCTGGTGGAGATTTCGATCAGGACGTGCTCGGTGCCCAGTTCGATATGCGCATCCACATCCGCCTTGACGGCGCGGGAGAAACCCCAGATTTCCGATTGCAACCCGGCGTCCAGGATGCGCCTTACCGCCGCGGTATCATCGGCGGAAACCCGCGGGAAGCCCGATTCGATCCTGTTCACACCCAGTTCGCTGAGCCTGCAGGCGATATCGAATTTTTCCTCGGGGGTGAAGCAGACACCGACGGACTGCTCGCCGTCGCGCAAGGTCGTGTCGTAGAAACGTACGGGCGTGGAGCGGTCGAAGCGGGACAGGATGTCGTCCGTCCGGTTCAACTCGCTGGTCCAGATTTTATCTTGTGCAATGCTGGTACTCATATTCTTTACTCTGTGTCCTCTGTGGCCGAAACAGCCTCTTTAATGATCAATAATTACCTGCTGAACCACTCATACAACTCATCCGCGGTGGCAAACCACACATCGTCCCGCGCCAGTATGTAATCCAGCACCTCCTCGAAATATTTTATCCGGTGCGGCACGCCCATTATATAAGGATGCACGCCCAATGACATGACCCTGGGTTGCCGTGCGCCTTCCTGATAAAGCCGGTCGAACTGGTCCATGGCCCGTTTCAGCCAGACTTCCGACGTGTGCGCGTGCACCACCATCATCGGCAGGTCGCTGAGTTCGAAGGAATACGGCATGGCCATGATCGGCCCGGCCGCGGTCTTCATGGTGACGGGGTGTTCATCCATGGGCCAGTCGCAGACGAATTTGAACCCGGCCGCAGCCAGGTGGTCCAGGGTGTCCAGGGTCTCCTGCAGGCCCGGCCCCAGCCAGCCTTTGGGCGCCTTGCCGGTGTAATCCTTGAGTATGGCAAAGGATTTATTCACCACCTCCACCTGGTCCTCAACGACGTGCATGGGCGCCTGGGCATACCCGTGCCCCATGAAATCCCAGCCGGCGTCCCGCATGGCCCGGGCCACCGGCTCACCGGCGCCCTCGCACACCCGCGCATTGATGGCGACATTGGCCTTCAGGCCGCGCGCCACCAGAGCATCCATGATGCGCCACACACCGACCCGCATACCGTACTCGTGCCAGGACCAGTTGGGGACGTTGGGCACGGTCACCACCCCCGCCGGCGAGGTCACGTACTCCCTGGCGACGGGCTTCTCGATATTCCATTCCTCGATGTTGACGATCATGTACACCGCAATACGCTCACCATTCGGAAACCGAAGCGGCTCACGCTGCGGCATGGCGGAGTAATCAAATCGTTCGTGGGGAAGTTTCATTGGGGTATTTTAACCCTGAAACGGATAAACTACTATTACCAGAAATTCAGAGGGTTTCCCCACATGACCAGGCTTGCAGTCATAACAGGCGCAACCAGCGGTATCGGCGCCGAATTTGCGCGTCAGCTCTGCGCCACGCACCAGACATTGTGGCTGATAGGCCGGCGCGAGGAAAAATTGAAGCAACTGGCTGCCGAGTTACAGAAAAAGCACGATGTTGACCCGGTGGTGATGATAATGGATTTATCCGATCCCGCGGTCATTGACGATCTTGCCGGGAAGATTCGGAACCAGCCACAGTTAAGCTTCCTGGTCAATAATGCCGGTTATGCCGAGGACGGTATTTTCCACGAGATGGCCTGGCAGAAACACGCTGACATCATGCATGTACACGTGCAGGCCACGTTGCAACTCAGTTACGCCGCGTTGAACGTGATGGCGGCGAACGGTAACGGCAGTATCATCAACGTTTCCTCTATCGCAGCATTCGTACCAACACCGAGCAGCCCGCTGTACGGTCCCACCAAGGCATACGTGCGCAGCCTGAGCGAGTCACTGGCAATCACATACGAAGACCGTGGAATCAGGGTGCAGGCATTATGCCCCGGCTATACCATCACGGACATGCACGAAAAGCTTGGTCTTGACCCGGACACGTTTTACAGAAAATCAGGGCTTATGCGCGCCTTGACGTCGGAGTACACGGTGAGACAATCCCTGATTGATTTACGGCGGGGGAAAATAGTATCAGTGCCAGGGTGGAATTACCGCTTGATTGTTATGTTGCTGCGCAGGCTGCCACTGGACTGGTTGTACAGAAGAGCCCGCGGGGGAGATAAAAGCCACCGCTATGAACAGGAATAGCGACGCAAGAATCTCAATAATTCAAGAACATAGAGAACTACCAATGAACCCACCACAAACCGCTGCACAGGACATCAACGTCGGCCACACCAACTTCATCGCCGAAGCCGCCGCATGGAACGAAGCCCAAACAGAACGCGCCGCGCAACTGCCGGAACTGCTCAGCAAAAACAACATCAAGACCGTCCGCGTCGTGTATAGCGACCAGCACGGCCTGATGCGCGGAAAAGCCTTAAGCACGGAAAACTTCCTGCTGGCCATCAAGAACGGCGTGGCCGAGACCGTCGCCAACCTGGGGAAAGACACCGCAAACCTGCCGGTGGTCCCGCTGTTCGATCGGGACGGCGGCTTCGGCATCGAGCAAATGGGCGGCGGCGGCGACATGCTGCTGGTACCGGACCCGCTGACACTCAAAATCCTGCCCTGGGCGCCGGATACGGCCTGGATCATCTCCGACCTGTATTTGAAGGACAGGACCCGCTGCCCGTTCGATTGCCGGCAGTTGATGCGCAACGCACTGGCTGCGCTACAGGAACAGGCGTTCGATTACATCGCCGGGCTGGAACTGGAATTCTACGTATTCGCCATAGAGGATGAGAAACTCTCACTCGCTGACTCCGGCCAACCGCCCTCCCCGCCGGCAGTGAAAGCGCTCAGTCACGGCTTCCAGTATCACGCCGAACACCCGATGGACCGGGTCGCACACGTGGCCGACATGATCCGGGACATGGCAGCAGGGCTGGAACTACCCCTGCGCACCATCGAGGCCGAATGGGGCCCCGGCCAGTTCGAGGTAACGTTCAACCCCCTGAACGGCCTGGCCGCAGCCGATTCCCTGCTGCTGTTCCGCTCCGCAGTCAAACACCTGATGCGCCGCCACGGCCTGCTGGCCAGCTTCATGGCAAAACCCGCCCTGCCCAATATGTATTCAAGCGGCTGGCACCTGCACCAGTCATTGCGACACAGGGAAACCGGAACAAATGCGTTTGTCGGTAATGAGAACCTGTTGAGCAACACCGGCTACCACTACATCGGCGGCCTGCTGGAACACGGCGCCGCGCTGACCGCCTTCTCCAACCCCACCATCAACGGCTACAAACGCCTCAACGCCAACCCCCTGGCGCCAAACCGCATCCTCTGGGCACACGACAACCGCGGAGCCATGCTCCGACTGGTAGGCGGATACGCCGAACCAGGGACACGCATAGAGAACCGGTCCGGAGAGCCCTCGGCAAATCCTTACCTGTACATGGCATCACAGATTTATGCAGGACTGGACGGGATCCGGAACGAAACAGACCCAGGCGAACCAGTGCAGGACGATCCTTACCGGCAGATGGACAAGCCGGCCATGCCGAGATCGTTGATGGAAGCGGTGGAGGCACTGGAAGGGTCAGCGGTGTTGAGGGCCGGGTTCGGAGATCGGTTTGTGGATCATTTTCTGCATATCAAGCGGGCGGAGATCGGGCGGTTTCTGGCGCATGTTACGGATTGGGAGCAGGGGGAGTATTTTGAGATGTATTGATAGTTTGTTGTGGCCTTGCGTCAAAAAACGGGACAAGGCGGGCAATGATAATTTATACGACGAGTATTTACAGGAAATAGCAGGTGACAGGTAACATGGCTAAAAGATTTTCAGAATTGCGGGCAAAGATGAGTCCCGAAGCGCTTGAGAAAGCAGCCAGACTGAGTCAGGCAAACATGAAAGAACGCGTAGTTTATTACATGGTCGTTGAGGACGTGCAAACGGTAGCTAACGAATGCCTCAACCGCTCATTGTCGGATGACGAGATAGCGATGATCGAAGATGTGATCGCTGAAAGGGTCGATTGGTTCGGGGCGATTGAGGGCGCTATTTTGGACAAAATAGAAAGATGAAAAAATTAAGGGGGGGGGGGGGGGGGGGGTCCAGAAGGATCTTCACGAGATTAAGACTATAGATGTTGCCCGGGGCCCCTGTCGGTTGAAGGCGAGATTGCATTTTGTCTCAGCTCCATTATATAACTTGTCCCAATCTACAGGGTCGCTGTCAGTGCGAGATGCAAAAATATCCTTTGGGAGCAGATGTAATTTTAGAAACGCGTAACCCTCTTCTTTTCTCTTGATTCTGGATTCGTAGGCAATCGGAATTCCGTTTTGCTTTGCGACTGCTGTCGACTGGTTCCTGAAACGACCCGGTGCTTTATCGTTAAGTGATGTGAAAAACTCATTTGCTTCATCAGTAAAACCCCGAAGATATAGTTCACGGGCATACCAAAACTGAGCTTCGTAATGGTTGTCGCCTATACTAAAACTCCGCTTTAAGTGTTCAATAGCACCATCACTATCACCTGTCGCGATAAGTAATCGCCCCATCTCAAGGTGCGCGTTCTTACTGGATGGATTATCATTAAGGCAGGTAGTTAAAACATTTTTACAATTCGTCATATCCCCGGATGTTTTATATATATGTGCCAATCTGGTAGCAAGCCAATCTTGTCTGGGATTTAGATTAAATGCACGCTCTAGTGCTTTACGTGCTAATTCGGTTTGGTCAAGACACTCTCTGAAGGTCGCTTCTGCAGAGAGTAATTGGGGACTTTCTGGAAAGATTTGGAGTCCGTTTTGAATTACTCTTTCAGTTTCCTTAGCAGCTTCAATGAAATCTTTAGGGGGTTTCTCATTATTGGACAGATTAAGCCCTGCCGAAAACTCCTTGAATTCATCGATGGCAAGATGTGCACGTGTATAGAGATCATACTCGCTGAGCCGTGAGATATCTCTACCTACCTTATTTCGGGCAAACCGTCTTAGGCTTTTCTTGCGTAGTGGATCATCTGTATCATTGGCCATCCTACGAGCAATTTCTGCCTGAGTATGTTGGATGCTATGATTCGTTGGATTCAATTCGAATGCTTTAGCAGCCGCTAATTCAGCTTGCACAAGTGACCCACCTGCATGTTGCATTTCGAAAACGGCACGTTGCTGAAAGATGAAAGGGTAATTTGGAACAGCTTCTTGAACACGGTCATAGAATAATTGACCAAGCTCTACACTCGGAAACATATTAGCGATACCTCTCCCTTTGATTAAGCGAGAGAGAGTCTCACTGTCCGAGGAGTAATCGACGTTTATGGCTTTGAGTAATTTTGCCAGAAGATCAAACTTGTCTTCTGGCGTTGGCAATATAAGGTTGAAAACCATTTCGGCGATATGCTGATGGCGACTACGATAGTATACATCGCGGTTATGTTTATCATTGACGACATGCACGACATTTTTAAGGGGCTTCAGGAATTTGTTTTTAAATTGTTCAAACCCAATCCCAGAAGTACGTGAAATAAGACCTGCTCGCACAGGTACGTTGAACTGATGCAGGGCACATATCTCAAGGTACAGATCACGTGCAATCGCAGGTTCTATACGACGGAATTCATCAACTACAATATTTTCAAACGGAATTCCCAGTGTAGTTTCATGGAGTGCAACTAGTAACTGACGTTCAGCTCGTTCGATGAATTTATTAGCCCGCTCAATAGGAGAAAGATCCTTAAGCAAACCGAGAGAATTATGTCGTTCTAATAGTGTCAGGAGTTTTCCAATTTCAGATTCGCTTAGATATCGAACAGGAAAATCTTGGCACAAAAATCGCTCAAGGCTATCACAATAAATATTCCATTCATTATCTCTCTCAGCACCAATTATGGTGAGGGGAAGTGATAGGTCTTTCGAAGCTTGTAATAATTCATGAAGCTCACCGCGAACTAACGCCACATGATCTACAAATAGATAAATACGCTCATTTGTTAGACGGTTAATCTCTGTGAGCGGTTCAATTTGTAAACCCGCTGGACTTTCAACGTAGAACACCATTCGGTCATATGTAACACTCGCTTCCCACGCAATTCGTTTGAGGGAGATACTTTTACCGTTTCCACCTGGTCCCTTAAGCATGAAGAGTTCTGTTATACGACGGTTTTCATCGGACAGTAGGACAGCATCCACAAGCACTGAGTCGGTATGTGAACGGGGAACATCTAAGTCCTGAAGTATGCAACCCCAACCGTCATCGTACCCACGATAGAACTCACCTGGGTCCTGCTTCAAAGCAGTCAAACCCGAGTGAACATGTGTAACATCAGTAACAAGATAGCTTTTGACGAATGATGGTTCGGTTAATTGTGTGGAACTATAATGTTTACGTATGGAAAGCTCACCACTATTGAGCTGGTGTGGAAGTGCTTTCGCTAAGTCAGGGATTGCTTGATCAATAGTCTTAAGAAAATGTTCAAATGAAGCATTTACCGCAATCACTTTGTGCCTTGCCCAGTATCTCGTCTCTATATTGCTCAGCTCTGGAGAGACAATGTAGTATGACGGCCGACTAATATCGGGGTCGGTCAAGTCAAACAATATCTGTTCAATATGCAGGTCTGAAAGTGAATAACCCATAAAAACTATCGGATATTCGTATCCAAGATCTTTGAATCGTCCATAAAAACGGGTTCTATTTTTATCATGACGGGCATATTGCTCATTTCCGAGGATAAGCGGGATTTCCATATCAGAACAAGAATCTATACACCCGTGCAATTTATAAAAAGGGACAGGATTCGTTTCTTTCCGAAGTCTTTTATCAAACTCATCACCATCTTTGACTGTCTTAACTAATTTTTGCCGTGGATTGTCCGTTTGCTTGTAAGCTCTTTCGATAATCAAATCATAATTAGTAGTAACGATAGCGCGCCACTGGAAATTCGGGATCAATGAGTGGAATTCTGCCGGTTTGAACGGATAGAATAGTTCGCGTATATATGCTTGAAATTCAATAAGACTTGTCTCGCTGACAGCCATATCAGCTACGGCATTCAAAGGTTTGTTTTTCAGTTGGCCGCCTAAGAATTTATCGCATATCAGATCGCGAAGCTGATTAGATTGTGGAATTTCGATGCCTTTGGAATGTATAGCGTTCCTACTAGCACCTGCACCAAGAAAAAGTACCGCTCGTTGCTCCTTTACTGCTGTTATCAGGCTTGGGGGGATATCAATCACTTCTTATTTTCTTTATCAATAGTTGTATTTTATAAATGGCATCTTTACACAGAATTATTGTCAATCTAACCCCTTATGAGCAGGTCTCCGCACGCCCCGGCCATATGTAACTGCGTATCCCGCCACTAATTTCCCTTCAGCCACATTCATGCAGTATTAGCCATAGACGGAAGCAACGCATCGATTACTCATAGGGCGCTGGCAATGGCGATAGCCCAAGTTCCTTCAGAAACGCGTTGTGCTTCGCCGTTGACTCCTGAATCTGTTTCTCGATCTCGACCAACTCCTTGTGAGTGGCCGACAGATCGATCGCGACCTCCTGCTCGGCCGTGCTGACATAGCGTGAGATGTTCAGGTTGAAGTCGTTGGCCTCAATCTCGTCCATCTCCACGCGTCTGGCGTACCGTTCGATGCTCTCCGGACGTTGCTGGTAGGTGTCAATGATCTTCTCGATATGCTCGTCGGACAGGGAGTTCTGCCGCTTGCCCTTCTCGAAATGTTCGGACGCGTTGATGAACAGGACGTCATCGGGCTTCTTGCACTTTTTCAGGACGAGGATGCAGACCGGGATGCCGGTCGAGTAGAACAGGTTCGCCGGCAGACCGATGACGGTATCGATGTGCCCGTCGTCAAGGAGCTTGCGGCGAATCTTCGCTTCCGCACCGCCGCGGAACAGCACACCGTGCGGCAGGATGATTGCCATCACTCCGTCGTCCTTGAGGTAGTGAAACCCGTGCAGCAGGAACGCGAAGTCCGCCGCCGACTTCGGGGCCAGTCCGTAGTTCTTGAAGCGGAAGTCCTCGCCCAACGCCTCGTTCGGGTCCCAGCGGTAGCTGAACGGCGGGTTGGCAACCACGGCGTCGAAGTGGGGTTTCTTGGCCGGGTTCGTCTCGCGGAGCAAATCCCAGTCGTTGGTCAGCGTGTCACCGTGATAGATCTCGAACTCTGAGTCCTTCACTCCGTGCAGCAGCATGTTCATCCGCGCAAGGTTATAGGTGGTGATGTTCTTCTCCTGCCCGTAGATCTTGCCGATGCCGTGCAGCTCCATGCGCTTGCGCACATTGAGCAGCAGCGAGCCCGAGCCGCAAGCGAAGTCCATCACGCTGGCGAGCTGCTTCCGCTTGCCGGTCTTCGGCTCCTGGCCGTCGAGTGCGACAATCTTGGAGAGGATGTCCGAGATCCGCTGCGGTGTGTAGAACTCACCAGCCTTTTTGCCCGAGCCCGCGGCGAACTGGCCGATCAGGTACTCATAGGCGTCGCCGAGAGTGTCGCTGTCCGTGGAGACCTCCGCAAGGCCTTCGGCAATCTTGCTGATGACCGTGCAGAGCTTAGCGTTCCGGTCTGCGTAGGTCTTACCGAGCTTGTCAGAGCCGAGATTGATCTCCGAAAACAGACCCGAGAACGTGCTCTGGAATGACTCGTTCTCAATGTACGTGAAGCCCGCCTGGAGCGTGTTGAGCAGATCACCGTTCTGGGTGCGGGCCATTTGGGCGATGCTGGCCCAGAGGTGATCGGGGCGAATGACATAGTGCGCCTTGAGACGCATCTGCTTCTCGAAGGCCGACACATCATCGGGGTTCTGCTCGTACCAGATAGACAGGGAAGACCGCCCGCCGTTGCCGACCCAGTTCGGATCAGGGTAGTCGCGACCCAGTTCCTTCTTCGCGGCCCGTTCGTAGTTGTCAGATAGATAGCGGAGAAACAGGAACGCGAGCATATAGTCGCGAAAATCGTCCGCGTTCATCGCCCCGCGGAGCTGGTCAGCGATGGCCCAGAGCGTTTTGCCGAGCTGTTTCTGATCCTGTTCTGTCATGTTACGTCACTCATCATTCACCGCCCGTCTAGTTGTGGGAAGAGCTGCTGCATCAGTCCTCGCTTGTGCTGCCGCAGGGCTTCGAGCTTCCGGCCCTCCGCCACGATCCAGCCGTCCAGCGAGCCAAGGCAGTCGGCGATCATCTGCTGCTCGGCGAGATTCGGTACGGCGAATCGGTACTTCAGGAGTTGGTGCCCATTAATGGAGTTGATGGTGGCACCCAAATCAGCCGCCACCTGCTTCTGGTACGCCGTCGTTTGCAGAAGTAAGCGAGCGAAGTGTGGAGCCGAGGCTCTAAAAACAGTCATGAACGCCCCATGCGCACAGGCCGGCATTCCTTGCGGAACTATCGCGTTTTTTCCAATCAGCGACTTGGACCCATTTCGGACGCAGATCAGAATGTCGTCGGCCTGGGTGAGGTTCGCCCCGCTTACGTCGCGTCGGACATAAACGCAATCGTCAAGGGCGATCTCGCCGTTCTGGATGTTCGATGAGCGCAATACGAGTAACCCGTCATTTTGCACATCCGTTGGGCTGTAAGTCAGGCCGGAGACCAGCGAACCGAGATCGCTCAATCTCTTGTCCTCCCACTCTCCTGCGTCGCGAAACTCCGGAAACCGCAGCCGCGGCACAGTCTCGCCGGGCTGGGGGAAGAGTTGCTGCATCAGTCCTTGCTTGTGCTGCCGCAGGGCTTCGAGCTTCCGGTCCTCCGCTGCGATCAGATCGTCCAGCGAGCCGAGGCAGTCGGCGATCTTTCGCTGTTCGAGACGCAATGGGTAAGCCAGATGAATTTGCGACAACTGACTCGGGTAAAGGTGAGCGACCGTATCGCCTTGTGCCATGCGTGCAACCGTATGGCGAAGTGGACTATTCAGCAGGTAGCTAAGAAATGGACCGTGTAGGTCCGAACGAAGTATATTCAGATCGCCTCCTAATGCTACGCGGTCGGTCAAGACGCAGGCAGCCCTTGCGATATCCACCCTTGTCTCTCCTGAGGCGGGGATAATGACATCCTCTGTCTCGCTGAGCGCAAGTTTTTCGTGCGGTAAATTTGTGCGGGACACCACTTCGTGAATCACCTCGCGGTAGTGAGTATAGAGCTCCGCATACCTGATACATGGGGTTGCTCCATCCACCGTAATATCTGCTTTCGAGACAACTCTCCCTTTGGTAATGCTCGCGATATTGCCGATTCGATCACGTTTCCAATCACCTTCACGCTGAAACTCCGGAAACCGCAGCCGAGGCACCAAGGCCGATGCCTTGTCCGCTGTCATCGCACACCTCCATGCTCATAAGCATTGAGTCCAGAAATGGCTCTGCCCTGAGCCCGCTTGTTCAGGACTGGAACAAGCTCGGTCATCAGAGCAAGTTCCCGCTCGCGGCGTTCGCGCCAGCCGAGGTTGAGCGGTTGCATCAGGTCGGTGAGATGCTCGCCGTCGAAGATCATGCGCTGGAGGATGGTGTCGACAAATGTCGTGAGTGATTCGGTCGTCAGACCGTGGGCTAAGGCGAGGCATTCGATCTCCTTGGCTTGCTTTTCGGCCTTGAACTGCTCGTAACCAACACGGATTGCGGCTTCGTCTAGGCCCTCGCCCTCCGTGAGTGAGCGAACGTACTCGGTGATCTCCTCCCGCTCGTCGAGGAACTTGGCGTCGGACTGGATCAGCCCGATGAGCTGCTCGCGGCTGATCGTGACCTTCTCCGGATCCTGACCCGAGTACTTGGCGATCAGCTTCATGATGTAGTCGTAGTCGATGACAGCGGAGGCGAACAGGACGAACTCGAAGTCGAGTTGGTCGGCTTCAAAGTCAGCCGGATCGCGGACCATTCCTGGCTCACCCCGCTGCGTCTTAAGTCGCAGGGCGGTTTCGAGATAGACGCCGCGGAAAGCCCGGAGATCGTCCTTCGGGAGAGCCTCATCAATCTGTTCCCGCTGATCGTCGGTGAGGTCGGTGTACTGGTCGAGCTGGATCTGGAGGCGCTGGACCTCCTTGAAGTGTTTGATGAACAGGGCACGGACGACGTCGCCCATCAGGTTGTTCACCTGATCGGGCTTGGCTGCGAGGCCCTGCGACTGCATGAACTCGTCAAGGTCGGTAACGGCCTGCTTGAAGTTGCCGATGACGACGGGAGCCTTATCGACCAGCCAGATTTCGCGGGCCCGCTCCGCCTGCGCACCGGAAAAGAGCGCGATGGCGGCGTCTACACTGTCTTGTTGCTGGCGAAAGTCGAGGATGTGGCCGTAGGGCTTGGTCACGTTGAGAACGCGATTGGTACGAGAAAAGGCTTGGATCAGGCCGTGGTGCTTGAGGTTCTTGTCGACGTAAAGCGTGTTGAGGTACACGGCGTCGAAGCCGGTAAGAAGCATGTCGACGACGATGGTGATATCGATCTTCTCGGCACCTTTCTTAGGCAGGTCGCGATTGGGGAACTGCTGATCCTTGATGCGCTGCTGGACGTCCTGGTAGTAGAGATCAAAGTTGTTGATGTCATGGTTCGTGCCGTACCGTTGGTTGTAGTCGGCGATGATGGCTTTGAGCGCGGACTTCTTGCCCTCGGGGTCGTGCCGGTTGTCCTCCTTCTCCTGCGGGAGGTCCTCTTGGATCTGCTGGACGTCTTTGTTGCCCTCCGCGGGGGGCGAGAAGACGGCGGCAATCTTGAGAGGGACGAACTCGGGGTCGGCTGCGTGACGTTCGGCCTGAAGCTGCTTGAAGACCTTGTGGTACTCGATCGCGTCGTTGATCGAGGCGGTGGCCAGCAGCGCGTTGAAGCGCCTGCCGCCGGTTGCGGCGTCGTGCTTCTCGAGAATGGCCTGGGCAATCGCCTGCTTGGTGAGAGTCTGGCCGGGATTGTGGGCGGGGGCGTCCTCGGGCTTATAGTAATCGATGTGGAAGCGGAGGACGTTCTGATCCTCGATCGCGTGGGTGATAGTGTAGGCGTGGAGATCTTTCTGGAAGAGGTCCGTGGTGGTTCGAAGGGTGGCGACGTCTCCCTCGATCTGCTTGACGGTCGCATTGTCTTCAAAGATCGGGGTGCCAGTGAAGCCGAAGAGCTGTGAGTTTGGGAAGAACTCCTTGATGGCTTTGTGGTTCTCGCCGAACTGCGAGCGGTGGCACTCGTCGAAGATGAAGACCATCCGCTTGTCTCGGAGCTGTTCGAGCCGCTGCTTGAACGTTGACCGCCCCTGAGCAATGTTCTGCTTGTTGTGCTTGCTGTTCTCGTCGAGGGCGAGCCCAAGCTTCTGGATGGTCGTGACGATGACCTTGTCCGCGTAATCGTCAGACTGGAGACGGCGGACGAGCGCCGCGGTGTTGGTGTTTTCCTCGACGCAGTTCTCCTGGAACCGGTTGAACTCCTCGCGAGTCTGGCGGTCAAGGTCTTTGCGGTCGACGACGAACAGGCACTTGTGGATGCTCTTGTTGGTCTTGAGGAGCGTTGAGGTCTTGAAGGAGGTGAGCGTCTTGCCCGAGCCGGTCGTGTGCCAGATGTAGCCGTTGCCGCAGTTCTGGTCGATGCAATCGACGATGGCCTTGACGGCATAAATCTGATAGGGCCGCATCATCAGGAGCTTCTGCTCGCTTGCAATGAGGACCATGTATTTGCTGATCATCTGGCCGAGTGTGCACTTGGCGAGGAACTGATCGGCGAAGTCGTCGAGGTGAGTGATCCTGGTGTTTTCCTCGTCCGCGAACTGGTAGATAGGCAGGAAGCGCTCGTCGGCGTCGAAGGCGAAGTGCCGAGCGTTGTTATTGGCAAAATACAAGGTGTCCGCGCGGTTGCTGACGATGAATAGCTGGACGAAGCATAGAAGCGTCTTGCTGTATCCGTTACCGGGGTCGTTCTTGTAGTCGACGATCTGCTCCATCGCCCTGCGGGGGCTGATCCCAAGCGTCTTTAGTTCGATCTGAACGACGGGGACGCCGTTTATCAGGAGCATAACGTCGTAGCGGTGATGGCTGTAGTCGGTATTGATGCGGAGCTGATTGACGACCTCAAAGGTGTTCTTGCACCAGTCCTTGATGTTGACGAGGGTGTAGTTGAGCGGCGTTCCGTCGTCGCGGATGAACGCTTCCATGTTCCGCAGAGAGCGGGCGGCTTCGTACACGTCTGGTGTGACGATCTCATCGAGGAGTCGCTGGAACTCCCCGTCGGTGAGGTTGACGCGATTGAGTGCCTCGAACTTCTTCCTGAAGTTTGCTTCAAGCGTTGCTCGATCGCGGATGTCGTCGCGGTATTCGTACTTGAGGTCCTGTAGCTTCGTGACAAGGGATTCTTCAAGATCACGTTCGGGTGTGATTATCGCCATCCCGGGAACTCACTGCATGGGATATGCATTTTTTTCATTACATTCTTGGGCATCATCTTCCCAAATCAAGCGAAGAACATCGATTTTCATTTGATTGTAAAATTTCCCGGCGAATATTAACCCTGGCAAAAAAAATCCACCAAGGTAGCGCTTCAGTTAGAAGCGTGGCGGCTACTACTAAGCTGATACTAATACACTCTTGGTTTATGTCAATACACTATGGCGTTATTGCTTGACTACCTCTTATAAGGTGGCAGCTTTCGTATGAAATGGGTGGCAGCTTTGCCGTGAAATACTTAGCCTGTCAAATGGTGAAGGCCGGTGCCCCATTGCCGGTGGTCCAGGGTCAGGGCCGCTGGGTCGGCTCGGCCATGCCGGCACGTTATGTGCAAGCGGTCACAATGACCAAGGCATTGCGGTATTTGTGAGGGGCGCCACCAGGGACGGCGGGCAAGTCAGAAATAAAGCTATTGCCTGCCACTGTATTGCAGGTCGTTCAAGTGCCAGTAGACGTCGGTGCCTTTGAGGTCTTTATTCTGCTGCATCAAGTCATACGCCGTTTGGCCAGCGGTGTTTTTCGCGCGCGGATTGGAACTGGCATCCAGTAGCGCCCGTACCACGGCGGGGTTTGTATTGGCCACCGATGCCGCATGCAACGGGGTCCCCCCGATCTCGTCGCGCGCACTGACATCGGCACCCACCTTCACCAATGTCGCAACCACGGCCGGGTTGGGATTATTGATCGCCGCCAGGTGCAATGGGGTATGCCCATACTTGGCGCGCGCCCTGATATCGGCGCCAACCTTGACCAATGTCTCAATCACGGCCGGGTTGGAGTTGCGCACCGCCGCCTGATGCAACGGGGTCCGCTCATGCCTGTTACGCGCCCTGACATCGGCACCCACCTTCACCAATGTCTCAATCACGGCCGGGTTGGGGTTATTGAACGCCGCCCAATGCAACGGAGTCATCCCAAGCTCGTGGCGCGCCTTGATGTCGGCACCGGACTTAACCAATGTTGTAATCACGGCCGGTTTTGGATTCCAAGCCGCCGCCGAATGTAATGGCGTGTTCCCGGACCCATCGCGCGCCCTGACGTCGGCGCCGGCCTGAACCAATGTCGTAATCACGTCCGGGTTTGGATTTGAGGCTGACGCCGCGTGCAACATGGTCCACCCAGACTCTGGCTCGCGCCAAGTGAGATCCAACGACGGCAAGGCAGCCCTCACCTCCGCCGCCGTAGCGGATTCCCAATCTATGTCACTCGCCCCTGCCGTGAGGGATGCCAAGACAAGGAGTCCCGCCAGCAAGCGGGAGTGAGTGCCACGGTAGGTGACGTTACCGGTCAATCTTTTTTCCCTTGCTTAACATCTTTGCGTAACTCTTCAACCATTTATGACCTTCGGATATCAGTCGATAACCGTCTTTTTTACCTACTTGCATTATAAGCCCATCATCAGTATCGGTTAGATTATCTGGGATGACAACCGGCTCAACGGCACAAATTTCTGATAATTATTCCAATCGTCCAACAGATTCGACAAAAAATTGTGAATTTTTATCGTTAGCAAAATAAGATGACCAACCTGACGAATCAACCACGTTCATAGCCGATCTTCATCGCGCTCCAGAGTTGTATCCATGCCTTTCAGAAAGCCTTTCAAATTCTCTATTGGTTCTACCGGAATCAAATGTATCCGGTTACGGTGACTGATCATCTGGATTTTCTGTCCCGAGACAATTCCATTTGCTTCCCTGATTTCTTTAGGAATTACAATCTGATATTTTGGTGAGACGGTAACAGTAGTCATGGGAACTTTCCCACCGAAAAAAACATGGTACCACGGTAGTGTTATCGATACGGGATGTCAAGATTTCTTCTGTTCTTCAACAAGCTTTTTTGCCTCCTGAAATGCTTGCCGGACACTTGATTTTGAAGGCTGCGTTAAGCTCATGAAATATAAATGTCAGTTTGTGATCAAAGTTATTGTGATGCATAATTACACCACATTTGCACCCAAGCAGCTACGACCATGCCAAGAAAAAGTATCACCTTTACAGATACCCATGATGAGTGGTTAAAAGCTCAGGTCGCCAGCGGTCAATACCGCTCGGAAAGCGAGGTTATCAGTGATCTCATTCGCGATCGACAAAACCGTAATACCGGAATTGAAGCAGTTCGTCTTGCTTTGATTGAAGGTGAAAAAAGCGGATTGAGCCAACAAACACCGGAAGATGTCAGGAAGGAAGTACAGGAGCAATTAAGGAAAGATGGTTCGTTACCGACTCAGTGACAAGGCTCGCTCTGATCTATATCGATTGTACGAATTTGGTGTCCTGACATTCGGCTTACAACAGGCTGACAGCTACTTTGATGGGATAATCAACCGACTTCAGGAATTAGCCCACAACCCACTGTCTTATCCCAAGGTTGACCACATACGCAAAGGCTACAGGCGCAGCGTGTTTGGGATACATTCTATCTATTAGAGGGTGCTGAATGGTGAAATATTAATCGTGCTCAAGCCCATTACAGAAGACACGAAATCGCGGGCAACTATGGGAGTGCCCGAAAACTGGATGGAGCATCCGATATGGTAATGATGAATACTTACTCAATTTCCAGTTCTGGCAAGGCACGTATAATGCGCGAATTAGTTCCATGAGTGCCTTCCTATTGCTGGACAGAATAAATAGGATTAGTCAGATGAAGAGCACGTCTCAAGCCGCCTTCTTAGGGCTCGTTCCAGCGTAACCGGAATCGGTATTCACCGTCCCGGAATCAGTGTTCACGATCAACCGGATTCCGCACTTGTAGTACTTTCATCTCGAGTCAATTTCTGACGTAAGACGCTGAGTCGGCCTCCTGTATTTCAAACGGCGATTATCAAACGCAGGTAACGTCCCCTCCAGAATATCGACCACGGCTTGGTTAATGCGCGGGTTTTCGATTGATCCCGAGAAAAAATCAAACTCGTGCTTACTTTCCTTCTTGTCTATTGATACATGAACGATTTGTTCAGCATCAGCGACAACAGCAAGATTGGGGTTATGCGTCACGAGCACAATCTGACGTCGCTTCTTCGCCTGTTTGATGAAGGTAACAAGAATCTCGTAGACACTCTTGTTGTCCAGATTATCTTCTGGCTGGTCGATAATCAGAGGAATATCTTGCCGGTCTAACATGAGATAGAAGATTAACAGCAATCCACCACGTTCTCCTGGTGACAGCTCACTCAAATCCTTTTGATCGACTTTCAAATCGTATTTCGGTATGAGATAGTCGAAGCCATATAAATAGTCGTACAGTTCAACAACTGGTTCTTCTTGGTTCTTCATCTGTTTGAAAATATTACGGGCCTCGTCTTCAGAATCTGGCAAATCGCTTCGCCTATCAAAGTGGAGTGCATCTACCATTGCATCAAGTGCACCGAATATTTCGTTTTCGTTTTCCCAGTCATCCACAGCTTCGCATAGTTCACACAACATGGCTCGACCCTCCTCGGTGCCATAAAAACTCCCTTTCTTACCTTGGTTAATGTATCCGAGAAATTTATCAATAAAGTCAGGATCAAACCGCAAACCCACTTCAATGGAAATTGAATAATCGCCAAGATCATCGCGGCACTTTGCGATTTCCGCGTCAATGGATTGCTTTATTGCATCATAGAGTTGTGTGAGATTTTTCTTCTTTTGGAATACTGACTTGCTGAACCTTATTTGCTCCGCTCGCTCAGCTTGAAATTTGGCCGGATAATTTGTGCTGATGTTCTCCAGTTCCTTCTCCAGTCCTCTAAGGCTATCGACTGCCGGGTTCTGTTCGTCGCCACAAATTTCCTTCTCTTTCGATGCCCAAATCTCGAGTAGCGTGAGATAATCCTGATATTCACGCGCGGGTTTATCCTGACGTTCTACAAGCTGAATTTTCTTTTCTTGCAAACTTGCCTTCTTGCATACAATACTTTTTGCTTTCGCGGCTTCAATAGCTGTGTCATCCTCTTCTTTGTCCCTAAATCGCTCCGCTATATCTTGCGATGTTACCAAGAGATCGTCGATTTCCCTGTACCTCTGGCCTTTATCAGAAATGAGTGCATCAAGCTTACTGTAGTTAATTTCAAGTTTTACAATATCGTCAAATGAAAGTCCTGTGGATTCCAATGTAAGACCATATTGCGATTTGAGATCGTTCAAACCTCTAGCTTCTCGTTCAATTGCTTGTCGTATTTGACGAAGCTCTTGAGCAACACTGTTTACCTCATTTTGTTCATTAACAAGCTGGCTAATTGTTTCATTACAATCAGCGATTTCCTGAGTAAGTTTTTCAATCTCCACTGCCCCTGTTGCTGTAGAATCCTCATCTGCTGGCTTAGGCTTTTCCGGTGGGCGGATAGACTTGTGTGCGTCCAACTCTTCATTTTTGAGACGGATCCTCTCTTTGATTTCAATTTGATAATCCGTAACAAGCTTCTTCTCCACCGAAACAACCTTTTCATTCGCTAAATGCAAAAGATGTTTGGCATTTACTATGTCCTCATTCGCTTGTTGCGTCATATAAGCGATTAGGTCATCAAGATTGGTTTGGCGATAACGCTGTGCGTCTTTCACATAACGGAAAATAACCTCGTTCAGCGTTGCCCTGAATTCGTCATCAGCGATATTCGCGCAGACCCTCTCAAGATACTTCTGTGGTAGGTATTCCACCTTTTCCGGCAGATTACGGACTATCTTGTCATTAAGAGTTTTTTGATCCGGTGTTCCGTCGTACCAGGTAAGCGTTCCAGAAAAATTCTTTGCACACCCTCTCTTGAGGAACTTTTCACTGTTTAGAAAGGAAAACAACTCATCGGGATTGCGACTTGAGCTTTCCGATGTCTGGTTATGGCTGTTGCCCAATAGGCCGATGATGTCGGTAACAGCACTCTTTCCACTACCCTTGTTCCCAATGATCGCGACAAGCTCTTTCCCAAGAAGAATCTCCTCATCGTCAAACCAGATGCCGTGCTGTCCTTGATATTCATCGATACAAGTTACGTGGAGTGCGTCGATATACTTCGTCTTGTTTTCACGGACTCGTCGTTCGATCTCCGGTTCCTCGCAAATAAGCACTCTGTTTTGCGGTTCGAATATGATCTGTTTCAACCCTTCGAATGTAAGATCGGCTTTGATCCAGGTCGGCTCAAGTACGATACCGTCCATGTTGGAGACAACTTGCCCTAATCGTTCATCAAGCTCATCGAGTGAATGAGCATCGCAACCGGAGAGAACGGGTTTAGGATCAAAGTGCTCCGATTTGTCCTCCCCACGTTTGCAGTCTAGATAGTAGTCAACGTTGGCAGCGTTGCCGAAAAAGCCGTCACTAAACTTGTCGATTTCATCCGTAATGAGAAGTTTTCGTTTCTTCCCTCTCTCGGGGCGAATACCATCGTTATTAGCTGCCGTGATAATCAGAAGATAATCAAGCAAATCGGCATCTCTGCCATAAGTCTCCTCGAGTGCCTCACGTATGAATTCCCGTGTTGTCGTTGCCTCTTCAAAGTGGTGCTTTTCGGTTAGTTCAGAAGCCCGTATATTGCGGCGACCTTCACTCTTGGTCTTATTAGTCTTTAGTGCCTGAAGAAAGGACCAAATCTTCGTTTTGTAATCAGAACGAAACGGATTGAAAAGAATGTGTGTATTGACCTCCTCCTGCGCCCTATTGACAACATCGCCTGTTCGCAGTTCGATATTGGGTAGAAATAATTTTTCGGAATCCGGGTACCGCTCATCAAACTCGGCTATAGCGTGAAAGTATCCATCTGCGGAAAAGTAGTCTGTGATACCGAATACAACCACGTCCGACTCATGCAGCTTTCGGCAATATTCACTCCATACATCACCATAATCGACCCTGAACTGGTCGTTGAGTTTGGTACCGGGTGCATGGAGATGCAAATCCCACTTTCTCCACTCCGATCCGCGTGAACATATCTTTGTCATAATGAAAATTTAATCTTTCAAGGTGGGATTACTCTATTTCTGTCATTTCCTTTAGTTGTAGGACAAGATAGGGTCGGACCTGCCTAACTATTTGTTCCAGTTCAGTTTACGTACCATGCCTGCCATTTTTTCTTTAAACCCCTCGCGATCTGTCTACTCAGATATACAGCAACAATGTAGCCAATCTAAGCAGCAACCTTAAACTGCTCGTAGCGCAACGATAGCCGATCCCGATCCGGATAGTCCTTCGTCCGTTTCGGAAGATGGAGAATTCCCCCGTCGAGTTGCTTTAACGCTTCAAGCATCGGACCGTCATGTAGGTCGAGAAGACGTTCCGAAACATGCAGCCGATAATCTGGGTCAATACCAATAAGGTGTGCATCAAATGCCGCATGATGGATTTTTGAAAGCGGCAATCCGTTTGGCACAACTGGTTGGCCCAACCGTTCATCCTTGTCGGAGATAATGTGTGCCGCATCAAGCAATCTCTGCTCCGGAAATCCAGACAGGGCACAGCGTCCGTTATAAGCTGTAATGACTGCCTCACGAAATGAGGCTTGATGGAGACGTTGTTTGACTGTCTGAAGTGCATAACGGCGTTCGCTGACACTTTCTGGCGCAACATAATCAGTTTGACCCTGGATTCCGAAGACGATCTGTGCCTTCAGCGTATTTGCATCCCAACCAGAAATATATGTGGGTATTATCGCCTGATAAAGCCCTGGTGCGACGCCGAGGAAATAGATCACCGGGACCCGGTTTTCGAAGGCTTCACGAAGCCAACGATTATCGGCAGCATCCGGATTTTTCCCCATGAAGGCATAATCGACGGCTTCTCGGCTTTCGAATATCTGGCTGTGTACCTGCCGTTGATCATCGTACCAGACACGCTTGCCAGGACGAGGGAATACCGTTCTGACCGAAAGAAGATATTGCATTTGCCTCGGCTTGAAAATACCCCTTTGCGGGTTGACCAACGGGATGCGCTCCCCTTCAAAAGTAAACCCGCGTCTTAACTCCTCCGCTGAAATATTATTTTGTGTTTCACTCAGCTTCAGCACGTGCGTGAAGGCTGTCATGCGCATCAAGGTATCGGCAACGTCAGATCTCACGCCTGAACCTCGTGCAAAGAAGAAATTTCATTTTGTAAGGGCAGAGCCAAGTTATCGGTTGATGGTTTAGTATAACCGAAATGTATGACTAAGCAGGTTCAGGATAGCTTTCAAAATTCACTTTTGATTGTTTTTTCTCGATAAAACTCTTATACAATGCCGCAAGCCAGGTATTAAACCCGGGGGTTTTGATAGGTTTCTGTCCAGTGCGAAAGACTTATAGAATTGAGGTACAAGACAACATTGCAGAGCCTGCCTTACATCGATAGTTCTAGCCAAACAGGTTTGTTAGAAGAGTTTCTGGCACCTCGTCGCTGTATGCGTGAACCTATAAATGAGATATTCCATGCAGCGGAACTTCTGGACTGATGAAGATTGCTTTAAGGAAATAAATATTGGTAAGATGACCTATGGCCGATATTCTCCTGAAGCAATCAAAAGAATAAAGGATGTCTTAGCAACTGTGCCAATCGATGAGATATGGGCTGATTATCAGGCAAAACGAAAAGCCAAGAGATGACTCAGTTTCCCGAAAGTTATATTCATAATATGCCGCCTCTTTTCTCTCTTTTCTCTCTTTTCGATACCCGTCAGCAAACGCTGCATCCCCAATAATCCGGTCTAGAAATTCTTGGTTGTGGCCAAAAAGTGTTTGGATACAGGGAGGTTAAAATTCTCTTGAATCTGCCATCCACCAGCACTATAATTTAGCTAACACAGCCGTCACGCCTCTAAACACAGCAATCGCCTTCAATTGTTGAAGTTGCTGTTAATGCGCAACCTTGGCGGCTTTTTTTTGCCTGTATTTCGAGGTCGCCCAGTGGTGGCAGTCTACACAAAATCTCCCCTCACGTTTGCACAGCAACTACAACAACTGAAAAACCGCGGCCTGATCATTGATGATGATAGCCGGGTATTATTTCATCTGAAGACTATTGGTTATTATCGTCTGAGTGCCTACTGGCACCCCTTTCGTAAGAGAGTACAGGACGGCGCCATTGCCGATGACTTTGAGGAAGGCTCTCAATTCAATGAAGTCATCAGGCTGTACGAGTTTGATCGTCAGTTACGCTTACTGGTGATGGATGCCATTGAACGCATTGAAGTCTATGCGCGCACCCTGTTTACCTATCAGGTAGGTCACAGGTACGGTACTTTTGGGCATACCAAGGCCGCAAACTTTCATCCCCAATTTGATCATACTCCCTGGTTGCAAAAACTTGAGGAGGATGCCGCCAGATCCAAAGATGCGTTTATTACTCACTATAAAATCAAATATGCCGGATTTCCCACCCTGCCGATCTGGATGGTGACGGAAGTGATGTCCCTTGGCGGCTTATCCGTAGGTTACAGGGGATTGAAGCATGACGACAAGAAAATCATCTCCGAGGAATTTACACTCCACCCTATGTGTCTGGCTGACTGGCTTCACACACTCACCTATATTCGCAATATCTGCTCACACCATGGACGCTTGTGGAACAGGGAACTTGCAATTCGCCCAGGCAAAATGCGTGCAATGGACTGGAACCCACCCGTTACACCACGCAATGACAGATTGTTTTATGTTCTCTTGATCCTCCGACATCTATTGCGAAAGGCATACAGTGGCAATGAATGGAAAGTGCAATGCGATCACCTGCTTGAGCCTATTGCAGAAAATAGGAAATGGCGGGCAGCTATGGGAGTACCCGAAAACTGGATGGAGCATCCGGTATGGCAATGATGAACACTTACTCAATCTCCAGTTCTGGCAAGGCGCGTACGATGCGCATGGTTTCCAGGCTGACGGTGATTGCGCATAGGAACAAGTCAAGGGGGTAGCGGGGGTCGCCGACGGTTTCGATGGCGTAACGGTTGGCGTCCGAGACGATGCCGCTGGCTTTGTCAGTCCTGATGCATTGCCGGTCCATCACCCAGGCCAAGGCAGGTTTGCCGTTCACTACGTAATCCCAGGCTGCTTCAGGGATTTTGCGGATGGTGATGTGACTGTTGTAGATCACGGTTGAGCGGTCCTTGTCCTTGCCTGTAATCCGTGGGGTTTGTTGCATTCTCCGGATATTTGTGGCGACTATTTTCTGATATCCAACAAATGGGACCAACAGTTGTTGCCCCATAAGCCTTTTGTAATGCTCGATATGCATAAATTTCGCCAGCGGCGTTAAGCTCATGAAATATAAATGTCAGTTTGTGATCAAAGTTATTGTGATGCATAATTACACCACATTTGCACCCAAGCAGCTAAGACCATGCCAAGAAAAAGTATCACCTTTACAGATACCCATGATGAGTGGTTAAAAGCTCAGGTCGCCAGCGGTCAATACCGCTCGGAAAGCGAGGTTATCAGTGATCTCATTCGCGATCGACAGAACCGTAATACCGGAATTGAAGCAATTCGTCTTGCTTTGATTGAAGGAGAAAAAAGCGGATTGAGTCAACAAACATCGGAAGATGTCAGGAAGGAAGTACGGGAGCAATTAAGGAAAGATGGTTCGTTACCGACTCAGTGATATGGTGCTGCTATTTGCTGATATCGGCAAATCAGGTCATTTTCTGCAGTTGGCTTGATCCCTATGCGATATTTTTTCAACGACTGATACCATGCCTGGCTTCGAACTCAGCGGTGAACTCGTCCAGTGGCCGTCCTTTCTCAGACATGGCCTGCCTGATACGCCATCCAGTCGACTCCCTTGCTTTTTCAAAATGCCTCACCGCCCTCTCAAACTTGTCACGGCAGCCCGGATTGCAGAATCCGACGACATTATCACCGTACAAGGCCAGCGAGTCGGCCTGCACCGGCTTGCCGGACCAGGGACATGTCTCGTTGATGCAATCGTCAATGTTGAGAATAGTCATGTGGGTCCTAGCCTATGATACTGGACTAAGCAGCTTCATTTATGGATATTTCTACATGTCGCCCTACCCTGGCCAGCATATTGATTAACTTGTCGGCAGCAAATAACTCGATTTTTCCCTGGTAAATTTCGCTGATGCGGGGCTGGGCGACGTTGAAACGTTCAGCCGCCTCACGTTGAGTGATCCCTTCAGATCCAATATAGGCTTTTATTGCTGCCATGAGCCTGGCGCGTACCAGCAGGTTTTCAGCCTCATGCCGGTCAAACCCTAAATCAGCAAAGACATTGCCGGAGGATTCTATAATTTGTCTGTCTTTCTTACTCACTATCGCACCTCTGTCCACCTCTTTGCGATTAATTTTGCTGTCAATGAATTCTGTGAATTATGGAGAAGGTCACTGTTTTTACTTCAGCCCGATAATTCTATCCAGGGGTTGACCGCGTTGGCGCCTGTATTACGGAATTCTCGCTCGTTGCGTGTGACAATGGTGAGTCCGTGGCGTACCGCAGTACCGGCAATCATCGCATCCGGCAAATGGCTATCGAGCGGCTCTCCTTTGCGGCGCTTTGTTTCCATAATCTCAGCGCAAATTTGTGCGTCGGCAGCAGTCCAGCCAAAAACCCGATCTTCAAAGACATCGTCCAGCATACCCTGGAATCGCTCCGTAATATCCGACCGGCGCTGCCCGTGGTCGAGCCTGCCGATGCCGTTGAGTATTTCCCAGACAGTCACACAGGACAGACCAATCCCATCTGCGGCGACCGTGTCGAGAAATTCCGCGACCTGCGGCGCCGGTTCAGGCCGCATCATCTCCGAGACAACATTCGTATCCAGGAGCCGGGCGACAGGCGTGGTCATGGCTGGTTTTCTTCAGGAAATACGAGGGGCCGGTAGCCATGACGTTCCTGTAGCGGCAGCTCAACACCGTGATCCGGCCCGAAGTAGCGCCTGAAAGCCTCAGAGGGTTTTGCATGACTTTCGGATTTCTCGCGCCGCTCGTGGACCAGACGGCGCACCAGTTCTTCCATCGACACGCCTTGATGACGCGCCTCGCGCTTGAGCCAGGACTTGTCGCCCGGGTCGATATCTCGGACGGTGATAACAGAACTCATTACCGTATCCTCGTTGGTGTTAAAATCGGCTTGTATTGTACTGCTAGCAGATTTTGCTGTCAATATGCAAACGGGGTCAGGTCGCACAGTGCATACCCTCGTCTCTGGAGCGCGATCAGGATGTGAACCTCAACACTCCCAGAAAGGGATAGCTACGATTTCCCATATACATCCTCAATCCTGCAAATCCTTAGCTGCCAGTCTTCCAGCCAGGTGGAACGGGCTTTTTCCTTGGCGGCGATATGTTCGCTGTTTTGTCTCCAGGTATTTATGGCCTCCAGGGAAGCAAAATAGGCGACGGACAGTTTGAACGGACTGTCCGAGGCGGATTCCAGGCCCAGGAAACCCTCTATCTCCTGGACACGGCCGTACAATTCAGCCTCCCTCTTTTCGTGCCCCTCTTCATCGACACCACTGCTGATTGACGGGAATATGACGGCATAACTGCCCATGGGCAGGTTCTTCAGGATTTGGGACATAACGGATTAACCATTAAGTAAAATAAGGACAGATTGTTCTTGAAACATAATATGTGTGCCTAGTCCAGAGTACTCCCGTATACCTGCTTGACAGGTATTGAATCCAGGTCAACTCCTTCCAGGCACCGGACATTCACTGTCCATAATTCAGGTTTATCACGTGGCTGGCGAAAGGGCAGTATGCCACATACGGGGCAAATGTAATCGGTTGCTGTCATCGTGTGCCACTTGTATTGGATTAGTTCATCCAGGGGCGTGAATATTTGAATGTCCTGTTCTTTAACCCGTTGGTTCAGTGCACCACGTTTTTTGCAGACTGTGCAGTCGCAGACCCTGACGTGGTCGAGGTTCATACCCACTTCAAACCGTATCTTGCCGCAATGACATGAACCGTTATAGGTCTTTTTCATGGAGTTTGCGCTACCTACGTTTTGTCGATCCTGATGATAGGTGCGACAGGAGACAGACTATGTAATTTATTACCCACCCCTTTGAGTTCCTTGAAGCAGGCCTTTGGGTCTACTCTACCGAGATTGATTGCCAGAAATTCATCTCTTGATGCCTGGATGGACATAATACAGGTATTGATATCCTGGCCTGTTGCCTTGTCTACGGCGTCAATCCAGCCGTTGAAAACGACTGAATCCAGGGCATTGGCAACATCTGCCTCATACAGTTCATGAATGGTTCTAAGCGCAATCTGGCATAACAAGCCATCGTATAGTTTATTTAATGCGGTTCTCGACAGATGAATTTCGGTGAATTCATCTCTTGATGCGACATATTTCACCTCTTTCACAGTAGGCAAGCGTTCCATGTCGGGGAGAGAGTAATCTACCACCAGGACTTTGGTCTGATCCTGATAGTCAATATCCCATTCCTGGGGAAAATAGTCGGGGTACAGCGAATTGGATAATACCATTTCACAATAATCAGAAACTGCGCCAGGCTCCAGGTTCATGTATTGCGTTTTCCTGGCAAGGATTGCCTCGTTCTTTTCATTCCGTTTTTGCTCGAATTTCAATTTGGCTTCTTGCCAGTCCTTTAATTGCTCCAGGTACGCTGTGTTTTTTTCCTCAAATGCCTGTCTTGCGAGTTTCCATTCGTCATGGTCCGCCGCAAACTGCTGTTCTGCCATGGCTTCCGCCTGTTCCTTTGATTTAAGCCAGGTCGTATGGTCTGCCTGATACTTTTTCTCCGCACGTTCTGGGCGGAAAATCAGTTTCTGGAGGAAGTTTTGCTGATATTTTTCATCTGATCTTTTTGGTTCCGGACTGGAAATAACGGCTTGATATTCCGACATCCCCCGGTCCGGCTCTTCCGGGGGATGAGGCGCTTCCGGCTTATCCTGTGCAAATTGCTCATTATCCAACAAGTCGGACCAGTTGATGGCATCATCCACGGTCAAGGTGTGTGCGAGGACGGTTTCAAGCTGATTGAGCGCTTCCAGCGCTTCCTGTGTTTTGATGGTGGCGAGCTCTCTTTTCTCCTCTTTGCTCCTGATTGCAGCTTCCCTTTGCCTTTTTTTCTCCTCAGCAGCCAGTTTCTTTTCCCACAACTGAGCCCAGGCAACCTCCTGTGCCCAGGCTTTTTGTTCCACAACGTGTTTATCCGACCCTTTTATGTAGCGGTATTTATTGAGACCATCATGGCGCACTTCAATTCCCCACATTTCACGATAAGCCATGTTGCGGATTCTCCTGTCTGTTCTTCATGGGCAGGTCGGTGGTGACCCAGGACGGGCGGAAGGAGCAGCCGAACCGGCCGGTGATGTCCGGCGTACAGTAATCGCCGCAGAAATTGCGGTGATTATAATCGGTATTCACCGCATGGACAAGATACTGATAGCGCCTCTGTTCACCGCAACTGCCGGCGGCACGGGACAGCTTACCACCCCGACGCCGTGACCTTTCTCCCTGATTATGCTACGTTGTACCCATGACTTCCCGCCTGTTTTCGATACCTTTTGATGCGCAGGTGTGCCTCAGTGAATACTGCCGATCCTGCCGCTGACTGGGACTACCTCATCCAGGAAGACCGCGTGCACCGCGCGGTGTATACCAGCGAGGTGCTGTTCCGGCGCGAACTGCGTAATATCTTTGCCCGTACCTGGGTGTTTGTGGGCCATGAGAGCGAGATTCCCGCGGCGGGGGATTTTGTCACCCGCCGGTTTGGTGGGCGCCCGGTGATCATTACCCGGGATACTCGTGCTGATGTGCATGTGCTGTTCAACCGCTGTGCGCACCGTGGCGCGACGGTCTGTCGCGAGGACAAGGGAAACGCCAGGGTGTTTGTCTGCCCCTATCACTCCTGGACTTACGACCTGGCGGGACGCTCAGTGTCCGTACCCTTGGATTATGCCTATGACACGGGCCGGGACAGCGGTAAATTCGACCTGTTGCAGGCGCCGCGGGTCACTAACTACCGCGGTTTTATCTTCGCCTGCCTGAATCCCGCACAACCGGCGCTGGTAGATTATCTTGCCGGCGCCAAACAGGTCATCGACGACTGGCTTGACCGCTATGGCGAGGGCGAGGTGCAGGTGAGCGGCACCCAGCGCTACCGCATTGCGGCCAACTGGAAGTTCGTCACCGACAACCAGGGGGACGGCTACCACCCGGCCTATTCCCACCGCTCCCTGTTGATGATGGCGGCATCCCGCTACGGGGACAAGGACATGCAGTACTTCGCGGCCGACCCGGATGCAAGCAGGATGTTCGTGAAAGCATTCCGCAACGGGCATTACTACCTGGACCAGCGCCCCGAGATGCACGCGGTGTCTGCCTGGGAGCAGCAACGCCCGCAGCCGGGACGGGAGCGCCTGGAACAGTCCCTGGCGGAAAAATACGGCGTCGGCGAGGCTAAAAGACTGCTGGAACTGGCGGTGGGCGCCGGCATGAACCTGACCGTGTTCCCGAACCTGCTGCTGATCGGCAACCAGATACAGTTGATCGACCCGCTAGGCGTGGACCAGACCGATCTTTACTGGTTTGCCACCACCGTCTCCGACCTGCCGGACGAGGTGAACGCAATGCGCATGCGCACCCAGGAGGATTTTCCCATGTTCGGGGAGGTTGATGACGTGGAGAACTTCGAATCCTGCCAGGTCGGCCTGGGCATCCCCGAGCATGAATGGGTGGATTACAGCCGCCACCTGCACAGCGAGCGGGAAGTGGTGGAAGAGGACGGCACCAGGGCGCCGGTGACCAGCGATATCACCATGCGCACCTTCTATAAGGAATGGAAACGCCTGATGAGCATGGAGGACTGAGGTGACACAAAAAAAGTTACTGCAACAGCAACCGGGCCCGTCCGGGTATGTCGATGATACCTGCTACCGGCGCCTGCACGCGATAGCGCAGGACTGGAGCAACCCGGGGTCGCCCGTTGCGCCTGAACTCCACTATGAGATTACTGCCCTACTCCAGCGCGAGTGCCGCCTGTTGGACGATGGCCGCTTTGAGGAGTGGCTCGAGATGTTCCAGGAGCAGTGCGTGTACTGGGTCCCCAGCGATGTGACACCCCACAACCCGGGAGGCGCCATCACCTGGGAGCTACAGGACCGGCGGCGCCTGGAGGACAAGATCGCCCGGTTCCGCACCGGCTTTGCCTTTTCCCAGTTACCGCCCACCCGCACCCGCCACTGCCTGAGCAATATCGAAACCTGGGCCGTGGGTGAGGCTGAACTGCGTGCGCGCACGAATTTGACCATCCACACCTACCGCAAAGGCGAACGCGACACACTAGCCTGCATGGGCGGTTACGTACTGCAACGCCAGGACGGCGGGGACTGGTTAATCGAGGTGAAGCAGATCAACCTGATCGACGCGGATCAGGCGCAGGGGAATATCTCGTTTATGTTATGAGCCGGGGCTTGTCATCAGGCGCCCGTGTGGCCGGTAACGCTTCAAATAGTAGTATGTTTTGAAGCGAATACGCCGGCTAATCACCTCATTTTTATCTGCGTTAATCTGCGGATAAATTATCTGCGGACACCTTCTCGATATTGCACATCAACCCCTTCAGGTTGGTAGCCCCCATGCCGGGGTCCAGGGGCGGGCCATCCATGGTCAGCACGTTGACGTTGGACTCGCGCCAGCCGTAATCCGGAGCGCCTTGCTCCGGGAACCACCAGCCGAATTCGGCGCTGACTACCCTGGGGTCGATACCGTCGGACAGTTTTGCGCGGAGTTTCACCCTGCCCCGGGGCGTTGCCACCCACACCCAGTCGCCGTTTTCGATATCCTTGGTCTGGGCCAGTTCCGGGTGGATCTCGATCAAGGGGTCCGGGTGGCCCTTGCGCAAGTACTTTGACTGGCGCAGTTCCGATCCGAAAAAGTTGAAGATACGGTGCCCGGTGATCAACACCGTGGGATAGCGGGACACGAACTCCCGCTCCCTGGCCGGGCTTTCCGGCGGTTCGACAAAATCCGGCAGCGGGTCATAGCCCCAGTCCTCGTACTGTTTCAGGTAGAAATCCAGCTTGCCCGACTCGGAGTTGAAGCCGTGCTTCTCGTGTTTCCTGAACTCCGGCTTGGTTTGCAGGTACGGCATGTCCTTGAATTCATCCCAGGTCACCCCGGCAGACTCCAGGATGAAGTCCAGCGACTCCTCATAGGTGTCCCAGAAGCGGTCCTCGAAACCCAGTTTCTTCCCCAGTTCATTCAGGATGATGTGGTCCGGCCAGGCCTCGCCCGGCGCCTCCACCACCTTGCGGCGCGGGAATACGTAGCCGTGTACTTTCCAGTAGTCGGCGATGTTGTCGTTCTCCAGCCAGGTGGCCGCGGGCAGGACAATGTCGGCCAGTTCGGTCGTGGCGGTCCTGAAGATGTCGGTGGCGACCAGGAACTCTACCTGCTTCAATGCCTCATACACCCGGTCGGCGTTTTCCCGGGCCGCCAACTGGTTGCTGGCGAACAGCACCATGGCGCGCACCCGGTACGGGTCGCCGCGCTCGATGGCGTCCCACACCACGTGCGGGGTGATGCGGTTGATGGAAGCGCCCAGTTTGTACTTATCGCCACCCAGCAGTTTCTGCTTTTGTTCCTCGGGCAGTTCGTGAAACAGGGCGAACCGGGCCCGCGGCAGTCCGGGCGGCAGGCCGAAGATCACATTGCCGCCGGGGACGTCCAGGTTGCCGGTCAGGGCCACCAGATAGACCAGGGCGCGGTCGGCGTCCACACAGTTGATATTCTGCTCGATGCCCACGCCCCATTGCAGAGCCGCCGGTTTGGTGGTGGCATACAGCCTGGCCACGGCGATGATCTGCTCCTTCGGCACCCAGGTGATGCGCTCCACCACCTCCGGTGGAAAACGTTCCAGCCGCTCCTTCAGTTGATCAAAGCCGGTCGTGTATTTCTCCACAAAATCATGGTCATACAGGTTTTCTTTCACAATGACGTGCATCATGCCCAAGGCCAGCGCCGAGTCCGTGGCCGGGCGCAGTTGCAGCCACAGGTCGGCCTTGTTGGCCAGCTTGCTGCCGCGCGGGTCGATGACGATAAGCTTGGCGCCGTCCTTCAGGGTGTGGGCCAGGTTGATGCCCTTGTTCTCGTCCGGGTTGGAAATAAGATGGTTGCTGCCCCAGGCGACCACGCATTTGGGCTTGTTGTCGTAGTCGCAGAGCGGGATGTCCATGCCCATCACCTTGCAGATGGCGATGCGCGGCAGGTAGCACATGTGTCCCGGCGTGAGCACGTTGGGGGAGCCGTACAGGTTGGCGACCCGGTACACGAAGCGGTGGAAATCGCGCCCGGTGCCGTGCCCGAACACCACCGACTCAGCGCCGGATTCCCGTTTTATCTCGTTCAGTTTATCGGCGACGAGGGTCAGCGCCTCATCCCAGGACAGTTGCCGCCATTTGCCCTCGCCGCGCGCGCCCACGCGCTGCATGGGATAGAGCAGCCGGTCCGGGTGCTCCTGCAGTTCCAGGTAACCGTGGGCCTTCTTGCAGGTATAACCCTTGCTGACCGGGTGGTCCCAGTCCGGTTTGATCTTCACCGGCTTGCCGTCTTCCACCGCAACGTAAACGCCGCAACCGCCGTGCCCGCAGGCGCGGCAGATGGTTCTCACTTCAGATCTGACTGCCGACATGGGTTTCAACTCCCGGATTTTGCTGATGAACAGGCAGGCGTACATCGAGACCAGCCTCCGTAACCGCCTCGTAACGGGTAGTGCGCTGTTGCGGTACCCGGCCTGCGGCCGTGATCAGGTCGCGCATGCCCTCAACAGTGAATTCCTGGCCATGGGAGGCGCCGGCCGCGCGGCTGATGCTCTCGTTCATCAAGGTGCCGCCCACGTCGTTGACACCGGCATCCAGGCAGGCCCTGAGTCCGTCCACGCCCAGCTTCACCCAGGAGGCCTGTATGTTGCTGATGTGCGGATGCAGCGCCAGTCGGGCGATGGCGTGCATGAGCAGCGCCTCGCGCAAGGTCGGGCCTTTACGCGCCAGTCCCTTGCGGTACATGGGCGCTTCCATGTGCACGAAGGGCAGCGGCACGAACTCGGTAAAGCCTCCCGTCTGCGCCTGCAGGTCGCGGATGCGCAGCAAGTGGCGCGCCCAGTTCAACGGCCCGTCCACGTGGCCGAACATGATGGTAGCCGTGGAGTTCAGGCCCAGCGAGTGGGCGGTTCTCATGACTTCCAGCCACTCATTTGTGTTGAGCTTGTCCGGGCAGATGATCTGCCTGATCTCATCGTCCAGGATCTCCGCCGCGGTGCCCGGCAGGGTCCCCAGTCCGGCCTGCTTCAATCGCCCCAGGTAGTCCCTGAGGGACAAGCCCAGAGTCTGCGCTCCCTGCCTGATTTCCAGCGGCGAGAACGCGTGCACATGCATATCCGGCTGCGCCTCCTTCACCGCCCGGACGATGGCCAGGTAGGTCTTACCGGTATAGTCCGGATGGATGCCCCCTTGCAGGCAGACCTCGGTCGCGCCCCTTTCCCAAGCCTCGGTCACGCGCGCCTGGACTTCTTCCAGGGGCAGGTTATAGCCCCTCTCGCGCAGGTTCTCCGCCACGCGCCCCTTGGAAAACGCGCAGAAGCCACAACCGAAATAGCAGATATTGGTGTAGTTGATGTTGCGGTTGACCACGTAGCTGACCGTAGCGCCGTTCATGGCCTGGCGCAGGTCATCGGCGGCCTGTATCAGCGCGTCTTCATCGGCGCCGCGGGCGTTGAACAGTTTGACGATGTCAGTTTCATTGAGGCGTGTGCCGGTAACGGCTTTATCGATAACGGGAGCCAGGGTGGAAGCAAATGTGTCTGTAGACTCCTGCTTGCGCGGGAGTGGACGGGTGGCGGATAGAGACTCCTGCTTGCACAGGAGTGGTTCGCTGCCGCTCCCAGGCGCCCAGTCGTCCGGGCGGGCGAAGCCGGAGGCGTCAATTTTTCGTAATACCCGGGTATGCAGGGCCGGGTCGATCCAGGTATCCCGCTGCTTGATGTAATCCGGGTAGATCGGCAGTCTCGGTACCAACACCTTGCCGGTCGCCTCGGTCGCGGCCCGCAACCGGTCCAGGTGCGGCCAGACGGCTTCCGGGTTGACGTGGTCCGGGGTTACCGGTGAGACGCCGCCCCAGTCGTTGATCCCGGCGTGGATAAGGTCGGGGAGCGACTCGTCCAGGGTCAGGTTGGGGGGCGCCTGTATGTTCATGTGCGGGCCGAAGATGATGCGCGCCAGGGCGATGGTCCAGAGCAGTTCCTCCAGCGCCGGTTCCGGGGCAGCGTGCATCTTCGTGCCGGGCTTGCGGCGGAAGTTCTGGATGATGATCTCCTGGATATGCCCATGCGCCTCATGCAAGTCCTGCAACGCCAGCAAGGCTTCCAGGCGTTCACGGCGGGTCTCGCCTATGCCGATCAGGATGCCTGAGGTAAACGGCGTCCGCGCCGCGCCTGCCGCGGCAATGCTGTCCAGGCGCACCTGCGGCTTCTTGTCCGGCGAACCGTAATGGGGGCCGCCTTGCTCGCACAGACGCGCAGAACTGCTCTCCAGCATCAGCCCCTGGGATACCGATACCGTGCGCAGGTCCTCAAGCTCGGCCTGCGTCATCACACCGGGGTTCATGTGCGGCAGCAGTCCGGTCTCGTCCAGCACCGCCTGCGCCGCGGCCCGCAGGTAGGACAGGGTCGAGGTATGGCCCAGTTCCTCCAGTTCATCCCGCGCAACCTTGTAGCGCAGTTCCGGCTTGTCCCCCAGGGTGAACAGGGCCTCGTGGCAACCCGCCGCAGCGCCGGCCCGGGCTATGTCCAGCACCTCGTCGATACTCATATAGGCCCGCTGCCCGGCCCGCGGCGGTTGCGCGAAGGTACAGTAGTGGCACACGTCGCGGCACAGCTTGGTCAGGGGAATAAAGACCTTGGGGGAATAGGAAACAACCCGTCCATGGCCCTCATCACGCAGCGCCGCCACGCGTTGCGTCAACTCCTGTAAGTCGCAGGCAGACCATGACAGGGCTTCATCAGTATTGTTTAACATGGATGTACAGGATAATTTGATTGTAACTATGAAAGCCAGGATTTCGACAGTTTTCTTTCTTTGCAGATGATAAGAAGGTTATCACGATAGGTGAAACCGGTCTGGATTATTACAGAAGCCAATTACACCAGATTGAACTGACAGAGATAATTACAACGACCACGCAGAATTATAAAAAACTATTCGAAAGTGGGTTTCAAGCCTGTCCCCGGCCGAGTTTAAGACAAGGCTTCCAGACCTCGTTGCTCGACGATATTCAACAGCTTCAGCGAAACCCCACTGGGCTTTTTTTGCCCTGTTTCCCATTTCTGTACAGTGGATGTACTGATATTCAGATAGCGCGCAAACACACCTTGGCTGGCCTTGGTCTCAGTGCGGATGCGCTTGATCTGCTGTGCGGAATACTCTTTCACATCGGGTAGGCACAAGGATTCGATTTCACGCATCGTAGCAGCGCTCAGCCCTCCTGCCCGGTGCAGTCCCTGAGCAGTTTCATACATCACGCTTTTAACATCACTCATAGCTATTTACCTCAATCAATTCACCCGCCACCATCAGGCGCTGCAGGGTTTCGTCTTTGTGCTCCAGCAGTTCTGCCGCGAGAACCCTGAATACCCGCAACTCATCGTTGGCAATATTTGCCTGTTTGTTCTTCGCAAAGCCATACATGAAGAACGCTTTATCCGCCAACCGAAAGGCGATCAGTGTACGCAGACCACCGCTTTTGCCCCGTCCTTGAACTGGTACTCGCTGTTTATAAACATGGCCTCCCAGGTTGGCATCCACAAGACCACGATCCATATCAGCAATGGCGCTTCTGAGGGCATTGTCATTAAGCCGTTCCCGCCTGGCCCATCGGTTAAACCACTTGGTCTTGAAGATTCTCATTAGCTTTCCCTGCTGTCTCATAAATTATAGCACTGAGTGCTGTTTTGTACACGCTCCCACGTCGGTACTTGATGAGGGGATTTATCCTCGCAATCACACGGCTTAACATAATAATTATGACGCTCGTGGTAGCGTTATTTCATACAATCCCTTCAAAACCCTTACTTATCCTGTACATCCATGCCACAACTCACTCCGCAACGCCGCAGACCATCAGGATGGACTGGATATAGACCTTGATGATATCCAGCATGTCGCCGATGTGGACTGCCTCGCCCTGGGCGGTGGAGAATCCGCCGCCGCCGGTGGTGCGGATGCGTCCTGCTGAGCCGTAATTGACCGTGGGGATGCCGTAACGGTTCATGTGCGCGGCATCGCTGTACCAGGTTTCCATGCCCATTTGCGGCGCTTCTCCCAACTGGTCGGTGTGTGCCCGGATGACGGTCTGCACCAGTTCGTGGTCGTCCGGTATGGAGGTGCCGGGCGCGGACAGGAAGATCTCCACCTTGACGCCGGTCAGTTCTTCATTGGCGCCGGCAAGGTCGGCAATGACTGCGCGCACTTCGTTATAGACCTGGACCGGCATTACACCCGGTATGGTCCTGACGTCCAGGTAGATGCAGCAGTTGTCCGGGGTACGGGCGCCGCGCCAGGGCCAGCCTCCTTCGATGGCCGAGACGTTCACCCGGGGCTGGAAATCGCCCACCCGGTTGCGCGCGCAGTAACCGGGGATCCAGTCGTGGATGGCGTCCAGCACCTTCCTCGACTTGTTGATCGCATTGGTCTCCACTTTGGACCAGGCGGTATGGATCAGGCGCCCGGGCACGGTGATCTTGAGCCAGGTGGTGCCGCAGTGGCGCGGGATCAGCATCATATTGGTGGGTTCGCCCAGGATGCAGAAATCGGCCACCGCGCCGTGGGTGATCGCAAACTTGGTGCCGACGCCGTAGCCCTGGTACTGCCTGCCCTCGAAGTCGTTTACCGGCGCCTTCTCTATCTCGCCAGCCACCCCGGCGATCACCACGTCGCCGGCCAGCTTGATGCCGGCCTTGCGGATCGCCTCCGTGGCGACGATATACGTGCCCATGGCGCTCTTCATGTTGAACGAGCCCATGCCGTAGATCCATTCGTTATCGACCAGCGTGGCCTTGCACTGGTAGCCGATACCGCGATGGGCCTGCTCCGGGCCGAACGAGGTATCCAGGTGGCCGTTGAACATCAGGGACTTGCCGCCGCCCTCGCCTTGCAGGCGGCCGATGGCGTTGTAACGGTCATCGCCGATGGGTTGCAGGGTCGCGTCAAACCCGGCCGAGCCGAAAATCTCGTGCAGGGCACGGGCAACGCCCTCCTCTTCACCGGTGGGACTGGGGATGTCCACCAGGTCCATCACCAGTTTTACCAGCCGCTGCCGGTCGATGTTATCGATGGCCCTGGCCAGCAGGTCCTTGTTCACTTCAGCATTCATTATTCACACCTTTCTCACAAATTATACGATCCGGGTAGTCAGAGTACCCAGTTTTGCTATGGTGGCGTCTACCACGTCGCCCGCTTGCAGCCACCTGGGTTGGTCCATGCCGGCCGCCACGCCCGGGGGGGAACCGCTGGTAATGACGTCGCCGGGGTACAGGCCCATGTGCGACCACCAGGAGACCAGTTCCGCGGTCTTGTAGTGCATCTGCCCGGTGTTGGCGTCCTGGCGCACGTCGCCGTTGACGCGCAGTTTCATGTCCAGGTCATGGGGGTCGTCGAGTTCATCCAGGGTCACCAGCCACGGGCCCAAGGGGCAGGAACCCTTGAAGCTCTTGCCCATCAGGATCACCTTGTTGGAATGTTCGCGGGCCTGGATGTCGCGCGCGGACAGGTCGTTGAAGATGGTATAACCCGCCACGTAATCGAAGGCTTCTTCAACTCCGACCTTGTAGGCCTCCTTACCGATGATGATGGCGATCTCGATCTCGTAATCCAGTTGCCGGGTGAACACCGGGATCTCGACCCCGGCGCCGCTGGGCACCACGGATGAGGGCGCTTCCAGGAACCCGGTGGGGTGCTCGAAGTGGAAGTCGCCCCAGTTATGGGACTCCCATTCCGGGTCGTTCCAGGTGGTCAGTTCCTCCAGGTGGGAGTCGAAATTGCAGGACGTATGCACGATCTTGCCGGGCAACGGCACCGGGGATTGCAGGGTGATTTCATCTGCCGCATAAACGTACTGTCCCGCACTGCCCCCGACCCCGGCCAGCAGGGTGCGGACCTGGTCCATAATAGCCTCGCCTCCCTTGAGAAACTCGATCATGTCCGCCGGCAACAACCCGCCGGACAGGGTAACCAGATCTATGTAGGCGCCGTTATGGTACACCCCGATGGTGCGTTTACCGCTGCTGTTGATATCAAATGTTGCTAATTTCATTGTTTTTTTCCAATTTTCACGTTCTCTCCGCCAGACGCTGTTCCATCATGTCGCCGGTCTCAAATGCGGCACGACCTCCTCGCCCATGAGGCGGATGGTCTCCAGGTTATCGGCCTCACTGGCGCCGACCACTTCCAGCAAGGGCAGGTTCAAGCCCGCATCCACCAGTTCCTGGGTGATTTCAAGGCAATCCTCCGGCGTGCCGGAGATCACGGTGAAGCGGCGCATCATCTCATCGGTCACGTACTGGGTGACATTGTCCTGGGTACCGTCTGCAATGGCCTGGCGGAACGGGTCCCAGGCGGAGTCGGGCAGGCCCGAACCGGCCAGGATCACGTCATTCTTGATATTCCTGATCTTGTTGACCACGTAGGTTCCCGTATAGGGGCGGGTTGCGTCCCGCGCCTTGTCGCCGTCCCGGGAACAAGCGCACAGGATCACGCCGCCTACCGGAAAATCCGCCGGCAGGGTGCGTCCCGCCTTGGCCGCGCCGGCCTTCATGTTGTCACAGGCGTATTTAACGAAGGGGGGAGACGTCAGGCCCGCCAGCAACATACCGTCGCTTTCACTGCCGCTGAGCCGTTGCATGAACGGGCCGGTAGCGCCCACGTAGATGGGTATATCAGTACGCAGGTCCGCGCCGGCCCGGTCAAACGCCGGCATGGAGGATGTGAAATATTTACCCTGGTATTCATAGGCATCTCCGGCAAACACCTTGCGCATGATGTCCATGGATTCACGATGGATGCCGACCGGGCGCAGTTTCTCGATGTCATATTCCAGGTATTCAATGCCCACCTTGCCCACGCCGATGCCCATGATGAAACGCCCGCCGGACAACTCGTCGATGGCCGCCGCCTCTGAGGCCTGTATGGTGGGGTGGCGCATGTACGGCGAGGTGATGCCCAGCCCGACAGGTATTTTGCCGGTAGCCATGCTGACCGCGGCCAGCGTGGTGAAACAACCGCGCGCCTCCAGCCCATACTGGCGGAACCAGTGATACGCCTCGGCAATCCAGAACCCGCCCATCAGGTTGGCGGCCTCCGTCTGGCGCGCATACTTCTGCATGGATGCCAGCGGCTCGTAGGATTTGAATATCACCCCTGCTTTGGGGTTGACAGGTACACTCATTGTTGTCTTATCTCCCAGGACTCGTTACAAACCGGCATTATACCCGATTTATGCCTTGGCTTGTAACACCGCTAAAACCGATGTGTCCACACCAGGCGGGTGTAAAAATCGGTCTCATCGCTCCGGTATGAACCGTTCTCCCTGGACCAGTCATGGTTCAGGGTGACCGTCAGTTCATTGCCCGGGACGATAATCCAGCGTAACTGGCTTTGCAGCGTCATGATATGGGTTTCCGATTCCTGTTGCAGGTAGTTGGTCCAGGACAGGGTCGGGGTGAAGTTGATGTTGAAACGGGCGCGATTGATCTCAAACTCGAAGTCGCCCGCGGGCAGGTCCACGTCGAACACCTGGCGTTCCAGGGTGATGTAAAAATTGGGCGTCGGCCGCCAGCGCAGGAGCGTCAATATGTCGATGATGTCGCCGTCATAGAACTCGCCGATTTTGGATGTGACTTCAACGGCAACAGGCCGGTGGTTTGCCGTAGTCAGCTTGCCCCACAAGAAGTAAAAATCGTAATCGCCCGTGGGGATGTGCACGCCGGGCTGGATGGCAAACGGTTGAAACAGGGTTTCGTGCTGCCAGTTGCCCCAGAATTGAACCTGGTCACCGGCATGGCTTTCCAGGTCAAAAAAGCGCAAGTACACGCGGCCGCTCTCAAGCTCGTTATCCAGGGTCGTGGTGAAGGAAGACTTGAACCCCCAGTTGGCCGCCCTGAGCAACCGGTTGTCTGCGGGCCTTCCCCGGTAACGCAAGTCGCCCTCATACAACCTGATACCCGTGCGGTTGACAAAACCCAGGGCCGGGTTGAAGTTGTCCTGGATTTCCTGGTACCGCACCCTGGCATTCCAGCGGTCATTGGGGAAGTCCAGCGTCAGCCCGTAGGACCACTCGTCGTTGTCGATACCCTCGCTGAAAGACTTCATGGCGTAGGCATCGGCCACGAATACCTGGGAACCAAACAGGTTGCTGTTGCGGTAGCGGTAATCGATGCCGGCGACGCCGTTATCATCGCCAGCGGCCGGATTGCCATAGGTCATCATGGCGCCAAGCCTGGATTCAGCCTGTATATCCCCGGCAATCCTCGCCACCGACAGGTTTTTTGCGCCGATCCCCTGTCCGCCGGCCATCTGCGTGTTGAGCAGGCCCAGGGTATAGCGCCCCACGCGCCCGCTCAGCTTGGCGCCGATATCGATATCCAGCGGTTCCGGGTTTTCCCTGTCGAACGGCAGGCCGATACGCCTGGAAAAAAACGGGATGCCGTTTACTTCCGTGAGGCCGCCGAACTCGAAGATATCCGCATCACGCACAAAAAAATCGCGCTGTTCCGGGAAAAACAGGTTGAAGCGGGTCAGGTTGGTCTTGATGTCATCGACCACGGCGTTGGAAAAATCCGGGTTGACGATCAGCGATCCGTTCAGGGAGGGATTGACCTTGTAGATCACTTCGACGCCGGGTTTCAGGGTGGTATCCTTGTCGTCACTGTCAAAGCGCCGCCGATAACGGCCTGCCGCCTGGGGCTTTATGTCCAGGCCCAGCCCCTGGTCCAGGCCATCCAGGCCCACTAAATCGCCGTAGGCGGCCACGTAGGTAAAGGATTTGTCCTGGTCATGGTTGCCCCAGGTTGCGAATTCATTGCGGCGCCTGATATAGCGTTCCAGTTCCAGCCCCCAGGCCGGCGCGTTGGTGTCCATGGACAGCGTTTTGAATGGAATACCGAACTCGGCGATCCAGCCCTTGTTGTCACGACTGGCGGCGCCGTACCAGATGCCGTCCCACTCGATACGAAATGTGGAGTTGTTCTCAATACGGCCCTCGCCTTTTGTACCCAATGCGTTGATATAAAAGGCAAACGCATTTTTCCGGTCGAGCATGCTGTCAATCACAACGGTAAAGATGTCATCACTGATGCTGCCTTCATCTTCTCGTAATTCCCTGGCGACAATGGCATCCGGGTTCCGATCATGCATGCGCACCCCCACGTACAGCATGGCGCTATCGTACGTCAGGTACGCTTCCGTCGCTTCGCTGACAGGCGCCCCTTCAACCGGCACGCGCTGGTAGAATGCCGTTACCCGGGTCGCATCCTGCCAGGCCGCATCATCCAGCACACCGTCGATGACCGGCGCCTGATCCGTGCTGTGAATATGGAGTTGTGGCTCATTCGCCCGGGTTGAAGTAACGACCAGTAACAGGACAACAGGCAACAGCAAACGCTTCAGGTTGAATGAAATCCCGTGACTGCCGGACAATGGATGTTTGCTGAGCAAGTTGTCAGGTATCCGGCAGCGTCGCTGCGGAGGTAACACAGAGGTATCCAATTTAGAGGTCAAATACGTTTACCAAAACCTGCTGCCATGATACTTGTTTCGACGTATTAACTCAATGCACAGCGGGAGTTGGATAGTTGGGGTCAGAATAAAAAGAAATTTCTTAAGCAATCCTCTTAATTTTATGATATAGTTGGCTATCGCAGCATTAGAGTAATGCTTGGCTGCGAGTGCATTATCTTTAGCTATAGGTCTTTTTTCTGCTTTTGTCACCGGTTTACCCGCGGTTTCGAACTCCGGACATTATCTATCGATTGCACACCCGTGCATCCTGACGTCATGCGTCCGGGGAACACATTCATTGGTTATTCAGCGCCAATCGCTGCGCCTGATCGCGGAGCCGAAGGGCTGTGTATGCCTGCAAAATACATTTGACAATGAGAAATATATGACTTTTACCACACTCGGATTATCCGACTCCCTGTTGCGCACGGTTGCGCATACGGGCTATACAACTCCAACCCCTATTCAGGCCCAGGCAATACCTGCCGTTCTTTCCGGCGGCGACGTGATGGCAGCCGCCCAGACGGGCACCGGCAAGACCGCCGGGTTTGTGCTTCCCATGCTGCAACAATTAGGCGCCAATGCCAGGGCCAAGCCCGGACGGGCGCGGGCACTGATCCTGACACCGACACGGGAACTGGCAGCCCAGGTACACCAGAGTATTCTGACCTACGGCAAGAATGAACGGCTCACCTCAGCGGTGGTATTCGGCGGAGTCAGCATTACTCCCCAACTGCGCGCGCTGCGACGCGGCGTCGATCTGCTGGTAGCAACACCGGGACGCTTGCTGGACCTGTTTCAGCAGCGCGCCGTCCGCTTCGACGATATGGAATTACTGGTACTGGACGAGGCCGACCGGATGCTGGACATGGGCTTCATCACGGACATACGCAGGATTTTGAAACTTGTTCCACAGCGCCGGCAGAACCTGATGTTTTCAGCCACGTTCTCCAGGGAAATTCGCCAACTGGCCGGCACGATTTGCAGAAACCCCATAGAAATAGACGTGTCTCCCCGCAACTCGACAGTTGCGGCAATCTCACAGAAACTGTATTGGGTCGAGAAGGAAAGCAAAGCCAGATTGTTGTGTGAACTTATGCGGGATACTCACGAGCAGGTACTGGTTTTTACCCGTACCAAGCATGGCGCAGACAAGCTGGTAAAACGACTGGGCAAGAATTCAATCACCGCCTCCGCAATTCACAGTAACAAAAGTCAGGCACAGCGCACCAAGGCACTGGATAGCTTCAAAAAGAACAGGATACAGGTGCTGGTTGCCACTGACATCGCCGCGCGCGGCATCGATATCGAGTTACTGCCTATAGTCATTAATTTTGACTTGCCGCACACACCGGGGGATTATGTACATCGTATCGGCCGCACCGGACGGGCGGGCGCCAGCGGCCAGGCTATTTCTTTTGTATCCAGGGACGAAAAGAAGCAACTACGCGCCATTGAGGCGCTGATTAAGCGTAATATTGAGCACCTGAATACAAGTACCAGAACCAAGCACTGATTGTTCGTTGCTCCAACGGGGGGAACGGACCATGTAATGAGCATCAGATGACGGCAGCACGAACGGTCACAGGCAGCAGGAATGAACGCGCGCTGGCATAAGCCGATCCTGTTCATGGTGTGTGCGTTGCCGTTCTGCGCGCTGGTGTATAACGGTTTTACCAATAACCTGACCGCCAACCCGATCAAGGAGATCACGCATTTCACCGGCGAGTGGGCGCTCAACTTCCTGCTCATTACCCTGTCGATTACACCGTTGCGGAAGCTCACCCGTAACAACTCGCTGATCCGGTTCCGGCGCATGCTGGGGCTGTTTGCGTTTTTTTACGCCTGCCTGCACTTCTGCACCTACCTGGTGCTGGACCAGTTCTTCGACTGGAACGAGATTGTTCTGGACGTGGCGAAACGGCCTTATATCACCGTGGGGTTCAGCGCGTTTGTACTGCTCATCCCGCTGGCAGTGACCTCCACGAACCGGATGGCGCAACGGCTGGGGAAAAACTGGCGCCGGCTGCATTCCCTGATCTACCTCATTGCCATCCTGGTCATCTTCCACTACCTGTGGCTGGTCAAGGCGGATATCCTGCCGCCGGTGCTGTATGGCCTTACCCTGTGCCTGCTGCTTGCCCTGCGCTCACCCTGGCTGGCAAGCCGCTGGCCGAGGAAACAGCGGGCATGAAGCGTTACCGAAAATCAGACCGGAACGACACCGACCTGTTCCGGCGCGCGGTGGGCGAGGTGACTCCCGTCAGGCAGGACCGGGCTCAACCAAGCCCCGACAAGCCGCCACCCGTGGCCGCGCAACGCCGCGCGGATGAGGCTGCGGTCGTGCAGGAGATGACGCAAGGCTTCTTCGACACCGAGGCCTTGGAAACCGGGGATGAACTGCTGTACCAACGCGCCGGCGTGCAGGACAAGGTATTCAGGAAACTGCGACGCGGGCAGTTCGCGGTCGCCGCGGAACTGGACCTGCACGGCTATACCGTGCAGCACGCCAAGGAGAGCCTGTCCGACTTTCTCAAACTCTGTCTTACCCGCAACCAGCGCTGTGTGCGCATCATCCACGGCAAGGGCCTGCGCTCCAAACAGGGCCGGCCCACCATCAAAAGCCTGATCGGAAAATGGTTGCAACAACGCCGGGAAGTACTGGCCTACTGCTCGGCGCGCCAGGTGGACGGCGGCACCGGCGCCCTCTACGTGTTGCTCAAGAATTATCGGAGGTAATGGACGGCGGGGGCAGGAATGACGAACGGGGGACGGGAATGACGAGTGGGATGGTATAGCATTACGATATAGCAATCGCTTTGATGATCTGCTCATACCGTTCCCGCAGATTTCCGCCCGTAGCGGTATTTTCAGCCAGGTATTGAGACGCCTGTGCGGCGATTAGCTGCGCCAACTGGTAATCCTGGCGGCGCCGCCGAAGGGTAGCGGGCGCGACGTGTTCCCTGACCCATGCCTGGTGTTCATCAATATATCCGTTCAGCTCCTGAATGCCCCTGTGGTCCCGGCAGGATACGTTGACGATGGGCGGGCGCCAGGCATTTTCATGCGCCGACAGGTCCAGCACACTGCGCAGTTCCTGTGCCGTCAGGCGGGCGCCGTCCAGATCTGCCTTGTTGACCACGAAAATATCGGCAATCTCCATCACGCCGGCTTTCATGGCCTGCACGATGTCGCCGGATTGCGGGTTTAATACCAGCGCCACGGTATCAACCAGGGCGCGGATGTTATGGTCAGCCTGGCCGGTCCCCACCGTTTCCAGCACCACGTCGTCGAAATGATATTGCTCAAACACATCGAGTAAATTAACGACGTTATGACACAACCCGTCGTTATGGCGACCGCTGGAAACAGAACGCAGGTAGAAGCGTTCGTTATTGATAACGTCTTCCATGCGAATGCGATCGCCCAGGATTGAGCCCTGCGTGAGCGGACTGCTGGGATCAATCGCCAGCACGCCCACGCGGTTGCCCTGTTCCAACCGTGCGTGCGCCCAGGCGGCGATGAGGCTACTCTTGCCCGCGCCCGGTGGCCCGGTGATGCCGATACGCCGGGCGCGGCAGGACGTTTCCGGGTTATCCGGCATGGCCAGTATCTCCTCGATACCGGCTTTGGCAACCTTGCTGAGAGTGCGTGCAAGTTGCAACCGCTGGTTGTTTGCGTTGATTGCCGCGCTCATGCCAGCAAGTGCCCGACTGCGGCAACGATGTCATCCAGCGGCATCTCCGCAGTGAAAATCGCGCTGACCCCATGCGCTTGCAGCGCCGCGTAATCCTGCGCGGGGATCGTCCCGCCAACAAATATCGGCATAGCCGTGGCGCCCAGTGCATCCAGCCGGGAGCGGACCGCTTGTACCAGTTCCTTGTGCCCGCCGCTGAGGATGCTCAATCCCACCGCATCCACGTCTTCGTCCAGCGCGGTGCGGGCGATATGGTCCGGTGTTTTGCGCAATCCCGTATAGATCACGTCGGCCCCTGCGTCACGCAAGGTCAGCGCAATCACCTTTGCGCCCACGTCATGGCCGTCCAGGCCCGGTTTGCCCACCAGTATTCTTTTGCCCTTGAGTGACATACGGGTTACAGCCCCACGGGCTCCCTGAATTCACCCCACTGCCGCTTGAGCCTGGCTACTATCTCACCCACCGTGGCATAGGCATGACAGCAATCCACGATGTACGGCATCAGGTTCTCGCCGTCCGTCGCGGCCGCGTCTTCGAGTTTGCGCAAGGTCGTTTGCACCTGGGTGTTGTCACGGCTATCTCTCAGGGCGTCAAGCCGGTCTATGATCTTGGCGGTAGCCTGGCTGTCCAGTTGAAAAGCCTCACCGAAATCGTTGCTCTCAGCCTCATTGCGGAAATAATTCTCGCCCACCACCACGTCTTCGCCGCGATCCTTGCGCTGTTTGCGCCGCTGTGCACGCGCGGCGATGGCGGCCTGGATATGGCCGTCTTCGATGGCTTTTTGCACGCCGCCGTACTCATGCAGTTCCCTGATAACCTGCTGCGCCTGCTCCTCCATCGTGTCCGTCAGCCATTCCAGGTAATAACTGCCGCCCAGCGGATCTGCCGACTTGGTCACCCCGCTTTCATAGGCGATGATCTGCTGCGTGCGCAAGGCCGTCTCCGCGCTGAATTCCGTCGGGATCTGAAAGGCTTCATCATACGCGCAGGTAAACACGGACTGCGCGCCGCCCAGCACTGCGGCCATATTTTCCAGCGCCACCCGGGCAATGTTGTTATACGGTTGCGCGGCGCTGAGGGAAGACCCGCCGCAGACTACACCGAAACGGAACATCAGGGCTTTGGGGTCGGTCACGCCATAGCGTTCCCTGAGCAACCTGGCCCATAACCGCCGGCCGGCGCGAAACTTGGCAACCTCTTCGAAAAAACCCATGTGTACGTAAAAGAAGAAGCTCAAGCGCCTGGCAAACCGGTTCGGGTCGGCGCCGCGCCCGACCAGTTCATCCACGTAGGCCAGGCCGTTAGCCAGGGTATAGCCCAGTTCTTCAGCCTCGCTCACGCCGGCATCCCGGATATGGGCGCCGGCAATGCTGATCGGGTTGAAGCGCGGCGTTTGTTCATTGGCATACAGTATCGTATCCGCAATCAGGCGCATGGACGGCCGCACCGGAAAGATCCAGGTGCCACGCGCCACGTACTCTTTCAGAATGTCGTTCTGTATGGTCCCGGTCAGGGCATTACGGGGGACGTTGTTCCGGTCGGCCAGCGCCAGATACATGGCATACACGATGGCGGCCGTGCTGTTGATGGTAAAAGAGGTGGATATCTTGCCGAGGTCGATGCCGTCGAACAATAGCTCTGCTTCCGCCAGGTTCGATAACGACACCCCGACTTTACCTATCTCGCCCGTGGCCATCACGTCATCGGGGTCATAACCGCATTGGGTGGGCAAATCCAGCGCCACCGACAGGCCCGTCGAGCCTTTTTCCAGTAAAAACCGGTAGCGTGCGTTACTTTCTTCCGCCGTGCCAAATCCGGAATACTGCCGAAACGTCCACAGGCGCCCGCGGTAGCCGTCAGGAAAGATGCCCCTGGTATAGGGATACTCGCCCGGTTTCCCTATGTTGCCGGGGTCCGTCATCTCTGCCGTGACCAGTGCCGGCGCTTCTTCGCCGGTGATGGTATTCACGTCCGGCTTCGGTTCGGGTGGCAATTTTCCTGAATCGTTCATCGCGGTCACATTATCATGCAGGCACAGACAGCGCCCGGGTAACTCTCAAGCTACCTTTCCCTGTTCAACACGGCCGTGGCCGCCTGCCAGTGGTCATCATGCAGCCAACGTTGTATAAACGTATCCGTTTCAAGTTCGCTTAACGGCTGAGTGATGTTGTCACGGGCACGATTTCTCAATGCCTTGTAGCCGCGCACGGTCGCCGCGCGGCGCGCAAGCCAGGGGGTGATGAAATTATCCAGGCACTGCTCAAGCGTCTCGTCACCCCGACAACAGGCGTCAATCACCCCCAGCCTGAGCGCCTCCCCGGCATCAAGCAGCCGGCAACTGCCCAGCAGGTACAGCGCCTGCGCGGCGCCGATGCGCTCTATCAAATCCGCGCCGCCGCCCCATGCGGTAGTGATATTGAGTTTTCCCTGGATAAAGCCGATCTGCGCCGTCCCCGCCGCAACCCGGAAATCACAGGCCATGGCCAGCTCAGCGCCACCCCCCAGGGCAGCGCCGTTCAGGGCAGCCACCACGGGGACCGGAAAGTTGCGGATCGCATCCAGCGCCTGCTTGCCCAGGGCCGCCATTGCCCGGGTCTGTTCAACAGTGCGCACCGCATCAAGGTCTTTTAAATCACCGCCCGCGGTGAAACACTTCTCACCTGCCCCGGTGAGTATCGCCAGCACGATGGACTCAGCATCCCGGTAGCGTGTGAACGCATCATGCAGTTGGCGCAGCGTATCCCGGCTCATCGCATTAAGCTTTTCGGGACGTTCAATCGTGACGCGCAATACCTTTTCCGCGCATTCCACGGACAAATGATCGTATGTGTTATTCATCAGGCAGTCATTCATTAATAATCGTTCCGGCATTCGGCTATTCAACTGTTGGTGTATACCAGATCGGTTATGTACGGGCATCCAGAGAGTTGGTTGTGTGCAGGTGAGTATCACCCCAGAGAGGTTGTGTCGGATAGTTCACATCTGCATAGGGCGAATAGCGCGGCTCAGCGCCTGACGCCACAAAGGGGACAATGCAGAGCACCGAACACATAGCGACCGCTATTTTCCAGACTGCAAATTTCATCTCCGGCTCCGTGTTCAGGTACGAGGTTAATGTCATCCTGTGCGATATTCCCAGCCCGGCCCACTTCAGTTGCTGCGGCTTGGAATTTGTATTATGCACATCCGCGCCTCTACTACAAGTCACTTGACAGTTCAGTAGCAAAAACGTACAATCAATCCCCAATAAAATACGTATATCGCGACTTTGCTCACTAACGTTTCGGCCACGTCCAATGAAGAGAATACAAGTTATTTTCCTTATTCCTTTCCTGCTATCAACAAGCACTCCATTTGCAAGTACAACAGAATGTTGGACCGACCAGGTGACCCTCGGGACCTATGATTTAGGATCCTGGAACGGCAATAACGGAACACAGGTGATCAGTGAACCCCCGGTGGGAAGTAACGATTGGATTTACGACCACGACACCCTCGATGACAAACATAAACAGTACGTGGCAGACTGTGATAATACCGCCGCCACCCTCATCGAACGAGTCTCAACGGCCTTTCCTGCACATGCGTCGAATGCTGAATATATCTATGACCAATCTGCCCGAGATTGTAAAGCTGCCTTCGATGATCGCCACGAAAACGCATCTGCGTTACTTTGTCCTTAAAAAAGAGATGACCGACCAAGTCCTACGATGAAGAGTCCTGGTACTGCCCCTGTTGGTCGGCTGTACCACAAAACCGGGTCTGTGGGCCTGCGATATGTCCGTCGCGATCCTTGAGGGTGCCAGTTGCGAGGTGAATTGTAATACCAAGTATGGAAACCTGGGCAAGAACAACTATGCCTATCAGCGTTGCCTGTATGAATGTCGGGAAGCCAACAACAAAAACGAGTGTACCCGCGTCGTTGAAGAAGCCGAAGCAAAGACCGCGGCAGGTGGTACACCATGACTGGCCGGGTCAACATCAAACCCACCACGTGTGACAACGTAATGAAGAAGGAACTCTAAAATTGGCTTTTTTCTGAACCTCACAGTCCAGCCTCACGTCTAACCATCGACTTTCATTGATTGGTATAGATCGATGATGATGTCAGACAATAAACGTGGTTGCATTTTATTATAATGGTTTATCGTGATTTATAGGAACTACTTGGAATTGTCAAAAAAGAAAAATGGTGCCGGAAGGGGGAATAGAAATAAACTAATAACCTGTTGTTTTTAATGTATGTTATATCATCTCCTTGCCTTTTTTCTCACGATTTTTCCAACAAGGTTTGGATTGATAAAGACGAGTGATTCCAAGGCCTGTACTGATATCTTATTCGGTGAACCGTTGCCGCAAATCTTCCAGCATAGCGGCTGAAATTGAAAATCTTTCCTCCAGATAGCGCTCAATTGTTCCGTGGTTGTCTTCCATATAGTTCAGGGCGCCCAACATATATTCTGATTTCACACCCAGCATGGCAAGGACAGAGGCCCTGTCCATCCCGGTATCCTCGCCGCCGCCGTACTTGGCCGAAGCCTGGGCAACATGCTGTTCAGGCACAAAATATTTGCCGGAAAGCAGGTAATCTTCTAAAACAAACTCCCTGGGTACGCCCAGGGCCGATAGCAGAAGAGTTGACCCAAAACCCGTGCGGTCCTTGCCGGCCGAGCAATGAATGAGCATCGCCCCATGCTCAAGCTCAAACAGGCGCCGGAACATGCCGCTGAATTCATCAACATGGCTTGAAGCAAACTTAACATATATACCACGCATCATGTCGTCTATACACTGTATGGAGATTCTCTTTCCCGGTCCTGGTTTCACATAGGATTCCATTTGTCCCGGATCGATCGCCAACTGCATAACCTGAGCGTTATCGGGCAATCGGCTGGGATCCTTTCGTCTTTCACTTTGCCCCCGGAAATCACAGCAATAGACGATATCAAGACCGGAAAGATATTCGATGTCCCTGTCTGTCAGGTCACTCAATTGGCCTGACCGGAATAACCGGTTCCACTTGACCCGCCGCCCGTCGACCGTCGGATAACCCCCAAGGTCGCGAAAGTTGACGCCACCCTCCAGCGGTAATAATCGTTCCGGCATTCGGCTATTCAACTGTTGGTGTATACCAGATCGGTGATGTATAAGCGCGCTCCTGGAGAAACATCGGCGTTTCGGCTGCAGGTTCGTCACCGAAGATCTTTACATCGTAGGCCGTCCAGCGCGGGGTCGGAATCTCTATCACGCGCGCGTAGTACACCGCCGGCTGTGATGCATCAAATTCCGGGTCCTGCCAGAAACCAACCAGTTGTGCATCACCTATCGAATCGGTCCAACTGGTATTGGCCACGTCCACTGTGTTCCCTACCGCAGGCAGCGTGCCGTCGTGCCTTGGTTCGCGCCGGTGCGCATCACCCCAGACCACGTTGAATATCTTCTCATGGGTCATGCCGCCGCCATCCAGCCAGCCCTTCACGATCTGGATACGGTCGAGATTACCGCTCAAGGGGTCTTTCAGCGCGGCTACCAGGAAGGTGGGGGCCTGTCGTCCCGCTTCAGGGTGCAGGGTGCCTCCCATGGGCACTCCGCCGGCATACCCCTTGGGTACCAGCATCGGCGAGTTCGCATCCTCTGCGGAAAAATGCCAACCGCCGAATAAGCGTACCGTCATGCGCGGCCCGGTGGTGGCATAGACTTCCTTGCGCTGCATCGCATCCCATATGGACTCCCGGGTATTCTCTTCCGCCCATACCGCCGCATAGCCGGACGCGCTGGTTTCCCACACCCGCCACTGAGGCAGATCCGGAGCCGCCATGGGCAAAGCCATGCGGGCCGGCTTCGGCTCGTAACTCGCGAACTTGCCGAAGAAGTTGTTTTCACCGGCAGTTGAAAGTGCTGTGTGACTGTCCGTGGACCCCACCATACCGAATTGGTACGGGTTGACGCCGAGGGCGCGCGCCAGTTTGAGTCCGTTTTTCAGCGCCTCGCGGGCGTATTCGTATTGGAGCATGCCGGGTGTTTTCAACTTCGCTAAAGTGGCGTTGCCTCTGTCCCAGGTCTCGAAATCCGCGAATTCGTCTGTGGGAGAGAGATAGGGATGGGCCTCGCCGTCCCCTTTTATCTGAGTCACTTCGTAGAGCGGTTCCCAGCGGGCACGTGTCTGCACATATTCCGCGTCAATGGCAGCCCCCGTGTTGGGGTTGGTCTCTACCGGAAACATCTGGCCGTTGCTCAGGTTGCCGTTGTGAGCAAGCGCCAGCACCTTGCCGCCGGTTTCCCTCTCGTAGCGCTGCATCCATTTCCACAGGTCCTGAGGATTAATGCTGTCGGCGGCCGTGAACGGTTGCAGTTTGCGCGCGCTATCCGCCCCGCCCCGGTAGAGCACATTGCGATGCAGCTTGTCTCCACCTTTCATCGGCGTCCATTCGTAACCGATAAGGGCGGTAAAGCGCCCGGGATCGTTGTACCGATCCGCCGTCTCTACGTAGCGTTCCCAGACCGAGCGCATGATCGTCTGGTCCAGGAGTGGTCCTGAATAGTCACCATCGAGCACGCGCATGATCACACGCATTGCACCCTTCGCCGCCTCGCCTCCCGCCTTGAGTCCGTTGTGCATATCCAGAAGCTCGGGATGCTCCAGCAGTGCCGGGTTGCCCAGGATCAATTGGTCCATGACCCCCAGCGCATCGGAATGATCGGATACCACCAGAAAGTCCAGGGGACGGGCGAGGCGCACGGCCTGGCCGCTGCTGGAAACTACTTTTTCACCGCGGGCAAACCGGTACGCGTCTTCGACAGTCAAAGTTACTCCCGTCGCGCGGGCATCCAGAGAGTTGGTGGTATGCAGGTGAGTATCACCCCAGAGAGGTTGTGTCGGATAGTTCACATCTGCATAGGGCGAATAGCGCGGCTCAGCGCCTGACGCCACAAAGGGGACAATGCAGAGCACCGAACACATAGCGACCGCTATTTTCCAGACTGCAAATTTCATCTCAAGCTCCGTGTTCAGGTACGGGGTTAATGTCATCCTGTGCGATATTCCCAGCCCGGCCCACTTCAGTTGCTGCGGCTTGGAATTTCTATTATGCATATCCGCGCCTCTACTACAAGTCACTCTACTACAACTCACTTGATCTTTATTGCAGGTGAGCTTATACTTAACGAACGTTCAGTCAGGAGACGTTTCATGAAAGCCACTGCTACACACATGCTCTCGGTCGCTGCAAAGCAGTTTGCCGAAAAGGGTTATTCGGGCGCTTCCATGCGCAACATCGCCAATGCCGTCGGGACGACCCAGGCAGCGATATACCACCATTTTCCAAACAAGAACGCCCTCTACCTGGCCGTGCTGGCCAGACATTTTGATGCTAAATCCAGTGGCATGGCTGATGATCTGGCCCAGGTCAGTGATCCGGAAGAGCGTTTGAAAATCCTGGTTCACCGATTGCTTGATCTGGTGGAGGAAGATGAACAGTTTCGCCAGCTCTATTTTCGCGAACTGCTGGAGAATGACGAACAGCGTTTGCGCGTACTGGCAGACAACGTGTTTGGCGAATTGGCTGTCACCCTGACCGCTCTCCTGGAAGAACTGGCGCCGCGAATGGACTCTCACCTTATGCTGCTTTCACTCGGCGGCCTGGTTTGCCACCACCTTGAGGCGCGCAAGCTCAGTCCCTTCCTGCCGGGAGGCAAACGTAAACACCAACAGCTGAATGTGCTGGCTGAACACATTACGGAACTCCTCCTTCACGGAGTACAGCGGTCATGAGGCAGGGAAAAAACGACTATCTGCACAAGGCCGATGAGATGTTCGGTCACCTGGGCCTTTGGATGTATGGCCACAAACTCATCGTCCTGCTGTGCACACTGGGATTACTGGTCATCGGTCTTTACTTCGCCGGCAAGACTCGTGCCGACAACAGTCTGGACAGTTTTTTTGATGCGACAGACACTGCCTATAACGCCTATATAACCTACCAGGATGAGTTCGGTTCAGACGAGGTGGCTTATATCCTTTACACGGTTCCCAACAGTCCCTACGGCCCCTTTGACCTGGATGCCATGCAGCGCATAGCGCAACTGACCGAGGCCCTGGAATACGAGGTGCCTTTCGTAAGGGACGTAACCAGCCTGAGTAACGTGGAGTTCATCACTGCCGATGGCGATTTCCTTGAGATCCACGAGTTGGCGCTGGATATGCCGGAGGACCAGGCCGGCCTGCTGGAACGCGGTCAGGCGATGATGCAAAAGCCCAGTTACCGTGGCGCCATCGTCAACAACGAGGCCACCCATGGCGCTATCATCCTGGAAATGACTATTGCCATCAACGATCCGCTGGACGAAATAAGACTGGACCCGGAAGGTGGCGACGGGCTGGCCAACCTGTATCCGCAGGCGGCCAAACACAAGATCGACGAGATCCTGTCCCGGCCGGAATACACCGGTATTGATTTTTACCTGGGCGGTGATGTCCAGATGAGCTCGGCCTACAACGAGACCGTCACACGTGACACGGTCCGGCAAACCCTGTTGACACTGGCCTTGGTCAGTATCATTGCCATGATATGCTTCCGCATGCAGTTTCTGGGGCTGGCCGGGCCGCTTTCTGTTGTGATTCTCGCCCTGATCCTGACCATAGGCTTCATGGGCCTGATCGGCTACGAGATGGGGATTCTGTTCCTTATTGTGCCCACCTTCCTGACCGCCATCGGTGTTGCGCAGTCGGTACACCTGATCACCGAATTCAACCTGATGCGCGCCCGGGGCCTGGACCGGCGAGAGGCAGTACAACAGGCCATGGAACACGTGGCCATGCCCTGCCTCCTGGCGGCATTTACCACGGCGGCAGCGTTCCTGGTCATGGCGACCTCTAAACTGCGCGCCTTGTCGGAAATAGCCGTGTACCAGAGCGTTGGTGTGATGCTTGCCTTCCTTGCCAGCATCACAGTCATGGTCTGTTACATGTCCATGGGCAAAGACAGACCGCACAAATCACTCGATCCGTCGGAGAGGAAGTCCGGCCTGTTGTATTATCTCCTCCACCGCGTTGCAGCATTGAACCTTAAGCGTCCCTTCGCCATCATGGCGGTGTTCGGTGTAATTCTGACAGGTTCCATGATCGGGATCGGCAAACTGCACGTAGGCTTCAACTTCCTGGAGGAATTCAAACCACATACCCGGTTCCGGCTGGATACCGACCACATACAAAACGTGATGGGCGGCATGCTTAACGTGGTTTTCATCTACGACAGCGGTAAGGCCGACGGCATCAAGAGCAGCGAGATGCTTGCTCACCTTGAAGGGCTCCAGGCCTATGCTGAGCGGTCAACCATTGTCGAAAAGAGCTACTCTGTGATCGATATTCTCAAGGATATAAACCAGAGTTTTCACGGTGATGACCCGGCCTACTACCGACTGCCGGAAAGCGGCGAGTTAATCGCACAGTACCTGTTGTTGTATGAGATCTCCGGTGGCGAAGAACTCAGTGATTTCGTAAGTGGCGACTACCGCCGGACTGCCCTGGAACTGCGAGTGGATATTACTGATTCGAGACATATCAAGGCCTTGATCAACGACCTGGAGCGCTATATGGCGGCGCACCCTGTATCCGGCGCAGAGATCCGGATCACAGGCATGGGTTTATTATGGGTCAGGTTAGCCAGTTATATCGCCGAGAGCCAGATGTGGGGCTACGGGCTTGCCTTCATCATAATCGCCCTGGTAATGTGCCTGGCTTTCCGTTCAGTGAAAGTTGGCCTGCTTGTCATGATTCCCAACCTGTTTCCTGCTGTTCTGGTTCTGGGCTTTATGGGCTTGAACGGCATGCAACTGGACTATTTCAAGCTGATGCTGGCGACGGTAGCCATCGGTATCGCGGTTGACGACACGGTGCACATTTCCACCCGCATACGAAAAGAGTTCCACCGTTCCGGCAACTACGAGGAAGCCATTCGGACCAGCCTGTTGAGCACGGGCCGGGCTCTTGTCATTACCACTATCATCCTTTCACTGTCCTTCCTTGTATACACAATTTCCGATATGGCAATACTGGCAGATTTCGGGATACTGCTATCTGCCACCATGGTTTCGGCATTGGTCGCCGACCTGTTCCTGTTACCTTGCCTGGTGCTGGTACTGAAGCCCTTTGGGCCGGAATACGGTCCGGCCACTGTCAGTGATCCAGCGCCCGCAACCCACACATTATGAGAGATCGTCATGTTTGCAAAGAAATACATGTATTTGATTACCCTGGCCATGAGCTCCCCGGCGCTTGCGCAGACGGCCCATGCCCAGGACGCCGTGGAGAAAGGCATCGCCATCGCCGCCGAAGCAGATCGCCGCGACAGCGGTTACGTGGACAGCGAGGAGTCCTTCACCATGGTGCTGCGGGACAGCAAGGGGCGCGAGCGTTTTCGTACCCTGCGCACGAAAACCCTGGAACGCACTGACGACGGCGACTGGAGCCTGACCATCTTCGACGAACCGGCGGACGTTAAAGGCACCGCCATGCTCACCTACAGCCACGGCCTGGAGCCTGACGACCAGTGGCTTTACCTGCCGGCCTTAAAACGCGTGAAACGAATTTCCTCCAAAAATCGCTCCGGGCCGTTCATGGGCAGCGAGTTTGCCTTTGAGGATTTGAGCGACTTCGAGTTGGAAAAATACAGCTATCGATACCTGCGTGATGAGCCGTGTGGCGAGCACAGCTGTTTTGTCTCCGAGTGGGTGCCCGCCTATGAGCACTCCGGTTACACCCGGATCGAAGTCTGGCACGACCGGGAGGAATACCGTGAGCAAAAAATAGAGTTCTACGATAAAGTCGGCAAGCACCTGAAAACACTGGTGCTTAACGACTACTCACTTTACCGGGAACGCTTCTGGCGCCCCCTGAAGATGGAGATGACCAACCACAAGACAGGCAAGGCCACCCTGCTCCACTTCAACAATATTGAGTTGGGAGCAGGTCTGACCGAGCGTGAGTTCGACCAGAACTCCCTCAGGCGTGCCAAGTAACCGTTTCCGTACCGGCGCCAGGCTATCCGGCGCTATTCTGGCCGGTATCCTGGCTACACCCGCCGCCATTGCAATGGATCCGGAGAAAATGCAGTGGTCCGGCCACGTGGGCGGGGAGTACCGGTATTTCACGGATGCCGGCGCCGGCGGGGCGCGCTACCAGCACAATGTTTCCCTTGTCGCCGAACCGGAGCTTTACTATCCCGTCCGCGCCTCCGGCGATAGCCTGCGTCTCACGGCGTTCCTGCGCCTGGACGAGCACGATGATGAGCGCTCCCATGGTGACATACGCGAAATGAAATGGCACAAGGTGGCGGACCGCTGGGAATTGACCCTGGGAGTCGACCGGATATTCTGGGGTGTCACCGAGACCATTCACCTGGTCAATATCATAAACCAGCAGGACTTTGTGGAGAACCCGGATGGCGAGGACCTGCTCGGGCAACCCATGATACGCCTCGATCTTGTGCGGGACTGGGGAACACTGGGATTATTTGTCCTGCCCTACTTCCGTGAACGTTCCTATCCCGGCACAGAAGGACGCCCGGGATCCGCCCTCGTGGTAGACACCGACAATCCCGTTTATGAGTCCGGCACGGAACAATGGCACACGGACTTTGCCCTGCGCTGGAGCCACTATATCGGCAACTGGGACCTGGGCGCTTCCTATTTCTACGGCACCAGCCGCGAGCCGCGCTTCGATCCGATGTTCTCAAGTATAACGAAGCAAGGCGTAACAACCCTGCGGCCTGTCTACGATATCATTCACCAGGCGGGTGTTGACGTGCAGGGCACCTTCGATGCGTGGTTGTGGAAGCTGGAGGCCATCTACCGGGATGGGCAGGACGATGCCTTTTTCGCCGGCGCCGTCGGACTGGAGTACACCTTCTTCGATATCTCCGGCTACGGTATTGATATCGGCCTGGTCACCGAGTATCTCTACGATGAGCGGAATTTGTTCATCAGTACCGATAATGATCTCAGCCTGGGCATGAGACTGACATTGAACGATATCGATTCGACCGAATTTCTGGCCGCCGTGGTGCAGGACCTGGACAATCAGTCACGCTATATCTTTGTGGAGGCCAGCCGGCGTATCGGGGATTCCTTCAAACTCTCAGTGGAAGCCCGCGGTATTAACAACGTCGCTGAGGGTGACCCCCTGCAATTCTATGACGGCGACAATTTTGTCCAGGTGGAGCTGGCGTACTACTTCTGACATTATGCCTCCGATTGGCTCTCAGTGTTCTTACAATGTCGTCAACGCCGAAATTTCTCTAAGTAGTGCCGACGAAAGGTGGAAATTTAAAATTTGGGCAAAAAATCTGTTTGAAGAAGACTATTCCATATTTACCAACACAGGTCAGTTTGGTGATCTGGTGGCATTTGCACCACCACGCGTTGCGGGTGCCGGAGTAGAATTTAATTTCTAATATTCTTACGACATCTTCATCTATTCATCCATTTTTAATATAGGTTTGATTGTTTTACCGGAATGGGTGTCGGCAACCGCTTCGTTGATCTGCTCCAACGAATAAAAACCCGCGAGCTTGTCCATTGGGAATGAACCGTCAAGATACATTTCTATCAGTTGCGGAATAATTTCAACTGGATCGCAATCACCATTTACCACACCACGAATGACTTTACCGCTTATCAGTGGTAGCACATTTAGTGTAACCTGCGGTTCTTTCGAGGCACCAAGCAAGGTCAATGTTCCACGTGTTTTTAAAGCGTCAGCCGCAGTAGAGATAAGCGCCGGTACACCGCTGGTATCAACACCTTGATCAATCCCACCCAGTTCTGCCAGTTCGCCGGCAAGATCCTGGTCCGTAGTATTAATAGAATCACTAGCTCCAAGCTCACGTGCCAAAGCAAGACGGCTCTCAACTCGGTCCACTGCAATAATTTTGCCTGCATTCATGGCTTTCGCAGCCATCAAGGCCGCCATACCGACGGCACCGGTGCCAAATACAGCAAGTGTCGTGTCCGGCCCTGGTTTTAATACATTCATCACTGTACCGGCACCTGTTAAATAACCACAGCCTAGTGGCCCCATGAGCTCCAGTGGTACATCCTTACGGATCTTGATGGCATTCCGCGCCTGCGCCAGAGAGTAAGTTGCAAAGGAAGACTGGGAAAAAAAACCACCGCCAATGGCTTCTCCACTTTCGGCATGCAATGTGGGTGAACCATCCAGACGACGCCCCATGAAATTTAAAGGCATGTACTGCTCACAATAGGCTGGGTGTGAATCGCTACAGGGAGCACAGGCCCCGCAGGTATTGAATGTAAGAACGACGTGATCACCCGGCTCATAGCCGCTGACATTGGCCCCCACTTTTTCGACTACACCTGCACCTTCATGTCCAAGTACAAAGGGAAGCGGCAAAGGCATGATCTGGTCGACGATTGACAAATCCGTATGACAAATTCCAGTGGCGACGATCTGCACCAATAATTCATCGTCATTTGGGTCTGCCAGATCTATTCCTTCTACACTAAATTGACCTCCTGCCTCCCGTGCAACAGCAGCTTTTATTTTCATATTACTTCCCCCTGAGTCCGTCGTGCTTAATTACGTTCGCTTATTATCATTGGTAGTGTTTCAAGACCCCGGAAGGTCATGGGCGGTGAAAAATCCAACTCATCATTTACCAAACTAAATTCAAAACGCTCGATAAAGGCAGGAAAAAATTCACTCAATGCCATCTTTGCGAGGCGAAGACCAATACAGTGATGCATGCCCGGTGCAAATACCAGGTTTTGGCCCTGATCCCGTTCAAAATTAAATTCATGAGGCTCAGCAAACACAGACGGATCCTGGTTTGCTGCACTTTGAAAAAGCAACACAAATTGTCCTTTCTTTATTATATTTCCATCCCACTCAAAATCTTCCGCGACAACCCGAGACATGAAGGTCGACATCTGTGCGCGCCGTTGAATCTCCATTATCGCGTCTATGTCAATATCGTCGGATTGTCGTAACCTGTCGATAGCTTCAGGCTGACGAGCAAGTTCAGCCACACCCAATGCCATGGTATTCACAGTTGTGTCATGACCGGCAATCAACACAATATGGCAAACGCCAAGCATTTCTTCCTCTGTTAACTTATCCCCCGCATCAACCGCCAATACCAATTCGGAAATAAAATCGCCGGTGGGATTTTTGCGTTTTTCCTCAAACTTGGGTTTGAATAATTCGTTCAACTCATTGATGACGCCGTCAACCTTGAATAATTGCTCAAGCGGCACATTGATGTTACCGATGGTATTCAAATCGATTGACCAGCGTTGCATCTCGCTAATCAATGTATCGTCAAAGTCACAGACCTTCAGGATCATGCGAGCCGGAATGATGCGTGCCACGTTTTCAACAAATTCAACCGGGCCATCTATTTCTGCAACCGCATCCAGCGCCTCCTTAATATAGCGCTGCACATCAGGACGAATCGCCTCTACCACTGCGCGCCCAAATGCCCTTTGAATCAAGCGACGTATTCTCTGGTGCTCGTCACCGTCCATGTTCAGCAGCCAGGTCTTCGGCGTCTGCATCACAGCAGGAACCTGCGCCCTCTCTTCATCGCTCAGGTGTGCGGTGGCAAAAAACGGCAACCTCTCATTGGATAGTGGGAGTTTTCCCGAATAACCCCTGAGAACTTCGCGATGACCCGTCACCATCCAGGTCTGGTTGATTTCACTCCAGTATATCGGGCTGGTCTTTCGTAATTCATCCAGGCGTTCTGTCAGGGAACTACCCAGGCTTTGTATGTCCAGTGGGAAATCCAGCTCGCTGGCAACGCTTTGAGTAGGAACGGTCATGTCTAAAACTCCTTGCGGGATGTTTAGGAACGAATACTTTTAGCCCATATTATAACAAACGCTATACAAAAAAGTTATCACCAGCCCGGATGTTGCGCAAGTAACTTATAAGGAGCAGTAATTGGGTATGCCTCCGGTTGGCTCTCAGTACGTTCGTTGAGTTTAACGGGCAGGCGTTCAAGGCCGCGCAACGACATGGCAGGAGAGAATACAAAGTCCAGACTATCCCGTATCCGGTCAGTCAAAGCTGCCAACCTCCATCGACGGCCAGGTTCACACCCGATATGTACCTGCCTTTTTCTGATGCCAGGAAGACTACCGCATTGGCGATGTCTTCAGGTGTACCCAGGTTACCCAGGGGGACTTGCGCGGTAATCGCCTTGATGGCCTTCTCGTCCATCTGGCCGTCCATACCTCTTGCCAGTTTTCCTCCTGCCAACCAGCCCGAACGGATGCTGTTTGCCCTGACGCCATAGCGACCATTTTCCCTGGCCACCACCTCCAGCAGGTTCTCAATGGCTGCCTTGGGCGCGCTGGAGAGCACACTCTTCGGCAGGTGTCGTGTCGCCTGGGTGGTGGTCACTGCGGTAATACTGCCGCCGCCGGTATCCTTCAATACGGGAAGCGCAGCCTGGATCAGGTTGAAACAGGCATGGGTGTCCTGCGTAAAGATGTTTTTCCAGGCTTCCAGACTTGTGGAACCGACAAAATCTATGGGTATTGCCGGACCTGCTGCATACACAACGCTATGGACGGCGACGTACTTTTTCTTGACCTGCTGCATAAATGAATGGGTGGCAGCCTCATCATGCAAAGCCAGTTGATAGTAGTCCACTGCGATGTCTGAAGATATACAGGATTGCATTACCTGTCGCGCCCCCTGCTCGTTCAGGTGATAGGTGAACGCCACCGGCGATCCCGACCTCGCAAACGCCTCTACGATTGCCGCGCCGATCCCCCCGCTACCGCCGGCCACAACCGCAACCCCCTCTTTAAACTCCTTTACACCCATTATTCATTCAGCGCCAGATACGGCGATCAATCAGCATATGCTATACCTACCATACTGAGATTTCATTTACAAAAAAAGCCACCAGTGTTGCTATTGGTGGCTTCGTTATTTCGGATTGCGAGTTCATACTAGAAATCGTATGCAATATATCCTCCAAGCTGTCTCGGATCGCCCGGGACGCCAAAAAGAAGGAAGCCGTTGCCGATCGCCCCGGTTTTGAAGTAGCCCTCGTCAAACAGGTTCCTGCCATAAAAACCAACCTTCCAGTTGCCGTTGTTGGGTATGTACTGCATGTTCAGATTAACGGTCGCGTAACTGGCATCTGTCGTGCCGCCGGAACCAACGCGGTTCTCTGCGTCATACCATGACCCATCGTTGTAGCGCAGCGAAGGTGTGATGCTCAGCTCACCGCTGGTGAGAAAAGGCACCCTGTAATCCAGTCCGGCTGCCAGTGTGAAGGGCGGGGCGCCGGCAAATTTCTTACCGTTCGTCGCCGCAAAGCCTGAAGTGCCGGCAAGGGTATTGAAAAAGGGTGAATCCTGCTCATATTCAGAATCCGTAATGGTCATGTTCACATACCAGGTCAGGCCGTCATTTATCAGGCCGCTCAGATCAAGTTCCGCACCGTACAGCTCACCCTCAGGCACGTTATAGATAACCTGGCCACCGACGTTGTTATCAATGAAGCTGATGTGGGGATTTTCGTAATCATAGTACCAGACCGCACCATTAACGAGCAGGTTACCACCCATCCATTGCGACTTGAAACCTATTTCATAGGATGTGACTTCCTCCGGTTCGGAAACACCAAATGCGGGGCCATCCGCATTCAGGTAGGCCGATTTGAAACCGGTGGAGGTACCACCGTAGAACATCCAGCTATCCGTCTTGTATTCCAGCCGGGCCGTATAGGTAAATTCATCGTCTTCCCTTTCAATTAGTCCGGCATTGGCATTCAATATTACCAGAACAGGGTTGGTAAAAGGGTTGGTCAGATCGGTATGATCCTGCAACTCCAGTTCGTCCCTGTTATAGCGGCCACCCAGGGTAACGCTCCAGTTACCGGTAAACGGATAGGTAATCTGCCCATAGACCGCGTAGGAAGTGGTTTCCCATTCATTTCGGGTACTTATGTTAAAACCACCGAAGCTGTTGCCATCCACACCATGCAACTGCTGCTCGTTAAAATAATTAAAGCCGATGAGCCAGTCCCAGTCCCAGGTATCATTCGACACCAGACGGATTTCCTCCTGAAACATGTCGTTTTCATACTGGCCGGTAAATCCGAGGCCGAGATTTGGCAGGCCCAACAAGCCCAGGGTCACGGCCCCCGGACTGCTTGGATCGATATTACCCACACCTGCAGCGCCGAAATAGTCGATGTCCGCATACGCGGTAATGGATGTCAGGGTAAACCGTTCAAAATCGATGTCGATACGACCGCTGAAAGCGGTCTCTTCGACTTGATGGCCGGAACCGGAAAAGGGCGATGCACTACCAAGAGTACCCGCAACCAACGCCCCGCCAGCGCCGGCGCCGGCAATTTCATTGCTGTTAATCAAGTTGGCGTGAGCGCCGCCTCTCCCCCGGGAAAAGTCGATGCCGGCTGCAGTACCGATGGCAGTGGGTATCGGACCAATCGTAGGTATAACCAAAAAGGGTGTATTCCGGTCACCGGGCGGCAGTCCGAATCCGCCTCCCAGTATCCCGGCCATAAGGACTTCACCGCTGCTCAGACCGTTTGCCGCCAAGGTATCGGCATCAAGGCCAATTGCTGCCAATGGACCACCCGGAGCCGTGCGTGGATCAATCTGCCGGATTTGTGCCGCAGAGGGTACCTCCCGATCGGATAATCCATAGTAGACATTAACCCCGTCAAGCTGGTCCAAATAGCTGCCCTTGAGCAGCACCGAGATATTGTCCTGTTCAAACAATAACTTGCCGGTCAACCCCCATTCTTCCAGATCATGTATGCCACCCCTGCCTAGGTTCTGGCTGTCGGGCAGAAAGTCGTAAAACGGGTCATGTTCCTTGAAAAAGCCTTCCAGACTGAGAGCAGTGTTACCCGTCAGACCCGTTGCTGCATAGACACTCAGGTCTATTGCGTCATGTTCGCCATAGCCGACTTTAACATTACCGGACGGTCCAACGCCGACTTCCGGTCTCCTGGTCTCAATGACGATGGAGCCGCCGGTTGAGTTTTTCCCATACAACGCTCCCTGTGGACCTTTCAGAACCTGAACGCTGGACGTGTTAAAACCGATATTGCTGGCATAAGAACGTGGTATATACACACCATCCACATTGATGGTGGAACCCATATACACAGCGCCGCCCGGTATGATACTGCCCATCCCCCGGATGACCGGTATCAGGTAGCCACCCGTATTCATCATGTTAACACCGGAAATGGCAGTGCCAAGTTCTTCCATGCGAGAAATCGCCGCTTTTTCCAGGCCTTCCTCTGTGAGTGCAGAAATCGAAACGGCTACATCCTGGATGGATTCCTCGCGTTTTTGGGCGGTGACAATGATTTCTTCCAGTTGTGCCAGTGCCGGTGTCATCGACAGGCACAGACCGGTTGTAATGACAGAAATGATGTATAGTTTAATTTTCATCGAATTCCCCCGTCGTCAGACATTGATATACGTACACGCTCTTGACCCACGCAAGAGTATATAACAGTCATAGAACGTTTGCTATACTAGCAGATGCTATAAGGAAAAGACAGCAGCTGGGTATGGGCATAGCCGGGCATGTTGTCAACAATTAGAATTGTCCGGTTTAGAGCGTTGTTGATGTGCGTCACAAACTTCTTGCGATTGTTGCACGCATAATTTCGGAGGTGCCTAAAAATATTCTGCAGGCCCTGCTGAAAGATTGATATCAAAAACACCTTCATTTGTGCGCATAGAAAACTCCACTTAACTTGGTTAACACATCCGACATCAAAAATTAGTATTGATATACGTACAACAGCCTCTTGACCTGCGCAAGAGCATATAATAGGTTTATATCGACTGCTATACTAGCATATGCTATAAGGATAAAGGCCGATGAAAAGGCAGCTAATGTTGCGGGTGCATTGCATTCACCTGCTAAAACCAGTTATATTTCAGAAAAAACAATCGGTTACGCGGGAGGATATAGCGTGGAAAGAGTAGGTTTTATAGGCGTGGGTATGATGGGAGGCGCTATCGCTGCGCGAATGATCGAAAACGGGGTGCCCGTGCTGGCCTACGACAACAATCCCGGTACACTCAAGGCAGTGGCATCCAGCGGGGTGACACCCGCAGCATCCGTCAAGGAAGTTGCTGATAATGTTGGAATTATATTTGCCTGCCTGCCGGACGCAGGGATCTGCCGTAGCGTCGCGCTGGACCCCGGCGGCATCGCCGATGGTGACAGGGTGACAATTTATATCGAGACCTCCACCATGGGTGGTGAAGCGGTCATCGAAATTGCCGAAGGCCTCGCGAAACGCGGCATTACCCTGCTTGACTCACCAATCGTCGGTGGCGTACCGGCCCTGGAGGCCGGCACACTGGGCGTACTGGCCTCCGGGCCCGCAAAGGCCTTTGAACAAGCGAAATATGCGCTGGAAACGTTTGCCGGACGACTGTTTCACCTCGGAGAACAGGCCGGCATGGGACAGGCCGGAAAAGTGGTGAACAACTCCGTTGCCTACGCGGCCTTACTGGCCACCTGCGAGGCCGTTGCCGTCGGGATGAAAGCGGGCTTAAGCATGCAAACGGCCGTCGACATTATCAATCAGGGCAGTGGCGCGAATTTCTTTTCCCAAATTGTTGTTCCCAATTTCATACTGCAGGGAAAATTCGAAGGCACCGGTGCAGTCGAAATCGGCGTGAAGGACGTCAAGCTGTTCCTCGCTGAGGCGGCGCGGCTGGGCATCGACCCGCCGGTGGCCAACGCAGTATCCGCCCTTCAGAAAGCAGTTGTCGAGTCCGGCCCCCCCGGACGGGACACCATGACCTACTTCCACTATTTCAGTGACCTGGCGGGTTTGCCTCGCCAGGGTTAACGTTGTAGCGTCTAGTCCAGCCCTTCAGCCAGTACGAACTGGACCTCGGCAGCATCTATCCGCGTATCCTTCGCTTCACTGTACTCAGGACTGTTATACCAGTTTACAGCCTGTTCATAACTGGGAAATTTGTACACGACTACGCAAACGCCCTGTTTACCTTCAACGAACTGCTGATTGCCCCTCGATGTAACGAGCGCTTCCCCGCCAAACTGCTTTATAATCGGCACAGCCGCTTCACGGTACAACTGCAGTTTCTCGATATCGTTGATACCTTGTATCGTTACTATTGCATAACCTGCCATTCTCATTTCTCCTGCAAGGTTTGACAAACTCTATGCATCACTGCTTCTTCCTGAGCCGATGAATATCAGGATAAATGCCGTGGACATCATGACCAGGCTGTAAACACTCGGGACCACGGCCCACTCAGGTTGCTCCAGGATATTCAGTGCGATCATGGCGCCCAATGCGACATTCTGGATACCGACTTCGATAGCAACGGTGAGCCGTCGTACTCTATCCAGACCAAATGCAAAAGCCAGCGCATACCCGCCCAGTAAGGTTGCAAGGTTGAAGACCAGCAGCAAAGACCAGAGACGATTCAGGTTTTGCATGAAGAAGTCAAATTCCAGCGCCACCGACCCAATGAGTAATACCAGCAGGATGAGAATACCCGCACCCCGCATCCAGCGGTCAGATCTGACTGCAAAGCCGCGCACATATCGGCGCATTGCCATCCCGGCCAGCAGCGGAACAAATACCAGTACGAGCAATTGTATTACGGTGCTCCGGACAGGCAACGCAACTATGTCTGCTTCACCTGCCACCTGCCGCGCACTCTGGAGAAGGTCCAGTCCAAAATGCAGCACCAGTGGTACGGTGACCAGGGCCAGGATACTGGACATGGCTGTCAGCGTGACCGACAGGGGGATATCCGCACGGGCGAGATAGGAGACCGTATTGGAAACGACACCCCCCGGGCACACCGCCAGGATAAGAACACCAGCAGAAACGGCCAGCGGGAGTGACGTGCCGTAAAGCAGCACCATGGCAATGGCGGGTAACAATACAAACTGGCCAAACAAACCCACGAAAACCGCGCGCGGATAACGTACTACCCTGCGCCAGTCTTCGGGCACGAGTTGCATACCCATACCAAACATCAGAAGTATCAACCCTGAAGGCACAAAGATTTTATAGATCGATTCCAGCATATATTGTCGCCCATCGTGTGGTTGCAGACTTTGTATTAATTCCGGCTTGCAGGTTTCCAACAATAAGTTTATTGTAGCATGTGCTATATTCGTTACAACCCGTGAGGCCGGGAGAAAAAATCAAGTGAGCCGTTCTGCATCAGTACTGGAGGGTCTTTCTGTTGCCGATTTCGGGCTGGGCATGCCGGCCGCCCTGGTGTGCAAGTTCCTGCGGGAGGCCGGCGCAAAGGTCAGCCGGATTGAACCCCCGGCGGGCGACCCGTTCTACGACATTTACCCGGCTTACCAGGTCTGGCAACAGCACAAGGAGATACTACCCGCCGGCGCGGGTGCTGATGCCGCAATACAACTTGCCGCAGATGTCGACATTTGCGTTATCGGCGGTGAGGGCCATCCGGACATGGAATGGAGTTTTGACCCGCTTGAACTTGTCGAGACCAATCCGCGCCTGGTGGTGGTCAACATCGAAGCCGCACCTGACATCACAGGGGAAGCGCCCCTGCCCGCGGACGAATTGCTTGCACAGGCCCGGTCTGGCTTCAGTTACGAACATTTCAGTGATCGACCTGTAATGTTCAACTTTCCGGTGGCAACCTACGGGGCTGTTCTTAATGCCTTATTCGGCGTATTTGCCGCACTTGTCCACCGTGAGCAAAGCGGCGAGGGACAGGTGGTTTCCGTCTCGCTGGTAGAAGGCGCTCTTGATGCATGCCGCTCCAGTTGGTTCACGGCTGAAAATCCAGACCGACGTTTCATGGCTGCCGTCCCCAAGAACTCGCGCATGACCATATTCAGATGTGCCGACGGAAAATACGTCCACCTGATGATGGGAACGCCGGGGGCGAAGGAACGATTTTACAAGCTGCTCGATCTTAAACCCGGCGAATTCGCCGATACACTCGATGACCGGGGTATGCCGACCGGCATGGGCGACCCATCCACGTTCTGGGGCGATATTGACGCATTCTCTATGCCGATTTCGAAGTACAACAGTGACGAATTTATCAAGTTGTTATGGGACAACGGGTTCCCATGCTCTCTTGCACAAAAACCAGGCGACTGCTGGGACGATGCCCAGGTTGCTGCCAATGAAATTCTTGAGACAGATGAAGCCGACCGTCAGTACGTGGGATTTCCACTCAAGGGGCTATAACGTTGAAGCGATCATTATCACAGACGGCTAGCGAGGATGGTTCCCGGTGAATGCACCTTTGAAAGGACTGCGTATTGTTGACCTTGGCATGTATGTGGCCGGACCATATGCCTCGGTACCCATAGCGGACCTGGGCGCTGACGTCATCAAGATCGAACCCCTGACCGGTGACCCCAACCGGGTCATGTGGCGCCCGTTTGCCAGTTGTAACCGGGGCAAGCGGTCCATTCTCATCGATCTGAAACAAGCGGGGGGAATCGAGATAGCCAAAAAAATCTGTATCGCTGCAGACGTGGTCTCCCACAATTTTCGGCCGGGAGTCGCCGAACGCCTGGGACTGGGATACGAACAACTCAGCAAACAAAACCCGGGGCTGACTTACATGGAATCCTGTGCCTACGGCGATACCGGTCCCATGTCAAAGATGCCGGGTTTCGACATGATGATACAGGCCATGTGCGGCCTGGAAGCCCATTGCGGTGGTGAAGGTAATGAACCCCTGTGGATGCGCTGGGCGCCTGTTGATTTTACCTGTGCTTACCTGAGCACAATCGGTATGATGGCAGGGCATTACCGCAAGTTGCGATCGGGCAAGGGCAGCCGCGTTACCACGAATTTGCTCGACGCCGGGATATTCCTGTTCTCAGAGCTGCTGCGGGACGGCCGGGATAAGGCCAGCCAACTGGCGCAGATGAATTCCAGCATGACAGGCGTCCACCCGGCGCGCTCGATTTACCGGACACAGGATGGCTGGGTGGCGATCGTTGCACGAACCGATGAACAAGGTTTGGCCCTGGCAGAAGCGCTGGGCACTGCAAAGGCATCCACTGCACTACCGGATGACTGGGGTGATGAAGAATACCAGGAAATATCAACCGCTGCGGCCCGCCACAATAACCGGGACCTGATTGCACTATTGAATGAGGCCGGTGTGTGGGCAGAGGCATGCCGCGACGATTTCAATGACACATTGTTTAACTCCGGGGCATGGAAAGATTCCGGATTGCTGCGCGAATACCCGCACGGAGAGCGCGGCAACATCAAGCAGATAGGTAACTGCGTACGGTTTTCCGGCATGGAGCCTGACCTGGAAAGCACCGGCCGTGCGGCAATTCCGGGGGAGGACACCAGGGAAATACTTGCCGAATTCGATTATTCCGACGCACAGATCGACGATTTGTACAGCCGGAATATCGTTGCCTAGGAGTTGTCATTTGGGACCGCTGGAAGGCATTAGGGTCATCGAGATGGCAGGCATCGGGCCCGGCCCGTTCTGCGCAATGCTGCTTGCCGACCTGGGGGCAGACGTGGTACGCGTGGACCGCATGGCCGGTAACAGCGATGCAGTTGATCGCGACACCCGCTTCCAGCTCATGAACCGTAACCGCCGCTCAATCAAAATGGATATCAAGAATCCCGAGGCGGTTGCCACCGTGCTCGACATGTGCCGGAACGCGGATGCGTTGCTGGAGGGGTTCCGGCCGGGCGTTATGGAGCGGTTGGGACTGGGTCCGGATGTATGCCTGGAAGCAAATCCCGCTCTGGTGTACGCACGCATGACGGGCTGGGGGCAGGACGGGCCTCTGTCCAGGCGGGCCGGGCACGACATCAATTACGTGGCTATCTCCGGTATCCTCAGCATGCTGGGGCGCAGTAATGAAAACCCCCTCCCCCCCCTGAACATCATCGGCGACATGGCAGGCGGCGGACTGTTGATGGCTTACGGCATAGTCTGCGCGCTACTGAATGCAAAACTGACCGGTAAAGGTCAAATCGTCGATACGGCCATGACCGAAGGATCGGCACTGATGGCGGCCGCAATTTATGGTCTTCGGGGTGCGGGAATCTGGCAGGACGAGCGGGGCGTCAATTTGCTTGACGGCGCCCCCCATTTTTACGATGTGTACGCAACTGCCGATGTTGGCTTCATGGCGGTTGGCGCAATCGAGCCGCAATTCTATGCCGAGCTGCTGGATGGCCTCGAACTGGACCCGGCCGACTTGCCCAAACAAATGGACAGCACGCACTGGCCGGAAATGAAACGACGCTTCACGCACCTGTTCAGGCAAAAGACAAGAGACGAGTGGACCTCGATATTCGAGAACAAGGATGCCTGCGTTACCCCGGTTTTAAGTCTGACCGAAGCCGCTGAGCACCCCCACAACAGGCACCGGGGGACCTATGCAAGCCCGGATGGTGTACTGCAGGCAGTGCCTGCGCCCAAATTCAGCCGTACTCCCGGAGGCCTCGAGTCGCTTCCACCGCAACCCGGGGAGCACACGGAGTCCGTACTCCTGGCCTATGGCTTTGCGGACGCAGAGATCGCCAGGCTCAGGAGCGCCGGCGCAATCGGATAACGGCAAGGGTCAGTGTCCGCTTTTGGAATTATGAACATGCTTCAGGTACCAGTTGCCATCCTGTTTGATCCAGACGGAAGTGACGCGGGCAGTGTGCGGGGGCACATTGTTGTCTTTATCAGGGCGTTCTATCGTTCCGGTGCGATAATAGACGGCATAGGCCATGTTTCCGGATACATAGGTTTCGATATGCTGCAGGGCGACATTTACCGCAAGTCCGTTTTCAATAAGGTTTTTCAGCAGGTTGACCGGGATGTCGATTATAACTCCACCGCGGCTGGAAAACTCGGTAAACCCTTCAGGCAACAGATAGCCTTCGACGGTCTTGAAGTCACCATTATTCAAGGCCGTATAAAAGTCAGACACTGCCTGCTGGACCTCTTCCTTGTCAGCAGCGGCGCCGGGAAATGAAAATGTTAATGAAAGAAAGAAACCTGTGAGCAGCTTTTTCAATTTCAACCCCTATTGTCGGCCTCGCTCCAGAATAGCCATTGAATGCAGGGAATACAAGGAAGGAGGCTAAGCATTATACCCGGGGTGTAACAAATGATCGGTAGCGACACAGTAGTTTTACAGACATGAATAAGCAATTACAAACCTTGCCGGACAAACAGGCCATTGGTGAAATGATGTGTGTCTGGGCGGGGTTCGTCAGTATTACGCTCTTTGTAATTACATGGATAGTCGCTGTGGAATGGCTATTTCCGCCACCGCCAGACTTGAACGCGACTGAAATAACGGATGTATACCTGAAAAATACAATCGGGATAAAAATTGGCACTGCGGTAATAACCAATTTTGCCGCACCGTTAACACTCGTATTTGCGGCAATTATCACAATTTACATGTTGCGAATGAAAGGCCCATCTCCCGTACTTGCGTATATTAACCTCGCTACCTCAGCCATACAGGTATTGATCTTTATTATCCCGACGGAAATTTTTGCAGCGACGGCATTTCGTCTCGACAGGACCCAGGAGATTACCCAGTTTGGCAATGACCTGGGCTGGCTCATTTTTGACAACGTGGTGGGCCCAACCCAGGTGCAGTGGCTGGCGATTGCCCTGGCAATCCTTTGGGATAAAAGTGAGCAGCCACTATTTCCCCGTTGGTTTGCCTGGTTCAACATATGGGGCGCCACGGTTATCCTGCTTAATAATCTTGTCCTCTTTTTTAAGACCGGGCCCTTTGCCTGGAATGGTTTACTCGGCTGGTGGCCAGGCGCCGGTATATTTTGTTTGTGGTACTACGTCGCTTTTTATGTCATGTTCAAGGCAGTGCAAAAGCACCATCGTCTAATCGCAAATCAAACAACGCATAAAAACTGAAGCTTTATGAGTCCCCCTGCGAAAAAACAATGACTGGGGGGGGGGGAGTTATGCCTGAATATAATCTTGCGGGTAAACGAGTCATCGTCACAGGCGCCGCCCGGGGGCTTGGGCGGCCCGTCGCGATCGCCTATGTCAAGGCAGGGGCTCAGGTCTTGTTTACCGCGACTGACAAAATCAGAGGTACCTGGAAATCATGTAATTGCCCTGGTGGGACGGATCCGCTCCAGCCAGCCGTAGCCCGTTTCACCATCCCAGGTATAGATAGCGGGACATTCTATGGCCGTCATGTACCCGGCATTCGAAAGATCGAGACCGGGTCTCAGGCCCGTTGGCGGCAGCAGGTTGAACGGTACGAACCGGGCATTCGGCACTTCACACTTGAGCTCCGCCTGTCCGGCATCCGTTTGCAGTCGCACCACTCCGATATGTGGGTTGCCGGCAGTATCCACCAGGTCGGGATAGCAATCGGAGGCGGCAATCCGCATCTGTCCGTTTTCAAATACCTGACCCTTCAATATCTGCACTTCCTGCCGGCTGACCTGCAACAGGCTGAAAACCTTTCCGCTGGGAAAGGTGCAATGTGCCCAGGTTTCGGAGTCCAGGGTCCTGAACGTTCGACGGCTGACCGAGTGATCGCGATAGCCGGTACAGCTGACCTCGATACGTTTACCTCCAATAACAAAGTATCCCCTGACCAGGGCACCCTGTTCCAGGTGCATACGTTCCGATCCCAGGTTGGAATCGTGCATATTGTAACCAGGTTGGACTGCATCATAGACCAGGTGATACGACACGGCTTCTGACGGTTCGACACCAATCGGGCGCGTACGTAGCACGTTGGCATCCGCCCGCTGCATGGTGCCTTCAAAGCGGTATTGCCATACCTTGTTGGCGATGATCGGTTTACATTCGTATTCACTGTTTCGCGCCTGGCTTGTGTTGACGCCCAGGCTGCGATTGACCAGCACCCCGCCTTCCGGCAGAAAGACCAGGGACAAGCCTTCCCACATGGACCGGTCCGGCTGCATCCGTCCCATATGACCATACAGGCAAATGCCGGTGCCGGGGTCGTGCATGGTCCAGCAAATATTCTCCGTCCAGTCAGGCTTATCTGACGGGATTTCGGTGCGGATCAGATCAATGGCAATGTCGACCTTGTTGTGTAATTCTGTACTGTTCATCTGGATTAGACTTGTACTCCGTTATTTAAATAACAGTTTATTTGTTACTGACAGATCCTGACATCCCGCTTGACCGTGAGTATAGCATATGCTATATTTAATAAACGGCGGGACCAATCAGCGCATCCTCCACCGGACTTTATTTTACATGGCTTTCCCGGAGACAACTGATGAACCATATCGAGACCTACGCGAAATTTGGCATCCACGAAGGCTGCCTGACTGAGTTCCAGTCCCGTGTCAAAACCCTGGTTGATGTGGTGAAGGAGAAGGACCCCGGCACGCTGCGTTACGACTGGTTTATCAATAGCGATAAACTGGAGTGTGTGGCAATGGACGCCTACATCGATGAGGAATCCATGTACGCCCACCAGAGAAATGCCGCAAAGTATATGGGGGCGGTGCTGGAATGCTCGGATATATCTGTCGTATTCCTGGGCCTGCCTTCTGAACCCGCGCGTGAAAAAATCATGAAATTCAAGCCCCGTCTGTTTGATTTCCATAGCGGTCTGGGAAACGAGTCAGCCGCTTCAGGATTTTCACCCGTTGAGATACCCGGCGGCAGCAGTCACATCGAGGTATACGCCCAATTCACCGTTGAACCGGAGCATTATGATTTATTCAAACAAACCGCTTCAGAACTCCTTGAAATTGTAAAACGGGATGATTTGGAGACGCTACGTTACGACTGGTTCTACGATGATGAAAACTGTCAGTGCACTACCATGGATATCTATAAGGACGCGGAAGGCATGTTCGCCCATATGAAAAACGCCCATGAAAAGCACAGCGAACTCATGCAGTTCTCCACTCTCTATACTGAATTTCTGGGCGAACTGCCGGAGCAGGCCCGGTCAGCGGTCGCGAAGTATGACCCGAATATCCTGCCGTTTTTTAAAGGACTGAAATCCTGCTCCTCGGGAGGGCTAAACCAGGCAGGTTAAATGGTCTGTTAAAATCACTGTCACTTTACAGCAACCTTGAGGTAAGCAGAGGTAAAACGAATATGGAAAATTTTCAATTATTGATTAATGGGAAACTCACTCCCGGCGCTTCCAGCATGGATGTTATCAATCCGGCAAACGGTCAGGTTATCGCCGAATGCCCCCGGGCGGATGAAAATCAGCTTAATGCAGCCGTGGCAGCGGCTAAAGCAGCTTTTCCCGCCTGGTCAATGCTGGATATCGGAGACAGGCGCCAAAAATTGATGGCCATCGCTGACGGTCTTGAGGCAAAGACCGGGCAGTTCGCGTCATTGCTGACAGCAGAGCAAGGCAAGCCGATTAAAGAGGCGACTGAAGAAATTATCGGGACGTCGATGATGATGCGGGCGCTTGCGAGCATGGAATTGCCGGAAAAAGTTGTGATGGACGATGAATCAGGAAAATTTATCGAGCATCGCTCACCACTAGGCGTAGTGGCCGCGATTACGCCCTGGAATATGCCGGTAACCCTGCTGGCAATTAAAATGACGTCGGCCCTGCTCACCGGCAATACCGTGGTGGCAAAACCGGCTCCCACCACCCCGCTGACTTCATTGTTATTCGCAGAAATGGCGGACGCGCATCTGCCCCCGGGCGTGTTTAATATTATCACTGACCGGAACGACCTGGGTACGGCCCTCACACGTCATCCGGACGTGGCAAAAATTTCCTTCACAGGTTCTTGCGCTACCGGAAAGAAGGTAATGGAGAGTGGTTCACAAAGCCTGAAGCGGGTTACTCTCGAACTTGGGGGAAACGATGCTGCGATCGTGCTTGACGACGTCGACCCCAGGGATGTTGCGGCGAAACTTTTCGCCGGCGCCATGTTCAACTGTGGCCAGATTTGCCTCGCCACCAAGCGAGCCTATGTCCCTGCATCTATCTATGACGAGGTCTGCGATGAACTGGCTCGCATGGCCAATGAAACCAGGGTAGGAGACGGCAGCCAGCCTGATACCGAGATGGGTCCTGTCCAGAATAAGATGCAATTCGAAAAGGTGAAAGACTTAATCGAATCCGCGAAGGCGGAAGGGACAATCATCGCCGGTGGTGAAACCATGGATGGCCCCGGTTACTTCATTCGCCCCACGATAGTCCGTGATGTCGACGAGGATGCACGTATCGTTAAGGAGGAACAGTTTGGGCCGGTTCTGCCGGTTCTCCGCTACGATGATCTGGAAGACGCCATCGCCAGGGCAAATGACACGCACTACGGCCTGGGTGGTACGGTCTGGACCTCCGATGCAACACGAGGCGCCGAGGTCGCCAGGCAAATCCACACCGGCATCTGCTGGGTGAATGCCCATCTGGCTGTCCATCCTGCTGTCTCGGTAGGCGGCGCCAAACAATCCGGCCACGGCACGGAACTGGGCGCTGAAGGCCTGGAAGAATTCACGCAACGCCACATTGTCTACGTCGCCAAGCAGGGCTAGTCACTCAACTCCGGAGTTGCCCAACACGCAATGGGTGGACCAGGCTACTCCGGGGGAAAACTCAACATTTCGAATGGGGAGAATCCCTCCCCGGTATCGGCATTGAGCGCCAAGTGTACCGGCCCGGTGCCACTTCGAGCATTGGAGGAGATCTCGGCATCGCAGTATCCCTGCATGCCATGGCCTTCCACCTCACACATCATCTCCACCATCACAACAGTACCGCGCTGGAACAGCACTCCGGCCATAGCAGTCAGTTCTAGGTAAATTTTCTCTCCACCTTCAAGGGTCAGGCGGATCTCACCCCCGCGGTGGGTCAACCCATCCGGTTCCATATAGGCAATCACGTCTATCCCGGTTGCTCTCGACAGCCGGTTATCACGCACAACATAACCTACACGAACCAGCTTGCCCGTGGGCGCCTGCGCAGTGATGGCCGCGAATGAGAAGGCTTCACCCATAGTGCCGGTGAACCAGCGATGGTTTAGCATGCCCCGTTCCCAGTCACGGGTTCCCCAGCTATGATCTCTGTAACCCAGACCTTTTATCGGGATTAATTGCCCCTGGTATCTGACCTCACCAGTGACCTGTCCTGCCACTTCAAAATGGTGGGGGAAGCGCCTGGCAGCCAATTCGTCGCCTGGCGGGAAAGGGTCCACGAGGTCAAAGAAATTACGGCATGACAGTCGGGCAATCAGGTCGCCATCGTTAATCAACCAGATGGACGCATCATCCTCATACTGGCAGCGGAGTCGTTCGCCGGCGCCGAACCCGTTGGCAAATTCGTCTCCTGCGGCCAAGCGCATATCGGTGCAGCAACGATACTGCCAACCGGTTTTGCTGAACAGGTAACTCCATATGACCGCGCGACCGCCCTGGTTATTGGGTTCGTGGCCGACCCGGTGCCATCCGCCGATTCCGTGATCGCGGTCATACCAGTGCAACAAGGCACTTTCCTGCCATATGGACTCCTCTCCCGCCAGGTGGCGAAGTTCATCGCGCACAGTGAATGGAGAGTGTGTGAGAGGGGCAGCATTGGTCATTGGCATTCTCCCTGGGTTGTGGCAGCATAGCCACCAGGTTTAAATATAACATATGCTATAGAAAGGGGAATATATCATGCGGGACGTTTCTGCATTATTGCTGCGTGCAATCAGCGATCAACTGAGGGAAAGGATTATTCCGGACCTCACGGCTGCCGACGCCATAGAACGAGCCACCCTTTCGACCCAGGTCCTTGAGTTACTGGCGTCTGATATCGATACACTGGCTGATGTAGCCGAGGTCCACACCCCTGAGTTTCGGAAAACGATTAAAACGGTACTTGGAACCCTGCCACGGGAGGTGTTTACGGAACTTCTGGAGAACTGGCTCAGCCGTCTTGACGCAATTGCACCTGAGACAGGCCTTGCCTGCCAACGGGAAATTCGCACCTTGCGCGATCTTTCCGCACATATTCTGCGAGCCTGCGCCGATCGATGCGATGAACTACCAGAGGGTGATACGCATAGCACGATATCAACCGTGGCGGCAACCCTGGGGGCGCAGGACCGGCGCTTGCTGGATGCTGTTGCCGCGGCCGGTTCCGTGCGGGAAGAAAAGCGGCAGGACGTCAATGGCGGCCAGGACAAGGACTCTCCCGCACCGGCCGGTATCGAGTTAAGCCCCGAATCCGTTACGGGGTATCTCCGTCAACGTTACCCGGACTCTCCTGCCGTTAAGGCTACCGGTGTCGTAGCAATTCCCGGCGGCAGGTCGAAAAAAACCTGGATCATTTCCGTTGAAAATACGGATGCCCTTCCGGGCGAAGTGGTCATGCGCCAGGATTATCAATTGCATTACGAGGGAACCAAGGTTCGGAATGAATATGAGCCGCTGGCGACATTCTCGGGACTTGGACTGCCAGTGCCGGCGCCACTGCTGTTGGAAACCGAAGAGACCAGCCTGGGACAGCCCTTTATGTTGATGGAAAAGCGCGCAGGCGTGCCGCCAGGCACCTATTTCGGCTTACGCGATAAATGTCCCGGCGCATTCGCCGACCTCGCCAATACCCTGGCCTGTATTCATCAGGCTGATCCGGATGGATTGGGGTTTACTCCCGACGGGGACCCGGAACAAGGCCTCATGCGCCTCATCGGCAGCTACCAGGAAAAATGGCGAAAATATTCCAATAAACCGTCGCCGATCATCGACTTCGCCTGTTGCTGGGCAAAACAAGTGTGCCGCCAGGACCCGGGAACGGTTGCGGTTGTGCATGGTGATGTCGGGCCTCACAATATGCTGGTGGCAAATGACCGGCTCACTGCGCTGCTGGACTGGGAGTTCTCCCACCTGGGTGATCCCGCGGAAGACCTGGGGATAGCGAGGGTCTATGCCGAAGATGTTATGGCCTGGGAGGAATTCATCCACCTGTACAGGGAAGCCGGCGGCCCGCCTGTGCCGGCGCGGCGAATTGAACTGGCGATGGTTCTGCATTTTTTGAAAGGCGCCAGTCTTGTGGCCGTGTCGAGCCGTAATTTCGAGGAAGGCTGGACCAGTGAGTTCATTAAGGGAGCCACGTCATTTGCCGGTTTGAGACAGATTGAACTTGTAATCGGATCCTTACTGCACCGCTTTAATGCAATCCCATGAACCAGGAGGCCGCTGCTGGGAAATACTTTGATTGATTCCGGTATCAGGCGTTTACCAAAACTGCCTTCTTTATATTGGCCTTGCTGTCCGCCAGGATAGCGACGTCGACCTGTGAACCGGACTTGATCACATTCTGCGTCATGCGCATGAGTTTCGGCTGATTGACACCCAGCACCCCGACTACAACACCTTTTCGCAGGTAAAATATCATAAAGTTACCGGAATCCATATCTCCCCGTATGACTTCCTGATCCCCGGAGATGACCCCCGCCAACTGTAGTTTGAAATTATACTGATCGGTCCACAGAGACTGTATGCCGGTATACGGTTTTTTTTCGCCATTCATATTCAAGGCAGCGCATTCGGCCTGCTTCTGGGCATGCATCCAGTTTTCACTACGCATGATCCTGCCCTCCCAGGCATCCGGGTAACAGGCGACATCGCCGATGGCGAATATATCTTCGGCGCTGGTCCGGCAATATTCATCCACGATCACACCGTTATCGCATTCAATGCCGCATTCCCGGGCCAGCCGGGTAGCCGGCGCAACCCCCACGCAAATCAGCATCAGGTCTGCAGGCAGGCTCATTCCACTGGACAGTTGAATGCGGGGACCCGCATTCTGATCCTGAATCCCGGCAACCGAATCTTCCATGAAAAACTTCACGCCCCGGTTCTCATGTTGTTCCTGCAACCATGCCGAGATATGTTCCGGCACCGACCGGGCCATGACGCGGTCTGCGACCTCGATGACGGAAACCTCACTGCCGCATTGTCGCGCGCTGGCTGCCACTTCAAGGCCAATGACCCCGGCGCCTATCAACACCAAACGCTTGCCGGAGCCGAGTCCGGCTTTCAATGCAAGGGCATCCTGGTAACTGCGCAGGTAATGGTAAGGTATCCTGTCCTGCTCCAGTTCTGGTATTCGGCGCACGTCCGCGCCGGTCGCCAGCAGGAGCTTGTCGTATGCGAGGGCAGATCCATCTTCCATTACGAGTCGACGGGTACCTGGTTCAATACTCACGACCTGAGCGCCGGAAAGCAGCTCCAGGTTGTTTTCTTCATACCAGGTATCCGGCTTGAGATAGATGTCAGCCAAGGCATCGGCGCCCTGGAGAACGCTTTTAGAAAGTGGCGGGCGATCATAGGGTAATTCAGTCTCACCATTTATCAGAATTATGCGTCCGCTGTATCCCGCCTGCCTGAGCGCCCCTGCCGCCGCGACTCCGCCAAGCCCCGCACCGATAATTATTATGGTTTCCGGCTGATCCACCAACGTATTCCAGCTCCTTAAATTTCTTCTATGGCCTTGACAATGTCATACTGAATTTCATTATCAACCAGCTCAAGATTACATTGAATGGTGTCAATAAAATCACGAGTTATGCTCATTTCTGGTGTATGGGCTGCGTAGTGAGGTGGTGCACCCGATGTTGTAAAATGGTGTTTTTTCGAAGACAACCAACAACATGAGAGGAGTACACCACCATGAAGAACGATACGGTAATTTCCCTGGAAAAGCGAGTCGAGGCATGGACACCGTTGGAGAGTTTATTACGCGACGGTGCCCGGGCGCTGTTGCACAGTGCCGTGGAGGCGGAGTTGGCGACGTATTTGTCTGAGCATGCGGGCGAGTGCGATGCAGCGGGTCGCCGGTCCATTGTCCGGAACGGGTATTTACCGGCGCGCACGGTGACGACCGGGTTGGGGGAGGTACCGATACGGGTGCCGAAGACGCGGGACCGGGGTGGCCGGGGCCGGCATTTTAGCTCTGCCTTGCTGCCGCCGTATATCAAGCGCACGGCGAGTGTCGAGAGTGTGCTGCCGTGGTTGTATTTGAAGGGCGTCTCGACGGGGGACATGCAGGCTGCGCTGGCGGCGTTGTTGGGGGCGCAGGCGCGAGGTCTCTCGGCGGCGACGGTGAGTCGGTTGAAGCGGGTGTGGGAGGAGGAGTACCGAACCTGGTGCAGTCGGGATTTTCATAGACAGCGTTACGTGTACGTGTGGGTGGACGGGATTTACTTCACCGTGCGGGGTGATGAGGCCCGGCAGTGTTTGCTGGTGATGGTCGGGGTGGATGAGTGGGGCAGGAAGGCGTTATTGGCGGTGGAGGACGGCTACCGGGAGTCCAAACAGAGCTGGTGCGAGTTGCTGGTGAATTTGCAGTCTCGGGGTTTCGCGCCGCCGTCGCTGGCCATTGGCGATGGGGCGTTGGGGTTCTGGGCGGCGTTGGCGGAGGTGTATCCCACGACCCGCACACAGCGCTGCTGGGTGCACAAGATGGCCAATGTCTTGAACAAATTGCCCAAGGGGGTCCAGGCCAAAGCCAAGCAGGGGTTACAGGCTATCTGGATGGCCGAGAGCCGGGCCGCGGCGAGCCGGGCGTTGGACCGGTTTCTCCGCACCTACGAAGACAAGTATCCCAAGGCCGCCGCCTGCTTGGACGCAGATCGGGATTCATTATTGGCCTTCTATGACTTCCCGGCGGCACACTGGCAGTCGATCCGGACGACCAATCCGATTGAGTCGACGTTTGCGACGGTACGGTTACGCACTGCCAGGACGCGGGGCTGCGTCAGCCGCACCAGCCTGCTAACCATGGTCTACAAGCTGGGGTTATGTGCGGAGAAGAATTGGCGCCGGATGCGGGGGTTTAAGCACCTGGCCGATGTGATTGAGAATGTGACGTTTATTGACGGCGTGAGAGAAGAGACCCTTGAGCAACACAAACGGGCCGCCTGACTATGATGCCATACACCAGATTTGACAATAACTCTAAAATCACCAAAGCGTTGTTTGACTACCGGCGCAATGTCTTTTGGTTCACCCCTGACCGTGAAGGTATCCATCATTTCATCAGTAATGGGCTTCCACAAGTCGTCCCATTTCCCTTCCTTGGTCATTTTCCTGCATTCCGGATGGATGTCGCTCCAGCCGTGCATATCGAGTACGACCTTGTAAGCCGGCGTAGAGGCATAAAAACCAAGGCGTTGGCGATGCCAGTCATCGTTAAACTTAAACTCATCCTCATTACTGCCGGTGACGATATAAAGAGGCACCTGTATTTCAAATTCCGAGCGCGGTTTATTGTTCTTTTTCAGTCTTTCCCGTATTGCCGCATAGTTGATTTCCCGCAGGGTTTTTTCAGACACAAAAGAATGGGTCATCAGGCCATCTGCTACATCCACGGCAGCCCTGGTCATGCCCGGTCCCACGGCGCCAAGCATTACTTTGGGCCGCCCAAAACCACCAATCCACGGTTTAAATTCCGGGGTAATTAACGTGTGTCGATACGTCTCCCCGATAAAATTCAAGGGATCGTCACTCTCGAATGAGTCCCAGATAGCGTGTAAGGCATTTACATATTCCCGCATTTGACTCGCCGGTTTATCGCTCCATGGCATACCAAAGCGGCGGGAAATATGAGGTTTTATCTGGGAACCCAGACCTAAAGTAAAGCGCCCTTCGCAATACTGATTCAATGAATACGACTCCATAGCCATTACCATCGGCGGTTTGGAAAAAGCCACGGCAATGGCAGTCGCAAATTCGGCCTCTTTATCATGGCTTGCGCACATCAATGGAAGGAAAAACGGGTTTGTTTTGTTTTCAAAACCGAAGAATGATTTATATCCCAGGTTTCTTTTGTGTAAAAAATCGGGCAACACATTGTTCAGATTGCCGGAGTGATTACTACGCAGCCTTTGTATCACTTTCATACTCTCTACCCCGCTGTATCTGTTGACTCATTTATGCCGGCGAAGACGCCACAAGTATTCCGTTCAGCGCTCGTTTTAAATGTTGGAGGTCATCCGGCCCGGACAGGCGATGATCGCCGTTCTTAACCAGTTGCAAGACCACATCCCTACTTTCCAGTTTTTCCACCAGTTCCATGGAGCGCTGCCAGGGCACTTCCTGATCATCCAGCCCGTGCAATATTTGCACAGGAATATTGAGCGGAATAGCACGGTGTAATACATAGTGTCTTTTGGCTTCTTCAAAAAAGGATTTCCTCACCCGATAGGGTGCCCTGTCATCATAGTTATTGGGTATATCCAGCCACCCTTGCTCATCAAGCAATGCCTGTTGATGCCCGGGTAGGCGCCTTAACTGGAATCCTGTCATATCCGGGGTACGAGTACAGGTTCATACAGAATTGAAGTTCGCCTTCCGCTTTTCCAGGAATGCAGTTACACCCTCGACAAAGTCGGGATGTGCCGCGCAGTCACTGAATTTTTCGACTTCCAACTGCAGTTGCTCCGCCAGGGCATTATGGAAAGACTGGCCAAACAGTGACTTGATGTTACGGACAGCCGATGCAGGCAGGGCAACAATACGGGCAACCAGTGACTCGACTTCGGCATCCAGTTGTTCCGGAGTAACCAGGGTATTGACGAGGCCCCACTCGTAGGCCTCCCGGGCCGATACCTTCCTGCCCAGCATCGCCATTTCCAGCGCCCTGGCCGGACCAATCCTGCGCGGCAGCGCATAGCTGGTCGCGCCATCGGGACTGGTTGCGATATTCACGTGAGCGACCAGGAACAGCGCAGTCTCATCGGCAATAACAAAATCACTGCTCGCGGCGAATCCCACGGCAGCGCCGGCACAGGCGCCCCGTACCCGCGTAATGACCGGTTGCGGCATGGTCAGCAGGTTCCTGAAGATAGGTATCGAAGCGGCAACCTTCTGTTGAAATACTTCACGCCGCTCGTCCGGCGACATTTCGAGGACCTGTCCAAAACCGGCAACATCACCACCCGCCATGAAATGGTCACCCGCCCCGGTCAACACCACACAGCGTATGCTGCCATCGGCGGCCACCCTGTCGAGAAATACCGCCATGTCCAGCACCATCTGCGAGGTGATGGCATTCCTTGCCCCCGGCCGATTAAAGGTGATGCGCGCGACCGGCCCGTCGACGACGGTCAACAAGTCTGCATTCGGTCCCGATTTATCCATGAACTCTCCCCAATAATTGTGCTTTATGATTAACGGCCGCTGAACCGGGGTCGGCGCCTTTCCTTGAAACCGGCCACCGCTTCCAGCACATCCTCCGAAGCCAGGGATATCTGCTCATAAGCCATTCCGATGGCAAATACCTCGTTCGCCCGGGCTTTGCTCAACTGATTGAGCGCCTTTTTGGTACCCTTGACGGCAAGCGGCGCCAGGGCGGCAATTTCCTCAGCCAGGGCCTTTGCCGCAGGCAATGCCTCCTCCGGCGTATCCACCAAGTCGGTTATCAGCCCAAACTCACAGGCTTCTTCCGCCGACAGCATCTTCCCGGTGAGAAGGTAGCGCTTGGCGCGATTCAACCCCATGGCCATGGGCCAGGTCAGGCAGCCGCCATCACCGGCGACCAACCCCACTTTCACATGGGTGTCCGCCAGGTGCGCGGTCCTGCTTGCCACAATAATATCTGCGCACAAGGCCACGGACGCCCCAAGGCCGATGGCATCCCCCTGCAATGCTGCGACAACAGGTACGGGAGTGTCGAGCAATGCCTCGATTAACCGTATGCCTACATCACACGCCTGCTCCCGCAATTGCGCATCCTCCTGAAGACGCACGATCTGGTTGAGGTCACCACCCGCTGAGAATGCCCTTCCCTCGGCGGCCAAGAGTATCACGCGGACATCCGGGGAGTTGCGTACCTCCAGCAACGAATCGACCAGGGCGATATGCGTCGCTTCATCGATGGCATTGAGTGTGTCAGGGCGATTCAAGGTGATGGTCGCCACATGGTCATCAACGGAATACAGCAGCGGTTCGTTCATATTAAACCTCGGAAACTATTAAATCAGATACCATAAAAAATGCCCACGCAAGCACGGGCCGTCTTCGGTATGATTGTCTTACAGATCGTGGAACAGGTCCCGTTCATAATGAACCGGCGTCTGTGAGTTACGCACAATCCCATGAACAGGCTCATTCAGGCTTGCCGGGTCGTCAAGCGTCGCATCACAGCGCGCACCGTGACTTGTTCCCTGTAATACTGAATAACCATTCCCCCAGGCTTCAAAGTAACGTCCGGTAATATCTGCAGATTCCGTACTTGCCAACCAGGTAACCAGGGAAGCAACGTAATCAGGGTTTCGACGGGCCAACTGCTCTTCCGTACGCTCAATCAAACCTTCGGTCAAACGGCTTTCTGCACGAGGCGCCAGGGCATTAACGGTGACACCCATGCGCTTGAGCTCCAGGGCAGCCACGACACTCAGGATAGCCACACCCCCCTTCGCGGCGGCATAGTTGGTCTGGCCGATATTGCCGAACAAACCGGTACCCGAAGTTGTATTAATAATGCGGGCGTCTAATTTCTCGCCGGTCTTCTTGTACTGGCGGCGCCAGTAGTTCACCGCGTGATACATTGGGGCAAAAGTGCCTTTGAGATTCACTTCTACAACGGCATCAAAATTCTGTTCCGAGACGTTCCACAGCATGCTGTCCCGAAGGATGGCGGCATTGTTTACCAGTACGTCCAGGCGCCCATAGGTATCAATGGCCTGCTGTATCATGGCCCCGGCTTCATCCCACTTTGCTACGTTGGCGCCATTGGCAACGGCCTCACCACCGGCGGAGGTAATTTCCTCGACTACCTCCTGCGCCGGCCCTTTATCCTGTCCTGTGCCGTCTTTCTCCCCACCCAGGTCGTTCACAACTACTTTTGCGCCATGCCTGGCAAGCATAAGCGCGTGCGCCCTGCCTACTCCTCTACCTGCACCGGTAACAACTGCAACTCTACCATCGCATAAACTCATTAATCTTCTCCTCTCCTGTGTCATCAGGAATCATGACTCTTTTAACTTCAACGTAACAAGGTGCAGTGATAGCCATACCAGCGCATGCGGCTCGGGCCATATTTAAGCCGGTATGCCACCTGACAGGCGAGAGATGCAATCCTGTCCGGGCCTTGTTTTTTAATATAGCATATGCTATATTAATTGCGATGGTTAAGCAATCGTCTAGATAATACCAAAATTATTGCTGTATCAAATACCCAGGGGTACACCAGACGTTTAACGACAATGTATAGTTAATATATACAAAAGCAAATCGGGGGTTTACATGAAAACTAAAACATCCGGAAACATAGTCGCTTCAGCTACCATACTTATTACCTGCCTGTCAGTTTCCTTTAATGTGCCGGCGCAATTGGAAGAGATCATCGTCACGGCACAAAAACGTTCGGAAAATATCATGGCGGTACCGATCTCCATTACCGCGATCAGCGGTGAAAGCCTGCTGGATGCCGGGGTCAGAACAACAGATGATCTGCAAGCAGTGGTGCCTGCTGCTTCATTTCGAAAGCAGATATCGGCCTTCGTACCGTTTATACGTGGTATTGGCTCTCAGAATACTGCAATCGGTACGGAAGCCTCGGTCGCGATGTATGTGGACGGAATATACCAGTCTTTACCGGTTTCCAACGCAATCGGGTTTAATAACATCGAGCGCATCGAAGTTCTTAAAGGCCCGCAAGGCACCCTGTTCGGACGTAATGCTACGGGGGGAGCAATCAATATATTCACCAAAGATCCGGAGCATGAGAGCTCGGGCACCCTCAAACTGGGTTATGGCAATTATGAAACGTTTAATGTTGACTTTTTTGGAACAACGGGCCTGACTGAAGATCTGGCCGTCAATGCCGCTGTACAATATGAAGATCAGGGTGAGGGATATTTTAACGATACCATTAACGACACCGATGTCAGTAAAAAAGACGGGTATTCCGCAAGAGTCAAACTGCTCTGGACGCCAGGCGAAAATACGGAAGTCAGGCTATCCGCAAGTTTTGAAGACACAGAAGGTGGCGTAGGAGGACAACGCGTCATTTCATCAGGGACAAATGTACTGGGAAACATGCCATTGGCCGGAAATAAACAGATCCAGCAGAACTACACGTACGGCACGAACACCGGATCAGAGTTTGAGGGAGCTGACCTGGAGCTCGAAAGCAGGGCTGTCACGTTGCGTATCGATCATGATATCGGCAACCATTCACTGGTCAGCATTACCGGCTGGCTTGACCAGGACTCATTTTACATCGTCGATCAGGACGTTGGCCCACTACCGGGCATTGATGCCGATCTTACTCACCGCAACAAACAAGTCAGCCAGGAGATCCAGGTGCTGTCAAATTATGACGGCCGGTTCAACTGGATTGCCGGTTATTACTTCTTGAATGCTGAACACGACTATGATCCGTTGCGGCTGAAGGGAATCTTCTTTCTGCCGTTGGACTTTATCGACATCAGAAATACTGCCGAGACAACATCCCATGCGGGTTTCGTGGAAGGTAATTATAAATTTACAGATGCAACCAAACTTACAGTTGGCTTTCGTTATACTGAAGACAAAAAGGAGTTGCGCGGACGAACTGACTACGGTGCAGGCGGTTTCATTGCCAACAGTGTCCCATACTCAGGCAGCAAAACCTGGTCTGAACCGACATGGCGCGCCGTTCTCGATCACTGGATTACCGATGACGTCATGGCGTATGCCAGCTACACCCGCGGTTTCAAAGCAGGTTCGTTTAATGGTGTTGTTACATCCGGAGTGCTGGGTGCGCCGGTGAACCCGGAAACCATGGATGGTTACGAGATAGGTTTTAAAGGGCAATTTCTTAATAATTCATTGGCGCTTACGGGGGCTGTCTATTACTACGAAATTGATGATCTTCAATATTCGCAGCAGATTGTCGGTGGAAGCATACAACGTAATGCAGCAGAAGCCGAAGTTAAAGGTTTTGAATTATCGGGGCAGGTTGTTATAACTGGGGGTTTCAGTCTGTCCGGGGGGCTAGCCTATACCGACGCTGAATTTGCGGATTTCCCTAATGGCCTGGCGACAATCCCTAATCCCGCCGGTGTTGGAAATATCCCAGATGAAGATGTGCCGGGGCAGGGAAAAGATCTGACTGGCAACACAGTACCAAGAACGGCTGACTGGACATTGAACCTGGCCCTTGGTCATGAGTGGGTCCTGGATAACAACGCCGGTGCCGTAAACTCTACGGTGACCTATTACTACAATGATGGCCACCCCTGGGAAGCGGATAACAGGATTCGGGAGGATTCCTATTCACTGGTCAATGCCAAAATCGGTTATACCAACCCCACCGGTAGGTATACTGTGGAAATCTGGGGCAAGAATCTTACTGAGGAGGAGTATTCATCGTATGCTACCTCGTCACTGCTTCAGGATGCTACGACGCCATCTGTACCGAGAACCTATGGCGTCAGTTTGACGGTCAGTTTCTGAATTATCATTCTTATTGGCGAAGCTACTCTACTCTTCCCGGAGCAAGTCCGAATGTCCGATTCTTTCCCGGGCAGGGTTGGGTCTCATCATAATGGACATGCCGCCATCTACGATGACCTCCGTACCGGTAACGTAGCTACCGGCGTCACTGGCCAATAGCTGGACCTGGCCTTCAACTTCCTCGGGACGACCCAACCGGCCAAGGGCCGAATTACCGGCAAAATCCTTAACAAAAGCCTCGCCGGCGCCCGGGCCATCCATTTGATCAAGGAGTTCAACTACGTTGGTTTGCATCATGTCTGTGTGGAAGGCGCCCAGGATCAGGCTGTTCACGGTAATACCATCATGGCCCAGTTCAGCCGCGGCCATCCGGGTGTAGGCATTAATCGCCCCTTTCGACGCTGCATACATCGACTGGCCGATTGATACAGCTCTGAGGGAAGATTCTGATGAACTGAAAATAATTCTGCCCCATTGTTTTTTTTTCATATGGGGTAGAAAACGTGTTACCAGGGAGACATTCGCGGCAAAGTTGACCTGCATCAGGTTTGCCATTATTTTCTCCTGGTCATCACTGACGCCAAGTCTTGCTTCCTGTCCCGCATTACCGATAAAGATATCAACACCACCGAGTGTATCAATAACATAGTCCACCGAGTGCTCAATGTCTTCCCTGTCCGACAGATCGATCTTGCGGTAAATTACGGCATTGCCGGAATCCTCAGAAAGTTGTTTTGCCGCATCTTTAAGGACTGTTTCACGACGGGCGGCTATCATCACACCCGCACCGGATCGGGCCAGGCCCCTGGCCATATAATATCCCAGGCCGGTGGCTCCCCCGGTGACAAAGGCTGTTTTACCGGTCAGATCAAACTTTTTAAACGCATCGATATTCACGTTCGATTGATCAGATTGTACGGCTGATTATCAAACGCATTATTTCGGATGTGCCGGCGAAAATACGGTGCAGGCGAGCCCCTGTATATAAACGGGAGACATTATATTCATCCATATAGCCTGCCCCACCATGGAATTGAACACATTGATCGATAATCCTGCCTTCCATCTCGCATACCCAGAGTTTCGCCATGGCACAAAGTTCCATGTCCAGCTTGCCATTTGCCCTGTAGTTGCGAATGATTTCGTCAAGGAAGGCGCGGCCAACAGCTAACTCCGTCTTGATTTCCGCCAGTTTGAACCGGGTATTCTGGAACTCAAAAACAGGTTGACCAAAGCTGTTGCGGTTCTTTACAAATTCAACAGTTTCATGAAATGCCCGAGTCGCTGCAGCGTGACCAATGAGGGGCCATGTTATGCGATCCATGTTGACACCGCCGAGCAGAATACCCATACCCTTGCCTTCAACCCCCATCAAATTACCGGCTGGAACATGAACATTATCAAAAAATATTTCTGCCGTATTACTGGCATGATTACCCATCTTGTGCAGGTCACGTCCCAATTGAAATCCCCCGCGATCAGCCTCAACAATGATGACCGAGATACCCTGGGCGCCCGCTGCCGGATCGGTTTTACAACCCACCATAAAGAATTTGGCGTCCTTCGCATTGGAGATATAGGTTTTGGAGCCGTTGATTACCCATTCATCCCCTTTCCGCACAGCCGTGGTCCGCATGGAGGCAACATCGCTACCGGAAGCGGGTTCTGTGATGGCAAGACCGGCGCGCGCTTCCCCTTTGACCATAGCCGGCAACCATTTCCTGCGTTGTTCTTCGGTACCGTTTCGATAGAGAATTTCACTGCAGCCATCGCCAATCAAAGCGGGACCCATGCTGGCCCCGGCCGGGCTGTATCCCAACTCTTCAGCAATCACCATCCGGTACATGAAGTCCCCACCAGGTCCACCGTATTCTTCGGGAATATCCACACCTAAAATGCCGACCTCGCCGGCTTTCAACCAGAACTCAGGTTCCGGGCCACCAATTTCTATCCAACGGTCAACGTTGGGCTCTACCTCTTCTTCCAGAAAGCGCCGGAATGTCTGGCGGAAAATTTCGTGTTCCTCATCCCAGAGAGCTGGGTTGTGTGGGTAATACATTGCTGTTATCTCAAATTATTGAAATCGGCCCGGATACCGAGCTGTAATCAGTGTGCTACGCGTACATGGAGCACATTACCGCGTTTCCCTGTTCCATTGTCTATTCCTGGTTGGCGGTTAATTATATAGCATATGCTATATTTAACAAGCAACAGGCTTAACAGGCAGACAGCCTGCTACGGCGGAATCCATACACAACCGGGTTATCGGTAACCCGAAAATCAGTTCCTTTGTCAGGTAAAACCTTCGGGTTGCTATTCAGGTACGCGGGTGAAACCTGACGTTCATGCCGTACAGGCCGCGAAAAACTCCCACAGGCATAAAATCCAGTTTCCTGTCCAGGATTTCCACCGACTCAAACCGGTTCACCAGTGCCGTGAAGAACTCAACCAATTGCAGCTTGGCCAGCAGATGCCCGATACAATGATGCACGCCAGGGGCAAAAACCTGTGAATTGGAATTGTTCCGGAAAAAATCCAGCTTGTCCGGCTCACTCCATTCCCGCGGGTCGAAATTCGCACCGATAACGGACAGGAACACGATATCGCCTTTTTTCAACTGTTTACCATGCCACTTGAAGTCTTCGCCGACAATTCGAGGCTGGCCGGATGACATGCCAATGTAGCGCATCAACTCGAGAATACAGTCCTGCATCCTGTCCGGGTGTTCATACATGTATTGCCAGGCCTCCGGGTGCCGGCTCAGTGCTTCGACACCCATGGTCATGGTATTGCTGGTGGTATCGTGCCCGGCGATAATCACGACATTCATTGTCGCGAGCAGTTCGTCCATGGTAAGCCTGTCACCTTCTTCCGTCGCCTGAAGCAATGCGGTCAATAAATCATCTCCAGGATCGGTCTTGCGCTTTTCCAGTTCCACCTTGCATACCTCCCCCATTTCCACGGTTGCCTTCTCGGTTTTTTCAAGGACCTCAGGCGGGGGCATGGATGAGGTCATGCCTTCGACAACCGCGTTCGCCCATTCCCTCAGTGACGCAAAATGTTCTTCCGGGATCCCGGCCATTTTGAATATCACATAACCCGGCAGCGGACGGGCAATCTGCTCATTGAATTCGATTTCCGGGGATTCCATTGCCTTGTCCAGGAGAAAGTTGACACGCTCCCTTACATAGGGCCGCAATTTTTCCACCATTTTTTTGGTAAAGGCCTTCATCACCAGCTTTCTCAAACGCGCATGTTCTTCGCCATCCACACCGACAATCCAGTGATTTACATAATGCGATATAGTCGGTATGCGCAGTTCTCGTTCCTCGACCGGGATGGACGCCAGTGAAAATTCATTCCGGCCCGCATTTAACAACGGGACCCGGCATTCAAAGCCATCGCTGACGTCTTCGAAACGGGTGACTATCCAGCAATTGGAGGCTTTACTCCAATGGATCGGCTCCATCTCCCGCAACTGGTTAACGTCATTGATAAAATCCAGACCGCCGCGCTGGGGATCGCGCAGCAGGTCAATATCGAAATCCTGTCGTGCCGTCATAAATGCTCTCCAGAAAAATTGCCTAAACAATCCCCGTAACAGCTGGTTTGTTTACAGGATATCACGGGTTTATCATTGTTCGATCAGGTCTGCGATCAGTTCGTAAAACCGGCAAGATCCGATGCCAGGTCGTTCAATATTTTAGGGAACGAATTAAAGCCAATGGCGGCTATTCGCAGGTCCCGGTCAACACCGGATGTGTACATGGAATGAGCGCCACCCATTTGAATTGCAAGCATCACCGATCGCCAGATGGTGAAAAATTGCATGCGGATATCTGCTATCTTCCAGCCCCCATTGCTGCGATAGACCTCCATAAACTCGGACCACGGCATAATGGATTCAATCAGTCCCTTACAATAGCAGAGATCTTCTGCCGGGTCACCGGCGTGGGCGAACTCCCAGTCAAGAAGACCTGTCACTTGGTCGCCCTCCCCCATCACATTGTGCAACCCGGCATCACCATGCACCAGCTTGCGCTCATTGCCTATGTTATTCATTTGCAGGTATAACCAGGCAAAAGCAGTATCGAGTATCGGCGTTGGGGCTACTTTTTCCGTGTAACGCCGGTAGAAACTGTCAACCATGGCCCTGACAGGGTGTTGTTCCTCGCCCCAGTTCAAGTTGCCGGCGAGACTGCTGCGTTTTATATCAATTGAGTGTACCCGGGCCAATGTGGCGGCGAAAGCTCTTGCGATTGCCGGCGGGGCATCGCTCTGAAACAGGGTTCCCATGGCCTGGCCCGGCACCCTGGAAAAGGCGATGAAGGCCCCCCCGATGACGGAGGTGTCCGTTTCAATCCACAGGGGTTCCGGGACCTGGATGCCGGCCTTCCATAATGCCACGATAACGGGGTATTCATAGGTGACGGAAACCCCTGTGACCATATGGGAGAAGTCGCGCCGAATGACGATGGAACGCGCGCCATTTTGATCCTGTACATCCAGTAACATCGTACCCTTTGACCTCCCGCCGGGTATCACTTTCACGCCGGAGACTTCGATAACAGGATCGTCCGGGAATTTCTCTTTAAGGTATTTACTGAAGGTTTCGTTCGGAATGTTCAGTTCGTCACCCGAACTGCCTTCGGGCGCGGTACTGCCGGCGATCTCCACCAGGCGTTGTTCAACAGCATCACGGCGGGTCCGGTCTGCAGCGGCAAACCGGGCGATGGTTGCCGCCAGTTCCGGGATTCTGCTCCGGTCGATTGATTTATCATAAAGCGCAGCGAGGTCTGCCGTAGATATGCCCTGGGGACAGTTGGCGCCATGTTCTTCCGATGAAACTTCAACCTCGGCGGCAATACGTACCAGCATCATGTCGATTAATTCTGCCCGGTGCCTGGCCTGCGCTGTAGTCACATTGGTTTTTATGTCTTCACGCAGGGCCGTTAACAGGCTTCGTATCAGGTCAACCAGAACGGATGGGTTCATATAAACGATTTACCAGGGCTTTACAGAAGAATGGTCAAGGCCCCCATTGTGGCCAGACAATACAGGTCCAGTTCGACACGCTTTTTGACCAGACGCAGTCCGCCAGGTGTCCGGGCCAGCGTGGCCCGGACCAGGGATGGATAGATCACGGTCTCACTACCTTTACTGCGATAAACCGAAGCATTGAACTGAACTTCAGCCTGGCGCGCATCCTGGTGAATAATTCTTACATGCCCGTACATGTGACGGGTGCGAGACCGGACATACTCGGCATGGAAACTGTTCTTCTTCATGCGCACGATGCGCTGTTCCAGACGATAGCGATTGTCCGAAATCAGGAACATGGTACTCGAAGATTCCAGGGATCCCGGGTCGTCTTCACCCGTCGGCGCCACCTGGTAGCTCAGTTCGCCGCTCTCCGACCAAAGCCCCAACCATTCGTCCAGTGCCCATTGGTCGAGATGGTCCGCTTCAAGGTACAGAAAATCCTCTACTTCAGGCCGGTTCAATGCACAATTTTGTTGTTGCACGTTCTGTTCACCCCGCTGATGTTCAGGCATTCATCATGCGGTCCCACTCGAGCCAGTAAGCACGCATCTGCAACTCATCGTACAGATCAGCCTCGGCGCCTTCACGGGTAATCTCTTCTGCACTGAAACCTTTTGAGAAATCATTCCATTCCACGTCCGTCGCCTCATAGGCCCGCTGGCATAATTCCAGCATGGCCACATCATCGGGGGTAGCAAAGCCTCCCGGGCCGAGGAATGACAACATGTTATCCAGCCGTATCTCTCGCAGGGTGTCCGATTCGTCAATGGGACCCAGTGTCCAGGCCCTCACCATCATCCTGTTATATGCCGTGGGTACAATCGAACGTACAAGCACTGACTGCTGGTCATTGATGACGGAATTGGGAAAGATCACCATGTTGCGATGGGTATCACAGATGACATTTCCGCGCTCCTCACCCACGCGTGCGATGACTTCCTCACGCTTGGCCTCTACCTCTTCCCTGACCTTTTCACCCATGCTGGGGATCCATTGCGCCACCGCCCTGCCCGCCTTGATGGCGATTTCAAAACAGGCATGTCCGTGACCAAATGAACGGGCGGCACCGACAGGCTTCAGCTCCATTCCGGAGCCCTTCATCGTTTCCACCAGGTACTCTACATAGCTTGCGTGAACAGATGACAGGTGGTACCCATCATAACTGTTCTCGCACAGCAATTTATAGTTGGCATTAATTTCATATTCATGAACACCGCTTATGACTTCCATCCCCACTGCGGAGTGTTCACTGATCATTTGCAGGCAGTCGGCTGCTCCACCCAGGAACGACTCCAGTGACTGCGCATCCGGATCGAAATTAACGAAGTAAAAACCCGCATACTGCTGCAGGTTCGGCACGCTCAGCAGTGTAGTACGGCCATCGCAGAAACCGTCGGGAAAGGCCGCGTCGGCTTCGGGTGAACCGGTGGAAACCAGAACACCATCATCGCGATAGACCCAGCCGTGATACGGACAGACAAAGGATTTGCTGTTGCCGCCCCGGTCCCGGCAGACCGCCGCTCCGCGATGCCGGCAACTGTTATAAAACCCACGAACCACCCCGTTTCTGTCGCGGTTCAAAACCAGGTCCTTGTCAACCACCGTTCGGGTTATAAAATCACCCGGTTTGGCGATTTCCGCTTCGTGGGCCAGTGCGATCCAGCTCTTGTGCAGGACTTTTTTCTGCTCCAATGCAAAGACTTCCGGGTCCCTGTAGGCGTCGCGGTGAACCAGAAAAGTCTTTTCTGCCGGATTGATATTCAGGAAGCGTGATTTATAGCATTTATCCATATTATCCTGTCCGATTCAGTCATGAAAGATGCTCCGCCAGGTACGCCTGCAGTCCACAGGCCGGCCTCCCCAGTATTGCCGTCACGGTTTCGGTCACGTTTTCATAAAGCCCTTCACGCATGCCGCGCGCCATTTGCAGCATCTGCTCCACACGATAAGGACGAAGCCCTGCTGAGAGCAAGGTATCACGCCATTGTTTTTCTGTTACCTCTTCATAACAGACTGTCCCGCCATAAGCAGCGGAGAGCAAACCGGTCGTTTCATCCCAGGAGAGTGACTCAGGCCCTGTCAATGTGAACTCGCCACCCAACAGGTCATCGTCGCACAAGGCAACTTTCGCAACGCCGGCGATGTCCCGGGTATCAATAAAGCTGAGCCTGCTCCCGCGTCCTGCAGGGAAGGCAATAAGACCGCTCTTGACGCTTTGACTGAGAAAGCCGCGGGTAAAGTTCTGCATGAACCACCCCGGTCGCAGGATCGTATATTCAAGACCGGATTTGATCAGGTGGTCCTCGGCAACACAGAGGACCCGCCAATCCTTATCGAGACCCATGGCAGTGGAAAACACGATCCTTTCTGCGCCGGCAGCGGCAGCCGCATCAATAAAAGGCAAAAGCGTCTCGTCCGGACAGGGATCGCCTGCCTTGGGAATCATGAAGATGCGCGTAACACCGGACAGGGCCGTAATCCAGCTGGTTGGATCATCGTAGTCAAAAACGACCTTATCCAGCGCGCCCTGTACATGGATTCCTTGTACGTTTCTCGACGCCGCACAAACATGCCGACCTTCCCCACTTAACTGCTCGGCGAGGCTTGAGCCGATATTGCCGGTTGCCCCAATGACAAGAAATTTCATTCCGAACAAGGATCAGGCCGCCGAGGCCATAATCCGCTGCGGATACTTATCCCATTCCTTCAGTTTATTACGCAATTGGGCGTCGTAGTGACGGATATTATCCTCCTTGATGTGGCCATAACCCTTTATCATTTCCGGTAGCGCGGCAATTTCTCCTGCCAGCGCGTAGTTGTCTTTGTTCAATGTCTCAATGATACGCTCAATATGCCTGCGGTACTCAACGACAAGCGCTCTTTCGCGTTGCCGTTCCTTGCTGTACCCGAAGATATCGAAAGCCGTTCCCCGCAGCCGCTTTAGCTTTGCAAGAACACCGAATAGCGTGAACATCCATGGGCCAAACTCAATCTTCCCGGGCTGACCCGTGCGCTTGCTCCTGAATGATAGCAGGGGTGGCGCCAGATTGAATTTCAGCTTGTAGTTACCTTCAAACTGCTGCTTCAACCTGCGTTCGAAATCACCTGATGTATACAGACGGGCAACCTCGTACTCATCCTTGTAGGCCATAAGTTTATAGAGATAGCGGCCCACGGTTTCTGCCAGTTCCGTACTGTCACCGTCCAGGGCAATTTCCGCAGCCCGCACCTTGTCAATGAGTTGTTTGTACTCACCGGCGTAGCCTGCTCCCTGGTAGTCCGTCAGGTCACTGATACGCCGCTCGATCAATTCGTCCACAGATTCGGGTAACTGCAGTTCACCATCATCCAAAGATGATTCTGCTATATAACGCTCCACCGCTTCCGGATCATGGGCAGCCATTCTACCCCACGCGAGGGTATGCAGATTGGTTGTAACGGCCACGCCATTGAGTTCAATTGCTGTCTCTACCGATTCTACGGTGAGGGGAACCAGTCCTTTTTGCAAGGCGAAACCCAGCATAAATACGTTGGTGGCAATGCTGTCACCCGTCAGCCTGGTCGCCAGGGTGGTTGCCGCAATATCTGACAAATTATCATCACCGACCAGTTGCCGTAGCACGGCCAACATGGAATCCTTGCCGAAATCGATATTCATGTTGCGCTGGAACTGGGCGGTAGGAACAACATCATTATTAACAAGAATACTGGCGGACTCGGAGCGTACCAGGTCGGTTACCTGGGCGCCGGATGTCACCACCAGGTCACAACCGATAACCAGGTCGGCTGCCCCGCTCCACAATCTTGGGGCATTGATACTCTTTGTGTCGGGCGCAATACGTATGTGGCTCAATACCGCACCGCCTTTTTGGGCCATGCCGGTAATATCAAGAACGCTGCAGGCTTTTTCTTCCACGTGGGCTGCCATACCGAGAATTGCCCCGACAGTGAGTACTCCCGTACCGCCAATCCCGGTAATCAGGATGTTATAGGCGCCATCTCCTGACACGGTTTCCGGTGTAGGCAAGCCGGCAAAGATCTGTTCCTGTTCCGTGCGGGCTTGCCCTGCCTTGCGTAGCTGTCCACCTTCCACGGTCACAAAGGAGGGGCAGAACCCGTACTGGCAACTGTAATCCTTGTTACAACTGGATTGATCAATTCGACGCTTGCGGCCGTACTCGGTATCCACCGGCTGGATGCTTATACAATTGGACTGCGTAGAACAGTCGCCGCAACCTTCACAGACATCCTGGTTGATATACAGCCGCTTGTCCGGATCGGGGAAAAGGCCGCGTTTGCGGCGGCGACGTTTCTCAGCCGCACAGGTCTGGTCATAGATAATGGCCGAAACACCTTTCTGTTTTTGCATCTCCCGCTGAACAGATTCCAGTTCATCACGGTGATAGACCCTGGTCTGGGGTGGCCAGTGCACGGATGCAGGGTATTTTTCGGGCTCATCGGTGACAACGGCAATCGGTTTGACCCCTTCCCAATAGATCTGGTTGGCCATCATCTCCACCGTAAGCTCACCATCGATTGGCTGCCCTCCGGTCATGGCAACAGCATCGTTATACAATAGCTTGTAAGTGATATTTGCTCCGGCGGCCAGGGCTGAACGTATGGCCAGGAGGCCGGAATGAAAATAAGTCCCGTCCCCCAGATTCTGGAAGGAGTGTTCCAGATCCATAAAGTGGTGCAAACCTACCCAAAGTGAGCCTTCCGCTCCCATTTGCGCCGCGTATTCCGTTTCACGGTCAGGCATCACCAGGGGCACGATGCCATAACAACCCACACCCGTGAACGTCAGACTGCCATCAATGGTTTTGGTGGATGTGTTGTGGGGGCACCCCGAACAGAAGTAGGCGGTGCGAAAAGCATTGACCGGAGGTAATTGTGCAACCTTGCTGCGACGATTTTCAATTTCAGCCACCTTGGCATGCATTTGTGGATAGTTGATATCCAGTACCTTTAACCGGCGTACCAGTACGTCAACCATGAGGTTAACATTGGTTTCGCCGAACTCAGGGACCAGGGTGTTACCTTCATTATCCTTTTTACCGGTGATAACAGGACGCTGCGCCTGGGGTAATGCATAAAGCAGGCGCGTTAACTGATCTTCAATAATCGGGTTTTTGTCTTCCACCACCATTATTTCATCGTGATCGAGACAAAACTCCCTGACGCCTTGCGGCTCCAAGGGCCATGTGACGGCCAATTTGTAGATGCGGATACCTAGGTCAGAAGCCATGGCCGTATCGATGCCCAACTCATGTAATGCTTCCATCAGGTCAAGATAGGGCTTGCCGGCTGTGACAATGCCCAACTTGCGCTTGGCGCTATCCTGCACCACCTTGTTCAAGCCATTGGCGTGGATAAATGCGTCGACAAGGGGCATTTTGAATTGAACCAGCCGGCGTTCCTGAACGAGGGGCATGAAGTCGTTGTGAACGGCATTGACACCTTCAGGCGGGAAGGTGCATCCTTCCGGTGTGATAATTTCCAGTTTTTCCGAAGCGGCCTCGGCAGTGGAAGTCAACTCAATGGTATCGGTCACGCCCTTAAGAGCTACCCAGAGCCCGGAAAACCTTGAAAGCGCCCAGCCGTACAGGCCGTATTCAATATACTCCTGTGTGGAGGAAGGATAAAAAATCGGCACATAGGCGCCCACCAGCATGGGGTCCGATGAGGCAGAGGTAATCGATGACTTGGCGCCGATATCATCCCCCGTAAAAATCAGGGCACCGCCATACCTGGAAGTACCGGTAGTGAAATTACCCGCTTTGATGGCCTCTATCGCCCGTTCTGTACCCAGCATTTTTCCGTACCACAGGGAAAAAACACCGTCGTATTTTTTCTTGTCCGGATAAAAATCCAGCCACTGGGAACCCTTAATGGCTGACGCAGCCAGTTCTTCGTTCACTGCGGGCATAAACCTGATGTGATGTTCCTCCAACAGATCGCCTGCAGACCACAATGCCGTATCATAAGTCCCGATGGGTGATCCCCGATAACCGCTGATAAAGCCTGCCGTATTCAACCCCGCGGCAACGTCACGCCGCCGTTGAATCATGGGCAAACGCGTCATGGCCTGCAGAGTATTGAGGTAAATCCGTCCTTGAGTTCGGGTATATTTGTCGTTCAGTTGAACAGATGTTTTAGTCATTGGTTATTGTCTTTGGTTTTAACCATTTTTTTTACTCGGTGGCTATTCCGGTTATTGGCTCACTTGACAGTAATGTAAACTTCGCCATCTATTACTGTGACGGGATACACCTTGACTGGCTCCGTACAGGGTAAGGCAACAGGTTCGCCAGTGCGGATATCGAACTTGCCTTCATGCCATGTGCACTCGATAATGTGTCCTTCCAGGTAACCCTCATCACCCAATGATGCCTTGCCATGAGTGCAAAAATCATCGCTGACATAAATTTCATCTCCCTGGACACGGTAAACCGCGAGGGCAGACAGTCCTTCACCTTCTACTTCAACCTGTAAGGTATCTTCTTCATCGACGTCCTCAACTGCGCACACGCGCACAAGGCGCGTTTTTGCAGCGGATGTCGTTTTCATGTCGTCGTCAGTCATCAGGTTGCCCTCTCTCACGCATTTCCTGTTTACAATGACAGGAGTTGCTTTGCATTTTCATGAGTGACCAGCGCACTTTCACTCGCTGACAGGCCAGCCCGGGACAGGAACCCGGGAAGATCTTTCTGCCCAATCTCGGTAGGTCCGTCGGTCCCTGCAACAAAACGGCCTGCTCCCAGCCGGCGTACCAGGTAACCCAGATAGTCGGAACTGAATGTCACCGTGTCATAGTAAAACCGTTTGGCATACTCCAGGGGTCTGATGTCTCCGTTTACTTTCATCACGTCGAACTTGTTCCAGACCATATCGAAACGATCCAGGACCGCGCCGATACCACCGCCTCCGTGGCTGAAAACAAGCTTCAAGCGCGGAAAGCTCCCTAAAATGTCAGTCATGATAAAAGAGCCAATTAACGCTGTTGTCTCATGGGGCACACCCAGCACCGGTCCCATAAGCGGAGAACCCAGCAGCCTGTCCAGAGATCCCGGTTTGATCCCATGGATAAACAGGACAAGACCGAGAGCTTCCGCTGTTTCAAAAACGGGATAGAAACGCTCATCGGCCAGTGAGCAACCGTTGATATGGCTGCCTAGGTGAACGCCCTTCAGACCGTGCTCGGAATGAAGACGTTCCAGTTGTCCAACCGCTTGCTGAGGATCCTGCATCGCAATGCAGCCAAGCCCCTGGAAACGGTCCGGCGCCTTTCGCACCATGTTTCCCACGAATTCATTCATAAAGTCCGTAAGGACTACGGCAGCGTCAGCATCCAGCCAGTAGGAAAGCAACTCAGGCAGGGGCGATAACAACTCCATGTCAATACCATTATTTCCCATTTGCTCAATGCGTGCGTCCACATCCCAGTAAAAACTCTCGAACTTTCGATATTCCTTGCCATTAATAATCATGCTGGACAGGCTTTCATTAACAGGCGCCATCTCAGGCCAGGCCGGCTCACTCACACCACCGGGCCGGGCAGGATAACTGTCCGGTACAATGTGTGCGTGAAAATCGATGATGGTCATGCCTGGCTTCCCCTGTCCGATGAATTGACTAAGCCTTTAATATAGCGCATGCTATACAAATTACGCAAGCCATAAAATCGGAATGTCATTATCCGACAATGAGTAAAGTCTTGAATAACGTACGAGTGATAGATATCACCAGGTACGTGGCGGGTCCTATTTGCACAGCCCAGTTGGCTGATCTCGGCGCTGAAGTGATTCACATCGAAAATGTGGGTGGCAGTGAAGACCGCACCCCATTGCCATTTGATCCGGATTATCCCGCCGGTGTTGGCTTCGTACAGTGTAATCGCAATAAAAAAAGCCTTGGTCTCGATCTCGCCTGCCAGGAAGGAAGGGATATACTTTACAGGCTTGTGGAGAATGCCGACATCCTGGTGGCAAATATGCCCGGCAAAGCAATGGCCCGTCTGGGAATTGACTACGACACAATTCAAGGCATCAAGCCGGATATTATCTTTACCCACGTGACTACCTTCGGTAATGAAGGACCATATGCCGACCGTACGGGATTTGATGCCATCGCCCAAGTCATGTCCGGCGCTACCTATCTTTCCGGCTGGCCGGAAGAACCTATGAAGAATGCGGCTGCCTGGGTTGACATGACAACAGGAAACCATGCAGTGACGGGCATTCTTGCTGCGCTTCTTCACCGGCAGAAAACAGGAAACGGACAAAAAGTTGAAGTCAATCTGCTGCAATCGGCCATGTCCATCATCAATTACTTCCTGATCGAGGAAGAACTCACCGGTATGGGCCGGACCGGAATAGGAAACCGCGCGCCATCAGGCGCCCCCTGTGACCTGATCAAAACCCGGGACGGCGCTTTTTATATTGCCATCCTCGGGCAGCCTATGTTCAAACGCTTCAGTAAAATGATCGGTCAACCTGAACTGTCCGAAGAACCCCGGTTCGCCACGGATGAACTGCGGGCAGACAATGGTGTTGAACTCAGCGGGCTGGCCGCCGGCTGGGCGGCAGATAAATCGACTGACGAGTGTCTGGACATACTGGCTGAGTTTCGAATTCCGGCAGGGCCGATGTTGAGTCCGCGCCAGGCCCTGGACGACCCCCATGTTCAATCAGCCGGATTCCTGCACAAGGTAAATGTGCCGGGCATTAAAAAACCCGTGCCTTATATCATGCCGCCTTACCGACTCAGCGACGCACCGGCAACTATTGAAAACGGACCGCCGCTTCCGGGCGAGCATACAGACGAAATACTGGCAGAGCTGGGATACTCGGGCGAAGAAATCGCCGGCTTACGGGACCGGGCTGTCGTTTAGCGGTAATAATTTTATTAAGTCTCACACAAGGAAAATCACCAATGAGCTTACAAAATAAGGTGATAATCATAACCTGGAGTAGACCGTCTCCAGGGAAACTCTGAGACTTAATCTCAGAGATTCCCTAGATGATAATTGTCATCTGCCCCGCATCGTTGAGGCTGTTAAGGTCCAGGGCAATGCGTTTACTCTTGATCCTGATGTCGGTCCCCTCCCGCACCAGCACATAACGCATCTCACCCATAAAATTCGTGGTTTTATCGTTGCCGGTGCGGTATACCACGACATTCGCCCGGACCCTGGTTTCATTACCCCGGGTACCGGCAATTCGAACATTGGTGTACAGGTGTCGCGTTTTGGAGTGTGGATACTCACAGTGTGCGGCACGCTTCATCAGGCGAACAGCCCTTGCGTCAATCCGGCTTTTCTTATCGGCAAGCACGAACAGCGACCTGGCTGGATCGGCATTAAAAGGATCTTCACAGTCAGTTGATGCGACTTCATAACTGCTGTCATCTGAATATAGCTCTTTCCACTCCAGCAAACGCCAGTCATCCAGAAGCTCAGCTTCGTAGTAAAGGAAGTCTTCTGCTTCCTGGCGTGTAATCATATGATTCTGCGACATAATTTACTCCTGATGGCTTATATCTGCTGTTCCAGGCTCACAGCCCCGCGCATCAGCATGTCCCATTGTGTCCAGTATCCCTGCATATGGGTCTCGTCGTCCGTCATGCCGGATGCAACACGCAGGTCGTCGACACCCTGCATACCCTTGGATAATTCGGTCCACTCTGTCGGGCAGGCAGTTATGGATTTCTGGGCGCTGTTCAACATTGAACCATCGTCCGGGGACCCAAACCCGGAAGGGCCCAGGAAGGACACAAAATTGTCCAGCCGAATTTCCTTCAATTCATCGGATTCTTCCTTTGGCGCCAGGCACCAGGCATTGACTTTCATGGCTGTAGGCGAAACCGGCTCGATAACCCGTATGGTCAGGGCTAATATGTCGTTGATAACGAGATTGGGAAATATCACCGAGTTTTTTTGCATATCGCAAATGTAGTCGGCCCTTTCCTGACCAAGCTGATCGGTCAACCGTTGCCTGTTGGCGCCGATCTCTTTCTTTATGTCCGGGCCCCATTCCTCGATCCAGTAACCGACGGGACGTCCGGTCGGCACATTAGATGACAACAGGAAATGTCCGTTGCCCATGGCATACGCCCCGCCCTTCTCCTGGAAGTTGGCCATCTTTGCGAAGACCCCGGATTCCTTGGTGCCGCTGTACTTATCGGCAAGAAACTCAAGATAGGTCTGGTGTACGGGACCAAGGTGATAACCGTCCGCGCTGTTTTCTATCAGGAATTTGTAATTTGCATTGATCGAATAGGCGTGCTCACCCGGCAATATGATCATTTCTTCCGCCGACTGGGCATTTATCGAGTCCAGCAAATCTCTGACCTGTTCACCAAGGAAATCGTAGAGCGATATGGCATTGTCGTTAAAGTTTATGAAGTTGAGGCCACCGTATTCCTCTACTCGCACACGGGGCAGGTCCAGGTGCCCATCTGCGTTGATATCTTCCGGATAGCCTGTCTCGGTATTCATCGATTTCAGCTTTCCTTCCGTATCGTATACCCACCCGTGATATCGACAGGAGTGTACCTTACTATTACCTTTTCTATCCCAGCAGACAGCCGCGCCACGATGGGTACAGGTGTTGTAGAAGGCCACCAGTTCCCCCTTCCGGCTGTGCTGGAATATCAGGTTTCGTCCCATGACCGTGCGGGTCAGGAAATCGCCCTTATTGGGAATTTCGGAGCGGTGCCCCAGATACAACCAGCATTTGTCGAATATCAGCGCCTTCTCCATTTCAAACACTTCCTGGCTGTAATATGCTTCCCTGTTGATACGGAAGGTCCTGCAGTCTTTGTCAACCTCTATCAGCGATTCTTGAATGGCTTTGGTATTCACGGTTTGATTACCTTCTTTTCGATTTATTCATCTGGACCGGCTGTGACTATATTTCCCGACTTTCCAAAAGCTTCATGGGGCCTGGCTCCCCAGAGATCATAATCCTCCGGGGCAGGGGACATATAGCGGGCGCGCCGGTAATTTTGCTCGGGAAACTGTTCCATACCCTGCGAATATTCCCAGGACATCCCATCAGGATCATGTATATAAGTGTGGACACTACCCGACGTGGGGTGTCGCCCGATACCAAAGCCAACGGTAATCCCGCTGTTCTTGGCTCGATTGTAGAATCGACCTATGTCATCGATTGTCTTGACCTTCCAGGCCACATGGTTAAAACCGGGCGGACCGCCAAATGTGGGCAAGAACGCAAACGTATGGTGGTGCGGTATGGGGTACGCCCGGACCAGCGTGCCGATGTAATCACCCAGGATATCCGATACGACAAACCCCATGTTCTCCACCGCGAATTCGGTACTGGCCTTCACGTCCGGGACGTTTACAGCCGAATGAAGAAAACCCTCAAACTCGGTACCCCGGATAGGCAATGGTGAGGAAATCTTCAACATATCGGAATAATATTCGAAGTAAATGCCCGCAGTGGGTTCCCGTACGCGAAAGACCGGATTAAGGCCCAGGCCCAGCACCTGGCTTTCTTCCTTCGAAAGCCATTTTGGTTTGAGCCCGATACTTTCATAATGACGATAGGCCTTTTGCACATCCTCCTCAGATTCCATTTCCCAGGCATGTCGAACAAAACCGGGTTGGTCATTCTGGTGCAGCACGACATCGTGGTGTTGTGGCCCGCTGCGAAAAAAACGCTCTCCACCCGGTCCTTCTCCCGCGGGACTTATCCAGAATATATTGGTAAGAAATTCGCTGGTTCGATCCAGGTCCGTGACATTAAGTACCGTATAACCCGGTTTACCGTATCTGAAATCTACCGTCATGGTTTTGCCCTCTTAATTGGTTTAAGTCACATTTTGTTCAATAAGGTCTTTCATTACAGCGATTTTGCGATGGATATTTTGCCGATCTCGGTCGTACCGGCGTAAATAGTCTGCAACCGTGCATTGGTATAGATTCGCGATATGGTGTACTCGTCCATATAACCGGCGCCCCCATGTAACTGCAGGCACTCATTGGCCACTCGCTGTTCCATCTCACAGATCCAGGTTTTTGCCATGGTAGCAATGTTTAAATCAAGTTCTGAATTGGCATAACGCACCAGGCAGGCGTCTAAAAAATCGCGGCCGACCGTAAGATCGGTCTTCATTTCCGCCAGCTTGAACTGAGTATTCTGAAATTCGAAAACCGTTTTACCAAATGCTTTTCGGTTCTTTACAAAATCCAGTGTCAGGTCGAATGCCAGTTCTGCGGCCGCCAGAGACCTTGCTGCAAGTTGTATACGATCCAGAGCGAATGTAGACAACAGGACTTTGAATGCACCATTTTCCCTGCCAAGCATGTCATCCGCACTCACGCGCACATCATCGAGGAAAATCTCGCCCACGGGATAGAGGGCGGCCCCCATTAATTTCAACGGCCGGATATCAACGCCCCTGGTACGTGTATCAACCAGGAAAATACTCATATCATGTGGGCCAGTGGCTGCCTCCGTCTTCACCACCACATAGAGCAAATCAGCAATCGGCGCATTACTGATATAGGTTTTATTGCCATTGATGACAAACTCATCGCCGTCTCGTCGCGCTGTGGCAGTAATGCCCGACACGTCGCTACCCGCCCCCGGCTCAGTTAAACCGAGTGCCTGAATCGCATCACCGGACAGTATCCTGGGGCACCACTCGGCCTTCTGTTCATGTGTACCGAAATGTACCAGCAGATGCGAAGCAATATCGCTGGTGAACGATGCGCCTAAAATCGCGCCACAGGGGTAGTGTCCCAGTTCCTCGGACAGAATGATGTTAAAGAGGTCATCTCCGCCAGGCCCGCCATACTCTTCCGGGATACATATACCGAGTAGTCCTGCATCGGCAGCTTTGTTCCATATGTCCCTGTCAACACTCCCCTGCTCCTCCCAGGATTTCAATCTGGGCTCCATCTCTTTTTCGATGAACTTCCTGACGGTATCGCGAAAAATATTATGCTCGTGAGTGAAGATAGAGTTCATTTTATATCCCCGCATTTAACAATAGATGCAGTTCACGATATTATGTAGCATTTGCTATATTAAATCAACACCCGTGAGGCGCCGATATCAGCACAGCAGGGATTTTCAGCCCGTGAAAAACGTGAAGACAGGAATAAAAATGCAGATTTAATCCGGAAAGCTATTCCCTGAGGACTGTGCTCACAATATAGTCAAGAAAAGCTTCCCTTTCCCGTTTGGAATCGGCTTTTCGCCGAAATGGATAATCGGTTAGTTGTCTTTTAGCCGGGCTCATCAATACGAAACCAAGAATCCCGCTCATGAGAATGATCGGCGCAGGCCCGTCGCCATCGGCTGGACGGATCTCATTCATTAAATCGGCCAGCGCCCTGTGAACTGATTTCATGGAGACACCAACCAGAAATTTATGGTTGACCGCGCTTGGGTCGAGCATGTTGCGTACCGCGATATGCCGAAAATTAACGTCCCTCAACAACGCATCGTACATTTCGGAGACGAAGGAGCGTAGTCTTTCTTCAGGATCGCCCTTGCCTTCCAATGCGTTGAGCAGGCGCTCACGTAATGCGCCGTAGATCTCGGCTTCGACCTCGCGGTACAATTTTTCCTTATCGCCAAAATAGTGATACAGGGTTGGCATGGACAGGTTTGTCGCGGCTGAGATATCGCGAACTGTTACACGGTCAAAGCCTTCCTTGGCAAACAATCGGGTAGCTTCTTTAAGAATATAATCCCGTGTACTCAATCCGCCACTGTGCTTTTGCCTGGCTTTTGCGGTTCTACGCTTAGCGCCCCTGATTTTTGTTGCATTTGTTTCGTTTGATGTCTTAGTCATGTTTATCTTATGTATGCAACGTTCAACTACAACATTGCCCTCCTTCGGTGATGATCAGAATTGTTCGGACACAAGCCGACTAGATATCACGAACAATCTATGTTGATCAAACCAACTATTATATAGCAAGCTATGTGATATAGAAGACTTGACTCAGATACCGGCAGCCGCAAATCCATTCGAGATGACTATCCTGTCCCGCTCCCTGACTCTGGCTTGAAAAGATACCCCCCCTTCGTTCATCCAACCCTGTACCTGCAAGGTTTCTCCCGGCAGTACCGGAGCACTGAAGCGCAAATCCAGTGATTTCATACGCGCGCTATCATAACCGAATGCCCTGCGTAATAATGAGTAACCACAAATGCCATAAGTACATAAGCCATGAAGAATAGGAACATCAAAACCGGCTTTCCTGGCAATGTCCGGATCGGCGTGGATTGGGTTTCTGTCTCCATTCAAGCGATAAAGCAACGCAGCCCGTTTGCCGATCGGCAATTCATCATTGAAATCGGGGGCCCTGTCCGGCACGTTTGCAAGCGGTGCCGGCGCTTCACCGAAACTGCCTGAACCCCCATCACCTCGTAGGAACAGGGTTGATGAAACCGTACAAAGGTGATCACCGGTTCCATTATCCGAGAGTATCTTGTCAAAGTAGACCAGCGCCCCTTTGTCCTCGCCTTTATCAACCACTGCCCTGATACGGTATTCGCCGCGTAACTCGCCTGACGGCGGCAGGGGCCGGGTGTATCGTGCCCGCTGTTCACCATGGAGCAACTTTACGAAATTCACTTCAAATTTTTTATCGGCAATCCATGCGCCCGGATGCGCCAATACCGCGGTCACACTCGGAATCACCCGCAGGTTCTTCTCGTATACAAACGGCAACTCATTCTCATCAAGGGGATCGTCACAGACACCCAGGCTGAGTGCATACAGCATCACATCACGGTCAGTATAAGGGGTTACGGTAGTCTCAAATACATGGTCACGCAAAGCGTTCAGATTCATCGGGTTTTCAATCCTCAGAGATGGCTTTATTCAGTATGACCTCGGCAAGTCCAGTTCCTTTTCAGCAATGAAGGACAGGATAAGCTGTTCCGATACGGGTGTGAGCCGTTGCAGCACTGCCTCCCGCAGCAAACGCTCAACCTGGTATTCCTTTGCATAACCCATACCACCGTGGGTCAGAACGGCCTGTGTTGCGGTGTCAAATGCAGCGCGACCACCCAGGAACTTGGCGGCATTGGCATAGGCCCCGCAGGACTTGCCGGAGTCGTAGAGATTGGCCGCCTTCAGCATCATCATCCTGGCCGCCTCAATTTGACACCAGTTTTCCGCGAGCGGGTGCTGTATGCCCTGGTTCTGCCCTATGACTCGGCCGAATACCTCACGCTCCTGCGCGTAACGCGACGCCCGACGCAGCGCATCCTCGGCAATACCGACCGCCCCTGCAGCCACAATAATTCGTTCGGGGTTCAGACTGTGCAGGAGGTAATAAAACCCCTTGCCCTCATCGCCGATCCGATCTTCCTCCGGTATAAACAGGTCCTCGATGAAAATCGCGTTGGAATCCACTGCGCACCGGCCCATCTTGGGGATCCGCTGGACCTCGATTTTCTCTCGATTCAGCCTGGTGAAAAATATCGTCATTCCATCGGTAGGCTTGGTACACTCCGCCAGCGGCGTGGTTCGGGTGAGCAGCAGGATGTTATCGGCTTCCTGCGCCGTTGAAGTCCATAGCTTACTGCCATTGACCACGTAGCCGCCGTCTACTCTCCCGGCAAATGTCGTGATGGCTGTGGTGTTCAGGCCCGCATTGGCTTCTGTGACACCAAAACAGGTCTTTTCAGATCCACTGATAAGGGGCGCCAGCATGCGTTCCTTCTGCTCCGGGGTCCCAAGGACGACGATGGGATGTGGTGCGAAGAGGTTGATCTGCAGGGTGGACATGGCGGCAGCACCACCTCCCCCTTTGGCCACGGCATTCATCATCAATGCTGCTTCTGTTACCCCAAGTCCCGACCCCCCGAGTTCTTCAGGCATGGTAATGCCCAGCCAACCTCCTTCTGCCATGGCACGGTGAAATTCATGGGGAAATTCGGCCTTTGTGTCTTTCTCGGTCCAGTATTCATCATCGAAATCACTACAAACTTTGGCGACGGCATCCTGAATAGCGAGATGTTCTTCAGTCAAATCAAAATCCATAGTATTCCCCGGGGCCACAAACTCATTTGGAAAAAATGTCCCTGCTGATAATCTCCTTCATGATTTCAGTGGAACCACCGGCTATTCGTCGAACTCGACTATCGATAAAAAGACGGCCAATAGGGTATTCAAGGGTATAACCGTATCCACCATGGAGCTGGAGACACTGGTCCGCGGTTCTACCTAACAATTCGGTCGACAGCATCTTGGCCTTGGCGGCGTCAACGGCATTCAATTCATTGACGTTCGCTAACTCCAGGCACCTGTCGATGAATACACGCAGGGCGGAGATTTCGGCTTCCAACTGGGCAAGCACAAAGCGCGTGTTTTGGAAATCGGCCACCACCGTACCAAATGCCTTTCTTTCCCTGGTATAGTCCACCGTCCATTTGATCGCCGCCTCAGCCATGGTAATTGCAGAGCAGGCGATGGTGATACGCTCATGGGCAAGGTTTGCGATGGCGATCCTGAACCCTTCATTTTCATTACCTATCAGGTTCTCAGCCGGCACTCGCACATCCTGGAAGAACAATTCAGAGGTGTCCTGCGCCTTGAGTCCGATCTTTTCTATGTTCTGGCCACGGGCGAAACCTTCCCGGCTGGTCTCAACGATAATGAAGCTCATGCCCCTGGCGCCGGCTGCAGGGTCGGTTTTACAAGCAAGAATAACTATATCTGCGAGCTGTCCATTAGAAATCCAGGTTTTCTGGCCATTAATTACATAGTGTTCCCCGTCGCGAACGGCGCGGGTTTTGATTGCTTTAAGATCGCTGCCCGCATCGGGTTCGGAAAGCCCTATCGCAGCGATCACCTCACCTGATACCATCCGGGGCAGCCAATTTTTCTTTTGTTGTTCATTACCGAACCGGGTGATATACACGGCAGCCATATCAGAGTGGACGGCAAACCCGGGGCCTGTGGCAAGCGCCTTGGCAAGTTCTTCGTGGAGAACCACGTTAAAGAGGAAATCAGCGCCGGGCCCGCCGTACTCTTCTTCAACATTGCTGCAGAGCAGCCCAGCCTCACCGGCCTTCAGCCACAGCTCCCGCGGCACAACACCATCCTTGTCCCATTGATCATGGTAGGGGGTGATTTCAACTTCTATAAACCGGCGAACAGCATCACGAAAAATTTCATGCTCCTCGTTAAATATCATTCTGCGTATCATATTTTTCCGTAAGCATCATGTTCAACATCAACCTGGAATCCTATCCGGGTTTATCGAAAAGGCAAATCCGGCGATCGCCGGCGGCATCCAGGCCTTAACCTCGTCACATTAATATAGCATATGCTATATTTAATTCAAGAACTGCTTCCTGTACGATCGCTGTAGCTTGAACCACTGAACTAATATAGCGTATGCTATATTGAATTGGAAATTACGGTGTCTGCCTGGTTACCAGGGAATCAACTATGAGTTCATCAGGAATTACCGGCTTTGGGGCCTACATTCCCCGCCTTCGCATCCAACGCAGCTTGATCGCGGATGCTCACGCCTGGATGGCACCATCACTGCGTGGCGCAGCAAAAGGTGAACGGGCCTTTTGCAGTTGGGACGAGGATGCGATCACCATGGCCGTTGAGGCAGGCCGTGACTGCCTGAGCGGCATTGGCGTCGAATCAATAGAGAGCGTTGCCCTGGTCTCAACTACCCTGCCCTTCGCCGATTTGCAGAACAGTGCAGTCGTGTCCAGCGCACTGCAATTGAAAGCCAGCACTGAAAGTATGGATATTACCGGTTCCCAGCGGGGCGGCACCTCCGGGCTTTCCCGGGCACTGCAATCGGAAAAGTCCTGCCTTATCATTGGATCGGAACGTCCCGTGGCCAAACCGGCCAGCGCCCAGGAACTGGCCTTTGGCGCAGGCGCGGCAGCAATCACCACCGGCAGTAAGGACGTGATTGCCGGGTACCTGGCCGGCGCCACCGTGACAGCCAATTTTGTCGACCATTTTCGCGCCGCGGAGGAAAAGTATAACTATTACTGGGAAGATCGATGGGTCCGTGACGAAGCAATCCTCAAACTGGTACCGAAAGCGGCTGCCTCCGCACTTGATCAGGCTGGTGTCAGCGTACGAGAGCTGGATCATCTGATCATGCCGCCGGTTCAACGAAACGCGGCCCAGGCGGTTGCGCGAAAACTGGGATTCGAGGGTAAACTGGCGGATGAACTGAAACAGAATTGCGGTTACACCGGCGCCGCGCACCCACTGTTAATGCTGGCCGGCGTACTTGAAGAGGCCGGAGCCGGGGAATACATACTGCTCATCGGGTTTGGCCAGGGTGTTGATGCCCTGCTGCTGCGAACAACCGAACACCTGGCTGCGCATCAACCGAGGCGGGGAGTCAAGGGCAGCCTGGCTGACAAACTGGACACTTATGATTACCTGCGCATGCTTTCATTCTACCAGGGGATAGAGCTGGACTGGGGTATGCGCTCAGAAAAGAATTCCAAAACCATGTTGTCCGCCCAGTATCGAACCCTGAACCAGACAGCCGGTTTTAATGCGGGACGTTGCGCACAATGTAATACCATACAGTTTCCACAACTACAGTATTGCGTTAATGACAGATGCCGGGCGCCGTCAGAACAATTTGAAAATGTCTCCCTGGTAGACGAACCCTGCAAGGTATTCACGTTCACCAATGACTGGCTCTCCTATCATCCTGCCCCACCCCTTAATGTTGGCTTTATCCAGTTTGACAATGGCGCACGGGTGTCAATGGAAATGGTCGATGCAGGCCCCGGTGGACTTGCCGTTGGCGTGCCCATGCGTATCGTTTTCAGGATCAAGGAAATTGACTGGCAACGGTGTTATCGCAGATATTTCTGGAAAGCCACCCCCGCATTGATAAAAGAGGACTGAACATGGCATCCGGCATCAAAGATAAAGTAGCAATACTGGGCATGGGTTGTTCGCAATTCGGCGAACGCTGGGACAAAGACTCACCCGATTTGATGGCGGAAGCCTTTGATGAAGCGCTGCTGGATGCCGGTGTGGAGCGTAATCAGATCGATGCGGCGTGGTACGGTTGTTGCACCGACGCGGTCAACGTTGGGAATTCGGCGATACCTGCATCCACTGCCTTACGGCTTGACGGTATCCCGGTAAGCCGTATGGAAAATATGTGCGCCACAGGAACGGAAGCGCTACGCGGCGCAACTTATGCCGTTGCTGCCGGCGCCGCTGACATCGCGCTCGCCATCGGCGCGGAGAAATTGAAGGACACCGGTTACGGCGGGCTACCACCCGTATTCAAGGGTAACTTCAACGAACTCTGGTTGCCACTGGGGTCCGCCCCGGCGGGATTTGCCCAACTCGCACACGGTTACGAACATAAACATGGCGTATCCCGGGAAGATATCAAGCAGGCCATGGCCCATATCTCCTGGAAAAGCCATCAGAATGGTACTCTCAGCCCCAAGGCGCACCTGCGTAAGGCCGTGTCCATGGAGACCATTCTCAACGCTCCCATGATATCCGATCCCATCGGGCTGTTTGATTGCTGCGGTGTATCGGATGGGGCCGCATGCGCCATTGTCACGACCCCGGAAATCGCACGCTCCCTGGGTAAATCAGACCTGGTATCCATCAAGGCCCTGCAGCTTTCCATCAGCTCCGGTATGGAATCCACAACCAATAGCTGGGATGGCAGCCATGTCCGAAATACCAGAATTGCCGCCCGGCGCGCCTACCGGGAGGCCGGGATCGACAAGCCCCGGGAAGAACTCAGCCTGATTGAGGTGCATGACTGTTTTTCCATTACCGAGTTGGTTACCATGGAAGACCTTTTCCTGTCCGAAGAGGGACAGGCAACCAGAGATGTTATGGATGGTTTTTATGATCGCGACGGCGGAGTGCCGTGCCAGACAGATGGAGGGCTGAAGTGCTTTGGTCATCCTATCGGGGCATCCGGTCTGCGCATGGCCTACGAGATCTACTCTCAGTTGCTGGACCGCGCCGGAGAACGACAACTGGATAGCCCCAGCATTGGTCTGGCACACAATCTCGGCGGCGTTCCATACCTGAGCATTTCAGCAATTTCTATTCTCGGATTAATGTGATTTCGCTAAAATGATCCGTAAAATACCACTTCAGGATGTACCCGATTTAGTCGGTCAGGAAATTGGCGTTTCAGAATGGGAGACAATAACCCAGGACATGATTAACGCGTTTGCGGACGTCAGCGGTGATCACACCTGGATTCACGTGGATGTTGAAAGGGCAAAGCGCGAGCTTGGAGGGACTGTTGGTCACGGTTTTCTGACGCTGTCCCTGGTTCCGGCACACTGGCTCAGCATCGCTGAGATAACAGGGTGGGATTACGGCTACATGTATGGGCTGGACAAGACCCGGTGGTTGCATCCCGTAACCAGTGGTACCCGCGTACGCTTACGCGCCACCATGCTTGAACCGGAGGATAGAAAAGGCGGCACCATCGTCAGTATTAACTGCGTGATTGAAATTGAGGGGGCAGATAAACCCGCCCTGGTGACCGACTGGAGAGAAATTTTTTATACACATCCCGGTGATGACAGCGGCTAAGTCATGCATCCACGCCACTGGTCAGCAGTCTACCCCGACAAACCTGCTGTAATCGCTGTCACTGCCGGTGAAACTATCAGCTATAAAGAGCTGAATGACCGGTCTGTTCAATGTGCCAACCTGTTGCGTCAGGCAGGGTTAAAGTCGGGGGACCACATGGCAGTGATCATGGAAAATAATCCCCGATTTTTTGAAATCAGCTGGGCGGCGCAACGGAGCGGACTTTATTTCACCGCTATTTCCTGGCGCTTCAAACCTGAAGAAGTGGCGTACATCCTCGAACACTGTGGCGCCAGGGTATTGTTTTCATCCACACAACAGAGGGAACTATGCCGACGGTTGGGCAAGACCACTCGAGGACTCTCTTGTTTCATGGCGGGTGGGGAAATGGAAGGCTTTGAAAATTACGAGTCTGCCATAGCAGGGCAACCAACTACGCCGTCCGGGAAGGAAACCCGGGGAGTGGATATGCTGTACTCTTCGGGGTCTACCGGAAGACCCAAGGCAATCAAAATTCCGATCGAGGATGCTGCCATCGATGAACCGGCCGCGCTTTATGCGTTCTTCGGCCGGCGCTATCAATGGAATGAACAGACGAAATATCTCATGTCTGCACCGCTCTACCACTCCGGGCCGTTGCGCTTTTCCATGGCGCAACATTATTTCGGCGGCACCGTCGTAATGACTGAAAGGTTTGAGGCAGAACAAGACCTGGCCTTGATTGAACAATATCGGATCACCCATGCCCACTGGGTTCCGACCATGATGGTAAGGCTCCTGAAATTGCCTGATGCGGTGCGCAAGGCTTTTGACATCAGTTCGCTTGAATTTGTCATGAGCGGCGCCGCCCCGGTTTCAGTGGAAACCAAACAAGCCATGATCGACTGGTTAGGGCCCATCCTTGAAGAAGCCTACGGGGGTACGGAAGGTAATGGTGCGACCATGCTTAATTCAGAGGAGTGGCTGCAACACCCGGGTTCAGTGGGCAAGGCCGTGGGTTGTAGAGTACATGTTGTCGACGACGATGGTAACGAATTACCCGCCGGCCAGGTAGGTACAATTTATTTTGATGGACCTGAATTTGAATATTACAAGGACCCGGAACAAACCAGGGAAGCCTATAACGACAGGGGTTGGAGTACCCTTGGAGATATTGGCTACTTGGATAAGGATGGCTACCTTTACCTCACAGACCGTAAAACCGACGTAGCCATTATCAACGGTGTCAATGTTTATCCTCTCGAAGCAGAACAGTTACTGATCAATCACCCCAAGGTAATTGATGCCGCTGTTTTCGGCTTGCCGGATGGTGACAGTGGTGAGCGCCTTCACGCCGTTGTTCAACCCGCCGGGAGCAGTCTTCCGGGTAAGGCGCTCTCGGTTGAATTGATTGACTATTGCCGGGCAAGAATCGCCGCAATCAAATGTCCTCATACGATTGATTTTCGCTCCCGGATCCCCCGCCACGAGACGGGAAAACTGTATAAACGCCTGCTGAAAGAAGAATATTTACGATGAGGACACTCGAAGATTATGGCTGATTCAACCTACGACCGTTTACATGGCTATTACCTGGAAGACCTCAGTGTCGGTATGAGTGATGACTTTACAAAAACAATTACCGAATCTGACATTCTGATCTATGCAGGTGTTTCAGGCGACAACAACCCCCTGCACCTCGATGAAGAGTTTGCATCGCAAACGAGATTCGAAGGCAGAATATCACACGGAATGCTGACAACAAGCCTCTGGTCAACCATCGTTGGTACAAAACTTCCAGGGCCGGGTTGTGCCTATATGAGGCAGGACATGAAGTTCCTGAAACCGGTGCGTATTGGCGATTCGGTCACTGCAACCATGACAGTGGTCGAGGTAAACGTTGAAAAACAGCAAGTGACCCTGGATGCCGAATGCCTTGTCGAGGGCGAACTTGTGGCGACCGGCCGCGGTCTTGTCTGGGTGCCCAAAAAGTAGGCAAGCGCCCCAAACGCATAAACGTCAGGTGTCGCGTCAGGTTGCGACCCTGGTGTAGTCCTGGTTTTGAATCGCCTTGACCGTGTACCGCCATATGATGCCGATCCACAAAAAGAAAACGGATGCGACGAGCCAGAATCCAATCACGCCATTCCAGGCGAAGGGGCCGCCATGAAAAAACGGCAACAGCACACCTGGAAGGAAAAGGACCGCGACCCAGAAATTAACAAACCCGAGCCAACGGGGAAAGAGGGTTTTGTCACTCTTGTCACCAAGAATACATAAGCCGATCGCTACGACCTGAATAGCTAGCGGCGGATAGGCGCCAATAAACATCAGCCATGCCAAATCGTTAAAAATCTGAATGTTTTGAGCCGACATATCCGGCCGGTAAGCAGCGGCCAGCACAAAATAACCTGTGAAGAGCACCGTTAATACTGCGCCTGAGGCTGACGCCATTTGTACGCGCGATAATATGGGATCTTCATATCCTTCTATTCGTCTCATTTGACCAGCGATTGCAGCAGAAAGCGACCAGAAGAATACACCGCTGAAAACACAAAGGCTGATACCAATGCGAATATATTGTCTGTCGGCGGAATACATCGCCTGAATCGCTTCAGCATTGAGCCCCGGTTCAATGGGAGGGAACCAACCAGGAATAAAAAACCACCCTGCACCAAGTAAGACAGCGAAGACAAGTCCGCTGTGCGCACAGATTAACTGATTACGTTTATTCATTTTATTTATCCTTACGGTTTTGGCCCGGATGACATTTTGCCATTGATATATAGCATGTGCTACTATAGCATACGCTATAATATCATACAGCGCACTTTCATGCATCCATTATCGGTATATGTCGTCAATCGCATCTGACACACGGTTAAATCAACCAGACGGGGGAATTCACCGCACTCCGGGCGAAATCGGAATCTGGGTGTTCATCTTTGGCGATTTACTGGTTTTTTCACTATTTTTCGCCGTATTTCTGTTTTACAGGCGTGTTGACGTTGAGTTGTTCAACGCTTCCCAGGCGCAGCTCAACCAGGTATTTGGCCTGATCAATACGGTTCTGCTTTTGAGCAGTTCCTGGCTGGTGGCAACCGCAGTGCATAGCGCCCGCTCAGGAGTCGAAAAAACGCCTCCGGTCATGTTCCTGATGGCGCTTGGATGCGGCGTGGTTTTTATCATTAACAAGGTCTTTGAGTACGCTGAAAAAATACAGGCGGGCATTACTGTCAATACCAACGATTTTTTTATGTATTTCTTTATTTTCACCGGTGTCCATGCCTTTCACGTGCTGATCGGAATCGGAGTACTGGCCTATCTGGCCAACTATAGCTGGTCACGACGCGGCTCGATGTCAACATCGGACCTGCAAAATCTTGAGAGCGGCGGCATTTTCTGGCACCTGGTTGACCTGCTGTGGATTATCCTGTTTGCCTTGCTGTACCTGGTGAATTGACACCATGAGAACACTGATCGCAACTCGAATTTCCTTAATTCTTGCCCTGCTTGTCGGCGCCACATTGCTGTCCTGGTTTCTGGACCAGGGACAGGGGTCGAGTAGTTCTCAATACGCCAGTATTGCTATCCTCATCATTGCTTTTGTCAAAGTCCGCTTCGTGATTACAGAATTCATGGAGGCCAGGATCGCGCCATTACCCCTCAAATTACTGGCCGACGGCTGGTGCGTGTCAGTTTGCACCCTGTTAATCGCACTGTTACTCATTGCAGCCTGACCCTTGATTTCTACCGAAAAACCCTCGACGGAGACCAATGGCAACAACCGGCGTACTAGACATCAAAACCAATACAAAGGGTATCCGGACGATCACCATGAACCGTCCCGAGGTGCATAACGCATTCGACGATAACCAGGTACAGCGCCTGATCCAGGCTTTTGAGAGTGCTGCAACGGATAATAATGTTCGGGTAGTTGTGCTGGCCGGCGCCGGCAAGAGCTTTTCTGCAGGAGGCGATATCGACTATATGCGCCGCATGGGAGAAAACAGTTACGAGCAAAACCTCGCAGACGGCGGTCAGCTGGCGCAACTGATGAAGTCCCTGAATAACCTGCCTAAGCCTACCATTGCCCGGGTTCAGGGCGCAACCATGGGCGGCGGTGTCGGCCTGGTGTGCTGCTGCGACTACGCGATCGGCTCCCCTCGCGCCAGGTTTGCAACCAGTGAGGTAAAACTGGGTGTTCTTCCCGCTACTATCGCTCCCTACGTGGTTGCCACGATTGGCGAGAAGGCCGCGCGGCGTATGTTCATGAGCGGGCAGCCCGTGTCGGACGAGCAAGCCGTGGCCCTGGGCATCTTGAGCGACGTGGTTCCTGAAGAGAAACTGGACAGCGCCGTGGAGGCGCTGGCGGATACCCTGGTGAAAAATGGTCCCGATGCCGTGCGCCTGGCCAAGCAACTGACCTTTGATGTGTCCCACCGCCCGGTTTCCGAAGATCTGATCGCCGCTACCGTGCGGCTGATTGCCGATGTACGTGATTCCGATGAGGGTCGGGAGGGTCTCAATGCCTTCCTGCAAAAACGCCCACCCAACTGGACTGAAGAGTAAACGATGACTAACAACAGGATTGTCCGCGTAGCCAACGCCCAGGGCTTCTGGGGAGACAGCTTGCTGGGTCCGATCCGCCTGGTGGAAGAAGGCCCGGTTGACTATCTCACCTTCGACTACCTGGCCGAGATCAGTATGAGCATCATGCAAAAGCAAAAGATGCGCAAACCTGAAACCGGTTACGCCCTGGACTTCATCCTCATGCTCCAGAAAATTCTGCCCGCCTGTAAGGAAAAAGGCATCAAAATCATAGCAAACGCCGGCGGTGTCAACCCGAAGGCCTGTCTGGCAGCCAGCAAAAAGGTTTTTGAAGACCTGGGCATTACAGGCATGAAAATAGCGATAGTTGAAGGCGATGACATTATGAATCGCCTTGATGAGATTACGGCCGGCAATGAGAATCTGCAGAACATGGAAACTGGCGAGGATATCTCGACCATCCGTGACAAAATCACCAGCGCCAACGTCTACATCGGCGCCGGACCGATTGTTGAAGCACTGCAGGCCGGTGCGGATATTGTGATTACCGGTCGCGCCAGTGACCCCTCCGTGGTGGTGGCCCCCCTGGTATACGAATTCGGCTGGTCCATGGAAGATTACGATAAAATTGCCTCTGCCACGGTCATGGGTCACATTGTCGAGTGTGGAACTCAATGTACCGGCGGTAATTACGCGGGCTGGCGTCAGGTTAAAGACTTTGCCCGCATCGGTTATCCTGTCGCCGAAGCCAGCGCGGACGGCAGCTTCGTGATTACCAAGCATGACAGCACCGGTGGCCTTGTAACTGTGGAAACCGTCACCTCGCAGATACTCTACGAACTGGGTGATCCAAAAAATTATCTGGGGCCTGACTGTGTTGCCGATTTCACCACGATTAATATCAGCCAGCAGGGTGAAAACCGTGTTGCCTTCTCCGGTATCAGGGGCGGTCCGGCCACACCAACCTACAAGGTGTCTGTTTCTTACTCCAAAGGTTACAAAATCCTCGGCACCCTTTGCATTGCGGGACCCGATGCAGTGGAAAAAGCCAATATCATTGCCGACATGATATTCCAGCGTATGGAAATGTACGGCTACTGCATTCCCGAGGAGGATCGCTTCGTCGAATTGTTCGGCACGAACGTATTATATAAAGGAATGGTTGAAAACAATGACCAGCCTCTTGAGCTGTTGTTACGTATTGGCGCAAAAGGCGATGACCCCAAGGCGCTCAATACGCTGGGTACGGAAATCGCACCGGCTGTCACATCTGGTCCTCCCGGCGTGACCGGCATAGCGGCCGGCCGTTCCAGGGCCACCGAAGTGATAGGGTACTGGCCGGCATTGATCGACAAGTCCCTCATCAATACCAGCTTTGTAGTTGAGGAAGTTTAAGATGGCAAAGGTACAACTGTTTGAAATCGCCGTTGCCCGTTCAGGTGACAAAGGTGACGCCAGTAATGTCGGCGTTATGGCAAAAACACCCGAACTTTACCAATTTCTGGAACAACAACTCACTGCCGCTGTAGTCAAGGATTTCTTCAGGGAAATCTGTCATGGCGCTGTGACTCGCTACGAGCTTCCCAATCTTCAGTCGCTTAACTTTATCTTGGAAAATTCCCTGGCCGGCGGCGGCACGGAAACCCTGATCACGGACGCCCAGGGCAAGGTGCACGGCCTGGGTTTACTGCACCTGGAACTGGAAGTGCCGGACGACCTCCTCAGTTAGGCAATTGATCTCTCCGGGTATACACCGCATCAATTGCATCTGTGTTGGCGACTTGACAGGGGCCTGACAAGATGGGCGGTAAACAGGGCATAGCCGTCATTGGAGCAGGTATGGCAGGGTTGTCTGCCACCTGGCATTTGCAGAACGCAGGATTTACAACAACCGTATTCGAAAAAAATTCTGAGGTCGGCGGTAGGACCATTTCCATAAAAAAAGACGGCTATATCATGGATCCCGGCGCTATCACCCTGTCGCCTGCCTATAAAGAGACACTGCAACTCCTTCATGAAACTGGCGCCGGTGCAATGCGCGTTCATACCCAACCCATACTGGCAATCGCCAGAGACGAAATATTGCACTATATCGATCTGTCGAAAATTGTTTCATCCGGACTGAAGACAGGATTTTTATCGTTGGGAGCAAAGCTGAAACTTTTCAGAATAGTGCCAACCTTGCTCCGCTACTGGTCAAAATGCGACTTCGAAGATATGGCACAGCTCGAGGTGTTGGATATAGAGAATTGTGAATCGTTCGCCATTCGGAAACTGGGCAAGGAAATACACGATTACCTGGTTGATCCTGTCATTCGCATGAATATGTTTAGTTCCACGAAAACGTCTTCCGCCGTTGATATCATCTGGCTGATGAAGATGTTCAGTGGTGCAGAGTTCGTGCAGATAAAAGGCGGGATGGGCGCCTTATCTGAAAACATTGCTGCTCAACTTGGCGACATTCGACTGAATGCCCGCGTTGAAAAAATTGAGATGATACATAACCAGGTCGTCCTGCAAGTGGATGGTGAAGCCCACAACTTTGACGCCGCCGTCATCGCGATCCCCCCGGAACTGGCGCTGAATATCGCCCCATGGATGTCAGGCCGACAACGTAAATGGTTTGATAAGATAAAGGGCGTCCCCAGCTTGACCGTCCATGTTGGCCTGAAGTCCCGGCCAGACAGTCCTGCATCCCTGGTAATGGTGCCCGGCATTGAAGCAAAAGACGTGCTGGGCATTGTCCTTGAGCATAACAAATGTCCTGGTCGCGCACCTGAGGGCAAAGGCTTGATCGCTCTTCATATGACGGGAGAATGGGCTGAAACACAGCGGGATCTGGACGATTTGCAAGTGGCGCATAACGCACTTGATACCGTCAAGCCGTTTATGGGTGACCTTAAAGACCAGGTAGAGATGGTCAACCTACACAATTGGGAATACGTTGACCACGAGCGTTATGTCGGGGTGTACAAATCATTAAAAAAAGCCCGGCCTGAATTCATGGATGGGAGGGTGACTTTCGCCGGTGAATTCATTTCTGCCGGTATTGAAGGCGCGGTAATTTGCGGCAGGCGTTGTGCCGAGGCCCTGACGAGAGAATAGACAACACCCGTTATGGAAAAACGAATTATGCATTACCTGAATTCAGTGGCTGATATCTTGCAGCGGGTTGCTGCATCAGGAGAACTCACCGGGGAACACGCTGAGGACTTGATGATTGCCCGACGTTTGCTTGACATCCTGAAAATCGAGACAGAAATCGCTCCGGAGGCCGCTACCAGGTATTTCGATGCAGTCGGTCGCCTGCTATCGGAAGGCAATCTGATTTTGCATGAAGGTGTAGATCACATCGTTGAGCAACTGAAAGACCTGAGCGGTAACCAAGACATGCAACAACTTGATACCTTTGTGACTTTGGTAGCAAAGCTGCAGTCGGAGTTGAACAAGAGTAGCACAACAAAGACAGACGCTGTGAAACATTCCCTGATAAACGCCGACACCGGCTACGCCAAAGCGCTATTTACTGCTGGATTGACGTTACCGCAGGATTCAGGAGAAATCAGCAACACTCGCGCCTCAAATCAGAAAAACTATGATGAAGGCGCCTTGCTGGCTTTCATCCTGGATCGGTTTCCGGATAACGAGGGAGTTGAAATAGAACACAGTGGGTACATATCAGGCGGGCATTCCAAACTCACTCTGAGAATTGAACTGTCGGATGTAACGACACTACCCCGGCGAATTATTCTACGCAGTGATGCCAGCGGCAGGTTCAGTGGGGCCAGTGTGGTAGATGAATACCGCTTACAAACTATTCTTTTTGATAAAAACGTGAATGTCCCCAAACCCCTCGCACTGGAAGAGTCCGGAACAGTTTTTGGCACACCTTTCATGCTTTCAGAGAGTGTAACCGGGGAATCAATCGGCCACATGTTCAAAATGCCGGCACAAGGGTCTACGGCTCTTGCTGACGTTGCAAGCAACCTGGCAACTATACATAAAATAGCGCCCGGGGAATTTGGCGAGTCAATCGATAATGCCCGGGGGAAAACCAGCGATAAAGTCCTGTTCTGGCTCGGTCTGGCTGAGCGGGATTTTCGGGCCACCGATGTGAAATCCGCCACGTTTGAACTTGCGCTCCACTGGCTGAGAAAAAATGCAGGCCTGAGTGATCTAGCGCCAAGGACACTGGTACATGGTGACTACGGACTTAACAATATCTTGATAAAAAACAGTCAGGTCATGGCGATCCTGGACTGGGAGTTTGCTCATATCGGCAACCCCGCCTATGACCTGGGTTACTTCTACTTCATGGCGCAGGCGCTGGGCTCCTGGGCGTTATTCCTTGAAGCTTACGAAAACACTGGTGCACCGCTGCCGGATGAAGACCAGCTTAACTACAATATTCTCCTGGCGGCTACCCGGCTGGGAGTACAATGCTGCCAGGTGCATAGCGCCTTTAACGCCGGCCTGGTGAGTAGCCCGGAGGCAGCCCGGGTTGTCTCACACCAATATGTCAATGAATCAATTTTACGAATTTCGGAATTGATGGAACGGATACATCACTCCTGATTACACAAACCACAAAGCAATACGGGCATTTTCAAGGAGCATACATCGATGGTAACTACAAATGACGACATGCCTCATCCAGTCCCGCCAAGCGCCTATCTGCGCTACAAGGAGAACTGGTTGTTTCTGATCTTTGATAAAGAGAACGATATCTTTGGCGCCATACACGTTGGTAGCGAACCTATATTTGAGCGCATAAGCTTTGCCTGCAATTTAAGTATCCAGGGCAAGCTGTTCAAGCACGGGAGACAGATTCCTTTCCCTGATGACTTCGCATTTTCCAGTGAACTGGGAGATGGGTATTTGACTGTCCGGTTCATCAAGGCCCACGAACAAATTGACCTGTCGCTGCAAAATGACGACCTTGTTCTGGAAGTCAGTTTTTTGAAACGTGGACCCTTGTTCAATTTTGATGATTATGATTCGGCGAACCCGGATAAAGTGCTATTGAAAGAAGTCATGGGCATTGCCACCAATCAACAACATGTGCACCAGCAACAGGGTATGCAGGTGCGCGGAAAACTCTCGTTAAACACCAATGGAGCGGCAACCCGGGATTTTGACATTGATGCGCTTGGTTATCGCGACCATTCTCGCAGCATTCGCTCGGACAACCTGGTGCTCAGGCATATTTGGACCGGTTTGCATTTTCCAAAACATATTTTTGGTGTCATGACGGTAACCAGCTCGCTTCGGCCCAATCTGCCGACCCTCTGTGGCTATGTATTTGATGAACGGCAGGGACTGCGGGCACTTGGAGATATAGAGTTTGAAGGAAAGGGAGAGGGACCGGATAATCAACCGGCGAATGTTGAATTTCGTTTAACAGACATCTACGGCGAAACTTTTTCGCTGTCTGCGGATTTGCAAAATCGTTTTGCCAGCGTACCCCTGCAATCAGAAAAACCGGGGCCGACACCGTTTGTCTATAGCATCGTCGAAAATTTCGCCCCTTTGAAGCTGCATGATACGGGTGAAGAAGGTATCGGGCTGGTTGAGATTGGAAAGAGGTTGCCTAAAGACCAGATATGAATTCACCTGTCCGATATCCTGGTGAGAATTGAACATGCAACTCCCATGATTTGAACCTCACTTTGAATTCCAACTGATGCCCACTTTGGGGAAGGTCATATTCATCGTGGTAGCAGCTGGTTATGTGACCAATAACTTTGCGAGAGTACGAAGCCCTGCCTGAAGGGACCTGCTGTCCGAAACCGCCAGTGTACTGATGCAATGCTTATAGTAAACCTGATCATTGTTCAATTTCCTGACGGCTTTTGTAAGAGAGTCGGCCACCACATCACCATAAACGAGGTGTGCATGGTCAAGCCCAATCAGTGCCGCTTGGGCACCCCATCCTTTAATCATAAACGCAAGGTCAATAATATCGCGGCTGAGGACAGAAGTGTCGGCCCAACGGTCCGCGTTAGCAAGGAACTTCTCTGCGAAGCATGATATATCATCCAGTGCAGGTACTGGAGTGTCGGATTTTGCATCTGCATTAAGGGGCACACGTCCCTCGGAGACAATTTCAAACTTGAGTGGTTGATCGTCCACGTCAAGAAATGCCCGTATGCCGTAGCGATCTGCACGCACATCGCGCAGCAACGGTAGCGGCGTCTTCAGTATGGAACCAAGAGAATTCTGCCTTATCGTATTGCGTAGCAGTCCATACCCGGCGGTGTCAGCACACATAAAATCAATATCGGCCGATTCCCTGTATTCTCCCAACGCCATGGCTATTCTGGTGCCGCCGCCAAAATAGCAACGCGCCCGGGACAGAAAATCGGCATCAAATGCTTCCAGTGCCTGCCACACGCGCAGATGGCGCTCGCGTTTGAGCTCAGGCATGTATGATACCGTTACCGAATTCCTTTGCCAGACCCATGAGCAGATCGCGTTCATTAGCACTCATGGTGTTCGTATCTACATGCCGCCAGTTATTCTCATACAGTCGGAAAGCATCGGCGCGGGTCATGAATCGTATCGCCCGGTTCCATGCGAGCAGTTGCAGATTCTCATAATCGTCTGCATGAATGATCTGTCGGTCAATAAAGGTGTGCAGTGCGTCGCTGAAATCGGCGTGCTGAACGCCTTCCTTCAGTTTTTCAGCAAGGTTGCGGGGCAAGCGTAACTGATAGATCGCCATGCCGCGCTGTTTTTCGCGCGCGCGCTGACGTCGCTTTGCAAGGCGTAACTGTTCTCTGCGAACAGGAAGCGTTTTTACTGTGTCAACCGTGGCAGTCGGGTTCATGGCTGTTTCAGGCAAAGTGTTCATGATGACGTGTCATCATAGCATAATTGATGGTTCCCCGCCACAGTATTTGCACAGTATTTGCATACGTTCTCTCAATAATTGGTCAATATCAAAATAGGGATTGACCTGTTGTTCCGCCAGTTGCCCTATAAATATACGGGCCGCGCGGGAGGTAAGCAGGTTGGAATCAATCAGTGCGTGGCGCAGACCGGAATCGGCGCCACGCATTATGCAGGGGTCGGCTTGGAATTTCTTTTACGGATGATCTCTCTGCCCAGCGCCGCCCCTTGTTGTTGTTCCATGATTTCTTCATACTCCTCCCTGACTTCCTGTCTGACGTCTATGGTCTCAAGGTAGGCGCGGGTAACCAGGCCGGGGCGAGCCAAGCGTTCAAGCAGTGCCGGATCAAAATTCTTCATGGTCCAAGATTATACCTTAATGACAATTTGGTATCAAACACTAGAACACCAGGCTCATTGACAGTTCAGTAGCAAAAACGTACAATCAATCCCCAATAAAATACGTATATCGCGACTTTGCTCACTAACGTTTCGGCCACGTCCAATGAAGAGAATACAAGTTATTTTCCTTATTCCTTTCCTGCTATCAACAAGCACTCCATTTGCAAGTACAACAGAATGTTGGACCGACCAGGTGACCCTCGGGACCTATGATTTAGGATCCTGGAACGGCAATAACGGAACACAGGTGATCAGTGAACCCCCGGTGGGAAGTAACGATTGGATTTACGACCACGACACCCTCGATGACAAACATAAACAGTACGTGGCAGACTGTGATAATACCGCCGCCACCCTCATCGAACGAGTCTCAACGGCCTTTCCTGCACATGCATCGAATGCTGAATATATCTATGACCAATCTGCCCGAGATTGTAAAGCTGCCTTCGATGATCGCCACGAAAACGCATCTGCGTTACTTTGTCCTTAAAAAAGAGATGACCGACCAAGTCCTACGGTGGGGAGTCCTGGTACTGCCCCTGTTGGTCGGCTGTACCACAAAACCGGGTCTGTGGGCCTGCGATATGTCCGTCGCGATCCTTGAGGGTGCCAGCTGCGAGGTGAATTGTAATACCAAGTATGGAAACCTGGGCAAGAACAACTATGCCTATCAGCGTTGCCTGTATGAATGTCGGGAAGCCAACAACAAAAACGAGTGTACCCGCGTCGCTGAAGAAACCGAAGCAAAGACCGCGGCAGGTGGTACACCATGACCGGCCGGGTCAACATCAAACCCACCACGTGTGACAACGTAATGAAGAAGGAACTCTAAAATTGGCTTTTTTCTGAACCTCACAGTCCAGCCTCACGTCTAACCATCGACTTTCATTGATTGGTATAGATCGATGATGATGTCAGACAATAAACGTGGTTGCATTTTATTATAATGGTTTATCGTGATTTATAGGAACTACTTGGAATTGTCAAAAAAGAAAAATGGTGCCGGAAGGGAGACTCGAACTCCCGACCTACGCATTACGAATGCGTTGCTCTACCGACTGAGCTATTCCGGCAGTGGGAGAGTATTGTCTGCCAAGCCGGGCATAACTTCAAGAGACGGGATCTTTTTTTGACCTACTTGCTCGAAAAAAATTCCGACGGCACATTATGTTATTGTTGACAACGTTTGTCCCGCGACCTACCCTCAGACCATGACCGTTGCCTTTGACACCCTCTCCGCCGCCGAAGCCCTGGAGCAGTCCGGCATGGATACTCGCCAGGCGCGTGTCTGCGCAGTGCAGATGAAGCTCGCCGCCCAGGCCGGAGACCCCGTCACGCGCGAACAATTCGAAGCCGGACTCACCCGGCTCAAAATCGAGCTGCTGGAACGTATCGCCGAGGGCGAACAACGCATGCGTGAACACGTCACCGCTTTGCTGTGGCGGTTCTTCGGCGCCGGCGTTGCACTGGCGGGACTAGTACTCTTTCAACTTAATATTGACATGTTCAGCGGGTCGGGAAGCGGTTGAGCGCAAGGCGCGCCGTGCAGGGAATGGCGCGCCCTTGCCAAGCGGTGTAACGCCGCGGGCGACCGCTTCCCGGCCCGCCCGCAGGGAGCCACACAGCGACGCCAATACGGCGTTGCAGCCCTTGACAAGGGCGCGCCATTCTCTGCGGGCTGCGCCTTGTCTTGACGCCGCTGTGTGGCTCTGAACATGTCAATATTAAGTTGAAAGAGTACTAATCGTTGCCGCCCTGCGCTACCTGCCCGTGCTGCCTCCGGCTATCGGCAGTTGAACGCCAAACTACTCCCCACCTGCACTACATAGGTACCCTTCAGGCAAATGTTAACAGCGGGGTATTACGCCTGGGCGTAGTAGCACGCGCCATTGCGGAATTCCTTGCCCAGTTCCCCGCGCCGGTGCAGGTATTCCAGGTGTGCCAGGGTTTCGCCGAAGGCGAGGATGCGGTTGAAGTCGTCCAGCGGGCGCGGGAACAGCCGGGGGCATAGCTCCCAGGCGTTGCCGGGGGACTCGCACAGCGCACGGGTCTGTGCCAGTTGCCGGTCATGGGAATGGTGAATGGCGGCAATGCGTTGATGGAGACCGTTGAACACCTTGCCGTGGGAGGGCAGCACCAGCGTGTCCTGCGGCAATTGTCGGAAGCGGGACATGGACGACAGGTATTGCTCCAGCGCGTCTTCGTCTTCGTTGTCGATATGCAGGGCGATGTTGCTGGTGATAGTCGGCAACACCTGGTCGCCGGAGATCAATACCTTCAGCTCAGAACAGAACAGCGCCAGGTGATCCTGGGCATGGCCGCGCATCACCAGCGGTTGCCAGACCTGCGCGCCAATGGGTATGGGCTGCTCGTGTTCAAGCACGGTGACGCTATCCGGCAACCTGCTCACGACGGTGCGGTAGTGTTGGCCGGTAACAAAATCCAGGTATTGTTCGCGTTCCCCGATACCGTGTAACCTGCAGAACGCGGTAACGCTATCTCTCAAGTCGTCCTTGTCGCTGTCCAGCAGGAACCGGGTCATTTCCTCGGTTTTCCGGGTCATGGCGACTTCCGCGTTGAACTTCTCGCCCAGGTAGCCGGCCAGGCCCACGTGGTCCGGGTGGAAGTGGGTGACGATGATCCGGCCTACGGGTTTGTCCCGCACCAGTTCGTCCGCGATCCGGTCCCAGGCCGCGCGCGCCGCGTCCCAGGCAATACCGGTATCCACCAGGGTCCAGCTCGCGCCGCTATCCAGCAACCACAGGTTGATGTGGGCCAGTCGGCCCGGCAACGGGATGCGCAACCAGAATATCCCCGGACGGATTTCCAGGTAACCACCCGGTTCGGGCACGCCCGCGCACGGGTAGTGCAGTGAAAAGTCGGTTTTGCTCATGAAAAATAAGAACAGTATAGGGATATTTGGGGCTAGACTAAAGCCTTGGAGACAGTGGGAGGCAATACGAGTATCATGTTCCGGGAACAGACAGAACCCGGCGTCACTGGAATTGAAACTCAGAACCCATAACCGCTACGGCTATTCTCCTATTATCGAACGGCCGGATTTCGACTGGCCGGGCGGTGCGCGTCTGGCCGTCTATTTTGCCCTGAATATCGAGCATTTCAGCTTCGGTGAGGGTCTGGGCCACACGCCGACCCAGCCGGGCACGCCGCCGGACGTACGCAATTATGCCTGGCGGGACTACGGCCTGCGGGTTGGCATCTGGCGTATTTTCGACCTGTTTGATGAATTTGAGCTGCCGGCCTGCCACCTGATGAACACCGCAATCTACGATTATGCGCCGCAGATCCCGGCCCGCATCCGGGCGCGCAAGGATGAGTTTATCGGCCATGGGCGCAGTAACTCCGAAGAACAGGCGGCCTGCACGGAACAGGAGGAACGCCGGCTTATCCGGGAAACCACCGCAGCCTTCCGCCGCCACGAGGGGACGGGTCCGCGCGGCTGGATGGGACCCTGGATTTCCGAGAGCGAGCGCACCCCCGACCTGTTGCAGGAAGCGGGCTACCGTTACCTGCTGGACTGGTGTGCGGACGATCAGCCCTTCTGGATGACTACCCGGGCCGGACCGATCCTGTCGATCCCTTACCACATTGAGATCAACGATTCCCCGGCGCAGTTGACGCGCCGCCATACCGCAGATGATTTTACCCGCATGGTGTGCGCGCATTTTGACGAACAGCTACGCCAGAGCGCAAAACAACCGTTGGTGTTCAGCCTGGCCCTGCATACTTTCGTCTCCGGCCAGCCCTACCGTCTCGCCGGCCTGCGCGACATCCTGCGCCATATCGTCCATCACCCCGACGCCGGCAAGGTCTGGTTCACCCGCCCCGGCGCCATCTACGATCACGTGCATTCGTTGGGGAGCCAGGGAACCTCTGATTAAGTCAGAGGTTCCTTGGTACTAAAACTCCATTTCAATCTGCCAGTGCGGGGTATGCGCGGCGCTGCCTTGCGTCAGGCCGATGAGCCAGATCAAGTTCAGTTCCAGCGTAACGTCGCCGATCTTCACGTCGCGATAAAACGCCGGTCCCAGCCGGTGATCCTGCTCGGACAGGGCCGGCAGGTACTTGATTTCACCCGGCACACCGAAGGCCTCGAAGCCGATAGCGGTGTCATCATCCAGGCTGTACTTCGTGCGCCAAATATATTCCAGCTCGGTACTCTCGTCTGCGGCGCTGCCGAACTGCTGCTCGATGTTCAGGTTCAGGATATGCTCGAATGCACCGGCAACCCGACGGAACAGGAAGCGTCCCTCCAGGTTATGGGGTTCATCACCTTCATCGTTGGCCTCAACTTCCATGTGGAAACCGAAATCCAGCCAGTACCTGCCCTCCTCGGTCAACTGCAAGGTATTCTCCCAGCCCAGGATGTCGTACTTGAGTCCTTCCCCGGCGGGTTCGATGATGCTGGCGGTAATGGAGGTAGCCCAGAAGTCCGTGACCCCGTATTCCAACTCGAACTCCTGGTGTTTGAAGCCATGATACTCGTCGTCCCCGTCGAGGATGACATTGCCGATGACCTCGAATTGCAGGTCACCCTGCTCCACGATGGGAGAATAAACTTTCATGTCGGTCAGGTCGGCATGCACGTGCACGGACAAAATGACGCCGACCAGGGCCGGCAAAACAGGGAAAACAGGGAAATTCCTTAAGATGTGAAGCAACATGATTTATCCGTGTGAAGGGTTCATACATGATAATAGGATTTTTTCCCGGAATCCAAGCGGGGTGACCACTCCTGCTTGAGCAGGAATGGTGGGAGGCTTTCCAATTCAGCGCCGCAGGCCGCGCGGAATATTCCCCATATTCCCGCCCAGGCCGCGCATCATGTTCTCTATGCCGCCTTTTTTGCTGAGCTTTTTCGCCATCTTCTGCATGCGGTTGAACTGCTTGAGCAGGCGGTTGATGTCTTGTATCTGCGTGCCGGAACCCATGGCGATGCGTTTCTTGCGGGAGCCGTTGACGACCGCCGGGAAGCGCCGTTCGCCGGGGGTCATGGAGTTGATGATCGCCTCGAACCTGGTCAAATCCCGTTCCTGACCGGCGAGCGCGCCCGCGGCGCCGGCGGGCGCTTGCTGCATGCCCGGCATCTTGTCCAGCAAGCTGCTCAACCCTCCCATACTCTGCATCTGCCGAATCTGTTCCTGGAAGTCATTCAGGTCGAATCCCCTGCCTCTTTTCAGCTTCCTGGCCATCTTCTGCGCTTTTTCCTGGTCCGCTTTTTCTTCCACCTCCTCGATCAGGCTGAGCACGTCACCCATACCCAGGATGCGCGAGGCGATGCGGTCGGGATGGAACAGGGACAGTTCCGAGGTCTTCTCCCCGGTGCCCAGGAACAGGATGGACTTGCCGGTCACGTGCCGGACCGACAGCGCGGCCCCGCCCCGGGCGTCGCCGTCCACTTTGGTCAGGATCACGCCGCTGAGGTCCAGCGCGTCGTTAAAGGCACGCGCCGCGTTCACCGCGTCCTGTCCCATCATGCTGTCTACCAGGAACACGGTGTCGGTCGGCTGGATGGCATGCTGAATATGCTGAATCTCCGCCATCAATTCCTCGTCGATATGCAGCCTGCCCGCGGTGTCCACGATGAGCACGTCGGCAAATCGGCTCCTGGCATGTTGCAGCGCCGCGCTCGCGATGGCGACGGGCTGTTGGCCTGCCCCGGCGCTGAAATAGTCAAGCTGGTTTTCCTGCGCCAGTACCCGCAACTGTTCCTGGGCCGCGGGCCGATAGACGTCACAACTGCTCACCACGACGGACTTGTCATGCTTCTCCCGGCACCACTTGCCCAGCTTCGCCACGGTAGTGGTCTTGCCCGCACCCTGCAGGCCGGCCATGAGGATCACCGCCGGCGGCGGCACGTTCAGGTTGAGCCGAGCCTGGCCGTCTCCCATGAGCTGTACCAGTTCATCCTGCACCACCTTGACCAGCGCCTGGCCCGGTGTGAGACTGCCTGCCACCTCCCGGCCCAGCGCCTGGCTCTCAACGCGCCCGATAAACTCCTGCACCACCGGCAGCGCCACGTCCGCCTCCAGCAAGGCCATCCGCACGTCCCGCAGGGTAGACGCGACATTCTCCTCCGTCAGCCGCGCATGACCGCGCAACTGTTGCACAATACGACTGAAACGGCCTGTCAGGTTTTCAAACATGGTTGTGTTACCCGTAACGTAGCGCGGATTTTATTTTATCCGTAGTTGACACAGATTAATGAAGTAAAATTATCCGCAGATGACACAGATTAATGAAGTAAAATTATCCGCAGATGACGCAGATTAACGCAGATATTGTTAAGAGTTTTCAAGTTTTTCTGTTTATCATCGTGAATACAGAGATACAACTCCTTATAATAAAGAAGTGATTGTTTGCCCTGTGGACTATATCATCATAAAAAACATCTGCGTTAATCTGCGTCATCTGCGGATGTATGCTAAATCATCATCTGCGTTAATCTGCGTCATCTGCGGATGTATGCTAAATCATCATCTGCATAATCTGCGTCATCTGCGGATGTATGCTAAATCATCATCTGCATAATCTGCGTCATCTGCGGATAAATTCATGATCATCAACAGCGCCGTTATTCTACTCTACCTGCTCACTGCCGGCTGGCTGGGTGACAGGATCTTCCGGTTGCGGCTGGGTGCGGATGCCTTCAGTCACAGGGTTGCCGCGCTGGCCGGGTTGGCGTTGTCCGGTCACGGGCTGGTGTTGTACCGGGAGATCATGGTGCAGGCGGGTTTCAACCTGGGCTTTTACCATGCCTTGTCGCTGGTGTGCTGGGCCATTGCCGTGCTGGCCGTGCTGGTTGGTCTGTACCGGGCCATGAGCAACCTGGTCGTCATCTTCTTCCCGGTTGCCGCGCTGGCGCTGTTGCTGCACAGCCTTATTCCCAGCGTCAATATCATCTCCAGCACTATCACCGCCGGGTTGAAAATACACATTATGCTGTCGGTGGCGGCCTACAGCCTGCTTACCCTGGGCGCGTTGCAGGCGCTGCTGCTGGCCTTTGAGGAGGCCCGGTTACGCAAGCGGCAACCTGTGCGGGTGCTGAACATCCTGCCGCCCATGCAGGTACTGGAAGAGTTGCTGGTGCAAACCCTGAGCATCGGTTTTTTCCTGCTCAGCCTGAGCCTGGCCACGGGACTGATGTTCATGCACGACATGCTGGGGCAACAGCTCTCGCACAAGGTGGTGTTATCCGTCCTGGCCTGGCTTATCTTTGCCGCCGTGCTGTGGGGCAGGTGGGCGCGCGGCTGGCGCGGCCGCAAGCTGATTAACTGGACCCTGGGCGGCTGCGCGGCCCTGGTGCTGGCTTATTTCGGCTCAAAGCTGGTGCTGGAACTTATCCTGCAGCAGATGTAACCTTTTCTACCACACTACCCTGCCGAGGCCATTTCGATGGATGGAATTTCCACATTTCTGTTATCAGTCATTCTTGTCGTGCTGATCGCCATTGCCGCGTTCTTTTCCGGGTCGGAGACGAGCATGATGGCGGTGAACCGGTACCGGTTGCGCCACCTTGCCAATGATGGACACCGGGGCGCCCTCAAGACCGCCGGGTTGCTGGAACGCACGGATCGGCTGCTGGGCCTGATCCTGTTGTGCAACAACATCGTCAACTTCTATGCCGCATCCCTGGGTGTGGTGATCGCAGTGCGACTGATGGGCAACATCGGTTACGCGCTGGGGCCGGTGTTGCTCACTATCGTCTTCCTGGTATTTGCCGAGACTGCGCCCAAGACCGTGGCAGCTTACCGTCCTGAACGGTTTGCCTTTCCCGCCTCGCATGTGCTCAAGCCGCTGTCGGTGGTGTGTTACCCGTTTGTCTGGGCCATCAACCGCATGTCCAACAAGCTCCTGGCGCTGCTGCGCTTCAAACTGGATGATACGCAGCAAACCAGCCTGTCGCGGGAAGAGTTGAAAACCGCGCTGTCGGAAGCCGGCAAGATGCTGCCGGCGAAACACCTGGACATGCTGCTCGGCATCCTCGACCTGGAACAGGTCACGGTGGCGGACATCATGGCGCCGCGCAATGAAATCGTGGGTATCGACATCAATGATGACATTAACGAGGTGTTGTCTTACCTGACGCAGAGCTCACATTCCCGGCTGCCGCTGTACCGGGGCAGCCTGGATGAGATCGTAGGGGTGCTGCACGTGCGGCGGGTGCTGCGCCTGCTCAGGGACGCGGACGAAATCACCCCGGAGGACCTGGAAGAGATTGCCGAAGAGCCGCACTTCGTGCCGATCAATATGTCCCTGAACGCGCAGATGCTGGCCTTCCAGCGGGAAAAAAAACGCCTGGGGTTTGTGGTGGATGAGTACGGGACCATACAGGGGCTGGTGACGCTGGAGGATATCCTGGAAGAGATCGTCGGCGAGTTCACCACGGACCTGCAAACCCACCACGTCGATATCGTGGCGCAGGACGACGGTTCCTACATCATCGACGGCAGCGCACCATTGCGCGATATCAACCGGCAACTGGGCTGGACCCTGCCGGCCGACGGCCCGAAAACCCTGAACGGCCTGCTGCTCGAACAACTGGAGACCATGCCGGAACCGGGCATGGCCCTGAAGATAGACAATATCACCCTGGAGATAACCCAGGTGATGGATAATGCGGTGAAGTCAGTGCGGGTGAAATTGCTGGAGGGTTAAGCAGGAGTCTTCATCAGGAGATTCCTGCTTGCGCAGGTGTGGCAGGCCAGGTTAAGCAACCTTGACCTCAACCGTGACGATATCCGCATCCTGGTACTGCTGGTGACGCACCGAGGAGGCGAAGTGGCGTAGTAGCCTGAGTGATATTTCGTGTTCCACCACGTCTTTCGAGGACTGGCGCCCGAGCAAGGCGAGGCGGTCCTCAATATTGGCCATATCTGTCGCCGCGATAAATTCCAGTTCCACCGTGTCGTGATCTTCCCGGACTCCCAGCAGCAGGCGCCGGTTGTCATCCTGCGCCTCCTCATCCAGCCGCGCCAGTGTCTGCAGGGTTTCCTCCGCGACCAGACAGAGCCGATCCGCGGCGCTGTCATTCCAGTTCCTGGTCCCGGCAAAGTTTGTCAGGAACTGCTTGATCTTGTCCAACGCATCGATGTCCAGCGCAGTTTCCAAACGGCGCCGGCGCGGGCCGGTCAGGTTGATGAACAACGTGAGCAGGATTGCAGTCAGACCGCCGGCCGTCATGCCGTTGCCCAGCAGGCCCTTCGCCCACTCATTGAGGTGGTCGGCAAAGATCAAGTCATTCTGGAAGCCGGCGCCGACCCAGAAGGAAACCCCCACTATCACCGTTATCCGGTAGTCAATACCGCCCTGGATGACCACCTGCATGCCTAGCACAAACAGGATGCTCAGGATGACTATCAGGTAGGCCGCGATCACGGGGTCCGGTATCGCCAGCAGCAGGCTCATCACCTTGGGCAGCAGCGCAATCAACAAAAACAGGATGCCGGCACAAGCGCCGACCCGGCGCGCGGCAATGCCGGTAATTTCCGTGAACGCAACACTGGAGGAGTAGGTGGTGTTCGGCACCGTCCCGGCCAGTCCGGACAGCAGGTTGCCCAGGCCGTCGGCCGCGACCGCGCCCTGCACCGTGCGAAAGTCGGTGGCGCGGGGCTTGCGCCAGGACACTTTCTGGATGGCTATGGCATCGCCGATGGTCTCCACCGCGCCGACCAGGGTAACGAACACGAAGGCCGGGAACAGCATCCAGAACTCGACGCCGAACTCAACATCGAACCCCGGCCAACTGCCGAACTCCGGGAACCCGAGCCAGGGCGCCTGGCGTACCCGGTCCACATCGTAAATGCCGAAACCCAGCGCCACCAGGCAGCCCAGCACCACGCCTATCATCGGCGCCCACAGGCGCCACATGCCCCTGGCGCGCAAGGCCATGAACAAGGTCACAAGAAAGGTGGTAAGCGCGCACAACGGCGCGGCCAGTGCGGGCGCCTGCGCCGGTACTTCCCGTAACATATCAAATGCAATAGGCATGATGGTGACCGAGATCAGCATGATCACGGTGCCTGCCACCGCCGGCGTGAGCAAGCGCCGGAACAGCGCCAGGCGCGCGGACAAGGCAAACTGGAACAGGGCTGAAAGCGCCACCAGCGTGGCCAGCAGCGCGGGGCCGCCCATCTGCAGTGCGGCGACACAGACCGCGATAAACGAACCGGACGTGCCCATGAGCAACGGGTAGCCGGCGCCGATGCGCCCAACCCGCACGGCCTGGATGATCGTGGTCAACCCGCTCACCGCCAGCGCCGCAAACACCGCCCAGGCCAGGTAGGCTTCACTGCCGCCACCGGCGCGCACGATAATGGCCGGTGTCAGGACAATCCCGCCCAGCACCAGCGCCGCGTACTCAAAACCAAGCCCCAGTGACAACGCGCCCGGGAGCTGTTCATCGGGTTCGTAACGAACGTTTTGGTTTTCCCGGGGGGCTTCGGCTTGCATGGGTTTTCAGGTTCCTTATTGATCGGTGGTATGAGAGAATGACGTTTCTGGTATGGCAATCCAAGTCTAGCACTACGCCAGCGCAGAGAACAACCGGAAGCGTCGATGAACAGAACCAAAAGCGCGGTATTGACCGCGGTCATCGTATTGGTGGCCGTATTTTTTCTTTACGACCTGGGGCAGTATTTCAACCTGGAGTACCTGAAGGCGCAGCAGGCCGTAATGGACGCGTATTATGCGGACAAGCCGTTGGTTACCGCGGTGTCGTTCTTTTTCGTATACGTCGTGATTACCGGCTTGTCCTTGCCCGGCGCGGCGATCCTTACCCTGGCTGCCGGCGCGATTTTCGGTCTGCTGTGGGGAACGGTCATTTCCTCCTGCGCCTCCACCCTGGGCGCCACCCTGGCCTTCCTGTTCTCACGCTACCTGTTCCGGGAAGCCATACAAAACCGCTTTGCCGACAAACTGGGCGCCATCAACAAGGGCGTGGCTGAGGACGGCGCGTTCTACCTGTTCACCTTGCGCCTGGTGCCCCTGTTCCCGTATTTCGTGATCAACCTGGTCATGGGCCTGACTCCCATCAAGGCGCTGACCTTCTTCCTGGTCAGCCAGGCCGGTATGCTGGCCGGCACCATCGTCTATGTAAACGCCGGCACCCAGATCGCCAAAATCGAACAACTCAAGGATATCGCCTCACCAGGCCTGATCCTGTCCTTTGTACTGCTGGGAATCTTCCCATTGTTGGCAAAGAAGACGGTGGATTACCTGAAACGGCGCAAACTCCGCGCATGACCGGATTTGACTACGACCTGTTTGTCATCGGCGCCGGGTCGGGGGGGGTGCGCGCGGCGCGTATGGCCGGGGGGTTTGGCGCGCGGGTGGGTATTGCTGAAGACCGCTATATGGGTGGTACCTGCGTCAACGTGGGCTGTATCCCGAAAAAGCTGTTCGTGTATGCCGCGCATTTTGCCGAGGATTTCCGGGATGCGGCCGGTTATGGCTGGCAGGTTTCCGGCGCTGAGTTTGACTGGAACACGCTGCTAAGTAATAAAAACAATGAAATTAAAAGGTTAAACGATATTTATGCCAATTTACTTAAATGTAATAACGTAGTCATCTACGAGAGCCGGGCCGTAGTGACGGGGCCTAATTCGGTGCGGGTCAACGGTGCGGACATCAGCGCCGAGCGCATCCTGGTGGCAACCGGCGGCTGGCCGCATATCCCGGACATCCCCGGTAGTGAACATATTATTTCCTCCAACGAGGCCTTTTATCTTGAGTCGTTGCCGTCCAGCGTGGTGATCGCAGGTGGCGGCTATATCGCCGTGGAATTTGCCGGCATCTTCCACGGCCTGGGCGTGGACACCACCCTGGTCTATCGCGGCGACCTGTTCCTGCGGGGGTTTGACGAGGAAATGCGGGTGTTTCTTGCCGAACAACTGCGCGAGCAAGGGATCAAACTGCTGTTCAATACCCATATAGACAGCATCGCGCAGCAAGATGGGCGCTTCCTGCTGCACTCGCCTGAAGCCGGCGCCCTCACTGCGGACCTGGTGTTATACGCTACCGGACGCCACCCCAACACCGGCGACCTGGGCCTGGACGCGGCAGGGGTGGACCTGAACGACAAGGGAGCCATCGTTGTAGATGAGGACTACCGCAGTTCCGTCGCGTCCATTTACGCCATCGGCGACGTCACTGACCGCATGAACCTGACGCCGGTGGCCACTGCGGAAGGTACAGTGCTGGCCCATAACCTGTACAACAAGCAGTCAAGACGGGTGGATTACCGCGACATCGCCACCTGCATCTTCAGCCAGCCCAACCTGGGCACGGTAGGCCTGACCGAAGCACAGGCCCGGCAGGAATATGCAAACGTGGATATCTACAAATCCCGCTTCACCAGCCTGAAGCACACCCTGACCGGCAACCGCGAGAAAACCCTGATGAAAATGATCGTGGACCGGGACACCGACCGGGTACTGGGCATCCACATGGTCGGCCCGGATGCCGGTGAAATCATCCAGGGCATGGCCATCGCTCTGAAAGCCGGCGCCACCAAGTCCGTCTTTGACGCCACCATCGGCATTCATCCGACCGCCGCAGAGGAGTTTGTTACGATGCGGGAGCCGGCTGGATAAAATTATCCGCAGATGACGCAGATTAACGCAGATGATTTTGAGGGTTCTCATATTTTTCTATTTGTTGTCGCGAAGACAAAGATTGAGTAGATAAGAAGCTCCTGGCAACAAGGAAGTGTTTGTCTATCTGGATTCCCGCATGCGCGGGAATGACCGAGGGTGAGAACAACCACAATGTTTGTTTACTTTATGAACAATTACAAAGAACATCTGCGTTAATCTGCGTTAATCTGCGGATGAATCAAAAAGATCTGTGTTTATCTGTGCAATCTGCGGATAAATCACCTCTGCTCAAAAAATGAGGAATAGTCCTGGAAGAATTGCTTCAACGCGGTCGGCTTCCTGCCGGTGACCCGGGTATAAACGTCGTTCAGTAACGCCCCCTGGCCCTGGGCGGTCAGTTCAAACAGTTCAGAAACCGTCTCCACGTACCAATCGTCCGGGACCCATTGCAGTAGTGACTGCTTGAAGTCCGCGGCAGGCAGGTCCACGTAGTGGATCTCCCTGCCCATTACTTCCGATAACTGTGTGGCGATGTCCTGGAATGACAGCAATTCCGGGCCGGTGATCTCGCAGGTCGTGTTTTCATGGCCGGGCCGGGTCAGGACGGCCAGGGTGAAATGCGCCACGTCGCGCACGTCGATGATGCCTACCTGCCCGTCCCGCATGGGCATGAAAAATTTGTCCTGTTCCACGATGGAACCGGCCACGTGCAGCATATTCTGCATGAAGAAATTGGGCCGCACCAGGGTGTAGGCCAGACCGGACTGGCGGATATGGTTCTCGGACTCGCCGTGGTAGCGCTTCAGCAGGGCGGAGGAGTCGGCGCCGGCGCTGTTGGCGGACATCTTGACGATATGGCGCACGCCGCACTGGCGGGCCAGGTCCACGAAGTGTTTTTCCAGGTCCAGTTGTTCGCGGCAGTTGGCCATGAGCAGGAAAGCCTGTTCACACCCTGTCAATGCCGCGCGCACGGCGGCCTCGTCTGCCATGTCGCCGGGCATAATCTCAACCCCGGCTTGGCGCAGGGACTCAGCCTTGTCCGGGTTTCTCACCAACCCCCTGGCCCGGATGCCGTATTCCGGCAACAGTTTGACTAGTTCCGTACCGACCGCGCCGGTCAGACCTGTGAATAAAATCATGTTCAGTCCTCTTTGATATACCCGCAGATTAACGCAGATTGTTTATTTATGAACACTGCCCCGTACTTGATACGGGGATGGACTTGTTCAGAGCTTCCATAATATCATCTCATTAGTCTGCGCTTGTGTTGCGGATAATTAATTCATTATGCGACTCTATACCTGTCTGTTACCGCTGCTGCTCTGGTTACCGGGGACGTCCGCGGAGCCTTTGAATGTTGCGGTGGCGTCTAACCTGACTCATACGCTGACTGAGATCAGCGCGGCATTTTACCGGGATGAAGGGAGCAAGGTAAACCTGACGTTCGGCTCTTCCGGTAATTTTGCCCGGCAGATCGTCCAGGGCGCGCCTTATGGCATATTCATCTCTGCCGGTAAGCAATACGTGGATTTTGTCCAGACCAGGCAGGGGGGGGCAAGCAGGGTCAAGCCCTTGATCCACGGCAGCCTGAGCCTGTACATGCCGGCGGCCACCCGGCTGGAAACGCCGCAGACGCTGGCCGGCGCGCTGAAGATTCTGCGCTACAGCGAGTATCGCCGGCTGGCCATGGCCAACCCGGAACATGCGCCTTACGGCCAGGCTGCCAGGACTGCCTTGATCAATGCAGGATTGTGGGCCTTCGACCATAAAAAACTGCTGCTGGGAGAAAACGCGGCCCAGGCCATGCAATTCTGCCTGTCCGGCAGCGTTGACCTGTGCATCGTGCCCACCTCGTTCCTCACCCTGGCACAATTCGCCGGCAAGGGCACGCAGTTCCGGCTGCCGCAACACTGGCATCCGCCCATTGCCCAGTATGCGCTACTGCTGGACAATGACGGTGGAGAGGGACTACGCTACTATGATTACCTTTCGTCCCATACCAGCGCCGACATTTTCAGGAAATTCGGCTACGAAGTCCCTTATGAGTGATATTTATCGCAAGATTACCGTGGATCGAGGCGAAACCGGGAGACCCCCGCTTTCCCCTAACGAACCAATTCCTAATTCCCAATTCTTAATTCTTAATTCTTAATTCTTAATTCCTAATTCTTAATTCCTAATTCTTAATTAAACAAAGATGGACTGGCAAGCCCTTAACGTTTCCCTGTTACTGGCCGGGTTGACGGCGCTGATCCTGACACCGGTCGGGGTGGTTATTGCGCGCAAGCTGGCCTGGTCGCGGTTCGCCGGGCGCAACGTGGTGCAGGCGTTGATCGCCCTGCCCCTGATATTGCCGCCGACGGTGCTGGGTTTTTACCTGATGGTGAGCCTGGGCGAGCTCTCGCCCGTGGGCGCGTTCTACCGGGATTTAACCGGCGGCACCCTGGTGTTCTCGTTCGAGGGCATCCTGCTGGCATCGGTGATCTTCAATATCCCCTTTGCGGTGCAACCGGTGCAGCGCAGCTTCGAGACCATCCCCATCAATATACGCGAAGCCGCGTGGTGCAGCGGCCTGTCGAACTGGCAGACCTTCTGGCGCGTCGAGTTGCCACTGGCCTGGCCCGGCGTGGTGTCCTCCGCCATCCTAACCGTGGCTCATACCCTGGGTGAGTTCGGCGTGGTGCTCATGGTAGGCGGCAACCTGGCCGGCGAGACACGCACCGTGGCCATTGCCATCTACGACCGCGTACAGGCCTTCGACAATGCCGGCGCTGCCACCATGTCCGCGGCGCTGCTCGCAATCTCGCTGGTCGCCATTACCCTGATCTACTTCCTCACCGACCGCGCCGGACGCCATGGCGGACACTGACGCCATCCACGTGCGCCTGCAACAACCGGGGCCGATACCGCTGGACGTGTCGCTGTCCTGCAATACCGGTGAAATCCTGGTCATCCTCGGCCCTTCCGGCAGTGGCAAAACCACCCTGCTGAGGGCGATCAGCGGCTTGTACACACCCGTATCCGGCACTATCCGCTGCCACGATGAACCATGGCTGGATAGCGCACGCGGCATCAACCTGCCCGTGCAACGCCGGCGCGTCGGTATGGTGTTCCAGCAGTATGCGCTGTTTCCCCACCGCACTGCGCTGCAGAACATCATGCTCGCACTGCCTGCGCAGGCGCACGCCCGGCCGCGTGATGCCGCGGAAAAGTTGTTGCACACCATGAACATGCAAGGCCTGGGAGCACGTTACCCGCAGCAGTTGTCAGGCGGGCAACAGCAACGGGTGGCCCTGGCCCGGGCACTGGCGCGCGACCCCAGCGTATTGTTGCTGGACGAGCCTTTTTCCGCGGTGGACCAGCAAACGCGCAGGAAACTGGTACGGGAACTGGTGAGCCTGAAACAGCATTTCAAACTGCCCATCATTCACGTCACGCACGACCTGAACGAGGCGCGCCGCATTGCTGACCGGCTGTGCATCATCCACCACGGCAAGACCCTGCAAAGCGACACGCCCGAGCAGGTTATGAACCATCCCGACCGCGCGGACATCGCGTCACTTATCGGCCATTACAATATTTTCCGCGCCAGGGTCGCCGGGCACGATCACGCAGCGCAGACGACCCGTATCGAATGGGACGGCCTTACCCTGAACACGCGCTATCGCCCCGAATTTGAACCGGGCGCACAGGCGGACTGGGTCATCCCCGCTGACAGCATCATCCTGCACCGCCGCGACCGCCCTTCCCGGGGGGAACGGGAAAATCCGGTCATGGGACGTATCGAGGAATTTATCCCCCTGGGTGAGACCACATCGATTACAATCGCAACCGAACCAGGCAAATCAATCTACCTGTCCGTACCCACCCACGTCGCCCGCCGCAACCGGCTTGCCCAAGGTGGCGATATTACCGTTTCACTCCTGGCCGACAGCATCCACTTGATGAAAAAAGTCCGTGGATGAGAGATGGGTTTAAAATTTATCCGCAGATGACGCAGATGAACGCAGATTAAAAACGAGTCTTTTGTAGTGTAGTTGCCTGGCACCGAAATTGATCAATAAACCGCGCTTCAATCCAGAGGTTTTCAAATAGTTGATCAGTTGGGCCTCTTCATGACCTGCTATTCTTTGTAGGGCTTTTATTTCAATAATGACTGAATCGTAGCAAATGAAATCTGGCACATAAAAAGTCTTCAATTTATGTTTTTTATAGTAAACGGGAAGTTTCTTTTCCTTTGAGAACGGAATACCTTGCAAGAAGAACTCTCGTTCCAGGGCTTCCTGATAGACTGCCTCAAGAAAACCATGTCCCAGTTCATTGTGAACAGCCATAGCAGCCCCGATGATTTTATAAGTCTCCTGATCTTTTTTATCATTATCTGCGTTCATCTGCGTCATCTGCGGATAAATAAACGTTTTTGTCATCTATTGATAAGAGGCACTGCCGACAGCAAGGTCCTGGTGTATTCATGTTGCGGCGTTGTCAGCACCTGCCGGGTTTCTCCTTGTTCTACGATTCTGCCCCGGTGCATGACGGCTACTTCGTGGGCGAAGCCGTTGATCAGGTTGATGTTGTGGGTGATGAACAGGTAGGCCAGTCCCAGTTGTTGTTGTAGCTCGGTCAGCAATGCCATGATGCGCGCCTGTACCGTGACGTCCAGGGCGCTGGTGGGTTCGTCGCAGACCAGTAGTTGTGGTTGCACGGCCAATGCTCTGGCGATGCAGATGCGTTGCCGCTGCCCACCAGAGAATTCGTGGGGATAGCGGTATTTGTGGGCGGGTTCCAGGCCGACCTGCTCGAGTAGCTGCTCGATGAGCGCCTGGCGTTCCCCGGCGGTCTGCGCGGCGCCCAGGGTAATCATGCCTTCTTCGATGATGTCTTTTATCTTCAGTTGCGGGTCCATGGATGAAAAAGGGTCCTGGAACACGACCTGCATGCGCGCACGGCGCCGGCGTAACTGTTGCGGGCTGAGTTCAGACAGGTTCTCCCCGGCCAGACGCACCGCTCCGGCCACCGGTTGCAACAGTTGCAGGATGCCCTTGCCCAATGTGGTCTTGCCGGAACCGGACTCGCCCACCACCGCCAGGGTACGCCCGCGCGCCAGGGTCAGCGAAACGCCGTCCACTGCATGCAGGAAGCCTGCCGGGCGGCCGAACCAGCCTGTTTTGGTGGGGAAACGGACGTGCAGGTTGTGGACTTGCAAAAGGTGTTTGTTGTCCTGCGTGCGGGCCTGCCCATGCGTGGACAAGTGAGAATCTTCTGACGGAGACTCCTGCTTGTGCAGGGGTGGCGTCCTCCCCACCACCTCAAGCAGTTGCCGGGAATAAGCGTGTTGCGGTTGGCGGAAAAACTCGTTGGCAGGCGTTGTTTCCACGATCCTGCCCTGGTACATGACCGCGACGCGGTCTGCCACCTGTGAGGCTACGGCCAGATCGTGGGTGATGAACAGCATGGCCATACCGGTTTCCTGTTGTATCTTCTGCAACAGTTCCAGTATGCGTGCCTGGGTGGTAACGTCCAGCGCGGTGGTTGGCTCATCGGCGATGAGTAATTCGGGTTCCCCGGCCAGGGCTGTTGCCAGCATCACCCGCTGCTTCATGCCGCCGGAGTACTGGTGCGGGTAGTCGTGCAGGCGCCGCCCGGGTTCGGGGATCTCCACTGCCGCCAGCAACTCGATCACTTTGTCGCGCAATGCGCGCCCGCGCAGCCCGCGCCGGCGCAGGACTTCGCCTACCTGCACCTCCACCGTCAGCGCCGGGTTGAGCGAGCTGTGCGGTTCCTGGAAGATCATGGCGATCTGCCTGCCCCGCACGTCCCGTAGCTGCCGGGCGGACAAGGTGTTCAGGTCTCGATCGTGAAACCGGATAGTGCCGCTGAGCGCGGCTGACCCGGGCAACAGCCTGAGCACACTCAACGCGCTCACAGACTTGCCGCTACCTGATTCACCCAGCAACGCCAGCGTCTCACCGGCCTTGATCTGAAAACACACGTCCGTAACGGCAGGGTCATCACTGCCAAAGCGAACGGTCAGGGAGTCAACATTGAGTAAATCAGTCATACGGTTTCTATTCTACTCCAATTCAGCCCACGCCTCTGCGTCCTCCGTGGCTGAAACAATCTGTGTTAATCTGTGCCCTCTGTGGACGCATGAAACCCGCACCGACCATACTATGTACAAACTGTGCCTTATATTAAGCCTGTTGCCGGCGCTGTTGCCGGTCGCCGCGCTGGAGGAATATCCCGGACCGGGTTGGCGGGAGCGGCCGTCACCGTTTGCCAGTCCTGACGCCTACCCCGGTGGCGAGTTCAAATTCTGGTCGGGGCCGTTCCCCAAAAGCTTCAATTACTACCTGGACACCACCGTCACCTCCAGCCGGGTGTTCAACCTGCTGTTTGAAACCCTGCTCAACAACAACGGCCTGACGCTGGAGTTTGAACCCGGCCTGGCCGCGGCCTGGTCGGTGTCCGCGGACCGGATGACGTTTGAATTCCGCCTGGACGCGCGCGCCCGCTGGAGCGACGGCGTTCCCATCAGCGCCCGGGACGTAGCCTGGACTTACGCCGCGGTGATGGACCCGAAAAACCTCACCGGGCCGCACAAGATCAGCTTCGAGCGTTTCCATCCCCCGGAAGTGGTCGATGAGAGGACGATACGTTTCCGGGCCAGGGAAGTCCACTGGAAAAACCTGCTGTCGCTGGGATCGTTCCAGGTGCTGCCGGCGCACGTTTTCGAGGGGCAGGACTTCAACAAGATCAATTTTGAATTTCCCGTGGTCGCGGGGCCGTATGCGCTGGAATCCATCCGGGAAGGCAGTGCGCTGACCCTGAAACGCCGGGACGACTGGTGGCAGCGGGAACTGCCGGGCGCCACTGGTATTGCCAATTTCGAGCGCCTCAAGTTCCGCTTTTTTACCGAACGGGAGAATGCCTTTGCCGAGTTCAAGACCGGCAACCTGGACTTCTACCCGGTGTACACCGCGTCGCGCTGGGCCGCGGAAACCCGCGGCGAAGCCTATGACAACAACTGGATTATCAAACAGGAGGTGTACAACTACAATCCCATCGGCTTCCAGGGTTTTGCCATGAACCTGCGCCGGGACAAGTTTGCCGACCGCCGGGTGCGCCTGGCCCTGGCGCACCTGCTGGACCGGGACAAGATGAACCGCACGCTCATGTATGAATCCTATTTCCTGCACCGCTGCTATTTTGAAGACCTGTACGATGCGCAAACGCCCTGCCGGGGGCCGGACCTCCGTTTCGACAAGGAGCAGGCCCGGCGCCTGCTGGCCGCGGCCGGCTGGCTGGCCAACCGGAACACGGGCCTGCTGGAAAAAGACGGGCAGGCGTTCATCATCCACTTCCTCACTCGCAGCCAATCCTCGGACAAATACCTGGCCATCTATCGCGAAGACCTGAATGACGTCGGCATCCAACTGGAGATCGTGCGCAAGGACTGGGCGGCCTGGGTGAAGGATATGGACGAGTTCAATTTCGACATGACCTGGGCCGCCTGGGGCGCGTCCGTGTTCAAGGACCCGGAATCCCTGTGGCATTCCCGGGAAGCCGAGCGGCCCGGCGGGCAGAACATCACCGGTTACAACAACCCGGAGGTGGATGCCATGATAGACGGCTTGCGTACGGAGTTCGATATTCATAAACGCCACGCCACGATCCGGGAGATAGACGCCATCCTGGCCAACGATATCCCCTACGTGCTGCTCTGGAACCTGAACTACCGGCGCCTGCTGTACTGGAACAAGTTCGGCATACCGGACACGGTGCTGCCCAAGCACTCAGGCGAGGCCGGCGCCTACCTGTTCTGGTGGTACGACGAGGATTCCGCCGCCGACCTGGAGTATGCCCGAGAACTGGATCTGCCCCTGCCGGGGCGGGATGCGATGATCCGTTTTGATGAGGTGTTTCAGGAGTGATAAGTTCACCCACTCCGACCATTCCTGCGCCAGCCTGATGGAGACTCCTGCTTGCGCAGGAGTGGGAAAGGCGCCGGGAGGTAATGTTATCATGTAGCAATGGAGCGCACCCACTACATTATCAGGCGTCTGCTGCTGGTTATCCCTACGTTTATCGGCATCACCTTTGTCTGTTTCGCGCTGTGCCAGTTCATCCCCGGCGGGCCGGTGGAGCAGGCGATTATGAGCATGCGGGGTATTGGCGAGGGGTCGGTGGACGCGGCGGCGAGCGCCGGGCCCAGCGGTATTTCCCCGGAGCAGCGCAAGGCGCTGGAACAGCACTTCGGTTTCGACAAGCCGTTGCTGCATCGTTACTGGAAATGGCTGGTGCAGGATCGCATCGGCATGAGCGTCAGTTCCTATAAATACCCGAACAAGACCGTGTTGCAACTCATCATCGAACGCTTTCCGGTGTCGCTCATCTTCGGCTTGACCGGGTTCTTCCTGACCTATCTGGTGTGCGTCCCCCTGGGGGTGGCCAAGGCCATCCGCAACGGTTCCTGGTTCGATATCTCCAGCAGCGTGCTGGTGTTCATCGGTTACGCCATCCCCGCGTTCGCGTTCGGCATGTTGCTGAAGATGATGCTGTCCGGCACCACCGAGGGTTTGTGGGACATCTTTCCGGTGAGCGGCTTCACCTCCGAGAACTTTGCCGAACTGTCCACTACGGGCAAGGCCAAAGACCTGTTCATGCACATGTGCCTGCCGGTCACCTGCTACATGATCGGCAACTTCGCGGTGCTGACCCTGCTCATGAAAAACAGCTTACTGGAGCAGATCAGCCAGGATTACGTGCGCACCGTGCTGGCCAAGGGCGCCACCTTCAAGCACGCCATCTGGGGGCATGCCTTTCGTAACTCACTGATTCCCATCGCCACTGGCTTCGGCAGCATCTTCACACTGATCTTCGCCGGTTCGGTGCTGATTGAGAAGGTCTTTGAAATCCCCGGTATGGGCTTGCTCAGCCTGGACGCCATCGTCAGCCGCGATTACATGGTGTTCATGGGCATCCTGGCGCTGACCTCCCTGCTGGGACTGGTGGGCAGGATTTTCTCGGATATCTGTTATATGTTCGTTGACCCGCGCATACACTTTGATGCTTGACGTGTCTGCCCACTTCCATGTGCCCCAATACTGGCCAATCCCCCGGCTGCCATGACGAACGGGGGAACGGTGAGCAGGTGGGTTGACCCGATCACGCGTAAGCGTTTGCAGCGCTTTCGCGAGTACCGCCGGGCATATTACTCCCTGCTGATCATCGTGTTCCTGTACCTGACCAGCCTGGTTGCGGAGGTGTTCTGCAACGACCGTCCCCTGTACGTGCATTACCAGGGCAAATCCTATTTCCCGGTGCTGTTCTTCTACCCGGAGGATACGTTTGCCGGCAACGGCCTGCTTACCCGGCCGGATTATAAAACCATCAACGCCTCGCCCGCGTTTGCCGGTAACGACGAGAATTACATGATCTTCCCATTGGTGCCGTTCGGCCCGCAGGAGATCATCAAGGCGGACTCCATCCCGGTGGGCAAGGCGGTGCAAATTCAGGTGCGCCGGACTCCCAGGGTGGGCGCCGTGAACGTCGATGCCGACCTGGTCATCCGGCGCGCACAGCGCGCCGCGTGGTTTTTTCCGTCGCAGCAGGGCGCGCTGACAGGAATTGACGTCACGCGCGTGTACAGCTTGCCTGCGCCGTTTATCGAGGCGCTGGCGCAACGCTTTGCCAACCAGCCTGCGCAGCCACTGGCGCAGGCTTTCAGGCACGCGCGGGATGGGTCGGAAGTGGAACTCAGCCTGTCACCCTACCGGCCGCGCTCCGCCCCGCCTGATACGGTGCGGATATTGTTGCGGGACAGTACCACCGGAGGCTCGGAAGAGTCCTGGCTGTACACGCCCGCAGATGGGCAGGTCAATGCTCCCGATCCACTATGGCAGGCGTTGCCGGCTGCACAACGGGAAGAAATCCGGCGGCGTGCCGAGACCCGGGTGACGGCGCCCGTCGGCGACCTGCGTCTGGAGCATGAGGGTGTGGAATACCGAATCAGCTTCGAGAAGGAAGACGTACGCTTCCCGTTCCGCCCGGTGGGGCCGCACCTGTTCGGGCTGGATGATACCGGCCGGGACGTACTGGCGCGTATCTTCTACGGCTTGCGCACCTCGCTCAACTTCGGCTTGCTGCTGGTGGCGACCTCCCTGTTCATCGGCACCATCATCGGCGCCATCCAGGGTTACTACGGCGGCCGGATAGACCTCACCGGCCAGCGCCTGACCGAGATCTGGGAGGCCTTGCCGTTCCTGTACGTGCTGATCCTGCTGGGTTCCGTGTACGGCCGCAGCTTTATGCTGTTGTTGCTGGTGTACGGCCTGTTCAACTGGATCGGCATTTCCTACTACATGCGCGCCGAGTTCCTGCGCCTGCGCAACCAGCAATTTGTCGAGGCGGCGCGCTGCCTGGGGTTGCCGGACCGCAAAATCCTGTTCCGCCATATCCTGCCCAACGCGCTGGTGCCGTTGACCACGTTTTTCCCCTTCTCCCTGGTCGGCGCCATCGGCACCCTGGCCGCGCTGGACTACCTGGGCTTTGGCCTGCCGCCGCCCACCGCCTCCTGGGGGCAGTTGCTGGCCCAGGCCCAGGGACAGGCGTACTGGTGGCTGATCCTGTACCCCAGCCTGGCATTGTTCCTGGTCATCCTGCTGTGTGTGTTTGTCGGGGAAGGGGTGCGTAATGCGTTTGATCCGAAAAAGTTTACCCGGCTGGAGTGACGCGCCCGTGAGAACCTCGGAAACATTGCTGTCCGTGCGCGACCTTACGGTGCATTTTGACACTGATGAGGGTGTGGTTGAGGCGGTGAATGACCTGGACCTGGAGATCGGGCGCGGCGAGATCGTGGGCCTGGTGGGCGAGTCCGGCTCCGGCAAAACCGTGACTGCGCAAAGCATCCTGCGCCTGCTGCCGCGCCCGCCGGCGCGCTTTGTCAGCGGCACGGTGGCGTTCAACGGCGCCGACCTGCTGACCCTGCCCATCGAGCAACTGCGGCGCATCCGCGGCGCCGGGATCAGCATGATCTTCCAGGAACCCATGACCGCGCTCTCGCCGCTGCACCGGGTGGGGCGGCAACTGTGTGAAATGCTGCGCTTCCATACCGGCCTGGATGAGCAGGCGGCGTGGCAACTGGCTGTGGAATGGCTGGACAAGGTGGGCCTGCCGGACCCGGAACAGCGCATGACGTTCTACCCGCACCACCTGTCCGGCGGCATGCGCCAGCGCGTCATGATCGCCATGGCGCTGATGCTGAAACCGCGCCTGATCATCGCGGACGAACCCTCCACCGCCCTGGACGTGACGGTGCAGGCGCAGATTTTCAGGTTGCTGATGCGCATGAAGGGGGAAGCTACGTCCATGTTGCTGATCACCCATGACCTGGCAGTGGTGTGGGAGGTATGCGACCGCATCTACGTGATGAAGAACTCCCGCCTGGTGGAACATGGCAAGGTCGAACCCCTGTTCGATGCGCCTGCCCACGACTATACCCGTGCGCTGTTGCAGGCGGTGCCACGGCTGTATAAGGCAGGGGCCAGGGAGCAGGGGTTATTCTCTACGAGTGCACAGACTCCTGCTCGCGCAGCAGCGAGTGGGGGCGAAGCGCCCCTGCTCCGGGCCACCAACCTGCGTGTCTGGTTCCCCATCAAAACCGGCCTGTTCGCCCGTACCAGCGACCACGTCAAGGCCGTGGATGATATCGACCTGAGTATCAGCGCCGGCGCAACCGTGGGCCTGGTGGGCGAATCCGGCTCCGGCAAAACCACCCTGGGACGGGCGCTGATCGGCCTGCAAACCATCAACGACGGCAGTATCGTTTTTACCGGCACGGAAATCGGCGGCATGAACAGACGCCGCATGAAACCCTGGCGGCGCCACCTGCAGATGATTTTCCAGGACCCCTACTCGTCATTGAACCCGCGCATGACGGTGCTGGACATACTCACGGAGGGCTTGCAGGAACACGGCCTGCTGGACCTGCCGAAACAGGACAAGGCGGTGCAATTGCTGGAGGAGGTTGAACTCAGGGCGGACATGGTGAACCGCTACCCGTTTGAGTTCTCCGGCGGGGAGCGCCAGCGCATCAGTATCGCGCGCGCCTTGTCGCTGGAACCGAAATTCATCGTTTGCGATGAGGCCGTCAGCGCCCTGGACGTGAGCATACAGGCCCAGATCATCGACCTGCTGCGCCGCCTGCAAACCCGTTACGGCATCACCTACCTGTTCATCTCCCACGACCTGAGCGTGGTCAGGCAACTGTCAGAGCAAATCCTGGTGATGTACCGGGGCCGGATAGTGGAACGCGGCAACACGGAAGACGTCATCTTCCACCCGCGGCATGAATACACTCGCACGCTGCTGGACGCCGTCCCCGTCCCCGGTGATATCGAGCGCCGCCGGCGTATGCGAGCAGGAAAATGATCACACTCCAGGGTCAAAGTAAGAAATTCTCCGGGATTTTCACCCTGGCCTTACATGTGTCCATTCCCACCGTACTGCTTCTGTTCATTACCTCCTGCGGCTTAAACCATGAAACCAACGTCGAAAGCGGCACGCGCCTGGGGGTCCTGCACGTTGGCAACGGGGATGAACCGCAGGAACTGGACCCGCATATCGTCACCGGGCATATCGAGCACAAGCTGTGCCTGGCTTTGCTGGAAGGGCTGTTGACGCTGGACCCGGAACACCTGCGCGTCGTGCCCGGCGTTGCCCGTGACTGGCAGGTGAGCGAGGACGGCAGGACCTACCGCTTCCACCTGCGGGAAGATGCCAGGTGGTCCAACGGCGACCCGGTCACGGCCGCGGACTTTGTTTATTCCTGGCGCCGGGCGTTATTGCCGGGGCTGGGCAACAACTATGCCTATATGCTGTATTACCTCAACAATGCCGAGGAGTTTCACCGGGGGAAAATCACGGATTTCTCTGCAGTGGGTGTGCGGGCCCCGGATGACCTGACCCTGGAAGTCAAACTGGACAACCCAACGCCGTTCTTTCCCCACCTGCTCACGCACATGAGCTACTACCCGGTGCACCGGGCCACCATCGAAGCCTTCGGCGCCGCGGACGAACGCGGCACGCGCTGGACCCGCCCGGGCAATTACGTGGGCAACGGCCCGTTCAAGCTGAAGGAATGGACGCTGAATCGCCGTATCGTGGTGGAGAAGAACGAGCAATACTGGGATGCGGATGCGGTGCGGTTGAACGGGGTCGTGTTCTACCCGGTGCAGAATGCCACCACCGAGGAACGCATGTTCCGCGCCGGGCAGTTGCATATCACCGGCACCATTCCCACCGACAAGATTGCGCGCTATCAACAGGACAGGCCGGAGGTATTGAAACTGCATCCTTTTTTCTCCACCTACTACTACCTGTTCAATACCACCTCCCCGCCGCTGGACCAGGTCAAAGTCCGGCGCGCCCTGGCCCTGTCCATCGACCGGCAGCAGCTAGTGGAAAAAATCACCATGGCGGGCGAACTGCCGGCCTACAGTTACACCCCGCCGGACGTGAACGGCTACCACGCCGAACCCATGCTGCGCTATGACGTGGCACAGGCCCGGACGCTGCTGGCGGCGGCCGGTTATCCCGACGGCGCCGGCTTCCCGCCGGTGGAATTGATGTACAACACCTCGGAAGGACACCGCCGTATCGCCATCGCGGTGCAGCAGATGTGGAAGACCAACCTGAATATCCAGGTCACCCTGGTCAACCAGGACTGGAAGGTGTACCTGGACAAACGCGACGGCCGCGACTACCAGATCGCACGCGCCGGCTGGATCGGCGATTACCTGGACCCCAACACCTTCCTCGACATGTACACTTCACACAGCGGCAACAACGACACCGGCTGGTCCAACCCGCGCTACGATGCCCTGATCGCGCAGGCCGCACGGACCACGGCACAAGAGCAGCGCTACGCCCGGTTCCGGGAGGCGGAAAACATCCTCATGGAAGAACTGCCCATCATGCCCATCTATACCTACGTCAACAAAGCCCTGGTCTCCCCGGACGTACACGGCTGGTATCCAAACCTGCTGGATATTCATCCGTACAAATATATTTACCTGGTTCAGTCAGAAGACTGAATTATCCGCAGATGACGCAGATTAACGCAGATGATTTTTAGGGTTTTCATGTTTTTCTATTTGTTGTTGTGAGCATAAAGATAGAGTAGATAAGAAACTGCAGATAATAAGGAAGTGTTTGTCTATCTGGATTCCCGATTGCGCGGGAATGACGGATGGTGAGAACAAGACCGGAATTTCTTTTTTATCTGCGTTAATCTGCGTCATCTGCGGATGAATCATAATAATCTGCGGATAAATAATATGATCAGATTCATTTTAAGGCGTCTGCTCCAGGCTATTCCGGTGTTGCTGGCGGTCAGTGTGATCACCTTCCTGCTGATCCATGCCGCGCCCGGGGGGCCGTTTGCTGCGGAGAAGGCAGTGCCGCCGGAGATTCTCAAGCGCCTGAATGAGCGTTATAACCTGGACCAGCCTATCCACGTGCAGTTTTATGACTACCTCAGTCATGCCGTGCAAGGCGACCTGGGGCCGTCGTTCCGGTATCCGGGCAGGACGGTAAACGAGATCATCGCGGCCGGGTTTCCCGTGACGCTGGAACTGGGTTGTTACGCCTTGCTGTTCGCCCTGCTCATCGGCATCGGCAGCGGGGTGTGCGCCGCCATGCGGCCGAATACCTGGCAGGACTACCTGCCCATGACCTTTGCCACCGTGGGCATCTGCCTGCCCGCCTACGTGCTGGGGCCGTTGCTGGCGCTGGTGTTCGGCATCTGGCTGGAGTGGCTGCCGGTGGCCGGCTGGGAGTTGATCCCCGGCGACAAAATCCTGCCGTCCGTTACCCTGGGGTCGGTGTATGCCGCTTACATCGCCCGCCTGAGCCGCGGCGGCATGCTGGAAACCCTGTCCAGGGACTTTATCCGCACCGCCCGGGCCAAGGGCCTGCCGGAAGCCGTGATCATCACGCGCCACGCCATGCGGGTGGGCCTGTTGCCGGTGGTGTCGTTCCTGGGGCCGGCGCTGGCGGGCCTGCTCAGCGGCTCGTTTGTGGTGGAAACCATTTTCCAGATCCCCGGCCTGGGGCGCTACTTCGTGCAGGGCGCGTTCAACCGGGACTACACCTTGATCATGGGCACCACGCTGTTGTTTGCCTGTTTGATCATCGTCTTCAACCTCATCGCAGACGTGCTACTGGCCTGGCTCGACCCCAAGGTGCGTGAGGAGACTGTCAATGGCTAGCCCGCACAGCCTGTCACCCCGCCGCAATGCCTGGCGGCGCTTGCAGCAGAACCAGGCGGCCATGTTCGGCCTGGTCGTGCTGACAACCCTGGTCGCACTGGCGCTGCTGGCGCCCTGGCTCAGCCCTTACTCTTATTCCGTACAGAACCTGGCGCTGGGGCCCAGCGCACCTTCCGCCGTGCACTGGCTGGGCACCGACCTGTTCGGGCGCGACCTGTTGACCAGGATGATCTACGGCAGCCGTATTTCTCTGGCAGTGGGCTTTACCGCGACCGCGGTGGCATTGCTTATCGGCGTGACCTGGGGCGCTACTGCCGGTTACCTGGGCGGGCGCGTGGACGCGCTGATGATGCGCACGGTCGATATCCTGTACGCCCTGCCCTTCACCATCTTCATCATCCTGCTGATGGTGGTGTTCGGCAACAACATCATCCTGTTATTCCTGGCTATCGGTGCGGTGGAATGGCTCACCATGGCGCGCATCGTGCGCGGCCAGGTGCTGCATGTCAAACAGCAGGATTATATCGAAGCCGCGGTAAGCCTGGGCGCTTCCCGCCTGCGTATCATCCTCAAACACGTACTGCCCAACGTGGCCGGCCCGGTCATCGTCTATGCCACCCTGACCGTGCCCAACGTGATCCTGCTGGAATCCTTCCTTAGCTTCCTGGGCCTGGGCGTGCAACCACCGCAAAGCTCCTGGGGCCTGCTCATCGCCTACGGCGTGGAAACCATGGAGGAATACCCCTGGCTGTTGCTGTTCCCCGCCACCCTGCTGGCGCTGACCCTGTTCTCACTCAACTTCCTCGGCGACGGCCTGCGCGACGCGTTGAGTGAGAAGTGAATGTTGTTTGTCCGTGGAAATGTACAAAGAACACCTCGCGTGGCATAATAAGCGCATGAACGGGGTTAAATTATGGGTCTGCTGACGGGCAAGCGCGTGCTGGTTACGGGGGTGGCCAGTAATCGGTCCATTGCCTGGGGAATTGCGCAGGCGATGCACCGGGAAGGGGCGGAACTGGCATTTACTTACCAGAATGAAAAACTGCAAGGCCGGGTGGAGAAGTTCGCCGCAGCAACCGGGTCGACTATCACCCTGCCCTGTGACGTTGCCACGGATGGAGCCATCGAGGCTACGTTCGCCCGTCTCGGTGAGCGCTGGCCGCACCTGGACGTGCTGGTGCATTCCGTCGCGTTTGCCGACCGGGAGTTGCTGGAAGGCGATTACCTGAACAGCATCACCCGCGACGGCTTTCTCAAGTCCCAGGATATCAGCGCCTACAGTTTCGCCGCGCTGGGCAAGGCGGCGCGCCCGCTGATGCAGGGTCGCAACGGCGCCATGCTCACCCTGACTTATATCGGCTCGGTGCGGGCCATGCCCAACTACAACGTGATGGGCATCGCCAAGGCCAGCCTGGAAGCCAACGTGCGCTACATGGCCGCCGACCTGGGGCCGGAAGGCATTCGCGTGAACGCCATCTCGGCCGGACCTATCCGCACCCTGGCCGCCTCGGGCATCAAGGGCTTGCGCGGCTTCCTCAACCACGTGGAAAAAGTGTCTCCCCTGCGCCGCAACGTCACCATTGAAGAAGTCGGCAACGTGGGCGCGTTCCTGTGCTCGGACTACGCCTCTGCGATCACCGGTGAGATTACCTACGTCGATTGCGGTTATAACGCCGTGGGCAGCGAGGGAACCGAATAACTTTCAGTGTTGACAACGTTACCTTTACCTAAGAGTTCCTGAACCATGCACAACAATAACGGGCTGTTATGGGCACTGCTCATCGCCGCCGTCGCCGGTATCTTCTGCGGCTGGTTTTTCGGCCATTCCATGACCGCCATCGACTGGGTGGGCGAGTTGTTCCTGGATGCGCTGAAGATGACCATCATCCCGCTCATCGTCGCTGCGGTCATCAGCGGCATCGCCTCCCTGGGCGCCGGTTCGGGTGAGCTGAAACGCCTGGGCGGGTTTACTGTGGGCTATTACTTCTGCACCACCGCCATCGCGGTGCTGCTCGGCCTGTTGGTCGTGAACCTGATTCAACCCGGCGCCGGCGTCACCGAAGTGAGCCAGGTAGTGCCGGATCGGGTCAGCGGCAAGGAAGAGACCGGTTTTGTGGAGATCATCCGCTCCCTGATCGGTGACAATATCATCGCCTCGGCCGCGGAGACCAAGCTGCTGGAAGTGATCGTGTTCGCCATCCTGTTTGCCGTTGCCCTGTCCACCATTGGTGAAAAGGGCAAACCGCTGGTGGCGTTTTTCGACGGCCTCAACGAGGTGATGATCAAGATCGTGGTCTGGATCATGTATTTTGCACCGCTCGGCATCTTTGCGCTGATCTCGTCCAAACTGGGCGACAGTGGCGGCGGCGAGCAGTTCTGGCGGGAGATTTCCGCGGTGGGCAAGTATATGCTGACCGTGATTATCGGCCTGACGCTGCACTTCTTCGTACTGTTGAGCATCCTGCTCGTAGTGAGCCGGCGCGGCCGGCAGTTCATCACCAGCATGTCCAAAGCCCTGATTACCGCGTTCGGCACCGCCAGTTCGTCGGCCACCCTGCCGCTGACCATGGAATGCGCGCTGGAGGCGAAGGTGGACAAGCGTGCGGTCAAATTTGTCCTGCCGCTGGGTTCCACGGTGAATATGGACGGCACCGCCTTGTACGAAGCGGTAGCCGTAATGTTCATCGCCCAGGCTTACGGCATCCACATGGCGCCCACGGACCAGGTGGTCATTTTCATTACCGCCACCCTGGCCGCCATCGGCGCCGCCGGCATCCCCGAAGCCGGCCTGGTCACCATGGTCATCGTACTCACCGCCGTGGGCCTGCCCATGGAAGGCATTGGCCTGCTGCTGGCCGTGGACTGGTTCCTGGACCGGCTCAGAACCACCGTCAACGTGTGGGGGGACAGCGTGGGCTCGACAGTGATCGAGAGAATCTGCTTCAGGAATTCATAAAGTCAGGTCAGGCAGCGCCTGAGGGGACTCCTGCTTGCGCAGGTACTACATAAAACCACCCAGAAGATGCTGATACAGCCTGATGGCAAGTCCCTGCTCGTGCTCTTCCAACCAGAGCCGGTCGGCAGGCGCCAGTGTCATCGTTTGACAGGGATCATCTGCTATTACCGAGGTTGTTGCTCCTGCCTGTGCGCCGTCCGGCCATATCAGATCGCCGGGAACAAACTGGCGCAGGCGTGCGCCGGTGCTGTCGCAGACTGAAGCCCGTCCGGAAATTAACAGTTCCAGACCTTCCTGCTGCCGATCCGGTCCCGCGATGGTTTCAGCGCCGGCATAGTTACCAGGTTTCAGCCAGGGTCGAAGTTGTTCCACCAGGCTTTCAAATATGATCAGGCGGTTCAAGTACTGCTCTACGTCTGCGCCGGTGGCTTCCAGCAACTGCGCCCGCCGCTTGTCAGCCATTCTGTCATCAGTCCTCCACGCGTGAATAATGATATCCTCACACCGCTCCAGAGCTTGATCCGTACTCTGTTCCACCCGCAGCCCGGCACCTACGGCAGGCGTCAAATTCCGTTTTAATCCGGCCAGGAACTGTTCCGATGACGTGCACATGACAACCTGCATACCTGCCGCGTCGGCCGTTTGCATAAACCTGCCCAGCACGTTCACGGCCGACACGTCGAAACCGGAAACATTGCTGAAGTCCAGTAGCAGGCAGGTGGGGGGCGGGTCGTCGTTCAGGTGCTGCCTGAGTTCATCCACCAGGGGATAGACGCTGCCGAAGAAGATATAGCCACGCAGCCGGTAACCTCTTACCCGTTTGCCTTCCTGCACCAGCAGCGCACGGTCGGTGACTGAGCGGGCTTTTTTGCTGTGGCGCTCGCGCAGGGTAAAGCGGGATTCGATGGTATCCACCCTGCTGAGACGCACGGTGAAAAAGACGAGGGTGGCGACCAATCCGACGCCCACACCCATCAACAAGCCGAATGCAAGAATTGTAATGAAGATGGCGATGACAATCATAAACTCCGTTCCGGAGAGTTGCCGATAACTTCTCAGCAGTCCTTCGTCCAGCATGCCGATACCGGCAAAGATCACTATGCCTGCGGTCAGCGCTACCGGCACCAGTTCCAGTATGCCGTCGCCCAGGAATAACGCACTGCCAATGACCAGGGAAGCAGTCACGCCTGTCAGCCGCGTGGTCGCCCTGAACAGCTTGCTGCGTAGTGACGCCGGCACGATCATGCAGCCTACCGTCCCGCCACCCAGGCCGGCAACCATGCTGGCATACCCGGTCGCCTTGAACTCCCGGTCCCAGTTCAGGTCCTTGCCCGCGGCAAGTTCCAGGCCGGCCAGATTCATGATAAGGACGATGAAAGCAAGCAGGATCAGCATCAGGATGTCGGGAATGAGCGTGGCCATGACGCCCCAATCGACGTGGTGGACATCTTCCGGTAACAATGCCGGCCACAGGTTCCCCTCAGCGGTGCTGGTGAATAACAAGCCGGCCTGCTGTGCGGCTTCTGTCGAGATACCCAGACTACCCAGGGCAAAATGATAGGCAACCAGCGCAAGCGCAACACCCAGCGGCAGGATTAAGGCGGTTTTCCAGCGTTTCATGGCCAGGTACAGCGCAATGCCAAATAATACGCCCGGCGCCCATTTCCACAGTAACGGCGGCGTCAGCAGTGCCGCCATGGTCTCTGCACCGGGTTCGACTCCCAGCAGCGCCAGTGCCGCCAGACAAACAACGCCGCCGACGCCCGCCACAAATCCGGCTGCCATCGGATAGGGGATAAAACGCATCAGGTTGGAAAGCTGAAAATGCCCGACCAGGAAAAATAACACGCCGGCGGCCGTTGCGCTGATAACCAGCGCACCCACTGTGGTAACAAACAGCGTGTGGCCCGTGGCGTTCACACTGGTCCCGATCAGGGCCATTACCACAACCAGCGTGGGTGACAGGCCCGAAATGGCGCCGCGATAACCGCTGGCCAGCGCGATGATCAAACAGGCGGTAAAGTTTCCGAACAGGATCAGGCCGACACCCTGGGAGGAATAAGGCGCCAATGGTCCCGAGAAAATGAAGGTCCCGAACGCAATCTGGGCCACCAGCAGACCCAGGCCCGAGGTAAGGCCAACCGAAAGCGCGGCAACGGCTTTGGGTGTTGGAATCAATGTATTGACTATTCGATAACGGTCATTCCATCCATGTAAGAATGCAGCGCGGCCGGGATGTGGACGTGGCCGTGTTCGTCCTGGCAGTTTTCCATGATGGCGATCAAGGTGCGGCCTACGGCCAGTCCCGAACCGTTGAGAGTGTGCAGCAGTTCCGGTTTGCCGGTGGCGGGGTTGCGCCAGCGGGCGTGCATACGCCGCGCCTGGAAGTCCTCGAAGTTACTGCATGAGGAGATTTCCCGGTAGCGCTGCTGGCTGGGCAGCCACACTTCCAGGTCATAGGTCTTGGTCGCGGAGAAGCCCAGGTCGCCGCCGCACAGGGCGACCACCCGGTACGGCAGTTCCAGCCGTTGCAGAATGGTTTCGGCGTGCCCGGTCAAGGCTTCCAGCGCCTGGAAGGAGTGTTCCGGACGCACCAGTTGCACCAGTTCCACCTTCTCAAACTGGTGCTGGCGTATCATGCCGCGGGTATCCTGCCCGTAGGAGCCGGCCTCGCTGCGAAAACACGGTGAATGGCACACGTATCTCAGGGGCAGTTGCTCACCGTCGATGATCGAATCCCGGGCCAGGTTGGTCACCGGCACCTCGGCAGTGGGGATGAGGTAGAGGTCATGTTTCTCGATGTGGAACTGGTCTTCGGCAAATTTGGGCAACTGGCCGGTGCCGAACAGGCTGGCGGGGTTGACCAGGTAGGGAACATTGACTTCCAGGTAGCCGTGCGCACGGGTGTGCACGTCCAGCATGAACTGGATCAAGGCCCGGTGCAACCTGGCAAGCGCGCCTTGCATCACCACGAAACGCGCGCCGGCAACGCGGGTCGCAGCTTCAAAATCGATCAGCCCCAGGTCCTCGCCCAGCGTGGTATGGTCGCGCGGAGCAAACTCCATGGCCGCCGGTTCCCCCCAGCGCCGCAGTTCTTCGTTATCCTCTTCCCTGGCGCCGGCAGGCACGCTCTCATGGGGGACGTTAGGCACTTCGCGCAGGAATTCATGCAGTTCTTCCCGTACGGCTTCCAGGTCGGCCTGGTGGGATTTCAACTGGTCACCGAGTGAGACTACCTGTGCCAGCAGAGGCTGGATGTCCTCCCCCGCGGCCTTGGCCTTGCCGATTGCCTTCGACTGGCGGTTGCGCTCCGCCTGTAACTGCTCGGTGGCAACCTGGATATCCTTGCGCCGCTGCTCCAGCGCTTGCAGGCGCGCAACGTCCAGCACAAACCCGCGCCGGGCCAATGCCCGGCTGACGGCCTGCATGTCTTTGCGTAATAAATGTGGATCAAGCATGTTTTGATTATACAGCGTGTTCCCGGTTACGCTGTACCGCGTCCGTCCGCGCGTCTCCGGCTAACTCTCACCCGATTTCTCATCCAGCTTGCGCAACCGCGCCAGCTTTTCCGCGATCTGTATCTCCAGTCCCCGGTTGCTGGGGTAGTAGTACTGCCGGGCGCTCATGCCGTCGGGGAAATAGCGCTCGCCGGCGGCGTAGGCGTCGGGTTCATCGTGCGCGTAGCGGTACTCCTTGCCGTAGCCCAGTTCCTTCATCAGCCGGGAGGGCGCGTTGCGCAGGTGTATCGGCACTTCTTTCGAGGCAGTGCTCCTGACGTCTTCCATAACGGTATTATACGCCTTGTACACGGCATTGCTCTTGGGCGCGCAGGCCAGGTACACGACCGCCTGGGCAATGGCCAGTTCTCCCTCCGGCGAACCCAGCCGTTCCTGGGTCTCCCAGGCGTCCAGCGCCAGGCGCAGACCTCTGGGGTCAGCGTTGCCGATGTCTTCGGAGGCCATACGCACCACCCGCCTGGCAATATACAGGGGATCGCAGCCCCCATCGAGCATACGCGCAAACCAGTACAGGGCCGCATCCGGGGATGAGCCGCGCACCGATTTGTGCAACGCGGAGATCTGCTCGTAAAACGCATCGCCGGCCTTGTCAAAACGGCGGTAACCGGCCCCGCCGATCACTTCACCCACCAGTTCCGCGTCAAGCTGTTGCGCGGGCGCCAGATCTGCCGCGATCTCCAGCAGGTTGAGGGCGCGCCGGGCGTCGCCGTCCGCGCTGTCCACCAGCAATGCCAGCGCGGCATCGGTGACGTCCAGTTGTTTCCCGCCCAGCCCTCGTTCCGGTTCCTGCAACCCTTGCCTGACAATCCGCCCCAGGTCATCCCCGGTGAGTGGTTTCAGCACATATACCCGCACCCTGGACAGCAGCGCGTTGTTCAGTTCAAAAGACGGGTTCTCCGTGGTGGCGCCGACAAAGGTAATGGTGCCGTCTTCCACGTGCGGCAGGAACGCATCCTGTTGCGACTTGTTGAAACGATGCGCCTCGTCGATGAATAACACGGTATCGCGCCCGTAAGCCTCCCGGTACCGGCGCGCCTTGTCAATCGCGGCCCTGATCTCCTTGACCCCGCCCAGCACCGCCGACAGGGTCAGGAACTGTGCGTTGCAGGAACTGGTGACCAACCGGGCCAGGGTGGTCTTGCCGGAACCGGGTCCGCCCCAGAACACCATGGAGTGCAACTGTCCGCGCTCGATAGCCAGACGCAACGGCTTGCCCGGCCCAAGCAGGTGTTCCTGCCCGACAAACTCTTGCAGGCTGGCAGGCCGCATCCGATCCGCCAGGGGGCGGTATTCATTGGTGGGGGCGGTCAAGACTATTCCGTCTGTCTTGCGTCGATGACTTCCATATCGTGTGCGGGCGTAAAGGTGAAGTAGTCCTCGTCCAGTTCCGGGTTGCGCCTGGTATTCGTGAACGTCAGCAACAAGGTCTGTCCCAGGCTGTCCAGCAGCACCATGCCGGCCAGTTCCTTGTCGGAGAATACCAGGCGTAGCGCACGGTAGTGTGATTCCGGGTTTTTCGGTATCAACTGCACCAGCGCGCCCACCCTGTTGTTTTCCAGTTCTTCGATCAGGTAATATTCATTCAGGTCGTTATTACCGCTGAAAATCAATGCCGGGGTATCTGCCATGGTTGCATCCACCGTGCTGATGGTCACCTGCTCCAGGTCCTCCTCATACACCCACAGGCTGGCGCCGTCGCTGATGATCTTCTGCGTGTACGGTTCATCATACAACCAGTAAAACATGCCGGGTCGGCGCAAACTCAACGTACCGCGGCTGGACTCCAGCGCCTCCCCGGACGGATCCAGCAACACCTGCTCAAACTGCGCGGAGAAACTGTCCAGGCCATCAAGAAAGACATCAAGCGCATTACCCGCCGCGTGCGCCGACAGCGAACAGAACAGTCCGCAGATAAATACGAGTCGATTCATCCGCAGATGACTCAATCCACCGGCGGTGGCGGCCCTGCCAGGATTGCGCGGTTGCCGTTGGCTTCCAGGGGGCCGACCAGGCCGCTGGCTTCCATTTCCTCAACGATACGGGCGGCGCGGTTGTAACCGATTTTGAGCCGGCGCTGGATATAGGAGATGGAGGTCTTGCGGGTTTCCGTGACGATCCTCACCGCCTCGTCATAGAGCGGGTCGGTACCGTCCGAGGCGGTTTCAATACCCGGCACGGGATCGGCGCCGCCGGCGCCCGGGTCCAGGGTAATGCCGTCCAGGTAATTCGGGCCGCTGAGGTCCTTGATATGTTTGACCACCTTGTGCACTTCATGGTCATCGACAAACGCGCCGTGTACCCGTATCGGCACACTGGTGCCGGGCGGCAGAAACAGCATGTCCCCGTGCCCGAGCAGGTTTTCCGCGCCCATTTGATCCAGGATGGTGCGCGAATCCACCTTGGATGAAACCTGGAAGGCGATACGGCAGGGAATATTGGCTTTGATCAGGCCGGTGATGACGTCCACGGATGGGCGCTGGGTGGCCAGGATCAGGTGGATGCCGGCAGCCCTGGCTTTCTGCGCCAGCCGCGCGATCAGTTCTTCCACCTTCTTCCCGACGGTCATCATCATGTCCGCCAGTTCGTCAATCAGGATAACGATATAAGGCAGTTCTTCCAGCGCCGGCGCCTCGTCCTCATCGTTGACAGGCGTATAGAACGGATCCGGCAGCGGTTGGCGGCGGCTGGCGGCCTCGACGATCTTCTTGTTAAACCCGTTGATATTGCGCACCCCCAGGGTCGCCATCAACTTGTAGCGGCGTTCCATTTCCGCCACACACCAGCGCAGGGCGTTGGCGGCTTCCTTCATGTCCGTTACCACCGGCGTCAACAAATGGGGGATGCCCTCATACACGGATAATTCGAGCATCTTCGGATCGATCATGATCAAGCGGATCTTTTTGGAAGGCGACTTGTACAGCAGGCTCAGGATCATGGCGTTGATGGCAACCGACTTGCCTGAACCGGTGGTGCCGGCGACCAGCAGGTGCGGCATGCGACTGAGGTCCATGACCACCGGGTGGCCGCTGATGTCCTTGCCCAGCGCCAGCGCGGTGGTTGAATTCAGTTCTTCATACTCCCTGGAGCTCAGCATCTCATTCAGGGCAACCAGTTCCCGGGTGGCATTGGGTATTTCCAGACCGATAACGGATTTGCCCGGTATCACGTCCACCACGCGCACGCTCACCACCGACAGCGAACGCGCCAGGTCCTTGGAGAGGTTGCTGATCTGGCTGCCCTTGATGCCCGGCGCCGGTTGCAACTCAAAGCGGGTAATCACCGGCCCCGGGTTGACCGCGACCACGTCCACCTGGATGTTGAAATCGAGCAGCTTCAGTTCCACCTGGCGCGACATGGCCTCCAGGGTGGCATCCGAATAATGTCCCTGGGACGGTCCGGGCTGGTCCAGCAGGTTCAGGGGCGGCAATGCCGCTTCGGCCGGCATCTCGAACAGTGGCTCCTGTTTCTCCGCCTCGACGCGACGACTGGTTTCCACCTTGCCGAGCACCGGTTCGATACGCGGCGGCAGCCTCTCCCTGACTTTTTTCTGCTGTTTTCTTACCAGGTCCACGCGCTCCTTCTTGACTTCCGCCGACCTGGAGCGCTGTTTTAACAGGTTGTACCAGATATTGATTTTGCCGATTGCCCGCAGCGCGCCATAGCCGGTTGCGTCTATCACCCGCAGCCACGACAAACCCGTGTACACCGCGATGCCCGCCAGCAAGACGGCAAACATCAGCAACACGCTGCCGGCGTTGCCGAACACGTCAAGCAGCAACGTCCCCAGGGCTATACCCAGGATGCCACCGGCGCTGCCGGTCTGGTCCGACAGGTGTGCCGGCAATTGCGTCTCCCCGTACAGGTACATCCAGGCCAGCGTACAACATCCGCAAAACAGCAGGATAAAGCCACCGGCCCTGAGCACCATCAGCAGGGTTGGCACGGGCGCCTCATTGCGCCGAAAGATAAAGATGCGCCAGCCGTCAAAGACGATCAGCAGGGGAAACAGGTAACCCGGGTAGCCAAACAGGTACAGCAGCAGGTTGGCGATATAAGCACCGACAATGCCACCGCCATTGTGAATCCCGGCAACGCTGACCGCCTGCGACCAGCCCGGGTCGGCGGGATGATAGGTGTACAACGACAAGGCAGTAAACAAGGCGCCGGCCAGGATAAAAATAAAGCCGATTTCATTCAGGTAGCGCGTAATTCGTCCTTGTGCCGCGCCGTCCGACTGTTTTTTTCTGGATGCCTGTTTCACTCTGTGTGTGGGATAGTTGGGTTTGGTAAATAGTAAGAGTTATCAAGGAAAAAGAAAAGGGGATTGACAAAATAAACATAACTGCTACAATCGTCCGGTTTTTACAACACGGGGTAAACCAATGGGTAATTTGACACTGTCTGGAAGCGTGTATATTCGAGCCGTCGCAGGCCGGATGTCTCGTATATTAACACCATTGCTGACGTTGCCGTTGGTAGTATTACCGGGCAGTTTTGCTGCTGCCCAGGAAAGCGGCATCGGCGCGTTGATGGAGGAAATAAAGGTTACCGCCAGGAAACGCGAAGAAGGCCTGCAGGATACCCCCATCGCGGTCTCCGTGTTCAGCGGTGAGAGCCTGGAAGCGCGTGGCGTACAGCGCATCGATGAGATTGCCGGGCTGACGCCGAATATGTCTTTCGACAATATCAACACCAACGGCGGCGGCGGCAACAGCGCCGCAGTGTTCCTGCGCGGTGTCGGACAACGCGACTTCCTGCCTTCCGCGGACCCGGGTGTGGGCATCTACGTGGACGGCGTCTATTACGCGCGCAGCGTCGGTTCGGTGCTGGACATTATCGATATTGACCGTGTCGAAGTCCTGCGCGGCCCCCAGGGCACCTTGTTCGGCCGTAATACCACGGGCGGCGCCATCGCTATCCATACCCAGAAACCCCACGAAGAATTCGAGGGCAAGGTGCGGGTAAGAGTAGGCATCGATGACCGGGCCGACGTGCTCGGCAAGGTCAACGTCCCGCTCAGCGACAACCTGTTTATGAATGCCACGGTCGCCAAGTTCGACCAGGACGGTTTCGTGGTGAACCCCCTTAACGGCATGGACACCGGCGATGACGATACCCTCGCCTTCCGCGGCGCGCTGCGCTGGCAGGCAAACAACTTCGAGGTAAACATCAACGGTGACTACTCCCGTGACCGGGAAAACGGCCAGGCCCGCGTGGCTTCACAGAATCCCGACCGCGTCATACAATTTATTCCGCCAGATCCGAATAACCCCACGTCAACCGGCAATGGTGCTACTCAACACAATTTTTTCCTGGGCGCAAATTCGCCTTTTAATCCTGCGAACGGCGGTCCTGGCCTGGGCGCCGGTTTTGGTAATCCAGGCACGCCTTTCCCGAGAGGCTTCAGTAACTGTGATGCCCGGGCCCCGGTGCCAGGTCTCGTTGAGGGAACCACATCGGGTTGCGCCAATGCCGACACCATCGCCCTGGGCAAGAATACCAGCACCATGCCGACCTACTCCGATCACGATATCTATGGTTTCTCGGGCACGGTTGACTGGCAGCTCACGGACAACCTGGAAATCAAGTCGATCACAGCCTACCGTAATGTCGACAGTGAATTTGCCCATGATGGCGACAGCACTCCTTTCTATTTATCCTGGGTAAGAGATCAGATCTACAAGCAGGAGCAGTTTACCCAGGAAATACAGTTGCTGGGTACGGCTGTCAGCGGCCGCCTGCAATGGATCGTAGGGGGCTTCTATTTCACGGAAGACGGCAACAACTACAACCCGGTGGACTTTGCCGGGATTGACATTGAAAGCGGCGCCAAGTTCGACCACGAGAGTATCGCCGGTTTTGCCCAGGGTACGTTTGACATCACGGAGAAGTTGCATCTTACCGCCGGTATTCGCTACACCGACGATACCAAGGATTTCATCGTTACCAGTGACGGCAGGTACAGTACACCCGGCGCTCACTTTCCCATGGGGGCCAGTGACATGGTGAATATTCAGTCCGCGGTGCCGGTGTTTGCTCCGACCGGACTTCAGGTGAAGCTGATTGCCGACGGCACCACCACACTAAAAGCTGATGACTGGACTCCCATGGCGAATATTTCCTACGACGTGAATGACAACCTGATGACCTATTTCACATATGCGGAAGGGTTCAAGAGTGGCGGCGTACAGCAGCGCAACGCCGGCGTATTCGGCGCCGCGGCGCCCACCTACGACCCGGAATTCGTGGAATCATTCGAAATCGGTTTCAAGTTCAGCACGCCGGATGGGCGGTTCGTCCTGAATGCGGCCGCCTTCTACGCCGATTACACTGACATTCAACTGGAAACCCTGGCGCCCGAAGGTATCGCCCCGCAGCTTGACAATGCCGGCGAGGGCGAGATCAAGGGTTTCGAACTGGAATCACGCTGGTCGCCGCTGGACACCTGGTTCCTGGAAGTGGCGATTGGCCACCTGGACGCGAAGATCACGAAATCCGACCCCTCGGTATTCAACTCCGGCGGCCCTGCCAAGGGCGACCGGTTGCCGCAGGTACCGCGCTGGTCGCTGGCCTCCTCACTCATCAAGGAGTTCGGGTTGGGCGACATGGGCACCATTATTGCACGGGTGGATTACAACTACCGGACCAAGGTGTTCTTTGCCGCGGATAACGACCCTGGCAGCGTGATGCAGTCCCATGGCCTGCTGAATGCCAGCGTGGGCTGGGACAGCGCCAATGACAAGCTCTCGCTCATCTTCCATGCGAACAATATCTTCGACAAGCGCCGCACAATCTACACGGAGTTTTCCGGATCGGCGTCCACTCAGAACGACGTCCTGGCCCGTGATTTTGCCTGGTACCTGACCGGCGAGTACCGGTTCTAGTACTCTTTCAAATCGGCAAGGGCGACAGCATCTTCAGTTGCCGGGTCTTGAGTACGACCCGGCGACTAAGTAATTTCCAGCTATCCGCGTCCGCCTCCCAGCAATCATCGTAGCGGCCTGTGGCGTACAAGGAGGTAGTGCCCTCCTGGCTGGTGTGGTACAGCGCGAAAGTGCTTGAAGTTTGCGCGCGCACAGCGCCCAGTTCGATCACCTCCACGGACAAGACCCGGCTTTGCTCCACCTCGGCGATCTCCCATTCCTGTTCAGACATGGCCGCGATACGTGCGCTTAATTCCGCGCGGCTACACTGCATCCACACCATGGGTTCGGGAAGTTCCGGGGCTCTGGTGACAATCTCGTAGCTGCCCTGTTCCCGGTACAGGTCCAGGTAAGCCTGGAAATCACGCTCGTCCAGGTAACGGCCGGAAGCGTGGATCAGGCGATTCAGTTCAAACTGCGCGGTAATATCTCTTAACGCCATGCGTTATTGCTCTCCTCTCATCCGGGAACGGATGTTATCAGTGACGCGCATAAGACCCCGTTCATCCGACATCCCGCGCGGCCGGGCCGAGGTCGTGTGATTGACATCCCGTCCGGCGCTTCCATTCCGCATAGAAATTACGCAACGTGGAATCGCTCATGGGCCCGTCTTCCTCCCTGGCGATGATGCTGTAACGGCTGCTGCCGTGTTCCATGTTGCGCATCTGTGCCTGTACCGCCCACATGTCTTCGGCCAGGTTGATACCGGTGGGGCCCCATACCTGGTTGTGATGGCGCACGCGCAAGGCGCGTTGTGCCTCCGTGTCATCCGCCAGTCCCAGCCCGCGGCACTCCAGCAAGGTGCGCGTGGGTGAGAGCGGCATGATCGAATCGATGCGGGCCACCGTGGAACGGCAGTTCAGCAACATGTCCGGGAACAGGTTGATGACCACGTGCCCGTTCGGCGCCATGCCCGGCATCACGTCGGCGCTGCGCTGCTCGTAGTTCAGGTTGCCGTAACTGATGCTGGCATGGTCGAAGCTGACGTGCCCGCGTGGGTGGCAGGTCCATTGACGTTTGTGATAGTCCTGCTGGGCCACGCCGGTAGTGCGGTTCAATAAATGCAGCAACTCGTGATAGCCCTCGTAGTTGGTCTCGACAAACAGCTTCCAGTTGGCCTGTATTTCCGTGCGATGCAGGTGAAACACCTCCATATCGGCCAGGCCGAAGGGGGTGTGTATCGCCTCGATTACGGCCTCTCCCAGAAAGTCGCGCAAGGAACCTGCATCCTCATCCAGGCACACAAACACCAGGTCGAACAGCGTGTCCACACGCACCGACTTCAGCCCGGCGTCCTCTTTTATCACCGGGGTATCCCGATAGCCCGCAGGCCGGGAAATGCCGGTGCAACGGCCGCGCTCGTCATAGCTCCACAGGTGGTAGAAGCAGGTCATGCGGCCCTGTTCCAGCCGGCCGCAGGGTTTCCTCAACACGCGCGCGCCGCGATGGGCGCAACTGTTGTAAAACGCCCGCAACTCCCCGTCAGCGCCCCTGACCAGCGCCAGTTCGTGACCGGCAACCTGCACCAGGCGGAAATCGTGCGGCGCCGGTAGTTCGGACGCGTGACAGACAAAACGCCAGGTACGGGAAAGCACAGTACGCCGCTCCGTCTCGAATACGTCCGGGTCGGTATAGATGCGGTTGTCCAGGTAATGCGTGGACGGCAACTGCGGCCGGGTGTGGCTGTCAAGTCTGGTTTGCATATGTTACATTGGGTCGTATCCCATGCCCCTCATTCATCTTATCAAATCCGCCCTGCTGTTTTCCATTCTGTTATTGCCCGCGTGCGACAAACAACCGGACCTGGAGATCATCCGGGCCATCAGCATGTTGCCGAGACAAACCGACTACACCCGTGATTTCGAGCAGTGGATCAAACAGGTCAATGAACTGGGAGCGGGCAAGTTCAGGATTATCTTTGTCGGCGGCCCCGAGGCGATCCCGACCTTTGAACAGGCCGACGCGGTCAGGACCGGTGTGGTGCACATGGTCTATGGGCCGGCCACTTACTACATCGGCCTGCTGCCGGAGGTGGAAGCGCTGTTCGCCAGCAACGTGCCGCCCTGGGAAACCCGCCGCAACGGCGGTATCGACCTGATGGACCGGTTACACCGGGACAAGCTGGGCACACGCTACCTGGCCCGCGCTGCGTTCATCGAGTTTCACGTATTCACCCGGGAACAACCGCCGCTCAATGTTGAGAACGTGCCGGACCTGGATTCCTGGCGCATACGCGGCGGCCCGGTCTGGCGCGATTTTATCAGTAGCCTGGGCGCGCGGTTTGTCAACGTTGCCGCGCCGGATATCTACATGGCGCTGGAACGCAACATGATCCAGGGCATAGGCTGGCCCATTGTCGGTTTGCAGGACGCCTCCTGGCACCAGCACCTGAAATACCGCATCGACCCCGGCGTGTTCTCCAGCGACGTGGGCATCATCTTCAACCAGGAACGCTGGGCACAACTGCCGGAACCGGTGCGGGACGTCCTGATGCAGGCCGTACTGGAATATGAAACAGACAGCTATCACCGGTTCGAACAGCTTACCGGGGAACAGGATGAGCGCCTGCGCGGCCTGGGCATGAACGTGGTGCGTCTCGGCAAGGATGGCGAAAGAAAATACCGCGCGCTTGCCCACGACGTCATCTGGCGCCGCCTGCAAACGCGTTCGCCCGACTATTATGCGGAACTGCGGGATAAATTTTACCGGGCAGGGGAATGAACGACAAACCACAGGGCAGCTACGAACAGACCTTGTTCAGCCTGTTCGCGCTGGGCGCGGCGATCCTCGCCGCGATAACATTGCTGATCCTGTATGACGTGGTTGCGCGCCTCACCGGCCTGGCCACATTCCCCCATACCCTGGCGGCCACGGAATACGGCCTGTATTACCTCACCTTGCTGGGCGCGCCCTGGCTGGTGCGGATAAAACGCCATATCTACCTGCAACTGCTCAGCGCCGTGGCGCCGGCGCGGCTACGCCCCGTGCTTGCCCGGCTGTGTTACCTGTTATGCGTCATCGTGTGCGCGGTGATCTGCTGGTACGCCGGGCAGGTGACACTGGAAACCTGGCTGCGCGGGGATATGGAAGTGCGTTCCTTCGATATGCCGCGCTGGCTCATCTTCGCGGTCATGCCGTTCTCGTTCGCACTGCTGACGGTGGAGTTCGGGCGTTACCTGCTGGGTTTTGACGATATGTATGACGATAAGATTGGCATTCGTGAGTAATAAATGTCCCTGATCTGGTTCGCCGCGTTCGCCCTCATGCTGGGCCTCACCATTTCCCTCATCACATTGGGCATCCCGGTGGCGTTCGCGTTCCTGGGCGCCGACCTGGTCGGGGTGATGCTGTTCATGGGCGGTGAGGCGGGCCTGGCGCAACTGGTGCGCAATGCCGCCAACGCGCTGACCCGTTTCGCCCTGGTGCCCGTGCCCCTGTTCCTGATCATGGGCGAGTTGTTCTTCCATTCCGGCCTGGGTTTCCGCGCGTTCAATGCCCTGGACAAACTGTTCGGGCGTCTGCCGGGACGCCTGTCCTTCATTACCGTAGGCGGCGGCACCTTGTTCGCGGCGCTGTCCGGTTCCAGCATGGCCTCCACCGCGCTGCTGGGCACCCTGATGGTGCCGGAAATGAACAAGCGCGGCTACAAGAACCGCCTGTCGATCGGGCCGATACTGGGCGTGGGCGGCCTGGCCATACTCATCCCGCCCTCGGCGCTGGCGGTGCTGTTGGGCAGCCTGGCCTATATCGACATCGGCAAGTTGCTCATCGCCGGCATTATTCCGGGACTCACCCTGGCCTTGCTGTACGGGCTTTACATTATCCTCAGCATCCGCCTGGACCCCGCCTCGGCGCCGGCCTACGAGGTGGAACCCATCTCCCTGCGGCAGAAACTGCTGCTGGTGGCCAGGGACGTGCTGCCCATGGGGCTCATCGTGTTCCTGGTGGTCGGCCTGATCGTGCTGGGCTGGGCCACCCCCACCGAGTCCGCAGCCTGCGGTGTGGCCGGCGTGATGCTGCTCGCCGCCTGTTTCCGTTGTTTATCCATGGCGGCCATCACCAAATCCCTGCTCGGCGCCACCCGGGTGACGGTGATGATGTTCATGATCATCCTCGGCGCCACCACGTTCAGCAAGGTACTGGCTTTCTCCGGCGCCACCACCGGCCTGGTGGACTGGATCAGCACATTGACACTGGCTCCCATTGCCGCGCTGCTCATCATGTTCGTAGTGATGCTGCTGCTGGGCGCGTTCATGGAGCAGTTGTCCATGATGATGCTCACCCTGCCGGTGTTCGTGCCGCTGGCCCATTACTACGGTTTCGACATGATCTGGTTCGGGGTGATCGTGCTGCTGGCGCTGGAGATGAGCCTTACCATGCCCCCCATGGGCCTGCTGCTGTTCGTGATGAAAGGCGTGGCCCCGCCCGGCACCCGCATGCAGGACATCTGGCTGGCCGCCCTGCCCTTTATGGCCTGTTCCGCGCTACTGCTGTTGTTGTTGATACTGTATCCGGAGCTGGCCCTGTGGCTGCCGGGATTAGGAATTAAGAATTAGGAATTGGGGGGGCATCCCTGCGAATCTTCTATTCCGATAATCTCCCCACCTGGTCCGTCTTGCCCTCCGCGCCGAGGGCGGCGTAGCCGCTGTCCACGGGGACGTCGGCGCCGTTGATGCCGGAGGCGGCGTCGGAGCAGAGGAATACTACCGTGCGCGCCACCTGTTCCGGGTCCACCGCGCGGCCTGACAGGTGGAAGTCGCCGGCGACCCGGTCCGCCTTCGCCCGGTCGTTCCCACTCATGGCGCGGATCACGTTCGACCAGACCCAGCCTGGGGACACGCAGTTCACGCGGATATTGTCCTCGGCCAGCAACAGCGCCTCGTTGCGGGTCGCCCCGATGATCGCCGCCTTGGACGCGGCGTACAGCATACGCCCCGGTTGCGCCCGCTTGCCGCTGATGCTGGCGAAGTTGACCACCGCGCCACCCCCGCGCCGGCGCATGTGCGGCGCGACTTTCTGTACGAACAGGGCGCCGCTCACCAGGTTCACGTCCAGCGCCTGGCGCCATTCCTCACGCGTGGAAGCAAGCCCGTTGTCCAGGTAGGTGCAGGCCACGTTCACCAGGCAGTCGATACCGCCCCAGCGCGCCAGTGTCTGTTCGATGACCGCGTCGACCTGCGCGTCATCGGTGATGTCCGCCTGAATAAACGCCAGCGCCTCGCCCGCTTCCTGTTGCAGTTCCGCGCCGCCTGCCGCGTCGATATCGCACACCGTCACCCTGGCCCCGGCCCGGATGAACTCATGCGCAACCTTCCGGCCTATCAGGGTGGCGCCGCCGGGAATAACGGCTACTTTGTCTTGAAGGTTTATCATAGTTTCTTCACCTCTTCTGCAATGATTTCAATACCTTCCCGCACCACCTCGTCATTCATGGAATACGTCATGCGTATGCACTCCTGTTTGTGCGGCCAGGGGTCATGATCCAGGCCCAGGAAAAAATATTCGCCGGGGATGATCAGCACGCCTCTTTGCTTCAGGCGCTGGTACAGTTCCAGGCTGCTGATCGGCAGGCCGGGAAACCACAACCAGAGAAAGATCGCTCCCTCTGCCTTGTGTACGAAATACTCCACCCCTGCCAGTTCCCGGTGCAACAGTGCAATGGCCCGTTGCGCCTTCGCCTGGTAATACGGCCGGATGAGGGAGCGGCTGATGTCAGTGATCCGGCCGGAGCGGACCAGGTCATACGCCAACGCCGGACCGGTACTTTCCGGCGCCAGGGTCAAAACGCCATTGATATTGCTGAGCGCGGTGATGATGTCGGCGCGGGCCACGACAATACCGGTGCGCGTCGCCGGCAACCCCAGTTTGGACAGGCTCATGGACAGGATAATATTCTCGTTCCACACCAGTTCCGCCTCCGTGAAGATGATGTTGGGGAACGGCATCCCGTAGGCATTGTCGATAATCAGCGGGATCTCCCGTTGCGCGGAGATGTCAACCAGCCTGGCCACCTCGGTATCGGTGAGCACGTTACCGGTGGGGTTGGTGGGCCGCGACACACAGATGGCGCCTATGGATTCATCCACGCTCAGGCTGTCAAAATCCACGTGATACTTGAAAGTACGGTCCGGTTCCTTCTCAAGCGTCGGCCTGTTGGCCACGAACAGGTCATCCACCAGTCCCACGCTCCCGTAACCGATATACTCCGGCGCCATGGGCAGCAGGATTTTCCTGGCCCCGCCCGCGCAGTCGCCACCGAACATGTTGAACAGCAGGAAAAAAGCCGACTGGCTGCCGGTGGTCAGCGCTACGTTCTCTGCGCCCAGTCCCCAGCCGTATTCACGGTTCAGTAATTCCGCCAGGGCCTCCAGGAACTTCACGTTGCCCCGGGGTGGATCATAATCACCCACCACCCGGCCAAACTCGCCGGGCTGGTCCAGGATGTCCTGCATACGCTGCCGGAACAATGCCTGCACCTCAGGAATATGTGCCGGGTTACCGCCCCCCAGCATGAGCATGTCCTGCCCCCCGGCCATCGCTCCGGCCATATCATCCATGAGCAGGATAATGCCGGAATGCTCCGAAAATCGTTGTGCGAATGTTGATAGCTTCATATCGTTCATTTTTAGAGGTTACTTATATTCATTCCCTGGCCGATTTCTATAAGGCGGATGACGCGTTCTGCTGCGTTGGCGATGTAGTCCCTGGAATTGGCCAGGGCCTCGCGCAGGGGCATGTCCCGGGCGATGGCCGGTTCCAGGCCGTGGATGCCGTGTTCAAAGACTGTTCCGGCATCATCCGCCAGGCCGCCGCCGATGGCGACTACGGGCACACCGTATTCCCCGGCGAGACGGGCAATCCCTGCCGGGGTCTTGCCGAAGGCGGTCTGGAAATCCACCCTGCCCTCGCCGGTAAGGACCAGGTCTGCCGCACGCAGGTGGCTCTCGATAGGGGTGGCCTTACTGATGATTTCGATGCCGCGTTGCAGTTCCGCGCCGGCAAATACCAGCAATCCGGCGCCCATGCCGCCGGCCGCGCCGGCGCCCGGAACCGGGTCCACGTCCATCCCCAACTCCCGCTCGATCACTCCGGCCAGGTGTTTCAGGTTGGCATCCAGGGTCTGTACCATGGTCGCGTCCGCGCCTTTCTGCGGTGCGAACACGTGCGCCGCGCCGTCGGCCCCGGTCAAGGGGTTATCCACGTCGCAGGCGACCAGGATATGCGCCTGTTCCAGGCCGGGATGCAGGCCGTCCAGGTCCACCGACTCAATCCGGTGCAACATGCCGCCCGCTCCGTTTTCCCCGATAACACGCCCTGCCCCGTCATGGAACACCGTTCCCAGCGCCTGCGCCATACCCACACCGGCATCGTTGGTGGCAGAGCCTCCTATGCCCAGGATAATCTTGCGCGCGCCCTGGTCCAGCGCGTGGCCTATCAACTCCCCGGTGCCGTAAGAGGTGGTCAGCAACGGGTTCCGGGTGCTGTCGTCAACCAGTGCCAGTCCGGACGCCGCCGCCATTTCGATCACCGCAGTGCCACCGTCTGCCAGCAGTCCGTAACCGGCTGCAACCGGCTGCCCCGCGGGGCCGGTGACGGTGCATTGGAGCATTTTCCCACCGACCGCATCCAGCAAGGATTGCACCGTCCCCTCCCCACCGTCCGCCATGGGAATCCTCACGCAATCGGCATCCGGCAAGACCCGCCTGACGCCAACCTCCATGGCCTCGGCCACCTCCGTGGAAGTCAGGCTGCCTTTGAATGAATCCGGTGCGAGTATGATCTTCATGTTCTTGTTATCAGTGGATGCCGCGGGTGAATCAAAAAATATCTGCGTTAATCTGCGTCATCTGCGGATAAATGAAATTCGTGTTAATCAACCTGGTAGGTGACACGGTCTCCGACGGTGATGTCCCGCTGCCGCACCTGGCCCGCATTCAGCTCCAGCACTGCCTTGACCTTGCCGTCGGAAGGCATTCTGGCAGTGGATTCCGGGCGGGCATTTTCAACGATCTTGACGATATAGCCGTCAGCGCTGATATAGATTATATCAAGTGGGATAAAAGTATTCTTCATCCAGATACTCATGCGCGCCGGTTTGTCATGCAGCAGCAACATGCCCTGGCGCTCGGGCAGTGATGAGCGATACATCAGCCCAAGACTTTTCAGAACCGGGGTGTCGGCAACCTCAATACGGTAGTCAACCTCACCGAATTGGGTGGCGATAGTCAGTGAACCGGTCTTGAACTGCGCCTGGGCCACGCTTGCAGTTGTGGCCAGCAGCAGCGCTACGAAGTAACCGAAAAGATGATACCTTTTCATGACGTTGAATCATACCCGTTCCCCATTTAATACTGGAAGTTTTTTTGGCTATGCTATACTCGGGGCAGTTGACACCGGGAGTGGGAGCGAGATCATGAACACCATCATACGATACCTGACGATTGCCATCTTCTGGGGGGGGGGGGGTAGCCCTGCTTGGCCTTGCCGGTGAAGCAAGCGCTCAGCAAACTACGTGTCCGCTGGATGCAGCCGGTCAGGCAGCATTTAAGCCTTACATCTGTGGCGTGAGCCGGCCGGCAGGCGGGACCACCCAGAAAGTGACGTGGCGGGTGACGTTCTCCGAACCTGTGAGTGGCGTCGATTGGCGCGACTTTATGACAGAAGATACGTACAACCTGGTCCCGGGCTACACTGACCGCAGGTACGGCCTGGGAACAGTTTGGGAAGAGATCAAAAAGGTCAGCGGCACGGCGTATGACATCTCTATGAGGTGGGACTGTACGGCATCCGACAATGACTGCTCACACAACGAGGACCTCACCCCAACGTATCGATCCGGAGTCAGGAATGATCGCTATGTTGGTGAAGTGTGGCTGGAATTGCAGGAGGGCGCCGCATTTAATGAAATGCACTCGCCGGCTTCGCCCATCCCAGTTAATACCCACGTAGGCATACCAACGCCCAAGGTCTCTGTCAATTAAACCAACCGCTGGTTGTGTCAGGGCGCCGGGCGGGAGAGAACCGCACCTGCACAAGTAGTAGGCTCCATCAGCAGCGTGACACCTCAGCGCAAGCAGGAGTCTCCATCACGGGACTCCTGCTCGCGCAGGTCTGGTTCACTTGCCAATCCCTCTGTTATCGTCCTCAGTCTTCGTCTCCCTGCTGTAGCCGCGGTCCTGCCGGTTCAGGTTGACGGCGTGTTTCTGGCAGTAGATGTCGTACACCTGTTCCGGGGTGAGGCCGGAGCAGATCAGGGCGGAGACCAGGAAGTGCAATATGTCGATTAATTCGACCCGGATGTTCTGCAGGTCGATCTCGTCCTTGCTCCACCATTTCCACAACAGTTCTTCGTCCAGTTCCTGTACTTCCTCGCGCATTGCCCTGGAATAGTTTGACAGCCAGGTATTGGGCAGGTCGTTCACCTTGCGCTCACCCTGGTTGACCGCGGAAAAAATAGTGTCCATGGTCAGGGGCTTGCCGTCCGTATCCTTAAGGTTGTTCTTCCTGAACACGTAATCGTTCAGGTCGGATTGCATGGCGAAGATGCGTTGCAGCATATCCTCCACAGGCGGTGTGTCAGCGCTCATGTCGTGCGTCCCAGTTTGCAGGCAACAGCCCTCGGCGGGCGGCGCGGCTTAAAACATGAAATCTGCATTGTCCAGGTTGTTGGCATCGAAATCCGACAGGATGATGGTGGTTAAATAGTCCGTGCCCGACAATTCAATACGCACGTTAGCGCCGTAACTGACGATGTCAAGGTCGTCCACGGAGGCGATGCCGGTAAACCCGGTCAGGTCGATCACGTCTTCCCCGTCGGCGAAATCCACAATAGTGCCGCCTCCCAGGTTGCTGGGGAAGAAACGAAATGTGTCTTTCCCGGTTCCGCCATGCAGCACGTCCATATCGTTGCCGTCGGCAACCAGGATGTCATCGCCGGGGCCGGCTTTCAACAGGTCGTTACCCTCGCCGCCGGTCAGGGTGTCGTTCCCCTTGCCGCCGTAAACCCTGTCATGACCCTCGCCGCCATTCATCGTATCGTCGCCACCCGCGGGTCCGCCATACAAGACGTCATCGCCCTCAAGGCCGTTTAATATGTTGTCCTCGCCGTCCCCGGCCAGTATGTCGTTATAGGTGCTGCCGGTAAGATGCTCAATACCGGTCAGCGTATCACCCTGGGCATCGCCGAACCGGACTGCCCTGGCGTCGTGCAAGCGCACCAGCACGCCTACGTCCGAGAACAGGTACAAGGCATGATCGCTGCCGGCCCCGCCATCCAGCACGTCGGCGCCCAGCCCGCCGTTGAGCCTGTCATCGCCGCCGCCGCCGTTGAGCGTATCGTCACCGGCAAAGCCGTTCAAGGTGTCATCACCGCCCAGGCCATCCAGGGTATCGGCGCCCGCCGTACCTTCGAGAATATCGTCGCCCGCCGTGCCCATGGGCGCGGCGCCGGCATCCGGGTCGGACGAGTCGCCGGATCGGTCTTCAATTGTGATGTTTGTCGATACGGACAAGCCGCCGGGAAGGGAAAACTCGACCTCCACGGTAGTGGCCGAGGTAAATTCAAGGTCAACCTCATAGCTATCGCCATCATCCAGTTCCAGTTTCAGCCTGGCCGTACTCGACCCGGTTTGCTCAAAGGTATAACTACCGGAATCTGTTTTTTCGCCTTCAACAAGCTCGAAAGTATTGTTGGACGTGAATTCCAGGGTGGCGCCCAGTATGGGTATGGATATTTTCAAACCGGACACCAGATCAAAGAACTCATCCGGGTCAGCCGGGGCAAGACCATCGCTGTCATGCGACGTTCTAGGCGCTGTCAGTTGCGTCATAACCGGGAATATAAAACCGCTGTTGAGACTGCCATAGACGACATTGCTTGCCATTGATGTGCTCTCCACGTTCGTTCAAATCAGAGTATGCCAGCATACCATTTTCATGTCTTCAGAGTCCATCCCAGAGTCCACGTTTTGCCTCTACGACAGCTTTCCTGTACTATTTTCCATCCCGGTTTTAACCCAGCTACTTGACCATGGATATCGAACTGATCAGCTTTGACCTGTGCCCGTTTGTGCAACGTTCCGTCATTACCCTGCTGGAGAAGGACATTCCGTTCAAGCGCACCAATATCGATCTGGCGCACAAGCCGGACTGGTTTTTACAAATCTCGCCGTTGGGGAAAGTGCCGGTGCTGCGCATTGACGGCAATATCCTGTTCGAATCCGCGGTTATCAACGAGTACCTGGACGAGATCACCCCCCCGTCCATGCACCCGCAGGACGCGCTGCAAAAAGCCATGAACCGGGCCTGGATTGAGTTTGGTTCGGAACTGTCCAACCTGTCGTTCAGGATGCTGACCTCGCCGGAGCGCGCAGTGGTCGAGGATGCCCTGCAGGCGCTGCGGGACAAGTTTCAATTCCTGGAGAAGAACCTGACTGCGGCGCCGTTCTTCAATGGCGCCGCTTTCTCACTCATAGACGCGGCTTACGCGCCGGTGTTCATTCGCATCGAATACCTGTTGAAACAAGTGATAGCTGACGTAATCCCGCCGGACTGCGAGCAAGTACTGGCCTGGAGCGCCGCCATCCTGTCCCGTCCCTCGGTACAGGGCAGCATCATCGAGCACTTCACGGAACTGGCAACGGCAAGGTTCAAAAAGCGCGGCGGGGTTTTGTTGCAGAACCATCCGTAGCTTCAAACCGGAGTTCTTCCTTGATTTCAACGAGTTGTCCCGGGCGCAGGATCTCGTTGCCGCGTACCACCACCCGGTCGCCGGCTTGCACCTCGCCGGCGGTGATTTCCATGTATTCCCGGTAACTGCGGCCGATACTGACCGCGACTTGCCTGGCTTTCATGCCTTCACTACCGGGTGTTGCCACCCAGACGGAGGCGCTACCGTCCGGCTTCCTCACCAGCGCGTCCCGGGATACCAACAAGGACTCGCCGGTGTCAGCGCTGCCCAGCCGGAATATCACCCGCGCCGACATGCCCGGCGCAAACAGGCGGTCAACGTTTTCCAGGTCTATCCTGACCGGGAAGGTGCGGGCCGACTCACTGCTGAGCGGGACTTTCATGGTGACCGCGGCAAGAAATTCCCGGCCCGGATAAGCATCGAAGGCAAACCGGACCGGGGTGCCCAGGTGCACGTCACCGAAGTAAAACTGGGGCACCGGCACGTTGACCCGCAGCCGGTCTATCTCGGTCAGTTCAAACAACGGGGTATCGATTTTGACCCATTCACCCTCTTCCACCATCTTCTGCGTAATAACGCCGTCAAACGGGGCGTTGACGGTATGGCGCCTGACCAGTTCCTGCCGGCGTTGCAGTTCCTTCTGCAGGCGTTCCAGCGCGGCGCGGTCCATGGCGACCACGGCCTGGGCGGCCTCATGACGGGTGGGCGGGATGTGTTTTTTCTCCACCAGGCGCGCCGCTTCATCCTGTTGCCGCAACGCCTCTGCCAGCCTGGCCTGTGCCTCCGCCACCTGCGCGGCAACGCTGTCTCGCTCGATTTGCGCAATATCCCGGTCCAGTTCCAGCAACGCATCGCCCCGGCTTACCTCATCCCCCTCGTCCACGTACAGTTGCGCCGCCAGTCCCGCCACCTCTGGTGACAACCGTGACTGGCGGCGCGTGGTGACATTGCCGGTCAGCGGCAATTCTTCATGCACGGGCGCAACGGCGGCTCGCATGACCTTCACCGGTATGGCTTTTTGCTCCTGCGCGTGGGCATCACCCGTGGTGAGCAGCAGCGCGCACAGGCAGATATTCCACAACCTCCGCAGGACCACCTCGTCATTCCTGCGAATGCAGGAATCCAGTAAGCAGACATTCATTACAAGGTGTTGTTTTAGCAACTGGATTCCTGCTTGCGCAGGAATGACGAGCAGTGTTCTCCAGCCTATTGATGCGGTTCTATTCAAGCGCCCTCCCCTCCTTCATCAGTGCCAGCAGGTTGCGCAATGCCTGTCCCCGGTGGCTGATGGTATTCTTGAGCGCCGGCGGCAACTGTGCCGAGGTGCAACCCTGCGCCGGCACGTGGAAGATCGGGTCATAGCCGAAACCGTTCGCGCCCGCGGGCTCATCCACGATATGCCCCTCCCAGACTCCGTGCGCAAGCAGGGGTTCGGGATCATCAGCAGTGCGCACGTAAGCGATCACACAACGAAACCTGGCCGCCGGTTGACGGACGCCCAGCGCCGCAATATTACCTAACAACAGCGCCAGGTTGTCGGCGTCCGTAGCGCCGGCGCCGGCATAGCGCGCCGAGTAAATACCGGGCGCGCCATCCAGCGCGTCCACTTCAATACCGGAATCATCGGCAATGACCGGGCGCCGGGCATGAGCCGCGCCGTGGCGCGCCTTCAGCAGCGCGTTTTCCTCAAAACTGGCGCCGGTTTCCGCTACGGCGGGCACGGCAAACGCCGATTGCGGCAATATGTTGATATGAAATTCGGCAAACAACCCGGAAAATTCCCGCAACTTGCCCGGATTGGCGCTGGCTACTACGATTTCTTTATTTTTCATCAAGCGCCGCAGTCTGGATGGCGAACAGCCTGTCGATGCCTTGCCGGGCCAGCGCCAGCATCCGATCCAGTTCTGCAAAGGTGAACGGATGGCCTTCCGCGGTCCCTTGCACCTCAATCAGTTCGCCCTTGTTGTTCATCACCACGTTCATGTCTGTCTCCGCGCTGGAATCCTCGAGGTAATCCAGGTCCAGCAAGGGAGTGCCGTCACAGATCCCCACCGACACCGAGGCCACGGCGGCGATCACCGGATCTGTGTGGATTTTACCCTGTTGCAGCAGGTGGCTGACGGCATCCATCAGCGCCACGTAGGCGCCGGTGATAGCCGCGGTGCGGGTGCCGCCGTCCGCCTGGATCACGTCACAGTCGAGGATAATCGTGTTTTCGCCCAAGGCAGCCAAATCCACGACCGCGCGCAGGCAACGTCCGATCAAGCGCTGGATCTCGTGCGTGCGCCCGCTCTGTTTGTACTGGCCTGCTTCACGCCGCATCCGTTTATCCGTGGAGCGGGGCAACATGCCGTATTCAGCCGTCACCCAGCCCTTGCCCCCGCCCCGCAGGAAATGCGGCACGGTATCATCAAAGCTGGCATTACACAGCACCCGGGTACGGCCAAACTCGACCAGCACCGAGCCTTCCGCATGACAGGTATAAGCCCTGGTCAGGCGCACTTCTCTCATTTCATCACAGGCGCGTCCGCTGGGGCGCATTATTATTCTCCTCCACAACCGGATCGGGACGATCATTATAGCCTGTTCGTCACGGACATACCCCCTCCCTTCGTCATTAACGTGATACCATGCTATTTTCGTTAAAGTCGCCACAGGAGGAGAACTGAAATGGTTTCCAGCATGACCGCTTTTGCCCGGCTCGAGGAGTCCGGGGAGTGGGGCCATGCGGTGTGGGAAATTCGCACGGTTAATCACCGCTACCTGGACATTTCAACCCGGCTGCCCGAGGAACTGCGCGCGTTGGAAAGCGGTGTCAGGGAACGTGTTGCAGCCAGGCTGAGCCGGGGCAAGGTAGAATGCAACCTGCGCTACGATGCGGAAGCCATGCTGAATGATATTTCCGTCAACACCAGGCTTGCCGGGAAAATCATCCAGGCCGCGGCCAACCTGCCCATAGCCAACCCTGCGCCCGTCAACCCCATCGATATCCTGCGCTGGCCTGGTGTCATTGAGAAAAACGCACCCGACCTGGAGCAAACCGGCGCACACCTGTTCGAGTTGCTGGACCGGACTCTGCATGATCTGCTCGACAACCGGCGCCGCGAAGGAGAAAAAACGAGCCGGATGATCGAAGACCGTTGCGAGCTTGCCCTGCAACAGGTTAAACAGTTGCGTACCAGAGTGCCGGAGATCATCACTGCGCTCGGCGCGCGCTACCTGGCCAGGGTGCAAGAACTGGAACTGGAACTGGACAGCGGCCGGTTGGAGCAGGAAATCGCCTTGCTCTCGCAGAAACTGGACGTGGACGAGGAACTGGACCGGCTGGAAACCCATATTCTTGAAGTCGGGCACGTCCTGACCGAAGCCAAGCCCATCGGCCGGCGCCTGGATTTCCTGATGCAGGAAATGAACCGCGAAGCCAACACGCTGGGCTCAAAATCAGCCCACATCGACACCGGCAACGCCTCCATTGAACTCAAGGTATTGATCGAACAGATGCGCGAGCAGGTGCAGAACATCGAATGAGGGTGTGTAAAGCCCTGGCGTTGACCTGCTGCCTGCTGGGTATGCTCTCACCGGCCGCGCAGGACAAGCTGCCGTTAACCCTGGAAAGCATTTTTGCCAGTGGCGATTTTGATCACCGGTTGCCGCAAAACATCCGTTGGCACGGGGATTCAAAGCGCTTCACCTATACGAAAACCAACCCGGCTACCGGCCTGCTCGACCTCCACGAGCATGACCTTGCCAGCGGAAACTCCCGCTTGCTCATTGCCGGGGATACGCTGCGTTATCGCGACGAACCGATCAGAATGAGCAGTTACCACTGGTCTGCCGATCGCCGCCACCTGCTGCTGGCCGGCCCGGTGAACGTAACCTGGGACGGCAAGGCTGTGGCGCCCTGGTTCATCCATGAACCCGCCAGCGGAGAACTCTGGGCGCTCGCGCAGCATAATCCCCGTTTGCTCAACGTCCAACTCGCGCCGGACGGCAGGCACGTGGGGTATGTGCTGGATAACAATATTTACCTCACGGAGCTGGACAGCCGGACCACGCGCGCAGTGACGACGGACGGCGATGTCAACGTCTTCAACGGCTATTTTGACTATGGCAGCAGGATGTTCGGCGCCGGGTCGGCCTGGTCCTGGTCGCCGGACGGGAACAGGGTCGCCTTCTGGCGTCTGGATGTCACGGACGTAAAAGTATTCCACATGGTGGACGAACTGGGCAAGTACAATACCGTCCGCGCGTTGAAATACCCGAATACCGGCGAGCGCAGCGCAGAGGCCCGGATAGGCGTGTTCGACCTGGAACGCGGCAGCACAAGCTGGATGGATACCGGCGCTGATCCTGATGTCTATATCTCCAGGCTCAACTGGACGCCTGATTCCAATACGCTGGCCATACAGCGCCAGACCCGGGACCATAATACGCTGACCTTGCTGCTCGCCGATCCCCTCACCGGCGCGTCCAGGGCGATCATTACCGAAACCGATCCGGCCTGGGTGGAAATCACGAATGATCTGCTGTTTTTGCGGAACCGGAAAGCGTTCGTGTGGACGTCCGAGCAACGTGGATATCGCCATGCCTACCGGTACGACTATCAGGGCAATGAAACGCCGTTGACCCGTGGCGACTGGGAGATCTCCTCGCTTATCGCCCTGGATGAACGCGCCGGCTGGCTCTACTTCTACGCAAAGAAGGATTCATTCATCGACCGGCATGTGTACCGGGTGAGACTGGATGGCTCCACCCTGGAAAAGCTGACGCACACACCCGGCTGGCATGAATGGCAGTTCTCACCGGACCGCCAACGGGTGATTGAGACCTGGTCTGATGCCAATACCCCCCACAAAATGACCCTGCGCAAGGCTGATGGCGCGCGGTTGCAGGTGCTGGATGAAGGCGGACTGGCGGCGCCGGAGAAATATGTTATGCCGCGCACTGAGTTCATCAAGGTAGCGACCGATGACGGCATACTGATTGACGGTTATATGATCAAACCGCCGGATTTTGATCCCGGCAGGAAATACCCGGTTATCGGTCACGGCTACGGCAACGCCGGTTCGCAGATAGTCGTGAACCGCTGGGTGACCTCCCCCTGGCAGCGCAACACGAAACAGGACCTGTGGCACCGCTACATGGCCGCACAGGGCTATATCATCTTTGCGCTAGACAACCGCACCACCGCCGGGAGAGGCAAGGCCGCAAAGAACCTGACCTACGGGCATTACGGGAAATACGCTGTGCTCGACTACCTGCAAGGCGTCAACTACCTGATATCCCTGCCCTACGTCGATGCGGAGCGCCTCGGCTTCTGGGGCTGGAGCGGCGGCGGCTACCTGGCCGCGGCGCTGATGACCAAGGGCGCGCCGCACTTCAAGACCGCAGTCAGCATCGCCCCGGTCATCGACCTGAACCGCTACCAGGCCTACGGTGTGGAGCGCTGGATGGATTCCTACGAGAACAACCCGCAGGGCTACTACCAGGTAAACCTGATGAACTTCGCCGACAAATTACAGGGCAACCTGCTGCTCATCCACGGCAGCGGCGATGAAAACGTCAAGTACGGCTTCACCCTGCAACTCGCCGACGCCCTCATCGCCCACAACAAACAATTCGACATGATGATCTACCCCAACCAACGCCACGACCTGGACGACGTGCGCCGGCACTTGTTTACCAGGATGAGCAATTATTTTCGGGAGAAGCTGTAAGCACAGACAGCACTATTCCGGGCTTTGCAGCCGACAACTCCTTTTCAATTTCCGTATTTGATGAAAGCGTATCAACGGCATTTGTAGTAATTCAGCAGCTTTGGGCTCACTGATAATTCCTTCACCCAATGCGCGGCAGACCAACTGCTGAAATAGCTGTGTGTGTACTTCCGGATATGCTTCTTCAGGTTCCTGTTTATGCCAACCCTGGGATGAAAACACTTTGAGCAACCGTTGGTAGGCAGTTTTATCAATGATGTGCAATTCAGAAGCACGATGCAAACATGCCATCATACTGAGGCCGAATTCGTGCTTCAGCAGATATAATTCCCGAACCTCCAGGTTGTGCCGTTTTGCGCCGAGATACCGGCGCATACTGAAGGCAGGTAATATAAAAGCAGATGCAAATCGGTTACAGGCTTTCTCCGGGTCCAATTCAGCAGTCAACCGACTATCCAGCAGCAAGTGGCCCAATTCGTGTGCCAATGTAAAGCGCTGCCGGTCACCCGGCCAATTTGAAGATACAACTACAACCGGCTGTTCAGCCACGTGAGCCTGCAATCCATCGAATTTGTCCAGTTTACTCACCTTGGTAATGATCACCAGTACTCCATGCGACTCCAACACGTCAACCAGATCGGACAACGGATTCAAGCCTAATTGCCAGCGTTGACGTAGCTGCTCTGCAACCTGCTCCACCTCTTCAAGCGTAGTGATCCGCTCTGGTATATCATCGATACCAGCAAATGCCGGCACCGGGAAGGCAGGCCATAAATTTGCCAATTCCTGCCAACGCTCTGCCTGATCCAATACATCCGCTTCGATACGCTTCAATACCGTAGCAGGCGTGTTAGTACGTTTGCGGTATTTCACTCCAGACAAAGTGACATTGACAGGTCGGAAAAAGTATTCAGTACGTACACCCAGTGCCTTGCCAAGCTTAATGAACATTGCTGAACCGGGCATACTGACGCCATGTTCATACTTTTTAATCATATTGGCGCTGACGCCGACCTGCTCACCCAGCGCTTGCATAGACAGGCCGGTAGCCGCGCGAGCACGTTTTATTCGTTCTCCAATCATATCGACCTATGGTTTATAAATTCTAGAAAATAGGAAATATTATAAACCTGGTGACATAATATGTCCAGATAAATTACTGACAAAACCTCTTGTGTGCTTATGAACGGCCAGTTGTCCCGCCGGGCTCCCCCAATAAACCCTCCAGCCTGAATGCAGCCATGCGGAAAACCTGCTGCAGCTTGTCGCCCACAACAAGCAATTCGACATGATGATCTACTCCAACCAACGCCACGGTCTGGACGACGTGCGGAGTTATTGTCAAATCTGGTGTATGGCATCATAGTCAGGCGGCCCGTTTGTGTTGCTCAAGGGTCTCTTCTCTCACGCCGTCAATAAACGTCACATTCTCAATCACATCGGCCAGGTGCTTAAACCCCCGCATCCGGCGCCAATTCTTCTCCGCACATAACCCCAGCTTGTAGACCATGGTTAGCAGGCTGGTGCGGCTGACGCAGCCCCGCGTCCTGGCAGTGCGTAACCGTACCGTCGCAAACGTCGACTCAATCGGATTGGTCGTCCGGATCGACTGCCAGTGTGCCGCCGGGAAGTCATAGAAGGCCAATAATGAATCCCGATCTGCGTCCAAGCAGGCGGCGGCCTTGGGATACTTGTCTTCGTAGGTGCGGAGAAACCGGTCCAACGCCCGGCTCGCCGCGGCCCGGCTCTCGGCCATCCAGATAGCCTGTAACCCCTGCTTGGCTTTGGCCTGGACCCCCTTGGGCAATTTGTTCAAGACATTGGCCATCTTGTGCACCCAGCAGCGCTGTGTGCGGGTCGTGGGATACACCTCCGCCAACGCCGCCCAGAACCCCAACGCCCCATCGCCAATGGCCAGCGACGGCGGCGCGAAACCCCGAGACTGCAAATTCACCAGCAACTCGCACCAGCTCTGTTTGGACTCCCGGTAGCCGTCCTCCACCGCCAATAACGCCTTCCTGCCCCACTCATCCACCCCGACCATCACCAGCAAACACTGCCGGGCCTCATCACCCCGCACGGTGAAGTAAATCCCGTCCACCCACACGTACACGTAACGCTGTCTATGAAAATCCCGACTGCACCAGGTTCGGTACTCCTCCTCCCACACCCGCTTCAACCGACTCACCGTCGCCGCCGAGAGACCTCGCGCCTGCGCCCCCAACAACGCCGCCAGCGCAGCCTGCATGTCCCCCGTCGAGACGCCCTTCAAATACAACCACGGCAGCACACTCTCGACACTCGCCGTGCGCTTGATATACGGCGGCAGCAAGGCAGAGCTAAAATGCCGGCCCCGGCCACCCCGGTCCCGCGTCTTCGGCACCCGTATCGGTACCTCCCCCAACCCGGTCGTCACCGTGCGCGCCGGTAAATACCCGTTCCGGACAATGGACCGGCGACCCGCTGCATCGCACTCGCCCGCATGCTCAGACAAATACGTCGCCAACTCCGCCTCCACGGCACTGTGCAACAGCGCCCGGGCACCGTCGCGTAATAAACTCTCCAACGGTGTCCATGCCTCGACTCGCTTTTCCAGGGAAATTACCGTATCGTTCTTCATGGTGGTGTACTCCTCTCATGTTGTTGGTTGTCTTCGAAAAAACACCATTTTACAACATCGGGTGCACCACCTCACTACGCAGCCCATACACCAGAAATGAGCATAACTCCGACGTGCGCCGGCACTTGTTTACCAGGATGAGCAATTATTTTCGGGAGAAGCTGTAAGCACAGACAGCACTATTCCGGGCTTTGCAGCCTAATTAACTCCTTAACCGTGCACACGGTATAGATAATATTGTTCCGGCGTATGCGATAGGCGCTTTTCAAATGGGGTGAGACGATATAGTTTTCGCCGCCAGGGTATATGGAGCGGAATGTTTCAACGGGGACGGTATTGAACCTGTCGGGGTTGATCTTGCATTCAATTGTGTCAACCCGGTCACGAGTGTGCCGAACCACAAAATCCACCTCGCGGCGTGATTTATCCTGCCAGTAGAATATATCTTCATCAGCGTATTGAAAACGCAGCGCATCGAGTACCAGGTGTTCCCACAGCAGGCCGCGATCGTCTTCCCTGATGTTGTCCCAGCCTTTTTCAAAGGTGACGAACCCGGTATCGAAGGCATAACACTTCGGACGGCTGACTATCTCGCGTTTGCCCCCGCCGTGAAAAGGGGGCAACAGGAACATCGCATGAGCGACCTGCAAGGCTTCAACGTGTGATTTGACTGTGGGACGAGTCTGTTCACTCAAGCTCGACAGACGGCTATAGTCCAATTGCCCACCGCTCTGCCGCAACAGGAGCCTGAACAGAGACAGGAATCCCTGGCGATTACGAATCCCGAACAGTTCCAGAATATCCCGGGCGTAGAAGCTGTCAAGCCACTCATTGAAAAAGGCAGGTTCCTTATCGGCTGCCAGCAATACTTCGGGTAAACCGCCGAACAGCAATCTGCGGTCCAGGTCGCGCACAGCGAAGGAATCTTCACACTCTTCCCACAATACCGGACAGAGATGGATAGCCTGTTTGCGCCCTGTGAGCGAGTCACGGAACTTGCGGGTTGCCGCCAGGGTAGAGGAGCCTGTAGCCAGTATCCGCAAATACGGATATTCATCAGCAGCGATCTTCAGCAACCTGCTCGGATCATCAAGGCGATGCACCTCGTCAAGAATCAATACCTGGTCAGGAGCCTGGCTATCAAGAAATAACTCCGGTTCCTCCAGGGTCCTATGCACGGAGGGCAGATCACAATTCAGGTAAACTGCATCAGGCAGCATCCTTGCGAGTGTTGTCTTGCCCACCCGTCGTACACCGGATAGCCACACAATAGAACGGCGAGACCATCCTTCCTGGAGCCGCTTTAACCAGAGATTTCGCTTAATCATACTTGTATTTTACATTTATCCGTCTAAATGTAAAATACATTTTAAGGATTAACCAGTGTCAGCCTGGAACAGCAAAGGATTTAAGGTCGATATCTCCAAGCGTAAGGAGTTTTATCGATTTGTGGACAGTGACTGAATGACATGGTGGTCTTCAGACTCATCTGGACAGCCGATTATTTTCTGGAGAAGCTTTAAACTACGCTTACCTCTCAAGCCATAGTTTGCACGGTCAGTTTTAACCCGAGCGCTTTCGTCACCTTTGCCACGGTTGCAAAGGTCGGGTTTCCATCACCTGACAATGCCTTATACAGACCCTCCCGGGTCAGGCCCGCATCCCTGGCCAACTTACTCATATTGCGGGCACGAGCCACGACACCCAGTGCGTGCACGATAAACGCGGGGTCATCCCCTGCTTCTTCAAGACAAGCTTCCAGGTAAAGCCGGATATCTTCTTCGGTTTTGAGGTGCTCCGCTGAATCCCAGGGGGTTGTTGCAAGGGCCATAACTCAGTCCTCCAGTTTATCGGCTAACTTTTTAGCCTTTACGATGTCTGCATGTTGGGTTCTCTTATCGCCGCCACAAAGGAGTATAACAACGACGGGGCCGCGTCGGACAAAATAGACTCTGTAACCTGGGCCGTAATGGATACGTAGTTCATTGACACCGCCACCTACCGGCTTCACATCACCAAAATTACCCATTTCCATCCTATCGAGCCTGGTAATAATCCGGGCCTTGGCTCTGCTATCCCTTAAACCTTCAAGCCAGTCAACAAAAATTTCCGTTTTGCGAATCTCCATTATATGTGAACTGTAGTTTACGTTTTATGGTTTGTCAACACTCTCCGCGAATGGGTTGAACGTTGGGATTATGTTTTTGTCTTTATTGACGCAAAGAACTCCATGGTGTCTGTTCACTCACATCGTCAAACTCGTATCCCGCATCGCCCACTGCAGGACCCAGAATTGCGAGTATTTTTACTTCCTGTTCCGAGTCGTTAAAGGATGCATGCACAGTATTTTCAGGAATAAATGCAACATCTCCCTGCTTTATATTCTGCTGCTTTTCCTCTATCCATTGCTCGACAGTACCGTCTATCATGTAGAGAATTTCCTCCTGTCGAGGGTGCTTATGGAAATTGTGTCCCTGGCCGGGAGCAAGTGTGACCTCGATCACGATCAGATTTTTACTACCTGTATCCTGAGGTCGCGACGCCCAGCCTAATGCACCCCAGTCCGGGTATTCACGTTTAATCTCTTCAGCCGTTAAAAAACGCCCCTTGCCGTCACACACTTTACACATTGCTTGTCTCCGCCAAAAAGTTTTAAGTTCAGGAAGCTCTGACTTAATCAGATGGTTCCTTTACATGTCATAGTCTTGCAAATTTTCGTGCTCCAAACCGCCTGATACTCTGATAGCCTGTCCCCGAATCAGGACAGCTTCTTCGGACAACAAAAATGCGGCAACATACCCGACTTCAATCGCTTCCATCTTTCTGCCCAATTGCGGTGCAATCCAGGTCTCGCGTAACGCGGTTGCGGAGGTATCGGAATTTCTCGACTTTGCCTCCGCGGCAGCCTGCAACATATCGGTATGTATGCCGCCGGGACAGAGGGCATTGACGTTGATACCGTACCTACACCACTCCGCGGACTGCGCCTGTGTCAGGTTAATGACCCCCGCTTTGGTGGCACTGTAATTTGCCATCAGTACGTGTGCCCTTAAGCCGCCTTCCGAAGCCAGATTAACGATATTGCCACCTGTTTTTTGTTTGATTACCTGGCGCACGAAAGCCTGTGAGCAAATAATGGTTCCGCCGAGATTTACTTCGACTTCCTTTTGTCGTTTAGTCGGATCTGAATCCAGCAGAGGTCCCTGGTCCGCCAATATAGCCGCATTGTTGACGAGCCCGTCAATTTTTCCGAAGCGCGCTACGCCGGCTTCGATTGTGTCAGCCACAGCATCCCTGTCAGTAATATCCATCGCTACGGCCATCACATCTTCAGCGTCATAATCGTCAGCCAGTATTTTTGCGGTCGCATTAGCCGAAGCTGCATCCAGATCAGTCACGATCACTGCGGCGCCTCTTTTCATTACCGCCTGTGCGATACCACGCCCAATTCCCCCGCCGGCGCCGGTGATTAACACTACTCTGTTACTTAACATTGCTGTTTTGTCCTCTTGATGTTACAAAATTCAGCAACCTGCTCCGTAAGCGCCCGTTCAACAGGCAGGCGTTCCATGGAACTGGCGCCATAGAATCCATCCAGGTCTTGCACATTGTCTATGACAAATTGCATATCCCGGGGCTCGGCAATCGGCCCACCGTGACATAGCACCAGCACATCGTCATTTAACCCTTTGCAGGTATCGGTTATCTGCTGAATTAATTCGACCGCTTGAGGCAGCGTTTTCGCTGTCGCAGCGCCAATGCTGCCGCTTGTTGTCAGGCCCATATGGGCAACGACTATGTCTGCACCCGCTTCGGTCATGAGCCTGGCTTCGTCACTATCAAATACATAGGGAGTTGTCAGCAGGTCGAGCTCGCGGGCCGCCGCGATACACTCAACTTCCTTGTCATAACCCATTCCGGTTTCTTCCAGGTTCATTCTGAAGACGCCATCAATCAAACCAACCGTCGGAAAATTTTGTATTCCGGCAAAGCCCATGTCTTTCAATTCTTGCAGGAAAGGCTTTAACATCATGAACGGGTCAGTACCGTTTACACCGGCCAGTACCGGAACTGTTGTTACGACAGTCAGAACTTCACTGGCCATTTCCTTGACTATCTCATTGGCATTTCCATAGGCCAGCAAACCGGATAGTGACCCTCGTCCGGCCATACGGTAACGCCCGGAATTGTAAATTACGATCAGGTCTATGCCCCCGGTTTCTTCACACTTGGCTGATAAGCCGGTTCCCGCGCCGCCACCAATGATCAGCCCACCCGCGTTAACTTTATTCTTCAGCTTTTTCAGGATTTGTTCTCTATTCATTTGCTATCACTTTCACAAACAATTATGAAGTACCGTTCATGTCCAACACATCAGCTAACGCATCCAGCAGCAGTTCGGCAAATTCCGGATCATTAATGTTATGAGATGAGCGCAGTATTTTTCGTTCCTTATTTTGCTCAACCCTCTCTTCCAGGGTATTAAACAGGGCCGCGTCAGCTTCAATATCGAAGAAAGGTTGCCCCGGGGCATCAAGCATGGATACGCCGCCTGCAGGGATGACAAGTGTCAATGGCGCCGTGCTTTGATTTATCCTGGCAGCCATCCATTTTGCTATAGCTGTACATTCCTCCACATTGGTACGCATCAAGGTTACTTCCGGATTGTGCACATACAAATTACGGTTTTTGAATTTTTCCGGTACGGTTTCGAGACCCCCGAAATTCACCATGTCCAATGCCCCCAGACTCATGACGCAGGGTACCCGGTTATGAACGATGCTTTCGAAGCGATGCTCGCCACAGGGAAATACGCCGCCGGCAACTTCATCTGCTACCTCTGTGGTGGTAATATCCAGAACCTGATCGATGTACTTGCTGTTTACCAGACTTTCCATCGCCCGCCCACCGGTACCCGTTGCATGAAAAACAAGACAGTCCTTGCCCCGGGACTCCAGTTTTTTTCGTACTGCGTCCACACAAGGCGTCGTCACACCGAACATGGTCATGCCAATGGCCTTGTTTTCTGTCTCCGGCCTTGAATAGTTATTTACCATGCCGCTGAGCGCATGGGCTGCGTTATTCAGGATGACTTCGGATACGTTATTCAAGCCGGCAATATCTACCACCGAATACATCATCGTAATATCACTGCAATCTATGTAAGGCTGGGTATTGCCGCTGGCAACCGTCGATACCAACAGTTTGGGAAGGCCAATCGGCAAGGCCCGCATACCTCTCGATATCAATGAGGTTCCACCAGAGCCGCCGATACCTATGACGCCTGCAATTCTGTTCTCGTTAAGTTCTTGCAGCAAAAAGTTTTCCAGGGCTTCGCTCATTGCTGTTACGGCAATTCCGCGATCATTCTGACCCAGTACATGTCGTGCTCCCTTGGCATGACATGCCGCAATAGTCTCTTTACCGATATCGGGGGGTCTTTGCGGGTCGTTTGCTGTTCCAACATCAACAATTTTAACCTTTATCCCGGTCTGACTGATTTTGTCAGCGACGAAACAGATCTCGTCTCCCTTTGTGTCCATGGTTGCCAGGGCATAAACAAACATATTCAGAACCTTTCAGTTGTCATAAGGGGAGTTTTGATGGATGGTATTTTAATGGATTATGCATCCGCCAATAAACCCTCCAGCCTGAATGCAGCGATGCGGAAAACCTGCTCCAGGCACTCGTTAAACTCATCTTCCGTGTTGTTTTCCAGGCGTGCGCGAAAATTCTCTATTATTTTATCCGGAGTGAGTCCTTTCACTGCCAGGATGAAGGGGAAACCGAATTTTTCCCGGTAGCGCCGGTTGATGTCGGCCAGCATGGCGACGCGCTGGTCCTGCTCCTGTTGCAGGCCGGCACGGGCCTGTTCACCCGCGGAATAGCCGGCCAGGGGTTTCCTGGCGCCGAGTTCCGGGTGCGCGCGCAGTAGCTTGAGCTGCGCTTCCCGGCCTGCATTCACCACGATATCGACGAATGTCGCGACCAGTGTGTCCTCACTGCGGAAAGGCGCGGCTTGCCAAGCGGTCTCGGCTATCCAGGGGGAATCTTCGAAAACGCCGCCAAAGGCCGTGACAAACGCATGGCGATCCATGTTGTTGATCTCTTCGAGTTTATAGTGATTGGTCATAGGCTTTCATATTTCAGCGTGCGGGTATCAAAGTATACAATTCAGAAAGCTCTGATTCACAATACATTTGACCTGTCCCTGCTGCACAGCCACCTGCCTGTGGCGAACAGGATGAATAACAGGCTGACCGCGATAAACACCAGGGGGAAGCCGTCAGGATCGCGCAGGTCCATGGCAACGCCGGTAAGCGGCGGCCAGAGCAGGCTGCCTATGCCCCACAGCATACCGAGCGAGACGTTTGCCGTTACCAGGTCCCTGCCCCGGAAATGTTGCCCGATGAGCGTTAGCACCACGGTGTAGATGCCGGCAAACGCGCCGCCCCAGCAGAACAGCAGCGGGTACAGGAAGATGCCTGCGTGCATGGCATACGGCAGCAGGATGGCGCCGACCAGGCTGCACAGGCCGCAGCACACCAGCACCCCATAGCGATTGAAACGGTCTGCCAGCCAACCCATGGGATAAGCCAGGACCACCCCGCCAAGACCGGCCACGGTCAGCATCACCGCGGCGCCGGCCTCACTCATGCCGCTGCGTATGCCGTACACCGGCAGCAGTGAATTGCCTGCCGTTTCCTTCGCGGAGAACAGCAGCACCGCGGCAACCAGGGTCGGCGCCACCCACACGAAGCTGAGGATATTGAACGAAGGCTCATCATGGGTGGATAAACGGTGGGAACCAGCCCACAGTAAAGGCAGCGCGGCCAGGGTGATGGCGCAAGCCCCGACCAGGAACGGGGCCCAACCGTGTATGCCCACAGCAGGGATCGCCAGCGGGCCCAGGGCAATGCTGGCGGCAAGCAAGCCGTTATACAGGCCCATCAACCGGCCCCGGTTGGCATCAGCGACTATCTCGTTGATCCAGGTCTCACTGCTCACCAGCAAGCAATTGGTCATCGCACCCAGGGATATGCCCAGGGCAAACCAGGCATACAGGTGATCGAAGCGCGGAAACTGCAACAACGTCACCAGATCCAGCGCCAGCGCCAGTAACAGAAAACGCCGCATGCCCAGTTTCTCGACCAGCGCCGGAATGAACGGGGTGGACAGAAAGATGCCGATGGCAGGCATGGCGGCATTCAGTCCGATGATGCTGCTATCGACGCCGCGCGCATCCAGGATCAAGGCCAGCAAGGGCCGGCTCAATCCCAGGGTGAAGCCGTACATGGCCACACACGCAAAGATCGCGAACAGGGCCTTGTGTTTATTTTCCAGGATACGGGTGTGTGTCATACCAGTGCCTGGCCAGCTCCACCCGCCGGCAGATCCAGACTCCCTCATGCTGTTGTACGTAATCCAGGAAGCGTTCCAGCGCCGCGGCGCGGCCCGGCTTGCCGATGAGGCGGCAGTGCAAGCCGACCGACATCATTTTCGGTGCGGTCTCCCCTTCCCGGTAGAGCAGGTCGAAGGCATCCTTGAGGTAGCTGAAAAACTGTTCGCCGGTGTTGAAACCCTGGTTGGTGGCAAAACGCATGTCGTTGGCATCCAGGGTGTAGGGTACGACCAGGTGCGGCTTGCCGTTGACCGGTTCCCAATAAGGCAGGTCGTCCGCGTAGGAATCCGCGTCATACAGGAACCCACCGTGTTCGACGACGAGGCGGCGGGTATTCGGGCTGTCACGGCCGGTGTACCACCCCAGCGGCGGGCTGCCGGTCAGTTCGGTCAGGGTGTCCACCGCCAGTTTGATATGCGCCCGCTCGGTTTGTTCATCGACAAACTGGTAATTGATCCAGCGCCAGCCGTGACAGGCAATCTCGTGGCCGTCCGCCAGCATGGCCTGCACGGCCTGCGGGTGGCGCTGCAAGGCCATTGCCACCCCGAACACGGTAACCTTGATAGCCCGTTCACGGAAAATACGCAGCAGGCGCCAGAGTCCGGACCGGCTGCCGTACTCATACAGGGATTCCATGCTCTTGTGGCGCTCACCGGTAAACGCCTCGGCGCCGATGATCTCCGACAAAAAGGCTTCGGATGCCGCATCACCGTGCAACACGGAATTCTCCGCGCCTTCTTCGTAGTTAAGTACGACCTGCAAGGCCAGGCGCGCGCCGCCGGGCCAACGCGGGTCGGGCGGGTGGGCGCCATAACCGATTAAATCACGGGGATAAGCTGTATCACTCATAACCTGTTGCTTAATTACAAATTAAATCTCACACGATCCCTCCCATTCCCAATTCCCAATTCCTAATTCCTAATTCCTAATTCTTAATTCCTAATTCTTAATTCCTAATTCTTAATTCTTAATTCCTAATTCATAACTCTACAGGTGATGCATGGAAAAAACCATTATAATGGCTGAGGCATATCAACCTGAACACACATCGAGTAGGCAAGTAGTACCAATGACTGAAGACTTACGACTACGTGACATCAAGCACGCGTTTGTTGACCTGGCTGATGAACGCATGGGCACCAAGGCGGTCTATTGCACGGATGAATTCTTTGCACCGGTAGAGAACCTGCTGAAACCGAAGGAACCTGTATATATTGCCGGCAAATTCACCGAACAGGGCAAGTGGATGGACGGCTGGGAATCCCGGCGCAAACGTAGCAGCGGCCATGATAGCTGCATCATACAGTTCGGTATCTCGGGGATTATCAAGGCCGTGGACGTGGATACCCGGTATTTTACCGGAAATTATCCGGCCCAGGCATCACTGGAAGCCTGTTATTCGGAACAACGACCAAACGAAACAACCGAGTGGACGGAGATTATCCCCAGGTCCAACCTAGAAGGCGATTCCCATAACCTGTTCGATTCCGATGACACCAACATCTGGACCCACGTGCGGTTGAATATTTATCCGGACGGAGGGGTCGCGCGCCTGCGAGTGTACGGCAACGTCTACCGTAACTGGGCCGGGATTAACAACAGACAGTTGCTGGACCTTGCGGGCGTGGAAAACGGCGGGCGCACACTCGCCTGCAACGATGAACATTTTGGTGATATGGGTAATATCATCATGCCCGGACGCGGCATCAACATGGGAGATGGCTGGGAAACCCGCAGACGTCGGGATCAAGGCCATGACTGGCTCATCATGCAACTGGGCCATGCCGGGACAGTTGACATCATTAACGTGGACACCGCTTTTTTCCGGGGCAATTACCCCGACCGGGTCAGCCTGGATGGCTTGTACCTGCCCGGGTTCACCAAGGATGCGCCGACCCTGGAAGAGATTGCCTGGCACGACGTGTTGGGACTGATACTGGAACAGGACCCGGATGCCTTGCTCAAGGATGGCGCCACCTGGCAAACACTGCTGCCTGAACAGAAACTGGGGCCGGACCGGGAACATATCTTCAAGGAAGAACTGCAAGACATCGGCCCGGTCAGCCATATCAGGATCAATATGCACCCTGACGGCGGCATCAGCCGGTTTCGCGTCTATGGCTATAAATATACGGACTGAATACATGGAAAAATTTTACATTCGTTCCCAGGAGTTACTGGAAGATTCATTCCGGTTGGCGGCGACGATCTATGCCAGCGGTTTCCGGCCTCATTTTATCGTGGGTATCTGGCGCGGAGGTTCGCCGGTCGGCATCGCGGTACAGGAATACTTTGAATTCAGGGGGGTGGAGACGGATCACATTGCCATCCGTACCTCTTCATACACCGGTATCGGCAAGCAATCGAAAACCATTCGGGTGCACGGCCTGCATTACATTATCGAAAACGTAAATGCCGAGGATTCCCTGCTCATCGTTGACGATGTATTCGATACCGGCAGGAGCATCCGGGCGGTGCTGGACGAACTGGCCGAGAAAACCCGGCGCAATATGCCCTCCGACCTGAAAGTTGCCTGCCCCTGGTACAAGCCCGGCAGCAACAAAACCAGTATCGTGCCGGATTATTACATCCACGAGACCGACCAATGGCTGGTCTTCCCCCATGAACTCGCGGGACTGACGGTGGAGGAGATCAGGGCCGGGAAAAAGGACCTGGGTAATATTTGTGATTTGCTGGAATAAACTGTAGCAAGGAACCAGTCAAGTACGCAAGCTGACCGGCTCCACACGGTCACTTTCAGGCAATACCCTGCCGATAATCGCAGTGCGGGTATAGCCCAGCTTGTGCAATTCCGCGACACAGGCGCCGGCGTGCTGTTCCGGCACACCTGCAAGCAGGCCACCGGACGTTTGTGGGTCAAATATCAATGGGTAACGTTTGTCTTTTGAAGCTGTTTCGAGATTATGCACGGCGCGGCGCAGGCGCAGGTTCTGGGGTTGCAGGGAACTGAAGATACCGGCGCGCACGGTCTGTTCTGCGCCGGGCAGCAAGGGAATAGAGCCCAGGTTAATCTCAACGTCCACGCGGGAAGGTTTAATCATTTCCACCAGGTGTCCGAGCAGGCCGAACCCGGTGACGTCCGTGCAGGCATGAGCATCGTGTGCAAACAGGCATTCCGCCGCGGCGCGGTTTGACTGCAACATGCACGCCAGTGCGCTTGCGATCCAGGGACCTTTGGCCTGGTGGCGCATATCAGCCGCGAACAGGGTACCGGTGCCGATGGGCTTGGTCAGGAGGATACAATCACCCGCGCGCAGACCGCTTTTTTGTAGTATTTTATTCTTATCAATCAATCCATTAACAGCAAAACCCAATGATAGCTCCCCACCTTCGGAGGTATGCCCGCCGACCAGCGCGGCGCCGGCCTCGTTGAGCGCGTTAAGCGCGCCTTGCATGAGTTGCGCAAGTAGTTCCGTCACTTTCCGTTCCGGCGCATAAGGCACGGTGACAATGGCCAGCGCGGTTTGTGGCGTTGCGCCCATGGCGTACAGGTCGCTCAGGGCATGGTTGGCTGCCACCTGGCCGAAGAGATAGGGGTCGTCAATAAAGGAGCGGAACGCATCGACCGTGTGCACCATCAGCTTCCCGGCGGGGACACTGACCACGGCGGCGTCGTCCGGTTCGTTCAAGCCGATAAGGACGTCATCCCTGGCCGCCGGGTCCAACTCCGCCAGCGCGTTCTCCAGCGTGGTCGCGCCCACCTTGGCGCCGCAACCGCCGCAGCGCATGGCCAGGGCGGAGAGTTCCTGCAACGCCGCTTCATCAGCCAGGCCGCGCGGGATGGCCTGGGTTTGCTCCTCACTCATTGCGGGAAGGTGGTTATACTTGCGCATGAAACGGCGGTCGATCCAGTCCTTCCAGCGCCATACCCAACGCCCTTCCAGCGCCCAACCGGCGCGTGCGGCGACGGCGTATTGATTGCCGGTGGAGATCAGGCTCAGGAATTCCTTTTGCGGGGTAAAGGGTTGGAGTGAACGGCCCAGCAGTTTGCGCCGCAGGTTCGACGCCAGCGGCGCGCCCTGGCGCACTGCAAAGACGCCGGATTTGGGCCGGGGATGGTTGACCACGTGGGCAATATCACCGGCTGCGAAAACGTCCGGGTGCGACACGGACTCCAGCGTATCCCTGACCTTGATAAAACCCTGCTCATCCACGTCCAGGCCGGCCTGCGCCGGCCAACTCTGGGCGCGGGCCATGGTCACCCACAGGATTTCATCCAGCGCAAAACTCGTGCCGTTGGCACATTGCAACGCGCCGGGGCGAACTTCGACCACCTTGTGTCCGGTGTGTACCCTGACGTTGCGCTCAGCCAGTACGCGGCGGAACCTGGCGCGTACACGGCGGTTATGGGTAACCAGGACGTCATCGGCGTCGGTGAACAGGTGAAATTCGGGAACGGCATTGTCTGGTTGTTTCCCGGCCAGCAACTGTTGCAGCCGGTACTGAACCGCCAGCGCCAGTTCAACCCCGCCGGCCCCGGCGCCGACGATGCCGACGCGCGCCCTGCCCGGCCCGGCTGACAGTCGCGCGCACAACTTGTGCCAGCGCCGCACAAAACCGTCGATGGGTTTGACCGGCGTAACCTGTTCGGCGGCGCCGGGGACGGCCGCGACGTCGGGCGCGGAGCCGGCGTTGATGGACAGCAGGTCGTAGGCCAGGTCCGGGCGGTCGCGGCAGCTCAGCTTCTTGTTGGCCGTGTCCAGGCCGGTGATTTCATCATGGAAAAACCGGGCGCCGGCGAAGCGGCACAGGGGTACCAGGTCGATATGGGCCTCGTCATAGGTGTAATGGCCGGCGATATAGCCCGGTAACATACCGGAATAAGGCGCTTGCAGGTCGCGGCATACCAGGGTCACGCGCACGCCTGGTATGGGTCGCATGGCAAACTTCTTTAATACCGTGACATGGGCATGACCGCCGCCCACCAGTACCAGATCCTTCAATACCGGTACGTCACTTCCCTTCATCAACTTGCCTCAGTGTATGCGCCACACTTACACAGCCAGCCAGTCCCGCAGATAGCGCGCCACGCTGCGGTCTGTGAGGAGGCGGAACTGCGTGGCGGCATCCAGCCGGTGGATAATGACGGCAAGGTGTTGCAGGCGGGTCAGGGCATAGTGGCCGGGGAGGAAGGCGCGCGCATCGAAATCGAGTGAGCAGCCTTGCCCCAGTTTTGCCGCGGCGCCAGCGCCGGACAGGTCGATGATGCTCCAGGCATCGCTCACGTCGGTGACGGCGCAGGTAACGTGGGCGCAGGCATCCTGCAACGCGGTCTTGACGCGGTCGGGGTCTGCCGTTGGATTGAGCAGGAGCCAGTCATTGGGGGACAGCCAGTAGCAGGCATTTTCCGGGCTGGTCTGTTCCTGCGGATTGTCCGGCAAGGCGCTCCCGAGCAGGCGCTGCAGCGGTTCCGGGTTCAACTTGGCGCCCGGGCGGACTTGCAGGCGCAGTTTGGGTATGCCGGCTACTGCCTGTAGTGTGAGATGTTCGTTTTGCCGGTGCATTTATAGTGCGAGAGACAGGTTGAAGCCTGTCCCCGGTAGACTGTATGGGGGCCTCTTGGCGCAATCAGGCATGCAGGCGTTCTCCTTCCGGGTCCCAGGCGGTCGGGGGCGTAATGCGTGCGGGCTGGACCTGGTCGTTGTGGTAGATATTGACTGTCTCGTCCAGGCGTTTGCTGCCGTCGCGCACCAGGCCCAGAGCGACATAGCGTTCGAGATTGGGACTGTAGCAGGCGGATGTCACGTAGCCGCGGGTGGGGGCCGGCGCGCCGGTGTGGTGTGCGTCGATGACGTGCGCGCCGGCGCTCAGCGTTCCCGTTGGTTCCATGGGTGTCAGGCCGACCAGTTCCATACGCCCGTTAGCGGCGTTGAAGGGACGGCTGAGTGAGCGTTTGCCGAGAAAATCCCCCTGCTTGCGTTCCACTGCCCCGCCCCAGCCGACGTCGCCGGGCGTGGTGTAGCCGTCGGTGTCGCTGCCGACGTGCAGGTAACCTTTTTCGATGCGCAAGGTGGTCAGGGTCTCCACACCGATGGGCATGACTTCCAGGTCTTGCCCCAGCTCAAACAGGCGTTGCCACAGGGCGGGCCCATAATCGGCAGGGACGTTGAGCTCATAACTGAGCTCACCGGTGAACCCGGCCCGGAGCACGCGTAGCGGCGCTCCATCCAGCGTCCCGGCCGCGCCGGCCATGTGCGGCAGGACCCTGGCGCTGAGGTCAATACCGGTTCCCAGCCGTTCCAGCAATTCCCTGGCGCGCGGGCCGGACACTGCCAGGTTGGCCCACTGGGTGGTGACGGGGGTAAGCAACACGTCCAGGTCGGGCCAGTCACCGTATAACAACATCTCCATCCAGGCATGGATGCGCTGCGCGCCGCTGCTGGTGGTGTGCAACAGGTAACTGTGGCCGGAGAGCCGGAGGAAGATGCCGTCGTCGATGATAACGCCGTTTTCGTTCAGCATCAGGCCGTAACGGGCGCGGCCGGTTTTCAGTGACGGCACGTTGTTGACGTAGAGCCGGTTCAGGAATTCGGCGGCATCCGGGCCTTGCACCTCAAACTTGCCCAGCGGCGAGCCGTCGAAAACAACCACGTTGGTACGAGCCGCCACGGCTTCCCGGTTGATGGCCTGTTGCTCGGTCTCAGCGTCACGCGAGTAGACCCGGGGGCGCTGCCAGCCACCGTATTCATCAAATCCGGCGCCGGCCTGTTGCTGGCAGTCATCCAGGGGGCTGCGGCGTAACGGCGCGTAGAAGTCGTTATGGTCGCGTCCCGCCAGCGCACCCAGGGTAACCGGCAGGTAGAACGGGCGAAAAGTGGTGACACCTACCTCAGCGGGCGTGCGTTCGGTACGTTGCGCCAGCGCCAGCAAGGCGTTCAGGTTGCCGGTCTTGCCCTGGTCCACGGCCATGCCCGCGGTGGTATAGCGCTTCATGTGCTCCACGGAGGTGTAGTTCTCCGCGGCGGCGATATCGATGTCGCGCAGGGTGACGTCATGCTGGAAATCGATCCATTGACGCGCTGGGCGGTGCTCATTCCAGACCCGTTCGACGTGCGGGGAAGCGCTTTTCGAGCGTCTCCGGGGACGGGCTTTACGCCCCTCACCGGTAGCGGCAAGACCGGCCTCCCGGCCCTGCTCCAGCGCCTGCTCCAGGGTCATGGCGCCGTGCGCCATCCCGGCCACGTGCAGGTGTGGCGGCACGGTATCCGGCACGAACGCGGCGCGGGCGTCATCGTAGCGCAATTTGCCACGGGCCTGGGAGAACAGGTGCAGCGTCGGCTGCCAGCCGCCGGCCATGGCGACACAGTCACAGCGCAGGCTTGCCGTGCTCTCTGTCCCACCCCGTTTTGCCACGGACACGCTGTGCACGCCGCGCGCGCCGCGGCAATCCTGCACTACGGCATTCGGGAATACCGTCAGCCCTTGCGCCAGCGCCTGGCGGGTGTGCTTGCCGCCCGGTTTGGCGCGGGTATCGACGATGGCCGCCACTTCAATACCGGCATCGACCAGGGACGCGGCCGTCGCGTAGCCGCTGTCATTGTTGGTCGCCACCACGATACGCTTGCCCGTCGCCACTGCATAGCGCTTGCAATAGTGTTGCGCGGCGCTCGCCAGCATGATGCCGGGACGGTCGTTATTGGCGAACAGCAGGGGTTGTTCGATGGCGCCGGTGGCCAGCACCAGTTGTTTGCCGTGCAGTTTCCATAAGCATTGGCGGGCGCCGCCGGGCGCCGGGTGCGCGCGCCGGTCGTGCAGGTGCTCCACCGCCACCAGCAGTTGCTGATCAAAACAGCCCACGGCACAGGTGGAGGTCAGCAGGGTTATGTTTTCCTGCTGCCGTAACGCGCGCGTGGTCTCATCCAGCCAGGCGCCGGCCGGTTTGGCGTCGATAGTGTCCTCGTGATGGAGCAGGCTGCCGCCCAGGGAGGTGTCCTGCTCCACCAGGATAACCCTGGCCCCGCGTGCACCGGCAGCCAGCGCGGCGCTTAAACCGGCCGGACCGGCGCCCACGATCAAGACATCGCAATGCGCGTTACGGTGCTGGTAATGATCCGGGTCGTCGGCCTTTGGCAGTTTGCCCAGGCCCGACATGCGGCGGATAAACCCCTCGTACCAGCCCCAGTTGGGCCAGATGAAAGTCTTGTTGTAAAAACCGGCCGGCCACAGGAAATGCAGGTAGTCCAGGGTACGCCCGAGGTCGAAGTTGACGCCGGGCCAGCAGTTCTGGCTGCGCGCGCGCAGACCCGCGTACAGGGGTTGCAAGGTGGCGCGCACGTTCGGTTCCTCCATGCCGCCCTGCCCCACTGTCACCAGGGCATTGCACTCTTCCGCGCCGGCGCCAAGAACGCCGCGCGGACGGTGGAACTTGAAGCTGCGCCCCACCACGCGCACACCGTTGGCCAGCAGCGCCGAAGCCAGGGTATCACCCGCATAACCGTGGTAACGCTTGCCGTTGAACGTGAACGGCAACGGTTGGTCGCGGTCTATACTGCCGCCGGATTCAAGCCGGAATGGTTGGGTTGCGCTCATACCATCGGCTCCGGGTCGAGCTCGGGGCGTGGCTCGTGCAGGCCGTAAACCTGCATTATCTCGTGGCTCACGGTATGGCGCACCACGTTAAACCATTGCCGGCAGCCGTAATGGTGCTGCCAGCGCTCGCAATGCAGGCCCTTGGGGTTATCGCGGAAAAACAGGTAGTCCGCCCACTCCCGGTCGCCGGCTTGTTGCGTCGGCTCCGGCCGGACGATATGGGCCTGCCCGCCGAAAACAAATTCGTTTTCATCCCGTTCACCACAATATGGGCAGGGGATACGCAGCATGATCAGTGCGCCACACCCGCGGCGGCGGATTCATCTACCAGGGCGCCGCGGGCAAAGCGCTCCAACGAGAATGCTTCGATCAGTTCGTGCGGGCGATCGTGAGCGATAGTGTAAGCCATGGTGTCACCGCCCGCGGGGATGGCCTTGTAGCCGCCGGTGCCCCAGCCACAGTTGATGTACAGGTTCTGCACCGGGGTCAGACCCATGATGGGGCTGGTATCCGGCGAGATATCGACGATGCCGGCCCACTGGCGCATCAGTTTCAGGCGGCTGAAGCGGGGGAACAGGGTCAGGAACGCGGCGATATTGGCTGCTATAGTGTTGAACCCGCCGCGCTGGGCATAGGAGTTATACGCATCAGCGCCGGCGCCCAGCACGATCTCGCCGCGATCGGACTGGCTGGCGTACACGTGCACCGAGCCGGAGAAGGTGGTGGTGTTCAGCGCCGGTTTGATGGGTTCCGATACCATGGCCTGCAAGGCCCTGCTGGTAAGCGGCAGGCGAAACCCCGCCATTTGCGCCAGCACACTGGAATGGCCGGCAACACTGAGGTTCACTTTTTCCGCGGAAATATCGCCCCGCGAGGTGCGCACACCGGTGACGATGCCCTTGTTCAGTTTGAAGCCGGTGACCGTGCAATTCTGGATGATGTCCACTCCCAGGCTGTCCGCGGCGCGGGCGTAGCCCCAGTTCACCGCATCGTGACGGGAGATACCACCGCGCCACTGGATGAAACCACCGACGACCGGAAAGCGTGAACGGGTATTCAGCAGGGGTTCGATCTCGTTGATCTGTTGCGGGGTGACCAGTTCCGAATCGATGCCGTTCAGGCGGATGGCGTTCTGCCAGCGTGTGATCAGCTCCATTTCATGATCGTTATGGGCCAGGTTCAATATGCCGCGCTGGCTGAACATCACGTTGATATTCAGTTCACGACCGAGTTTTTCATACAGCTTCAGGGAATGCTCGAAGAACGCGGCACTTTCCGGGTAGAAATAGTTGGACCGGGTTACCTGGGTATTACGCCCGCTGTTGCCGCCACCCAACCAGCCCCGTTCCAGTACCGCGATACGCTTGACGCCGTGTTGCTTCGCCAGGTAGTACGCGGTGGCAAGCCCATGCCCACCGCCACCGATGATCACCACGTCATAGGACGGCTGCAACTCCGGCGAACGCCAGGCCGGTTGCCAGCGTTTATGGCCCCTGAGCGCGTGGTAGATGATTTTCGGGAAGGAGTATTTTTCCACAAGACCGATAGCTTAAGCTGTAGGCAAAACCGATTTAATCCAACTTGTTTGAAACGATATTCTCACCGGATTCACGTAATAACTCAAGCCACTTCTGAATAGGTTGCCGATCCAATTCGCGGCGAATTCGCCACCGGCTTGTCCATTATCAAGCTGGAATACTCAATCCTTATTGCTCATTATCTGTTGGGATGGTCTGACCCTGGAAGCCATTACTTCGTCATACAGTTAATTTGCAGCCTGTACGTGTAATTTTACTCCCAGGACCTTGATGATCTTTATCACTGTGGTAAAGGACGGATTGCCGTCCGATGACAACGCCTTGTACAACCCCTGCCGTGTCATCCCGGCGCTTTCTGCCAACCTGCCCATGCCTTTCGCACGACCAATATTATTCAATGCAGCACGGATCAGAGTACCATCACCGCTGTCTTCTTCCATACACGCGTCAAGGTACAAGGCCATATCTTTTTCAGTATCAAGATAATCGATTACATCCCATCGGGTCAGTTTTACCTCAGCCATGTTCGTACCCTCTCCACTGTTTCAAGTGCGTGTTCAATGTCTTTGTTTTGTGTTTTTTTTGTGCCGCCACCCAACAGGATGATAATTTCAGTTCCTGATCTAATAAAATATATACGATATCCGGGACCATAGTGGATGCGCATTTCAGAAACATCTTTACCTACCGCTCGGCAATCACCCAGGTTACCTTGTTGAACATTTTCCAGGCGCGCCGCGATTTTCGCTTTTGCTTGCCTGTCCCGCAATCCTCTGAGCCATTTGCCAAAGACTTCCGTTGTCCGAATCAACATGGCGCCATAGTAAACTATAGTTTACACTAATGTCAATACCTTTCTGCTGGCTGGCGGGAATATAGTTGACATCTGTACGTTAGATACATAAAATAATGATTCTATGAAACAGATTCATGCCATTCACCGGCTGACGGCCCAGGATCGGCAGGGCCGGCAGGTGTTCAACCGGAACGACCTCGCGACACTGTTTCCTGATGACAAGCCGCGCGCGCTTCAGGCCGGCGTGGACCGGCTTGTCAAGGCAGGCGTATTGATGCGCGCCGCAAACGGGATCTATGTCAATGCGTTGTCCGGCAATGGGTTTACTCACACACTGGAGAGCATTGCCAGGACCCTACGTCGGGGAGAGTACAGTTATGTCAGCCTGGAATCAGCCCTCTCCGAGCACGGTGTGATTTCGCAGATCCCGATGCGCCTGACCGTTATGACCACGGGCAGAAAAGGCGAGGTCCATACCCCGTTCGGCACCATTGAGTTCACACACACCGCACGCCCGGTGCGCGACATTCTTGATGATATACACGATGTTGGCAGGCCGCTCAAGCTGGCCGGCAAGCACAAGGCTTGGCGTGACCTCAGGCGGGTGGGCCGCAATACGGAATTGATTGACGAGGATGTTCTCCATGAAGATGACTGAGGCGAATTTCGACGCACTGGTGGACACGGCAATGCTCGACCCAAATGTCGCGCACATGGGCCCGGTCATTCGGAAGGAACTGCTGCATTACGACATCCTGTTCTGTCTGGACCAGGCAGGCATGCTGAACGAGTTGGTTTTTCAGGGCGGCACATCTTTGCGGTTGTGCTACGGCTCCAGACGTTACAGCGAAGACCTGGATTTTGTGGGAGGCAGGCGTTTTTCATCGTCTTCGCTAAGAGACATGAAGGATGTTCTTGAAGATTATCTTGCGAGCCGGTATGGATTGGAGGTCACGGTCAAAGAGCCCTCGGTTCTCAGGGCCGAACCGGATTATTCGGAACTGAATGTGGACAAGTGGCAAATATCTGTCGTGACCAGCCCGGAACAAAGGGATGTTCCCAAGCAACGTGTCAAGATTGAGGTAGTCAACATTCCTGCCTACACGAGAGAAGTGCTTACATTGAGGAAAAACCACCCGTTTTTACCGGACGGATACGACGATACCCTAATCGCTGTAGAGTCGCTTGATGAGATCATGGCTGACAAGCTGGTGTCGCTGGCCGCGGCAAAATATGTGCGTCATCGCGATATTTGGGACCTCTCGTGGCTGCAGCAACGGGGGGCTATTATTCGACCGGATATAGTCAAACACAAGCTTGACGACTACCGGATAACCGGATATTCAGTCATGGTTGACAACATTATCGAGAGCTGCCCGTCTATCATAGATGGGAGCGCCTTTCGAAACCAGATGAAACGCTTCCTGCCGGCGGATGTCCATGAGCAGACATTGGAGAGAGACAGGTACAGGGAGGCGCTGGGAGCATCAATTAAAGGGTTATACACAGAACTTAGACAGCACTTGCTCAGCGAGACAGATGAAAATGACAATGGGGGGGCACCTACGGGTATGGCACCAATGTAAGGGTCCGCCCATAACCGTTGGTTACTTTGCTTACTGCAACTTATCCGGTCCGGGCCTGCTGCCTTCCCCTTGGCTTATCGCCCCCGTCGTCATTTCGAGCCTCATCTCGGTTCTCAGCGTCCGGTACCCGGGCTGGGATGGTCTGACCCTGGCAAGCGTGTGTTCAATCGCAATCAAGAGGCCGGCCAACTGAAAGTCCTTACCGCTCCCTCCGTGACGTCAAGTTCGCACTTTACCATCTCGCCCTTGCGGATGATGGCCGGTAGCGCCGCGCCGTCTTGTTCCAGCAGGGATATGTCTTCCAGGGGATTGCCGTCCACGACCAGCAGGTCGGCGAATGCGCCTTCCCTGATACAGCCCAGGCGCTCGGGTTCCATCAGGATCTCGGCATTCACCGCGGTGGCCTGGTGCAGGATTTCAAACGGCGTCAGGACCTGTTTCCTGATAGCAAATTCGGTGCATTGCCGTACGTGTTGCGCACCCAACAGATCCGTACCCAGCCCCATTTTTACGCCGGCGTCACGCATGAATTCCAGACCATCCAGGGCCTGTGCATACACCTGATTGACTTTTTCCTGGCTGGCCGGCGGCAGGCCATATTCAGCGCCTTCCTCGTAAAGTGCGAACAGTACTGCAAACGTGGGCACAACGTAGGCGCCCCGACTGGCCACATATTCTGCCGTTGCCTTGTCAATCAGGGTCCCATGTTCAATACAGCGTACTCCGAACTCTACACAACGCTTGACTGCCTCGGTCGGATGGCAATGTGCCGACACGTAAGTTTCCTGCCGGGCACATTCATCCACCGCGGCACGGATCTCATCTTCGGTAAATTGGGTATGGTGTAATGGGTCATTGGGGCTTACCACGCCGCCCGACCCCATTATCTTTATACAATGGGAACCTTTTCTTAACTCATCGCGCACCGCACGCCGCATCTCATACGGATCATCGACGATACGAGTTAAATGGGTTGAATAACTACCACAGGTACAAAGCTGATCGGAAGGGTCTACTTCCCAACCGGGACGCATGTCTCCATGTCCACCGGTCTGCGACATGATTTTCCCGGCATAATAAAAACGCGGGGCGCGCACCAGTCCATGGTCGATAGCGCGGGAAATACCGACATCACCACCGCCTACATCGCGTATCGTGGTAAACCCGCGCGCCAGGGTCGCATTGAGAAACACATTGGCATACTGGGCGATATACGTCTCCGGCATCCTGGACAGCGCCGTCGTATCCAGGGTCGGGACACACACATGGATGTGATTATCTATCAGGCCCGGCATCACGGTACGCCCTTCGACATCGACCAAGTGATCGCTCCCGCGACCGATCTCTTGCGTGGATATCTCCTTGATCTCGCCATCCGCCAGCAGGATATTGGAACGGTCCGATAGTTCCGGGCTGTGTCCGTCAAATATATGCGCGTTTTTTATAAGTATTGCTTCACCAGTCATCGCTGTCGTTCTCATCTTTGGATCAGTTTGAAATCATAGACTTCTTCGGCGCCAATCTCACCCATTTCCGCACCCAGGTCAGCCAGCCCCGGCCGTAAACTCTCCGGATCGATATACCCGTCCGCAGTATAACAGGGTGTGATCAACTCACAGGTTTTTATAGCATCCTCATGGGAGATGTTCATTATATCTTCAAGAATGGAATGGATTTCAGCCGGCGCATCCCGGATCACCGCCAGGCTCTGCCGGTAGATATTGACCAGTCCTTCGACCAGTTCGGGGTCTTCCGCAGCAATCTTTTCGGTAGTCGCAATGCCGCTGGTGACAACCGTAAGCTCATCCCCCAGCATGGTGAGGGCATTCAATCCCAACCGCGCTATCGTCACCGGTGAGTGCGCGGAACTGAGCAGCGCCGCATCCACCGCGCCCTCGCGCAGCAGGCCGAGGCGAATTGCATCGTCCCGGGCAGGTTTCAACTCTACGTCTTTATCAGGATCCAACCCGTGTTTGCGCAGGACGATGCGGTTGAACCAGTAAGGCGGCGCCGGCGCCGGGTAAGTTGCGATGCGCTTGCCGGCAAGTTGTTCGACAGACCTTATCCCTGCTGCCGCATACAACCAGAACATCGGCCTGGCCACGGCAGCCAGAACAACCCGGAAACGCACATTCCGGGACAACAGCGCGGCGCCGCAGGCTACCTGGAAATAATTCGCTTCGGGCAGTTTGTCATCGGGAATAAAGCTGGTGTCCACCAGTCTTATGTCCAGGCCCGCCGACTCGTAGAACCCACCCTGCCTGGCGACGAAATGGCACAGCAATTCGTGGGCATCAAAGGCCTTAATGCCGCATTCAACGGTTTTCATTTGTGTGTTGGCAGAGAGCGCATAACGTCACCATGACAGGTCTGTGTCTGGTTTTCAAGTAGCCCGGTGACAGTATGCAAGCGCATTGACAAGCGTATGATTTCACGGTATAATATCCCACATTGCAAGGCACAGTCCGTGCCGCGCGACAGCAATGGGAGACCACAGATGACCGCTACCACACAAGCTGTTTTTTCACACCGTTACAGGGGTTTGCGCGCATTGCCGAGAAGCGCCGCCTGCACTGTCGCGCTGGCGCTTGGAATGGCGCTGACAGCCCCGGCCACGTTAGCGTGGGATGCATCAACCACGGAGGGTCAGGATCTGGTAATGGCATTGGAGATACCCTATGGGACCGATGGCGAGTCCTATCGCTGGTCATGGAAGACGGAAGATGACACGGCCACGAGCGGCGCCGACTATACATCAAAATCAGGCACGGTGACATTCACCTATGATGACGACAAGCAATACATTAAAGTCAAGACACTGCTGGATTGTGACATGAATGAAACTGCCGAATACTTTAATCTGAAATTTTCCGATTTCCAGGTCAAAAACAGTCGGACTGATGGCTGGAGATCGCCGAGTTGGTCGTTCAGCGACCCGAATTGGGGAAGCACCTTCACGAGACAGGCACGGATCAAGAATCGATATAGCATGACCAATAAGCAGAAAGAACAAGCGGGCTGTTCTTGAACGCCGGCGTGTAACCGACTGATAGGCCAAGGCAACAGGCCTTGACATGCAAGGGTATGCTATCGGGGAACAAGGGTAGGACCGGGGACAGAACAAGCCTGTCCCCGGTTCCGATTTTTGCCTCAGGCGACGCGTTCTACCTCCACCAGGCTGTCAAATACCCGGGGGGCATGGCCCATGTCGGCAAAGTCCGCGGATGAGACTACGTTGGCGGTGCCCTTGTTGAGTTGCCGCCAGTAGCCCAGGGATGACACCAGCAGGCCCGCATTCACGTCATCGGTCACCCTGGCAACCACCTCAAAGGCGCCGCGGTCATTGAAGACGCGTACCTGATCGCCTTCGCTGATACCTCGCACCCCAGCGTCCGTCTCGCTGAGCATGACAAACTGCTCGCCCTGTCCCTTGATCTTGTTATCCATGTTGGCATAACAGGAGTTCAGGAAGCCGTGACTCTTGGGAGCAATGATGTTCAGCGGGTATTTTGCCGCCAGTTCCGGGTTGGACTCCGGCGATTCCTTGGACGGGACATAATCAGGCAGGCTGTCCAGCGGTTCGCTGTTGCCGGGCTGCATATCCTCGTACATCTGCCGGAACGGCGCCACCACGAAGTTGCCGTTGGCCGCGGTCGCCGAGAAGAACTCACACTTGCCCGAGGGCGTGGGGAAGTTACCCTCCTTGTGCGGCGCGCGCTCATGCGGCTGGCCTATCTTTACCCTGGCATAGCCTTTCTCACGCAGGTGGTTCAGGTCTATCCCCTCGCAAGCCGGTGATTCCCAGTCGATAAAATGCTCCAGACATTCGGAATCGGACCACTTGAAACGATCTTCCTCGAAGCCCATACGCGCGGCCAGACGATTGAAGATCTCGTTGTTGGACAGAACCTCACCCGGCAGGTCGGTGCACTTGGTATTGTAGGTCAGGTAGTTGTGGCCCCAGGACAGGATGATGTCTTCCATCTCCGCGCCCATGGCCGCCGGCAGCACGATGTCCGCGTACGCGGCCGTATCGGAGATGAAGTGCTCCGCGGAGACCATGAATAGATCTTCCCGCTCCAGTCCTTCGATAATCTTGTCGCCTTCCGGGGCCTGGGTGACCGGGTTGGAATTCCAGCACATCATGGACATGACGGGCGGGTCCAGTTCCATCTCGCCGGTCAGCGCGCGGCCGATCTGCAGGTTGTTGATGACCCGGGTACCTTTCGGGATAAAGTCGGGACGGGAAATCTGGTCGAGCCGGTAGGGGTGCTCCCAGAACGTCATCTGGTAGATACCGCCGCCTACTTGACGCCAGGCGCCGGTCAGGGACGGCAGGCAACTGATGGCGCGTATGGCCTGACCGCCACCCCAGTTCCGTTCCACTGCCACACCGATGCGGATCGCAGCCGGGTTGTTGGCCGCGTATTCCCGGGCCAGGGTGCGGATATCCTCGGCGCTGACGCCGGTGACCTCGGCAGCCCATTCCGGCGTGCGGGTGGCTGCGCGCTCGGCCAGTTCCTTGAAACCGACGGTATAGTTGTCCACGTAATCCCGGTCGAGGAGGTTCTCTTCGATGATGACGTTGATCATCGCCATGGCCAGGGCGCCGTCGGTGCCGGGACGTACAGCGATGTGCCAGTCAGCCTGCTTGGCGGTACGGGAACGGTAGGGGTCAATCACTATCAATTTGGCGCCGCGGTCCTTGGCATCCTTGACGAAATGCCAGGCATGCAGGTTGGTGCTGACGCTGTTGCAGCCCCAGATGATGATGTACTTGGAATGGGCAAAGCTTTCCGGGTCCACACCGCTGGTGGGGCCGTTGGTCAGTACCCAGGCCGTGGCCGAACCTTCACCGCAGAAGGTGCGTTCACATACCGTCGCGCCCAGCTTGTTGAAAAAGGCATCGCCGCCGTTCAGACCGTGGATCAGCCCCTGGTGCCCCAGGTAGCTGTAAGGCACAATGGCCTGCGGGCCGTACTCGTCAATGATCGCCTTCCAGCGCGTGATGACTTCGTCCAGGGCTTCATCCCAGGAGATGCGCTCGAACTGTTTACTGCCCTTGGGGCCGGTACGGCGCAAGGGATGGAGTACGCGATCAGGATGGTAATGACGCGCCTCGTAATCCTTGAGCTTGACGCACAGGCCACCGCGGGTCATGGGGTGGTCGGGGTTGCCGTGTACACCGGTAAGTTTGCCGTCCTCTACTTCGAACACCATGGAACAGGTATCGGGACAATCGTGCGGGCATCCACCGTAGTAGGTTTCTTTAAGTTGTGCAGCCATCGAAAATGTTCCCCCTAATATGATATTGCGGGTTACGTTATGGAACCTCTGACGGGGTCAGAGCGTTCTTATATGTCAGAAAACTTATGCTGAGATAATGAGTATAGTACATGTCAAGGCCGTTTGGTGAATATTTTGGCGCTTGTAGAATCAGACCATAGGTCACTATTGCCAAGTCACTTTCTTTTTATTTGATTTTACATGAATTTTGTGGATATTCTAACAGTGAGTGCCCTGAAAACGGAACCATCACACCATGAAACGTATAATTATCGGCATGTCCGGCGCCAGCGGCCTGCCTTACGGTATCCGGCTGGTGGAAGTGCTGGCAGGTATGCCGGATATCGAAACCCACCTGGTTATGACCAGCGCGGCCAAGCTGAATATCGGCATTGAGACAGAGCACAACATTGCCGACGTCGAGGCCCGGGCCGGCATCGTACACAATGTCAAGGACATCGCCGCCAGCATTGCCAGCGGCTCTTTCCGCACCGACGGCATGATCGTGGCGCCCTGCTCCATGCGTACGCTCTCGGCAATCACCCACTCCTATGCCGATAACCTGCTGGTGCGCGCTGCGGACGTGGTACTCAAGGAACGCCGGCGCCTGGTGATCATGCCGCGCGAAACTCCGCTGCACGCGGGGCACTGCAAACTGTTCCACGAGGTGTCACTGCTCGGCGCCATCATCGCCCCGCCCATCCCGGCATTCTACAACCGGCCGCAAACCATTGATGATATCGTCAACGCCAGCGTTGGCCGGGTACTGGATTTGTTTGATATTGATCCCGGTATGGTGAAGCGGTGGGAGGGGGTTGGGAATTAGGAATTGGGAGTTAGGAATTAGGAATGGGGATTACTGGGAACAATACCGTACCGAGGTCGGGGTGATTCCCCTGGAGGAAGGCACACACGCAAACAGGAATCTATACTGAAAAAAACCTGCTCAAAAATCTCCTTGAGCACCAGCACGACCTATGTACTATACTTCATAAAGAGCCAGTAACAACGCACAACAACACTCGGCACAGGCTGCGCCATGAATAACACGACGTAATAATAATCGGAGGCTATTCCCATGAGCAAACCCGTCGGCACTCTTGAGCAAATCGCTGATCAACTGATCCTGGGCTACCACGAGTGGCGGCTTGGCGAAGGTGCCAAAGCCATCAAGTGGGCCACATCGAGCGACTCGCCGATTCCGGTGGATCTCTCCCGTCTTAGCGCCGACGGCCAATTCCTCGCCCGCACCGCCCTCGACATGTGGACCAGCGCCACCGGGCTGACGTTCAAGGAGGTGAGCATCCGTCTCGACCAGGACGGAACTCCATTGGACCGCGGTATCTTCTTTGAATACCACGATTCAACCCAGTTCCGTTGGTATGCACATGGTTCCAACGGCTGGGTTTCCTCGTCTGTCAAGCTGCGTAAAGCCGTTGAGTCCAACGCCGTCAGCCAGGATCAGTCCGGCGAGTACACCATCGACAACCCGCGGCCGCTGTATCATTTCCTCCACGAGATCGGCCATGCGCTCGGGCTTGGGCATCCCGGTGACTACGACGGCGGCGGGGTGACTTATCAGAATGACGCCAAATTCGCCAATGACAGTTTGCAGGTCACGGTCACGTCCTACTTTAATCAATCAGAGAACACCTGGCTCGACGCCACCTACGCCGCGCCGGTGACCCCCATGGCCGCCGACATCCTTGCCATCGAGAAGCTTTACGGGGACAGCAACGACATCCGCACCAGCGACACCACCTACGGCTTCAACGCCAACGCCGGCGGCTTCCTCGACGAGCTTGCCCGGCACATGCAGGCAGGCAAGGCGTTCGCCTTTACCCTGATCGACGACGGCGGTACAGACACTTTCGATTATTCCGGGGCAACGCAGGACAGCCGCGTAGACCTGACCCCCGGCGGCGCCTCCGACATCTTCGGCGGCAAGGGCAATATGGTGATCTACCAGGATAGCGTCATCGAGCATTTTGTTGGTGGCGCCGGCGCTGACGAAGTCACCGGCAATGATGCCAACAATGTGCTCCGCGGCGGCGCGGGGAATGACTCGCTCAATGGCGGCAAGGGCGACGATCACCTGATTGGCGGCGCCGGGGATGACACCTTGACGGGTGGCGCCGGCGCCGACGCCTTCTGGTTCGCGCGCAGCGATTTCGGCGCCGACACCATCACAGATTTCGAGGATGGCACAGAGCAGATCAATTTTAGCGGCTCGGGACTCAGCTATACCGATCTCACCATCAGCGACAGTGGCGTCGACAAGCTCATCGACGCCGGCGCTGGTAATCGTATCACCCTGACCGGGCAAGCAGGTGCCACGCTTAATGCGGCGGACTTCATCTTCGCCGATGCAATTCCGAGCCTGGCCATTGACGACGTCACGGTCGATGAAGCCGGCACTGCGCGCTTTGTGCTGCGCCTGTCCAGCGCTGCCGCGACCGACGTCACGGTCGAGTGGCGCACCCAGGAGGGTACCGCCAGCGACGGCAGCGACTACACCGGCGCCAGCCAATGGCAGACTGCTGTGATTCGCGCGACAGAGATCGAAACAGCGATTGAAATTCCGATTGCCCAGGATCTCATCGTTGAGGGCGACGAGACCTTCAGCCTTGAGCTGCGCAATCCGGTGGGCGCCAGCCTCACCGATGCGACGGTCGAGGTCGTCATCAAGGACGTGCCACCGCCACGCATATCGGTTGGGGATGTTACGGTCTCGGAGTGGGCGGGCCCGGCGCAGATTCCCGTCACGCTTGACCGGCCACTTGAGGCAGGTGAACAGGTCACATTCCGCGTGCGCTTTCTTGACGGCACTGCGGAAGGCGGGCCTGATTACAATCTGCTGCAGAATGCCGCCGCCAGGAAGGTATACGTCATTGAGGGTGAGGGAGCCGACCAGTTGCTCGTGCCGCGCGCCGTGTGGAATGACACAATTTCCGAGTCTGATGAACAGTTCACGCTTGAAATTTTCAACGTTGAAGGCGCGCAAGTTGCCGATGCAACCGGCACTGTCACCATCGTCGATAACGATAGTAATACTTCCCAGCCGAAAGCCTTCATCGGGGTCTTCGCACAAGTGGTTGAAGGCGACTACGCCGTCATGGAGATAGGGCTGAACAAGCGGGTCGCGCACGATGTCACAGTCACGTATGAGCTGGTGGGCTCTTCCGCGACGGTTGGTGAGGACTTTGTGCGCGGCTACTCTGGCGCTCTGGGAACAGTCACCATCCCCGCAGGGCAGACCCGTGCGCCAATCACAGTGCAAACCCTGTCCGACAACATCAGCGAGGGTGAAGAGGGGATTTATTTATATATCCGAAAGGTTGACGGAGGCGTTGTCAATTCAAGCCTGGATATTGGCCTGGTGAAAGTCTTTGACGACAGGAAAATATCACGTCCCGGCATTACCATTGACGATGTTACCGTCATCGAGGGCGGCAAGGCACAGTTCACCGTCAGGCTGGAGCATCCAATTGCCGGAGGCATCCTGCTGGACTGGAGCACTTCGGACGGCACGGCGCAAGCCGGTGACGACTACGTCGCGGCGACCAATCAGCAGGTTTTCATTCCCGGGGGCCTAAGAAGCGCCACCTTCACCGTGGATACCCTCAGTGACGCTGTTCTCGAAGGCGAGGAAAGCTTCACCGTGACCTTGAGCAATCCGCAAGGCCGCGGTCGCCTGGTGGATGCGACGGGCACTGTCACCGTGCTCGACGGGCCTGCATCGGCAGGGGAGGAACAGCAAGCGGAGCAGGAGCCCGCGCAACAAGAGACGCCCGCATACGATGGTCTGACCGTCACCGGCACCGACGCCGGAGAGATATTGGAAGGCGACGTGGACGGCGACCTGATCGAAGGCCTTGGCGGGAATGACGATCTGTTTGGCTACGGCGGCGATGACATCATCAAGGGCGGACCCGGCAAGGATTTCCTCGAAGGCGGCGCGGGCGATGACACACTTGAGGGTGGCGCGGACAACGATGTCCTGACCGGCGCTGAGGGCAATGACACCTTGCGCGGCGGCCCCGGTGCGGATGCGTTTGATATCTACGGCGGAGACGGGCAGGACGTAGTGGAGGACTTCGACCCGGATGCGGGCGATATGCTCATCCTGGACTCGGTGGGCTTTGCCGACTATGCCGGGATGCTGGCCAATCATGCCGTGCAGGATGGTAATGACGTGGTGATTTATACGGACGAGAGCGGCACGACCAATAGTGTCACATTAAAGAACACGCAACTGTCAGATCTGAGTGCGAACGATTTCTCGATCACACCATCGGAAGATTTCAGTGAGGACACTGGCCAGGACACGGGGCAGGGGGTCGATCCAGACTACAGCGAGCTGATTGGCATGGTGCGGGGCTATGCTGCGGAGACGTTCCAGGGTCAGGCGCACGTGGACCGCTGGATGCAGGTGCTGGCCGCGTTTGGTGATGATAATGGCTATACACCCATGACTGCGGAAGAAGCCCAGACCTATGTCGGTTACGGTTGGCCGCGCTGGAACCCGGTGGCCGAGGCATTGACCGAGATAGAAGCGGAGCAGGCGGCGCAGCAAGCGGCAAGCACCCCGCCGGTGGCGTCCATTGACGATGTGAGCGTTACCGAAGGCGGCAGAGTCGAGTTCACCGTGAGTCTGGACAAGACCTGGGGCGAGGACGTCACCCTTACCTGGACCGTGACCGACGGCACGGCCAGTGCGGGCAGCGACTACACCACCCAGGCTGGTACGTCTCTCCAGACGGGCAAGCCGGTACTGACTGGTGAGTTGACCATTCCCGCCGGCGCACACTTCGCGACCCTCTGGGTGCAGACCACGGATGACAGTGAGGATGAGACCGACGAGACCTTCACTATCACCTTGAGCTCTCCCACCCATGCCACCCTGAGCGATGCCAGCGGGGAGGCCACCATTACCGACAACGATGAGCCGGCCCCCACCCTGGACGACCCACCCACCCCGCCCGACAACGGCCAGGGGAAGAAGGCGGAGGAAGGGAACGACTACAGCGAGTTGATTGCCGAGGTGCGCGGCTATGCCGCCGAGACCCACCACGGCCAGGCGCATGTGGACCGCTGGATGAAAGTGCTCGCGGCCCTGGGCGATGACAACGGCTACACGCCCATGACCGCGGCCGAGGCGCAAGAGATGGCGGACAAATGGTCGGCGAGCCGCTGGAATCCGGTGGTGGAAGCCTTGACCGAGATCGAAGCGGAACAGGCGGCGCAACAACCCGAGGATACCTCAACCGAACCCGAGCTGGAACCCGAGCCAGACCCGGAACCCGAGCCGGAACCAGAGCCAGAGCCGGAACCCGAGCCGGAGCCAGAACCCGAGCCAGACCCGGAACCAGAACCCGAGCCAGAGCCAGACCCGGAACCCGACCCGGCGCCCACCCCCTGGCACCACAACGGCCTCACCCTGACCGGTACCGACGGGGTGGACTCGCTGGTGGGCTCAGACGACAACGACTTGATCGACGGGCGCGGGGGCAGGGACTATATCAACGGTAGCTTCGGCCACGACCGCATGACCGGCGGCGCGGGCGATGACAGGTTTACCATCTACGGCAATTTTGGCCGTGACGTGATCACCGATTTCAACCCGGACGAGGGCGACAGCTTCTTCCTTATCCAGGTGGGCTTCGCCGACTTCGACGAAATGCTGGCGAACCATGCCGAACAAATCGGTAACGACGTGGTCATTTACACCGATCCCAGCGGCAAGGAAGACAGCATCACCTTGCTGGACACTGACCTCGCTGATCTGGACGAATCCCAGTTTGCGATTTTCGAGGGCACGGGGCCGACGCCTCCGGCGTCTCAGTTGAGCGCCCAGGTGGCCGGCCGCGTGTCCGTCCCGGCGCTGTCATTGGCCTTGGGGGATGGGGGTGTGGGGGGTTACGATGCCGGTGTGGATGAGTTTGGCATTGAGGATATGATACAGCCCTATTACGACGGGTACTTTGGGATTGCTTAGGGAAGCTCTGGCCCCGGACCCTTAACCCCTGTCAGCCAAACAAATTGTCCGGGTCCAGCGCCTGCTTCAGCCTGTTGCGCAGTTCAGCCATGCCGGGGTTGTCGTACGCGGCCAGGGCCTTGTGCAGGTGGCCGGGGCTGATGTGGCTGACGCCGAAGCCCCGTTTGGCCATGGTATCGATCAGCGTTTCAAGACAGGTCAGCGCCCGGGCTTCCGCTGCGCGCGGGTAGGCTAAATAGACTCGTTGAATGATGGAACGCCAACCGACGGCATACTCCGTCAGGTAATCAAGCCCGTTGTCGCGCACTATGTCGCCTGCCAGTTTATTCATCTTCAGCGCCTGACGGCCGTCGATGGGCGCAACAAAGCCGGCGTACAGGCAAGAGTCTCCGTGCCAGTTGTTGAGTTTGTCGTAGTCCGGTGAAGGGCGTCCGCGCATCATTGCTTCCCTACCCGCCAGTACCGGGCCGGCGGTCCGGGTGTTAAGGTCCAGCACGGTAGCGCCTTCAATCCCGGCAAACGCGCCGCTGACCATGGGCCACAAGACCTCTACATTCGGCGGCGTGTTATACAGGGCGCCGTACAGGGTCCAGCGGCCCAGGCCGTAGCGTTCAGCCACCTGTGCGCTATCAACCTCGCTGCCCCGGAGAAACTCGTCCCGCGCGCTGAAGGGGGCGGCGTCCAGTACCGGGTTGCTGATGACCACCGTATTAGGAATGATCATGTTGACCTTGAGAGAACGTAATATCTCCAGGGCCTGGGCCAGGTCGCTGTCGCCCTTGAGGGTTACCGCGAAGGGCTGGTAGGCCGGTGGCGCCGGCATCAGCCAGACACCCATCTTGGTGACAATACCCAGGTTGGACTGCGTGAACAGCCCGTCCAGGTAAGGGCCGTAAGCGTATTTTGCCAGTTGCCAGGTATTGCTTTTCGGCATCGCGCCCATGCCCAGGCGCACCAGTTCGCCGTCGGCCAGCATAACCTCCATGCCACACTGCATCATGGTGTGGTCGCCGTAGGCGGTATAACCGAACTCCCTGGCGCCGATGCTGCCGGAGACGGAATGCAGGCCGTTCCGGTCGCAATCCACCCACAGGCCGGTGTTGTTTTGCTCCAGGTGGTCATTGAGTTGCAGGTAACTCACGCCCGGTTCCACCAACGCGTAAGCGCCCTTGGTATTGACTTCCACGATACTGTTCATACGCGACTGGTCGATGACCAGGATGTCCCGGTCCGGGGCCGCCCCGACCACGCCGCCGTTGGCGGCTGCATTGGGCAGCACCCACAGTGATAACTTATTTTCGGCGGCAATGGACAGTATCGCCCGCAACTGCTCGATATCCTGCGGCAGCGCCACACCCAGCGGCGTCCTGCCGGCGCGCGCGTAACCCCCCGCATCGGACAACACCGCGTCCCTGCCCAGTTTTTCCTTCAGTTTATTGATCAGCGCTTTCGACATGCGAGTGACTCGGCGGTATATTCTGCCGGTATTCTTCCCAGCGTTCCGGGTCGACGCGGAACCAGGGGTCGCGTTGTGCGGGGTCTATGGTTTCGGCCGGTTCGCTGTCGCGCCAGGTGAAGCAGCAGCGCCGGCAGTAATAGACCGTCCAGAGCAACTCATCCCCTTCCCTGCCCTGGTGTTCGATGCGCAGGTGTTCCTCGCCGGCGTTGCAGCGCGGGCAGTTCATTGGCGTTCCGCCTCTCTTTGCAAACGTTGGATGGTTGCCGCCAGTTCATCAATTTCCGCTCCCCTGGGCGGCGCTACGATCTTCACGTCGGCGCCGGCGGGGTCGGGCGGCATGAAGCTGGTGGCGTCGATGATCAGGCGATGCCCCTTGCCGGGAATTTCCGCGGCCGGGTCGATAATGACCATGGGCATATTCGGCACCACGATAATATCATTGGCGCGGGTACGGGTGGACAAGGCCCACATGACCTGGTTGAGGTCGAACGGATCGACGTCATCATCCACCAGGATGAGGTTTTTCAGGTACATCAGTCCGTGGGGCGTGCCCAGGGCGCGCATCGCTACCGACTTGGCAAACCCGGCAAAGCGGTTCTTCACCGAAATAATGCCGGTGAGACCGTGCTGGTACAGCGCGTTCACCGCCACCACTTCCGGGAAACTTTCCTTTAACTGGGAATAAATGGGCGCGCTGGTGTTCAGCCCGATCAAGGTGTCGTGCTCAGTCCAGCCCTTGCCTATGTAGATGCTCTCGAAGATGGGGTTGGCGCGATAAGACACCGCGGTCACCTGGAACAAGGGCACCTGCCAGATGCCGCTGTAACTGCCCGGAAACTCACCGAACGGCCCTTCCAGGTTACGCCGGTTGTTCAGCAGGCGCGCCTCGATCACCATCTCCGAACCGGCCAGGATATCCAGTCCGTTGCCGGAACGGGTCAGTTCAATGGGGCTGCCCATCATCTGTGACGCATAGGCGTACTCCGATTCATTGTAGTTGACGGGAGTGGCCGCGAACATGGCCATGGCCGGGTGGTTGCCGATCATGATGGCGATATCCAGCGGCACGTCATCCGCTTCGGCCATGCGGATCTGTTGCGCCAAGTCATGGGAAGCCACGGACAACACGGTAAGCTGGTCCGGGCCGTGCACCTGTATGCGGTAAATTCCCACGTTCTGCTTGGCGAAATTATCCGGGTCGCGCGGGTCGCGGCTGACCACGTTGGCCTTGGCGATATAAAAACCGCCGTCCATGGCATTGATGCGGTACAGGGGCAACAGGTCATACAGGTTGATGCCGGTTTCAAGCCTGTGCTCATGCACCGGCGCCTGTTCGGGCTCCACTGTGCTCAGCAACGGGCGGTCGGAACCCCAACGTCCCGCCAGCTCGTAGAACAGTTCCTTTACCGGTGCGCCTTTCTGCTTGCCCAGCAGCAGGGCGGTATTGGAGAAACTGCCGTGCACGCCGACCACCAGCCGCTTGCCCGGATAACCGCGCACCCGGTCGAACAGGATGGCTGGGCCGGCCAGGGCATCGCGGCCGGCCGCGACCACGACCTTGCGGATATCGGGTTCGGGCATGACCGGCTCGGGCCAGGTGATGCACTGCCCCTGTTCGGCCAGCAGTTCCAGGTAATCACGCAGGTTGTGGATGCGCGCGGCAACCGCGCGGGCTTCAGGCGATAAGGTGACCGTTTCCATATCCATCAGTTTGCCGCTCCCGCCAGGTAGGCTGCCAGGCTGTCCAACTGTGTGTCGGTGATCTCACTGGGGCGGAACGGCGGCATCAGTTTGAAGCCTTCCCGCACCACCAGTTTGATATACTCGGGCGGCAGGTTGTCCCGGTCCAGCAGGGCTGCTTGCTCCTCTCCCACTCTTTCCTGCAGGCGCATGGTGCCCGGATGGCCGGGTCCGGCATCGTGGCAGGCGATACAATATGCCTCGAACAGGGCCTTGCCGTCGTGGCTGTCAACTATTGCGGCGGAACTGTCGGTCACCCGTACCGGATTTCCCGTCTGTGCAGACTGTTGCTCGCCACAACCGGTCAGCAACAAAAGCATACAAGCTGTAGCGGATACAGCGTGAAAAAAGCAGTGTTGTTTCCGGTTAACCCTCATAATCATCTGCGTTAATCTGCGCTTGTGCTGCGGACGAAACCTTTTCCTGCGCCGCCGGCCAGATGCCGCTCTTGCCGGGGGACAGGATGCCTGTGGGGTCCAGCGCGTGTTTCATCCGGTGGTGCAGTTTCCATAGTGCGCCGTCGTTCCAGTTGTAGGTAGCGGCGATCGGGTCCATGAAATCCAGGTGGGTGCGGTACTCGCCGTAGCCGTGCCCGGCAAAATCGTCGATCAGTTGGCCGAAGCACTCGTGGGCGCGGCGCCGCTCAGCGTCATTCAGCCGGTCAAACACAAGTTGGAAAATGTTCAACAACTCGCGCCAGCCTACCAGGAACTCGCCGATATAGTCGAACCCATACTCGTGCGCCCGGTCCCGGATCAAGGTGAACTGCCGCATGGCGTCCTCACCGGTGACCGGCGAGCGCGGTGAGAAGTCGATGTGCGCGCCGCTGCCTACCCAGTTCATCAGGCTGAATTCGGTCATGTTGGGGATGCCGCGCATGAGCTTGACCCGGTAGTTCCAGGCGGCATCGTTGGGACGGTCTCCCGCGAAGAAAAAGCGCGCGCCGGGAATGCTGCGGAACGCCTCTTCCAGGACTTTCCAGTTGTTGTCCATGATCGGTTCCGGCCCGTACAGGGCGCCGTAGAAATTCCACATGCCGATGTCCAGGTCCTCGGCCATCCGTTGGCGCTGGCGCATGGGCATGGGACCGCTGCCGGTGTAATACTGTTTCCGGGTTACCCTGGGCGCCGCTTCCCAGATCAGGCCCACTGTGGTCGCGGCATTGGGTATCAGCATGTTCAGGCGCAGGGGGCCGACTACCTCGGTGATCCGGTACAGGTCTTCTTCACGCGGGAACGTCACCAGGTAGGGCCGATAACCGGGCGGTTCCGGCATCAGCCAGATCCCCGCTTTGGTGATAACGCCGAAATTTGACTGGGTGAACATCCCCTCGACCCAGGGGCCGCAACCGTACTTGTACAGGCTGGAGGTGGTGGAACCGGACAAGGCGCCCATGCCGGTATCCACCACCGTGCCGTCTGCCAGCACGACCTGCATACCGCAGTTCATCAGCAGGTGGTCGCCATAAGGCGTGTAACCGGCGCCGTGTTCGGACAGGTTGCCCAGCACGCTGCCCCAGCCTGGCGCCGCGGGGTCTATCCACAGTTTACTGCCGCGCCGTTGCAGGTGGTTATACAGGTCGAAATAGCTCACGCCCGGTTCCACCACCGCATAGCCGTGCTCTTCATTGACTTCGATGATGCGCTTCATGCGGTTCAGGTCGAGCACGATATAACCCGGCTTCCTGGGCGCCGGGCCACCGTAGGCATAGTTCTTGCCGGTGGAGATGGTCCACAGCGGAATACGGTAATCCCGCGCGACTTTGAGGATAGCCTGTATTTCCTCTACGGTTACCGGCGCCACCGCCGCGGAGGGCATGTGCGCCGCATCCGGCGTGGTGGAATAGACGTCCCGGTACGTCCTCAATTCCGTTTCATCATCGGTAAACACCCAGCGCTCGCCGACCGCCTTGCGCAATGCTGCAACAGCTTGCTTGAAGTCGGTAAGCGTCAGGGCGCCGGGCAGGGGTTTTTGAGGAGAATCTTCCGTTGTGGCGCCACCAGCAGCCAGCGGCGCGCCGGCAGCCAGCGCTGATGACTTGAGGAAATCTCTTCTGCTTACCATGTGGCAAATAAAACTTACTGCTAATCAATCCAGGTTCAGTTTCAGGTGCGAGCCATCACACCAGGGTTTGGTCTTTGAGTATTTGCAGCCGCACAAAGCTACGTGCCGGAGGTCATCCAGCTCGAACTTCATCGGTTCGCGCCGGGTTTCCTTGTGGGAGCCGTCGCAGAACGGCTGGTTCCTGGAACGACCACAGGCGCACCAGTAGTATTCGCCCTTTTGCAGGTTCATCAGGTAGGGCGAGTTGCGGCTGCCATCAAGAAACTTGGCTTTGACCCAGCCCTGCTCGTAGGGGCTCACCATATTCAGCTTGAGTTCCATGGAGCGAAACAGCCAACGCCCGTCCTGTTTGACGCACTCACAGTCGTAGGTGCCACCGATCCAGTGGGATTCCGCCTCATCGGTCTGCGGGTTGGGCACGGTGGCCGATTCCCACAGGTACCAGAACACGTTGGCGCTGCAGCCGTCCGGGGCGATATCGATCCGGGGCGAGATCATGTAATGCAAGGACCACCAGATCTTCTCGCCGGCGATGCCGTGCAAACCTTTCGCCAGTTTTTCCCGGCCCTGGTACTTGCCGAAGCCCTTGCACTCCCAGGTGCCGTCTTCGGCAAAACAGGCGCCGATGATGTCCGGGTCATTGCCGCGATCGCAGCCCGTGGCATAGGTCACGATCAGACGCTGGATGGCCTCCACGTCTTCGAGGCGGGTCAACTTGGCATCCAGCTTTTTCAGTAGGTCCTTGATTTCTGCAAGTTCATTGCTCATATCGATATAATCAGGAATTAAGAATTAGGAATTACGAATGGGCGCATCCTGAAAGTTAGATAACCATATTGTAAATTTTGCCAAAACTGAACTCCTTACATGTCGCCGCATGAGTCTCATTCAATTCGTAATTCCTAATTCAAATCACGCTACTCGCTTGCTGCGTTGCTTGCGCCCTTCCAGTTCCGCCGCGTAGGCCTTGTAACGAGTAATCAGCCAGCGGTTGAATTGCGGCAGGGTGGCTTCTTTCGGGGCGTAGCGGCCGCGCGGGGCAAAACGTGAGCGCAGTCCCCTGTGGGTATTGGTGTTGGCCCCGGTATCCTGGTCGTTCAGGGTGGTCAGGCCCAGTAACACGGATTGGAAAATAACGTCAAAATTATCCATACGCAAGGTGGATTTGGGATACACGAAACCCACCCGGATGGTCATGGCATTGGCGCCCTGGGGCAGGATGCAGTAATAAAAACAGCCGTCAGGCACGCAGCCGAAGAACAGGTTGGGCAGTACGCAGGCAAACATCACCCGCTTGCGTTCCTGTTCCGTCAGGCCCTCAATCACCGGGAACAAGCACTTGAAGGCGCCGGTAAAATTGCCGTCCAGTTCCAGGAAACCGGTGGGATGGAAAATAGCCCCGTCGTCGAAATCGTCCCATTCGGCAAAGGTAGCCAGTTTCGACGGGGCAAAATCGTGCGGGCCTTTGTGCAAGTAGCGGGTATGGTGGGGTTCGATCGCGTTCTCGTGCATGAACTTCCAGTTCCAGGGACTTGGTCCCCAATCTACCGTGGGCACCGCGCCCATCTCCGCCAGCTTGTGGTTTTCAACCTCCCCGGCAAGCCGTTTCAGGCGCGGAGCCAGGGGTTTGGCCTGGCCGTCCATATTGATGAAGATAAAACCATTCCACACTTCCGTGCGCAACGACGGCAAGCAGTGTTTGGCCTGCAATTCGGCCAGGCTGGCATGGGCATCCATCTCCGGGGCGCTGATGAGTTTGCCGGTTTCATCGTAGGACCAGCCGTGGAAAGGGCAGGTGAATACCCGGGTATTGCCTTTTGCTTCACCCAGCACGTGGCCGCGGTGCTGGCACACTGCTGACAGGACGCGCACCCCGCCGTCTTCCTTGCGTTGCACCAGCAGCGGGTCTTCATTGATCGTGATGGAAACGTAATCGCCCGTGTGCGGGATGCTGCCTATGTGCCCGACGCAGACCCACTCCCGGTCCCAGACGGCCCGTCTTTCGAACTCGAACCATTCCTCCGAGGTATAGACCGCCGGCGGCATGCTCAGGCAGTCCTCCAGTTCAACGTTGGATGCGTCAAGTTCATCCAGTACCTCGTGCAGATGGTCCGTCAGCTTCACATCCGGCAAAGTATGTGTGACATAATCAGGCATGGTTACCCCCACAAACAGAATTATTCAAGTAACAATATTGCAGTTGTCCGTTTTTTCTTTACTATACACCAAGTAGTCTTTTTCAGGTAACATCTTACGCAACATGACAAACTATCCCGTAGTTGAAAAGAAACAAATCGTCAGTGATTTCATCAGGCAATGCAATGACTATGCTGATGAGCAGATCCGCAAATACCAGGCGCAGTTGGAACAGGCCGAAGGCATGGGCGCGCTGGAGATTGAGACAACGATCCATCACTGGAAGGTTTACCAGGCCTTCAACGTCTATGCCATTGAGGAGTTGAAAACCGACGAACTCGATTCCTGGTTTGTCTAGCTAGTAATGGAAACATTTGACTTCAGTGGCCATTGGGCGGGCATCACCGCGCTGGTGATATTTGTCGTTACGTATCTGCTGATCGTCAGCGAAGAAGTCACCCACCTGCGCAAATCAATACCCACCATTGTCGCAGCCGGCATCATCTGGGCACTGGTAGCCCTGACCTATACGCAGCATGGTCATGCAACCCTTTCGGCAGTCGCGTTAAATCACAGTCTGCTCGAGTTTATCGAACTGTTTTTATTCCTGCTCGCGGCCATGACCTATATCAATACCATGGACGAACGGCAAGTGTTCGCGGTGATGCGCGCCTGGCTGGTTGCCCAGGGATATACGTTACGTCAGCTATTCTGGATTACCGGGTTAATATCATTTGTACTGTCGCCGATCATCGACAACCTGACCACGGCGCTGGTAATGGCGACGGTAATTTGCACGGTCGGCGGCGCCAACAAACGTTTTGTGGCCATTGGCTGCGCCAATATTGTGGTTGCCGCCAACGCCGGCGGCGCTTTCAGCCCGTTCGGTGACATCACCACCCTGATGGTCTGGCAACAAGGCCTGGTCGAATTCCAGGAATTCTTTGTGCTGTTCCTGCCCTCATTGGCCGGCTGGCTGGTGACGGCCGGCATCATGAGTTTTGCGGTCAGCAAGGAGCGGCCGGCGCCCGTTACGGAACAGGTCAGGCTTGGGTATGGCGCCCGGGTAGTGGTTAGTTTGTTCCTCGTAACCATCGCCCTGGCCGTGTCTTTTCACAACTTCCTGCACCTGCCGCCGGTGTTGGGCATGATGACCGGTCTCGGCTTGCTTAGCCTGTTCGGTTATTACCTGCACCTTCGGGGTGAGACGCGTCACCACAGCGACCCGGAAGCGAGCCTGGGAGAACAGCAGCTTTCCGCCCTGAGCGGTGCGCACGGCCAGCGCGTGTCCTATGACATCTACCAGAACCTGCAGCGCGCAGAATGGGATACGCTGATGTTTTTCTACGGGATTATCCTGTGCGTGGCCGGACTGGGCGCGTTCGGTTACATGGCCATCGTATCCGAATTTTTCTATGTGGACCTGGGACCGACCTACGCCAATATCTTTGTCGGCTTTGCCTCGGCCATTATCGATAACATCCCGGTCATGTTCGCGGTGCTGGAGATGAATCCGGATATGGACCACGGCCAGTGGCTGTTGGTGACGCTGACGGCAGGCATAGGCGGCTCCATGCTGTCCATCGGCTCGGCGGCCGGCGTTGCGGTCATGGGCCAGGCCAGGGGGGTGTACACGTTTTTTTCCCACCTCAAGTGGAGCTGGGCAATACTGCTGGGTTACCTGGTCAGTATTGCCGTGCATTTCATCGTCAACGCCTCGTTGTTCACGACCTGAGCGGCCGCCAATGAGCAGACAATCCCTGACCACAGGCCTCCTGGTGTGCGGCCTGGTCGTCCTGGCAACCGTGATTGGCGTGCTGGTGGCAAAACGTCAACAAGCGGACACAGCACCCGCCATCCCGGGGTTGCTCTGGCCCGAGCCGAAAACCCTGGGTCCGTTCAGCCTCATCGACCATGACAATACGCCTTTCACACTGGCCGACCTGCACGGCAAGTGGTCACTCCTGTTCTTCGGTTTTACCCACTGCCCGGATGTATGTCCGCTGGCGCTGGCAGTCATGAGCAAGGTACAACAGGAACTTGAGCAGACCCGGGACGTACAATTCGTGTTCGTCACGGTGGACCCGGAACGGGATACTGCGGCGCGGATGCAGCAATACCTGGCCTCGTTCAACCCGGCATTCATCGGCCTGGGTGGTTCGGTTGAACAGATCTCGGTACTGACAAGGCAGATCGGCCTGGCCTATTTCCTGGACAAGACGGAAAGCGAGGAAAATTACCTGGTGGATCACGGCGCATCACTATTCCTGGTTGACCCGCAGGGCCGGCTGACAGGGATTTTCTCGGCGCCCCAGGAGGCGCGGGACGTCGCTGACAGGTATAGGCGGATACGTGCGTTTATCGATGGTTAGGCATACAGCAACGTGTGGGCACTGAGCAGCGCCTGCCTGCAACGGGTAATACCGCACCACTTGCTCTCCGGGCTGATGTACCGGGCGGCCCGTTGTTCCTGGCGTCCCTGGAAAAATACCTTGATCCGCTTGTTTGTCCGGAAGTATGGCGTGGACCTGGAACAGGCGGAGCGGTCTTCAGTTGACGATTACGTCTCTTTCAATGATTTTTTCACCCGCGCGCTGAAACCCGGCGTGCGGCCGCTGAGCAGGACGGCAGACGGCCTGATCGCTCCCGTTGACGGTGCGGTCAGCGCCGCGGGCGCGATCGAGGCCACACGACTGTTCCAGGCCAAGGGCCGGGACTATTCCCTGGCGGAACTGGTGCACGGTGAGCGGGAACTTATCGACTGTTACCGCGACGGCAACTTCATCACGCTGTACCTGTCGCCCCGGGATTACCACCGGGTGCACAGCCCCATCGACGGAGAATTGCAGTCCATGGCATACATCCCGGGGCGCCTGTTCTCCGTGAACGCCGGTAGCGTGCAACACATCAACAGGTTGTTTGCCCGTAATGAGCGCGTCATCGCCACGTTTCGCACCGCAATCGGCAGGGTATCCGTTATTTTCGTCGGCGCCATTTTTGTCGGCTCAGTGGCAACGGTATGGCATGGAGAAGTCACCCCCGCCGCCAGGCGCGCATACTTCTGCCGGCATTACGAACCCGGCACGGTATTCAGCCAGGGGGATGAAATCGGCCGCTTCAACATGGGCTCCACGGTGATTGTGCTGACGGAGCCGGGCCGGATTAACTGGAACCTGCCCGGAAGGCAGGTGGTGATGGGACAGAAGATAGCTGCGGGAATTAGGAATTAAGAATTAGGAATTGGGGATGTTATATCACTATGTGTCTTGATCCGGCTTACGGAGAATCTATGACTTATAGGCAGACAGCCGCCACAGGCGGCACATTCATTCGTAATTCTTAATTCCTAATTCTTAATCGGTAGATACACCCCGGAAACGCAAACACCATGAATAGAAAGAACGTCACCGCATAAAACTCCCAGTCCTGGGCATGGGTTTCGCCTTGCATTTTTTTCTCAACCCCCAGCGCCAGGAAACCGGCGATAAAATACAGCAGCAACCATTCCAGCAGGCGCATCCACTGCCGCTTGCGTTCGGGTTTGATAAACAGCAGGAAGCGTTCGTAACACCAGGGCAGGTTTGCCAGGATGATCGTAACCCCGATCAGCAGCCAGGTGACGTTACCCGCGGACATGGGCAGGGAAAACGTTGATTAGAGTCCCAACACCCGGACACAGATCCGTATGAGTTCTCCCGGCGCCAGGCCCAGCGCCAGCACGGCCAGGCCGTTCAGGCTGATCAGCACTCTCACCCCGGTCTCCGTGCTTATCACCGGCAAGGTCTGCGCCCGGTCAAAATACATGAGCTTGACGACCCGCAGGTAATAATAAGCGCCTATCACGGAAAAAATCACGGCCAGCACGGCCAGCCAGGTGTAGCCGATGGCAACCACTTCCTTGATGACGTACCATTTGGCCCAGAAGCCCAGGAACGGCGGGACGCCGGCCAGGGAGAACATGAATATCAGCATCATCAGGGCGAACCAGGGACTGGCATCGGCCAGGCCCTGGTAATCGTCCAGTTGATCGGCCTCGTGCTCCTTGTGCCCGGTCAGGATGATGAAGCCGAAGGCGCCCATACTCATGATCACGTAGGCGATCACGTAGAACAGCGCGCCGGCATAGGTGGCGCCCTGCCCGGCATACAGGCCCGGCAGGATGCCCAGGATGAGAAAACCGGCGTGCGCGATCGCGGAATAGGCCAGCATACGTTTGATATTGGTCTGCGCGATGGCAATGATATTTCCCACCGCCATGGACAACAGGGAGAGGATGACCAGCATCCCCTGCCAGTCCACGTGCAAGGGGAGCATGCCGTCCACCAGCAGGCGTATAGCCATGGCAAACGCGGCCACTTTGGGCGCGGTTGCCAGGAACAGGGTGACTGCCGTGGGGGAGCCTTCGTACACGTCGGGCACCCAGGAGTGGAACGGCGCCGCGCCCAGCTTGAAGGCGATACCGACTATGATGAAGACCAGTCCGAACAGGAACGTGACCCGGTTATCGCCCTGGGAGTCGAGATAAGCGGCGAGTTCGGGCAGCACCAGGGTGCCGGAGACCCCGTATAAAATTGAAATACCGTACAACAGCAGGCCCGAGGCCAACGCGCCCAGGACAAAATATTTCATGGCCGCTTCGGAGGCTGCCCCCGATTCCCGGTTCATGGCAACCATGGCATACAACGACAGCGACATGAGTTCCAGCCCCAGGTACATGCTCAACATGCTGTATGCGGAGATCATCACCAGCATTCCCAGCACGGCGAACAGTCCCAGCACGAAATATTCGCCCTGCAACAGGTCGCGCTGGCGGAAATAATGGTATGAATAGGCGAACACCAACAGCGACCCGGCGCACACAGTAACCTTGAGCACCACGCTCAGCGGGTCCAGGATGAAGTGCTGGTTGAATGCGGTCACGCGCGTATCGGGATACAGGTAGATCACCAACCCCGCCACCACCACCAGCGTTACCTGTGCCAGGCGGTAAGTGAGTTGCCGGCTCGGGCTGTTCGAGAAGACGTCACACACCAGCGTCAGGCAAGCCAGCACCAGCAGGGCCAGTTCCGGCAACACCAACAGGATTTCGGTAGTGATGGGCATGTTCAGTTGAGTTTGGATTGGGAAATATGTTGCACCAGGTGTTGCAGCGTGGTATCCATTATTTCGAACAAGGGCGCCGGCCACAGGCCCAGCACCAGCACGGCAATGGCCAGCGGCAACAGGAATGAGACCTCACGCAGGGACACATCCTGCAAACCGGCCACCTTCTCATTGGCCACGTCACCAAACATGACGCGTTTGTACATCCACAAGGTATAGGCCGCGCCCAGGATGAGCACGCTCGCGGCGACAATGGCTATCCAGGGGTCTGCTCGGAAACTGCTCAGGATAACCATGAATTCGCCGACAAACCCGGACGTGCCGGGCAACCCGGCATTGGCCATGGCAAACAGCATCATGAACGCAGCAAATACGGGCATGGTATTCGCCACCCCTCCATAGTCGGCAATTTCCCGGCTGTGCACCCGGTCGTACATGACGCCCACGCACAGGAACAGCGCCGCCGAGATCAGCCCGTGGGAGATCATCTGCATCATGGCTCCCGCCAGCCCCATCACTGCGTCGTCGTTCATGCCGGACTGTCCCACCAGCGCAAACACGATAAACAGGCCCAGCGTTACAAACCCCATGTGGGACACGGACGAATAGGCGATCAGCTTTTTCATGTCCTGCTGCGCCAGGGCCACGAAGCCGATATAGACGATGGCGATCAAGGACAGGATGATCATGAAACCGGCCAGGACGCTACCGGCATCCGGCGCGATGGGCAGGCTGAAACGGATAAAGCCGTAGCCGCCCATCTTCAACAGGATCGCAGCCAGGATCACCGAACCGCCGGTGGGCGCTTCCACGTGTGCATCCGGCAGCCAGGTGTGCACCGGCCACATGGGTATTTTCACGGCAAACGCCAGCAGGAAGGCAATAAATATCCACTTCTGCTCAGCCAGCGACAACGGCAACTTGTACAGGTCGAAGAGATAGAAGCTGCCGATTTTGGAATACATGTACAGCAGGGCCACCAGCATGAACACCGAACCCAGGAAGGTGTACAGGAAAAACTTGATGGTGGCATAAATGCGCCGCGGCCCGCCCCAGACACCGATGATCAGGAACATGGGGATGAGCATGGCTTCCCAGAAAAAATAGAACAGGATCGCATCCAGGGACGCAAACACCCCGATCATCAGACCTTCCAGGATGAGAAACGCCGCCAGGTACTGGGTCACCCTGGTTTGTATGACCTCCCAGCAGGCGATCACCACCAGCGCCGTGGTGAAGGTGGTGAGCAGGATTAATGGCACGGAGATGCCGTCAACCCCCAGGTGGTAATTGATGTTGAACGTGTCTATCCACACGGCATGTTCGACGAACTGCATGAGCACGGCGGCCCGGTCGAAGCCGTAGTACAACAAGGTGGATAACAGAAAAATCAGGATGGAGGCCACCAATGAGAACAACCTGGCCGACTCGCGTTGCCGCTCGCCGAGCAACAGCACGAACAGGCCGCCCAGGATGGGCGCCCAGATCAATAAACTGAGTAATGGCAGGGAGTGAGCGATGGCAGACATTACCCCAACCCGTGCACAAACAGCGCCAACAGCAATAGCAGGCCGATAATCATGGCAAACGCGTAGTGGTACAGGTAGCCGGTTTGCAGCGTCCTGATGGACGCAGACAGTTTACGCACCGCCTGGGCCGTGCCGTTCACCAGGAAACCGTCAATGAGGCTGACGTCGCCCCAGTGCCAGAACAGCGCGCCGGCGCCGCGGGCGCCGCGGGCAAACACGGCCTGGTAAACCTCGTCAAAATAAAATTTTCGGACAAACAGGTGATGTACCGGGGCGAACCAGCCGGCCAGTTTGCCCGGCAACTGAGGAAACACGATATAACACAGCCAGGCCACAAAGATCCCGGCCAGGGCCAGCCAGACCGGTGGGTGCTTGTATGAATTCAGGAAGATATCGAAGGCGCCGGAATAATGGGACGTCATGGCATGGAACCAGGCAGAGTGTTCGGCAGAGACCCGGATGGCATCCCCGTAGTAATTGCCCAACGCCATGGGGGTGACCAGAAACGCACCGATCAGCAGCGACGGGATGGCCAGCGCCAGCAATGGAAAACATACTACCGCCGGTGATTCTCTCAAGTGCTCCCAGGTATGCCGGTCGAAGCGTTCCTGGCCGTGAAACGTCAGGAAAAACAGGCGGAAAGAATACAACGCGGTAACAAAAACGCCGGCGAGCACCGCCAGGTAGGCAATGCCGGCAAACGGCAGTTGTGAATAATACACTGCCTCGATAATCGCGTCCTTGGAGAAGAACCCGGAGGTCAGCGGGAAACCAACCAGGGCCAGTGAGCCGACCAGCGCGGTAAACCAGGTGATCGGCATGTAGCGATACAGGCCGCCCATTTTGCGCATGTCCTGTTCGTGGTGCAATGCGATGATCACGGAACCCGCCGCCAGGAACAGCAGCGCCTTGAAGAACGCATGGGTGACCAGGTGGAAGATCGCGATCGAGTAGGCCGACGCGCCCAGCGCCACCGTCATATAGCCCAACTGGGACAGGGTGGAATAAGCGATGACCCGTTTGATGTCGTGCTGTACCAGTCCCAGCAGGCCCATGAAGAACGCGGTCAGCGCACCGATGAGCAGGATCAGGCTGAGCGCGGTTTCGGACAACTCGTACAGCGGCGACATGCGCGCCACCATGAAGATGCCCGCGGTCACCATGGTCGCGGCATGGATCAGCGCAGAGATAGGTGTGGGACCCTCCATGGAATCCGGCAACCAGACGTGCAGGGGCACCTGGGCGGACTTACCCATGGCGCCGATAAACAGGCAGATACAGATAAAACTCAGCACCGACCATTCCATCCCCGGCAGCAGGGACAGGGTGGCGCCCTGCAGCGCCGGCGTCTGGCTGAACACCTGCATGTAGTCCAGTGAATTGAAATACACCAGAACTGCGGCGATGCCGATGAGAAAACCGAAATCCCCCACCCGGTTGACCAGAAACGCCTTGAGGCCGGCGAAGACGGCGGATTCCCGTTTGAACCAGAAACCGATCAGCAGGTACGACACCAGCCCTACCGCCTCCCAGCCGAAAAACAACTGTACGAAGTTATTCGACATCACCAGCATCAGCATGGCAAAGGTGAACAGGGAGATATAACTGAAGAAGCGCTGGTAGCCCGGGTCGTCCCGCATGTAGCCGATGGTGTAGATATGGATCATCCAGGAGACAAAACTGACCACCACCATCATCGTTACGGACAACTGGTCCACCAGGAAACCCACTGAAAAGTGCAGGTCGCCCAGCTTCAACCAGGTATAGACCTCGGCATTGTAGATCTCACCGCCGTCCAGCATCAGGCGCTTGTAGGCGTACAGGGACAGGAGCGCGGAGACACCCACGCCGATGATCGTCACCCAGTGCGCGCCGCGCTTACCGATGTAGCGACCGCCCAGGCCGGCAATAATCGCCCCGGCCAGCGGCGCCAGCACAATGGCAAGATAAACCTGTTCCATATTCATCCCTTGAGCGTATCCAGGTCTGCCACGTTAATGGTGTTGCGGTTGCGGAACAGTACGACCAGGATAGCCAGGCCGATGGCAGCCTCCGCGGCGGCAACCGTGAGGATGAAGAAGACAAACACCTGGCCGTGAATATCGCCGAGAAAATGGGCAAAAGCGATGAAATTCAGGTTCACGGATAATAGTAATAATTCAATGCACATCAATAAGATAATGACATTTTTCCGATTGATGAAAATGCCCGCCACACTGATGCAGAACAGTATCGCCGCCAGGGTCAGGACTTCGTTGAGTTCGATCATGACTGCTCCGTGTTCCCTGTGCTTGAATCCATATCGACCAGGCGCACCCGGTCGGCGCTTTTTGTGCTGACTTGCCGGGACGGTTTCGGCGTGCGGCCGGCGCGCGGTTTACGCATGGTCAGGCTGATGGCCGCGATAATTGCCACCAGCAGTATTGCGCCGGCCACCTCGAAGGGATAGATATACTCAGTAAACAATACCTTGCCGAGTAGCCAGGTATTGCCCGCCGGGTCCTCAAGCCGGCCCGCATCAGTGATGACGCCGGGCAGCATCGCGTCACTGCCGACGATCAGGCCCATTGCGCCCAGCATCAGCACGGCCACCAGCAAACCGACGGGCAGAAAGCGCGCAAAGCGCTCGCGCAAGGTTGAGACATTGATGTCCAGCATCATCACCACAAACAGGAACAACACCATCACCGCACCCACGTACACCAGCACCAGCGCAATAGCCAGGAATTCCGCTTGTAGCAGCAGCCAGATGGCGGCACTGGAAAAAAATGCCAGGATCAGGAACAAGGCCGCATGCACCGGGTTACGCACGCTGACGACCATGCAGGCCGAACTCACCAACAAGACCGCAAAGAGGTAAAAAATAAACTGTTCCAGCATTGTTGTTGTTTCAGTTTCCGGTTATCGGTACAGGGCTTCTACGGCGCGGTCGCGGGCGATTTGCTCTTCCGCCATGTCACCGACCTCCAGCAGGCGTTGCTTGGTCATGAGCAGGTCGGAGCGCTGTTCGCCGTGGTACTCGTAGATACGCGTCTCGACGATGGAATCGACCGGGCAGGATTCCTCGCAGAAACCGCAGAATATGCACTTTGACAGGTCTATGTCGTAACGGGTGGTTCTACGGGTACCGTCATCCCGTTGCTCGGATTCGATGGTAATAGCCACCGCCGGGCACACCGCCTCACACAGTTTGCAGGCGATGCAGCGCTCTTCCCCGTTGGGATAACGGCGCAAGGCGTGCAAGCCGCGGAAACGGGGCGACTGCGGCGTCTTTTCTTCCGGGTACTGCACGGTAATCTTGCGCCGGAACAGGTAACGCCCGGTCAGGCGCAGACCCTTGAGCAGTTCCCACAACAGGAGACTCTGGAAATAATCTTTAATTTTCATCAGTGATCAACCAAACCAGGGACCAACCTCAGCGACGACCAGGCCGGAAATGACGACGATCCAGACAATGGTAATGGGCAGGAACACCTTCCAGCCCAGGCGCATGATCTGGTCGTAACGATAACGGGGAAACGTCGCCCGGAGCCACAGGAACAGGAATAAAAACAGCGAGGTTTTAGCCAGCAACCAGAGTATATTCGGCTCGCTCAGGTAAGGCAACTCTCCCAGCACCGGCAGCCCCTGGAACGGAGACAGCCAGCCCCCGCAGAACAGCGCCGCCGTGAGCACGGCTATGAGCACCATGTTGGCATATTCCGCCATGAAAAAAATCGAAAACGCCATGCCGCCATATTCTACGTGGAAGCCGGCCACCAGCTCCGATTCACCCTCGGCCACGTCAAACGGCGCCCGGTTGGTCTCGGCCACACCGGAAATAAAATAGACCAGGAAAATAGGCAGCAGCGGCAACCAGTACCAGTGCAGGATGCTACCGTTCTGCGCCAGGATGATCTGCCCCAGGTTCAGGCTGCCGGCGGCGATCAGCACGCATACCAGCGCAAACCCCATGGCTATCTCGTAGGAAACAATCTGGGCCGCTGAACGCATGGCGCCCAGGAACGCGTACTTGGAATTCGACGCCCAGCCGGCGATGATGATGCCGTACACGGCCAGCGAGGTCAGCGCCAGGATGTACAGCAAGCCCGCGTTGATGTCAGCCAGCACCAGCGTTTCGTCAAACGGTATTACCGCCCAGGCAGCCAGGGATGGCGCAATGGCCAGGACCGGCGCCATGACGAACAGGCGTTTATTGGCGCCGGTAGGAATGATGATTTCCTTGAACAGGAGTTTGATGCCATCCGCGATGGGTTGCCCCAGGCCCCACAGGCGCAGCCCCAGGAAACCGACCCGGTTGGGTCCGATCCGGCACTGGATATAGCCGATGATCTTGCGCTCGGCATAGGTCATGTACGCCACACACAGCAACAGGGGCAGTATGATGGCCAGGATCTTCACCAGCGCTTCCAGTGTGTACAGGGTGTAACCGGCGTAGCCATCCGGGGCCAGCATGGCGACCGCCGGCGCCAGGAGCTTGTCACTGATTAAATTGAATAATTGCTCAATCATGCAGGATTAGACTTTGCTCAGTGAAACCGTGCCCGCCAACGGCCCCAGTGCGGCGCTATCGGCATGGCTGCCGTGAATCAGCACACAGCCGTCCGCCACTGCGTTGTCAACCTGCAAGGGCAGGCGCGCCCGGCCCGCCGCGCTGCTTACCTCAACGTGGTCTGCACCTGTTAACGCCAGTCGTTTTGCGGTCTTCCGGTTGATATGTGCAACCCCGTCCGCTACGTCCCCGGTCTGCTGCAGGGCCGGGGCGTGACGCACCAGCGCGTCCACGGAATTCATGGGCACATAGCCGATGCGTTCCAGAGCCTCGTCCGCAGTGGCGTCCGGCAGCGCGGCCGGCACGCGCCAGGCGCCGGCAGTGTCCGGCTGAACCTGGTCTGACAGCGCCCCGACCTCGGCGCGCAAGGATTCGAACCCATCGTAGCTGAAGCCCTTGAGACCCAGGCTGCTTGCCAGGGAGCAGAGTATTTTCCAGGCCGGGCGAGCATGGCCCGGCGGCGCCACCACTTCGTCAAAGCACTGCCGGCGGCCTTCCATGTTCAGACAGGAACCCGGGTTTTCCGCATACAGGGCCGTCGGCAGCAAGACGTGGGCATAATTCATGGCGCTTTTATAACCGGTCATGGCCACCACACACTCCGCCCGGGATAACGCGTCCCGTGCCTGCCCGGCATCGAAAAAATCCAGTTCCGGTTCTACGTTAAGCAACAAATACGCCCCCATGTCCCGGTTCAGCATGGCATTCACATCCAGGCCGTTGGCGGCAGTGTCAACCGTGCCGGGCAACCGGTGCGGCACGGCGCCGCTGAGCCAGGCGCCGGCGCTGTTGGCGCCGTAGTCGAGACAGCCAAAGACGCCGGAAAGCCGTTGCGCCAGCGTTGCGCACAGGTAACGCAACACGGAGAAATACGGATGGGAAATTCCCAGGTTGCCGATAAACAGGGCCGGCTTGGCTGCTTCACTGAGCGCCCGCGCCAGCTTTTTGTGCCCGGCGTTCGGCTGCACGTCCGCCAGTAACCGGGCAAGCTCAGCATCCTGGTCCTTGTTGCCCAGCGCGGCCTTGACCACGGCCGCAAGTTCCATGACCATGCGCGCGGGCGGCACGATGCGTTTATGTGCAATGTCAAAGTTGAAGTCGAAATCGACCGGGTTGATCACCATCACCCGGGCGCCGGCGCGGGCCGCCTTGCGCAACCGATGATTGAAGAGGGGCTGGTCCTTGCGCGGGAAGCCGCCGATGATCAGCGCCGCGTCAAGTTGTTCCACCGCCGGCAGGGAAAGGCCCAGGCCGGGATACGCCGGGGCGGCGTCCTGGTCGGTAAAATCAATTTGCCGCAAGCGATGGTCGATATTGTCGGAACCCAGGTCCCGCATGAGTTTCTGCGCCAGGTAACATTCCTCGGAGGTGGACGATGGTGATACCAGCGTCCCGATGGAGTCGGCGCCATGCTGTTTGCTGATGGCGCGCAGTTGGCGCGTGATATGGCTGATGGCCGTTTGCCAGTCAGTCTCGCGCCAACCCTGTTCATCCTTTACCATGGGGGTGGTCAGGCGTTCGGCGCTGTGCAAGCCGGCGTAGCTGAAACGGTCGCGGTCGGACAGCCAGACCTCGTTGACAGCTTCGTTTTCTGCCGGCGCCACGCGTTTAACCCGGTCGTTCTGTACGTGAAAATGGATGTTTGAGCCGACTGCATCGTGCGCCGCGATACCTGCGTGCTGGGTCATTTCCCAGGTGCGGGCGCTGAAGCGGAATGGCTTGGAGGTCAGCGCGCCGACCGGACACAGGTCTATCACGTTGCCGGACAGTTCGGAGGTCATGCTCTTCTCAATATAAGTGCCAATCTCCATGAATTCACTGCGTCCGGTGGCGCCCAGTTCGCGCATGCCCGCAATTTCCTCACCGAAGCGCACGCAGCGGGTGCAGTGTATGCAACGGGTCATGTCCGTTTGCACCAGCGGGCCGATGTTCTTGTCATGCACCACCCGTTTCTTTTCCTGGTAACGGGAAACGTCCCTGCCGTAGCCCATGGCCAGGTCCTGCAACTCGCATTCCCCACCCTGATCGCAGATCGGGCAATCCAGCGGGTGGTTGATGAGCAGGAATTCCATCACCGACTGCTGTGCATCCAAGGCCAGTTCCGAGCGGGTATGCACTTTCATTCCATTCATCACCGGCGTGGCGCAGGCGGGCAAGGGCTTGGGTGCTTTTTCCACTTCCACCAGGCACATGCGGCAGTTGGCGGCGACGCTGAGCTTGTTGTGGTAGCAGAAGCGCGGTACGTAATTGCCGATGCGGTCGGTGACCTCGATCAGCATCTGCCCCGGTTGGGCCTCGACCTCACGGCCGTCGATCTCGATTGTTAGCGCGTTATCAGACATTTCGATCAGGGCTTAACCACACTGCGGCCATGGTTTTCAATCATGTACTCAAACTCGTGCCGGTAATGTTTCATAAAGCTTTGCACCGGCCAGGCGGCGGCGTCGCCCAGGGCACAGATGGTGCGGCCTTCTATCTTGTTGGCCACGTCCACCAGTTTGTCCAGGTCTTCCATGCGTCCCTGGCCGTCGGTGATACGGGACAGCATGCGGTATAACCAGCCGGTGCCCTCGCGGCACGGGGTGCACTGGCCACAGGATTCGGCAAAGTAGAACCGGGAGATGCGTCGCAACATCCTGACCATGCAGGTGGTCTCATCCATAACCACCACCGCGCCCGAACCGATGGAGGACCCCGCGGCGCGCAGGGAATCATAGTCCATATTGGTTTCCAGCATGATCTCGCCCGGCACCACCGGCACCGAGGAACCGCCCGGGATCACTGCCTTCAGTTGCCGTCCCTGCCACATGCCGCCGGCCAGGTCCAACAGCTCGCGAAACGGCATACCCAGCGGTACCTCGAAGTTGCCGGGTTTCTCCACGTGGCCGCTGACGGAAAAACACTTGGTGCCGCCGCTGTTCTCCACGCCCAGGTCGGCGAACCATTGCGCCCCTTTCAGTATAATCGACGGCGCCGAGCAGAAACTCTCGGTATTGTTGATGGTTGTAGGCCGGCCGTACAAACCGTACTGGGCGGGGAACGGCGGTTTGAAGCGGGGCTTGCCGGGTTTGCCTTCCAGGGACTCCAGCAGCGCGGTTTCTTCCCCGCAAATATAAGCGCCGGCGCCCAGCACTGCATGGACGTCGATATCCACGCCGGAACCAAGAATGTTCTTGCCCAGGTAGCCGGCAGCGTAGGCCTCCTGCAAGGCCGCTGCAAAGCGCCGGTAAGGCTCATCCATAAATTCGCCGCGGATGTAATTATAGGCCACCGATGCGCCCATGGCGTAACAGGCAATGGCCAGTCCTTCCACCAGGGAATGCGGGTTGTAGCGCAGGATGTCCCGGTCCTTGCAGGTGCCGGGCTCGCTCTCATCGGAATTGCACACCACGTATTTCGGGTTGGGCGCATCCGGGTTCATAAAACTCCATTTCAGGCCGGTGGGGAAGCCGGCGCCGCCGCGCCCGCGCAGGCCGGAGCCCTTGATCTGTTCGGTCACGTCCCGCGCCGGAATTTTCTCCTTGAGGATCTTTTTCCAGGCTGCATAGCCGTCCACCTGATAATAATTTTCCAGGGTCCAGGGCTGTGCGAATTTCAGCGTGGCGTAACAGACTGAATTGATGGCGCTATTATCCATTAATCCAGCCCTTCCAGCACCGCATCGACCTGCTCGGTGGTCAGGTTCTCATAGTATTTATGATCCACCATCATCATGGGCGCGCCGCAACACGCGGCCAGGCACTCTTCTTCCTGCTTCAGGTAAATGCGGTTATCGGCGGTACTCTCACCAACCTTTACGCCCAGTTTGTGCTCAATGTGGGCGAGGATATCATCCGCCCCGCGCAACATGCAGGAGATATTGGTGCATACCGACACACTGTGGCGGCCGCAGGGTTCGGTCTCCAGCATGGAATAGAAACTGGCCACTTCATACACGGCAATACGCGGCATCTCCAGGTAGTCCGCCACCGCGTCCATCAGCGCCTCGTCCAGGTAACCTTCATTCTCATGCTGCGCCGCGCGCAAGGCTGCCAGCACCGCAGATTGCTTCTGCTCCGCCGGAAAAATCGCGCTCCAACGGTCGATCTCCTCCCGCACGTGCCCTGATAATTTTTGCTTGCCCGAGGCCATTACCTGTCTATCTCACCGAACACAATATCCTGTGTTCCAATCACCGCCACCACGTCTGCCAGCATGTGGCCTTGCACCATCTCGTGCAGGGAGGACAGGTGGACGAAGCCGGGCGCGCGGATTTTCAGGCGATAGGGCTTGTTGGCGCCGTCCGAAACCAGGTAGATGCCAAACTCGCCTTTCGGGTGTTCGATTGCAGCATACACCTCACCCGCCGGCAGGCAGTAACCTTCCGTGAACAGTTTGAAATGGTGGATCAGCGACTCCATGTCGTCCTTCATGGTTGCGCGCCGGGGCGGGACCAGTTTGTGGTCGTCGATGATGACCGGGCCCGGGTTGTCGCGCAGCCAGTCCACACACTGCCGGATAATGGCATTGGACTGGCGCATCTCTTCCACCCGTACCAGGTAGCGATCGTAACAGTCTCCGTTCATGCCGATCGGGATGGCAAAATCCAGTTGCTCGTACACTTCATAGGGCTGTTTTCTGCGCAGGTCCCACTCCACCCCCGAACCGCGCAACATGGGGCCGGTAAAGCCCAGCGCGATGGCCCGTTCCGGTTCGACCACACCGATGCCCACGGTGCGTTGCTTCCAGATGCGGTTATCGGTGAGCAGGGTTTCATATTCATCGATACGCGCCGGGAAATGCTCGGTGAACGTGGTAATAAAGTCCAGCAACGAACCCTGGCGGGTTTCATTCATTTGCGCCACTTCCGCCCTGGAGCGGTTGGCGGTGATCTTGTAGTGCGGCATTTCCGCCGGCAGGTCCCGGTACACACCACCGGGCCGGTAGTACGTGGCGTGCATCCTGGTGCCCGATACCGCCTCGTAGCAGTCCATCAGGTCTTCCCGCTCCCGGAAGCAGTACAGGAATATGCTCATGGCGCCGATGTCCAGGCCGTGCGCGCCCAGCCACATGAGGTGGTTGAGGATACGGGTAATCTCATCGAACATCACCCGGATGTAACGCGCCCGGATGGGCGGTGTGATGCCCAGCAGCCTTTCAATGGCCAGCACGTAGGCGTGCTCGTTGCACATCATGGACACGTAGTCCAGGCGGTCCATGTAACCGATGCTCTGGTTATAGGGTTTGCTCTCGGCCAGTTTTTCCGTGCCCCGGTGCAACAGCCCGATATGCGGGTCGGCGCGCTCGATCACCTCTCCATCCATCTCCAGCACCAGGCGTAAAACGCCGTGCGCGGCCGGATGCTGCGGACCGAAATTCATGGTCATGTTGCGGATTTCAGGCACTAGTTCCCGGTATAACGATTGTCGTGGCGGATGGTCTTGGGCACCAGCACCCGGTTTTTGATGCTGACCGGCTGGTACACCACCCTGCCCTGTTCCGGGTCGTAACGCACTTCCACGTCGCCTTCCAGCGGGAAATCCTTGCGGAACGGGTGTCCGCGGAAACCGTAATCGGTGAGGATGCGGCGCAGGTCGGGATGGTCGTCGAACAGGATGCCGAACAGGTCGAAGGCTTCCCGTTCAAACCAGTTGGCGCCGGGCCAGATCGGGGTAACCGAGGCTATCCGGGGCGGCTGACCGGAGACAAAGCTGCGCACCCGCAGGCGCCGGTTATGTTGCAGGGACAACAGGTGGTAAACCACCGCGTAGCGGTTTTCGATATCCTGGGTATCGATATACACCCCCTGGCTGACGCCGCGACTGAAGCCGGTGCGGGTCGTGTCCCGGGTCTCCCAGTCCGCCTTGCCGTACGCCAGGTAATCAACGCCGCACAGGTCAGACAGTTGCCGGAACGCCAGGGCGTCATCATCTCTCAGGATCAGGCCGACTTCGCTGATGTCGGCGGCGCTCACCTCTATGGTGAGCTGGCCGGTTTCCAGTTTGTCATTGACAATGCTGGCGCCGAGACGCTGGCGCAGGTCGTCGAGAAGCGTATCCATGTGAGAATACTGTCCTACCTTCTTATGGTATTAACGCTGGTGCGCTTGATCTTTTTCTGTAATTGCAACACCCCGAACAGCAGGGCTTCTGCAGTGGGGGGGCAACCCGGCACATAGATATCCACCGGCACAATACGATCGCAACCGCGTACCACGGAGTAGGAATAATGGTAATAACCGCCTCCGTTGGCACAGGATCCCATGGAAATCACCCACTTGGGATCCGGCATCTGGTCATACACCCGACGCAGCGCCGGCGCCATCTTGTTCACCAGGGTGCCGGCTACGATCATCACGTCGGACTGCCTGGGACTGGGGCGAAAGATCACGCCGAAGCGATCCAGGTCATAGCGCGCGGCGCCGGCGTGCATCATTTCCACCGCGCAACAGGCCAGGCCGAACGTCATCGGCCACAAGGAACCGGTGCGCGCCCAGTTCACCAGATTATCTACCGTGGTAGTCACGATGCCCGGATGATGAATTTTCTCTTCAGTATCGATGGTCCTACTCCCACTCCAGCGCACCCTTGCGCCACTCATAGACAAACCCGACTACCAATACCGCCAGGAACAGCATCATCGCCCAGAACCCCACCATGCCGATATCACGCAAGGCCACTGCCCAGGGAAAGAAAAAGGCGATTTCCAGGTCAAAAATGATGAACAGGATGGCGATCAGGTAATAGCGCACGTCAAACTGGATCCTGGCATCCTCGAAGGGGTCAAAACCGCACTCATAAGGCGATTGCTTGGCGCTATCCGGCTGATTCGGCCCCAGGAAGTACCCAATCACAAACAGAACACCCCCCAGACCGAGGCCAACAACCAGGAATATCAAAATTGGCAGGTAGTTTTCCAGCATGGGGGCATTATACCCGGTTCGCAGGACAAAAAAAACGCAAGTTTTGTCTTAATGCTCCGGTTATCGCCGTAGAGAAAATGGATTGCCACGTCCCATCTCCGAATTCTTCGGTTACGGATGTTTTTCGACGGTAAAAGAAATACTATAGCGTTTGAGTTGGGTATTGAGTAACGGCTCGACTGAATGCGGAAGGTATTGAGGAAACAGGATTAACAATGATTCCCTGGGCGCTATCGTTTTAAGCGCTTCATAATAGTGTGATCCGGACGGCTTGATTACCTGTCTTTTAACGATATAGCTGGGATCATAGATTACGAGTTCACCACCCACCCCGGTTTCCTGAAATACGGTTTGCGGGTTGAAATCATCCAAGTCTTCCTTGTCGCTTTTTTCATCCTTGATCAACGATGACGGATAGTACACACCAGTTGCGATGACCGCGCCGGAGCCATGGATATGGTACATTGAATGCCCTCCGGCGCCCGAGATACAATTCGCCCACAAGCCGGCGCAGGCAACAGAAGATGTATCAGCGTACTTGATATGAGCCAGATAGGTCGCCGTACAAGCTTCGATATGTTGTTGCAGTTCCAGAAAAGAAGCATACTTCTTTTCGAGCCCGGATTCTGATTGCCACGCTGAAACAAAACTCCTTGAGGCAGAAGAGGATTCCTGTTCCATCTCAATATGTATATCGTCCATTAATCTTTGGTTTAACTCCCTGGCGCTCTCTCCAAAATTATCAATGACCAGGGGAACCGGAAATAAATCAGCACAATTAATGTTATGTTTTATCGCTTCAGCCAAAGTTTAATCCTCTGGTGTTGTATTCGACGGATCCAGAAAGGCCGGCCATGGAACCAGGCCGGACCCGGCAGGTGTTTTCCCGGACCATAGATAGGCGGCCTTGTATGCCGGTTCGGGACAGGTACGGGCCGGGTTGATCCGGCCTGCGGTCCTGACCTCCAGTTCCACCGCGAACGAATTTGCCGCTAATTGTTCGATACCATAACTGATGTTGGCATCCACGTAATTGACCTGGGAGATGAACACTATGTAGTCCATCCCGGGTTCCAGTAACTCAGGCGGCATTGCCGTTGACGTTGCACTGAAGTCGGCAAACCCGTCCTCATCCTCCGGTGCGCCACTGGTATATATGACCTTGCCATGACAGTCACTGACCAGCACAAATACCAGGTCATCCCAGTTGGTTCCTTCCAGGGGAGCGCCGATGGTAAACGGGTCCCAACCGATTCCCAGTGACATATCAGGATCTATTTTATTAAAGTCGGTCACCGGTTGACCGGACTGGGACAGATAAATCGGGCTTGTGTCCGGGAGTTGGGTACGTAATTCCGGTCCGCCAATCCGTATCGGATCGAGTTGAATATTCCCATCCGGCCCATGTATTTCCCAGATATACTGAGCGGACGCTGGATGTGCGGCCTCAAGCGACGCCAGATCATCATAGGACTTTGATTTTCTTGTGTAGAACAGGCCGTTTGTGAATGCGTACGGATCTTTTTCAGTGTAGCTTGCCAGAGGCGTATCGCTCCCTTTAACGCTCAGGAAAGAGTCTACGTTTTTGATCGTTGATCTTTTCGCATAAATGACCTCCGCCAGAAAATGAAAATCGGTAGCGTTCAACTGTCCGTGATGGTCCTGAGTATAAGTGACATACTTTTCTACCCATGTCATATCCATGTCACGGACCGGTCCTGAGATTGCAGCGCAGGTATAAAGACCGATAAGACCCATAGATATAACAAACAGGAGGCATTTTGGAATCCGGTAAAGCATAGGCGTTCTCCCTGTTCAGGGTTTGATTAATCGATGTTGATACCGGCGTTTTTCAGTTTATCAACCAGTGGCAGCAACTGCTTTTCATAGTAACTCCATTTGCCCACCGACGACTTGTACAATGGCTCTCGTACCTGGCTTGCACTGCCTGTCATGGATGCCTGCTCGTTAAGATAAAATTCAAGACAGGAGTCTTCCCACTCCAAATCGAGGTAATCAAGCAGGTTCTCTGTCGCCTTTTTCTGATCACTGACGATATCTTCATACTGGATGTCATACAACCAGCCCTGCGGCAATAATTCCCGCCAATGCGCCATTAACCGGTGGTACTGAATATAATATTCACCCAATTCATCCAGGTCGTAGGAAAAAGGATAGGCGTTCTTGAAGAGATATTTATACATGGCAAAACAGGCATCAACGGGATGACGGTTGACATGGACCACTTTCGCATTGGGCAAAGCCAGGTAGATCAATCCGATATATAAACTGTTCAGCGGTAGTTTATCGATAAAGCGGGAAGCATCACCCGTCAACGGTTTGACGGTACGAACATAATTTTGACCCAACCTATTCATATCGACTGTTAATGAGGCCCTCGGCAAATCCAGTCGTGAGGGTTGTTTACCTTCATTATCAGCAGCGATCAACTTCAATAACTCAATGGCAAAATCATTCAGCTCTCCCGCACTGGTAACCATACTGTGGGATGAGATTGTTCGCTCAACCAGGGTGGATCCGGTCCTGGGCAAACCGAGAACAAAAATCGGCGCATCAGAGACATGGCCATTTCCATTTGCAGCCTCGACTGATTCCCTGGTGAACGCAGCTTTTATTGCCGTAAAAATTTTTATATCGTCCTGAAGATCATAGCGCTGATTTTTACGCCGCAAAGATGCCCCTTTCTCGAGAAACTTAAACGCTTCATCATAAACCCCAAGGTCCTCCAGTTCTTTTGCCAGTGCGTAAGCAACCTGAACGCCGCCGCGCCAATTCCTGACTCCTTTTTCCAGACGCCCTTTCAACTCATCTACGTGATTATCGTCTCTTGTCTGCTTGCTTAATGATGAGCGAAGATTGAGCATCTCATAATCGTTGGGGTCTGTTGCCAGGGCTTTGTTGCACGCCTGCCCTGCCTTATCCATATCGCCGAGGAAGCGATAGACCGAAGCCATGCCGCGTTGCAGATCATTCCGGTCAGGCTGGATTGCCTCGGCTTTTTTGTACCAGGCAAGTGCGTTCTCATGGTCATCGCAACGCACCAGGACAGAGGCCAGCATCAACTGATCATCAACTTCCGTCACCCCGGATATTGCAGCGGCTTCAACAGACTGCTTCGCCTCTGAAACAAACCCGGCAAGAACGGCGCAACGCGCCCGCTGGACGTGCCGTCTGGCATTATGTGCGTCAAGGTCCACCGCTCGGTTTATTTCCGTCCAGGCGTGACCTATCTTGCCCTGGCGCAAAGAAATCTCACTTGCCAATGCCCATACGGCAGGAATGGAGTCATGAGTCGTTTTGAGTTGAGCGACTTTTGCTTCTGCCGCCGGCAGGTTTCCCTGTTGCATCAGTGCCGATGCAGCCGCCAATTGGTTATTCAAGCGGGTTGGCCGTTTATCGTTCAGACTTCAAGTCACCCTCTTCATCGATAAGACCATTTAAAGCGTAATCCAAACGTCTGGGGTTTGATCACCCCGTGTCCCTGATCCTGTGCACCGAAGAAATCCTCAGATGACACCAGGGTAGTTGCACGAGTATTGGAGATGTTGTCACCGAATGCGGTAATACTATAATTATCCCTCGCCCAGGTAACAGACAGATTCCACACCGAGAAATCGTTCAGGGGAACAAAATTTTCCGTTGCCAGCATTGGTTGATCAATAAAAGCGCTGTTCGTGTCACTGCGGTACGCCAGATCCGTATAAAAAATCAGTTTTGATGCAGCCAGGGGATATTCATACTGGAGATGGCCGAAGAAAGTATGCTCCGATGATCCCGGCAGTGTCGTGCCATCCGGAACCGTGGTTGCGGGATTGCCTGACTGCTGCTCGAAGGGATCGGTGGTTTCAGCATCTATATAGGTATAGCTGACCCCGAAAGTAAACTGGTCAGTCAGCAAGCCATTCAATTCCAGTTCCAGACCGCGGGAACGGGCGCCACCTATGTTATCCACATAAGCGATTCCGAAAAGTGAGGATAATGTAGTTTGAAAATCCTGCCAGTCCACCCAGAATGCCGTAGCCGTATAATTGACCCGCGCATTCCAGGTACCTTTAACACCAAATTCAAAGTTTTCGGCATCATCTGATTGGAAACGGAGAATACCGGAGTTATCGTTACCAAAAGGGTCTATCTCGGGTAGTTGGTTGGCGCCGCCAGCACGAAAACCCTGGGACCAGGTGAAAAAGGCCAACATATCATCAGTCACTTCGTAAGAGGTATTCACCTTGAAAATTTCATCCGACACATCGTTTTCCGTTGGGTTAATCCCACCAAGCAGGAAATCATCCGTCGCAGAACCGTAGTAGTAAAACTCTAATGTGCGGGATGCAAATGGCAGCGGGATGCCTGAAGTTCCATCCAGTTTCTGATCGAAGATACGTACTCCACCGGTCACCTGCCAGCGGTCGGTGATATTCCAGGTTAATTCACCAAATACGGCCATATCCCTGAATTCCTGTTCGGTCCCACCCGTTGCCAACGTGTCGGTAAAATTCAAGGGGGGATTCAAACCAAAATACGCATTGGCATAATCATTTACGCCGAACAGAGGTTGATACAGGTCGAAATCCAGATCGTTCTCAAGGTAAAACCCGCCCGCTACCCATTCAAATCTCCCTCCACCCTCGGATACCAAACGTATTTCCTGGGTAAACGTCTGTGAATTTTGATCCCGGATAATCGGCGAAATAATGCGGGGTAGTCCAAAATAATACTGGGGAATATTGGTCCTTAAAAACCCGGACGATTCCGAAACGCTGTCTATATTAATCTCGGAGTATGCGGTGGCTGACGTCAATCTGGCAAAGCCGAGGTCAAACTCCATATCAACACTACCCAATTGCATGGATGCATCATGCGGGTCAGTAAATGCCTTGTACATAACGTACTCTTCGCCGGTTCCATAATAAGGGTTGTCTTCATAGCGACTACCTACCTTGGTCTGTTGATAGTGGTAGTTTACATTCACATCCATTCGATCACTGGGAAGCAAACGTAAACCGAGACGGGCAAATGTGACTTCGCCGTCGTTGACATCTTCCTTTTCCTCGGCAGATGCAGCAGGGCTGCCGAGAATATCTGCGGGGTCAGCCAGTATCACTGTGCCGGGTTGGTGGGGCGTGCCGGTATGCTGCACCAGACCCAGGGCATCGATAAAACCGGGAATTTCTTCGTAACCAACAGAACCCCGAAACGCGAATGCGTCGTTGAGCGGAACATTGATCGTGACATTCCCCTCATAACCGACATCATCAGATTTCTTTGTCAAGGAAGCTTCTGCATTCACATCGAGTGTGAATCCATCAAAATCAGGTTTATTGGGAATAAACCTGACTGTGCCACCGACCGAACCTGAGCCATAAAGCGTACCCTGCGGTCCTCGTAACACTTCTATCCGATCGAGATCGACGAGTTTTAATGGGAAAAATACCGGCGTCTCACCTACATAGGTTGAAACCGTTGCCTGACCGATACGAGGGTTATCATCCTCGTTGCCCAGGCTATTGACATTTAAACCGCGAATATTGAAATTGTTTCGATTACCCGATACCCGCGGTCCTTCGTCGAAAGAACTCAGGCCCGGTACCATGCGAATCATCCCGGAAATATCACTGACTCCCGCCGCTTCAAGTTGGTCTGCAGATAAGGCAGTGATGTTATAGGGAACATCCAGCACCGATTCCGACCGGCGATTGGCAGTAACGACAAGCTCTTCCAGCACGGCTCCCGAAGTTGACTGCTGTGCCTGGACAGACGCTGACTGTATTGCGAGACCCACAGCGATAGCGAGCGGCTTGCGAATGAGCGTATTCATAGTTTACTCCCCCGTAACAACCCTAAATTAGGTAACACGACAAATAAAGCATTGATCTATCGCTGTATAATTATACCATTGCACCTTATTGTAAATTACAAAACGATAAACCTGACTTTTTACATTTGCGAAGTCGCAACTCATAAGGCTGATTTGATACTGTGCTGGGTCGAATACAAGATGTAGACATAAAGCTCCTGCGGATTTTTCAAGTGATCGCTGAATGTGGCGGTTTTTCACTGGCCCAGGCCAAGCTTAATCTCAGTCAGTCGGCAATCAGCACTTACATGTCACAGCTTGAAAGCCGCCTTGGGATGCGGCTCTGTGAGCGCGGCCACGGAACATTTAAACTGACCGAGGACGGGCGCGCCGTACTGAAGGCAAACGAAAAGTTGTTTGCCTCCCTGGAGAATTTCCGGACTGAACTGGCCGAATCCCGGGATAAGCTACTCGGAGAGTTGCGCATCGGATTTATCGATAATTGCGTTACTCATCCGGACGGCAGGATTTGCAAAACGATTAAAAGCTTCACGGACCGTGCGCCTGATGTCCGCATCAAGGTCTATATAGGGGGAGCTATCGAATTGGAGGAACAGGTGATGGATGGCAGGCTGCATCTTGCGATTGGCTTGTTTCATCATCGGATACCAAACCTCGAATACAGTTTCCTGTTTGAAGAAGATCACCTGCTCTATTGCGGCAGCGACCATCCATTTTTCTCCCGTGAAGATGCCGAATTAACACCGGATGTGATAGCAAAAGCAAATTATGTCACCTGGGACTATGTAGAAGCACTGCCGGGCTGGGAACCGCCGTTTTCATTTCATGACGTGGCTTCATCACCCTATATTGAGGGGATTGCATTTCTGGTCCTTTCCGGCAGATACCTGGCTTACCTGCCCACGCACTATGCGAGCTTCTGGACTGAAAAAAAAGGGATGCGGCCTGTGTTGCCGGAGATAACCCGCCGGACAACGTCATTTCACCTGATCACCAATAAAACCTTGCGTAAACCACAGTTGACCCAGGAATTCCTGAACGAAATAGCCCACGCTTCGTAACGCATGGCAATGCTTCAGCTAATCGAGATATTAGCTTCAATTCTTTTTGATGCTGCCTTAACAGGAAACAAATAGAATGTCCTGTATTCCATATATCAGGCTTCATATTCCGGCAGAAATGCTTAACCTGGATATTGCTTTGTGCAGATAAATTATCTTTATGACGTTATAGGCAGTCTCGGTGTAATACTGATTATCGGAGCATACTTCCTTTTGATGATTCACCGGATTTCCTCCACGGATCTCATCTACTCTGTGATGAATGCGACCGGAGCGATTCTTATTCTTTTTTCGTTGCTTCATAATTTCAATTTCGCCGCATTCTTAATCGAGCTGTTTTGGCTGGCCATCAGCTTCATCGGTATAGCTCTCGCAATCCGCAGAAGGACAAACTCAGATGATAAAAAGTTGCAAACCTGATTTTGACAATCGTTTGTAATTTGTTATGACATCGATACTGTTTACCAACGCAAACCTGTTTGACGCGGAAGCGGACGAACTCAAGCAGGGTTATCATGTTCTGGTTGAGGGAACGGATATCCGTGAGGTGTCGGATCAACCACTCCGGTCGGCTTCGGCAGAGAAGGTCGATGTAACAGGGAAAACACTGATGCCGGGTTTGATCGATGCCCACGTCCATGTCACCGATCATGACGTCTCCCCTGCCCGGCTTCTGGAATTGCCCCCGTCATGGGTAGCAATAAAAGCGGCAAACCTGATGCGGGAAATGTTGTTGCGCGGATTCACTTCAGTGCGCGATGCCGCCGGCGCCGACAGCGGACTCGCGAGAGCCGTGGAGGAAGGTTTGATAACAGGACCGAGGTTGTTTCACTGCGGCCGCGGACTGAGTCAAACCGGTGGGCATGGTGACTTCAGGGAACCTGGCAGTGATATTGACCCGTGTTGCTTCGGCAGGAGCGGCATGACAATTCTCGCCGATGGCGTATCTGAAGTAAGAAAAGCGGCCCGTGAGGAATTACGCAAAGGCGCCCATGCAATAAAAATCATGGCTTCCGGAGGGGTTACTTCTCCCACTGACCCACTATTGGGCTTGCAGTATTCAGAAAGTGAAATACGGGCGGCCGTTGAAGAGGCAGAACACCGGGGGACCTATGTCCTTGCCCATGCCTATAGCGATGAAGCAATCAGCCGCGCCTTGAAATGTGGCGTTCGTTCGATAGAACATGCCAATTTCATTGAATTGGAGACAGCAAAATTCGCTGAACATTCCGGGGCCTTCGTTGTACCGACCCTGGTAACCTACCAGGCAATGATAGACCGCGGGGAGGAAATCGGCCTGCCCGCTTACAGTACGAGAAAAGTTTCCGAGGTTCACCAGGCAGGCCTCAAGAGTCTTGAATATCTGAAGCAAGCAGGAACCAGTACCGGCTTCGGGACTGATTTGTTCGGCCCGTTACATGATATGCAGTCCTGTGAATTCCGGATTCGTGCCGAAGCGCTCTCACCGTTTGAAGTATTGCAGTCTGCAACAAAAACCAACGCGCAACTTCTGAACATGTACCCGAAACTGGGTTGTATCAGGCCAGGTGCTTTTGCTGACATACTAATCCTTGATGGTAACCCGTTGCGTGATATCTCATTACTCCAACGTCCCGATAGAGCGATTACTCATATCATGAAGTCAGGCAGGTTTTACAAACGCCCGGATTAACCGGCAGTCATTGGGCAACAGGTAAAATCCGATGCGGCGAATAGGCATTGACGTCGGCAGCACCCACACCGACGCGGTAATCATGGATGGCAAGAAAATCATCGCCACCTGCAAAGCGCCGACCAGCAATAATATAGCGAGCGGTATTGTCAGCGCGGCAAAGACCGTGCTTTTCGAGTCCCGGATTGCGAGGTCATCCATCGCAGCCATCATAATCGGCACAACGCAATTTACCAATGCAATTGTTCAACGCCGCGGGTTAACCATGGTGGCCGCGTTGCGGGTAGGCGCACAATCAACCTCAGCCCTGCCTCCGTTTTGTGACTGGCCGTCCGACCTTGAAGATGCAGTAAAGGCAAATGTTGCCATGATAAATGGCGGTCATGAATTTGACGGCAGACCGATTGCCGCTTTTGATGAGACGGCATTTGAGAGGGCCTGTGATGAAATGGGCCGGGCCGGGCTGGAATCCCTGTCCGTTTGCAGTATGTTCTCGTCCGTCAACCCGGAAACCGAACTGTGGATAAGGCAGCGGGTTACGGAAAAACGCCTGACGCAGTACATCTCCCTGTCCAGCGAATTGGGCGGTATAGGCATATATCAAAGAGAGAATGCCACTTTGCTCAACGCGGCATTGATGCCGCTGGCGGCAAGAACCATACAAGCGTTTCGCTCAGCTTTCGATGAGCTGGGCCTCTCTGCAAAACTGTTTATCAGCCAGAATGACGGCACCTTGATGGAAGCGGACTTTGCCACGCGCTATCCGGTACTCACGATTTCTTCCGGTCCGACCAATTCCATGCGAGGCGCTGCACACCTTACCGGACTTGCAGATGCCATGGTCATAGACGTAGGAGGAACTACCAGCGATGTAGGCATGCTGATGAACGGCTTCCCCCGCCGCTCCGGTATTGAAGTGGAAATAGGCGGGGTATTGACCAATTTTCGCATGCCGGATGTCCTGGCTATCGGCCTGGGCGGGGGGAGTCACGTCGAACAACAGGGGAACAAACTGGGACCGTTGTCAGTAGGCCACGAGCTGACAAAAAAAGCGAAATGCTTTGCCGGTGAGACACTGACTGCCACAGATATTGCCTGCGCCGCCGGACAAATCGGTATTGGCCGGTCAGACCTGTTGACAGACATTGACACAGCCGTGATAGATGCGGCCATGGCTACCATGTTCGAGATGTATACGAGCGTAGTTGACCGGATGAAGACCGGCCCGGACCCTCTGCCGTTGATTGCCGTCGGAGGCGGCAGCTTCCTGATCCCCGACGACCTCCCCGGAATAACGAAAGTTATCCGCCCTGACTACGCAGGCGTGGCCAACGCGGTCGGCGCCGCCATAGGCAAGATAGGCGCTGAAGCTGAGATGGTTTATTCCCGGAGTAAGCAGGGACGCGGCGCGGCCCACGACGAAATCCGGAAACAGGCGATTGAGCGGGCGATCGCCGCAGGCGCGGATGATGCAACCATCGAGATCACCGAAGTGGATGAAATCCCCATCAGCTATCTCGAAGACCCCATCGTGAAATTACGGGTAAAAGCCGTGGGCGAGATGAAAATATGAAAATCACCTGCGATGATGTGGCGGATATCGCAGTCGGCGGCGCCTTCCTTGCGTGCGGGGGTGGAGGCGATGTCCTGGTCGGCCGTATAGTGGCAGAGCGGGTGTTACGCGAACATGGTGATGTGGATTTAATTCCGCTCCAGGAAATAACCGATGACGTGACGGTCATCGCAGTTGGAGGGGTCGGCGCGCCTTCCATTATGAATGAAAAGGTCTCGAATGGAACGGAGGCAATAACGGCTCTACGGATACTCGAAGAATACATCGGTCGCAAGGCGGATACATTGATCGCATTTGAAGCCGGCGGTTTTAACTCATTGGTCCCGGTAATGATTGCTTCGCAACTGGGTTTGCCGGTACTGGATGCGGACGGCATGGGGCGCGCCTTTCCCGAAATGCAAATGGAAACATTCAGTGTCTACGGCGTCTCCGCGACACCGCTCGCACTGGTGGGTAATGAAGGTAACAACGTCATCATGAATATGGCTGACGCGTCAATCGCTGAAAAACTGATTCGGCAGTTCACTATCCTGGGCGGAGGAGGCGCCTGTTTCAGCGCAGAACACGTAATGGACGGCAACACGGTGAAACGGGTCTCAGTTCCTCACACAATCAGCCTGAGCCTGCGCCTGGGGCGTTGTCTGCGGGAAAACCATGGCAACATGAAAGAGTTCAGGCAGCAACTGGATACAATCCTGCAAGCCGCACGTTACGGCAAACCAAATGTCCTGTTTGAAGGAAAGGTAATTGACGTTGACCGCCAGGTAACAGGCGGTTATGACGTCGGTATTGTCACCCTGCAGGGGTTTGGTGATAGTGAAAACAACATGACCATGGATATTCAAAATGAATTCCTGACAGCCCGGGTCGGATCCCATGTCCTGGCTACGGTGCCCGACCTGATCTGCATGCTTGATAACGATACGGTTCAGCCGATCACCCAGGAAACACTGCGCTATGGACAACGCGTCACGGTTATGGGTATTTCCGCGCCGGAAATCCTGCGTACTGAACAGGCATTGAAAGTTGTCGGTCCTGGGTGCTTTGGTCTCAATATGGAATACATACCCGTAGAACAAAGACTGGGAAGTACAGGGACGGAATAAATTCCATCCCCTTAAGCACGAGGCTCATGAGCTATCCTGATGAATGATAATGCCGGTCTGAAGTACAGAATCATAGTCGGCCTCAGCATCATCATGGTAGGTATGGCCGGCAATGCTTTTACACCGTTCGCCCCATCGATCATCGGCGCCCTGGTTGACTACCTGGAATTCTCCCTGAAGACCGCCGGCAGACTGGCATCCCTGGAGTTCGGGGCAACGTCACTGGGCACTATAGCATCCGTCTTTTACCTGCACCGTCCCGGATTAAACCTTAAACGTATTGCCCTGATTTGTTTAGGTATTCTCGTCACATGTAATGCCGTAACCGTCTTTGCTTACCAGAGTCTGACGCTATTTTCCATCTGCCGTTTTATCTCAGGATTTGTCGCGGGCATAACCTGGTGTACCGCGGCCGTTGCCGTCACCAGGATCCGGGACGTCGAACGGATTACTGCCGTACTTTACGGCTCACCTTATCTCATGGGAGCCATCGGCCTGACTTTTCTGCCGATGATATATCCATACTATGGCGTCACCGGCGCTTATTACACAATTATCCTGCTCTGTGTTGCGGCCGTGCCCTTCCTGCTGCTGTATTACCCCGACGAACCCCGCCTCTCACCTGCCGGTGAAGAAAAAAGTGAAGGTTCATCCAATAACCGGATTCAATGGCTCGCTCTTGGTGTTCTATTGCTGGCACTGTACATAAACTATGCCGCCAATTCCGGTATCTGGTCCTACTTCGAACGGCTTGGCGTATCTTACGGCCACGCCGCCAAAACCGCAGGCCCGGTAGTGGGCGCAGGCCAACTAGTGGCTTTGGCAGGGATGTTTTGTGCGGTAGCTCTCGGCGGTCGTCTTGGCGAGATTAAGCCGATCCTGGCCGGTACGATGTTGATAACGATAAGTACGTTCTTCCTGTTTTACTCAGCATCATTAACCGTCTTTTTTTATGCCACGGCGATTTTCAACTTTTCCATCACCTTTCTCACGCCGTATTACTTTATCCTGCTGGGACGAATGACACCATCAGGCCGTGGCGTGCTGTGGGGAAACCTGATCCTGTGGCTGGGCTTTTCTTCAGGACCCGCGCTGGTTTCACTGTTCCTTGATAATGGCAATTTCGAATTATCCATCACCATGACGATAGTGGGTTTCATCATCAGCGCCATCCTTGTGCTGGTGTTTGCAACTATCAATAAAGAACGTGCTCAACCTTTTTCCGAGTAGACAGGAATGACGCCTTTTTCACAGATGGCCCTATCATCCAGCATAACTGTGGGTCGCATAAGCAATATATCCCAGTGAATATGGGATACGACGGGCTCAAGAGCGGAACCATGCCACATACGCGTGAGCAGACTGCTGTCACCAATCCCACAACAGACAGTGCCCCGCAGTTTCTCAAATTCCTGGTGTTGCGTCAGCATCGCTCTTGAGTTTGTGCCCAGGTTCAGGTGTACAGGTCCGTAACGCGGCGAATCGTCAGGTTGTGCATCCAGCCAATTGCTGAGTCGATCGCGAAACAGGGGTTCACCCTTGATATCCACGATCCTGCCGCGCTCAAAGGTCAGCAGTATTGGTGAATTCGGCGTTTCATGGTCATAGGCCGGCTCATAGAGCAGGAATCCGTCAACAGCCATTACCCCGTTGCCTCTGCCCTTGGGGATCACGATACCGGGGGCTGCCGGTGGTAACGACGCCCAGGTGCCCGTCCATTTTTTCAGGTCAGGGTCCCAGAGAAACTCGTCAGAAGAGATACCTTCCAATCCATCAATATCAAGTTCGAAATCCGTCCCCTCTTCCGAGGTCATTCTCAACATTTCGGCTTGAGTGAATATTTCGGCAATTTCCTGAGCCTCCTTGCGCATGGCGTGTATGTCAACATTCAACATGGTCCGGATCAAGGTATCTTCAATATGATGCCCACCAGTACCGTCCCCCGGCGACATAATCCGTGCACCCCGCTCCACTGCTTCTGCCATGAATTCTGCATAGCCCACTGCCAGGTCAACGATCAGGTCCGCTTCACGAGCAGCCGCAATTACCATGGGATTCCAGACATATCCTGGCTGTAATGATGGCGGTGGCGGTATCCTGTTCCGCGACACCGACACCTCGGCGCCCATTGCCATGCCCATACCCATGAACACTGAGACAACATGCTCAGGCGTGCGGGAATCAGCGATGATCAATACCCTTGTTCCCGGTTGCAGGTTACACAGGTCGCGGTAGATTTTATCGACTACCGCGACGAATTCCGGTTTTAATCCGGTACTGACATCTGTTGTTTCAGCCATGTCGCATATACTATCAGGGGTAAACTCGTCATTATTCTTGATACCTTTGACAATACCTTAAGTTAACCCGTTTCCTGTGTAAATGCGAAAATCATAAATTTTACTTTCCAACAATCAGATAGATAACCGTTAAGTCATCAGTTATGCTTGTTTTTGTATCCTTGTCCACTCCGCAACTGAATCAGAGGATTTACGCCCCATGGCAGCCATCACACCTGACAACTCATCAAGGCTGAAACCGGACTTTATTGAAGTCGTTAACCTGATATACAGGGATTTGTGCAACCTGCAACCGGAGCACAAGGTCTTGATCATCAGTGATGCGCGCACGCCTGATTACGTTGTCGCAACGTTTCACGGTCTGGCGCAGACAATGGGAGCCGAAGCCATCCGCGTTGAATGCCGCTTGCCGAAAGGCGGCGCGACCTACCAACCCGGTTCGCACTGGCCGTCCATGCTGGCCGCGGCGGCAATGGAAGCCGACCTGATTATTGACATGGCAGTAGGCTATGCGACATTCATCATCGATGCGATTAATAATGGAGCCCGTATCCTCTGTCCTGGCGACGGCATCGGCGGCCCGTTTATGGATGACGTGTTGATCCGCACCATGCTGCATACCGATATTCATGCTATCCGGCGTCACGCGGACCGGATCGCCGAACGCTTCAGCGAAGCGAAGTCCTGTACCGTGCTGACCGGACAGGACGAGTTTACCCTGGATATCACTGATCTTGACGGCGCCGCGGGGGACGGTTTTCTGTGGGACCCCGACAAGAGAGAATGGAAAGCGCCATGGGCATTTCTGCCTCCTGCCCAGCCCGGGGTACTGGTGCCGATGGGGCTTGGAAACGGGTCGATCAACGTGGACGGAACACTGTTGTACCACCCTGATTACCATGAAAAACCGGATACGCCTGTCCGTCTTACCTTTGAGAGAGGCCGACTGGTGAATATAGGCGGCGACCCGCTGCTTGCTTCACGCCTGGAACAATGGCTGGAAGAACTGGGCGACGACGGCGCTTATAACGGCCCGGTACATTTCAATATCGGCAATAACCCCAATGCCCTGCTCACCCAGAGCCAGGAATGGGAACGAGTCTACAGTTCCATCACCTGCGGCATGGGTGATCTGAGTATGCTGAGCAAGATAGGAGGTATAGGAGCGGAGATGGCATTGAGTAAATCATCCGTTCACTGGGACTGGACGGTTCTGCAGCCAAAGATCCTGCTTGACGGCGTTGTATTTGCGGAAAACGGCAGGATATTCTGTGATGCATAATCAGCCATAGTTTTTTATTGCAGACAGAGACGCAAATGAGCAGGCAAAATTCAAGGAAGCACATAATCGGAGATTCCTCAGGTCAATCCGGATGAACGATCATCGTAGCTTCAGCCTGTTCATGGGTTACGGCAGCGGTTTTACATTTCCCTACTACCAGGCCGTTGCCCAGGAGGCGGAACAGCTTGGTTTCGACACCATCTGGACCCAGGACAACATTACCGGCCACGCCCCCATCCCAAGAGATATCGAGATTCTCGATACCTGGAGCTTTCTATCCGCCATCGCGGCAAGCACGACAACAATCCGGGTCGGGTCCATGGCCACCCCGGCAGTGAGACGCTTTGCCCCCCTGCTGGCAAAGACCGTCGCTTCGATCGATGTTATTTCCAACGGCCGCGTCAGTGTCGGACTTGGCGCCGGAGACGACTGGCACCAGTATGAGATGATCGGCCAGCGCTTTCCCGACTCAATTCGGGAGAGACGGCAGATCCTGAAAGAGGCTATCGAGGTTATGAAATGCATGTGGGGTGAGGAACTTGCCAACTACTCCGGCGATCATTTCCAACTCAGAGACGCCATATTAAGTCCCAAACCCGTACAGAAACCAAACCCGCCGATTTATATTGCCTGTAATACCAGTAAAAGATTGATGCCGAGAATTGCGGCGCAACAGGGTGATGCCCTGGCTATGATGTGGGGCCATGAGGATACGGTGCGCACGGTAGTGTCCGCGTTTCAGGAAGAATGGCTGGCAGCAGGGAGAGCAGCGGAAGATTACACCGCATTGCGCTCCGCTTATATCGTATTCCGCAATGATGAAAACGAGGCAAAGGCCAGGAAGAATGTCCACGAAATCACCAGTTTCCCCATCGATACGGAACCACAGACCGCCACCCAGGCAATCGTGCCTGAAGGAGCCGACCCTGACCTGATGGTATTCGGCAGACCTGATACGGTAGCAGAGCAACTACAGGCAGCAGTTTTCGATATGGGTTTTAATGAAATGATGTGTTCCTTCGTTGCCTGTGATGATGTTGATGTCGATACCGGTGGATTCTCCGGTTGGGCGGGTCGCTGGCTGGGCGGCATGCGCCTGTTTGCTGAGGAAGTAATGCCCCTTTTGCAGAAATAACCACACTCTGAGAATAATGAAAATCCGTATCATCACTCCGGTCATCACCAGGGAAGTCCTGGCTGAAAGCGAGCGTGAATTTGGAGCCGCTGCTCGGCCTGATACCGAAATGTCCCACGTGATTATTGAACGCGGCCCCGCTTCTATAGAGAGTGAGTACGACGAAGCACTGGCCCTGCCGGACACCTTGCGCCAGGTAGGAAAAGCCCAGGCAGAGGGCATGGACGCGGTGATTATCAACTGCGCGTCCGACCCAGGGCTGGATGCGGCCAGGGAACTTGCGTCCATACCGGTAGTCGGCGTCGCACAAGCCGCCTTCTCTCTTGCCACAATACTGGCGCAAAAATTTTCGGTGGTAGCCATTCTGGAACGGGATATTCCTGATCTCGACCGCATGTTTCGTGTTTACGGTGTACTTGACCGGGTTGTTTCCGTGCGAGTAATGGATATACCAGTGCTCAAATTGTTCAGGGATAGGGAAAAATCTGTCCGCGCCATGACGGACGCTGCCTTGCTCGCATTGACGAAAGACCGCGCCGAGGCCATCACCTTTGACTGTACTGGCTTAAGCGGGATTGTCGAAGATATAAAATCGAACCTGGCGGCGGAAGGTTTCAATGTGCCGGTCATCGACCCGGTAGCAGCCTCGGTGAAACTGGCCGAGAGCCTGGTTGAACTTCACTTATGCCACAGTAAACTGACCTACCCCGACCCGCCACAGAAAAAGATCATTCACCCATGAGGTTAACTTGTGAAGATCGGCGTCGTCCTGCCCACCTCAAATCCTGACCTGTTTGCTGACAGGCAAGCGCTTTATGCAGGATGGGCAAGGCCGGGTACGGAAATCAGCGTTCGCTTGCTGGATAAACGGGTACCGACGGAAGCCGACCCCAGCGACAGTTTTGTATTGCCGGAAATCCTCGAACAGATTATGCAAACGGAACAGGACATGGCGGATGCCGTCATCATTGATTGCATGGAAGACCCCGGTGTGGAGGAAGGCCGCCGCCTGGTGGATATACCGGTAATCGGCCCGGGTCACACCGCCATGAACCTGGCGTCCGTATTGAGTTATAAATTTTCCATTTTATATCCCATGCAGCAAACGGCGCTGATCGAACGCCTGGTAATGCATCACCGGTTATCATCGGAGCTGGCATCTATCCGCTACCTGTCCTGTGGTCTTGAAGGAATTCGCGCAAGCGATTCGGCTACACTTGAAATTCTCGAACAAACCGCGCTAGCTGCAATCACCGACGATGGAGCGCATGCCATCATACCTGCCTGCACACTAACGTCGCACCTGGCGCGACAACTACAGGATCGGCTGCACCAGAAAGGCTATCCGGTTCCCGTTGTCGACGGACCATCGACAGCCGTAAAATTTGCTGAAGCTCTTGTGGATCTGGGTCTGGCGCCAAGCCGGACTACTTATCCTGAACCACTCGGTATTTCCCGGCGCATAACATGACAGCAATTTCCACTACTGCAGCCAACCCTGGTGTGGACCGCTTCCCGGTTATCCTGGCGGCTGCCATCCTGTTTTCCATTGCCGTTATGCCCGGGGCAGTCACTCCGGGGCTGGTAGGTGCAGCCGCCGGAACATATCACTGGCCCGAATCAAGACTGGGGGTTTTTGCCGCTATGTTCTTTGCCGGATTCGGCCTCTCGGGGGCGAGCGCCTATCTCTGGATCAGGGAAGTCAGTTGGCGGGTAACCTGCACAGTCGGCATTGTATTGATGAGCGGCACGTTTGCCCTGATGGGCATGACGGAAAGTTATCCCGTGATGATCTTGCTGATGTTGCTCAACGGTTTAAGCAGCGGATTATTCGCTTCCCCTTCCATCACCATACTCGGTGACGGTTCCAGGCCGGAACAAGGCTTCAGCATTATGATCATCGTTTCCGTGAGCAGCGCGGCATTATTACTGGCGCTTTTTCCCTGGGCAGGTGAGACAGCCGGCTTTGCCGGCATTGCTTACCTGATGTGCGGAACAACTCTCATGGCATTATTGTTAATCCCGATTATTCCTGCCGGCAACAAGGTAGACAAAAAGCCGCCGCAGATGAATCCGGAGAATAAAGTAACGGATAAACGTCTTATCTCCCAACCTTTGCTGGCCCACCTGGTGATGGCCACGTTTACAATGGGATTCGGTGGGGCCTGGACATTTTTTGAACGGATCGCCCATTATGCCGCGCTCTCGCCCACTGCGACGGGCTATGCTTTGGCGATCGGCACTCTGTTCGGCGCCATAGGTGCGCCGCTGGCCGCTTATTTCCGTAGACGTATCCCCATGTATTACGGTTACGGCATGACGATTTTTTGTCTTGTGCTCACCCTGCTGATTCTGGATTGGGTTACCTTAACGGATATGATATACCTGGTACTGGTCTGCTCATTCCAGTTCTGGATCAATGCCGGTTTCTGCCTGATCATGGCGCTGACCGCCCAAGTTGATAAAGTGGGCCGTTTCGTCGCGCTGATTCCGGCAAGCGAATCCCTTGGTTCTGTTATCGGTCCCGTCGTATGCGGCTTTGCCCTGGAAATATGGGGTGTCACAGCTTTGGTCATCGTCACTGCAACTGTTTTTATAATCGGCGCAGGGGTTTTTACCTTTGTAGACCGCAAAGACCTGGCTCAAATGAAAAGGGGAACATGAAAAACGACAACATCACATTGAATGAAGACGAGGCAATAGAATTGATTGCTTATATTCTGACCAGCGCCCAGGGCCTGCTCAAGGAACCACCGGATTATGCCGTTCTGCGCATGGTCAGCGTCGCTGATCGGATGGCCGGCATGTGGGCGCCAAGATCCGCCGGAGACCTGGCCGGATTTCTCGAAGACCTGAATAAACGGATGCCGGTCGAATCTGCCCGGACGCAGGGCGGCGACCTGGAGGCTTTCAAGCAATATTTGAGTGAAAAAATCACTGAGCTGGCTCAAATCGTGAAGGAACGGAATCTTGGGGAGAATAGCCATGACGCTTGACACACTGGAAGCGATCCGTACCAGACGGGTCGCCAAATACTACGAACAGGATAAGGCAGTGCCCGAGGAAATGTTATGGACTATCCTGGAAGCAGGGCGCTGGGCGCCTACGGGTGGCAATATGCGCGTTCACCGTTTCGTCTGTATAACAGACAAGGTTGTGATCAAGAAGATCAAACTCTTTTTTCCGGGGATGGTGGCAGGGTTACCGGCCGCGCTGATCTTCATTTGCATCGACTGGACGCTTGCCGGTTACGATTGCCTGATAAAGAATTATAAGGAAGTATACTACGATGTCGGGCATTATTCCCAGAACATGCTCCTCGCCGCACATGCGATCGGACTGGCCGCCGGTCCCATGACATCATTCAGCAAGGAAGCCATTCGAATATTGCTGGACCTGCCCAATGAGATGGAGCCCGGCTTGTGTATCGGCATTGGTTATCCTGCACAACCACCCGCCCACATGCCCCGCTGGCCCAAAAAGAAATTGAAAGTGGAAGATCTGGTCGAGTGGAAAAGGCCGTAAACATGCACGTAACGTGGATTAGCCATTGTCAGTGAGAAAAGAAATCCTTGCGTAGATCCTCCTCCGGGATGAAGCGGCAAGACTGCCGGTAAATTGCGTGAATGGTACCGACAGACATTTTCCGGTGCATGGGAACGACCAATATTTCCTTTCGCCCGGCACTTACTCCTTCGAGCGGGGCACGAGCCAGCTTTGCATGGCTGCCCTTCATTGAAACTACTTCAAATCCGAACCTCCCAAGAATCTGCAGGATAGCGCGAGAAGTAAGCCGTTTGAGACGCGGCATCAGTCCATGCGCACCAGAGTCTCAAAATTCAATACCAGTCGCGGATCTGGTTCCAGGCCCAGGAGAACATGATCCTCTCCGCTCATGTAGAGATCCAATGCCTCGCGCAGGTTGACGAGAATCTCATCCAGTGATGCTCCCTGGGTGACAACTGCCACCTCCAGACACTCAGCCGTGTACAAACCTTCACTCTCAGTAACGACTGCATGAATTGTCGGCCGTGATGGTAAGGCTTCCAATCTGTACATTGGGGATGCCTCTGCTACCCGCAGCGTTTCTCCGGTACGAACCCGCTCATCTGAAATACCCCGGTATGCCTTTTGTATTTCATAAACACCCCTCCCCAGGCGCCTGAAGTACGGCCAGCGACTCTGGTGGTTGGATGGCGCATTCACACAGCAACGGCTGCTGACGTGAGTTCTCACAGAACCTTCATTCACGTGCGGCATGGCACACACAATTTCGTTCAGCGAGAAAGTCCAGTTCGGTTTACTGCACACCCGGCGCGCGGTCTTCAATATTTGTTCATGAATCTTCACGGCAATACACACTTGTAAAATAGATATTACATATTTTACAAGTATCAACAGGAGGGTCAAGTGCCAGAGCATTTCCAGTTTTACTGATTATCATCTCTTGTAGGCAATAATTATTCCTGGAACCTGCTAGAATGCCGGTTCAAACAGTCTTGAGCAGAATAGCCTGAAAGGGTCTAATGACACTTACCATCGACCAACTCCCCGCCATTGATATTAGCGCAGCGTTTGCCTCCGGTGATGACCTTGATGCTGTTGTAATGGCGGCCCATGAACGGGGTCCCTTCGCCCGCAGCGCGCGCGGACTGGAGGTGCTGGGACACAAGGAATGTGTCGGCTTGTTAAGGGATCGGCGCTTATATGCAGATCATATGGGCCTGGTGGAGGCCATGGGCTTTCCCGAAGGACCGGCAAAGGAATTCAAAAAATGCATGTTATTAAGTCACGGCCGGGATGCCTACCGCACACGTATCCGCCAGGCGCTGATACGGGCAATCGGCGCCTCGGTCATCGAAGAACAGCGTCCCATGATCCGGCAACTGGTCAGGGACCTCCTGCAGAAAATAGACCCGGACAAGGAATCCGATCTGCTGAATGATTTTGCTTTTTCGGTCCCGTCCAGCCTGTTTTGTCAATGGTTTGGCGCGCCGCTCAGTGATGCTCCCTGGATCGCCGACCTGTCCGACCGGATTCTGAAGATATTCAGCAATAATCCTGACTATACCCCAGGTATCATCGCTGCCTACGATGAATTGTTTCCCTACGTCCAAAGCCTCATAGACAATGCCATGGAAGCGCCGCAGGATAATCTCCTTGCTAATTTCATAGCCCAGCATCGGGATGGTTATTTCAATGAACAGGAGTTGTTCCACATTGTCTCCATGTTCAACGAGGCCAGTACCGACAACACCGCCCACGGCATCGCCACGGCCATCGGCCGGCTTGCCGGCGATCGGCAACGCTGGCAACAGGTCATTGATCATCCTGAACTGATTCCTGCCGCGGTCGAGGAAAGTATCCGCCTGTCTGCCCGTATCAATACACTGGTCCGCTATGCTTCAGAAGACCTGGAATATGGCGGAGTCCTGATCCCCAAGGGCACAAAGGTCCACCACCTGATACCCGCGGCCCACCGGGATCCGAAGGTTTACGACGATCCGCTACGCTACAACCCGACCCGGAAAGTCATCCACAACCTGCTGGACTTTGGCGGCGGCATATACTCCTGTCTCGGCCAGTACGTGGCATTGATCGAGATCCAGGAAGCCGTCACAGAACTGGCAAGCAGCTACCCCAATGCCCGCTTAACAAGCTTCAAGATAGACACCAATATGTTTGTCAGCGCAGTCAGCGAACTCAGAGTCGAGTTAAATGGGTAGAATGGGGTCAATCGGATCCAGTATGCGCTGTTCGAAATGCAGGCTTATCCGATCCCAGGCTCAGGATGGAATAGAACTGTCATTTCCTGCGTTTGTTCCCTATCCGTGAAAATACATCTTCACCCGGAACCGATTTAACGGCGCCAGTTCTCATCTCTCTTAGCCTGTTCTGTGCGACAGCCAGCCACTGCTTGTCAATATGTGCGCTGCTCAGGCTAAAACTCTTTAACAGAGAATCTACCACCAATGCGCGTTCTTCGACAGGAAGGGAAACAGCTTCATCAATTAATTGTTTGGCATTCACAGGTATTACCCCTTGGGAGGACGACATCCGACCATTACCCGGTTGGTTATTCGAATAGTAACAGTCTCTTGATAGTAATAAAAAACCAATTCTCTATGCCAGCAGTATAAGCGGATGGTCTTTGTATTGCGGGGGCAAGGGCTTTTCACCGGTCAACAGGCGCATTAGCTTCTTGAGTTTCTCAATGTCTTTAGCGCGCTTCCGGGCTGCTTTAAGGTCGCTTTTGAACTGGCCGGAATGGACCGGGACACGCATCAGATACCCAAGTCATTAAACAGTGCTTCAGCATTTTCAGCCAGGTGTAGATCCTCGCCGCGCTCACTCTTGGCAAGGGTTTCAGCGGTTAGCCGGTTGAGCATTCGCATTTCAAACGGCAGTCCCTGTTCGCTCACCACCTTTGTAAGTCCAATACGTACGAAATCGGACACGGTAAGCCCCATGGTGGCCAATATCGCGGCAGCCTCCTCTTTCAGGCGCTCATCAACTCGAGCGCGTACAACCTCAGTTGCCGCCATGGATCATTCTCCTGTTTATTACTTTATCAATTTTACTCTTGTAGCTACGAAATCAGCTTGGTAACCGTCTGATTAAACTTGCGTCTGAACTTTGAAGCACGACCAGTAAGTTGTTTGTCGGTGATTGACTTAGGGACCATATCGCGCAGCTCCCTATTCGATGGCACGCGAGACAGTTTCTTGACACCCTCAGCACACGAGGCAAACACAATATAACCTATCCTAGATTCGGGGCGAGTTTGACATTCCTTGCTTTTTAATGCTTGCATAGCAACCTCCTTGGAAACCCATTTTTCTGGTAGATTTCCACCGCGAGGCACGAATACTTTACCCTCCGGGACTTTGATAGTCGTCGTGTTAGTTATAGTAGCTATATCTCTTCCCGCGGTTATATCTCTGAATTCTTGTTGAGGTGGTTTCTGCTTCCAACGCGCACGGTAGTTATTGATGTCGTCAGGTTGCAATTCGTTACATTCTTTCCATCTCTCCTCAAACCAATGCAAGATACCTTGCCCTTTCTTTGTTTCGAGAACGGCCTCCTCGTTATTTTTGAAGCCCCCCTCTGTCAAGTTCGCGCTACCGACCCACGCAATTAACGATTTACCTCGGAAGATGTAAACTTTTGGATGAAACAACATGCCGTCCCCTTCAACAAGACGTAGTTCTCCGATATTAGCCAACCGCTCCAGAGCATCAGGTTCGGTAGCATTTCCGCATGTGCCGACCATAGCGCGAATGCGTTTCGGATGACCTTTTTCCCACCTTTCAAGGAGTTGCAAGGCAGTCCCCGAAGTAGCCCAGGCGACAGCGAGGTCAATCTGCTCAGTATGCTTTAAGTTACCCTGAAATCTTTCCGATAGTTTTTGCGTCGTCAGGAACATATAGGTCAAGTCTGTCAATAATCATATTTATTTTTCGATAGTCGCCAGCGACGGAAAACATTTGCCACCTGCCAGTGAGGACTCAAGCCGGGTCACGGCAGGTGCTATGGTTCCCATACGGGCTGCTATTTCCTCCTGGCTAATGCCGGTTTTTTCCCGGGCTATCAGTATTTCCCTCAGCAACACGAACTCAGACTCCAACACATCGTATTCTGCTTTAACAGCCGGGTCGGAAGGCGCCTTGAGTTTCAACTGTTCATGTTTCATGCTTTATAACCTCCCGCATTCGTCGCCGGGCAATCTGAAGTTCCTTCCTGGGCGTTTTTCGCGTCTTTTTAATGAATACATGGAGTATAACAATTCGTTTCTGAACCTCCTGACAAAAGAATGCCCTGGCAATGCCTTCTTTGCTTTTGAGTCTTAGTATTACATAAACCCATGGTATTTGATATGCTTTTATACATGCTCACGACTATAGAAATCAGTGATGAGTTGATGAGAGCGATTAAAGCGTATGCGACCAGTGAACGCAAGACGTTGAAGATGGTAGTTGAACAGGCTCTGCGCGAGTTTCTGGCGTCTTTGGATGGTCTGGTGATTGCCGACGCGACGCCGCTTCCCGTATTTCGGGGACAGGGTGTTCAGCCTAGAGTTGACCTGACGGACAACGCGGCGCTAGAGGACCTCATGTGTGCAGAGCCCTGACGTCAATGTTCTGGTAAACGCATTCCGGCAGGATGCTGACTATCATGATCGATGCCGGACATGGTTGAACGAGGCTATATCCGGGCGCGAGCAGGTAAATATCTCTGAACTCGTCTTGAGTGGTGTATAGCGTATATTGACACACCCCAGGATATTCAATCCCCCAACCCCCACCGAGGCGGCAAATGCGTTTGCAGGCGCGCTGCTTGCCTAGTCGGCGAGTATCATGTTAGGGAAACAGTGACGCCTGATTCAAACAGAAGAATCCCCTTGACAACATATGCTTTGTAGCGCATATTTAGAGCATGAACTGGGAAGTCGGATTTGATCCGGCCTTCGACCTGGAATTCGATGCCCTACCCACCACAGTGCAGGATGAGTTGCTTGCGCAGGCAAAGTTGCTTGAGGCATTCGGACCGGCGCTAGGCCGCCCAAGAGTGGATACTCTGAAGGGGTCGCGCTATACCAACATGAAGGAACTACGTTTTCAGGCCGATGACGGGGTGTGGCGAGTCGCCTTTGCCTTTGACCCTCAGAGGAAGGCCGTCCTGCTCGTGGCTGGTGATAAATCGGGCACCAATGAGCGACGTTTTTACAGACAGTTGATCAAGAGGGCGGATACAAGGTTCAAGATGCATCTCGACCGGCTGAAAGATGAAAGGAGGACAAGATGACGACACTCACTGAAAGACTGGATAAACTCCCGCCGACGCGTCGGAAGAAAGTGGAGGCGCGCGCCAGAGAGTTGGTCGCTGAAGAAATGTCCCTGCAAGACCTGCGCAAGGCGCGCAAGCAGACGCAGGTACGCGTCGCAAAGGAACTCGGGATCAACCAGGAGAACGTATCCCGTATCGAAAAGCGCAGCGACCTGCTGCTCTCGACCCTCAGCGGTTACGTCGAGGCGATGGGCGGAAAGTTGAGCCTCGTAGCGGAGTTTCCTGACCGACCACCGGTGGCACTCACCGGGATTGCCACGCTTGAGGAGGAGAAGCCGGCGGCCAAGACGCGCATTCAGGGGCCAGGCCGTTAGTGTGTTCCCGCAGTATTCCCGCAGTAAGCATTCCTAACATAAGCAATTGACTAATCGTTTGTTTTCGGTTACAATATGCCGTACTTTCGTTGTTGTCCATTGTTCTCAGCAGCAGCATAAATGTCAGCGGAGAAAACGTCATGCTGAACCTTGAGCTTCGCAATATAAAGTCCTGCACCGCCTCAACCCTGGCCACCTTGCTGCCGCAGACGCCTGCGACTGCCGATCTTCGAGGCATAAGCCTGAAATTGTCCGCGACGCTGTCGCTGTTGGCGGTGTTCGCATTTTTCTCGACTACCGCTTCGGCCCAGGTACGTATTGAAGAAGGCGCTTCGGGGGCTCTCACAGCCTCCTTGCCGAACCCGGTGCAAGGGACTGTTTATACGCCTACTCCTGAGGGGCAACACCGAATCTTCTACAAGTATAAAACAGTTAATGGCGAGGCCGAGGCCGGCGATGATTATAAGGCGGTACCGGAGGGAGAATTTTTATTTAGCGCCGGACAACAGCACAAGACGGTTACCGTCGAAACGTATAGTGACGATGTTGATCAGGAATGTAAGGAAGATTTCTATTTGAAATTGTATGATAAGAAACATCAACGACTAGAAGCTTTTACGAGCGGTGATCCAGAAAGTCATTATACCGCCTGGGTGGATATTCAACGGGCTTCTCCACCTAAAGAATTCAAGGTGAAGGCGATTATCCTCGATCGGACACAAAGCGGCTACAACACGACGTACGGTTCTTGCAACACCAGTGGCACGTACGGCGAATGATGGGACCGCCTTCAGCGCCTCCCGCACAAGCAGGAGTTTCCAGCAGGATTTCGCAACAGTAGCTGGGAGAAAACCGTTCCAGCACGTCCTCGCCGGTGATGCACCGGGCGCGCCCGACAAACTTAGATTTTTAGATATCCGACACTGGCGCCGCCACAGACAAAAAGCGTTTGACCGGTTACAAAGTCATTGTCCGGTTCCACAAAATACTTGACTGCCCGGGCTATATCTTCTGTCTTTCCTATCCGGCGCATTGGTAAAGACGCTATCAAGTTATCCTCTGCTTCACTGCCTTCTGTTATGACATCGCGCAACATCGTGGTAGGTACCGGTCCAGGTGCGATTGCGTTTACCGTTATACCGTAGGGACCCAATTCAAGTGCCCAGGTTCGCACCATACCGATTTGTGCGGCTTTTGTCGCGGTGTAGACCGTGCGTGTTGCCAATCCGACGGCGGCACGTGAGGATATCAGGACTATGCGCCCTGATTTCTCCCGCTTCATGAACGGCAAACAGGCTTTAGCCAAAAAGATGGCTGCGCCTAAATGCAGGTTAACCAGGAAATTCAGATCGTCAAACGTCACCTCTTCCAGGATTGCTGAACGTATAGCGCCGGCATTGTGTATAAATATAGTCGGCTCACAGGCTTCTAGCGCATGCGCTGCCTTTTCTATATCATCTTGCCTGGAGAGGTCGAATTGCATACCGACAAGATTCTGGTGCTTGAATTCCGGCAGGTCCAGCGCAATGGATACAACCCGGTAATCAGCTTCCAACAAGGTACGGGAAATTGCTTCCCCCATTCCTGTATTACCACCCGTAACTATCGCTGTTTTCATATCGTATATAATTCCCTTAATAAAAGGCCTTGCTGATATTTTTGCATTTACCAATAACCGGCGCAATGACTTAAACTGAAAATAAAAAACCTGTCACTGGAGATAAAAATATGAATGTGTCCGAATACCTGCTGACTCGTTTGAATGCGCTGGGTGTTGAACATGCATTTGGAGTGCCTGGCGACTTCATTCTTCCCTTTTTTGAATCTATTGGCAACAGCCCTGTTACACACATCGCTGCCTGTAATGAACTGGATGTTGGCTATGCTGCTGATGGTTATGCACGATTAAAGGGGCTCGGGCTTGCCGTCGTCACCTATGGGCCAGGTTCATTCAGTCTTGTGAATGCGGTTGCCGGCGCTCACGCAGAAGCTGTGCCTCTGGTGGTCGTATCGGGTGGGCCACCATCCAGTGCATACCGGGCTACTCCCAGACCGGTTCTACACCACTTGCTGGCGGACAATTATGAGGTCTCAATGAGGATATTTGAGCAGATTACCGCACACGCCCGTTTAGTGGACAATCCGGAAGAAGCTGTTGCAAATATCGATGAGGCGCTACGGATATGTTTGTCGCGGAAAAAACCTGTATATCTGGAAATTCCGTCGGATATACAACTTCATGAAATCGGTGTGCCAGAGCCCTTTGATATTGACTTATCCCGCAACAACAATGAGGTGACCGAAAAAGCAGCCCAACTATTGATTGATAGAATCACCAATAGTGAACGCACCGTCATCCTGCCTGGACACGAGATACATCGCTGGGCATTGCAGGATAAAGTCGCTCGTCTTTCGCAGAAAACAGGCATCCCTGTCGCATCCATGTTCGTTGGGAAAGCAGACTATATGGAGTATTTGCCGGAGTGTATCGGCGTATACCAGGGCGCAGGCAGTATTGAAGCGGTACGGAAATATGTTGAAAGTGCAGATACTGTTCTATTTCTGGGCGCAGTGCCTTCAGATCTTAATCTGGGTGGGTTTACAGCCAAATTAACCTGCCGGCAAATCGTCACTGTCTGGAACGATAAAATTCAGATGGAACAAGGCAGTTTTTCCGATATTCCGATAACGAATATCGTGGAACTGCTGCTTGAACGGCTGTCTGAGCAAACTATGCAGGACGAAGCACGGCCGGCACAGTGTTTCCTTCATAAAGCGGATGAATCACATAAGGTTGAAACGGACGCCCTGCTCACCAATAAACGCTTTTATGATCGATTGGCAAACTTCTTTCAGCCAAACGATATCGTGCTCGCTGATGCGGGCTGCGCTTTCAATTTAACCCATACGCAATTTCCTGCGAACACATCCTTCATCGCATCCAATTACTGGGCATCTATCGGTATGGGTTTTGGCGCTGCTTTAGGTGCCTGTTTTGCGGCGACTGATAAGCAACGGATAATAGCGGTCGAAGGTGACGGCTCCTTTCAAATGACGGCATTGGAATTGTCCAGCATGATCCGTTATGGCAAAGCCCCCATCGTTATTGTCGTAAATAATAAAGGGTATACAGCAGAGCGCTTTATTCATGATGGGGAATTTAATGACATACCGCAGTGGCGTTATCATAAATTGCCCGAGGCGTTTGGGGGCGGCACGGGTATTGAAGTACGCACCGAGGGAGAATTGGAGTTGGCGCTGGAAAAAGCGTCTGATGAGCTGCGCTCGGACTTGCTGCTGATTGAAGTGCACCTGGGCCCCTTTGATGTATCCGAAGGTTTTCGTGCGCTATGCGAGGCATTTCGTAGTCACTGAAAGAGTACTGGGTCTTAATCCACACTCCCCCGTCCATGTTAAAGTGCCCCTGTCTTTAATTCACGGATAATATATGCCCACCAATCGCACCTCTGTTCATGGCCAATGGTCGTCCAGGTGGATGTTTATCCTGGCGGCTACCGGCTCTGCCGTCGGGCTGGGCAACATCTGGCGGTTTCCGTACATCACTGCTGAAAATGGCGGCGGCGCGTTCGTACTGATTTACTTAGTCTGCATCGTGCTGGTGGGCTTGCCCATCATGATGTCCGAGATCCTGCTGGGCCGGCGCGGCCGGCGCAGTCCCATCCATACCATGGAAACGCTGGCCGAAGAGGAAGGGCGCAGCAGGCACTGGCGCCTGGTGGGGGTGATGGGCGTATTTACCGGCTTCTTCATCCTGGCCTTCTACAGCATCGTGGCCGGCTGGACACTGGCTTACATGGTACGCGCCGCGTCCGGCATGTTCAGCGGGGCCGGCGCGCAACAGACCGGGGAGATCTTCAACGCGCTGGTATCGGACCCGGAACGCCTGCTGGCCTGGCACACCCTCTTTATGATCATGACCGTGTTTGTCGTGTCCAGGGGTATCAAACAAGGATTGGAGCAAGCGGTGCGTTACCTGATGCCGGCGCTGTTCGTGCTTTTGCTGTTCCTGGTCGGGTACTCCATGACCACTTCCGGGTTTGCCCAGGCCTTGTCCTACCTGTTCAGGCCGGATTTCAGTCAGATTGGACCTTCCACGGTGCTGGTGGCGCTAGGCCAGGCGTTCTTCAGTCTAAGCCTGGGCATAGGCTCGGTCATGACCTATGGTGCGTACCTGTCCGATAACGCCCATATTCCCCGCACCACTGTGACCATTGGCATCATGGATACGTCCGTCGCGTTGCTGGCCGGGCTGGCCATCTTTCCCATCATGTTCACGTTCGGCCTGCAACCGGAAGAGGGCGGACCGGGGCTGATATTCAAGATACTGCCGATTGCCTTCGGCCAGATGGCCTATGGGAATGTCCTTGCTTTCATTTTCTTTACCCTGCTGATGTTTGCCGCCTGGACGTCGTCGCTGTCCTTACTGGAGCCTGTTACCGCGTGGCTGGTGGAGAAGACCGGCTATTCCAGACAACGCGCGGCCATCAGTGCCGGCTTTGTGGCCTGGATGCTGGGGTTGGGCTCGCTGCTGTCCCTGAACCTGTGGTCCGAGGCAACCTTGTTTGGCATGACCTTCATGGGCCTGATGGAATTCCTGTCGGTCAATATCATGCTGCCGATAGGGGGGCTGTTGATTGCCGTCTTCGCCGCCTGGTTCATGTCCCGGTCAGCCACGTTTGCCGAACTCAGGCTGGGTAACAAGGCTTACCTGGCCTGGAAAGTAGCCGCGCGGTTCATCGCGCCGGCCGGCGTGATATTGATCCTGTTGCAGGAACTGTTCGGCTTTCTGGGCTGACGTTGAGGGAGAGGCCAGATTACCGGTACCTATCCTGAGGAACGCTGAGCGTCCGGGTATTTGCCCAGGCTCAGGTACAATATGATCGACAGGATCAATAATGCGATCGACCCGTTCAGTACCATGCCGTACCCCTGCCAGGCTGCGGCGCCGGCGCCGAACAGAGGTGGTGCAATCCCGGCGCCAACCGTAAAAAAAGCAAAAATGCCGCCGAAAACTGCCGGGTAATGTGCAGGTCCGAAGTAACGACCGGTGAGGTAGGCGAGCATGTCCAGTTCGGCGCCGGCGGCAAGTCCTATGGCGATACCGATGACTATCCCGGTCTGCATTGACGGAGCGCCATATTTCATCAGCAGCATTGCGATGATGGGCATCACAATAAATACCGATGCGACGCCAGGCGCCCAGAATCTGTCAATCAGTACGCCAACCAGCAGTCGGCCGACAATTACGGTCAACCCCATTATCGCCGCGATACCTGCAATATCCGCGCGTGCCAAGCCGCGGGCTACCATGATTCTCTCAAAATTCGAAAGCAAACCGACAATGACGAAAACAGTGATAAACAACACACTACCGAGCACCCAGAAACGGTAGCCGCGCAGCGCTTCCGCGCGCGTCATTCCCCAGCTAGTATCCGGCGCCGTCGAATTTGCTTTGCCGGACCCCGCTTCCGGGTTTTCATTGAACAACAAGACGACTATCGGCAGGGACACCACCAACGCACCGATACCGATAGCCTGATATGCCGTCCGCCAGCCATAGTTGGAAATCAGGAACTCAGCGATCGGCGGTAACAGGAATGCGCCTAACCCGGTACCCGCCATGGTAATGCCGATTGCCTTGCCGCGATTCTGCTCAAACCAGCCGTTGAGGACGGCCGTCCAGATGACCGGCAACGTACCCGCTGCGAGAAATGCCAGAGCTGCGAATGTCAGGTACCAGAGTGCCAGCGAACCATTATTCAGCGACATCAATACGTACGCCAGCGCGTGTCCGACGAGTCCGAGAATACCCATGCGCTTGATGCCGTACTTCAATGCGAGCGAACCAATGAGCGGGGCAGTAATTAGCCCCAGACAGGCCGAGATCGTGAACGCAAAGAAAAACTCCGGCACCGACCAGCCAAGGTCGGCCGTAACGGGACCAACGAAGAAGCCCTGCGAGTAATTGGTGATTGTGAGCAGGCCGCACATCATGCCCACCGTTGCGGCCAGCAAGGGTGCCCAGCCTTTCCTGAATTCGTTCATGCTATTTCCCTGACTGTTCTGCAGTGCGCGCAAAAGCCGCCGGAAAGGATGCGGCGGCTTCGATAGATAATTTCAGAAGACTTTAATTGTATCGGAAATTGAAGGACAGACCGATTGTGCGTGGCCGCAAGGTGAAATAGTACTGGTGCACGCCGCCGGCCGATGCTGCGGTATTTCCGGCAGATAAATTCTGTTCATTCCCTATATTGCGCACAAAGAGTGATGCAGTCCAGTTGTCATTGGACTCCAGTGCTACTGATGCATTAAACACGGCATAGGAGTCAATTTCGAAGAAATCCCGTCCCAGATTTACATTTTCATTAAATGTCGATTGTGTGTCGCTGGCGTATTTTCCATCCACGTGCCAGGCAAGCGACCAGTTATTCATATTGAGTGGTTGCAGGTAATCGAGGGCGAATGCAAAGGTATGGCCAGGCACACTCGGCAACGGATCGCCGTCTGAAACCGTAATAAGGGGGAGTACCGTGAAGGGCGGTATAACAAAGGACCCTGTCGTTCCGGCGACATAATCTGATACGACGAAATCCTTTGTTACCTCCGCATCGACGTATGAATAGCCGATATTGTATGTCAGGCCTTCACCCAGGTTTCCGTTCAGTTCCAGCTCGATACCTTTTGTTTCGGCCTCAGCGCCGTTCAGCACAACCTTGAACCCGTTGATTACCAGAGATTCAAACTGAAAATTATCCCATTCAACAAGATAGGCCGCGATTGAATAGTTGATATTCTCCGAGAGAGAACCTTTCAAACCCACTTCCCAGTTGGTTGTCGAATCGGGTTCAAACTGGAGCAATGCCGGCAAAGAGGCCTGGCGACCGCCTTGCGGAAGCGCATTGGCGCCGCCATGGCGGAACCCTTCGGCCCAGGTAAAATAAGCCACCATATCGTCGCTGATATCATACGAGGTGTTGACCTTGAAAATCTGGTCTTCAAAATCCCGCTTTGCATCATTAACAGTCGTGCCGCCTTCGAAAAACCGCGGCTGCTCGGGGCTTGAACAAAACAGGCCGCAAAACGGTATTAATGATTCAAAGTCGTGGGAAAATTCCTGCCAGAATGCCCGGATACCGCCGGTAACCTGCCATTTATCGCTGACGTGCATGGTCAACTCACCAAAGACGGCAATATCTTCAAATTTGAACAGCCTGTCTTCCATAAAGGTGACATCCGGATGATTAGCGTTGTTTCTGCCACGGGGAAATCCGAGATTGGCCACATTGATGGTGGTATCAAATTCACTTAAACCCGGTTGTGTGGTGATCGCCAGGCCGGCTGATTCCCTGTCTTCGTAATAAGCGCCGATAACGTAGTCAACCTTGTTTTCACCATTTGACGTGATGCGAACTTCCTGTGTAAACCGCTCGGTTTCGTCAAAGGAAGAGGTGACACCGGCCGCGCGCGGATAAAATGAATTAAATGTCGCTACACTTGACCCCCCCGGCGCCCTGGTGGGCAAATCAAAGCCGGTAAAATCAGGGGTATTGAAATAGCTGACCTCCGAATAGGAGGTTGAAGATGTAACCGAAGCCATACCAAGATCGATATTCACTTCAGCATTAAAGACGTCGGCCTTGCTCTCGCCGGTTGATTTGAGGAACATGGTGTGATCATAATCACCCGCATCAGGAATCGTTACGCCACTGTTTGCATAAAGCGTATTCCCGCCTGCACCAAGACAAGTCTGGTTTGGGGTGAAAAAGTCCCTGGAGAATGCGACGCCGCCATTACAGGCATTTGCGTTGGCAAAGAACGACCCGGGGAAATTGGCGAGACTGGCGTCAACCAGCCCCCCGTCAAAACCGGGGTTGACCCCGGAAAAATCATCTACCTTGCTCTTCTGGTTGAGGTAGGTCAACTGGATATCGACCGTATCCGACGGTACCCAGTGCAGGTTGGCGCGCACCATATGTGACTGTGTATCGTTGGTATCCTCTTCCGGCGCCAGCACATAGCCGCTGGCAAGGTCACCTGCCACACTTGGGACCGGCTCGCCGTTGCCGTCACGTTCTACAAGACCGACTCCATCCACAAAGCCACCCAGGTCATCCCAACTCGCCACCAACCTCAGGGCCAGGGTATCTTCCACCAGGGGAACGTTGATCGCGACGTCACCGCCATAGCCAACCTCATCGGATTCCCACATGGAATCAAGATGCACATTGGCATCCATCGAAAACTCTCCCAGGTCGGCCGCTTTCGGTATGAAACGGATTGTCCCGCCCAGCGAACCCGAACCGTATAAAGTTCCCTGCGGGCCGCGCAATACTTCCACCCGTTCGATATCCTTCATAATGATGGGAAAAAACAAGGGTGTCTCGCCGAAATACATGGAAACGGCGCCGGAACTGACGTCGGTGCCGAAGATGAGCCTGGAATCATTGGCATTAATGCCGCGCAGAGTAAAGGAATTCCGGCTTGAACGCAGCGCTGCGCCCTGGTCCTTGAAATTGAGTCCCGGAACGAGACGGGAGACGTCACCCAGGTCGAAGGCCCGGGCGGATTTAAGATACTCATCCGAATAGGCTGAAATATTATAAGGGATATCCTGGATACTCTGCTCCCGGCGTTGTGCCGTAACCACCACTTCCTCAAGCGCTGATTGCGCCACTGCCGGAGATGAAAAAATGCTGACCGTACAGGCAAGCATCAGGGCCACAGTAACAGGCCTTGTTTGCCCGTACCGGGCGGAGTTGATTGTCTCTACAACTGATTCCTGTTTCTTTTCCACTACCCTGCCCCCCAGTTTGAAAGTAATAATTCTATCAGGATAAACCAGTTAATCCAAACAGTCAGTCCACGGAAACCGATAATTTTTGCTTTGATTGTGATGGGAAATATGGGTATCCTGCCGCTTCAGGAGGTAATACAATGCATGTACCAGTGGTGATAGTTGGGGCCGGTCCGGCGGGTTCGCTCCTGGCCTGGATTTTGCGCCGGCGCGGGATCGAAAGCGTCGTGCTGGAAAGGAAAAGCCGTACATACGTCGAAGGTCGTATTCGTGCCGGAGTCATGGAGCAAAATGCGGTGGACCTGGTAATCAAGGCGGGCGTGGGCGAGCGCCTGAAAAAGGAGTGCATGTACCATCCGGGGGTGGTCATCGGCCTGCATAATGAGCATCACTTTCTCGATTTCGACAAGCTGATAGGGGTTGGCGTCACCATATACGGCCAGTCAGAGCTTACCAAGGACTTGTTGGGCGCGCTGGCGGCGGAAGATCACAAGGTGTTTTATGAGGCCCCTGCCACGGCAATCGAAGGCATTGAGGGCGATGCCCCCACGGTGAAGTACACGCATGAGGGCGTGGACAAGGAAATAAGCTGCGATTTCGTCATCGGGGCCGATGGTTTTCACGGGCTTGCGCGCCATGCGATCCCGGCCGGTGTGCTCAAGACTTACGAGAATGTCTATCCTTACGGCTGGCTCGGGGTGCTGGCCAAGGCGCCGCCGTCGAAAGAGGTGGCGATGTTTTGCCACCATGAACGCGGCTTTGCCCTGTTGAGCATGCGTTCACCAAAAATATCGCGGCTCTATCTGCAGTGCACGCCGGATGAAGATCTGAACGAATGGCCCGATGAGCGGATCTGGGATGAACTCGATATACGCCTGGGCGCGCCCGGTTGGGAGCTTGAACGCGGGGAGATCTTCCAGAAGGATGTGACCCCGCTGCGGAGTTTTTTCTCCCAACCCATGTCCCATGGCCGTTTGTTCCTGTGCGGAGATGCCGCACACATCGTCCCGCCGACCGGCGCCAAGGGCCTGAACGCGGCCTTTGCCGATGTGAGCGTGCTGTCCGCGGGATTGATCGAATACTTTACCAGGGACGATGCTACGATTTTGGATCGTTATGCCGACGTCGCCCTGGCGCGCAACCTCCAGTGCCAGCGTTTTTCCTCGGGTAACACGGCCAAGTATCATATCCACCCCGACAGCAACCCTTTCGAACGCCGTATGCAAGTGGCGGAACTGGAATACCTGGTGTCTGACGAGACCTCCCAGATATCCTATGCCAGGCAACATACGGGACTTCCGTTCGATTACTGGCCGGAACTGTGAATGCACTTCCAGCACAGTCTGACGGAGTTCGGGACCCTTTAACTTTTCACGAATCAGGTAGAGAATAATGAGTAGAGAAACCGGCCATGGTGATCATATTCCAGGCACGTGTGTGTTTACCGGACAACGCTCGCAGCAGGGGTTGAAGCTGAATAACTTTGCCTATTCCCTGCACAAGGCCGGGAACCGGGAAGCCTACCGTCAGGACCCGGAAGGCTACATGAACAGCTATGGCCTTTCCGACTGGGAGAAACAAAAGGTTAAGGAGAAAGACTGGAAGGCGTTGATTGAAGAAGGCGGCGGCAACATCTACATGCTGTTGAAAGTCGGCGCCATGACCGGTGATGGCCTGGTTCCCATCGGCGCCCAGCAGCGGGGCGAATCCGTGGCAGAATTCATGCAGACCCGCAACGTGCCGTTGCGGCAAAATATGTAGCGGCAAATCACAGTGGAGCAAAAAATGGGCAGACTCATTGCCGGAATCGGTTCGTCTCACGTTCCCTCGATTGGCGTGGCTTTTGATCAAAACCAGCAGGACACGCCGGAATGGAAACCCCTGTTCGAGGGTTACAAACCTGCCAAAGCCTGGCTGAAGGAGGCCGGTATCACGCATGCCATCGTTCTGTATAACGATCACGGCACCGATTTCTTTTTCGACAAATACCCGACGTTTGCGCTGGGCGCGGCCGATGAGTACCCCATCGGTGATGAAGGCTGGGGGGTGCGTCCACTACCGGCGGTAACAGGTGATGCCGCATTTTCCTGGCACCTGGCTAACTCCCTGGTGATAGAGAGTGAGTTTGACCTCACCATTTGCCAGGACATGATGATGGACCATGGCATCCTGGTGCCATTGCCGCTATTGTTCGATCATGAACCTGACTGGAGCGTCAAAACCGTCCCTTTGCAGGTCAACGTACTGCAACATCCGTTACCCACGCCACGCCGGTTATGGAAACTTGGACGGGCATTGCGCACCGCGGTGGAGTCCTATCCCGATGAGGTGCGTGTTGCCGTTATCGGCACGGGCGGGTTGTCACACCAGCTACATGGCGATCGATTCGGCCACATGAACTCGGACTGGGACCGGGAATTTCTTGACCGGATCGAAGATGATCCGGAAAGCCTGGTCGATATCCCTCATGATGAATGGATGGAACGAGGTGGCGCCGAGGCGGTGGAGATGATGGTGTGGCTCGGGATGCGTGGCGCGTTAACTCCAAAGGTTAACAAGATCCACCGGAATTACTACCTGCCGATGTTATCAGGGATGGGATTAACCGTCCTGGAGGATACGCCGGCACGCGCTGCCACCTGAAGTCCGGCAACGAAATCTCTGGCAACCGGTATGAAATGACATGACTACAAAGAAAGCAACTGGCCGGTTTATCAAGGAAGAGACCTGGCGCCACTTCTGGCATCCTGTCTGTACTTTGCAGGAATTGTATTCGGCCGACCCCTCAGGGAATGGCCCGCTCCAGGTGCAATTGCTGGGACAGTCCCTGGTGATAGTCATACTGGACGGGCGTATTTCCGCGTTCGCGGATCGATGCGCACATCGTTCAACAGCCTTGTCCAAAGGTTTCGTGGAAGATGGCAGGATACGTTGCCGCTATCACGGCTGGGCCTACGACAGTAACGGAAAATGTGTTGACATTCCTGCCTGCCGAGATTTAAGGATACCGGGGCGTGCGCAGATTCAAAAATTTGACGCGGAAATAAAATACGACCTGGTATGGGTCCGCCTGGAAACCCGGGCAGAGACGGAAATCCCTCCCTGCCCCGGATTTGATGACGCCGCGTTCAAGGCAGTTCTCGGTACACCCTATAGCTGGGCAACTTCCGCGGCCAGGCGCCTGGAGAATTTTGTCGACCTGGCTCATTTTCCTTATGTGCATCCAAATACCCTGTTTGATCCGAACATGACGGAGGTAACGCCCCCGTCCATCGAACGTGAGAACGGCCAGTTGATTTTTCATTTCGATCCTCGAGCCGATGATATGCCTATCCCGGATGTATCCTTGATGGGAAAGACGAACTACCAGATTACCATGCCGTTTACCGTGAACCTGGAATTTGAACTCATCAGCAAAGCCGGAAAAGGCAATCGAGCAATATTATGGATGAGTTCATCACCGCTGGACGAAGGCCATTGCCGCAGTTTCTGGTTTACCTGCCGCGACCACAACAAGGATGAACCCGATTATCCTCACCTGGCATTCCAGGAACAGGTACTGGAAGAAGACATCGCGGTGATTGAAGCACAGAACCCGCCACAAATTCCATTCGACATTAACGAAATATCCGTTCCCACTGACATGGTATCCATCCAGTACCGAAGGTGGCTGCGTGAGATTGAAGAAGCCGTTGATAACGATAGCTTATTGAAAAATCTCACCACCAATGAAATATGCGCATAGCATTACCGGCTGTGCTCCAATATGCGCTGCTGTCATGCATAGCGCTGTTGGCGCCGCACCCACTGTCTGCCAGTAGTAGCAAACTCAGCATGAATTGTAGAGATAAAGCGCTATGGGTGATTTGAAACGTGTTATGTGTGAAATCGCATGGAAAAATTTGATCGTTTAAAAGACATTTTACGGACGATGTTTCAACTCGACCGCGGCGATTTGGACTTCGGCCTGTATCGGATAATGAACCTGAAGGCAAAGGAGATTGAGGATTTTCTTGATAACGACCTGTTGCCCCAGGTACAGGACGCCTTAACGGGAAATGCTGCCAAGACACTGGCCGAGCTGGAAGAGGAACTGGCCAAAGCCCGTACAGCAGCCAGAAGTCTGGGGGTTGCATTCGAAGCCACTCCCAAGTTTGATGAACTGCAACAACTGCTCAAGGAAGCCAGGGCTGACGTAGCGGCGGAAACGGACGTCTATAATCATCTTGCCAATTTCTTCGCCCGCTATTACGACGAAGGCGACTTCATGTCATTACGCCGTTACTCGGGTGGCGGGCAGTCAAGCTACCTGATCCCGTATGACGGGGAAGAAGTCAAACTACACTGGGCAAACTCCGATCAGTATTACATCAAGACCACGGAAAATTATGCATCTTATGCCTTCACCGTCGGCGCCGGTACGGAACAGCGTCGCGTCCGATTTGAGATAGCCAAGGCAGACAATGAAAAGGACAACGTCAAGGAAACCAGCGGCAAGCAACGGCGTTTCCTGCTGGCGGAAGGAAAGAACGAGAAAGCGATTGAAATTGCCGGCAGTGAACTTTTCGTTCGCTTCGAACACCGGCCATTGACGGAAAATGAAAAGAAACTCTGGAACGGGAATGGCAACAAACAGCAGGAGGCAATCAACAAGGCCGCTGCGGAACGCATCCTGAACAGCCTGGAACCTGCCTGGCAGGTATTACTGGCAGTGGCAGCGCCGACGGAAAACAATCCGGAACGTACTCTACTGGACAGACATCTAGCCACCTACGCCGCAAAGAACAGCTTCGATTACTTCATTCACAAAGACCTGGGTGGGTTCCTGCGGCGGGAACTTGATTTGTACCTGAAGACCGACGTGTTGAACCTGGACGACCTGGCGGCAGGAGACACCTTGCGCCTGCAACGTGCCCTGGCGCGCACCAGGGCAGTGCGGCAGGTAGCGGAGAAGATCATCGCATTTCTGGCACAGATAGAGGATTTTCAGAAACAGCTATGGATCAAGAAGAAATTTGTGCTGGAAACGCAATATTGCGTTACGTTGGACCGCGTGCCGGAAACGCTTTACCCGGAGATTATCCAGAACAAAGCGCAACACGATGAATGGGTTGAATTGTTTGCCATTGACGAGATTAAAGGTGACTTGGGCAACGGCAACGCGGGTCACACGAATCCCCTGACTGTTGATTTCCTGAAATCCAACCCGTACCTGGTGCTTGATACGTGTCATTTTGGCCGAGTGTTTATTGACAGGTTGTTGGCAGCGTTATCTGATGATGGATCATTGGAAGAACAATTGGACGGTCTTTTGGTGCACGGGGAGAATTATCAGGCGTTAAGTTTTCTACAGAAACGGTATGTAAAACAGATAAAGTGTATTCACATAGACCCGCCATACAACACCGATACAAGTGGGTTCCTTTATAAAAATGGATATCGTCATTCAAGTTGGATGGCGTTCATGGAAAGCAGGATATTAGCTTCAATAGATATTTTGAGCGCCGATGCCTCGTATCTCTGCCACATTGACGAAAATGAATATGAGCGGTTACATCTTCTGTTTGAGCAACTTCCCCTCCCAAGCGCCGGGACAGCGGTATGGGATAAAAGGAATCCAATGAATGCGGGCCGTGGTTTGGCTCTACAACATGAGTATGTTATCTGGAGGTCAAATAAGGATACGCCAATATACTTAAGAAATGACAGCGTATATTTGATGTTGAAGGCTGCAGAAAGAATACTTAAGAAACACGGTGGAGCGTCAGAGGAGGCGAGAAAAGAATATGCTCAATATGTAGTGAAAAACAAACAACTAACCGGAGGTGAGAAAGCATATAGGCATTTGGATGACGACGGAAAAATTTATCAAAGTGTCAGCCTAAGAGCTCCAGAACCACGAATAGACCCCAAATTTCACATTCCACTTGTGCACCCTGTTACCGGGAAACCTTGCCCTGTGCCGCCAAATGGTTTTTCTCGTACTCCTGAAACACTGCAAGCCATGATAGAGGAAGGTGAAATCATTTTTGGTAAGGACGAGTGCACGCAGCCTCGCCAAAAAGTTGTCCTTACAAGTCAAAAGAGGAGACAAGCATCGTCAGTAATACAGGAAGCTCGCAAAGGAAAAGGAGAACTCGATAGATTAGGTCTTGATTTTCCGTATTGCCATCCAGTTTCCTTTTATGAGGAACTTGTTGCGTCTGCTGTTGACAACGGCACGGGTATCATTCTTGATTACTTCGCAGGTTCTGGCACCACCGGTCATGCGATTATAAATCTCAACCGCGAAGATGGAGGAAAACGCAAGTCGATCTTGATAGAGGTTGGTCACCATTTTGCTACGGTGCTGTTGCCACGCATTAAAAAAGTCGTTTACTCCAAGGACTGGAAAGACGGCAAGCCGGTTTCCCGCAATGGTTCCAGCCAATTCTTCAAATACATCCGCCTGGAATCATACGAAGATACGCTTGACAGTCTGGAACTGACCCCGCCAGCTTCTGCACAACAGGATATGCTGGCCCGGAATCCTGCTTTGCGTGAGGACTATCAATTACGCTATGCACTCGGTGAAGAAACATCCGGCAGCGCCTCCCTGTCAGGGAAAGATTTTACAGACCCGTCTTCCTACACACTATCAGTAGTACGAGACGGCGTAAGAAGCGAAGTCCTGGTTGACCTGCCGGAAACCTTCAATTTCCTTATCGGTTTGCGTGTAGAGACCAGACGAAATATCGAAAACGTGCTCACGATTACCGGAACCGACCCGGAAGGGCGAAGGTGCTTAATCCTGTGGCGCAACCAGGAAGAACTGGATAACTCAGCGCTGGATGCCTGGTTTACCAGCCAGCGCGAACGCTTTGGGGCCCTGGATGTTATTTACGCCAATGGTGACCATACCCTTAACGCCCTGAAACTGCCAAATGATAACTGGACTGCAAAGACTATTGAGCCGGTTTTTCGTGAACTGATGTTCAAAACTGAAATACAGTAAGATGCTCATATCGCATTCAAGCCTGAATATCTCTGAGCCAGGAAAAGGATATATGAAATGATCGAAAATAAATCAACTCAAGGATCAGAAATGGAAAATAAAAACTTTCCTCCAGAACTTAGTTGCTCGGATAAAGCAAAATTATGGTCATTTCGTATCCTTGGAATACTTGGCGCAATTATTGCCGTTATTGAACTATGTTTTCAGACGCCAATTAGCAATATTGTAACTTTCTTAAAGAGTTATGCTCATTTCTGGTGTATGGGCTGCGTAGTGAGGTGGTGCACCCGATGTTGTAAAATGGTGTTTTTTCGAAGACAACCAACAACATGAGAGGAGTACACCACCATGAAGAACGATACGGTAATTTCCCTGGAAAAGCGAGTCGAGGCATGGACACCGTTGGAGAGTTTATTACGCGACGGTGCCCGGGCGCTGTTGCACAGTGCCGTGGAGGCGGAGTTGGCGACGTATTTGTCTGAGCATGCGGGCGAGTGCGATGCAGCGGGTCGCCGGTCCATTGTCCGGAACGGGTATTTACCGGCGCGCACGGTGACGACCGGGTTGGGGGAGGTACCGATACGGGTGCCGAAGACGCGGGACCGGGGTGGCCGGGGCCGGCATTTTAGCTCTGCCTTGCTGCCGCCGTATATCAAGCGCACGGCGAGTGTCGAGAGTGTGCTGCCGTGGTTGTATTTGAAGGGCGTCTCGACGGGGGACATGCAGGCTGCGCTGGCGGCGTTGTTGGGGGCGCAGGCGCGAGGTCTCTCGGCGGCGACGGTGAGTCGGTTGAAGCGGGTGTGGGAGGAGGAGTACCGAACCTGGTGCAGTCGGGATTTTCATAGACAGCGTTACGTGTACGTGTGGGTGGACGGGATTTACTTCACCGTGCGGGGTGATGAGGCCCGGCAGTGTTTGCTGGTGATGGTCGGGGTGGATGAGTGGGGCAGGAAGGCGTTATTGGCGGTGGAGGACGGCTACCGGGAGTCCAAACAGAGCTGGTGCGAGTTGCTGGTGAATTTGCAGTCTCGGGGTTTCGCGCCGCCGTCGCTGGCCATTGGCGATGGGGCGTTGGGGTTCTGGGCGGCGTTGGCGGAGGTGTATCCCACGACCCGCACACAGCGCTGCTGGGTGCACAAGATGGCCAATGTCTTGAACAAATTGCCCAAGGGGGTCCAGGCCAAAGCCAAGCAGGGGTTACAGGCTATCTGGATGGCCGAGAGCCGGGCCGCGGCGAGCCGGGCGTTGGACCGGTTTCTCCGCACCTACGAAGACAAGTATCCCAAGGCCGCCGCCTGCTTGGACGCAGATCGGGATTCATTATTGGCCTTCTATGACTTCCCGGCGGCACACTGGCAGTCGATCCGGACGACCAATCCGATTGAGTCGACGTTTGCGACGGTACGGTTACGCACTGCCAGGACGCGGGGCTGCGTCAGCCGCACCAGCCTGCTAACCATGGTCTACAAGCTGGGGTTATGTGCGGAGAAGAATTGGCGCCGGATGCGGGGGTTTAAGCACCTGGCCGATGTGATTGAGAATGTGACGTTTATTGACGGCGTGAGAGAAGAGACCCTTGAGCAACACAAACGGGCCGCCTGACTATGATGCCATACACCAGATTTGACAATAACTCTTTCTTAAATTTAATCGACCCTACATGTTTTTCATATGTAGGAATAGGTTTTGTCCTCACAGGAGCAATTGTCGACCGAATAATTCTAAATGAGACTAGATTGCATGAATTAAGATCAGAGGATAAAAGTCTTGTTGAAAGCATAATCATAGAAGCCTCAACAATTGATTCTAAAACTTCTTCGCCTGGGATTAAACTAGAAGATTTTGAAGAGAAAAAGAACCAACTATCAGAGGAAATATCAAGATTAAATAAATTAAATAATCAAGATTGCTGTACTGAATATCAGATATTGCCTATCCAAAAAATGCTTGTTGACTGCATGAGTAATGATGAACTAAAAACAAGAGCCGAATCTACTCTTGCAGAGCTACGAGAATACGCGGATGACAGCAGTTACCAATATGATATAGAGTATTATATTAACTGGAAACAAAGAATTGATGCGGCTGAAAAATCAATAACGGAACACAAATATAAGCCGGAAAATGGTGGGGACGAGGATAATGCTTCTTATCTCAGGTCTGAATTGAAAGACCTAATAGAGCATGTTACGGACTATACATATAGGTGGACTTTAGGGTCCGAACAAATTAGAAGTTTAATAATCTGCTCAGCAGTAGCTATCCCTTTACTTATTGTCTCGGGGTTAATTCCTGTAATTCATCCAAGCGCCCCAGAGTCAGTGAAGTTAGGTTTTTTTAGTTGGGGATTACTAGGGTCAAGTGGTTCATTAACCGCAGTGCTTTTAGGTCTCAGGAGTTCAGATTTTGTAGAAGTTGGTAATACAGAAGGAAAAAAAGAACTATGGCGCGCAATTATTGGCTCTGTTTTAGGGTTTGTATCAGGAATTTTAGTGTACTCATTACTGGGAGGAGGTCTTATTGAAAGAGGAGCTGCCGTACCAAACATGACATCAGTTGAAATTAGAGATATAGGCCTCATGGTTTTTTGGGCAATTGGGGCAGGTTTTTGGTTTGAAAAGATATTCGACCGCTTTAGAACATTTAACGCCGCTAATAGTAGTTAATAATTTTATTCCAATCTTAATCCAATCTAAATAATGCAAATTATTGGCAAAGCGATTAGTAAAGGGATTAATTTGGGTTGTGTCAATACTCCAGCAATTTTATATAAAGAATCAGAAATATTGTCTGTAATAGATGTAATTTGTGAAATTATTTCAAAACATCCCATGACATTTCTTTATTCAATAAAAGCATGTTCTGATGAAAATATTCTGAGGATTATAAATAATTATACTGACGGGTTTTCTTGTAGCTCAGCATTTGAGGCAACGTTCGTTTCAGAATTATTCCCCTCTCAGAAATTAATCCACTATGTGAGCCCATTAATCAAAGATAGCGAAATAAGTAAAATTTTAAGAGCATGTAGTTCAATTACATTTAATTCATTAACTCAATGGAATCGCTACAAAGACATGGCCATTCAATCTAATGTTAGTCCTGGCCTTCGGGTAAACCCAAACATTAAATTTGTTGAAAATGACCGTTACAATCCCAGCGGGAAATACTCAAAGCTTGGCATATCAACAAGTACTCTTGCTGAGCTAATAAAACACGATGTTTCTCAGTTTTCAGGTCTAGAAGGAATTCATTTCCACACTAATTGCGAGTCAACTGATTTCACACAATTACTAAGAACCATTCAACATCTTGATAGTGCAATATCACCGCTATTACGAGAAGCAAGGTGGATTAATCTTGGAGGAGGATACTATTTCGATAAGGAGATTGATTATAGTCCTCTGTATTGTGCGATAGAGTTATTGGAAAATAAATACGATCTCGAAGTGATAATAGAGCCTGGTGCTGCGTTGGTCCAAGATGCGGGCAGAATAGTAAGCGAAGTAATCGATATATTTGAAGCTGATGGAAAAACGATTGCAATACTTGACACTTCAGTTAACCACCTACCCGAAGTCTTTGAGTTTGGATATCAACCCGAGATAGAGGATAGTTTGGAAAATGGTGGGTATGAATACATTTTAGCAGGCGCATCATGTCTTGCAGGCGATAAATTCGGAATTTATAGATTTGAATCCCACTTGAATATAGGAGATCGAGTAACAATAATAAACACTGGCGCCTACTCCATCGTCAAAATGCATATGTTTAATGGGATCGATCTTCCTGATATTTATTGTGTGCGTCAAAATGGTGACGTTGATCTTCTGAGGCAGCATGGATACGCCGATTTTTTAAATAGAAATGGGGCAATGACAAGTGAAAGTATACGAAAAAGAGCTTAGCTTAAAAAAACCTTCCGGAAATAAATGTTTAATCGATTATTTCAATGAAGAAATTAACTCAAGTCTCGAAAATCATCATTCACCCATAAGGTTTGCTGTCACCAGGACGGATGAGTCTCATTTTCGTTGTGAAATTGGAATTGTTCAATATAAGGACCGAGGATCAATTAAGTTTCCATCAATCTTTGAATTTGAAAAACGCAAGATAGAAAACACTAAAAATTTCAACGCAATTTTACTTGTTCCTACCGGAATTGGTGCAAGTATAGGTGGGCATGCAGGGGATGCTACTCCGATAGCAAGGTTACTCGGCTCGGTATGTGACAAACTAATTACACATCCTAATGTGGTTAATGCCTCCGATATAAACGAAATGCCAGAAAACACCCTCTATTTAGAGGGTAGCGTAATAACACGATTATTAATGGGAACAATAGGAATTGCGGAAGTGTATTCAAATCGTGTTCTTGCAGTTATTGAAGAGCACAATGATGTGCTGTTTTCCAATGCTGCAATAAATGCAGTAAACGCAGCAATCGCATCTTACGGTCTGGATTGTTCAGGGATTGTGAAGTTAAAGTCGGAACTTTTATTAAAAGCCGAATATTCTACCTCTGGAACTGCAGTTGGAAGGGTTGAAAATTTAGATAAATTACTTGAGGTGTTAACGGAACTACAGGATGAATATGATGCAGTTGCTATAGCATCAATAATTAATGTGCCGCGCGAATACCATTCAAAGTATTTTAAAAGCCAGGGAGAGATGGTTAATCCGTGGGGTGGAGCTGAAGCGATATTTACGCACACTTTATCGAGCATTTTAAATGTGCCTACTGCGCATTCCCCAATGCTGGAAGATCAGTTGATCGCTAATTTTGACCCCGGAATAGTTGATCCTAGAATGGCAGCAGAAGCGATATCTCTCACCTTCTTGCAAAGTATTCTTAAGGGATTACAGCGGTCCCCTAAAATTATTACTGACAAAGAATCCATGAATCACCATAGTATTTATACAGCTTCAGATATTTCATGTCTGATCGTACCGGACGGAGTATTAGGGCTTCCGATACTATCTGCATTGGAGCAAGGAATTAAGGTGATCGCTGTTAAAGAAAACAAAAATCTCATGAAAAATGATTTAAGCGAATTACCATGGAAACAAAATCAATTTATCCAGGTAGATAATTATCTTGAGGCTCATGGCGTTCTGTCTGCAATAAAAGAAGGCTTATCGATAGAATCTCTTAGAAGACCTTTAAAATGTAGGACTGCCATAGAGGAAAAACACAGATCCCCTGATATTCAGAATATATCCTTTCAAAGAATATGAGGCCAAACGCCGGTAAATTTACCTCTGTAAATGGAAAAATTCAATCGCTTAAACGAAATATAGAAGAACCTGTTGCAAAGGTACATTAGAGAGGACAGCCATGAAAACACTGACCATTGATTTACCGGATAACCTGGCTGATGAGGCCGGAAAAGCAGGACTACTTGCGCCTGATGCGCTTGAAATTTTGTTGCGAGAAGCGTTACGCCGGCTTGCTGTCGAAGACCTGTTCAAGTCCACGGATAGGCTAGTAGCGGCTGATTCTCCACCTATGACACTGGGAGAGATTCAACAAGAAGTTGACGCAGTACGCGCACGGAGAAAACAGCGTGCGCGTGGCGCTTGACGGCGTTGGCTGCACAAGCTGATCTCATTGTTAGTGGCGACGATGATCTGTTGGCGCTTCATCCTTGGCATAGCATACAAATTCTGAATGCGGCTGATGCGTTACACCATATCCAAAGCAGAACAGAATGGAGGGTGCATGAGCAAAGCCCCTCGATTTACTAACAAATGATTTCGCTGCGAAACCGTCTCATTCTGCATCGTTTCATGTGCCAGGAATTTGGCTATAAAAGCCTGCGCGACATGTTGGGTCGGCTCAACGATGTGCCGTCAGGATTTACTCCCAATGGCGAAAGTGAGTATGCGCAGGCGCTTTATTTGCATCCAAAATTGGCTCGTGTCTCCCCTGAACAACTCTCCGAGTACGATGCCAACATAGTAAGACACAGCCGCAAGTTGCGTATGACCGAAGAACATGGGCGCGGGTGGAAAGCCTACCAGTACCTTGCCTTGTTGTTCACCGAGCGCTATCTCAGTCGCTATTTCAGCGATCCGGAAAAATTGTGCGCTGATTTAAACATGGCAAAAGCCGGAGACCGGCATGGTGCGACGTTGCCCAAATATGTAACGGAAGACCTGCGCACCATTGCTTTTCAAAGCGCAACCGGTTCCGGCAAGACGCTGCTCATGCATGCGCACATACTTCAATTTCAGCATTATCTGGGGCGATCCGGAGGACGGCTTAACAATATCGTCCTGTTGACACCTAACGAGCAGATGTCGATGCAGCATGAACGTGAGTTACAGGCGAGCGGTCTGCGCGCGCGTCTGTTTTCAGCAGAAGCAGGCGCAGACATCTTCTCACCCATTGAGATCATCGATCTCAACAAACTGGCTGAAAAAAAAGGCATCAAACGCGTAGCCGTCCAGGAATTCGGGGACAACAACCTGGTGCTGGTTGATGAAGGGCACTTGGGGGCATCCGGCAAGGTCTGGCGGGAACGTCGCAAGGAGTTGTCCCGTGGCGGTTTCACGTTTGAATATTCCGCTACTTTCAACCAGGTGGTGAGTAGAAAAGACGCTGACTTGCTGGATGCCTACGGTAAATGTTTATTGTTTGACTATACGTACCGCCAGTTTCACGAGGATGGTTACGGCAAGGACTACGCCATATCCAACCTGCCCGGCGGAATGGAAGACGCCAGCAGCAACATGTACCTGCTCGGCTGTCTGTTGACGTTCTACCAACAGTATCGCATCTGGTTGAACCAGGGCGCCCAGTGGATGTCGTTTAACGTAACCAAGCCGCTCTGGGTATTTCTCGGCAAGACCGTAACCGGGTCGAGCAGGGCAGACCAGGCGACCAAGTCAGATGTTATTCGCATTCTGAATTTCCTGGCATGGATGTTGGCAAATGGAGATCAAATACGGGCTATGCTGAATAGCCTGCTCACTGGTCAATCCGGTCTCCCCAACGAACGCGGGGAGGATTATTTTGCGGGATGGTTTGGCTATCTCGACAGGAATCCGTCAGAAGACCTGTATGTCGATATTTGTGAAACATTGTGCAATGGATTGGGAAAGCTGCACGTCGTTTACCTCACCGCCGGAGAAGGCGAACTGCATTTACGCAGCGCGGATAACCCCGTGTTTGGCGTGGTGAATATCGGCGATTCTACCGCTCTCCACAAACTTCTGGTGGCAGAGGAAAACCCCGATATCTCCATTGAACGGGAAGCAGGGTTTGCGGAAAAATTGTTTGCGGACGTTGACAAGCCAAACTCGCCGGTGAACATTGTTATCGGCGCCCGCCGTTTTATTGCCGGCTGGAATTCCTGGCGGGTGAGCGTTATGGGGCTGATGCACGTCGGCGTGGGCGAGGGGCCGGAAATTATCCAGATGTTCGGACGCGGTGTGCGTCTCAAAGGCTGGAACATGAGCCTCAGACGCCACCAAAGGAGTGGCGCAGAAATTCCGGATAACAGCGCCGATCTTGTTGAACTTGAGACCCTGTATATCTTCGGGTTGCGCGCCAACTATATGCAGGCTTTCCGGAACCTGATGGAAAAAGAAGGGATGCGCGTGGAACAGGATACCGTCAAACTACCGGTTACCTGGAATTTCGGCAAGAAACCCAACCTGAAGCTGATCCGTATCAAGGATAACCAAAAATTTGAATTTTCCGATAACAGGCCGGTCCTGCCGAACCCTGACGAGCCTGACAGACCTGTTGTAACACTGAATTTGTACTCCCGCCTACAATCCGTAGCGTCGAGTGACATGGTTTCCGAGCCTGAATTTGAAGAAGAATCAGTCAAGCTTGAAGCGCATCATACATTTTTTAACACTACACGGATTTACGACAGGATACTTGCGCGCAAACAACAGAATAACTGGAACAACCTGGTTATAAGGTATGAGACCGTCGAGCGGCTCATGCAAAATCATGACTGGTATGTACTACAAATGCCACAAGAACGGTTGAACCTGAGTAATTTCCACAGTATGAAGGAGTTGGAAGAGATTGCGATCGAGCTTATAACCGAGTATGTAAACCAGTTCTGGCGTAAACAACGGCGACGCTGGGAAAGCGAGCATATTGAGGTGGTCACACTGGATGAAAATGACAGCAACAACGTCAAGCGTTATGAATTATCAACGGAAGTGACGCAGAAACAGCTCATCGGGGATATTCATGAACTGTCAGAGAACATTCGGGAAGGTTATCTCCATAATTTGAAACTGGGCGTCATCATGGCAGACATTCATGCCTATCAGCCATTGTTATATGCGGCGCCGGACTGCAAGGTCACTGTTCGACCAGTTGCCTTGAATATGAATGAAAAAAAGGTGGTGGAAAGGCTCAGGGAATTGGCAGACCCCCGGGATTCATGCTTACAGGATAAGGAGTTATACCTGATACGCAATCTTTCACGTGGCCGAGGTGTATCATTTTTCGATGATTTCGGCTATTACCCGGATTTCATTGTCTGGTTGAAAGATGATTTGTGTCAGCATGTTGTTTTTCTTGATCCAAAGGGGTTGGGTCGTTATGGGAGTAAGGAACAAAAAAAGGCACAACTGCACCATGATATCAATGAAATTGAACAACAGGTTCGCAAAACTGCCCCCGATTTACGCATGAGCGCTTACGTCCTATCAGTCACGCCGGCTCAGCAGATTGACGGCATCATCCGCTCTCCAGACGAATGGAAAGAGGACGGGGTTTATTTCCTGAATGAGCCGGATTGTTTGAAACAGGTGATTACGCACGTATTAGGGCGAGAGGCCCTGATTCACTGATCTATTATCAAATTTCTACCAGTTTCCCTTATCAATAAGACCGATCGGGCCGGGAAGCTTTCGGTAATGATTTGTCCGGTGAGGAGAAATACAGGTAATTCCGCTGCCGTTGCAGCGTCGCGCCTTTCCAGTTTACCCGGGGGGTGGCGTCCGGTCTTGCCTGTAGTACGTCGCTGATGATGTGGGACAGGTGGCGGCTGTTTGGGGGTGGCAGGTCCAGGATGCGGCTCCAGTAGCGGATCAGGTTTTTCTGTCTGGGCGCCGATAGCTGTTGTATCTGATCAACCAGGAGTACGTCCGGTTCGTCCGTGGCGCAGCGCTGCAAATCCTGGCGCGCCAGGTCGTCCAGCAGTTCCTGGGCCTCGGCGCAGGCTTGTATGGTGCGGCTTACCGGCGACGCGGCCGCGGGCCACCTGTGTTTCAGCGCAGGGAGTACTTCGTGGCGCAGGTAGTTCCGGTCAAGCTGTGTATCCGTATTGGAAGGGTCTTCTATCCACTTCAGCCCATGACGTTCGGCATAGTCCAACAGTTCTGTGCGGGAATGCTGTAGCAACGGACGCGCATGAAGCCCTTTGCCGAACTCGCGCACGGGGCGCATTGCCGCCAGACCCAGCACCCCTGCCCCGCGTAACAGGCGTAGCAACAAGGTTTCGAGCTGGTCGTCCTGGTGGTGTGCGGTGAGCAGAATTTCATCCGTAACCAGGGTACGCTCCAGCGCCCCGTAGCGTTTTTCCCGGGCCCAGTTTTCCGGGCTTTCCGTTCCCGGCTGACTCGCGTCCACCTCAAGCGCTTCCAGCGCCACGCCCAGCGCCTGGCAGGTTGCCCGGCAATGCCGCGCCCAATCCCGGCTGTGCGGGTGTATGTTATGGTTGACGTGCGCCGCCCTGACTCCGTAGCCGGCTTCCCGGCCAAGGCAGACGAGCAGGTGCAGTAGTACGTGGGAGTCCATGCCGCCGCTGTAGGCGACGAGATACCGGCGACTGCCGGAAAGCGTGTCAAGGAAGGCTCTAATGCCCTCCGGACTCAGTTGTATCGGTTGTTTTGCCACACTGCTTTGTTACCACAGAGGGCGTGGACTCACTCGGAGAAATGCCCGTAAGAGCGCAGGCGTTGTTGCCGGTATTCCAGCAGTTCGTCAATGCTCAACTGCTTGAGTTCATGCAGTTGCTGTTTGAGCTGTGCGCCGATGTTGGCTGCCGTTTCGTCATAGCTGCGGTGGGCGCCGCCCAGGGGTTCGTCGATGATGCTGTCGATGACGTCCAGTTGCCGCAGTTTTGCCGCGGTCACGCCCAGGGCTTCCGCGGCGTCCTTGGCCTTGCCCGCGTCCTTCCACAGGATGGAGGCACAGCCTTCGGGCGATATCACCGAGTAGGTGCTGTACTGCAACATGTTCAACCGGTCGCCCACGCCGATGGCCAGCGCGCCGCCGGACCCTCCTTCACCGATAACAACGGCGATGATCGGCGTGCGCAGGGTTGACATGACCATCAGGTTCCTGGCAATGGCTTCGCTTTGCCCGCGCTCCTCGGCGCCGATGCCCGGGTAGGCGCCGGGCGTGTCGATAAAGGTCAGCACCGGCAGTTTGAAGCGTTCCGCAAGCTGCATGATACGCAAAGCCTTGCGGTAACCTTCCGGCCGGGGCATACCGTAATTCCGGTGAATGCGCTCCTTGATGTCCCGCCCCTTCTGGTGGCCGATAAGCGCCACCGGTTCCCCTTCAAAGCGCGCGATGCCGGTCAGGATGGCGGGGTCGTCAGCGAAATTGCGGTCTCCGTGCAGCTCGATAAAATCCGTGCACAGCCGGCTCACATAATCCAGGGTATACGGTCTGAGGGGATGCCGCGCAAGCTGGGCAACCTGCCAGGCGTTGAGTGAGGAAAAAATGGACTGCGTCAGGTCCCTGCTGCGCTTTTGCAGGCGGATAATTTCATTGTGAATATTCAACTCGCTGTCGTCACTGACGTGACGCAACTCTTCGATCTTGGCCTCCAGTTCGGCAATGGGCTGCTCAAAATCGAGAAAATTCACGGCTTGTTGCGCATCGTTCACAGTTTTACACGCTCTGGAAAATCCAGGTTCACATTAGTGGCTCCAATCATATTGCCCAGTTCGGCCAGTAATTCATCATTGATTGTGACCGCCCAATCGTTGCCGAAGCGCAGAATGGTTGAAACCTTGCCGTCATTATATTCCATTGACACCGGGTTTGTCCCGCTACCGTAACGCGACAAAACCTCTTTCAGGCCGGGGACAAAGCCGTTATCCAGCACGTTCTTGTGTACGTTTAACCGCAGCGCCGCAAACTGCCGGCGCAGCATGGGCAGTGAGAATATCTCATTGGCAACGATGGCCACGCCCGCTTCATAGAAGCTGTCTTCCACCGCTTCACCTTTAATGATAACCAGTTTATCTTTTTCCAACAATTCATTGTATTTCTGGTAGTTTTCGCTGTAAACCGTGACCTGGAGACGCGCGGTTTTATCGTCCAGCAGGAGTTCCGCCAGGCGTCCCCTGGCGCTGTTGCGCAGGCGCAGGGTCTCGATATAACCGGCTACCGTCAACGCCATGCCGGCCTTGACCCGGTGCAACCGGGCGCTGACAAACGCTGACAGTTCGCGTTCGTAACGCGTGATGGGGTGGCCAACCAGGTAGAACCCCAACGTCTCCTTCTCACCCTTGAGGCGTTCCAGGTCTTCCCACTCCGGCGCGTCCACATACGGTGTTTCAGCTTCCTCAGCGTTATCTTCGGGCCGCGTCAATAACTCGGCGCCGAACAGGTCATCCTGGCCTGTGTCGGCATTGCTGGTGTATTGTTCTGCGAACCGCAGCGCCTTGTCCAGGCTGGCTGCCAGTACGCTGCGCGGTTGCTCGAAGTCATCCAGTGCGCCGGCCCGGATCAGCGCGTCCATGACCCGTTTGTTGGCCCGGCGCGGCTCAACACGCCGGCAAAATTCAAACAGGTCGGAAAACTGCCCCTGCGCCGCGCGCTCCTCACACAGGCTGAGGATAGCAGACCGGCCGACGCCCTTGATGGCGCCCAGGCCGAATAAAATGGTGTGCGCGTCCATCACCCTGAATTTGTAGTCGCTGTGGTTGATCGAAGGCGGCTTGATGAGCAGTTTCATCCGTCTCGATTCTTCCACCAGCCTGACAATCTTGTCCGTGTTGTTCATATCCGAGGACAGCACCGCGGCCATGAATGCCGCCGGGTAATGGGTTTTCAACCAGGCAGTCTGGTAGGCCAGCAAGGCATAGGCGACGGAATGCGACTTATTGAAACCGTAACCGGCAAACTTTTCCATCAGGTCAAAGATGGAGGTGGCCACTTTTTCCCTGATTTGGTTTTTCAGCGCGCCGCTGACGAAAATATCGCGCTGCAAGGCCATCTCCTCACGTTTCTTCTTGCCCATGGCGCGCCGCAGCAAGTCCGCGGCGCCCAGGGTGTAGCCGCCCAGCACCCGGGCAATCTGCATGACCTGTTCCTGGTACAGGATCACCCCGTACGTCGGGCGCAGTACGGGTTCCAGTGCCGGATGCGGATAACGCACCAGCGCCTTGCCTTTTTTCCGGTCGATAAAATCATCAACCATGCCGGAATCCAGCGGGCCGGGCCGAAACAGGGCGACCAGGGCGACCAGGTCATCGAACTTGTCCGGCTCAAGCCGTTTGATCAGTTTGCGCATACCGTCTGATTCCAACTGGAACACGGCCATGGTATCCATGCGTTGTATGGTGGCATAGGTGGCGGCATCATCCAGCGCAATGGTTCTTATATCCAGGTTCTCGCCACTGTTGCCGGACAACAGCCTGTTTGCGTCCTTGACCGCCCAGTCGATGATGGTCAGGGTGCGCAAACCCAGAAAGTCAAACTTGACCAGGCCGATGGCTTCCACGTCACCCATATCAAACTGGGTGGAGGTGACCCGGGTATTCCGTTCACAGTACAGCGGCAGGAACTCGGTCAGCGGGCGCGGCGAGATAACAATACCGCCGGCGTGTTTGCCGGCATTGCGCGCCAGCCCTTCCAGTTTCTGCGCCAGGTCGATGAGTATCTTCACCTCCTCTTCTTCGGCGTAGCGCCGGCGCAGCGCTTCCTCCGCGGCCAATGCCTTGTCCAGCGTCATATCCAGCTCAAACGGGATCAGTTTGGCGATCTTGTCAACGTAGCCGTAGGGGTGGCCCAGCACCCTGCCGACGTCGCGCACCACCGCCTTGGCCGCCATGCTGCCAAACGTGATGATCTGGGACACCCGCTCGCGGCCGTAACGCTGAGACACGTATTCGATCACCTCATCGCGCCGGTCCATACAGAAATCCACGTCAAAATCAGGCAAGGATACCCGTTCGGGATTCAGGAACCGTTCAAACAGCAAGTCATGAAAAATGGGGTCCAGGTCGGTGATACCCAGCACGTAGGCAACCAGTGACCCGCCGCCGGAACCGCGCCCGGGGCCTACCGGTATTCCCTGCTGTTTGGCCCAATGGATAAAATCGGCCACGATGAGAAAATAGCCCGGAAACCCCATCCCGGTAATGACCTCAAGTTCATGCTCCAGGCGTTGGGCATAGCGTTCCCGCTCCAGCGCGCTGCCGGCAGCCTCCCGCTCGGCAACCATCCGCGCCAGCCCCGCCTGTGCTTCCTGGCGTAACCAGCCGGCCTGGTCCAGGCCGTCCGGCACGGGAAACTCAGGCAGGTAGTCATTACCAAATTCCAGTTCCAGGTTGCAGCGTTTGGCGATGTTGACGCTGTTCTCCAGGGCTTCCGGCACATCATGGAACAACTCCCGCATCTGCGCCGGGGTCTTCAGGTATTGTTCGTTGCTGTACCCGCGCGGGCGCTTGGGATCGTTGAGGGTATAACCGTTCTGGATGCAGACCCGCGCTTCATGGGCGTCAAAATCTTCGGGCACGGCGAATCTGGCGTCATTGGTGGCCACCACGGGCAGGTCAAACTGCGCGGCAAGCGCCAGCGCGTGTTGCAGATAAACCTCTTCCTCCGCCCGCGCGGTGCGCTGCAATTCCAGGTAAAACCGGTCCGGGAACACCTGCCGGAAGAACGCAAGTTCCGCCCTGGCCAGGTCCGGCTGATTATGCAGGACAGCCTGGCCCACGGCGCCGTGTATCCCGCCGGACAGGGCAATCAACCCGTGTGCACGCGACGCCAGCCAATCTCTTTGAATGACCGGCGCCCGGCTCTGCTGGCCCTCGGTAAAGCTCAGGGTAATCAGTTGCGACAGGTTGTTAAATCCTGTCCTGTCCTGGCACAACAGCAGCAGCCGCTGATCCTGGTCGGCGCCGTGTTCATCTGCCAGGTTGATTTCCGCGCCGATAACGGGTTTGACACCGCAATCCATACATTTCCGGTAAAACTTGACCATGGAAAAAACGTTGTACAACTCCGTCACCGCCCCGCTCCACATCCCGTGCTGCACCAGGGCATTGACGTAATCATCCACCCGCAACAAGCCGTCCACCAGGGAATACTCGGTGTGCACGTGCAAGTGAACGAAGTCGTCTGCTGTTATGTCCATGGTTTGCGAATAACGGACTCTGTGTCCTCTGTGGCAAATGATAATACTGACTGCCGTACCGGGCCAAAGCTGCGGCGGTGTATCGGGCAAGGGCCGTGTTCGGCCAATGCCTGCAAGTGCTGCCGGGTCGGGTAGCCCTTGTGCCGGGCAAAGCCGTAGTCCGGGTAGTGCCGGTCCAGTTCCAGCAGTTCCCGGTCCCGGTGCACTTTCGCCAGGATGGACGCGGCGCTGATACAAGGCTCGATTTTATCACCTTGTACGATGGCGCTGACGGGATAACGACAATCGGGACAGCGATTGCCGTCAACCAGCACCTGCTGCGGCGCGACAGCCAGGCCCTCAAGCGCCCGCTGCATGGCCAGCAGGCTGGCGTTGAGGATGTTCAGGCGGTCGATCTCCCGAGGCTCGGCGCGGCCGATTGAGCAGGCCAACGCCTGTTCCTCAATCTGCGCGGCCAGGCGCGCCCGGCGCCGTTCCGACAACAGCTTGGAATCGGCCAACCCGGCAATCCTGTTGTCCTCGTCAAGTATCACCGCGGCGGCGATAACAGGCCCCGCCAACGGCCCCCTGCCCGCCTCATCAACCCCGGCTGTCAACATCATCAAGCAGGTTCAGTACGACTTGCGCGGCGCTGGTTTCGGTGTTGCGCAAGGAGTGGTGCAGGTCGGTGAAACGGTGGGTTAACGACTGTGCCTCCTGCGGATGCTCCAGCCAGTACTGCAGGGCCGGGCCCAGGACTTCCGCCCGGCATTGTGACTGGAAATATTCAGGCACCAGGCGCGCGTCCGCCAGCAGGTTGGGCAGGGCAACGAATTTTACCCTGATCAACGCCCGGATCAGCCAGTAAGACAGGCTGTGCAGGCGATAGGCTACGACCATGGGTGTCTTGTGCAGCATGGCCTCCAGGGTAACGGTGCCGGAAGCCACCAGGGCGACGTCGGCAGCGGCCAGGGTGTCAGCCATGCTATCCCTTACCACCTTCAACTCCACCCCCCGGTGTGCGGCGGCGGCGCGTAACTGCTGCGCCGCGGCATCATTCACTGCATTGCTGACGAAGCAAAGCCCGTCGTGGCGCGCGCGCAACCAGACCGCCGTGTCGATAAACGGCCGCGCCAACCTGTTCAACTCCGCAGACCTGCTGCCCGGTAACAACGCCACAGTACGGGCGTTTGCCGGCAACTCAAGGTTGCGGCGCGCGCGTGGCGCATCAGGTTCGAGCGCCACCTGTCGCGCCAGGGGATGTCCGACGTAATTGACCCGTATGCCGCGCGCGCGGAAAAACGCTTCTTCGAAGGGAAACACGGACAGCAGGCACTGTGCGGCGCGCCTGATATTACGCACGCGCCAGGGCCGCCAGGCCCAGGCCGTGGGGCAGACGTAGTGCGCTGTTTTGATGCCTTTTCTGTTCAGCGTCCGTTCCAGGCCCAGGTTGAAATCCGGCGCGTCCACGCCGATGAACACGTCCGGCGGATCGTTGATGAAATGCGCCGCCAAGCGGGCGCGTAACCTGCTCAATTCCCACAATTTTCCCAACACTTCCACCAATCCCATCAGCGCCAGTTTTTCCATCGGGTAGAGGACCTCGCAACCTGCCGCGCGTAACGCAGGGCCGCCTATACCCGCCACCTGGAGGCCGGGCCGGTGTTGCCTGAGATCCTCGATTAAGCGCGCGCCAAGAAAATCCCCTGAAGGTTCACCCGCAACAATACCGATTTTCATCTCAACTTAACCATCTACTCTCCCATTCGTCATCTCACAATCCCACGCTCAGATTGCTCGATGAAACGAGTGAACTGCGCGACGTCTTCACTCTCATCAGCAAGCCCGTGCAGTTGCTTCAATGCATCTTTCAGTAACAGCCCTTCACGATAGACAATCCGGTAAGCCTTTCTGATCGCATCAATCCGGCTGTCGGAAAACCCGTTACGCCTCAGGCCCACGCGGTTCAGGCCGTTCGGTTTGGCGCTGTTGCCGGACACCATGAGGTAAGGGGGCACGTCCTTCAGGATGATGGAGGCGATGGCTGCAATACTGTGGCAACCTACCCGGCAAAACTGGTGTACGCCGGTAAACCCGCCCAGGATGGCATGATCATCGATCTGCACGTGACCGGCCAGGGTGGCATGATTGGCAAAGATCGTGTTGTTGCCCACCTGGCAATCGTGTGCGATGTGCACGTAGGCCATGATCCAGTTGTCAGCGCCTATGCGGGTGACGCCGCCGCCCTGCGCGGTGCCGCGGTTGATGCTGCAGAACTCACGGATAACGTTATTGGCGCCGATTTCAAGGAATGAGTCGGCCTCGCCTTGATACTTCTTGTCCTGGGGGTCATCGCCGATCGAGCAGAACTGGGCGATACGGGTCGCCGCGCCAATCCGGGTAGGGCCTTTCACCACCACGTGCGGCCCGATCACGCAACCCTCGGCGAGCCGGACTCGATCACCAATCACGGAATAAGCGCCGATGCTGACCCCGTCCCCGATCTCGGCGCCGGAGTGCACTTTCGCAGTGGCTTCGATCAAGTCTCCCGGTCCGCTATGGTTGTCAACAGTTCCGTGTCGGCTACGACGGCGCCATCGACTTTAGCCACACAGGAAAACCGCCAGATATTTCTCCGTAGCGCAACAAACCTGACCTCAATCACCAGTTGATCGCCCGGTCCCACGGTTTTTCTGAACCTGGCCTTGTCAATACCCACCAGGTAATACAGCTTGTTCCAGTGCTCGCCGCCCTGCTCCGACAACAGGCCCAGCACCGCGGAAGCCTGCGCCATTGCCTCCACGATGAAGACTCCCGGCATGATCGGTTCCTGCGGGAAATGCCCCTGGAAAAACGGCTCATTCACAGTGACGTTCTTGATCGCAGTCAGGGATACGCCCGGCTCATAGTCCGTCACCCTGTCCAGCAACAGCATGGGATAACGATGCGGCAGCGCCTGTTTTATCTGTTCAATATCCAGTTCGGGCATATCAGCTTGCACAAGGTTTTACTTGGAGGAGACTATTCTACCAGCTTTTCCAAACGAAAGATTTTCCTCGCCAGTGCATCCAGGTTCCTGAATCTCGCCATGTTTTTGCGCCAGGTCTTTTGATCCGTTATGGGTACGCCGGAGGCATAGACACCCGCTTCCCGGATACTGTTGGGGACACCGGACATGCCCGCGATGACCACGTCATCGGCGATGTCGATATGACCGGCAATGGCGCTGGCGCCGCCGATCATGCACCTGCGACCGATGGTGACACTGCCGGCAATCACCGCGGCGCCGGCAATCGCAGTATGTTCTCCAATCCGGACATTATGCCCCACCTGCACCTGGTTATCGATTTTTACGCCGGCTTCAATCACGGTGTCATCCAGCGCGCCCCGGTCGATAGTGGTGTTGGCGCCGATTTCAACGTCATCCCCGACGCTGACACTACCCCGTTGCGGTATTTTCAGCCAGCGCCCCGCGTCGTTGGCAAGGCCGAAGCCATCCGCGCCGAGCACGACGCCGGGATGGAGCAATACCCGCGCCCCGATCTCGACCCGGGTCATCAGGACCACACCGGGATGCAGGCGGCACTGCGCGCCGATGCGTGCGCCGGCCTCGATCACGCAACCCGGGCCGATATAAGTCCCCGCCCCGATACTGACGTTGTCACCGATCACCGTGTTGGCGCCGACAAAACAGTCGGTATCGATAGCCGTTCCGACACCGATCACCGCAGACGGGTGAATGCCGGGTGTGAACGGTGCGGGAGGATGCAGGAACGCGGCAGCCCTGGTGTAAGCCAGGTAGGGATCTGCAACGATCAAACTCGCCACGGGACAGTCCGGCGCATCAGCAGCGGCCAGGACCACGGCGCCGGCGCGCGTGGCTGCCAGGTCGGCAGCATAACGTTTATGGGTATAGAAGCTGAGCTCGCCCGGCGCCGCCCTGTGCAGGCTGGCAACACCGGTTATCCCGGTAGCGGGGTCACCTTGCAGTTGTGCATCGATTTGCGCGGCAATGTCACCCAGGGTGGCCGTCATTGATGGTATAGCCCGGGTAGGGTATCGCCCAAACTCCGCTACTCTTCGGCGCCCTCGATATTTTTCCCTGAGTCATTTTCCTTCTTCAACTGGTCAATGACCAACTGGGACACGTCCACTTTGGGACTGGCGTAAATCACGCCTTCATTGAGTATCATGTCAAAGCCGTTTTCCCTGGCAATGGTATTGATGGCATCGACGATATCCTTTTGAATTTTGCCGATTTCCTCATTCCTGCGAAAGGTCAGGTCTTCGCGGAACTCGTCCTGGTTGCGTTTCAGGTCGCGCCGCGCATTGACGATATCCCGCTCCAGCTTGCTCCGTTCCGCCTCACTCATAATCGGCGCATCCTTGGTCAACCTGTCTTCCATTTCCTTCAAGGTCTTCTGCGCATCAACCAGTTCCCGGTCGCGCGGGGCAAATTCCTTCTCCAGCAGGTTACGCATCTTCTCGGCCTGGGGCGATTGCTCCAGGATGCGTATCGCGTTAACGGCGCCTATCTTGTAATCCTCCGCACTGGCAGAGGAGATGAAACAGGCCAGATAAAAACATATCAGGAAACGGATCAGCCTCATAGCGCTCACAGACTCCAAAAGAATTAAAAACATTATTATCCAAGAAAACTCTGAACAAGTCTATCCCCGTATCAACTACGGAGCAGGCTCCAGACCAGCCTGAGAAATCCGGGCTAAAAAGTTGAACCAAAGGTAAACTGGAACGGCTGTGTTTCATCGCCTTCCTTGTCACCGATGGGTCTGGCTATACTAACACTTACCAGGCCAAAAGGTGAGATCCAGATACCACTTAAGCCGGTGGAATACCTCAGTTCACTGAATTCAAACGATTCATCGCTGGAGTAAACGTTGCCGCCGTCAAAAAATGCGGCAAACCTGACCTGTTTGAACTCCTTGAGAAACGGCAGCGGAAAGATCATTTCAGCGCCGCCCACCACCTTGATATTGCCGCCCAGCGGACGCCGCCTGGTGCCGCCCTGTACCGGCGTATCCTTGGGGCCCAGGGTATTTTCCTCATAGCCGCGCACCGAACGCGGCCCGCCCGCATAGAAGTTCTCAAAGAACGGCAACTGGTCGGTGCCGAACAGTCCATTGCCATAACCGAAATCTCCCTTGACGGTAAATATGAACTCGCGTAACACGGGATGATACCATTGCGTGCGGTAGCCCACCTTGAAAAATTCCAGGGAGTTACCGAACGAAGGCACGGACATTTCCGAACTGAAGCGGTGCTGTACGCCCCGGGTCGGCAGGATGGCCCGGTTGCGCGTATCATAGGAGAATGCCGCGGAGAGGCGCAGGATATCGAACTTGTTACCCTCCCGCTCGATAAAATCCACTACCTGCTGCGCAAAGAAACGATCTTCGGACAGGCGCGTATTCTCGTACCCGAACGCGGTGCTGATGAAATTGTATTCCGTCACCGGCACGCCAAAACTGACGCCCGCGCCTATCACCCGGCTGTCGAATGCGGTGATGTTCGCGTCATACGCCTCCGTTTCCTGGTAATTCAGGTTAAACCCGCGGCTGATCCCGTCCACGGTGTAGTACGGGTTGACGTAGCCCAGGGAAAAGCGGCGGTTGATGTCACTGTTGTTAAAGGCAAACTGTATGCGTTTCCCGGAACCGAGGAAGTTGTCCTGGGTGATGCTGGTCTGGAAGATCAACCCCTGGTTCTGGGAAAAACCCAAGCCGGCCAGGAAGTTACCGAACGGTTTTTCCGTGACGGTATAATTCACGTCAACCTGGTCCGCGGAACCGGCAATGGCCGGTGTCTCCACGTTCACCTCTTCAAAGAAGCCCAGCCGCTGCAGCCTGATCTTGCCCCGCTCCACCTTGGGCGTGGAAATCCAGCCGCCTTCGTGCTGGCGCATCTCCCGTCTCAGCACCTCATCCCGGGTTCTGGTATTGCCGGAAAAATTGATGCGCCGAACGTACACCCGCTTGCCCGGGTCCACGAAAAACGTGACCTCTACCGTATTCTCGTCTTCATTGATATCGGGAATGGAATTGACGTTGGCAAACGCGTAACCGGACCCTCCCAGGCGCTCCGTCATGCGCTCACTGCTGTCAGTCACCTGCTTGCGCGAGAACAGGCTGTCCCGGGTTACGCTGATGAGGTTGTACAGCCGTTCCTCCGGCAGGATAAACTCGCCCGCCAGTTTCACCCCTGAGACCGTGTACTGCCCGCCTTCGGTGATATTGATGGTGATGTAGATGTCCTTCTTGTCGGGCGTGATCGTTACCTGGGTGGAATCGATGCTGAAGTTGACATACCCCCGGTCCAGGTAATAGGAACGCAGGGTTTCCAGGTCGCCGGACAGTTTCTGGCGTGAATACTGGTCGTCCTTGGTAAAAAAGGAGAACAAGGTGGGGCTGGATAACTCAAACCCGTCCAATAATTCCTCTTCCCGGTAGGACTCGTTGCCGACGATGTTGATCTGCTTGATGCGCGCAGCCTTGCCTTCCGAGATGTCGATGGACACCGCGACCCGGTTATTGGACAGCGGCGTTACTTCGGAATCGATGTTTACCGCATATTTGCCCGCGGAGAAATATTGCCGGCGCAGTTCCCGTTCCAGGCCGTCCAGTTGCGACTGGTCGAACACGCGCCCTTCGGCAAAGCCAATCTGGTTCAGGCCGTCCATCAGGTCCTCGGTTTTGATATCCTTGTTGCCGCTGATTTCAATGCTGCCGATGGCCGCTCTTTCCTTGAGCACGATAACCAGTACGTTACCGTCCCGTTGCAGTTGCACGTCATCGAAAAACCCGGTCTTGAACAAGGCGCTGACCGCTTCGGCAGACACTTCCGGGTTGAACTTGTCACCCACTTCCAGCGGCAGGTAGTTGAAGACGGTGCCCGGGGTCAGACGTTGCAGGCCTTCGACGCGGATATCCCCGATGGTGAATTCCTGTGTGTCAGGTTCCTTTGAGACAGATTCCTGGGAGGCCGGTTCCTGTGATACAGATTCCTGGGCGGCGAGTCCGGGCGCGGCGCCGGCAAACAGCAGCGCCGCCAAAGCCGAGCTATACAGGTAAGCTTTCAATCTCTCCGGCAACATGTTTGCTTATACTAAAGCACTCCAATTGAAAAATCCATACATATTGTATTCCCATTCCGGGCCAGGTATATATTTTGTGGTTCAGCTTGCACGAGACTAAGCCGCAAGCCTGAGAATATCATTGTAAATTGCCAGCGCCATCAGGCAGAACAGCAGTGCGATGCCGACGCGTTGGCCCAGCAGTTGTGTGGACAGGGACACCGGACTGCCCTTGAGGAATTCCACCAGGTAGTAAAACAGGTGGCCGCCGTCCAGCAACGGGATCGGCAGCAGGTTCAGGATTCCCAGGCTGATGCTGACCAGGGCCAGGAAACTCAGGAAGGCGACCAGGCCCAGTTGTGCGGTCTGGCCGGCGTACTGGGCAATGCTGACCGGGCCGCTCAGGTTCTTCAGGGAAGCCTGGCCGCTGATCATGCGGCCCAGTATCTGCAGGGTCATCACGGACATGTCAACGGTCTTGCCGACTCCCTTCAGCAGGGAGATATGCGGCGCATAGGCTTCGGTGGCAAACAGGGACGGGTCGCTACTGAAATCCGGGGTCAGGGAGGCGCCGATGAAGCCGAACCGTTCACCTTGCTCGGTGACCTTCGCCGCAGGCGTCAGCGCCAGCGCCACGGTGGCGCCATCCCTGCTTATGTCCACCGCCAGGGGGGTGTCCGGCGCGCTCCGGACCAACTCGACCCAGTGTTGCCAATCCCTGACCGGCGCGCCGTCAACGGCGATGATTTCATCGTCCTCCTGCAGGCCGGCCTGCCAGGCGGCGCCCGCGCGGACAACCTGGCCGATCACAGCGGGAACCCGCGGGCGCGCCGGTTCAACCCCCAGCAAGTCCAGCAGGTTGCCCTCGGCCATGGAGTCTATGGAGATAGCCCCCAGGTCCAGCGCCAGCGCCCGTTGCCGGTCTTGCGCATCCCTGACCGTGAGCGTCGCCACGCTGCGCTCAACCACGCCGGCCACCAGACGTTCCAGTGCGGTATTCCAGGTTGGCGTTACCTGGCCGTCGATGGCTATGATCTCATCACCGGTCTGCAACCCGGACTGCGCGGCCGGCGTGCCTGCCTGCACCGTGGCGAGCACCGGTTTGAGCCCGCTGATGCCGATCATGAAAATCAGCCAGTAAGCGATGATCGCAAAGATGAAATTGAAGATGGGGCCGGCCGCGACAATAGCCACGCGCTGGCCCAGTGGTTTGTTATTGAACGCGCGTGCGCGCTCCGCCTCGGGCACCGGGGCTTCACGCTCGTCCAGCATGCTGACGTAGCCCCCCAGCGGTATGGCGCCGACCACAAATTCGGTATCGTCGGCGCCAAACGTCCTGCGCCACAGCGGGCGTCCGAAACCGACCGCAAAGCGCAGCACTTTCACGTCGCAGCGCCGGGCGACCCAGAAGTGGCCGAACTCATGAAATGTGATGAGCACGCCCAGGGCAACCACAAACGCGCCCAGCATCTGCAACAGGTCAATCATCCGGATAAACTCCGGCAGTGCACCTGTGCGCAGGCGCGGGCCTCGTGGTCCGCGTCCAGGATCTGCTCCAGCGTGTCCGCCGCCCGGACGGCAACGCGTTCCAGGGTCTGCTCAACCACGGGGGCAATATCCGTGTAGCGGATACGGCCGTGCAGAAATTCGTCCACCGCCACTTCGTTGGCGGCATTCAACAAGGTGGTGCCGGTGCCGCCCGCGGCGAATGCCCGGCGCGCCAGGCCCAGGCATGGAAACCTGTCCGGGTCCGGTTTTTCAAAGTTTAGTTGCGACACGTCAAACAGACTCAATTTTTTTACACCTGCGGCAATCCGCTGCGGCCAGGCCAGAGCATAGGCGATGGGGGTGCGCATATCCGGGTTTCCCAGTTGCGCCAGCACCGAACCATCGGCATATTCAACCAGGGAATGTATGATACTTTCAGGATGGATAACGACTTCAACGTCATCTGTGCCGGCATCGAACAGCCAGCAGGCTTCTATCACCTCCAGTCCCTTGTTCATCATGGTCGCAGAATCCACCGATATCTTTCTTCCCATATCCCAGTTGGGGTGGGCGCAGGCCTGTTCAGCCGTGACCGCCCGCAAGGCCGACAACGGCGTGGTCCGGAACGGCCCACCCGATGCGGTCAACAGTATACGAGTAACACCGGCCTGTTGCAAATCGCCGGCGCGCGCGCCCGGCATACACTGGAATATGGCATTGTGTTCACTGTCAACCGGCAGCAGCACGGCGCCGTTTTCCCTGACTGCATCCATGAACAGTTTCCCGGACATGACCAGCGCCTCCTTGTTGGCGAGCATGACCCGCTTGCCACTGCGCGCCGCGGCCAGAGTGGGTAGCAGGCCCGCGGCGCCGACGATCCCGGCCATGACGTAATCCGTCTCGGCACAGGAGGCGACTTCCTGCAAGCTGTCCGTCCCCGCCAGCACTTGCACCTCCGGCGCGGCGCGACGCAGACTCTCCTGCAGGCGTCCGGCCGCGTGCGGGTCGGCCATCACCGCATACCTGGGACGCCAGGCAAGGCATTGTTGCAGCAAGGCTTCAACATTGGTGTTGGCCGTCAGCGCAACCGGCGCAAACCGGTCCCGGTGCCTGGCCATCACGTCCAGCGTACTGATGCCGATACTGCCGGTTGAGCCCAGGATGGTAACGCCGATCACGGCATTCACTCCAACAACAACACGCCGGTAAAAAATACCGGTGCGGCCGCAGTCAGGCTGTCTATGCGATCCAGCGCGCCACCGTGGCCGGGCAGCAACTCGCCGCTGTCCTTGACCCCGCCGCTGCGCTTGATCATGCTCTCGGCCAGGTCCCCGACCACCGACATGGCAATCGTGACCAGGCACAGCAGCATGAACAATGCCAGTTTGGCCGGCGGCACCTGCAGCAATTGCAGGGCGCACACCCACGCGGCAAGCAGGCCGGCCAACAGCGCGGCCAGCAATCCCTCCAGGGTCTTGCCCGGACTGATGTGCACGGCCAGTTTGCGCCGGCCCCATCTTCTTCCCGCGTAATACGCGCCGCTGTCCGCAGCCCAGATCATGATAAACAGGCAGCTTACCAGCAGCGGGCCGTCAAGTTCAGAACGGGTGTGCAGCGCCACCAGGGCCACCCAGGCGGGAAGCAGCACGAGCACGCCGATACCCGCCTGCAACACCGGTCCCGGGCTGAATGTGCTGCTGCCGCGATAACGCCGGATCAACACCAGCGCCGCGCCCCACCAGAGCAGCGCCAGACCCATGATGACGAACGTCACCATACTGTCAATATGGTAATAACAGAGCGCCAGCAGCAATACGCCCAGCGCCAGCGCCAGCACTTTCCGGCGCCGGCGGCGCGGTTCCGTCAGGCCGGCCCATTCCCAGGCGGCGGCCAGCACCATGAGCGCACACAAACCGGCAAACAGCTCACGGCTGCCGTACAGGGTTATTCCCAGTACCAGCGGTATCAGCGCCAGGGCAGTGATGATACGCGCCGCCCCCATCAGCCCAACTGTTCCGAGGTGCGCCCGAAGCGGCGTTGCCGGCCAACGTAGGAATCCAGCGCCTGGTCGAACTCGGCGGTGTCAAAGTCCGGCCAGTACACGTCGGTGAAGTACATTTCCGTATAGGCCAGTTGCCACAGCAGGAAATTGCTCACGCGCACCTCGCCACCGGTGCGAATGAACAAATCGGGGTAATGCGGGAGGTCCAGGTAGGGGCGCAGGCTCTCTTCACTGATGTCGGACGCGCGCCCGCCCTGTTCAAGCAAGGTGGCAAAAAGGTGTTTGCAGGCAGAGATGATTTCGGCGCGCCCGCCGTAATTGATGGCGACCACCAGGTCCAGCCCGTCATTGGCCGCGGTGCTGCTCCTGGCCTCGTGAATCGATTCCTGTAATTCATCCGGGAACACCGAAATGTCCCCGATAAACGTCAGCCTGACGTTATTCCGGTTCAACTCGTCCACCTCGTCATTCAGCGCAGTGATGAACAACTCGAGCAGCAAGGCTATCTCCGCATCCGGGCGCTGCCAGTTTTCACTGCTGAAGACATACACGGTCAGCATCCTGATGCCCCGGCGGATGCTGTGTTCAACCGTCGCCCGTAATGCGTCAATACCGGCCTCGTGACCGGCGCTACGGGGCAGTCCCCTGCTCTTTGCCCACCGACCGTTGCCGTCCATGACGATGGCGACATGCGCCGGTAAGCTCAAATCTCCATCAACTCCATTTCCTTGTCCTTGAGTATCTGTTCCACGTCCTTGACATGAGTATCTGTGAGTTGCTGTATGCGCCCCTCACTGCGGCGCTCATCATCTTCGGTGATGAGCTTTTCTTTCAACAATTCCTTCATCTGGTGGTTGGCATCGCGGCGGATATTGCGCACCGCGACCCGGGTGTGTTCCGCCTCGGCCCTGACCAGCCGGGTCAACTCCTTCCTGCGTTCCTGGGTCAGCGCCGGCAGGGGCACGCGGATGACGTTGCCGGCCGTCACCGGGTTCAGTCCCAGGTCGGAATCCCGAATCGCTTTCTCGATGTCCGTCACCGTGTTCCGGTCCCAGGGCGTCACGCCCAGCGTGCGCGCATCCAGCACGCCGATATTGGCTGCCTGGTTCATCGGCACCTTGCTGCCGTAGTAATTGACGGGAATATGCTCCAGCAGGCTGGGGTGGGCGCGCCCGGTGCGGATCTTCGCAAGGTCGCTCTGCAACGCCTTGAGCGACTTGTCCATACGATCATCAGCGTCTTTGATAATGTCTTCGATCATTTTTCGGTTTTCAGTTTCCAAAAACTCAAAAACTAACCAACGTGCCTTCCGGTAACCCCCTGGCGGCGCGCAGCAGGGCGCCGGGTTGCATCATGTTCAACACGCGCAAGGGCATGTTGTTCTCACGGCACAGTACGATGGCAGTGGTATCCATGACTGCCAGTTTTCGTTCAATTACGTCATCATAACCCAAAACGTCATAGCGTATGGCTGATTTATCCTGCATGGGGTCCGCGGAATAAATGCCGTCCACCTTGGTCGCCTTGATCAGCAGGTCCGCATTGATCTCGACCGCGCGCAGGCTTGCGGCTGAATCCGTGGTGAAAAACGGGTTGCCGGTGCCGGCCGCAAAAATCACCACGCGCCCTTTTTCCAGGTGGCGCACCGCCCGGCGCCGGATATAATCTTCACAAACCTCGTTGATCTTGATGGCGGACATGACCCGGGCAAAGGCGCCAAGCTGTTCCAGGGCATCCTGCAACGCCAGCGAATTCATAATGGTGGCCAGCATGCCCATGTGGTCGGCGCTCACCCGATCTATGCCGGCTGCGGCAAGCCCCGAACCGCGGAAAAAATTGCCCGCGCCCAACACCAGCGCCACCTGGGCGTTGTTCAGGCTCAGCTCACGAATCTCATTCGCCAGGCGCTTGATAGTGGCGGGGTCAATGCCGTAAGCGGCTGTGCCCATCAGCGCTTCGCCGCTCAGCTTTATCAGGATGCGCCGATAGCGCAGTTCCGCAAGCTCAGGCAAGGTCTTGTCAGCCCCCGCCCAACCCGGCCTGTTGCATGACTTCGGCCGCGAAATTGTCTTCTTTCTTTTCCAGCCCTTCTCCCACCTCGTACCTGATGAAGCCGTTCACTGTCGCCTGGTGTTGCTTTAACAGCGCCGCGATGGAAACGTCCGGGTCTTTTACGAAAGCCTGCCCCAGCAAGGTATTTTCCTTCAGGAATTTCTTCATCCTGCCCGCTACCATCTTCTCGACGATGGCGGCCGGCTTGCCTGATTGTGCGGCCTGGACCAACTGGATCTCCCGCTCCTTCTCCAGCACGTCCTGCGGCACGTCCTGTTCAGCCACGCATAGGGGGTTGGCGGCCGCGATATGCATGGCGAGGTCTTTGGCCAGCGTGGCATCGTCAATGGATAAATCCACGATCACGCCGATGCGGATGCCGTGCACGTAGATGCCCAGCGCGCCGCCGGATGTTTTCCGTACCCTGGCATGGCGGCGGATACTGATGTTTTCTCCCAGCTTGGTGACCAGTTCCTGCCTGCCTGTCTCTACCGAGCCGGGTCCGGCGCCGTTAAGTGACAGCGCCGCAAGCGCGTCCGGAGTTGCCTCGTCCTGCCCCAGCAGCGCCCCGGCAAGCCCGCGCGCGAAATTCTGGAAATTTTCGTCCTTGGCAACAAAGTCTGTTTCGCAGTTGACTTCCAGCACCACTGCCTGACCGGCGCCCTCATCCGCAGCGATGACTATGGTTCCTTCCGCGGCGATACGGCCTGCTTTTTTCGCCGCCTTGGCGATGCCGGACTTGCGCATGGCCTCGATCGCGGCTTCGATATCACCGGCGGTTTCCTGCAACGCCTTCTTGCAATCCATCATCCCGGCGCCGGTACGCTCTCTCAATTCTTTTACCATGGAGGCTGTAATTTGCATTGTTTTCCTGGTCCTGTCTGGTCTTACTGTTGGCTGTTAATAGTGTGCGTCACAAATCACTTGGTTGCATGGGCGTCATAGACCTTGTCCAATTCTTTTTTCCAAAACTTCTCTTTCTTCTCCTCGGTTGTGCCCACGCCCTTGGTGGATTTATAAAATCCGGCGCCAGGTGTTTTTTCTCTCTGGCGCACGACCACGGCGCTTAACATTCCCCTGCCGGCCTCGAGCTCGCGCCGGTTGATTGCGTCAAGCATGTCATACATTTCGTTACTGTTGGCTTTCACAGAATGGCCGGTTTCACCTTCAATCCACCTGGATAACTGTGTATAGGAAACAAGCTCTCTTTGGCTTGCTATTTCGGCAAGCCTGCGGATTACGGCGTCATGAAATGTATCCTCTTCAGATACTGCCGTTGCAGCTTCCTGCTCTGTGGCCGGCGCAACGTCTTCAGGTTCCGTACCGCTATCCGCCTCGACCGGTTCTGCCTCGGCCGGTTCTGTTTTGGCGGCATCAGTTTCGGTTGGCTCTGCCTCGGCCGGCTCTGTCTTGGCTGACTCTGCCTCGGTTGGCTCTGCCTTGGCTGGCTCTGCCTCGGCTGGCTCTGTTTTGGCGGCATCAGTTTCGGTTGGCTCTGCCTCGGCCGGCTCTGTCTCGGCCGGCTCTGCCTTGGCTGGCTCTGTCTTGTCTGACTCTGTCTTGTCTGACTCTGTCTTTTCTGACTCTGCCTTGGCCGGCTCTGCCCCGGCGGCATCGGTTGCGGTTGGCTCTGCCTTGGCCGGCTCCTCCTTTTTGGTCACCTTGCGCGCGGCTTTCTTTTTCACCTGGACTTTTTCCTTTTTTTCCTGCTTTTCCTGCTGTTCCTTCACAATAGGCGAGCCTTCGGCATCGAGCTCGATAAACTCCTCCTTATCGCCCCCGTCACCGAGGTGTGCGACGGAATCCCTGCCCTCGATAATGGCGTCGGCCACGGCTTTCGTGTACAGCCTGATGGAACGGAGGGCGTCGTCATTGCCCGGTATCACGTAATCGACACCGGTCGGACTGTTATTGCTGTCCACCACCGCGACCACGGGGATCTTGAGTTTTACCGCCTCGCTCACCGCGATGTCTTCGTAGCCCACGTCAATGATGAACAAGGCGTCGGGCCAACCGTCCATATCCTTGATGCCGGACATGTTCCGTTCCAGTTTGTCGAGTTCCCTTTGAATATGCAGCGCTTCCTTCTTGCTCAAGCGTTCCAGCGCGCCGTTGGTCTTCATCTCCTCCAGTTCACGCAGGCGGTTGATGGACTGCTTCACCGTCTTGTAATTGGTCAGCAACCCGCCCAGCCAGCGCAGGTTGACATACGGCATGCCACAGCGCTCGGCCTCTTCCCGGATGATCTGCTGGGCGGCGCGCTTGGTGCCTACAAACAGTATGGTTCCCTTGTTGGCGGACAGCTTGCCGATGTAATTCAGGGCTTCCTGGAACAGGACTTTGGTCTGCTCCAGGTCGATAATATGGATTTTATTGCGATGACCGTACAGGTAAGCGGCCATTTGCGGATTCCAGTAGCGGGTCTGGTGCCCGAAATGGACACCCGCTTCCAGCATCTCGCGCATGCTGATATCTGACATAAATAGACTCCGAACAGGGTTAAGCTTACGCACATCACGCATACTACCCGAACAATCGGGACCCCGGTATGCGCTCTACAATGTGCGTGTGAATTTACAACACTTGTCTTTACGGCATGCGCTTTATAACATACAAGCCTCCAGATAACAACTTTCCCCCGTTTTTTTATGGCAATTTCGCTGAAAACCCCGGATGAAGTGGACAAGATGCGCGTCGCCGGCGCGTTGGCCGCATCTGTCCTCGACATGGTAGAACCCCATGTCCAGGCGGGCATCACCACGGCCGAACTGGACCGGATCTGTCACGACTTCATTACCGGGGAACTGGATGCAACGCCGGCGCCGTTGAATTACCGCGGGTTTCCCAGGTCCATCTGTACCTCGGTCAACCACGTGGTCTGTCACGGCATTCCCGGCAACAAACGTCTGCGCAACGGTGACATCATGAATATCGACATCACCGTGATAAAAGACGGCTATCACGGCGACACCAGCAAGATGTTCTGTATCGGCAAGCCGTCAGTGCGGGCGCGCCGGCTGATAGACGCCACGCGTGAGTGCCTGCTGCTCGGGATCGGGATGGTCAAGCCGGGCGTGCGCCTGGGGGACATAGGCCATGCGATCCAGTCCTATGCCGAGGCCAGGCACTTCTCGGTGGTGCGGGAATACTGCGGCCACGGCATCGGCCGGGCGTTCCATGAAGACCCGCAGGTGCTGCACTACGGGGTGCCGGGCACCGGGGTCATGCTGGAAGCGGGCATGACGTTTACCATCGAACCCATGATCAACGCCGGCAAACGCCACGTGAAACAACTGCCCGACAACTGGACCGTGGTCACCAAGGACCACTCCCTTTCCGCACAATGGGAACATACCATCCTGGTCACGGACACCGGTTATGAAGTCCTCACCCGCCGCCCGGAAGAGGAGTTCTAGTTGAGTATAACCATTGCAGATCCCCTGTTGTTTGACAAATCCGCACTGGCTGGAGACGGTACAGAGGTCAGTCGTTTCCGGGACGCGCTGGAGCGTGGCGAAGACTATTTGCACCGGCGTTTTGAGGCCGGCGAGCCTATCCGCGAGATTATCAACCAGCGCGCCTGGTTGGTTGATCAGTTGCTGATCGGCGCCTGGCAGTCCCATATCAACAGCGACGCCATGGCGCTGGTCGCAGCCGGCGGTTACGGCCGCGGAGACCTGTTGCCGGCATCCGACATAGACCTGTTGCTGTTGCTGAAACCGCGCAGGCAAAAGCAGCTTAAGCACGGTATCGAAACCTTCCTCGCGTTCCTTTGGGATACCGGTCTGGAGGTGGGCCACAGCGTGCGCACGGTCGCCGAGTGTGTACGGGAGGCAAAGTCTGACGTGACCATCGCCACCAACCTCATGGAAGCCCGGCTGATTACCGGCAATAAAGCCTTGTTCGATACCATGATCCACAAGACCGGGCCAAAAAAAATCTGGCCGTCGAGAAAATTCTTCGCGGCCAAGTGGGCGGAGCAACAGGCCCGCCACCACAAATTCCACGACAGTGAATACAACCTGGAACCCAATATCAAGGAAGGACCGGGCGGGCTGCGTGATATCCAGACCATCGGCTGGGTGGCCAAGCGGCACTTCGGCGCGGAACGGCTCAGGGAACTGGTGACGCATAAGTTCCTGACGAAGCAGGAATATGACAGCCTGGACCGGGGGCGTGACTTGTTATGGCAAGTGCGCTACGCCCTGCACCTGATCTGCGGCAGGAGGGAAGACCGCCTGCTGTTCGACCACCAGAAAAGCGTCGCCAATAAATTCGGCTACCACAGCGCAGACAATAGCGGCGTTGAACAGTTCATGAAGACCTACTACCAGACCGTGAAGGAGACCAGCCGCCTGAACGAAATGCTGTTACAGCATTTCCAGGAAGAGATTGTCTACGCACGCCGGCGGGAAACACTGCGCCCCCTGAACGAGCGTTTCCGGGTAAGAAACGATTTCATCGAGGTCACCAACCGCCAGGTCTTCAAAAAATACCCCCTGGCCCTGCTGGAGATATTCCTGCTGCTGCAACAGCAGCGCAACATCAAGGGGGTGCGGGCCAGCACGATCAGGCTGATCCGGGAATCCCTGCACCTGATCGACACCGGCTTCAGGCAGGACCTCAGGAGCCAAAGCCTGTTCCTGGAAATTATCCGCCAGCCGCGCTGGGTCGGACACCAGTTGCGACGCATGCACAAATACGGCGTGCTGGGCGCGTACATGCCCGAATTTGCCCAGGTGGAAGGGCTGATGCAATTTGACCTGTTCCACATCTACACGGTGGACGAGCACATCCTGTTTGTCATCCGCAACATGCGTTTCTTCGGCCTGGACGAACACCGGCAGGCATTTCCCCTGTGCCGCCAGGTGCTGGAGCAAGTGCCCAAGCAGGAACTGCTGTACCTGGCCGGCATGTTCCACGACTTGGCCAAAGGCAGGGGCGGCGATCATTCCAGCCTGGGCGCGGCTGATGCCCTGGCCTTCTGCAAACGGCACCACCTGGGTGAGTATGACGCGCAACTGGTGGCCTGGCTGGTGGACCACCACCTGCTGATGTCGAAAACCGCGCAACGAGAGGATATCAGCGACCCGGAGGTCATCAACCGTTTCGCGCGTAGGGTAGGTGACATCATCCACCTGAATTACCTCTACCTGCTGACGGTCGCTGATATCAACGGCACCAACCCGGCCCTGTGGAACAGTTGGAAAGACGCCTTGTTCGCCGGTCTGTACAAGTCCACGCTGACCGCGTTACGGCGCGGCCTGGAAAACCCGATCAACAAGGACGAACTGATTACGGATACAAAACTTGGCGCCCGGGCTATCATTAATGATGACCTGCAGCAGGACGGGGCTGATATCGACGCGGCCTGGTCGCATCTCAGCGATGATTATTTCCTGCGTTACTCCGCCACGGAAATCGCCTGGCATACCCGGGCCATCATGAAAGCCGGTGACCAGCGCCTGCCCCTGATCCTGCTGCGGGAAGAAACCGAGCGCGGCGCCACCGCATTGTTCATCTACATGCACGACCACGACAACATCTTCTCGCGCATCTCCCGGACCCTCGACTTGCTGAACCTGAACGTGGTCGATGCCCGCATTATGAATTCCACCCACGGCTATACCCTGGATACATTCAGTGTGCTGGAAAAATCCGGTGAGATCGTGACCGGCCGCACGCGCAAAAAGGAAATTACGGATACCCTGAGACAGAACCTGACCGCACTGGACCAGCCGGTAAAACGCACGGAGCGCCTCAGGTCGCGCCGGCTGCAACATTTTTCCATACCCGTACGCGTTGACTTCAGCGTCGACGCAAGAAACGGGCGCAACGTCATGGAAGTCAGCGCCAGGGACCGCCCCGGCTTCCTCTCCTCAGTCGGCATGGCCCTGGAACACTGCGGCGCCCGCGTACAGTCAGCAAAAATCGCCACCTACGGCGAACGCGTGGAAGACCTGTTCTACATCACCGACCGCAACAACCAACTCATCACGGACGAGAGCAAACTGCAAGGACTGAGCGACACAATCACGACTTCGTTGAGTGGGAATTAGTGGAGGCTGTGGATAGATTCCGGGGCAGTTCCGTTAAATTTACGGTAAAAATAACGGAACTACCGATAAAAGTCAGGTGAAACGAGTATAATTTTTTGTTATCACCATGGATACAGCTTGAGTGTGTCTCAATATGTGGTAGTTTATTGATGTCCTGTGTCGGCATACAAAGATTGAAAATATGGTAGATAAGACAACTGACAATATTCAGCCTACTGCCGCTAGCTTCAGTACGACTAACATAAGTATTCTGGGTTTTAAAGAGAACGATCAATGGGTTGCCATTGCCTTGGAAATGGATCTGCGCGGCTATGGAACAACATTTTCAACAGCGCTTGCTGAACTGCAGGAATTGGTTGAAATGCAGTTCAGTTTTGCACACTTCAAGAATGACCCCGACCTGATTTTCCATCCGTCTGAGCCTGTTTATTGGCGTTTATATACACAAGCGAACCAGGACCGTCTACGGACACTATCTAATGGGGTTGATGATGTAGAATTGGAATATCAAGCGGGAATATTGTCTCTCCCACCGGCGCACGTGGTAAGCAACCTCAGTAAAGACTTCAGTCCAGCCAAGGCATAAAATGCCTAAACCTCTCAACTACAGGGAAGTAGTACGGCGTCTGAAGGACTATGACGGCAGATTTGAAGTATTTGTTCGGAAGGGCAAAGGGAGTCATCGAACTGTTTACCATCCTGATATCAGAGGCAGGGCAGTATCTTATCCCCTCAAATATCACGGCGCTAAAACGAGTTTAGGAGCCGGTTATCTCAATGACATGATTAGAAGATTTAATCTGCCGAGAGATTTTTTTGATCGTACAAAAAAAGATCGTGACCGGAATGTCGAGAACAAGTGATGAAGTTCAGCTCTCCCCCTGGCAGAATGGCAGTCAGCGTTTGAATAAGTTCTCGGATTCAAGAAACTCATATTGAAATCATCGACGTACTGCACCAATCAATGGCACCAGGCCTGCATATTTAGCGAACCTCTGATTTAATCTCAGAGCGAGTCACCTGTGACTGATCAACCCTGTGTCATCTATGCACCACGATATACGCATACAACCACCCGGGTCTGAAGCGGAGTTGCTGCAGCGCTGCCGGTCGTTGGCGGGTAAGTCGCTGGGGCAGGTGGCTGCTGAGTTGGGTATTGCGGTGCCGGCTTCACGTACCCGGGGCAAGGGATGGGCCGGGCAGCTTATTGAGTGTTACCTGGGCGCCAGTGCGGCTTCGTTGCCGGAACCGGACTTCCTGTCCCTGGGCATTGAGTTGAAAACCATACCCGTCAACCGGCATGGCAGGGCCGGGGAATCGACCTTCGTCTGCATGGCGCCGCTGACGGCGAACTCCGGCCTGCGCTGGACTGATTCCACCGTCAGGCGCAAACTTGACCGGGTGTTGTGGGTGCCGCTGGAGGCCGACCCGGAGATATTGCCCCGGCACAGCAGGGTCGGTCACGCGTTTCTCTGGAGTCCGTCAGCGCAACAGGCGCGTGTCCTGGAGCAGGACTGGCAGGAATTGATGGAACTGCTTTGCTTCGGCGAATTTGACCGGATCAGCGCCAAACACGGGGAATACCTGCAAATCAGGCCCAAGGCGGCGAATGCCGCCAGCCTCGCGCGCGCCACCCTGGCCGACGGCAACAGCGGCTACACCCTCCCCCGCGGGTTCTACCTGCGCACCCGCTTTACCAACATGCTGCTTGAAAAACATTTACCCGCAGGTGACGCGCCCCTGCCGGCAACATGAACCTCACCCATCGTTTCAACTACACTCGTCTCACTCTGTGGCTTTAACGTTTTATCTGCGGTAATCTGCGTCATCTGCGGATAAACCACCCGCGCATAACATTATGAAATTAAGTCACCGGTTCTGCGTGGCGCCGATGATGGCGCATACGGATCGTCATTTTCGTTATTTGCTGCGCCTGCTCTCAGGGCAGGCCATGTTATACACGGAAATGCTGACGACGGGCGCGCTGTTGTATGGCGACACGGAGAAGCATATTCGCTTCAATGCCGCGGAGCACCCGCTGGGCATACAGTTGGGCGGCAGCGACCCCGGCGACCTGGCGCGCTGTGCCGCCGTCGCCACCGACTTTGGCTATGACGAGATCAACCTGAACGTGGGTTGCCCCAGTGAACGGGTCAAGTCCGGGCGCTTCGGCGCCTGCCTCATGGCCGAACCGGAGCTGGTGGCAGACTGTGTCAAGGCCATGGTTGAGGCGACCACTGTGCCGGTCACGGTTAAAACCCGAACCGGTATAGACCGGCAGGACGATTATGAATACTTGCAGCGGTTTGTTGCAACGGTTGCCCGCGCCGGTTGTCATACCTTTATCATCCACGCGCGCAAAGCCTGGTTACAGGGACTGAGCCCCCGGCAAAACCGCACACTGCCGCCCCTGCAATACGAGCGGGTGTACCGTCTGAAACAGGATTTTCCCGAACTGGAAATCGTAATCAACGGGGGCATCAACAGCCTGGATGAGATAACCGCACACTTGTCTCGCGTTGACGGCGTGATGCTGGGCAGAGCGCTGTGCAACAACCCTTACCTGCTGGTTGGGGTGGACAAAACCCTGTTTGGCGTGAACAATAGGAGGCTTTCCCGCATGGAAGCCCTGCAACACTACCTGGGCTATATGGAAACGGAACTGGCGCGGGGGGAGAGTTTATACGGCATGGCGCGGCATTTGCTCGGCCTGTTTCACGGACAACACGGCGCCCGTGCCTACCGGCGCCACCTGACTACCAGGGCGGTGCGAAAAGATGTTGGACTGGAGGTTGTCAGGGAAGCGAGTGGGTTGATTCAGAATTAAGAATTAAGAATTAAGAATTAGGAATTGGGAATTGGGAATTGGGAATTGGGAATTACTCATTGGGGCTGGCCTGATAAAATTAGAGAATATAAATGAAGAATTCACTTTTACTTATTGTTTTTACTTGTATTTTGCCACTTGGTTCCGTTCTGGCAGAAGAAGCCGGGATGGATGAAAAGCAGAAACTTGGCTATGCCTTGGGGGTGTTCTTTGCGGAGAACATGGTGCAACAGGATATCGACATGGATGCAGAGTCGTTCCTTGCCGCGGTCTCCGACGTTTTGCATAACCGGCCGCGACAACTGTCAGTGGATGAAATCCAGGCCGTGTTTGTGGCATTTCAGCAGCAGGAACAGGAAAACAGGGACACACAGGGCGTGGCTAACAAACAGGCGGGGCAAGCGTTTCTGGAAACCAACCGGGGCCAGGAAGGCGTAGTGGAACTGGACAACGGCCTGCAGTACAAGGTACTGCGTCCCGGCGACGGGCCAAATCCACAACCGGGCAGTGAGGTAACCGTACACTACCGGGGAACGTTGCTTGACGGCAGCGAATTCGACAGCTCGTACCGGCGTAACGAACCGGCCAGACTGTCCCTGAACCGGGTGATCCGGGGCTGGCAACTGGCCTTGCCGATGATGAAAACCGGCGCCAAATGGCAGCTTTACATTCCGGCGGAACTGGCCTACGGCCCTACCGGACAAGGCGCTATCGGTCCGGATGAAACCCTCATATTCGAGGTTGAACTCCTTGAGGTTCATTAATACATCCTGTATGACCGCGTTGCTGGCGCTGTGTCCCGCAGGCGCCGGGTGGGCCTTTGACAGCCCGGTTGATGCCGGTATTGCCGCGTACGATGAGGGTGACTACCGGGCGGCTGCCAGGCGCTTTGCCGAGGCGCTGCAGGCCGCGCCCGAGGACTCGTCGCTGCACCACTGGCTGGGCAAGTGTTACGGCCGCATCGCCGAACACGGCAACTGGCTGGTCTCCATGTCTTATGCGAAAAAGACCCTGAAACAATTCCGCACGGCCGTGGCGCTGGACGCAAATAACTACGAGGCGTTGCGCGACCTGGTGGATTACCTGGAATCGGCCCCGCGTTTCCTGGGCGGCAACAAGCAGGAAGCGGCAGAATTGCAGCAACAACTGGAACTGCTGCGGGCTAAACCATGATCAAGACCTGCCGGCCGGGCCTGCTGTTACTCGCGCTGTGGCTTGCATCGGCCCAGGCGATCCCGCCTGTCATACCGGAGGATGAACTCCACGCCCAGGACCGCCACCGGCGCGCGACGGTGATCATCACCCACATCATGGACGAGTACCATTACCGTAACAAACCCCTGGACGATAACCTGTCCGACCAGGTGCTGGACACTTACCTGGACAACCTGGACGGGAATCGCAGTTACTTCCTGGATCGCGACCTGGCAGACTTTGAACGCTACCGCCACCAACTCGACGACGCGCTGGAGGAGGCCGATCTGGAACCCGCGTTCGCCATCTTCAGGCGCTACCGGCAGCGAGTCGCCGAACGCGCCGACTACGCGCGGGAACTGTTGAGGACAGAATTCGACTTCAGCCTCGATGAAGAGTACCGGTTTGACCGGCGCGCAGGAGAGTGGGCGCAAACCCGGGCGGACCTGGACGAGATATGGAGAAAAAAGGTCAAGAACGACTACCTGATGCTGCTGCTCGCGGACAAGGAACCGGAGGAGATAACAGACCTGCTGGACAAACGCTATGAACGTTTGCAAACCGGCGCGTTTCAACTTAATTCCAACGACATATTCCAGTCCTTCATCAATGCTTACACCTCGGCCATTGAGCCGCACTCCCATTACTTCACCCCGCGCTCCTCGGAAAACTTCGATATCACCATGAAACTCTCCCTGGAGGGTATCGGCGCCGTGCTGCGCGCGGAAAACGAATACACGGTGGTGCAGAAAATCATCACCGGCGGGCCGGCAGAGAACGGTGGTGAACTGCAAACTGAGGACCGGATCATTGGCGTCGGCCAGGGCTTGCAGGGTGATATCACCGACGTCACAGGCTGGCGCCTGGATGACGTGGTGGACATGATCCGCGGCCCCAAGGGTTCCGTGGTACGGCTGGAAATCCTCTCCCAGAGAGCGGATGCCAAAACCCTGAGCAAGGTGATTGCCATTACCCGTGATGAGATCAAACTGGAAGACCAGGCCGCCAAGTCCGAGGTCATGCAACTGGAGGGCGGCGGGGAAATCGGCATTATCAGGGTGCCCGCGTTTTACAGCGACCATGCGGCCCATATGGAGGGAAAGAAGGATTATCGCAGCACCACCCGGGACGTGCGCCACCTGCTGGCCGAGTTGCAGGGGAAAAACCTGGATGGCCTGGTGATAGACCTGCGCGCCAACGGCGGCGGTTCGCTGCTGGAAGCCCTGGAACTGACCGGGCTGTTCATAGAATCGGGGCCGATCATACAGACCCGGGACTACTCGGGGAAAATCGAGGTGAACAGCGACCCGGACCCGGGCCTCAGTTACGGCGGCCCGCTCGCAGTGCTGGTCGATCGTAACAGCGCCTCGGGTTCGGAAATCTTTGCCGGCGCCATACAGGACTACCGGCGCGGCATCATTATCGGTGAGCCCACTTTCGGGAAAGGCACGGTGCAGAACGTTATCGACCTGAACCAGTTTACCGAAACGCCGGAAGATGACCATGGCCGCCTGAAAGCGACCATCGCCCAGTTTTACCGTATCAGCGGCGGCAGCAACCAGCACCGGGGGGTCATCCCCGACATCATTTATCCCACTGCCCGCTACAGCGAGGACTATGGAGAGCGCGAACTGGAGAATGCCCTGCCCTGGGACAAGGTCCGGCCGGTACATTTTGTGCCGACCAGCGCGCCGGTGGAGAATTTCGCCCGTGCCCGGATGCGGCACGAGCGGCGCATCCGGGACAACCGGATGATCAGCCTGCTGCTCAAGGACATGGAAGCATCAAAAGCCGTCCAGGACCTCAAGAGCGTGAGCCTGCACCAGGACAAACGCAGGGTGGAACGGGAAAAATTACGACTTGAAACAGAAGCCTTGCGCAATGAACTACGCCTGGCCGCAGGGCTGCAACCCAGCTCCGACGATAACGACGACCCCGGAGATGCTGAAGCGCTGGAACAACTGGACCCGTTCCTGGAAGAAGCCGCCCGCATCCTGTACGACCTGGTAGTGCCGGTGCGGCAGGCGGTAGTGGAACAGACTGTGCTGTCCACGTTTTAGTGGTATAAAGGAAGCTCTGACTTAATCAGAGGTTCCTAAGCAGGAGTCCCATCAGACACCCCCTTACCCGCCTCAAGGCACGCGCGTAAGCACTTCCTCCAACGACGGACGCTCAGCCGCCGGTATTTCAGCCGGAAAGCCATACCAGAACAACCCCACCACTTCCTCAAGCCCCGGGTCCGCGCCGAGAACCTGGTAAAACTCCGGCGTCCGCGTCACCGCGCCGGTGGTCCATTTCACACCTATACCCTGCTCCCACAGCAGCAACATCAGGTTCTGGGCGGCGCAGCAGCAGGAGGCGTAATTTTCCCGCATGGTAACGGCGTCGTCCGACTTCAGGCAGGTCAGTGCCAGCCAACCCGGCACTGCACGCCAGCGCCTGAGCTTGATATCCGCCGCCCGTTCACCCTGTTTCTCATTGACAAGCTGCGCGTTCAGCAGGCAGATGCGTTCCTTGCCCTGCTCACCCAGCAGGTAATAGCGCCAGGGCCGGGTCAGGTGGTGGTTCGGCGCCCACACCGATTGCGCCATGGCCGCGCGTAACACCGCCTCATCAGGCAGGACGTCAGGCTGGAACTGGTGTATGGTGCGGCGGTTTCTTATGAGGTCTTTGATAGCCATTCGTGAACAGGGTCAGGGCATGAAGTATTGTAACAAGTCGTTCAGGTAGCGGGCGCCCTTTTCCGTTGCCTGCAACAACCCCGGCTCCTGTTCCAGCAAGCCGTCAGACCGGGCGGCATCCACCTGTGCGCCGATGGTATCCGGCGCCAGCCCGGTCCTGGCGCTGAAACAGGACAGCGGCACGCCGTCCTGCAGGCGTAGCGCGTTCAGCATGAATTCCAGGATGCAGTCCTGCTCACTCAGTGTCTTGCGCGTGGCCAGGGCCGCAGCGGAACCGGCCGCGCGCATATAACTCTGCGGCACGCGCAGGCGCGACTGCCGGGTGATGGTCCCGTTGCTGAGCTTGCCGTGGGCGCCGGCGCCCACACCAAGATAATCGCCAAACTCCCAGTAGTTCAGGTTGTGCCGGCATGCACTGCCCGGACGAGACCAGGCGGAAACCTCGTAGCGCCGGTAGCCGTGTTGCGCGAGGTAGTCCCAACCATGATCCTGCATCTCCCAGGTGAGATCGTCATCCGGCAACAGCGGCGGTTGTGCGTGGAACACGGTATTGGGCTCGATGGTAAGCTGGTACCAGGAAATGTGCGCCGGTTCCAGGCTGACTGCCCGCGCGAGGTCAGACAGGGCATCCTGTACGGTCTGGCCGGGCAGTCCGTACATGAGGTCGATGTTGATATTGGCAAACCCCGCCTCGACAGCCATTGCAAACGCCGCGCGCGCCTCACCGGCACTATGGACCCGGCCCAGGGCCGCAAGCTTGCCGTCATCAAAACTCTGCACACCGATAGACAGCCGGTTCACGCCCAGCGCCCGATAACCGGCAAAGCGCCGGCTGTCGGCCGCTCCGGGATTCGCTTCCAGGGTAATTTCCGTACCGGCGGCAAGCCCGGACACGGCGTCGACCGCCTCCAGCAGCGCGCCAATCCCCGCCACCGACATGAGGCTGGGCGTGCCGCCGCCAAGGAAGACCGACACAGGTTTCCTGCCCCCGCAACAGCCGGCGCTGAATTCAAGGTCCCGCACAACAGCATCCACATAGTCCCGTTCCGGGAAAGAACCGTTCTTTATTTCATGGGAATTGAAATCACAGTAGGGACACTTCCTGACACACCAGGGCAAGTGTACGTATAACGCCAACGGCAGGTTATTCAAATCCATGGCTTGCACGGCTGTTTTTTGCCACAGAGATCACGGATTTACTTGCGGCAACAGTAGCACGGGTTAAGTAATTCGGAGATGGAAGACAGTTTGTATGAGGTGGAGTCAGTTGATTTATTATACTCATTCGCTAAAATGAGTATCCAGAGTTTTCATGATCAGGGCGTTGCACACCCTGACAGAATGTAACTCAGGCTGGGGACAGAATAAATTCAGCAATTTTTTTCACACACACCAGTGGAGAATAATCATGACAACTGCAGCACGCGTCAGACAGCTTGTAAGTGATAACCTGGAAGTAGATGGGCAGCCCTTGAACCTGTCGGAGGACATGAACACCGGCCTTACGGAACTGGGAGTATCCTCGTTGGACATCGCCGCCTTCGCGAAGCTGGTTTCACAGGAATTCAATATTACCTTCACGATCGAAGATTGCGAGACGGTCAATACCTTACAGAAACTGGTCGGGCACATAGACAGCCAGGGAAGCTGACGGCACGGGGCAAACCACAGTTTCGGCGAGAAAGGGACCGTGTGGGAGATACCGGAACCCCTTTCCGTCTGTGAGGTTCGCCCGGACCCTGATACTTCGATTACCCTGCGGCGGCACGGTAAGCCTGGCGGCCCGCGCTTGGTTCTGAGCCACGGGAACGGCCTCGCGGCCGATCTCTATTTTCCCTTCTGGTCGCTGCTCATGGACGATTACGACCTGATCATCCATGACCTCAGAAACCACGGATGGAATAAGGTCGGGGCCATTAATAACCATAACGTACCGTCATTCGTACGCGACCATAACCGTATTCTCACGGCTATCGACGAGCACTATGGAAAGAAACCGAAGATCGGTGTGTATCATTCCGTCTCGGCCCTGGTGACCCTGATGTCGTCTTCAATTCTGGCGCAGCATGAGCCGGCAGCCGCCGGCAGCGCGTTTGCGGCGCTGGTGCTGTTCGACCCGCCGCTGTGCAAACCCGGCGCCAGCCAGGCAAAATTTGACGAAGCCACCGAAAAAACCGCGACAATGACCCGGCGTCGCGCGCGCCGGTTCGAGTCAAGGGAACAGTTTATCCAACTCCTCGAATTCCTCCCTGCATTCAAAAACTTCGTGCCCGGCGTGCGCGAATTGATGGCGCTGACAACCTTGCAGGACGCCGCCGACGGGGACGGTTACGAGCTTTGCTGTCCGCCTGATTACGAGGCACAGATCATTGATTACACCAGGATTTTCTCTCCACTGATGGACTTTGATGAGCTTCATTGCCCGACCAAGGCCATCGGCGCGGATCCTACCCTGCCCTATTCCTACCTGCCGACTTTTGATATGGGCGATATTCTCAGCGTGGATTATGACTTTCTGCCTGACACCAGCCACTTTCTGCAACTGGAACAGCCGCAGGAATGCGTTGCCGCGATGCGTGAATTTCTCGAACAGGATGTGCCGGGCTGAGCTTGTCAGGAAATAAGTCATGTCCGCTACCGACCAACTGATTGCAATAGTCGGCATGGCGTGCCGCTTTCCCGGCGCCCCGGATATACCCTCCTTCTGGCGTCTCCTTGAAGGCGGCAAAAATGCGGTAATCGAAGGTGAGCCGGGATCCGGCAAAGGACGCGTAGGACAATTGTTCCCGGATGCGGCAGTCCAGAGCGAGGCCTGCCGGTTCGGCGCCTACCTGGACGAGATCGACCTGTTTGACGCGGCGTTCTTCCATATTTCGCCGGTCGAGGCGCAACTGCTGGACCCCCAGCAACGGCTGATGCTGGAGACAAGCTGGCGCGCGCTGGAGGATGCAGGCATGGACCCGGACCGGTTGAAGGGCAGCCGCACCGGCGTGTACGCCGGGATCAGCAACAACGAATACCGGTCGATGATCCTGGAGGCAAACAGGACTGCCGAACCCGCCTCGAGCCTGTACACGGTGACCGGCACCTCGTTCAATACGGCTATCGGCAGGGTCGCCTACGCGCTGGGGCTGGAGGGACCGGCGCTGGCGCTGGACACCGCCTGTTCGTCCTCACTGGTCGCTATTCACCAGGCCATATCGGGATTGCAGCGCGGCGAAGCGGACCTGGCGCTTGCCGGCGGTGTGCATACGATCCTGTCCGGGAGGCTGCTGGAACTGCGCGGCAATGCCGGCATGCTGGCGCCCGACGGCAGGTGCAAGACCTTCGATGCCACCGCCAACGGTTATGTGCGCGGCGAAGGCTGCGGTATCGTGGCGCTGAAGCGGCTGGATGACGCGGAAGCCGACGGCGACCGCATCTGGGCGATTATCCGGGGTTCCGCCATCAACCAGGATGGGGCCAGCCCGGGGCTGACGGTGCCGAGCGGGCCGGCGCAGGAACGGGTCATCGAGGCGGCCTTGCAGACGGCCCGGGTGCCTCCCGAACAGGTTGACTACGTGGAATGCCACGGCACCGGCACGCCGGTGGGCGACCCGATCGAGGCGCGGGCCGTCGGGACGGCCTACGGCAGGGGACGCACAGCGGATAATCCGTTACTGATCGGATCGGTGAAGACCAATTTCGGCCACCTGGAATCGGCGGCCGGGGTTGCCGCAGTGATTAAGGTCATCCTGGCGATGCAGCACGGCTTGATCCCGCGCCACCTGAATTTCCGCAATCCCAGTCCGGCGATCGACTGGGAAAGCCTGCCGTTAAGAGTGACATCGGAACCGACGCCCTGGCCGGTCCGCGCGAACCGTAAGGCGCTGGCAGGCATAAGCGGGTTCGGCTGGTCGGGCACCAACGCACACCTCATCGTAGAAGGTTACGGGACTCTGGATGCCGGCCCGGCCGGTCCTGACGAAAGCCGCTGGGCCATGGGGCCGGCGCAGCGGATTGACGCCGCCCTGCCGGAACCTGTTGCCGGACGATCGGACACCCCGGAAGGCATCACCACGCGCAGGATCCGTTTTCTACCGCTGTCGGGCAGGTCGGACAAGGCGCTGCGGGAACTGGCGCGGGACCACCTGGAATGGCTCGGCAGGCGCGCCGGGGGATCGTCCTCCGGGGACACCGGTGAAGCGCTGCTGTCAGACCTGGCCTGGACGGCCGGGGTGGGCCGCAGCCATTTCAGCCACCGGGCAGGCGTGGTATTTCAAGACCTCCCGTCGTTGCGGGAAAACCTTGCCGCGCTTGCCGAAACGGGCGCGGGAGCAGGTCCTGAGCCGGGACGGCAGACGGGCAAACTGGTTTTTGCCTTCACCGGGCAGGCCAGCCAGTGGCCCGGCATGGGCGCAACCCTGTATAAGCAGGAACCCGCGGCGCGGGCGGTGCTGGACCGTTGTGACGGCATCCTGCAGGATGCGCGGGGCGCTTCCCTGCTGGACATCATGTTCGGCCGCAACGGTGCGGAACAGGAACTCGATAACCCGGCATGGACCCAGCCGGCCATCTATGCGCTGGAATGCGCTCTGAACACAATGTGGAGAAGCCTGGGCATCCAGCCCGATGTGATAGTCGGGCACAGTCTCGGTGAGATCGCCGCGGCGCAGGCAGCCGGCGTGTTCGACCTGGAGCAGGGCTTGCTGTTCGCGGCGCAACGAGGAGCGCTGATGGGGGCGTTGCCGGGCGCAGGCGCCATGGCCGCGGTGTTCGCGCCGGTATCCCGGGTGGCGGCAACGGTGGAAGAATACATCTCGACTGCGCCCGGTGCAGTGGTGAACATTGCCGCGGACAACGGCGCTCACCAGGCGCTAAGCGGTTCCAGGACTGACGTCGAGGCCGTGCTTGAACGTTTTGAAGCTGATGGGATCCGGGTCGCGCGGCTGCGCGCCAGTCCCGCCTACCACAGTGCCCTGGTGGACCCCGCGCTGGACGACCTGGAGGCGGCGTGTGCCGGAATGTCGTTCGAAGTTCCGAAAGTCCCCCTGGTAAGCAGCATGACCGGCCGCCCGCTTGAGCCCGGCGCAACCTTCGACGGCGCATACTGGCGCCGGCAGGCGCGGGAACCAGTGGCGTTCCGTGGTGCCGTTGAGACGCTGGCAGAACTGGGAGTGCAGACGCTCATAGAGATCGGCCCCAATGCAGTACTGGGCCCCATGACGGAACTGGCCTGGCCCGGGGCAGACGCAAACAAGGCCGGAACCGGCGTTCTCCCTCCTCCCCTGGTCATAGCAAGCCTGTTGCGCCCTTCCTCCAGAATATCCCGCACGGAGTCCGACCAGGCTTTTACCGCCGCCGTAGCAAAAGCATACGAGGCTGGCCTGCCGGTGTCGCTGGCTGGGCTTTTCGCCGGAGAGTCACGGCGCCGCATCTCGGTACCGGGTTACCCGTTCCAGCGCGAACGCTTCTGGATCGAGGCTTTGAGGCGGCGGCAGCGGGACACCGGACACCCGTTGCTGGGAGAACGGCACGAATCGGCAAGCGGCGAGATCTCGTTTGAGACCGAGTTGTTCCCGTCGGATCCGGCCTGGCTGAACGACCACCGGGTGTTCGAACGGCTGGTGGCGCCGGGTGCGCTGTACGGGGCCATGGCGGTAACGGCTGCGCCGACAGAAGGCGGCGGAACCTTGGTTGTCGAAGACATGCAGTTTCATAATCCGATGATCTTTCCGGAACAGGATAGTGGTGATGAGGACGGTGAACAGGGACGCAAGGTACAGGTCCTGCTGAACCGGTCCGGGGAAGGCACAACGCACAGGGTCCAGGTACTCAGCAAGGGGGGAGACAGGGAGGAATGGACCCTGCACGCGGAGGGCAGTATCCCATCCGCTACGCAGGACAGGCAAAGCACCGGGAAGGTGGACCTTGAAGGCCTGAAAAAGGAGCTCTCCCCGATTGACGTGCCTGCCTTCTACCAGGCCAAGGCCGGAGTCGGAATCGATCTCGGCCCGTCATTCCGCACGCTGGAGAACGTCTGGTCGCGGCAGGGAGAGGCATTGGGCGAAGTAGCGTTGCCCGGGAACCTGGAGCAGTCCGGTCCGGACGTACATCCGCTCCTGCTCGACGGCTGCTTCCAGGTACTGGCCGCAGCGCGTGATCCGGGTGGAGTCGATGCTAGCGTTACCTACCTGCCATTCGGGTGGGAACGGTTATGGCTGGCGCAGCAGTTACCCGAGCGCGTATTCTGCCATGTGCGCATGAAGGAGAATCCTGCCGGCGCAAACGGCGACCCCCGGGAAACCCTGGGCGGAGACCTGCATATCTATGCCCCGGACGGGCTCCTGCTCGGTGAATTTAACGGCTATACGGTTAAACGGGCAACGCGGGCCGCGCTGCTTGCGGCAGTGGAAGGGTTGGACGAACTCCTGTACGAGATTACCTGGCGCGACCGCACTCTCGCTCCCGGCATACTACCCGCCGATTTCCTGCCCGAGCCCGCGACCGTTACGGCAGGCTCCGGACCGTTCACGCGCTACCTGGAGGCAGAAAGCGTCGGCGCCGAAGACCGGGCAGCCCTGCTGGCGGACCTGGAGGTGCTGGCGCGCAGTTTCGCCCTTGCTACCCTGGATAAGCTGGGCTGGCAGCGCATTGCCGGCGCGCGCGCGGAACCGGAGGCCTTGCGCCGGCAGTTGCAGGTCCGGGAAGAACACCGCAAACTGTTCCGGCGCATGCTCGAGTTGCTGGCCGGCGCGGGAGTTTTGCGCGCGGACGGAGACGGGTTCAGCGTCGCAGTCGGGTCGGGAGAGCCGTTGCCGGACGGCCTGCCGGGTGAGCCCGACGAGTTCGCCGCGGGTATGGCCGGGCGCTACCCACACGGCGTTAACGAGACCGGGCTGTTCCGGCGCAGCGGCAGCGCCCTGGCCGACGTACTGCTGGGACGTGAAGACCCGCTGACCCTGCTGTTCAGCAGCGGCGAGCCGACCGCCGCTGACCTGTACCTGAAGGCGCCGGTAGCGCGCGCCGCGAACCGGATGCTTGGGGATGCGATTACTGCGCTGCTGGGGGGGATGCCCGACGGGCGCCGCCTGCGGGTGCTGGAAGTCGGGGCGGGCACGGGCTCGGCGACGGCGTCCGTGCTGCCGGAACTGCCGTCCGGAAGGTTCGACTACACCTATACGGATATCTCCGCGGGCTTTTTTTCGGAGGCTGAAGGCCGTTTCGGGGGACCCGAGGCGGGGATCGATTACCGCGTACTGGATATCGAAAAAGACCCCATGACGCAGGGCTTTGATGCGCACGGTTATGACCTGGTCATCGCGTCCAACGTGCTGCACGCCACGCGCTACCTGAACGAGACCCTGGTTCACTGCCTGGACGTGCTCGCCCCGTCCGGTTACCTGGTGGCGCTGGAAAACCTGCGCGGCCAGGGCTGGCTGGACCTGACCTTCGGGCAACTGGATGGCTGGTGGCGTTTTGCCGACGACTACCGGCCGCACCATGCCCTGGCAAGCCCTGAAGTCTGGCGCCAGGCGCTGGGCGATGCCGGTTTCACCGCAACGGAGATCCTGGGCGTTGACACCGCCGCGGCGGCCGGCAAGCCGGACCGGGGCGTGATCGTCGCGCAGGGACCGTCCCGGGTAACCGAGACGCGTGGTTTATGGGTCCTGGCCGGGGACCACGGGGGAACAGTCAATGAGTTGGCTGCCGGGTTGTCGGCCCGTAACCAGGCCGTCCTGCTGGCGGCGGGGGATGAACAACCCGGCGCCAAGCCGGGACAGGAACAGGCCGGTGTTATTCCGGTTTCCCTGGATATGACGGCGCGCGGGGCGTGGCAGGCGCTGTTCCGGGAGTTGCCGCAGGATGCGCCGCTCAGCGGCATCATCCACCTGGCCGCGCTGGACGGTCACGGCGCACAGGCGTCTACCGGGGAGATGGCGGCTGACGTACGGCGCGCGACGGAAAGCGCATTGGCGCTGGTACAGGGCTGCGCGGATGCCGACGTGACGCCGGCCAACGGCCTGTGGTTCGTTACCCGGGGCGGGCAGGTGCTGGAGAAGGAACGTTCAGGGGAACTCGCCGGCGCCACGCTGTGGGGTTTCGGCAAGGTCGTGGCCCGGGAAGCGGCCCACCTGCAGCCGCGCATGATCGACCTCGACCCCGATACGGCTGCGCTGCCGGCCGGACTGACAGAGGAACTGCTCTACCCTGATGCGGAGACCCATATCGCCTACCGCAGGGGGTTGCGCCAGGCGGCCCGGCTGGTGCGCTCCGGTAGCGGTGCGGAACGCCTGTCCCTGCCGGAAGGGCCGGACTGGATTCTTGAGCCGGACCCGGCCGGTGCGCTGGAACGGCTGGACACCAGGCCGACGGCGCGGCAGGCGCCGGAACCGCTGGAAGTGCGGGTCGCTATCGAGGCCACCGGTCTCAACTTCTGGGACGTGTTCCGTTCCATCGGCTTTATCCCGGAAGGACTGCTGGGCGGGGAAATGTGCGGCCAGGTTATCGAGACCGGTTCCGGGGTAACGAATGTCGCGATCGGCGACCGGGTGGTCGGACTGGGGTTCGGCACCTTCGCGCCGGAAGTCATCACGCGGGCCGAGATGGTGGCGCCCGCCCCACCGGATATGTCCGTCTCGGCCCTGGCCACCCTGCCCACCGTATTCGTTTCCGCGGCGCTGTCATACGAACTGGCCGGTCTCAAGGCCGGGGACCGGGTACTGATCCACGCCGGCGCGGGCGGCGTCGGTCTGGCCGCGATTCAACTGGCCTATGTGGCCGGCGCGGAAGTGTTCACCACTGCCAGTGAACCGAAACAGGCATACCTGCGCGCGCTGGGCGTGAAACACGTATTCGACAGCCGCAGCACGGCATTCGGACAGGATATCCTCCAGGCCACGGACGACGCAGGCGTGGACGTAGTGGTAAACAGCCTGACCGGGGAAGGGTTCATCGAGGCCAGTCTGTCCTGTCTGAAACAGGGCGGCCGCTTCGTGGAACTGGCCAGGCGGGATATCCTGAGCGAGGAGGAGATGGCAGCGCTGCGACCCGACGTGGCTTACTTCATCCTGGAACTGGACGTCGAGAAAGAACATAACCCGGCCTGGCCCGGGGCTGCCCTGAACAAGATCATGGGACAACTGGCGGCCGGCGAGGTGACTCCGCTCATTCACAGCAGGTGGCCGCTCGCCGAAGTGGGGAGTGCCATGCGCTTCATGCGTTCCGCCCGGCACCTGGGAAAGATCGTATTCATGAATCCGCCCCTCATGCACGGCCCGTTACGGCCGGACCGGACCTACCTGGTGACCGGCGGACTCGGCGGCATCGGCTGTCTCGTGGCAGAGTGGCTTGCAGACCGCGGCGCCGGCGCAATCGTTCTGAACGGCCGGCGCGATCCGGACCCCGAGGCGCAGGAAACGATAGACGGGCTGATAAATCGCGGCGCGACTGTGCGGGTGGAACTGGCGGACGTGACGGACGCCGGTGCGCTGGACCGCATGCTGGCGCGCATCGACCGGGAAATGCCGCCGCTGGGAGGCATCATACACAGCGTGGGCGTGCTGTCCGACGGCGCGCTCGGCAACCAGAACCCGGAGAAATTCGAGCAGGTCCTGGGGCCTAAAGTGCTGGGCGCCTGGCACTTGCACCGGGCAACCGCACCGCGCGACCTGGACCTGTTCGTGCTGTTCTCCAGCGTGGCCGGAGTCATGGGCAATCCCGGGCAGTCCAACCATGCCGCGGCCAACGCGTTCCTCGATCAACTCGCCGCGCACCGGCGCGCCCTGGGCCTGCCGGGACAGGCCATAGCCTGGGGGGCTTGGTCGGGTCTGGGCGAGGCGGAGGAACAGCGGGAGCGCATTGCCCGGCAACTGGAGGCATCCGGCAGCGGCTGGATCGACCCGCAGCAGGGAATCAGGGCATTCGACCGACTGGTAAGCCGGGATATTGCGAGCGCAACGGTAGTCGCCCTGGACTGGCAGGTCTTCAGGGATGCCGTCGATAACCATCCGCCGCTGCTGGAAGAACTGCTTTCCGCCACCCGTGACGCCGGGTCCGATGCCGCGGACGAACCGGAAGACCTGCTGTCCGGACTTCGGAGCGCGGCTGTCGACGAACGTGTAAAACTGCTGACCTCATTCCTGCAACGGGAGGTGCAGGCAGTGCTGAGGTTGCCTGGCGCGCCCGAACCCGCGCTGGGCTTTTTCGACCTGGGGATGGATTCGCTGATGGCGGTGGAACTGCGCAACCGGCTGAACCGGGCATTTGCGGGCGAGTACACGGCCCCCAATACCGTGGTGTTCGACTACCCCGATATCACCACCCTCGCCTCGCACCTGGCCGGGGAACTCAGCGAGGGAGGCAGCGAACCCGCCGCCCCGGCTCAGCCCGAAGCGCAAACCCAACCTGCAGGAGAGAGTGGAGACAACGGCATTGCGATCATCGGCATGGCATGCCGCTTCCCCGGTGCGCCGGACCTCGAGGCATTCTGGCGCCTGCTCGACAGCGGCGGCGATGCCGTAACGGACCGCCGCCCGGCTTTGGAATCCCTGAACGACGCATACGGAACTCCTTCCGCCAGCGGCGCCGCTCCCCAGTACGGCGGATTTATCGAGGGTATCGACCTGTTCGACTCGCGTTTCTTCGGCATTTCCCCGATTGCCGCACGCATCATGGACCCGCAACAGAGGCTCCTGCTGGAGACAAGCTGGCTGGCTCTCGAGGATGCGGGGATGGACCCGGAACGGTTGCGCGGCAGCCGTACCGGCGTCTATGCCGGTATCGCCTCCAGTGAGTACCGGGACCTGATGGCAAATCACGACTACGGTGTCAATTACCTGGGTACCGCCTCCAGCATGGCGGTCGGTCGGGTTTCCTACCAGTTCGGCCTTGAGGGGCCGACATTGCCGGTGATGCTCAACTGCGCGTCATCACTGGTAGCCACACACCATGCCGTAATGGGCCTGCAGAGGCAGGAAGCCGACGTTGCCCTGGTTGGAGGCGTGAACGTAATCCTGTCCCACCAGATAACGAGGGAGATGAAGGAAATCGGCATGTTGTCGCCGCAGGGTGCCTGCAGGGCCTTCGATGCCGCTGCGGACGGCGCGGTGCGCAGTGAGGGTTGCGGGATACTTGTACTAAAGCGGCTGATTGATGCAGAGGCTGATGGCGACCGTATCCTGGGTGTGATTCGCGGTTCCGCGGTCAACCAGAGCGGCGCCAGCGCCGGGCCCACCGCGGCTAAAGGTCCGGCCCAGGAACAGGTTATCGAAGCGGCGCTGGCGCGGGCAGGCGTGGCGCCGGATGAAGTGGACTACCTGGAAGCCCACGGCGCCGGATCGGAGCTGGGCGACCCGATCGAGGTACAGGCCGCAGCCGCGGTTTACGGCCGGGACCGCGCCGCTGACCGCCCGCTCCTGATCGGTTCGGTAAAGACCAATATCGGCCACCTGGAAGCTGCCGCGGGTGCGGCAAGCCTGATCAAGACGGTACTGGCCATGAACCGGGGCCTGATCCCGAAACAGCTTCACTTCGACAATCCGACCCCGCACCTGGACTGGGAACGGCTGCCCGTGCGCGTGGCCTCGAAACCCGTGAACTGGCCCGACCAGCCCGGACGCCCGCGGCGCGCCGGCGTGAACGCGTTCGGGATCTCGGGAACGAACTCCCACATCGTAGTGGAGGGATATACGGACACACCTGCCGCAGAGGACAACTCCGGCGCAGGAGAGAACCGGCTCCTGCCGCTCTCGGGCAAGACCGGCGAGGCGCTCAGGGACCTGGCGCAGCGCTACCTGTCATGGCTGGACGAACGCGCCGGGGAAACCCCGTCCGATTCCAGCGTCAGCAGGGAATTGCTGGCCGACATGGCTTGGACTGCGGGCGTGGGCAGGGCACATTTTGCCTACCGCAAGGGCATCGTTTTCAACGACGCGGCATCGCTGCGGGAAGGACTGGACGCGCTTGCGCAAGCGGATACAACGTCGCTGGCTCCGGTTGAACCGTCTGGCGCCGGCCGGCCGGCCGCCGAGGGACCAGCGGCGGAAGACAGGAACGCGTTGGTGGAAACCGCGGCGCAGGACTACGAAGCGGGCGGTACGGTTGCCTTTACCGACCTGTTTGCCGGAGAGAAACGGCGCCGTATCTCATTGCCGGGTTACCCGTTCCAGCGTCGACGCCACTGGATTGGCGGATAAATCAATCCGCGGACAGTCCCAATCGTTCCCTGACCTGGAGTGTCAGCGACAGCAACGTCGGCATGAAGGTCAGCGTGATCAGCGTAGAGAACAGCAGGCCGAACATGACGATGGCGCCCAGTCCGCGGTATAACTCGGTGCCAGCGCCGGGGTTGAATACCAGCGGCGAGAGGCCGAACACGGTGGTGATGCTGGAAATCATGATCGGCCTGAGGCGGGCACGCACGCTCTCCAGCACCGCGTCAACGGAGGCCATGCCCCGGGTCTTGATATTACGCAAGGTGCGGTCGATGATGAGGATGGGGTTGTTCACCACCGTGCCGATCAGGATCAGGAAACCCAGCATGGTAATCACGTCAAACGGCTGGTAGATATCGGCCAGGCCCAGTAGCGACAGGTTCCCACCCAGCGCGTTCAGCAGCCACAGGCCGAACAATCCCCCACCGATGCCGATAGGCACGGTGGTCATCACCAGCAACGGATAGCCCCAGTGCGAGAAGATGGCCACCAGCAGCAAATAAGCAATGAATACGGCGATGACGAAGTTCCCCTGCAAGACCGCGCGCGTTGCCTGCAACTGGTCGCCGGCGCCGGTGACGCGCAGGCTGATCTCATCCCCAATCTCACCACTGGCCCGCAACACGCCGATTATGTCGCTTTGGACTGTCTCCACGCCCTGCTCCAGCGGGACGTCGCGCGGCGGGACGATGCCCAGGGTGATGGTCCTGGCGCCGTCCACCCGGCGGATGGTCTCGGTATTCACGGTGTGCCGGACTTCAGCCACCGCGTTCAGCGGCGCCATGCCGCCACGAGGCGCATACAGCATGACCTGCTCCACGTCCTCCGGTCGCTGGATCGTGCCCCGGGTGGAATACAGGAACATGTCGATCTTCTCATCGCCCAGGAAGAACTCATCCACAAACGCGCCATCGGAGTAGGCCCAGACGGTATAGCCCAGGTCGCCGGCGTTAATGCCCAGTTCACTGGCGCGTTCCCAGTCGGGAATGATCTCCACCAGGGGTTGTCCTATGGACAGGCCGGGAGGTTGGGCGCGGATCTGCGGGTTGTCAAACACGGCCCTGGCCTTGACGAACGCCTTGAGCCCGGCGTCGAACAGCGAGGTCAGGTCGGCGCCGCTCAATTCCAGGTTGATGCTCCTGGAGCCGCTCATGTTGCCGGAGAACAGCGATCCGCGGGAAGCAAACGCATGGATACCCGGTATCTCCCGTATCTTTCCCATGACGATATCGAGCATGTCGTCAACCTGTTCCGGGGACGTGGCTTCCGGGATCAGTACGCTGCGCGAGGAGGTTGCGTAACCGATCACGTAATTCAGGCCGGGCAGTTCAGCTTCTCCCCGGGCAAACTTGTCCGGGTCGGCGCCGATATGCGGCGTCAGGAACTCATCTACCTGCCGGTGGATCGCGTGCATCTCCTCGATGTTGTAGCCGGGCGGCGCAAACAGCCGGATGAAGATCTTCTGCTCTTCCGCCTCCGGCAGGTATTCCGCCTTGGGTATGGCAGCAAGAATGACCAGGGTGATGCAGCCTGTCAGGATGATCAGGCCCACCCGGCGCACGCGGCCGGCCAGCAGCCAGCGCACCGACTGTACCAGCGCCGCGCCGGTGCGCTGCCCGGCCGCGTAGAGTCCGGCAACGCGCGTCGGCCCGGTGTCCCCCGGCGTGAGAAACCGGCTGCACAGGGCCGGCGCCACCAGGGTCGCGACGACCAGGGACATCAGGATAGACGCGGAAATGGCGACGGCGATATCGGAGTACAACTGCCCGGCCTCCTGCCGGATGAAAATGATCGGGATAAACACGAACACCGTGGTCAGGGTGGATGCCAGCAACGCCGGCCACACTTCGGCCACCCCGTCCAGTGCCGCGCGGCGGCGCTCCTTGCCGGCAGCCCGGTGCCGGCAGATGTTCTCCACCACCACGATACTGTTATCCAGGGTCATGCCGATGGCGAAGGCAACGCCGGCCAGGGAGATGACGTTAATGGTGCGTCCGCTGATGAGTAATCCCAGGAACGCGGCCAGGGTGCAGATGGGGATGCCCAACGCGGCAATAAGGGTGGCGGAGGGTGTTCTCAGGAACAGCAACAGGACGAGGGTGGCGAGCAAGGCGCCGATAACCAGATTATTGCGCACGTTGACAACGGAATCAGTGATGTATTGTGCGTCATCGAAGTTGTGTTCCATGCGCATCCCATGTTCCCGCAACAGGCCGTTGTTCAGCGCCTCGACTTTTTGCAGGACCCGCTCCTTGACTGCCACCACGTTGGCGCCGATTTGCCGGGTTACCCCAAGGCTGACCGTCTGCACCCCGCCCGAGTAGAAATAGGTGTCAACTTCAAACGTGGACAGTTCCACGTGGCCCAGGTCGCGCAACCGCACGAACGCGCCGTCACGGTGGGCGATCACCATGTTCTCCATGTCTGCGGTGGTTTCAAACCGCCCTATCGTGCGCAGCAGGTAACGGCGTTTACCACTGTCCAGGTCGCCGCCGGACACGTCCCGATTGCGCGCGCGGATGGCGTTACGCAGCTCGGACAGCGTGATGCCGCGCTCGGCCAACTTCACGGGATCCACGTGGATTTTGACCTGCCGCTCCGCCCCACCATACATGCTGACTTCCGCTACGCCCTTGATCCGCTCTATCTGCACGCGCGCCTGGTCTTCCAGAAAATCCCGCATCTCCACCATGTTCACGTTCTGCGGGTTGCCCGGCAGCGGCCGGGTGGAGAAAAATATGAACGGGTTCTCGGACGAGTTGGCAACCAGGCGCGGCTCATCGACGTTTTCCGGGTAGCCCGGCACCTGGGTCAGGGCGTTGTTCACCCGGATCATCACTTCGTTGATATCGACACCGTAAGGAAACTCCAGCTTGATTTCTCCCAGGCCGGTGACTGCCCGTGAGATCATGCGATCCAGGCCCGGAATACGGCGCAGGTATTCCTCCTGTTCGATGATGACCTCCTTTTCCACGTCCTGCGGCGTAGCGCCGGGCCACTTGGTAATAACGGTCACCACCCGGACGTCCAGGTCCGGGATCATCTGTACCGGCACACGGAAAATGGCCAGGATGCCGAACAGGCAGATAATGAGTACCGCCACCGCGACGATCAACGGCTTTTCAATGGCAAAACGGAACATGTTTTTAAATTATCCGCAGATGACGCAGATTAACGCAGATGTTTTTAAGAGTTTTCAGGTTTTTCTGTTTGTCATCGTGACAACTTCTCATAATAAAGAAGTGTTTGATTGTGGACTATTCATTGCAAAAAATATCTGCGTTAATCTGCTGCCGGCGCTGCGGATGCATCCCTTACGCCCAGCCAGTCCCGACACTGGAGCGCCAGTGACAGCAACGTCGGCATGACGGTAAGCGTGATCAAGGTGGAGAACAGCAGGCCGAACATCACGATGGCCCCCAGGCCGCGGTAAAGCTCAGTGCCGGCGCCGGGGTTGAATACCAGCGGTGAGAGGCCGAAGACGGTGGTGATGCTGGAAATCATGATCGGCCTGAGGCGGGCCCGGGTGCTCTCCAGCACCGCATCAATCGACTCCATCCCCCGGGTCTTGATATTACGCAAGGTGCGGTCGATGATCAGGATGGGGTTGTTCACCACCGTGCCGATCAGGATCAGGAAACCCAGCATGGTAATCACGTCAAACGGCTGGTAGATATCGGCCAGCCCCAGTAGCGACAGGTTCCCCCCCAGCGCGTTCAGCAGCCACAGGCCGAACAATCCCCCACCGATGCCGATAGGCACGGTAGTCATCACCAGCAGCGGATAGCCCCAGTGCGAGAAGATGGCCACCAGCAGCAGGTATGCGATGACTACCGCCACGATAAAGTTCGCGGACAGGGCGGCGCGGGTTGCGCTGAGCAGGTCGCTGGCGCCGGTGATATTCATGCTGATGCCGTCCCCGATCTCGCCGCCGGCGCGCAACGCGTCGATAACGTCGCGCCGTACTATCTCCACCCCCTGTTCCAGCGGGATATCCCGCGGCGGAATGATGCCCAGGGTAATGGTTCTGGCGCCGTCCACCCGGCGGATGGTTTCGGTGTTCACGGTCTGCCGGACTTCCGCCACTGCGCTGAGCGGGACCATGCCGCCCCGGGGCGAGTACAACATGATGTTGTCCACGTCTTCCGGTCGTTGCACGGTGCCCTGGGTGGAATACAGGAAAATATCGATCTTCTCATCGCCCAGGAAGAACTCATCCACGAATGCGCCGTCGGAGAAGGCCCAGATGCTGTAGCCCAGGTCATTGACGTCCAGGCCCAGTTCACTGGCGCGCTCCCAGTCGGGACGGATCTCCACCAACGGCTGGCCCATGCTCAGGGTGGGAGGTTCCGGGCGGATGCGCGGATTGTCAAACACGGACTGTGCCCGGAGGAAAGCAACGGTCCCGGCGTCAAACAAGGATACCAGATCGGTCCCGCTCAATTCCAGGTTGATGCTCCTGGAACCGCCCCAGTTGCTGGAGAAAATCGACCCGCGCGACGCAAATGCGTGAATGCCGGGTATCTCCTTGATCTTTGCCTCAACGATGTCGAGCATGTCCTCAACCTGGTCCGGGGACGTCGCCTCCAGCACCAGGATATTGCGGGTGGCGCCGGCATAGCCCACCACGTAATTCAGGCCGGGCAGGTCGGTTTCCCCCCGGGCGTACAGCTTCGGGTCCTGGCCGATATAAGGCACCAGGAAGTCATCCAGCTCACGGTAGAGCGCGTGCATCTCATCGATGTTGTAGCCGGGTGGCGCATACATCTGGATAAATGCCTTGCTCTCTTCATTTTCCGGCAGATATTCCGCCTTGGGAATGGCGGCAAAGATCAGCCCGGTGATGCCGGCCACCAGCGCGACCAGGCCCAGGCGGCGCGTTATCCCCCCCATCAGCCAGTCAACAAACTGCAACAGCGCGTTGCCAAAACGCTGCCCGGCCGCGTGCAGGCCGGACGCGCGGGAGATATCCGTCCGGCTCGGTGAGAGAAAGCGGCTGCACAGGGACGGCACTACCAGGGTGGCGACAGCCAGGGACATGAGGATGGATGCCGAGATAGCCACCGCGATATCGGAATACAACTGCCCGGCCTCCTGTTGGATGAAGATGATGGGCAGGAACACGAATACCGTGGTCAGCGTGGAGGCCAGCAACGCCGGCCAGACTTCGGCCACGCCATCCAATGCCGCGCGCCGGCGTTCTTTACCGGAAGTCATCTGGCGGTAAATATTCTCCAACACCACGATGCTGTTATCCAGGGTCATGCCGATGGCAAACGCGATCCCGGCCAGGGAGATCACGTTGATGGTGCGCCCGCTGACCAGCAGGCCGAGAAACGCGGCCAGGGTGCAGATAGGGATGCCGATAGCGCCGATCAAGGTGGCGGAAGGCGTTCTCAGGAACAGCAACAGGACAAGTGTGGCCAGCAGCGCGCCGATAAGCAGGTTCTTGCTCACATTGGTCACGGAATCGGTCACGTATTGCACGTCTTCGGAATTCAGGATCATGTGCAAGCCATGCTCGCGCAACAATCCGTTGTTCAATTCGTCCACCTTCACCATCACGTGCTCCTTCACTTCCACCACGTTGGAACCGATCTGCCGGCGCACGCCCATGCTGATGTTGGGAATGCCGCGCCCATAGGAATAGGATTGGATCTCGAAGGTGGACAACTCCGCATAACCCAGGTCGCGCACGCGGATGAAGGCGCCGTCACGCTGGGCGATGAGCATGTTTTCGATGTCCTGCACAGTCTGAAACCGGCCGACCGTGCGCAACAGGTAGCGGCGCTTGCCGCTGTCCAGGTCACCGCCGGACACGTCCCGGTTGCGCGCGCGGATGGCATTGCGCAGCTCGGTCAGCGTGATCTGCCGCTCGGCCAGCTTGACCGGGTCCACATACACCTTGATCTGGCGCTCCGCCCCGCCCCACATACGCGCCTCGGAAACACCCTGCACCCGCTCAATCTGCGTGCGCACGTGGTCTTCAAGAAAGTCCCGCATCTCCACCATGTTCACGTTCTGCGGGTTGCCCGGCAGGGGCCGGATCAGGAAAAACAGGAACGGGTTATTGGAGACGGTGCTGGTAACCAGGCGCGGTTCATCCACGTTCTCCGGGTAGCCGGGCACCTGGGTCAGGGCGTTATTGACCCGGATTAACACCTCGTTGATATCCACGCCGTAAGGGAATTCCAGCTCGATCTGCCCGCGCCCGGTGCTGGCCTGGGAGATCATGCGCTCCAGTCCGGGAATACGCCGCAGGTACTCCTCCTGCTCAATGACAATCTCCTTTTCCACGTCCTGGGGACTGGCGCCGGGCCACTGGGTAATCACAGTCACGACCCGCACGTCCAGGTCCGGTATCATCTGGATCGGCACACGCAAGATAGCCAACAGACCGAACAGGCAGATGATCAACACCGCCACCGCCACGATCAACGGCTTTTCTATGGCAAAATTGAACATGTTTTTTACATATTTATCCGCAGATAACGCAGATTAACGCAGATGTTTTTGAGGGTTCTCATATTTTTTCTGTTTATTGTCGTGAACACCAGGATAGAGTAAATCAGAAGTTCCTGGTAACAAGGATGTGTTTGTCTATCTGGATTCCCGCTTGCGCGGGAATGACGGAGGTTGAGAACAACCACAATGTTTGTTTGCTTTATGAACAATTACAAAGAACATCTGCGTTAATCTGCGTCATCTGCGGATAAATTACCTGCGGATTAATCATGCTTTTGCAGCACCAGGCGGTAGCATTGCAGGCGGTTGCGCAGGAAGCAGTGGGCTGAGCCCCACAGGTAGAGGCGGAAGCGGCGGTAGTCGGTCTCGCCGAATTTGTTGAGGATGAACTCGCGGCTGGCATCGAAACGTTGCGCCCAGTGGCGGAACGTCAGGTAGTAGCTGTGCCGATCATCCCAGACTCCCTTCAGGTCGAATGGCTTCTGCGCCAGCGCGCGCAGGAAATCGTGCAGCACGAAAAACGAGTGGTTGCCGGGATAGATATGCCGGGTGATGAACGATGACTTCTCGTATTTGCGCGGGATGGCGCTGGCATCCAGGAACACGTAACCGCCGGGCTTGAGCAGGCGGTCGAAACAGGCCAGCACTTCGTCATAGTTGGGCAGGTGCTCCATCACGCCGAGGATGGCGATGGCGTCGAACTGCCGGTCGGGCCGGTATTCCAGCACGTCAACCAGTTCGGTGGTAATCGGCAGGTCCTGCTCTGCGGCCAGGTGTCGCATGAACTTCAGGGACTGTTCGGCAATAGTGACGCCGGTCACTTTTATGCCCCGGCGCGCCGCGTATTCCGCAAACGACCCCCAGCCCACGCCCACGTCCAGCACCTCGCTGCCGGGCGTCATCCGGCATTGCTCCAGAATAAACGCCATTTTCCGGCGTATCGCATCCGACAACAGCTCATCCGGGTTTTCGAATATGCCCTGGGTGTAGCAGCGGAACTCCTCGTCCAGGAACGACAGGTAGAAGGAATGGTCGCGCTCGTAGTGTATGCTGATGGCTTTCCTGTTGACGGACACCTGCCCCAGCAGCAACGGGGACAGAGCGCGCCACAGCCGCATGAACAGGTGGCGGTCCCGCAGGTCAGCGCGCAGGTCGTACATTTCAATCATGTTGCCGTGCACGTCGAACCAGCCCTCGATATACGCGTTGGCAATAGCCCCTTCGTCAAACGAGGCGATGGCGCTCACGCCCCCGGGGTGCGTGATGTCCAGCTTGAAGCGCGGGTTGCCCGAACCGATACGGTGTTCGCTACCGTCCGGCAAGCCCACGTCGAAACAAACACCACTGTCCCGGAAACGCCGGGCCATCAATTCCACCAACCGCCTTCCCTTGCGCACCGGTGAACCGTCCACCGCGGCGCGCGCCTGCGCACCCCCGCGCAGCTCTTGAGGGTTATTGACCGTATCCTCTACAATATGTGCCATACTACCTCGCACCTCTCTTGTTTCACGCTAACTACCTATTAGATTATTTCAAACAAGGCAATATGACAACCCCGAACGCCAGGCCCTGAAAGCCGGGCTTTGGCTCTCCCGCGTAGCATACCCATCACCCTGTTCCCATGACCCAGCGCCAGGATAATATCAACCCGGAAGAGGTTGCAAAATTCGAGCAACTCGCGCGGGGCTGGTGGGATGCCACCGGCCCCATGCGCACCCTGCATGACATCAACCCGGCGCGCCTGGACTATATCAGTAACCACGCGCCGCTGGACGGCAGACGCGTGCTGGACGTGGGCTGTGGCGGCGGCATTCTCACGGAAGCCCTGGCGCGCCGGGGCGCCACAGTGCAGGGCCTGGATGCCGGCGAGGAAGTCATCCGGGTCGCATTGCAACACGCGCGGGAAACCGGCCTGGAGATACCTTACCGCGCCGCGCAACTGGAAGATTTTGCCGACGACAATGCCGGCAGTTTCGACCTGGTCACCTGCATGGAACTGCTGGAACACGTGCCGGACCCGGAACAAATGCTGCGCGACTGCGCGCGCGTGCTGGTTCCCGGCGGTCACCTGTTCCTGGCCACCATCAACCGCAACCTGAAGTCCTATGCCGCCGCCATCCTCGGCGCGGAACGGCTGTTGCGCCTGCTGCCGCGGGGCACCCACGACTACGCCGCCTTCATCCGCCCGTCGGAACTGAAACGCTGGCTGCACAATGCCGGTTTCGAGGTGCTGGACATCAGAGGTATGCTGTATATCCCCGGCATCAGCTACTGTGCGCTGATTGACGATCCCGGTGTCAATTACCTGGTGCACGCGCGGGTTGGGTCTGGTTAGGGAAGCTCCGTGTTCTCTGTGGCAAAAATAATCCCGGCATGAGGCGTGCGGACTAATGAAAGGCGCCATCAAATGCGTACTGTTCGACCTGGACGGCACCCTGGTCGATACCGCGCCGGATATGGCTTTTGCACTGAACCAGACGTTGAGCAGGCATGACCGGGAACCGTTGCCGCAGGCAGCGATACGTTCCAGCGTTTCCCTGGGCGGCGCGGCGCTGGTAAAACTGGCGTTCCACATGGTAGAGAGCGATCCGGGTTTTATCCGGATACGCGATGAGTTCCTGGCGATCTACCGGGCCAACCTGTGCCGGCACAGCCGCCTGTTTCCCGGCATGGAACAGGTGCTGGACGGGCTGGAACGCAACAGCATCCCCTGGGGCATTGTCACCAACAAGCCGGCCTGGTTGACCAACCCGCTGACACAGGCCCTGCAACTGGATACCCGCAGCGCTTGCATCGTCTCCGGCGATACGCTGGCACAACGCAAACCGCACCCCGCCCCGCTACTCCATGCCTGCAAACTGTTGCGCCGCAGCGCGCAGGAAACCGTGTATGTCGGTGACGACCGGCGCGACGTGCAGGCAGGGAGCAGCGCCGGCGCCGCTACCCTGGTTGCCCGCTACGGCTACATCGGCCCCGACGAAGACCCGCAGACCTGGGGCGCCGACGGCTATATTGACCGGCCTGAGCAAATCCTGTCCTGGATTGAGTGACTTGTGCAAAATCGGGGAAGAACCATCAGAGACGTACCACTCCTGCGCAGGCAACGCTGAATGACTCCGTCGGAATACTGCCGTAACAAGGCCGCGTCCGCGGGTTCCAACCTGTATTACGCCGGTTTATACCACCCCCCGCAGGAGCGGCGCAGGCTGCATGCCTTGTTTGCCTTGCAACATGAACTGACCGAGGTGGTTTACCGCTGCTCCGACCCCGGCGCGGCGCGGGTTACCCTGCACTGGTGGTTTGAGGAGATCGGCAGGTTGTTTGCCGGCGCCGCAAGGCATCCCGTTACCCGCGAACTGTCCGAACTGGAGCACGCGGATTACCTGTCGCAACAGGCATTGCTGGCCTGTGTCGCCGCCATGTCACAGTTTCTGGATGCGCCGGAAAGCGGCGCCTACCCGGACTGGCTGGCGCGCCATCAGCTTGCCACCGGTTATATCTGGCAGGCGGCAGGCCACGCCTGCGGCTGTACAGACCAGGACCCACTCACCACCCTGACCCGCGCCGGCGCCTGCCACGGCGCATTTGAACTGCTGCACCATAGCAGACACTTCGCCGCGCTGGGCCTCAACGTCCTGCCCTCCGACCTGCTGGTCGCACACAACCTCGACCTGGAAACCGCCCTCCGGCCCGATGCCGGCGCAAACGTAACAAACTTCTTCAACACACTGTTTGAGCAACTGCACGATGACACTCAATCCTGCCTGGCTACCCTGGAACAAAACCGCGTCCGCGCGCCCCTGTTCTCCCGCATCCTGTTGAAAATCCTGTGCGCCCTGCAGCGCAAATACCAACGCGCCCCCCGCCCGATCAGCGCAGAACACCAGTCCCTGACCCCATTAAGAAAACTCTGGCTCGCCTGGAAGGCCAAGGCTTAAACAGCGCATCAATCCCAGCGCAGCCGTACCCGCAAACGCCGCAACGTCTGCGCATCCAGGTTGTCGCGGGTCAGTACGCAGGTACGGGAGCGGCCGCCGGGTTCCCGGAAACACAACACCACGACCCGGGGGTGGACCAACGCGCCGGGCAATAATTTCAGGTCAAGCGCGTCCTGCCCGGCTCGCAACAGTTGCCAGCGCCCGTGCCGGTCCAGTTTGAAACTCAGCGGTTGCGGGAACAGGAAGCGCCACAGGCAATAACCGTAGTGGACCAGGATAACAGCGCCCGTCAGCGCACTGACAGCAAGCGGAAGCTGTGTCAGGAACAGGGAACATACAGCCCCGGCATGGACCAGGGCATGAAACACGGCCACCTGCCGCGAGGGCCGGTAATGGATAAGGATCGGCAGTTCCAGTGGAGATTCCATGGGGGAGATTCCATTCTGTTATGGCTCATGTATACTCAATGTTCATCCGCAGGTGACGCGCATAAAACAATTTCAATCCACAGATTAGCACAGATTAAGAATGCCGGGAAAAATGCAGGAAGCAAGTAAGAAAACAACTACGCAGCACAAAATTCGACCTGGCCGCGTGCAACCTGCCAGGGACGATAAGACACCCAGGGAAACCGGCGGGCCCAAGGGGCCGGAGCCTACCCGTTACGGCGACTGGGAGCGGAACGGCCGCTGTGTGGATTTCTAAGCACATCGCATTTGCTGCCCTGCTGTTGCTGTTAGCGCACCTCCCGGTTAGCGCCGACGACCAGACCCTCACCCTGGTAAGCTGGAACATCGAGCACCTGGCGGCGCAGGACGGCCAGGGGTGCCGGGCGCGGGATGGCGCCGAATATCAGGCCATCAGGCGCTATCTTGAACAAATCGATGCCGACGTGGTGGCGTTCCAGGAAGTGGAGAACGAGCACGCGGCGGCGCGTATCTTCCCGGCCAGGGAATACGATATTCATATCTCAAACCGGCCTGCCCGGAAATTTTCGAAGTGTTATGACGGCCCCAACCACAGGCTGATGCAGCGCACCGGGTTTGCCGTGCGTAAGGATATCGGCACGCGCCTGGGGCTGGAAGTCGTGCGCCAGGCGGACGTCAGGGACCTGGAGGGCGCTTATGATTCCGGGCGCTGGGGAGTTTACCTGGTTTTGCAACAGGCCGGCGCTGAACGTTCCGCTCCCACACCTGCCCGCGCGCCGCTGCACCTGCTTTCCATCCACCTGAAATCCAGGTGCACCTACCAGTCCATCGGCGCCGGTAAAGCCAATCATAACTGCCGCCTGCTGCAGGCCCAGGTTGAGGCGCTGTCCGACTGGGCGCGCGCCCGCGCCGCCTCAGGGCAGGATTTCATCATCGCCGGTGATTTCAACCGCCAACTCGACCAGTTGAGCGACGCGGTGTGGATACGCCTGGAGTCCGGCGACGGCAACGCCTACGTGGATCTGGAAAAAGCGCTGCACGGCATTCAACACCCGCAGCCGTATAACCGCAAATACCCGTTTGCCATCGACCACGTCATCTACAACCAGCCACTGGACGCGCTGGCAATCGAGGAAAAAACATACTTCGACACCCGCGCCGCGCAACATTCCGACCACCTGCCGCTTATCAGCGTGTTTGGGATGGTTCCCGGGGAGAGGGATAGGGTGAGGGGGCTTCCCGACTGATTCCCGTCTCCATCATCCCGGCATCCATACTCCCGCCCCGCCCTATCATCATCTTCAGGAACACCCCGGCATCAGTCTCAAGCCCGGCGCTGTTTGCGCGGTATTGCCCATCCAGTTCCAGGGTAAGTCCGGGGAGCCAGCCCCAGCGCAGGCCCAGGCCGAGTTCACGGCTCTGGGCGCCGGCGCTGAAACGGCTGATGGGGGTCAGCAGGCCGCGCTGCCAGGGCAGCTTGATGCCGTAACCCAACTCCGCCTGCAAGGTGGCGCCGAACTCGCTGCCACCTCCCTGCAAGCCCGCCTGCCCCGTCTGCGCGGTCAGCCCGCCGTCCCACAACTGCTCAGACACACTGTTGGTCTGCCCCCAACCCGGCACCACGGAAAAGGACAGGCCGCTGCCGTCGCTACGGGGCGAGAACCGGGCCTGGGCCGCGAAGCCCCACTCTTGTGCAGCGCCGCGCAACACCAGGCCGCGGGCGCCCAGTTGCGTCTGCAAGCGACTCTCAAAGCCGGTAAAGCTGAGGCCACCAGTCCACTCCATCCCCGCGCCGCCGGCATTGCCGTCATAGCGCAGGCCAGCGCCGGCGTTCAGTTCCAGGGCCGCGCCGCTGTCAAGCTGGCGCCCGAAGCGGCTGTCCAGGCCGGCGCGCAGGCCCTGCGTGTCGGTGGCCAGCCCGGACAGCAAGGTCTCGTTCTGGTCAATCTCCAACCTGCCCCACCAGGCATCGCCCTTGAGACTCACACTGCGCTGCCAGCTACCGCCCGCCCCCCAGGCCAGCGGCCAGGCCCCGCCCAGGGCCGCCTGCCACTGCCGGGCATCGGCCTGCTCGTGCATCTCGGTATCCTGCAGCGTCAGCTCACCCGCGCCCCAGCCAGCCTGCGCCCACAGCCGCCGTCCCCCGGCCCAACTGCGTGACAGGTACGGTTGTACCCCGGTCAGGGACAATTCCCACTCACCCGTGCCCGTGCCGGCGCCCTCACCCGCGCCGTAGTCCACGTCCGCAAAGCGTTGTGAGATACTCACCCCGGCCAGCACGTTGTTGGCAAAGCGCATGTGCCCGCTCAGGTGCGCGCCGTACAAGGCGCCGTCCCAGTCAGTCCCGGCCTCCCTGTCAGCCAGATGCAGCCAGTCCACCCCGCCACACAGGGTAATATCCCCGGCGCGCGGCGGGCCGGCAGCGGCCAGGCCGGTCTCTTGACCATCCTCGTCCTTGTCGGTGCGCACGGTACGGCGGAAACGGCTGCCGTTAAGGTGCTCCCACACAGAGCGGGTATTCTCTTCCAACTCGGCATTGGACCTCGGCAGTTTCTGGAACAGGCTGCCCATCACACTGTTAATGTCGGTCTCTGCGCCCGCGCCCTGCAAACACTCATCCAGTTGCGCCAGGCGGGCATGCACCAGCGCCGCGGACACCTGCGGCAGGATAGCCTCGTTCACCTGTGCCAGTTGCCGCGCCACCTGTGTGTCATCGTCCAGGATCGCGCCGTTGATCTCTGTGACCACCGGCGCCGCGTGCAACGGGTTGGACAAGGCCAGCAGCAGCGTCTCCTCGCTCTCCACCACGTTATCGTCCAGGGTCTGCACCCGCACCTCAGCGGACGTGGCGCCGACCTCGATATGCAGCGTGCCTTGCGCAGAGCGGTAATCCGCATCCGCCGTGGCCGTGCCGCCTACGGTACGCCAGTCCAGACTGACCGGCATCGAGGCCGGGCCCGGCAGGCTGAAACGGAACACCAGCGCCGCGCCCTCACTGACCGGCTCCGTCTCGACGGTCAACCGCGGCGGGGGTGGCGGGGGCGGCGCGGCCCGCCGGGCGGCTTGTGCGGGTGCAGCGTAGCTCTGCGCGGGCGGTGGTGGCGCGGCATGGCGCGTGATCCTGCTGCCGGGCGCCAGGCATTCGAGCGCCTCAATGACCTGATCCAGTCGGTTAAGCGTCCAGCCGTTGGCCTTGCGACGCTCGTAGATCTCCTTGACCTCCGCCAGCCCAATGGCGTTCGACTGGCCGGTCAGCGCATTTTTTATCCGCTCCCAGCGGTCCGTAGTGGCGATCTCGATGCGTTCCTCAACATAGTCCATAAGCGCCGCCGACACGCAGGCTGAGGCAGTGCTCTCAACCGGCTGCGTGTCCGGCTGCTCCGGCTCCTGCTGCTCCGGTTGCTCCTCCTCCGGCTCCTGCTGCTCTGGTTGCTCCTCCTCCGGCTCCTGCGACCCGCCGGGTGGCGAGGTTTCATCGTCGATGATATCGAACAGCACCTGAAGGCCGGGCGGATCAGCACTGTCATAGGAATTGTTGCGTCCGTTTGAGACTCTGACATTCATCCTGCCGTGCCCCTGGGTGTTGCCATCGTCGATGATAGTGAGGCTGAACGTGGTTTGCAGCGCGCCAGCCGGCAGGGTCACAGTTTCCTTCTCCAGGCCACTCAACACCTCCGGATCGAAGGCGTAGGAGGGGCTGGTATCGAAGTTGCCGGACGAATCGAGGTAAAAGCTGATCACCAGGTCGCTTGCGGGTGCTTTCGATGCGGTGAAGGTGAACTCGGCGGTCTCGCCTTCCATCACGCGCTCCGGGCCCGAGACCGACACGATGATGTCCGCCGGCACCGACGGTACCGGATCGTTTTCCCCAACCATCACCGAGTCGTAATAGGTGAAACGCATGAGTTCATCATTGGCCGTGTGATCGATGCGGTAGGCATCGGTCTCGACGATCTGCGCATAGATGGACTTGTTGCCGCGTTTGGTACCCTCGCCGTGAATCTCATCATCGTCAGCGGTCTGCACCTTGAAGCTGACCGATGTGTGTCCCTGGGGCAGCGTGACGGTTCTGAAGCCTTGCTCGTCCTCGGCCAGGATTTCCCCGGTTCCGACGCAGCAATCGAGGTAGCCGACTTCGATCCTGACCGGCACATCGACCGCCGACACGCGGTCGGCCTCAATCGTGAAGGTCGCCGCCTCGCCTTCGCCGATATGGTCTTCGCTGGCGGTCAGGGTAAGGTTCGGCACGCCGATGACGTTGGTCTGCAGGGGTTTCGGCGCCGACGCCTTGGCGTACATCGGGTCGGCGCTTTGAATGGTGGTGTCGATGGATACCTCGCCGTCGTCCATGCCGTGAACGGTGACCTGCTGGGGCACGTTCCAGTTTTCGGGTGTGAACAGCAGTTCGACGCTGCTCCCGCGCGGGCTGGCGCTCAACTCGGCCACGCTCGGGTTGTTGCTGGTGAGGATCACGGTGGTGTCCATCGTCGGCTGGGAATTCAGGCGCACCTGGATGACCGTGGTTTCGTCCTTCTCGACCTCGATCTCGCTGGTGGAGAAATTCACGCCCGCCTTGTCGTCGTCCTTGATGGTGAGGGTGACCTCGTCGGGGTCGGCGATGCCCAGACCGCCACTCGCGCTCGCCGACAGGCGCAACTGCTTGTTGTCAACCTCATGATCCTCGTCGTTGTCCACGGCGCTGACGGCGACCTTCGCGGAACTCGAGGTTGCGCCGGCCGGAATGATCAGCTCCGGATTGGCGGCGATGGTGAAATCGTTGGTCGTCATCGGCGAGTCCACGTCCACCGAGACGGCCAGCGTCAGCGCCTGGCTCGACGGGCCGCTGATGGTGGCGCTCAGGTTCGCGCTGCCGCCGTCCTCGTTGATGGTCGTCCTGGAGAGCACCAGGCTCGCCGTCGGGGTGGCGTCGTCGTCGCTGATGTCGATGTGGCCGGCGCCGGTGACCGTCAGGTCGCCCGACTCGCCGCTGACGCTGAAACTTTCCGTCGGTTCGTCGATGATGTCGTTGACCGGCGCGAGATCGAAGGACTTACTCGCGCTGGCCGCGCCCACCGGGATGTCGATGGTGAATTCATCCACCCGCGCGTAATCCGCGCCTTCGCCGGCGCTGTCCGCAGCCGCGCCGACGATCACGCTGACCGCGGTCACCGCGCCGTAGGTGGTGCCGCCTTGCACGTCCGCGGTGACGGTGACCGAAGTGGCGGCAGCGCTCTCGCTGACGCTGGTGGTATTCACCGACAGCGCGATGCCGGTCGGTGCGGCGTCGTTGTCGGTGATGCTGATGCTGGCCGGGGCGACGGCCAGCCCCGCGAGCTTGCCGGTGACGCGCAAACTCTCGCTCGGCTCATCGATCACGTCTTCGGTCGGCTCGAGCGTGAAGCTCTTCTGACCGCTCGCCTGCCCGGCGGTGATGGTGAGGTCGAAGGCTTCGACGCCCTTGTAGTCGCTGCCGGACACCGCCGCGTCCGTGTCCTCACCCACGGTGATGCGCACCGTCTTGTCCGCGGCGAAGCGGGCATCGCCCTTGAGCGTCGCGGTGACGGTGATGCTGGTGGCGCCCGCATCCTCGGCGAGGGTCGTGGTGTCCACGCTGAGCGCCACGTCCATGGGCGCGCTGTCGTCGTCGTTGACGGTCACGGTCACGCTTGAGGCCGTCTCGTCCGAGTAATCCGTACCGGCCGCGCTCACCGTGTTGGTGATGATCGCCTTGCGGGCGTCATCGGTATTGTCGTAGGCGTCATCCACCGCCGTCACGGTGACATTCTGCGCCGTCTGCCAGGTCGAGGCATTGAAGGTGAGGCTCTGCGGCGAGACGGTGGCGGTGCCCGTGGCGCCGCTTGCAACATTGACGGTGACGGTGCCGCCGGTCGGCTCGCTGGTGAGCGCCACGGCAAAAGTCCCTTGATGCTCTTTTTTGGACGCGGTCGAGGTGTCGTCCTGTTCGTCAATATCCAGCGTCGTCGGGGAGACCGACACGCCGCGGGTGTCGTCGTCGGTGATGGTACCGGTGGCGTCGAGGGTGGTGGCGTTGCCGGCGAAGCCCGCGTTGCTCGGCGAGGACAGGCGCAGGATGACGGTCTCGTTGCTCTCGTCCACATCGTCGCCATTCACCGTCACGTCGATGTGCTTGACGGTATCGCCCACCGCAAAGGTGAGCGTGCCGGCCGTCAGCGCCGCGTAGTCGGTGGCCGAGTCGGCGCTGCCGGTCCCCCGGTCGGCGTAGTCCACCGTCACCTGCTTGTCGCTCGCCGCGCTGAGCCGCACGTTGAAGCGCAGGCGCGCGGTCGTGCCGTCCGCACCCTCGGCGACCGTCGGCGAGTCGATGGACAAGGTTGGCGGACCTTCATCGTCGATCAAATCGATATGGGTGTTGACGAAGGTGATGCCAGTCGCCGTACCGGTGACGCTGATGCGCTCGTTGGCTTCGTCGCGTTCATCGTTGGTGGGCGCGAGGCTGAAGGTCTTTTGCTTACTCGCAGTGCCGGCCGCAATGCTGAGGTCGAAGTCGTCCACAGTCTTGTAATCGGTGCCATCAGTGGCGCTGTCGTTGCTGTCGCCGACGGCGACGCTCACGGTTTTGGCCTCGGCATAGGTGGTGCCGCCGGTGACCGTGGCGGTCACCGTCACTGACGTGGCGGCGGCGTCCTCGGCCACGCTCGCCGGGTTCACCGACAGCGTGACGCCGGTCGGCGCGGCGTCGTTGTCGGTGATGCTGATGCTGGCCCCGTCCACGTCGATGCCGGTCGTGGCGCCAGTGATGCCGATGGTCTCGTTCGGCTCGTCGATCACATCGTCGGTGGGGTTCAGGCTGAAGCTCTTCTGGCCGCTCATCGCGCCGGCGTTGATGGTGATGCTGAACTTCTCCACTTCGGCATAGTCGCTGCCCTCGGTCGCGCTGTCGTCAGACCCGCCCACTTCGACCTCGACGGTCTTGGCCTCGCTGTAGGTGGTGCCGCCGCCGACCGTGGCGGTCACCATGACGTTGCGGGTGGCCGCGTTCTCGGCAATGCTCGAGATATCGGTGGACAGGGCGATGCCTCCGGGAGCGGAATCGTCGTCGTTCACCCGCACGCTGACATTCGGCACTTCCACCGTCCCGTAGTCCGAACTGCCCGCCACCAGCTCGTGGGTGATGGTGGTGTCGCGCCGGTTGTTCGGATTGTCGATTGCGTCATCCACCGCGGTGACGGTCACCGTCTTGGCGCCCCAGCTTGAGGTCGTGAAGTCGAGGTGTGTCGGGCTGATGGTGACCGGGGCGCCATTCGGCAGCGACAGGTTCACACGCACCGCAGCGGTCGGCTGGCTGTCGAGCGCCAGTGTGTAAGTGGCCTCGTTTTCCTTGGTGTCCGTGGTCGCTGCGGTGTCCACCTCATTCACCGTCAGGCTGGCGCCGGACAGCGTCGCGCCGCGCACATCGTCGTCGATCAGGCTGATGCTGCTGCCGCTGCTCGCAGCGCTGATGGTCACGCCCGAGAGCGTACCGACCAGGCTGATGGACTCGTCCGCCTCGTCAATGTCGTCGTCGGTGGGTGTCAGGGTGAAGTCCTTGTAGCCCGTGGCGGCGCCCGCGGCGATGGTGATGTTGACGGTATCGACGCTGCTGCTGTAGTCCGTGTTCTTGGTAGCGCTGTCGGTGCTCGCGCCGACTGTGACCGCGATGGTCTGGGCGGTGTCGAAGCGCGTGCTGCCGCCGAAGGTCGCCGTCACCCGTACGTCTTTCGCGCCGCCGCCTTCGGCGAGATCGGTCTGCGTGCCGTTGCTGTCCGCGTCGGCATCGACGCTCAGCGTCGCCGACATGGGCGCGTCGTCTTCGTCGTTGACGGTGACCGCCACCGAGCCCACGGTCTCGTCGTCATAGTCAGTGTCCGATGCCGTCAATGTATGGGTGATGGTGGCGCTGCGCTTGCCGCCGGCGTTGCTGTTGTTGTCGTTGACCGCGGTGACGGTGACCGTCTGCGCGCCCCAGCTTGACGGCGTGAAGTCGAGTTGTGCCGGGCTTGCCGTGAAGGGGGCGCCGTTCGGCACGTTCAAGGTGACGCGCACATTGCCGGTCGGCTGGCTGTCAAGCCCCACCGTGTAGGTCGCCTTGTGCTCTTCGCTGCCGGGGGTGCTGCCGTCGTCAACCTCCTCAATGGTGAGCGTTTCCTTGGAGACGCTCACGCCCCGTTCGTCGTTGTCGTTGAGGGTGATGGAGGCGTTGCTGACGGTGACCCCGCTCGACGTGCCGACGATTCGGATGACCTCATCGTTCTCGTCAACGTCATCGTCGGTGGGGGTCAGGTCGAAGCTCATTTCCCGCGTGGTCGCGCCGGTGGGGATGGTGAGGGTCAAAGCGTCGACCGTCGCGTAGTCCTCGCCTTCGGTAGCCGTGCTGCCGTCCGCGCCGACGTCAACCTGAATCGTTTTCGCGTCCTGATAAGCGGTGCCGCCGGTCACGCTCGCCGTCACCGTCACCGAGGTCTTGCCGGCGTTCTCGGCAAGGCTGGTCTGGCTGCCGCTGGTGTCCGAATCGGTATCGACGCTCAGGGAAATGCCGCCCGGCGCCGAGTCGTCGTCGGTGATGTTGAAGCTCGCCGAGCCTGAGCCGGAGGCGCCGCCGCCGAGGTTGGTCCCCGAGCTGGCGTTGAGGATGCCGAGGCCCACCGTCACCGGCTCGGAACCGTTCTCGTCGATCACGTCGTTCACGGCGGTGAGGGTCAGCGTAGCTGCCCGCGCGGCGCTCGTAACGCCGGTGAACTTGATGGTCGGCGGGCTGGTGGTGAGATTGGTGCTCGCCAGGTTCTCGTAGCTGACGCCGGTCGGCGTAGTGTTCGGCGCGGCCAGGGAGTAATCGTCACCGAACGTGGCGGCGCCGCCGAAAGAGAGCGGCACCGCCAGGGCTTCGTCGCCTTCGAGGGCGCGGCCGAGGGTGACAGTGATAGTCTTGCCGCCGTTCTTCTCGGCGATGTCCCCGGCGGGAGCGGCAAGCGTCACCGTGGTGGCGTCGTCGTCAGTAATGTTGACGGTATGGCTCGCCTGGGAACCGAGCTTGGCGTGGCTGACGGCGGTGAGATTGACGCTGAAGGCCTCCGCCGGTTCGTCGTCGCTGTCATCGGTGATGGCGACCGTGAAGGTCTTGCTGGTTTGCGCCGCGGTGAAGGCGAGGTTGGTGCTGGCAATGGCGGTGAAGTCGCTGCCGCCCTCCGCCGTGCCGTTGGCGCTGGCGTAGCTCAAGGTGGCCGGCACTTCGGTGTCGCCGGTGCGCTGTACGCGCAGCGTTGCGGTGCCATCGTCCTCGTCGATGGTCGTTGCGGCGGCGGAGAAGGCGTAGCTTGGCATGTCCGCCGCATCGGTGATGGTGCCGATGGCCGACCCGGCCGAGGGGCTGATGTCGAAACCTGCGGCCGCATCGAGGGTCAGGGTGAAGTGGTGGTCGCCCTCGTAGCTGTTGTCATTGGTGGTGGCAATGCTGATCGTGCCGCTGCTCTGGCCCTGGGCGATGGTGATGCTGGCGTTGTCGGGCGCCGCCGTATAGTCACTGCCGGCGACGGCGATCTGGTAGCTGGCGTCGGTGCTCTCGCCGCGGCCGTCGGACGTCGAATACTCAATGACGGTGCCGCCCGCGGGCGCGGCTTCGGGCAGGGTCACGGTGAACTGGACACTGTTATCTTCCGCTGCGCTAGCCGCGCCGACGGTGACCACGGCTTCATCATCCGAGGTGGTGACCGGCAGGCTGGCGGACACGGATGCATAACCGCCGCCGCTGGCGCTCAGGGTGAGCGTCGCCGAATCGTTAGTCTTGTCGGCGTCATGGCCGGCGCTGACCGTCACCGTCTGCGTCTGGTTCCAATTGGACGTGGTGAAGGTCAGCGAGGTGTCATCAAGGGTGAGGTCGGTGCTGGTAAAGCCGCCGATAGTCACTGTCACCTCGTCGGTGGGTTCGGTGGCGAGCTTGACGGTGAAGGTGCCGTTCGCGCCCTCGATCACGGTGAGGCTCGTCGGCGCAAGAACCAGCGCGGCGGTGTCGTCGTCCGTGATGGTCAGACTGTCGGCGGCGATGGTGAGACCCGCGAGGGCGCCTTCCACGCTCAGGCTCTCATCGCCCTCGTCGAGGTCATCGTCGCTTGGCGTCAGGTTGAAGCTCTTGCTGCCGCGCGCGGCGCCGGCCTCGATGGTCAGGTCGAAGCCGGCAACGTTGCCGTAGTCGGCGCCCTCCACCGCCCCATCGCCGTTCTTGCCGACGGTGATGGACACCGTCTGCGCCGTGTCGAAGCGCGAAGCGTCGTCGAGGCTGACGGTGACCTCGATCGCGGTCTGGCCCGCGCCCTCGCCGATGCTGTCCTGGTCACCGAGGGTACCGGCGTCGGCGTCCACGCTGAGGGTGGCGTTCATCGGCGCGGCGTCGTCGTCGTTCACCGTCACCGCCACCGAAGCCGCGGTCTCGTCCTCGTAGTCGGTATCGGCGGCGCTCAAGCTGTGGGAAATGCTGGCGCTGCGGCTGCCGCCGGTGTTATCGAGCACATCGTCGGTTGCGGTCACGGTGACCGTCTGAGCGTTGTTCCAGTTCGATGGCGTGAAGTCGAGTTGGGTGGCGTTCAGCGTGAAGGGCGCGCCAGCGGGCACACTGATGTTGACGCTGACGTCATCGGTGGGCTGGCTGTCCAACTCGATGTCATAGCTCCCCTTGTGCTCCTCGGCAGGGGTGGCGCCGTCATCGGCCTCAGCCAGCGTCAGGGCCAGCGGCGAGACCGAGACGCCCCGGGTGTCGTTGTCGGTCAAGGTGATGGTCGTGCCGGTGACGGTGACCGACGTGGCGGTGCCGGTGACGCTGATGGTCTCGTTGTCTTCGTCCACATCGTCATCGCGTGGCGCCAGATTGAAGTCATAGGTTTGCGACATGGCACCCGCGGCGATGGTGAGATCAAGGCGCCCGACGGTGGTGTAGTCGGTGCCTTCGACGGCGCTGTCGGTGCCTGCGCCGACGTGGACCTGGACTGTCTTCGCATCCGGATAGGCGGTGCCGCCGGTGACCTCGGCGGTGATGCGGATGGCCGTGCTGCCGTCGTTTTCAGCGACGCTCGCCTTATCGACCTTGAGGGCGATGCCGGACGGCGCGCCGTCGTCGTCGGTGATGGTGCCGGTGCCGTCGAGGGTGGTGACGCCGCCGGTGAGCGTCGCGTTGGTCGGTGACGAGAGGCGCACTTTCAGGGTCTCGTTGGCCTCGTCGGTGGCATCGCCGTTAACCGTCACGTCGATGGTCTTGCTGGTGTCGCCGGCGGTGAAGGTGAGCGTACCGCTGGTCAGCGCGGCATAGTCCGATCCGGAGGTGGCCGTGCCGCCGGATTGCTCGGCATAGGCAACCGTCACCTGCTTGCTGCTCGCCGGGGTGAGCGTGACGGTGAACTGCAGGGTCGTGGTTGTGTCCTTGGCGCCCTCGGTGACGCTCGGGGCGTTGATGGACAGCACCGGCGGATCGTCGTCATCGGTGATGGTGCCGGTGCCGTCGATGGTTGTCGCGCTGCCCGCAAAGCCCGCGTTGGTCGGCGAGGACAGGCGCACTTTAAGGGTTTCGTTGACCTCGTCGGTGGCGTCGCCGTTGACGGTGACGTCGATGGTCTTGCTGCGGTCGCCTGCCGCGAAGGTGAGCGTGCCGCCAGTGAGCGCCACGTAGTCAGTGCCGGAGACCGCCGTGCCGCCGGACTGTTCGGCATAGGCGACGGTCACCTGCTTGCCGCTGGCGGCATCGAGGCTGACGGTGAAGCGCAGGGTAGCGGTTTCGCCGCTGTCGCTCTCATCGACGCTTGGGCTAGTGATCGAGAGCGTCGGCGGGTCATCGTCGTCGGTGAGGGTGATGCTTGCGCCGGCAACGGTGACGCCGTCCGCCGTGCCAGTGACTTGAATCGTCTCGTTGTCCTCGTCGAGGGTGTCGTCGGTCGGATTCAGGCTGAAGGTCTTCTCGGCGCTCATGTCCATCGCATCGATGGTGAGGGCGAAGTCGGTGACGTCGGCGTAGTCTGTGCCCTCCACCGCACTATCGCCATCCACGCCGACCTTGACGCTGACGATGGTGTCGGTGGCATACGCCGTACCGCCGGTGACCGTCGCGGTCACCTTGACCGTCGCGGTGGCATCGTTCTCGGCCATGCTGGTGGTGTCCAGGGTCAGCGTGATGCCTTCGGGCGCGTCATCGTCGTCGGTGATGTTGAAGCTCGCGGTACCGGAGCCGGAAGCGCCGCCGCCAAGATTGGTCCCTGAAGTGGCGTTGAGGGTGCCGAGGCCCACAGTCACCGATTCCGTCTCACCCTCGTCCGTCGAATCGGCCTTGGCGGTGAGGATGAGCGTTGCGCTGCTCGCCGCGCTGTCCACGCCGGAGAAGTTGATGGACGGCGGATTGGTCGCGAGGTTCGTGCTCGCAAGGTTCGAGTAGGTCACACCGGTGGGCGTCGTGTTCGGCGCGGCCAGCGTGTAATCGGCGCCGAACGCGGCGCTGCCCGCGAATGTGAGCGGCACCGAGAGGGCCTCGTCGCCGGTCAGCACGCGGCCAAGTTCGACGGTGAGGGTCTTGGCGCCGCCATTCTCGTCGATAGCAGTGGACGGGGCTTCGAGCGTCACCGTGGTCGCATCGTCGTCGGTGAGGTTGACGGTCTGGCTTGCCTGAGAACCGAGCTTCGCGTCGGCGCCGGCGGTGAGCGTAACGGTGAAGGCTTCCGCCGGCTCGTCGGCGCTGTCGTCGGTGAGGCTGACATTGAAGCTCTTGCTGCTCTCCGACGCCTTGAAGACGAGATCGGTGCTGGCAATCGCGGTGAAGTCGGTGCCGCCGGTCGCCGTGCCGTTGGCCGTCTGGTAGCTGACGGTGGCATCGACTAGGGTGGCGCCTGACTTCTGCACGGTCAGGGCCACCGTGCCGTCGCCCTCGTCGGCGGTGGTGGACGCCGCCGAGAAGACGAAGCTCGGTGTGTCGGCCGCATCGGTGATAGTGCCGACGGCCGAGCCCGCCGTGGTGCTCAGGTTGAAGTGGCTGGTGCTGGTCAGGGTGAGCGTGAAGGTGTGGTCGCCCTCGTAGGCGCTGTCCTCGGTGGTGGCGATGCGGATGGTGCCGCTGCTCGCGTTCGCGGCAATCTTCAGGGTGGCGCCTTCCACTGCTGCCGTGTAGTCGGCGCTGGTGGCGACTTGGTGCGTCGCGTCGCTGGCGTTGCCGCGCCCGTTCGAGGTTGCGTAGCCGACGGTCACGCCGCCCGCCGGCGCCGGGTCCGGCAGGGTCACGATGAAGTCCATGTTGCCGCCTTCCGCCACGCTCGCCGCGGTGACGCTGACCATGGCGTCGTCATCGAGAATGGGCACCGACGCCGAGCCGGTCGCGCTGATGCCGCCGGCAAGGCCGGTCGAGGATGGCGCCCGGGTGCTGGCGCCGTAGGCGATGGCCACCGTGCGGCTGAGGCGGTCGCTGTTGGCCACGGCGGTCAAGGTGAGCGTCGCCGTCCGCGCGCCGGCTCCGGAGAGCGTGACCTGTGGATTCTGGGCGTTGTTGGGCGTTGTGGTGTCGAGGGACACGCCGGTGCCGCCGTTGCCCTTGAGCCCGAGTGTGTAATGCGTCGCCACCGTCGCGCCGGTCACCGTCAGCGGCGCCGTCACGATCTCGCCCGCCACCAGCGCCCGGCCCAGCGTGATGGTGATGTCCTCGGCGCCGCCCGCTTCGGCAATGCCGCCGGAGCCGGCGCGCGCCAGGACCACGCTTGTGGCGTCGTCGTCGGTGATGGTGCCGGTGCCATCAAGGGTATTGCCGCCGCCGGAGAGCTTCGCGTTGACCGCCGAGGACAGGCGCAGCTTCACCGTCTCGTTCAACTCGTCGTCGGCGTCGCCGGTGACGGTGATGTCGATGTGCTTGGTGCGGTCGCCCGCATTGAAGGTCAGTGTGCCGGCGGAGAGTGCCTGGTAATCCGTGTTCGAGGTCGCGCTGCCGCCTGATTGCTCGGCATAGCCGACCGTCACCTGCCGACCGCTGGCGGCGTCGAGGCTGACGGTGAAGCGCAGTCTCGCAGTGGCGCCGCTCGCGCCCTCGACGACACTTGGCGCGTCGATGGAGAGCGTCGGCGTATCGGCCGCGTCGGTGATGGTACCGATGGCGGAACCCGCCGTAGTGCTCAGGTTGAAGTGGCTGGTGCTGTCCAGGGTCAGCGTGAAGTAATGGTCGCCCTCGTAGATGGTGTCATCCGTGGTTGGGATGCTGATGGTGCCGCCGCGGGAACCGGCAGCAATGCTGAGCGTCGCGTTTTCCGCCGCCGCGGTGTAGTCGGCGCCGGTTGCGACCTGGTGGGTGTCATCATCGTCGTCGCCGCGGCCGTCGGCGGTCGAGTAGCCGACGCTTACCCCGCCGCTCGGGGCAACCTCGGGCAGGGTCACGGTGAACACCACCGCGCTGCCCTCCGCCGCGCTCGCAGCGGCGACGCTGACCATGGCGTCGTCGTCGAGGATCGGCACCGAGGCCGTGCCGCTGGTGGTGATGCCGCCCGAAAGGCCGGACGATGACGGGGCGCGGGCGCTCGTTCCGTAGGCGATGGCCAGGGTGCGGCTGGCGTTGTCGGTGTTGGCCACCGCCGTCAGGGTGAGCGTCGCCGTTTGCGCACTTGCGCCCTCGATCTTCACCGCCGGGTTCTGGGCGTTGTGCGGATCAGTCGTCACCAGCGAAACGCCCGTGCCGCCGTTGCCCTTGAGTGCGAGCGTGTAATGCGTCGTCACCGTCGCGCCGCTGACTGCCAGTGGCACCGTCACGCCCTCGCCCGCCATCAGCGCCCGGCCGAGCGTGACAGTCACGTCCACCTTGCCGCCGTTCTCCGCGATGCCACCCGAGCCGGCCCGCGCCAGGGCGACCGTGGTCGCGTCGTCGTCGTTCACGTCCACGCTCGCCGAGCCGTCGCTCGAATCCACCGAGTAGTCCGTGCCGGCCTTCAGGGTCACCGCCACCGAACCGTCAGGCTCGTCGGTGGTGTCGGCCTGGGTGGCGACCGTGTAACTCTCGCTGGTCCGCCCAGCGCGGAAGGTGAGGGTCTTGCTGCCCGTCGTGCCGCTTGCGGCGAAGCTATCGGTGGTGGCCACATCGAGGTTCACCGTCAGGTCGGCGGCGGGCGCGATGTCAGCGTTGACCGTGAAGCCCGCCGCCGTGCCCTCGGTGACCGCCGACCCGGCAGCAATGCTGAGTTCGGGCACATCGTCGTCGGTGAGGGTGATGCTCGTTCCGGTCACCGTCAGGCTGCCGGACTCGCCGGTCACGCTGATGGTCTCGTCGGCCTCGTCGAGGGCGTCGTCGGTGGGCGTCAGGTCGAAAGCCTTTGAGACGCTCGCCTCGCCCGCGGTGATCACGAGGTCGAATGCCTTGACCGCCGTATAGTCAGTGCTGGATACGGCGCTGTCGGTCGATATGCCCACGGTCACGGTCACCGTCGTGTCCGCCGGGTAGCGGGTGCCGCCGCCGACCGTCGCGGTGACGCTGATGCTGGTCTTGCCCGCGTCCTCGGCGACCTCGCTGGTGTCCACCGACAGGGTGATGCCATCCGGCGCGTCATCATCGTCGGTGACCGTCGCCGCCACGCCGGAGACGTTCACCCCGGCATAGTCGGAGTCGCCAGCCACCAGCGTGTGCGAGACGCTCGCGCTGCGCGCGTCGCCGGGATTGTCGATGGTGTCATCGACGGCGGTGACCGTGACGGTCTGCGCCTCATCCCAGTTCGACGGGGTGAAGTCGAGGCGCGCGCCACTCAACGTTACCGCGCCGCCCGTTGCGGCGAGGTCGATGCGCACGTCATCCGTCGGCTCGCTGTCCAGCACCACCGTATAGGTCGCCTGGTGCTCCTTGGCGGGGGTGTCGGGATCGTCGGCCTCGGCCACCGACAGGGTGGCGGCGGACACCGTCACGCCCCGGGTGTCGTTGTCGGTGAGGTCGATGCTCGTGCCCGCCACGGTGACGCCGCCCGGGTCCGCGCCGGTGACGGCGATGGTTTCCGTGTCCTCGTCCACGTCGTCGTCGAGGGGTTCGAGGTCGAAGGTATCGGTCGCGCTGGCCGCGCCGGCGGGCAGGGTCAGGGTGAAGCTCTCGACTGCGGTGTAGTCGTCGTCCGACACCGCCGTGCTGGTTCCCTCGCCGACCGTGATGGTGAGGTCCTTGCTCGCCGAGTAGGTGCTGCCGCCGGTGACGCTGGCCGTCACGGTGACGGTCGCCTCGGCGGCATTCTCGGCGATGGTCGATTTGTCCACGGCAAGCGTGATGCCGCTCGGCGCGTCATCGTCGTCGTTGATGGTGAGCATCGCGTCGTCCGGGTCGGCCACCCCGCCGCCGCTCGCCGTGGCCGAAACGGTGACGGTCTTGTTGGCCGCGTCCACCGTGTTGTTCACGGCGGTGATGGTGACGGCGCCGGTGCTGGCCTTGCTGCCGGCGGCGATGGTGAGGGTCTTGCTGGTGCTCAGCGCGTAGTCGCCGGTGACCGCCGGGGACACAGGCGCCGCGGAGACCGTCAGGGTGACGGCCTCGCTCGATGCGCCGGACAGCGTCGCGGTCACCGCGCTGGCGTTGTCGTCGCCGGACTCGTCGATGGTCGCGGGCGTCAGCACGAGGGTGGCGGTCGGGGTCGCGTCGTCGTCGTTGATGGTGCCGGTGGCGTCGAGGGTCGTGGCGCTGCCAGTAAGGCTGGCGTTCGCCGCCGACGACAGGCGCACTTTCACCGTCTCGTTGGGCTCGTCGGTATCGTCGCCGGTGACGGTGATGTCGATGTGCTTCTCGGTGTCACCGGCGTTGAAGGTCAGCGTTCCGGCGGTGAGCGCCTGGTAGTCCGTGTTCGCGGTCGCCGTGCCGCCCGACTGTTCGGCGTAATCGACGGTGACCGCGCGGCCGCTGGCCGCGTCGAGGCTGACGGTGAAGCGCAGCCTCGCCGTCTCGTCGGCGTCGCCCTCGGCAACGCTCGGGGCGTCGATGGACAGCGTCGGTTCGTCGTCGTTGTCGGTGATGCTGATGCTCGCCGGGCTAACGGTGATGTCGCCCGAGGCGCCGGTGACGCTCAAGGTCTCGGCGTCCTCGTCGAGGTCGTCGTCGGTGGGATTGAGGCTGAAGGTCTTTTCGGCGCTCGTTTCCATCGCGGTGATGGTGAGCTCGAAGCCATCAACGTCGGCGTAGTCGGCGCCCTCTTCCGCGCTGTCGCCGCTGTTGCCGACCTTGACGCTAACGGTCTGGTCGGTGGCGTACGCCGTGCCGCCGGTGACAGTTGCGGTGACCTTGACGGTCGCCGTGGCGTCATCCTCGGCAATGGTGGTCTTGTCCACCGTCAGCGTGATGCCGCCGGGCGCCGCGTCGTCGTCGTTGATGTTGAAGCTGGCCGTGCCGCTCTTCGACGTGCCGCCGTCAAGATCGGCGGTGATCGTGCCGATGCCGACGGTCACGGATTCCGATGCGCCTTCGTCGGTGGTGTCGGCCGTCGCGGTGAGAATGACCGTCGCGCTGGCCGCGGCGGCGTTCACGCCGGAGAAGGAGATTGTCGGCGCATTGGCCGTGAGATCGGTGCTCGCGAGGTTCGAGTAGCTGACACCGGTCGGCACCGTGCTCGGCCCGGCCAGCGTGTAGTCCTCGCCGAAGACCGACGTGCCGGCGAAGGTCAGCGGCACATCGAGGGTCTCGTCGCCAGCGAGCGCGCGGCCGAGCGTCACGGTGAGGGTCTTGGTGCCCGCGTTCTCGCTGATGTGGCCCGCCGGCGCCCCGAGCGTCACCGTGGTCGCATCGTCGTCGGTGATGGTGATGCTGTGGCTGGTAGTGCTGCCGAGTTTGGCGTCGGCGCCGGCGGTGAGGCCCACCGTGAAGGCTTCCGCGGGCTCATCGGTGCTGTCGTCGGTGAGGCTGACGCTGATGTTCTTGGCGCTCTCCGCCGCCTTGAACACGAGGTCGGTGCTGGTAATCGCGGTGAAGTCGCTGCTGCCGGTGGCGGTGCCGTCCGTGGTCGCGTAGCTCACCGTGGCGTCAAGGAGGGTGTTGCCAGTCTTCTGAACGGCCAGTGTCAGGGTGCCGTCGTCCTCGTCGGCATCTGTCGAGGCGGCGGCGAAGGCGAAGGTCGGCGTATCGTCCGCGTCGGTGATGGTGCCGATGGCCGAGCCCGCCGTGTCGCTGATGTTGAAGGTGTTGGTGGCGTCCAGGGTCAACGTGAAGTGGTGGTCGCCCTCATAGGTCGTGTCCGCCGTGGTCGCAATGCTGATGGCGCCGCTCGAATCGCCTTCGTCGATGGTGAGGGTCGCGTCAGCGGCTGCCGCCGTGTAGTCGGCGCTGGTGGCGACCTGGTAGTCGGCGTCCGTGGTTTCGCCGCGGCCGTCGGCGGTCGAGTAGTCGATGGTGACATCACCCGCGGGCGCCGGGTCCGGCAACGTCACCGTGAACACCACCGCACTGCCCTCGGCGGCGCTGGCGGCGGTAACACCGATCTTGGCGTCGTCGTCGAGAATCCGCACCGACGAGGCGCCCGTGGCGCTGATGCCGCCGGACAGGCCGCTCGATGCGGGTCGGCGGTCGTTGGCGCCGTCATTCGTCCCGTAGCCGACGGTGATGGTGCGCGTCAAGCGATCGCTGTTATCGACCGCGGTCAGTGTCAGGGTCGCTGTCTGCGCGCCGGCGCCGTCGAGGGTCACCGCCGGGTTCTGGGCGCCGTGCGGCGCGGTGGTGTCGAGGGAGACGCCCGTGCCGCCGGTGCCCTTGAGCGCGAGCGTGTAGTGCGTCGTCACCGTCGCGCCGGAGACGGTCAGCGGCGCCGTCACGCTCTCGCCGGCCACCAGCGCGCGGCCCAGGGTGATGGTCACATCCGTGCTACCGCCCGCCTCTCCAATGTCAATCGGCCCGGTGGGCGCCAGGGTGACGCTGGTGGCATCGTCATCGTTCACGTCCACGCTCGCCGAGTCGTCGCTTGATGCCACGGAATAGCCCGTGCCGGCCTTCAAGCTCACCGACACCGAGCCGTCGGCCTCATCGGCACTGTCGGACTCGGTGCTGACCGTGTAGCTCTCGCTGGTCTTGCCGGCGCGGAAGGTGAAGGTCTGCGCGCCCGTCGTGCCGCTGGTCGCGAAGCCGGTGCTGGTCGCCACATCGAGGTTCACCGTCAGGTCGGCGGCGGGCGCCCGATCCGCCTCCAGGGTGAAGCCGGCTGCCGTGCCCTCGGTCGCCGCCGTGGCGGGCGACGCGCTGGGCGAGATGCTCAGTTCAGGCACATCGTCGTCGGTGAGCGTGATGCTGGCGCCGCTCACGGCGAGGTCGCCCGACTCACCGCTCAGGGTGATGGTCTCGTCCGCCTCATCGAGCGCATCGTCGGTGGGGTCGAGGGTGAAGCTCTTCTTGGCGCTCGCCGCGCCCGCAGCGATCTCGAGGTCGAAGGCATCGACCGCCGTATAGTCGGTGCCGGACACCGCGCTGTCGGTGGAAGCGCCCACGGTCACGCGCACCCTGGTCGCCGCCGGGTAGCGCGTCTCGCCGTTCACCGTGGCAGTGACGGCGATGCTCGGCGCGGTCTCCACGTTCTCGGCCACCGAGTTCACGTCCAGGCTGAGCGCGATGCCGCCGGGGGCGAGGTCGTCATCGGTGATCTGCAAGCTCGTGCCGGTCACCGTCAAGTCGCCGGACTCGCCGGTGACGCTGACGGTCTCGTCGGGCTCGTCGAGCGCATCATCCTCCGGATCGAAGCTGAAGCTGCCGGTCACGCTCATCGCTCCGGCGGGAATGGTCAGCGTGAAGACATCCACCGCCTTGTAGTCGTCGCCGGATTTGGCGCTGTCGTCAGCGTCGCCGACGGTCACGCTCACCTCGGTCGCCTCGCCGAAGGTGGTGGCGCCGTCCACCGTCGCGGTCACGCTCACCGTGACGGCGGCGGCGATGTCCTCGTCCACCGCGCTCTGCTCGCCCGCTTTGACGGAATCCGTGTCGAGGCTCAGGGTGACGCCGGTGGGCGCGGCATCGTCGTCCTGAATGCGGAAGTCGATATCGTTGTCGGTTGTGGTCCCGTCGTCGCTCGGGGCGGCGCCGCCTTCGAGGCCGGTGGCGGCGAGCGTGCCGAGCCGGATGCGCACCCGCTCGCTCGCGCCTTCGTCGAGCACATCGGCGGTGGCCGCCAGGTCGAGGGTGGCGGTGGCCGATGCGCCGTCGCCGCCGGTGAAGGTGACGGTCGGCGGGTTGGTCGCGAGATCAGTGCTCGCGAGGTTCGTATAGGCGACACCGGAGGGAGCCGGATTCGGCGCCGCAAGCGCATAGTCGCTGCCGAGTGTCGCCGCACCGGTGATTCTGAGGGGCACCACCAGAGACTCTCCGGTCGCGAGCGCCCGGCCGAGGGTCAGGGTGATGCGCTTGGCGCCTGCGGCCTCGTCGATGTTGCCGCTCGGTGCGCTTAGTGAGACCGTGGTCGGGTCGCTGTCGGTGAGCGTCACCGTATGCCGCGTGTTGGCGCCGAGCTTGGCGCCCGTACCGGCGGCGAGGTCCACATGGAAGCTCTCGGCGAGCTCGTCGGCATCGTCGTCGGTGAGGGTGACGTCCAGGCTCGCGCTCGCGTCCGCGGCGGGGAAGTCGAGACTGCCGGCGCTGACGCCGGTGTAGTCGGAGGCAGCGAGCGCGGTGCCGTCGGCGGTGACCCAGGTGAGACTGATGGGCACCGACGCCGTGCCGGTCTTGCTCACGCTCAGCGAATGGGTGCCGTCGGCCTCGGCTGCCGTGGAAGCAGTCAGCGCGAAGCTGAAGCTCGGCGCGTCCGCCTCGTCGTCGATGGTGATGTCAATCGGCGCCTCCGCGCGGTAGGTCCCGGCCAGATTGCCGATGCCGATGCTGAACGCCTCGCTGCCCTCGTAGATACTGTCGTCGGCGATGGCGACCTTGGCTTCGGCGCTCGCCTGGTTCGCGGGAATGGTGAGGCTGGCAACGGCGGTGTAATCGCCCGCTGCTGCAGTGTCGTTGACATAGACGAGCGGCACCGCCACAGCGCCCGTTTGCGCCGCGTCGATGGTGGCGGTCAGCGTCAGGTCAGCGCCTTCGGCGACCGGCGCCGGGGTGGCGCTAAGCGTTACCACCGGACGTTCGTCCTCGGTGATCTTGACATCGGCTTCCAGCGTCTTGCCGTTGTAGTTCGAATCGGCAGAACTCGCCACAATGTCAACCGAAACGAAATTGCTATGCTCATACCGCTTGATTCCCTTGACAATCACCGTCACCACGCGTCCCGGCTTCCAGTCCGCGGCGGAAAAGACCCAGGGGCCGGGAAGGATTTCGATGTATTCCCCGTCCTGCGTCGACGCCGTGAGGGTCACATCCGCGGTCGGCCGACCGGTGAGAAGTACGAAGATCTTGTCGGTTCCCCCGTATTCGCGCACCGAGTAAGAGGTTGCGGAGAGGTCAAGCGCATGGCCAAAATCGGTGATGTTCGCTTGCAGCGACGCAGCCGATACCTGGTGGTAGGGCGTGTCTTTGGGGGCGGTCACCGCATGGCTGACGGTGATCGTCTCGTCGTCCGCATCTTCATCCGTCTCGGCGGTGATGGTCACCTTCTGCGCTCTGTTCCAGGCCGTGTCGCCATCCGGCGTGAAGGTGAGCGTGCTCGGCGACAGGTCCAGCTTGCCTTTCTCGCTGGCGCTCAGCTTGACGGTCACCGTGGCGCGGGGGTTGGAGGCGAGTTGCACGTCGTAGGTAACGCCCTTGAAGCGCTCCTTGAGGTCGATGGAGGCCGTGGACAGCACCACCGCCGGGTCGCGGTAGTCGATGATGTCGATGGTTCCCCGGTTGAGACCGGCGCCCGCTTCGATGCCGCCGTCGAGGACAGTGCCGAGGGCGGAATTGGTCAGCAGGCCGAAGCGGACCTGCAGCCGGTCGAGGTCGAGGTCGCCGTCATCGCGGCTGGTGGCGGCGAGGGTCAGGGTGGCGACCTGTTCGGTGGCTGCGCCGCCGGTGATGGTGACCTTCGGCGCGGCGGTGTTCTCGTCTGACAGACTCACGCCGGCGCCGCTGGCGCTGAGGGTGAAGTCGCGCCGGGCCGCATCGGTCTCGGCGATCACCATGCCCGTGTTGGTGGTCAGGGCGAGCGGCACTTCGGCGATCTCGCCGGGGGCGAGGTCGCGGGAGAGGGTGACGGTAAGGCTGCCGGTGTCGGTCGGCTCCCGTTCGGTGAGCGTGGTGTCGGCCCCGGCGGCGAGGGTCACCTGGGTCTTGTCGTCGTCAAGAATCCCGATGCTGGCGGACGTGTTGCTACCCAGCGCATAGCCGGTGCCGTCGGCGAGGGTCAGGGTCACCGAACCGCTCGCCTCGTCCACCGTGTCGCCGATGGTTTCAACATCGAAGGTCACGCTTGACGCACCCTTGGCCAGGGTCACCGATTTGCCGCTGCCGGTGTCGGCCGCCGCGACGAAGCCGCCGGTCTCCGAGATGGCGAACTGCACGCTGAGGTCGGCGTGTGGCGCCGGGTCGGCGGCGATGGTGAAGACAGCGTCGCTGCCCTCGGTGACCGCCGGGCCGCTGACGCTGAGTTCGGGCACGTCGTCGTCGGTCAGCGCGATGCTCGCGCCGGTGATGGTCAGACTGGGGGAACTGCCGGTGACGCTGATGGTCTTGTCCGCCTGGTCGAGGGCGTTGTCGGTGGGGTTCAGGCTGAAGGTCTTCTTGACGCTCATGGCGCCGGCCTTGATGAGCAGGTCGAAGTCGGCGACGTTCGCATAGTCGGTGCCCTCGACCGCGCTGTCGGTTGCCGCGCCGACCTTGACCTTGACCGTGGTGTCGCTCTGGTAGGCGGTGCCGCCATTGACCGTGGCGGTGACCGTGACGGTGGCCGGGTCGTCGTCCTCGGCGATGGTGGCGGTATCGACGGTGAGCGTGATGCCGGTGGGCGCATCGTCATCGTCGGTGATGTTGAAAGTCGCCGTGCCGGAGCCGGAAGCGCCGCCGTCGAGATTGGCGCCGGAGTTGGCGTTCAGGGTGCCAAGGCCCACGGTGACCGACTCCGCGGCGCCTTCGTGGGTGCTGTCGTCGCTCGCCGTGAGGATGACGGTGGCGCTGCTCGCGGCGTTTTCCACGCCGGAGAAGGCGATTGACGGCGGACTGGCCGTGAGGTCGGTGCTCGCGAGGTTCGAATAGCTGACGCCGGTGGGTGTCGAGTTCGGCGCGGCGATTGTGTAGTCGGTGCCGAAGGTGGCGGCGCCTGCGAAGGTGAGCGGCACCGAGAGCGCCTCGTCGCCGCTGAGCTCGCGGCCGAGTTCCACGGTGATGGTCTTGGTGCCCGCGTCCTCGTCGATGGCGGCGACCGGGGCTTCGAGGGTCACCGCGGTGGCGTCGTTGTCGGTGATGCTGATGCTGTGGCTGTTCGTGCTGCCGAGCCGGGCGTGGGCGCCGGCGGTGAGATCCACGGCGAAGGCTTCGGCAGGCTCGTCGGTGCTGTCGTCGGTGAGGCTGACGGTGAGGGTCTTGCTGGCCTCGGACGCAGTGAAGTCGAGGTCGGTGCTGGCGATGGCGGTGAAGTCGCTGCCGCCGGTAGCGGTGCCGTCGGTGGTCGCGTAGCTGACAGTGGCGGCCACGAGGGTGTCGCCGGTCTTGGCAACGGTGAGCGTCAGGGTGCCGTCGTCCTCGTCGGCGTCGGTGGAGGCGGCGGAGAAGGCGAAGCTCGGCGTGTCCGCCGCGTCGGTGATGGTGCCGATGGCTTTGCCTGCCGTGTCGCTGACGTTGAAGGTGTCGGTGCTGTCGAGGGTCAGCGTGAAATAGTGGTCGCCCTCGTAGGTGCTGTCCTGGGTGGTCGGGATGCTGACGGTGCCGGTGCGGGAACCGGCGGCAATGCTGATCGCCGCGTTCTTCGCCGCCGCCGTGTAGTCGGCGCTGGTTGCGACCTGATGGGTGTCATCATCGTCGTCGCCGCGGCCGTCGGAGGTCGAGTAGCCGACGCTCACCCCGCCGCTCGGGGCGTTTTCCGGCAGCGTCACGGTGAACACCACCGCGCTGCCCTCCGCGGCGCTCGCGGCGGCGACGCTAACCATGGCGTCGTCGTCGAGGATCGGCACCGACGCCGAGCCGCTCGTGGTGATGCCGCCGGAGAGGCCCGACGATGTGGCCTGTCTCGTCCCGGTCCCGTAGGCGACGGCCACGGTGCGGCTGTCGTTGTCGGAATTGGCCACCGCCGTCAGGGTGAGCGTCGCCGTCTGCGCCCCGGCGCCCGCAAGCGTGACCGCCGGGGTCGCCGCGCTATGCGGCGTGGTCGTGTCGAGCGAGACACCCGTGCCGCCGTTGCCCTTGAGCCCGAGCGTGTAATGCGTCGCCACCGTCGCGCCGCTGACTGCCAGCGGCACCGTCACGCTCTCGCCCGCCACCAGCGTCCGGCCGAGGGTGATGGTCACGTCCTCCGTGCCGCCGTCCTCGGCGATGCCGCCCGAGCCGGCCCGCGCCAACAGGACCGTGGTGGCGTCGTCGTCGGTGATGGTCCCGCTCGCCGTGCCCGCGCCCTGCACCGCCGAGACCGTCGCGTTGGTCGGCGTGCCTAAAGTCACCTCGAGGGCCTCGTCGACCTCGTCCGCCGTGTCGCCCTTGACCTTGACGACAATGGCGCCGCTCCCCTGCCCCGCCGCGATGGTCGCCGACAGGGGGTTCGGCGTCTCGTAGTCGCTGCCGCCCGTCGCGCTGCCAGCGAGCGTGTAGGGCACCGTCACCGCCTGGCTGCTGGTGCCGGACAGCGTCAGCGCGAAGCTCATGTCCTTGGTGGTCATGGGGTCGTCGCCCTCGGCGACCGCCGTGGCGTCCGCCACCGACACCGTCGGGGTGCCCTCGTCATCGTTGATGGTCAGCGTCACGCCCGTCGGAGTGGCCACGCCGTTGCCGCCGCTCGCCGCGGCAGAGACCGTGACCGTCTTGTCGGGAGCGTCCACCAAGTTGTCCACCGCCGTGATGATCACCGCGCCGGTGCTCGCGGTGGCGCCGGCGGCGATGGTCAGCGTCTTGTTGTTGCTCAGCGTGAAGTCGCCCGCGACGGCCGGGACCACCGGCGCGGCGGCGACGGTGAGGGTGAGGTCCTGGCTGGTCGCGCCGTTCAGGCTGGCGGTCACCGTGCTCCGGTTGGTGGCACCGGACTCGTCGATGGCCGCCGGGGTCAGGGTGAGCGTCGCGGTCGGCGTCGCGTCGTCGTCGGTGATGATGCCTTCGGCTGCGCCCGCGCCCTCCGTCGCGGAGACGGTGGCGTTGGTCGGCGCGGCTAGGGTGACGGTGACCGTCTCGTTCGGCTCGTCCAATGTGTCACCCTTGACCGGGACGTCGATGTTGGCGCTGCTGGAGCCGGCGGCGATGGTCACCGACAGCGGGTTCGGCGCGGTGTAGTCGGCGGCGGCGGTCGCCGTGCCGCCCAGGGTGTAGGGCACGGTGACCTGCTTGCCGCTCACCGCGTCGAGCGTCACCGCGAAGCTGAGGTTGACGGTGGTATTGGGGTCGTTGCCTTCGTTGACCGCCGTGGCGTCGGCCACCGAGACCGTCGGCGCGTCGTCGTTGTCGGTGATGGTGATGTTCGCGGGGGTGATGGTGATGCCAGTCGAGGTGCCGGTGACGCTTAAGGTCTCGGTGTCCTCGTCGAGGGCGTCGTCATCGGGGTCGAGGCTGAAGGTCTTCTCGGCGCTCGTTTCCATCGCGTTGATGGTGAGGTCGAAGTCGGCGACGTTGGCGTAGTCCGTGCCCTCCACCGCGGTGTCGCCGCTCTCGCCGACCTTGACGCTGACGGTCTTGGCGGACGAGTACGCGGTGCCGCCGGTGACCGTGGCTGTCACCTTGACCGTCGCCGTGGCGGCGTCCTCGGCAATGGTGGTCTTGTCCAGGGTCAGGGTGATGCCGCCCGGCGCATCGTCGTCGTCAGTGATGTTGAAGGTCGCCGTGCCGGAGCCGGAGGCGCCGCCGCCGAGGTTGGCGCCCGAGTTGGCGTTGAGCGTGCCGAGGCCCACCGTCACGGCTTCGGATTCGCCTTCGTCGGTGGTGTCGGCCGTCGCGGTGAGGATGACCGTGGCGCTGGCCGCGGCACCGTTCACGCCGGAGAAGGCGATCGTCGGTGGATCCTCAGCGAGGTCGGTGCTCGCGAGGTTCGAGTAGCTGACGCCGGTGGGGGTCGAGTTCGGTGTGGCGAGCGTGTAATCGCTGCCGAAGGTGGCAACGCCGCTGAAGGCAAGTGGCACAGACAGGGTCTCGTCGCCCTCAAGCGCGCGGCCGAGGGTCACGGTGATGGTCTTGGTACCCGCATCCTCGTCGATGGCGGTGGACGGGGCTTCGAGCGTCACCGTGGTGGCGTCGTTGTCGGTGATGTTGACAGTGTGGCTGTTGGTGCTGCCAAGCTGCGCATCGGCGCCGGCGGTGAGGTCCACGGTGAAGGCTTCGGCGGGCTCGTCGGCGCTGTCGTCGGTAACGGTGACGGTGATGTCCTTGCTGGTATCGGCGACGGCGAAACTGAGATCTGTGCTCGCGATGGCGGTGAAGTCGCTGCCGCCGGTGGCGGTGCCGTCCACTGTCGCGTAGCTGACGGTGGCGGCGACGAGGGTCTTGCCGGTCTTGGTCACGGTCAACGTCACCGTGCCGTCGTCCTCTTCGGCATCGGTCGAGGCGGCAGAGAAGTTGAAGCTCGGCGCGTCCGCCGCATCGGTGATGGTGCCGGCGCCTGAACCCGCCGTGTCGCTGATGTTGAAGGTGTTGGTGCTGTCGAGGGTCAGCGTGAAGTGGTGGTCGCCCTCGTAGGTGGTGTCCTGCGTGGTCGGGATGCTAATGCTGCCGCTCGAATCGCCCTGGGCAATCGTGATTGATGCATTGGACGCCGCAGCCGTGTAGTCGTCGGCGCTGGTGGCGACCTGGTGGGTGGCGTCCGCATTGTTGCCCCGACCGTCGGATGTCGAGTAGTCGATGGTCACGCCGCCGCTCGGCGCCGGGTCCGGCAGGGTCACAGCGAATACCACCGCGGTGCCTTCCGCTGCGTTCGCATCGGCGACGCTGATCTTGGCGTCATCATCGAGAATGGCCACCGACGCCGCGCCGCTTGTGGCGATGCCGCCGGACAGGCCGCTCGACGAGGGGCTGCGATCGTTGGTGCCGTCATCTATACCGTAAGCGATGGCAACCGTCCGCATCTCGCGGTCGGTGTTGGCAACGGCGGTCAAGGTCAGCGTCGCGGTTTGCGCCTCGGCGCCGGCCAGCGTCACCGCCGGATGCTGGGCGCTGTGCGGCGCAGCCGTGTCGAGGGAGACGCCGGTGCCACCGTTGCCCTTGAGACCAAGCGTATAGTGCGTCGTCTCCGTCGCGCCGGAAACCGTCAGCGGTACCGTGACGCTCTCGCCCGCCACGAGTTCCCGACCAAGGGTCACCGTCACATCCACCTTGCCGCCATCCTCGGCGATACCGCCCGATCCGGCCCGCCCCAGGGTGACGCTGGTGGCGTCGTCGTCGTTCACGTCCACGCTCGCCGAGTCGCTGCTCGAAGCCACCGCATAATCGGTGCCGTCCTTGAGGGTCACCGACACCGAGCCGTCGGCCTCATCATCGCTGTCGGATTCGGTGTTGACCTCATAGGTCTCGCTCGTCTGGCCGGCACGGAAGGTGAAGGTCTGCGCGCCGGTGGTGTTGCTGGCGGCGAAGCCCGCCGTGGTGTCCACATCGACCTTCACGGTGAGATCGGCCACCGGCGCGATGTCGGCATCGACGGTAAAGCTCGCCGCCGTGCCCTCGGTGACCGCCGCGCCGGCCAGGATGCTGAGTTCGGGCACATCGTCGTCCGTGATGCTGCCGGTCGCGGCGCCCGCGCCTGCCTCCGAGGAAATGGTGGCGTTGGTCGGGGCGCTCAGGGTGACGATGATGGTCTCATCCACCTCGTCGATGGCATCGCCCTTGACGGGAATCTTGATCTCGCCGCTGGTGTCGCCCGCCGCAATGGTCAGGGATTGGGTGGCGGGCGCATCGTAGTCGGCGCTGTCGGTGGCGGTGCCGGTCAGGGCATAGGGGACCGTCACGTCCTTGCCGCTCGCCGCCGACAGGCTTACCGTGAAACTCATATCAACGGTCACCGCCGGGTCGTCGCCTTCGGCCACCGCCGTCGCATCGGCCACGGAAACCGTCGGCTCGGGGTCGTCGTCGGTGATGGTGATGCTCGCCGGGGTGATCACGAGTGAGCCGGAGGTTCCGGTGATGCTCAGGGTCTCGTCGGCCTCGTCGAAGGCGTCGTCGGTGGGGTCGAGGCTGAAGCTGCCGCTCGCGCTGCTCTGGCCGGCGGTGACGGTGAAGGTGAACTTCGCCACCGCCGCGTAGTCGGTGCCGGAGATGGCGGTATCGTCCGCGCCGCCGCCGACCGTGATTTCGATGTCGTGGTCCTGGGTGAAGGAACCGTTGTCTTTAGCCGTGGCGGTGACATTGATAGTGGCCGCGGCCTGGGCATTCTCGGCGACGGAGTTGACATCCACCGACAGGTCGAAGCCGTCCGGCCCTTCCTCGTCGTCGATAATCTGGATGGCGACGATGTTGTCGTCGGTGCTTGGGTCGCCGTCGTCGCTGGCGCTGACGCCGCCCTCGAGATTGGTGGCGAGCGCGCTCGCGGTCAGGTCGCCGAGGGCGACCTGGATGGCCTCGTCCTGGAAATCGCCGTCATCGCGGGTGGTGGCGGTGATGGTGATGGTGGCGATGCCTGCGGTTTGAACATTGTCCGATGTTTGTTTGAATTTGATACTGGGTGTAGCACTGTTCAGACCCGTGGCAGTAACTGCATTGCCGCTCACTGCGATGGTGAAGTCAGGATCCGCTGAGCCGGGGAGCGCGGCGCCGGTGCTGGTTGTGATCGCCAGCGGAATCTCAGCGACCTCTTCCAGAACACCGCTGGGAAAGCGTGCGACGTTAAGGGGCCGTGCGAGCTCCAGGGTCAGCCTGGCTATGCTCTTGTCATCACCTTCATCGATGGAGACATCGGACGACGGAGACAGGGTAACGGGCGTGGGATCATCATCGACGATGCGAATAAATCTGCGCCCTTTCGGTGCGCTTTTTGCGCCTATGTGTCCGTTTCGCTGAACTTCAAAGTAGAAGTACTCCGCGGCAGACTCGTCTTCATCATCATCAATGATTGGCACGTTCAGGGTCGGCATTGCACCGCCCGCAGGCACTTCGATCAGCGCGGATTCGCCGGTAGGCGTCAATGTGTAGTCGCTCCCGGCTGTTGCGGCACCGCTGAATTTACTGGTTCTGTAGGCGATAAACGAGGATGCCTTGGTGTTTCCGGTGCGGATGAGGGCGAGTTCGGGATTGCCTTCGACCAACGGCGTAAACCCGCCGGTCTCGGGACTGGCGTATGTGAAGCCTGGGCTGTCCGCTTCGTCCAGGATCGTGATCTCCAGCTCGTCGATATCGCCCGTGACGAGCTGCGTTGCCGGCAGCGGCAATGCGCCCAGGCCAAGGGTGAACGTACCCCCGCCGTCGAAAATGCTGTTGTTAACAAGATTGAACGTGATCGTGCCCCCGGTGACCAGTCCCGAATTGCCGGCCGCGATGGTGATATTCGCGATCTGGTTGACGTCCGACGCCTTCGCAGTGTCAAAGGTGTATTCGAGCGGAATGGTGAGGTCCTGCGGCAATGCCTTGTCGAGGCGCACGGTAACGACGTGTCCCGAATCCGGGGCTTGGGCTTCCGAAGCTGCAAACGTCACCACGGCGGGGGCATCGCTGGTGTCATCAATCTCGACATCGACTTCCCTCCTATCCCCTGCTTCGAGACCGGCGGGAAGCGTCCCGAGACCGACGGTGAAGGTCTCGTGGGGCGTCTCATAGGTCGTGTCATCGACAACCGTAATCGTCACCGTGGCGCTGGTCTCGCCTGCAGCGATGGTGACGTCGGCGACTTCGGTGAAGTCCTCGGCCTGGGCCGTGCCGAGGGTGTAGCTGAGCGGTATGGTGACGGCGCGCGCCGGTGCGGTGAGTGCCGAATCGAGGGTCACGGTCAGTTCTACACTGTCGCCGCCCTCCCGCACCGGGTTCTTGGCAACCGACAGATTGACCTTGCGCGCCACGTCCGCGGCGTCGTCGATGCTGATGTCCACCGAGTTCGTCGCGCCCCCGAGCAGTTCCCTGGGCAGCGTGCCGAAGGCCACGGTGAAGGTCTCGTCGGGCGTCTCGTGGGCGGTGTCATCGACGGTTGCGAGCGTCGCCGTGCCAATGGTCTGGCCGGCTTCGATGGTGATGCTGGCCGTTTCCGTGTAGTCGGCGGCGACGGCGGTGCCTTCGGTATAGGTGAGCGGTATGGTGACGGCTTTCTGCGGATACACCGCCTGGGGAATCGTCGCCGTGAGCGTGACGTCGGCGCCCTCGGCCACCGGCTCGGGGGCGGCGGAGAGTTCCACGCTGCGGCGATTGTCGGCGATGACGGTGACGCCGACCGGGAAGTTGCCGCTGAGCTGGTAGTTCGTGTCGGTGCTGGTGACGGCGTGGGTGATGGTGAGCGTGCCCTGTTTCAGGCCGGAGACCGCGATTGGCTTGGGGTCCTTCCAATCGGTCGAGGTAAAGGTCACCGCGCCGCCAACAGTGGCGAGCGTCTCGTCGCCGCTGGTCGGCGTGACGGTGACGCTGGCGTTGTCGGCAGGCTGGCTGGTGAGCCGGATGCCGTAACTTTCCTGGCCGCGGGGTTCGGCCACTTCGAGCTTGTTATTGCGGTTGTCGTGGCTCAGCAGCAGGTCGTAGCCAATGTCCTGGACGGTGACGCTGACATCATCGATGGGGCCGGTGTGGCCGGGGTAGTTGGCGATGCTGTGGGTGAGCGCAAAGGTGTCGGGCTCGCCGTCGTCGTCGATGAGCGGCGCGACGGTGATCATCTGCGGGGTATCCCAGGTGCCGCCGGCGCCCGTGGTGAAATCGAGGGTGGCGCTCGAACCGGCGGCGCCTCCGGGGGCCTGGACGGTGAGCGAATCCTGATGCGCGGCGGGCACGTTGACGGTGAGGGTCGCCGTCTGCCCCGGGTCGGTGGCGAGTTCCACCGTGTAGCTGCCGGTCTTGGTCAGGTTCTTCTCGCTGACCGCGGTGTTCTCGTTGTAGATGACGACACCCGGCGCTCCGCCATCGTCGTCCTCGACGGTGACCGTGGCCTGGTTGTTGGGTGGGAAGTCGACGGCGTAGGCGGAATCCCGGTCGACGTCCGTGCGGTTGGGCAATAGCTCCACGGTGACGGTGCCGTTCTTCTCGCCTTTGGTATCGCCGATGGTGGGCACGTTGTAGGTGGCGCTCGTTTCGCCCTTGGTCAGCGTGATGGTCTTGACACCAAGGTCTGCGTCCGCCACGAAGTCACCTCTCTGGGAAATCTCCAGCCGCACTACGGAAATGCCATCATCCTCCCAGCGTGGTTCTGTGCCTGCTGTCCCACGGGTCACGGTGAATGCCGCGTTGCCGCCCTCGGTGACGCTGGCGCTGGCCGGAGCGAGGCTGACGGTGGGCCCGTCATCGTCGTCGATGATGCGTGTGGTGGCGCGGCTCTGGGTTGAAGACAGCGTATAGCCCTGGCCGACATGGGCTTCGAGGGTGACGAAGCTGGTGGGTTCGTCGACCTGGTCCTGGTCAATGCGGAACTCAACGACCTGAGGGGCGGCCTGCCCCGCCTTGATGGTGTAGCTGTGCCTGCCGGGCTGAGTGCCGCCGCCAAAAATCACGACGCCTTTCTGGCTCAGCGTGGCGCTAACGGTGATGTCGGTCTGCGGTACCGGCTCAGCATAGATGTACATCTTGGGGTGTGGGTCGCTGGTGCCCCCTGCGTCCCGACCTTCGATGAGTTCCGCGACCTGGGCCTCCACCCGCACCACCGGCGTGCCGTCGTCATTAACGATCTTGACGCTGGCGGTGCTGGCCGCGCCCTTCTCGACTCCGCCGTAAACAGTCTGGTGCGCCGTGAGTGTGCCGAGGCTTATATCCAGCGTGCGGGCATTGTTGTCGTTGTTGTCGATGGTGGTCAGGGTGAGCACCGCCTTTTTCGCGCCCACGCCACTGAAGCGCACTGCCGGTTTCTGGGCGCTGTAGGAACCGGAGTCCAGCCAGGTAACGCCAGTCTGGGCGCCAGACTTGAGGCCAAGCGTGTAATGCGTACCCGCCGTTGCGCCGGTCACATTGAGTGGCACGGTCACGGTCTGGTTCGAGCGGTTGAGCGCGAGACCGAGATTGATTGCAAACTCGGCGGTGGCGCCGTTCTCGGAGATGGGGTAGCAGGTGTTAAAGCCGCAATCACGCTCGATGGTGACGGGCGTTGCGTCGTCGTCTTTCACGAGTCTGGAGTACGATTCGCGCCACCCCAGGCGATAGGCATCGTCAGCGACCAGGGTGACGTACACCGTCCCCCCGATTTCGTCTTTTTCATCATTGACGGTGGGCACATTGACAGCGACTTCCGTTGCGCTCTTCTTCAACACCACCGTCTTCGTGCCTTCCTCGTCTGCGGCAACATAGTTGGCGCCCGCTCTTTCACTGACAGTGAAGTGGACCGTCATGTCGGCCAGCGGCACCGGGTCGGCCTTGATCAACATCTTCACCGTGCCGCCTTCGGTCGGCGAGTTATCGGTCGTTTCGCCGGATGCCCAGGCAACCACGAGCTCCGGCTTCAGGCCCTCGTCGTCCTGGATGGTGATGTCAACGGTGTTTTCAGCCGTTTGCGGGTCGTTGTCGGCGTCATGGGCCACCACCCCACCACTGATGCTGGTGGCGAGGTTGTTGGCCTGGAGGTTGCCGAGGGTGATGCTGAGCGTCTCGTGGTCCTCCTCGTCGTCGTCACGGGCGGTGGCGGTGAGGGTGATGGTGGCTTCTTGCGCGCCGGCGCCGGTGAACTTGACCTTGGGGTTGGCGCGGCGCACCAGGGACCCGGTGACGCCGGTGCCGGAGACTGTGAGCAGGTAGTCGCGATTGGCATCGGTCACTTCGCTGATGGCAGCGCCGGTGCTGCTGGTGATGGCAAGCGGCGCCTCGACGACTTCGCCGGCGACGAGGGCGCGGCCGAGGCGCAGGGTGAGCGTCGCGCTGGTGCTGGTGTCGCCCTCGGTGAGCGTGGATGACGTCCCGGCGAGAAGCGCGATGCTGGTGGCGTCGTCGTCGCCGACCGCCACATCCGCATCGCCCTTGGTTGTGGACACCGTGTATTCGCCGTTGTCCGCCGCAACCAGGGTGAGGCTGAGCGAGCCGTCGGCCTCGTCGGCGCTGTCGGCTTCGGTGGAGACGGTGAGGGTCGTGGTCGTGGTGTTCTTCGGGATGGTGACCGTGGCGGTGTCGGTGAGGGTCTGGGCGGCGACGAAGCTGCCTTCCTGGGTGAGCGAAACCTTGACGGGGAGGTCCACCGGGATGGAGTCACTGCTGGTCAGCGTCCAGACCGCGTCGCCGCCCTCGGTGATGTTCTTGCCGCTGTTGTCAACGGATACGCTGATCTCGGGGATGACGCTGTCGTCGGTGAGGGTGATGGTCGCGGGATTGACACTCAGGCCCTGGACGGCGGGGGTGAGTGTACCGGTGACCGAAATCGTCTCGTCCGATTCCTTGGCGCCGTCATAGACGGGCGTGAGGGTGAAGCTGCCCTTGACGCTGCTGTCCCCCGCCGGAATCTCGAGGTCGAAGGCGGTGACGGCCTTGAAGTCGTCGCCCACGGTGGCGGTGTCGCCGACCACCGAGACGCGGATGGTCTTGTCGTCGGTAAAGACGCTGCCGCCGTCGATGGTGGCGGTGACTTCCACCGACGGCGGGCTGGCGACGCCCTCGGAGACCTTGTCCTGCGCCCCGTCGGTGGCGGTGTCGGTGTCCACGCTGAGGCTGATGCTGGTGGGCGTGCCGTCATCATCGGTGATCTTGAAGCTGCCGGTGGTCTTGGTCGAGTCCGCCTCGGCGCCGCCGTCGAGGCCGGTGCCGGAACTTGCGCCGAGGACGCCGAGGCTGACGGTGACCGATTCGTCGTCGCCCTCGTCGGCCTTGTCCGAGGTGGCGGTGAGGGTGATGCTGGCGGTGTTGGAGGCGCTGTCGCCGCCGGTGAAGGTGATAGTGGGCGGGCTCGTCTTAAGATCGGTGCTGGCGAGATTGCTGAAGGTGACGCCGGTGGGCGTGGATTTCGGCTCACTCAAGGTGTAGTCCTCGCCGAACGTAGCGTCGCCGGCAAAGGCGAGCGTGACGGGCAGGGATTCGCCGGTGGTGAGGGCGCGGGCCAGGGTGACCATGATGTCCTTGGTCCCTTCCGCCTCGTCGATGGCCAGTTTGCCCACAGTGAGCTGAACGACGGTCGGGTCGTCGTCGGTGAGTTCGATGGTGGCGGAGGTGGTGGCGCCAAGCCTGGCGTCGGTGGGGTTGCTGATGGTGACGGTGAAGTCTTCTTTGAGTTCGTCGTCGGTGTCGTCCTTGAAAGTGACGGTGACGGATTGTTCGGTGTCACCCTTGGCGAAGTTGAGGGTACGATTGGCCTGGATGGGGGTGTAGTCCCCGGGTGAAGTCGCCGTGCCGTCGGCGGAGGCGATATCGACCGTTGCGTCGAGTTCGGTGGCGCCGGTCTTGGTGACTTTGAAGACCCGGTCCTTGCTCTGGTCGCCCTCGGCGCCGTTCAAGGGGTCGGGCGGGACGAGTTCGAAGACGGGCTGGTCGGCCTCGTCGGTGATGGTGATGATGGTGCTGTTGTTGTTCCTGTCGACAGAAACACCGCGGGTGCCGCCAGAGAAGAGAGCAACTTCGAAGGTCTCCGCGCCTTCGTAGATCGCGCTGCCCTCGGCCTCGTTGACAGCGGAGAGGGTGACGGATGCAGAGGTGGAACCCGCCGGGATGGTGATTGTTGTCCTGGTATTAGGGGTGAAGTCGGCGCTTTCCGCAGTCGTGCGTGGTCCCTGGCCTCCGCTGGCCGGGGCTCCGCCAAAGGCGAAACTCAGATTTCCTGTCGTATCCACCGTGTGAGCGCGGTCGAGTTTGGCGGTGACGGTGATGCTCTTGCCCTCCTCCACCGTTGTGGTCAGTGCCTCCAGGGTCAGCGTCCGGTCGCCGGTATCGGCGACGCTGAATTCCACCGGCAATGTCGCCTCGGTCTGGTCGTAGTCGTAGTCATTAAGAGATTTCCATGTGTGCGCGATCTGGACATTGCCGGCACCCTTGCCGGTCACCGTGACCGTCTGCGCCTGGTTCCAGTTCATCGCCGTAAAGGTGAGGTCACCACTGACCGTGGCGATGCGTTCATCGCTGCTGACCGGCGTGACGATGACATCGTCCGAGGGTTTGCTCTTCAGCTTGATGGTGTAGGCGCCGGTGTTGTTGACGGTAATGCTCGATGGGGAGGGAGAGGTGAGCGTGAGGCCGGTGCCGGAATCTATGGCTCTCACATTCAGTTCCGCGCTTGACGCCCCGGAATAGCCGGTCGGCTTCATTTCGACGGCAGCATCTTCTCCATACGCATCCTCATCCGTAAGCGCCGTGACTGTAATCGTTTGCGGTTCGTTCCAGTTGGATGTGGTGAATGAAAGTGATGCAGGACTGACACTGAGGGCATCCGACACATCACCTCCGAATGTGAGAAAAGAGACCGCCACGCTGACCGTGCCGCTCGGTTGGGTGGCGAGCTTGACGGTAAAGGTCTCGCTCTTGCCCTCGCTAATGTCCAGGTTATTGTTGTGCGAGAGGACCAAGCCCGCGGTAGCCGTGACTTCATCATCGTCGAGAATATGAAATCGAATGTCCGGCACCGGATTGCCGTCGGCGCCGCCGCCGAGGCCCGTTTGCCCGTGATAATCCTTGATCCGCATTCGGATCTTTTCGTATGGTCGCCTGCGCGTACCGGCTCGCTCTATATCCGTGTCTTGTTTGGCAGTGAGTGTAAAGGTCGTGCGCTTGGCCGCGTTTTTGCCGCCGGTGAAGACAATGCCGGGGGTTTGCGTGTCGGTTCTATTGAAGTTCGTGTAGGAAACGCCGGACGGAGGTGAAGTCGGATGCGACAGGGTAAAGTCCGTACCCAGGTCGGCGAAATCGTTACCGGTGTCGAATCTAAGGTTGATCGGAAGCACTTCTCCAGCCACCAGAGCGCGGCTTAGAGTAATGGTGAAGGTCTTGCTACCATCTGCTTCGGCAATGTCGCCACCCGGTGCGGTCATGGTGACGAGGGTCGGGTCGTCATCTGCCATGGGGCTGGTGAGCGTCTTATGCGTCGGATGGATTTTGTAGCCTGCATCCTCGACCAGGGTCAGCGTGATCGAGCCATTGGGCTCGTCGATGGCATCATTGTCCAGATCGAGATCGAGGGTCGCTCCGTTGCCCGAGTTCGCGGGGATGGTCAGCTTGTGCCTGCCAAGACTTGTCGATTTGAAGTAACGCCCTTCCTGCGTCACATCGACGTACACATCGACGTCATAATCGGCAGGCGGATTATTAAGTGTGAAGCTGGCGTCTGGGAATGGTTTCCACGGATTGCCCGCTTGAATTGTCACACCCCGAAAGCCATGGCCTTCACTGTTGGGCAAAGAATTGCCAGGAAGGGTGTCAAACCACACCGTCGGCGGGGGCTTGTCGTCATCGACGATCTCAACGACGAAGCCGTAGGATGCGTCGTAGTAGGATTCATCGTATTCGACTGCGTCTCCGAGACTGCTGAGATCCACATTGATACGGAAGTACTCGTCATCTTCATCATCGTCTTGATTGGTGGTGACGGTGCCGGTGCCGGTTGTCTGTCCGGCCTTGATGGTGATGTTGGCCAGGCTGCCGTAGTCGCCTGCTTCGGCACTGCGGGGATCATCGTCATAGCTGCCAGGAGCCATCGTCACCGGCAAAACAATGTCGGCGCTATGCGCCCGGTCGAGCGCCGCCGTGATGGTCACCGATTTGCCTTCGTCCACCGAGACCTCATCGCCATAGTCCCCTCCCAACTCTGGCGTAGTAGTCATGGTCAACGTCGGCTTCACCACCGCGAATGCCTTGGTGTCTTCGATGGTGATGGTATAGCCGTCGGTACTGGCGACCACCCCCGAGGGCAGCGGCGTACCGACTCGCACTTCGAAAGTATCGTCGTCCGTGTCCGCATCGCCGATGGTAGTGAGTGTGCCCGTACCGCTCATCGCGCCCTTGGCTATGGTGATGCTGGCGAGCGCTGCGTAGTCGCCCGCTTCCGCCGTACCATTCGCGAGCGCAAGCGGCACCGTCACGTCGGCGTCGAAGATACCGTTGGCGGTGGCGGTGAGGGTGGTGGCGGTGTCTTCATCGACCGGATTGGGGCTGGCGGAGAAGGTAATACTGTGGCCAAGGCCATCGTCGGTGATGGTGACTTTCGCCGAGTCCGGGGTGCCCGTGGACAGGTTGGCGGGCAGCGGCGAGCCGAAGCTGACGGTGAATTCCTCGCTCGCCGTGTCCTGGTCGCGAATCGTCTCGATGCTGGCCGTCGCCGAGGTTGCGCCGGCGGCGACCTCGATGCTCGCGGGCGCATCCCACTCGGTCGCTTCCGCCGGATTGGTGCCCGAACCGGCTACTGTGATGGGAATGTCGGTCTTGGCGGCGAAGGCCCGGTCGAGGCTCAGGGTGATGGTGACGGAATCTCCGTTGTTGACCGACGCCGCGCTGCTCTTGAGCGTGGCCTCCACGCCCTTGCCGTCGTCGTCGATGCTGACCGTTACCGAGGCCGGGTCGCCCGCGGTGAGGCCGTCCGGCAGGGTGCCGAGGGCGAGCTTGACCGTGTCGTCGTCCTGGTCGGCGTCGAGGTGGGTGATGAGTTCGGTGGTGCCGGTCTTCTCGCCGGCGGTGATGGTGATGCTGGCCGGGGCGTCGTAGTCGCTGGTTTCGGCGGTGCCGTCCGCTCCACCAGTAGTAGCGTTGATGGGGATGACCACGTCCTCAGCCTGGGCAAGGCCGTTGATGGTGGCGGTGATGGTCGCCTTGCCGCCTTCCGCGACGTTGGCGTCGGCGCTCAAGGTGACGAGGGTGTCTTCGTCGTCGCTGATGTTCACCGTGGCCGCGTTGTCCGGCGCGGCGGCGATCACGTAGCCGGTGCCGGTGGCCAGGGTGGCCGTGAGGCTGCCATCGGTCTCGTCAACGCTGTCGTCCACGGTGGCAATGGTGATGCTGGCGGTGCCGGTGTCGTCGATGCTGACGGTCTTGCCGGTGCCGAGGTCTGCCGCCGCGACGAAATCGCCGGTTTGGGCGAGGTCGTAGCTGACCGAAATCGACTCACCCGTGCCCGGCGCCGGCGAAACGGTCACGCTGAATTCCGCGTCACTGCCCTCGGTGACATCGCCGTCGGCGGCGATGCTGACCGTCGGGTGCTCGATGATTTCGACCTCAATGTCGTTCTGGGAGCCGCTCGCGGGGCTGGTGGCGCCGGTCTCGAAGCGGACGCCGTCGGTGTTCAGGTTCGAGACCGGCGCGGTGTGGCCGACGGTCATGGTTTCCGAACCACCCTCGGCCGCTCCGTCGGCGAGCGCGGCGACTTCGAAGACTATTTTCTGCGATTTGCCGGACACATCGTTGATCGACGTGCCGCTGCCCTTGATGACCAGTGCCGGAGCGCTGGCACTGTAGGGTGCATCGGTGCTCAGCGTGCCGCCGGAAACGACGGTCACCGCATAGTCATCGCCGGTGATGCCGGTGCCGCCGATCTTGAGCGGCACGCGCATCTCTTCACCGGCGTAGAGCGAGCGGCTCACCGTGGCGAACTCGAAGGTCGCCTTGTCCGAGCCGCCCTCCTGAATCGAACCCGAATCGGTGCGCGTGAACTTGACGCTGGTGAGGCTGGCGTCCTCGACGAAAAAGTCGGCGGTTGATCCGGCCTGGGGGATGGTGACCATGGCGGGCAAGGGGTTGTCGGGGTCGGCTTGCAGCGTGACGGTGAGCTTTTCGAACTTCTCATCAGCGGCGTCGTGCAGCACATTCAAGACCTCGACCGAGGTTTCCTGAGAAGCCCTTTTTGTGCTCCGGTCGAGATTGCCATCCACGCATTTTTCGCCGGGGGTCAGCGGCGCAATGTCGCGTTTAGACTCCGAGGCCTCGCCATCCTGGAAGCAGACACGGAAACTGACTGCGGGCAGGAACCCCTTGTAACCGGCTGACCCCTGCAGCGAAACCTCGACATCGGCCGGATTCGGAGCATCATACGTAAGCTCCTCGGCGCTGAACCTCGATTCGCTGAATTGCAGCTTCAAGGTCTCGGTGAGGGTAGTGTCCACAAGGAGGGCGGTGATGTCCGGCCCGGCGGTGGTCTCGCCGTAGCCGGTCACTGCATGGGTTATGGTCACTCCGTCACCCTCGTCCACGGAGCCAGCCGGGGAGGTGAGGCTCACTGTCTGCGCCTGGTCAAAGTCGCCGGCAGTGAACGTGAGAGTGGCCGGTTTGACGGTCAACTTCGTGGTGTCCGCCGAAGTGATGGTGACGGTCGCCTCATCGGCCGGCGGGCTGCTGAGGCGCACCGTGTAAGTCACCGCTTCCTTGCCTTCAAACACGGTCAACACGTTGTTCGAGACCTCGACCTCACCACCGCCCCGGTCGGTCACCTCCACACCGAAAGTGGGGGCGACGCCACCCGGCCAATACAGGTTGGTGCCGGTGTGGGTGAGCGTGACGGTTTCGTCGTTGTAGTTGTCGTCGTCAGTGGCGGTGACGGTGACCGTCTGCTCCTGGTTCCAGTTCGAAGTGGTGAAGGTGAGCGTCGCACTGGCGCCGGCCTGCCCGCCTGGGGCTTGCACGGTGAGCCGGTTCTGATGCGCCTGAGGAACATTGACGGTCAGGGTCGCTTCACTACGAGGGTTGTAGTTGAGCTTCACCTTGTAGGCGCCGGCAGCCCCGCCTTCGGTGATCGACAAGCTGTCGGGGTTGAAAACCGGGCTGCTGCCTCCGTCTTCAAGCGCGACCGAAAACTCGGCGGGCCGGATGTGCTTGTTCGAGCCGCCTGCTCCATGGTGGTTGATCTCGAAATCAGGCGTGTCACTGCCGTCAGTGTCATCGACGTGCTTGACGGAAATGGTCTGCGGCGTCTTCCAGTTACCGGCCGCGCCACCGGTAAAGTCGAGGGTCCCCGTCACGCCGAACGTAGCGTCGCCCGGTCTCTTGAAGCGAAGCGAATTGTATGCGCTAGTCTCCAGCGTCACGTCCTCGCCGGGGTCGCGGTCGAGCTTGACGGTGTAGCTCTTCTCCGGCCCGCCTTCGACTAGCGTGAGGGTGCCGGAGTCGGGGCTGAACTGCGGGACGGCGCGCTTGTCCGTCAGCTTGAAGGGAATGTTGGGTGAGCCCGGGGCGTACCAGTAGTTGCTAACAGAAACGAACACCTTTGAATTCCATTCTCGGAATGGAGCCTCGGAGTTCGCCGCCGAGAGCTTGACAGTCTGCTTGTCCGTCCAGTTGCTGCTCGTAAACGCCAATTCGAGGTCGCCCTCTTGGCCCGTGAGCCACCAATGCCCTGTCAGACCGGTGGTCCCGCCTTCCAAACGGAGCCTGACTTTCGCCGTGCCAGACTTCGGCGGGCCGCTCAGTGAAACTTCGATGTCAACGCTATTGTCGCCCCAGCCCAAATCGATGGCCGCCGGCTCGATGGTCACCTGCGCGCCGGGGCGCAGGCCATCCTTGAGGGTGCCGGCGTCGAAGGTTCCTATAAGGTGCTCGTCCTCCCTGTCGTCCTGTCCCGGGACCTCTGTTTTCGTCACGTAGTAGAGTTCGAGCTTGATCGTCTCGTCGCCTTCAGCGCCGGCGTCGTTGTGGAACGTTAATCGGACCGTGGCCTTACTGGCGGTCCTTGCACCCCAACTCTCCACATTGAAGTCCGAGCCCAATTTGGCCTGGCTGTCGGAGGTGGACTTGAGGCGCAATTCCTTTCCGACCGAATCCAGAACATTGAAGCCGGTGATGGTGAAGGGGACGTTGAAGTCGCCTTCGTAGAGATCGCCGCCGATCCGGTGGGTGGCGGTGAGCGTTGTTTGCGCGCTGGCGGGCGCGGCGACGAAAAGCGCCGCAAGCAGCGAAAAGAGGAGCGCGGCGCGCAACCCGGTCACGGACAACACCCTGCTTACCAAGGGCAGGGACAAGCCCGGCGCCCGGCGCTGGGCGCTGGGCGCTGGGCGCTGGGCGCTGGGCGCTGGGCGCTGGGCGCTGGGCGCTGGGCGCTGGGCGCTGGGCGCTGGGCGCTGGGCGCTGGGCGCGCGCTTAGTTTATCAGTACAACTCAAAGCAAGCTGTGACATAAGTCAAGTATTTTTAAGCAATCTTTTTTATTTCTCACCAGCACAACGTGCCGAATACAGAAAAAACAAGTACAAATAGGCCCCGCCCTGCCGGGATATTTACCCGGCAACGATTATGTTGAATGTCCCCGCAACAGGCCAGCGCCAAATATTAGGAAGAGCGGACTACTTAACGATGGGAGGTCAGTTTGCCAGATGAAAATAAAAATGCAAGCTTTTTGTTACATATTTTTTATAAATATGCGACATTTTTTATTTTGTTACATCAGCGAGGGATCACTACCGAAAGCGCACCACTCCTGCGTAAGCAGGAGTCTTCATCAGGCTTACGCAGGAAGGGCAAGAATGACGAATGGAGGGGGCAGGAATGGGGGACACAATCAGGCGCTTCCTGTAAGGTATTATTCAAAACGAACCAATTCTGTATAATACGCCTTTCTTCCAGAGGGGAACTTATGACTGGTCCGGAAACACCGCTGGCGCCGTTTTTGCAATACCGGCCGCAGTTGACTTCGATATTGTCCTTTATGCACCGTATCACCGGCGTGTTGCTCAGCCTGGGCGCGGGGTTGTTGAGTGTCTGGCTGGTGGCGCTTGCCGTGGGGGGCGGGGTGTATGACGCGGTCAGCGGGTGCGTGACTGCCTGGTATGGGCAAATCGTCATAGTTGGTTTCGTGTTTGCGCTGTATTACCACCTCTGCAACGGCATCCGCCACCTGTGCTGGGACCTGGGCTGGGGGCTGGCGCTGGGCACGGCCTATCGTAGTGGCTATGCCGTTATCATCGCGACACTGCTGCTGACGATGATCACCTGCTACCTGGGAAGCGCCGGGTGAGCATGGGCGCCCGGGCCGGCACGAGTGTGCGGCGCTGGTGGTATCAGCGCCTGTCCGCGCTGGCGCTGTTCCCGCTCAGCCTGTGGTTCATCTATGAAATCTCCACACTGCCGTCATTGCATTACCCGGTCGTGCGCGCCTGGCTGGCAACGCCCGCCATGACCATCCTGTTCATCCTGCTGATACCCGCCTTGTATTACCACGCCCTGCTGGGACTGGAGGAAGTGATCGAGGATTACGTCAAAGATGCGGGGAAAAAACACGCGGTCATCATGCTGACAAGGTTCCTGGTGGCGGTGTGCGCGTTTGCTGCCATCCTGGCCGTGATGCTGGTCAATATGGGGGCGTAAGTGATGGGTACGGCTTATCCGCTGATTCGGCATGAATACGACGTGGTGGTGGTGGGCGCTGGCGGCGCCGGCCTGCGCGCCACCTTCGGCATGGCGGAGAAAGGGCTGAAAACCGCGTGCATCACCAAGGTGTTCCCCACCCGCAGCCACACCGTGGCAGCCCAGGGCGGGATGAGCGCGGCGCTGGGCAACATGGGCGCGGATGACTGGCGCTGGCACATGTACGACACCGTGAAGGGGTCGGACTGGCTGGGCGACCAGGACGCCATCGAATACATGTGCAAGGAGGCCGCGGCCGCGGTGATTGAACTGGAACACTACGGCGTGCCGTTCTCGCGTACTGCGGACGGCAAGATCTACCAGCGCCCGTTCGGCGGCATGACCACGAACTTCGGCGAGGGCATTGCGCAACGCACCTGCGCCGCGGCCGACCGCACCGGCCACGCCATCCTGCATACCCTGTACCAGCAATCCCTCAAGCATGACGCCGAGTTCTTCATCGAATATTTTGCCATCGACCTGATCATGGACGCGGACGGCGTCTGCCGCGGGGTGCTGGCCTGGGACCTGGAACAAGGTAACCTGCACTGTTTTCGGGCGCATACCGTGGTGCTCGCCACCGGCGGCTACGGCCGGGCCTATTTCTCCTGCACCTCGGCGCATACCTGCACCGGGGACGGCAACGCCATGTTACTGCGCGCCGGCCTGCCCTTGCAGGATATGGAGTTTATTCAGTTCCACCCTACCGGCATCTACGGCGCCGGCGTGCTCATTACTGAAGGCGTGCGCGGCGAGGGCGGCTACCTGACCAACTCGGAGGGTGAGCGTTTCATGGAACGCTACGCGCCGAATGCCAAGGACCTGGCGTCCCGCGACGTGGTGAGCCGCTCCATGACCATCGAAATCCGCGAGGGGCGCGGCCTCGGGCCGGAACGCGACCACCTGCACCTGCACCTGGAGCACCTGGGGCCGGAGGTCATCAACGAACGTCTGCCCGGCATCGCCGAGTCGGCGCGTATCTTTGCCGGCGTGGACGTGAGTAAGGCGCCCATCCCGGTGCTACCCACGGTGCATTACAACATGGGCGGCATCCCCACCAATTACCACGGCCAGGTGGTGACGCTGCGGGACGGCGACCCCGACCACGTCGCGCCCGGCCTGATGGCGATCGGCGAGGCCGCCTGCGTCTCGGTGCACGGCGCCAACCGCCTCGGCTCCAACAGCTTGCTGGACCTGATCGTATTCGGCCGCGCCGCGGCCCTGTGCGCGGCGCGGGAAATTGCCCCCGGCGCGGCGCACCCGCCTCTGGGCGATAGCGCCGTGGAACCGGCCCTGGCGCGCTTCGACCGTCTGCGCCATGCCCGCGGCGAATTGGGCACCGCGGCGATCCGGAACAACATGCAGCGCACCATGCAGACCAACGCCGCGGTGTTCCGCAACGGAGAAATCCTGGCCGAGGGTGTGCGTAAAATGGATGCGATCTACCGCTCCTTCGAGCAGGTCAACGTCACCGACCGCTCCCTCATCTGGAACACCGACCTGGTGGAGACCCTGGAACTTGAGAACCTGCTGCAATGCGCGCAGGCCAGCATCCGCGCCGCCGCCAACCGCAGCGAAAGCCGCGGCGCCCACGCGCGGGAAGACTACCCGGAACGGGACGACGAAAACTGGATGAAACACACCTTGTCCTGGCTGGACCCGGACAGCGGCGCCGTGAGTTTTGATTATCGGCCCGTGCACCTGAACACTTTGACGGATGAAGTGGAGATGATACCTCCGAAGAAGCGGGTGTATTGATCCGCAGATGTTTTTTGAGTCATCCGCAGATAACGCAGATTAACGCAGATGTTCTTTGTAATTGTTCATACAGCAGACAACTATTGTGGTTGTTCTCACCCTCCGTCATTCCCGCGCATGCGGGAATCCAGATAGACAAACACTTCCTTGTTACCAGGAGCTTCTTATTTACTCTATCCTGGTGTTCACGACAACAAACAGAAAAAATATGAGAACCCTCAAAAACATCTGCGTTCATCTGCGTCATCTGCGGATAAGTTTTTACTGTATTATCTACGGATAATTCAAGAGAACTGCCATGGCGCAACTTATGTTACCGAAAAATTCCAGGGTCAAGCCGGGGAAATCGTTTCCGCTGACTGGCGCCGCGCCGCGCAAGAAGACTTTGCGGGTGTACCGCTGGGACCCGGATGCGGGGGAGAACCCCAGGCTGGACAGTTATGAGATCGACCCGGACAAGTGCGGCCAGATGGTGCTGGATGCGCTGATCCACATCAAGAATGACGTGGATCCGACGCTGACCTTCCGCCGTTCCTGCCGCGAAGGCATTTGCGGTTCCTGCGCCATGAACATCGACGGGGTGAATACCCTAGCCTGCACCAAAGCCGTCAGCGATATCAAAAAAGACATCAACGTCTATCCCCTGCCCCACACTCCCGTGGTCAAGGACCTGGTGCCCGACCTGAAACATTTCTACGCCCAGTATGCGGCCATCAAACCCTGGATGCAGACCGCTTCCGCGGCGCCGGAACAGGGCGAGCGCCTGCAATCCCGGGAAGACCGGGAAAAGCTGGACGGCCTGTACGAGTGCATCCTGTGCGCCTGCTGCTCCACCTCCTGCCCCAGTTACTGGTGGAACAGCGAGCGCTACCTGGGCCCGGCGACCCTGTTGCAGGCGTACCGCTGGATCATCGACAGCCGCGACGAGAACACCGGCGCGCGCCTGGACGACCTGCAAGACCCGTTCAGTATGTACCGCTGCCATACCATCATGAACTGCACCAACACCTGCCCCAAGGGCCTGAACCCCGCCAAAGCCATCGCCGGGATCAAGAAGCAACTGGCGACCAGGGTGTTGTAAGTGACGTCCGGGGCGCCACTCCTGTGCCAGCAGGAGTCTTCATCAGGCAGGGTAAGTGAGTGAGTGAGTGAGTGCGAGCACACCAGGCAGCTACGCTGGCGTTGCCGGCGCGGGGTGCGGGAACTGGACCTGCTGCTGCTGCGTTTCCTGGAGCGGGACTACGCAGGTTTGAGCACAACAGAACAATCCCTGTTCAGCGCACTGCTGGACGAGGCCGACCCCGACCTGTATGCCTGGATTACGGGCAGTGCACCGCCGGTTAATCCTGACTACCTGCCAATCATCAGCAGAATCAATGAATACTGACCTCACCGCGCTCAAAGTTGCAGGCGCTGACGCCGCCACGTTTCTGCACGGGCAATTCACCACCGACGTCACCGGACTCGCCGACGGGCAGGCCGGTCTCAGCGCCTGGTGCGACCCGAAAGGCCGGGCGTTGTTCACCTTTATCCTGGCGCGCCGGGACGAGGCTTTCCTGCTACTGCTGCCGGCTGACATGCGGGAAACATTCAGCAAGCGGTTAAGCATGTACCGGCTGCGCGCCGACGTGGCCATCGCCGACGCCGACGCGCAAGCAATCCCGCCCACACCTTACCTGTCCGCAACAGACGCAACCTCCCTCATCAGACAAGGCATCCCCCTGCTGCACCCGCCCACCAGCGGCCGCTTCCTGCCGCAGGAACTGAACCTGGACGACCTGCACGCGCTGTCCTTCAGCAAAGGCTGCTACCCCGGCCAGGAGATCATCGCCCGCCTGCGCTACCGCGGCGCAGTCAAACGCCGCCTGTGCCGGGCCGGGACGGACAACAACACTCTTCTGCAACCCGGCGCCGCGTTGCTGTCGTCCGGAGAGGATAAACAGGTCGGCGCCGTGATCAATTCGGCCATCACCGACCAGGGGCAGGAATTACTTATCGTACTGGAACGACCGTATATCGAAGCCGGGCAAATCATCGCGGAAAGCCACCCGGACCAGATGGTTGCGGTCGCTGATCATTAGGAATGGGAAATGGCTATGACCTTGCAATTTATCACTGAGCGCCGTTTGTTCCTGTTTGCAGCTCTGGCTTGTCTGGCGTTGCTGGGTTTTGGCTATTACCTGCAATTCGTGCAGGGACTGGACCCTTGTCCGCTGTGTATCCTGCAACGGGTCGCGTACCTGGGGGTCGGACTGGTGTGCCTGGTCGCTTTCATGCACGGTTCGGCCGCCGGTCTCTATAGTGGGCTGGCGCTGGTTTGTGCGCTGGGCGGCGCCGGTATTGCCGGACGGCAGGTCTGGTTGCAACACCTGCCCCCGGAGCGTGTGCCCGAATGCGGGCCGGGGCTGGATTTCATTCTGCAGGCGTTTCCGCTGTTCGATGCGCTGAAGTTGATCTTCACCGGTTCCGGGGAATGTGCCGAGACTGTCTGGACGTTCCTGTCCCTGAGTATCGCCGAGTGGAGCCTGTTCTGGTTTGCTGCGTTCTCGGTCCTGTTCGGGTATTGCCTGCTGGCCGGCAGGCGGTAGCTCCCGTACCACTCCTGCTCCCTTGTACCATTTCTGCGCAAGCAGGAGTCTCTACCAGGAGATTCCTGCTTGCGCAAGAGTGGTTCGGCTTACCCGAACCTGGTAGAAAACCTGAATACCTGCTCGTCGCAGACGTCGATACAGCGGCCGCAGTTGGTGCAATCGCTGTGCAGGACCACGGAGGTGTCGGTGTCTTGCGCGGGTTTCAGGGCCGGGGTGATTACGTGGGGTTCGGGGCATACGCGGAAGCAGTCGCCGCAATCGGTGCAGGCGCGGCGGGCAGCGGCATTTATGCGCAGCAACGAGCGTTTGCCGACCAGGCCGTAGAACGCGCCTACCGGACACAGGTGGCTGCACCAGCCGCGCCGCGACACCACCAAATCGAACAGGAATACCGCCAGTACGATGACCCAGGCCAGGCCCATGCCGAACACCAGCCCGCGCTGCAACATGGTGATCGGGTTGACTGCTTCCCAAGCGATGGCGCCGGTGACGGCCGAGGTAAGCAGGGCCATGAGCATGATCCAGGTGCGGGTCGATTTCTTCGGCGACCAGCTCAGGTTCAGCTTCAGACAGTTACGCAGCCAGTTGGCGGTGTCGGTGACCACGTTGATGGGGCACACCCAGGAACAATATACCCGCCCCCCGACCAGGAAATAGAAGACAAATATGATGAGTGCGCCGACGAGCGCCGCCGGCCCCGGGACATGACCCGAGGCCAGGGATTGCAGCAGGATGAACGGGTCGGTCAGCGCAATGTTGCCGAACACCACGCTGGAGGCCAGGTTGCCCTGTAGCCACCAGATGCCGAACCAGGGACCGAGCAGGAACAGCAACAAAATGGAAAACTGCACGCTGCGGCGCAGTAACAGCCACTTGTTCCTGTGCCAGATACTCCGCCCCGGTGTCTCAATCACTGTCGCGCTTGGCCAGGTGTCTGGGCAGCACCTTGATGGATGCCTCTGCGGTCACACAGCCCTGCTCGCACTTGCCGCAACCGGTGCAGTGCTGTGCGTGCACCGTGGGTTCGAAATAAATGCGGTTGCCCACCCGCTTCTGCTCCATGGTAATGGCTTCATCCTTGATCGGACAGGCGACGTAACAGGCCCGGCAGTGAGCGACGCCGGTGACGCTGTAACAGGTATCCGGCCCGGTCAGCACCGCCACGCCCATGTCCGCTTCCCGTATATCGGTGAGGTCCTTGCTCAGGGCGTCCGTGGGGCAGGCCGCCACGCAGGGGATGTCCTCGCACATCTCGCACGGGATGTCCCGGGCAATGAAATAAGGCGTGCCCGTGGCCAGGTCGGCGCCGAACTCAGCCAGTTTCAGGGTATCGTAGGGGCACGCGCGCACGCACAGGCCGCAGCGCACACAGGCGCCGGAGAAATCCTCCTCCGCAAGCGCGCCCGGCGGGCGGATGGCGCGGGCTGGTGTGGAAGCGGACTGGCGGGCATACGTGCCCAGTAGCAGGCCCAGGATGCTCATGGAACCCACCGTATGGGCACACTGGCCGATGAACTCGCGCCGGTTGAGGCTGTTCTGTTTTTCACTCATGTCGAGTAAGTGGTGTCGGCTCCGGCAGCCGGAGTATACATTTACAAACTGATTGTACTATAATGCCGTTTGTGCAGTACATCTCCTTTACCTGAGGAGCGTTGCGACAGGCCCTTGCCTGCCAGGCTCAGGTAACACGGTATGTGCACTCCGGTTCCTTGCGGAGTATCCATAACCGAACGACGCTCACTTATTGTTGGAGAAAAAATAAGTGAGACAGTCCCTTTTTCGTATATCAGCGCCTCCGGGTGGCGGTCAATGAGCCTTCCCGGTCAGCAACCCCCAACGCCCGCGCGCCAGGGCGAGACCGAACAACGGTTGCGTACACTGTTGCAGGAGCGCATCCTGCTGCTGGACGGGGCCATGGGCACCATGATCCAGTCTTATGACCTGCGCGAGAGTGATTTTCGCGGGGAGCGCTTTGCCGGACACGGTTGCGACCTGAAGGGTAACAACGACCTGCTGACACTCACGCAGCCCGGCATTATCCGGGACATCCACGCGGCATTCCTGGATGCCGGCGCGGACGTCATCTGCACCAACACCTTCAATTCCACGGCCATCGCCATGGCCGATTACCAATTGCAGGACTATGCCTTTGAGCTGAACCGCAGCGGCGCGGCCCTGGCGCGGGAGGTTGCCGCGGCAAAATCCGGCGCCGGCAAGCCGCGCTTCGTCGCCGGCGTGCTCGGCCCCACCAACCGCACCGCCTCCCTCTCGCCGGACGTGGAGCGTCCCGGTTTCCGCAATGTCAGCTTCGCGGAACTGGCGCAGGCCTATACCACTGCCGTGCAGGGACTGGTAGAGGGGGGCGCAGACCTGTTGCTGCTGGAAACCATCTTCGACACGCTGAATGCCAAAGCCGCCATCTATGCCATCGAGACGTACTTCGAGCAACATGGACAACGGCTGCCGCTGATCATCTCCGGCACCATTACCGACGCCTCGGGGCGTACCCTCAGCGGCCAGACCACGGCCGCCTTCTGGTATTCGGTGCGGCATGCGAATCCGCTTGCAATTGGACTTAATTGTGCTATGGGAGCCAAAGACTTACGACAATATATTGAAGAACTTTCTAATATAGCGGACACATATACCAGCCTGCACCCCAACGCCGGACTGCCGAATGAGTTCGGGGAGTATGACGAGACGCCGGAATACATGGCCGAGCTGTTGCAGGAGTTCGCCGCGAGCGGGTTCATGAATATCGTCGGCGGCTGTTGCGGCACGACCCCCGAGCATATCCGCCGCATTCACGAGCAGGTATGCAGTCACCCGCCGCGCCGGGTCCCGGATATCCCGCCGCGCTGCCGCCTGAGCGGGCTGGAAGCATTGACCGTAACCCCGGCGGCCAACTTCATCAACGTCGGCGAGCGCACCAATGTGGCCGGTTCGCCCCGTTTCTTGCAACTCATCAAGGAGGACAAGCTGGATGCGGCCCTGGAGGTGGCGCGCCAGCAGGTGGAGAACGGCGCCCAGATCATCGACGTTTGCATGGACGAGGGCTTGCTGGATTCCGAACAACTCATGCAGGATTTCCTGCTGCTCATCGCCGGTGAACCGGACATCTGCCGGGTCCCCATCATGATCGATTCCTCGCGCTGGTCCGTACTCGAGGCCGGCCTGCGTTGCGTGCAGGGCAAGGGGGTGGTGAATTCCATCAGCCTGAAAGAGGGTGAGGCAACCTTCAGGGATCAGGCGCGCCTGATCCGGCGCTACGGCGCGGCAGTGGTGGTGATGTGTTTCGATGAGCAGGGGCAGGCAGACACGACCGAACGGCGTTTCCAGGTAGCGCAGCGCTGCTACCGCATCCTCACCGAAGAGGTGGGCTTCCCCGCGCAAGACATCATTATCGACCCCAACATCCTCACCGTGGCCACGGGCATGGAGGAACACAATAACTACGCAGTCTCGTTCTTTGCGGCCGCCCGGCTGATCAAGGAGAACCTGCCGGGGGCGCTGGTCAGCGGCGGCCTCAGCAACGTGTCGTTCTCGTTCCGGGGCAACAACCCCGTGCGTGAGGCCATGCACACCGCGTTCCTGTATCACGGGGTGCAATCCGGCATGGACATGGCCATCGTCAATGCCGGGCAACTGGGGATTTACGACGAGATCGCGCCGGACCTGCTGCAACGGGTGGAAGACGTGCTGCTGAACCGGCGTGCGGACGCCACCGACCGGTTGGTGGAGTTTGCCGAGCGCGTGAAGGATACGGATACGGCCACGGGCAAGCACAAGGAAGACACGCAGGGCTGGCGCACACTCAGCGTGCAGGAGCGCCTGTCCCATGCCCTGGTAAAAGGCATAGATACCTGGATTGAGCAGGACACCGAGGAGGCCAGGCTGCACTATGAGCGGCCGCTGCAAGTCATCGAAGGGCCGTTGATGGACGGCATGAATATCGTCGGTGACCTGTTTGGTGCGGGCAAAATGTTCCTGCCCCAGGTAGTGAAGAGCGCCCGGGTGATGAAAAAGGCGGTGGCCTGGCTGGTGCCGCACATCGAGGCGGAGAAGCAGGGGCGGGGCGGCATCCGTGCACAGGGCAGGATCGTCATGGCGACCGTAAAAGGCGACGTGCATGACATCGGCAAGAACATCGTCGGCGTGGTCCTGCAATGCAATAACTTCGAGGTCATCGACCTGGGCGTCATGGTCCCGGCGGAGACCATCCTGAAAACGGCGCAGGAACACAACGCCGACCTGATTGGCCTCAGCGGCCTTATCACCCCGTCGCTGGATGAAATGGTGCACGTGGCAACCGAGATGCAGCGGCGCCAGTGCACGCTGCCGCTGCTCATCGGCGGCGCCACCACCTCACGCACGCACACTGCGGTGAAGATCGACCCGCGCTACGACGAACCGGTGCTGCACGTGAAAGACGCCTCGCGCGCCGTAGGTGTGGCCCAGGGCCTGCTCAGCCCGGCGCGCAAGCCCGACCTGTGCCGGGAGGCGGCGCAGGAATACGCCGCGCTGCGGGAACGGCGCCGGGGCCGGCAGGCCGGGATTAACTGGCTCACGCTGGCGCGGGCGCGGGAGAACCGACTGCCGGTGGACTGGGCGGATTACCACCCCCCGGCGCCCGGGCTGACGGGTATCCGGGTGTACGCGGATTATTCCCTGGCCGAGTTGCGCGACTATATCGACTGGACTCCCTTCTTCCTGGCCTGGGAACTGGCCGGGCGCTTCCCGCGCATCCTTGACGACGCCACGGTCGGCGTGGAGGCGCGCAAACTCTATGCCGATGCCTGCGCCATGCTGGACGACATCATCACAGAACGCTGGTTCGGCGCGCGCGCCGTGTTTGGCCTGTTCCCGGCCAATTCCATCGGCCATGACGATATTGAGGTGTACGCGGATCAGGAGCGCAGCGGGTTGCTGGCAGTGCTGCACAGCCTGCGCCAGCAGACACAAAAACCGCCGGGACAGCCGAATCTTGCCCTGGCGGATTTTATTGCGCCGAAACAGTCCGGCCAACGCGACCATATCGGCGCGTTTGCCGTGGCCGCGGGGTTCGGGATGGAACGCAAGCTGCACGAGTTCGAACAGGACCACGATGACTACCGCGCCATCATGCTGAAAGCCCTGGCCGACCGCTTTGCCGAAGCCCTGGCCGAGCGCCTGCACCAGCGCGTGCGCACGGAGTTCTGGGGTTACGCGGCGCAGGAGGGCCTGGGCAACGCGGCGCTGATCGCGCAGCAATACCAGGGTATCCGCCCTGCTCCCGGCTACCCGGCCTGCCCCGACCATACCGAAAAACCGCTTATCTGGGAGTTGCTCAAGGTCGAGGAAAATACCGGTATCACGCTCACCGACAATTACGCCATGCACCCCGCCGCCGCTGTGTGCGGGCTGTACTTCTCGCACCCCGCCGCGCGCTACTTCGGCCTGGGCCAGATCAACCGCGACCAGGTCGCCGACTACGCACTGAGAAAAGGCCTGGAACTACGCCAGGCCGAACGCTGGCTCAGCCCCAGCCTGGGTTATGATCCTGACACCTGATTTTTCTCCTTTATATCCAGTACATCCATGTTAATATTACCCAAAACAGCATAACCCCGGAGGGAGACTGACAAACCATGTATCCTGCACCATTTCGTTATCATCGCCCGGCGACGCTGGGCAGCGCGTTGACGCTGCTGGCGGAACTGGGTGAAAGCGCCAGGCCCCTGGCCGGGGGGCAATCGCTGATCCCCATTCTCAAGATGCGCATGGACGAACCGTCCGACCTGGTGGACATCGGGCGGCTGGCAGAGTTGACGTATATCCGCAAGGAAGGAGACCGCTACTGCATCGGTGCGCTGGCGACCCACGCCCGCATTGCCGCCTCTGCGGCGGCGGCCGAGATCCCCGTGTTGCATGACTGCGCCGCCAATATCGCCGACCCGCAGGTGCGCACGCTGGGCACCATCGGCGGCTCGGTCAGTATCGCCGACCCGAGCAGCGACTGGCCGGCGCTGTTACACCTGCTGGATGCAGAGATCGTATGCCGGGGGCTGCAGGGCAGCCGTACTGTCAGTATCAGGGACTTCATCACGGATTCCTACAGCACCAGCCTGGCGGACGGCGAACTGGTGACTGAAATCCGGATTCCCGTACCACCGGCCAACAGCGGCGGCGCCTACCTGGGTTTCAAGAAAGCGGCGCCGGCCTACCCCGCCGCCTCGGCCGGGGTGCAGTTGACCCTCACCGCCGGCAATATCTGCCAGGCTGTGCGCCTGGTGCTGGGCGCGGCCGGCCCGGTGCCGGTCACTGCCCCGGACCTCGAGCAGTCGCTGGTCGGCGAGCCGCTGACAGACGAGAAACTGCAACAGGCCGCGGCGACGCTGGTGGACTTGTCCGATCCGCCCACCGATGCGCGCGGGTCGGCCGAATTCAAGCGCGTGATGCTGCGCTCATTATTGCTGCGCGCCGCACACACGGCGATGCAACGGGCCAAGGGTGAGAATGTCAAGGGGAGTCACGAGTATGTCTGAAGCATTACAAACCGTATCCATCCGCGTTACCGTCAACGGCGCTAGCTGTGAGCGGGACGTGGAACCCCGGCAATTGCTGGTGGAATTCATTCGTGAAGAACTGCGCCTGACCGGCACGCATATCGGTTGCGACACCAGTTTCTGCGGCGCCTGCACCGTGTTGCTGGACGGCGCCCCGGTCAAGTCCTGCACCTTGTTCGCGGCACAGGCGGACGGCGCGCGCATCACCACCGTGGAAGCGCTGGAACAGGACGGGCAGGTGCACCCGCTGCAACAGGCCTTCTCCGAACAGCACGGCCTGCAGTGCGGTTATTGCACGCCGGGGATGTTCATGTCTGCCCTGGCGCTGCTGGCGGAGAACCCGGACCCGGGCACGCAGGATATTCGCAAAGCCCTGTCCGGCAACGTGTGCCGTTGCACCGGCTACCAGAACATCATTAAATCCGTACAGGCCGCGGCCACGGTATTGCGGCAGGAGGGATAAACCATGGAAATGCAATTCTCAGGCGAATTCAGCGTCGCACGCAGCAAGGAGGAGGTGTTTGCGCTACTGTCGGACCCCAAACAGTTTGGCCCGTTGCTGCCGGGTTATCACAGCATGGAAATGAGAGATGCGCGCACGGCCGAGATCCGCGCCCGGGTCGGCATCGGTAAAATCGGCGGCATCGCCACGACCGAACTCAGCCTGGTAGAGGCGCAGGCGCCGCGCCACGCCCGCTACACCGGACGCGGCAAGCTCATGCAGGGCGTGTACCGCCTGCACACCGCGTTTGACCTGCACGACGGCGCCGAGGGCGGCGCCCGCATAAGCTGGCAGGGCGAGGCCGAACTGACCGGCAAGATCCTGTCCCTGGCCGGCGGCGGCATACGCGGTTATGCGGAAAAACAGATCACACAGCTTATTGCCAGCCTGGAAGCGGCACTCTCGAATGAGGCGCCACCGGCGCCGGCGCCGTCAGGCGGCTGGTTCAGTCGCGTGCTGAGCGGCCTGTCCGGCGTGAGCGACAGCGCGGCGCCGGCGCGGGTGGAACAACAGGCTGCGAGCGCACCGGCGCAGGACTTGCAAGCGCAACGCGCGGCGGCCTGCAAGCGCGTAGATGCCTTGCTCGACGTCCCGCATCACGCCGCCAAGCCGGCCCGGCGCGAGGATGACCGTCTGATCAAGGGCAAAGGGTTCTTTGTCGATGACTACAGCCCCGCCGGACTGCTGCACCTGACCGTGCTGCGTTCCCCTTATGCGCATGCCCGCATCGTCAATATCGACGTCTCCGGGGCAGAAGCCCTGCCCGGTGTGGCCTGCACCTTCACCGGCAAGGACGTTATGGAACTGACCGACCCGTTCATCCAGATCGGCGCCGGTAGCACCCAGGAAATTACCGACTATGCCCTGGCCACGGACAAGGTCATCTACCAGGGCGACCCGGTGGTCGCGGTGATCGCTGAGTCCGTCGCCATCGCCGAGGACGCCTTGCAACTGATCGACGTGGAATACGAACCGCTGGAGGTGGTGCTGGATGCCGAGGATGCGCTGACGGACAGGGTTGCGCTGCATGAAGAGACCGGCACCAACACGATATTCTCCGGCGTGTATGAATACGGCGACCTGGAGCAGGCTTTCGCGCAGGCAGCCCGCGTGGTGAAGATAGACAAGCTGGCATTCCATCGCTTCGGCAGCACGGCGCTGGAACCCAGCGCCTGCGTCGCCACCTGGGACCCGCGCGGCGAGATCGATCTGTTCGCCAACACCATCATGACGGTGCCGCTGGCGTTCCTGGCGCCGGCGCTGCGCGTGAGGATGGACCAGATCCGCCTGCGCACCCGCGATATCGGCGGCAGTTTCGGCAACAAGATCACCAACTATCCGTACCTGGCGCTGTGCTGCCTGGCTTCCAGGAAGATGCGCGGCGCGCCGGTAAAATGGATAGAAACCCGCACCGGGCAAATGCTGACGGGCGGACACGGCAGTGAACGCGTGTACCTGGATACCGAGGTGGCGCTGGACAGTGACGGCGTGATCACCGGACTGCGCTCGAAACACATCGACGATATCGGCGCCTACCCCCGTTACGAACCCCTGGGCTCCGTGATCTGGTCCCAGGCGCTGCCCGCCACCTACAAGCTGCGCAATATCAGGATCGATTTCAACCAGGTCGTCACCAACAAGGGCCCCTCCGCGCCCAATCGCGGCTACTCGCGCCTGCCGCACATCTGGTTCATGGAGCGCGTGGTGGACATCTGCGGCCACGAACTGGGCATCCCCGCGGATGAGATGCGCCTGAAAAACTATATCGAGGAGTTTCCCTACGAAACGCCCAACGGCTGTGTTTATGATTCCGGTGATTTTCCCGCGATGCTGGCCAAGGCCAAGGAACTGGTGGGATGGGACGAGTGGCAGAAGCAGCAAGCCGAAGCTCGCAAAGAAGGCCGTCTGATCGGCATCGGCATCGGCACCACGCTGGATTCAGGCACCAATAACTGGGGCCAGGCCCGCTACGTCAACCCGCACGCGCCGTTCTCGGGCAATTCCACCGCCGCTACGGTGAAGCTGGACCTGGACGGCACGGTGGTAGTCAGCCTGGGCACCTTCCCCCAGGGCCAGGGCCATGAAACCACTGCCGCGCAGGTGGTAGGTAACGTGCTGGGTATCCCCATGGAACTGGTGCAGGTGAGGACCGGGTTTGATTCACTCTACGACAGCCATACCGGCCAGTCCGGCACCTATGCCAGCCAGTTCGTGGTCACCGGCCTGTCCGCGGCGCACGGCGCCGCGCTCAAGCTCAAGGCAGAGATGGTGAAACTGGCCTGTTTCGGCCTCGATGCCGCAGAGGGAGACCTGGAGTTCGGTGTCGGCGAGATGGGCCCGCAGGTCGGCGTGCGCGGCACGGACCAGGCGCTTAACTACTGGATGCTGGCGAATTTCATCAACTCGAACAGCGCCAGCCTGCCGGATGAGTTGCGCGACCTGTCGCTGAATGCCAGGCACGTCTATATGCCGCCGTTCAAGGTGCCGGACGTGGAGAAGAAGATCGGCAACCTGACCCTGACCTACGCGCTGCAACTGCATATCGCCGTGGTCGAGGTCAACCCGGACACGTTCCAGACGAAGATCCTGGACTACGCCATCGTGGATGACTGCGGCACCGTGATCAATCCCATGATCGTGGAAGGCCAGGTGCACGGCGCGGCCGGCCACGGTATCGGCGCGGTATTGATAGAGGACATTTCCTACGACCGGGACGGCAACGCCATCTCCGGATCGTTCACCGATTACGCACCGATCACCATCAATGCCATGCCGGAACTGAAGTGCGCCAACCAGCAATCGCCCTCCCCATTCACCTTCCACGGCGCCAAGGGCATGGGCGAAGGCGGCGGCGGGCCGCTGCATTCCGTGTGCGCAGCCCTGCAAGACGCCCTGCACGACCAGGGCATCATCATCAGGCACTCCCACAACTCCCCCATGGCCATGTTTGAACGTTTCGCGCAGGGATCGGAGAAGGGAGTTACTGTGAATTAAGAATTACGAATTAAGAATTAAGAATTGGAGGTGTCGCGCTATTGTGCGGCTCGGCCCAGCCTGCACACTCATTCCTAATTCCTAATTCCTAATTCTTAATTCTTAATTCCTAATTCCTAATTCTTAATTCCTAATTCTTAATTCCTAATCCCATGTCTGTTTCATTCCACATAGGCATCCTCCCCAACCGCCCCCTGGCCGATTTTGTTGACTGGATCCCCCGTGCCGAGGCCATGGGCTTCCGCGGGGTGTGGGTGGCGGACTCCCAGTCTGTGTTCCGTGATGCGTTCATGGCGTTGACCCTGTTCGCGGATCGCACGCGCAGCATGGCACTGGCGACCGGCGTGACCAACGCCAGTACCCGGCATCCTGCGGTGCTGGCGCACAGCTTTGCCAGCCTGGATGAATACTCCGGCGGGCGCGCTCTGCTGGGCATTGGTGTCGGCGACAGCGCGGTGTACACCATCGGCGGAAAACCGGCCCGGCTGCAACGGCTGGAACAGTTCATAGACGTACTCAGGCGCTTGCTGGCCGGCGAGGAAGTCAACTTCGACGGCAAGGACATCAAGGTAAGCTGGCCGCCGCGCAAGGTCCCGGTGGTGATCGCCTGCACTGGCCCGAAATCGCTGCAACTGGCCGGGCGCATTGCCGACGGGGTGTTGTTCCAGGTCGGCGCCGACCCGCAACTGGTGCGCTACGCGCAAAAGAACATTGCCATCGGCGCGCGCCAGGCCGGGCGCGACCCGGCTACCGTCAAGCTGTACCAACGCCTGGCCTGTGCCGTGTCCGAAGACCGGGCGCAGGTGCGCGCCGAAGCCCGGGGTTACGCCTCGGTGGCGGCCGGCACCATCTACAAGGCCGTCCCCCACGAGGATATGCCGGCGGATTTACTCCAGGACCTGCAAATCATGAAGGAGCGCTACGACTACCAGCAACACGGCAGCATGGACGCCACCCAGGCCGGGCTGATCACCGACCGTATCCTGGATGCGGTGGCCGTGACGGGCACGCCGGATGAGGTCATCCCCAGGCTACGGGAGTTGCGGGAACTGGGCATAGACAACTTTGTGTTACCGATAGCTACGAAACAACCCGACAAGGTTATCGGTACCCTGGCTGAGAAAGTGATGCCACACCTCGGGTAGGATTTCCTATGGGTGCGTCAGGCAAACAGGATGATGCGGGTTAGAGCAGCGGGGCAACCAGTAATGCAAGAATTGCTATCTGGATAGCCATCAGGAAGCGCACAGAAGTTTTAAGCTCAGCCAAGTCCCGCTCAATCTGCATTAATCTTTCTGATTGGCTGGCTTCTTGCGCGGCAGCAGTCGCCTGTTCATCCGAAACGCCCGCGGTTAACAACGCTTTATACAGTGCCGTGCTCATACGTGCAGTATAACATAGTCAGGTGAAGTTACATAGCAAAATAACCTGTTAATTCTCACTCTCCGGCCGTGATATAATTCTTCCCGTTCGTGTGAACCTTGCTGAGGAGAGAGAGAAATGCTGAACAAACTACCGCTGTTGGCGCTGTTGGCTGTACTGCTGCCCGGCCACGTCATTGCTGATGAGGATTATGTTGGCAGCCTGATCACCGCCACGCCTTATGAAGGCCGGCAACTGGCCATCAAACTGGCGCGCAAATCAATCGGCGAGATGCAGTCCGACTCCGCGGTGAAGAAGGAGGTACGCGCCCAGTACTCGCGTGACGGCGCAGTCCTGATCGAGGCTGCGGAAGTTATTGCCATCGAATTCGCCACCATCGCCGCGGCCAACAACTACTGGCGCGAGTAACGCCGGTTAGCGCCGCCTAGCGCGGGGCTACTTCCACCCGGGCGTCGTAAGCCGCCTGGCCGGTGCTGAAGGGGAACAGGTCCAACGCGCGGTCCGGAATACAGCGGGCGCCTGAGGTAAGGCTGTTGAAACCCGGCCAGCCGTCGTGTATCCAGACCGTCCCCGGCAACACCTCGTCAGTCACCCGGGCCAGGGCGCTGCATTCGGCGCGCGGGTTGCTCACCGTCACCGCAGCGCCATTGTCAATGCCGCGCGCCTCGGCATCCGCAATCGATATCCACAGGGTCGGCCCCGGTTCCAGTTTGTTCATGGCAGGCAACGCCCGGCCATGGTCATAGAACGCATGGAAATGGGTCAGCGTGCGGCCGTTGCGCAGTTCCAGTGGGTGGTCCGAGACCGGGCGCTCCCGGTATTCGGGCAGGGCCGGCAAACCGTGCTGCGCGGCGCGCGCCGAATAAAACTCCAGCTTGCCGGAGGGAGTTGCATAACGGTGGTCCGGGTAGGCCACGTGGGAGATGTCCAACGCGCCAATACCGCCCTGCGCGCGTAACGACTCGACCGTGGCATGGCCGGTGCAGGGATGATCCAGCACCGCGTCGATATGCCCGTGATCGGACTCCCACGGATAGAAATCCTCGAGCCCGAGCCGCGCCGCCAGGTCCCTGATCAAGGCGCTCATGGGACGCGTCTCCCCGGGCGCGGGCAAGGCTTTATCCATCAGGTACAAGTGGGTATGCGTGGCTTTTACACCCACGTCTTCCAGCCATGAGGTGGCCGGCAACACCACATCCGCGTGCTTGCGGATCATGTCGTTCATGAACAGGTCGTAGCTGACCACCAGGTCCATCTTCTCAAGACCGGCCGCCACGCGCCCGGCATCGGCGTAGGACGAGAGCATGTTGGTGCCCAGCGCCACGAACGCGCGCAGCCGGCCCTGCTCCATGGCCTCCAGGATGGCCGGCATCTGGTTGGGGATATACTCCCCCGGCGGCCGCGCGGCCAGGTCCAGGACGTGGTTGGTATCAAATCCGTGCGACGGCGCCGCGTGGCGCGGCCCCAGGCCGCAGCCCGGCTTGCCGGATTTCCCGCTCAGCGCCGGTAAACAGGACACCGCGCGGGCGGCCAGCCAGCCGTGCCGGTCCTTGTACAGGGAACTGCCGCCCAGCACGATCATGGCGCGTTCGGTGTTTGCGTACGCGCGGGCCAGGTGCGTGATGCGCGCCGCGTCCAGGCCGGTGATGGGCGCGGCCCAGGCCGGGGTAAGGTCGCGCACGTGCTCACTGAGTTCGGAGAAACCCAGGGTGTGGCGTTCGATGAATTCCCGGTCGATCAGGTCTTCGGCGATGAGCACGTGCATCATGGCCAGCGCCAGCGCCGCATCCGTGCCGGGTTTCACCAGGAAATACTCGTCCGCCTGTTTGCAGGACTCGCTCACGCGCACATCGATGGCGATCAGTTTTGCGCCGCGCCGCCGGGCCGCGGCAACGTGGCGCCCGGTATTGGGCTGGCTGGCGATGTTCGCGCCCCAGAATATTATCAGGTCGGCATGCTCGCCCATGTCCTCCTTGGTGTTGGCTTCCAGCAACCCGGTCAGCCCCAGGCCGAACCCGCCCAGCCCCCAGCAGATCATGCTGCCGTCCCACCAGTGGCAGCCGTACCTGTTGCCGAACCGCAGCAACAGTTCGATATGGGCAAAGACACCGTAATCATTCGCCAGTGTCCCGTGCCCGGCCCAGAGGCCCACTGCTTCCCGCCCCACGTTACGGAAGCCCGCGACAATGCGATCCAACGCCTCATCCCAGCCCACCACGTCCCAGTTGTCACTGCCGCGCGTACTGCGCACCATGGGGTATAAAATGCGCCGGGGGTTGTTGATGATCTCATGCACGGCCTGGCCGCGCACGCACAGGAAACCGCGACTGTCCGGGTTCTCCTTGTCGCCGGTAATGCCGAGCAACCGCTCACCTTCCACGGAGACCTGCATCCCGCAAAACGTGGGATGGCAGTTCATGGGGCACATGGTGCGGACAGTACGGGCCGTCTGCGCTTGTGTGCCTGCCATGGAGTCACCTCACCCGCAAGCGGTAGGCAAACTGGGGGCAGAGATGCCCTTTCACGTCATCTTCGGATTCTTCCAGCAGTTCCACGTCACACCACGAGCCATACAAGGCATCGACCTCGTCATGAAAAATCCGGAACGGCGGCGGGTTGATTTGGCCATCCTGGTAGGTGATGGTGATCAGCAGGACTTGTGTACCGGGTTGCAGCAAGGTCCTCATCCTGGCGACATACTGTACACGCAGGTCCGGTGGCAGGGCAATCAGCGAGGCGCGATCGTACACCGCACTGATATCGGTCAGATGTTCCGGTTCCAGGGTAAGGATATCACCACACAGGTATTCCACCTGCTGCACACGGTAGCGCACGAAACGGCCCTCCTGCTCACGCCTGGCTTCCAGGCCACTCTCCCGGAAAAACGAACGGGCGGCAATTTCACTCAGTTCCACACCCAGCACCCGGTGGCCCTGTTGCGCCAACCAGGCCATATCCCTGGACTTGCCGCACAGGGGCACCAAAACCCTGCTGTCCGCCGGGACATTCAGAGCGGGCCAGTTATTCGTCAACACCGGGTTGAACTCACTGTTGTGGAAAGGAATTTCATTCTCCTCCCACTTCTCATGCCAGAATTGATGTTCCATGGTCGGGATTATACGCTAATGAAAGCATGATCTCACCTGCGCAAATCAACGCTTTTCTAATCTTTCCATCCTGTATATCCTGTACAACCATGTTAATAACTCCTGCATACCCATGCTCCTGAGTAACCGTTACCGCGAGGCACTGCAATGATCGTCGAACAGATATGGACCGGCAACGACTGGCGTAATTTCAATTATCTCATTGCCTGCCCGGAGAGCGGCGAGGCGCTGGCCGTTGATCCGCTGGCCTACGATATGTGCCTGGATCATGCCCAGGACCGGGGTTGGGAAATTACCCAGGTGTTGAACACCCATGAACACCACGACCATATCGGCGGCAATGCCGCGCTGATAGCCGCCACGGGCGCAGAGTTGCTGGCGCATAAAAATGCCTGGGACCGGATCGTCGGCATAGACCGGCCGTTAGTCGCCGGTGACGTGATCAAGGTCGGCAAGACGGTGGAACTGGAAGCGCTGGATACCCCGGGACATACCATGAGCCATATCTGCCTGCTGTCCCATAGCGACCAGCCGGCCCTGTTCTGCGGCGACACCTTGTTTAACGCCGGCGCCGGTAACTGCCATAACGGCGGCCATCCCAACCAGTTATATATGACGTTTTCCAGCCAGTTGGCAAAGCTGCCCGACGCCACCCTGGTGTACCCGGGCCACGATTACATCCTCAACAACCTGCAATTCACCCTGAGCCGGGAACCCGGCAATGCCGAGGCGCAAGCATTATGCAACCGCTTGCAGGAGCAAAGCCCTGATGACGCGCTGGTGACTACCATCGGCCTGGAGAAAGAGGTCAACACTTTTTTCCGGCTGGGCAACCCCGAAGTCATTGAGAAACTGCGCGAGGCCTTCCCCGACCTGCCCGCCGACCCGGACGAGAAGACGGTCTTCCTGAAGTTACGGGAACTGCGTAACAACTGGTAGCGCGCCTGTTGCTGTTTGCCGGCGCCGCCGGACTTGTCAAAAGGTCAGCGATCTCAGGTAACGCCAGGTGCGGTTTCCCGCAGGCTGCCTGCGCAACGCCCGCAGGTCTTCGGGCAGGTCCAGGTCCCGCGCCAGACCGGCGGGTCTGGCTATGTTAACGGGGACCCGGCGTTGTTCAGCTTCCCTGCGAAATTCCTCAAAGCTGTTCTCGCCGTATAACAACTTCAGGGCCAGCGGCGGGGTAAAGACCATGCCGTTGGTGCCGCCATCGTTGGCGGCGGGGCATAAGGTAACGCCTTCCCGGTGTGCCCGGTCCAGGTCTGTCAAATCCCTGTCCTGCAGTTCCGGCACGTCGGCGGGGATTACCAGCGCCTTGTTGATGCGCTGCCCGTTGATATGTTCGATGCCTCTCGATACGTCTACCGCATAACCGCCATCGCTCCCGGTAGCCAGCACGTCAACGTCCTGCTCCCGCGCGGTTGAGATCACGTCCGCATCGCAACTGATCACCGTAACGCCGTCGATGACGGCAGAACCGGTCAGAACGTCAAGGACATCTTCCAGCATAAACAGACTGAGTTGCCGCCGCTGCGCCGGCGTCAACACACCGGCCAGCCGCAACTTGGCCTGCTCCAATCGTTTTACCGGGAGGAGCGCCCACATGGCTTGATCCGCAGGTGACGCAAGGATTTATCAAATCCCGGTGATACGGATGCCGGAATGGGGGGTTTTGTAGACTCTGTTAATATGGATGAGCAGGCTGGTCAGCGCTTCAGCGGCGGCGGCGTTGGCGAGTTTGCCGGCGTTGATGGCGCGGCAGCCGCTGTCTTCCACCAGTTGCATCACTTCCTTGCGGGTTGCCGGGTCATCGCCGGTTACCAGGATGTCGCAGTCTATCTCAACCTCCTGCTCCAGCAGGTTGGCGGCCACGTTGTGGTAGGCCGCAGTGACCCGCGCCCGGTCGCCTACCGTCTCTTGAGTGATCACCGCAGCGCTGCCCTGCTGCGGCAACTGCACCACGGCTACTTTCGGCGGCGCCAGCGGCACCGTGGTATCGATCAGGATTTGACCGGACAGGCCCGGCATGATGCTCTCCAGGGTGGCTGCATGGGCGGCGAACGGCACGGTCAGCGTCACGACGTCCGCCTGCCTGGTGGCGCTGAGATTATCCGCGCCGGTAATAGTCTCGCCGCCGGGCTTGCCATTGAGTTCGGCTGCCGCGTTCTGCGCCTTCTGCGCCACCCGGGACCCGATAACCACATCGTGCCCGGCCCTGGCCCAGCGCCAGGCCAGGCCGTAACCGAGATTGCCGGTGCCACCAAGGATGGCTATTTTTTTTCTGTTATAATGCACAGCCGTTGCTCTATTGGGGGCTCGTCTAACGGCAGGACAGCGGACTCTGACTCCGCCAGTAGAGGTTCGAATCCTCTGCCCCCAGCCATTTCAAGTTGTTTCGTGTCTTCTTGATTATCATCATAATATTCACCATCTAGTCCCATCGTGACGCCTGTACGGAGACGGACATGGCGGGCATGGACCCCGGAGGTGAAGGTATCACGAAACGGGCGCATTGCAAAATCCTTAAAGACAGTAGCGGCTCAGGTGAGAGGGTTGAAACTTGCCCATGTCAGTACCGGGCGAAGCTCTCCATACAACGCTTCATGTCGGCAAATATCGCATCGGCAATAGCTACCGGGAAATTCGCGGGCATATTTACCGAGACCGTGTCGATCACGGAATCCAGCCTGTCTGCGGCCTCCTCTATGATCCGTTGCATCTGTGACTTGGGGAAATGGACTTTTTCCGACTGGCTGAACCAGTGTCTTGGCATGATTTCATGCTGTGCATAATGTACATTTTTGCTATGCAGGGCCATTGCCATTTTCATGTCCCGGTACTCGATCTGGCGCTTCCTGGCGAGCGGATAAGCAGACATGACATCGTAAATGGGGGCCAGCTCAAAACGTCCGCCTGCGCGCAGGAATATGCTGAAGTTCTTTGCATGGCCATCAATCGCACCTAGCAGCCAGAACAGGAATACGGATTGCATGAACCGGAACTGGTCTTCTTCCGCGCAAGCTGAAGACCTGAGCAGCGCCATGATTTTTGCAATGCCGGGACCGCCTTCGTTTTCATATTTCAGGGCCGGAGCAATACCGTTTGCCTGGCACATGTCTTCTGTCGGAAGTCGGATGATCCAGGAATCATCCTCTGCAAACTTCCGGTCAAACCGCTCAACCACAAGGGTTTTGACGTCTTCAAACTGCACGATATCGGCGGGGGCGACGGGCAGGCCGAAACCCTTTAATATTTCCAGGCACAGCCACTCATTCTCAGTGCTGTCCGACAGGTCTATGCCTGCATGTTCAATTCTCCCTATCGGCAGTTTCAGTATGTGTGTAGTGGGCGTTACGCCCACCGGGCGATGCCATTGCCCATGGCGCATGAGCAGCGCTGTTTTTTCCTGTGCGCCGGCAATGGAGATCCTGAAATCCCTGTCTTTTGACATGCCTAACGGCAACGCCCTGTAGTTCCTGAGATCTTCTGCGATCTCTTTCTCATCCAGGGGTACGCCTTCAATTTTCTTCACGTCGACCTGTGCAGGCCCGCTTGTGAGCTGGATGGCGCCGACACAGTCCCTGCCGATGCACGAGAGTAGTTCAAAAGCCTGATTGGTTCTGGCGCCGAACCTGGCCTGGATTCGATTCCTGATATCCATGCTGTCGGGCAACAGGTTGTCAAAGTAATTGTATACCGCTTCTCCCTTGTGCCGCTTGCCCGTAAGCGGCAGGGAGAGGGAGAGAGGAATCGCCCCTCTGAGGCCGAGCCATGAATCGCTATACACCAGTTCATTGGCGCCGTCGCGGCGCCGGATGTATTCACCGACTGCGCGCCCATTCATGTAAATAAACAGGGACGATGCCATTACCACAGTGCCTCATCATCGGACGGCCTGTTCCTGGGCTCCAGGCGCATTTCCAGACCAAGGGCGGCCATGTACCTGAAGACCGAGTCCAGCCGCACGGCTGCAGCCCCTCCCTCTATCCTGGAAACGGTTTTCTGGGGCAGGTTGAATTTGCCGCCTGCTTCAACCTGTGTCAGACCTTGCGTTTTCCTGTAATGCCGAAGGACTTTTCCCAGGTTGTCAGGGGAAGTAACAGGTATCATGATATTCTTGAATTCCCAAGTTGATTGTTGAACTGCTGCCTTAACTGGAGGCATGATAAATATAACAATAACGTAATATTTTATGATTATAACAGTTTCGTTATAATTGTCAAATATAACTGTTACGGTTGGGGCGGGAGTAGCTTGATGGCAGGTATCACGAAACGTCCGTTCTGAAAGAGCTCCGCAATTTCTAGTTGTGTGAGCCAGACAGTCTGCCCGTCCACCCGCAAATCGAGCCGCGTGCGTCCGTCGTCGGATGTGTAGAGGATGAGTTGACTCATTAATCTGAGGTCGCAGTAGTAATGAGAGAGGGTACCATTCCTGCGCAAACAGGAGAAGATATCAGGGCATTCGCCAAGGATTGACTACATCGATATCCAGTCCCTCAAAATCTGTTACGTTGCGTGTTGCAAGTGAAAGGTTGTGAGCCTTGGCCGTCCCGGCGATCAGGGCATCGCCCAGGTGAAGTACTCGACCTGCTCGTTGCGCCTCGGCTCTCAAATGGGCAGCCCAATTCGCCTCATTACGCTCCAGGGGCAGGATACGCTCGTCAAATTCTGCGGTAAAGTCAGACAGAACCTGCCGTAGCTTAGCGCGGCGGCGCCCCTGTGGAAGACATTGCAAGCCGAATTCCAATTCGTGCAGTATCATCGAACACAACCATAAGTCCTGATGTTCGGACAGAAATTTGATAACCATCCGGTCAGGCGCAGTTTTTGTCAATTCCGATACAACATTGGTATCAACGAGATAACTGCTCATTTTTCATCGTGTACCAGGAAAGAGAGCTCGCGTCCGGGGTCCTGACGGGTTGGCGGCTCAAGGTCGATGCCGCGCGGCATATTTTCGACAAGCCATTTTCCCATCGACTTGCGTTGTGACGTGCGCGCTTGCCAGGTATGTTCCGGCACCACGACAAAAGCTTTCCTGGCGCCGATGCGTTGCGGTCCTTCCTGCTCTGCGCGACGCAAAATTTCTGAAAGTCGCGCCTTGGCCTCGGCAATTGTCCAGACCGGATAGGATTTTGAATGATTCAACGTCGGCGCTCCTGTAACAGCTAACATGGTCTAATATAGACTATATTAACAGAGATAGCAAAATCAGGCGGCCGGATTTGTGGGTGTCCTGGATTTCTCTCAGTGAAATACCCGGGGCTGGAAGTCTGCCGGGTTGATGATGCTGGCGCTGCTCCCGGTGGCCCGGATGACGTACAAGCCCTGGCGCTCCGCATGCACGACCACGGAAGAATCCGCCTTCAGGTACGCCACCGCACCGAAGATGTTCTTCCCCTCGTAGATGGGTGCATGCTCCGTGAATTTGTGTAACTTCGACAGAAAATGCGTCACGTCCTCGGCGCGTAGCGTGGTTTTTACTTCCACTACCACCACTTCGGCGCTGTTCACCGCCAGAATGTCATACTCGAAATGCTCGCCATTGCGCCGGCCGTTCATCCGGGTATAGGTCGATTGCACGGCTATATTCCGTTTCTGTAACATGGGGACCAGATCTCCCTCCACCAGGCTTTCCATCAGCTTGCCCCACTGGCTTTCAAAATGCCTGCCCAGCCTTTTCAGTTGCCGGTCAGTCTCTTTCATCTGCCGGTCAGTTTCTTTCATCCGCTTATTGATTGCCTGCATTTCTTCTTCTCGCTCCTTCGACCGGGCTTCTCGCTCCTTCGACCGGGCTTCTCGCTCCTTCGACCAGACTTCTCGCTCCTTCAACCAGACTTGTTGCTCCTTCGACAAGGCGCGCAGGATCTCCCAGATTTCAGCGGGGGTAGCGGGTTCTTGATGTGGATTGTTTTCCATGATGATTTCCTCCTGACAGATTCATTGATAACGAGATACCCGGTTTGTTATTTTAATCCTGCCACGACGGGATGGGTAGTATTTTTTGGTCCCGATATTTCTCTTGACTTATATTTCAATAGCGCCTATTATATATTTATCATTCGAAGCATGTCAATCGGGAGGAGGTGGAAATGGCGTCTGATAAACTTGACGGGAGTGTGCAAAGGCTGGCGTATGCCTTCAGGGATGTTGTTCTGGATGCGGTCAGTCCATTGTATGCAAACATGGATAAATTGGAGTACAGGATGGACAGGATGGCGCAGGGGATGGATTCCATGGATAAAAGAATGGCGCAGAGGTTGGATTCCAGGGACAAGAGGACGGACAGGGTTGCGCAGAAAATGGACGGGATAACAAAGCGGATGGATACGTCGGAGAAAAGTATGACAGCGTTGAACGAGAACGTGAGCGCTCAGTTTGCCGCCCAGGCCCGGTTCATTGCCGAAGAACTTGACGAGAAACTGGCCGGGTTGGGCAAATAGCTTAACGGAAGCGTTTGCGCAGTTCGGTCTTCTGGATCTTGCCGGTTGCCGTGTGCGGGATTTCTTCCACAAACGCCACGTCGTCCGGCAGCCACCATTTGGCTACCTTGTCCTGTAACCAGGCCAGGAGGGTTTCCTTGTCTATGGCGCTGCCCTGTTTGCGCACTACGATGAGCAGGGGGCGTTCCGACCATTTCGGGTGAGGCACCCCGATCACGGCAGCCTCGGCAACGTCGGGGTGGCCGATTGCGGTGTTTTCCAGTTCGATGGAGCTGATCCATTCACCGCCGGACTTGATGACGTCCTTGGACCTGTCGGTAATCTGCAGGTAGCCTTCCGGGTCGATGGTGCCTACGTCACCGGTGCTGAACCAGCCGTCGGCGTCGTGCACGTCGCTGGCGACGCCGGTCTGGTAATACTCGTTACAGATGAACGGGCCACGTACTTTCAGCAGCCCCGGTGATTGCCCGTCCCGAGGCAGTTCCTTATTGTCGTCATCGACGATCTTCATCTCCACGCCGTACAGCGCCCGCCCCTGCTTCTCGCGGATGTCGAACTGCTCCTCCCTGGGCAGTTTCAGCATGGCCGGTTTGAGAGTATTGAAAGTGCCCAGGGGGCTCATCTCCGTCATGCCCCAGGCGTGGTGCACGTACACGCCGTAGCGATCCTCGAACTCCTCCATGAGCGAGCGCGGACAGGCCGCGCCCCCGATCACCACCGCGCGCAAGCTGTCGACCTGCTTGCCGGTCTCGTTGAGATACTTGAGCAGGTTCATCCACACGGTGGGCACGCCGGCGGAATAGGTGACCTGCTCCTCTTCGACCAATGCCTGCAAGGTGGCGCCATCGCCCATTTTCGGGCCCGGAAAGACCAGCTTGGCGCCGGCGATGGGTGCGCCATAGGCCAGGCCCCAGGCATTCACGTGGAACATGGGTACTACCGGCATCACCACGTCCCGCACCGACATGCCGAAGCAGTCCGGCGAGATGCCGACCAGGGTGTGCAGCACCAGGGCGCGGTGGTGGTACAGCACCCCCTTGGGGTTGCCGGTTGTGCCTGAGGTATAGCACAGGCAGCACGCGGTGTTCTCGTCCAGTTCCGGCCAGTCGATGCGCTCATCATGCGCGCGGATAAAGGCTTCGTAGGATTGTGCGTTCTTCAGCCCCGTGTCCGGCATGGTATCCTCGTCCGTCAGTACGATATACGCCTCCACGTGCGGCAAATCGTCCTTGATGTCTTCCAGTACCGGGATAATCAGGGGGTCAACAAAGACCAGCCGGTCCTGTGCGTGGTTGATGATATAGGTGATCTGGTTCGGGAACAGGCGCGGGTTGACCGTGTGCGTCACCGCACCGATGCCGGCGATGGCGTAGTACAACTCAAAATGACGGTAATCGTTCCAGGCCAGGGTGGCGATACGGTCGCCCGGCCCTATGCCGTAGGCCCGCAAGGCATTCCCCAGTTGGCGCGTCCTGCGAAATGCCTGTGCATACGTGTACCTGTGCCTGGGTTGGTCACAGGTCACGGACACGATTTCTGTTTCAGGATGGTTGGCGTCGGCATGTTCCATTATCGAGGTAATGGTCAACTGCCTGTCCATCATCAAGCCCAGCATGGTATTCCTCCTGTTCAGCGTTTCCTGAATTATATACTGCCATCATCGAAGCGGGAATAGAATGCCCGTTCCGGTTCTCCCAGGCTGCCCTCGATGGTCTCCATGTTCTCCATCAGGCAGGCCACCGAGCCTTCCCGGACGGCGCGGTAGAGGTTCCCGCAAAGGTTATAAGCGGCCGTGCCGGACCAGTTTGGCGGCAGCAACTCCCCGGGCAGGTCCGAATCCTGTAATTGTATCCGGCGATACTCGTGCACGAGCAGGGTGCGCGCCTGGAAACATTGCTCCGGGGGCAGCTTTTTCGCTCTTGCCAGCGCGCGCTGAAGCGGTTGAAAACGCCGGATAAACTGGTGGTAGCGCCGGTCTATCTCTCCCAGGTTCCAGCAGTCATGGGATAGCTTGCGCAATACCTCGCGAGAGGCCAGATCTTCCGTGCCGGCGATAAATACCAGTGTCTTGCCGGTCAGGCCCAGTTCCAGCAGGGTCTCGTCCAGCGGTTGCCGATCTGCGGAAGGATGGGCCAGCGCGCCCGGCATCAGCGCGCCGTAGCCCAGCCAGGACAACTCGCGGCGCAACAGTTCCTTTTCCTCCGGGTTGCACAGGGTGGGCAGAACCAGGGTCCATTTCCCGTCCCAGGGTTGCCGCCCGGGAAAATAGATACGGCGCGCGGCTTTTTCATAGTGCTTGCGCCCGGTTTCGGTAAAGCTGTAATAACTGCGCCGACCCACCTGCGTTGCGGCCAGCCAGTCTTCTTTTACCAGCCTGAACACCGCGGTACGGATCTGCCGGTGGTTCAGACCAAACGGTTCCAGTATCCTGATCAGGCTGCCCAACCAGACCGCACTGCCGTGGGGCGATACCGCGTCACCGCATACGGTGATGATCAGCGACCCGGCGCGAATGGGTTTACGCGCGGAGAATTCTTCCAGCAGGTGGTTGACGTGTTTCATAACCGACCAATTCCGGTTCTCCTCCTGCACCTCACAAGAGTCACTGGTCGAAATCAACCACCACCTGCCGGGTAACCGGGTGAGACTGGCAGGTGAGTATGTAACCTGCCTCTACTTCATCCTCCTCCAGGGCGTGGTTGACATCCATGTCCACTTCCCCTTCCAGCAGTTTAGCCTTGCAGGTGGCGCACACGCCGCCTTTGCAGGCGAACGGTAGATCGACCCCGTTGTCCAGCGCCGCGTCGAGGATATTCTGGCCGTCTGCGCCCAGTTCAAAACCGGTCTGGCGGCCGTCCGCGGTGACGCTGACCCGGGCCACCATCCCAGCGAGTTTCAGGGCGCGCTCATGGTGTCTGGCGACCCTGGCTGCAGCCGCCTCGGCGGAGGCGGCGAATAATTCGTAGTGGATCTTGTCCTCGGCTATGCCCTCGGCGCGCAACCCCCGGGACACTTCGGAGATCATCGCTTCCGGCCCGCACAGGAAAAACTCGTCTATGGAATGCAGGTCAAGCAGGTGTTGTATCAGTTCCGCGCCCTTCCTGTTGTTGATGCGGCCGTTCAGGATGTCGATGTCCTGGCGTTCCCGGCTGAGGATGTTGATCCACTGGAAACGCGACAGATACTGGTTTTTGATCGCTTCCAGCTCTTCCTTGAACATCATGGTCGCGACCCGCTGGTTGCCGTACAACAAGGTGACATGGCTGCGCGGTTCCCGCTTCAGCACGGTTTTGATGATCGAGATAACCGGCGTAATACCGCTGCCCGCGGCGATGCACAGGTAGTTACGTTCACTGTCCTCAGCCAGCGGCGTGAAGAACGTTCCCTGGGGGGGCATAACCTCTACGACGTCTCCTGCACTGAGACTCTCGTTGGCAAATGTTGAGAATACGCCACCCGCAACCTTCTTGACCGCGACCCGCAGAGCCGCGTCATCGACGCCGGAACAAATGGAATAGGAACGTCTTACCTCAGTTCCATCGATAAACGCCTTCAGGGTCAGGTACTGCCCCTGAGTAAAGCGGTAGGTTTCCTGCAAGTCATCAGGCACGGCCAGTGTCAGGCACACGGCTGAGTCTGTTTCCTTCCTTATATCACTGATTGTTAAAGGATAAAATTCCGGCATCTGCGTTAATCTGCGTCATCTGCGGATTAAATACATTTGAAATAATCAAAAGGTTCCAGGCAAGCGTTACATTTGTACAGCGCCTTGCAAGGCGTGGAGCCGAAGCGGCTGATTTCTTCGGTATCGGTGGATTGGCAGCGCGGGCAGGCCAGGTGGGTGACGGGCGCGCGCAAACCTTGTTTGGAGGTGGAACCCGCGGGCGGGACAATGCCGTATTGCAGCAGTTTTTCCCTGCCGGGCGCGCTCAGCCAGTCTGTGGTCCAGGGCGGGGCAAGTTGTGTTGCCACGTCCACCTGCGTATAGCCGTGGCGCGCTAATGCTGCCTTGATGTCCTGCTCTATGGTCTGCATGGCGGGGCAACCGCTGTAAGTGGGGGTAATGACTACCTGTAGCCGGTCGTCGTTCCAGCACACGTCGCGCAGGATGCCCAGGTCGGCAATGGTCAATACCGGTATTTCCGGGTCGGTCACCTGTTCCAATATCTGCCTGGCCTGTGTTATGCGGGCACAAGAGGAGAGACCCTCGCTGACTACCGCCATGCCTGGAACCTGTCCCGGGCGGGCGCCCGTGACAAATTCCTGTTTGGATGCCGTCACCATTGCAGGCCGGGGTAAGTGCGTTGCAGGGACTGCATCTCGGCCAGCAGGTAGCCCATGTGCTCGGAATGCAGGCCCTCACGTCCGCCGCCGCGGGTGAAACCGGGTGCCGGGCGTTCCAGCATGGCGGCGCGCAAGACCCGGTCCACCTCATCATTCCACAAGGTTTCCACGGTATCCGGGTCCACCCCGATACCCTGCTCCTGCATGGCCCGGTCGATATCGTCCGCAGCGAACAATTCGGGCGTAAACGGCATCAATTCGGTCACGGCCCGGGTGATTCTCTCATGGCTCTGCGCCGTGCCGTCTCCCAGGCGCAGCATCCATTCACTGCTGTGGCGCAGGTGGTAGTCACATTCCTTCAGGGTCTTGGCGGCAATGGCAGCCAGGGTGTCATCCGCCGAAGCCTGCAAGGCCCGGTAGTAGTAGTAATCATACGCATCGACGAAGAACTGCCGCGCCGTGGTGAAGGCAAAATCGCCCGGTGGCAGTTCCATGATGAGGAAGTTGCGGAACTCCCGTTCATTGCGGAAGTAGGCGAGCTCATCTTCCCCCCTGCCCTCACCTTCCACCTCGCCGGCATAGGTCAACAACATGCGCGCGCGTCCGATCAGGTCCAGCGCGGTATTGGCCATGGCCAGGTCTTCCTCCAGGAACGGGCCGTGACCGCACCACTCCGCCAGACGCTGGCCGTTGATCAGCGCGTTATCCCCAAGCCTGACGATGTACTGGAATAAATCCTGCCCCCTGTCATGAGTCGCGCTCACAGCTTGAGGTCCTCGGGCACGTCGTAGAAGGTCGGGTGGCGGTAAATCTTGTCGTCCGCCGGCTCGAAAAAGCTGTCTTCGTCTTCAGGTTGGCTGGCAACGATGTCCACGGATTTCACCACCCAGATGCTGCATCCCTCGTTGCGGCGGGTATAGGTATCGCGGGCATATTGCAGCGCCTGCTCGCCATCGGCCGCATGGATGCTGCCGGCATGCTTGTGGTCCAGCCCCCGCTTGTTGCGGATGAACACTTCCCACAGGGGTAAACGTTTATCTGGCATGGTTTATGTCCTCATTCCGAACCATTCCTGCGCCCCCTGTTCATGCCGCGGCCTGTTCATCCCGTTGCCGCTGCTTGTCCGCATAGGCCAGAGCGGCTTCCCGTACCCAGGCACCGTCGTCATGGGCCTTGATGCGGGCGCTCAGGCGTTCGTGGTTGCAGGGGCCGTTGCCGACGATGACCTGGAAGAACTCCTCCCAGTCTATTTCGCCGAAGTCGTAATGGCCGCGTGCCTCATTCCATTTGAGTTCCGGGTCCGGCAGCGTAATACCCAGGTACTCGGCCTGGGGCACGGATTGGTCCACAAACTTCTGACGCAGTTCATCATTGCTGTGGCGCTTGATTTTCCACTGCATGGACTGGGCGGAATGAGTGGAATCAGCGTCACCGGGCCCGAACATCATCAATGCCGGCCACCACCAGCGGTTCACCGCGTCCTGGGCCATGGCTTTTTGTTCAGCCGACCCGCGGCACAAGGTCAGCAGCAGTTCATAACCCTGGCGCATGTGGAAACTCTCTTCCTTGCAGATACGCACCATGGCGCGGGCATACGGGCCGTAGGAGCAACGGCACAGGGGAATCTGGTTGAGGATGGCCGCAGCGTCCACCAGCCAACCGATGGCGCCGATATCCGCCCAGGTCAGCGTCGGATAATTGAAGATGCTGGAATACTTGGCCTTGCCGCTATGCAGTTGATCGACCAGTTCTTCCCGGGACACGCCCAGGGTTTCCGCGGCGCTGTACAGGTACAAGCCGTGTCCGCCCTCGTCCTGTACCTTGGCCAGCAGGATGGCTTTACGGCGCAGGGTCGGCGCGCGTGTGATCCAGTTCCCTTCCGGCAACTGACCCACAATCTCGGAATGGGCATGCTGCGAGATCTGCCGGATCAGGGTTTTGCGGTACGCCTCCGGCATCCAGTCCCGCGGCTCGATTTTCTCCTCGGCATCGACCCGTTGCTGGAACGTATCCACCAGGGTGGCTGGGTTGCTCATCTGTATTTGCTCGAGTGTCATTACATAAGTAATGATACAAGAAATCCAGGTTATGTCAAGTTTTTTGTATCATTTTGCCGAACCCTTCCCCTCCCCCCATTTAATTCCGGGAGAAATAAGGATTAAATTCACTCACGTCTTCCTGCTCCGCCGCGCCGGCATCCATGGGAGGGGTCGGCAGGTAATGCTCCGGGACGGGTCCGCCTTCGGCTTTGCGCTGCAGCGCCTGTTCGACGGTCTCAACCTTGACTGCTGCGGCGATACCGTCTTTTCTCTTCACCATCATGGCAATGCCCGAACTGTTTGGCGGCGGCATCATGTCGGCGTGGTAATAGGCGACCTTGTGTTTTTTTACGTCAATTTTACGGTTCACATCCAGGTCGCGCTGGTTCACGCCTTTGCGCGGGTGCACGCACACGCCGTCCACGATCTCCAGGTCCAGCCACCATTTTTTGGCCGGGTTGCGCACGCCGTGACCCAGCAGGTCGTCGAGTTTTACCGCAATCGGCACCAGCAAGGGTTTCAGCCAGAACGCATTCACACCGCACCAGCTTGCCGCCTGGGTGGTGATGGGGCCGTCCCAACTGATGACCTTATTGAGCGGGCAGGTCTTCATACAGCGACCACAGGCCAGGCCGCGCTGGTTGGTGAGGCGGTAGCGAGTGCAGCGCTCCACGTCCGGCTTCCACATCTCGTAACCGTTGAACATCACCTTGTCGCCGAAGGGAATGGCGTCACAAGGGCATTCCCGCGCGCACTTGAGGCAGTTGGAGCAGAAATACTGCAAGCCGAAGTCCACGGGTTTGTCCGGCACCAGTGGCAGGTCGGTGGTCATCACCACGGTCTTGAAACGCGGGCCGATGAACGGGTTGAGCACCAGTTCGCCGATACGGCTGAGCTCGCCCAGTCCCGCCCACATGACCAGGGGAATATGCAACACGTGGGAGTCCGCGTTGGTCTGCGGGCGTGCCGGGTGCCCCAGCGCGCGGATATGCTCGGCCATGATGCCGGCAATCAACGCGCCGCGCATGTAGGCGCGCATGGACTGCGCGCCGGAAATGAAGTCGTCACCGGAGGCGCCCTCCATGGTGTCGTAACCCTGGTCGATCAGGCATACCACGGCATATTTGTGGTACGGCTTGATCTCCGAGCCGTCTTCCTTGTGCGAATACCAGGCATAGTCGGGAATCTCACAGATGCCGGTGATTTCCGACCCCAGGGCGTATGACAGTGATTTGAGCGCCCGGGTATTGGCCTCGGCATCGTTCGACCCTGCCGCTTGCAGCTCTGCCACAGGCCCGTCCTGGTGCGGCACCATGCCGCGGATCTGCTTCAGCATGGCCGCGGCAAACGGGTGTTTGAAGGAAAACCGCTGGCGCTCCACCTGGGCTTTCTTGTCCAGGTCGCCGTGGATCGCCCGTTCAAAGAAGCCCGCCCGCTTCGGCACCCGCGGCACTTCATCATCCAGGATCAGCGTGGTGGGCCGGTCCACGCGCTTCACCTGTTCCATGGGATAGTTGCTGAGATGGGTCTGCCGCTTTGCCCGGCGCCAGCGTTCCAGCCCGGAGGTGGCGTCGCCGATACCCAGCCAGTACGCCAGGTTCCTGCCGTTTTTTGCCTTGGGTGACAGTGGCTTGTCCGTCGCCAGGGCGTAATCCGTGGTCACTACCGCCACGGAGAAACCGGTATCCAGGTAAGGATTGAGCACCTGCCCGTTCTCCCGCACTCCCAGGCCCGCGAGCACGGTCAAGCGGTCGATATCAACCTGCTCATTGTTATCGTCATACGCGCTCGCATTGAACCCCATCGCACGGATGTGGTTGGCGATGCCCACCGCCACTTCAAAGGCGCGCATCTGCGCAGTGGCGTGGATGGAGCCTTGCAGCCACTCCCGCGCCGGGTTGCCGGCTTCCGGCAGACGGCTGTATTCGGCCAGCACGACGATGCCGTGCGTGTGGTCCTCCGGCGTTGCGTCCTGGTACCAGCAGGACTCGGCCAACTCACAGATACCGATCTGCCCGGCATCGAGAAAATAACCCGCGCCCTTGACGTCTATCGAGCGCCGCGCCAGGTCATCCGGCGCCGGCGCCCGGGCCGGGGCCACCGGGCCGTCACAGAATTGCTTGAAGATGGCATGGTACTTCTCCAACGCCGCCGCGTAGGTGGAGGAAGCGCCGTTGGCCGCAGCCGGCCGCCCGTTGCGTCCCGCCCGGGCTTCATCCTCGATGACCCGTTCATCCCGCCTTAACCGCTCAAGCGGGTAATACCCGTAGTGAAAGGGACGGTTCTTGTTGGATGAGAAGATCATGCTGTCCTCACCGTGTTACAGTCCTTTACCCGGTACTCCTTCCAGCAGGCAGAAATGACAGACATGATGTTTTTCGTTCAGGTTGAATGGCGAGTCCAATATAGCGAGTCCAATATACAGGGAAAGACGGCAAAAACTCAAGTGCCGTTCGTTATTAGGGAACCTAATGACTTACCCCCTCCGTCGCACCGATCCCGATCTCCGAGCGTATAAACTGCTCCTCGAACGCCGCTCTTTCCTGCTTGGCCCTGGCACTGCGATCCGTCCTTGACATCAACCAGGCCGTGAAAAATGCCAGCGGCGCGGAGACCACGGTGGGATACACGTAGGGGAACAGCGGTTTGTCCATGCCGATCACGTCCACCCATACCTGCGGGCCCAGGATGATCAAGGTGACGGACGAAACCAGTCCGGCCAGACAGCCGTAGATGGCGCCGCGGGTGGTCAGTCCGCGCCAGTACATGGACAGCAGCAATATGGGCGCATTGGCGCTGCCGGCCACCGCCAACGCCATGTTGGTGATGAAAATGACGTTCAGGTGCTCAAAGGCAATGCCGAACAGGATAGCCAGCAAGCCGATGATAATGACCGCACAGCGGGACACCAGCAGTTCGGATTTTTCCGTCGCCCGGCCCTGTTTGATCGATTTCGCATACAGGTCATGGGCGATGGTGGCGGCGGCGGAGATGGTCAGACCTGATACGACGGCAAGGATGGTGGCAAAGGCGACGGCAGAGACAAAACCCAGCAGCACGTCACCGCCCAGGAAATGGGAGACGTGCAGCACCACCATGTTGCGCCCGCCGACCAGCAGGCCGGCAACGTCGTGATAGTCGGCATTGAACATGATGAGTGACACCGCGCCAAAACCGATAACGATCATCAGCAGGTTGAAATAACCAATGATAGATACAGCATAAAACGTTGATTTTCTTGCAGTTATTGCATCTTTTACCGTGAACATCCGCATCAGCACGTGCGGCAGTCCCACAAACCCCAGCAGGCAGGTCAGCCCCAGGGAAATGACCGACACCGGGTCGGTCAGCCAGCCTCCCGGCGCCATCAGCGCCGTGCCCGCAGGGTGTGTTGCAGTCGCCTCCTGGAAGATTCGTCCCAGGTCAAAATTGAAATGTTGCAGCATGAGCAGCGTGATAATCGTGCCGCCGACGATAAGCAGGAAGGCCTTGATGATCTGCACCCAGGTGGTAGCCAGCATCCCGCCGAAAGTGACGTATAAAATCATCAGCGTGCTCACACAGGTAACCGCCCATACATAGTCGATGCCGAACAGTAACTGGATCAGCTTGCCCGCGCCCACCAGTTGCGAGATGAGGTAGAACACCGCGGTGGCGAGCGAACCCAGGGCCGCGACCAGGGTCACGGGGCGTTCCGCCAGGCGCAGGGAGACCACGTCGATAAACGTGTAGCGTCCCAGGTTGCGCAGGCGCTCGGAGACCAGCAACAGGATGATCGGCCAACTGGCCACCGCGCCGGCAGCCAGCATCAGGCCGTCCGTCCCGGAAAAGTACAACAGGCTGGACAGTCCCAGAAACGTGGCCGCGGACATGAAATCGCCGGAGATGGCAATGCCGTTCTGCCAGGCGGTAATACCGCCGCCCGCGGCGTAGAACTGCTTGCGGGAATGCGTGCGCCGCGCCGCCCACCAGGTGATCCCCAGGGTGCTCAGCACAAACAGGATGAAAGTGAAGAGCGCGGTAGTGTTGCGCTCTGCCGCAACTCCGGCAACCGGCTCGGCCAGGACTCCCATCGGTGACGCCACTATCAGGGCCAGGATGGAAAGCGTTCCCACCCGTAACCCTCTCAAGCGAGGTAGGCCCAAGCGAGGCAGGCTACTCATCAGCCAGTGCCCGCAACAGCCTGTCCCGTTCCGGGTCGTAATAGCGGCTGGTCCACCAGATATACAGCGCGGAAATACCGATGCTGCCCAGAATAACCAGCACGGTCAGCCAGATAATGAGACTGACCGCACTACCCGGCGGCCAGAACGTTCCCGAGAGTTCCGGCAACCAGGCAATGGCGCCGAAATACACAACGAATTGAAGTATGCCGAGCAGCGTCAGCAGGAACGTCACCCGCCGGCGCCTGCGCACCAACCCCCGGTAAGCGGCGGAAGCCGACAGCTTGCGGACTTGTTCGTGTATCTCCATCATCATATCGATACTTTATAAATCGCCAAAGGAACCCTGAGACTCCTGCTTGCGTGGGGACGAAACTCATCATTTGGTTCAGCCCCAATTCTCACCTATAATAACGCAGAAAGCCGCAATAAGGAGACACCCGCAAGGTATCCGGCATGTTGGAAGCTGAATATGACCACAAACAAACCCATCGCACCCTACATGGCCATTGGCCTGTCCACGACGATAACGGGGATAGCCAGCCGCAAACATATCCGCCATAACCTGGAGAACATCGTGGAGGCGATCCATGCCGCGGTCTCCATGGTGAACATCAACATGCCGGTGAAGATCATCGCCCTGGCGGAAGGCGCACTGACGGGGTTTACCGACGAGATCTTTGACCTGCCGCACGTGCTGGCGGCCAGGGAGTTGTTCATTGATATGCCCGGTGAGGAAACCGAGTGGCTGGGACGCCTGGCCAAACTCTACGACACCTACATCATTGCCCAGTGCAAGGCGCGTTGGCCCGAGATCATGGCAGACCGGTTCTTTAACACCTTGTTCGTCATCGGCCCGAACGGTGAGGTGGTGCACAAGGCGGCGAAAAACCATATCTGGTGCCGGGAACGTTCCTGCACCCCGCACGATGTCTATGACCGCTGGGTGGACGTCTTCGGTGACGATATCGACGCCTTCTACCCCGTGCTGAAAACCCCGGATATCGGTAACATCGGCACTATCTGCTGTAGTGACGGTGAGTACCCGGAAGCGGTACGGGCGCTGGCATTCAACGGCGCCGAAGTGGTGTACCGACCCAGTGAAGCCATGCCCATGACCGGCTCCGGCTACCCCGGCGGCGGTTCCTGGATGATCCAGAACCGCGGCCACGCCGAGTTCAACTCGGTGTATATGCTGTGCCCCAACGCCGGCCCGATCTACCTGTCCGCCACCTCGAAAAACGCGGTGGACATCACCGGCGGACACGCTCACATCGTCGATTACCGCGGTGAGATCATGTCCTACAGCCCATCGGCAAACAACACCCTGGTATGCGCCACCATCGATATCGAAGCCCTGCGCCAGTTCCGCATGATGAACCTGAACAGCAACTGGCTGAAGGACCTGCGCACCGAGGTGTTCCAACGCATGTATGAAAAACCTATCCATCCGAAGAACCTGTGGCTGGAACAGGACCCGCAACGCCATGCGGAGGTGGATGAGATTTACCGGGGAAATATTGCCTCCCTGGTCGCGCGCGGCACGTGGACCAAACCGTTTTATGAGCATCAGGGCTGCCGGTTTCAACCCGGCGGGGCAGATGAGCCGTCCTGGGAAGAACTGAAGGAAATGTGGGCGCCGTGGAATGAGGAGCAGGAAAATGAATAAATACGATTGCATTATCGTCGGCAGCGGCATCAACGCGCTGGTCTGCGCGGCGTTACTGGGCAAGCAGGGCCGCAAGGTACTGGTGCTGGAACGCAACGACCGTTTGGGTGGGTGTATCCGTACCGATGAGATTACTGCGCCGGGTTTTGTGCACGACGTGTTGTCCAGTTGGCACCCGTTGTTTGTCACCTCCCCGGGTTATGCAGAGCTGAAAGAGGACCTGGAAAAAAACGGGCTTGAATACTGCAATACCGACAGCCCTAGCGCGGTGGTACTACCTGACCGGACGTCTTTTATCCTGAACAATGCGCGCGCACGGAACATCGCCGCCATGAACGCGCTGGCGGACGGTGACGGCGACCGTTATGGCGCGGCCATGGCGGAACTGGAGCAGTCCCTGGGGCTTACTTTCACCCTGCTGGGCAGCGAGTTGTGGCGCGGCTCCACGCTGAAGGTTTTACTCTCAACCCTGATGAAGATGGGGCCGTTCAAACTGGCGCAGTATTTCGGCGCCGGCCTGCAACCGGCGCGTAGCTGGCTGGATACCACGTTCAACTCCAACGCAGTGAGCGCCTGCCTGGCCGGGTGGCCGTCCCATGCCGGCATCGGCCCCGATGCGCCGGCCTCCGCGCTGATGGCCCAGGTGATTGCGTTCACCCTGGAAATGGCAGGCTGCCCGGTCGTCAAGGGCGGGAACTACAATATCGTGCGCGCTTTCCAGCGCGTGATTGAAGCCCATGGCGGCGAGTTGCAGGTGAACGCGGACGTAACAAGAGTGATAACGGAAAACGGCCGGGCAACCGGTGTTAACACCCGCGCCGGGACCGAGTACCGGGGTGACAAGGTGATCTGCAGCGTCACCCCGAACCAGCTTTACGAGAACCTGCTGGAACCCGCCGACGTGCCTGCGGACGTGGCCGCACAAACCCGGAACTACCGTTACGGCAACGGCGATATGCAGATCCACCTGGCCCTGTCGGAACCGCCTCAATGGCACGCTCCGGGACTGGAAAACGTGGCGATCACCCATATTACCGGCGGCGTGGACGCGGTCTCACGCGCCATCAACGAGGCCGGCCGCGGCCTGCTGCCCGCCGAGGCCACCATCGTGGTTGGTCAGCCCGCGGCGCTGGACCCAAGCCGGGTGCCTGCCGGCAAGGGCCTGTTATGGGTACAGTTACAGGAATGCCCGCGCCGGATTACAGGCGATGCCGCCGGGAACATCGAGCCTCCCGCGGACGGCGCCTGGAGCGAAGCGGTGCGGGCGGCGTATGCCGACCGCATCATCGACAGGCTGGTGCACTACATTCCAAACCTGAAAAAGAGTATTATCGCAAGAACTGTGCTCTCACCCGCGGACCTGGAGGCGATTAACATCAACCTGGTGGGCGGAGACCCCTACGGCGGCGCCTGTTCACTGGACCAGTTCTTCCTGTGGCGGCCGTTGCGGGCGTTGAAGAACCACGCCACACCGGTGAAAAACCTGTACCACATCGGCGCCTCCACCCACCCCGGCCCCGGCCTGGGCGGTGGTTCCGGCTACCTGGTTGCGAAGAGTCTAAAGAATCTCTAATTATTAGGGGTGTCCTCTATAACACTGACGGAGAAAACATGATGATCAGAGTCAACGTGATGTACCCCAAGCAAGACGGCGGTAATTTCGATTACGACTATTACCTCAATACCCACATGCCCCTGGTGGGGGAACGATGGAATGACGTAGTGCGCGGCATGGAAGTCTATCGGGGTTTAAGCGGAGCGGGAGGCGCTGATGAGCCTTACGTCACCATCGCCAGTCTGAAGTTCGACAGTGTGGAGGCGTTTCAACAGGCCCTGGACGCCCACGCCCCCGAGATCATGGGCGACATCCCCAACTTTACCAATATCGACCCGATCGTGCAGATCGAGGAACAGTTATTGTAACAACCAGGCTGCGTCCTGTTGCTTGCAGAAACCGTCCTCTTCCAGTTTGATCAGGCCGGCCAGCAGGGAGCGGGCGGCAATCGGGTACACGCTTTCGGATACGTCAGCGTAGATTTCCGGCAGTAATTCATCGACACTGCGCGGCGTGCGGGACAATGCCGCCATGACCGCGTCTTCACGCTTCTGCCGGTGCCGGAGAAAACGCCGGATGAGGCCATGGCCGTCGCGCCGGGGCGGCCCATGGGCGGGGTACAGGACGTTCATGGGAGTGCTGAGCAACCTGTTCAGGCTGTCCAGGTAGGTGTGCATGTGGCCTTCCGGCGGATCGATAAGGATGGTTGAAACCGTGGACAGCATGTCGCCCACGATCGCCGCATGGTAGCGGCTGTCGATAAAACACAGGTGATCCACCGCATGGCCCGGCGTATGCAACACTTTGAGATGCCAGTCAGCGGATCCATCGGGCGCGCTACCGAGTTCCAGACGGTCGCCGTCCGTTAACGGCTCTCCCGTAATATAACCGGCGTCGATGCGGCGGTAGGTTTCCGCGTGTGCCCGGACCGGTAGCCGGTAGCGCCGGCTCACTTCAATCACCGCGCCGACGTGATCAACATGGTGGTGTGTCAACAGGATGGCTGCAAACGTTCGGCCCTCGTCAAGCATCTCATCCATGCGGTTGAACAGTCGTTGCTGCTCCCCCGGATCCGGAGTCGCCGGGTCGATGACGTACAACGTGTTGGCGCCGGCAATCACGGTGTTGGTGGTGGTCGCCGGCGGCAACGTCGGCGTCGCCAGCGGCGCCACGAAGATGCCGGGTGAAAAATAAACCGGATGCAGCCCGCCTTGCGCCAGGCGTTCCGTCTCATGCCTGCTCCGGTCCAGGAACGCATCCAGGTCACCCGTGGCCATCAGGCGCAACAGGAACAGCACCGGCGGCGCAATCTCCATTTCACCCCTGTCCCAGGCGTCAACCACCTCCTGCGGCCTGACAAACCGGCCTGCCACCAGTTCGTAATTGTCCACGGCAGGTGTCTCATGTTCCGGACAGTGCGCCAGCATGAACCGGGTATCGAAACGCACCGGGAAAAACGGCGGGGTAGTCAACCGGTACAGCGGGGTAAGCCGGGGGAGTTCCGCATTGAACTGCGCCAGGAAGTCCTGCCATTGTCCCGGCGCTTCCTTAATCTGCGCCTTCAACGCCTGTTTGCGCTCCCGGCTGAACTCCCCACCCAGGGTCGCACACAGGACATCCGTTTCCTCCAGAATTTCACGCACCGCGCAGCGTTTCAGCACCAATTCTTCGGAGTCGTCCTCCCCGTGGTAGTCCACCGGGCTGACGTTGCCGCCGGGGAATACCCAGTAACCGCCGAAAAACTTGAGTTCGGGGGCGCGCTTGACCAGGTACACCTCCAGGTCTTCGTCAGACCCACGGATAAGGATAACGCTGGCGGCTAATTTGATGCTCGACATCGCGGGTAGTATATCAGGATAACAGTGTTTCCGATTTACGCATGTGCATGTATGTGTTCCATCCATTTACTGCTATATTGCTCTTTCAACCTGATATTGCGAACGGATGAAAAAATTTATCAACCCATGCCTGTGCCTGGCGCTGATTGCCCTGTCTGTCCCGCAAACCTGCCATGCCGAAAAGAAGCTCGTCATAGGACTGGCCATGCCGGAACATGTTCCGGCCATGAAGCTAGTGAACGGTATGTATGAGGTTTTCCGGGACGAGGTGCATGAAAACGCAAAGGGTGAGCTCTCGGTGGAAATCTATTACGGCGGCATGCTCGGCAATGCGGATTCCCGCCTGCGCCAGGTGCGGGCCGGCATGATCCACATGAGTGACCCGGCCCTCGGCAACCTGGCGCCGCTCTACCCCGATATACAGGTATTCAGCCTGCCCTACCTGTTCCAGGACGCTGACGCGGCCTGGGCGCTGCTGGATGGGCCGCTCGGCGAGAAAATAGCCGGGGGTCTGAGACAAACCACGGGCCTACGTGCGCTGGGCTGGTTTATCACCGGGGATTTCGCCCATTACAGTTCCAACCAACCGATCAGAAATGCCACTGACCTGGCCGGAAAAAAAATCCGCGTGCTGTCCCCCATCAATGCCATCGCAGTGAGTGTGCACGGGGGGTCTCCCTTGCCCATTCCGTTCAATGAACTGTACACGGCGCTGCGGATAGGCGTGGCGGACGGCGCGGACCTGAACCTGTGGGTGATGGACGTGCTCAGGTTTTACGAGGTGCAGCGATATTTGTTCCTCGATAAACACCGGCTGCCGCTGGCGGTGATGGTGATGAACGCGGCATTTTTCGACGGCTTGTCAGCGCCCCTGCAACAGGTAGTACTGGATGCGGCAAGGCAGGGGATCGCCTATAACCGCACGCTGATGAAAGAACTGGCGCCGAAACTGCCGGAAAAGATTGAAGCCGCCGGGGTGCGCATTACCCGGCCGTCTGCCGAAGAGCGGCAACGCCTCGCCGGGCCGGCGCTGTCCGCATCCATCGACTACCTGCGCGGGAAAATGCTGGACCCTACACTTATCGACGAGGTCCTGGCGAGTAAGCGTGCCGGTTCCTGATGATTGACAAACTGGACAAGACATTGCAGATGATCGCCGGCGCCAGCCTGGCGCTGGTGTTTCTGGTTATCATCATCCAGGTTGCCATGCGTTACCTGTTACAGTCCGTACCGTTTTTCATGGAGGAGGTCGCGCGCTACCTGTGTATCTGGGGCGTATTTGCCGGGGTTGTATCCGCCGTTATTCATGGAACTCATATCCGGGTTACAGTACTGCAAGACCGGTTGGGCAAGGCTGCCAAACCACTGGGGATATTGCTGGAATGCGTCTGTTTATGCCTGTACGCGCTGGTGACAGTGTACGGCTTCAAGCTGATGCTGTTCCTGCACGCGGAAAAAAGCATTGCCCTGGGCGTCCCGCTGTCGGTTCCGGTGGCTGCAATTCCGGTGTTTTTTACCATTGCGTCACTTGTATCCGGCGCCAGGATTTTTCTGACAAGCTACGGCACAAGGCCGCCACTCATTGCATCCTTCCCTGGATGCAACCCTACGGGCGGCCATCGCCGTGCAAATCGGCAGGAATCTAGTGAGAAAAAAACGTCCCCTAGGGACACCTTATCATGAGCGTCTCCCTGGCAATCCTGATTGTGGTCTTCCTGTTACTCATCCTGGCCGGCCTGCCCATTGCCTGGGCCATGCTTGCCGCGTCCGTCTCCTGGATTATCTTCACCGGCAATGAGCAGTTCCTGCCCATCATCCCGCAACGCCTGTTTGAAGGCATGGACGTGTTTGTGCTGTTGGCCATCCCCCTGTTCGTGCTCACCGGTGAGATTATCAACGCGGGCAAGGTCACCGACAGGCTGATCAACATGGCCGACGTGTGTTGCGGCTGGCTGCGCGGCGGTCTGGCGCAGGTCAACATCGGCACCTCGATACTCTTTTCCGGTATCACCGGCACCGCGATCGGCGACGTGGCGGCGCTGGGCAAGGTATTTATCCCGGCCATGACCGGGCAGGGTTTCCCCGCGGCTTACGCGGCGGCCGTCACCGCGGCGTCGTCGATTATCGGCCCGATGGTGCCGCCTTCCCTGGTCATCATTGTATACGGCGCGGCCACCGGCATGTCCATCGGCGCCATGTTTGCCGCCTGTGTCATCCCCGGCATACTGATCGGACTGCTGCAGATGCTGCTGGTCGCGGCGTTGCCGCAGGCGGCTTCCCGGCGCAGGAACGTCGACCGTTCCTTTCCGGCTGTTCTGCACGCGACCCGCGCGGCCATCGTGCCGCTGTTGATCCCTGTTGTCATCGTCGTGTGTATTGTCAGCGGCATTGCCACACCCACGGAAGCCGGCGCCATCGCAGTGTGTTATACCCTGCTTATCACCCTGTTCCTGTACCGGACGCTGCGGCTGAACAACCTGCCGGGAATTTTTTCTCGCGCCATGGTCTTTTCCTCGCAACTGATGATACTGGTCGGGTGCGGCGCCATACTGTCCTGGATTTTGGCCGTGGAGCGCGTGCCGGACCTGCTCAACGCCTTCCTCGTTTCGATGAACCTGTCAGCGGTTACCAGCCTGGTCTTCCTCAACGTGTTTTTATTGCTCGCCGGCATGTTCATCGACACCGCCGCGGCGATCATCCTGTTCTCGCCCCTGCTGCTGACTGCGGCAACCAACGTCGGGATTCATCCGTTACATTTTTCCGTGATAATGATTCTGAACCTCAATATCGGCCTGCTCACACCCCCACTGGGGATCTGCCTGCTCACCGCGGAAAGCCTGGCTGAGTGCGATTTGCTAACCTTGATCAAGGCGATAGCGCCGTTTCTGCTGGTCAATTTACTCGCCCTTATCATCATTACCTACATACCTGAAATCAGTCTTTTTCTGCCCCGTTACCTGGGTTATTAGCGGCTAGCCCGCATATCTCACCAAGTCGCTTGTTGCCATCGGAGAAATGTTTGCTGTCAATGAGTTGTGGTAATCTACCTGCCATGTTGCCATTACACACTGCGCTTGATGCGCCCTCGCTTGTCTTTTTTGCGTTAGCGGGCACATACTCCCTCAACCAGAAGAATAACTATGCTTTCGGTCGTGAGCGCCCGCTAACGCAAAAAATCCTGCGCGATCTTCGCATCACTTGGTGAGATATGCGGGCTAAAATGGAGGAACACCATGAACCTGACCGACCCGCTGTGCCATAGCGCCACGCTTCCCATTGCCGTCCCGGCGCTGGAAGCCTTCGAATTCATGACAGATACGGACATGATGGGGCAATGGTCATTTGGCACCTGGGGACTGAAACCCGCGGGCAACGGCCTGTATGTCGGCAGCAGCCTGTTTGCAGACCATGAAACCTATTGCCGCCTGAAAATCAACCGCGCACTGCTGCAACTGGATTACGAGGTAGGCGCTGACCCGGCCAACTTGGTTCCGCGTATCATCGCCAGGGTCACCCCCGGTGAACACGTCGGCAGGGGCGCAGACAACTGCCTGGTGAGCCTGATTTCCTGGCGCAGCGAAGCGGTCAGCGACGAACGCTGGTCACTCACCTGTGCCGCACACGAGACCGAAATTTTTCGCATCCGGCACCTGATTGAGAACCAACGTAAACCAGGGTAAATGGGCATTATTTTTGCAAAACAAAGACTTATTTATTTATTGACAACTACACTCCCGATAATTACAATACTCCACCCTTGGAAGCTTTACTTTTTTGGAGATCATTTGATACAGGAGAAGGTAGCCATGAACTATGACACTATTGCGGTAATTATCACCGTCATTATCGGCTGGTGGGCGCTTCATAAAGATATGAACGTCCTGCAGGATCGCATTTCAGGACTGGAGCAGCGCATGTCGCGTCTGGAAGGGTCAATGGACGTGATCAAGGACTTGTTTAAAGCATCCGCCGTGCCCAAATCGCAGTAAGATCGAAATTTACAACCTTCGCAACAGCGGCTCCACCTCGCTGATCAAGGCATCCTGGTGCGGTTGCAGGGGGTGGCCGCCCAGGCTGGCCAGTACCGGCTCGAACGGGTCCTCAACACCGCTGCTGATACCCGATAGCTGCTCCATTACCGCCAGGCCGAAGAACGGCACGGTGTGGCCGCTGTAGCCACCTTCGTGGCACAGGACCAGGCGGCCGTCGCAAACGTCATCCGCAACCTGCATCATCTTTGCCGTGAGGCTGCGGTAGGCTCCGCTGGTGAGCATCTGCCGGCCCAGCGGGTCGTGCGCGCCGGCGTCGAAGCCGGATGGAATGATAATGAAATCCGGCCGGTATTTTTGCAGGGCCGGGATAACGACGCGATCATACGCGGCCTCGTATGCGCCCACACCTGAACCCGGTGGCAGCGGCACGTTGATGTTGTAACCGGCGCCGGCGCCCTCCCCCGTCTCACTGGTATTGCCGGAATCCGGCGGGAAGCAGTTGTCCTGGTGCACCGATATGGTCAAGGCGGCGGGATTGTCCCAGAACGCGGCCTGGGTGCCGTTACCGTGGTGCACGTCCCAATCCACGATAGCGATACGATCCAGCTTGCGCGCCGCCAGCAGGTGCATCCCCGCAAGCGCGGCGTTGCCGAAGATACAAAAACCCATGCCCATATCGGCCAGCGCGTGATGTCCCGGCGGCCGCACCAGGGCATAGGCGTTGTCCACCTTGCCGTCCAGCACCGCGTCCACCGCCTCGATCACGCCACCGGCAGCCAGGCAGGCAATCTCGAAACTGCCGCGCCCCATGGCGGTAAAAAAGCCCGTCTCCGACAGGTACTGATCATTTTGCGCCTTGATCTTTTCGTAATACTCAGCGGTGTGGAACCGGCAAATTTCCTCCTTGCTCGCTTCCCGCGGCTCGACCGGAACCAGGTCCTTCAGGATGCCGCTGACGTCCAGCAGGTTGCGTATGCGCCGCTTGGTTTCCTGATGCTCGGCATGGATATACGGCTGGACCGGGTTGCCAAAGGGCATGAACCCGGCAAAATTGCCGTTCTCATGCCACATGTACAATTCGTGATAGACAAAGCCTGTTGTCATGTCGGACTCCTTACGGTTGAAGAATTCGGGGAAAAGGTTTATCGTCAATTTGTATAGACGGATATAATACACCAGTCGTCCCGTTACTACTGAGGTCCGATGATGCTTAAACAAATTCTGCGATTTGTGCTGTTTCTGGGTGTGGCACATTCCGCCCTGGCAGACTTGCCGAATGATGAATTGGGCAAGGTGCAAACCCTGCCGGTTCCCTACCCGAATGACTGGGTTATCGTACACGACATCGCCTTCGACCACATGTCCATGGGCCGGTTCATGGTGCTGGATACCAACGGCGGGGAAATCAAGGAGTATTTCAAGGGGACTTTCGACGGTGGTTTTATTGCGGCCTTTACCCAGGCGCGGAACAAGCCTGAGATGTACGTGCTGGAACATTATTATGATCGCGGCACGCGCGGTAACCGCACCGACGTGCTGACTATCTACGACAAGGCCACCTTGACGCCGATCGATGAAATCATCCTTGATGACCCCAAACTCAAGCGGGCGGAGATACTGGTCAGCAAGTTCGTGATCTCCCTCATCGACAATGGAAGGTTCCTGCTGTTCTACAGTTTCACCCCCGGCACCTTTGTCACCGTGGTGGACCTGGAACAACGCAAGGTGGTGAACGGGGTGCAGTTGCCGACCTGCGCCGGCATCTACCCCACCGGCGCACGCGGGTTCAGTTCCCTGTGCGGCAACGGTTCCATGGTCAGCTTCCAGCTTGATGAGAACGGCCAGGTCAGCGAGCAGGGTAGTATCGAGCCGTTCTTCAATGTTGACGAGGATGCCCTGTTCGAGCGACCGGCGATCATCGGGGGCACGGGTTACTTTCCCAGTTTCAGCGGCAACGTGCAGGAAATTGATTTAACCGGCGCCACGGCCGGCCTGGGTGAGCAATGGAGCCTGTTGAATGAAGCGGACCGGCAACAGAACTGGCGTCCGGGCGGCGCCTGGCTGGCGGCGACGGACAGCACGGGGCGGCTTTACTTACTGATGCACCCGGACGGAGGGGAAGGCTCCCACGATAATCCCGGTACGGAGATCTGGGTATATGACGTTGCCGGCAAGACCCGGGTACAGCGCATCCCATTGGCCTTGCCCGCCATCGCCTTCGATATCACCACGGGTGACACCCCAAAAATCGTGACCACCAATATCGAAATGAACCTGGAAGTGTACGACGCACGCTCCGGCGAGCAACTCAACACTATTGCCGATTTCTACCATAACTGGCCGTTGCTGGTGTATGCTTCGCCGTAGCCCTCAGCGGGAGAACAGAACATGAACTGGTTAGACCGACTCACGGAAAACATCTCAAGAAACGTGGCCAAGACCTCCTCCCGCAGGGGATTTCTGGGCGGACTGGGCGGAGTGATTGCGGGTGGTTCAATGATGCCGCTGCTGCCGGTCGCTCGCGCCGCGGATGCAAAACAGCCCGGCCCGCCTGAGATAGACCCGGGCGACCCGGCTACCTGCGAGTACTGGCGCAACTGCGCCATCGACGGCTACCTGTGTTCCTGCTGCGGCGGCACCATCAACAGTTGTCCGCCGGGAACGGAAATGTCGTCCATCACCTGGATCGGCACCTGCAAAAACCCGGGCGACGGCAAGGATTACATCATTTCCTATAATGACTGTTGCGGCAAGACGTCGTGCGGCAACTGCTTCTGCAACAGGAATGAAGGCGACCGCCCCACCTACCGGCCGCATACCTCCAACGATTACAACTGGTGCCTGGGCACGGAGAGTACGGCTTATCACTGCACTGTGAACATCATCCTGGGTGTGGCAATCAAATAACAATGTGTCGCACGCGACGGTTATCTGACTGGATTCCTGCCTGCGCAGGCATGACGGTCTGCCTGCTGTTGTGGAGTATCAGCGCCACCAGCGGCGCCAACGAGATACTCGCACGGCAGAACTATATCCTCAACTGCCAGGGCTGCCACCTGCCGGACGGCTCCGGTTCACCCGGCAACGTACCGAAACTGAATGATTTCATGGGCTACTTCCTGCACGTGGAGGGAGGCCGGGAGTTCATTCTGCAAGTGCCAGGCGTGGCCGGCGCTCCCATCTCCGACCGGGAACTCGCCGACGTGATGAACTGGATACTGCTGAATTTCAGCAAAAATGAACTCCCCGACCCGTTCACCCCTTATAACGCCGAAGAAGTCGGCAAACTACGCAAGGCGCCGCAACTCAACATACACGAACGCCGGGAGGAACTGCTTGCCAGGATCAAGGACAAGCTGGGAGTGACGGAGTACTAAGGAAGCTCTGACTTAATCAGGTTCCTTCTGCAAGCTCCGACTTAAGAGGTTCCTTTTGTGAAAAGAGAACCACTCCGGTGCAAGCGGAAGTCTCCTGGTAAACAGCTCTATATCCCGTACATCCCGTGTATCGACGTTAAAGTTGCCGCTTGTCAATCACCCGTTTCGCCTTCCCCTCCGAGCGCGCTACGCCGCCTTCCTCATGCACGTTGACCCTTGCTGAAACGCCGATCAGATCCTTGACATGTTTCTGCAACTCGGCGGCGGCCGGTTGTTTTGCCGACTCAGCGGCGTCGGGGGACAGTTCCACGTTGATGGTCATCTCATCCAGGTTGCCACTGCGGGTGATCTCGATCTGGTAGTGCGGCGCCAGGGTGCTTATCTTGAGGATCTGCTCTTCCACCTGGGTGGGGAACACGTTTACGCCGCGGATGATCAGCATATCGTCACTACGACCGGTGATCTTGTCCATGCGGCGCATGCTGCGGGCGGTGCCCGGCAACAACCGGGTCAGATCCCGGGTGCGGTATCGGATGACGGGCAAGGCTTCCTTGGTGAGACTGGTAAACACCAGTTCGCCCTCCTCTCCGTCAGGCAGGACCTCTCCCGTATGCGGGTCAATGATTTCCGGATAAAAATGATCCTCCCAGATGGTGGGACCGTCCTTCGTCTCCACGCATTCCTGGGCAACACCTGGCCCCATGACCTCGGACAGGCCGTAAATATCCACCGCGTCGATAGCCAACCGCTGCTCCAGGTTGGCGCGCATGGAATCCGTCCAGGGTTCGGCGCCAAAGATACCCACCCGCAGCCTCAGTTTGCGGCAATCGACACCCTGCCGCTCCAGTTCATCAGCAATGCTCAGCATGTACGAGGGCGTCACCATGATGATGTCGGGGTCAAAGTCCTGTATCAGTTGCGCCTGTTTTTCCGTTTGTCCGCCGGACATGGGGATGACGGTACAACCCATCAGTTCCCCGCCGTAATGGGCGCCCAGGCCGCCGGTGAACAGGCCGTAGCCGTAGGCGACGTGAATCTTGTCTTTATGCGTGCCACCGGCTGCCCGGATGGAGCGGGCTACGACCCGGCTCCAGGTGTCAATATCCCTGCGGGTATAGCCTACTACCACCGGTTTGCCGGTGGTGCCGCTGGAAGCATGGATGCGCACCACGTCATCCATGGACACGGCAAACAGACCGAAAGGATAGCCGTCGCGCATGTCGTGCTTGTCGGTGAACGGAAACCGGGACAGGTCGCCGAGTTCCTTCAGGTCCGCGGGGTGGACACCGGCCGCGTCAAATTTCTTCCGGTAACTCTCTACGTTGGCATAGGCATGCTCCAGGCTCCACTTCAGCCGTTGCAGTTGCAGGCTGCGCAGTTCATCAATGCCCGCTGTTTCAATGGGTTCCAGGGTGTCAAAATCTTCCCGCTCTGTCATACTTGCGCCTCTTTTGGTTTTGGGTTTTTTGCTTTCTGTTTATTCCGGTAAAATTTCCAATACCGTATTTTGTTTCCAATTCCTCTTTCATACAAATCAGGATAGTATCAACTAATCCCAAAAACTGAAAACCAACCACTGACAATGAACATACAAAGCTACATCTCAGGCCAATGGTTCAGCGGCCAAACCGACGGCGTCCCCGTCGTCAACGCAGTTAATGGTGATTTCATCGGCAAGGTCTCCAGTGACGGCGTGGATTTCCGGGAGGCGCTGCGCCATGCCCGGGATACCGGTGGTCCGGCGCTGCGTAAAATGACCTTCCATGAACGCGCCCTGCGCCTGAAGGCGCTGGCGCAATACCTGATGGAACGCAAGGAGGAATTCTACGAGGTCTCGGCCTGGACCGGCGCGACCCGTGCCGATAGCTGGATTGACATAGAAGGCGGCATCGGCACGCTGTTCAGTTACAGCAGCCTGGTACGGCGCGAGTTTCCCAACGAGACCTTCCTGGTAGAAGGCGAACAGGAACGCCTGTCAAAAGAAGGCACATTTACCGGCCGCCACATCCTGGTGCCCAGGGAAGGTGTGGCCGTGCATATCAACGCGTTTAATTTCCCCTGCTGGGGCATGCTGGAGAAAATCGCGCCCAGCCTGTGCGCGGGGATGCCGGTGGTGGTGAAACCCGCTACCGTGTCCTGTTACCTGACCGAGAAGATGGCCCGGGCAATCATCGCTTCCGACCTGTTGCCGGCGGGCGCCTTCCAGTTAATCTGCGGCAGCACGGGAGACCTGTTCGAACACCTGATGGAACAAGACGTGGTCACCTTTACCGGCTCTGCCGTCACCGGCAGAAAGCTGAAGTCCCACCCCAATATCATTGCCAACTCCATCCCGTTCAACATGGAGGCGGATTCCCTGAATCTCTCGTTACTGGGCGAGACAGCGGCCCCGGACTCTCCCGAATTTGACCTGTTCATCAAGGAGGTCGCCCGGGAAATGACGGTCAAGGCCGGGCAGAAGTGCACGGCCATCCGGCGCGCCATCGTGCCTGCCGGCAGGGTTGAGGCGGTGACTGCGGCCCTGAAGCAACGGCTGGAGCGGGTACCGTTGGGTGACCCCTCGGTGGACGGTGTCAAAATGGGCCCTCTGGTGGGTCGCGCCCAGATGGACGATGTATGGGAAAACGTGAACCAATTGCTGCGTTCCTGTGAAATCCTGTACGGCGGCGCCGGGGAATTTAAAATCACAGGAGGTGATCGGGAGAAGGGCGCGTTCTTCCCGTCCACCCTGTTGTACTGTGACCAACCGCAAACTGCAACGGAACCCCACGCTGTGGAAGCATTCGGCCCGGTCTGTACTGTGCTGCCCTACCGGGGCCTGGATGAAGCCATCCTGCTGGCAAAAAAAGGCAGGGGCAGCCTGGTCGGCTCGGTGTTCACCGGCGACGATGCGGAAGCGCGGCACGTCGTCCTCAATACGGCCGCCTGGCATGGCCGCCTGCTGGTTATCAACCGGGACTGCGCGGCAGAATCCACCGGTCACGGTTCACCGCTGCCGGCGCTGGTGCACGGCGGCCCCGGACGCGCCGGCGGCGGTGAGGAACTGGGCGGCGCCAGGGCCATCAAGCACTACATGCAGCGCAGCGCCATACAAGGCTCACCCACGACCCTGATGCACCTGACCGGCGAGTATCACCAGGGCGCGGCGCCGCTGACCGACAAGGTGCACCCGTTTCGCAAGTACTTCGAGGAACTGCAAGTCGGCGAGACCTATCACAGCCACCGGCGCACCGTCACCGAGGCGGATATCGTCAATTTCGGTTGTCTGACCGGTGATTTCTTCTATGCCCATTTCGATGAGATCGGCGCCCAGGACTCGATCTTCGGCAAACGCGTGGCGCACGGCTATTTCCTGGTTTCCGCGGCCGCCGGCATGTTCGTGGACCCGGCGCCGGGGCCGGTACTGGCCAACTACGGCCTGGAAAACCTGCGTTTCATCGAGCCCGTAGGTATCGGCGATACCATCCGGGTGAAACTGGTGGTGAAACAGAAAATCAAAAAAGACAAGCGCCCGGACGATACCCGCGCCACCGGCGTGGTGAGATGGGCCGTAGAGATCATCAACCAGGATGACAAAACCGTGGCACTGTATGACGTCATGACCCTGGTGGAACGCCGGGATGACTGAACTTACCGGAGACGAACTTGCCCGCGCTTGCGTCGATGCCATGTACGCCAATGACATGGCTTCGCAAAACATCGGCATCACTGTTGACCAGGTACGGGAAGGTTATGCCCGCCTCAATTTGCCAATAACGACAGAAATGCTCAACGGCCACGGCATCTGCCACGGCGGTTACATCTTCACCCTGGCCGACACCGCCTTCGCCTGCGCCTGCAACACCCGCAACGAAGCAAACCTGGCGCAGAAATGCACAATCGAATACAAACGCCCCGGCAAAGCCGGCGACATACTGACAGCAACCGCCGAACATAAATCCCAGGATGGCCGTTACGGGATTTACCAGGTCAAGGTCACCGACCAGGACGGTAACTTTATCGCTTTGTTTGAGGGGCAGTCGTGCCGGGTGAGGGGAAAATTGATTTAGGAAGGCAGGGTTAGTCGCAATTCCGTGGTGTCAGTCCGACCCGTGCGGCCATGTTCACTAACTTATCGATCGTGAACTTGCTTATCCTGTCATTGACGAGTTCGCTCACGTACTTTGACATCAGTTTTTTTACGGCTTGTATTTCGCCTGATAAATCAAAATCAACCACCAACAGATTACGCTCCAACAATTCTATAACCGAAATAGAGCTACCCTTCATATCACGCAGGAGAAAGCAAGCTTCGGAGATAACGGAATCACAAGTGTAAACAGGGGGCTTAAATAATTTAAAAACTTCGTTTGCCCAAGTGAAATACTTGTCCCTCTTATTCAAAAAGGCAACAATTGGCCCGGTGTCCAGGATAATTCTGGTCATCGGCCATATTCAGCCATGTAGCCAATTGATGTGGATAAATCTTCAGGGCCAGACAAAGAACCGGCCAGATCGCTTGCACACTCAGCAAACGATTTGTTAGGTTCAGCCACATAGGCAGTGATTGCATCACGCAATATAATTGACCGTGACAGACGACGTTGTTCAGATACCCTGGTAAGCTGTTCGTCGAGATATACAGGTATTTTTACGGAAATAGTACGCATAGTGATCAGCATAATACAATTTTTGTAGAATTGTATTACTTTTGTACCGATAACGCAATACGAGAAGTTACCGCCAGGAATGATAGAGCGCTCACTAGGCGGGACACATTGTCTATATCAATGACGTAGAGGAACTTGATAACACGGATGGACAGAGACACGGAGATTTTTCATTTAACCTCACACTTAGAACAGCGTCACACCAGTGGGTGTGGACGGTGTGCGGTTCATCAAACGAAGATGAAGTAATGGTCAGGGACTGGCTCCGTATAGCCTTCCAGGACAATATCAGACCAGCCGTTCCCGTCCAGGTCCACATAGGTGTCCGTCGTTCCCTCTCCCACCCAATAGCTGCCCTGGAAGCCGGCGGACTCATCGTACCCGGACAGGACGATCCGATCGCCTTGCGCCGGGTTGAAGTCCGCAATGATGTCATTGAAATCCACCGTATCGCCGGGCTCGAACATAAACCCATCAGCGCCTTGGCCGCCGACCAACCGATCGGCGCCGGGACCGCCAATGAGGAAGTCATCCCCCAACCCGCCGTATAGTGTATCGTCACCCTCCTGGCCATTCAGTATGTCATCGCCGCCGCCTGGGCCACCGTATATCCGATCATCGCCTTTATCGCCCAGGATGAGGTTATCCCGGATGTCTCCGGCCAAGATGTCGTTGAATTCGGAACCGAACAGGTGGATCACGTCCGGCACCACCTGGCCTTTCACCGTCACCAGATCGCCGAAGATGTCACCTTCGGCATCGCCGCCTCGGACCTGGAGGCTGTGCAGCCTTACGGTAACACCGGAGGGAGAGTTGGTATAGGCCGCGGTATCTTCGCCATGGCCGCCGATAAGAGTATCCGCGCCGGGACCACCTTCCAGGATGTCGTCCTCATCGCCGCCATCCAGGACGTCATCACCCCAGCCACCAAAGAGAATGTCATCACCCCAACCACCGTACATCAGGTCATCACCGTCCAGGCCCCAGAGGGCGCTGCCGACAAAAAGCGAGTCCGTGCCAGTGAGGTAATCATCATACGCCGAGCCCCAGACGCCTTCGATGTCATCACCCAAATCATCACCTTCGGCGTCCCCGCCGAGGGCCGTGCCGTCACGCAGGTTGACGGTGACTCCAGCGCTGGAGTCGAAATAGGAGATGGTGTCATAGCCGGCGCCACCTCGAAGGATGTCCGCGCCCGGGCCGCCTTCCAGGGTGTCGTCCCCATCACCGCCGTCCAGGACGTCATCGCCCCAGTCACCTTCCAGCCAGTCATCACCTGCCAATCCGGACAGGTAATCGTTGCCAGGGCCACCTTCCAACCAGTCATCGCCAGTCGTGGCGGTGACGGTCGTAACAGCAGAGCTGTTATAGAGGATGAAATGATCATCGTCCAGGTGGACTGTATAGCCTTCAAGTACGATGTCAAAATCGCCGTCTCCATCCAGATCCATGACCCGTGATCTCGGATGGCCCGGCGCCTGCACAATCCAATTTTCGGGAACGCCAGTAATGCTGCTAAAGGCACTGAGGTCAATCCGGTCCCCTTGCGCCGGGTTGAAATCCATGATGACATCAAAATAACGAGCAGGGTTATCACTAGGTGCAAACACAAATGTGTCAGCTCCAGCGTTGCCGGTCAGGACATCATCGCCAGCCTCACCGGCCAACCGGTTGTCGCCGGGGCCACCTATCAGGATATCGTCACCGCCACCGCCGTAGAGGTTTTCAATCTCACCATGAAAAATTAGGTTAAAGGCACTCCGACCATCTTCGTATCTAGGGGCGCCATTAACACTGCCAAATCCAGCAGTTTCTCCTTCCTCGGAGACAATAAATGCGAGGACATCTGATGTATCGCCGAGATACAAGGTATCGCTACCGCCGGTATCGACCAAAGTAACAGCGGTGGTCGGCTCCGGGCGCAATGCTTGGAACGAGTTCACGCCCGGTATATCCCGTGAAGTGTAGATGTTATCCCCTACGTTGACCCCGCCAGACGGCTCCCCATAAAGCTCCCAAATGGCCTCGATATCGTAGAACATGGGCGTTGCCGGCAAAACATTCAGAGCAAATTCGGCTGTGATGGGGTTGTCCGTTTCCTCACTGGCGTAAGACATGACAGTGAACAGCCTGGCATCCTCCTCAAATTGTATGCCCACATTGTGGCGGCCAAATTCCCCGTTGTAGTCGCCCGGGTGGCCCAGTCCCAGCGCGTGGCCAATCTCATGGATGTAGATGGTAAGGTTGTAGTCGTCCATTCCAAGGGACTTATGAAGCTCCAGCCAACTCGCCGACACGTTGATGACGGACTGAATAATAGTGCCGTTGTTGGTCGATGAGTAGGACCACGCATTCGGTTCGTGGTCCTGAAAAATAATATCGGCGTCCTGACTTGATGTTTCCCGGAATAAGATTCCGGAGACTACTACCCAGGTGTCCAGCGCCTCGCGGGCCAGGTATTTCCCTTCCTCGGTAAGGCTGGACAGGTTGACTGTGAGCATTTTATCCGAGCCCAGGTCGAATTTACGGCGCCCTCTTGCGCCCCAATACCCGTCAGTAAGTTGCCAGACAATGTCGTTATCGGTATGTTGCGTGGTGACCCGCATGACAGTTATCTCCCCAAGTGCGACCACACGAAATGCCACAGGTGGGAGTGCGCTTCCAGAGCAAAGGGAGAACCTGGAGAAATGCTAAAGGAACTCACCTGGATTATATTTCCAGTTGTTGTTCAATCAATTTACACAAACCATTCTTGATTTCCTGATGTCTTGGTACCGGCGCTTTTTTGCCGTTACGAGAGTTGATATAAATATCGTGCTTTCTCCCATGTCTTTTCAGGTAACACTCTTGCTCAGCAAGTTGTTTGATGAAGTCTTTCCTCTTCAAGGGACGTCCATTTTCAGTTCCGTTGAATTAAAATTGTCTACAGGTATCTGAATTGATTCCTGCATCATCAGACCATAAGCATCCTGTATGTTCTCTTTCAGTGCTTCCAGACTTTCCCCTTGGCTAAAAACGCCGGGAACTTCGCGGAGTTTTCCGACATACCAACCTTCATCCTGCCAAAAATCCAGAGTGAAATTTTTCATCATATTTATCTCTTTTATAATATTTTAAATCGACAAGAATAGTGCATGCTACACTGATTGTACCAGATTCAGATCCAGCGAGCATTCCGCCAGCAGAGTGAACATATTGCTGCCGTCCCGACTGTCGTAAAACCGAATCATCTCCCGGTTGAATTCCTCCTTGCGGCGGGCGGGGATGGAGATGGCATCGTGGCCTGCACTGAGTAGCTGCCCGTTCATCATCAGGCGCGCGGTTCGTTTGTTGCCGTCGTAGAAAAACTGGTTCAGGGCGCCGAACAGGAACGTGGCTATGGCCCGTTCGTGGAGGTCCGGGATGGATAGCAGGATTTGACGTCCCTGCTCAAAAATGGCGGCCAGTTCAGTATGGGGCGGCGGCATGTATTCGGTGCCGGCGATGCTTACCCGGTCATCCCGGAATGTGCCCCAGGTCAGGGCCTCTTCCCTGGCTACCAGGGCGTGCAGGGACTTGAAAGTGGCAGCGTCGAACTCAAAAGCGCCGGTGTCAACCTGATGCAATAATTCCCGCCAACTGGCTGCCTGGTTCAATACCTGGTTAGCATCGCTGACCCGGCGCCCACCGACTGTTATGCCTTCCAGCAGTGTTTTAACTTCCGGGAAAGTGAACGGGTTGTCTTCCAGCGCGACGGTATCATATACGATGCCCTCCAGTACTTTCCGAACCCGGAAACAGGCGCGCCGTTTGTCCGGTATTGTAGAAGTACTGAACACACAGGGACCATAAGAGAATCCCAAGCCTGATTTGTCTGTCACCAATGTGGACATTGTGGATGTACCAAAAAGTTGGTCCGGATATTATAAGCCTTATCCGGTGAACGTTAAGTCATTCGAGGGGCGGTGAATGGCCGGATGCCGCTAACGCTGCGACGGCAACGGAAGATAAGCGCTAATCTGCTTGCAGGGTCGCCAGGTCTGCCAGCACCTGGACGCTGTGGGTATCCGGGTCTACTTCCCGGTAGATTTTTGCGATGTTGCCGTCAGGGGCGATGATGAAGGTATGGCGTGCGGCGATGGTCATGCCGCGCCACTCTGTCAGACAGCCGTATTGCTCGGCTACTGCGCCTGCGGCGTCGGATAACAACGGGAATGGCAGGCCGTATTTTTCTGCAAAGCGGGCATGGCTGTCGGCGCTATCCAGACTGACGCCGAGTACTTCCGCGTCCAGCGCGCGCAGTTTGAAGATATCATCCCGGAAATTGCAGGCTTCCGTGGTGCAGCCGGGGGTATCGTCTTTGGGATAGAAGTACAACACCACCCACTTGCCCAGGTACTGTTGCAGATTGTGGGTTTTCAGGTATTGATCCTGCAAGGCAAACCCGGGCGCGGGTTGGCCGGTCCCAATGTCGTCGGCCACGACCACCGGGTGGACGAACAGGAACAGCAGTAAGGTAACAAACGTTTTTCTCATTGTCATGGAGCGATTATACGGATATCGGGGTGATCTTTGCAAGGCGCCTGTTATGCGCAAGCAGGTTAGGCAGGCCTGTTTAAGATACGCGGTAAATACGTCCATGTACGCTTTTCTCCAGCCATCCATGGCTTCCGGCAGTCTTGAACATGCCTGTCTAACCTGCCTCCAGACCTGCCTGTTATTTTTTTTAAAAATTTTCAAAAAAATACTTGACATTCCAAAATCTGCTTATATAATAGTTAGTCAAATGGCTAACAAAGTTGTATTTATGCCCAGAATTAGTGATAAACGTGAACGTTTGATTAGTGCAGCCGATGCCTTGATCCACAGGCAGGGGTTTTATCGAACCACCCTGGCTCACATCGCCGAAGAGGCCAAAGTGCCCTTGGGGAACGTGTATTACTACTTCAAAACCAAGGAAGATATTTGCAAGGCGGTGGTGACGGAACGAAAGCAGTCACTGTCGCACACATTGAAAAGTTGTTGCAGGAGAAATGAACCGAAGGATGCCCTGATGAACCTGGTCAAGGTAATGATAGGCCACAGCAAGGAACTTGCTGAGGCGGGGTGCCCGCTGAGTGGTCTTTGCCAGGAACTCAACGAGGAATGTGCAGAACTGATGGACAGCGCGGACAGTTGCATGAAATACCTGATGGACTGGTCAACCGAGCAGTTTCGCCTGATGGGCCTGAAACAGCCGGAGCAATTGGGATTTGAGTTTGTGTCGCGCGTACAGGGCGTCATATTGCTGGGGAATATTCTGAACGATCCCCGGCAACTGAAACGGCAACTCAAGGAGGTGGCCAGGTGGATAGAGGAACAGAGTCCGGTCTGCCTGGACCAGGAGCGGGTTGCCGCATAGGCTGGATATATTTTTTGACTGTTTTTTAGTTAGCTATTTAACTTATATTGGAATTATTAACGTGAAACTTTATATTGGGAACATCTCGGGTTGTCATGGCGCTTGTTGGCTGTGGCGGGTATTTATCCAACACCCTTGAAAAATTATTTTTTGCCCATATTTAGTTAGAGAGCTTACATAGAAACGGAGAGAAACGATGAATATTTTTACCGGAAAAAACGTTGCTGTTGCCTTGATCGCAGGTTTGCTGATCCTGGCCAACGTCGAAAATCAAGCGAGTGAGATCGACAGCTACCTCGACAACACCATGCGCTTGCAGGTGCTGGAGGAACTGAAAGAAAACATGAAGCGCCTGTATGAGGAGACCGGGATGCTGCACACCGCGCCGGCCTACAACAGCGTACGTGCAGGGACTATTGGTTTTCCGGTTGCCGATCGGCATGCTGCAGATGTGCGTTCGTACCGGATTGGCGTGGTGAATTGAACAATGGTTTAGCACATTGCCGGACACATGACTGATTGGGCATATGATCGATAAGGATGCAGAAACAGGTTTTCCACCTTTATCCCCCGGGAGTGTTCTAGCTCCCACATTTGACCGCCACCGATTCTCCCCCTCCGGTGGCGGTATTTTTTTTTATAGCGGTTATAATTCATCCTCGAATTGGCAGCGACCCCATGCAGGATAAAATCACAGACATCGACTCTCAGGAAACCCGCGAATGGCTTGAAGCGCTGGATTCGGTGATGGCCCAGGAAGGTGTGGAGCGTGCCCACTACCTGCTGGAGCAACTGATTTCCCGGGCCAGGAAATCCGGCGCCTACCTGCCCTACTCGGCCAACACCGCCTACCTGAACACCATACCGCCGGCCCGGGAAGCACGCGCGCCCGGCGATCCCGGCATGGAATGGCGCATCCGCTCGCTGATACGCTGGAACGCGCTGGCGATGGTGGTCAGAGCCAACCGCTTCAATGCCGAGCTGGGCGGACACATCGCCAGCTTTGCATCCTCCGCAACGCTGTACGATGTAGGGTTCAACCATTTTTTTCGCGCCACCACGGAACAACAAGGTGGCGACCTGGTATTCATACAGGGACATTCGGCGCCGGGTGTTTACGCGCGCGCCTTTCTCTACGGCCGCCTGAGTGAGGAGCAAATCAGCAAGTTTCGCCGGGAGGTTGGCGGCGACGGCTTGTCCTCTTACCCGCATCCCTGGCTGATGCCGGATTTCTGGCAATTCCCCACCGTCTCCATGGGGCTGGGGTCGCTGATGGCGATTTACCAGGCCCGGTTCATGCGTTACCTGGAACACCGGGAACTGATCCCGCCCAGTGACCGCAAGGTGTGGGCGTTTATGGGAGACGGGGAAATGGACGAACCGGAAGCGCTGGGCTCTATCGGCCTGGCCGCGCGGGAAAAACTCGATAACCTGATCTTCGTTATCAACTGCAACCTGCAACGCCTGGACGGGCCGGTGCGCGGCAACGGCAAGATCATCCAGGAACTGGAAGCGGATTTTCGCGGCGCCGGCTGGAATGTCATCAAAGTCATCTGGGGCTCCTACTGGGACCCGTTAATCGCCAGGGATACCGAAGGCAAGCTGCTCAAGGTGATGGAAGAAACGGTAGACGGCGAGTACCAGGCTTACAAGGCCAACAGCGGCGCCTACGTGCGGGAGAAATTCTTCGGCAAGCACCCGGAACTCAAGGCGCTGGTCGCCAATATGTCCGATGAGGATATCTGGCGCCTGAATCGCGGCGGGCACGACCCGCACAAGGTCTATGCCGCCTATGCCGCCGCCGTCAAACACACGGGGCAACCCACGGTGATCCTGGCGAAAACTGTCAAGGGCTACGGCATGGGCGAGTCCGGCGAGGGCCAGAATATCACCCACCAACAGAAAAAAATGGGTGAGGAGGCCCTGAAAGCCTTTCGCCAACGCTTCAATATACCGGTCTCGGATGAAGACGTTGCCAATGCCGCGTTCTATAAGCCCGCTGACGACAGCCCCGAGATGCAGTACATGCGCGCGCAGCGCGACAAACTGGGCGGCTTCCAGTTACAGCCATGGCCGGCGACCGCGCCGCTGGACACACCGGACGTGGGCATCCATGAAAAACTGCTGGCAGGGACCGGCACGCGGGCAATATCCACCACCATGGCCTTCGTGCGCATCCTCAATACCCTGGCCAAGGATGCCAGGCTGGGTAAGTACGTCGTTCCCATCGTGCCGGATGAGGCCCGCACCTTCGGCATGGAGGGCATGTTCAGGCAACTCGGCATCTACTCATCGGTGGGGCAACTGTATGAGCCGGTGGATATCGACCACGTCATGTATTACCGGGAAGATAAACAAGGCCAGATCCTGCAGGAAGGCATTACCGAAGCCGGCGCATTTTCTTCCTGGATCGCGGCCGCCACAGCCTACAAACATCACGGGGTGCAGATGATACCGTTCTACATCTTCTACTCCATGTTCGGTTTCCAGCGCGTCGGCGACCTGGCCTGGGCGGCAGGCGACCTGCGTTCCCGCGGGTTCCTCATCGGCGGCACCGCCGGCAGGACCACCCTGGCCGGGGAAGGGTTGCAACACCAGGACGGCCACAGCCACCTGCTGGCATCCACTATTCCCAACTGTATCGCCTATGACCCGACTTATGCCTACGAGTTGGCCGTGATCATCCACGACGGCTTGCGTCGCATGTATCAGCACAACGAGGACGTGTACTACTACATCACCGTAATGAACGAGAACTATCCGCACCCGCCGCTGCCGGACCACGCCACGGAAGGGATATTGAAAGGCATGTACCTGCTGCAGGAACACGGCAGCGGGACCTTGCGGGTGCAGTTACTGGGCTCAGGCGCGATTCTGCGCGAAGCGCTGGCCGCGGCAGAACTGCTCAGCACCGACTTCGACGTGGCTGCCGACGTCTGGAGCGTTACCAGCTTCAACGAGCTGCGCCGGGATTGCATGGAGGTGGATCGCTGGAATATGCTGCATCCCGAACAAGAAGCAAAAACAAGTTACCTCAGCGCATGCCTGGACGACAAAGGCGGGCCGGTGATTGCCGCCACGGATTACATGAAGCTGTATGCGGACCAGATTCGCAGTCACGTGCCCGCGCCGTATCTTGTGCTGGGAACGGACGGCTACGGCAGGAGCGACACCCGCGCCAGCTTGAGAAAGTTCTTTGAAGTGGATCGGTTTTATGTCGTGCTCGCTGCCCTCAAGGCGCTGGCCGACGATGGTAAAATCCCCGTTTCCCGGGTGACAGAGGCAATGGCCAGGTACGGAATAGACCCGGACAAACCCAATCCTGTGAAGGTGTGATGATGGGACAGGTGACAGATATCCTCATTCCGAATATCGGTGATTTCGATGCAGTCGAGATCATCGAGATTGCAGTTCAGCCGGGCGCCACAGTCAAACCGGAAGATACCTTGCTCACCCTGGAATCGGACAAGGCAACCATGGATATCCCCGCGCCTGCCGCGGGCACGGTGCTGGAGATCATGGTCCAGGTTGGTGATAGCGTCGCCGCGGGCGCGCTGATACTGAAGCTGGAACAAGAGGCCGCAGAGGATGAAACGCCGGCCAATGCGGATGCAGCGGCAACACCGGCCGGGACAACCGTGACCGGGTCCGAAAACCTTACAGAAACGCCAACAGAACCGGACACCGTTGCGCCCCGACAACCACCTCCGGCACCGGGGCACGGGCAAAAACCCGCGCCCAATACCCCCGCCGGCGCCAAGATAGCCGGTTCCAGCGCATCCGCCAAAGCCCATGCCAGCCCGGGAGTGCGCAAATTTGCCCGGGAACTGGGCGTGGACCTGGGCCTGGTCAAGGGCAGCGGCAAAAAAGGCCGCATCCTCAAGGAAGACGTCACCGCGTTTACCAAGTCGGTGATGACCGGCGCACGCGTGTTCGACCGGCCCACGCTACAGGGTATCCCGCCGGTGGACTTTTCCAGGTTTGGTCCGGTGCACACCCGGCCCCTGCCACGCCTGAAACGGCTGGGCGGCCAGAACCTGCACCGCAACTGGGTCAACGTGCCTCATGTGACGCAGCTTGACGAGACTGACATCACGGAACTGGAAGCCTTCCGTTTATCGAAAAAATCCGAGGCCGAACGGCGTGGCGTCAAACTCACCTTGCTCAGCTTCCTGGTCAAGGCCGTGGTGGTAGCGCTGAAAAAATTTCCTGAATTCAATGCATCCCTGAGTCCGGACGGCAAGGAATTGACCCTGAAACAATACTTTCATATCGGCGTAGCGGTGAACACCGAGCAGGGACTGCTGGTGCCGGTCGTGCAGGATGCCAACCTCAAGGGAGTGTTCGACCTGGCCGCGGAACTGGCCGAACTGGCGCAAAAGGCGCGGGACAAAAAACTGCGCCCCAATGACATGGAAGGCGGTTGTTTCACCATCAGCAGCCTGGGCCATATCGGCGGCACCGGTTTCACGCCTATCATCAACTCCCCCGAGGTTGCCATACTGGGCGTATCCAGAGCGACATTGAAACCGGTCTACCAGGATGGCAAGTTCGAGCCCCGGCTGATCCTGCCCTACTCCCTGTCCTATGATCACCGCGTCATCGACGGCGTCGCCGCAGCAGAGTTTACCCGGGCCCTGGGGGAGATATTAACGGATATACGGGATATTTTGCTTTGACTATCCACTGATTGCGCGGGTTTCTTGTGTTAGAGTAACGCACGATGGCAACGAATTCGGTCAACAAAGTCGTGCTCGCCTATTCCGGCGGGCTGGACACTTCCGTTATCCTGAAATGGCTGCAGGACACCTACCAGTGTGAGGTGGTTACCTTCACCGCGGACATCGGCCAGGGTGAGGAAGTCTCCCAGGCGCGCGCCAAGGCGGAAAACCTGGGGGTGAAGGAAATATTCATCGAGGACCTGGTAGAAGAATTCGTGCGGGATTTCGTGTTTCCCATGTTCCGCGCCAACACAATCTATGAAGGCGAGTACCTGCTGGGCACTTCCATTGCCCGGCCCCTGGTTGCCAAACGCCTGGTGGAGATCGCTGAGGCCACAGGCGCTGACGCCATATCCCATGGCGCCACGGGCAAGGGCAACGACCAGGTGCGACTGGAACTGGGCGCTTACGCGCTGAAACCCGATATCCGGGTGATCGCTCCCTGGCGCGAGTGGGACCTGGACTCCCGGCAGAAACTGCTGGCGTATGCGGAACGGCATGGCATTCCCATCGAGGCCAAACGCGCCGGCGCCTCACCCTACTCCATGGATGCCAACCTGCTGCATATCTCCTATGAGGGCGGTGAACTGGAGGACCCCTGGCAGGCGCCGGACGAGTCGGTCTGGCGCTGGAGTGTGGCCCCGGAAAACGCTCCCGACGCACCTGAGTTCATCGAACTGGACTTCAGTAACGGCGATGCCTGCGCCCTGAACGGCGCCAGCATGTCACCGGCGCAATTACTGCAGGCGCTGAACGAAACCGGCGGCAGGCACGGCATCGGCCGCGCTGACATCGTTGAGAACCGCTACGTGGGCATGAAATCGCGCGGCTGCTATGAAACCCCGGGCGGGACGATATTGCTCAAGGCGCATCGCGCCATGGAATCCATTACCCTGGACCGGGAACTGGCACACCTGAAAGACGACCTGATGCCACGCTATGCCGGGATGATCTATAACGGCTACTGGTGGAGTCCGGAACGCCTGGCCCTGCAAGAACTGATCGACGCCAGCCAGGCCACGGTCAACGGCCGCGTGCGCCTGAAACTGTACAAAGGCAACGTCATCGTCTGCGGCCGCCAGTCCGACACCGACAGCCTGTTCAATGAGGACATTGCCACGTTTGAAAGCGACGCGGGCAGCTATGACCAGAAAGATGCGGAGGGCTTCATCAAGCTGAACGCGCTGCGGCTGCGCGTCAGGAACTAACCAGGAATTCCCAACACCACTTCCTTGGCTCGCATATCCTCAAGTACCGCCCGGCCGCCGCTGATGACAACTTCCGGGTCCGGATGTGCTATCTCGACAGCGATGTCCGCCAGGATTTCCCGGCCGGTTTTGTTGTCTTCATTCTGCTTCAAAGCATCGACCAGGCGCGCGGCCAGGGGATTCAGTTCGATAAACCTTACCTTGTCCAGCCGGTCCCGGTAAACGAGCAGGCAGGTGGGCTGGGCCGGTTTTTCCTCAGGCAGGTAATCAGGGCCGATGCGATGGACCGGATAGTGATAGGCCAGGGACCAGGACAGTTCGTTCAGGACCGGAACGCCTGCCAGCAAATCGCCGGCCGGGTCGATGCCCTCCTCCCGTATCTCCCGGACGTCGAGAGACAAGGCCAGTTCCACCCATTCATAATGCGCCAGTTCCGTCAGGAACGGGTACAGCTTCTCAACGGCTGCGTTTTCAGCCTGTAGATATTGCAGAAACTCCTGCGGCATTTTCGGGAATAATGGGGTACGCGCCTGGTGCTCCCTGAAATAAGCCCGCATCAGGCCGTGCCACTCAGCATCCTGCAGCACTTTCCTCAATACCGGAAAACTGCCCGCCAGAAAGCTCTCCACATTGCGATACAGTAAATCCCGGTAGATCGCCATGCGCCGCGCCTCAATATCCTGCGGCGCCGGTGCATTTTCCGGGTCACGAATATGCCGGGTAAACCGGTACTGGATGTCCTGGAATGCGCTCATTATCCAAGATAGCTGACTGCATGCGGTGAATCCTGTCAACTTCCTTCAACAACGTTGCCAGTGGCGGAATGTTGAAATCCCGCTCCAGCAGGGTGGGGAAAACACCGAAATGATCGTAAGCAGTCTGCAGCAGTTGCCAGACGGGATCGATCACATCCGCGCCGTGAGTGTCCACGCGCAGGTCTTCGGCCTCCACGTAGTGGCCGGCAATATGGGCATAGGCAATGCGTTCCGCCGGCAGGGATTTCAGCCAGGCTTCGGCGTCATAGCGGTGGTTAATGCTGTTGACATAAATATTGTTGACGTCCAGCAGCAGGTCGCAGTCGGCCTCCTCCAGTACGCTGTTGATAAATTCCATTTCCGTCATTTCCTGGCCGGGCGCGGCATAGTAGGACACGTTTTCAATGGCCAGACGCCGTCCGGTAATCTCCTGCACGCGCCGGATCCTGGCCGCGCTATAACGCACCGCCTCTTCCGTAAACGGGATCGGCATCAGGTCGTAGAGGTGGCCGTCGTCCGCGCAATAGCTGAGATGCTCGCTGTAACAACGAACATTAAATGTATCCAGGAACTGTCTGACTTTATGCAGAAATGCCTCGTCCAGAGGGGCCGGGCCGCCAAGGTTCAGCGACAGGCCGTGGCACACCAGCGGGACTTGCTCGGCGATCTCGCGCAAGCGGCGCCCGAAGCGGCCACCCACGTCAATCCAGTTCTCGGGCGCCACCTCCATGAAATCAATCCCCGACAGACAAGCAGCCGAGTCTGCGAGCGAGCCGATAAAGGCTCGCCGCAGACCCAGGCCGGCGCCCTGTACGGGGTAGGTTCCAGGCATACCCTGCGTCCGGATATCAGTCGGCAGAATAGTCCGGACCTGCCCGGCTTGTCAGTTCCCGGTACAGTGTCGGATCAAGCGTCGCCACACTTCCCTTCGCCGCACTTGCCTTCAGCTTCTTCCTTGTCCTCACCACATTTACCCTCGCCACACTTGCCTTCACCGCATTTCCCTTCGCCACATTTACCTTCACCTTCTTCCTTGTCCTCGCCACATTTGCCCTCACCACATTTCCCTTCGCCGCACTTGCCTTCACCTTCTTTCTTGTCCTCGCCACATTTACCTTCGCCACACTTGCCTTCACCACATTTTCCTTCTCCGTCTCCGTGCTCTCCAGCCAGCATATAACCACCCTGGTTCAGTTCGGTCATGTTGAACGGGTTATCAGCCGCATTGACGATTGGGCTGAGGGTCAGCGACACTGCAAACGTGGTGCCCAATGCCGCAGCTATGGGCTTTAAAGTAGTCTCTTTCGACATCACACATACCTCCTGATAGGCATAACTTAAAACCATCAAACGAAAACAACCTCACCCGGGTTGTCAGTTATCCAACATATTGAGTATAGCACCACAGAATAGCGTTAGCCCGCATATCTTACCAAGTGATGCGGGCTGGCATAAAAACAACGTTTCAGGCTTTTGTTCTGAGTTGGGGGAAGAGTATCACGTCGCGGATGGAGGGAGAGTCGGTGAGCAGCATGACCAGGCGGTCGATGCCGATACCTTCGCCGGCCGTGGGCGGCAGGCCGTATTCCAGGGCGGTCACGTAGTCGGCGTCGTAGCGCATGGCTTCCACGTCACCGGCGGCGCTTTCCTCGGCTTGCCGGCGGAAGCGCCGGGCCTGGTCATCGGGGTCATTCAACTCGGAGAAGCCGTTGGCAATCTCACGCCCGCAGATGAACAGTTCAAAACGCTCGGTGAACGCCGGTTGGGCATCGCTGCGGCGGGACAAGGGCGACACTTCCACTGGATAGGCGGTGATGAAAGTGGGCTGTCTGAGTTGTGTTTCCACGGTTTTCTCAAACAGTTCAAGCTGTAACTTGCCGAGGCCGTAGCCGGGTTTCAGCTCCACCCCCAGGCCGGTGAGGACGGCGCGCAGCTTGTCCGGGTCGTCCAGGTCGCCGGCACTGAGGTGCGGGTTATGGGCCAGGTTGGCCTCGTTCAGCGTCATGCGCTGGAATGGCTGGGTGAGATCACAGGTTTCGCCCTGGTATTCCACCACAGCAGACCCGTGCACGGTGGTGGCCAGGGAACGCAGCAGGTCTTCCGTGAGCGCCATCAGGTCTTCATAGCCCGCATAAGCCCAGTAGAACTCCAGCATGGTGAACTCCGGGTTGTGCTGCGGCGACAGGCCCTCGTTGCGGAAATTCCGGTTGATCTCGAACACTTTTTCAAAGCCGCCGACCACCAGCCGTTTCAGGTACAACTCCGGCGCGATGCGCAGGTACAACTCCATATCCAGAGTGTTATGGTGGGTGATGAAGGGCCGCGCCGCGGCGCCGCCGGGGATGGGCTGCATCATGGGCGTTTCCACTTCCAGGAAGCCCTGTTCATCCAGGTAGGCGCGGATCTGGTTGATGATACGGCTGCGGGTCAGGAAGGTCCGGCGCGTGGCTTCGTTGGTGATCAAGTCCAGGTAGCGCTGGCGGTAACGGGTTTCCTGGTCCGCCAGACCGTGAAACTTCTCCGGCAACGGACGCAGGGACTTGGCCAGCAGCCTGATACTGTCGGCCTGTATGGATAACTCACCGGTTTTGGTCCTGAACACGCGCCCGGTCACGGCGATGATATCGCCGATGTCCCATTGCTTGAACGCGGCATAGGTCTCATCAGAAAGGCTGTTGCGCTGCAGAAAAAGCTGTATCTGCCCGGACATGTCGCGTAAGTGTACAAACGCGACCTTACCCATGACCCGGCGGCTCATCATCCTGCCGGCCAGTCTGAAAGTGTCCGTCTGCACCTCCAATTGTTCCCGGTCCAGTTCGCCAAAACGGGCGTGCAAGTCGGCAGCCAGAGTATCGCGCCGGAAATCATTGGGATAGGCATTCCCGTCCGCACGCAACTCTTCCAGCCGTGCACGGCGCTGGCTGATTATGTCATTGTCGTCTTTGGTTTGCATTATACCCCCGCCTTGAGACTCGCCTCCAGGAAGCGGTCCAGGTTGCCGTCCAGGACGGACTGGGTGTTGCCGGTTTCCACGCCGGTGCGTAAATCCTTGATACGGGACTGGTCCAGCACGTAGGAGCGGATCTGGTTGCCCCAGCCGATGTCCACCTTGGTTTCCTCCAGGGCTTGCTGTTCCGCCATACGCTTCTGCAGTTCCAGTTCATACAGCTTGGCGCGCAGTTGTTTCATGGCCTGGTCGCGGTTCTTGTGCTGGGAACGGTCGCTCTGGCACTGCGCCACGATGCCGGTGGGGAGGTGGGTCATGCGCACCGCGGAATCGGTCTTGTTGACGTGCTGACCGCCGGCGCCGCTGGCCCGGTAGGTATCCACGCGCAGGTCGGACGGGTCGATGTCCACCTCGATGTTGTCGTCGATTTCCGGGGAGACGAACACCGAGGCAAACGAGGTATGGCGGCGGTTACCGGAATCGAACGGGGACTTGCGCACCAGCCTGTGCACCCCGGTCTCGGTACGCAACCAGCCGTAGGCGTAATCGCCCTGGTACTTGACGGTGGCGCTCTTGATACCGGCCACTTCCCCCGGTGACACTTCGATCAACTCGGCGCCGAAGCCGCGCTGCTCGCCCCAGCGCAGGTACATGCGCAGCAGCATTTCGGCCCAGTCCTGGGCCTCGGTGCCGCCGGAGCCGGACTGTATCTCGAGGAAGGCGTTGCTCGGGTCCATCTCGCCGGAGAACATGCGGCGAAACTCCAGTTCTTCCACCTGCGTGATGTAAGCGTTAAGGTCGGTGGCGATTTCTTCCGTAGCATCGTCATCGTCTTCCTGTTTTGCCAGGTCCAGCAGCAATTCCAGGTCATCCACGCCCTGGCTGAGCGTACTGATCGTCCCCACCGTTTTCTCCAGCAGCGCCCGTTCCTTGCCCAGCGACTGGGCACGTTCCGGGTCGTTCCAGATATCCGGTTGTTCCAGTTCCTGCCTGACCTCGTTCAGGCGCTTGACCTTGTCCTCATAGTCAAAGATACCTCCTCAGGGCGTCAATTCTCCCCTGGCAGTCTTTGATCCGGGCAATGATGGAGGTAAGTTCGGGCATGGCGGTTCCTGTTGTGTATTGGCGCAAATTTTACAATATTCGGGGTCAGAGTGGAAATCGTCTTTTCTGTCGCTAATTCGAGATCCCAGGTTGGGCAGGCATTTTCAAGACACGCTGTAAATACCTCCCTGTACGCTTGACTACAGCCATCCATGGCTTCCGACAGTCTTGAAAATACCTGCCCAACCTGTTTATAAAATATGTCTGACAATCAGTTGCGGGCTCTCGTAGCCGTTGTAGCGGTTGACGCTCAACTGGTACACCAGTCTGGTCTGGTCAGGGTTGCTGATGGCGCTCTCGTCCGTGTTGAACGAGATGGCGTTGACGGCGCGCTGACCATGTTCCGGCAGGAGTGTCAGTTTCAGGTGCTTAGCGCCCACCAGGCGGGCGCCGGCGACTGAGAACACGCCGTCGAACAGGGGTTCGGGGAAGCCTTGTCCCCAGGGGCCGGCCTGTTCTATTTCCCCGGCCAGTTCCAGGTTGAAGTCCGCGGGCGCCAGCGTCCCATCGGTGGCGACTTCGGCGCCCGGCAGGTGTCCGCCCATCAGGCGCATGATCTCTGCGTCAAACAATTCCCTGAACTGCTCATAGTCGCCTGCATTGATGCTGAGACCCGCGGCCATGGCGTGGCCGCCGTAGCGTTGCAGCAGGTTGGGATGTTGCGTAGCCAGCGCCTCCAACGCGTCTCTCAGGTGTATGCCGGGGATTGAGCGTCCGGAGCCTTTGATCAGGCCGTCCCCGGCGCCGGCGAAGATGATGACCGGACGGTTCAGCGTCTCCTTGATGCGGCCGGCCAGGATGCCGACCACGCCCTGGTGCCAACCCGGGTCATACAGGCATAGGCCGAAAGACGTCTCATCCCGTTGCGGCGTCAGTATTTGTTCGAGATAAACTTCCGCCTGTTCCTGCATGTCAGCCTGAATTTGCCGGCGCGCCCGGTTCAGGTCGTCCAGTTCCTGCGCCAGGGCACGCGCCTGGTCATCATCATCGGCGAGCAGGCACTCGATGCCCTGCCCCATGTCTTCCAGGCGTCCTGCCGCGTTGAGCCGGGGGCCCAACATGAAACCCAGGTCGGCGGTCGTCAGCCGCGTCGGATCGCGCCCGGCAACCTGGCACAGCGCCAGGATACCCGGGCAGCAGCGTTCGCTCCTGATGCGTTGCAGGCCCTGCTCTACCAGGATACGGTTGTTGAGGTCCAGTTGCACCACGTCGGCGATAGTGCCCAGCGCCACCAGGTCCAGCAAGGTGGCGAAATTGGGTGTTGCCCGGCCCTGTCGGGCAAACCAGTCTGCATCTTTCAGCCCGGCCCGGACTGCCAGCAGTACGTAGAACATGACACCCACGCCGGCAATGTGCTTGCTGGGGAAGGTATCACCCGGCTGGTTCGGGTTAACGATGGCCGAGGCCGCCGGGAGCGCCTTGCCGGGCAGGTGGTGGTCTGTGATCAACACCTCCACCCCGGCCTTGCGGGCAAGCTCCACCCCGGCCAGGCTGGAGATACCGTTATCCACAGTCACCAGCAGGTCCGGTTTACGTTCCAGCGCCAGGGCGGCCACGTCCGAGCTCAGCCCATAACCATGTTTTGCCCGATCCGGCACCAGGTAATCCGTGTGCCGCGCACCCAGCAACGCGAGGCCGCGCAAACCCACCGCACAGGCGGTGGCGCCGTCCGCGTCGTAATCAGCGACTATCAGGATGCGCTTGTTGTCGCGGATAGCCTTGACAAGCAACTGTGCCGCCCGGTCGATGTCTTTCAGGCTGGTAAACGGCAGCAGGTTGCCCAGCGAGTAATCCAGTTCCCGGGTTGAGGAGATATTTCTGGCGGCAAACACGCGTTGCAGGACCGGATGAACCGAATCCGGCAGGTCGCATTCCCGGGAAACGTCGCGACGGGTGACTTTCATTCAGCGTTCAGCAAGGATAACCCGTTTTACTGCATCCAGGTCGGCGGGGACTTTTGTCACCGGCGCGGTGCTTTGGCGCATGGCGATGTCCGGGTCTTTGAGGCCGTGGCCGGTAAGGGTGCATACCACGCTGCTTGCTGCGGGTATTTTACCGGTTTCGATGTCGCGCAGGGCGCCGGCGACGGAGACGGCGGAGGCCGGTTCACAGAATATGCCTTCCCGGTTCGCCAGCAGCGCCTGCGTTGCCAGGATGTCCGCATCGCTGAACTCGTCGAACCAGCCGCTGGATTCCCTGCTTGCGGCCCAGGCCAGGTCCCAGGACTGCGGGCGGCCGATGCGGATGGCGCTGGCCACGGTTTCCGGTGCATCCACCGGCCCGCCGCGTAAAAACGGCGCGGCGCCGGCAGCCTGGTAACCGAGCATACGCGGCCGTTTGTCTGTCACCGGTTCGGCCGGATAAGCGCATTGTCCGTCACAGAAGTTGCAGGCGCCGGTGGTCTTGCCCGCGTACTCGCTGTAGCCGATCCAGTAGGCGGAGATGTTGCCGGCGTTGCCTACCGGCAGGCAATGGAAGTCCGGCGGCGCGCCCAGTTCGTCCACAATCTCGAAGGCCGCGGTCTTCTGGCCCTGCAGCCGGTACGGATTCACGGAATTGACCAGGGTAATGGGTTCTTCGGCTGCGACCTGTTTCACCAATCTCATGCCATCGTCAAAATTACCCTGTATCTGCAGCACTACCGCGCCGTGGATCATGGCCTGGGCCAGCTTGCCCATGGCGATCTTGCCGTCCGGGATGAGCACGTAACAGGCGCTGCCGGCCCGGGCGGCGTAGGCCGCGGCGGACGCGGAGGTATTACCGGTGGAGGCGCACAGGACGGCCTGGGATCCCTCGCTGAGCGCCTGGGTAATGGCCATGGTCATGCCGCGATCCTTGAATGAGCCGGTGGGGTTCAGGCCCTCGTACTTTACGTACAGTTTGATGTCCCGTTCCCTGGCTGCGGGCATATTTTCCAGCCGGACAAGAGGGGTGCTGCCCTCGCCCAGGGTGATGATGCGGGTATCCTTCGCCACCGGCAGGCGATCGCGATAACGTTCAATGAGACCGGAATATCTGGTCATTATTCATACAATCAGAAATTAAGAATTAGGAATCAGGAATGAATGTGCCGCCTCCGGCGGCGAATAATAATACTCTGCACAGTTGCCACCAGCCGGACAAAGGCACACAGTAACATAATGCCCCTGATTTGTAATTCCTAATTCCTAATTCCTAATTCCTAATTCCTAATTCCTAATTCCTAATTCCTAATTCCTAATTCTTAATTCTTAATTCTTAATTCAAAGCCTCCACCCGGATCCGGTGCACATTCCCGACGATCGTATCCAGCGCCTCGAGTTGCCGGATTGCCTGGTTCATATTGCGCTCCAGCACCCGTTGGGTGAGCATGATGATGGGCACGTGGCCGGCGCCCGGTTCGGGTTCCTTCTGGATGAGGGCCTCAATGCTGATGTCCAGGTCGCCCAGGATGGTGGCGGCGGCGGACAATACGCCGGGTTGGTCCACGGCCTGCATACGCAGGTAATAGGCGGTGTGGACGTCTTCCATCTCCAGCACGGGGAGATCGGACATGGCCTCCGGTTGAAACGCCAGGTGCGGTACGCGCTTGCCGGGGTCGGTGCTCAGGGCGCGCACCACGTCAATCACGTCGGCAACGACGGAGGACGCGGTGGGCAGGGAACCGGCGCCGGCGCCGTAATACAGTGTCGGCCCTACCGCGTCGCCCTGCACCAGCACCGCGTTCATCACCCCGTCCACGTTGGCGATGAGGCGCTTTGCCGGGATCAGCGTGGGGTGCACGCGCAACTCGATACCGGTATCGGTGCGCCGGGTGATACCCAGGTGTTTGATACGGTAGCCCAGTTCGTCGGCATACACCACGTCCTGTTGTTCTATGTTGCTGATGCCTTCGGTATAGGTCTTGTCAAACTGCAAGGGGATGCCGAAGGCCAGGGAACCCATGATGGTGAGTTTGTGCGCGGCGTCGATGCCTTCCACGTCGAAGGTCGGGTCGGCTTCTGCATAACCCAGTTGCTGGGCTTCCTTTAATACCTCGGCAAAGTCCCTGCCCTTGTCGCGCATCTCGGTCAGGATAAAGTTGCCGGTACCGTTGATAATACCCGCGGCCCATTGAATGCGGTTCGCCACCAGGCCCTCGCGCATAGCCTTGATAATGGGGATGCCCCCCGCGACCGCGGCTTCGAAGGCCACGATCACGCCTTTGTCCTGCGCGGCGCGGAAGATGTCATTGCCGTGCACCGCAATCATGGCCTTGTTCGCGGTCACCACGTGCTTGCCGTTTTCGATAGCCCGCAGCACCATTTCCTTTGCCGGCGAGTAACCGCCTATCAGCTCGATAACAATCTCGACGTCCGGGTCGTCCACCACGGCAAAACCGTCATCGGTAATGCGGCCTACCTGATCCAGCCCACGGATGGCAGCGGGGTCGTATTCTTTTGCCCCGGCATGGCTGATGACCACCTCGCGCCCGGCGCGGCGGGCAATCTCATGGGCATTCCCGGTGAGCACGGTAACCACCCCGCCACCCACGGTGCCAAGCCCGAGCAATCCTATCTTTATCGGTTTCATGGCAGACATTATACAACGAACCTAACGGCAAGGATTAATCTGAATGTACGGGATAAACACTGAACTGTTGTTTTTAGAGACGGAAACGAAAAAATGCGATTTTCCGTTTCCTTCATTATTAATCACTTACGTGATTAATAATGGCAGCATATCCCTATGCTGCACGGGCACCTCTAATTTTTAGAGGTGCCCTTATTACGATCTGTCTGAACAAAACAGACTTTCCAGCGCTGATTACGCCAGAGATCCCTTACTACCCTGCCCATCCATGTGAATCTCACGTATACTGCAACGATGCCAAGATTCGCTACACTCCAGATGGTTTCCTCCGCTAACCTGCAAGCCAATCTCGCCCAGGCTGCCGAGCTTGTGGGGGAAGCGGCGCACCAGGGTGCGGCGTTTGCCTTGTTGCCGGAATATTTTCCCATCATGAGTGATGATGAGACAGCCAAGGTGGGCATCGGGGAAGCGCCGGGCGCAGGCCCGGTGCAGGATTTCCTCGCTGAGCAGGCCCATAAGCATGGCTTGTGGCTGATGGCAGGCACGTTTTCCCTGCAAAGCGCCGAGCCGGAGCGGGTGTACAATTCCTGCCTGTTGTATAACCCGGACGGCGTGTGCACCCACCGCTACGACAAGATGCACCTGTTTGACGTGCGGGTCGGGGACGAGGAGCAAGAGGTTTACAATGAATCCACCACCATCGTGCCGGGGCACGCGACGGTGGTGGCGGAAACCCCGCTCGGCAAGGTGGGCATGACGGTCTGCTATGACCTGCGCTTCCCGGAACTGTACCGGGAACTGTCAGACCGGCAGGCGGAAATCCTTACCGTCCCCGCGGCGTTTACCTACGCCACCGGCAAACGCCACTGGGAACTGTTCCTGCGCGCCCGGGCAGTGGAAAACCTGTGTTACGTCATCGCCTCCAATCAGGGCGGGCAGAATACCGAGACCCGGCGCACCTGGGGACACAGCATGATCATCGATCCCTGGGGCGACGTGCTATGCAGCCTGGAAGAAGGGCCGGGGGTTGCCTGCGCTGATATCGACCTTGCCAGAGTGCACACTTTGAGACAGTCCTTCCCCGCACTGGAGCACCGGGTACTATGACTCAACAACTGGACAAATCCGCCCGGAGCGAATTTGGACGTCCAAAGGACTCCCGCAGGGTGTGCGCCAGGGAAGGCGCACATGAAATTGCCACCCGGCAACTGCTGGCCCCGACCGGGATTGAGCGCCGCGATATTGAACAGACACTGGATCGGATAATCGTCAATGATGTTGACTATGCCGACCTGTATTTCGAGTATTCCCAGGCCGAAGCCTGGGTGCTGGAGGAAGGTATTATCCGGGAAGGCTCGCACAGTATCGACCAGGGGGTGGGGGTACGGGCTGTCAGCGGTGACAAAAGCGGTTTTGCCTACTCGGATGAGATCGTCCTGCCGGCGTTGACCGATGCCGCCAAGGCCGCGCGCGCCATCGCTCGCAGCGGCGGCGCACACACGCTGCAAGCCTGGCAGAACCGGAATATCGCGCCGCTGTACAGCGCAGCCAATCCACTGGACTCGATCCCGTCCACTGAGAAGATCGCCTTGCTGCAGCGCATTGACGCCCGGACCCGTAACAAGGACCCCAGGGTAAAACAGGTGATCGCCGGACTCAGCGCAGCGTATTCCGCGGTGCTAGTGGCCGGTAGCGACGGTGTGTATTGCGGCGACGTCAGGCCGTTGGTCCGGCTTAACGTCAACGTCATCGTGGAAGACAACGGCCGGCTGGAAAAAGGCGGCGCAGGCGGCGGTGGCCGTTTCGGGTATGAGTACTTCCTGGATGAAGAGATCGTCTCCGGCTATATCGACGATGCGGTAACCCAGGCACTTAACAACCTGGACGCGGTGCCGGCGCCGGCGGGTGCCATGACCGTGGTGCTGGGACCAGGCTGGCCGGGGATCCTGTTGCACGAGGCCATCGGTCACGGCCTGGAAGGCGACTTCAACCGCAAGGGCACCTCCGCGTTCAGCAACCGCATCGGCCAGCGGGTCGCGGCCGAGAGCGTCACCGTGGTGGATGACGGGACTATCGAGAACCGGCGCGGTTCACTGAGCATAGATGATGAGGGCACGCCCGCGCAGGCCACCACCTTGATCGAACGAGGCATCCTGAAAAATTATATGCAGGACAAGCTGAATGCCCGGCTGATGGGTATGCAACCCACCGGCAACGGGCGCCGGGAATCCTATGCGCACCTGCCCATGCCGCGCATGACCAATACTTATATGCTGGGTGGCGAACATGACCCTGAAGAAATTATCGGTTCGGTGCAAAACGGGGTGTATGCCTCCCAGTTCGGCGGCGGGCAGGTGGATATCACCAACGGCAAGTTCGTGTTCAGCGCCAGCCAGGCCTGGCTCATCGAAAACGGCCGGCTGACCGCTCCCATCAAGGGCGCCACCTTGATCGGCAACGGCCCGGACGTGCTCACCCGGGTGTCCATGACCGGCAACGACATGCAACTCGACAGCGGCATCGGTGTGTGCGGTAAAGACGGCCAGTCCGTCCCCGTCGGGGTGGGCCAGCCTACCATCCGGATCGACGAACTGACCGTGGGTGGGACATCTACGTAACGAGATTGTGACGTGACCGAGCTCTTCAGGCTCAAGGGTTTTCTGCCTTATGTGGCCATGCTGTTCCTGAATGCCTTTGTGGACCTGGGGCACAAGATCACCATACAGAACACCGTGTTCAAGACCTACGAGGGTGATGCCTTGATCATCCTCACGGCGATAGTCAACGCGCTGATCCTGCTGCCGTTCATCATGCTGTTCACCCCCGCCGGGTTCCTGGCCGACAAGTTTCCGAAAAACAGGGTGATGCGCACGACCGCCTGGGGCGCGGTGGTCCTCACCAGCCTGATCACCTTGTTCTATTACCTGGGGTGGTTCTGGGCCGCGTTTGCCATGACGTTTCTGCTGGCGGTGCAAAGCGCGTTCTACTCGCCAGCGAAGTACGGTTATATCAGGGAGATCGCCGGCAAGGAACGTCTGGCGCGCGCCAACGGCGTGGTGCAGGCCACCACCACCACCGCGATCCTCACGGGAACATTCGCATTTTCAGTCACGTTTGAGATGTTCCTGGCTGACGTGGTTTTTTCCACCAAGGAAGACGTGCTGCACGCCATCAAGTTCACCGGCTGGTTCCTGATTGCCGGGGCGCTGGCGGAACTGGCGCTGTCCTACCGCCTGCCGACCTTGCAGGAACCGGATCGGAGCCTGCGCTTCGACTGGAGGAAATACCGCAGCGGGCGTTACCTGGCCGAGAACCTGGCTGCGGTCAGGTCGCGCGAGGTGATAGTGCTGGCGATTATCGGGCTGGCGATTATGTGGTCCATCGGCCAGGTGCTGCTGGCGGCCTTCCCGGCGTTTGCCAAGGATAACCTGGGGGTGACTGACACTCGCATCATCCAGGGCATGCTGGCCTGCGCCGGGCTCGGGATCATGCTGGGGTCGCTGATTGCCGGCAGGGTCTCGAAAAATTATATTGAGACCGGCCTCATCCCCATCGGCGCGCTGGGAGTGGCCGCGTGCCTGTCCCTCCTGCCGTGGCTCAACAGCGTACCGGCCCACGCCATTAACATTCTGCTGTTGGGTATGCTCAGCGGCCTGTTCATCATCCCGCTCAATGCCTTGATCCAGTTCCATGCGGGCGAACGCATACTGGGCCGGGTACTGGCGGGCAACAGCCTTATCCAGAACCTGGTCATGCTGGGCTTCCTGGCGCTGACCATGCTGTTTTCCATGCAGGGCATCAGCAACCTGTTGTTTCCCTTGCTGACCCTGGTTGCGCTGGGCGGGGCCATCTACACGGTGTATAAACTGCCGCAATCCCTGCTGCGACTGCTGCTCACCCTGGTTATCGGTGAGACGTATCGACTGATAGTGGATGGCTTTGAACATTTCCCCGACACGGGCGGGGTGTTGCTGGTCGGAAAACGTATTCGCAGGACCCTGTGGCCTTTTGTGCAGATGGCGGCCCCGCGTCAGATCCGCTTCGTGGCGGATGAAAAAACGTTTGGGAGGGTGTATGGAAAGTTGTTTTTTGGCCCGTTCCGGGCGCTACCCGGCGCCACCGACGCAGCGACGAGGCAAACCATACTCAAACTTCTTGCCGGTGGCGAGGTGGTCTGTCCGTGGCTGTTGAAACCGAACAATGCCGAATGGCTGGCAGCGCTACGAGACAACCATGGCAAGCCGGCTGATTGGGTGACCCTGCCCTTTTCCCTGATGGCGGCAGAGGGCCACAAGCCCACGATCGATGACATCACGGTTACCTTCGGAAAACCGGTCGGCAGGCACGAGGATCCGTTCCAGTCCGTACCCTGATCCCGCACATCACTTGGTGAGATATGCGGGCTACTGCGAGCCCGGATTCTGGGCGCGCGCTCTCAAGGTGTGGTCCATGAGTACCAGCGCCAGCATGGCCTCGGCGATGGGCGTGGCGCGGATACCGACGCAGGGGTCGTGGCGGCCGGTGGTGGCGATCTCCGTTTCATTGCCGTGAATATCCACGGTTTTGCCGGGGATGCGGATACTGGACGTCGGCTTCAGCGCGATGCTTGCCAGGAGCTCCTGGCCGCTGGAGATGCCGCCCAGGGCGCCGCCGGCGTGGTTGGACAGGAATCCTGTCGCCGCAATCTCGTCCCGGTGTTGTGTGCCGCGCTGCTCGATAACCCGGAACCCGTCCCCGATCTCAACGCCTTTCACGGCATTGATGCTCATCAGGGCCTTGGCAATATCAGCGTCCAGGCGGTCGAAGATCGGTTCTCCCAGTCCCACCGGAACGTTAGTGGCAACCAGGTTCACCCGTGCGCCGATGGAATCGCCGGACTTGCGCAACTCGTCCATCAGGGTTTCCAGGGTTTCGAGTTGACCTGCGTCCGGGCAGAAAAACGGGTTGTTCTCCACCTCATTCCAGTCTTTCAAGTCCAGCTTCACCGGCCCCAGTTGCGCCAGGTAGCCGCGCACCAGGCAGCCGAACTGTTCACGCAGGTATTTCTTCGCAATGGCGCCGGCGGCCACCCGCATGCAGGTTTCCCTGGCGGAGGCGCGCCCGCCGCCGCGGTAATCGCGGGCGCCATACTTTTTCCAGTAGGTGTAATCAGCGTGGCCAGGCCGGAACTTGTCCTTGATGGCGGAATAGTCCTTGCTGCGCTGATCTTCGTTCTCAATCATCAGGCCGACAGGCGTCCCCGTGGTCCTGCCCTCGAACACCCCGGACAGGATCCTCACCTGATCCGATTCCCGCCGCTGGGTAACATGCCGCGACTTGCCAGGCTTGCGCCGGTCCAAATCATGTTGCAGGTCGGCCTCACACAACTCCATCCCCGGCGGGCAACCGTCAACAATGCACAGGTAACCGTAACCGTGGCTCTCGCCACAGCTTGTTACGGTAAATAATTTTCCGATGGTGTTGCCGGACATAGATGAGTATTGTAACTATTTACATGAAAACCTGCAGAATTAATACGGTGGCACAGGACATGTTAATCAATCCAGAACCTGGATAAACCCCTCCCGGTTCGGCATCTTTACCTCGGCCAGGGTGGTTGCGTTTATTTCCTGGTCTGCGGGGATGAGCTCGTTCAGGTGCAACAGGTAGGCCGTCAAGGCATACACTTCGGAGTCGCTCAGGCTGCCCGGTCGCATCATGGGTTTGGAACGGCGGATGAAGTCGAACAGGGTGGGGGCATAGGGCCAGTAGCTACCGATGGTTTTTTCCGGCCACTCGTCGGTGAGTTGCATGTGTGCGCCGGCAAGTTGGTCGGCGCTGTCGCCGAGGCCGCCGGGGCCGTGGCAGGACAGGCATAGATTGTCGTACAGCGCCCTGCCCTGTGCTGCCGTGCCGCTGCCTTCGGGGAGACCCGCACCATCCGGCATGATGCCCCAGTCCAGGCTGCTGACAGCGCGGCTGTCTGCCGGCTTGCCCAGGTCGGGGCCGGGCCGCACCTCGTCGGCGCCGGGATTAATCCCAGCCAGCGTCAATACCGAGATCAGCGCCAGACTGCTCTTGTTTGGCAGTATAAACATGCGTCACGCTTCCCGCCTTGTCCACACTCCAGGTGACGATGGCGTTGTAATGGTAAAAACCGTGCCGGCCTTGTGCGGCAAGCAGTTGCTCCCGCTCCGGTTGCACGTAGCCGGTCTCGTCCATAGCCCGGCTTTTCAGGCTGGCGGGAGTCCCGTCCCATTGCCAGGGGATGCGAAAGCGAGTGAACGCCTTGGGCAACACCGGCTCCTGTAATTCTGCCGGCGCCCAGGTGTCGCCGCCGTCCGCGGACACGTCCACCTGTTTGATCCGGCCCCGCCCGCTCCAGGCCAGGCCGGTAACCTGGTACAGTCCCGGCCCCTGTTTCAATACCATGCCGCCTGAAGGCGAGGTAATCAGGGATTTGGCATCCATGGTGAAGGTGAACATACGCGCCTTGCCGGACGGTAACAACTCGGTATAGCGCGCGGTCTCGTTCCTGGCCCTGATGGGTCGGTCGGCGGCCTTCAAGGCCCGCAGCCATTTCACGTTCAATACCCCTTCCCAGCCAGGCAGGATCAGGCGCAACGGATAGCCGTTCTCCGGCCGCAGGCGCTCACCGTTCTGGTACAGAGCCAGCATGGCATCGTCCATGGCTTTTTCCATGGGGATACTGATGTTCATGGCAAAGGCATCGGCGCCATCGGCGATCAGCCATTTGGCCGTGTTATCAATGCCCACCTCCGTCAGCACCGTGGACAGGGGTACGCCGGTCCACTCGCTGCATGAAACCAGGCCGTGGAAATAACCGGCTTCGGCCCGCGCAGGCGTTTTATTCCAGCCCGCGTTGCTGTTGCCACCGCACTCGACAAAACAGATCTGCGAACGCAAGGGGTAGCGCAGCAGGTTATTGATACTGAAAAACGCCGGTTGCCGCACCAGGCCATGTACCAGCAGTTGGTGTTCATCAGGATTGATCTGCGGCACCCCGTTATGGTGCCGCTCATAATGCAAGCCGTTGGGCGTGATGATGCCTTCCAACCGGTGCAGCGGCGTCCAGGAGACGCCGTTGCCAGGCAACGCCCGGTTGGCGGAAGGGAAGCGCACCACCTCACTCTCAGATTGCGACGGCTGTCCGTAGTGAGAGAACGGTTCCCCCGGCGCGTTCATCCACTCCGGCCGGGTCGCAGCAGCCTGCACGTTACCCGCTGCCAGTTGGGCGGCCCCCAGCGCCAGACCGCCTTGCAGGAACAGGCGCCGGTCCAGCAGACCGTTGCCGGCAATGGGAGTCAAGGACAGAAATTTTTTCATGTATTCAATAATTTATCCGCAGATTACGCAGATTAACGCAGATGAATTTTTGTGAATAAATATGTACTCTTGTTCGTCATGCCGGGCTTGACCCGGCATCCAGTAGAATATTGTGTCGCCTGAAGGCGACACTTTATCTTACTGGATTCCCGCATACGCGGGAATGACGGGATAATGCAGAAATACCTACTACGATCATAATCATAAAAAATAATCTGCGTTAATCTGCGTCATCTGCGGATAAATCAGGATCGCTAGTTATAACAAAAACCCCTTCTCCGCCATGCTCGAAGTCGAGCCAGATGAAAGGAGTACGGGGGTATTTCGCCTCAAGCGCGGCGCGGCCGTTACCAACCTCCACTACCAGGATGCCGCGCGGCGTTAAATACCTGTGGACGTTGCGCAATATTTCATCCACCAGGTCCAGGCCGGTGACTCCTGCGGCCAGGGCCAGGGACGGTTCATGCCGGTATTCCGCCGGTAGTGCCGCCATTTCCCCGGCGCTGACATAGGGCGGATTGCTGACGATAATATCATATTTCCGGTCGCCCAAGGCACTGAACAGGTCCGATTCGATCAGGTTGACCCGTCCCGTCAAGCCGTGTTGTTGACAGTTGATACGCGCGACGTCCAGCGCATCGGGGTCGATATCCGTGGCATCAATAATCGCCTTGGGAAATGCCGCGGCAGAGGCGCTGGCGATGCAACCGCTGCCGGTGCCCAGGTCCAGGATGCGGGCAACCCCATCAGGTTTAATCCAGGGGGAGAAGCCGTTACGGATCAGCTCGGCAATCGGTGACCGGGGCACCAGCACGCGCGCATCCACGTAGAACGGCAGGCCGGCAAACCAAGCCTGGTTGAGCAGGTAGGCGACGGGTTTCCGTGAACCAATCCTGAGGGCAACCAGCTCCCGGATACGTTCCTCATCAGCAGCGGCAACGTTCCCGTCCAACTGCTCCCGGCTCAAATCAAACGGCAACTCCAGCGCGCCCAGCACCAGGTAGGCAGCTTCATCCAGGGCATTATCGGTGCCGTGGCCGTAACACAGATCAGCCCGGATGAACTGTTGCTCGGTCTGGTGGATAAGTTGGTGGAGAGTGGTAGACATGAAAGTTTTGCATTAACTGTGCACGGCGCATACGCTATTAATTGTATACCTGTACTCCTCTGTTCATCTGCGGTCTTATTTCAAACACTTGTTAATTTCATCAATCACACCGTGGGCGAAAGATGAGGATTTTTCCTTGTGTATTACCGCATACCAATCAACAAACAATCGCTCTTCAGTCAATGACCGGGTGGTCACCGGATGGGTTTTCAGGTAGGGCGCCAGTATCCATTGAGTAAGCACGGTTACGCCGAGTCCGGCGCTGACCATTTCGATAATGGCATCGGTCCTGCCGATGCGGATTATTTTCTTGATCCTGGTGCGGGAATGACTGAAAAACAGGTCATACTCTCTGCCTTTTTCCGGCACTGTTTCATAGGCAAAATAGGTTTCGGAAGCGAAATCCTCAACTTCAAGGTGAGCCTGTGCGGCCTTGGGGTGGTCAGTCGGTAACACTGCCACCATCTCATCCTGAAATAGTTTTATCGATTCCAGCTTATCACCATTACAGGGATAGGAGACGATGGCCAGGTCAATAGCATTGTCTTGCAGCGCTTGCTCGGGATCATTAACGACGTCAGCGACCAGTTCCACTTCCACGTCCGGGTTTGATTGGCGAAAACCCTGAATCACCCGGGGCAACCAATGATAGGTGCCGTAGGCTTTCATGCCGAGGCGAACGGATTCGAAATTTTTTGCTGCCGCAGTGCTGATTTGATATTCGACGTTTTCCAGTTCCTTGAGAATAATCTCCGCCGAAAACAATAATCTCCTGCCGGCGTCCGTCAAAAACAATTTTCTGTTTTTTCTTTCAAATAACAGGGCGTCCAGCCTTCTCTCTGCATCATGAAGCCGATGGCTGAGGGCAGATTGGGTGACACCGAGTTGCCGGGCTGCCTCAGTGACGCTACCGGTATCGCTGATGGCCTTGATCATGCGCAAATGCAGTATTTCCAGCTTCAGATTCATAATTAAGCATGAGATTTTCTCATATTTTATATGAGAATTATGAATTTTACTAATTTATCTTCCCTGACTATATTTTGTTCTTGGTACCAGAGGCAACTGACACATGGCAGATTTAACATTTACAGATATACAAGCGCTTGATGCAAGCGATCCGCTTGCGTATGTGCGAGAACGTTTTGAATTACCCCCTGATACGCGGTATTTCGCCGGTAATTCACTGGGGGCATTGCCGAAAACCATTCCGCAACGCCTGCAGAAACTGGCGCTGGAGGAGTGGGGGCAGAATTTGGTGCGCGGCTGGTTGCGGGATGACTGGTTTCAACTCCCGCAAACCGTGGGCGACAAGCTGGCAGGATTGATCGGCGCTGATAAAGGAGAGGTGGTCGTTTGTGACAGCACCTCGGTCAACCTCTACAAGCTGGCTGTCGCGGCGCTGCACCTGCGCCCGCAGCGCAACAAGATCATCACCACTTCAGATAACTTCCCGACGGGACTGTACATCCTGCAGGGACTGGCAGCAACCCTGGGTCGGGATATCGAACTCAAAATCCTGGAACCGGACGAATTTCTTGACGCCGTGGACGAGGAGACAGCCCTGGTTACGCTGACTCACGTCGATTACAGGACGGGCTATCTGCATGACATGGAGGCAGTCACCCGGCGCACACACGCCAACGGCGCGCTGGCGTTATGGGATTTGTCGCACAGTTGCGGCGCCATGCCGCTTGACCTTAACGCCTGTAACGTCGATATGGCTATCGGCTGTGGCTACAAATACCTGAATGCGGGGCCCGGCGCGCCGGCATTTTTATTCGTTAGAAAAGACCTGCAAGCGCAGGTCAGACAACCGCTGACCGGCTGGATGGGACATGCCGACCCGTTTGCCATGAGTCAGAAATACGAGCCGGCGCCGGATATCCGACGCCTGCTGTGCGGTACACACCTGGTGCCCGGCCTGGTGTGCCTGGACGAAGCGCTGAACGTCTTTGCAGATATCGATATGCAGGCGGTGGCGCAGAAATCCGCAAAAATGGGCGAGTGTTTCATCCGCCTGATGGAACAACGTTGCAACCAATACGGCTTTACGCTGGCCTCACCAGCGGCAAACGAACGGCGCGGCAGCCAGGTCTGTTTTCGGCATGAACAGGCTTATCCCATCGTACAAGCCTTGATCGAACGTAACGTGATCTGTGATTTCCGCGCGCCGGATATCGTTCGTTTCGGACTGGCAACCCTGTATTCGAGATACCGGGATATCTGGGAGGCAGTCGCCGTGATTGTCGCCGTTATGGAAGAACAGGCGTGGCAGCAGGACCGGTTCAGCCAACTGGCGGCAGTAACATAACATTATATCTTGTCAAATCAGTAATCAATCCGGGGGCAATCATGCATAAATTCCCAGAGGACGTACTCAAACAAGCAGTAATATTGTTTTCTTTGTTGGTTTTAACCTCTCAGACAGTCTATTCTCAAAACGTATTGGAGGAGATTGTGGTGACCGCGACAAAACGGGGCCAGGTGAGTATCCAGGACACTGCTATCGCTATCCAGGCATTGAGCGACGAAATGCTGGACAGGCGCGGCGTCGTTGAGTTTGCGGACTGGGCTTATGCTGTCCCGGGACTTGAATTCAGGGACAACGGGCCAGGTGACAAACAGTATATCGTGCGCGGCGTCGCCTCGCGTGCAGCCTCTCCCGTCGGCGTGTACTTCAATGAGGCAGTGTTGACCGCCAATAACACTACCAATGAGGGTGGCGGGCGCAATGCGGAGATCAAGCTGTATGATATTGAACGAATCGAAGTATTGAAGGGGCCGCAGGGAACCCTGTACGGCGCCAACTCCATGGCGGGGACGGTAAAAATCATCAGCAAACAACCGCAATTCAACGAGTTTGACTCATACGTTGAGGGGCTGGTTTCCACGACTGAAAAAGGCAGTGAAAGTTATAACGGCAGCGCCATGCTCAATATGCCGGTGATTGATGATCAGCTAGCCCTGCGTCTGGTGGGCTGGTACGAGAACAACGGGGGATACATCGACCAGATTCGTCATGGAGTGAAAGATGCCAATGAAGAAGATACCTATGGCGCACGCTTACAATTGCGCTATGAGCCCGCCGATTATCTTCGCTTCAATGTGATGGCGCTGTACCAGGATACGGAAGTCGATGATGTTTCACGTTACACCAAAGAGGCATCACTGACGCCGCCCGCCCCGCCTCTTGACACCATTGCCGGCGGGCCGGAGTTGGCGGCCACCCGCATACCCGGGGGTGACCTGGTGAATCATGACTACGTGTTTCAACCCTGGGAAGACAAGTCTGAAATTTACAGTTTTCAGGTCGAATGGGACATCGGACAGGTCACCCTCACAGGCGCCACTAACTGGTACGACCGTGAGAACCTGTATGGTTTCGACTCCGCCTCGACCGACTTCACGTTCAGAGGTGTCGGCTATCCTTTCGTGAGCACCGCCTCATTTCCCCAGGAACGCTCGTTATGGAGCAATGAAATTCGTCTGGCCTCGCAATTCGACGGCAGGTTCAATTTTGTTCTTGGCGGCTATACACAGGTTGAAGAGGCCGACTATGACGTGGAGATCGTCGTCAGCGGGCCGGAGGGGCGGCGCCTGCCATTTAACCCCAATACCGAGGGCTACTTCGGACCCGGGACCGGGAAACCCGGCAACGCGGCCTTTGGTCGCACCCTGAGTTACTCCCTGTTTCAATCTGCGCTGTTCGGCGAGTTGACATTTGACTTTACCGACCGGGTCAGCATTCAGGCGGGCGGCCGTTTTTTCTGGTCCGATCAGGAAATAGAGGAGCAGGCAATAAAGCCGATTGGCGCTATCGGCGCCGGTCCCGTGCTGAATACAGATTTCACCAGCAACCGTTTCACTCCCAAGGTGTCTTTTTCTTACGACGTCACGGAGGATGCAATGCTGTATTTCACCTATACCGAAGGCTTTCGGGTAGGGGGAATTAACCAGCGCACGCCGTTCGCGCCCATCCCCCCATCTTATAACCCGGATAACCTCAGCAATCTTGAAGCGGGATGGAAAACGACCTGGATGGACCGACGCCTGACCTTGAACGGATCCGTTTACTGGATTAACTGGGAAGATATACAAATCGTGCAGGCCGATGCGATTACCGGCATATTCAATTTCGTCAGCAATGGCGGGGAGGCGCGTATCCGCGGCCTGGAAATGCAGGCAGACTTTATCCCGGTTGCAAACTGGGAATTCTCGGCGGCGTTGGCTTATACCGATGCCAAAATTGTAGAGGATCAACCCCAGATATTTCTGGGACCTCCCGTACCGCTCATCCGCACGCCGCTAATGAAAGGTGACGATGTCCCCGGCGTACCCGAATTTTCTGCAACACTGTTCACCCAGTATTCACGTGCACTGGCCGCTTCAGGGCTTGAGGTGGCCGTCAGTGGAGATATATCATATGTCGGGTCATCCTCGACCGAAGGCAACGCGCGCAATCCCTTCAACCGGGAGACAGGGGACTATGCTGTGGTCAATGTTCGCGCTGCCATATTGAGGCAGGATGCCTGGAGCGTAACGGCGTTTCTCGACAATGCGTTTGACAAGAGGGCTATCGTGGACATCATCGCCGATTCACAGAACCCGGATGATATTACCACCATACGCCCGCGCACATTTGGCATCAGAACCAGGCTGGATTTCTGAGTGAACACCCGTCAGCGCCCTGGCAGTGAGAGATGCGAATGCCTGTAAAGCGGGTTGGATTAATCGGTTTCGGATTTGTTGGCAGCAGGCTGTATCACAGGTTGACGGAACGCCACCCCGACGTGGAAATCGGCTTCGTTTACAACCGCAGCCGCCCGGCGCTGGCAGGACTGCCGCAGGAGATTATTCTTGACGATCCAGACGTTGCAGCGCAACGTGGTTGTGATTTGATCGTAGAGATGGCTCACCCGCAAATCACTGAGCAGTATGGCGCCGGCTTGCTCAGGTGCGCGGATTATATGCCGCTTTCCGTGAACGGCCTCGTCGATGCGACCCTGCTCAAAAAACTGGTCGAAATTGCGGCAGAAAATGGCCGCCGGTTATTCATTCCACATGGCGCGCTGATGGGATGCGACAACCTGGTTGAATGGAAACATATGTGGCAGGAAGTGTCTGTCTCCATGCGCAAGCATCCTGAACACTTGAATATCCAGAATTTACCGGAGCATGTCGGCGCCGGCAGCAAGGAAACCGTACTATACGACGGCCCGGTATCAGGCATTGCGCGCAAATTTCCCCGAAACGTCAACGTGATGGTAGCCTGCGCACTCGCGACAATCGGAACAGACCGATGTCAGGGCCGGTTGATCGCTGATCCTGCCGCGCAACGTGCCGTGCTTGAAGTGGCCGCAACCGGTAAAGACGGCTCCAGACTCTACATGAGAAAAGAAGCGCCGATGGCGGGCGTCTCCGGCGCAGAGATGTTCGAATCCCAGTACCGTTCGGTGCTGAAGGCGCTGGGACTGTACCAAACCCTGGATTTTGTATAGGCAATCCACTTGACATTCCAGTTTCTGACCCAGTACGTTTTTCCCGCCATTATTTTTACCATCATGTTCGGGATGGGACTGGCCCTGCGAACGGATGACTTTCGACCTGTCCTCTTGCAACCGAAGGCCGCCCTGTTAGGTCTTGCAGGACAGATGGTTCTGCTGCCCTTATGGGGTTTGCTGATAACCCGCCTGTTGCCGGTGCCGGCGGAAATCGCAGTGGGACTCATGCTTCTTGCTGCCAGCCCGGGCGGGGTCACCTCCAATGCCATCTCGTTTGCCGCAAGGGCTGATATTGCCTTGTCAATTTGCCTGACCGCGGTTTCGAGTATCCTGGTATCTTTCACCCTGCCGTTGTGGGCTGCCTATGCCATCAGCACGTATATGGACTATGATGCCGAATTGAATTTGCCGATCGGCAAAAGTATTTTGCAACTGGCATTGTTGACGATTTTGCCGATGGCGACAGGTATGATAACCCGGCGTTATGCTGGCGAGAGAGCAATCGGACCGGTCGAATTTTTCCGCAAGTTTTCAATCGTTTTAATTTGTTTTCTTGCGCTCAGCACGGTGTGGTTTAACCTGGATTACTTCAGCAGTCTGGCAGATTTCCTTACCGTCACGATGTTATGTGTCCTGTTTATGGTCACGATCATGTGTATCGCTTACATGACATCCGTCTACTTCAGGCTTTCCGCCCGTCAAGGCATCACCATTGTCATTGAGACGGGCGTACAGAATTTGGCTATTACGCTGTTGGTAGTCATGACATTGTTGCAACGCCCGGAAATTGGCCGGTTGCCGCTGGTCTATGGTATGTTAATGATCACAGTGCCCTGGTTTTTTGTAGCATATTTCAAACGCCAACAAAGTTCCTGTGCCAGAGTCAACAGCGACACGGCTATTGCGGGAGGTTCCGATGAGCAAACTCAACGCCTTTAACTTCCAGGCCTGGATTGACGAACACAGACACCTGCTCAAACCGCCGGTGGGCAACAAGCAGATCTGGGAAGACACCGGCATGATGGTGACTGTGGTCGGCGGCCCCAACAAACGTACTGACTACCACGACGACCCGGTGGAGGAGTTTTTCTACCAGTTGCAGGGAGACATGGTGCTGAAGGTATACGAGCAGGGGGAATTTTATGACGTGCCGATACGGGAAGGCGACATATTTTTCCTGCCCGCGCACGTGCGGCATTCGCCCCAGCGCCCGGTACCCGGCAGCGTGGGCCTGGTGATAGAACCCAAACGCCCCGCCGGCGAGAAAGACGCGTTCGAGTGGTACTGTTTCGAATGCGGCAGCCTGGTGTACCGGGTCGAGGTGCTGCTGGTGTCCATCGTCCGCGACCTGCCGCCGCTGTTTGAGCAGTTCTTCAACGATGAAACACTGCGCACCTGCCCGGCCTGCAAGGCATTACACCCCGGCAAGGAACCGCCGGAAGGCTGGGTCGGATTATGAACATAGACATCCACAGTCATTTCTACCCGGACGCGATTCCCGACCTATCCACCCGCTTCGGTGGCGAGTGGCCGGGGTTTCGCCATACCGAACCCGGCAAGGGCATGATCACCCTGGGGAACCGGGATTACCGGCCGGTGTACGAGGCCTGCTGGAACCCGGCGCTGCGGCTGGAGGAAATGGACCGTGACGGCATAGCCATCCAGGTTATGTGCGCCACTCCGTTGCTGTTCGCCTATGAAAAACCCGCGCACCAGGCGCTGGAATGCGCCAGGCTGTTTAACGACATGGCGCTGGAGTTATGCGGCCACGCGCCCGAGCGGCTGAAAGCGCTGTGCCAGGTGCCGCTGCAGGATACCGACGCATCCTGCCGGGAGGTGAGCCGGGCCGCGCGGGCCGGACATATCGGAGTACAGATCGGCAACCACGTCGGGCCGCGCAACCTGGATGATGAGGGCCTGATTACCTTCCTGCAACACTGCGCCGCGGAAGATGTGCCGGTACTGGTGCACCCCTGGGACATGATGGCGCCGGAACGCATGCCCGGATACATGCTGCAATGGCTGGTGGCCATGCCGGCAGAGACGCAGTTATCCATCCTGTCCCTGATCCTGTCCGGTGCGTTCGAACGCCTGCCACGCAGCCTGCGCATCTGTTTCGCCCACGGCGGCGGCAGCTTCGCCTTCCTGCTCGGCCGCGTGGACAATGCCTGGCACAATCGCGACCTCGTGCGCAAGGACTGCCCGCACCCGCCATCACATTACACCGACCGCTTCTACACGGATTCGGCCGTGTTTGACGAGCAAGCCCTGGCGTTACTGGTAAACGTCATGGGAGAGGAACGCGTCATGCTCGGCTCCGACTACCCGTTCCCCCTGGGCGAACAGCGTATCGGGGCACTGATCAGCGGCTCAGGTAAATTCAGTACAGAGACTAAAACCGGATTGTTGGGGGGTAATGCTGTTAAGTTTTTTGATCTTTGAAAGTGTTTTGCAACCACCAGACGAGTGGTGCTACAATTTTTCCTTCAGTCTTGCATCCGGAGGATCTTGAAGCGCCAAGTATCCCAGCTCGGCCTTACAGGCTTATGCGTTAGGCCGAGGGCAGAATTAATCCTGTCCATCCTGCTCATCAAGGTTGATCATTTCATCTCCAGAAAAATGCTGTTGAGCCGGTGCACGAAACCGGCAGGGTCTTCCAGTTGACCGCCTTCGCTGAGCAGGGCCTGTTCGAACAGGATGTTGGCCCAGTCACTGAAGCGGTTGTCATCCTCCTCGTCCTGTAGCTTGCCGACAATGGGATGGTCCGGGTTAATCTCCAGGATGGGTTTTGTCGCGGGGAGTTGCTGGCCTGAAGCTTTCAGTATCTGTTCCAAATGGCGGCCCATCTCGTGTTCGTCGGCCACCAGGCAGGCCGGGGACTCGGTCAGGCGCCGGGTGATGCGTACTTCCTTCACTTTTTCATCCAGTATCTTTTCGATGCGTTTGGTAAGCGTGTCGAGTTCCTTGTCATCAGTCTTTTCAGCTTCCTGATCATCCTTGTCATCAGCCAGGTCGCCCAGGTCCAACTCACCCTTGCTCACCGAGGTCAATGGTTTTTCCTGGTATTCAGTCAGGTGGGTAACCAGCCATTCGTCCACCGGATCGGTCAGCAGCAGCACTTCGACGTCATTCTTGCGAAATATTTCCAGGTGCGGGCTGTTTTTTGCAGTGGCATAATTTTCCGCAGTCACGTAATAAATGGCTTTCTGCCCTTCCTTCATGGCGGCGATATAATCATCCAGGGACACAGTTTCTTCTTCCGTGTCTTCCCGGGTGGACTTGAAACGGAACAGTTTGGCCAGTTCTTCATGTTTATCCGGGGCTTCGATAACGCCTTCCTTCATCACCCGGCCAAAGGTCTGCCAGAATTTCCGGTACTTGTCCGGTTCCTTCTGCGCCAGTTTTTTCAGCAGGTCCAGTATCTTTTTGGTACTGGCCGAGCGGATGGTGTCAATCACCTTGTTGTGTTGCAAGATCTCCCTGGAGATGTTCAGCGGCAGGTCATCGGAATCCACCACGCCCTTGACGAAGCGCAGGTAAGCGGGCAGCAACTGCTTGGCGTCGTCCATGATGAATACCCGCTTTACGTACAGTTTTACGCCGTGGCGTTGTTCCCGGTCCCACAGGTCGAACGGCGCGCGGGCGGGGATGAACAACAGGCTGGTGTACTCCAGCTTGCCTTCCACCTTGTTGTGGAGGTGGCACAGCGGGTCTTCAAAATCATGGGATACGGTCTTGTAGAACTCATTGTATTCCTCCTCCTTGATGTCTTTCTTGTTACGCGCCCATAATGCCTTGGCCGTATTGACGGTGTCCTCGCCTTTCTCATCTTCGCCCTCTTTCGGCATGATGATGGGCAGGGAGATATGGTCGGAATACTTGTTGATGATGTTGCGCAAACGGTAGCCGTCCAGGAACTCCCCGGCCTCTTTACGCAGGTAGAGGATGACCTTGGTGCCGCGCTTTGGCCGGTCCACGGTCTCCACGGTGTATTCGCTCCTGCCGTCGGAGACCCAGCGCACGCCCTCCTCTCTTGGCAGCCCCGCACGGCGAGTGACTACCTCCACCTTTTCGGCTACGATGAACGAGGAATAAAACCCCACGCCGAACTGGCCTATCAGTTGCGAATCCTTGCTCTGATCACCGGTCAGCGAGGCGAAGAACTGTTTGGTGCCGGATTTGGCGATGGTGCCCAGGTTATCCACCACTTCCTGTCTGGACATGCCGATGCCGTTGTCAATAACGGTAACGGTCTTCTGCGTCTTGTTATACTCCACCCGGATCTTCAGTTCCGCGTCGTCCTCGAACAGGCTGTCGTCCTGCAAGCCTTCAAAACGCAGCCGGTCGGCGGCGTCGGAGGCGTTCGAGATCAGCTCACGCAGGAAGATCTCCTGGTTGCTGTACAAGGAGTGGATCATCAGGTCCAGCAACTGCTGGACTTCCGTTTGAAAACCAAGTGCTTCTTTTTGTGCATCTACTGTCATGACAGCCCCGTTATAACGAAATGTTCGAATGCCTTATTTGGGGGTTGATGCGCGAAATTTCAAGGGAATGCACGGCTGCCTTATAATGGTTCCCATCGGACAATAGAAATACCAGTACAGCAGCAGAACAGATCCATGCCCCCTGACAACTCCGCACACACGCCGGTCATGCAACAATACCTGGGCTTCAAGGCCGAGTATCCGGATATTCTGTTGTTGTTTCGCATGGGGGACTTCTACGAGTTATTTTTTGAGGATGCACGCAAGGCGGCGCGTCTGCTTGACATTACCCTTACTTCCCGGGGCAAATCCGGCAGCCAGGTGATTCCCATGGCAGGGGTGCCTTACCACGCGGTTGATTCCTACCTGGCGAAGCTGATCCGGCTGGGCGAATCAGTTGCCATCTGTGAACAGGTCGGTGACCCGGCCCTGGCAAAGGGGCCGGTGGAGAGGAAAGTAGCCCGGGTGGTTACGCCCGGCACCGTCACCGATGAGGCGCTGCTGGAAGAAACAGCCGATAGCCTGCTGGTCTGCATCCATACGCTGGGGGACCAGCATGGGATCGCCAGCCTGAATCTGGCGGACGGCCGCTTCACGCTCAGCCAGGCCGGGGAACTGAATGCGCTGCAGGACGAACTGGCGCGCTTGCAACCTGCGGAACTGTTGCTTAGCGAAGACCGTGAGCCGGCGCAGACCTCGGGGGTTTCCTGTCACAACATCACCGCGCGGGCGGCGTGGCATTTCGATTTATCCAGGGCGGAGGACACGATCCGGCATGAATACGCAGTGAGCACGCTGGAAGGTCTGGGGCTTACCGATATGACGGCAGCCAGCGCGGCCGCGGGCGCACTGCTGCAATACGTTAATGAAACCCAGGGCGCGGCATTGCGCCACCTGCAGCCGATAAAGGTCGAACAGCGTTCGGACAGCCTCATTCTCGATGCCGTCACCCGCCGCAACCTGGAACTGGAGCAGGACCTGAAAGGCAACAAGGCGAACAGCCTGCTGGCCGTGCTGGATACCACCGCGACCACCATGGGCAGCCGTTTGCTGAAACGCTGGCTGAACCGGCCCCTGCGCGCGCAGCAAACCTTACGCCTGCGCCATGACGCGGTGAGTCAACTCTCAGCCGGCGAAACCTGGCTTGCCATTCATCAAACACTGAAACAGGTCAACGACCTGGAGCGCATCCTGGCGCGGGTGGCGCTGAAATCCGCGCGTCCCAGGGACCTGTCACAACTGTACAAGTCACTGCTGCGTCTGCCACAACTGAAAACGACACTGGGGGGTGTCAACAGCCCGCGCCTGGATGAACTGAACGACCTCATCCTGGAGTTTCCGGAATTGGAGCACTACCTGGGCGCCGCCCTGCAGGAGGAACCGGCGCCAACCATCCGGGAAGGTGGAGTAATTGCTGACGGTTTTGACGCCGAACTGGACCAGTTGCGCCAACTGGACCGGGATGCGGGGTCATTCCTGGATGAACTGGAAGCGCGTGAACGGGAGCAGACCGGCATACCCACCCTCAAGGTCGGTTTCAACCGGGTGCACGGCTATTATATTGAAGTATCACGCCAGTACAGCGAGGTCGTACCGGCGCGCTATCACCGGCGCCAAACGTTGAAATCCACGGAACGTTTCATCAGCGCGGAATTGAAGGACTTCGAAGACCAGGTGCTGAGCGCCAGGGAGCGGGCGCTGGCACGGGAAAAAGCACTGTATGAGCTGATCCTGGAACGTATCTGCGCCGACCTGACAGCGCTGCAAGCAAGCGCCGCGGCGCTGTGCGAGGTCGACGTACTGGCCTGCTTTGCCGAGCGCGCCGATGCATTGGATTACTGCCGGCCCGAGTTCACCGACACGCCCGGTCTGGAGCTGCGCGCCGGACGGCACGCCGTGATCGAACGTTTGCAGAATAACCCCTTCATTGCCAATGACATACGCCTGGATGACACGGTCAGGATGCTGCTGATTACGGGACCGAACATGGGCGGCAAATCTACCTACATGCGCCAGACCGCGCTCATCACACTGCTGGCGCATATCGGCAGTTTCGTCCCGGCGGAGAGCGCCGTACTCGGTCCGGTAGACCGTATCTTCACCCGTATCGGCTCGGTCGATGATATCTCTTCCGGAAAATCAACCTTCATGGCGGAAATGGTGGAAACCGCGATCATTCTGAACAACGCTACCGACAGGAGCCTGGTGCTGATCGACGAGATCGGGCGCGGCACCAGCACCTACGACGGCCTGGCGCTGGCCTGGGCCTGCGCCGCCTACCTGGCAAGCAAGGTGCGGGCGTTTACCCTGTTCGCCACCCATTACTTCGAGTTGACCGCCCTGCCGGAACTCATGGATACCGTGCACAACGCACACCTAGACGCGATCAAACACAATAACGAGATTATCTTCCTGTACCGCGTCAAACCCGGCGCTACCAACAGGAGTTACGGCATCCAGGTAGCGCAACTGGCCGGCATTCCGCGCGCGGTGATCAACCAGGCCAACCAACAGCTTGAAATCATGGAAAAAAACAGTGTGGGCCTGGCGCCGGATACAGTACAACAGGACCTGTTCCAACAACCTGATGAATGTCGGGAACTACTAAGGGAAGTCGACCCGGACAGCCTCACCCCAAAACAAGCGCTGGAACTGTTGTACCGGCTGTGTGAGTTGGTATAATCCTAAGTCACCACTTACTCAACCAATGGTAGGATGTCGTTATGCCCTTTGTCGTCGTAGAAAACTGCATCAAGTGTAAATATACCGATTGCGTCGAAGTTTGCCCGGTCGATTGTTTCCATGAAGGCCCCAACATGCTGGTTATCGACCCGGATGAGTGTATCGATTGCACCTTGTGCGAGCCGGAGTGCCCGGTCGAAGCCATTATGTCAGATGAAGACGTCGAAGAGAGCATGCAACATTGCATCGAACTGAACGCGGAACTCTCCCGGGAGTGGCCGGTCATCAACACGATGAAAGATGCCCCCGCCGACGCGGACGACTGGAAAGACGTCAAAAGCAAGCTCCAATACCTGGAACGTTAACCAGCGCAAATTTCCTCATAAACCGGCAGGGTCAAGGTTGCCGGACGTTTCCCCGTCGTAGCCCACTCTGAACGGGGCAGGAGCCGTATGCAGGATGAGGAAAGCATTCTGACCGATATGGAAACACGCAAACAACCACCAACTATTGCCGACGCACTGCGCGAGTTTCTGCAACTGGAGACTGCCGGCGGCGTTCTGCTGATTGCCTGTGTCGTCATCGCCATGGTGACAGCCAATTCACCGTTGGCGGGTGTCTATGCCTCCCTCCTTGATATGACGGTAGCAGTCCAGGTCGGCGCGCTGATCATTAGCAAGCCGCTGCTGCTCTGGGTAAACGACGGCCTCATGGCGGTGTTCTTTTTCCTGATAGGACTCGAAATCAAGCGTGAGGTCATGGAAGGTGAACTGTCGTCCACAAGTCAGGTTATTCTGCCGGGCATGGGCGCGCTGGGCGGCATGCTCGTGCCCGCGGCGATCTATATCTGGTTCAACCTGGGAGATGCCGTGGCCCTGGACGGCTGGGCCATCCCGGTCGCAACGGATATCGCGTTCGCGCTGGCCCTGCTGGGTTCATTCGGCGCCAGGGCGCCGACCTCTCTCAAGGTTTTTTTACTTACCCTGGCAATACTGGATGACCTGGCGGCCATCACCATCATCGCACTGTTCTATTCGGCGGACCTCTCACCCACAATGCTGCTCATCGGCGCTATATTTCTCACCCTGGCAGTGGCCATGAACCGTCTGGGAGTCACACGCACTTCAACCTATGTATTGCTGGGCGTGGCGCTCTGGGTGGCGGTATTGAAATCGGGCGTTCATGCGACCCTGGCAGGCGTACTCATCGCGTTCTGTGTACCGATGCGAGACAAGGAAGGGCACTGCCCCCTGCGTGAACTGGAACACAACCTGCACGGCCCCGTCGCCTTCGTCATCCTGCCGGTCTTTGCTCTCGCCAATGCCGGGCTGTCACTGACGGATATATCGCTGGAGGCGCTTGTGCATCCGGTCACGATGGGTGTGACAACAGGTTTGGCGCTGGGGAAACCGCTGGGCATCCTGGCCTTCACGGGCCTTGCCGTAGCCCTGGGCCTGGCGCGACTGCCGCAAGACGTGAACTGGACCCAGCTTCTCGGTGTGGCCTGCGCCTGCGGCATCGGCTTCACCATGAGCCTGTTCATCGCCGGCCTGGCCTTTGAGCACGGCAGCGGTGACTATTACAGTGGCGACCGCCTGGGCATCCTCGCGGGTTCATTGCTATCCGCACTGGCGGCCTATGTAATCCTTCATTTCAGCCTGCCCAAGAGTGTAGGTAATTCACAGCAGGCATAATGCCGCTTCAACCGGTACAACTTTCTATCAGAAACTGAACTCTCTCATAAGAATCCCGTTGTGTAAGCTCCGCTTCATACGTATCGGATATTTGAAGAAATTCTGTCACATGAACAGGGCCAACATGTTCCGGAGAGGCAAATTTTTCTGCAAGAATTCCCAAGGCTTCCCCGACCAGTTTATTTCTTCTTAACAAGCTGAATGATTCAGCAATATCTTCAATTCCACCCGGAAAGTATTTCAGGCAATAATAAATGTCATAGGGATCTTTTTGTTTTAGACGATCCCGCATAGCCATTGCCTTCATTACAATAAATGGGACTATGCTTGCAATACGAATACTTGCGGTGTCTTTTGCGCCTCCGGGTAGCTCTCCGGATATTTTCACATGTACCGGAGAATCAAATGCCAGATCAGCGCCTCGTGCTTTGCGAGGCCGTAGATCCTGTACCTTTTGTGTCCTGCGGCTTCTGCCCGTGCCACCATATTCACCTGAAAGTAAATCGACCTGAACAGTAATTTCATTGTTATCAATAGCAATAATTCGTCGATAGATAAATGGTTGTTCAGTGTCCAAGCGGTAATCGTTCGTTTCAAGCAATTGTTGCAATGTACGATAACCCGGCTGATCAAAACCGCGATGATCCAGGGCCAAATCAACGTCGATAGACCCGATATGCTTTTCTACCGCGCCGGTTACAAGGTATTTTGGAACCATGCCACCGATTACAACAACATGATCCAGATATTCCCCGAGAATGCGGACAAGCTCAAGTAGCACCGACTCAGCAGCCCTTACTGCCAAATCGGAATAGTCATCCTTTGTTACTGCCATGATGGTTTAATCTCCTGTTCAAGCAAGGCTTCAGCGGCTTCTTCACCTCTTGCTTTTTCTTCCTTAAGGTCAAGGTAACACTGGACAGGTGATGCCACGGATTGACCCCGTATATTGCGAGTTCCGTAAAATACCCCTTCATCATAAGGTGAAATAACCCTGATATTGGCGCCGGAATTCACTGGCTTGAATGGCAATTCCTTTATATCCTCTTGTGAAATGTCCATATAAACAGCAACTGTCCTGTAGGTTGTAAATGGAGCATAGCGCGATGCGCCAGAAAAACCAGTGAAAGCATAACGTATCCCTGTAAGATTGCAAAAGCTTGAGATCGTTGCTTCAATATCTCCTACCGACCCCATATCATAAAATTCATACGCGGTATTCCTGCCGGATTCATATTCGTTCAACCAGGATGCGAGCGTCTCGATTGGCTCGGTCAGCTTGATCCCTCTTTTCTGATCCTGTATCCATTCACGCTCCAGGAGAAGTTTACGAACATTGGATACCTGGCCGGCACTGACTTTCGCTGCTTCAACAAGGTCCAATGCCAACCACTGACGTTCAGGGTTGCATAACAAGGCTCGTAGTACCCGCTCGGCCTTGGGTTTGAATAACGACTTCAGTCCGCTTTTTCGGGCAAAACGATTAGGGTTTCCATTTATCTCTATGTAGGTCCCATCAAAGTCCAACCGACAATTACCGGAGAGATCGATGTAGCCAATTCCGTTACTCTTGCAAATTTCAGCTGATCTTTCAGATATAAACGGCGCGACAAATACGCCGTATGATGTCGGCTGATTGATTTTTAATTGTAGCAACAGCTTGACGGCCATGCGCGTCCAAAGAGGCTGCCCGGATGCAAAAATTTTAACGAGCAAGGTGCTAAGGGTATTCTGTTTTCTTAACTCCACGATAAGAAAGTAATCGAAACTGTACCCCCCTATCAGGGTCTCTGTGGTGGACTTAAGAACAGTGTTTATATCTTCTAACCCAGGAATCCGTTGTAAGACAGATACGATTATCTGCTCTGCTTTTTCAATTTGGAAATCTTGCTTTATCACTGAAAAAAATATTATCAACACATGTTGAAATTATTATAAATAGTGAAATTATTCTGTCAAGTTTGTTAATTCGCGAATTATATGCAGTCTGAATTGGTGATCCGGACAGGATTCGAACCTGCAATTACCAGATTGAAAGTCTGGTGGCTTAACCATTCGCCCACCGGATCAAATGCTTATGGCGCTACGAGCCGGATTCGAACCGGCACCTTCTTGATCGACAATCAAGCGCTCTGGCCATTGAGCTACCGTAGCGGTATCTGTTTCTGGCTGGCACGGCTGGACTCGAACCAGCATCTTTCCGCTTAACAGGCGGAAGCTCTACCATTAAGCTACATGCCATAAACCTGGTGGACCGGGATGGAATCGAACCACCGCCGCGCGGGTCTTCAACCCGCCGCTCTACCGGCTGAGCTACCGGTCCATTTGCAAAAAAAAGCCCCGGTTGATTTGAACCAACCGGGGCTGTCGTCGGGGATCTCTTCCGGAAGGTTCGTTGTCACGCGCCTTCCAGCAGGATTGTGTCAGGAAGGCTTAACGCATCGGTTCGTTATTATCCTCATTAAAACGGGATGAAGCCGCGCGTCTGACGGAATGATGCGTGGCGCGGGCGCGTACCGACGCGGCACCGGCCACGGCCGGTTCCGAATAACTGTGACGTGTCGTTATCAGGGCTGCGTTCATAGTGCGGCGGAGTCTATATACTCCGGTGCGATTGTCAAGGGATTATTTTAGATCGCCGCAGATGGTAATATGTTGTTAATGATTTACAGAGAGCGTGCATCGCTTGCCAAGTATGAGGAACCTATAACGAGTAATGTCCTGGTTTCCACAAAACACGGTACGGCATTATCTAAAGCAGTGGGAGAAAAATAGCTGTGGCCGCAATGCGACTTGGTTTCTGGCCGCCGGTTTATGGTAACTGGATCATGACTGATTCTCCTGAGCACGGAGTGGCTTCCTACGAATACGTGCAGGAGTCGACCCTACTGGCAGAACGGCTGGGATTTGACACTCTGTTGCTTGCCGAGCACTTCATACATCCCAATGGCGCGATGCTTGACCTGGTCGATGCCTGGACCAGCGCAGCCGGACTGGCCGCGCTGACATCCAAAATCGAAATCATCGCGGCGGTGAAACCGGGTCTGCGGGCGCCCGGTGTTATTGCAAAAATGGCGAACAGTATTGACCATATCAGCCGGGGGCGCTTTGCGATAAACCTGGTGTCTGCCTGGTGGCCACCTGAGTACGAGATGCTGGGTGTGCCGGTGCTGGCGCATGATGATCGTTACGCCCGCGCTGCTGAATACATCGATATTCTCAGAGGCTTGTGGACCCGTAACAACTTCAGTTTCAACGGCGAGTACTATCGGATAAAGAACGCTTCCATTGCTCCGCGCTCGGTGCAACAGCCACATATCCCGATCTATATCGGTGGAGAATCGGAACAGGGCCGAGCCCTGGGTGCGCGGGCCGCCGATATTTTTGTTATGAATGGCAGGCCGCCGGAACAAATTCCCGAGATCGTCACTAACATGAAAGAACGGGCGGAAAAACACGGCCGTACGCTGCGCTTCGGCATGGGTGGGTTTGTTATCTGTCGGGAAACGGAGAGCGTTGCAAACGAGGAATTCCGGCGACTGCTGGCATTACGTCATATGCAAATCAGGGGAGCAGACAAAGCAGTGGTAATGCATCAGGTACAACCAGATGACGCAGCAAAAGTGGGTACCAACGGCGGTACAATGGCGGGACTGGTGGGCACACCGGAAATGATTGCCGAACGCTTACGACATTTTGCGTCGCTGGGCATTGAGACCTTCCTGCTACAGTTTCACCCCACCCTGGAAGAACTCCAGCGCTTCGGGGCTGAGGTCATGCCGTTACTCAGAAACTGAAGTGGTTATTGAGGCCAATCCAGGCCACGGCAGGGTCAGTTTATCGTTTTTCCCTCCACTCACACAGCTCAAAAATAATACACTCCCCACATTTCGGTTTGCGCGCGGCGCAGGTGTAGCGGCCGTGCAGGATGAGCCAGTGGTGGGCGTCTTGCCGATATTCTTCAGGGACGTGTTTTAACAGGCGTTGTTCGACTTCCAGGACGTTTTTGCCGGGGGCCAGGCCGGTGCGGTTGGAGACGCGGAAGATGTGGGTGTCCACGGCGATAGTGGGTTGGCCGAAGGCGGTGTTGAGGATGACGTTGGCGGTTTTCCTGCCTACACCAGGGAGTTTTTCCAGGGCTTCACGGGCGGGCGGGACTTCCCCGGCATGGTCGCGTAACAGGATGTGGCAGGTTTTGATAATGTTTTCGGCTTTTGTGTTGTACAGGCCGATGGACTTGATGTACTGCTTCAGTCCGGCCACGCCCAGTTCGATGAACTGTTGCGGCGTATTGGCTACCCGGAACAGTCGTTCCGTGGCCTTGTTGACGCTGACATCCGTGGCCTGCGCCGACAGGATTACGGACACCAACAACTCGAAGGGGCTGGTGTAACGAAGTTCCGTCTTAGGCGCCGGGTTGTGCCGGCGCAACAGGGAGAAGATCTGCGCGCGTTTATCCTTGTTCAAGAACCTGTCCCGTCAAAGCGACCTGCATACGGCGGCTGCCATTCATCTGCGTCGTCAGTATATTTACCTGGCCGACAGGTAATATGACCGTAGCGCCAGTAATAACCCGAAAACGATCAACGCGCCGGCGGCGGCGCCAAACAGGTGCAAGCCGCCATGGAACAGGTAGACGGGTTGCAGGCTGTCCAGCCAGGCTACCTGCGCCAGTAAACGGACATCCGTCAGCATACCGCCTTGCGCCGCCAGTTCACGCACCAGTCCGGTGGCAGTAAGCAATACCACACCGGTCAAGGCCGGTCCCAGGCAGGCCGGGATGCTTTCCCTGAGACCCTGTCGCAGCCGGGATGCCTCAAGCTGAAGCAGCAGGGTGGTATTCATGGCCAGCAGGTACAGATAGCTGCCCAGATGCTCCCTGAGCGCGTAACTCCAGGCCTGCATCAGCAGGTCGATGACAGAGACCCAGGTCGCTGCAATCAGCAGCAAATAAATCAGACTGAAACGGTCTGGAATAATACGCCTGAGGGCGGATACGGTGAGCGCGGACAAGGCAAGCACAACGAGAAAGACCAGCCCCATGGCCAGGCTGCTGAGTAGCGTGGTGCACACTGCCAGCAAGGGCGTCAACCCGACCAGGTTGAGCGTGGCCGGCTGCAGCGATTTGCTCAAATCAGGGTAGATTGCACTCATTGCGTGCCCGCAGCGGCGCTCTCAATCTCAGCTTCCAAACTTATCAGTCCGTCCTTGATCAGCGCCAATCGCGCCCCGGTATCATTTGTTTCCAGTACTTCCTGTTTGGCGCCGTTTGCCAACGGCAGGAATTCCGCCAGGCGATAGCTGAGCAGCGCCGGGCTGACTGAGGCATGGTTTTCGTGGGCATACAAGGTCTCAAAATTATCGACGATATGCAGGTACAGCTCCCTGAGTGAGGCGTATTCCTCCGCCGTTTCTCCGGCTTGCTCCGCGCTGACCCAGGCTATCTCTCCGGTAAGCAGGTTATTGCGCCGCAGCGCGGTCTGCAATACCCTAAAACGTCTTTTCCCCTCTATGGTAATCGTCAGCAAGCCATCGGGTTGCCGCGAGAAGTCAATAATTTCCGCATACGTACCGATATCGAAGCAGGTGGCCGCCGGGCCGGTTTCCGAGCCTTGTTTTATCAGGCAGACTCCGAAGCCGCGGCTGGTTTTCATACACTCACTGACCATATCCACGTAGCGCGGTTCGAATATGCGCAACGGCATGCGCCCATCGGGATATAAAACCGTGTGCAAGGGGAACAGGGGGATGTTTTCCATCAGTCAGATAACCTTTCAAGCAAGCGCCGGTAAATATTATCAAACCCGCCGTTACTCATGATCAGGATGTGATCGTCGGGTTTGCCAATCCGGTGCAGGTGTTTCACGATAGCTTCCACGGCGGGGAACAGGGACAGCTTGTCGCCCAGGCTGTCCAGGCTGGCACGCAAGTCCCAGTCCAGTCCCGGCGGGTCAAGTACGCACACCCGGTCCGCATCGTGCAAGGCATCAGCCAGGGCATGTTTATGTATTCCCGCTTTCATGGTATTCGAACGCAACTCCAGCACCGCCACCAGCCGCTGTTCACCGATGCGCGCCCGCAACGCCTGCACGGCACAGTTGATCGCAGTCGGATGGTGCGCAAAATCATCATATACCGAAATGCCGTTCACTGTCGCCAGCAATTGCAGACGCCGCTTGACGCTGCTGAACCTGGACAGGCCGGCACAACCCTGCGCGGGCGTGATGCCGGCATGTTGCGCCGCGAGCAGGGCCGCCAGGGCATTGTCCGCATTGTGCTTGCCGAACAGGGACCAGCGTACCCGGCCGGCTTCCCGGCCTGCGTTGATGACCTGAAATTCGGCATAGTCGCGGGTCAGCGGCACGGTATGCCAGGTGGAAGACGCATCTCCGAACCGGGTCAGGGGTGACCAGTTCCCCATTGCCAGCAGCGTATCAATATGGGCGCTGCCGTCCCTGGCGATGATCTGCCCGTTACCCGGCACGGTGCGGACCAGATGATGAAACTGCTTTTGTATCTCCTCCATACCGGCAAAAATATCCGCGTGGTCGTATTCCAGGTTATTGATGATCACTATATCAGGACGGTAGTGGATAAACTTCGAACGTTTATCGAAGAAGGCCGTGTCATATTCGTCGGCTTCGACCACAAAATAACCGGGATCACCCAGAGTTGCGGAATAGTTGAAATTTTCCGGCACCCCGCCGATCAGGAAGCCGGGGTTCAGCCCGGCATCGTGCAACAGCCAGGCAAGCATGCTGGCAGTGGTGGTCTTGCCGTGGGTGCCGGAGACGGCAAATACCCGGCGTCCCGGCAATACGTTCTCCGCCAACCATTGCGGCCCGGATGTGTAGGGTATCTTTTGCGACAGCACGTGCTCTACACAGGGATTGCCCCGGGACAAGGCATTACCGATAATCACCCGATCCGGCCTGGGGTCGAGCCGATCCGCTTCATATCCCTGCCGGACCACTATGTCGGCCCGCGCCAGTTCATCACTCATGGGAGGATACACGTTCTGGTCGGTCCCGGTCACCCGGTGCCCAAGTTGTTGCGCCAGGCGCGCAATCCCCCCCATGAACGTGCCGCAGATGCCGAGGATGTGCAGGTCAAGGGGCCTGTTCATAAGGTCGGCTCTAATAATAATTTCTCTATCATTGGAATTGCGCTATGCTTTCTTTAATATACTTCTTTGACTGACAGGAGGCTCACATGCAGATAGATATTGGTATTCCCGAAGAGCAACGGCAGCAGATAGCCGACGGTTTGTCCAGGCTGCTGGCCGACAGCTATACATTGTATCTCAAGACCCATAATTTCCACTGGAACGTGACCGGACCGATGTTCACTACCTTGCACACCCTGTTCGAGCAGCATTATACAGAACTGGCAACAGCGGTTGATGAAATTGCAGAGCGCATCCGGGCGCTGGGTGTGGCCGCACCGGGCTCTTACCGGCAATTCAGCGAACTCTCTTCCATCCCGGAAGAAACCGGCGTGCCAGGCGCGACAGAGATGATCAGGCAATTGGTGCAGGGCCAGGAGGCAGTGGTCAAAACCGCCAGGAGCATTTTCCCCGTAGTGGAAAACGCCAACGACGAACCCTCCGCAGACCTGTTGACGCAACGTATGCAAATCCATGAGAAAAATGCCTGGATGCTGCGCAGCCTGCTGGACGACCGTGCTTAGCCCGCATATCTCACCAATTCGCTTGTTGCCATCGGATAAATCTTTGCTGTCAATGAGTTATGGTAATCTGCTTACTATGTTGCCATTACACACTGCGCTTGATGCGTTCATTGCGTCCATCCCTGGACACAACCCTTCGGGCAGCTATCGCTGTGCAAATCGGCTGTCCTGCCGATTTGTCCCTCAACCAGAAGAATAACTATGCTTTCGGTCGTGAGCACCCGCGTTCTGACGCACAAATCCGCCTGGAACGGATTTGGACATCCGAAGGATGCCCGCTCAGAAGTTGTAACTCAAGTTCAGTTCGATAAAGCTGTCGCGGCGCGTGTAATAGTGGATATCCTCCTTATCGATGCCGAGCAGGACAATCGCCTCCAGGTGCAGCGACCAGTTCTCGGCTAGTCGCCGGTCCAGCCCGACAGCCAGTGAGTGGCTGGACCGTCCCAGGTCACCGATAAAACTGGCAGTAATCTCGGTACTCTGAACGTCATTGAACGCCAGGCGCGCAGCTGTGAACAGTTCGTTTTCAAACGTGCCGGGGGCGCGGCTCGGGGGCGCATCCCGTCCCCGATCATCGTAATGCCATTCGCCGAACAGGGTGAGGTCGGCCACAGATTCAAATATGGAATAGAACGAGTATTCCCCGCCGACAACAGTCGCCACGTAATTCTCCTCCCTGCCCAGCAGGTTCAGAGAACCGGCGCGCTGGATCGCCTCCAGCTTGAGCAGCCAGGGACCCAGGGTCAACTGGGCGTCCAGGCCGAACTGGCGGATCTGGGTGTAATACTGGACCAGGTTCAGGTCGCCGCCTGGTGTGAAGTCCAACTGCACTGCCGGCTCCCGGCTGGTGCCGTCAAACACGCTCAGGCCAACATCCACGGGACCGAAACTGTTACTGTAGCGCGCGGCAAAATCCAGGCGCCACTGTTCGGCCGCGCTCTCATAACGGATATTATCATCATCAATGACCAGGGGCAGGCGCAGGCGGCCGCGCCGGCCCGGAAAGGTACGGGCGCGGTGGTAGGGCAATGCGAACAGTTCCAGCACACCCCAATCACCGGACAGTGTTCCGTGTGCCATGGGTTGCCCCAGCTTGGCCGTACCGTCCGGATGCTCTACGAAATCGACCTGGTTGATAATATCGACCAGGCGCTGTGATTCAACCACACCCCAGAATACCTGGTCGACCCCCAGACGCAATTCCCACTCATAATCTCCGAGCCCACCGAACAACAACAGGTAGGCTTCGCGAACATCCACGTGGGTACGGCGGGTATCTGCGGCATCCAAACGGAAGAAAGGCGCCAGGGTGAAGCTTCTGCCCGCGCTATCCTCAACGTAGAACTCCGGTTCCAGGACAAAACCGCTCGCGTGGTCACGCTGCCCGGGAAATAAAGCGGCCTCGGGATACCAGCGACCCTCAATACCTATGCTGCCGGAAAAATCGTAGTCGGCAATCTCAATCCCCGCGCATGTCACCGGCGCAACGATCAGCGCCAACAGCCACACAACCCCGAATGCCGCACGGCAAAGAGCGGTACCAGCCCGCATATCTCACCAATTGATGCGATGATCGCGCCGGATTTTTTGCTGTGCGCCTTCCATAACACACACCCTGCGGGCGATATGCGGGCTCAACATCAACGCACCCGTTTCAACCCGGTCTGCGTGAAGTCGCGTTCGTTCAAATCGGTGCGGAACTGATACTCCGACCAGGTCAGGTCGGTACTCTTCCCGGTGAGGTGATTCACCATCATCATATGACCGGCGTACCAGTAACTGTCCAGGTGCTGCTCGTAGTTGGCCATAGTCAACGTCTTCAGGTGCGCATCCTTGCGGTCGTAGTACTCGACTTTCCAGGTGCGCAACTCGTCCCGGTCCTGCCACACCACCTGGCGGCTGTAGCCGGACTTCCTGTCCGTAGGCACGCGCTCGATGACCGTGCAGGTCAACTCGCCGCATGCTTCATCACGCAGGTAGCGGTAAGTGTACTTCTCCAGTTCCTGGGCTCCCAGGTCCTCGTAGGAAAATTCACTGCCCATGAAAGAGCCGGAACGGTTCGACGAACTGATGCGCTTCACCCGTTTCAACGCCGGCAGGTACAGCCACTGGTCATCCGCTTCCACCTTGTGAGCATGGATGAGAAAAGCAGTCCCCTCAACGTCGCGCGGTTCATCGAAGACAAACAGACTCTTGTCGCCGTCGCCCTCCACCTCCAGCACCCTGACCCGGAGCGAGCGCGTGCTTTCCTGACCCTGCTTGTTGCGTAGAACCATGGTCTGGCGCGCGGTGAAATTACCGTACCCCTGTGCCTGCTTGTCGGTTGCGTGGGCAATATTCAATCCGATTTCTTCAGGAGTGGGGTTTTCTGCGGCGGTATATAACGAAGCACACAAACATGCCAATAACGACAAGCAGCGCGTAACCAGCAATGCCTTTGAGCGAACAGGATATATACGAACCATAATTTTCTCCTGTGAATGTGACCAGTTCCGTATCATACCCTGTTCCGGTTGCCGGTTACCGGCAGCAGGGCCATGGTCCGTGCGCCTTTCATAATTTCTTTTTGTCGACAGCCATCAACAACGGCGGGAGCAGCAGGAAATCGGCGATGAGCGCGAAGGTAATTGTGCCTGTTACCATCAGGCCCAGCGTCCAACTGACCTGGAACCCGGATAAAGTGAATACCAGGAACCCCGCAACCAGGGCCAGGGTGGTGGTGCACAAGGCATGGCCCACGGTGCGAAAAGTGTAGCGCACGGCCTCCTCTGCCGGCTGGCCCTGGCACCGGGCCTTCAAATACTTGGTCAGGAAATGAGTGGTGTCATCCACGATGATGCCGAACGCGATCGCTGTCATCACGGAACCGGCAAGACCCACTTGTCCGACCAGGTAGCCCCACAGACCGAAGCTCATTAGCGCCGGCAGGAAGTTGGGGACAAGGCTGATCAAGCCCAGGCGCACGCTTTTGAACACCCAGATAAAAATGAGGGAAATCAGGGCCATGGCGATAATTGTGGCGCGCAGCATGCTGTTGATGTTGCGCTGGGACAGGTGGGCAAAAGTGATGCTGATACCCGTTGCAGGAGTCGCAAGATCGGGCGCATTGGCAAGCAGCCAATCATACGCGCGGGCGTCCAGGTCGCGCAAATTCTGGGACGACATGTGGCCGCGCGCCACGACAGTCATGCGGGTGGAGGATTTGGCGATGTCGATACGGTTGTTGAGATCGCTTCCGAACGGCAGGGAAAGCTCATACAACAGCAGGTATTGCGCGGCAAGTTCCGGGTTGTCCGGCAACCGGTAAAAGGCCGGGTCGTCGCCATGCATGTTCCTGTTCAGGCGTTTCATGATGTCCGGGAAGGCCTGCACGTGGGACACCTCGGGCTGCTCCCGGTACCAGCGGGCGAAGGCATCGACAGAACTCAGGTAGCCGGAGTCGGTAATGCCGCCTTCGCGCCCGGACTCAAGGGAGTACTCCAGGGTTTCCATACCGGTCAGGTTGTCGATCACAAAGTCGGTGTCGCGCCTGAACTGGTAACGCTCATCGAAATACTGCGTCCAGTTGTCGGTCAACTCGTTGCGGGGAATGCCTGCGGCCAGGGCAACTGCCAGCAGCGTGAAGAAGCAAAACAGGAACGTGCGACGCTCGATGACGAATGCGCCGAAGCGGTCGAAGAAACCGGGGCGTTCGGCGCTGACCCGGCGCGCGCGTAACGGCAGGACTGACAGCAAGGCCGGCAACAGGGTCATGCTGTAGATAAAAGCCCACAACACGCCAAACGCCACGAGATTGCCCAGCACGTGAAATGGCGGCGAATCCGAGGAATTCAGGGTGAGGAACCCGGCCGCGGTCGTGGCCGAGGTGAGAAATACCGGCCAGGCATTGCTGCGCACCGATTCGATAATCGCCTGGTTTTTATCCAGGCCGCGACCCAGACCCGCCAACGCGGCCGTGATGACGTGGATGGAATCGGCGACGGCAATGGTCATGACGATAATCGGCACGCCGGCATTGATGGGGGTGAACACCGTGCCGATCCAACCGGCAAAGCCAGCCGTTGTATTCACGGTAAACATTACCAGGAGCATGGTTGCCAGGGTGCCGAACGCGGAACGCAACAGCACGGCGGTGACAATCAGGATGACAAGAAATACAACCGGCGTCAGTTTCTCCGTATCATCCTTGGTGGTCTCCCCGAAAGCGCGGTTCAGGACAACGTTGCCGGTGAGGTAATAATCGATGTCCTGGTGGTTTGTGCGTAACTCATCCAGCAGGGTGTGGATATAATCGGTGATCTCAATCACCGCGGCGTCGGGATTTTCCGGCAGGGCGAAGGTTATCACCATCCCGGCCACGCGCCCGTCACGGGCGACCAGGCGCCCGGCAACTTCGCTTGCATTCAACGCAATGTCTTCGACTCTCTTCAGGTCGGCATCGCTCAGGGATTGTGCGTCATCGACCAGCGGTTCGACTACTAGGTCGTCTCCGAACGACTCGCTGTGGTTGTAATTGGTCAATGAGTCGACCCGGGTGGAATAAGGCGCGCGCCATGCAGCGTCGGTCAACTCCTCAACCGTAGCGAGCGTCTCACGGGTGAACACCGAGCCCTCCCCGGGGGCGACGGCAATCAGCGCGGTATCGGATTCGGTGTAAGTGGCTTCCAGGGCATCAAACGCGGCAAGTTGCGGATTTCCTTCGTCAAACAGGCTGCGGTAGTCGTTGGTGACGCCTATGAAGCGAACGCCTCCTGTCATCACCAGCATGATCAACGTCGCGCTTACAAGGACCAACCAGCGATGCCGCAAAATGGCGTCGATGTAACGGTCCAACAGCAAAGGTATCTTCAAATTATCACTCATGGGACAGATATGGGAATATAACCACCGGAAAATCCATGATCACCATTTTTGCGAAAGTTCCGGGTCCGCACTCTCCGGAAGTTTGTAACTTATACCCCGTTCCTCATAATTTGAGATTTCGGTGTGTATTGTAGAGTGTATGCCAGTTTATCACCAATAAGAGCGCGGGACAAACGGTAAACCTTCAGCCTGCTACAGCCGGACACAACCGAGCGATCTGCTTGACGCTGCGTCGCACCACAACTCGCTTGTCGGCAGCGTTTGGCATTCCCTTCAAACCGTCTTGATGATATACTCGTCTCTCTTTGCATATGAGGCCCTGAGCATGCTGAACACTCCGTCAGCATATGTCGACGGCTACACAAAAGCGCGCGCCGTCGACCGTGAGGCTGCGGACAACTACATCGTCCATACCCGTATAGGCGACCCGGTCATGGACGCGGTGGTGGAAGAGATGGCGCCGCTACCTCAGGAACAGGTCCACGAGTTCATTCAAGCGGGGATGGAGGAGGATCGCGACGGTTTGCGCAATACCCCGCAATTGTTGCGCGACTTCTTCATTGACGCACCGCAGCCCGACCCGGACTGGCTTGATCGCGACGCCTTCGACCCGGGCATCTTCGCCTTTCAAAGAAACTCGGTCTACGTCCTTTCGGCTTTCGTCACTGGTGTGCTGATTGACGGTTTTTCAACCCTGATAAGCAAATCTTTCGTGGAAACCGGGCGCATATTCGAAAGTGGCGTGTGGCGGCTCAAGCAGAACAACCGTCATCAGATGGAAATATTCTTTCCCGGCGGGCTGGAACGGTACGGCGAGGGTTGGAAATTGTCGGTCCGCATCCGGTTTGTGCACGCGCAGGTCCGGCGGCTGCTGGGACAGACCGGGGAATGGGAACACGACGCCGTGGGCGTGCCGCTCAGCGCCGCGCACATGGGTTACGCGGTCGCGTGTTTCGCGGCGCGCACTGTCAAACACTCAAAGTCGCTGGGAGCCCGTTACAGCACCGAGGAGCGCGCCAGTTTCCACGACGTCTGGCGCTACGCCGGTTATCTCATGGGGATCCCCGAGACCATCCTCTTTACCGACGAGAGCCACGCATTACACATGTACCGGATCGGTTCCCTTTGTGAGCCTCCTCCTGCCCATGATGCGATCATCATGACCAATGCGTTGATCAACTCCGCACCGCTGGTGGCGAACATCGAAGATCCGGTAGAACGGCGTCAGTTGGTGACGAACGTCATCTACCCCATCGCGCGGGCGCTGGTGGGCAACAAGCTCGCCGATCAGTTGAACTTCCCCAGGAAGGGTGGAACGCCCTTCCCATTGCTCTTCTACCGCATCGACCAGCAACTTCAGAGGTTGAAGGCGTGGTACCGAAAGGAAACGTACCGAAATTTCTCGACGCTTCTTGAGGCCTCAGCCTATGAAGAAGCCGGCATGAGTTACCGGTTGCCCGACCACGCCCACGACGAGCTGTCCAGCAAGTGGTGAGTGGCGGTTTGCGCCGCGGCAATGTGTGCCAGCCGGCGCCCGTAGCAACCCGACATTGCGTACAATTTGTCGAGCGGCAGGCGGCCACACTGTCATATTGCTCGGGTAAGGTCGTTCTAATCAGGCGGATCCGGTACAGGAACGGTCTGATGCAAATAATCCGTACAGGAACGGTCTGATGCAAATAATCCGTCTCGCCGTTCCATCCTGCCGGTAGAGTCCCTGGTATACTGGCGACTGTTTGCGTCGGCTAACGACACCAATGGGTATGCTCCCAGGCCGATGTTGACGGGTTTGCCGTTTATCAGTAGTCTTTGAGACCAGGTCTTTGACAGTCTGCCGTTGGTCATGGGTTTAACGAGCAGGGACAGGCCATGACCACCGCGGCCATCGCCGTAGCGGCCAGGCCGGTTAATGGTCCTGACAAAGGAGGCTGAGAGGATTTTGGGTCATTTCATGGCAGGATAATGTTATTGTTACCGTTATCACTTCGTGTAAAAGAATGCCTGATACGACGTAAGGCGTTAACAGACAATAAAACAAACAATATCAAACAGATAAGATGATATAAGGGAAGGTGAGGAAATGCAAAAAAACCGGTGGTGGCGATATTCAATTCCGTCCCTGCGTCTCTGTGGGCCTTACGGCTTGTTGCTGTCTCTGTATATCGCCTGTTGCGTGGCATTCGCAGAAACGCCCCTGAGGAATTCCTTCAGCCGGGAAGAAATGGTGTTGATCTCCGAGGCCAACCTGGAATACACAAACTGCCTGCACGAAACAGCCCCGGAACAGATCGCATCCAGCCCGGATGTACGCGTCGTCGCCGAGAATACCGTCCAGATCTGCAACCCCGTCCTGGACGAGTTGCAGACCACGCTGGAACTGAACGGGGTCAATCCCGCGTTCTCCCTGGGCGCAGTCACCCGGATAAAAAACCGCGCCATCCGCCGCCTGCTGCCGTTGCTGATGATGGAGAAGTCGAACCAGGCGCCGTGACTGCTTTCGTAGTGACTGCTTTCGTGGTTGTAATATACCCGGATTGATTGGTAGGATGACGCTTCTACTTACATTCAGACATCGACAGGAATGATTCATGTTGCTTACCGTAAGAAAATGGGGAAATAGTGCGGCGATACGCCTTCCCGCTGAAGTGCTGAATGCGGCGCAACTCAGTTTGGAACAACGTGTCAGCGTTCATGTGGAAGGCCGTAAAATTGTGATCGATCCCACTACGGATGAGAATAGCCTCGACTCACTACTTGCACAAATTACTCCCGACAATGTTCACGATGAAGTAACTTTCGGCCCTCCAACAGGAAAAGAATTACTTTAATGCCAGCAACTTATGTCCCCGACATAGGCGATATCATCTGGTTGGATTTCGACCCGTCAGCAGGACATGAGCAGGCGGGACACAGACCTGCCCTGGTTTTATCCCCGAAACTCTATAACAGCAAAACCGGGCTTTTAATTTGTGTTCCTCTTACCAACCAGATAAAAGGCTTTCCCTTTGAGGTTGCACTTCAGCACAAAGCAATAACAGGTGTCGCCTTGGCTGACCAGGTTAAAAGCCTGGACTGGAAAGTACGCCGTGCACAGAAAAGGGGGAAAGCTGATAACGATGTAGTGAATGAGGTTCGTTCCATGATCAAGCTGTTACTGCAGCTTGGTTCCAGCTGATATTGACCAAGGCCCTGCAGTAACAGGTAGCAGCGTTCACGGGAAATGCGTGGCAAGGAGTGGTTTGTTAATTTGTTGGATTTAGTGGACCACACAAAGGAATTTTTTGATGTAAACCTACACAGCCCATTAATTCAGTCAACTTACGTAGTGAAATTGGACGTTGTCCATTACTCTGTCTTCTTCCTGCTTTCTCCCAAGGGCCAGCACCGGGACCATTGTATATTTCAGAAAAAGTGCCATCCGGTCCGATTTTCAACACAATCAAGTAGTCCGGCTCTTTTCGTAACGCTACTTTCTTATTGCCTTGGGTGGCCTTTATCTGCACATGCCGACCATCCGACGTTTGGGCATCATGGATTGGTTCAGATGAGGAATACATCAATTCCAATCCATAATAATGCGCGGCGAGAACCTCTCCGATACTGCCCACAATATGCCCATCAAGTGTAAACTTCCTTTCTGGGAATAACACCTCCAGCTGCGATACCAACTCGTAAAGCTGCTGTATTATCCTGGGGATACTTTCTATTCTGGCCATCGGGTCCTACACTAATGAAATGCTCCTCTGTTCTGTGTTACCCCCCTACGAACACAGTAGAAAAATTTTCTCTTTGCTTAACTCTCTGCTTCATGCCAACTTTAGCTAGGTAATAAGTTATAGGTCTTCTTATATGGAACAGTGTCACAACTGACCCATTGTTTCCAAATTACAGGAACTTCTTCACCCCCTGACAGACTAGTTTCATTTATGCCATTCAATTTGTTTCTTTCGGCAAATAAAGGAATTCTACAACATGGATAAGTCTCTCAACACATTCCTTTGCAACATTTTCCCTTGCAAATAATTTCTCCCTACTCTCATCTGTTTTCTCGGGATGAGCCACATCATTACCTTCTTCTCGGATCAAGTTCATCAAGTTAGACAATTCCTTATCATGCTCAGATATTTCGTCTATAAGCGTATTCAAATTCTTGAATTGTTCACGTTCTTTCGGATACGTAACCCTCTGCTTAGGTTTTATATTCCATTTGTGACAATTATCTAAAATTGCATATTCTAAGGTAGCTCTGGATAAAGAAATAACACTAAGCCAATTCTCGAAGATAAAAGAACGATGGAGTTCTACAAGACGCAACCTGACATGGGCAGGAAGACGTTGTTCCTTATCGGTCATAATCGGCTGCAATGACTTGGAGTTTTCTATCCATTTGTCAGGATTAAAACGGATGAGTTCAGAATCTACCACCTCCCATGCGTGATCAACCATGTACATATCATCGTACAAGTCGGGATACTCCTCGCACAGCTCACCCATCTTCTCAAGACCCGCAATGAATGTTCGTTTAACATGCCCATGTTTTAGCCGTCCTGGACCATCAAACCACTGTAATGTCTCGAATAAGTCAGGATCTGTCTCCTCGAATATGCTAGCAATCAGATCTCTGTCTTTGACAATATTTTCGCGATAGTAGCAAATCAGGGTACGGTCTGCCGGGAACGTCGGTAAACCAGCCTCTAACAACCTATCGGTCAATACGCCCTCAAGATTTCTAATACCTTTGTATAGATCGCCTGCAATATATTTTAATTCTATTTGCTGGGCATTAGACAAAGTCAAAAAAGAATCTGGTTCCAGACCACGTATCAGAGCACAAAACTCTTTATGCCGCTGCTTCAAAAGCGCCAGATCCTTATTAAGCTTCATAAAACGAATGCTCCTTCATCAACGGTTTGAGTTCCTCCAGTGCGCGCCGGTACACGTCTCGCTTGAAGAATACGACATTCTTCGCCGGTTCGGAAAAGTCCACCCAGCGCCAGTGGTCGAATTCCGGCTGCCGGCTTGAGGCCAGGTTGACGGCGCTCTCATCGCCGGTGAGTTTCAGCAGGTACCAGCGTTGTTTCTGGCCGATGCACAGGGGCTTGACGCGGCGCCGGATGTAGCGTTGCGGTAACTTGTAGCGCAGCCAGTTGCGGGTGACGCCGACGATCTCAACGTGCTCCGGCAACAGGCCGACTTCCTCGTGCAACTCCCGGTACATGGCCGCATCCACGGACTCATCCGGCCTGATGCCGCCCTGGGGAAACTGCCAGGCATCCATGCCGATGCGTTTTGCCCAGAACACCTGCCGCTCATCGTTGAACAGCACGATCGCTACATTGGCGCGAAAGCCGTCTGCATCAACAATTTGTGAGCCTGGTCGGGACATTGTACTGTATTCCAGCTTCCTGATTAAAGAACCGCATCCCTCTCCTGCTCGAGTTCCGCCCGGGTTTGTTCCATTTTTATCCTGCTGAATTCGTTGATATCCAGGCCGCGGACTATTTCATAGTCGCCGTCTGAGCAAGTGACCGGGAAGGAATAGACGATTCCCTCGGGGATGCCGTAACTGCCGTCGGCGGCTACGGCCATGCTGGTCCAGTCGTTTGCGGGGGTGCCGAAAGTCCAGTCGCGGGCGTGGTCGAGGATGGCGTTTGCCGCCGAGGCGGCGCTGGAGGCGCCGCGGGCCTTGATGATCGCGGCGCCGCGTTTGGCCACGTCGGGGATGAATTCGTTTTCATACCAGTCCCGGGCAACCAGGTCCAGGGCCGGTTTCCCGTCCACCAGGGCATGGTGCAGGTCGGGATATTGCGTGGTGGAGTGGTTGCCCCACACAGTCAGGTTGCGGATGGAGTCAACCGGCCGCTGAACCCGGGCGGCCAGCATGGCCCGGGCCCGGTTGTGATCCAGGCGCATCATCGCCATTACCCGGCGCGGGTCCAGGTCCGGCGCATTCTTGATGGTAATCAAGGCATTGGTATTGGCAGGGTTGCCGATGACCAGGACTTTAACGTCCCGCCGCGCGTGGTCGTTCAAAGCCCTGCCCTGCACCCTGAAGATCTCGGCATTGCTGAGCAACAAATCTGCGCGCTCCATGCCGGGGCCGCGCGGCCTGGCGCCGACCAGGAAAGCAAAATCCGCATCCCGGAACGCAACGTTGGCATCCGCGCTGGTGACCACCCCGGCCAGGGTGGGGAACGCGCAGTCCTCCAGTTCCATCACCACGCCGTCCAGCGCCGGCAGCGCCGGGGGAATCTCAAGCAGTTGCAGGATCACCGGCTGATCCTTGCCCAGCAACTCGCCGGCGGCAATCCGGAACAACAGGGCATAACCAATCTGGCCGGCCGCACCGGTGACGGCAATTCGTATGGGTGAAGACATGGTTACCGCTCCTCCATGGGAACGTAATCTCGGGTATCGGCGCCGACGTACAACTGCCTGGGGCGACCAATGCGGTAATCCTTGTCCTGCATGAACTCCATCCACTGGGCAACCCAGCCGGCGCTGCGCGCCAGGGCAAACATCACGGTAAACATGGAAGTGGGAATGCGCAGGGCCTGGTAAATCAGGCCCGAATAAAAATCGACGTTGGGGTACAGCTTGCGCTTGATGAAGTAGTCATCTTCCAGCGCAATCCGTTCCAGTTCCATGGCAATCTCAAACAACGGCTGGTTCAACTTCATGTCGTCCAGCAACTCATGACAGGCCTTGCGAATGATTTTTGCCCTGGGATCATAGTGCTTGTAGACCCGGTGGCCGAAACCCATCAGCCGGAACGGGTCTTTCCGGTCCTTGGCCCGGGCCACGTATTTGGGGATATTGGACGGGCTGCCGATCTCTTCCAGCATGCGCACCACGGCTTCGTTGGCGCCGCCGTGGGACTTGCCCCACAAGGTGGTGATCCCCGCGGCAACGCAGGCAAACGGATTAGCCTCGGAACTGGCGGCAAGGCGTACAGTCGAGGTGCTGGCATTCTGCTCATGCTCCGCGTGCAGGATGAACAACAAGTCCAGCGCCCGTACCGCGACCGGGGAAGGCACATATTGCTCCGTAGGCCAGGAAAACGTCATATACATGAAGTTCTCGATGTAACTGCGTGAATTATCTGGGTAAACAAACGGCAGGCCGGAGGCGTAGCGATAACATTTCGAGGCCACGTTCGGCATCTTGGCAATAATGCGCCGGGCGGTTATCAAGCGATTTTCGGGGTCCCAGATGTCGGTTCTGTCGTGGTAATAAGAGGCGATGGCATTGGCCACCCCGGCCATAATAGACATAGGGTGGGCGTCATAACGGTAGGCCGAGTAAAACCGGGAAATATGCTCATGCGTCATCATGTGCATCTTGATGGTATGTTCCCAGTCATCCATCTGCGGGCGGGTCGGCAACTCGCCGTGGATGAGCAGGTATACAACCTCCAGAAAGGTGCTGTTTTCCGCCAGTTGTTCTATCGGGTAACCGCGATAGAGCAGTATTCCCTTCTCTCCATCCAGGTAAGTAATGGCGCTGCGACAACTGGCTGTGGTGACAAAACCCGGGTCGAAGGTAAACATGCCCAACTCCTTGTACAGGGTCCTGGTGTTGATAACCGGCGGACCGTAAGTGCCCTCCGAAACCGGACATTCAACCTGTTTGCCGGTTTTGTTGTCGGTAATGGTAACCGTACGCGTCATGAAACCGTCTCCTCTTTTCAGGGGATATTCTGCACGGGTGCCTCTGATTTTTAGAGGCGCCCTGTTGTTATCGTGGAGCCACTCAGTCCTGCGGGACATTATCGTTATTTTCCCGTTTAGCATACATGGATACGACCGGAGCGCAAGTATTCAGGCATCGACGGGGCAAATGTTTTATAATGCTTCGCTTGTTGTGGCGGTTGTCAGTAATGAATTTACGAAAATTTTCAGCAAAACGATGAGCAACGTCAACCCGTCTGACTTTTTCAGCGCCAATACCGCGTTTGTCGAGGATCTCTACGCGCGCTATCTCGATAACCCTGCCAGTGTCAGCGCTGAATGGCGGCGTTATTTTGCAGACTGGCAGGAGGACCCCGGGAAGACTGGAGATGCCGCCGACGAACCGGCTGAGGAGCCTGCAAGCACGGCAACAAGCGGGCCGGTTGCGGGGCAGGACACCATCATGGCGGTGAATACGGATAACAAAAAACAGGCCTCGGTATTGCAGTTGATCAACGCCCACCGTTTCCGCGGACACCAGCAAGCCGACCTGGACCCCCTGAAACAGTATGAGCGCCCGAAAGTGCCGGAACTGGACCCTGATTATTATAATTTCACGGAGGAAGACCTGGACCGGGTGTTCAACACGGGTTCCCTGTTTGCGCCCGACGAACTCACCCTGGCGGAAATCTTCTACATCGTCAAAAGTACTTATTGCCGCACCATCGGCGCCGAGTACATGCATATCAACGAAACGGAGCAAAAGCGCTGGATCCAGCGCCGGTTGGAAGAAGCCGAGGGGTATCACCGGTTCTCGACGGAGAAGCGGAAACACATATTGGGACGCGTGATCGCCGCCAACGCGCTGGAAGAATACCTGCACCGGAAATACGTGGGGCAGAAACGCTTTTCGCTGGAGGGGGGTGAGGCCCTGATCCCGTTACTGGACGAACTGGTGCAGTCGGGCGGGGCCGCCGGCGTGCGCGAAGCGGTGATCGGCATGGCCCACCGCGGCCGCCTGAATGTCCTGATCAACATCATCGGCAAGCTCCCCGAGGAACTGTTCGATGAATTCGAAGGCATGAACAGCCAGGCGCTCGACATTGAATCGACCAGTTCGGGCGACGTCAAATACCACCTGGGTTACTCTTCGGACATACAGACCCCCGGTGGCGTTATCCACTTGACCCTGGCGTTCAATCCCTCCCACCTGGAAATTATCGATCCCGTGGTGGAAGGTTCCGTACGCGCGCGCCAGGACCGGCGCCAGGATAAATCCCGCGCCCAGGTGCTGCCCATCATCATTCACGGCGATGCCGCGTTTGCCGGCCAGGGCGTGGTGATGGAGACATTCAACCTGTCCCAGACCCGCGGCTACAGCACCGGCGGCACCGTCCATATCATCGTCAATAACCAGATCGGCTTTACCACCAGTGACCCGCTGGACTCGCGCTCGACCCTGTACTGCACAGACGTCGCCAAGATGGTGCAAGCGCCGATCTTCCACGTCAACGGGGATGATCCCGACGCGGTCGTGCAGGTTGCCAAACTGGCCCTGGATTATCGCATGGAGTTCAAGAAAGACGTGGTCATCGACATGGTGTGCTATCGCCGGCACGGCCACAGTGAAGCGGATGAACCGGCGGCCACCCAGCCCATCATGTACCGGAAGATCAGGCAGCACAAGAATATCAGGGAGGTGCATGCCGAGCGCCTGGTCAGAGAAGAGGTGGCTACCCATGATGAAATCCGGAAAATCCATGAGAGCTATATCGAATCACTGGAATCCAACCGGGTGGTAGCAGGCGCCAGGGCCAGCAATGCCGATGTCAGGTTCATGATCAATTACGAACCGTTCAGGAAGACACCCTGGGATATGCGAGTGGAAACGGCTGTCGACCCCGTGCTGGTATCCCGCCTGACGCAACGCTTTACCACCGTGCCGGATCATTTTACCCTGCACCCGACAGTGGCGAAGATCATCGAGAACCGCAAGAAAATGGGCGCCGGTGAACTGGAAATGGATTGGGGTTATGCCGAAACCCTGGCCTATGCCACCTTGCTGGACGCGGGTTTCCCGGTGCGTATTTCCGGCCAGGACAGCGCACGCGGCACCTTCTTCCATCGCCACGCCGTGATCCATAACCAGGACGATGGTGATACTTACCTGCCGCTGCAGCACCTCAACAGCGGGCAACCATCATTCCTGGCCATCAACTCGACACTCTCCGAGGAGGCGGTGCTGGCGTTTGACTACGGTTACAGCAGCGCCGAGCCGAACGCGCTGGTGATCTGGGAAGCCCAGTTCGGTGATTTTGCCAACGGCGCACAAGTCGTGTTCGACCAGTTCATCAGTTCCTGCGAAGCGAAATGGGGCCGGTTCTGCGGTCTGACGGTATTTTTACCCCATGGTTATGACGGCCAGGGGCCCGAGCATTCCTCCGCCCGGCTGGAGCGTTTTCTACAGCTCAGCGCGCGGGAAAACATGCAGGTCTGCCAGCCCAGCACACCGGCCCAGATGTTCCACCTGTTGCGGCGGCAGGTTATCAGGCCCTACCGCAAGCCGCTGATCGTCATGAGTCCGAAAAGCCTGCTCCGACATAAGCTGTCCACCTCCACCCTGGACAAGGTTACCGGCGGCGGGTTCCAGTTGGTGATCGACGAAATAGACGACAACATAGAGAAACACGAGGTGACGCGCTTGCTCATTTGCAGTGGCAAGGTGTACTACGACCTGCTGGAGGCAAGGCGCAACAACGAGAGCGGCAACATCGCGATCATCCGCCTGGAACAGTTATTCCCGTTCCCGCAAAAAGAAATGAAACGCGTGCTTGACGCATACCCGAACGCAAATGAAGTGGTGTGGGTGCAGGAAGAGCCGAAAAACCAGGGCGGCTGGTACTATATGCAGTCCCGGGGGACCATGATCGGCTGTTTGAGCGCCCGTCACGTGTTCGGCTACGCCGGACGCATCTACTCGGCCTCTCCGGCAGTCGGCTCCCTGAACCTGCACCTGGCCAGGCAAAAGAAACTGGTTGACGATGCCTTGCAACTGGAAAGGATGGAAGTGACCACGCATATGCAGAAACAAAGGACGCTGGGCATCAGGTAGATACAGGCCACCCCAATGACAGGAGAATACGGTGTTGATTGAAGTCAGAGTCCCGATATTGGCAGAATCGGTCGCCGAGGCGACCTTGATGGACTGGCACAAGCAACCGGGCGATGCGGTGAAATTCGGGGACACCTTGATCGACATAGAGACGGACAAAGTCACCCTGGAGGTCGTCGCGCCGGAGGACGGCATGCTGGTGAAGATCCTGAAAAACGGTGGGGAAGACGTCACCAGTAACGAGCTGATCGCAGAAATCGATACCGACGCAGACGCATCCGCCCCGGGCGCGGAAGCAGAAACAGAGGCCCCGCCGGTAGCGCCCGACCAGGTGCAACAGGATGATGTTGAGGAACAGGAACCGGCGCCGTCCAGCGTAACGGAAATCATGCAGGGATCGGTGCAACAATCACTGCTGGCGGAAGTAGAGGACGCCGGACCGGGCGGGGAAGACGCAGAACCGGCAACCGGGAAAGCTGCAGCGGCGCCCAAACTCAGCCCCGCGGTCAGGAACCTGCTGCGTGAACATGATCTGAATGCGGAAGATATTCCGATCCAGGGAGACCGGCTCACCAAAAAAGCCGTGCTGGACTACCTGCAGGATGACAAGGCCGCGCCCACCGATGGGGAACAGGCGGCGCACGATACTCAGCAGACGCCGGCAACAGAGGATACCCCTGCTCCCGTCGCGGGTGCGGAGCTTGACCCGCCGCCCTCCCCCCGGGAGGGAGAAGACCGGAGTGAGGAGGAAACTCAACCCCGCAATCAACAAACCAGCAGTACAGAACAACCGGACAAAGACGCGCAACCCCTGCAAGCAGGTGAACAACGCGTGCCCATGACCCGCCTGCGCCGGCGTGCGGCGGAGCGGTTGCTGGCGGCACAGCAGGAAAATGCCATTCTCACCACGTTCAATGAAGTCAACATGAAGCCGGTCATGGACTTGCGCCGGCGCTACCAGGACAGTTTTGAGAAGACGCACGAGGTCAAGCTGGGCTACATGTCGTTCTTCACCAAGGCCGCCGTCGAAGCGCTGAAAAAATTCCCGCTCATCAACGCCTCGGTGGATGGCGCCGATATTATCTACCATGATTATTTCGACATCGGCATTGCCGTCAGTTCACCGCGCGGACTGGTCGTGCCGGTAATACGCGCCGCGGACCAACTCAGCTTTGCCGACATTGAAAAAACCATCAGCGACTATGGCCGGAAAGCCCATGATGCCAAACTCACCATCGCGGACCTGACCGGCGGGACCTTCACCATCACCAACGGTGGCGTATTCGGCTCCCTGTTATCCACGCCTATCATCAATCCGCCGCAAAGCGCTATCCTGGGCATGCACAAAATCGAGGAACGCCCCATTGCCGAAGACGGAGCAGTGGTGGTACGGCCCATGATGTACCTGGCCTTGTCCTACGATCACCGTATTATCGACGGGCGCGAGGCCGTGTCATTCCTGGTGGCCGTGAAGGAAGCGTTGGAGGACCCGTCGCGCCTGCTCCTGCAGATCTGACGTCCGTTATGAAAAAATACGACGTGGTTGTCATCGGCGCAGGCCCGGGGGGCTATATCAGCGCCATTCGTTGCGCGCAACTGGGGTTGTCCACGGCCTGCGTGGATGGTGAACTGAGCAGCAAAGGCAAGCCCACCCTGGGCGGCACCTGCCTGAACAAGGGCTGTATCCCGTCCAAGGCGCTGCTGGATTCATCGCACCATTATAGCTTCATCAAGCAGCACGCAGCCGAGCATGGTATCAACGTCACCGGCATCAGGATGGATGTACACAAAATGATCGGCCGCAAGGACAGGATCGTGCAGAAACTCACCCGCGGTATTGCCGGGCTGTTCAAAAAGAACGGGTGGAGTGGCTGCAAGGCCAGGGCAAACTTGTCACGGGCAACCAGGTGGAGATAACGCCGGATGGCAAGTACCCGCCGGATATTTACCGGGTTGCCGCTAACAATATCATTATCGCCACCGGTTCGGTGCCGGCAAAATTACCCATAGTCGCCGTTGACCAGAAAAGAATCGTCGATTCCACCGGCGCACTGGCATTCACGGAAGCGCCGAAGCGGCTGGGCATTATCGGCGCGGGAGTGATCGGCCTGGAACTGGGCAGCGTCTGGAGCAGGATGGGTTCCCAGGTCGTGATACTGGAAGCGCTGGATGAGTTTCTGGCGCCCGCAGACCGGGATATCGCCGTGGCGGCAAGGAAACTGCTCGAGAAACAGGGGCTGGATATCCGGCTTGGCGCCAGGGTCACCGGCAGCGGTCTTAACAACCACGAGGTCAGTGTCTCTTACGAACAGGATGGGGAGAAGCAAAAACTGACTTTCGACAAGCTGGTAGTAGCCGTGGGGCGTACTCCCAATATTGCAGGACTGGGCTGCGAAGACGTAGGGTTGGCCCTGAACAAGCGCGGCGGTATTGAAGTGGACAGCCATTGCGCCACCAATTTACCGAATGTGTATGCTGTCGGCGACGCGGTACGGGGGCCAATGCTGGCGCACAAGGCCGCAGAAGAAGGGGTCATGGTGGCCGAGCGCCTGGCCGGGCAGGACAGCGAACTCAACCTGGGCCTGGTGCCCTGGGTCATCTATACCTGGCCGGAGATCGCCTGGGCAGGAAAAACCGAGTTTGAGCTGCAGGCGGCCGGGGAAAAATATAACACGGGCCTGTTCCCCATCGCTGCCAGTGGCCGGGCGCTGGCCGCCGGCGCTGCTGAGGGTATGGTAAAAATGATCAGCGCGGCTGACAGCGACCGCATACTGGGGGTCCACATACTGGCGCCGAATGCCTCGGAACTGATCGCCGAGGCCGTCCTGGCGCTGGAATTCGACGCCAGCGCCGAAGACGTCGCCCGCACCATCCACGCCCATCCTACCCTCTCCGAAGCCCTGCACGAAGCGGCACTGGCGACGGATAACCGGGCGCTGCATATCTGACATACAGCGCCGGCCCGTGTCTCTTTTTTGTGCATCGCAACCAAGTTGCTGTATAATGCCGCAAACACACCACAAACACCGCTGACATTGAGGTAAATTCCATGACCAACGACGTAGTTATCGTCGCCGCAGCCCGCACGCCCATCGGTTCCTTCGGCGGCGCGCTGGCCGATATGCCGGCTCACACGCTGGGCGCGACAGTCATCAAATCACTACTGGAAAAAACCGGACTGGACCCGGCGCAGGTTGACGAGGTCATCCTGGGACAGGTGCTCACTGCCGGCGCCGGTCAAAACCCGGCGCGCCAGGCAGCTATCGAGGCCGGCCTGCCTCATACGGTGCCTGCCATGACCATCAACAAGGTCTGCGGCAGCGGCCTGAAAGCCGTGCACCTTGCCGCCCAGGCCATCAAGTGCGGAGATGCGGACATTATCATTGCCGGCGGCCAGGAAAACATGAGCCAGGCGCCGCACGTCTTGCCCAAATCCCGGTCCGGGACCAAAATGGGCGACTGGAAACTGCTGGACTCCATGATCGTAGACGGCCTGTGGGACGCCTTCAACGACTACCACATGGGCATGACCGCGGAGAATATCGTCAGCGAGTTCGACATTTCACGGGAAGACCAGGACCAGTTTGCCGCACACTCCCAGCAGAAAACCGAACAGGCCCAGGCCGACGGGGTGTTTGCTGAAGAGATCGTGCCCGTGAGCATACCGCAACGCAGGGGCGACCCCGTCATCTTTGCCCAGGACGAGTACCCGAAACAAGGCGTTAGCGCAGAGAAGATTGCCAAACTGCGCCCGGCGTTTACCCGCGAGGGCACGGTTACCGCGGCCAATGCCTCCGGTCTCAATGATGGCGCCGCGGTGGTCATTGTCTGCTCACGCGCCAAAGCTGAGGAACTGGGGCTGGCAACACTGGCCAATATCAGCGCTTACGCCAGCGCCGGTGTGGACCCGGCGATCATGGGCACCGGGCCGATACCGGCCAGCCGGCGGTGCCTGGACAAGGCCGGCTGGCCGGTCGCTGACCTGGACCTCGTTGAAGCCAACGAGGCCTTTGCCGCACAGGCCATCTCCGTCAATAACAGCCTGGGCTGGGACCCGGAGAAAGTGAATATCCATGGCGGCGCCATCGCCCTGGGGCACCCTATCGGCGCCTCCGGTTGCCGGGTGCTGGTAACGCTGCTGCACGCCATGCAACGTCGTAATGCACACAAGGGTCTGGCCACCTTGTGCATCGGTGGCGGCCAGGGTGTTGCCCTGGCTGTGGAACGATAAACTGCCCAGGTACACACACATGCGAATCATCAAAAAATACCCCAACCGCCGTCTCTATGACACCGAAATCAGCCGCTATATCACCCTGGATGACGTCAGAAAACTGGTCGTAAGCGGTATCGACATTCGTGTTACCGATGTCAAGACCGAAGATGACCTGACCCGTAACGTATTACTGCAGGTGATTGCGGAGCAGGAGCATGAAGGCAAACCCATCTTCAATGCGCTCATACTGACCCAACTCATCCGTTTCTACGGCAACGCCTACCAGTCCGCATTCAGCGATTACCTGCAGCAAAGCCTGGAAATGTTCACCGCCCAGCAACAGAACATGCAGAAGAACTTCGAACAAGCGGTTACCGGCAACCCCATTGCCGGCACCATGAGCGAAATGACGGAACAGAACCTGGAAGCCTGGCGGCAAATGCAGAACAGCTTCTTCCAGGCCGCCGGGTTTGCCGGTTCCGACCCGAAAAAAGAGCAATAGCTCACACCATGTTCGACAAGTCGTTGAGCGCGTCGTCCACCAGGGTGCGGGATTGCCTGGCGGCGTCGTTGCGCTGTCGCGACAGGTTGGACAGGTACGCCTCGCTCACGTCGCCGCTTACGTACTCGCCGGTAAACACGGACATTTCGAAGCGGTTTATATCCGGGTTCCCTTCGCTGGCTGCCTCGACCAGGTCTGCAACCTCCTGGTAGATCAACCAGTCGGCGCCGATGGCGGCGCAGACTTCTGCTTCCGTCCTGCCGTGGGCAACCAGTTCATCCGGAGTCGGTATGTCGATGCCGTAAACGTTCGGATACAACACCGGCGGCGCCGCGGAGGCGAAATACACTTTTGCCGCGCCGGCGTCGCGGGCCATTTGTATGATCTCGCTGGAGGTGGTGCCGCGCACGATGGAATCATCCACCAGTAATACGTTTTTCCCCCGGAACTCCAGTTCGATGGCGTTCAGTTTCTGTCTTACGGACTTTTTCCTGACACTCTGCCCGGGCATGATGAAGGTACGCGGGATATACCTGTTCTTGATGAACCCTTCCCGGTATTTCACGCCCAGTTCATAGGCCAGGGGCAAGGCCGCGGTACGCCCCGTGTCCGGGATGGGAATCACTACGTCGATATCGTGTTCGGGGCGTAGCCGTAGTATCTTCGCGGCCAGGGTCTCCCCCATGCGCAAACGGGTCTTGTACACTGAAATATTGTCGATAACGGAATCCGGCCTGGCCAGGTACACGTACTCGAAGATACATGGGGCATGTTGCGGGTTTTCCACGCATTGTTCTGAAAACAGTTCACCCTCTGCACTGATGAAAACCGCCTCCCCCGGCGCCACGTCACGCGTCACGTCAAAGTCCAGGGCATCCATGGCCACGCTCTCGGAGGCGACGACGTATTCCTTGCCCTGTGCGGCGGTGCGTTCTCCAAAGACCAGCGGGCGTATGCCGAAACGATCGCGAAAGGCCAGGACGCCCACGCCGGAAATCAATACCACGGCTGAATAACCGCCGCGGCAACGCTGGTTCAGTTTGCGTACCGCGCTAAAAATATCCCCGGGGGTCAGGTCCTTTTTCAGCTTGCCGATGTGCTGTAACTCGAAAGCCAGGATGTTCAGCAACACCTCGGAATCCGACTCCGTGTTGATATGCCGCAACTCGTCCGTGATCAGGTCCCGTTTCAGTTCCTCGCTGTTGGTCAGGTTACCGTTATGTGCCAGGGCAATCCCGTAGGGGGAATTGACATAGAACGGCTGCGCCTCGGAAGACGATGAACAGCCCGCAGTGGGATACCTGATATGCCCGATTCCCATGTTGCCCACCAAGTTCAACATCTGCCGGGCGCTGAAAACATCCCTGACCAGGCCATTGTTTTTGCACATATACAACTGGGTATTGTCACAGGTCACTATCCCGGCCGCATCCTGCCCCCGGTGCTGCAGGATGGTCAGGCCGTCAAACAGCGCCTGGTTGACGTTTGCCCTGGCAACGATGCCGATAATGCCGCACATAATGCCTACCCGCTCCCGCCGGGAGAGAGGGCGCCTTGTCCGTCTGTGGCCGGGGCGCGTTCGTAGCGGTGATAGGCGGCAATATCCTCGGAAAGAAAACCACGCCCCCACACGCACACGCGCTGAAACGGTTCGATCAATACCGATTCATGCCACCACGTATTTTTTGATACGGCGGTGAAGCCGGCCAGAAAAACGAGGATGGCGACTGCCGCCGCGCCCAGGCTCAGCCCGAAGCAACAGCCCAGCAGCCTGTTCACGGCGGTCAGCCCGCTACGGTCGAGCAGTTTGACGACAAAATACCCCAGTGCGGTAAAAACCATCAGACTGACAATAAACACCGCGACAAACGCAACGGCATCACGCAACACCGGTTCCAGGTAGCCCACCAGCAAAGAGGAAAACGAGCCGCTGAACTTAAGCGCGACCAGCGCCGCCGCCACCCAGGCTGCAATGGAAAACAGGACGTTCAGCAACCCGTACAACAGCCCCATGACGGCAGGCAGAAATAACACTGCGAGAATGCCTATATCGACACTTTCCACGATCAGGTTGTGACCCGGGCCGCGCTCATGGGTAGTTCAGAACGAAACCGTCCAGGCCCTGGTCCTGTTTCAATTCGGTTTTCAGTTTCAGAGCCTCCGAGCGCAGCGCTTCGGGACCCACTCGCACGCGGTACAGCATGGCGCCGTCCCCGGCTGTCACCGGCTCATCGACAACGTATGCGCGGTAGCCTGCCGTACGCAGTTTGTCATTGAGTTTATCGGCATTTTTTCTGGAAAAACTGCCTACCTGCACAACCCAGCCGGTCAAACCGGCGCCGTCGGCAACCTCTCCGGCCGGCGTCTCTGCGCCGGCAGCCTCCTGCGTCTGCCCGGCGTCGGGCCGCGCGGCATCCGCTTCCGGGATGGGCACCAGGCGCGTGCTGAATTGTTCCTGCGGCTGTTCCGGGATGTTGGTTGTCTTGATACGGCGTTCGGTGTCGCGGGTATCGTCCAGTATCAGGGGCAGCGCGATCACAATCAGCAACAGCAACACGACCGCGCCGGTCAGTCTTTCTTTCAATCTCTGTTCCATACGGTTTTATCGACTCCTCAGGTAATCGATGGCAGCGCCCACCGTGACGAATGAACCGGTCACAATGATCCTGTCGCCGGTACGGGCACCGGTCTCGGCCGCGGCCAGGGCGGCGCCAACGCTGTTAAACTGTTTGACCTTTTCTTCATGTGTATATTTTTCCAATGCGCCGGCCAATTCCGTCAGGTTCGCCGCACGTTCCTCATGCAACGCAACCAGGTACCAGTGGTCGGCAACTTCCCGCAGCCGCTTGAATACGGCGTCATGATTCTTGTCCTTGAGCATCCCGATCACGACGTGGGTCGCGCCAAAGCCGGGTATCCGTTTTACATTCTCAACCAGCGCCGAGACAGCCTGCGGGTTATGCGCAACGTCGAGGATGAACGGGGTCTTCCCGGGGATGGTCTGGAAACGGCCGGCCAGCCGAAAATCCCGCAGGCAGGATTTGATCGTCTCCAGGCTGACAGGAAACTCATCGGCCAAGGTGTCCAGTACCATCAGCACACCGGCGGCATTCTGCACCTGCCTGTTATTGGTGATACCGGGTTTGGGCAACCCCTCGTACACGCTACCGGCGCCGTGCCAGCGCCAGCTCTTTGCACGGATCGTCGCGTTGAAGTCCCGGCCGGCCTGGTACAGGTGCGCACCCGTTTCCTGTGCACAAGCGGCAATGGATTGCGGCGCCACCAGGTCCGAACAGACCGCGGGGCGCCCGCGCCTGAAAATCCCCGCCTTCTCCCTGCCGATGCTCTCCCGGTCATAACCCAGCCATTTCTCGTGGTCCAGGTCTATCGTCACCACCAGGGCAACGTCCGCATCCAGAATATTCACGGCATCCAGCCGGCCGCCCAGTCCCACTTCCAGTATGACGATGTCAGGCTGCGCGCGCTGGAAAATATCCAGCGCGGCCAGGGTGCCGAATTCGAAATAGGTCAGGGAAATATCGCCACGCGCCCGGTCGATGCGGTCAAACGCAGTGCAGAGTTGTTCATCCGTCACCTGCGCGCCGTCGATGCAAATTCTCTCGTTGTAGCGGCTCAAGTGGGGTGACGTGTACGTTCCCACCTTGTAACCGGACTTCCTCAGCATCGCATCCAGCATGGACGCGCTGGAACCCTTGCCGTTGGTGCCCGAGACGCTGATGACCTTGCTGTTCAGCTTGAGCAGGCCCAGTCTCTGCGCGACTTTGTTGCAGCGGTCCAGGCCCAGTTCTATGGCAGTGAAATGCAGGCTTTCCTGCCACGCCAACCAATCAGCCAGGCAGGAGAACCGGGGCGCCTGCGCCGGGCGGGGTGTGGGCAATATGTTCGGAATGCTGCTCATCAGGAGTCCGCATGGTGGCACAGCATGGATAAGAGCGAGGCTATCCGATCGCGCAACTTGCCCCGGTCGGTAATCATGTCGATATTGCCATGCTCCAGTAAAAACTCGCTCTTCTGAAATTCTTCCGGCAAGGTCTCGCGTACGGTCTGCTCGATGACGCGCGGCCCGGCGAAACCGATCAGGGCGCCGGGTTCAGCGATGTTGATGTCTCCCAGGGTGCCCAGACTCGCCGAGACACCGCCCATGGTGGGATTGGTCAGCACCGAGATATAAGGCAGTCCGGCATTGCGCAATTTGCCCAGGGCGGCGCTGGTCTTCGCCATCTGGAACAGCGAGATCAGCGCTTCCTGCATACGCGCGCCGCCGCTGGCGGCGAAACACACCAGGGGAACGTGATGCTCAATACAGGCGTCGACCGCGCGCACAAAACGCTCCCCGACCACCGAACCCATGGAGCCACCCATGAATTCAAACTCAAACACGGCGGCCACCAGGGGATTGTCCTTGAGTGTTCCCCGGACCACCACCAGCGCATCGTGCTCGCCGGTTTCCTTGTACGCGCTGCTCAGCCTGTCCCGGTATTTTCTGCTGTCACGAAAGCGCAACCTGTCTACGGGTTTGAGGGCGGCTCCAATCTCGACCTGACGCTCCGGGTCAAGAAAGCTGTGCAGCCGGGAACGGGCGCCGATGCGCATGTGGTGGCCGCACTTGGGGCAAACTTCCAGGTTGCGGGACAGTTCCGCCCGGTACAGCGTGGCACTGCAACTGTCGCACTTGGTCCAGACCCCCTCCGGCACCGTGCGCCGACTGGCGCCGCTGGTTTTTATCCTGGACGGAAGCAGTTTATCCAGCCAACTCATGCCGCGCGATCCAGTGCCTGGCGGACCGGCGCAATAAATGCAGCGATGCCGCGGTTAATGTCCGCACCGGCCTGCGCCGCCGTATGGATGCTCTCAACCAGCGCGCTACCGATGACGACCGCATCACAATGCGGCGCAACCTGCGCCACTGTTTCCGCATCTTTTATCCCGAAACCGACCGCCAGCGGCAGTTCGGTCCTGTCCCTGAGCCGGCACAACTTGTGCGCCACTTCCCGGGTGCCGGGCCACTTCCCGCCGGTGGCGCCCGTGACCGAGACATAATACAGGAACCCGGAGGCCATCCCGGTGATAATGTCCATGCGCAGCGCGCTGGTGGCCGGCGTAACCAGAAAAATCTGGTCGATAGCCCGTGTGCGCAATTGCCGGTTGAACGTGCTTGCCTGTTCCGGCGGCAGATCCACGACGATGGCTCCGTCAACCCCGGCCGCGGCGGCCTGGGCGGCGAACGCGCGGTAACCAAAAACTTCAATGGTATTCAAATACCCCATCAATATCACGGGTGTATGGCTGTCGGCCTGACGAAACCGCGCCACCATCTCCAGCACGTCTGCCGGCGCAACCTTGTGTGCCAGCGCGCGCGCATGGGCGCGGCGGATTACCGGGCCGTCCGCCACAGGGTCTGCAAACGGCACCCCCAGTTCCAACAGATCAGCCCCATGACGCACCAGCGCGTGCATAATGTCAGGGGTGGCCGCCGGTTCAGGGTCCCCGGCACTGACAAAGGTGACCAGGGCCTTTCTGTTTTGCTGATTAAGCGCCTGGTATGTGGATGAAATACGACTCATCTGCTGACGAGAGCCCAAAATAAACAAGTGATACAGGTTACAACAATACAGTGCAAGGGGATAGCAGTTTTTGTGGGCTGCGGCGCCGGGCCGGTACTCTTTCCAGTTCATCCATGGAAATCACGGGGAGACTCCGCCGGCGCCCGCACTGTCTGCGGGGCTGCCGCAAACGCCGGAATAACCGTCTTCATCAGGTACTGTCATCAGCTTGCGCCACCTCTTGTATGAATTCTCTTATAGCATCTTTGTCCTTGATTCCTTTGGCAAGTTCCACGCCACTGCTGACGTCGACCGCATACGGCCGGCACGCGGTGATGGCCCGGCGCACGTTGGCGGCCGTCAAACCCCCGGCCAGGATGACGGGCCTGGACAGGTCGGGCGGGATCCGGCTCCAGTCAAAACCGGTGCCCGTACCGCCGGGCGCCGCGTCGGCATAGCCGTCCAGCAACAGGGCTGACGCCGCGGCATAGCGCGCGCACACCCGGTGCAGATCGATACCCGGCCGCATCCTCACGGCCTTGATGTAAGGCTTGCCGAAACCGGCGCAAAAGTCCGGTTCTTCATCGCCGTGAAACTGGATCACGTCCAGCGGCACGGTTTCCAGCACGGAACCGATGAAAGCCCGGTCAGCATCCACAAACAGGCCCACCCGGGCAATAAACGGCGGTAATTGTGCGCTGATAGCCCCGGCGGCGCGCGGCGCGACGAAGCGCGGGCTGGGCGGGTAAAACACGAACCCCAGGGCATCAGCGCCGGCCGCGGCCGCGGCCTGGGCGTCTGCAACCCGGGTGATGCCGCAGATCTTGGTCCTGATCATAAATGATAATCCACAGGGGTTGCTCCGCGCCACGCCGGGATGCCGTATTTTTCAGGATAATTGACGCCGACCAGGTACAGGCCGTCCGGCGGCGCGGTAACGCCGCCGCGCTCCCTGCTCTTTGCGTGCAGCACCTCAAGCTCCCAACCTGGCGCCTGCCTGCCCAGCCCAATCGCCATCAGCACACCGGCAATATTACGCACCATGTGGTGCAGGAAGGCATTGGCTTCGACCACGATGAGAATCTGCTCATCCTTGCGCTCCACACGGATATTCATAACGTTTCTCACGGGTGATTTTGCCTGGCAGGACGTTGCCCGATAGGAGGTAAAATCGTGCTTGCCAAGCAAGGAGCAGGCCGCCAGGGACATGCGCTCGGCATCGAGGCGGCGGCACTCCCAAGTGACCCGGGCGTGACTCAGGCCGGGGCGCGCCGGCCGGTTCAGGATGACATATTGATATACACGGCTGGTTGCCGAGTAACGGGCGTGAAAATCCGCCTGTACCGGTTTTGCCCAGGTCAGGCTGATATCAAACGGCAGGTGGGTATTGGCGCCCAGCACCCAGGAATGGGGCGCCCGCCCGGCTTCCGACTCGAAATGGACAACCTGGTTCAGCGCGTGCACCCCTGCATCCGTTCTGCCGGCGCAGGTGACCGTCAGCGGATGGTCGGCAACCGCCGACAAGGCAGCCTCTACGTGCGCCTGCACAGATGCTGCATGGTTTTGTATTTGCCACCCCGAATAACGAGAGCCGTCATATTCAATCCCCGCAGCAATCTTCATCGCAGCGCCTCATCCTGAACCCACCTGCTCCAGTAGCTGCCGGGCAGCTTCCCGTTGCGCGGCATTCCCTTCTGCCAGAACTTCATGCAGAATGGCACGGACGTTTTCCGTATCGCCAAGATCCAGGTAGGCCCTGGCCAGCTCAATTTTGCTCCAGGCCTCATCTTCCCCATCTCCCTGCTCTTCATCTTCCTGTGTCTGAGTTTCCTGTCCGGCGCTCCCCTCCGTTGCTTCGCCCTTGATGACCTGTGGAAAATCAGGACGAATAGACGCCGCGGGGACGGACAGTCCTTGCGGATAAGCAGATCGTCTACGCAGGAACCACCACGCAACCAGGAAAAGCAGCCCTGTAAGAGCGACCAGCAGCACCCACCAGCGACCCTTGGTAAAGTCGTAAACTGCTGCGAACAGTGACTGCAATCTTTCCGGCAATCCGGGACCCGGTTCCGCCTGTGCGCGCAGCGTTTCCTCTTGCAAGGCAGCCAGCTCATCATCCTTGAATTCAATCAGGCGCCGGAGATCATCAATGGTACTCTCGGATTTGGACAACTTGTCCTCCAGTTCGGTATTTTCCCGGGTCAATTCCTCAACCTGCCTGTTTGCCTGGACCAGGTCTCCTGCCTGTGCAGTGTCATCCGGGCTCGCCGCGCCCCTGCCTTCCAGGTCCTCTTCGGTGACCGGCACCAGGCGTAATTCAGTGTCAGCGACCGTTGCGGGTGTGGCCTGTGCCTGTGCAACAACAGTGGCAACACCACGCGCCTGGCGCCACACATTGTTTTGAGCCAGCACTTCGGCATAGGCCTGGGAGGTCGTCAGTGCCTGTAATTCGGCCGCGCCGGGCATCCATAACACCGCGCCGGCCGCCAACCAGTTGATATTGTTATGGCTGAAGGCTTCCGGGTTGGCGCGCAACAGGGCCAGCATCATCTGTTGAATGGAAACGGACGCGTCCGGGCGCAGTTCACGGGCGATCTCCCACAAGGTGTCACCCCGGATGACCTGATAATTATTGTGTTCCCGTACTGCTGCCCTGATGGCGCCCCAACCCTCATCCGGGGCACGGGTAACGGCCGGCACATCAGGTCGTTGCGGCGGTTCCGCCTGCCGTGCGCCGGACCGGTCCGACGTGTGTTCAAATTCCAGCAGGTATTCCCGGAACACCCTGCCCCTGGACCAGGCGACCTGCAGGAGAAAATGCAGGCGCGCCATCCGCAGCGCTTCGGCCGTATAGATGCGGATGGATTGTGACCCGTCGGCGCCACGCTGCAGCTCAAACTGCAAGCGGTTGAGCTGGGGCGACCATTCAATGTCGGCCCAGCGGAAGCCCTCAACGTCAGCCAGGCCGACGCGCAGGCTTTCCTGTTCATCCGCGGCCACATCGGTGACGGAAATTTCCGCCTCCAGGGGTTGCCCCGGTTCCGACTTCAGGTTGATATCCCCCAGGTTCAAGGCAAACGCCCAGGCCGGCATGAACAGTAGCGGCAAACAGCGAAATAGCATCTGAACTATTGGTATCGTCTGTCTCATTCCGGCTCCCCCCTGCGTAAACCGGCTTCAAAAATGATGTTGTAACAGATATTCGGCAATTTGAACACTGTTCAAGGCTGCGCCCTTCCTGATATTGTCCGCCACCACCCAGAAATTGATGCCTCTGGGATGGGAAATATCCTCCCTGATACGGCCCACAAACACGGCGTCGTGCCCGGATGCCTCGGTCACGGCGGTAGGATAGCCGCCGTCCTCCCGTTCATCTATCACGACCACACCGGGGAAGTCGTTCAGCAGGGCTCTTGTCTCGGCCACGGTGATCTTCTCTTTGGTTTCGATGTGCACAGCCTCGGAGTGGCCGTAAAATACCGGCACGCGCACGCAGGTGGGGTTCACCCGCAGCGCGGCGTCATCCAGTATCTTTTGCGTCTCCCAGACCATTTTCATCTCTTCCCGGGTATAACCGTTATCCTGGAATACGTCGATTTGGGGCAACGCGTTGAACGCCATCTGCCTGGGATGTTCCGTGGGGATGGCGGGTTTGCTATTGAACAGGGCGATGGTCTGTTGCTCCAGTTCCTCGATCGCTTTTTTGCCCTTGCCGGACACTGCCTGGTAGGTGGCAACATTGACCCGTTCAATGCCCACCGCATCGTACACGGGCTTCAGCGCCATTACCATCTGGATGGTGGAACAGTTGGGGTTGGCGATGATGCCGCGTTCGGCATAGCGGGCAACGGCTTGCGGGTTCACCTCCGGCACAACCAGGGGAATATCGGCGTCGTAGCGAAACTGCGAGGTGTTATCGATCACGACTGCGCCAGCGGCCGCGGCCCGGGGCGCATGGATTTTGGAGACGGAGGCGCCGGGGGAAAACAAACCGATATCGATGCCGGAAAAATCGAACGAATCCAGGTCTTCCACCACCAGTTCCTCATCCCTGAATTCGACCCGTTTGCCCGCGGAACGGCTGCTGGCCAGCGCGCGCAGCTCGGCAACCGGAAAATCCCGTTGCGCCAGGATCGACAACATGGCCTGCCCCACCTCACCGGTAGCGCCGACCACGGCAACATTGACTGTTTTATTCATGACCTAGTACTCTTTCAACCTGATATTGCCATGTTCAGAGCCACACAGCGACGTCAAGACAAGGCGCAGCCCGCAGAGAATGGCGCGCCCTTGTCAAGGGCTGCAACGCCGTATTGGCGTCGCTGTGTGGCTCCCTGCGGGTGGGCCGGGAAGCGGTCGCCCGCGGCGTTACACCGCTTGGCAAGGACGCGCCATTCCCTGCGCGGCGTGCCTTGCGCTCAACCACTTCCCGACCCACTGAACATGGCAATATCAGGTTGAAAGAGTGCTAGCGCCCTGACGACCGCGTCCCCCATCTCTACCGTAGAAACTTTTTCCGTGCCGGGTGTGTAAATATCTGCGGTTCTCAGCCCTTGCTCCAGGACGGCTTGCACCGCGGCTTCAACCCGGTCCGCCTGCTCCGGCAGGCCCAGGGAATAGCGTAGCAGCATCGCGGTGGACAATATCATCGCCAGCGGGTTGGCCAGGCCCTGGCCGGCAATGTCCGGCGCGGAACCGTGGATCGGCTCATACATACCCTTGCCGTTCTCGTCCAACGAGGCGGACGGCAACATGCCGATGGAACCGCTGAGCATGGAGGCAAGATCGGACAGGATATCGCCGAACATGTTGGTGGTCACCAGCACGTCAAACTGTTTCGGCTTGCGCACCAGTTGCATGGCGGCGTTATCCACGTACAGATGCTCCAGTTCAACCTCAGGATATTCCGCCGCGACCTCGACCACCACTTCGCGCCACAGCACTGTCGCCTCCAGCACGTTTTCCTTATCCACCGAACACAGCCGTTTGCCCCGCTGCATGGCGACCCTGAAGGCCGCATGGGCAATACGCCGAATTTCCGACTCCGTGTAACGCAAGGTGTTGATCCCCTCACGTTCCCCCGCCGGCGTGGTACTGATGCCCCTGGGCTGGCCGAAATATATACCACCGGTCAACTCCCGCACGATCAGGATATCCAGCCCGCTGACCAGTTCCGGTTTCAGCGACGAGGCGGCCACCAGTTGCGGGTAAGCAAGCGCCGGCCTCAGGTTGGCGAACAGGGCAAGCTGCGCGCGCAACGGCAATAACGCGCCGCGCTCCGGACGCAAATCACGCGCCAACCCGTCCCATTTCGGCCCGCCCACGGCGCCGAACAATACCGCATCACTCGCCTTTGCCAACCGCAGGGTCTGCGCCGGCAACGGTGTGCCGCAATCATCATAGGCCGCACCGCCCACCAAGGCATGTTCAAGGGTAATATTCAGGCCATAGTCACGCGCCAGGACAGCCAGGACTTTTTCAGCCTGCGCCATGATTTCGGGACCGATGCCGTCACCGGCCAATATCAGGATGTTATGGCTCATAACCGGGTTGTTTGCCTGTCACAGTTGCAGTAGCGGGGAATTGTATCATAATGGCGTACCCGACTGACGTTCAGCATGGGATGACCACTATGTGTCGCAAATGACGAACATGGCGTGATTTATATCATTATGTATAACAACTGGAGCAAGCAGTAGATGAGCAATATGGCAGACATTATCAACGAGGCTTTCGAACAGCGCGGCAGCATCAACGCGGGCAACGCCGATGCGTCACTCAAGAACGCCGTTAACGAGGCAATAGCCGGGCTGGACTGCGGCGCATTGCGGGTGGCAGAGAAACAAAACGGTGCATGGGTGGTCAACCAGTGGCTGAAAAAAGCCGTACTGCTGTCGTTTGCCTTGCATGATAACCGCGTCATGGAGGGTGGCTGCACCAACTATTACGACAAGGTGGAACCGAAGTTTGCCGGCTACGGCCGGGAAGAATTCATTGCCGGCGGGACGCGGGTCGTCCCCCCCGCCATGGTACGCCACGGCAGTTACGTAGCTCCCAACGTGGTGCTCATGCCCAGCTACGTGAATATCGGCGCCTACGTTGACTCCGGCACCATGGTGGACACCTGGGCCACGGTGGGCTCCTGCGCCCAGGTCGGCAAAAACGTACACCTGTCCGGCGGCGTCGGCCTCGGTGGCGTGCTGGAACCATTACAGGCCAACCCGACCATTATCGAGGACAACTGTTTCATCGGCGCACGCTCGGAAATTGTCGAAGGCGTGGTAGTGGGTGAAGGCTCCGTCATCTCCATGGGCGTCTACATCGGCCAGAGCACCCGCATCTACAACCGCGCCACCGGCGAGATCAGCTACGGCAAGGTACCCCCCGGCTCCGTCGTAGTCTCCGGCAACCTGCCCTCAAAAGACGGCAAGTACAGCCTGTACTGCGCGGTGATCGTCAAGCAGGTGGATGAGAAGACGCGGGGGAAGGTTAGTTTGAATGAGTTGTTGCGGGATCTTTGATTTGTTACTGGGTAGACTGCCAGACCGGGGTGAGGCTCACAATGTTAGTTAATCGAATAAGACAATGCATAGATACGTTATTTCAGATCTCCCCCGTCGCCCAGGCACTATTGTTCTATCACCTCTTGAAGTTGCCACTACCGGGTAAAGCACTCCTGGGTTCATACTCAACAATGTCCGTCTGGCGCGCATATGGAGAACTGAGACAGCTTGATCTGGTAAAAATCTCAAAACGCGGGCGCGCCAACTGGATTGATTTGATCTCTGAGCCACGCAAATTACTTGACATGGCCGGCCCGTACCTGCGCGATCCTGCGCGCAGCCGGAAGTATGTTAGTACAGGCTCCCTGAGCGCTGGTATCATGCAGGCGGGTGAAAGTGCCTTAGCTGCACTTACGGACTTGTCGCCCCCATCGTTGCCTGTCCATGCCGTTCATTACAAGGAATGGGACAACGTGATTGCAGATTCGAATCTGACGCTGGCCAAGTATGACGAAGATGCCAAATCGATAGTAGAACTGTGGCACTACGATCCGAAAATTCTTGCAAACGCCGGTGCCGTTGATCGTTTGTCTTTGTATGCACAATTCCGGAATCATTCCGATGAACGCATCGCCAAAGCGGCAGAGGATCTCCTGGAGCAGATTCCATGGTAATTGGCATCGATAAGTTCAGGGACCACTTCGCGGGTTACACTGTAGATAAACTATTGACTCCAGAAACAGATTATAACGTATTGCGTTACATAACGCCTGACGTTATAATTCACAAATGATTGGTACATTTGCCTGTAAGGAAACAGAAAAAATCTGGACTGGGTTATCGTCTGGAAAATTGCCGCCACATATTCAAAACAGGGCAAGACGAAAATTGCGTATGTTGAACAATGCTCAAAATCTGCGGGATCTTCGGATACCGCCAGCTAATCGTCTGGAAGCATTGCGTGGTGACAGGTTCGGCCAACATAGCATACGTATCAATGATCAGTACCGGATATGTTTTGTTTGGCAGCAAGGCAATGCATACCAGATTGAAATCGTTGATTATCATTAGGTAAAACAGGTGGCTAAACTAAAAAACATCCATCCCGGCGATATTCTTCTCCATGAATTCCTGGAGCCGATGGGTATCAGCCAGAATAAACTGGCCCGAGATATTTCAGTTCCGCCGAGACGAATAAATGAAATTGTTCTCGGCAAGCGTGCGATCACTGCAGATACGGCATTACGACTTGCCCGCTATTTTGGCAGTAGTGAAAAATTCTGGTTGGGATTACAAAGCGATTATGATCTGGAAGAAGCCAATAAAAAAATGGGTAAGGTACTTAATCAGATTTCAGCCGTCGCGTAAAATCTGATTAAATCGCCTGCCACACCAGCGGAAATGCCTTGTCATCCCTGGCCGGGGCGCCGGGTTCGATGGAGACGTGTTCCTGGGTGACGATCGGGTCTGTGCCCGGGCGCGGGTCCCAGCAGGCGTCGTCGCCGAGCCAGCGGGTGGACAGGGCCAGACGGCGTTGTGTGGGTGAGAAATTGCCGTGGGAGGTGTGGATGATGGAGGTGTTGAATATCAGCGCATCGCCTGCCCGGGTCTCGAAAGACAGGAAGTCGTAGTCATCTCTCAAGGCATTGAAATCCGGTATTTCTTCCTCTGAGCTCGAGCCGATCCATTCGGCCTGGCTGGTATCTTCCCCACCGTCGGGCAACACCGGTTTGAACCATTTGTTCCAGGTGTGGGAGCCGCGTACGAATTCCAGGCCGCTGGATGCCAGATCAGTGTCAGTCAGGGACAGCCAGACCGAGCAGATCTGCCGGCCCTTGAACGGCCAGTAGGGCAGGTCCTGGTGCCAGAAAAACTCTTCCGGCGTATTCGGTTCCTTCACGAATACGTGGTCGAAATAGATACGCGCGCTGCGTGACCCCATGGCCTGGGCGGCGAGTTCACCCACCCCCGAGTTGAATGCAAACTCCCTGAAGTCCTTATCGGTCGGCCACAGGTAACGGTCATGCAGGAAACGCTCCTGGTTGCCCCCCGGATTCGTGTCCTGGACCCACTGGCTGGGGCTGGCAAGCTGCCGGTCTATGGCTATGGTCATGCGTTCGAGCCATACGGGATCGACACATTGGGGAACGAGCGCTACACCCTGCTCCTGGTAGGTTTTTATTTCTTCGTTGGTGAGGTCACGACAGGCTGTATCCGGCATAGTGTAATCTCCTGATGAAGACTCTTGATCATTTTGCACATAATTTTGCTAATTACCATGCCCTGCTTTCTTCCTGCGTCGATATCGAACCAGAAAAAACGGAAACCCGGCAAAGAATAACCAGACGCGCGGATTGGAGAGCGCTCTCTTCAGGGCATTGACGATGTCGTCCGGGCTGATGTAGACCCGGGTTTGCATGGCCTGTTCCGGTGCGCTGTGGATAACCAGGTGGTCTTTTTTGTATTCGAACTCGCCGAAGATAAATTCGACGTCCGCCAGTTTGCTGCGTACTCTCATCGTATCAGCTCTTCTTTAACCGCCCGGTTTGCTGAGCATAGGCGATGCGCTGTTCAAGCAACCCGGAAATCTCCTCCGGCGCGTAGCCTGCCGGGGGCGTGAACTGGCCGCGGCCATACAGGTCATCGAATACCTCCTTGCAGATGGATACCTTCTCCGAGAGGCTGCGCGGTGGCTTGCCGGACGGAAACCGGTTGGGTGGATAGATGGGATTCTCGTAGATCTGGCGAAAACCTTCGGTGCGTACGTCCACCCAGCAGTTGTGAATGGTCTTGGTGCGGTGATGGCGCAGCGCTTCGATATCGATGGACACCGCCAGCACCTGTTCTTCCGGGTACGGCATGTGCCGTAATACCATGCCGGTGTAGTCGATGGCAAAGGAATGACCGGGACAAAAGGCCTTGGGGTAATATTCGTAGTTCACCTTGCCCCAGTTCGAACCCAGCAGGTAGCACATATTGTCGTGCGCCCGGGCACGCCGGGTAAACATCCAGAAATCCCAGGGTTCTGACACGCCTTCCACTTCCTGGATGGCGCCGGGATGGCAGATGATCTCCACCCCGTTATAACCCAGCGCGCGGGAGACTTCCGGAGTGCAGCCGTCATGGCAGGTCATGGTGCCGAGCTTGCCGATGGGCGTATCGACCACGGGGAACAGGTCCTTGATGTCGCCGCCGATCTTCTCGCAATATTCGTCAAACAGGTCGTGGGGACTGGTGCCCAGGCCAATGTAGGCGGGAATATGCCACTTGTGGTACTTGAGCACGATATCGCCTTCCGGCCCGATGATGAAATTGGCGTTGAACCAGCGGTCCGGAAACTGGGGCAATTCTTCACACACGCCGCCGGCAACGATGTACAAGCCATATTGCCTGGCGATTTCCCCCAGTTGTTCCGATTCCGGACCGGGGATGGTGACCACCTTGTCCATCTGGTCCTTGATGCGGCTCTCGCCCTTGCCCGGCGTACCCACGCCCTGCATGAAATATTCGGGCAGCACCACCAGGCGCACCGGCTGCTCCCAGAAATAGCCCACACCAAAGTGGATCAGGTTACACACCCGGTCCAGGTTCTTCCTGATGTCCTCCCGTTTTTTCACAACGGTGACCTCAGGCTGAACAACCAACGCCGTATAGGGCGCAATTCTTTCCGCTTTCTCAGACATAAGCATTCCTCTTAACCCGCATATCTCACCAAGTGATGCGAAGATCGCGCAGGATTTTTTTTGCCTGCGGGTGCCTGCGACCGAAAGCATAGCCGTAGCTATGGTTGAGGAAGCACGTGCCCGCAGGCGAAAAAAAGACCAGCGAAGGCGCATCAAGCGCAGTCTGTAATGATAACATGGTGAACAGGTTACCCTAACTTATTGACAGCAAACATGTACCTGATGGCAACAAGCGAATTGGTGAGATATGCGGGTTAAAAGTCAAAGTCATCTTCCTCTTCTCTCAGACCCAGGTCCAGCAGGATTTCGTTGGCCGTAATACTCCCCATACCGCAGATGCCGCCGCCCGGGTGGCAGGACGGACCGGTCATGTAGAACTGTTTGACCGGGCCGCGATAGTTGGCGTAGTTGGGGAACGGCCGGAAGGCGCCCATCTGCGCCAGGGTACGCTCGCCACCGGTGGTGACGCCCCGGTAAAAACACAGGTTGGCGCGGGCCAGGCTGGGACCGGTTTCCACGTACTCGGCCAGGATATTGTCATCATCCATATTGGTCGTGTAATTGCGTAACTGCCTGAGCAAGGTGTTACGCACGTAAGCCGGACCGAGCTGTTCCCAGTTCTCGCCGGAGACCAGGTCCACCGGCACAAAGGTGTCCATGATCAAGGTGTGTTTGCCTGCCGGCGCCCGGCTCGGGTCCAGGGTGGTCCAGGCTGCGGTCCACAAAAACGGGTCGGACGGCGCCAGTCCCATGGCCATCTCATTGTATTGTTTATCTATATCCGCGACCGTGCCGAAGATACGCTGAAAGGCAGTCTTGTCCATGTCTGCTCCATTCCTGAATTTCGGCGCCTCGTTCAGCGCATAGTGCACCCGGGCGATGGTCACCTCGCCGAAACGGAAATTGCGCACCAGGTCCAGAAAATCCCGGGGCAGCACGCCCTCCCCGAAGCCATGCAGGTAGGTCTGGTAGGGGTCCAGGGCCGATACCACCGCCCGGGACGCGGTGATTTCGGTGCCGTCTTCAAGCCGGAAGCCGACGCACCGATCCTTGTCCATGATAAATTTCCTGACCGTCGCGCCGGTGCGCGCCACGCCGCCATTGGCCTCGACGTAACGCTGCAAGGCGATCGACAACATCCCGCTACCCCCTTCCGGGATTGCCTGCCCGTAGTAATGGATGCTGGGGATCATGACGTAGAAGCCGGCGGCGGTGCCCAGTTGGTCCGGCAGGGTTTGCGGCGCCATGGCCCAGCCCAGGATAAACGCGCGCACGTGGTCGTTCTCGAAATTCTCCAGGGTAAACTGGCGCGAGCTCAACTGGTAGTCGCGCAGGCGCTGCAGTCCTTCCGGACTGTTTTCCATGGCCTGGTAGAGATAACTGGGGGGCGCCGGCGGGGAAAACATACCCTTCACCACGCCAGCCTGAATCTCGCCGAATTCCTCGTATATCTCCCGGTAACGCCGGGCATCCTTGCGGGAATATTCCGCGAGGGTGGCGCAGGTCTTGTCCACGTCCTTGTAAACGATGATCCCCTGCCCTGCGTACTTGTTCGGGTGGCCGGTGATGTGGTCTTGCGACCAGATATATTTCAGGCCGTGTTGCTCAAGTTCCGGTTGCAACGCCCTGAAATCGGGGTTCAGGTGGATCCAGACGTGGGACGAGCCGAACATATCGTGTTTGAAACCGGGCAGGGTCACTTCCCGGGTGATCACGCCACCGCCCACCCAGTCATTGCGTTCGGCCACCAGCACCTTGAGCCCGTTCCTGACCAGCAGCGCCGCGCACATCAACGCATTGTGGCCACCGCCGGCAATGATGACGTCGTAATCAGACATTGTTGCTAACAGTTAAAGTGCCGTTCCCGGTAATAACGCAGTTCTTCAATAGAATCGCGAATGTCATTCAGGGCAAGGTGGGTCGATTCCTTGTCGAACGGTTCCGGGTTGTTGGTCCAGCGCTTGACCAGTTCCTTGACCGTGCTCACGTCCAGGTTGCGGTAGTGAAAATATTTCTCCAGTTCCGGCATATAGCGGTAGAGAAAACGGCGATCCAGGCAGATACTGTTGCCGCACATGGGCGAGACCTTGCCCGGCACGTATTTGCGCAAAAACTCCAGGGTGAGTTGCTCGGCTTCAGCCTCACTGTATTCACTGTCACGCACCCGTTGCACCAACCCTGAGCCGCCATGTTGTTTCGTGTTCCACTCATCCATACCGGCCAGTACGGACTCAGGCTGGCGCAGCGCCAGCACCGGCCCCTCTGCCAGCAGGTTAAGCTGGGAATCGGTGATCAACGTCGCAATTTCGATGATGCGATCCTGTTCCGGCTTCAAGCCGGTCATTTCCAGATCGATCCAGATGAGGTTGTTTTCAGAATAAGACATGTTGTTTTTGGTTTTTAGTTTTCAGTTTTTGGTTTTAGTTGATACTATTAGCCTCTCGCTGAAAACCGGCCACTAAAAACTGAAAACCAACCTGACTGATGAACACACTTACCTATGCGCTTATCATAGCACTGATTACCGGCGTTTGGCTGCAATGGCGTCTGGGTATCCGCCATATTCACCACATCAGGGCACACCGGGATGCGGTGCCGGATGACTTCGCGGACAAGATTCCCCTGGAAGCGCATCGCAAGGCGGCTGATTACACCTGTGCCAAGACCCGTATCCTCCTGATCGATCTGGTGTTATCATCAATTCTGCTGCTGATCTGGACCCTGGGCGGCGGCCTGGATTTACTTGATGCGTTACTCCGCGTCTACCAACTGCCCGGCCTGTGGGCGGGGACCGTGTTCATCCTGGCAGTGCTGCTGATCGCCGCCCTGCTGGACCTGCCGTTGTCCCTGTACCGCACCTTCAGACTGGAACAGCGCTTTGGTTTCAACAAGATGACGCTCAAGCTGTTCGTTTCCGACCTGTTGAAAAATGCCCTGCTGATGCTGGCAATCGGCACACCGCTGATCCTGCTGGTGTTGTGGTTCATGGACAATGCCGGCGCCTGGTGGTGGTTGTACGTCTGGATGACCTGGCTGGGTTTCAACCTGATCATGGTCTGGGCTTACCCCGCGTTTATTGCGCCGTTATTCAATAAATTCAGGCCCTTGCAGAACAGCGAACTGGCCGCGCGCATCGCCGCGCTGCTGGACCGGAACGGCTTCACCAGTAACGGCATCTTCGTCATGGACGGTTCAACCCGTTCCACCCACGGCAACGCCTACTTTACCGGCCTGGGGGCAAACAAGCGCATTGTCTTTTTCGATACCCTCATTGACGAGTTGTCCCATGACGAGATTGAGGCGGTGCTGGCGCATGAACTGGGACACTTCAAATGCGGTCATATCAAAAAACGTCTTGCCATACTGGGCACGACCTTTCTTGCCGGTTTTGCCGTTCTGGGCATCCTGCTGGAACAACCCTGGTTCTATACAGGCCTGGGCGTCAGCGCCCCCTCTACCTACATGGCCCTGACCCTGTTCGTGCTGGTGGCGCCGGCGTTTACCTTCTTCCTGCAACCGCTGTTCTCCGCCGTGTCGCGCAAACACGAGTTCGAGGCCGACGATTTCGCCAAGGAGCAGGTACAGGCCGGCAGCCTGATCAATGCCCTGGTGAAACTCTACAAGGAAAATGCCAACACCCTGACCCCGGACCCGATGTACTCGGCGTTCCATGACTCACACCCCCCCGCGCCCATCAGAGTGGCGCATTTGGGGAGTTAGGAATTACGCATCAGGGGTTGCTCTCCCGGCCTTTGGCGTCAGGGAAGCAATTTCATGATTGCAATCAACAGGGGCGGCCAGGCGAGGATGGCGCCGATGGTAAAACGTTGGAGCTTTTCGATGTTGTCGAGGCGTTTCTCAACCGCATTGAATCTGACATCAACGGTGCGCCCGCGTTCTGCACACAACTCTTCGTGATGCTTCAGCGCGGTTTGCCAACTTGATTCCTGGCTTTCATTATTCATTTAACAATCTCCTTTCGGTCTCTATGAATAGTAGTGGTCATCATGGAACAACGGCGCCGGGATTGCAATACTTTTTTATGCTTTATTATTCGGCAACCTCACGCCGGCCGGCCAGGGCGTGGGAGAGGGTGTGGCTGTCGATGTACTCCAGTTCGCCGCCCAACGGGACGCCGTGGGCGATGCGGGTCACACGGATTTGATAGTTGCGCACGATGTCGCTGATATAGTGCGCGGTGGCCTCGCCTTCCATAGTCGAGTTGGTGGCAAGTATCACTTCCTTAACCTCACCGGCGCCGGCTTCACCGTCAGGGGCGCCGGCAAGCTGGGCTGCCAGCTTATCCAGACCCAACTCCTGCGGGCCGATGCCGTCCAGGGGAGACAGGTGCCCCATCAACACGAAATACTTGCCCTGGTAGCCCGCCTCTTCCATGGCGAACACGTCTGCCGGACTTTCCACAATGCACAGCAGGGAACTGTCCCGCCTGCTGCTCAGGCACAGCTCGCAGATTGGGGTTTCACTGAAGTTGCGGCAGCGCCGGCAACTGCCAATGTGTTCCATCGCCTCTGTTAGTGCCAGCGCCAGGGCATTTCCTCCGTCCCGATCCCGTTGCAACAGGTGGTAGCTGATGCGCTGGGCCGACTTCCTGCCGATACCGGGCAAACGGCATAATGCCTGGATTAACGCACTTAACCTGGCAGGTTCAGCCTGCATGGGTAATCAGCGCCGCTCAGAACGGCAGCTTGAACCCCGCCGGCAGACCAAACGCGGACGCGGCGTCACTCATCTTGTCCTGTACGGCCTTTTCCACCCGCCGGTTGGCATCATTCATGGCCGCGGCGATCAGGTCTTCCAGCATCTCCTTGTCCCCGGCCAGCAGCGCGGGTTCTATGTCAACCTGCTTCACATCGTGCTTGCCGGTCATCACAACTTTCACCATCCCGGCGCCGGCTTCACCCTGCACCTCGACCGCGGCGATCTCCTCTTGCGCCCGTTGCATGTTTTCCTGCACCTTCTGGGCCTGCTTCATGATGTCACCGAAAGCGCTTTTCATTCGTTTCTCCGCACTTGTTGTGTAGTTTCGCGAACCGGACTTATCCCGTTACTCTGACCCGGAATACCTGATCGATTCCTTGTCGATGGTTGCGTCAAACATGTCCATCAACAGCTTGACGTCCGGATTGTTTTCAACGGCTTGCAGGGCAGCCTGCTTTTTCTCAAGTTCGTAGCGGGCTGTTCTTTGTGCCGGTGTTTCCTGCGCGGACTCCTCAGTGCTGACCGCCAGCCTCACCTCGGCGCCCAGGTGCAAGCTGAGCGCAGACTGTAATTTATCCTTCAGGTTCGTTGTCAACAAGTGCTCCTGGCCGGGATGCAGGTTCAGGTGTATCCGGTTTGCGCGGTGTTCCTGAACGGTGCAATGCGAAGCCAGTTCCCGTACCAGTCCGGTCAAGGCCATGCTCTCGATCAACCGGTGCCAGTCGTCATTGCCGCTGAGGGTCGGCGCCTCCCGGACCACTTCCGGATGGTCCCTGACAGCATGGGTCGGCCCGCTGCCGGCAGCGACCGGCGGCGCGCCATTCTGCGGGGCGCCGGCGCCGGATACGGTTGCCGCGCCGGAACCGGCCGGCGCCGAACCGCTACCGGTGATCTTTCCATCAGTATGCTGTTGCGGCGTAGTGTCAGTGCCCCAGGGGGTAAACGCCAACATGCGCAGCACGGTCATTTCAAACGCGCGCTTGGGGTCCGGCGCAATATCCAGGTCCCTGCGTCCGTTCAAGGCAATCTGGTAGTAAAGCTGTACGTCTTCTTTATCGAGCCTGCCGGCAAAGCTGCGGCCAATTTCATCAATCAGGTCGGACCCGTCCGGTAACGCCTGCGCGACCGCGACGTCATGCAGCAGGGACAGCAGTCCCGACAACATGGCGTCATAATCGGGGGACAGTGCAGCCATGTTATTGACGCGCGCCAACATGGACCCGGCATTCCGCTCAACAATATCCGTGAGCAGGGCGCTCAATTCCTCACCGTCGATAGTGCCCAGCATGTCCCGCACCTGTGCCGCTTCCAGGCGCCCGTTGCCGAAGGATACGGCTTGATCGAGCAGGCTGAGAGCATCGCGCATACTGCCGTCCGCAGCCTGGGCGATGAGACGCGCGCAGGTGTCCTCTGCACCAATTTCTTCCTCGGCCAGGATTTTGAGCAACTGGGTCTCTATCTGCTCTACGCCCAGGTGTTTAAGGTTGAATTGCAGGCAACGCGACAGGATGGTAATCGGGATGCGTTTCGGTTCGGTCGTTGCCAACAGGAATTTTACATGGGGAGGCGGTTCTTCCAGGGTCTTCAACAAGGCATTGAAGCTGTGTTTCGAGAACATGTGCACCTCATCGATGAGGTACACCTTGTAGCGGCCGGCAGTCGGCGCGTACTGGACGTTGTCCATCAGGTCCCGGGTTTCATCCACCTTGGCCCGGGAGGCGGCATCCACCTCGATCAAATCGACAAACCGACCCTCGTCAATGCCGGTGCAGGCGCCGCATTGTCCGCAGGGTTCGGAACTGACTCCGGCCTCGCAGTTGAGGCACTTCGCCAGGATACGCGCCAGGGTGGTCTTGCCCACCCCGCGCGTGCCGGTAAACAGGTAGGCATGGTGCAACCTGTCGGAATCCAGTGCATTGACCAGCACCTTGAGAACGTGGCCTTGTCCGACCATGTCCTTGAACAGGCGCGGCCGCCACTTGCGTGCTAGAACCTGATAGCTCATGGAATCATTTTATTTGTTTTAAGGAAGCTCTGACTTAATCAGAGGTTCCTTAACGTGAAAGCGTCCTGCACCGTTCTTGGCCCGGCGCCCGCATCCATTGTTACCGCTGCTCCCTTTCGGGCCTGACGGGGTTCACAACTTCGCGCCGCGGGGAGACCGGCGCAGGCCGCAGTGTTTATACTAGCATAGATAACGGGCCACCGAGTCGCCTTGCGACACTTTAGTTGACGCCCGTCAGAACAGGAAGTCTGCCGCATCCAGGTTGGCAATATCGAAACCCTCCAGCAGCTTGCAGTCGCCTCCAGGGATGCCCCGGCGCTCTCATTGACGATTGTCATCACTCTGGTCTCAGACCGTCAGGGGGAGCAATATCTATTCCTTTTCCAGGAGTACAACCGGAATCTCGCGCTCCGTCCGGCCCTGCAGCTCCGTGTAGGTCGGGTAGATGGTGAGCATCAAATCCCACAGTTCAGCGCGTTCAGCGCCGACAGCCGTCCTGGCCCTGGCCTTGAAGCGCTCGGTGCGTATCTGTACGTCCACTTCGGAGTTGGCATCCAGGTTCAGGTACCAGTGCGGATGGGTCGGCGCACCACCTTTTGAGGCTATGACGACATAGGCGCCGCCGGCTTCGCCGTAGATCAACGGCGTGATGATGGGTTGTCCCGACCGGCGTCCGATCGTCGTCAGCAGCAGGGCTGGGCAATCCCCATGGTCCCCCATCCCCGCTGAACTCCATTCGTGCCCGTCTTCCCCGTTGCTGTTAAGATAGCGTTGCAGGTGCTCCGTAACGAAATCAGGTACGTTTTCCGGCATTCTTGGATTAGTCATGGTCGGCGCCTCTCCGGTAGATTTTTTCACGATGGTAAGGATAGTGTTATTTATGTATGATTATTTTTCAACCACAGTTATACAGTGGCAGCGCGACAACATGTCATGAAAAAAGAAATCGGCATTCATGAACTGTACAAGCTTGATCCTAAAAGAGCGGATTACCTGCTGTGGGGCAGGCGCTCCGACCCAGTGACCCGCCGCGGTTTCGTCAAGGGACTGGCGGGTTTAACCGGCATTATCGGGGCCGGGATAGTCTATCACCATACCATGCCTTCAGGGTTGATCCCGGCTGTCTTGGCCAATACGGATGAAGTGTTTGTCATCGAAGGGAAAAACGGCCTGCGGGTGTTGAATGACCGGCCCCTGAACGCGGAGACGCCGGCCCATTTATTAAACGACGATATTACGCCGACAGAACGGTTGTTTATCCGCAATAACGGCATCCCGCCGGCAAACATTGACGCTGACGCCTGGACCCTGACCATAGACGGCGAATCAGCAGAAACGTCGAAAACCTACACCATCGCGGAGTTGAAACAACGGTTTGAGAACCATACCCTGCAGCTGACCCTGGAATGCGGCGGTAATGGCCGGGCCGAGTTCTACCCGCCGGCTTCCGGCAACCAGTGGACCCTGGGCGCGGTGGGTTGTCCGGAATGGAACGGCGTGCGGCTTAGGGACGTGCTGGAGGATACAGGAATAAACAACGATGCCGTGTATGTCGCTTATTACAGCGCCGATGCACACCTGAGCGGGCAACCCGGAAAAATACCCATCTCCCGCGGCGTGCCCGTCAGCAAGGCGCTGGAGCAGGAATCCCTGGTCGCCTGGGGCATAAACGGAGAACCGCTGCACAGCATGAACGGCTATCCGTTACGCTTGGTATTCGGCGGGTGGCCTGGTTCGACTTCCGGGAAATGGCTGGAACGGATCGCCGTGCGCAACATCATCCACGACGGCCCGAAAATGACCGGCAAATCCTATCGTATGCCCTGTAACCCGGTTGCGCCGGGCACAAAAGTGGCAGATGAGGACATGTGTATCATCGAGGCCATGCCGGTCAAGTCCTTGATCACTTCTCCAAGGAGCGGTGTTACCACCGCGCTGAAACAGCCGCTGGCGCTGTACGGCCATGCCTGGGCCGGCGACGCCGAGGTGGCCGAATTACATGTATCCATCGATTTCGGGCATACCTGGCGGCAGGCCGGACTTGAGGCTCCCGCCAACCGCCTGGCCTGGCAACACTGGGACGCGCAAGTCAGCTTCCCGACAGCCGGCTACTACGAAGTCTGGGCACGGGCGGTGGACAGTAACGGCATCTCGCAACCCATGGTCATCCCCGGCTGGAACCCCAAGGGGTACTTGAATAACTCATGCCACCGCATCGCCGTTTACGTTACCTGATCATTTGTGCGCCGGTTATTGCCGTCCTGGCAACCCCGTTTGCTGCACCGGCCGAAGACAAGACCCTGGACGCAGCCAGCGGTCTCGTTATCGATGACGGCTGGGACCTCACCAACGCCCATTGCGCCGCCTGCCATTCAGCCAGACTGGTGACCCAGAACAGGATGGACCGGCAAGGCTGGGAAGACACCATTCGCCTGATGCAGGCTGAGCATGGATTATGGGACCTGGGCGCGGCGGAAACAAACATCATCGACTACCTCAGCCGGCACTACGGCCTGGCCGATAACGCGCCTCCTTTACGCAAGGGCAGGATAAACCAGTAGCGATCCCCTGAAATTCGTATTCACCCCGTCCAGCCCAGCCCGGCGCTGACGCAGTTGATGGAGAGCAGCAGCGCTATCAGGTCTGATTGCTTGTCTTCTGTACGAAAGCGTTTGAGCAGCTCGACCTGGGCCAGGCCCACTTGTTTGAGGATGTCGCCGCGGCGTTCCAGTTTCCGGCTGAAGCGGGGGAAGCGTTCACACAAGGTACTCTCGCCTGTGATCAGCAGTATTTGTTCAACAGAAAGTTCATATTCCCCGGTGATCCCGGCCTGGAACTTCTCTTTGGTTTCTTCCCCGCCGGACAGGCCCGCATAGCCGCGCATGACGTCGAGGTCCACAAAAGCCAGGGATTTTTCCACTTCATCGATGATGAGCCGGAACAGGGGCCAGTTTTCATACATCTCCCGCAATAATTCCACACTTTCCGGCCCGCGCACCTTGACGAAGTTCCGTACGGCGCTGCCCAGTCCGTACCAGGTCGGGACGTGGTGGCGGTTCTGGGTCCAGGCGAATACCCAGGGAATCGCGCGCAGGTCGTCCAGCGTGTTAGCGCCGAAACGCCGGGCTGGGCGGGAGCCGATGTGCAGTTTGCCCAGCTCCTGTATCGGGCTGGCCGCGTGGTAGTAATCCACCAGGCCGGTTTCCTCCACCAGGCGCCGGTAGGCGGTGTAAGCCAGGCTGGACAGGGCATCCAGCGCCTGTTCAAATTCCGGTTCGGGCGGCGTGTGCTCTGCCTGTTTTGAATCCAGGGTATGTTGCATGACGCTGGCCGCGAGCAACTCCAGTTCGTATTGCGCGGTGCCGTGGTTGGCAAACCTGGAGGACACGACCTCACCCTGCTCGGTAATGCGCAGTTTGCCGTTAATGGTTCCCGCGGGTTGTGCGGCAATGGCATTGCCGGTGGGGGCGCCGCCGCGACTGACCGAACCGCCCCGGCCGTGAAAGAAGACGATGGGAATCTTGCACTTGACGCCCACCCGGGTGAGTGCCACCTGGGCGCGGCTGAGCTCGAAATTCGCCGTGAGGAAGCCACCGTCCTTGTTGGAATCCGAATAACCGATCATGACTTCCTGGATACCGCCCTGCTCTCTCACACTGCGCCGCACCACCGGGGTTTGCAGCAGGTTCTGCATGATACGCGGCGCCACGCGCAGGTCTTCGATGGTCTCGAACAGTGGTATCACCGGCAGGGGAGAGCTTTCCACTCCCTGGCTATCGATAAACACACCGGTGTATTTGGCCAGCAAATACACCCCCAGCACGTCTGCCACCGAGCGCGTCATGCTCAGGATGAACCCACCCACGGCATCCCGATCCAGGGTCTGGCGGGTCTCGGCAAGCAACTGGAACAGGCCGTAGGTCGAGGCGCTCTGCCGGTCACTGAAGGAAAAATGCGGGGGCTCCTCAAAAGGAGTGGCCAGTTCCGCCTGCAGCCATTCCAGCCAGGGTTTGGAGTCCGCCTGGGGCGGGGTTTCCTGCCCGTTACGCTGGCGCCAGATATCCTGCAGGGTATGGGTAATGACGGTGGAATTTTCCCTGAGATCAAGGCGCGCGGTACAGAACCGGAATGCCTCGGCCTGGCGTCGCAACGGTGTAACGTGCGCCCTGGCGAGTTGCCCGCAGTGCGCCTGTTCCAACCCCAGTTCCAGTGTTGCCAGGTCCTGGATGAAGCGATCGGCAGAATCATAGGCAAAGCTGCTCAGCGTGCTTTTCTTTTCAGTATTTTTGATCTTTTCCTGCACACAAAAGACAAACTGGCGGAAGACCTCGCCGGGGTTGCGCTGTTCCAGTTTTTTGCGCTGGCCGCCTGCATCAAGCAGGTCGCCCAGGTGTTTCAGGAAAGCCTTGGGAGGGCTGATTGCGTGGATGGAAACGCTGAGCTTGAGGAACAGTTCTTCCAACTGCCGGCGATAATGCCGCAATACGGCTTGTCTGTTCAGTACCAGGGCATCCCGGGTGACGGCATTACTCACCAGGGGGTTGCCGTCCCGGTCGCCGCCTATCCAGGTGCCGAAGCGGAACACCGGCGGCATTGTGAAGGTGGCGCCGGGATAATGGCCGGACAAGGCCAGGTCCAGTCGTTCCAGGGTCTCCGGCACACGCCGGTACAAGGTTTGTTCAAAAAAATGCAGGCCCCAGCGTATTTCCTGTACCACGGAAGGCTTTTCCAGGCGCAACTCACCGGTCAACCAAAGCAGGTCAATCTCATTGCGCAGTTCCTGTTCCAGGGACTCGCGTTCACGCGGCGTCCAACGCGTAGCTTCCAGACGGTACAGGATGACGTAGATACGCCGGTGGATCTGCAACACCGTGACCCGTTTCGCTTCGGTGGGGTGCGCAGTGATGGTGGGCGTCACCTCGAGGTTGTCCAGTAACTCCTGGACTTGCCGCGGGGACAGGTTCATGTCCGCGGCCTGCGCAATCACGTTGGCGAAGGTGCCGGAAACAGGCTCCAGTCCCTGGCTGCTCTCGGTGACCCGCCGGCGGCGCATGGCGGTGTTCTCCTCGGCGATGTTGAGCAGTTGAAACCAGATACCCCAGGCCTGCAGGCCGGCCAGTAACAGCTCGTTATCATCCCTGGGCAGGGGTTGGTTTCCCTCAAACACGGGTAACACTGCCGGTTTTCTCTGGCTGATAACCTGGCGCAATTGCCGCGCCAGCAGGTCTATGAGATTACCGGCATAACTGGCCGCCGCCGAATCCAGTTCGGTGGCTGAGGGTTGCTCTGGAAAATTAAAGGTGGACATTTTCAGAGGCGGGGGAGAAGTTTTACACTACACGATCGCGCGGCTCCTCACCGTTGAAAAACGCCTGCAGGTTCTCCACGACCCGCATACCCATAGCGACCCGGGTCTCCCTGGAAGCGCTACCCAGGTGCGGTAGCAGCACTACGTTCTGCATGGTCAGGAGCGGCGCCGGCACGGCCGGTTCGCCTTCGTACACGTCCAGGCCGGCGCCGGCGATAACGCCCTGGTCCAGGGCTTCGATCAAGGCAATCTGGTCGATGACGTCGCCACGCGCGCTGTTGATCAGGAACGCGCCGGGCTGCATCAGCGCAAGACGCTCAGCGTTGATTAAATGCCAGGTTTCCTTGCCGCCGGGACAATGCAACGAGACGAAGTCCGCCTCGCGCAGTACGTCTTCAATGGACGCGCGCGCCTCGGCCTGTAATGAGTCGACCACCTCTGCCGATGGCGGATAGGGATCGGTAAAAATGATCTTCATGCCGAAACCGTGGAATGCGCGCTGGGCCATGGCCCGGGCGATGCGGCCCATCCCGATCAAGCCCAGGGTCTTGCCGGTGACCTTGGCGCCCATCATGTGCGTCGGCCGCCAGCCGCGCCATTCCTTGTTACGCACGTGCCGCTCACCCTCTCCGGCGCGGCGCGCGGTCATCAGCAGCAGGGTCATGGCAAGGTCGGCAGTGCAATCGGTAAGCACTTCGGGGGTATTGGTCACGGCCAGTGCATGTGATTTGGCTGCGTCCAGGTCGATGTGATTAAAACCGACGCCGTAGCTGCCGATAATGCGCGTTTTCAGGTTGCCCACGGACAGTACCTCAGCGCTGACGTTATCAGACACGGTAGGACAGAATGCATCCGCGCTTTGCAACGCCGCCTGCATCTGCGCGGCCGTCATGGGCGTGTCCGTTTCGTTCAACTGCACGTCGAAGAGTTCCTGCATCCTACTCTCAACCTCTTCCGGCCATTTACGACTGACTATTACTTTGGGTTTGCTCATTCTGTGTTCTCTGTGGTGAAAGTAAAACGGCCGTGACTACGAATCCAGCACTGCCTTCACGGTACTGCCGAACTCGGACGGCCTGGGCACGATGGTGACACCGCATTCCTGCAGGATTTCCACTTTCTCCGCGGCGCTCTCGCCGAATGCGGAAATAATGGCGCCGGCGTGCCCCATGCGTTTACCCTTGGGCGCGGTCAACCCGGCGATGTATCCGATCACCGGCTTGTTCATGTTATCACGGTAGAACTCCGCGGCCTCGGCTTCCTGTGGCCCGCCGATCTCGCCGATCATCACTATGGCATCGGTCTCCGGGTCCTGCTCAAAGCGCTGCAGGTGGTCCTTGAACGAACTGCCGTTGATGGGGTCGCCGCCAATGCCGACACTGGTGGAAACGCCTATGCCTGCGGCCTTCATCTGTGACGCCGCCTCATAGCCCAGGGTGCCCGACCGGCCAATCACCCCCACCCTGCCGGGGATGTAAATATGGCCCGGCATGATACCCAGCATGGCCTTGCCGGGGCTGATGGTGCCGGCGCAGTTGGGCCCGGTCAGCACCATTTTATCTTGTGCACGGTAGCGGCGCATATAGCGTTTTACCCGGATCATGTCGTGCGCGGGGATGCCGTCGGTAATGCAGACACAGTATTTTATCCCGGCATCCGCGGCTTCCATGATGCCGTCTGCGGCAAACGGCGGCGGGATGAAGATGACGCTGCTGTCGGCGCCGGTCTCGGCCACCGCATCCTTTACCGTGTCGAACACCGGCCGCTCCAGGTGGGTAGTCCCACCCTTGCCCGGGGTCACGCCGCCGACCACGTTGGTGCCGTAATTGATCATGTCCCGGGAATGAAACGTCCCGATCTGACCGGTAAAGCCCTGCACAATGACTTTCGAGTTTTCGTTTATCAATATCGCCATTACTGTTCACCCCGGTTCTGCTCGTAGTCCTGCCAGGCGGCGACTGCCTTGTGCGCGGCCTCCTGCAAGGTATCCGCCATGATGATGGGCAATTGGCTGTTCTTCAGTATCTCCCTGCCTGCTGCCACGTTGGTGCCGGACAGCCTGACGATGAACGGCAGGTTTATCTCTATCTTGCTCACTGCCTGGACGATGCCTTCCGCCACCCAGTCACAGCGGTTTATCCCGGCAAAGATGTTCACCAGTATGGCTCTGACGTTCTTGTCACTCAACACCAGGTTGATAGCCTTGGCCACCCGCTCAGGGGAAGCGCCGCCACCGATATCCAGGAAGTTGGCCGGTTCGCCGCCGGCATGCTTGATCATGTCCATGGTGGCCATCGCCAGACCGGCGCCGTTGATGATACAGCCGATATTACCTTGCAGGCCCACGTAGCTCAGGCCCCGGTCCGCAGCTTTCATTTCCCGCGGGTCTTCCTGGGACTTGTCACGCAACTCGGAGATATTCGGGCGCCGGAACAGCGCGTTATCATCAAACCCCATTTTCGCATCCAGCGCCACCAGGTGGTTGTTGGCAGTCACCACCAGCGGGTTGATCTCCACCATGGTCGCATCCAGGTCGCGGAATGCGCGGTAACAACCCAGCAGCGTGGTGATAGCCTGGCTGATCAAGGATTTGTCGATGCCGAGCTTGAACGCGATCTCCCGGGCCTGGAAGGGCTGCATGCCCACCGCCGGTTCGACAATGACGCGAATGAGCGATTCCGGCCGCTCATGGGCAATTTCCTCAATCTCTACACCCCCTTCCGACGAGGCAACAACGGATATTCTTTCCTTCTGCCGGTCCAGCACGAAGCCGATGTAGTACTCGTTGGAGATGTCGCTGGCCTCCTCCACGTACAACCTGTGAATGATCTTGCCGGCGCTGCCGGTCTGGTTGGTGATCAAGCGGCGGCCCAGCAACTCGTCGGCTGCCTGCCAGATCTCTTCATCGTCGCGACAGAACTTGATGCCGCCGGCCTTGCCGCGCCCACCCGAATGAATCTGTGCCTTGACCACCCAGGCGTCACCGCCGATCTCATGACAGCGGTACACTGCCTGCTCCGGGCTGTAGGCCAGTCCCCCACGGGGAATTGGCACACCGAAATCCGACAGGATTTCCTTGGCCTGGTATTCGTGAATTTCCATTGCTTGTTACCTCACTGTTATCAATTCTGCCTGCTTGACGATATTCCTCGCCATGCGTTCCGAAGCGGCGTCTATCATTTTGCCATCCAGTTGTGCCGCACCCTTGCCCTGGCGGGCGGCTTCCTGCAGGGCTTCCAGTACGCGTTGCGCCCGGGTCACCTCCGCGTCCGGCGGCGACATGATCTCGTTGGCCAGCGCGATCTGGTTGGGATGTATCGCCCATTTGCCCTCATAACCCAGGGCGGCCACGCGCCTGGCTGCAGCGCGGTAACCATCGGGATCATTGAAATCGCCGAATGGGCCGTCAATGGCGCGCAAGCCGAAGGCCCGGCAGGCGGTCACCATATTTACCAGGGCCGCATGCCACTGGTCACCCAGCGCCCCATCGCACTGGTAGTCAGGGTTCAACCCGCCGATATTCACGGTACGCGCCCGCATACTGGCGGCATAATCCGCCACCCCGAAGTGCAAGGCTTCCAGGCGTGGTGAGGATTGCGCAATGGCCATGACGTTGGCGCCGCCCAGCGCGGTCTCAATCAGGCACTCGATGCCGATTTTCTTCTCCAGTCCCCTGGCTTCCTCAATCTGCGTCAGCAGGCAGTCCACCATGTATACGTCCGCGGCCGTGCCCACCTTGGGGATCAGCACGGTATCGAGCCGGGCGCCGGCCTGTTCCACGATATCCACCACGTCCCGGTACATATAGTGAGTGTCCAGTCCGTTGATGCGCACCGACAGGGTTTTCCCCTGCCAGTCGATATCGTTCAGGGCCGCGATGATGTTTTTCCTGGCTTGCGGTTTATCGTCCGGGATGACCGCGTCCTCGCAGTCCAGAAAAATATAGTCCGCGGCAGAACCGGCAGCCTTCTCGAACATGCCGGGGTTGGACCCGGGCACGGCGAGCTCACTGCGCTGTAACCGGGTGGGCGCAGGCGGGTACTGGGTAAAACTCATCAGAACCGGGCCTGGCGGGTCGTGCGCAGGTATTCCTGCGCGGCAGCCACGCCACTGCCCAACTCGATATCGATACCCAGGTCCTTCATGGACATCTCGGCCGCGTTCAGCGGGGTCAGCGCCATGACTTCATTCAGGTCGCCCAGGTGGCCGATACGGAACGCCTGGCCGGCAATCTTGCCCAGGCTGATAGACAGGGCAACGTTGTAATATTTGTAGCTGTGGCGCGCCACCTCGTTACCGTCGAAGCCTGCCGGCACCCGCACCGCACTGACCGTATCGGAATACCAGTTCTCATCCCTGGCAACCAGCGACAGACCCCAGGCCGCCACCGCCTTGCGTACCGCAGTCGCGATGCGCGTATGGCGGGCGAACACGTTCTCCAGACCTTCTTCCAGTAACATGTTAATAGATTCACGTAACCCTCTCAAATAAATGGTATTTGGAGTATAAGGAAAATACCCGTTGTCATTCGCTGCCAGCATGTCGTCGAACGAGAAATAGGTGCGCGGCAAGGTGGCATCGGCGCGCGCAGCCAGGGCTTTTTGACTGACGCCGAGAATACCGAGTCCGGTCGGCAGCATGAACCCCTTCTGCGACCCCGACACCGCCAGGTCCACGCCCCACTCATCCATGCGGAAGTCCAGGCTGGCCAGGGAACTCACTGCGTCCACGTACAACATGGCCGGGTGGTCCGCCGCATCCAGGGCCTTGCGCACGCCGGGGATATCACTTTCCACCCCGGTTGCGGTCTCATTGTGCGTGGCGAATACCGCCTTGATCTCCTTGTTGGTATCGGCTTTCAGAATGTCGGCATAACGCTCCACGGGCACACCTTCGCCCCAGTCCATCTCGATGGCGTTCACGTCCAGGCCGTGGCGCCGGCACATGTCCACCCACAACTGGCTGAACTGGCCGAAATGCGACATCAGCACCTTGTCCCCCGGCGATAAGGTGTTGCTGATGGCGGCCTCCCAGGCGCCGGTGCCGGAAGAGGGAAAGATGAAGATCCGTCCTGTTTCCGTCTTGAATATCTGTTTCAGGTCGTTAAACAACGGCAGGGTAAATTCAGGAAAATCCGCCGCGCGCATATCCTCCTGTTCTATTGCCATGGCGTTGCGAATGCGCTGGGGCACAATTGTGGGACCAGGTATATGTAAAAAATTTCGACCGGGCATAGTTACTCTCCAGGTATCGGTTTGATGTCAAAGTAGGGTTTCATAATTCGATATGCCCGGGTTCACGGCGCATCAGGCGCTCGCAGACGCTGAGGGGAGACAGGTAGAAGCGAAGCAATGCCAACTATCCCACAACCTCGCAACCCGGCAAATCGCTTTGCCGTTCAGTACGGGATTTCCAGGGCATCACCCTCGGTAAGATACGGGCCGTCATCCTTCCCATGCCCGAAAGACGACAGTCTATATTAGTGTGACCCTTTATGCAATAGTTATTTTTGGCGCCGATCCATGGCTGTCATGCGGACGTTGACAGATAATCTCCATATTGTTCCCGTAGAGTCAACTTGCTGACCTTGCCGGTGGCCGTGTACGGCAACTCTGTGACGAAGATGACGGCGTCGGGTTTCCACCAGCTTGCCACCTTGCCATCGAACCAGGCCAGTACTTCCTCTGCGGACGGGGTATGGCCGGGCTTCCTGACCGCGATCAGTAAGGGTCGCTCGTTCCATTTCGGGTGTGCCGCGTTGATGACTGCGGCTGCGGCTATACCGGGATGTGACAGGACGCAGTTCTCCAGGTCGATGGAACTGATCCACTCGCCGCCGGACTTGATCAAGTCCTTGGAACGGTCGGTGATCCGGATGGCGCCGTCAGGGTCGATACTCACTACGTCGCCGGTCGTGAACCAGCCGTCGGGGTCGATGGCGGCATCCTGCTCCGGTTGCCGGTAATAGCGGCTGCATACCAGGGGGCCCTTCACTTTCAGGTGTCCGGCGCTGGAACCATCCCAAGGCAGAGTGTTATCGTCATCATCGGTAATCTTGATCTGCAAGCCGAACAGGGGCTTGCCCTGTTTGAGCGCGTATTGCCGTTGCTGTTCAGCGTCCAGCGTTGCAAAGTGCGGACCCGGCACGTTCAGGGTGCCGGCAGAGCAGATTTCCGTCATACCCCAACCCTGGACCAGGTCAACGCCGTAATCGTTGCGGAAGCGATCGAACAGTGATAGCGGGCTGGCTGAACCGCCGATCAGCGCCTTGCGCAAGGAATCCAGGTTGCCGCCGGACTGGTCCAGGTGGTCCAGCAGCAACTGCCAGATGGTCGGCACGCTGACGCTGTAAGTGACCTGTTCCTGTGCGAAGAGCCGGCTCAACACCTGCGGATTGCCCATGAAGCGGTGCGGCAACACCAGCCCGGCGCCGATCAGCGGCGCGCGGAAGGGCAATCCCCAGGCGTTGATATGAAACATCGGCACCAGCGGCATCACCACGTCATTGGCGCTGATGCCGTCCGCATCGAGCACCGAGACGGACAAGGTATGCAACACCAGTGACCTGTGTGAGTACAGGACCCCTTTCGGGTTGCCGGTGGTGCCGGACGTGTAGCACAAGGCACAGGCGGCGGCCTCATCCAGCTCCGGCCAGACACAGGTATCATCCTGGCCGGCGAGCAGGCCCTCATAGCTATGGACATGGTCCCATGAGGCCTCGACCGGGTCGTTGCTTCCCAGCGTCACTATCCCCTTGACGTGCTTGAGACGCGGCTTGAGCCGTTCCAGCAACGGGATAAAATCCGGTTCGGTAAATAGCCACTGATCCTCGGCATGGTTGATGATGTAAGCTATCTGCTCGTCAAACAAGCGCGGGTTGATAGTGTGCAGCACGTACCCCCCGCAGATGGCGCCGTAGTAGAGCTCCAGGTGCTGCTGATGGTTCCAGGCCAGGCTGGCAATGCGCTCTCCCGGCTTGCAGCCCAGCTCCCGTAGCGCATTGAACAGCATACGGGCGCGCCGGAATACGCCGGCATAGGTTGTCCGCTGCACGTCCTGTTCGGATATTGCGGATACAACCTCACGCGCGCCGTGGTACAGCTCCGCGTGCCGCATGATCATGGTGACGGTGAGCGGCATGTCCATAATCAACCCGTTCATGCCGGTTGTCCCTCCCGGGCGCATGCACCGCGCCCGTTCCCGCGCGGCAACCCGTGCGCCATCACAGCCAACAGCACCCCGGTGTATTGACGTTCATACCAGGTAGCCCCCGTCCACGTTAATACACGCGCCGGTGGCGAAGGCGGAGGCGGGTGAGGCCAGGAACAGGATGGCGCCGGCTATTTCGTCGGGTTGGGCATAGCGACGTAAGGGCATTTGCTTTAACCAGGCGTTCAGGACTTCTTCATTACCGGTCAGCGCGCCGGCGAATTTGGTATCGGTCAAACCCGGCAGTACCGCATTCACACGGATATTGTCCGGCCCGCACTCCAGCGCAAACGCCTTGGTCATCTGGATGATGGCGCCTTTGGTAATGGAATAGATGCCACGTTTATCTCCAGGTCTTACCCCGTCCACGGATGCCACGTTGATGATGGAGCCGCCGTCGTTTGCCTGCATCAGCTTGCAGGCATTGGCGGACATGTAGAAGTAACCGCGGATGTTGACGTCAACGGTCTTTTCGAAGGCGCCTAAATCCGTATCCACGATAGGGCCGTAATAGGGATTCGCCGCCGCATTGTTGACCAGTATGTCCAGCCGGCCGTACTCTTCCCGGATATAACTGAACATCGCCTCGATCTGATCCATGTCACCGACGTGACAGGCACGCACACACGCCTGCCCGCCCTCATCCCGGATACCCTGGGCCACCTCCTCACAACCCGCCTGTTTGCGGCTGGAAATAATCACCTGCGCGCCCTGCCGCGCCAACAACCGGGCCGCCTCCGCGCCGATGCCGCGACTGGCGCCGGTCACCAGGGCTATGCTGCCGCTAAGGTTAAATAGGTCTGTGGTCATGGTCTTGCCTGTTCAGTGTACATGATGAGTTCAAGCGGCGATCAATTCTACCGCCGCGGCGGCCATGGGCTCGACCAGTCTGCCCAGTTCCAATGCTTTGGCGCTGGATGCGTTGCCGTCCAGGCCGCGTTTGTAGACGCCCTGGCAGATGGAGGCCATGCGGAAATAGCTGAAGGCCAGGTAGAAATGCCAGTTTGTGATGGCCGGCAGGCGGCGGAACTCGCAGTATTGTTCGATGATGGCTTGTTCGTCGAGCACGCCCAGGGCTGCGCGGTCTTTGCCTGCCAGGCCCTTTACGTCTCCCTCGGCGGGCAGGCGCAGGCACATGCAGAGATAGGCCAGGTCTGCCAGGGGATGGCCCAGGGTGGAGAGTTCCCAGTCTATGACGGCGAGGACGCGTGCTTCCCCGGAATGGAAAATCAGGTTGTCCAGGCGGTAATCGCCGTGGATCAAGCCATTCTGCCCGTCTTCCGCCGGGATGTTGGCCGGCAACCAGTCCATTAATGTGTCCATGGGTTCTATCACGGTTGTTGCGGCAGCCTGGTACTGCTTTGTCCAGCGACCGACCTGGCGCTCGTAGTAGTTGCCCGGCCTGCCGTAATCGCTTAAACCCACACTCTCGATAGCGACACTGTGGATCGCGGCAAGGACGCGGATCAGTGCGCGGTAATAGCCGGCGCGTTCCGTTTTACCGAGTTCCGGTAGCGCCGGGTCCCAGAATACGCGCCCTGCTTCGTAACTCATGACGTAAAACATGGCGCCGGTTACGTCTTCGTCCTCACACAGGTGCAATGCCCGGGCAACCGGCACGCCGGTATCCGCCAGGGCGCTTATCACCCTGAACTCGCGGTCCACGGCATGGGCCGACTTGAGCAGGTTGCCGTGCGGCTTGCTGCGCAACACGTAGCGGCCGCTGGCGGCGCTTAACAGCCAGGTCGGGTTCGATTGTCCGCCGGGGAATTTTTCTGCCTTGATGAGCCCGCGGAAACCTTCAACATGATCCCCAAGATAGGAGTTCAGTTTTTCCGTGTCAAAGGTTTCCATGAGAATAACGCTGGATGACCTGTTTACCCAGGGACATCATGTGCACCTGGTCGGGGCCGTCCGCCAGGCGTATCTGTCTCGCATAGTTGTAGGCTTCGGCCAGGAAGAAGTCCTCGGTCAGGCCGGCCGCGCCGTGCATTTGTATGGCGTCATCGATCACTTCGCAGGCCATGACCGGGGCGATGATCTTGATGGCCGCAATCAGGTCGCGGGCGACCTTGTTGCCGTGTTTGTCCATCCTGTCCGCCGCCAGCAGGGTCAGCAGGCGCGCCTGTTCTATCTTGCAATAGGCCCTGGCAATATCCTCGCGCACGGACTGGTGCCGGCTGATCTTTCTACCGAAGGTGGCACGCGCCTCCACCCGCCGGCAGGCCAGTTCCAGGGCGCGCTGGGCGCAGCCGACCAGGCGCATGCAATGGTGGATGCGACCCGGCCCGAGGCGGCCCTGGGCGATTTCGAAACCGCGCCCTTCCCCCAGCAGGATATTGTCCACCGGCACCCTGACATTGTCGAACCGGATTTCCGCCTCGCCGAACGGCGCATCGTTGTAACCGAAACTGTGCACGTGACGGACAATTTCCACACCGGGCGTATCCCTGGGCACCAGGATCATCGACTGCTGCTTATGGCGCTCCGGGTGGCCGGGGTCGGTCTTGCCCATGACGATCAGGAGCGCGCAGTTAGCGCGCATGGCGCCGGTGGTAAACCATTTGCGCCCGTCTATGACGTAGTCAACGCCCTCTCTTGTTATTGAACAGGCGATATTGGTGGCATCTGACGAGGCAACGTCCGGTTCGGTCATGGCAAAACCGGAACGTATCTCGCCCGCCAGCAGGGGTTTCAACCAGCGTTCTTTCTGTTCCTCCGTCCCGTACAGGATGAGGGTTTCCATATTGCCGGTATCCGGTGCATTGCAATTGAACACTTCGGCGGCCCAGGGGACCCGGCCCATGATCTCGGCCAATGGCGCATATTCGAGGTTGGTCAGCGCATCTCCGTCAGAGTGCGCCTTGGGGTAAAACAGGTTCCAGAGTCCTTCCGCCTGCGCCTTTTGCTTCAGGTCCTCCAGAATTGGGGGAGTTTTCCAGGGATTTTCTGCCGCGTTGATATGGTCCCTGTAGGGCCTCTCGGCAGGATAAACCCAGGCGTCCATAAAATCGCTGAGACGCTGTTGTAGCGTCTGTACTTTTTCCGAATAGGTAAAGTCCATGTTATGTACTCTCTGTGGTTAACAATTAAAATGCCTCTTCCGGCATATCCAGGCAGGTCGTATCCAACTCAGACAGCAATTCAGCCTGCGCCTGAATTTTCGGCAATTCCCAGCGGAAGAAATAGCGGCAAGCCTGCATTTTGCCTTCATAGAACTGCCCATCGGTGTCGTTTGCGTGCGCGAGGCCTGCCTGGGCGACCACGGCCTGTTTCAACCACATCCAGGCAACGACCACGTGGCCGAGCATGTCCAGGTACGCGGAGGAATTGGCCAGAAACCGGTTCAATTCCCCCCTGGCCGCGGTCGCAGCCAGGACTTCCGTTGTTGCCGTCGCCGTTGCCACGGCCCGGTTGAGAGCTTCGGTGAATTCCGACAATGCCGGTTGCGCCGATGCGGTGTCCGTGTCCTGTCGTATCCTGTGCACCAGCAACCCGAAACCCGCGCCGTTCTTCATCATTACTTTACGGCCCAAAAGGTCGATACCGTGGATGCCGTTGGCGCCTTCGTGGATCATGTTCAGGCGGTTGTCCCGGTACAGGCGTTCCACCGGAAAATCCTGCGTATAACCGTAACCACCCAGGATCTGTAGGGCATGCTTGTTTGCCTCCAGGCACCAATCGGACGGCCATGCCTTGACGACGGGTATCAATACGTCCAGTAATAAACCGGCTTCCTGCCGGGCCGACCGGTCCGGATGCGTTTTTTTCTCATCCACCAGCATTGCGGCAAACAGGCATAGGGCCAACCCTCCCTCCACGTAGGCTTTCTGCGCCAACAGCATCCGTTTCACGTCGGCATGCCGGATGATTGGAACCATCTTGTTTGCCGGGTCTTTATTGTCCGGCAACCGCCCCTGGGCGCGCTCCCGGGCATATTCCAGCGAATACAGGTAGCCTGCATAACCTGCGCCCACCGCAGAGAGTCCCACCCCGATGCGGGCTTCGTTCATCATCATGAACATGTACTCCAGCCCATGATGGGGTGCACCCACCAGGTAGCCGGTACAGCGCCCGTTCTCGCCGAAATTAAGCGCGCAATTCGGGGTGATACGTTGCCCCATCTTGTGGTTCAACCCGGCCAGGGAGACGTCGTTATGCTCACCCGCACTGCCGTCTGCGTTAACCCGGTAGCGCGGCACGATAAACAGGGAGATGCCCTTCACGCCCGGCGGCCCGCCCGGGATCTTGGCCAGTACCAGGTGGATGATGTTCTCGCCCAGTTCATGTTCACCGCCGGTAATCCACATCTTGTTGCCGGTAATCGCATAGGTCCCGTCTTCCAGCAACTCGGCCCTGGTACGAATGTCCGTCAGGGATGAACCCGCATGGGATTCCGACAGGCACATGGTGCCGTAACAGCGGCCGTCCAGCAACGGCGGAATATACAAGGCCTTTTGTTCCTCGTTCCCGTATTCGATAAGCAGGTTGGCGACACCGGCGGTAAGTAACGGCAGGCCGGACAGACCAATGTTCGCGGACTGAAAGATGGCCATGCAGGCGCTGGCGACCGTAAACGGTAACTGCAAACCCCCGTGTTCACTGTCCATGCCGGCTGCGACAAAGCCGGCTTCAAACATGATGCCCGCCGCTTTCCCGGCCTCGGGTACCATCCTGACCTTGCCGTCTACCACCTCGGCAGGATGCTGGTCACCGGCCTCGGCACAGGCCTGAAAGTGTTCCCGGGCAACGTCCTCGGCAAGATCGAGCATGGGGTCGAAAATATCGCGGCCTTGTCCGGTAAAATACGCACGCCCGCATAAGCTCTCGACGTCGAGCATTTCGTATATCAGGAAATCGAGATCCCTGCGGTTGATTGTTTGGGACATATTTTTAGCAATTCATTTGCAATGTGATTCTGCAATCTGCGACAGACATATGGCTCTTTTCCAGATAACGAACCCCTGAGGATTAATTCAGGGGTTCGTTAAATATGCAGGCCTGGTTCCATCGATTGGTGCAGCACGTCGATGATTTCGATATGTGTTTCCTGAATACGGTAGTAAATATGGTGCCTTCCTGCCCGGATACTGTGATAGCCCTCTTTGATCTCGCTGCGCTTTTGGCCCTTATAGGGGCTATTGGCCGCTCCACGCATCTTTTCCCGCAGGAGTTTTATATACTTCCTTTTCTGCTGCTCTCCGAAATTTTCGGTGGTGTATCTGCTGATCTGTTTAAGGCTGTTCTGAGCCTGCGGTGAGAGTACATAGTTCGGCATCAGACAATCAGATCATTCATGAAGCTTTCCCCATCGATACCCTGTCCTTGATCAAGCTGGTTCTCACCGGTGGCTAATGTCTGGCGTAATACATCCAGCTTGATTTCTTCCCGCTCCAGCAAGCGCAGACCCGCACGCACAGCGTCACTGGCTGAGGCATAGCGTCCAACTTTCACCCGTCCATCAACGAAGTTTTCAAAATGATCGCCTAACGAAACACTGGTATTTCTAGCCATTTTTCAACCCTTCATAAAATTTGTCGATTTTAATTTTACCATATATTGGTATTCTTGCACTGATATGACGATGATCTTTACCGTATCGTCCGCAGCCGAAAGGTTGATATCGGCAACCACTACTTTTGCGCCGCACCTGGCAAAGCCCAAGGATGTGGCGCGTCCAATACCCGAACCTGCTCCGGTTACCAGTGCCACCTTGTTGACAAATTCCTGCATGCGCGATGTTCAGACAGGCATTTCTATCATGGACCCTGACTAACAGGGCACACCGGCAATACGCCCGCCATCGACCACCATGCAATGGCCGTGTACGTAGCTGGCCAGTTCCGATACCAGGAACAGTACCACGTTGGCGATCTCTTCCGGTTCGGCGATGCGGCCCAGGGGGATACCCTCCTTGGCTTCCTTGAGGAATTCGGGATCGGACCAGTATTCCTCGATCAGCGGTGTCCTGACCCAGCCGGGGGCAATGGCGTTGATCCGCACGCCTGTGTCGGCAAGCTCCTTGGCCAGGTAGGCGGTGAGCTTGGTCAGGCTGATCTTGGAGATGCCGTAAGGCCCTTCACCGGCGATCACGTCAAACGCGCTGTCGGAGGCGATGGTGACGATACTGCCGGCGCCTTGTTTGACCATCAGCGGCGCCAGACGCTGGCACAGGCGCAGACAGCTTTTGAAGTTCACAGTCTGAACGAGATCCCAGTCCGCTTCACTGATCTCAAGCAGCGGTTGCGGATAACTGTGGATTGCAGCAACGTTGACCAGTATGTCTATGGTATCGAATGCATCGATTGCGCGTTCGACCAGCTCGTCGATATCGGCAGTGAGGGCCAGGTCGGCATGAACGGGAAGCACCGTGCCGCCGTGTTCAAGAATTAACTGACGTGTCTCCTCCAGCCTCTCCGACGCCGCCGGCCGGTCTGTTGCGACTACCCTGGCGCCATACTGCGCCAATGTGGCAGCCACTGCACGGCCGACACCGCCGGCGGCGCCGGTGACCAGGGCAACCCTGGACTCCTGGGAAAGGGGGTTGGCGGAACTGTTCATCTATTGCTCATGCACGGCAAAAATGCCATCCGCAAAGGCCTGTGTGATCTCACCATAGGGCGCGCACACGGACATCTTCAGGGGATTGTCCTGGGAACAGTTGTACACGGTCTTGGCATGGGAATAATTGTTAAATCCCTGGGGGCCGCCATGACACCCGATACCGCTGGAGCCAATCCCGCCGAAGGGTGCGGTCGGTTCCGCTGCCTGGAAACCAAAGACATTGATGCCGGCGCCGCCTGAAACGATACGGCGCTTGAATTGCTCGACCATTTCCGGCTCACGGGCCATGGTCACCAGGTAAGAAGCCAGGGGGCGCGCGCGGCTGTTAATGTAGGCATAGGCCTCGTCCAGGGTTTTGTAGGTCCGCACCGGCGTAACAGGGCCAAAGGTTTCTTCGCGCATGACTTCCTGGTCATCTGCAGGGTTCACCACCAGGTACATCGGGATTTGACGCCGTGCACGGTCCGGTTCTTCATCACTGAGGTTAATCACCTGGGCGCCGCTGTTGCTCGCTTCTTCGAGGGATTTGATGATGCGGTCATAATGGCGTTCATTGATGATACCGGTGACATCAGGATGGCCGATATAGGTGGGATAGGCTGCCTTCCACACCTTCCTGGCCAGTTCCAGCCAGGTATCCAGCGAACCTTCAGGTACCAGGGCATAGTCGGGGGATGTACAAATTTGTCCGTTCTTGCAGAACTTGAAGCTCAGGTATTCCTTGATCAGTTGCTCGTCGACTCCATCTTCAAGGAAAATGGTCGGATTCTTGCCGCCCAGTTCCAGGGTCACCGGGGTCAGGTTCTTTGCCGCCGCCTGCATGACCAACCGCCCCACGTTGGTGTTCCCCGTGTAGGTCAGGTGGTCCCAGGGTAATTCGGAGAAATACTCGGAAAACTCGACATCGCCGATAACAACGGCCAGCACGTCTTGCGGAAAATACTTGCCGACACTCGCCTGGATAAGGTCAGCGGTTACCGGGGCCAGTTCAGACATCTTGACGATAACACGGTTGCCGGCCGCCAGCATGTCAACGACCATGACCAGGGAACATTCAATGGGAAAATTCCAGGGCGCTATGTTACCCATCACGCCTTTGGGTTGTTTGACGACTTCACAACGTGATGACCCATGAACTATATCCAGCAAAGGCCGTTCTTCCGGGGCCATCCATCCCTGCAAATGGACCATGGCATTGCGACAACGGCCCAGTACCCCGCCGGTTTCAAACAGGTCGGTAATCAACTCCGGATGAGAGTCAAAATCCCGGCCCAGCGCATCACGGATGGGCTGACGCAGGTCAACCATCATCTTCTCCATGGCCTGCAGCCATTCCATACGTTGCTCATAGGAGGGATTGTTGTCGGCCAGGAAGGCAGCTTTTTGTTGTTCAAACAGCCTGTCCAGTTCCGCTTTGCTCGTGTCTGTCATTTCGGAGTCCTCTGTACGCGGTTCTATGTTAATGACGAAAAATCATATTTGTCCAGCACAAGATTTACTTTCTCGATTATCTCTTCGATATCCTCGTGGGTGTGGGCAAACGAGAGATAAATGTGACCGGACGTGGGCAGTGTCAGGATAACCCCTTCGTTTATCAAGGCCAGGAAAAACAGCGAGAGCACTGCCGGGTCCAGCCCGATGTAATTTTCAAAGGTCGGTTCTTCGGCGCACAGGAATATCTGCAGCATGGGGCCAAGCTGGTTGACATGGCAGGGGATATTACGTGTCTGAAATGCCTGTCGGATGCCCTGGGCCAGCCGCTCACCTGTATCGAACAGGTGTTGGTATTGATTGCCCGCATTCAGATCACGATACGCATTGATTGCGCCCACGGCCGCAGCGATAGCGGCAGTGCCATCGTTGGCGGTGCCGGATTGAAACACCCTGGGCGTGCCTGCTGCTGCCAAAGGGTCAACCACCCGCATGATCTCCTCTTTACCTGCAACCGCGGCCAGTTTCTCACCCGCGGCAAGGGCCTTGCCAAGGGTAGCCAGGTCCGGTGTCACCCCGTAATAAGCCTGACCGCCACCCGGCGCCAGCCTGAAACCCGTGATCACTTCGTCAAAAATGAGAACGATATTGCGTTTCGACGTCAGTTCCCTGAGAGCCTGCAGAAAATCCCGTTTGCTGCCCCACAAACCGCCGGCATGCATTGCCGGGTCGAGTATGACTGCAGCGATGTCGTCGTGGGTTTTGATGAGTTTGGCAAGCGCATCGATAGCGCCATAGCCGGTCAATAAGGTGTTGCTTGCCGCCTCAGCGGGAACACCGGCGCCGAACGGTTCAGCGGCCGGTCCAAGTCCGGTCAGGAACTGGTCAGCCTGGCCGTGGTAGTGGCCGTAGAATTTAACGACTTTGCTGTTACCGGTGAAGGCCCGCGCATAGCGCACGGCCATAATGACGGCCTCAGTGCCGCTGTTCAGGAAGCGCACCCGCTCGGCGCAGGGGACCGTTTCCTGCACCCGTTCCGCCGCCTCCGCAATGATGGGGGGGTTGACGACCAGCGGACCCGTTTGTCTGTGCCCTTCTATAGCGGCGATGACGTCCGGATGATTATGGCCCAGCAGCAGCGGACCGTTGCAGAGAAAACAGTCGATGTACTCGTTGCCATCGATATCCATGACCCTGGCGCCACGGCCGCCGGTTTCATAGAACGGATAGGGCGGGAAAAAACGTAAATTTCCGGTAGTGCCACCGGCCAGTGACTGGCGGGCGCGTTGATAGTATGCCCCGGACGCGGGGGTCAGTTTCCGGTAGGCCGTGAAAATGTCCTGTTGGATAACATCCAAACTGCTAGCCTGCATATCTCACCAATCAGTAGATTAGCACGAATGCATCCCAGCCTGAATCATTGAGCAGGAGAGAATACGGATTATTCCGGATCAGTCTTTCCATGCATCATCGCGCCGGTGCAGGATGCTGGTCTCCCGGGGACCTCTCTCGATGACTTCGATGGTCATGCCGCGGCTCACCTCAGCAGGGAAATAGGCTATCTTGTCGCCATAGGGGTCGAGCACGTAACACTTTTCACTGTCATCCAGTGGTGTTCCGTCGATGCCCACCATCTGCACGCCTTTTGCTTTCATTGCGTCGTAATACGCAGCCAGGTCATCGACTTCGGTACACAATTCCGCTACGTAGCCGTCGCCTTTTGCGTTCAACAGGTCCATGAGCGGGCCGGGACCGACCGGCTGGAACAGTTCCAGCCAGACACCGCCGGCATCGATGAACGCGGCCTTCATGCCGCCGATCTCCTCGTTGGAACCGCCGTCAATGCCCAGTTGCATCGGGTGCCGTTTCAGCCCCATAACATCGGTATAGAAACCGGCCGTGCTCTCCAGGTCCGCAACGACGATGGAAACGTGGCTCATGCGCGGCCCCTGCTGTTGCCGGCTCTCCTGTTCCCACTGCCGATCGCGCTGGCTGATCAGGTTGAGTTCATCACCCTTGATCACCTCGAAAATCTCGACGACCGTCCCCCGACTCAGTTCGGTGGACCAGTAGGCAATGCGCTGGCCGGTATGCTCGAAATCGCCTTCATCAACCACGCCTTCCTTGATGACTCCGCCGTCTTCACCCAGGGGCGAGCCGTCCATGTTGAACATCGGGATACCCTTTGCTTTCATATCCTGCAGCACTGCATCGTAATCGCCGGGATCGAAATTGATCTCGATGATGGCGCCGTCGCCCTTTTCCTTGAGGATGTCCATACCGGGCCCCGGTGACGTGGGTAATATCATTTCCAGCCAGAAGCCGTTGGCGTCGACGAACACGGCCTCCATGCCGCCGGTGGTTTCGTCCTCGTCACTCACCATAATCTCCATGGGATGACGCCGCCAGCCCACCACGTCGGTGAGGAAGCTGACTGTTTTTTCCATGTCCTCGACCCAGATTGCGGCGTGGTCGAGGCTTAGTCGGTGTTGTTTTGGTGCGTTTGCCATCTCTCTTCCCTCGTAATCATCAAATGTTTGTTGGAAATATTATAAGCCAATGGCCTATTTTATACAAGTAACATGGCACACGTCTATTCCTATTTCATGAGCAATCAATTATTATTGTTTCTTTTCAGTCGGTTATTACGACAGATTGCTTGTTTGCAAAAAACAATAAATTGGCCTATACTTGCGGAATATTTTGTTGAGTGACTGCAATATTACTTTGACACACACATCATCCGGAGAGAATTTAATGAATAATCCTCGCGCATTACCGATCCCTCCACGGTCAAGCTTGTTCACCCGCCTATCAGCGGTGTTTGTACTGGTTCTGGCATCAGGCACTGTATTTGCCGCGGTACTGGAAGAAGTTGTCGTCACGGCACAAAAACGTGAGCAGAACCTGCAGGACATTGGTGTTTCAGTAACCGCTTTCAGTGGTGAGCAGATGAGAAAGCTGGGTTTGGTTGAATCCAATGACTTGATTGCGCAAACGCCCGGCCTCGAAGTATCCGGTTATGGTGGCGGCGCGATTGCTTCCTTTAACGTGCGCGGTGTGGGTCAAAACGATTTCACGGCGAATCAGGAAGCGCCGGTCGCCTTATACATAGATGAGGCCTACCAGAGTTCCAACGTCACTACACGCTTCAGCATGTTCGACGTCGAGCGTGCAGAGGTATTACGCGGCCCCCAGGGCACCTTGTTTGGGCGTAATTCCACAGGAGGGTTGGTACATTACATTACCACCAGACCAGCGCAGGAGGCAGGTGGGTTTGTCGATGTGACCCTGGGCGAAGAAGGACGCCGGCGCGTTGAAGCCGCTGCCGGCGGCGGCCTGACCGAGCAGGTTTCGGGACGCTTGTCCATGGTCTATAACGAAGATAACGGTCTGCTCGATAATGACATTGGCGCCGATGCGCAGCAAGCTGATGATTGGGCGGTGCGGGGCCAATTGTCGATCGAACCCTCGGAGGCGCTGAGCATACTGTTGAAAGCGCAATATGCAGACGAAGACGCTGCGCCAAACGGATGGACCCTGAATGTGCCCTCCTATAACGCCACCGATTTTTTTGGTTACGTGGATGATATAGACGGCAATCCTTACACCATTTCCAATGACTTCGATTTTTACCAAAAGACCGAAGTGACCAATTTGTATGCCAACATCAACCTGGACCTGGGCGCCTTTACCCTCACCTCTATCACTGATTACCAGGATATCAAGCATGATTACGCCGAAGATGCGGACGCAACGCCCGAAAGCGTTTACCACTACATCCAGACTGCTGATATCGAACAAATATCCCAGGAACTTCGTTTGAGCTGGGAAGGTGAACGGCACCGTTCAGTCATTGGTCTGTATTATTTGAATATCGATGGTGATTTTACTACCGAGCAATCCGGGCTGTATTATTTTGGTCCTGATCTTTTCGATATCGTCGCCGTTCAGGAGACGACAACCTATGCGATTTTCGGGCAAACAGAATTTGATTTTACTGATCAGCTTTCCCTGACACTCGGTGTACGCTACAACAATGACGACAAGGACTTTACGCTAACGGCGCCTGACTTCGGCTTCCCGACTTACACAGGTTCACTTGATGAAGATGACTTTAACGCGAAAATACAGCTTAACTACAGGCTGAATGATGACTGGTTGCTGTATGCAGGCTGGAATCGGGGTATCAAGTCCGGCGGATTTAATCTTCCACTGACGCCGGTCAGCGGCGACGTTTTACCTTACAGCGGCGAAGTGCTGCATTCTTACGAAGCAGGCTTCAAGGCAAGTTTAACCGATACCACACGCCTGAATGTGTCGGCCTATTATTATGACTATGATGACTATCAAGCCTATAACATCGATCCTTTCTTTAATGCCCTGCTGTTCAATGCAGAAGGAGAATTCTACGGTGGCGAGATTGAGTTGGTCACGAATCCCGCTGCAGGACTGGATATTCTGCTGGGAGCATCTTTCAGCGACACCGAGGTAACCGGCCTGCCTACCGATTTCAATACCCTGGACCCCGTTACTTTCGAGCCCGCCCAAAACTACCCCACCGGCAAGGAAAAAGCGCCGCTGGCGCCCAGTGTCACCTTTAATGGCCTGGTGCGCTATTCCTGGCCCGCGTTGGGTGGAGACCTGGCCCTGCAAGGCGATTTCCGTTGGACCGACAACCAGAAATTTAACCTGGCCGTATCCGAAATGGCTACTGAAGATTCCTACGGCATAATCAACGCCAGACTGGATTACACCAGTGGCAGTGAGACCTGGAGCGCCGCCATTTTTGTCAATAACCTGACCGATGAGACCTATCGAACCTTCGGGGTTGACGCAAGCCTGTTCTTTGGTTCCGGAGAGGACGTTTTTGCCCCTCAGCGTTGGGTTGGAGGGAACATCCGATATAACTTTTGATGGAGAAAAATGACAGCGATATAACTCGCCGGGACTTCGTCAAAGGAACACTGATCGGTTCCGGCGCCATGCTGTTGAGCATGCCGGCGCCCAATACGGCCACAGCCAGGCCGGGCGATACAGCAGCACAACATCACGCGCAAACGGTTCACCCCTGGGACGGCTATGCCGGTGTTGGCGATTACGCCCGCGCAAACGGCAACACAGAAAGTACCACCAGCGCCGCCCACCTGATACGTGACAAACAAATTGACGGGATACTGCGTGGTGCGGTCGACACCGGAGAAGCATACGATCTTGTCATCATCGGCGGTGGTTTCGCCGGCTTGTCGGCCGCCCGCACTTTCCTGAAGGAATCCAGGCCGGGACAAACCTGCCTGATCCTGGAAAACCACTCTCTTCCGGGCGGGGAAGCAAAGCGTAACGAATTCATCGTCGACGGCTATAAAATCACCGGCCCGCAAGGGTCGAACCTTACCGTGGTTCCCAGTGTTAAAGGTGATTGGTATGACGAGTTGTTTGACGATTTGGAAGTCCCGCGTCACCCGGAATTCCAGGCCCTGGAAGGCTACCAGGGTGAGCTGAGATTATCTACTACAAATTACCTGCCCATGCTGGGAATTGCCGAACAGGCGGCCAGCGCAGGTTACTTCTTTGACAAGGAGACCTTCGACCTGGAAGAATCCTACTGGGATGTAGATTCCAGCCAGAATGCGTATGCGAATACAGCTTTCTCCGCGGCTGAGAAAGCGGACCTGAAGCGCCTGCGTGAGGGAACCGGCGTCAATAAAGCCGGAGAAGACGACTGGTCGCAGTGGCTGGACAGTATCACCTACCGGGAATATCTTGCAGACGTCCTCAATATTCAACCCCGTGTAATCAAACTGCTGTCCATAACCCTTTCTACCACCTCGGGGATGGGTTGCGATGCCATATCCGCTCGCTACGCAATGATGTCTGCACTGCCGGGGTTTGATAAAGGCTTCGGTGACAAATCACTGTATCGAGTACCCTCAGATGACAAGGAGGTTGCCGGCATTTTCTCGTTCCCCGGAGGCAACGATGCGATCTATCGTCTCATGCTGAAGAAGGTGTTACCGAATGCGATTTCAGGGGGGGCGCGCTTTGCAGAGATTCATGATTCGGCATATCAGTTTGATAATTTTGATAACCCGGGCAACCCGGTGAGAATCCGTTTAAACGCTACAGCCGTTCGCGTCGAGCATGATGGTGACCCGGCCAGGGCAAAGAGTGTTACGGTCTATTATCAAAAGGATGGCAAAGTCTGTCGTGTCAGGGCCAAAGGCGCTGTCTCTGCTATTGGCGGCTGGGTAAACAAACATATTATCCACGACCTGCCCGGCGCATATGAAGATGCCTTTGGTCAAATGGTTTATGGTTCCAACATGATCGTCAATGTAGCGCTCAGAAACTGGAAGCCAATGGCAAAATTAGGGGTGAGCGCCTGTCATTTTTTCACGGACAATGGCCTTGGCGGGTTCTGCAATATCAGGCGGCCGTTGGTTTTTGGTGACAACCAGCCCCCGCTCAACCCTGAAAAACCGGTTGTCCTCACCTTTTATGCAGGGTTTACCAAACCGGGATTACCTGCAAAGGAACAAGCGGCGGCAATAAGATGGGAACTGATGTCAAAAAGCTATGCCGATATCGAAGCGTCGGTGCGCCGACAGTTGACCACCATGTTTGGCCCGCTGGGTTTCGATGATGAAAAAGATATCGCCGGCATTATCGTGAACCGTTGGGGCCACTCCTATGTCGCTGCAGTCCCGGGATTATTCCATGGTAACGATGGCAAGCCGGCCCTGCAGCAGGTTATTACCAGGCCATTCGGGCGTATTGCCTTTGGTCACTCGGAACACAAGGGCATCCAGGAGTGGTTTGGCGCAGTTGAACATGGGGAACGCGCGGCGCTACAGGTTATGGAAATAATAAATACATAGATAGTAACCGAATTATTTTGAAATGAACGGGAGTGGATGATGAGTACACCAAAAGCGTTACGATTTAACATGAAAGACGTTGATTGGGAACTGACACCGGAATTCGGCGGCGGGGAACATGTTTTCTACCGGTCAGCCGACAAGACACGGGCAGTCGTTGCTTTCAAGGAAGCCGGAAAACATACCTTCACCTACCCCTTTGACGAATTTGCCTTCGTACTCAAGGGTTCCGCCAAAGTCAATGTCCATGGAGGTGAGAACTTTTCGATAGGCGTAGGCGACATCCTGTATGTTAAAGAAGGGACTACTATCGATTTCGAAATGAGCGATGACTTTGAAGACATCACCATGCTGGTATCGGATAAACCGGTGGAATGGCGTTAAGGCGCTCCGAAACTGTGTAGTCCTGAACCGGGATACTGGTTGAAATGCAAGCTGCAACCCGAGTGTTAATCGACACGCTGGCAAAGTCGCTTACCACTCCCCTTGAGGAAGCCCGAGGCCTGCCGCCGCAGGCCTACCTGTCCGAAGAGTTCTACGAACTCGAACTCGAACACCTGTTCCGCCGCGACTGGATCTGCGTCGGGCGTGAAGAAGAAGCAGAGAACCCCGGCGACTACTTCACCATAGAACTGGCGGGCGAACCGCTGATCATCGTACGCGGGACCGATAACAGGCTGCGGGCGCTGTCCAACGTCTGCCGCCACCGTTATATGCAGGTGATGATGGGACAGGGCAACGCAGCCAGGCTGTCCTGCCCCTACCACGGCTGGACCTACCGGCTTGACGGCAGGTTGATGGGCGCCACCAATATGAGTGAAAGCCGTATCCTGGACAAGGACAACTGCCGCCTGCCGGAATTCAGGCTGGAAACCTGGCTCGGTTTCATCTTTGTCAATCTCGACCCCGACGCAGAACCCCTGGCGCCGCGGTTGCAGGAACTGGGCGACCGACTGGCTCCCTACCACATCGACAGGATGCGCATTTCTTCCATGTATGACGAAATCTGGGAGGGGAACTGGAAGCTGACCATGGAAAACAATGCCGAGGCGCACCATCACCGCACCTTGCACCCGGAGACCCTGCAGCCGTGGATGCCGGGTGACGACTCGCACTGCGGCGAGGATGAGCAGGACTGGAGCCTGTTGCGTACGCCGCTGATGATGGATCGGGTACGCGCGGAAGCGCCGATCTACGCCGACCTGATGGAGCGCTGGAGCACAGATATCGAACCACGGGACAGGGAAGAGACGCTGACCTATGTTATTTATCCGTCAAGCACCGTCGATGCGTCACCGGGGATTGTCTTCTGGAAACGGATCCTGCCCCTCAGCATCGACCGTACCCGCGTAATGATGGGCGCACTGGTTCCTGAAGAAGAACTGGATGACGAATTGAGCCGCTACAACAGGGAATTTTTCGAGGTGCTCAACCCGGAGGATTACCAGGCCACCTGGCGGCTGCAAAGAACCATCGGCTCACGCTATGCTGAAGCAGGTCCCCTCAGTGCCAAGGAAGCTTGCTTGTTTTATTTTCAGCGTTACCTGGCCAGGCGGTTGGGTGATATAGTCCACGAATGAAGCTCAGTCCCCGTAACGTACCAGGCTCAAACCAGCGCAGATATTGATATCCTGCCCGGTGATACAACGACCGTGCTCACTGGCGAGATAGGCCGCCATTCCGGCGATATCCGCCGGCTTGATGACAATACCCAGGGTATTATCGCTCATGCTCTCTTCAATCAACTCTTCCAGCGCCTGCCCTTCTTCCTTCATATCCGCAAACGCCTTCCTCGCCATGGGCGTATCCACCCAGCCGGGGTTGATGCTGTTTGCGGTAATGCCGTATTTACCGACTTCTACGGCCAGGCAGCGGACCAGGGCATTCAGTCCGGCCTTGGAGGCGCAATAGGCGCTGCCCAGAACTTCGGCCATGATGGCGCTCACCGACGAGATGTAGAGCTGCCTTCCCCCCGTACCCTGTTCGAGCATGGTTTGCAGTGTAATCCTGGTGATGAGCCTGGGCGCTTCCAGGTTGACGGCCATGGTCTTGTCCCAGGTGTCCCCGTCACCTTCCACCACTGCTTCCGGGATGTACAGGCCGGCATTATTCATCACGATGTCGATGCCGCCGAGTCCCTTGACCCCGGCATCACACATGGCTTCGATAGCCGCCGGGTCGGTCAGGTCGGCTTCAACTGCGAACGCCTGCCCGCCACCCGCCTTAATCTGTTCTACAGTCGCTTCCGCTTTCGCAAGGGTACGGGCATGAACGGCGACATGTGCCCCCGAGTCAGCAAATACTTCGGCAATGGCCGCGCCGATGCCGCTGGAAGCGCCGGTAACCAGGGCGCGTTTACCGCTGAGATCGATATTCATAGTTGAAATATTATAAGCAAATGGCCTATTTTTAACAAGTTATCAAGAATTCATTACCTCTTCATGCGCTTGAATTATTCCTGTTTTATCCATTTATTCAACTGGTTAAATAATCATTTCGCTGATTTGCAAAAAAACATAAATTGGCCTATATTGGTTTAATGCAATAGAACAGCAAATCTTGCACAAAACCCTATTAAACACCGGAGCGACGACAATGGCAAAAATGGGAAGACTGACACCCGATCAATGGGGCTCAACCATGCCCGCGCACAAACCTTCGTACCAGAAAGGCCCCTGGTATTACCGGGACACCGAGGCGCTGGTGATCACCTATGTGACCGATGAAGATGCGGCATTGGACATCATGCCCTCGGAGCTGGAACTGATTGAGCCCGCCACCGCGTTCATGGTGCTCGAATTCAATAACTTCAGTACCAGCGGCGGCCCTTACGGCGAAGTGTACACCGGGGTCCTGTGCATGTACGAAGGACAGGTTTACGGTTATACCAATGCCGTCTACGTTACCACGGAAAATGCCCTCATCATGGGCCGGGAAATCTGGGGTTTCGGCAAGAAACTCGCCCATCGCATCGAGTTGATCAGGCACGGGACCGGTGAGATTGAGGGTGTAGTAGAAGTCAAACCGGGTCATATCGCCGCCAAAGCGTTTTTACTCCCCGATACCAACCTGCCGGCTTCGGCACTGGAAGCGCTGCCGCTTGCCGTCCTGAAAGTCGTTCCCGACGTCGAGGGTAGCGATACGCCTGCCGTGGCACAGTTGAACTCGGTGCTGTTTACCGGCGTTCCACACAAGGGACCCGACGGCAAGGATGAGTTATACAGCGGCTCGGCAACACTGGAAGTGGATAGAATTTCCGATGTGAACCTGCCGGTGGTGCAGATTGTTGACGCCAAATATGTGCGTATGACAGCAGACCTGCCCTACGGGAAAATTCTAAAGACATATTAAGGAAGCTCTGACTTAATCCCAGAGGTTCCTTAACGATGATCAAGTAGCAAGCTACTCCGCTTCCAGCATCGCGAACAGGCCTATCTTTATCTCGCTGGCCAGTGCCCGCATCTCCGGGCCTTCGGCATCTTCATAGGAGAACTGGATGCCGAGTCCGTCGAGTATGGCGTGGATAATCCGGGCGATATGGCGCCTGCGCTGTAACGACAGGTCCGGGGAGATTAACGCCAATTCCTCCGCCACGACCTGTTCATACAGGTCGTTTTCCTTCTTCAAAATCGAGGCCATATCCGTGTTGTGGTCCGCCAGGGACATCATCATGCGCCATAACGCGGTTTCGGGCGCTTTCAACTCGGCGATACCGGCATCGATGATGGCGTCCAGCCTGCCCTTCCTGGTGGAGGTTTCGGAGACTGCCACTTTCATACTCTCCGTATATTTCTCCACGGCCTGGTCGAATATCGCGATCAGCAAGTCATTTTTTGTGGGGAAATAATATTGGAGATTGCCATGGGTAATGCCTATCTGGTCCGCAACGTCGCGCAGTACCAGGCTGTTCGCACCACCCTCTATCAGGGCCTGTTTCGCCGCGTCAATGATCTGTTGGCGCCGTATCTGCCCCTTGCTGCCGGTCACCTTTTCGGTCGCTGGTGGTTTTTCCGGTTGTTGTGCTTTCATTATGTTGGTGCTCACTGCCAAGGATGGCATTTTTAGAGGTTCCTATGATACCCGAAAAAATACCTGAAAATAATAGTGCGCTGGCCTATAATACCAGAATTGATACTGTTAAAACCTGATATATCATAAAGTTATACGCCATTATCAGCACATTATCGAATAATAATGGCCTAATTTCCCACTATTGATCATACTGTGGAGCATACTATGAAGCTCGGTGTACTGGTTCCTCTCAATCTCTACTCGACCCCGGATTTGCTGCGCACGTTTGGCGCGACTGCCGAATCCCTGGGTTTCGATTCACTCTGGATTGGCGAACACGTCGTCATAACGGATAACTATGAGGCAAACTACCCGGTGTCGGAAGACGGCCAGATGCCGTTGGAGAAGGTGGAAGATAATGTCGAACTGGACATTTTCACGTCACTGGCCTACCTCGCCGCGGTCACCGACAGGATACGCCTGGGCACCGGCATTTGCGTCCTGCCGCAGCGTAATCCAGTTTACGCCGCAAAAGAAGCCGGCAACGTTGACTGGCTTTCCAACGGGCGCCTGCTGTTCGGGGTGGGCCTGGGCTGGATGGCTGAGGAATTCAAGGTTGTGGGCGCGCCGTTTGCACAACGCGGGGCGCGCACCCGCTCTTATATAGAGGTGATAAAGCGCCTGTGGTGTGACCCCGTGTCCGAGTACCACGATGATTTCTATGAGTTACCCCCTTGCCGCTTCTACCCGAAACCGGTGCAACGTCCCCATCCGCCTATCATTCTTGCCGGGAACAGCAAACCCAACTTCAAGCGGGTGGCGGAACAGGGCCAGGGCTGGTTTGCCATCGGCGCCAACCCCGAGCAACTGGCCCCACAACTTGAAAACCTGGAAGCGGCGCTGGCACAGGCAGGACGCCCCAGGGAAGAGATTTCCGTTTATGTCTGCCCTTTCGACCATGACTATGACCATGAGATGATCAGGCAGTACAACGAACTGGGTGTGGATGAACTGGTGCTGTTGCATTATGCGAAATCACCCGCAGAGGTGGAAACGCTCTTGCACAACCTGGCGCAGGAGTACCTGGAGTTTGTCAGGTCTCTTTAGCTAGCCCCCGGAAACTCAGCATAACATTTGACACTGGTCTGATATTGTATTATTCTCTGTTCCAGGTTTGCGCCGATTTGATATTCAGCTTGCGGGCGCATTATAAATACGGCTAAAGAGAACCAACCTGCTTTAGCGTCCAAACTGAATGCGGGTTTTTTTGTGCCCTCCGGCCGGATATTACCGCACTCAGCCATGTACTTTCGACAGGTGGTCTCTTGCTGTTTGGTTTTAACTGTCAGGCCTGTCTGGTTTCGCCATTTTTTCGGAGCTAACCACGGGCCGTGGAGGTAACATGGCTAACATCGATCCTGCCCGATACGGCGTGAACACCCTGGCGGTGCGCGCCGGTCGGCAACCTACTGCTGAGGGCGAGCACAGTGAACCGCTGTTCCTGACGTCCAGTTACGTGTTCAAGGACGCGGCCCAGGCCGCGGCACGATTTGCAGAGGAGGAACCGGGTAACATCTACTCCAGGTTTACCAATTCCACGGTGCGCGTGTTTGAGCAACGGCTGGCGGCCATGGAGGGCGCGCAACGGTGTATCGCCACCGCGTCCGGCATGAGCGCCATACTGAGTACCTGCCTGGGCCTGCTGCAGGCCGGTGACCATATCATTTCCTCGCGCAGCGTGTTCGGCACTACGGTAAACCTGTTCAACAAGGTACTGCGCAAGTTTGGTATCGCCACCAGCTATGTCCCGCTCAGCGACTACGGCGCCTGGGAAGCGGCGATCAGCGCAAACACGCGCCTGTTGTACCTGGAAACACCGTCCAACCCGCTCATGGAAATCGCCGACATTCAACGCCTGGCGGATATAGCCCGGCGCCACAACTGCCTGCTGGTGGTGGATAACTGCTTCTGCACCCCGGCCCTGCAACGGCCGTTGCCGCTCGGCGCCGACGTGGTGATCCATTCCGCCACCAAGTACCTGGACGGACAAGGGCGCTGCATCGGCGGTGCGGTACTGGGACGCGAGGAACTGCTGGCAGAGAACGTGTTCCCGGTCCTCAAGTACGGCGGTCCCAGCATGAGCCCGTTCAACGCCTGGGTATTCCTGAAAGGACTGGAAACCCTGGGCCTGCGCATGGCGGCCCACAGCCGCAACGCCGCGCAGGTTGCCGAGTGGCTGACAGCCCAACCCGGCATAGAAAAAGTATACTACCCGGGGTTGGCCGACCACCCGCAACACGAACTGGCACAGCGCCAGCAACAGGACTTCGGCGGCATTGTCAGCTTTATCGTCAACGGCGGGAAAGAAACGGCATGGCGGCTTATCGACAACACCGAACTGTTCTCCATCACCGCCAACCTGGGCGACAGCAAGAGCACCATTACCCATCCCGCCACCACCACCCATAACCGCCTGACGGATGAGGAAAAACGGCAAAGCGGCATAGTCCCCGGCCTGCTGCGTCTGTCCATCGGCCACGAGGATGTGGCCGACCTCAGGGACGACCTGAGGACGGCGTTAAGCAAGGCTCAGCAGTGACGTAAGCGCTACGTTCGGAAAAACAAAAACCGGGGATGAACCCCGGTTTTTGCAATAGCGTAACAACCGTTAATATCAGAAATAGTTATACCTCAGCTTGACACCGTAAGTACGCGGCCAGCCGACTGACTGCTCGTCGCAACCACAGACTGCAGCCAGTTCAAAGCCGATATTGACGTTGCGGGTGTCGGAGAAGTTGTCGATGAACCCGGTCACTTCCCAACTCTCATCGGCGCTGTACCAGGACAGGCTGGCATTGCCGCGCCAGTAGCCGGGCATGTAGTGGGTGTCAAAGTTATTGATATTGTGGTACGCGGACGAGGCATAGTTGCCATCCACCTGCGCCACTACACTGCCGCCTACCCCCAACGGCCAGGTGTAACGCCCCAGTGCGTTGAACTGCACTTCCGGCGTAAAGGACGGTTCCACGTCGCGGATTACCCGGTCGACAGTGCCGTCAGGTTCAACCGATGCGGCGATACCGACGTCTTTCACCGTCGGGTCGATGTAGGCAATGCCGAAAATCAGGTCCACGTTGTCGATGGGATTGGCAAAGATCTCCACCTCGCCGCCGTAGTATTCCGCATCGGAGTTGTACACCGCGCCGGAGGTGCCGATGAACTGGAACACCTGGTAATCGGAGTAATCATAGTAGTAGAAAGAACCGTTGACGCGCGCCCTGCCGTCCATCAGGGTGGATTTGAAACCCGCCTCGTAGGAGAGCAATATCTCCTCATCGTAACAGTATTCCTCCGGCGTCAGGAACGTCAGCAGGGGTGAGTTACAACTCCCCGCTTTCACGCCGCGGTTGAAATTGGCATACAGCATCAGGTCATCGGTAAGGGAATACTGTAACCCGACCCGGCCCGACCAGAGAAAATCGTCTGTCTTTTCCAGGTGGTTCGGAAAGAACGGCGCAATCGGCGTAGCTCCGCTCCTCAGACCATCCACCGTGGCATCCCGGGTATTGATGAACAGGTTACTGTAGAATTCGTAATCCTTTTTCTCCCAGATGCCGCGCGCGCCCAGAGAGAACATCAACTGGTCGGTCAGGTCGTAGTCCACCTGGCCGAACAGGGAGAAGGACTTTGTTTTAAGGAATGCATCGAACGCACCATCCAGGAACAGGTTGGCGACACCGGCGCCGTTCGGCGGCGGGCTGGCGCCAAAGACATTGATACCGCCGATGGTATCCGACAGATTCTGGGAGAACTCGGCGTTGATACTCATGAGATAGGTGCCGAAGATCCAGCGGTAATTATCCGTATCGCCTTCCAGTCGTATCTCCTGGGTGTACCAGTCAATGATCGAGTCGCCGGTCACGATCAACTGCGGGCCGGCGCCGGCATCTACGTCCAGCGATGTATCCTTGTCCTGGTCGGAGTAGCTGAGCACGGCCACCAGGGTGGCAAAATCAAAGTCGATACTCACCTTGCCGGTGACGTTCCAGATCTCATAGGTATCATAGTCGTCCAGGGCATGGTCGGTGGCGGTCGTCAAACCCTCAATACCGTCACGGTCCTTATAGCCAAAAAAATCGGTGTCCGGCGCCGGACGGAAAGGGTCGAAGTCCAAATCAAGCGGCGAACCGGCAAAGAATGGAGAAACGCCATAACAATCTTTTGTGCCCACCACCAGTTGCTCGCAGGAATTGGGATTGGTCTGGGCATTGGAGTAAAGGGTATTGACCACCCGGCCCTTGGCATCCACTTCACTGAGGGTGGCGACGTTTTGGTAGGGTCCTGATGAAGTCTGCCGCTTGGCGTATTGGCCTTTCATCTGGATCTCAACCCGGTCGCTGGGTTCCAGCGCCAGTTGCGTCCGGATCGCATAGGAATCCTCAGACCACAAATCATCCTGGCCGTCCAGCGAACCATTCAGGGGTCCACGCCCCTGACTGGCAAGAAACGCCGGGGTCTCGGGCAGGTCAGCCGGGGTAAACACGTTCTTGAGTATCGGGTCATGGCTGCGGTAAAAACCGGAGACCCGGGCCTTGATGCCCTCGGCCAGGGGGCCGCCTACCGCGCCTTCAAAACGCACGGTGTCATAACGGCCGTACTGGATATCGCCATAGCCCTCGAACTCATCACCCGGCTTCTTGGTGACATAGTGCACCAGCCCGCCCGTCGCGTTGCGGCCGAACAAGGTACCCTGGGGGCCTTTCAGGACTTCCACCCGGTCCATATCGAACTGGGAGAACAACTGCGCCTGGCCGGCGGCCTGGTAGGCTTCGTCCACGTACACCGCGTTGGGCGCTTCCGCCAGGTCGTTAAAATCGTTCTGGGTGGCGCCGCGAATGGTGAACTGCTGGGTGTAGCCGGCGTTATTGCCGGAGATGTGCATGCCCGGAGTAAACTCGGCGATGGCGGTGCTGTCAGTGATACCCAGCGCATCCAGTTGCTCGCCGGAAAACGCGGTGATGGCGATGCCGACGTCCTGGATCGATTCCTCGCGTTTCTGCGCGGTGACGATCACTTCTTCAAGCGCGCTGCCCTGTGCCATTACTGGTGCAACGGGACTGAACAGGAATGCACATAATGAGAGTTTCAGCACGCCGGCCGAACCGTTAACTGGAATGCGTATCATGGTTTCCCCCTTCTCCACCGGCAGGTATATACCTGCCGTTGTTATCAATAGTTATGCGTTATACAATGAAAACAACTCACACGTAAACGGCCAAAATATACTATAAACATAAACGGGCGGCAATATTTTTTTACAACAAAATGTTGTAATTCCACAACTCGAGCAGGTGACACATGGCAAACCAGCATATCCAACCTGATGGCCTCTGGCCTTCCGCACAATACGGTTTTTCCCAGGTGGTTGTCTCCACCGGCACGAAAATGATCCACTGCGCCGGGCAGACTGCCTGGGACAAGGACATGAACCTCGTTGGCGGTGACGACCTGGAACAACAAACGGTCCAGGCGCTGGAGAACGTCAAAAATGCCCTGGCCGCGGCCGGCGCCACCATGAGCGACGTGGTGCGCCTGGACGTTTACGTGGTGGACTACCATCCCGACAAGCTGGCTGCCATCGGCGCAGGCATGAGCCGCTATTTCGCCCCGGGCCGACTGCCGGCCAACACCTTGCTGGGTATAGCCGCCCTGGCCATGCCTGAATTCCTCATCGAGATTACCGCAACTGCGGTAGTTGATGCTGATCCTGTTCATCCATGTAAATCCAGAAGGGGGAAACAACGGATGCATGCCAAAGTCCAGCCAGAGGTCAAACGGGTTTCCACCTACTGCTACCAGTGCGTAAACGGCCCCGACCTGCTTACCGTGGAGACCATTGATGGTGTCGCCACCAAAATAGAACCCAATTTTGACCTGAGGGGGGAACATCCCGCCGACGGCAAGGTCTGTGTCAAGCCCTTTGGACTGGTGCAGAAGCTGTATAACCCACACCGCATCAAACAGCCCATGAAACGCACCAACCCGAACAAGGGCCGCAATGAAGACCCGGGCTGGGTGGAGATAAGCTGGGACGAAGCCCTGGATATCGTCGCCGACAAGATGAACGCGACCCGGGCCAAAGGCATCATGGACGAGAACGGCAACCCGCGCCTGGCCTTCACCACCGGCGGGGCGGCCACACCGTTCAAGTACATGGGCAGTTTCCCCGCGCTGCTGTTCGCCTGGGGGCCGTTCGACCAGAGCCTGGGCGCCGGCGGCACGGTCAAGTGTTACCACACCGAGCACATGTTCGGCGAACTCTGGCACCGGGCCTTTACCATCCTGCCGGACACGCCCCGTTGCGAATACATCATTTCCTTCGGCATGAACATCGACGCCTCCGGGGGCGTCACCGGGGTGCGGCGCCATGCCGATGCGCGCAAGCGCGGCATGAAACGCATACAGTTTGAGCCGCATTTATCGGTGACCGGGGCCAATGCCACGGAATGGATCCCGATCAAGACCAAGACCGACAACGCGGTGTTGTTCTCCATGCTGCACGTACTGTTACATGAGACGTCTATCGATAAACTGGACGTGCCGTTCCTGAAACACCGCACCGCCTCGCCTTACCTGGTAGGCCCGAACGGGTTTTACCTGCGCGACCCGGCCACGAAAAAACCGTTGCTGTGGGATAACCATGCCAACGCGGCCGTGCCGCATGACCGGGCCGGCACGGACCCGGCCCTGCTCGGCGCCTTCAGCGTCAGCGATGCCATCGAGATCGGCGCCGATGAGGAAACCTGGCATTATGAGCAGGTTGAGGTCGCCACCGGTCTGGAAAAAACCAGGCAGTTGCTGGCCGATAAAACTCCGGAATGGGCGGCGCAGATTTCCGAAGTCCCCGCACAGACCATCCGCCGCATCGCCAACGAATACCTGGCCCACGCCCATATCGGCGAGACCGAGATCGTGGACGGGCGTGAACTGCCGTTCCGCCCGGTGGCGACGGTGCTGGGCAAGTCCGTCAACAACGGCTGGGGGGCGTATGAGTGCGTCTGGGCGCATACCATGATGCAGGTGCTGGTGGGCGCCCTGGAAGTGCCCGGCGGCATGCTGGGCAGCACCACCCACGTGGCCGGCGATACCGACTGGGAACGCTCGCTGACGGTGGAAGCCGGGGAAGACGGCTTTATGACCCACACTTTCACCCCCACCGATAAGGAGGGCTGGGATGCCAATCCCTTTACCCGCCATGCCCACAACAGCCTGACCCCCATGGGTGGCGACAAGATGGGGGCGCAGTTGTTCGGTTCGACGACGCTGGCCTGGCTGCGCTTGCAGGGACGCGCGGCCGAGAGTTGGCCGAAACCGAACCCGCCGGATATCTGGTTCGTCTATAAATGCAACCCCGCCATTTCCCATTCCGAAACAAACAGGATGGGCGACGCGATGGCGGAGTTTCCTTTTGTCGCCGCGTTCGCCTACACCCTGGACGAGACCAACCATTACGCCGACGTGATCATGCCGGAGGCCACCGACCTGGAAAGCGACCAACTGCACCGCATCGGCGGCGGGCACTACTTCGAGAACCACTGGGAATCGGAAGGCTGGGCCTTGCGCCAAGCGGTGATCGATCCGCTGCACGAAGCAAAGGACTTCAGTTGGATCGCCAATGAACTGGCCAAACGCACGGGCTTGCTGGAAGCCTATAACGGCGCCATCAACGCCGGCGTGTGCGGCATCCCCCTCAAGACCGACGCCTATGACTTCTCCCTGGACATGGACCGGGAACATTCCCAGGACGAGATCTGGAACGCGGTGAGCAAGGCTGCCAGCCATGATCTCACCGGCGGCAAGGAAATCCTGGACCTGGACTGGTTCCGTAAAAACGGTTTCAAGACTCGCCCCTATTCCCGCCTGAACTGGTACCTGTACCAGCAGTTGGAAGACCGGGACCTGCGTTTCGAACTGCCCTACCAGGAACGTTATTACCGCATGGGCAAGCAGTTGGCGAACCGCCTGCATGAGACCGGGGTAAACTGGTGGGACAAGCAACTGGAAGAATACAAACCGTTGCCGGAATTCGAGGATTTGAACAAACTCTGGGATGAGATCATCGAGCGCAACCACGACGTCAAGGCCGCTGACTATCCGTTCTGGCTGCTCACCGGGCGCAGCATGCAGTACGCCTGGGGCGGCAACGTGGGCATCCAACTGATGAAGGAAGTGGCGGACAACGTGTACGGCCACGACGGCATCGTCATGAACGCCGGCAAGGCAAAAGAACTGGGTATTGAAGACGGTGACCTGATAGAAGTCACCTCGCCGGTCAATTCCACGCGCGGCTATGCCCGCCTGCGCCAGGGCGTGCGGCCCGACGTGGTGGTGATGATCGCCCAGTTCGGCCAGTGGAAAATGCCGTTCGCCAAGGACCTGAAACGGCCGGGGCTGAATGCCCTGGTGCCCATGAACGTCGATTCCCTGGACGGCGGCGGTTCCAGTATCGACGGTACCAAGGTGTACGTCACCCGCATAGGAGCAGGACAATGACCCGTTATGTAATGATCGCAGACCTGAACCGCTGTGTCGGCTGCCAGACCTGCACCGCAGCCTGCAAACACACCAACGCCACCCCGCCGGGCGTGCAGTGGCGCAAGGTACTGGACGTGGAATGGGGCGAGTTCCCCGACGTACAGCGCCTGTTCATGCCGGTAGGCTGTCAGCACTGCGCAGACCCGCCCTGCATGCACGTCTGCCCCAGCACCGCCACGGCGCAACGGGAAGACGGTATCGTCACCATCGACTACGACCTGTGCATCGGTTGCAGTTACTGCACCGTGGCCTGTCCCTACCAGGCCCGCTACAAGGTGGACCGGCCGGAATTCGCCTATGGCGATATCCCCACCGAGACCGAAGCGATTCAATTCGATGAACGCACCATGGGCGTGGCGCAGAAATGCACCTTCTGCTCGGACCGGGTGGACGCCGGCGTCGAACAGGGCCTCACCCCCGGCATCGACCCCGAAGCCACGCCGGGCTGCGTCAATTCCTGCATCGCCGACGCCCTCAGTTTCGGCGACATAGAGGACGAGCACAGCAACGTCTCGGAACTGCTGGCGGAGAACACCTGGTTCCAGATGCACGCGGAACTGGGCACGGAACCCGGTTTTTTCTACCTGTGGGACAGGGAAGCGCCGGAAGACATGCAGGGGGACATGCAGGAATGAGCAATACGTTCGGCAATACCCAACAGACCCAGTGGGACTGGCGCGCGGCGGGTAATTTCATGTTCGGCGGCAGTGGCGGCGCGCTGATCCTCATGGCCGCCGTCGCCTCCTGGCCGGGTACACCCAATCTGGTGATCGGCCTGGCCGCGCTGGTATTCGTGGGCCTGGGCTTGTTCCTGGTGTGGCTGGAGATCGGCCGCCCGTGGCGCTTCCTGCACGTATTCTTCCATCCCCAGACGTCCTGGATGACCCGGGAGGCCTCCGTGTCGGTACTCTTGTTCGCCACCACCTGCACGGGTGTGCTGCTGCAGGCGCCGACCCTGCTGGTCGCGGCCGGCCTGCTCGGTGTCCTGTTCCTGTACTGCCAGGGCCGGATACTCAGGGCGAGCAAAGGCATCCCGGCCTGGCGCGAACCCGCGCTGGCGCCGCTGATCATGAGCACCGGCCTGGCCGAAGGCGCGGCCATCCTCTCCATCCTGCTGATCTGCTCCGGCGCCGGCGAACTGTGGCTGCTGTACCTGCTGATGGGATTGCTGGGCTGGCGCCTGGCAAGCTGGAACCATTACCGGCAACGGCTGGCCGCCGGCAACGCGCCCCCGGCTGCCCTGAAGGTCCTGGACGGTGTCAACCGGCCTCACGTCATCCTCGGCAACGCCCTGCCGCTGCTGTTACTGCTGACCGTGGCGCTGCTGCCGGACCTGCTGCAACCCCTGGCCCTGCTGGCCTGCATCCTGGTAACGGCCAGCGGCTGGCTGATGAAGTTCACCATCATCACCAGGGCCTCCAAAGTACAAGGCTACGCCCTGGGCAAACTGCAAAAAGGCCGCCCCACCATCAAACCACCGGTACGAAGGGAAAAAGACAAATTTGTCTTCGACAGGGATTGACATCTGCTATATGACTATATTATTATGCTGTTGTGCATGGAGCGAAGGAAGCAAAAAACCGTTTGACCAAGTGAAACCCTTGCTGGATGACAAGAAAATGGAGGAGCAAAATGACTAGTTTAGCGCTTTACAATGCATTGGTAGCAGCCGGTGTGAACAAAAAAATGGCAACTGAAGCTGTCGACGACGTCGCCAGTACCGAACAGGTGGCGACAAAACTGGATATTGCAAATATGCAAACGAGTCTGGCAAATATGCAAACGAGTATGGCGAATATGGAAACCAGGCTGATCAAGTGGATGTTTGCCATCAACCTGAGTGTAGCCGGTCTCGCTGTTGCTATTATGAAACTGACCTGATCAGGGTTACTTAAATCCCGTCACTATACGCTGCGCCAGGGTGTGCATTTCCGGCATCAGGTAGTCGGCGTAGAACCTGGCGCAGTCGGTGTGGTTGAACAAGTCGTTGCGGTCTTCATCAGTACTCTCACGGGCAATCCGTAGCCACATCCAGCCCCCGGCAACCAGGCCTGTCAACTGGCAGTAGTCCCTGGCGATAAACTCCACCGCCCGCGGCCTGCCCTCTGCGGCCAGTTGCAGAACATAGCGGGTGCTGCGTTCCAGCACCGCCAATCCGGTCTGTAGCGCCCGGCGTACCGGTTCCAGCGCGGCATCATGCTCCGCTTCGGCCAGGGTCGCGGCGATGTTGTCGGCCAGCAGTTGAAACCTTGCGCCCTGGTCGCGCAGCAGTTTGCGCGTCACCAGGTCCAGCGCCTGTATGCCGTTTGCGCCTTCGTAGATGGCGGCAACGCGCACGTCGCGCACATATTGTTCCACGCCGGATGCGGTAATGTACCCGTGTCCGCCGAATACCTGCACGGCCAGGTTGGCCACCTCGAACCCGGCTTCGGAACCACAGGCCTTGCACACCGGCAACAGGAATTCGGCCAGTTGCAGGGCGCGGCGGCGCTCATTCGCAGCGGTTCCCTGGTGGGCGATATCGAGCTGGTATGCCGCTTCAAACACCAGTGCGCGCAGGGCCATGGTCCGGCATTGCATAATCAGCAACATACGCCGCACGTCGGCATGTTCAATGATGGGCGCGGCGCGGGCATCCGGCGCGCCGCCCTGGAGCCGTTCAGAGGCGTATTCCCGCGCCCGGGCGGTGGCCGCGGCGCCGATGGCCGGCCCTTGCGCGGACACTTCCAGGCGCATCAGGTTGACCATGGTGAACATGGCTTGCAAACCCCTGTGCTCTGTGCCGATGCGGTAGCCCTGCGCGTCATCGAAGTTGAGCACGCAGGTAGGCGATGCCTTCAGGCCCATCTTCTGTTCCAACCGTTCCACCCGTACCCCGTTGGCCTGGCCGGAGTCAAACAACAACTTCGGCACCAGGAACAGGCTGATGCCGCGGGTGCCGGCTGGGGCATCCGGCGTGCGCGCCAGCACCAGGTGGATGATCTGTTCGGTAAAATCCTGGTCGCCGAAGGTGATGAAGATCTTGCTGCCGCGCAACCGGTAACTGCCGTCGGCCCGGGGCCTGGCCAGGGTCTTGATACGCCCCACGTCGGAACCGGCCTGGGCTTCGGTAATACAGATGGTGGCGCCCCACTCGCCGCTGACCAGCCTGGGAACTACTCGCTGCTGCAACGCCTCATCGGCATGCTCGATCAACAGCCTGGCGCCGGCGCGCAGCATCAGCGGCAGCATGGCAAACGCCAGGCAGGCGCCGTTGAGCATCTCCGCGCACGCGACCTGCACGGTCAGCGGCAACTGCTGGCCACCGTACTCCTGCGGCAGGTCCAGGCCGGGCCAGCCCGCGTTGATGAATTCCCGGTAGGCGTCCCGGAAACCGTCCGGGGTCTTCACCCTGCCCTCGACCAGCACACTGCCCTGCTCATCGCCCACGGCATTGACAGGCCCCACCACCTGCTCACAGAAGCGCGCGCCCTCGGTTAATACCGCCTTTGCCAGGTCGCCATCGGCATGGCGGTAAGCAGGCAGATCAAACAGTCTGTCCCAACGGATCACGCGCTCGAGAACAAACAGGGAATCAGCCAGGGGGGCGCGGTAAGTGTTACTCATGGAGATGATCCCGTAACACCCGCTTCAGTATCTTCCCGCTGGGATTCTTGGGCAACTCGTCCAGGAAAATAATCTTCCTGGGCTTCTTGTAACCGGCCAGTGAGGTCTTGCACAGGTCCAGCAACGCCTGCTCGCCGGCTTCCTGTCCGGGCTTCAAGGCAATGACCGCGGTGACAAGCTCGCCCCATTCCTCGTCCGGCAGGCCGATCACCGCGGCTTCCAGCACCGCCGGGTGCCGGTACAGCACGCTCTCGACTTCCTTGGAATAAACGTTCATGCCGCCGCTGATGACCATGTCTTTTTTCCGGTCCACCACGAACAGGTAGCGCTCCTCGTCCAGGTAGCCCAGGTCGCCGGTGTGGAACCAGCCGTCCCTGATGGCGTTGGCGGTTTCCTCCGGGTTGTTCCAGTAACCGGCGCACACCGACTCGCTCCTGACCAGGATTTCGCCGACCTCACCGGCAGCCAGTGTAGCGCCTGTCTCAGCAACGATCCTGATCTCGGCGCCCACGGCTTCACGCCCGGCCGAGGCCAGGCGCCGGGTCTGTATCTCATCACCACCGACGACGTGGTCGGCGCTGAGCAGGAAGGTTGCCTCCAGGGTTTCGGTCAGACCGTAGCCCTGGGTAAAAGCGCAGTCCAGCCGTTCCATGGCCCGCCGCAGTACGGCCACCGGCATGGGGCCGCCACCGTAGAAGATCAGCCGCAACGAGGATAAATCGTGGTTGCGCAAATCCGGCGCGTTGACCACCGCGTTGATCATGGTCGGCACCAGCAACGAGACCGTGGCGCGGCTTTGCTGCAACAGGCCCAACCAGGCGCCGGGGTCGAATTTCCTGAGAATATGCTGGGTGCAGCCCAGCAGCATGTAGGTGACCGCCATGAACACCGCGCCCATGTGATAGATCGGTGAAGCGACCAGGTTGGCGTCGCCGGGCACGGAGCGGTCGGCGATGATCTGGTTATAACCGTTCATTGCCAGGTTGCGATGGGAAACCAAAGCGCCCTTGGGCAGGCCGGTAGTGCCGCTGGTATAGAATATGGCGAAGGTTGCACTGGCCGCGGCGTTGACAGGCGTAGTGTCTGCCGCGGCCATGATTGAGTGGTAGCTGTCAAACCCCGATACGGGTTCAGCCGCGCTGCACCAGCGCCGCGCCGGCAGGTTCGATAGCGCGGCAACCTGGCCGGCATGGTCGGCGTCCGTAATCAACAGGGACGGCTGTGCATGGTCGATGATTTGCGCAAGTTCGGGACCCGTCAGGCGGTAATTCACGGGCACTGTAACCAGGCCGGCGCGGGCACAGGCAAAATAGATCTCAAAGTATTCACTACCGTTGCCCAGCAACACCGCGACGCGATCGCCGCCGCGCAAGCCGGCCTGCAGCAACGCGTTGGCCAGCCGGGTAACACGCCGGTCCAGTTCGGCCCAGGAGCAACTGTCACCGTCACAGACCAATGCCGGTTTGTCCGGAAAGCGCAACCCGTTGCGCCGGACGATGTCATCCAGGGTTGAGTGCACGCCGTACCGCAGCAAGCAGGTCTTCGCTCAGTGCGCCGGGCCTGATCACTTCCCTGACACCCATGGCCAGCAATGCCTGCGCGTCATCCGCGGGAATCACGCCGCCGCATACCACCGGGGTTTCCAGTTGCCGGGCCCGCAGCCGGTCAAACAGTTTGCGCATCTGGGTGATATGCTGGCCCGACAGGAAACTCACACCGATCAGGTCTGCGTCCTCTTCCAGCGCGGCCTTGGCGACCTGCTCGGCGCTGTTGTGCAAACCCAGGTAAATCACGTCAAAACCACCTTCCCGCAATTGCTGCGCGACGGTAACCACGCCGGTGTCGTGGCAGTCCAGGCCCATCTTCGCCAGTAAAATCCGGTTGCTGTCAGCCATTACCTGAACGACCAGTTCTGCGCGTTGCGCATGGCTTCGTGGATCTCGCCCATGGTGGCATTGCTGCGCAGCGCGTGCATGATGACCGGCACCATGTTTTCCCCCGCGGTCCAGGCGCGCTCGACCTGGGTCAGGGCAGCGCTCCACTGCTGCCGGTCCCGTTGACGCCGAAACTCCGTCAGGTACCCGGCGCGTTTTTCGCCCCACTCATCCGCCTTGAGCTTGTGCACCTCAACCGGCCGTTCCTGCTCGCTCGGAATGGTGTAGCGGTTCACCCCTACCAGCGCCTTGTGCCCGGCATCCAGGTCGCGCTGGTTGCGGTAGCGGGCGGCATTGATCTGCTCTTCCAGCCAGCCGTCCTGTATGGCCCTGGCCATGCCGCCCTGCTCATCGATCTCGAGCAGTTTGGCCTTAATACCGGCTTCCATTTTATCGGTGAGACTCTCCACGTACCAGGACCCTCCAAGCGGATCCACCGTTTTGGTGACGCCGGACTCGTAGGCGATCACCTGCTGCGTCCGCAACGCGATGCGGGAGGATTCCTCGGTGGGCAGTCCGTGGCCTTCGTCATAGGAACACAGGTGGATGGACTGGGCGCCGCCGAACACCGCGGCCATGGCCTCTATGCCGGCGCGCACGATATTCACTTCCGGTTGCTGGGTGGTCAGCGTATTGCCGGCCGACTGCACGGAGAAACGCATACGCTGGCAGGCCGGGTCGGTGGCGCCGAAGTCTTCCTTCATGGTCCTGGCGTACAACCGGCGCAGGGCGCGGAACTTGGCGATCTCCTCGAAAAAGTCGATGGAGCAGGACAGGAAGAACGAGGCGCGGCGCGGGAATTCGTTGATATCCAGGCCGCGTGCCTGCGCCATGCGGAAGATGTCGAAGGCGTGCGCCAGGGTGAAGGCGCCGTCCTCGATGGCATTCACGCCGGTCTCGCGCAGGTTGTAGCCGTTGGTGACCATCCAGTTCAGGCGCGGCATGTGCCGGGTCATGAACTCGATATTATCAACGCACAGGCGCAGGGAACCTTCGATGGGAAAAAACCGGGTGGTGGTCTGTAGCGGCCCGCCGCTCATCTGGTAGAACGGGTCATTCTGCTGCGTGCCTATCACCCGGTCCAGCGGGATGCCCTTCTCTTGCGCGACACAGGCCAGCATGGCCAGGGAGACTGACGACACCGGCGGGCGGATGGACAACGCGTAGGAGACACTGTCAGGGCCAAACCCGTCGTACAGCGTGCGCATGTCATCCAGGGTGCTGAGCGCCACCCCGGTAACTCCCACTTCACCCTCGGCGATGGGATCATCGGAATCGAAGCCGTAGGAGGTAGGCAGGTCAATAGTGATGACGAAGCCGTTGGCGCCGTGTTTGTGGAGAAACCTGATCCGCTCGTTGCTCTCCTGCGGCGACCCGAAACCGACCTGGAAGCGCCGGGTCCAGATACGGCCCCGGTACATGTTCGGATACGGCCCCCGGGTAAACGGATACGCGCCGGGCTCACCCAGGGCTTCATCCCACTGCATCCCGTCCAGGACTTCAGGGCCGTATAATTCCTCTACGGGTATGCCGGAAGCGGTTTCAAACACCTGTTGTTCGTGGTCGCGTACCGACTCCCTGATCTGTTCTGCTTTTTCCATAGCCGTGTCAACCTCTCAGTGCTGCGGTTTGCGCTTCATCCACGGCAAAAGTGTCCGGGTCAATCACCACGCCGTAGTCCGCCCGGGCCTGGTCCACGGAAACCACCCCGTTCACCACGTCTTCCCGCACACTTGCCACGGCGCGCTGCTGCGGGTTGCCGAACCCGCCACCGCCACTCTGGAAGATTTCGAATATATCGCCCGTGCCGTACTGGTAAAAACTCTCCGCATCCACTTCTATGGTCGCATCACCTTGCTGCAGGTAAAGCTGGTGTTGCGGCGCGGCCTTGCCGCCGGCGAGGCCGAACGGCACGGTGGCCGCCCGGTTGCCACCGCCGAAATTGGCCACCGCGATATTGTCGGCCTCGACGCGCCAGCGGTAGATGGTGCCCAGGCCGCCGCGCCATTCCCCGGCCCCGGCGCTGTCGGGCCAGTATTCATACTGTAATACCGTGTACGGGTTGACCAGTTCATGCAGTTCCGGGTCCGGCGCGCGCACCCCGCCGGCGCAGACCACGGTGCCGATATGGTCCCAGCCGTCCAGACCCTGCGAGGCGCCGCCCCCGCCCTTGCACATGAAATGGATATCGCCGAACAGGCGCCCGGTACGCGGGTTCATGCCCATGGAGGCCGGCGCGCACCAGCGCGCCCAGGCCGCATCGACCTTGTCCGGCACCGCCTGCGACAAGGCCAGCCAGGCGGCTTCGATGATGGTCTGCGCGGTGTTGATGGTACAGCCGGTGACCGGGGCCGGTTCCACCGGATTGATGATCGTCCCCTCCGGTGTCACCACGTGCAGAACGCGCAGCGCGCCCTCGTTGAACCTGACCTCGGAACCGATGGACATGAACAAGGCCAGGTAGGCGGAGGACAGGGTATTCGGCACGGTGCTGTTCACGTAGCCGGCAGCCTGCGGGTCGCTGCCGCTGAAATCGAAGGTAATGTCTTCATCCGCCACCCGGATGTTCAGGCGCACCGCGATCATCCGGTCCTTATTGATGCCGTCGTGATCGACAAAACGTTCGGCGGCATAGGCGCCGTTGGGCACGGTGGCGATGGCCGCGCGCATCTGTTTCTCCGAGGCATCGAAGATCTGGCCGATAGCCAGGTTGACCTGTTCGGCGCCGTACTTGGCCAGCAGGGCCTGCAGGCTGCGCTCACCCCGGGTGACCGCGCCCACCTCGCAATGCAGGTCGCCCTCCACCAGGAACGGCAAGCGCACGTTCAGCAGGATGGTGTCCCACAGCGCCTGGTTGAGTTTGCCGGCCTCGTACAGTTTCGCCGGTGGGATGCGGATACATTCTTCCCAGACACTGCGCGCCGCGGGGTTGTACCCGGCCACCCCGCCACCGCCGACGTCGGCATGGTGCCCCTTGCAGATAGACCAGAATTCCAGCTTGCCCTCGAAAAAGACCGGTTTGGCAATATTGATGTCCGGTGGGTGGTTGTTGCCGCGATAAGGGTCGTTGAGGATGAACACGTCACCCTCGTTGACCGCGCCGGCAAAGGTTTCCGCAATACTCCTGATGGCGAACGGCAGCGCGCCCATGAGCACCGGGATATACGCGGTCTGGGCGACCAGGCGCAGTTCCTTGTCGAACACGGCGGTGACGAAATCACGCGCCTCGGAAAAGATCGGTGAGCGCGAGGTGCGCAACATGGTTTGGCCGATCTCCTTGCTGATGGCATCGAGCCGGTTGCCGATCACGGAAACCCGGATGGGGTCGATTTGGTTTGTTTTCACTTCAGCGTCCACAGGGTTTACCTTAACTCCTTCGTCAGTTCTGTTATATCCCTGCCCACAGGATACATGAGATAGTTATTGTATTCATCACACAACAACATGAAATCCGGGGGGATAACGATGGTGGTAGTAGGCTGCACCACAATGGCCGGGCCCGCCACCCGGTTGCCGTTGACCAGCGCCAGCCCGTCATACACCGGGGTCTCGACGAAGCCGCCGTCAAACCAGGCGTTCCTGCTGCCGAGGCGGGCGTGTGCGGCAGCCGCGCCGTGGTGTTCATGGCGTTCCTGCGCCGGCTTGGTGGTCCTGCCGCGTGCGGTGATACGCAGGTTGATCAACTCCACCGCCGCGCCCGGCATGGAATAACCGTACAGGCTGTCGTGTTTCAAATGGAACGCGTCACACAGTTCCCGCAGCGTTCCGCCCGTGACCTCCCCGGCATCCGGCAGCGCCACTTCAACCTCGTTGAACTGGCCCACGTAGCGCAGGTCTGCCGCATACCTTATCTCCACCCGTTGCGCCGCGACGGCTTCCGCTTGCAGCGTGTCCCTGGCGGTTTGCGTCATGTCCGCAAACAGCGCGGTCACCTGGGCCGTATCGACCCGGTCGATATCGGTGGCGTACGTTCTCACGTAATCGTGCTTGAGATCGGAGATCAGCATGCCCGCGGCGCAGAACACGGACGATTCCCTGGGGATCAGGATCAGCGGTATCTCCAGCTCGCGCGCGATGGCCGCAGCGTGAATTGGCCCGGCCCCGCCGGCGACCACCAGCACGAACTCCCTGGGATCGTAACCCCGCTCCACGGACACCACACCCAGCGCCGCCGCCATGTTGTTGTTCACCAGTTGGTAAATCCCGTCTGCCGCCTGCACCAGGTCCAGAGACAGCGGTTGCGCGATGTGCCGGTCGATGGCGGTGCGCGCCGCCTCCGCATCGAACTGCAACTCGCCTTCCTCAAAATACGCCGGATCCAGGTAGCCCAGCACGTACTGCGCATCGGTCACGGTCGGTTGCTCACCGCCGCGGCCGTAACAGGCCGGGCCGGGCGCGGCGCCGGCGCTCTTTGGGCCTACGGCCAGCAATCCACCCCGGTCTATCCAGGCGATGGACCCCCCGCCCGCGCCGATGGTATGGATATCCAGGATCGGCGAGGCGATGCGGTGCTCTCCGATCATGCCCTCCGTGGTCACACCCGGCTCGGCGTCTTTCACCAGGGCCACGTCGAAGGAGGTGCCACCCATATCGATGGTGATGACGTTTTTGAAGCCGTGCGTGTGGCCGTAAAACACACCGGCCATGGGCGCGCCCGCGGGTCCGGACAGCAAGGTGTTGGAGGCAAAGCGCTGCGCCACCTGGGGCGACATGACCCCGCCGTTGGACTGCATGATGAGCAGCTTGCCGGTGAAGTTCCGGGCCTCCAACTGCTCCAGCAACCTGGCAATGTAGCGGGTCAGCACCGGGCCCACGTAGGCATTCAGCGCGGTGGTGCTGTTGCGTTCGTACAGGCGGATCTGCGGCAATATCTCCGTGGACAGGGACACGTAGATACCGGGCAATTCCTGCTCCAGGATTTCCCTGGCCCGCAATTCATGCGCCGGATTGCGGAACGACCAGAGAAAAGAAATCGCGATAGCCTCGATACCCTCCGCGCGAAAATACTGCGCAGCCGACCGGACGTCTTCCTCGTTCAACGGCGTGAGGACCGCGCCACTGACGTTGACACGCTCCTGCGCCACCCGGATGTGCCGGCGCGGTATCAGGGCCGGCGGCGGCGCATATTTCTCGAACTGGCGCTCCTTCAGGCCACGGCGCATGTTGAGCACGTCGCGAAACCCCTGCGTAGTAATAAAACCGGTATTCGCGCCGCCCCCGGTCAACACCGCATTGGTGGTGATGGTGGTGCCGTGGACGATGGTCTCCACCTGCTGCAGGAACTCATCCAGCCCCACCCCATGTCCGGCCGCCGCTTTCTCCAGCCCCCGGAAAAAGCCGACGGACGGATCTTCCGGCGTGGTCGACGTCTTGTGGATCGCCGCGTTACCCGCCTCATCCACCACGAGAAAATCCGTGAAAGTACCGCCTACGTCGACACCGATGCGCAAACCCATTCAGAAACCCCTGCTCATTATAAAGAGGATATTATAATGGAACTTCTGACTCGCTGTAGTATAGTAATCACGGTAATACGCAAGTGTGAGAAGTCCTATGTCATTCAGAAACAGTCAACGAGCGTGGCTGGCTATAGCTGTCACCGCCTGTACCTTCACTTTGCCGCTTGCACCGGCAGCCCAGGAACAGGGAATCCTGGAAGAGATCATCGTCACGGCGCAGAAACGAGCGCAGAACATCCAGGACATCCCGGTCGCCGTCACCGCCCTGTCCGGCGAGAACCTGGTCGAACTCGGCATTACCGACATGTTTGACCTGCAGCAGAGTGTGCCGGGACTGCGTGTAGACCAGAGCCAGACCGCCACCACTGCAAACTTCAACATCCGCGGCATCGGCACCAGTTCCCAGAACTTTGGCCTCGAACCCTCGGTCGGCCTGTATGTCGATGGCGTGTACCGGGCGCGCCAGAGCTCGATGATCAACGAACTGGCGGACGTGGAACGGGTGGAGGTGCTGCGCGGCCCCCAGGGCACACTGTTCGGGCGCAATTCGTCCGCGGGCGCAGTGCTGCTGAACACGGTGGCGCCCTCCCACGAGGCGGATGCCTACCTGGAACTGGGCTACGGCAACCTGGACCTGTTCAGCGCCAACGGCGCTTTCGGCGGTTCCCTGGTGGAAGACGTGCTGGCGGTGCGGATGACGGCGTTCATGACCAGCCGGGACGGCTTCGTGGATGCCGTGGGCGAAGGTGGAAACCTGCTCAATGACCGCGACCGCTACGGCGGGCGTGCACAACTGCTGTACACGCCGACAGAAGATATCTCGCTACGGGTAATCCTGGACTATTCCGAGATCGATGAGATCTGTTGCGCCGCGGCCACGTTCCGCAACAATCTTTTCTCGTTTGACGGCCGGCCCGGCTCTGATGCACTGCTGGCGAGCCTGGGCGTGCCGCTGGTGAACGAAGATCAATTCACCGACTACGTGGTGCACATGAACCGGTTGCCGGTCTCCCGGAACGAAGACAGCGGTGTGTCGGCGGAACTGAACTGGGACCTCGGCGCGGCGCACACGCTCACTGCCATCAGCGCCTACCGTACCTTCAACACGACGGACGATGCGGACGTGGATTTCAATGCCGCGGACATTGTCGAGCGCTACAATGGCGGGGAATCGGAAATGTTTTCCCAGGAGTTACGCCTGTCGGGGAGTAGTGACCGGCTCGACTACCTGGCCGGAGCGTATTATTTCAACCAGAACCTGGACAGTTGGACCACGACTACGCTGGGCGCGGATTTCGAAGCATTCGCCTTAGGCGGTAATCCGGACCTGGGCACCCTGGTCGGCACCATCAACGCCCTGTCTGCGCTGACCGGCGGGTTTGTCCCCATGACCGCCCCCGCGGTTCTGCCCGGCGGCAGGTCGCTGGACGTCATGCTGCAGGACCATGAGGCATGGGCGTTGTTCAGCCAGGTGGACGTGAAGTTGCTGGAACAGTGGAGCCTGTCTGCCGGAATACGCTACACCGATGAGAAAAAGCGGCTTGACGGCACGTTCACCCAGGGGAATACGGGGCCGCCCCCGGATTTCACGGCCATCGGCACCAACCTGTTTCTGGCAAGTCAGGGCCTGGCGCAGCTTGACCCGTCATTGCTGGCGCCGCTGGTGTATCCGGGCTGGGGGTTTTACCTGGTCCCGGTATTTGCGCCACGCCCGGGCGTGGATGAAACCCTTAACAGCGACCAGGTGACCTGGAACGCCAAGCTGAGCTGGACCCCGCACGACGACCTGCTGCTGTACGCCGGTTACGCCACCGGCTTCAAGTCCGGCGGCACCAATACCGACCGCATCCCGGCCGCGTTCAGTCAGGTATTCGGTGCGGAAAAGTCGGACTCGTTTGAGGCGGGACTCAAGCTGGTCCTCCCGCAACAGAACCTGCGCGTCAACCTGGCGCTGCACTACACTACCATAGATGACTTCCAGAGCAACACGTTCACCGGCACCGGTTTCAACCTGCGTAATGCAGGCAAACTGGAGACCAAAGGGGGTGAGCTTGAAGTGGCCTGGTCACCGCTGATCGGGCTGGCTTTGAGCGGGAGCTATGCCTATAACGAGGCCGAGTATGATGAGTTTGAGATGGCCAACTGCTGGGTGGCGGCGCCGTTTCTGACCGGTACGCCGGACCCTGGCCGGCGCAATCCCGGTGATGCGTTTTGCGATCGTTCCGGCGATCGCCTGGCCGGCAACCCGGAGCACAGCGTGCTGCTCTCTGCAATCCTGTCCCGTTCGTTCACCGACAATCTGGGCGGCTATATCCAGGCGGATTATAACTACCGCAGCAGTATCGTGATGGATGGCAATACCGATCCCCTGAAGCAGCAGGACGGTTTCGGCCTGCTCAACGCCCGCGCCGGCCTGACGCTGAAAGCCCTGGACCTGGATGTGTCTTTCTGGGCGCGCAACCTGCTGGATAAGGATTGGCATGGCTCCATATTCGACGTACCGTTGCAGGATGGCAAACTCGCCTCCTACCTGCGCGAGACACGCACCTACGGCGTAACCCTGCGCAAGCGTTTCTGAGCAGGCCATGTCACCCTCCTTTGAGGGCGAGCCGGCCCTGAAGCATCAGCTTGAAACAACCAGTCTTTTGACATACCCTTGCGCTATGGATGCAAACTGGGCAAACCAAACCATCTGGACGGGTGACAATATTTACATCCTGCGCGGCATGAACTCGGAGTCTGTTGACCTGATTTACCTTGACCCACCGTTCAACTCAAATGCCAACTATGCTGCACCGATAGGAAGCCAGGCTGCCGGGGCGGAGTTCAAGGACACCTGGACACTTTCCGATATAGACGTGGAGTGGATTAACCTGCTGGAGGGCAAGCACCCCGCGTTGCATCGCATTTTGCTGGCTACAACAACAGACAGTGATAAATCCTACCTGGCATACATGGCTATTCGTCTGTTGGAGATGAAACGGATATTAAAGACCACTGGTTCAATTTACCTGCATTGCGACCCTACCATGAGCCATTATCTGAAACTGGCCATGGACGCAATTTTTGGAAAAAGCGGCTTTAGAAACGAGATCATCTGGGGTTATCGGCGCTACACCGCGCGCAGCAACCGGTTTCAGCGGGAACACGACGTCATCCTGATGTATGGGAAAGAGGCGCCCATATTCAACGTCATCTTCGAACCTTACGGAGAAAAATCCGGGAAACGGGACTCGCATTACAAACAAGACGAAACAGGAAAATGGTTCCGATGGCAGAAGCGACGCGGAGAGGAACCCTATAAGCTTTACCTGTCTGAAGACGGGCGCAGGGTCGGTGACGTCTGGCAAATTCCCCATATCAATGCCTCGGCAAAAGAACGTATCGGTTACCCGACGCAAAAACCCCTGAAATTATTGCAACGTATTATCAAGGCCAGCTCCAATGAAAATGACGTGGTGCTCGACCCATTCTGCGGCTGCGCGACTGCCTGCATAGCGGCACAAATTGAACACAGGCAGTGGGCTGGCATTGATATATCCTCAAAAGCAGCCGAACTGGTCAAGCTGCGCATGGACAGAGAGCTTGGCATGTTCCACGAGGGCGCCCACCGCACCGATATTCCACAACGCACCGACCTGGGGAAGCTACCCCGGTATAACGACAAAGAGAACCGGGAAAGACTCTACGGACAACAAGCCGGTTACTGCGCCGGTTGCCAGACCCATTTCGAACTGCGCAACCTGGAAGTGGATCACATCATTTCCCGCAACAAGGGCGGCACCGATCATATCGAAAACCTGCAACTGCTGTGCGGTTCCTGCAACCGCATCAAGGGAGATCGGGGCATGGAATATTTGCGGGTGAAACTGCAACTCTGATACGCAAGCCCCGAACCCGGCCGGCACCAATACCGACCGCATCCCGGCCGCGTTCAGTCAGGTATCCTTTGAGGGCGGGCCAGAGCTTTGTCTGCTGTCAGGAGCGGATGAAATAAAGTTTTAAATACCCCGAATATCCTATATTTGTTGTGCTAATTGAAAATGTGATTTACAATTAGCACATGTTTATCGAACGGGAAATCAAACAAGTCATCGTTGACGACCTGGCGCAGTTTCCTGCTGTAGCCATTCTCGGGCCCAGACAGGTGGGGAAAACCACGCTGGCGAAGTCCGTCATTGCCTCCCGGCCGGACTCGCTGTACCTGGACCTGGAACGACATTCACACCTGGCGCAGTTGCAGGATGCCGAGGCGTTTCTGTCCCTGCACCGGGACAAGCTGGTATGTATCGATGAAGTGCAGTTACGCCCCGACCTGTTTCCGCTGTTGCGGGCGTTGATCGATGAGCGCCCGCAACCGGCGCGTTTCCTGCTCCTGGGTTCGGCGTCGCCTGAGCTGCTGCGCCAGTCCTCGGAAACCCTGGCCGGCAGGTTGTCTTACGTGTACGTCACACCGTTTCAGCAACGGGAATTGTTGCACACAAATGCAACCGCGCCGGATTGGCAAGCGCTACTGTGGCGCGGTGGTTTCCCGAAAAGCTGGCTGGCAGCCGGCGCTAGACAAAGCCTGCGCTGGCGCGAAGCCTATACCCAGGCGTTTATCGAGCGCGACCTGCGCCAGTTCGGGATTGACCTGAACCCGCAACATATGCGCCGCCTGTGGCTGATGTGCTGTCATTGGCACGGCCAGATCATCAACTACTCCACACTGGGACAATCCCTTGATGTCACCCATCCGACGGTGAAACGCCATATCGATATTCTTGAAGCCACCTTCATGATGCGCCGCCTGCCTCCGTTTGTGCTGAACACCAAAAAACGCCTGGTGAAATCGCCCAAACTGTACATCCGGGACTCCGGCCTGCTGACCTGCCTGCTGGAACTGGACAGTTTTGACAAACTATACAGCCATCCTGTGTACGGCCCCTGCTGGGAAGGCTTTGCTGTCGAAAATATCCTGAACATGTTGCAACCACGAGGCAGCTACGGGTTTTTTCGCACTCGCACCGGCCAGGAAATCGACCTGGTGGTAGAACACCGGGGGAAACGGCTGGGATTTGAATTCAAAACCTCAACCAGCCCGGCACTCACCCGCGGCAACAAAGCCGCGGCAGAAATCCTGAAGCTGGACAAACTCTTCCTCGTCATCCCACAAGGCAACGCCTACCCCATCGACACCGACAAAGCCTGGGTAACGCCACTTGAGCAGCTTGCACAGTACGTTTGATGGAGGCTACCTTGACCCACCAGTGATGGCCTCCCAACTATTGCGCGATCTGATACGCAAGCCCCGAACCCGGCTGAAATTTAACCAGTTTGACTGCCGTCAGGCAGGTTGTGGTATGCTGATATATATTCACCCACCGGCACAACACCTGAACATGAAAAAATCGAAATTCGAACTAAACGATACCGAACTGAACGTCATCACTGTATCCGGGCGCGTGTTTGTAGAGGAAAAAGCAGCCGAATACAGAAAAATGCGGGCGGACATCGAGAACGGTCTTGTGACCCCGGAAGAGATCAGGCAAAGAAACTGCGTGCATTGGGATGATGACTTCGAGTTTGTCCCCTGGGATCAGAAAGGACCAATGTGGTATGAATAGATGCTGCGCATCCACGACATTAATTCAACTTCATCCCCGCGGCCATGGACGTGACGTCTTCCAGGTATTCCTCGTAGTAATAGAGATCGGTTGCCTGGTACAGCATCAGGTACAGAGCATCCTCTTTGACCGCGCCGGCCAGGAACGCGCGGCGGGGAGCGTCGCCGGCGATGAATTCAAAGCTGGACTGGAAACCCGGATGATCATTTATCGGATTTTTCAGGGATAACTGGTTAATCTATCAGCAACGATTTGCACGGTTCGTATTAACGCTTCCAGCAAACCGGCATCGATGTCAAGGTCGCCCTCGTATTCCGCCAGGTTGCGTTTCCGGTGTGCCTGTTCAAGGATGCGCCACTGTTCATTTTCGATAGATAAGGTATGTTTGAGACACTGGAACACAATGTACCGACTCTCTGCCCGATATCCCAATCTGCGAAGTGCCGCCAGTGACATCGCGTGTGCAGCGTTGTATGCGAGGTCGAACCGTGACTCGATACTAAGCGACTTGTCTTTTGCGTCATGGAGTCTGGCAAGACCGGAATGAATCAAGCCGTCCACTTCTCTTCCAGAAGACCGTTCGGATTTAAGATGACCAATCCTGACCAGGTTGTCTAACTGTTCATGTGGCACCGATTTCTCCCTTGAGCAAAACAGTCGGCCCTTCCAGCACGCGTTTCAGGAAAGAATTGCCATTCTTACGTCGCTGGTTGAACTCTGGTACCGTGTAGAGCGTGGGACTGATTTGCCTGTCCAGCCGTTTTTCGGCAACAGACAGGTGTGTGTAGAGCCCTTCCAGAGTCAGGTTATCAGATACAATGAGCAGATCAATGTCACTCTGCGCGGTATCGGCCTGCTTCGCCACTGAACCGTAAATGAGAGCGAGGGAAATCAGCGCTGTTAGTGGTTCGAGCGCTGCCTGAACCTGTCCCTGTATACCGGCGGTCTTGAGGATGATGGAACACAACTCCTTGTATATGGGCGCGTCCGCATTGGCCCGGTAGTGCTTCCGGTTCCCGTATCGTTCTGTCACCACCAGTCCGCTATGCTCAAGACGTGCCAGTTCGCGCTGAACAGTACCGCGTCCGACCTTGGCGAGATTTATCAATTCAGTGACGAAAAAACTCCTTCGGGGCTGGCCGAACAACAAACCGAGCAATCGTTGCTGGGTTGTCGTGTACAACGCATCAGCCATAGACTGTGGGGATGTGTCTGGCTTACCCGCTTTGGCAGGGGTCGGATGTTGTTTGAGAGAAAGAGTTATACCCATAAGGGGTACTTTAGTCCCCTTTTTGGGTATAGTCAAGCGTTCAACAAAGAAACTGCGTGCATTGGGATGATGACTTCGAGTTTGTCCTTTGGGATCAGAAAGGACCAATGTGGTATGAATATATGCTGCGCATCCACGACATTAATTCAACCTCATCCCCGCGGCCATGGACGTGACGTCTTCCAGGTATTTCTCGTAGTAATAGAGATCGGTTGCCTGGTACAGCATCAGGTACAGGGCATCCTCTTTGACCGCGCCGGCCAGGAACGCGCGGCGGGGAACGTCGCCGGCGATGAATTCAAAGCTGGACTGGAAACCCGGGTTGCCGTCGATCAGCAACGGCTTTAATCCACCCCTGCCGGAAATGGTGGCGTCAAGTTCCTTGGCGATGGAGGATTCGACAATTTCCACTATTTCGTTCGGCAACAGGTCAGTGGTGAAAACCGGATAGGGATCATCACGTCTTGATTTGAACAGGGGTTGCCCATTTTTTATCGCCGGGAAAAATGTTATGGAATTCAACATAATCCCGTCTGTCGTCCAGGTCGGGTAACCGCCGATGCTATCCACGGAAGGCGCTGCATTCCAGGGGTTGGTTGGCGACACCGCGATCTGTCGTACTTCAACAAATCCCGGTTGCACCAGCGTGTACTGGTTGCACGCGCTGAGCAACAGGACGCCGGCAAGAATGAGTAGTCTGTTCATGTGTTATTGCCCCATAGTCAGGTAGTATTCAATCATTTCCCGGTCTTCCGCGTCCGGGGATGCTTCCAGGTACAACGTCAGGTTCTCCAGCGCCTCCGGCATCCTTTTTTCCTTCAGGTGCAGCAAGCCCAGCGAACGGTAGGTTTCGGGAAGAAAATAATCAGCCTGTAATGCCTGCCGGTATTCCTGGCGCGCTAGGTCGTTATCGCCTTCTTCCTTTCTCTGCCGGTACAACTCCCCTTTGTAGAAATGCACTATCCCGGGCACAACGTTGTTGGCGATCAGGTTATCGAGGATGAATTCCGTTTTCCCTGACTGGTTCAGGCGTAATTCATCCTCCAGCAGTGTCTTCCAGTACGGGGTCATATATTGCATCAACCTGTCGGTCGCCGCTGCTCCCTGCTCCGCTGCGCGTGCCGTCAATATGCGCGCATGAGCATCCAGGATTATCAGGCGATCTTCGGGCGCCGGATGCGTTGCAAAAAACGGCGAGCCTTGATGTTTGCTGTGTTTTGCAGCCTCTTCCTCATCTATGATGTTCTTCCAGACCCGGGCGGCCTCGAACGGGTCATAGCCGGCGTCAGACATCAACTGTATGCCGAATTGATCTGCTTCCCGTTCTGCCGCGCGGCTGTGCGCGTTATGGCTGGCAAGTAATACGAGTTGCACAATACTGTTGGCGTCGGCAAAGCCGGAGTGCGCGCTGCTGGTCGAAGCTGCAACGCCAAATCCCAGACCCAGCAGTAACGCGATATTGGACTTGGCCTTTGCATCCTTGAACCTGTCCAGACCATGTTGGCGTAAATAATGGCCCAGTTCGTGGCCCAGTATCGCGGCAAGCTGCGCCTCATTATGGACTCTCAGCAATAAGCCGGTCCAAACCGTCATCAATCCGTTCGGCATCATGGAAGCGTTAAAGTACGGCACCCGGGTAACGTAAAGGCGAATATCCTTGCAGTAATCCGGGGATAATCGACATACAATATTATGTAGATATTGAGTGAGCGCTTCGTCGCGAATGCGCCTGGGTGAGTTTCTGATATCTGCTTCATGCTGTTCGACCTGCATCCAGATACCGGCCTCAAGTCCCTCCTCATCCGGCGCATATTCCGGGCCGATTTTTGCTTGCAACGGTTGGAATTCCACGGCAAGCGCGCCGACCCCGGCAAGCAACAGGCAACACAGGACTACGCAACTACGCAACATGCCCTGTTCCTGTCAAGGGGACGTTCGCCATGTAACATCTGCGAGGACAGAATGTGTGGCCCAGGTTACATTTTGTCAGAGTGCGCGCAGGCCAGCTCATGAGAGTTTATTGCGGCAGACCTTCCAGTAAAAAGGAAACCGTCTTTGCTGCAGGTTCTACCGTGCGCAAGTCTCCAGCCGTACTCAGCAAGCGATTAAACCAGACAATATCACCACTGCGCAGGTCCACCAGGGAAGCAAACCCGTATTGCTGGCCACCATGCAAGGGAATACCGAGGGCTGCCGCAGCCAATGTTGCCAGAACCCGGCCAGCGCTGCTGTAACTGTCCCTGATACGTATGAACAAGGCATAATCAGCATCATACTTTTGCGCAAGCGTCTCGACCTCCGGTCCCAAAGTCCAATCCAGCGCGCCATCTTTTGTAGGCAGCTTCATCCCTTCATATTGGTGCTTTTGTATTGCCAGACCCACCGCGCCGTGCAGACGCTCCAGTTCCACCAGGCGTTCGGCCTGGGGATCATTATCACCGGGCTGTTCATAATGCAGCATCCTGGAACCGCGTGTCTGCTGCTCCGTCTCCAATGCAGTCAATATGTGTTGTTTCGCATCCCCGGTCCAGTCGGCGCGAGGTTCCAGCATGCCGCCCATGGTCAGGACGGACAACTCCACGTCCAACGGCATCAGTACGATTTCTATCCCTTCATCCTGGGACTCCAGGGCCGATATGGTAGAAAAGTCCTGGGTGGTAGTGCAGCCTCCGGCTATCAGCAGCGCGGCCGCCAATAACAGGATGATGCGTAAAGATCTAACAGGTTCGAAACCTCGATCCGACCGGTAAATTCCGACTGTAGCAAGCATAACGCGATACCCCTCAATGGTTTAACTCTGACAATACAGTGAACTATATTGATTCATCCAACAATTTACAATTCGTAATTCCCAATCCCCAATTCCTAATTCCCAATCCCCAATTCCTAATCCCCAATTCCTAATTCCTAATTCCTAATTCTTAATTCTTAATTCTTAATTCCTAATTCCTAATTCTTAATTCCCCCACCCCCCGCATACAAATCCGTAATCGTCCCCTCGTACATCTCGGCGGCGAAGGCGACGGTTTCGGACAGGGTGGGATGGGGGTGGACGGTGAGGCCGATGTCTTCGGCGGTGCAGTCCATCTCGATGGCCAGGGCCATCTCTGCGATCAGGTCACCGGCGTTGGAGCCGACGATGCCGGCGCCGATGACGCGGCCGGTTTGTTCGTCGAACAGCAGCTTGGTCAGTCCCTCGTTGCGGTCCAGGCTCAGGGAGCGGCCACTGGCGGCCCAGGGGAACATCCCTTTGCCGTAGTTCAGGCCCTGCTCCCGCGCCTCGGCCTCGGTGATGCCGACCCAGGCGACTTCCGGGTCCGTGTACGTGACAGAAGGGATCACCCGGGCATCGAACAGGCTGGGCCGGCCGGCGGCGACCTCTGCTGCGACCTTGCCCTCGTGGGTGGCCTTGTGCGCCAGCATGGGCGCGCCGGTGACGTCACCGATGGCGAGGATGTGGGGCACGTTGGTGCGTTGCTGCTTGTCCACCGGGATAAAGCCCTGCTCATCGACCTGCACACCGGCCTTCCCGGCGCTGATGAGCTTGCCGTTCGGCGCCCTGCCCACCGCCACCAGGACGCGCGCAAAGGTATCCTGCGGCGGCGCCTTGGGGCCGGCGAAGCCCACCGTCAAGCCCTGGTCACCTGCCTCGATGCCGGTGACGCGGGTGCCCAGGTAAATATTCTCGTAGTGCCGGGCAACGCGCTTGTGCAGCGGCTGCACCAGGTCCGGGTCGGCGCCTGCCATCAGCTCATCCAGCAATTCCACCACGGTGATGCGACTGCCCAGTTCATGGTACACCGCGGCCAGTTCCAGGCCGATGCTACCGCCGCCGATGACCAGTAACCGGTCTGGAATCTCAGGCAGGCTCAAGGCTGTGGTCGAATCCATCAGGCGCGCATCATCCGCACAATCCGGCAGGTTGATGGGACTGGAGCCGACCGCGATGATGGCCTTGTCGAACTCCACCTGCTGTGTGCCTGCTGCGGTCTCCACGCTGATGCGGTTGGCGGTGGCAAACTGCCCCGTCCCCCGCACCAGGGTGACCTGCCGCTGTCCCGCCAACCCTTCCAGTCCCCTGGTGAGCCGGGACAGGACCTTGTTCTTCCAGCGCAACAAGCCGTTCCTGTCTATGTTCGGCGCGCCGAACTCAATCCCGTACGCGGCCGCATCCCTGGCATCACTGATCACCTTGGCGGCATGCAACAAGGCTTTGGAAGGAATACACCCGACGTTCAGGCAAACGCCGCCCAGGGTGGGATAGCGTTCGACCAGGACGGCCTGCAGACCCAGGTCGGCGGCGCGGAATGCCGCGGTGTAACCACCGGGACCGGAGCCCAGCACGGCAACATCCGCCTGAATTGTTTTTTTGCTCATCGACATACGCTCCTTACTCTCGTTTTAGGGCACCTCTAAAAATTAGAGGTTCCTTTTATTCATTTTAATCCTCTTGCACACACTTATGCACAGGTTTTTCCGCACTTTACCAACAGGAAATCCAGAGGCTGGACACAACATCATCCACAAGTTATTGTAGTGTAAATACCACTTGACCACAGGATATAGTAGTGTAATATTAGGTTTCACGTAACAAGCTTCATCATGTTCACGGGGCTATGGCAGGGCCTGTGGATACGATTTTAACAACAAACTACCTGTGTGTGGATAAGGCGAATGCAAAGCGAAAAGACCGTCCTGGCAGAGTCCGTTGTTGACGTAACAGCCGATAATATTCATCGTGGCAACGAGCTTGCCCAGCAAAACGGCGACCATCCGGCCCCGGAATATTCCGGTCCTGAATATACCGGGCAACTCAGCGCTTACCAACCCGGCAACTACAACGTTATCCGCCGCAACGGCAAGGTGACGACGTTTGACGCCTCCAAGATCAGCGTAGCGATTACCAAGGCGTTCCTGGAGGTGGAGGGCGGTACTGCCGCGGCGTCCAAGCGTGTGCATGAAAAAGTGGCGGAACTCACCGAACAGGTGGCCAGGGGCGTTACCCGCCGCCTGCCCAGTGGCGGCACCGTACATATAGAGGATATTCAGGATCAGGTCGAACTGGCATTGATGCGCGCCGCGGAACAGAAGGTCGCCCGCGCGTACGTCATCTACCGGGAAGAGCGGGCCCGGGCGCGCGTTGAAAAGGACAGGGAAACAGACTCCGCGCAGGCCGACACCGGCGGCGGCCTCAATGTAACCACCGCGGACGGCGTCCTGAAGAAACTGGATGTGGAGCGCCTGCACGCGGTCGTGGGTGAAGCCTGCAACGACCTGGAGCACGTTGACGGCGGCATCATCATTGACGATGCGCAGCGCAACCTGTTTGACGGGGTGAACGAGGCCGACGTCAACCACGCACTGGTCATGAGCGCGCGGGCACTGATTGAAAAGGAACCCAACTACAGCTACGTCGCCGCGCGCCTGTTGCTGGACGGATTGCGCCGGGAGGTGCTGAGCCACATCAACCAACACGATATGGAAGCGACCCAGGCGCAGATGGCGGAGCAGTACCCGCTGTATTTCCGCAAGTACATCGAAACGGGCGCCGGACTGGGCCTGCTCGGCCACGAACTGGTGAAATACGACCTGGAACGCCTGGGCAAGGCGCTCAAGCCGGAACGGGACCACCTGTTCACCTACCTGGGCCTGCAAACCCTGTACGACCGTTACTTCATCCACACCGACGAGCAGGTACGCATCGAATTGCCGCAAGCCTTCTTCATGCGCGTGGCGATGGGCCTGGCCATTAACGAACTGGACCGGGAAAGCCGCACCATCGAGTTCTACGAGTTGCTGTCATCCTTCGACTTCATGAGTTCCACCCCCACCCTGTTCAATTCAGGCACCTGCCGGCCGCAACTGTCGTCCTGCTACCTGAGCACGGTGCCCGACAACCTGGACGGCATCTTCAGCGCCATCAAGGACGACGCCCTGCTGTCCAAGTTCGCCGGCGGCCTGGGCAACGACTGGAGCCGGGTGCGTTCCATGGGCGCGCACATCAAAGGCACCAACGGCAAATCCCAGGGCGTCGTGCCCTTCCTCAAGGTCGCCAACGATACCGCAGTAGCAGTTAACCAGGGCGGCAAGCGCAAGGGCGCCATGTGCGCGTACCTGGAAAGCTGGCACCTGGATATCGAGGAGTTCCTGGAGTTGCGCAAGAACACCGGTGATGACCGGCGCCGCACTCATGACATGAATACGGCCAACTGGATTCCCGACCTGTTCATGCAACGCATCTCGGAGGGCGGCAACTGGACCCTGTTCTCACCGGATGACACCCGGGACCTGCATGACCTGTACGGGCGCGAGTTTACCAGGCGCTACGAGGAATACGAGCAACTGGCGGCCAGTGGCGAACTCAAGCTGCACAAGACCCTCAAGGCGCAGGACCTGTGGCGCAAGATGCTCTCCATGCTGTATGAGACCGGCCACCCGTGGCTCACCTTCAAGGACCCCTGCAACCTGCGCTCGCCGCAACAGCATACCGGCGTGGTGCACTCGTCCAACCTGTGCACCGAGATCACACTGAACACGTCTGACGACGAAATCGCGGTCTGCAACCTCGGTTCCGTCAACCTGGCGCAGCACGTCACCGAAAACGGACTGGACCAGGCCAAGCTGGAACACACTGTCAGCGTTGCCCTGCGCATGCTGGATAACGTCATTGACTACAACTATTACAGCGTGCCGCAGGCGCGCCGTTCCAACCTCAAGCATCGTCCGGTCGGGCTGGGTATCATGGGGTTCCAGGATGCGCTGTACAAGCTGCGCCTGCCTTATGCGTCCGGGGAAGCCATTGAGTTTGCCGACACCAGCATGGAGATGGTCAGTTACCACGCTATCAAGGCCTCCACGGACCTGGCTGAAGAGCGCGGCGCGTACACTAGTTTCAAAGACTCGCTGTGGAGCAAGGGCATCCTGCCCATCGATTCCATCGACCTGCTGGACCAGAACCGGGACGGCTACCTGGAGATGGACCGCAGCAGCCGGCTGGACTGGGCCGCCCTGCGCAAGCGCGTGAAGAAAACCGGCATGCGCAATTCCAACTGCATGGCCATCGCGCCCACCGCGACCATTTCCAATATTTGCGGCGTGTGCCAGTCCATAGAGCCGACCTACCAGAACCTGTTCGTCAAATCAAACCTGTCCGGGGAGTTCACCGTCGTCAACCCCTTCATGGTGCATGACCTCAAGGCGCACGGGCTGTGGGATGACGTCATGGTCAGCGACCTCAAGTATTTTGACGGCAGCGTGCAGCAGATCGACCGCATACCGGATGAGTTGAAAATGCTGTACTCCACCGCGTTCGAGGTGGACCCGCGCTGGTTGGTGGAATGCGCCTCGCGCCGGCAAAAGTGGATCGACCAGGCGCAGTCGCTGAACCTGTACATGCGCTCGCCGGACGGCAGGAAAATGGACAACCTGTACAAGCTGGCCTGGATACGGGGCCTCAAGACCACTTACTACCTGCGCAGCCTGGGCGCCACGCACGTAGAGAAGAGCACGCTGGAAAGCGACCGGGAAAACAAGCTGGCCGCGGTAGAGCGGACCAGCGTAGAGGCCACAGAGGCCACAACGTGCAGCCTGGACGACCCGGACTGTGAGGCCTGCCAGTGACTAATGCAGCGCGCCATGCCGGCACAAGCCGCAATGACGCGCGGGGGTGGAAAATGACGAACGGGGTGGTTCTTATGTTGGTTCTTATATCTGACTGGGGGGTAACTTATGCTGACTGATTGGGATGATCCTATTGCCGGTCTGAAACAGGCGAAACAGGAACAGGCCACGCCGCCGCAGGCGGTGGTGGAACAAACCCTGGCCGACCTGAGTGTGGCCGACGGCGCCGCGCCTGCCGCGCCGCCGGAAATGAGTTACCGGGAAGCGCCAACGCAGGACGAGACACAGGGCGGCACCACCGGCCTGGAAGAAGTCGAGTTCGGCGCGCAGCGCATCAGCGTCGATGACAAGCAGATGATCAACTGCCGGGCGGACCTGAACCAACTGGTGCCGTTCAAGTACAAGTGGGCCTGGCAGAAATACCTGGACGCCTGCGCCAATCACTGGATGCCGCAGGAAATCAACATGACCGCGGACATTGCGCTGTGGAAAAACCCGGACGGCCTCAGCGAGGATGAGCGCACCGTGATCAAGCGCAACCTGGGTTTCTTCGCCTCCGCGGATTCCCTGGTGGCCAACAATCTGGTGCTGGCGGTGTACCGGCACATCACCAACCCGGAATGCCGCCAATACCTGCTGCGCCAGGCGTTTGAGGAAGCCTTGCACACCCATGCCTACCAGTACTGCGTCGAGTCACTGGGACTGGACGAGGCCGAGGTGTTCAACATGTATCGCGAGGTTCCCTCCATCCATGACAAGGCGGCCTGGGCCATGCGTTTCACCCAAAGCCTGGGGGACCCGAACTTCCATACCGGCACGCCGGAGACCGACCAGCGCCTGTTACGGGACCTGATCGCGTTTTACATCGTATTCGAGGGGATCTTCTTCTACGTGGGTTTCGTGCAGGTACTGTCCATGGGCCGGCGCAACAAGATGACGGGCTGCGCCGAGCAGTTCCAGTACATCCTGCGCGATGAGTCCATGCACATGAACTTCGGCATCGACGTGATCAACCAGATAAAGATCGAAAACCCCCATTTATGGACTGCGGCGTTTCAACAGGAGATCACCACCATGTTGCGCGAGGCGGTGGAACTGGAAGTGCGCTACGCGTGCGACACCATGCCGCGCGGGGTGCTGGGCCTCAATGCCAATATGTTCGAAGAGTACCTCAAGTTCATCACCAACCGGCGCTGCGCCCAGATCGGCCTGGGTGAACAATATCCCGGCGCCAGCAACCCGTTCCCCTGGATGAGCGAACTGATGGACTTGAAGAAAGAAAAGAACTTTTTTGAAACACGCGTCACCGAATACCAGACCGGTGGTGTGTTGAACTGGGACTGACGATTAGATAAAACCAGATAGACGATTTTTCAGCGGGAAGCCCAGCAGGAGCTCGGCTATTTTGCCTGGCGCCTCCAACCTCCTTCAGGCGCCAGGCTTTTTCATTTTAACTTGTCTTTTTTGCGCCATGCGTCGTTGGGCGGCCTCGTTCGGTCGGTCATGTACGTGTGTACATTCCCTCCCTCTCTCGTTGCCCGCCTAGCCCGCATATCTCACAAACCATTGTAAAAGGGTCTCAACTTCGCGTATAATGTGACTATTATCAATAAGTTACATCAAAACGGAGGAGAGACCCCATGAATACAGAGTGTACGGCAACCCAACTTGAATTTCAAGCCTTTGGTCGGCGCCGGGTCACGGGTCGGTTTGACGGCGGCCGGCTCACCTCGGACGGGGGCGGGCTGCTGCTGCGTGAGGTGGAGCAGCGCCTGGATGTATTCTCCCGGCTGGCCGGGTGTTTTACGGACTACCGCCAGTCGGGGAAGGTGGAACACCCGGTAGCGGCGTTGCTGGCGCAACGGATTTATGGGTTGGCATTGGGCTATGAGGATATCAATGACCATGATACGTTGCGCCGTGACAGTCTGCTGGCGTTACTGGTAGGGAAGGCGGACCTGACGGGGGATAGCCGTCGCCGGGCCCGTGACCGGGGCTATCCGCTGGCGGGGTCGAGCACCTTGAACCGGCTGGAGTTGGGGGTGCCGGCGCAGGCGGCGGGTCATCGCTACCAGAAGGTGGTGGCGGACCCGGCGGGGTTGGACCGGTTGCTGGTGGACGTGTTTCTGGAGTCACACCGGCAGGCGCCGTCGGTGGTGTGGCTGGACCTCGATGCCACCGACGACCCGTTACACGGTCAGCAGGAGGGACGGTTCTTTCACGGTTACTACAAGTCCTACTGTTACCTGCCGCTGTATATCTTCTGCGGGGAGCACCTGCTGTGCGCCCGGTTGCGTCCGGCCAACCAGGATGCGGCGGCGGGGAGCGTGGAGGAGTTGGCCCGGCTTGTCGGGCAGATACGGCAGCGTTGGCCGACGGTGCCGGTGAGGGTACGGGGGGATTCGGGGTTTTGCCGGGAAGACCTCATGGCCTGGTGTGAGGCCCATGACGTGGGTTACCTGCTGGGTCTGGCGAAGAATGCCCGGCTGGAGAAACAGCTGGCCAAGGCGTTGCGCAAGTCGCACCGGCGTTACCTGCAGACGGGCCGGGCCTCACGGCGCTTTCGTGAGTTACGTTATCGCACCCGGAAGAGCTGGTCGCGCACGCGCCGGGTGGTGGGAAAAGCCGAGCACCTGGCCAAGGGCGCCAACCCGCGCTTCGTGGTGACGAACCTGGACCGTAAGACAGCCGGCGCCCAGGTGTTGTATGAGGCGCTATACTGTATTCGTGGCGAGATGGAGAACCGCATCAAGGAGCAGCAACTGGGCCTGTTTGCCGACCGCACCAGCACGGCCACGTTGCGCGCCAACCAGTTACGCCTGTACCTGTCTTCGTTTGCCTACTTGCTGATGCACGGCCTGCGCCGTCTGGGACTGGCTGGCACCCGCTGGGCCCGGGCGCAATGCACCACCATCCGTGCTCACATCCTCAAACGGGCCGCCGTGGTGCGCATCAGCGCCCGCCGGGTCTGGCTGGCCTTCGCCTCCGGCTATCCGCACCAGGCCACCTTCGCCGCCGTGCTCAGACAACTGCGAGAGCGCCCCGTGCCCGACCCGCCCGGCTGACCTGCCGGCCCGCACCTGTCCCCTGACCAACACGGCTGTCCCGCCGTGAACGGCCGCTCTTGGCCCAAGCAACGCTTCACACCCGCCTGGGCAGGGTAAAAGCCGCTATATCACCCGATTTTTACGACAAACAGGCCATGTGCTTCACCTGTTTGTGTGGTGACCTGTCCTGCCGACCCTATGCAGTGTATGAATCAATGTCGGATAGCCTGTTTGTCGCTGTATGGTAGGGTTGGTGAGATATGCGGGCTAGCCCGCATATCTCACAAACCATTGTAAAAGGGTCTCAACTTCGCTTATAATGTGACTATTATCAATAAGTTACATCAAAACGGAGGAGAGACCCCATGCCTACAGAGTGTACGGCAACCCAACTTGAATTTCAAGCCTTTGGTCGGCGCCGGGTCACGGGTCGGTTTGACGGCGGCCGGCTCACCTCGGACGGGGGCGGGCTGCTGCTGCGTGAGGTGGAGCAGCGCCTGGATGTATTCTCCCGGCTGGCCGGGTGTTTTACGGATTACCGCCAGTCGGGGAAGGTGGAGCACCCGGTGGGGTCCTTGTTGGCGCAACGGATTTATGGGTTGGCATTGGGCTATGAGGATATCAATGACCATGATACGTTGCGCCGTGACAGTCTGCTGGCGTTACTGGTAGGGAAGGCGGACCTGACAGGGGATAACCGTCGTCGGGCCCGTGACCGGGGCTATCCGCTGGCGGGGTCGAGCACCTTGAACCGGCTGGAGTTGGGGGTGCCGGCGCAGGCGGCGGGTCATCGCTACCAGAAGGTGGTGGCGGACCCGGCGGGGTTGGACCGGTTGCTGGTGGACGTGTTTCTGGAGTCACACCGGCAGGCGCCGTCGGTGGTGTGGCTGGACCTCGATGCCACCGACGACCCGTTACACGGTCAGCAGGAGGGACGGTTCTTTCACGGTTACTACAAGTCCTACTGTTACCTGCCGCTGTATATCTTCTGCGGGGAGCACCTGCTGTGCGCCCGGTTGCGTCCGGCCAACCAGGATGCGGCGGCGGGGAGCGTGGAGGAGTTGGCCCGGCTTGTCGGACAGATACGGCAGCGTTGGCCCGAGGTGCCGGTGAGGGTACGGGGGGATTCGGGGTTTTGCCGGGAAGACCTCATGGCCTGGTGTGAGGCCCATGACGTGGGTTACCTGCTGGGTCTGGCAAAGAATGCCCGGCTGGAGAAACAGCTGGCCAAGGCGTTGCGCAAGTCGCACCGGCGTTACCTGCAGACGGGCCGGGCCTCACGGCGCTTTCGTGAGTTACGTTATCGCACCCGGAAGAGCTGGTCGCGCACGCGCCGGGTGGTGGGAAAAGCCGAGCACCTGGCCAAGGGCGCCAACCCGCGCTTCGTGGTGACGAACCTGGACCGTAAGATAGCCGGCGCCCAGGTGTTGTATGAGGAGCTATACTGTATTCGTGGCGAGATGGAGAACCGCATCAAGGAGCAGCAACTGGGCCTGTTTGCCGACCGCACCAGCACGGCCACGTTGCGCGCCAACCAGTTACGCCTGTACCTGTCTTCGTTTGCCTACTTGCTGATGCACGGCCTGCGCCGCCTGGGACTGGCTGGCACCCGCTGGGCCCGGGCGCAATGCACCACCATCCGTACCCGTATCCTCAAACTGGCCGCCGTGGTGCGCATCAGCGCCCGCCGGGTCTGGCTGGCCTTCGCCTCCGGCTATCCGCACCAGGCCACCTTCGCCGCCGTGCTCAGACGACTGCGAGAGCGCCCCGTGCCCGACCCGCCCGGCTGATCTGCCGGCCCGCACCTGTTCCCTGACCAACACGGCTGTCCCGCCGTGAACGGCCGCTCTTGGCCCAAGCAACGCTTCACACCCGCCTGGGCAGGGAAAAGCCGCTATATCACCCGATTTTTACGACAAACAGGCCATGTGCTTCACCTGTTTGTGTGGTGACCTGTCCTGCCGACCCTATGCAGTGTATGAATCAATGTCGGATAGCCTGTTTGTCGCTGTATGGTAGGGTTGGTGAGATATGCGGGCTAGCCTGACACAAAAAATCCTGCGTTAAAAACCCTTCGTTGGGCTTTTTCATTTTAACTTGTCTTTTTTTTGCCAGGCTGCGTTGGGCTGTATGAGATGATTCATCCGCAGATGACGCAGATGAGCGCAGATGTTTGTTCATACAGCAGACCAATATTGTGGTTATTCTCACCTTCCGTCATTCCCGCACACCCTCCGTCATTCCCGCGTATGCGGGAATCCAGATAGACAAACACTTCCTTTAGGATAAATCAACAAATAAGCGCTTCCTCGCTGGAAGCGTGCCGGAAACCAGCGTCTGCCGCAGCACTTCCTGCTCATCAACGCCGAGGCAGGCAATCATCTCCAGGTCCGTTTGCTGCATCATCTGCGGGAAATACTCATCCAGGTAGCCTGTTGCGGCAAGAGCCTGCGTATCGTTTGTCTTATTCGGTACCGACTTGACCAGGATTAACGCTTCGGCGTTTATTTCCCCGGCAAACCACAGGGCCAGGCTGTCGGAGGTGACTTGCCAGTTTGCCGGTATATCGGTCCGGGCGGACAGCATCCGGGAGGGGAACCAGACCGGGGTTCCGGTTGCGTCACCAGAGGTAATTTCGCCGATATCGGTGACGGGATACAGACGCGGTTCCAGCCCGCACAGCGCCGCGCCGTAGGCTTCCATGGCCAGGAGCGCGCGCCGGTGGGCGCGCGCGTCGTCCATGCCCGTCTCTCGTTGCTCGGCCCGTACCTGCTCGGCAAAACGCCCGCCACCGGGTACGATAACTGTACGTGCAGGCCCTGAATCAGCCAGCAACGCCAGCAATTCACACAACCCCGGCGCAGTCTCCAGGCTGCCCCCTATCTTGATTACCCACATTTTCAAATATCATCCGCAGATGACGCAGATTATAAGGAAATGTTTATCTATCTGGATTCCCGCATACGCGGGAATGACGGAGGGTGTGCAGGAATGACGGATAGTGAGAATAACCACAATATTGGTCTGCTGTATGAATAAACATCTGCGTTCATCTGCGCTCATCTGCGGATAAATATTCAATCAAACAGCCGCATAATCGCCGCCGCTTTCTCAAAACATTCCCGGTATTCGCTCTCAGGGACGGAATCCGCCACGATGCCGCCGCCGGCCCAGAAATACACCCGGTCGTCCTTGTGCACCAGGGTGCGTATGGCGATGTTGGTGTCCATACTCCCGTCGAAGCCGACGTAGCCGATGGCCCCGCAATAGATACTGCGCCGCCAGGCCTCCAGTTCTTCGATGATCTCCATGGCGCGCAGTTTGGGTGCGCCGGTGATGGAACCGCCCGGGAAGGCCCCGCGCAATAAATCCAGCGCGTGCCGGTCGCGGGTCAGGCGGCCGGTGACCGTGCTCACCAGGTGGTGCACGCTGGCAAAACTTTCCAGCGCGAACAGCCTGGGAACCCTGACGCTGCCGGTCTCGCAATTCTTGCCGATGTCATTCCTGAGCAGGTCCACAATCATCAGGTTCTCCGCCCGGTCCTTCTCGCTTTCCAGCAGTTGCACGGCCAGGGCCTTGTCTTCATAGGCATAGACCGAGCGCCGGATGGTGCCCTTGATGGGCTTGGTCTCCACCAGGTCGCCGGATACGGCAATAAAGCGCTCCGGCGAGGAACTCAGGATACAGCCCTCGTCGAGCCGGAAGAAACAGGCATACGGCGCCGGGTTGGATTGCCTGAGGCGCCGGTACAGGCTCCAGGAATCGCCCGTCACCTCGATACTGAAACGCTGGGCCAGGTTGACCTGATAGCAGTCCCCGTCCCGGATATAGCGCTGAATCTGATCAAACGCGGCGCGGTACTGCTCCTTACCCGTGTGCTTGACCAGGCTGGATTGCACTGCATAGTCAATCGTTTCCTGCGTATCGGCGTGACTGAACAAGTCCTGTAACGCTTTCCAATCGGCGCCACTCAGTGCGGCGCCTTCCGCGGCGATCAACCAGGTGCGGCGGCGCTGGTGGTCCACGACCAGTGCCCACTCATACAGGCCCACGGCCATATCCGGCATGTTGATATCATCCCGGCTCTGCGCCGGCAGGCGTTCCACCCGGCGTCCCAGGTCATACGCAAAATAGCCCAGCGCGCCCCCGGCAAAAGGGAACCCGGACAGGTTGATGCGGCGTTCCCCCAGTTCCCGTTTGAGCAGGGTAAACGGATCATCGTTTGAATATTGCACGGTGTCCCCGCGCACAATGCGGGTTTCCTCACCGTAAGTCAGCAAGACACCGCAGGGGCGCGCGCTCATGATGTCGTAGCGCCCACTGTCTATCAGCGGGTACCCGCTGTCCAGGAAGATGCTCCAGGGTTCCCCGGCAACCCGGCTGAACAACGCCGCCGAGTCGCGGGTGTAATCGAGTTCAACCAGGCGCATTGTGCAAAATCCGGGTTAACGCAGCTACCGCCACCGCCGTAGAGCAGTTATTCACGGCGCGCAGTTGCGCGTTGGATAACGGTAACAACTCCTCAAAATCAATCACCTCACAATCATGCTTGTGCGCGAGTTTCTCAATGATAAAGCGCCCGGCCCCGGCCGCCACGATCCGGTTGGCAACGGGCTGTGTCACCGTGTCCATGACACCGGTAAAAGCCCGCTCAATCGTCTCATATTGCTGCCCGGCAATATAATGCGCCAGGTCCAGCCAGGGCGCCTCCGCCGCGCCCTCGTCATAATCCGCCCCCAGCATCCGGGCCAGACGTTGCAGGCTATGGTAACGGGTTTTCGCCCCGCCGTCAGCCGCCGGCAGCAGGTCGAAACGTTCATCCAGGTCACCGGTGATACGATAGACGTCCGCCATATTGGCAAAATATTCGGCGGCAATGCCTTGCCACTCGCCGGCACACGGCACCCGCTTGACCACGGCCATGACCGGTGTGCGCGTCAGCCCCGTATATACCAGTTCACCCGTGCGCAGCCGTGCCTGGTCGCCATACCCCTGCGCGCAGACCTGTTGCCCGTGGAAGGGAATGATGTCCGTGGTGGTGGTGCCCAGGTCAAGCAACACACCGGAGCCCAGGTGCTGGGCCGCATACGCGGCGCTGCAATGCCAGTTGGCGGAGGCAATATGGGTATGGCAGCCGGAAACGTCAGCCGGCGCCACCAACCCCTTGTTGCCCGCATACACGTACAGCGGCTGGCGCGGGCCAAGCCGTTCGGACAGGTACTCTACCAGGCGTAACACCCCGTCCCGGCGCGTGGGAAAGCAGTCCGCCAGCTCGCCGGTCATCGTTACGGCATGCACGCAGTGACCGGCCGGAAGCGCGCCCAGCGTGCGCGTGACCGGCTCAGCCAGGGTGTCCAGTCCCTGCCACAGCGGCGTGGCAAACTGCTCCAGGGCACACAGGGCGCCGGCGCGATCGAGACGCGCGACTTTCAAATGCGCGCCGCCTACGTCCCAACCTGTATAATTTTCTGCATGCATATCATTCCCGTCATCGACTTGCAGGACGGCCGGGTGGTCGCAGCCCGGCACGGGCAAAGACACCTGTACCAGCCGCTTGCCACCCCGCTGTGTGCCGAGCCGGAACTGCCGGCTGTCACCCGGGCCTACCTGTCCGTATTCCCGTTCAGGACGTTCTACCTCGCCGATCTCAACGCGATCACCGGCAACGGCGACAACCATAGCCTTATCGCACAAATGCTGGAAACCTGGCCCAGGATCAACCTGTGGCTGGATTCCGGCTTGCAGCCGTTCGTTACCCGCGACCCCGCAACATCCGGGCGCGTCCATCTCGTGCTGGGCACGGAAACAGGGATTACCATTCAACAAGTGGAGCATTATACGCACAAATCGGACTGCATCCTGTCACTGGATTACGCGCAAGGGCAACTCCTCGGCGACCCCGACTTGCTGCGGCATCCTGACCTGCTGCCGCAACGCGTGATCAGCATGTGCCTGGACCGCGTCGGCAGCCATGGCGGCCCCGACCTGGAGCGCCTCCGCACCCTGCGCGAGCAACTCCCCGGCAAACAACTCTATGCAGCCGGCGGGGTACGCAACGTGGAAGATTTACACCTGCTTGCCGCCAACGGCAGCCACGGGGCGCTGCTCGCCTCCGCCCTGCACGACGGGACGATTGGCGCGCAACAGGTAACAGCAGTGCAGCGCTGCTGAACCCTCTCGTGGAAGTTGCCGGGACCGGGGCAGACGGGGGTAGGTTAGGAAACGTCCGGGCGGAAACTTACCAGCGCGCCTGGATTTCGATGCGGATGCGGTGCTCCGCCGGCTCACCTTGGAGGCTCTCGGCCCGGGTGGCCAGCGCCTTCAGGGTGAAGTCGGTGGCGCCGGCCTCCTTGGCGGGCGCTAGCCGCCAGCCTAGGCCGATCTCGTTCCCGCCCCGGGTCAAGCTGTAGCCCAGGTGCGGAACGCCGATGAAACGCCCGCCCAGGACCGGCGTGCCGTAGCCCAGTTCGGTGGTCAGGCTGCTGCTGTCGGAACCCGACATGCGCCGCGCGAGCGGATCGTTGGCGAACAGCGCCTCCAGTCCGCCGCTGGCGCTGGCGCCGACGTCCTGGCGCAAGGTCAGCGCCAGACCCTGCTCGGAGTCCGGCGACGGATCGAAGGCGAGGGAAGCCGAGAAGCCCCGCTCGCCAATGGCATCGTCCTCATGGGAGATAAGCGTGCGGCCCAGCAGGTCGAGCTTGAGGCCAAACCGGGGGTCGGTCCAGGCGATGCCGGCGCCTACTTCCACTCCGAACCCGGTCTCGGCGCTGCCGCCGTCGTGGCGCGCGCCCAGCTCGAAGCTGGGCGTGAAGCTGCCGCCGCCGGGCAGCGAGAAGAGCCGGCTGGCCTCGATGCCCAGGCGCAGGCGGCTCACGGAGGAGTCCGTCGCCACGAGGCCGTCGATGCGCTCGGAGCCGGTACCCGCCCGGAGCGCATCGGAGATCAGGGCAAGCTCCGTACCGCCGGCGGACGAGAACAGGTCGGCGCGCAGTCCCGCCGCCGCCATCGTCCAATCGATGCCGGCCCGCAGGGACTCGCCGCCGCCTGGTTCGAGTGTCATCTCGCCCATGCCGTAGCCCGCCGCGCCCCAAAGGCTCAGGCGTTCGGAGACACGCCAGGAAGCGTAGGGGATCGCGGCCGTGAGGGTGGTGTCAATGGCGCCGTCCATCAGCGCGGCGCCCGGTACAATAGCCGCTGCGGAATCCATGCCAGCGCCGTCCTGGCCAGCCGCACCCGGGTAGTGGTGGCCAGCCGCGCTCGGGTAGTGGTGGCCGGCCGTGTCCGAACGGCGGTAGCCACCGCTGCCCAGGCTGTGCGTGAGCGCCATGCCCACCAACCAGTTGTTTCTCGCGTAGTCCAGGCCGAGCATGGCTGTGGTAACTTTGCCGTCAAGGTTCAATTTGCCGTCGCCACCGTCGAACCGGGTTTGCGCGCCGCGGCCCCAATAGCCCAACACGCCGCCCGCCTCGTCCGCTGCGCCGGTATAGGTGAAGCGGCTGTCAAGCAGCATCCGCACGAATTGTCGCCTGGCCTCGGCGTCGCCGACCGGCCGGCGGGTGTCGCAGTCGGGGGGGCGGTGCGTCTGCGGCGTTTCGGCGCGGCGGCAAGCGTCCGCCCCGGAGCCGGCGTCGCCGTTCCCACCGTGCTGAGCGCCGAACGCGCTGCCCGCCATGGCGCCGCGGAAGCCAGGCTCGGTGGCGCGGCCGGGCGTGCCGGCGGCCTCAATGCGCTCGGTGATGCCCTCGATCGCCTGCTCGGCCACGGCGCGCCCGAAGCGGCCCAGCCAGGCCGCCGGCATCGGGTCCGAATTGACGATGGCGCCGACTGCCAGTTCGTCCGCGATGATGGCGCCCGTTACATCCGTCAGCACGACGGTGAAGTGCTCCCGGCCCTCGTCGTGGGAGTCATCGAAGGTCTCAACCCAGAATTCCCCCCAAGTCGACCCCGGGTAAACGGTCACCTTGCTGTCGGCGTAGGCGAAGTCCGCATGGGGGATCGCCTCCCCGTAGCTCGGCCCGTGGCCGTTTTCGTCGTCGTCGGGGTTCGGCCCGAATCGGGTCTCCCACCACACATCCACCTCGTGGTCCACCGCATGGGAGAGCGTGAACGTGAAATGCAGATCTTCGCCCTCCGGCGCCTCGACATCGTCAATATGGATCGTCGGCAATGATGGCTCTTCGTCGTCGGCCACCGCGACGGTGGCGCTGGCGTCTGTCGCGTGCGGGGTGTAGCCGGTTCCCGGTTCGACGGTAATGGTGAGGCTGCCGTCGTCTTCAAGCGTCGAGTCGTCGACGGTCGGGATGTCAACGGTGACGGTGGCGTCCGCGCCGAGCGTCACGGTGCGTGCGCCGAGTTCACCGTTACCGGCGAAGGCGCCGCTTTGCGTCACGCGCAGGTTCACGGTGATGTCCTGCGAGGGCGCCGGGGCGCCTGTCAGCGTGAAGCGCGCGACGCCCCCTTCGGTGATATCGCCGCCGCCGCTGATACGCACGACGGTCGCCCGTGCGTCATCGTTATCGTCATCGTCATCGTCGTTGTCGGCCACCGCCACCGTCGCCGTGGACGGGCTGCCGACCTGGTAGCCGGTTCCGTCCTCAAGCGTCGCCGACACGCTGCCGTCCGCCTCCTCAAGGCCGTCATCCGTTGTCGCGAGCGTGTAGGTAGCCGTGTCGCTCCCCGCGGCGATGGTGACCGTCTTCGATCCCTCCTCGCCATCCGCCAGAAAGTCGCTCACCGCGTCGTCGGCAATGGCCAGCGCGATCTCGAGGTCCGACGTCGGCGCCGGACTCGCCTGCACGGTGAACACGGCGTCGCCGCCCTCGGTGATGTCACCGCCGGCCGCAATCGTGACCTCGGGATCGGGCGAAACGACGGGGTTGTCATCTACGATCGTGACCTGCGTATAACACAGGGCGGTCGAGGGGCAATGGGCCGCGCCGGCGTTGAATGGCTCGCTCTTGAACCCGGGGAAGCCGCGATCCGGGTTGCCGAGCCACTGGATGGTGTCCCAGGAGGCAGTGAAGGTTTTGCCCACGGAACCCTTACACAACTCGACTTCCAATTCGATCGTGTCGGTATTGATGTCCTCGACGATGCGCACCACGGGTCCTGTTCTCACGTTCCCCGGAGGGAAGGAGGGAAAGTGGCCCCAATCGACCAGATCCGTTCCATCTTCCCTGCAATCGCCCCCACCCCGGGCCGTGCCGGGGCCTACATCGAAATAGAAGGCCACATCGATGCCGTGGCCTTTCAGACCCGGCGGGACAGGCATCGAGATCCGGCTGTTTCTGCCGGCATACTTCACCGTGGCCGTTGCCGGGGGCGTTATCCCGCTCACCGGCTCCCGGATCGTCACGACGGCCGTGTGAGGATAGCCGAGGGTCACGGTGCCCGGCAGATCGGATGCCCGGATTGCCAGCTTGAAGGTCTCATTGGGGTCATTCAGGCTGTCGCGTGTGGTCGCAATGCGCGCCTTCCCGCTCGTTGTGCCCGCCCGGATCGTGACCGTCTGCACGGCGCCGTCGTAGTCCGTGCCGCGTGTCGCGCTGTAGCCGGACGGGCTGGTCGCCTCCAACTCAATCATCGTATCGGCTGCGGGGGACTCGGACAGGTTGACCGTCACCGACAGCGAATCGCCCTCCAACACCTCGTAGCGCGACGCCGAGAGCGAAACCGAGCCCACCGGCCCCGCGGCGTCATTGTCCGTGATGGTGACCGTGGCCGGGGTAATGGTCAGCGCGCCGGAGGTTCCTGTGACCTCGATCGTCTCATCCTCCTCGTGCAGGGCGTCGTCGGTGGGCGTCAGGTCGAACGTGCCGGTCTGGCTGGCCCCGGCCGCGGCGATGATGATGTCGAAATTCGACACGGCGCCGAAGTCAGTGCCCGATGTCGCCGTGCCGCTGCCCACGTTCACCGTCACCGTTTTGGCGTCCACGTAGCGCGTGCTGCCGTTCACCGTGGCCGTCACGGTGATTTGGGTCAATCCATCGCCCTCGCCAAGCGTGTCGGGCGACACCGAGAGCGTGATGCCGCTGGGCGCGGCGTCATCGTCGGTGATGGTCAGGGTCTGGTTGTCCGGGTTGGCGACGCCCCCGCCGCTGGCGGTGGCCGAGACCGTCACACTCTTGTTCGGCGCATCCACGTTGTTGTTCACCGCGGTGATCTTCACCGCGCCGGTGCTGGTGGTCGCGCGCGCCGCAATCGTCAGGGTCTTGTTGTTGCTCACCGTGAAATCGCGCGCGGCCGTGTCGGCGCCCGCCGCCGCGGCCACCGTCAGGGTCACCGCCGTGTTGGACTTGCCCGACAGCGTCGCCGTCACCGTGCTGGAGTTCGTCGCGCCGGTCTCGTTGATAGTGGCTGGCGTCAACACCAGGGTCACGGTGGGCGTACCCTCGTCGTCCGTGATGGTGAGCGTCTGATTCTCCGGGTTGGCAACGGCAACGCCGCCGCCCGACGCCGCGCCCGACACCACGACCGACGCATTCGGCGCGTCCACGTCATTGTCCACCGCCGTGATCGTCACCGCGCCGGTGCTGGCCTTCGAGCCCGCCGCAATCGTCAGTGTCGTGTTGTTGCTCAACGTGACCGGGGCAGTGTTCGGCACTGAGACCTCCACCGTCACCGCGGCGCTGGACTCGCCCGACAGCGTCGCCGTCACCGTGCTGGCGTTGCCATTCCCGCTCTCGTTAATCGTGCCTGGCGTCAACACCAAGGTCACGGTGGGCGTGCCCTCGTCGTCCGTGATAGTGAGCGACGTCCCGGTGACAGTGACGCTGGCGAGCGTGCCTTCAATGCTGATGCCCTCATTGGGCTCGTCTATATCGTCATCGGTGGGCGTGAGCGTGAATTCCACATAGCCGCTCAAGGAACCCGCATTGATCGTGATGCTCTTGCTCGTCACCTCCGTGTAGTCCGTCCCCTCCGTCGCGCCGTCGGCATCCGGACCCACCTCCACCGTCACCGTCTTGGCCTCGGCGAAGGTCGAGGCGCCGCCCAACGTCGCCGTCACCCGCACCGTCTTGGCGCCGCCGTCTTCCGCGATGGTTGTCTGCGTGCCGTCCGTGCCCGTATCCGCGTCCACCGACAGCGTCAGCGCCGTGGGCGCCGCGTCGTCGTCGGTGATGGTGCCGGTGGCCTCGGCATCGCTGATAATGCCGCCGACCGGGTCGGTCAGTTCCACCAGGAAGGTCTCGTTGCCCTCGTGCAGGGTGTCCTCGGTGGTGGCGACCGTGAAGGTCTGGCTGCTCGCGCCGCTGGCGAAATCCAGCTTCGTCGCCGTGGTCATCGCGCTGTAGTCGCTGGTGGCCGCCGCGCCCGCCCCGGTGTCCGCCTTGGTGTTCCACTTCACCGACACCGCGTTGTCCATCGCCCCGGAGCGGGTCACCGTGAAGGTGATCGTATCGCCCTCATCGGCGCTGGCGTCGGCCACGGCAAACGAGGGCTGGCCGTCGTCGTCCGTCAGCGTGATCGAGGCGTCCGTCACCGTCACGCCCGTCACCGTCCCGTCCAGGTTGATCGTCTCGCTGCCCTCGTGCAGATCGTCCTGCGTCGGCGTCAGGTCGAACGTGCCCGCTTTGCTTGCATCGCCCGCGGCGATGACGATGTCGAAGTCCGACACGGCGTCGTAGTCCGTGTCCGATGTCGCCGTGCCGCCGCCGACGCTCACCGTCACCGTCTTCGCGTCCACGTAACGCGTCGTGCCGTTCACCGTGGCGGTCACCGAGATCTCGGTCTCGCCGGCCCCCTCCCCGACCGTGGTCGGCGATACCATCAACGTGATGCCGCTGGGCGCCGCGTCATCGTCGGTCAGCGTGATCGTGGCATCCGTCACCGTCACGCCCGTCAGTGTCCCGTCCAGGCTGATCGTCTCGTTGCCCTCGTGCAGCACGTCGTTGGTGGGCGTGAGGGTGAAATCGTGCGTGACGCTGGCGACTCCGGCGCCGATGTTGATGGTCCGGTCGGCGACGGTGGTGTAGTCGGCACCTTCCACAGCGCTGTCGCCGTCCTTGCCGACGGCCAGCGTGAGGTCGGCGGCCGCTTCGAGGCGGGTGGTCCCGTCCAGCGTGGCGGTGACGCGCACGGTCTTGCCGCCGCCGTCCTCGGCGAGGGATGTCTGGACGTTGTTGGTGTCCTTGTCGGCGTCAACCGTCAGGGTGATTGCCGGTGCGGCGTCCTCGCTGGTCAGCGTGATGGTGTCACCGCTGACGGTGACGCCGGCGAGGGTGCCTTCGAGGGAGATGGTCTCGTTCGCCTCGTGGAAGGCATCGTCGGTGGGCGTGATAGTGAAGGTGTGCGAGGCAGTTTGCGCGTTGGCGGAGATGGTGATGGTCCGGTCGGCGACATCCGTGTAGTCGGTGCCTTCGGTGGCGCTGTCGGCGTCGTCGTCGCCAACGATGAGCGTGAGGTCCGTGCTCTTGCCGAAGCGGGTGGCGCCGGAGAGGGTCGCGGTGACGGTAACGGAGGTGGCCCCGGCGTTCTCGGCGAGGGTGTCCTGGTCGCCCTGCATCGTGCTGTTGGTGTCCACGGTGAGCGTGACGGCCGCGGCGGCATCGTCGCTGGTCAGCGAGATGGAGGCGCCGGTGACGGTGAGCCCGGCGACGGTGGCGTCGAAGGAGATGGTCTCGCTGTCCTCGTGGAAGGTATCGTCGGTGGGCGTCAGCGTGAAGGTGTGCTCAACGTCCTGGTCGCCGGCGGGGATGGTGAGGGTGACGTCGGCGACGTTCGTGTAGTCCGCGCCTTCGGTGGCGCTGTCGGTGTTCTTGCCGACGATCAGCGTGAAATCCTTGTCTTCATCGAACTGGGTCGAACCGCCGAGCGTAGCGGTGACGCGCACGGTTTTGGCCCCGCCGTTCTCGGCGAGAGAGGACTGGACGTTGTCGGTACCGTCGTCGGCATCGACGGTCAGCGTGAGGGTGGTCGGCGCGGCGTCGTTGTCGGTGATGGATAGCGAGCTGTCGGTGACGGTGAGCCCGGTGAGGGTACCGTCGAGCGAGATGGTCTCGCTGGCCTCGTGCCGGGTGTCGTTGGTGGGCGTCAGCGGGAACTCCACGTAGCCGCTTGCGGCGCCCGCATCGATCCTGATGCTCTGTGTCCCCACGTTGGCGTAGTCCGCGCCCTCCGTCGCGCTGTCGGCGTCCACACCCACCTCCAACGTCACCGTCTTCGCCTCGACAAACCGCGTGTCGCCGGTGATGGTTGCAGTGACCCTGACGGTCTTGGCGCCGCCGTTCTCCGCTATGGTCGTCTGGGTGCCGTCCGTGCCCGTGTCCGCGTCCACCGAAATCGTGATGGTGCCGGGCGCGTCGTCATCGTCGGTGATGGTGACCATGGTTGGGGTGATGGTCAGACTGCCGGATGTGCCCGTTACGTTGATCGTCTCGTTCGCCTCGTCCAGGACGTCGTCGGTGGGCGTCAGGTCGAACGTGCCGGCTTTGCTTGCATCGCCCGCGGCGATGGTGATGTCGAAGTTAGCCACCGCGTCGTAGTCCGTGCCCGATATCGCCGTGCCGCCGCCCACGCTCACCGTCACCGTTTTGGCGTCCGCGTAACGCGTGGTGCCGTTCACGGTGGCGGTCACCGTGATTTCGGTCTCGCCGTCCTCCTCGCCCACCGCAGTGGGGGAAACCGAGAGCGTGATGCCGGTGGGCGCTGCATCATCGTCGTTGATGGTCAGGGTCTGACTACCCGGGTTGGCGACGTCCCTGCCGCTGGCGGTGGCCGAAACGGTCACCGTCTTGTTCGGGGCGTCCACGTTGTTGTCCACCGCCGTGATCGTCACCGCGCCGGTGCTGGTGGTCGTGCCCGCGGCAATGCTCAGCGCGGCGTTGTTGCTCAACGTGACCGGGGCATCGTTCGGCACCGAGACCGTCACCGTCACCGCCGCGCTCGACTTGCCCGACAGCATCGCCGTCACCGTGCTGGCGTTGTCATCCCCGCTCTCGTCAATGGTGGTGGGCGTCAACACCAGGGTGACCGTGGGCGTGCCCTCGTCATCCGTGATGGTGAGGGTCTGATCAGTCGGGTTGCCAACCCCGCCGCCGCTGGCGCTGGCCGAGACCGTCACACTCTTGTTCGGGGCGTCAATATCGTTGTCCACCGCCGTGACCGTCACCGCGCCGGTGCTGGTGGTCGCGCCCGCCGCGATGGTCAGGGTCGTGGTAGTGCTTAACGTGAAATCGGCCGCAGCGGTGTTGGCGCCCGCCGCCGCTGCCACCGTCAGCGTCACCGCAGCGTTGGACTTGCCCGACAGCCTCGCGGTTACCGTGCTCGAGTTCGTCGCGCCGCTCTCGTTGATGGTGGTTGGCGTCAGCACCAGGGTCGCCGTCGGGACGCCCTCGTCGTCGCTGATCGTCAGGGTCTGATTGTCCGGGTTGGCCACGCCGCCACCGCTGGCGACGGCGGAAACCGTCACACTCTTGTTCGGCGCGTCAACGTCGTTGTCCACCGCCGTAATCGTCACCGCGCCGGTGCTGGTGGTCGCACCCGCCGCGATCATCAGGGTCTTGTTGGTGGTCACCGTGAAATCGCTCGCGACCGTGTCCGCGCCCGCAGCAGCAGCTACCGTCAGGGTCACCGCAACGCTCGACTTGCCCGACAACGTCGCCGTCACCGTGCTGGCGTTGCCATTCCCGCTCTCGTTGATGGTGCTTGGCGTCAGCACCAGGGTGACCGTCGGCGTGACCTCGTCGTCCGTGAGGGTGATGGCCGTCCCGGTGACGGTGATGCCGGTCAGCGTGCCTTCTATGCTGATGCCCTCACTGGGCTCGTCTATGTCGTCGTTGGTGGGCGTGAGCGTGAAATCGTGTGTGACGCTGGCGACTCCGGCGCCAATCGCGATGGTCCGGTCGGCGACGGTGGTGTAGTCGGTGCCTTCCACCGCGCTGTCGCTGTTCTTGCCGACGGCCAGCGTGAGATTCGCGGCGGCTTCGAGGCGGGTGGTGCCGTCCAGCGCGGCGGTCACCCGCACGGTCTTCACGCCGCCGTCCTCGGCCAGGGATGTCTGCACGTTGTCGGTGTCCTTGTCGGCATCGACCGTCAGGGTGATCGCCGGCGCGGCGTCGTCGCTGGTCAGCGTGATACTCGCGCCGGTAACCATGACGCTGGCGAGAGTGGCGTCGAAGGAGATGGTCTCGCTCGCCTCGTTGAAGGCGTCGTCGGTGGGCGTGAGGGTGAAGGTGTGCTCAACGTTCTGGTCGCCGGCGGGGATGGTGAGGGTGACGTCGGCGACGTTCGTGTAGTCCGTGCCTTCGGTGGCGCTGTCATCGTCGTCGCCGACGACCAGCGTCAAGGTCTTGTCAACGTCGAACTGGGTGGCGCCGCCGAGCGTGGCGGTCACCTTGACGGTCTTCGCGCCGCCGTTCTCGGCGAGCGAGGACTGAACGTTCTCGGTGTTGTTGTCGGCATCGATGGCGAGCGTGAGGGTGGTGGGGGCCGCGTCGTCGTTGGTGATGGTGCCGGTGGCCTCGGCATCGCTGATGATGGCGCCGACCGGCTCGGTCAGCTCTATCAGGAAGGTTTCGTCGGCCTCGTGTAGGGTGTCCTCCGTGGTGGCGACCGTGAACATCTGGCTGCCCACGCCTTTGGCGAAATCCAGCTTCGTCGCCGTGGTCATCTCGGTGTAGTCGGTGGCTGATGCCGCGTTCGCCCCATCGCTGGAGTCCGCCTTGGTGTTCCACTTCACCGACACCGCGTTGTCCATGGCGCCGGAACGGGTCACCGTAAAGGTGATCACATCGCCCTCCGCGGCGCTGGCGTCGGCCACGGCAAACGAGGGCTGGCCGTCGTCGTCGGTCAGCGTGAGCGATACGTCCGTCACCGTCACGCCCGTCACCGTCCCGTCCAGGTTGATCGTCTCGCTGCCCTCGTGCAGATCGTCCTGCGTCGGCGTCAGGTCGAAGGCGCCCGCTTTGCTTGCATCGCCCGCGGCGATGACGATGTCGAAGTTCGCCACGGCATCGTAGTCCGTGTCCGATGTCGCCGTGCCGCCGCCGACGCTCACTGTCACCGTCTTCGCGTCCACGTAACGCGTCGTGCCGTTCACCGTGGCGGTCACCGTGATCTCGGTCTCGCCGTCCTCCTCCCCGACCGTGGTCGGCGACACCGTCAGCGTGATGCCGGTGGGGGCCGCGTCGTCGTCGGTGATGGTGCCGGTGGCTTCGGCATCGCTGATGATGGCGCCGACCGGCTCGGTCAGCTCCACCAGGAAGGTCTCGGCGCCCTCGTGCAGGGTGTCCTCGGTGGTGGCGACCGCGAAGGTCTGGCGGCCCACGCCCTTGGCGAAGGTCAGTGTCGTCGCCGTCGGCACCGCGGTGTAGTCGCTGGCCGACGCCGCGTTCGCCCCCTCGCTGGAGTCCGCCTTGGTGTTCCACTTCACCGACACCGCGTTGTCCATCGCGCCTGAGCGGGTCACCGTGAAAGTGATGGCATCGCCCTCCGATGCGCTGGCGTCCGCCACCGCGAACGACGGCTCGGTGTCGTCGTTCTTGATGGTGCCGACGGCCGTGCCCTTGCCCGTCTCGATGGTTACCCCGGTGCCGGGGTCGTTCTCCGCCAGCGCCGGGGCGCTCAGCACCGCCCGGAATGTCTCGTCCGGCTCGAACAGGTCGTCCTGGGTGGTCTGCACCTCCACCGTCTGGCTGGTGGTCCCGGCGGCAAAGTTCAACGTCTGCGCCGTGGTGATGGCGGTGTAGTCGTCCGCATCGGCGGCTTTAACGCCGTCACCCGAGTCCGCCGCGGTTGCAACCTTCACCGACGCTACGTTGTCACCGGCCCCTTTGCGGCTCACCGTGAAGGTGACCTTACCGCCCTCGGTAGCTTCCGCATCGGCAATCGAGAAGCTCACCGGGGCGTCGGTGTCGGTGAGGGTCACCGTGGCGCCGGTAATCGTGACGTCCGTCAGCGTGCCTGTGACGCCAATCATCTCGTCGGACTCGTCCAAATCGTCGTCCACCGGCGTCACGGTGAAGCTGCCGGTGTGGCTGGCCGCGCCCGCGGCAATGGTGATGTTGAAGTCGGTCACCGCCGCATAGTCGGCGGGCGATTCCGCGCTGCCGTCATCCACGCTGACCACCACGGTCTTGGCGTCCACGTAACGGGTCGTGCCGTTCACCGTGGCCGTCACCGTGACCACCGTGGCCCCGGCGTCTTCGGCCACCGTGCTCGGCGTGCCGTCCTCGGCGCCGTTGGTGTCCACGCTGAGCGTGATGCCGGTGGGCGCGGCGTCATCGTCGGTGATGGTCAGGGTCTGGCTGGTCGGGTTGGCGACGTCCCTGCCGCTGGCGGTGGCCGAGACCGTCACCGTCTTGTTCGGGGCGTCCACGTCGTTGTCCACCGCCGTGATCGTCACCGCGCCGGTGCTGGTGGTCGCACCCGCCGCAATGCTCAGCGCGGCGTTGTTGCTCAACGTGACCGGGGCATCGTTCGGCACCGAGACCGTCACCGCCACCGCCGCGCTCGACTTGCCCGACAGCATCGCCGTCACCGTGCTGGCGTTGTCATCCCCGCTCTCGTCGATGGTGGTGGGCGTCAACACCAGGGTGACCGTGGGCGTGCCCTCGTCGTCGTTGATCGTCAGGGTCTGATTGTCCGGGTTGGCGACGCCACCACCGCTGGCAGTGGCCGAGACCGTCACGCTCTTGTTCGGGGCGTCAATGTCATTGTCCACCGCCGTGATCGTCACCGCGCCGGTGCTGGTGGTGGCGCCCGCCGCGATGGTCAGGGTCGTGGTGGTGCTCAACGTGAAATCGCCCGCAGCGGTGTCGGCGCCCGCCGCCGCGGCCACCGTCAGGGTCACCGCCGTGTTGGACTTGCCCGACAGCGTCGCCGTCACCGTGCTGGAGTTCGTCGCGCCGGTCTCGTTGATGGCGGCTGGCGTCAGCATCAGGGTGGCCGTCGGGACGCCCTCGTCGTCGTTGATCGTCAGGGTCTGATTGCCCGGGTTGGCCACGCCTCCGCCGCTGGCGACGGCGGAAACCGTCACGCTCTTGTTCGGCGCGTCCACATCGTTGTCCACCGCCGTGATCGTCACCGCGCCGGTGCTGGTGGTCGCGCCCGCCGCAATCGTCAGGGTCTTGTTGGTGGTCACCGTGAAATCGCCCGGGACCGTGTCCGCGCCCGCCGCCGCTGCCACCGTCAGGGTCACCGCAACGCTCGACTTGCCCGACAACCTCGCCGTCACCGTGCTGGCGTTGTCATCCCCGCTCTCGTCGATGGCGGTGGGCGTCAGCACCAGGGTGACCGTGGGCGTGACCTCGTCGTCGGTGAGAGTGATGGCCGTCCCGGTGACGGTGATGCCGGTCAGCGTGCCTTCTATGCTGATGCCCTCATTGGGCTCGTCTATATCGTCATCGGTGGGCGTGAGCGTGAATTCCACATAGCCGCTCAAGGAACCCGCATTGATCGTGATGCTCTTGCTCGTCACCTCCGTGTAGTCCGTGCCCTCCGTCGCGCCGTCGGCGTCCGGACCCACCTCCACCGTCACCGTCTTGGCCTCGGTGAAGGTCGAGGTACCGCCCAGCGTAGCCGTTACCCGCACCGTCTTGGCGCCGCCGTCCTCGGCCAGGGAGGTCTGGGTTCCCATCGTGCCCGTGTCTGCATCCACCGACAGCGTCAGCGCCGTGGGCGCCGCGTCGTCGTCGGTGATGGTGCCGGTGGCTTCGGCATCGCTGATGATGGCGCCGACCGGCTCGGTCAGCTCCACCAGGAAGGTCTCGGCGCCCTCGTGCAGGGTGTCCTCGGTGGTGGCGACCGCGAAGGTCTGGCGGCCCACGCCCTTGGCGAAGGTCAGTGTCGTCGCCGTCGGCACCGCGGTGTAGTCGCTGGCCGACGCCGCGTTCGCCCCCTCGCTGGAGTCCGCCTTGGTGTTCCACTTCACCGACACCGCATTGTCCATCGCGCCTGAGCGGGTCACCGTGAAAGTGATGGCATCGCCCTCCGATGCGCTGGCATCGGCCACGGCGAACGAGGGCTGGGTGTCATCGTTCTTGATCGTGCCCGTCGCCGTGCCCTTGCCCGTCTCGATGGTTACCCCGGTGCCGGGGTCGTTCTCCGCCAGCGCCGGGGCGATCAGGACCGCCCGGAACGTCTCGTCCGGCTCGAACAGGTCGTCCTGCGTGGTCTGTACCTCCACCGTCTGGCTCGCGACGCCCTTGGCAAAGTTCAACGTCTGTGCGGTGGTGATGGCCGTGTAGTCGTCCGCATCGGCGGCATTGACGTCCTCGCCCGAATCCGCCGCCGTCGCAATCTTCACCGACGCCACGTTGTCTTCAGCTCCGCCCCGGCTCACCGTGAAGGTGACCTTGCCGCCCTCGGTGGCCTCGGCATCGGCTATCGAGAAGCTCACCGGGAGGTCGGTGTCGGTGAGGGTGACTGTCGCCTTGGTAATCGTGATGTCCGTCAGCGTGCCTGTGACGTCAATGGTCTCGTCGGGCTCGTCCAAATCGTCGTCCACCGGCGTCACGGTGAAGCTGCCGGTGTGGCTGGCCGCGCCCGCGGCAATGGTGATGTTGAAGTTGGTCACCTCGGCATAGTCCGCCGGGGAGGCGGCTGTGCCGTCATCCACGCTCACCGCCACGGTCTTGGCGTCCACGTAACGGGTCGCGCCGTTCACCGTGGCCGTCACCGTGACCACCGTGGCCCCGGCGTCCTCGGCCACCGTGCTCGGCGTGCCCGCGGTCGACCCGTTGGTGTCCACGCTGAGCGTGATGCCGCTGGGCGCCGCGTCATCGTCGGTGATGGTGCCGGTGGCTTCAGCATCGCTGATGATGGCGCCGACCGGCTCGGTCAGCTCTACCAGGAAGGTCTCGTTGCCCTCGTCCAGCACATCCTCGGTGGTGGCGACCGTGAAGGTCTGAGTGCCCACGCCCTTGGCGAAATCCAGCTTCGTCGCCGCGGTCATCGCGGTGTAGTCGGTGGTAGCCGCCGCGCCTGCTCCGGTCGCCGCCTTGGTGTTCCACTTCACCGACACCACATTGTCCATCGCACCGCTGCGGGTCACCGTGAAGGTAATGGCGTCGCCCTCCGACGCACTGGCATCGGCCACCGCAAACGACGGCTGGGTGTCGTCGTCGGTGAGCGTAATCGAAGTGTCCGTCACCGCCACGCCGGTCAGCGTCCCGTCCAGGCTGATCGTTTCGCTGCCTTCGTACAGGTCGTCGTCGGTGGGCGTGAGCGTGAAATCGTGTGTGACGCTGGCGACTCCGGCGCCGATGGTGATGGTCCGGTCGGCGACGTTGGTGTAGTCGGTGCCTTCCACCGCGCTGTCGCTGCTCTTGCCGACAGCCAGCGTGAGGTCCGCGGCCGCTTCGAGGCGGGTGGTGCCGTCCAGCGCCGCGGTCACCCGCACGGTCTTCACGCCGCCGTCCTCGGCGAGGGACGTCTGCACGTTGTCGGTGTCCTTGTCGGCATCGACAGTGAGCGTGATCGCCGGTGCGGCGTCGTCGCTGGTCAGCGTGATGCTGGCGCCGGTAACCATGACGCTGGCGAGAGTGGCGTCGAAGGAGATGGTCTCGCTCGCCTCGTTGAAGGCGTCGTCGGTGGGCGTGAGGGTGAAGGTGTACTCAACGTCCTGGTCGCCGGCGGGGATGGTGAGGGTGACGTCGGCGACGTTCGTGTAGTCCGTGCCTTCGGTGGCGCTGTCATCGTCGTCGCCGACGATCAGCGTCAAGGTCTTGTCAACGTCGAACTGGGTGGCGCCGCCGAGCGTGGCGGTTACCTTGACGGTCTTCGCGCCGCCGTTCTCGGCGAGCGAGGACTGAACGTTCTCGGTGTCGTTGTCGGCATCGACGGCGAGCGTGAGGGTGGTCGGGGCCGCGTCGTCGTTGGTGATGGTGCCGGTGGCCTCGGCGTCGGTAATCGTGGCGCCAACCGGCTCGGTCAGTTCTATCAGGAAGGTCTCGTCGGCCTCGTTCAGCGTGTCCTCGGTGGTGGCGACGGTGAAGCTCTGGCTGCTCACGCCTTTGGCGAAATCCAGCTTCGTCGCCGTGGTCATCGCGCTGTAGTCGCTGGCCGAGGCCGCGTTCGCCCCATCGCTGGAGTCCGCCTTGGTGTTCCACTTCACCGACACCGCGTTGTCCATCGCCCCGGAACGGGTCACCGTGAAGGTGATCGCATCGCCCTCCGACGCGCTCGCGTCGGCCACCGCGAACGACGGTTGAGTGTCGTCGTCTTCAAGGGTGATCGAAGCCTTGGTGATGGTGAGCGCGCCCGAGGTACCGGTAACGTCAATCGTCTCGTTGCCCTCGTGCAGGTCGTCCTGCGTCGGCGTCAGGTCGAACGTGCCGTCTTCGCTGGCATCGCCCGCGGCGATGGTGATGTCGAAGTTCTCCACCGCGCCGTAGTCGGTGCCCGATATCGCCGTGCCGCCGCCAACGCTCACCGTCACCGTCTTCGCGTCCACGTAACGCGTGGTGCCGTTCACCGTGGCGGTCACCGTGATTTTGGTCTTACCGTCCTCCTCGCCGACCGTGGCCGGCGACACCGTCAGCGTGATGCCTGTGGGCGCCGCATCGTCGTCGGTGATCGTGCCGGTGGCCTCCGCTGTGGCGATCGTGGCGCCTACCGCCCCGGTCAGCTCCACCAGGAAGGTCTCGTTCTCTTCGTCCAGCACGTCCTCGGTGGTGGCGACCGTGAAGGTCTGGGTCCTCACGCCCTTGGCGAAGGTCAGCGTCCGTGCCGTCGTTACTGGGGTGTAGTCGCTGGCAAATGCCGCGTTCGCATCAGCGCTGGAGTCCGCCTTGGTGTTCCACTTCACCGACACCACGTTGTCCATCGCGCCGCTGCGAGTCACCGTGAAAGTGATGGCATCGCCCTCCGATGCGCTGGCATCGGCCACGGCGAACGAGGGCTGGGTGTCATCGTTCTTGATCGTGCCCGTCGCCGTGCCCTTGCCCGTCTCGATGGTTACCCCGGTGCCGGGGTCGTTCTCCGCCAGCGCCGGGGCGATCAGGACCGCCCGGAACGTCTCGTCCGGCTCGAACAGGTCGTCCTGCGTGGTCTGCACCTCCACCGTCTGGCTCGCGACGCCCTTGGCAAAGTTCAACGTCTGCGCCGGGGAAATGGCGGTGTAGTCGTCCGTGCCGGCGGCATTGACGTCGTCACCCGAATCCGCCGCGGTCGCGATCTTCACCGACGCCACGTTGTCACCGGCCCCGCCGCGGCTCACCGTGAAGGTCACCTTGCCGCCCTCGGTGGCTTCCGCATCGGCAATCGAGAAACTCACCGGGGCGTCGGTGTCGGTGAGCGTCACCGTCGCGTCCGCGATCGTGACGCCGGTCAGCGTGCCGGTCACGTCGATCGTCTCGTTGGCCTCGTCCAAATCATCGTCCACCGGCGTTACAGTGAAACTGCCGGTCTGGCTGGCGGCGCCCGCGGCAATCGTGATGTTGAAGCCGCTCACCGCCGCATAGTCCGCGGGCGATGCCGCGGTGTCGTCATCCACGCTCACCGCCACGGTCTTGGCGTCCACGTAGCGCGTGGTGCCGTTCACCGTGGCCGTGACCGTGACCACCGTGGCCCCGGCGTCCTCCGCCACCGTGCTCGGCGTGCCCTCGGTCGAACCGTTGGTGTCCACGCTCAATGTGATGCCGCCGGGCGCGGCGTCATCGTCCGTGATGGTGATGGTGGCGTCGGTAAACGTGATGTTGGCTTGCGTGCCATGCACGCTGATGGTCTCGTTCGGCTCGTCGAGCACATCGGAGGTGGGCGTGAGGGTGAAGTCCACGTAACCACTGGCGTCACCCCCGTCAATCGTGATGGTGAGGGTGCCGACCTCGGTATAGTCCGTGTCTTCCGTGGCCGAGTCCGCCGACTTGCCCACTTCAAACGTGATCGCCTGGTTGGCCGAAAAGCGCGTGGCGCTGGTGATGGTTGCGGTGACTCGCACCGTGGTGGCCCCGGCTTCCTCGCCCACACTGGTCGGCGTGCCGTTCCCGCCGGCGTTGGTGTCCACGGCCAGGGTAATGAATTCCGGCGCATCGTCATCGTCGTTGATAGTGATTGTGGCCGCGGTAAACGTAACGCCGGTCAGCTCGCCGTCCACGCTGATAGTCTCATCTGGCTCGTCGAGGATGTCGTGAGTGGGCGTGAGGGAAAAGTCCACATAGGCGCTTGTCGCGCCAGCGAGAATCTTGATGTTCTGGTCCGCCACCAGTGCGTAGTCCGTGCCTTCTGCGGCGGAGTCCCCGTCCTTGCCCACCTTTACCTTGACCGTTTGCTCGGTGGCAAAGCGCGTGGCGCTGGTGATGGTTGCGGTGACTCGCACCGTGGTGGCCGTGGCGCCCTCGGCCAAAGTGGTCGGCGTGCCGTCCCCTCCGGCGTTGGTGTCCACCGACAACGTAATCGCGCTGGGCGCCGCGTCGTCGTCCGTGATGGTGATGGCGGTATTGGTGAACGCGACGCCGGTGAGCGTGCCGTCCACGCTGATGGTTTCGCTCCCCTCGAACAGCACGTCGGTGGTAGGCGTGAGCATGAAGTCAACGTAGGCACTGGCCACGCCGATCGGGATTTCGATGCTCTGCTCGTCCACCGTGGCGTAGTCCGTGCCCGCCGTCGCGGTGTCGCCGTCCTTGCCCACCGTTACCGTGACCGTCTGCGCGGTGGCAAAGCGCGTCGTGCCGTTGATGGTGGCCGTAACCCGCACCGTCTTGACGCCGCCTTCCTCGGCAATACTGCTCTGCACGTTGTTCGTGCCGGTGTCCGCATCCACCGACAACGTGATGCCGGTGGGCGCGGCGTCGTCGTCCGTGATGGTGATGGCGGAGTTTGTGAACGTGACGCCGGTGAGCGTGCCGTCCACGCTGATGGTCTCGCTTCCCTCGGACAGCACGTCGGTGGTGGGCGTGAGCGGGAAGTCCACGTAGGCGCTGGCCGCGCCGATGGGGATTTCGATGCTCTGCGCCGCTACGTTGGAATAGTCCGTGCCTTCCGTGGCGGAGTCGCCGTCCTTGCCCACCGTTACCGTAACCGTCTGCGCGGTGGCAAAGCGCGTGGCGCCGTTGATGGTGGCCGTGACCCGCACCGTCTTGACGCCGCCTTCCTCGGCCAGGGAGGTCTGGGTTCCCATCGTACCGGTGTCCGCATCCACCGACAACGTGATGCCGGTGGGGGCGGCGTCGTCGTCATTGATGGTGCCGGTGGCCTCGGCGGTGGCAATCGTGCCGCCCACCGCGCCGGTCAGCTCCACCAGGAAGGTCTCGTTGCCCTCGGCCAGCACGTCCTCGGTGGTGGCGACCGTGAAGGTCCGGCTGCTCACGCCCCTGGCGAAGCTCAGTGTCGTCGTCGCCGTTACCGGCGTGTAGTCGGTGGCCGAGGCCGCGCCCGCGCCGGTGTCCGCCTTGGTGTTCCACTTCACCGACACCGCGTTGTCCATCGCCCCGCTGCGGGTTACCGTGAAGGTGATGGCATCGCCCTCCGATGCGCTGGCATCGGCCACGGCGAACGAAGGCTGGGTGTCGTCGTTCTTGATGGTGCCGATGGCCGTGCCCTTGCCCGTCTCGATGCTCACCCCGGTGCCGGGGTCGTCCTCCGCCAGCGCCGGGGCGCTCAAGGTCGCCTTGAACGTCTCGTCCGGCTCGAACAGATCGTCCTGCGTGGTCTGCACCTCCACCGTCTGGCTCGCGACACCCTTCGCAAAGTTCAACGTCTGCGCCGGGGAAATGGCGGTGTAATCGTCCGTGCCGGCGGCATTCACGTCGTCGCCCGAGTCCGCCGCGGTCGCGATCTTCACCGACGCCACGTTGTCACCGGCCCCGCCGCGACTCACCGTGAAGGTGACCTTGCCGCCCTCGGTGGCCTCCGCATCGGCAATCGAGAAGCTCACCGGGGCGTCGGTGTCGGTAAGCGTTACCGTCGCGGGGGTGATCGTGATGCCGGTGAGCGTACCTGTGACGTCAATCGTCTCGTTGGCCTCGTCGAGGTCGTCGTCCACCGGCGTGACGGTGAAACTGCCGGTGTGGCTGGCCGCGCCCGCGGCGATGGTGATGTTGAAGCCGCTCACCGCGGCATAGTCGGCGGGCGATTCCGCGGTGCCGTCCGCCACGCTCACCGCCACGGTCTTGGCGTCCACGTAGCGCGTCGTGCCGTTCACCGTGGCCGTTACCGTAACCACCGTGCCCCCGGCGTCCTCTCCCACCGTGCTCGGCGTGCCGTCCTCGGCGCCGTTGGTGTCCACGCTCAGCGTGATGCCGCTCGGCGCATCGTCGTCGTCCGTGATGGTGATCTCATCAGGCGTTATCGTGATGCCGGACAGGGTTCCCGTAACGTCGATGGTCTCGTTACCCTCGGCCAGCACGTCATTTGTGGGGGTGAGGGTGAAGGTGTTGCTTGCGTCGTCCTCGCCCGCGCCTATGGTGATGTCGAAACTTTCCACGGCCGCGTAGTCCGTGGCGGAGATGGCCGTGCCGCCGCCGACGCTCACCGACACGGTCCTGGCCTGGGCGTAGCGGGTGGCGCCGTTCACCGCGGCGGTAACGGTGATGGTTTTGGCGCCGCCGTTCTCCGTGACCGAGTCAGGATTCGCCGTGAGCGTGATGCCGCTGGGGGCGGCGTCATCGTCGTTCACCGTCACGGCCACGCTCCGGGCGGTTTCTGCAACGTAATCCGTCCCCGCGGCGCTCACCATGTGCGTTATGTTCGTGGTGCGCTGGTTGCCGGTGTTGTCGATGACATCGGCCTGGCCGGTGACGGTCACCGTGCGTTCCGTATTCCAGTCGCCGGCGCCGAAAACCAGGCTCGCGGTATCGATCCTGGCCACGGACTCATCGCCGCTTTCCAGGTTGACCGTTACCGCGCCGGTGGGCTGGCTTGTGAGCACCACCTTGTAGGTTTCCTGGTTCTCCCTATCATCCGAGGTACCCGCGTTATCCGCCTCGGCCACGGTCAATGCGGTGGGAGTGACGCTAACGCCGCGGGTATCGTCATCCGTGATCGTCCCGCTGGCGGCGCCCGCGCCTTCGGCTGTCGAGACCGTGGCATTTGTCGGCGTGCCCAGCGTGACCGTAATCGTTTCGTTTTCCTCGTCCACCTCATCGCCGGCCACGGGGATTTCGATGTCCGCCTGCGTCGTCCCCGCGGCGATCGTCACGGAGCGCGGGTCGGGCTCGGTGTAGTCCGTACCCGCCGTGGCCGTGCCGCTCAAGGTGTAGGGCACCGTCACGCCCAGGCCGCTGACCGCCGAAAGCGTTACCGCGAAGGTCATGTTGTTGGGGGACGCCATGTCGCCTTCGGTCACCGCCGTGGCGTCGGCGACGGAAACCGTGGGCGTGGGATCGTTGTCATTGATGGTTCCGGTGCCGTCCAGCGTGGTGGCGCCGCCCGTTAACGTGGCATTGGAAGGCGAGGACAGGCGCACGACCACCGTCTCGTCGAATTCATCGATGTCATCGCCGCTCACCGTGACCGCCACGGACTTGCTGGTTTCGCGGGGAGCGAAGGTCAGCGTGCCGCTCGTCAGGGGCGCGTAGTCCGGGCCGCTCACACCCATGCTAGTGGTCGCGGTGCCGTCGTCGGTGTCCGCGTAGTCCACGGTCACCGTGTTGCCGCTTCCTTCTGTCGGATGCAGCCGCACGGTGAAGGTGAGCGTCGCCGTGGCACCGCTGTTCACCTCGTTCACGGATGGACTGTTGATGGACAGCGTCGGCGCGCCATCGTCATCGTTGACCGTGACTGTCACACCGCTCGCCGTTGCGTCCTCGTAGTCCGTGCCGGTGGCGGTCACGGTGTGGGTAATCGCCGCAGTGCGCCGGTCATTCGGATTGTCGATACCGTCGGGAACGGCGGTTACGGTTACCGTTTGCGGTTCACCCCAGTCGGAGGCGGTGAACGTGAGCGTCGCCGGAGCAACCCCGGCGATTGTCGTATCGCCACTGGCAACCCCTATCGTTACCGTCCCGCCCGACGGTTCGCTGTCGAGCACCACGGTATAGGTATCCTGGTGTTCGTCCGCCTCCATGGTGGCCGCGTTGTCTTCCTCATCCAGCGTCAGCGTGGCCTTCGACACGGTGATGCCGCGGGTGTCGTCGTCGGTAATCGTGAGGGTCTGGCTATCCGGCGCCCGCACCAGCGCGTTGCCGCCGGTGGCGGCGGCGGCAACGGTGACGGTCTTGTTCGCGGCATCCACCTTGTTATCGATCGCGGCGATGGTCACGACCCCGGTGCTGGCTCGCGTGTTGGCCGGGATCGTCAGTGTCTTGTTGTCGCTGAGGGTGAGGTCGCCCGCGATCGCGGGGCTGACCGGCGTGGCGGAAACCGTGAGCGTCACGGCTTCGCTGGATTCCCCGTCCATGGTGGCCGTTACCGTGCTGGCGTTGGTGGCGCCGCTCTCGTTGATCGATGCCGGAGTCAGAACCAGAGCGACGGTGGGCGTGTCGTCGTTATCTTCGATGGTGAACATCGTGTCGGACACCGTCACTCCGGCGAGCTCGCCGGTCACGGTGACGGTCTCGTCCGGTTCGTCCACGCTGTCGTCATTCAGGGTGAGCATCAGGGGGTGGGAGACGCTCTCAGCGCCGGCGGGCAGGGTGATGTCGAATTCCGCTACGGTGTTGTAGTCACCGCCGGTTCCCTCGGTGGCGGTGTCCTTGTCGGAATCGCCTACGGTGATGGTGATGTCTTTGTCGGTGGCAAACTGGGTGTCGCCGTCAAGCGTGGCGGTAATCCGCACCGTGGGTTCATCGGCGCCTTCGCTGATCTTGTTCTGGTCGCCGTCGGTGCTGGTGTCGGTATCGACCGTGATCGTGAGCGCCATGGGCGCCTCGTCGTCATCGGTGACGGTAACTTCCACATCCTCAACTGTTTCGTCTTTGTAGTCCGTGTCGGCAGCGCTGACCGTGTGGGTGATGGTGGTGGTCTTCTGGTCGCCGGGATCGTCAATGGTGTCGTTCTTGGCGGTCACGGTCACCTCCTGCGCCGTCTCCCAGTTGGACGCGGTAAACGTCAGGCTGGAGGGGTGCACCGTGGCTACCGTCGGACCTTCGCTTTCAATGTTGACCGTTACTGTGCCTCCTTCGGGTTGGCTGGTAAGCGCCACCTCGTAGGTGCCCTCGTTTTCCTTCTTTTCGCTGGTGCCCGTATCGTCCGCCTCATCCAGGGTCAGCGCGACCGGGTCCACGGTGATGCCGCGGGTGTCGTCGTCCTTGATCGTGATGGCGGCAGGGGCGACCATCATGTCGCCAAGTTCGCCTTCGACGCTTATCTTCTCGTCGTCATCGTCAATACTGTCGTTAACCGGCGTCAGCTCAAACGTGCCTTTACCGCTGACCTCTGTTGCCGGGATGGTGATGGTGAATTGATCCACGGCTTCGTAGTCTCCGCCCTCCCCCTTTTTGGCTTCATCCTCATTGTCGGGATTGCCCACGGTGACGGTCACGGTCTGATCGGTGGCGAAGCGCGTGGGGCTGTCGATGGTGGCGGTGACGCTAACGCTGGTTGCACCCGCGGCTTCGGCGATGGTGTTCTGGTCGCCGTCGGCGTCGGCGTCGGTGTCGGTGTCCACCGAGATGGTGAGTTCCGTAGGCGCGGCGTCGTTGTCGGTGATCGTGCCGATGGCCGTGCCGGTGGCGATTGCGGGGTTCGGCAGCCCCTGATTGTCCACCGGATTGCGCAAGTTCACGACGAATGTTTCTTCTTCGGGTTCGTCGACAATGTCGTCCGTTACAGCGACCTCGAAAGTCTGGATGTTGGTGCCTCTCGGGAATTTCAAGGTTTTGCCCGTTACCTTCGTGTAGTCCGTGCCTGCTTTTGCGCGGTGCGATGCGTCGCCATGGTCCCCGGTACCGGCGGTCACAGACACGTCGTTCCAACGCGCGCCGGAGCGCTGGACCTGGAATGTGAGATTGCGGTCTTCACGCCCTTTCACAGGAGCGATGGAGAACATGGGCTGCAGGTCGTCGTCCTCGATCGTCAATTTGAGGCTTTTGTAATTAGAGGCCCTTTTGATACCGTCGTTGAAGCTGCTGCCCCCAGCGTTGAGGTTGATTTGCACGCTTTCGGTCGTGCCGGAGCCTCCCTCGTAAAAGTCGTCGTCTTTGACATCGAGCGTCACCGTACACGTCACCCCCTCGCCGCTGGCCGAACAATCGTTGGGAAGCGAACCGGTGGAACCAATCACGATGTCAGTGGGCTGGGTCAAACTGTAGTCGGCACCGCGCGTCGCCGTCCCCGCATATTCAAGAACGAACTTCGCCTCGCCTTCATTGGAATCCGCGCCGGTGAACAGTGCCGCTCCCTGCGCGGCTGCTTTGGGCCTGCGGTCGATACGAAGCTCGAACGTTGCCGTTCGGGCGCCGGCGGCCTCCGTCAAGGCGGTAGCGCTTGGCATCAGCAGGGTAGCTGGCGTCTTGTCGTTGTCCAGCATGATGACTTCGTACTTGCTGCGGTCTCCCTTGGTGTAGCCACCCGGGAAATTCATTTCGTCATCGATTTCTACGACCAGCAGCTCGCGGTATCGCTCGTCGTCGGTGTCATCTTTGATTGTCAGCGTGACCTTGCCGGATGTTTCAGTCGCCTTGATAGTGATGAACTCATCAATACTGTAGTCAGCCGACGTCACCTCGTCGCTCGGAAACCCTGTAACCTCGAGAGGAATCTGGATATCGCTGCCCGGTGCTGCGCCAGCTATTTCCGCGGTAATGGTTGTGCTCCGGCCTTCTGTAAGAGTCTTCCTCGTGCTTGGAAACCCCGTAATACCTCCTCCCCCTTCTCCACGCAGGTAAACGATACCTCCGGTGGTCACCGTGTCGTTATCCATGATGGAGACTGAAAGTGGCTGTGATGTGAGCTTGCTGTCCTGAAAATTGACCTGGTTGAACGTCCCTAACGCGTTGTTCTGGTTATCGGGCGTAGGAGTGCGAAACCCCAAGGTGAAGTACTCGGTGGGTTCGACCAGGTCATCATCTTCAATGCCGATGTCTATGGTGACGGACGTGTTACCGTCAGGTATTGTCGCTGTGCCGTTGGCCATCGTGAAGTCCGATGCAGCCGATGCGGTTGTGTGGAGGTCGTCGCCGACGGCGTAACCAATATCCAGGTCGTAGGGAAGCGGCTCGTTGAGGCTGATAGTAAGTTGATTTTCGGTTCCCGTGCCTCCTTCTCTTGCCATAAACTCCGGATGAGAAACCATGGGCAGGGCGGAGTTCGAAACAGGCGAGAGGGTGAGATACCTTTCATCGTTTTCTCTGATTCTCACTGTGACTTGCTTACTAAAATTTATAGTTCCGCCTTGATCCCGATAAGAACCCGATGCTGTTAACGTGAAATACTGATTTGGTTCGTAAACATTGTCATCCACCGCTGTTACAGTAAACTCATGAGATGCGGAGCTCCCCGCAGGAAATTTATGAGAAGATGTAGGGATGGGAGTATAGTCTCCCTCCCCTGCACGCTCTGCAGTTAGGTCCGCAGGTCCACCACCACCGGTTATCGAGTAATTCACGGTCAGCGCATTTGAGTTGTCCCCTGTCCTCCCTACGGTAAAGGTCACATCTTCCCCTTCCTTTATCGAGGAAATCGGGACGCCTTGATTCGGGTTTACCGAGATAGAAACCCCTTGGGTCTGAGCCACCGCCTGCAACGGCAACGCAGCCAGTAACACCGCCAACACCAAACCGCCGGCGCGGCCAGCAAACGCACGCACAAGCGCACAAAAAGTTTTAAGGAAACCAACACCCACGATGCGGGTGGTCATCTGCTGACACCTGCCATGGCGGTTCAGGCGCCGTTAATACGTCCGGGACATGCCCAACCGGGTGGGCAGTCGGTGATTGCGCGGGCGTAACTGTTTAGATTTTGGTTGTATGTAGGGGGGGGGGGTAAAACAGATCACGCCGACGGTGTTGAACTTCTGCTCAACAGCAAACATGCCCGGCTCGTGGGGGAGCAGGTAATTTAATGACAATAAATCCATCATTTCGGAGAACTTGTAATAATCATGATCGTCTTAATTATAGCAGAATTTGAAATAAACAAATAACTACAACAATCATTTATGAGTAAAATCTTGTGTAAAGTCTTCGGTAATCGGGGAAAGGCAAGCAGGAGGCTTTATCAGGCGCTGCCTGACCTGCCTGAGCAGCCAGATTTTTGCGGCAGTTGGTATTGACACGACATGGCTGAGGTGGCTAAACTTGAAGGGGCAATCAGGGAAGTTCCGGCTTGACCGAAGGCTCCCCAAAAACATCAACGTGAAAACCTCAACGACGAAATGATACATACGGAGATAAGTAATGAACTACGAACTGATAACCATCATAATCACCATCATCGGAACGGGCGCGGTTGTGGCTGGCCTTATTATGCCGAGGCTATCTACAATGGATAAGCACATTGCCGAATTAAACGGACGTATTGCTGAATTAACAGAACGTGTGGCCCGCTTGGAGGGATTGTTTGAGGGTTTCACCGGCAGGTCGTAGTTAACCCGCATACATCATTAGTTTGATGCGAAGATCGCGCAGGATTTTTTTCGCCTGCGGGTGCCTGCGACCGAAAGCATAGTGGTTCTTATGGTTGAGGAAGCATGTGCCCGCAGGCGGAAAAAAGACCAGCGAAGGCGCATCAAACAAAAAAACCCCGGCTTATGCCGGGGTTTTTTGTTGCGCTGATGCTGCGCTTACGAGTGAGCCTGGAACGGGTGATCCGCATCACCGCGCTTGCTCAGTACCTCGGATGCCTTGGGCTCGCGCGCCACGGCGCGTTTTATGGACATCTTGGTGGCCTCGTAGTTGTAGTCCTGGATTTTGGCGTCGTCCTCGGCCAGCCAGTGGATGAAGACGCCGACGCAGATAAACACGTCGTCCGCTTCATCGGCAGGGATGGTGCCGTCTTCGACGCAATCCATGACCGCCATGGATACGGCGCGCTGGGCCGGGCCGAACATCTGCACTGCCTGCGCGGCGCCCTTGATGGTCACCTTGTTGAACATTACCGTGGTCGGTTTGCACGCCAGGTTGGGCGAGACAACCGCCAGCAGGGACGTAAAACCGTCTTTGTTATTGGTCAGCGCGTTACAGGCCGCAGTTTCTGCGGCACTGCCGCGGGGACCCATGATCAGGTCGATGTGAGCGACCTCATTACCATCCCCCACCAGCGCTTCACCAACGAGTACTCTATCGATTACAGCCATTTGATTACCTCCTTCATCTTCGGATTTAAAAATGCTACAAAGTTTGTCAAGTATTTTAAACATATAATAAACCTCCGTAAGGTCTATCAACCCTCTCCGGCGCCCTCAATCCCGTGCGACGGCTGAACGTCGCGGCCAAGCCGGTACAACAACAGGCTGGCCACAGTCAAGTCAGCGCAGGCGCCCGGATTCAGCTCTGATTCTTTGAGTTCCCTGTCAAAGATCAACAATACTTCTTTTGCCTCTTCCGGATTATCATAACCCACAAACTGATCAAACAGGGGAATCGCTTTTTCCTGCACTTCCTGCGCGAGCCTGCTTCCGTGTTTTCTGCAAATATGCGAATCCGGGAAGCTCCCCAGGTACATAAGATAGCAGGAAACAACTGCCCATTCAACACTGTGCCACTTGTTGTGGTATTTTTGCAAGCATTTTACCCCCGGCCCCGCCACTTCCCGGTAGCCGTTGGCGTATTGCCGGGCGATCAGGTCGCGCGCTTTGGCGGCGTCCATGGCTGTGCAAACGTCGGTATCCGGCAGTGCATTGACGTCATAACGCTCGGCCCGGCCCAGTCCGCCCGGGTTGGCGCGGCGGATGGCGGCGAAGACGTCCTGCGCCTCCCGGCGCCCCAGGGCGTGCAAGGTCGCGCTGACGCGGCGCGGGAAATCCGTGACGCTGCCGTGTTGTTCGAATACCCGGATGATGGGGGCAAGCAGCAGGATCATGCCCAGGTTGGTGTTGCACTGCACCGCCGCGTGGGTGGCCTCGACCGCGGCCAGGATGCGCGCGCCAAGCCCGCGCCCGGGGTCGCACAGGATGGGCGTCACGACTTCGGCGCTGCGCACAAAGTCGGCGCATTCCATGCCGTGCCCGCCCCCGTGCCGGCCTACGTTGCCGGGCTTTAACGCATTGATATCCTGGAGGAAACAGTCATAAACGAGAGCGGGAAGGTCGGACCTAGCTGAAGATACTGGTAAACGACTCATTCAATCCCGACAAGTTGATCTCGCCGGCCTTGAACGAGTGGCCGGTCTTGAGGGAGCTGACGGTCACCCGGGCCGGGCTGAACAGCATGGGGTCCAGCTTGTAGAAGTCGAAGTTGACGCTCTTGAACACCTCGGCAAACGGCCTGCCGTAGTCTTCCGACGTGTTGCTGGGCAGGCGGCGGGCCAGGTTTTCCGCGTCCTCATCGCCGGAGCTGACGAACAGATGCACGTGGCCGCCGAACAGAATGGCGTCGTTGGTGCGGCTCATGGCGGTGAGGAAGTCCGGCGAGGGCGGGCACAGGGGGACGGTGCCCATACCGTCCACAATCTCGTTCAGGGGGAAATTCAGGGTGTGGGCCTTGTGCAGCGCGGATTCAAACACCCGGGCGACGACTTGCACCGCGCCGGCCAGGCTGGAGGTGGGCGTGAGGATCAAGGTCAGGTTCTCCGGCGCGACCCGGCAGCGTTCGGCTATCTTGTCGGCTATCTCGACCGGCGGAATCCGGTCCACTTCCAGCACGATGCAGGTGGTGTCCGACTGGTCCCGGTAGCCAATCTCATCCAGTAACGGCTCCCTGCTGCCCAGCGCCCGGGCCGGGCCGGAACCCAGCGCGTTGAAGGTGCCCTTGCCCTGGCCGTGGGACAGGCTCCACCCGGCATACTGGCTGGCCAGGCAGGCGATGACGGGGTGGCTGGTATGCACGTCCACGTGCCAGGGCCAGTTGTCGTAGTCGTGCGAGGCGCGCAACCGGGCCGTGGCCAGGCCGCCCAGGCAGATTTCCGCGATCTGCCGGCCGGCCTCAATGCTGCCGTAACTGTCGATGCCGGCGTCGATCATTAAACTGCCGTTTTCCGTGCGGCTGGTATTCAAACCCAGGCCATGGGCAAAATTGACCAACTGGTTGACCTTGGGCGCGCTCAGGCTGTTGATGCTGAGGCTGTCCTCTGTGCCGGATGGCATATTCATATCATTTGCTGCTGCTAAACTGGTACTCATGTCGGCTTGTTCCCCATGTTACCGGGGCATAGACAGATATATTCAGTCCCCGGAGGCTATACAGTAAACCGGGACCCTGTTTCACCCGTCCCCGGTTCGCTTGTTCTGGAAGGTTGTTGCTGTGCCCGGCAAGGCTTCACCAACAGCCGGGTAAGGGTGACGATTGTACAACAACCGGCGCGGAAATTCCAATGCCTTACGCGACCCCTTACGGGAGGCTAGCAGTCTGTCGGACTTAGCACCTGGATAGGGGTATAATATACAAACCGATTTGATGACAAAACACGATCTGGCAATCACATCCCAAATATGCAATTATGATTGCCTGCACGGGCTGGAAAAATTATGTCTGATAATTCCGCAGAAAAGAAAATTATACTAACCACGATATCTGTGGTGTTGGTTGCAGATTCAAACAACCCGACTATTATTAATCCTGATTTTTTGAGTTCCAATAATGTATTGGTCGAGGGTCTGCAACTTCGTGAACCTCCTATAACTACACCGGTCTATTCACAAGTAATATATCAAGGCGGGATAAGTGTCAAAGCGGAACCAAATCGTGTTATTTTCGAACAAGCCGAAACAGGAACGCCATTGCAATCAATGAATATTGTTTCCCCTGAAATGGCGGTTCGTTATGTGGAAAATGTGCCCCACGTCCCATATGACGCCATTGGAATTAATCCGGTGGCGATCAGGTATCTGAATGACGGCTCGAAAGAAAAGCTATCACGCAGTCTTAGTGATAACGGAACTTGGACATCATTCAAAGATGTGATGCCGGAAATTCAATTTAAGGCAATTTATGGCTACGAGATGAAAAAAATCAACCTGGATATTGCGGAATGGAAAAAGCGTGAACAAGACGGGACTGAACTTTTCGGTCTGGTATTCCGCGCAAATATTCATCGGGATATCAACCAAACAACTCAACAGGGGCGTATATCTGAATTGAAATCTATTATCAAATCATGGGATGATGACCTGAAAGATTTTTATTCATTAATAGATAAGTTTGAAATCCCGAGGTTTGTGTAGTGTCTCTTTCTACAGAAATGGAATCGGTACTATTTGGAACAAACAGCCCACACCGGGCATCGTTCCCTGAAATCTCTATAGATACTCCAGGTTCTGGGATCAATACATACACAACTGATTATATTGATCACATCCAGGGAAAAGTTCGAGATTCTTCGCTTTTTGATGTCCGCGAAACAACTCCTCCCGAGCAGGCAAGAACTTTCAATGTCATAAATCCGGCGGCGATAGTGCACCATGCTAAGAGTGGTGTTTGGCATTCTGCCCGCGAGTGGCCCAAACTGGACAATGAAAAGGCGGGTTGTATATGGGGAAAGGATACATTTTCTTTCCCAGATACTTATAGTAAATCTTTAACCTCTTCTGTTATTTACTCTCCCAGTAAACATATTGCTGAGCATTTTGTTTTCATTCAACAGGCCTATGCTTCTGAATTGGATGCGGCGTTAAATGACCTTCAAAATGCAGCAAATGAGGCATATGAAGATGATTTTCAGCCCCCTTCAGATACAGCATTGAATAGCGCTGAACGATTATTAAGGGAGATGTACGCCATTTCATCCCGTCGTTACGAAATTTACCCTACACCAGATCAGGAGATTGCCATTGATGCCCCTGGTGGATATGGACGTTCTGTAATCTTGCTTTGCGATTCTGATGGTGGGGCGCTGTGTCTTGTAAACATGAACGGAGATCATCGTCGAGCCCGTTACTCTTCAACTGAAATTTTACCAGACGGGTTTCTGCGGGAAGCCTTGACTGAGCTGGAACAGGAAAATAGTTGACCTCTGAAACAATTCCTAATCATATTGACCCGGATGAAGAACTCGGGCGGGGTGTATTTTCTAGTGGCCACGCAAAACGTGCTCGTCGCTCAAGGATACCTCTTCATGTATTTCTTGAAAAAGAAGGAAAAATTAACATCTCTGTTGATCGCCTATCAGTAATGCCACCAGATGCAGCACTGGTTTTAGCTGAAAAGACAGCACGCTCCCGTAGCGCAAGCTTTTACGGATGGGCTACTGTGGTTGCCAGCAAAGCTGAAACTAACGGGCGGCAAGCAGTCTCATCTCCCATGCCTGAACAGGATAATCCTTATCATGCAGATATAATCCTGCCAGCCTCTGCTAAGGAGGACAGGGAAGAGCAAAAAAGACATGCTCAGGAACTTGCCGATTATTCAAGTTGGCTTGAAAAAGCATGATCTTGCCCTGACGCGAGGCTGACCCCGGCGCCGGTGTTCTGCGCGTGGACGATGACCAGTTCCACTCCGGTATGCGCCCGGGCGCATGCGTCCACGGCCTGTTGCGCGCGTTCGTGATCCGGAAAAACCGCGCAGCCGGTGGGGCCCCAGGAGGTCTGGCCGATGCCGGTGGCGTGTTGCGCCGACAGGCACTCCAGCGCCAGCCGCACCTTGTCGCTGGCGTACAGCCCCCCTTGCGCGGCGCTGAAACAGGCGCCGATGCGTGCCTGTATCTCGCTCAGCGCGGCGCCGAAGCGGGTGCAATCCTGCTCCAGGATGGCGGGCAGCAGTTGCATCAGCACCTGCCGGCACAGTTCCGCGCCGGTTGCTGCCGGCATATCCGGCAATGCTTTGAATGCCTTGCGTTCCGCCGCGCCGCTGAGGCCCCGCGCCTCGGGGTCCAGCACCAGGACAAAGCGCCACTGTGCCGGGAACGCATGGCGGAACACCGTGGTGGGCAGCGCGCGCGCCGGCGACCTGCCGCTGTCCACGATAAAACCGCCGTGCCGGAACACGCCCAGTCCCACCCCGGAGCGCCTGCCCCTGCCGGTTGCCAGGGCGATGTCTTCCACGCCGGCGTCGATACCGTGCAACGCGGTAATGGCAGTTCCCAGAGCCAGGGCCAACTGCGTACCGGACCCCAGGCCCTGGTGCCGGGGAATGCGCCGCTCGACCCGTATTCGTACCCCCGTGTCAATGCCGAAACGTTCCAGCACGGTGTGCGCGCTGCGGGCGATGTAATCTTCGTCCTCTCCCTCGACCCCCACCCGCGTGCTGCGCGCCACACTCACCACCGTGGAAAACCCCGTGATGCCAACGCCAATACTACCAAACCGCCCCTTGTCCGCATCATCCAGCCCCAGGAACCCCAGGTGTAAACGCGCCGGGGCGGTGACCGTGACTGAGTTGGGGGTACTGCTGTGTTGTGTTGTCTTCATGTTTATGGATTAGTTTATCCGCAGATGACGCAGATTAACGCAGATAAAACGTTTGTGGCAAAAAACATCTGCGTTAATCTGCGTCATCTGCGGATGAATCACCTGCGGATGTGTCATATACGGATGTGTTGACGACTGCCTGTGAAGGTGGTTTAATAGCCCTCAGGATATGGAATATGGCGCCGGCGTATTTCCTTGTCTGTTTCTGTTACCTCCAAGCAGGTCGGGGGGATTCTTTTATTTCCACGTTACAGGGCGATATATATGCCGGAAACCATGTTATTGATACCGGGACGGTCCAGCAAGCAGGGGACTTCCCTGAACAAGGGTAAATTCGGGGACGAGTACCAGGGTATCACCTCTACCGTCGAGATCAACGCGGACGAGATGAGCCGCCTGGGGTTCGACAGCGGCGACAGGCTGCGCTTGCGCAACCATATCGGGGAAGCCGAGGTCACCTGCGTGCCCAAAAAAGCCACCGACCTGCCGCCGGGCATGATCTTCATCGCCTACGGACCCACGTCCAGCCGCCTGATGGAGAGCGACACCGCCGGCAGCGGCATGCCGCTGTCCAAACATATCCCGGTAGAGGTGGAAAAAATCAGTTAGAATGAACGACGTAAGCGCCGGGAGATCGAGGTAACAACGCGGCACGGCTTGCTCAGTCTTAGATAAATGTTTTACTCCGGATATCCAGTGGGAAACAAACATGAGTGATAACATAAAAGTTGTGGAAAACGCCACTTGCACCTTCTGTGGCTGTGTCTGTGACGACATGATGCTGACGGTAGACATGGACGAGAAACGCATTACCAAGGCCAAGAATGCCTGCGTACTGGGCCGCGCCTGGTTCGCCGAGCACTACATCGAAGAGGACGCGCCGGTGGCCATGATCGACAACAAGCCGGTGCCCGTGGAAGAGGCGGTGGAAGAAGCCGCCCGCACCTTGGTGAATGCCCGCTTCCCCATCACTTACGGCCTCAGCGATACCACCTGCGAGGCGCAACGCCAGGCCGTTGCCATCAGCGACATTATCCGCGGCAATATCGACACCACCACCTCGGTCTGCCACGGCCCCTCCGGCATCGCCCTGCAAGGGGTGGGCGAGAGCACCATGACCCTGGGCGAGGTGAAAAACCGCGCCGACCTGGTGATCTACTGGGGCGGCAACCCGGCGGAGTCGCACCCGCGCCATTTTGGCCGTTACGCGGTCACCGCCAAGGGCATGTTCACACCGCGCGGCAAGAAAGACCGGCACGTGGTGCTGGTGGACGTGCGCAGAACACCCAGCGCGCCGGCGGCCAGCCAGTTTATCCAGGTAAAGCCGGGCAAGGACTTTGAGGTGTTGTGGGCCTTGCGTGCGCTGGTGAAGAACCGCAGCATAGACCCGGCCATCGAGGAGGAAACCGGGGTCAGCCTGGAAACCATGCAGGAACTGGTGGAGCGCATGAAAAACTGCCGCTACGGGGTGCTGTTCTTCGGCATGGGACTGACCATGACACGCGGGCGCCATTTCAATTCCGGCGCGCTGCTGGCGCTGGCCACCGACCTGAATGAATACACCCATTTTGTGGCCAAGCCGGTGCGCGGCCACGGTAACGTCACCGGGGCCGACAACGTCATGTCCTGGCAGACCGGCTATCCCTTCGGCGTGAACTTCAGCCGCGGCTTCCCGCGCTTCAACCCGGGTGAGTTTACCACCGTGGACCTGTTGTCGAAACGGGACGCGGACGCGGCCTTGATCGTCGCCACCGACCCGGCATCCAATTTCCCGCAGGCCGCCATCGACCACCTGGCGAGCATCCCGGTGGTGTGCCTGGACACCAAGGCAACCATTACCAGCAAGCTGGCGCACGTGGCGTTCCGCACCTGCACCTACGGCATCAACACCGCCGGCACCGTGTACCGCATGGACGACGTGCCTATCACCTTGCGCAAGGCGTATGACTCGCCCTTCCCCAACGATGAGGAAATTCTGACCGCGATCAAGAAACGCGTGCGTGAACTGGTGCTGGCCCGCGGCCAGGCCGCCGGTGGCGCAACAGGCATGAACAAGGCGGCAGCGCCCGTACAAATTATTTGACAAGATGACGGAGTGTATTCAACTCGTTGGGGGCACGGTACATGACCCGGCCAACGGTATTGACGGGCAGGTAACCGACCTGTACCTGGAAAACGGGCGCATGGTGGAAGCGCCCTCGCCCGACGCCACGCTACGCAGGCTGGACGTCGGCGGCATGGTGGTCATGCCCGGCGGGGTGGACATCCACTGCCATATCGCCGGTCCGAAAGTGAACCTGGCCCGGAAACTGCAACCCGAAGACCACCGGCGCGACCCGCACCCGGCCACGTTGCACACCCGCTCCGGCGCCGGCGGCACCGTGCCTTCCACGTTTGCCACCGGCTACCGCTACGCCACTCTGGGCTATACCACCGCCATGGAGGCCGCGGTCACTCCGCTGGGCGCGCGCCACACCATCGAGGAATTTCACGACACACCGGTGATCGACAAGGGCTTTTACGTGCTGTTGGGCAATAACATCTTCCTGCAACAGTTGATCAAGGAGGGGCGCAAGGAAGAATTCCGCCATGCGGTGGCCTGGTGGATCAACGCCACCAAGGCGTACACCGCCAAGCTGGTGAACCCGGGCGGCGACGAGCCCTGGAAGGGCAAGAAGAACTCCAACGTGAAGGACATCGACGAGAAGAGCGATGTGATAGAGGTCTCGCCGCGGCAGGTGATCGAGTCCTTTATCGAGACGGTGAACGAACTGGGCCTGCCGCATCCGCCGCACATCCATTGCAACAACCTGGGCCACAGCGGCAACTTCGAGACCACCCTGGAGACCATGAAGACCGCCGGCGACCGGCGCGCGCACCTGGCGCACATACAGTTCCACAGTTACGCGGGGGAACTGGGCAAGAATCCCAAGTCCGCGTCCCGGCAGATCGCCGAGTACGTCAACGCACATCCCAACATTACCTGTGACGTCGGCCAGGTGATGTTCGGCAAATCCACGATCATGACCGCGGACGCGCCGCTGGCCTACATGCTCAGGGGCTTCAAGAAAGGCAAGTGGGTGAACGCCGACACCGAGTGTGAAAGCGGCTGCGGCATCGTGCCGTTCAGCTACCAGGAACACGTTTACGTGCACGCCCTGCAATGGGCCATCGGCCTGGAGTTGTTCCTGCTGTCGCAAGACCCCTGGCGCATCGTGCTGTCCACCGACCACCCCAACGGCGGCTCGTTTTTGAGCTATCCCAAGCTGATCCGCCTGCTCATGGACCGGGAGTTCCGCCGGGAAGAGATCAAGCGCGTGAACAAAAAGGCCATTAACAGCACCATCCTGAATGAACTGGAACGTGAATATACCCTGAATGAGATCGCCATCATCACCCGCGCCGGCCCGGCCCGGGCGTTGAACCTGACCAACAAGGGACACCTGGGCGCCGGCGCCGATGCGGACATCACCATCTACGATGAGCTGGAGGACAAGGAGGCCATGTTCAACGCGCCCCGCTACGTGATAAAATCCGGCGCCGTGATCATCGACAACCACGAGTTTCGCCAGGATTTTTACGGCAAGTTCCTGCATACGGAACCCGGCTACGATGAGTCCATCATCGAACAGGTGCGGCCGTTTTTCGAGAGCTTTTATTCCATCGAGTTCCCCAACTACGCGGTGAATGACAGCTATTTGCATGACCATGAAGTGATTGCCACGGTATGAAGATTAACCCGCATATCTCACCAATTCGCTTATTGCCATCGGAGAAATGTTTGCTGTCAATGAGTTGTGGTAATCTACCTGCCATGTTGCCATTACACACTGCGCTTGATGCGCCCTCGCTTGTCTTTTTTGCGTTAGCGGGCACATACTCCCTCAACCAGAAGAATAACTATGCTTTCGGTCGTGAGCGCCCGCTAACGCAAAAAATCCTGCGCGATCTTCGCATCAATTGGTGAGATATGCGGGTTAAATCAACGGAAATTGTCGATACCTTTGCCGAAGCCTTCGGCATGTGGGGCGCGCGGGTGATCATCACTGCGGCGAGCCGGAACTGGGCCCTGGCCGCGGCGCGCTCGATGACGGGCTTCGCCACCTCGGTGATCGGCTGCAAGTGCGAAGCCGGTATCGAACGCCTGCTGACGCCTGAGGAAACCCCGGATCGGCGCCCCGGCGTGAGCGTGCTGTTGTTCACCATGGACCAGGCCTCCCTGGGCAAGCGCTTGCTGGAACGCATCGGCCAGTGCGTGATGACCTGCCCCACCACAGCCTGTTACAACGGCCTGGACAGCAGTGATAGGGTGCAGGTGGGTTCGCAACTGCGCTATTTCGGCGATGGTTTCCAGGGCAGCAAGAAACTGGCCGAGCAGCGCTACTGGCGCATCCCGGTGATGGACGGCGAGTTTACCGTGGAGGAGTCGTTCGGCGTGCAGGAGGCGGTAGGCGGCGGCAATATCATCATCCTGGGCATCAATGAGAAGAAGGCCCTAAGCGCGGCCACTGCGGCCACGCGGGCCATGGCCGACGTCAATGACGTTATCCTGCCTTTCCCCGACGGCGTGGTGCGCAGCGGCAGTAAAGTAGGCTCCCGTTACAAGACCTTGCCCGCCTCCACCAACGACGCTTACTGCCCCACCCTGAAGGGCATCACCGACAGCAGCCTGCCGCAAGACGTGAACTGCGCTCTGGAAATCGTGATCGACGGACTCAGCGAGGACGCGGTCAGGCAGGCCATGGCCGCGGGTGTAATAGCCGCGGCAAAATCCGGCATCCGGCAGATCAGCGCGGGGAATTACGGGGGCAACCTGGGGCAGTACAGGATCAACCTGCACGAACTCTATCTTTGATTAGCAACGACCGGATATGCCTTTAACCCTGCAACAAATCACCGCACCGGACGTGCCCCTGGAAGCGGACACCATCACCCCGGCACGGCTTGCCGGACTGGGTACGGCGGAGGTGGAGAAGCTGACGCTGATGCACGGCAGTGAAGCGCGTGCTATGGGCGAGTTCTTCCGCGTAGCCGGCGACTATGACGGCGTTATCGAGGTACAGGGCGAGCACCTGGACCGGGTAAAATTCATCGGTGGCGGGATGGCGGAAGGGACGATCCGCATCGAAGGCAACGTGGGCGAGCACCTGGGCGCAGGCATGAGCGGCGGGGAAATCCAGGTGCGCGGCAACGCCGCCGACTGGGTCGGCCCGGAGATGTCCGGGGGCAGGATCGAAATCAGCGGCAACGCCGGGCACATGACCGGCAGCGCCTACCGCGGCGCGGCGGTGGGTATGACCGGCGGAGAGATCATCATCCACGGCAACGTGCGCAACGAGACCGGCAACGCCATGCACGGCGGCTTGATCGCGGTAGGCGGCAACAGCGGCGATTTCGCCGGCGTCAACATGCTCTCCGGCACCATTTTCGTATTCGGCGAACTCGGCATCCGCAGCGGCGCGGGCATGAAACGCGGTTCCATCGTGAGCATGAACGATGCCCCGCTACTGCCCACGTTCAGCTACTCATGCACCTACCAACCGCGCTACCTCAGCGTTTACCTGTTGTACCTGGCAGGGGTGTTCAAGCACGCCGAGGACTACTTTCAGGGTTCATTCAAACGTTATTGCGGGGACAGTGTTGAGATGAACCGCGGGGAAATACTATTATATGCGGGACCATAGAAAGAGGAGATAACCATGACAACTATCGTTACCGACAACTGTAAAGACTGCCGCTATACCGACTGCGTCGCGGTCTGCCCGGTTGAATGTTTCCACTTTGACGACCAGATGCTGTATATCGACCCGGAGGTGTGCATCGATTGCAGCGCCTGCCTGCCGGAATGCCCGGTCGAGGCCATCTACGAGGAAGATGACCTGCCCGACGACAAGCATGAGTGGATAGAGATCAACGCGGAGAAATCCAAGGTACTGCCGGTGATCACCGACACCATGGACCCGCTCCCCGGCGCCGACGAGAGGAAAGAAGCCCTGGGTTTCTGAATCATGACTCAATTAGGAACCCCGGATAATCCACTGGTCGTTGCCGTTGTCGGCAGTGGCCCCAGTGGTTTTTATGCCGTTGACGCGTTACTCAAAACCGACCTTACGGTCAGTATCAACATGTTTGAGCGCCTGGCCGCGCCGTATGGCCTGGTGCGTAGCGGGGTGGCGCCGGACCATCCCAAGCTGAAACAGGCCATCAAGGTGTATGCCAGGATTGCCGAGGCCGAGGCGTTCAACTACATCGGCAACGTGACGGTGGGCCGGGACCTCAGCGTCGATGAATTACGGGCGACCCATCACGCGGTGATCTTCACCTGCGGCGCCGAGACCGACCGGCGTCTGCGTATCCCCGGCGAAGACCTGCCCGGCAGCTATACCGCGACGGAATTTGTCGGCTGGTACAACGGCCATCCCGATTACCGCGACCGGCAGTTTGACCTGTCCCATGAGACCGTGGTGATCATCGGCCAGGGCAACGTGGCCGCGGACGTAAGCCGGATACTGGCCAAGACCGCGGACGAATTAAAGCACACGGACATTGCCGAACATGCCCTGGACGCGCTGGCGCAGAGTAACATCAGGAACATCTACGTCATCGGCCGGCGCGGGCCGGCGCAGGCCAAGTTTACTTCCAAGGAACTGAAGGAGTTTGGCGTCCTGGCCGCGTGCGACCCGGTGATTGACGCGGAGGAACTGGACCTGAACCCGGAGAGCGAGGCCGAGTTGGGCAATACCGGAAACAAACGCATCTATGACCTGTTCTGCGGGTTTGCCGAGCGGCAGGCAACGCACGACCGGCGCTGCATTTTTACCTTCCTGAAGAGTCCCAGGGAGATTATCGGCGCGGGACGGGTGGAACGCTTGCTCATCGAAAAGAATACCTTGTCGGGGGAGGCATTCCGGCAATCCGCACGGGGTAGTGGCGAGACCTTCACCCTGGACACCGGCATCGTGTTCCGCAGCATCGGCTACCACGGCATACCCATGTCCGGGGTGCCCTTTGACGAATCCGGCGGAGTGTTCGCCAACGACCAGGGCAGGATCATTAACGACGGCGCGGCGGAGACCGGCTTGTACACGGCCGGCTGGATCAAGCGCGGCCCCACCGGCATCATCGGCACCAACAAGCCGGACAGTGTGGAAACGGTGAGCATGTTGCTGGAAGACCTGGACAAGCTGGACAACGGTGAACCCCGGCCCGGCGCGGCGGGTTGCTACGAACTCCTCGACCGGCGCAATATCCGTCATATCAACTTCACCGACTGGAAAAAAATTGATGCCGCCGAGATCGCGCGCGGCGCAGCGGCCGGCAAACCCCGGGAGAAATATACTTCCCTGAACGAAATGCTGGCGTTGCTGGACTGATGCCTGGCAGAGAGGCGGCGGCATAGGCAACAGGCTTGCTTATGCCGCCGCCCGCTTTTTTTACTCCCTGTTCCTCTGATTTTGTATAACCCATTTTATATGACCCTGGCAACCAATCTGACATGTCCGTTTTGCAGCCTGTTATGCGATGACCTGACGGTGAGGTCGGAGCGGGGGCGGTTGCGCGTCTCGGACAATGCCTGCCAGCTTGCCAAACAGGGTTTTGACGCGGCCATGCCTGCTCCTGAAGCAGCGCTGAAAGGCGTTCCGGTCCCGGTCAAACAAGCAGTGGCGGCGGCCTCAAGACTGCTGCAACGCGCCCGCAAACCCCTGATTGCCGGTCTGGGCACGGACGTGAACGGGCAACGCGCGGCGCTGCGGCTGGCGGAGCGCGCCGATGCCGCGCTGTTGCACTCGCACGAACATCACGCGCGGCATCACCTGAAGGCCATGCAGGCCCGCGGCGGGATCATGACCACCCTGGCGGAGGTGAAGAACCGGGCCGATACCGTGATCTTTGTCGGGAACAACGTCACCGGCAAGCATCCGCGCTTTATCGAACGCTGCATCAATCCCGCGCATGCCCTGTTCACCGGCAAACAGCGGAAACTGGGTTACCTGGGCAAACCGGGGCGGGCGGAACCGGGTGACTGCGCTGCCCATGAGTTGGTGGTGCTTTCCGGTCGGGACAACGAGATTGCCGATCATCTTGCCTTGCTGCGCGCGGCGCTGGCGCAGCCGGAGCTGCTGGATACTATGCAGTTGCCGGTGGCCAGGCGCGGCAAGCTGAAGCAGCTTGTTGAGATGGTCGGCCAGGCGCAATACGGGGCGTTGGTGTGGAGTCCCGCGGCCCTGCCCCAGGACCAGGCCGACTTGCTCATCGGTTCCTGCCTGGACCTGCTGCGCGACCTGAATACCCGACAGCGCTTTGCCGGCTTGTCCCTGGGCGGCAATAACGGCGGCGCTTCCTGGCAGAGCGTGGCTACCTGGCAGACCGGCTTTCCGGCCGGGGTCACTTTCGCTAGCGGCCGTCCGTCCGGTGGCGGCGTGAACCTGGCCGACGTGGATTGCCTGTTGTGGATTTCGGGATTTACCGCGGCAGCGCCGCCCGTGCCGGACGTGCCCACTATCATACTCTCCCCACACCAGACCGGGGCGAGTGAGGCAGACGTTTTCATTCCCACCGGCATCCCCGGGATCGATCATGGCGGCAACCTGTTCAGGACGGATGGGGTCATTACCCTGCCGTTGAAAAAGCTGCGGGATTGCGGCGCCCGCAGCGCGGCGGACGTCATCAAGTGGATTGTTGAGCAGTTATGATCAAACTTGAAGGCGGCAGGATCTATGACCCGGCCAATGGGGTGGACGGGGAGATCAGGGACTTGTATATCGAGCATGGCCGGCTGGTGGACGCGGCAACGGTTCCAGGCGTGCACCAGGTTATCGACCTCAGCGGGCGTGTTGTCATGCCCGGCGGCATCGACATCCATACCCATATCGGCGGCGGCAAGGTCAGTATTGCCAGGTTGTTGATGGCGGAAGACCACAATGCTCATACGAGCGCGCCGGATGCCTTGCTCCGTTCGGGTTCAGGCACGATAGCCCCCAGCAGTTTCAGCACCGGCTACCGCTACGCGGAAATGGGTTACACCGCCTGTTTTGAACCGGCCATGATGCCGGTGAACGCACGCCAGTCGCACCTGGAAATGGCGGATACGCCCATGCTGGATACCGGCGCGTACGTGTTGCTGGGCAATGATGATTTCCTGTTGCGCTTGCTGCAAAAGAAAAAGGATCAGCAACGGGTGAATGATTACGTGGCCTGGATGATCCGGGCGACCCGGGCCATGGGGGTAAAGGTGGTCAACCCCGGTGGTATCAGCGCGTTCAAATTCAACCAGAGAAAGCTGGACCTGGATGAAAGCAACAGGTACTACGGGTTGACCCCGCGTACGATCCTGACTGCCCTGCTGGAAGCGCTGGATACGCTCAAGGTGCCCCATCCCCTGCACGTCCACGCCTGCAACCTGGGGGTGCCGGGCAATTACCAGACCACGCTCGACACCGTGGCCGCAGCCGAGGGCCGACCCGTGCACCTGACCCACGTGCAATTCCACAGTTACGGCCGGGAAGGCGACCGGAAATTCTCCTCCGCGGCGGCGCCCATCGCCGAGGCGATAAACCTGCACCGGAACCTGTCCATAGACGTGGGCCAGATCATGTTCGGACAGACCGTGACCGCGTCCGCGGATACCATGATGCAGCACCGGGGCCACGTGCATGCCCATCCGAACAAGTGGACGTGCATGGACATCGAATGTGACGCCGGTTGCGGTGTGGTGCCGTTCCGCTACCGGGACAAAAACTTTGTGAACGCCTTGCAATGGTGCATCGGCCTGGAGATATTCCTGCTGGTGGACGATCCCTGGCGCGTATTCCTGACCACCGACCACCCCAACGGCGCGCCGTTCACCTCCTACCCGCACCTGATCAAGCTGCTCATGGACCGCAGTTTCCGCAACGATATACTGGACACGATTAACCCGGCCGCGGCCGCGGCCAGCGTCCTGGGCTCCATCGAGCGGGAATATTCCCTGTACGAGATTGCCGTCATCACCCGCGCCGCGCCGGCGCGCAGCCTGGGGCTGAAGGACCTGGGCCACCTGGGCAACGGCGCCTGTGCCGATATTACCGTGTACCAGCCTGATGCGGATATAGAGACCATGTTCGCCCACCCGGAATACGTCTTCAAACGCGGTGAACTATGCGTAAAAAACGGCCAGGTCTGTGCCATCCCCACCACCTCCACCCACGTAGTGGAACCCGACTACGACCCGGGCATAGAGAAATCCCTGAAACGTTACTTCGACAGGTACATGAGCATGAACCTGGAGAATTTCAAAATCAGCCGGGAGGAACTGGAGGGGTATAATCAACATGCATTGCTGGTGCATGATTGTAAACAGGATTTATCCGCAGATGACGCAGATTAACGCAGATAAATTTAGTATTTAACTCATGAAAATCAATGGCGTAACCATAGACGATACTTTTGCCGAGGCTTTCCCCATGAAGGCCACGCGGTTGATTATTACCGCGATGACCATGAAGTATGCGTATATCGCGGCCAACTCGTTGACCGGGTTTGCTTCTTCCGTGATTGCCTGCGGTTGCGAGGCGGATATTGAGCGGGAATTGCGGCCGGAACAGACGCCGGACGGCAGGCCCGGCGTGGCGATCATCATGTTTGCCATGTCCAAATCGCAACTGGCCGACCAGCTTATCCGGCGGGTGGGGCAGTCGGTGATGACCACCGCCACCAGCGCCTGTTTTGCCGGCACCCACAGCGATACCATGTTGCCGTTAGGGAAAAGCCTGAGGTATTTCGGTGACGGTTACCAGATCTCGAAGATACTGGACGGCATCCGTTACTGGCGCATCCCGGTGATGCACGGTGAATTCCTGTGTGAGGAGAGCACCGGCGTGGTGCCTGCCATCGGCGGCGGCAATTTCCTGGTCATGGCCAAGACGTCGCGCCACGGTCTGAGCGCCTGTGAAAAAGCGGTGAAAGCGATCCGGGCGGTGGAAGGCGCGGTGACTACCTTCCCCGGCGGTATCGTCGGTTCCGGTTCCAAGGTGGGGTCGAAATATTCATTTTTACCGGCCTCGACCAACGAGGTGTTCTGCCCTACCCTGAAAAGCCGGGTGGACAGTATGCTCAGCGAGGAGATCGGCTCCGTGCTGGAGATCGTCATCGACGGCCTGAACGAAGCAGCCGTCAGCGCGGCCATGCGCGCCGGCATCGAAGCGGTATGCGAGAACGGGCCGGAGAAAGGCATCTACCGCATCGGCGCCGGGAACTATGGCGGGAAACTGGGGCCACACCATTTTCATTTGAAGGAGATATTGGGGTGAACCAGTTTTATCCGCAGATTAACGCAGATGTTTTTTGCAATGAATAGTCCACAGATCAGACAAAGATTTCCTTATGATAAGAAGTTGTATCTCTGTATTCACGATGACAAAAAGGAACCCCTGAAAACACTTAACAATATCTGCGTTAATCTGCGTCATCTGCGGATAAATATTGATTCATCCGCAGATGACGCAGATTAACGCAGATGTTTGTTTTTTTATTGGAATGGATGGCATGATTTTTACTTTGAAACATAAGCCGCGTTGGACGCTGGACCTGTCGGCGCTGACGCCGGACCGGTTAGTGGCGGCGGAGTCTGTCGCGGATATTGAACTGGGCTATGGTGGCAGGTCGGTGCGGGTGGGGGAGTTGTTTTCCATCAGTGGGGATGACCCGGAGCGTATCGAACTGCGTCGTACCACGCAACGGGTTACCCGGATTGGGGCGGGGATGACGCGCGGGCACATCAACGTCAAGGCCCACGGCGGCAGTTATCTCGGACACGGTATGCAGGGCGGCGCCATTCACGTCAACGGCGATTGTGGCGACTGGCTCGGCTGCGACATGCTCTGGGGCAGGATCGAGGTGGAAGGCGATGCCGGTGATCACATCGGCGCCGGCGCCCATAGCGGCCTGTACGGGATGCGCGACGGCTTGATCACGGTCTGGGGCAACGCCGGCGCGCGTATCGGTGAGAAAATGCGGCGCGGCATGATCATGATCGGCGGCAACGCCGGCGATTTCGGCGGCGCCGGCATGGTGGCCGGCACCATCCTGATCCTGGGCAAGGCCGGCAAACTGCCGGGCTACGGCATGAAGCGCGGCACCATCATCCTGGGCAAACGGCCAGACCGGCTTGGCGCCACCCTGGCAAGCTGCGGCGCGTTGAAAATGGAATACCTGCGCCTGTTCTTCAAACAGCTATCCCGCATGGGCAGCCGCTACCGCTTTTTCCGCAACTTCGGCCCCGAAGTGCGCCTGTACACCGGCGACCTGGCCAACGGCGGCAAGGGTGAAATTATGGTTTTGCTGAATACGAGCAGGTGAGCGGACCCATCCTGCCTCAGTTCGCAAACTCTGCGCTTTGCAGTGTCAAGGTCTCTTCCAGCAACGGCGCCTGGTCAGGTGAGCCACCTGGGACGACGGTCTTTATCTGGTAGAGCTTGCCCGGCACCTGTTCGGACAGGGTGAATTCATACACCTTGGGGGCGAAGGCGGCGAATTGGCGGCGTCTGGGGTCGTTGATATAAGGAGTGATGGAAATCTTCTCTCCGCTTACCTGCTCCCCGTTAAATTCAAAGGTCACCGGCTCTACGGTCGCGTCCTCGGCAAAGGCCGACTTGATGCGCCGCTGAAAATAACGCCAACTGCCGTCGGTCAGGCGATTCATCTCATACACGTCGCCCTGCATGTAGATTGTCAGTACCGGGTTGCCTGTTACGTTAACCAGGTTATCGCGGCGCACGGTCTGCCGCCGTTCGGCAGTGAAAAATTCCAGGTCGGTATTCTTGCTGCCGTCCTCATTGATCTCGATGATGTCCAGGTAAATGGAATCGCTGAAACCTTCCTCAAACGTCCCGCCTTTGACAAAATCGTAATAGAGCCGGACCGGACTCTGGATGTTTTGCAGGTGATTATCCAGCCAGAGTTTTTCTTCCGCGCTGGCGAACTCGTAAGTACTCGGATCAACGGCCACCGGGTCACCCATCCTGCCCAGGGTGGCGCCCTTCACCTCTACGCCGTCGTCCGCGTCCTCGGCAACAGCGACCACCGATGAAAACAGCCACAGAGCGCACAGAGTTATCCGCAGATGACGCAGATTAACGCAGATGTATTTATCTTCGGGATGTATTCTGAAACCTGCAAACATAATAATATTCTTCATATTGTTTGTTGTATAAGCAGATGTTACGCAATCTGCGCTATTTCGCTGACATACACATAGCAACATTCATATTATCTGCGTCCATCTGTGTCATCTGCGGATGAATCTCTGTGGCCGATATTTCAGTCGTCATCATCTTCCCGTATTTCTATTTTTTCCAGCGGCAGCAACGGCACGCCGTAGTCTTCCAGGATAGTGTCGATCGCTTGCTGGTTCTCGGCAATCAGTTGGTTCACCTGTTCCTTCCATTCCTTTTCGCCGTGCCGGACCGCCATGGCCACGGTAAAGGAAAACTTCAGGTAGGGGTTAACAGGGTCATCAGCCAGGGGCAACATGATGAGGTTCTCACCACCTTCCATGGTCCTCATAAAATAACCTACGATAGGTCCCCAGAGAATCGCCGCATCGATTCTGTCGGCAATCAAATCCTCAGTCATCGTTTTACCCGGGTACTGCTCGGGGTCGCCGGGCTGTCCCTGGTAGGGGATTATGCTTCCCATCATGCCATTTGCAGCCACCCAGAATTGATCCTGCCCGCGATCGGTGACGCCGAACCTTATCTTCAAGCCCTCTTTTACCTTTTCTACCAGCATCTCAGGCGACGTCACGTCATCCATACCCCGCCCCTTGGCCATTACCAGGGCATAGGAACTGGTGTAATAAGGTCTGGTTGCCGCGGCCCGCTCAAAATTTACCGGCGCGCTCATCACCAGGTCGCACTTGTACCCCCCGCCGGACTCGGATTCTGCCTTGAGGGTATTGCGGATAAAGCCGATGCGCTGGGGAAAGAATTCGTACTGCAAGTCCGCGCCCAGTTTCTCGGCGAACAACTCGGCTATCTTGTTCTCAAAGCCCTGTTCCTTGCGATTGGAAAAAGGCAGCATGAACGGGTCGGCGCATACTTTCAGGACAGTCCTTTCAGCGCTATCCGCCGCTGCCGGCAATAGGGTCGGCGCCAGCAACAGGCACGCCAGGAGGTATTTTTTCATGGTCATCAACCTTCCTTTTTGGCGGCTCGCTGCACCTTGAGCAGCTTCCCGATCAGGCGCCGGTAAGGACCTGTAAGACTGGCCTTCGCACTCTCCATGGCAGCGTCGATGTTAACGGGTTCACCGACAACGACGACGCCCACCATGCCAAACCCGATATGGGGAATGCACACGTAGGGGTACACACCTTCTACATCCAGTTGGAAGGTAATATTGTTACCCATGCCACTTTTCCAGCCCTCAGCGCCTTCGGGAAGCATTCCGGAGAATACCTGGCCATCGGGCAACGGCACCTTATTAATCGACACGGTGTCATGGGATGTCATATTGACGAATTTCACGTTATCGCCTGGTTTTATGTAAATCACGTCCGGATTGAAGATACGCGCTTCTGCGTTAATGACGTGAATCTGTTGTGCAAATGCCGGCAAGGCAAATAAAACAAGCAAAACAATTGCAAGCGTTCTTGTTAAAGACATGTTTCCGAATTCCCCTTAGATTTATAGTAAATGAGTTAAAGCGCGGATTTTACCATGAACAGATACAAACGGTACATACCCTTTGATTGATAATGCGTTGGTAAGTTCCCTTAACAAAAAATCCCCGACATCGAAGATGCCGGGGATTCTGTACAAACTCAGTGCGTGGGTTTGTTCGGCCTACGGCAGGGCGAACACCATCAACACGCCACTGTTACGTGTTGAATTCCACAGGGCACGATAGCCACCTACAGCACCCAGGGCCGCATCACCAGACATATCACGCAGTACCGGGATAGCTACTACAGCGCCAGCCCAACCGCCGATGCCGGAAAGCACACCAACGTACTGCTTGTCTTTGTGAGACCAGGTGTTGAAGTTGCCAATAATGCCGGACGGGGTCTTGAACTGCCACAGCAGTTTGCCACTGCTGGCATCAACCGCTTTGGCGTAGCCTTCAAGCGTACCGTAGAAAACAACGTCGCCTGCGGTTGTCAATACACCACTCCATACTGACCAGCGCTCAGGAATAGACCATACGATCTTGCCTTCGCCGGCATCCCAGGCAATGAAGTTGCCCATATTGGTGGTGCCGTTGCCCATTACCTGGCCAGCAGGATACATGGTCAGGTTGGCATTCACATACCAGCTACCGGCAGCCTGCTCGTAGGTGACACCGCCAGCCTCGTCGCTGACCGGCTCATAGGTCATGCAAACGTGGTTGGTGGGCACATAGAACAGTCCGGTGCGCGGGGAGTAGGCAGCAGGTTGCTGGTCCTTGGTGCCCAATGCAGCGGGGCAAACGTCCTTGGAAGTAACGTCCTGACCGTTGAAATGAGTACTGAACTCATTAACAACCTGGGGATAACCCGTCTTCATATCGACGTGGGTTGCCCAGTTTACGGCCGGGTCATACTTCTCAGCGACCAGCAGTTCACCGGTCTTGCGGTTCAGGGTGTAGCCAAAACCATTACGGTCAAAGTGAACCAACGCCGGTGTGGCTGCGCCTTTCACGTCCATATCGGCAAGGATCATCTCGTTGATGCCGTCATAGTCCCACTCATCATGAGGCGTCATCTGATAAACCCAACGTGCGATACCGGTGTCGATGTCACGGGCAAAAATGGTCATGGACCACTTGTTGTCGCCGGGACGGACGACCGGGTTCCAGGTGCCGGGGTTGCCGTTGCCGTAGTAGACCAGATTCTCATCGAAGTCAGCAGGCCACCAGCCCCATACGGAGCCGCCGCCAATCTTCCACTGGTCTGACGTTTCCGCACATGCGCGATCTGCCGCTGAATTGGCGCGCAGGGCATTTTCGCCCCAGGAGCTCTTGCCGGTGCCGACTTCGGCGTCAAACGCACACCAGGTTTTCAGGGAAGAATCAGCGCCAACGGGCTCGCCCATGGACGTGGTGTTCTCGTCAAACAGGATGTCCTCATCCGGACCCATGCTGAACGCACGCCATGCCAGGCTGCCGTCGCTTGCATTAAAAGCAGCAAACCAGCAACGTACACCAAACTCAGCGCCGGAGCAACCGGTAAAGACCTTGTCCTTAATCGGGTGCGGGGCGTTGGTGTTGGTCATGCCGTTATGCGGGCCGTAGCCTTTGCCTGCGCCATCACCCATAGCACTGGGACCAACCATCTCGTCAGAGATGTCGGCGCCATTCTTTGTCTGCCAGACAATGCTGCCGTCCTTCGGGTTCAGGGCATACAAAGTGGTATCGGCAGCTTGCAGATAAATCTGCCCCATGCTGTAACCGAGACCGCGGTTGACGATATCGCAACACATCTTTGGAACGGTTGCCGCTTCATCCTGAGGTGGTACGAAGTCCCAGGTTATTTCCAGGGTCTCAAGATCGATTGCGAAAACATCATTCGGAAATGATGCGTGAATGTACAGATGATCGGTATCCAGACCCGTCTCACTTGGCGGCAAGACGAGAGGACCTCCCTCATGGCCTTGCAAACGTCCCGTTGAGAACGTCCACGCAGCCACCAAATCACCGGCGTTTTTGTTATTAATCTGATCAAGCTCAGAATAACGCCAGTTCCAATAATTGCCGCCCGGGTATACCCAGTAGTTCGCATCCTCCATCAACTTTCTAACGCCGTCATTAGCATAAGTCGATACAGACATGAACAGGGCAAGAGAGACAATTATCCACTTACTGAAGGAAAATTTACTCATGACCTCCTCCTCTTTTGTTTATATTACGGTTGATCTCGATTTTACTGACCTCCCCGCTATCTCGAGATCATGAAAGATAGCTGAGAGTAAAGTATCAGAGCGATAACGCTACGTCAACAGTTATTGCCTGTTTTTTATATTTTGTCGTGATTCTTCAGCGAATACCGGCAAAACAGTGAAACACCCCCGAATATAGGAAGTTTTCACGCAATACGCAAGTTTTTTTCACACTTGTCGCATATTTCACCCAATTCAGGGAAGATGTCAAGCACATATTTGATTTATCCGGCACATATTGTATAGTTGCGACATAGCGCGTTTCATTATTAACAGCAGACTATCGAGGTTGACATGTCAAACAACATCGTAAAGACATTCGCAGTTATCGTCGGAATACTCCTCTTCGCCGCGGCCACGCAGGCGGACGTCATGCCCAGCGACTGGCGGCAGAAGCTGTCGGACGAGGCCTGGGAGGAGAACCTGCGCCAGCCCACGTTCCAGGATCGCGAGATATTGGAAGACGCCGAGCAGAACGTACTGGAAGTGAAGGCGCCGTACCGGGCGGAAGACGCGGCGCTCACTCCCGTGTCCATACACACCAAATTTCCCCAGAGCGAAGACCTGTATATCCGCAAGATGCACGTTTTCATCGACAAGAACCCGGTGCCGCTGGTAGGCATCTTCGATTTCACGCCGGACAGCGGCAAAGCCGACCTGGCCATGCGGGTGAGGGTGAACGACCACACCTACGTGCGCGTCATCGCCGAGTTGAACAACGGCGAACTGCACATGGGCAAGAGTTTCGTGCGCGCCATGGGCGCCTGTTCCGCGCCGCCGCCGAAAAGCATCGGCGATTCCATCACCAAGATGGGTGAGATGAAGATGAAACTGATCGGCGACGTGGAATACGCCCAGCCGAACCTGATGCAACTCAAGATAATGCATCCCAACATCACCGGGCTGCAACCGATGCGCATCGGTTCCCACGTCCATCCGCCCGCACATTTCATCAATACCTTGAATGTCAGTTACAACGGCGCGCCGATCATGAAGGCGCAGTTGACGTTCGCCATCAGCATGGACCCCAGCCTGCGCTTCTTCTTCGTGCCGGAAACCGAGGGCACGCTGACGGTCGAGGCGACCGACACCAAGAACGAACACTGGTCGTCGGAATTTGTGGTGAATTAGTTCCCGCGCTCTGGCCGCGGCGGCGTAGCAACCCGTTTTACCGCGGGGCACTGGGCGTGCGCCTGCTTCCGGACGTCTTTCAACTGCTTCAGTTGTTCCCGGCTTATCTCGTCGTCACGGAACAGGCCGCCGCGTTTGCCGGGCATACTCCGGTAACGTTCCTGCAGGCTGGCCTGCTCGAACACCTCAAAGGTCATTTCAGCCTCGATAACCTCCTGCCGGCACGCGCAGGTCAGTAAATGCTCCTCGGTCTGGTCGCCAAGCTGCGCCATGCAACTGACAACCTGCCGCACGGTTTCGGTGATCGGAAAATCACCGGCTGCCGTTGCGGTTGCAGGAACCATAACGGCCAGAATTATTGTTACTGCTTTCAACATAAATAAATCTCCCAGGCAACCCCTGACAAATAAAGAGGTTCCCAAGATACAGGGAAGTGCCGTCTCTGACAAGGGGCTGATGCGGGGCTAATGAGGCCGGGTCGCACGTGCAATGTGCAACCCGGCCTCATAGCTTGCGCAGATTAGCCCGCATATCTCACCAAGTGATGCGAAGATCGCGCAGGATTTTTTTTGCCTGCGGGTGCCTGCGACCGAAAGCATAGTGATTCTTATGGTTGAGGGAGCATGTGCCTGCAGGCGAAAAAAAGACCAGCGAGGGCGCATCACTTGGTGAGATATGCGGGCTAGAACCTGTAGCCCAGCCGCACGCCGTAGGTGCGGGGCGGTTGGTACATGTGGGTGCAGCCCAACCCCGGGAAGGGTGTACCCGCTACGCCGTTGACCTGTTGCTGGCAGGTGGAGACGGTCTGGATGTCTTCATTCTCTATATTGTGCACAAAACCCTCCACGTACAAGCCGGTCTTGTTGGATTCCCAGTTCAGGCTGGCATTGGTGCGGGTATAGGAACCCTGCCGGTCCACGGGCTGGTTGTGGGGCCGGGTAATGTAATCGGACTTGAAGGAAAACTGGACCAGGGGATACAGGCGCCCGTTCAGCGTTTCCAGTTCTACGGGTATCCAGGTGGCGCTGATGTTCCAGTCCGGCGCATTCACCATCTCGCCGCCGGCCAGATTCAGGTTATCCTGGCCGGCCGTCAGCGGATCATCAAGACCCTCGAATTCATCGAACTCCGCATCCAGCCAGCCCAGGTTGACATCGATACGCCCGCCATGCTCGCCGTACAGGAAGGAAGTCTCCAGTTCCGCGCCGTAAATGGTCGCCTGCCCCGCGTTGATCGCGGTATTGGTGGGAATGCCGCCAATCACGCGCACCACCGCTTCCTCCTTGTCGGAATAGTCATACCAGAACACGCTCAGGTTGGCCCGGGCGCGACCGTCCAGGAACGTACTCTTGAGGCCGACTTCACTGGCCAGCACCTGCTCCGGGTTATACACGATCAGGTTGGCAACGTTGGGCGCGCCGCTCGGATTGAAGGGGTCCACGCTGCCGCGGTTGAACCCGCCCGACTTGAAACCCTTGCTGTACTTGGCATAGGCAAGCGTGTCATCGTTGATATGCCAGTCGAAACCGAATGACCAGGTGACCTCGCTCCAGGACGGGTTCGCCACCTGGGCGCGGGGAAATACCGGCGCCACCGGGTTGCCGAATTCCCGTATGGTGACGAGCATATAACTGCCGGCGGTCGGGTTGGCGGGGTCATTCACGCCGCCCTTGTCTTTCTCATCTTCCGTGTAACGTATGCCGCCGTTCAGGGTGAAGCTGTCGGTGACGTCCACGGAAGCATTGCCGAACACGGCCCAGGATTCCACGTTGAAGCCTTTATCGACAAACTGCACGTTCAGGTGCGCGCCGTTCGGCAATACCGGCTGGTAGCGGAAATCGCCGGCGATGTCCTCATCCAGGTAAAATCCCCCCAGGATCCACTGGATAGGGCCGTCCGAGTTGGAGTTCAGGCGCAACTCGCCGGAGAAGGACTCGGATTCCGTCTGCTCCACGACGTCCGTGGTGATGGGAACCAGTCTCCCTGCGGGCGGCAAAAATACCGACGCGCCGGAGCCGTCGGTGTCGATAAGATAATCCCGTTCATGATCCCGGTAAGAACCGATGAAGGTCAAATCCGCAAATGAGAACGAGTGGTTCAGTTCGAGCTTGAAATTCGTATCCGTATTGTCCCGGAAACCCTCGGTATTGAGGGGGTTGGCGTTAGCAGGGTCGGGCGGTATCGGGATGTTGCAACCAATCTCGGGGCATTCCACCTGGGCCAGCACCGGACCGACGCCCTTGTGCTCATAGTAGTCCGCGGAGAGCAACAACGAAGTCGCCTCGCTGATATCCCAGAGCAGGTGGCCGCGTACGCCCACGTCATCCAGGTCGTCGCCGTCAGCCACCGGGCTGTTGTCCCGGTAACCGTCGCGTTCGTTATAGGTAAAGGCCACACGCCCGCCGAAACTGTCGGAAAAGGGCACATTCAACGCGCCTTTCACGTCCACCGCGTCATAGTTGCCGTAACCCACCTGGATGTCGCCGCCAAAGGCTTCCAGGTCAGGCTTTTTGGAGATGACGTTCACCACCCCGGAGGTACTGTTGCGTCCGTACAGCGTACCCTGGGGGCCGCGTAACACTTCGATACGCTCAACGTCATAAAAGTAGGCATTGATACCGGACATGCGCGGCACCAGCGCGCCGTCCATATAGAATGCAGTGGTCGGGTCCGAGGTATTCCTGCGCTCGGACTGGGAAATACCGCGGATATTGATGAAAATCGCATCCCTGGCATCCTCGGTCGCGATGGTCACATTCGGCACCACATTACTGAGCCCGACGGCGTCAACCACGCCAACCTGTTGCAACTGCTCACCGGTAAACGCAGTCACGGCAACCGGCGTGCTCTGCAAGTCCTCCGCCCGCTTCTGCGCGGTGACCACAATCTCCTCAAGCATCTGCGCCTGAACCGTCCCGGCGATAAACAAGACACCGGCCAAACCCAGGCCCAGCGCGTTCGTTACACAGCTATATTCTGGAAACTTCATCATGCCACCCCCCCTGAAATAAATTGGGAAACCCAGACGCGCTTGCAAGCCCATTCAGTATAGTTGTTCCAGCGCCGCAATGCTACCAGCGCCGACAACCAATCCAGCGTCTGTCTAATACGAACCACCTTGTACAGTTTAGCACCTGTAACTTCAGATTCAAGCGCTAAATCGTAACAACAAAAACAACGCCTCAGACAGCCCGTCATAGCGGATAAATGGACCCGGAATCCCCCCAAAACCCATACAAATGTATTACTCGATAATGCGATTATCCACGCATAGACACAGAATTTCGTTTACTTCTACTGATTAACAGGAGAAAAAGTTATGCCAATTCCAAATGAGAGACCGCCTTTTGACGCGCCTGCCAGTATCGATACCGGGTACTGCTTCGTGCCCAATGCGGATGGTTCGTTCAGCGCAGCAACCAAGAATAATACGTTCGCGGGCCGTCTCACCACCAAGCATGACGTAGACTGGATTATCATCGAACTGCAAGCGGGGAAAGAATACACGTTTACGCTCACAGGTGACGGCAAGGGCGATGGCACGCTGGAAGACCCCATCCTGATGCTGCTCGATTCCAAGGGTGGCGAGGTGATGTCCAACGATGACATCGATGGTCCTGACGGTAATCTGGACTCGCACATCGTGCTGCCACCGTTGGAGGAAGATGGCAAGTTCTACCTCAGCGTGAGCGCCTACACCGGGAACCCGGGCCAGAGCAATGCCGGCGCCTACACACTGACCGTGATGGAGCGCCCGGCCGGGCCCGCGGACATCATGGGTACGGACATGGCCGACAAGCTGCACGGCACGGACGGCGGCGAGATGATCGATGCCATGGAGGGTAACGACGTGATCTATGCCGGTGGCGGTGATGATGAAATCGAGGCCGGTGACGGCAATGACCTGATCATGGGCGGCGCCGGGGCCGATACGATTGACGGTGGCGCAGGTACCGACACGGTGACCTACAAGGGCTCTGCGGATGCGCCTGGGCCCGGAGAGGACATCACCATCAACCTGCGCGGCAACCTGGCCAGTGGCGGCCATGCCACGGGCGATTCCCTGAAGAACATTGAGAATGTAATTGGCGCCATGTATGCCAAGAACATGCTGACCGGTGATCGGGGTGAGAACCTGCTGGAAGGCGGCATGTTCGGGGATGTGTTGATCGGCGACCGGGGGGATGACCACCTGCTGGGTCACGCCGGGGATGACAGACTGGAAGGTGAGGACGGGAACGATACCCTGGAAGGTGGCTACGGCGCAGACAAGTTGATCGGCGGCGACGGTGATGACACGGCGTCCTACAGCGGTTCCATGATGGGGGTTACAGTACGTTTCCACAGCCTTGCTGCCATGCACGGTGACGCTGAGGGTGATAGCTGGAATGAAATCACGGTCGAATATGACAATCCCGACCCGGACGCCTCCGCTGATGAGCGCACCCTGGAAGAGACGGTGCCTGATATCATCCACCTGACCGGTTCGAACCATGACGATATCCTTGCCGGTGACAGCCGGGGCAACACGATTATGGGCCTCGGTGGCCATGACACGTTGTATGGTGGCCCGGGTGGCGGTGATGACGTCATGTGGGGTGGTTCTGGTATGGACAAGATCTTTGGCGGCATCGGTAATGACACCATGCATGGTGGCGCCGGTGATGATTTGCTGTCTGGTGGTGCCGGTGATGACAAAGCCTACGGCGGCGCCGGCAGTGACATGATCTATGCGACCATAAATGGCGGTGACGGTGTCGTCAATGACAGTGTTATTGATGGTTGGTACTGGGATGGCGGCGGGAATGCCGACTTGGATCAGAGGCCGATGAATGATCCCGATACTGATGGTGATGAAAGCATGGAATCTGTTTCAGACCGGCTTAGTATTGACACCGTGTCTTTCGAGAAAGCAACGCGCGGTGTACATACTGGTGCTGATGGCCGATATCAATCCGGTGAGGAGAATAGTGCCTTTTTGCTTGGCGCAGACGACGGAACAACCGCAGGCGCGCACGCAATCAACATTGAGAACATTATCGGTTCATCGCATGACGATGCCTTCAGGGGTAACGCTGAAGATAACAAAATTGAAGGTGGTGACGGCGCCGACTATCTTGACGGTGGTGAAGAAGGGATGGGAGGTGACACCGTATCCTACGAAAATTCAGACCGGGGTGTCACCATCGATATATCGGGCGACACAGAAATCGCCATCGGTGGCCATGCTCAGGGCGATGTGATTGTGAACTTTGAAAATATCATCGGCTCCCGTGATTATGGCGACGAGCTGATAGGTGATGACGCAAACAACATGCTGTGGGGTCTGGGCGATGAGGACGAAATAGATGGTGGGGCAGGTTCAGATACCATCGAAGGCGGTGCTGGCGCTGACGAGCTGGACGGCGGTACTGGTGCTGCTGATGGCACGGAGCCTACGGATGTAACGGCAAATGGGGTTGATGAAGCGAACGATACCCTGTCCTACAAGGATTCGGACGCAGGCGTATCAGTGAACCTTGCCAACAACACTGCTTCTGGCGGTCATGCCGAGGGAGATGAACTGGAAGTGCAGAAAGCGGCTTATAACCATGATGGTGATGACAGTACGGATCCGCTTGACGTTTCCACGTTCGAGAGCATCACAGGGTCTATGCACGATGACCGTCTGACCGGTGACCACAGGGATAATACACTCACCGGCCTGGCAGGCAATGATACCCTGAGAGGTGGCGCGAGTGATCCTGGAGATCGCTCTGCTACCCAAATTATAGGTGATGTGCTGATAGGCGGTCCCGGCGCAGACGTGCTCGACGGTGGCGAGGACAAGGACGAGGATAGAGATAACACGGTTCCTGGCGCAACCCCAGATGCTACAAGAGTCGCTGCTTCCATGGATGTCGCTTCCTACATGGGAGCAAGAGCTGGTGTGACGGTGGACCTGCACTCCCGCAAGGGAACCGGTGGTGACGCCGACGGTGATACGTACCGTAACATTGAGAAGTATGAGGGTTCCAGCAACGACGACACGTTCATTGCCAGTGAAGGTGCTGACAATATTGATGCAGGAGCTAACGACATGGATAACCGCGGCAAGTTCACTGATGGTGATACCATCTCCTATGAGGAGTCCGAGACAAAGGTCACGATCAATCTGGAGACATTGAGTACTACCCCATTGGTTGCTGATAACGCTGATGACGGTAATAATGAAAACTTCGCTATGGGTGACACGCTGGTAGGTTTCGAAAACGTCACCGGGTCTCAGTTCGGAGATACGCTGACTGCACTTGCTGCCGGTAGCACACTCAAGGGACTGGGCGGTAATGACACCTTGACCGGTGGTGCTGGAGGAGACACCCTGATAGGTGATAGTGGCCGTGATACGATTACCGGTAACGCTGGCGATGACAGGATTGTCGGTGGCGCTGGCGATGACATCATGGACGGTAGTGCAGGCAACGACACGTTCGTATTCAGCCCTGGCGATGGAGCAGGCGTCGATGTCATCAAGGGATTCCAGTTTGATCTTGATGGCGAGCACGATCAGATTGACCTCACGGCTTTCGGCATCCGCGATCCGGAAGACCTTGTCGCAAACATTACCAGGCATGATGGCGAGGTCAGGATTGATTTGGCCGACTTTGGCGGTGGCATCATCATCCTTGAGGGGACAGTAGATTTGCATAATCTGGCCACTGAGGAGGATGACCCTGATACTACTACTGTGAACGAGGAAACAGACGATGTTATCGACATGCTGAGTCTCAGTACCGACGACGACGGAGGGATCTTCATCCTCTAACCCCAGGCAGTAAAACAAACTTCCTGCTCACGGAAGTAAACGAACCCAGGGGCTATCAGGCGGCGCATGCTGCTGACGTAGCCCCTGTTTTTATGTTGTGCCCTTCCTTTCGTCATTCCTGCGAAAGCAGGAATCCAGTTGGATACATTGTCCCGAAGGGACGCTTTATACTGTGTCGCAAGCGACGTTTATTTGACTGGATTCCTGCCTTCGCAGGAATGACGAGTCAACATCATCTGCGTCATCCGCGGACAATCCCGTCCAGCAACGCCATTACCCTGTCCGTCGCGCCCTGATGCTGCCGTACCAGTTGTTGCCCACGCTCGCCTTGGGTGTGTCTGAGGTCGGGGTCTTGTAGCAGGCGCAGTGTTGCCGTGGCCAGTTGCTTGGCGTCGGCTACGATCATGATTGCGTCTTCAGCCTGGAGCAGGTCGATGATTTCGGTGAAGTTGGCGGTATGTTGGCCGCTGATCAACGGTACTCCCAGTCTGGCTGCTTCCAGCACGTTGTGGCCGCCTGCGGCGACCAGGCTGCCGCCGATGAAGGCGGCGTCGGCGCAGGTGTAGCAGCCGGGCAGATCTCCCAGGGTATCCAGCAGGTACACGGCCGCGTCCCCCGGTGCGGCGCCGGCGCTGTGCCTGGCGACCTCCAGGTCGCGTTGGCGGCACAGGTTATGGACCTTGTCGAAACGCTCCGGGTGCCGTGGCGCGAGGATCAACAGGCAGTCTGCCACGGCTTGCCGGACCTGGTGAAACGCATCCAGTACCTGCTCTTCCTCACCTGCGTGGGTGCTGGCCGCGATCCAGACGGGGCGTGCCCCGGCAAAGGAGCGTGGTAACGACTGCGCCGGCGCGGTATCGTCGATGGACGCGTCCGCGTCAAACTTCAGGTTGCCTGTCACTGAAACCCGGTCGGGGGGCGCGCCCAGGGCCAGGAAACGCTCGGCATCCTCGTTACCCCGGGTGGCGATATGCGTAAGGCAGGCCAGCGCGGCGGCAGTGAAACCGGACAGGCGACGGTAGGCGCGGTACGAACGGGGCGACAGCCTGGCATTCACCAGGAACGCGGGGATGTTGCGGCGCCGGCAGTGATGCAACAGGTTCGGCCAGATCTCGGTTTCCAGGATGATCAGTGCACGCGGCCTGACCCGGCGCAGGAACAGGCAGACCGCGTGGGGCAGGTCATACGGCAGGTAACGGTGCTCTACCCGGTTGGCGAACACGCGCTTGACCTGCGCCGCGCCCGTGGGGGTGACCGTGGTCAGCAGTATCCGGCAATCCGGGCAGGTCTCGAGCAGGCGCCGCACCAGCAACCGGGCCACCTGCACCTCGCCTACGGACACCGCGTGCACCCAGATCACCGGTTGCGCGGAGGCCGGGCGCGGGATACAACCGAAACGTTCGGGAATACGTTGCAGGTAAGCGCGGTTTTTTACCGCCCGCAACAGCAGGTAACACAGCGCCAGGGGGGCGCACAGGTACAGGATGAGGCTGTATAGGATCCGCACCGGGCTGAACTCTTACCCTGCCCCCTCCAGGCACTCCAGGTATTTTCTGAGGCCCCGCTCCAGGCCGGTGAACGGCTTGCGGTAGCCGGCCTGGCGCAATGCCGAGATGTCTGCCTGGGTGAAACTCTGGTAGGCGGCCGGCAGGTCTGCCGGGAAATCCACGTACTCAACCTTGCCCCCGGCGTGCCAGTCCGTCAGTAGCCGGGCAACGTCGTTGAAACTCCTGCTGCTGCCGCTGCCGACGTTGAAGATGCCGCTCAGCGCGCGCTGCTGCATGAACCACAGGTTGACGTCCACCACGTCATCGACGTGGATAAAGTCCCGGCGCTGTTCGCCGTCCCCGTAACCGCCGCTGCCCTTGAACAGTTTCATGGCGCCGCCGTCCTGCAGTTGCCGGTGCAACTGGAAGATCATACTGGCCATGGCGCCCTTGTGCTGTTCGCCGGGGCCGTACACGTTGAAATACCTGAGGCCGACAACCTGGACGCGGGCCTCCGGCGCCACCCTGCGCACGTAGCGGTCAAACAACAGCTTGGAGTAGCCGTACACGTTGACCGGCCGTTCATACTGCGCTTGTTCGGTGAACAGCCGGCTGTTGCCGTACACCGCGGCGCTGGAGGCATAGATCAGGGGCACGCCGGCGCGCTGGCAGGCATCCAGCAGGCGCCGGGACCAGGCGTAGTTGTTGTCCAGCATGAAGCGGCCGTCCTGCTCGCGGGTATCGGAGCAGGCGCCCTGGTGAAACACCTGTTCCACCCCCTTGAGCCGTGCCGGCAGGGACGCCATGAACTCGTCCTTGTCCAGGTAATCCAGGAAATCGCACTCCACCAGGTTGTTGAACTTGCTGCCGTCGCTGAGGTCATCGACCGCGATGATGTCGCTGTGGCCGGCCGCGTTCAGGCCGCGCAGCAGGTTGCTGCCGATGAACCCGGCGGCGCCGGTGACGATGATCATGCCGCCCCCTGACCTGTTTTCCGGAGCGCGTCCACCAGCGCGCTGGTGGAGCAGCCTGGCAGCAGCGGCAGGGTGATGACCTCACCGCCGTGTTGCCGCACGTGTGCGGCGCCGGCAATCGCCTCCGGCGCATAATCGCCCCCCTTGACCAGCAGGTCGGGACTGAGCGCCTGCACCAGTCGTTCCGGCGTGTCTTCGGAGAAGGTCACCAGCCAGTCCACCGCGGCCAGTCCCGCCAGTACCCTGAGGCGATTATCCAGCGCCTGCAACGGCCGCTGCGGGCCTTTGAGACGGCGTACCGAGGCATCGTCATTCACCGCCACCAGCAACCGGTCGCCCAGGGCTTTTGCCTGTTCCAGACAGGCGACGTGGCCCGCGTGCAACAGGTCGAAACAGCCGTTGGTCATGACTATCTTCTCTCCCGCGGCCTTGCTGCGGCTGATTGCATCCAGCAACTCGTCCAGCCCCATGAGCTTGTGCGCGGCATGTCCGCAGCGTGCGTTCAGTTCCGCCGCGCTCACGGTTGCCGCGCCCAGTTTTTCCACGGCGATGCCCGCGGCCGCGTTGGCGAAGCCGACGGCCGCTCGGTGGTCGTAGCCGGACGCCAGCGCCGCGGCAAAGGTGGCGATGACGGTGTCACCGGCGCCGGTGACGTCAAACACCTCGTGGGTCTCGGCAGGAAGATGGAGGGCGTCGCGCGCGCTCCTGTGCACCAGGGTCATGCCGCGCTCACCCCGGGTGATGAGCATGGCATCCAGTGACAGCGCCTCGCACAGGGCCAGAGCTTTTGTACGAATCTCGTTTTCATTCAGGCAGTTACCCGCCACCGCCTGAAATTCCCGGTAGTTGGGCGTCAATACCGAGGCATTGCGGTAGCGGGAGAAATCCGTGCCCTTGGGATCGATGACCACGGGCAATCCCCGCGCTCGGGCGAGCTCGATCAAGGCCGGCGCCTGTGCCAGGCTACCCTTGGCATAATCGGACAACACTACCAGGGTTGCCGCATCCAGTTGTTGTGTGTAAAGCTCTACCAGACGCGCCGCGGCCTGTGCCGGAAATTCGTTTTCGTAGTCCAGACGCAACAACTGTTGGTTTTGACTTAACACCCGCAGTTTGGTTATAGTAGAGGCTTGCGCCAGCCGATAACACTCGTACCCGACACCCGTCAATGCAGATTCCAGAACATCCGCCTGCTCGTCAGCTCCGGTTATGCCCGTCAGAGTGACTTTAACGCCCAAGCGCCCGATATTGGCGGCCACGTTGGCGGCGCCACCGGGCCGTTCCTCGACCTGTCCCACCTTGACCACCGGCACCGGCGCTTCCGGTGAAATGCGGACTGCGTCACCGTAAACGTAACGGTCCAGCATCACGTCACCGGCTACCAGGATATGTGCGTGTTCTCCAGGATTAAAACTGTCGCGGGTCGTTGGCATGTCCCGATTATAAAGGATTGGACTGGTGTTGTCGGGTTGTTCAGCGCGCTCTGCTGTGCCTGCCTGTTGCTTGCGTCCGGGCCTGTGCGGGCGGAAAGTGATGCCGGCCTGCGCCCGTTCGAGGCGGAATATGTCTTGTATGCGAAAAACACCAAGGCTGCCCGGGTCGTCCGCAGCCTGATCCGACTGGACGATGGCAGCTACGAGTACCGTTCCGAGACGAAAACGGTGGGTTTAATCTCGTTGTTCAAGAAACTGCACATCGTTGAGTCCAGCCGCCTGGCGCTGGAAGAACGCCTGCTGAAACCGCTGTTCTACAGCTACCAGCGCACCGGCGACCGGAAGAATCGCGAGGTTTCCATCGAGTTCAACCGGGACGCCGGCAAGATAAAGAACACCATCAACGGCGATTTCTGGCATTTACCCATGGAACCTGCGGTGATGGACAAACTACTGTACCAGCTTGCCATCATGCACGACCTGCAGAAGGGAGACACACCTACTTCCTACCAGATCGCGGACGGCGGCGGTATCAAGACCTACAACTTCGAAAAGCTGGGCGAGGAAGTGGTGGAAACGCCCCTGGGCAGTTTCAACACCATCAAAATGATCAGGCACCGGCCCGACAGCAGCCGCAAGTCCATATTCTGGTGCGCCCCAGAGTTCGATTATTTACAGGTAAAGGTTGAACACACCGAAAAAGACGGCAGCACGACTGTAGCGGTGCTCAAGTCATTACAGGGCGAATTGAATTTATCTGTAGATGACGCAGATTAACAAAAAACATCCATATCATCCGCGGATATCAATTACTGTTAAGCGCCTGTAGCAGGGTGTCGGGGGGGATGTAGCCAGGCATTTCCTGGCCGTTTTCCAGGTAGATGGCGGGGGTGCCGCGCACGCCCAGGGCCTGGCCCAGTTCATATTGCCGTTGCACCGGGTTGTCGCACTGCGCCGGGGCTACCGCGTCGCCGCGTTTGGCCTGGGTCATGGCTGTATTGGGATCGGTTGCGCACCATACCGATTCCATGTCCACGAAGGGTTCCGAATCGACCCCGGCGCGCGGGTAGGCCAGGTAGCGCACGGCCACACCCCGGTCGTTCAATTCTTCCACGTCACGGTGAAAGCGCCGGCAGTAGCCGCAGGTAATGTCAGTGAAGACGTACACCGTGTGTTGCACGGCATCAGGGACAAAATCTATGGTCTCGGAGGCAGGGATAGTTGCCAGTACCTGCTGCCTGGCTACGGCGCGTTCCCGCTCGCTCAGGTTGACGCGCTCACTCAGGTCGATCAGGTCTCCTTGCAGGAGATAACGACCATCGTCGCTCAGGTAAACCATGTCCGTACCCAGCATAATCTCGTACAGGCCGGGGATGGGCGACGGTTTGATACGGGTGACCTCAACGTCGGGAAAAACGTCGGCAATCGCCTGGCGCAGGCGCTTGTCCTGGTCAGAGTCCGCGGGTACTGCACTCGTGCAGAGCAGCGTAAATAAAATCAGTGTCAGGGTTTTGTGCATGGGATTCTCGCTTGCATCGGGTCAGTCATCCTGCTCAAGATGTCCGGTTTCCGGGTCGGTATTTTTCTTTGGTGAATCACGTCTTTCGAAAGTAAAAATAGTCCACATTATTGAGCATACCGCAATAATACAGACCACGAGCACTAATGTGACCAGCATCTCACGTATTACCATTTCTTCCATCAGAGTTCTCTCAACCGGTTAAGATTTTTGTAGATGCGAAAATTAATTTTAATCATAGCACAGGTAATGATTATTACCAGAGAGATCGCTGTCAGCACTTGGGTCAACGGTACCACACTAAAGTTGTTGAACAGCCAGGCAATCAGCGGTACATCAACGGCTGTCAATAAACCGAATACCAGTTTAAGCCAACCAATCTCCTCTTTGATTTTCTCTTTCTCAGACACGCTACCCCTCCTTGTCCTGTTTCCATTGTCATAAGGCACAGTTTAACCAGGCACGCGTGAAAAAGCTGTGACAAAACTCACATTTTTTGCAAAATAATCAGCTTGTGCGCGGTTACCCGCGCGGGTGATGTTCGGCGTGCAGGTTTTTCAGCCGTTCCCGGGCGACGTGGGTGTAGATCTGCGTGGTGGAGATGTCGCTGTGCCCCAGCAGCATCTGCACCACGCGCAGGTCGGCGCCGTGGTTCAGCAGGTGGGTGGCGAACGCGTGCCGGAGTACGTGCGGCGACAACGCCTTGTTGATGCCGGCCTGCAACGCGTAGCGTTTTAGCGCGTGCCAGAAGGTCTGGCGCGCCATCATGCGGCCGCGGCGGCTGGGAAACAGGGCATGCGTGGCGTCAGCCGACAGCAGTTCGGCGCGGCCCTGGCGGGTGAATTTCTCCACCCAGTCGGACGCCTCCTCCCCCAGCGGTGTCAGGCGCTCCTTGTTGCCCTTGCCGACCACCCGGATCACGCCCTGCCTTAAATTCACCTGTCCCAGTTGCAGGCCGACCAGTTCCGACACCCGCAGACCGGTGGCGTACAACACTTCCAGCATCGCCCGGTCGCGCAAGCCGATGGCTGTGGAGGTGTCCGGCGCGTTGAGCAGGTTTTCCACTTCTTCCTCGGTCAGTGATTTGGGCAGGGGACGGCCGATGCGCGGCGCCGGGATACGGGCGCAGGGATCATGGTCGATATACCGCTCCCGGGCCAGGTATTGAAATAACCGGCGCAGCGCGGACAGGCGCCGGGCGCTGGTGCGGGCGGACTTGCCGGTCAGCGTGGCCAGGTAGCCCAGCACGTCCTCGGGACGGGACTGCAACAGCGCACGGGACGTGGCCACCAGCCAGTCGGTATAGGCATAAAGATCACTACGGTATGCGCTGAGTGTATTCTCGCTCAGGCCCCGTTCCAGCCACAGGGCATCGAGAAACTGATCGATGAGCGATTTATCATCCACGGATTATTTTTTTTGATTTGTCCGCAGATGACGCAGATGAACGCAGATTATTATTCATCCGCAGATGACGCAGATTAACGCAGATTATTTTATTGTTTTGTTTGCGAATCGAAAAAGTGTTGTGCCAATGACTCAATATCAATAACTGAATATGTCAAACAACCTTAATTTCATCTGCGTTAATCTGCGTCATCTGCGGATAAATAAAGAGTACTAGAGAGTACTAGGATGACGGTTTGATTTTCTCCTTGATCCGGGCGGCCTTGCCGCGGCGGTCGCGCATGTAGTACAGCTTGGCCCGACGTACGTCGCCGCGCCGTTTTACGGTAATGTCGGCGATGATCGGGCTGTAGGTCTGGAACACCCGTTCCACGCCTTCGCCATAGGAGATCTTGCGTACCGTGAACGAGGAGTTAAGGCCGCGGTTTTTCTTGGCGATCACCGTGCCTTCAAACGCCTGCAAGCGTTCGCGCTGACCTTCCACCACCTTGACCTGCACCACAACGGTATCGCCGGGGTTAAACTCCGGGATCTCCCGGTCGCATTGTTCGGCTTCGAGTTGTTCAATAATATTTGCCATGTTTCCAGACCTCATAACGATCATTTATTGCTCTTCCCTGATGTATTCATCCAGCAGCGCCTGTTCTTCCGGGTTCAGGACCCGCGCCTGCAGTAGTTCGGGACGCCGTTTCCAGGTGCGCCCCAGCGCCTGTTTCAGGCGCCACTTGCGTATCTCTCCGTGGTCGCCGCTCAACAATACCGGCGGCGCCGGTCGGCCTTCCACCACTTCCGGCCGCGTGTAATGGGGACAATCCAGCATCCCCTGAAAAAAAGAATCCGCGGCCGCGGACCCCTCGTTGCCCAGCACACCCGGCAGGCATCTTGCCACCGCGTCAATCAGTACCATGGCCGGCAGTTCACCGCCGCTGAGCACGTAATCCCCGATAGACCATTCCTCATCGACTTCCAGTGCAATCACCCGCTCATCCACACCCTCATAGCGGCCTGCGACCAGGATGAAGGAGTCCCTGCCGGCAAAGCCGGTCACGTCCTGCTGGCGCAAGCGCCGCCCCTGGGGCGACAGGTAGGCCACCGCGGCCCCGGGCAGGGCTTGCCGGGCGGCGCGTATGGCTGCCAGCAACGGCGCGGCCAGCATGACCATGCCGGGCCCGCCGCCATAGGGCCTGTCGTCCACGTTGCGGTGGCGGTCCGTTGCGTAACTGCGCGGGTTGATCGTGCTGAGTTGCAGCAATCCCGAACTCACGGCTTTCCCGGTGACGCCGTGGTCGCTGACTGCGGCAAACATCTCCGGAAACAGGGTCACCACACTGATGGCTAATACTCGTTCCATTCCCAATCCACCGTAATGACCGCGCCGGCCTGGTCCACCTCCCGCACCACCTCTTCCATGACGAACGGGATCGTGCGGCGTCTTTCACCCTGTACGATCAACACGTCGTTGGCGCCGGTCGCCCGAATATCAACAACTCGGCCCAGGCGCTCCCCCGCCAACGCTACCACTTCCATACCCATGAGATCCGTCCAGTAATATTCACCGTGCTCCGGTTCCGGTAGCTGTGCCCGGTACAGCGCCAGCGTGCTACCGACCAGGGCCTGCGCCGCCTCCCGGTCCTCGACCCCGGGCAGTTTAACCAACAAGGTCTTGCCGTTGCTCCCGTAATCGGCAAATTCGATTTCGGACCATGCCGCGCCGTCGGTTTTCCCGTCTTCTCCCAGCAGCCAGGGCTGGTAGGAAAAGATATTCTCCCTGGGGTCCGTATAGGAAAACAGTTTCAGCCAACCGTGTACCCCGTGCACGCCGGCAATCCTGCCGATGACGATCCGTTGCCCCGGCTTATTACCAGCGGGAGCCGGCATGAGGCTCAGTCAGAGCCGGTTTTGTTCCCGGCGTTGAGCTTGAGCAGTTGCGCCACGCGCGCAGAAGGCTGCGCGCCCTGGGACAGCCAGTAATCCACTCGCCCCTGCTCCAGCTTCAGTTTCTGCTCGCGCGTGCCTGCTATCGGGTTGAAAAACCCCAGCCTTTCAATATACCTGCCATCGCGCGGACTGCGTGAATCGGTGGCCACGACATGATAGAAAGGCCTTTTCTTTGCGCCTGCGCGCGCCAATCGAATTGTTACCATAAAATAAACCCTGTACCGGTCACTTGCGCCGGTTGTCCAATGGAAAATGCGTTATTCTACGCTTTTTTTGCGAAAAAGAAAATGCTTGTTCAAGAAAAAGCCCAACTGCGGGAATACCTCAAGCAGCAACGTCTGGCGCTCACCGCGGCACAGCGGCGGCAATTCAACCGGGCCATTCACGCGCGCCTACTGCCACAGCTTGAGCAGGCTGCCAGCGTGTTCTGCTACCTGTCAACCCACCTGGAGGTGGACACGCGCGGCATCATTGATGAGCTGTCACAAACCGGCAAGACGGTGCTGGTCCCGAAGATTCTCAACCGTGACAGGATGATCGCCACACGCTTCGACGGCTGGGACAAGCTGCAAACCGGGCAACTGGGCATCCTCACGCCGGACACGGATGCAGAATGGCCCGGCGCGATTGATTTGTGCATCACCCCGGGCCTGGGTTTCAGCGCAACGGGCGATCGCATCGGTTACGGCAGAGGCTATTACGACAAATGGTTTGCCACGCATCCCCAAAGCATCCGCCTGGGGTTGTGCTACGAATGCCAGCTTGTGGAAGCGCTCCCCGTGACGGCAACGGATGTGCGGCTGCACGGGATCATCACGGAGGAGAGAATTATACTGCCTGTACCTGCATAATCCGCCGAAACTCTATTGACAAAGAATATATTCTGCTCTATGTTGCCCCACATGGACTGAAGGAACGCCTGAACTGACTATCATAAGACCACGGAGTGTGCTATGAATTACGAACTGATCACCATCATTGTTACCATCCTGTTGTCCTGGGCTTCATTAGCCTGGTTTATCTGGACCACTCACAAGGATACCCATAGAGACATCATTGATTTGCGTGAACGCATGGCTGGCCTGGAGGGAGCTATGGCCGGCCTGGATGGAAAAATAGGTGTCTTGAAGGATCTGTTTCAAGCTTGGCTTAGCAATAAGACTCGCTGAGGAATCCGCTGTCTCAGCAGTAATCACTCCAGGCTGAACGTGAGTATCTCGTCGCCGACCTGATAACCGAACAGGGCATTGCCTCCCGCGGCGACGGTGATGTACTGTTTGCCCTTGTGCATATAGCTGACCGGCGGGGCGTTGACGCCGTATTCAGCCTGGTGGTGCCACAGCGGCTTGCCGCTGTGGGCGTCATAGGCGCTGAAGCGGCCGTTGCCTTCACCGGTGAATACCAGGTCGCCGGCAGTGGCCAGTACGCCACCTACCATGGGTTGCGCCACTTGCTGCTGCCACACCAGTTTGCCGGATACCACGTCAACGGCACTGAATACACCCCAGTCGGGTTCAGCGGCCTTGCGGAAAAAGGTAAAACTCTGCCAGGGCGCGCCGGGTTGCGGCTCCAGTTCCCGGGAAAAGAACAGGGAGGGCTGGTAGATGCCCGGGATATACACTTGTTGCAGTCCGGGGTGGTAGGCGACCGGCGACCAGGACACCGCGCCCAGGGTGCCGGGTACGATACGCACACCGGTTTCCGAGGGCGGCGCGAACAGGTTTTCCTGCCCGATGAAAGGCTCGCTGCGGCGGATCAGCCTGCCGCTCTCCCGATCGTGGATGAAAAACCAGCCGAGCTTGCTGGCTTGCCCTACCGCCTTGATTGTTTTGCCGTTTTCAACCAGATCGAAGAGCACCGGCGGGCTCGCGACGTCATAACCCCAGCGGTCGTGCGGCACTTGCTGGTAGTGCCAGCGCAGCTTGCCCGTGTCCGCTTCCAGCGCAACCAGGCTGACGGTATACAGGTTATCGCCGGGACGGGTCGAGTCATCCATCTGCGGTGACGGGTTGCCGGTGCCGATATAGACCAGGCCCAGTTCCGGGTCTATGGCTGGAGTGGTGAAAATGGAGCCGCCGCCGTAACGCCAGGTATCGGCATACGTCTCGTTGGCGACCCGCTCCGCGTCCAGGTCCCGGTTCAGGGGCACGCCATAGCCGGTTTTCTTGCGCCACTTGCCCTGCCAGCCGGATTCCGGGGTACTGTGCCAACGCCAGATTTCCGCGCCGGTTTCCACGTCGTAGGCGACGATAAACCCGCGTAACCCGTGTCCGCCCCCGGACAGGCCGCCCACCGACAGGACATATTCGCCGTCCTGCTCCAGGTCCACGTGCAGGCCGTAACCTGCGCCGGAGATACCGACCAGGACCTTGCCGGCAAACACCTGCGGCGCCAGGTTGGCAGTGTAGCCGGTTTGCCCGGACTGCTTTGCGCCCTTGAGTTCGGCCACCCCCGGCAACGCCTGCAGTTGTTCCGCCTCGCCCGCGTCGGGGTCCGTGATCGCCACGTCCCAGAGCACCTTGCCCGTGTCCCGCTGCAGGGCGATCAGCCGGGCGTCAATGGTGACGGTAAACACCTTGTCCGCACTCAGCGCCGGCCCGCGGTTGGCGGGGCCGCAACAGTACTTCCCGTCCTCCGGCAGTTCATGGCGGTAACGCCACAACTCCTTGCCCGTGCCCGCGTGCAGGGCGATGACGTCGTTGTAAGGCGTGGTCAGGTACATGATGCCATCCCGGATAATGGGTGAGGTCTGGAACGACCCGAACTTGCCGGTCTGGTAACGCCAGGCCAGCCGCAGTTTCTGCACGTTGCCGGCGTGGACCTGGGACAGGGGGCTGAAACGCTGGTTATCGAAGCTGCGCCCGTACAGGGGCCAATCGCTGCTGCCGGTCAGCATGATCTCCGCGCGGCCGGGTTGCAGGAACAGGAACAACAGGATTGCGATGATGAATTCGCAACCGCGGGAGGCTGGAAAAATTGGCGCTTTCATTGTCGGTTATATACAGCGACGGTTATATTCAGCGACGTAAATAATGCTGCATCACAGCTCGTCATTCCTGCGCAGGCAGGAATCCAGTGGACAACAAAACTCCTTGTAAGCAAGGTTTGTATGACTGGATTCCTGCTTGCGCAGGAATGACGAATGTAGCGTAATTTACCCTGTTACCTATAGAATACCATCATTATGAACATCACCACACTGTTCCCGCTGGGCGCAATCGCGGTCAGTATTTTCTCCTTCCTGTATCCGGCGGCGCTGCTGCCGTTGAAGGGATACATTGTGCCGTTGCTGGGCCTGGTCATGCTGGGCATGGGCATGAGCCTGCGTCCGCATGATTTTCTGAACGTTATCAAGCAGCCCAAACCGGTCACGTTGGGTGTTATCCTGCAGTTTACCCTGATGCCGTTCATTGCCTGGCTCTTGTCGGAACTGCTGGGACTGCCGCTGGAACTGGCGCTGGGCATGGTGCTGGTGGGCGCCTGCCCCGGCGGCACCGCGTCCAACATCATCTGCTACCTGGCCAAAGGCGAAGTGGCCGTCTCCATTACCCTGACGGCCGTGTCCACCGTGCTGGCGGTATTCCTCACACCGTTGCTGACCTGGCTCTATATCGGCCAGAAAGTGCCGGTGCCGGTGGCAAACATGATGCAGAATATTCTCACCATCATCCTGGCGCCGGTCACCCTGGGCGTACTCATCAATTACCGCTTTGGCAACAGCATACAAGCGCTCAAGCGCGTCTTGCCGGGGCTGTCCGCGCTGGCGGTCATTCTTATTATCGGCATCATCATCGCCAACACCCGGGAGCAACTGGCGCTGCTGGCGGCGCCGGTATTCATTGCGGTTTGCCTGCATAACCTGTGCGGCCTGGCCGCTGGTTACGGCCTGGCCTGGCTGTGCGGCTGTGACGCACGCATCCGCCGCACCCTGGCCATCGAAGTGGGCATGCAGAACTCCGGCCTGGCCATTGCCCTGGTGGAACTGACCAAATTCCCCCTGCTCGCCGCCCTGCCGGGCGCCCTGTTCAGTATCTGGCACAATATCAGCGGTTCGATACTGGCCGCAAGGTGGGGTGGTGCAGCGCTCCCGCAACCGCAGGAATCCGGCAGATAAAGCGCGCTACCCCTCGACGGTTCCCAATTCAGCCTCAAGCGTTACATAATCCGTCTTCCCCGTGCCCAGTACGGGCAACGTGGGCCGGTGCATGACTTCCCTGGGGATGTACAGTTCGCCGTAACCCAGTTCCCGCGCGGTTTCCTGGAACGACTTGCGGCTTGCCTGTTGGTACTCCGAGACCAGGATAATCTTCTCCCCCTTGCGCGCATCGGGTCGCGCCAGCGCCGCGTGGTTGCAATTCGGCCAGGCGCGCGCGGCCAGTTCCTCCACCGCGGTCAGGGAAATCATCTCCCCGCCTATCTTGGCAAACCGTTTCGCCCGGCCCAGCAGTGTGATGTAGCCCTCGGCGTCGATGGCGGCGATATCGCCGGTATCGTACCAGCCCTCGCCGCGCTCGCTGCGCGGCGGGTGGATGCTGCCGTCCGTGCCGTGCAGCAGGTAGCCGGACATCACGTTCGGCCCGCTTACCACCAGCCTGCCGCCGGCCTCGATACCGGGCACCGGCGCCAGGTAAGCCTGCATGCCCGGCAACAGTTTTCCCACACTGCCGGGTTTATTGCTGATGGGAGTGTTCACCGATACCACCGGACTGCATTCCGTCGCCCCGTAACCCTCGAGGATGCGAATGCCAAACTTCTCCATCCACAGCCTGCGGGTGTCGTCCTGCAACTTTTCCGCCCCGGCCAGCACGTATTTCAGGGACGTGAAATCGTAGGGATGGGCATGATGGGCATAACCCTTGAGGAAGGTGTTGGTGGCGCACAGGATGGACGCGTCGGTCTGGTACAGCAGTTCCGGGATCACGCGGTAATGCAGCGGCGTGGTATAGAGGAAGATCCTGCAACCGCCCAGCAGGGGCAGCACGCAGCCGATATTCAACCCGAACGAATGAAACAACGGCAGGCAACTGAAGAAGACGTCACCGGGCTTGAAGCCAATGCAGGCGCGCGCCTGGGCGAAGTTGGCCAGCAGGTTGCGATGCGATAACACCACGCCCTTGGGAACGCCTTCCGAGCCGGAGGTGAACAGGATCGAGGCCGGATCTTCCGGCTTGGCCGCCGGGCGGTAAGCGGCGCGCGGGAAGCGGCTGCGCAACAGGCCGAGCAGTTTGTCAGTCACGCCGATGCGTTCACGCAGGTCCTCCAGGTATACCAGCTTGACCTGTTGCGCCAGGCCTTGCGCCAGCGCCTCAAGTCCGGCATTTTCCACGAACTGCCGGGAGGTATAAACCGTCTTGATCGACGCGGTTGCGCAGGCTTTCAGCAGCACTTGCAGGCCGGTGGTGTAGTTCAGCATGGCGGGGACCCGTTCCAGGTACACCAGGGACAGGTACACCACCACCCCGGCTGCCACGTTCGGCATGAGCACGCCCACGCGTTCCCCGGCCTCTGTATCCCGGCGCAATACGCCGCCGAGGATGAACGTACGCAGGAGCAACTGCCGGTAGTTCAACGGCTCCCGCTTGATGTCTTCCAGCACCACGCGCCGCGGTCCGAAGCGCACCGCAGCCTCCAGGATGGCGTCGAATACGGTTTTCTCATAGTCATAACAGGCAAAGGACAGGCGGTACATCAGGTCCTGCATCTGCGCCGCCGCGGCCTTGCGCCGTGCATGGCCCTGCAGCGACGGGTCTATAGCCAGTGTCTCCGGCGCCAGTATTTTCATGCTGATCCGGGGAAACCGTTTGCGTTCTCCCAGGTAGCCGAAGGTCGTGTATTGCGGCCCCTCGATGGCGATAGGAAGCACCGTTGCTCCGGCGCGGTCGGCGATCAGGCCCGGTCCTTCGTAGATCTTCATCAGACCGCCGGTGCTGGTAATCCGGCCTTCCGGGAAAATAACTGCCTTACGGTCTTCCCGCAGGAAGCGCACCATGGATTTCACCGACAGCGGATTGGTAGGGTCCAGGGTGTATAGATCGGCACAGCGTAGAAACGGTTTGAACTGCGGACGCGCGGCGATCTGGGTATTGATGGCAAACCTGAGATCATCGGGCAACCAGGCATACAGCAGCACGCCGTCAAGCAGCGAAACATGGTTGGCGACGATCAGCACCCGCTTGCCGGCCTGCCGGTAATGTTCCATACCCGTGACCTCAACCCGGTATAACAGCCGCAGCAGGCAACGCAGGAAGAATTTCAACAACCGGGTCATGATGTACTGGATTCTACGAAGAATTCATCAAGATGTGAAATTTCTCTTCGCAATGATGGGTGGGAGGGAACCACTCCTGTGCAACCTGTCCCCCTGCTTGCGCAGGAATGGCCGACTATATGTCAACCGAGGCGGCGCCGTTCTGGTAAACCGTTATTTTCTGGTTGGGATACAGGTACTTGTTTTTACGCAGCTTGTTCCAGGCCAGTAGCTGCTTTACCGTGACGTTGAACTTCTTTGCTATCGACCACAGGGAATCGCCTCTTTTCACGATGTAGTGGAGCGGGTCGGTGGCCGGCCGGCTCGCGGCCGGGGCCTTCTCGTCGTCTTCGGCAAACCACAGGGTCAGTTTTTGACCCGGGCGCAGGTACCTGCTTGCGGAAATGCCGTTCCACCGGGTCAGTTTTTTCACGCTCACGCCGTAATGCTTGCCGATATCCCAGAGCGTATCGCCGCGTTTTACCGTGTAAACGTATTTGTTCCCGTCGCCAGTGTCCGTGAGCCCGCGCATACGCCGCCCATCCACGCTCAGGGTGTAATGTTTCAACGCTTCCTTGGGCGCCGCCACGCGCAGGGTGTCGCCCTGGTGGATAACGTTGCCGCGCAGCTTGTTCACGGATTTGAGCGCCGTCACGGAAGTGCGGTAGCGCGCCGCGATGCCGCCCAGGGTTTCGCCGCTTTGAACCTGGTGGTAATCCCAGTTTACCCGTTCTTCCGGCGCCAGCGCCGCCAACCGTTCCCGAAATGCCGCTTCCCTGGCGACCGGCACCAGCAGTACGTGCGGCCCGTTGGGGTCGGTGGCCCAGCGATTGAACGCCGGGTTCAGTGTGTACATCTCGTCCATGCTCAAGCCGGCCAATTCCGCCGCCACGGCCAGGTCGATCTGCTCTCCCGCGTCCACCTGGGCAAAATACGGCTGGTCGGGCACCGGTTTCCACTTGATGCCGTGCTGCTCCGGGTTGGCAACCAGCTCCGCCACCGCGAGCAGGCTGGGCACGTAGCCCCGGGTTTCCCTGGGCAGGCGCAGGGAGAAGAAGTCGGTCGCCTTGCCGGCGCGTTTATTGCGCCGTACCGCCCGTTCCACGTTGCGCTCCCCGGTATTGTAAGAGGCCAGGGCCAACGTCCAGTCACCGTCAAAATCACCACTCAGTTTTTCCAGGTAGTCCAGGGCTCCCCGGGTGGCTTCTACGATATCCCGGCGGCCGTCGTACCACCAGTTCTGCTTCAGTCCGAAGATCTTGCCGGTGCTGGGAATGAACTGCCAGATGCCCGAGGCGTGACTGCGCGAATAGGCAAAGGGAATGAAGGCGCTCTCCACGATGGGCAACAGGGCCAGTTCCATGGGCATGCCGCGTTTTTCCACTTCGGTGACGATGTGGTACAAATAGGGACGGCTGCGGTCCGACACCCGGTCCAGGTATTCCTGGTTCCTGGCATACCAGGCGAGGCGGCCCTTGACCGATTTCCGATCCAGGTGCCTGGGGAGGTTCAGGTTGGCCGCGATTTTTTTCCACAGGTCACCGTACTGCAGGGCAGGGTCGGGCAGTTCATCCTCCACCGCGACGACCTCCTCCTCGGCCTCTTCAGGCAAAATCTCCGGTTCCGGCACAATGTACTCAACCCGGTCATCAGGTTGCTCAACAGGAACAGGTGTTGCTTCGGGCACAACAACGTCTGCAATTTTCTGCAGGGGGTTCTGGCTGCACGCGCTTAGCAGGAAGGCGAGGGTGATTACCGATATTGGCGGTATTGGGCGGCGCATCGATGAATGCTAGGGTTGTGTCGATGTCATGTCAAGCATTTTTTTGGAAAAAACCGCATTGTATGGGTTAAGATTTTACCTGTTACGCCACTGCGCCAAATTATGGAAAACACATCACCCACATCGTCAAACGCTCCCTCCCGGGCCGGATTTTCCAACTGGATCAGGAGTGCGGGCGGCACCGAGGTTGCCGCGTGTGAACAGGACAGGTTCGCGCAGATACTGCCGCACCTGTTCGGCTATCACGCGCTACAGGTCGGCTGTTATCACGGCAGCACACTGGCCGCGGCCGAACGCATCAGGAACAAGTTCGAATTGCGCCTGGACGCCGACGGTACCTGCGCGCGCGGTGGCGCCGCGCTGGCCGGCGCGGCAGCCCTGCCGTTTGCCGCGCACAGTATCGACGTGGTGGTTCTCCCGCATGTGCTGGAATACGTTGCCCGACCCGAGGCCACCTTGCAGGAAATTGAGCGCGTGCTGATCGAGGACGGCCGGCTCATCGTCACCGGTTTTAACCCGTGGAGCCTATGGGGTCTGCGGCGCCTGAACCCGTTATTGCGAAAACAGCCACCCTGGGACGGCCGCTTCCACAGCGCCGCCAGCCTCACGCGCCGGCTGGCGGCGCTCGGCTTTGAGGTGCTGGAGAGAGAGTGGTTTGCGTGTCCCGCGCCCGCGCCGCGCAGCCCCCTGTTGCAGCGCTGGTCACTGCCGCAGAAAACGGGAGAGTACTATCGGCCGTTTTTCAGCGCGGCGTATCTTATGGTGGCGCAAAAACGCCGGGCACCCGTTACACCGGTAAAATTGAAATGGCACAAAAGGTTGTTCCTGTCCGGCGCCTCGGCAGGTTCGGCAACCATGGCTAAGCCGGGCACTTCCCGCAATGCCTGCTAAGTTCATTGAAATCTTCACCGACGGTGGTTGCCGCGGCAATCCGGGACCGGGTGGCTGGGGCGCGCTGTTGCGCTACCAGGATACCGAGAAGGAATTATCCGGCGCGGCGCCGCAGACCACCAACAACCGTATGGAACTGACCGCCGCGATCAAGGCCCTGGAAGCGCTCAGGGAACCCTGCCGCATACGTCTCACCACGGATTCCAGCTACGTCAGGAACGGCATCCTGGAATGGCTGGATGACTGGAAGCGGCGTGGCTGGCGCACCGCGTCCAAACGCCCGGTCAAGAACCAGGACTTGTGGCAGCGCCTGGACGAGGTAGCCAGACGCCACGACATTGAATGGTGCTGGGTAAAAGGCCATAGCGGCCACGTGGAAAACGAGCGCGCCGATACGCTGGCCACCCAGGCCATGGACCGGCTTGTGCAAACACAGCTTGACGGAGGCTGAGCATGAACCAGATCATCCTGGACACCGAGACCACGGGTCTGGAACCGGAAAAGGGGCACCGCATCATTGAGATCGGCTGCATCGAAGTGAAAGACCGGCGCAAGACCGACCGCTACCTGCACTATTACATCAATCCCGAACGCGAGATAGAACAGGAAGCCGTTGAAATCCACGGCATCACCAACGCGCAACTACAGGCAGAACCGCTGTTCGAAGATATTGCCGATACGTTCCTGGACTTTGTACGCGACAGTGAACTCATCATCCACAACGCGCCTTTCGACGTGGCCTTCATCAATGCCGAACTGTCCCGCCTGGGGGAGGAATGGGGCAAGCTGGAGGATTACTGTCGCGTCACAGACACGCTGGAGATGGCCAGGGAAATGCACCCGGGCCAGAGAAACAGCCTGGACGCCTTGTGCCAGCGTTACCAGGTTGACAATTCAAACCGCGACCTGCACGGCGCCCTGCTCGATGCCGAACTGCTGCTGGACGTGTACCTGGCCATGACCGGCGGCCAGTCCGCCCTGTTTCTGGATGAAACCGAGGAACGCGGCGCACGCGCCGCCATGCTGCAACCCCGCCCGGCCCAACGCCAGGCCCCACTGAAAGTACTGGCGCCCACCCCGGAAGAACTGGCCCAGCACCGACGCGTGATGGGAAAATTAAGAATTAAGAATTAAGAATTAGGAATTGGGGGTTTTATTTCACTGTGTGCTTTGGCCAAGCCTGCGAGGCTTTGAAAGACCGCCGCCGCAGGCGGCACCTTCATTCCTAATTCCTAATTCTTAATTCCTAATTCTTAATTCAATTCCTAATTCTTAATTCTCAATTCTTAATTCCTAATTCTTAACTCCCTGCAGCACGGTTTTCAGCTCGCCCGACTGGTGCATCTCCAGCACGATGTCGCAGCCGCCGATCAGTTCGCCGTTGACGAAGACCTGGGGGAACGTCGGCCAGTTGGATACCTTGGGCAGGTTCTGGCGCACTTCCGGCGTGGCCAGCACGTCCACGTAAACAAACTCGGTATCGCAGTCCTTCAACGCCTGCGCGGTGCGCATGGAGAAGCCGCACTGGGGAAAATCGGGCGTTCCCTTCATGAACAGGATCACCGGGTTTGCCGAGATGATGTTTTTCAGTTCCTGGGTTATGTCAGTCATGGTCATTTTTCAGTTTCCGGTGTTCGGTTTAAAGTCGTCCACTATTCTACAACCAAAAACCAATAACTCAAAACCAAAAACTAATAGTAGGGCACCTCTAAAAATTAGAGGTGCCCGTGCAGCATAGAGATATGCTGCCATTTTTGAGCACGTCAGTGATCGAAAATGAAGGAAACGGAAAATCGCAATTTTTCGTTTCCGTCTCCAAAAATGCCACGGATGGCATTTTTGGAGGTTCCTAGTATAATCACCCTTGCACCGTCTTATTGTTGAAACCTTACTCTGGAGGGTAACGATGAATCCACTTAAAACGATAAAAGGCACCCTGATTTTGGGTTTTGTCACCGCCTTGCTGGTAGTCTTGCTGATTGGCCGTAGTGGCGGACTTAACATGTGGTCGCTCATGGTCTGGTTGCACGTATTTTTCGGGGTGATCTGGGTCGGCCTGCTGTACTACTTCAACTTTGTGCAAACACCGGCGCTGGCCAGCGCAGCCGCGGACAGCGATGGTCCGGGGCCGGCGGCCATCGGCAAATACGTTGCCCCGCTGGCGCTGTTGTGGTTCCGTTGGGCCGCATTGCTGACCTGGCTCACCGGCGCCGCCACACTGGAAATCATGGGGATAGGTATCGGCAATGCCTTCATGCTGGGCAGTGGCGCAATGATCATCGGCGTGGGCGCCTGGCTGGGCACCATCATGCTGTTTAACGTCTGGGTGCTGATCTGGCCGAACCAGAAGAAAATCCTCGGCATCGTTCCCGCCTCCGACGAGGAAAAGGCCAAAGCCAGGGTAGTGGCTGCCATGGCCTCGCGCACCAACACTTTCCTCTCCATCCCCATGCTGATGTGCATGGTCGGGCAGGGTCACGGCTTACCGCTCTAGGCCGGAGGACAGAAGACAGGGATGCTAATGGCAACCTACAAGCGCCTTGACGTGGCATTCGAGACCGGTCAAGGCGCCTGGCTGACGGATCCCGCAGGGAACCGCTACCTGGATGCACTGAGCGGTATCGCCGTGTGCGGCCTGGGCCACGCCCATCCCGGCGTTGCCGCGGCGATTGCAGGGCAGGCGGGACGGTTGGTCCACACGTCCAATCTTTACCGCATCCCCCTGCAGGAAGAACTGGCCGGGCGCCTGACCGACATAGCCGGGATGCAGCGGGTTTTTTTCTGCAATTCCGGCGCCGAAGCCAACGAGGCTGCGATCAAGATCTGCCGCAAATTCGCCCGCCACAAGCAGGTGGCAGAGCCGCTGATCGTCACCATGCAGGGCAGTTTTCACGGCCGCACCATGGCCACCCTGAGCGCCACTGCCAAGCCGGAAGTACAGGCCGGCTTCGAGCCGCTGTTGCCCGGGTTCCTGCATGTGCCGTATGACGACCTGGCGGCCCTGCAACAGCTTGATGCCGTGCGCGGGCGGGTGGTCGCGCTGATGCTGGAAGCCGTACAGGGAGAGGGAGGCGTGAATATCCCCGCGCCCGGCTACCTGCGCGCGCTGCGGGCGTTGTGCGACCGCAATGGCTGGTTGTTGATCCTGGACGAGGTGCAGACAGGCATGGGCCGCACCGGCGCCTGGTTTGCCTACCAGCACGAGGACGTCCTGCCCGACGTGGTAACCCTGGCAAAATCCCTGGGCAACGGTATGCCCATCGGCGCCTGCCTGGCTGCCGGCCCGGCCGCGGACCTGTTGCAGCCGGGCAGCCATGGTTCCACCTTTGGCGGCAACCCGCTCGCCGCCGCTGCCGCGCTGGCCGTGATCAGGATTATGCACGAGCAGGACCTGGTTGCGCGCGCCGCGGCCTGCGGCAAGGTCATGCTGGAACGTTTCCGGACCGAACTGGGCGGACTCGAAGGCGTGTCGGCGGTACGCGGCATGGGCTTGATGATCGGGATAGAACTTGCCCGCGACTGCGCAAGCCTGGTCGAACAGGCCTTGCAACGCGGCCTGCTGATCAACGTCACCGCCGGCCGGGTCGTGCGCCTGTTGCCGCCGCTGGTGATTACCGAGGCGGACATGAACCATATCATCGACGCGGTATGTCGCCTGGTCAGGGAATTTCTCGACTGATATGCCGCGCCACTTCCTGACCCTGGCAGACCTCAGCGCCGCAGAAATTGAGGCGCTGATACACCGGGCTATCCAACTCAAGCAGGCATTCCGGCGCCGGCAACTGCGCCAGACGTGCGGCAACCGGGTACTGGCGCTGATCTTCGAGAAATCTTCCACCCGCACCCGGGTCTCGTTTGAAACCGCAATGGCGCACCTGGGCGGGCACACCGTGTTCCTGTCGCCCCAGGACAGCCAGTTGGGACGCGGCGAGCCCATTGAGGACACCGCGAAAGTCTTGTCGAAAATGGTCGATGCGGTGATGATCCGTACCTTTGCACATGAACGCATCGTCCGCTTTGCCGAAAACGCCTCGGTGCCGGTGATCAACGGCCTGTCGGACAGTTACCACCCGTGCCAGCTACTGGCGGACTTGCAGACCTGGTACGAGCTGAAAGGCCCCATCAAGGGCAAAAAAGTGGCCTGGTTCGGCGACGGCAACAACATGTGCAATTCCTGGATCAACGCGGCCCGGATCATGGACTTCCACCTGCACATAGCCGCTCCCGCGGCGTGCCACCCGGCCCCGGACATGGTCGCACAGGGCGGCGCCAACCTGGCCCTCAGCGAGGACCCGCAGCAAGCCGCGGCACAGGCGGACCTGGTGGTGACCGATACCTGGACCAGCATGGGGCAGGAAACCGATAAGCAGCAGAAACAGGACTTGCTCAGGCCCTACCAGGTGAACCGGGAAATCATGGCTCGCGCCGCGCCGGATGCGATTTTCATGCACTGCCTGCCCGCTTACCGCGGCGCCGAGGTGAGTGCCGACGTCATCGACGGCGACCACAGCGTGGTATGGGAAGAGGCCGGCAATCGCCTGCATGCCCAGAAAGCCCTGCTGGAATTTTTATTGAATGGGACGGATGACAGTGACGGATAGCCCCTGTTTCACTCTTTTTCCCCTGTTGCCGAAGCATGCACTTTCTGCTGAGTAACGATGACGGCTACCAGGCCGTCGGACTGGACGTGCTGCGCCGCACCGTGCAGGCGTTCGGCGAGATTACCGTGGTGGCGCCGGACCGGAACCGCAGCGGCGCCAGTAATTCACTGACCCTGGATGCGCCGTTGTACACGCAACAGGTTGCAGACCGGTTTTTCTACGTCAACGGCACGCCTACCGACTGCGTGCACCTGGCGATAACGGGTTTGCTGGACGAGCTGCCGGACATGGTCGTCAGCGGCGTGAACCACGGCGCCAACCTGGGTGACGACGTCATCTATTCAGGCACCGTGGCGGCGGCCATGGAGGGGCGGTTCCTGGGGCGGCCGGCCATTGCCCTGTCCCTGGCCGGGGAAAACCCCAGCCACTACGAGACGGCCGGGAAAGTCGTCACCGACCTGGTCGGCAGGTTGCTTGCCGAACCACTTGATAACGACATGTTGTTGAACGTCAACATACCGGACGTACCCTATGAACAATTGCAGGGCATGGTCGTGACGCGCCTGGGTCAACGGCACAAATCGGAACCGGTTGTCAGCATGACGGACCCCAAGAACCGCCCCGTTTACTGGATCGGCCCCGCCGGCGCCGGCGAGGACGCCGGGCCCGGCACCGATTTTCATGCCATTGCCGGCAACAAGGTTTCCATCACCCCGTTGCAGGTGGACCTGACCCGCTATGATGCCCTGCCGCGCGTGCGCGACTGGCTGGAACCGGCACAGGCACAGGTGACAGGCTGAACATGTCCGAGAATTTCCAAGGCATCGGCATGACCTCCCAGCGCTCCCGGGACCGCCTGATAGACCAACTGCGGGAGATGGGGATAAAGTCTGAAACAGTGCTGGCCGCGATGCGTAACATCCCCCGGCATATTTTTGTCGATGAGGCGCTGGCCAGCCGCGCCTACGATAATACCGCCCTCCCGATCGGCCATAACCAGACCATTTCACAACCCTACGTGGTGGCGCGTATGACCGAGGCCCTGCTGCGCAACAAGGAGGTGGACAAGGTGCTGGAGGTCGGCACCGGCTGCGGTTACCAGACTGCCGTCCTCGCGCAACTGGCGCGCCAGGTGTACAGCATCGAACGCATCAATACCTTGTTGGCCGGCGCCAGGGAGCGGTTTCATACCTTGCGCTATCGCAACATCAAGGCCAGGTACGGTGACGGCACTAAAGGCTGGCCCGATCACGCGCCGTTCCAGGGCATCCTGGTAGCCGCCGCGCCCGTCAAAGTCCCGGACGCGCTGCTGGAACAACTGGCAAAAGGGGGGCGCATGATCATACCCATCGGCCACAGCGGCACACAGAAACTGCTGTGCATCACCCGTACGGATACCGGCTTCAAGGAAAAAAACCTGGACATGGTCAGTTTCGTCCCTATGCTTCAGGGCAGGAGTTATGAGTAAACTCCTGCATAATCCCTGTTTGTCATTCCATGTTGGTGCAGGCCTGGCCGGATGAGGATGAATCAGCTCAGCAAATTTGGTTTTCCATGCCTGCTGCTGCTGGCGCTGGCGGGCGTCACTTCCTGCTCCTCGGTGAAAGCGCCCGCGCCCGTCTCTGCCACACAGGACGGCAAGCAGGCCGGCGCCGGCAAGTCATCGGTGCGCGTGCGCGGCAAACACACGCAGCATACCGTGGTGAAAGGCGATACCTTGTACTCCATTGCCTGGCGCTATGGATACGATCACAAGACCCTGGCCGCCTGGAACCGGATCAAGGCCCCGTTCACCATTTATCCGGGCCAGATCATCCGCTTCAAGGCCACGGCCGCTACCAGGAAACCCACGGTGAAACCAAAATCCCCGGCCAAGGCACGCCCGACCCGGCCGGCCGGCGGCGCCGGCACGGGCGCGGTGCGCTGGCGCTGGCCGGTGCGCGGCAAATTGCTCAAGTCCTCATCCCCGATCGCGAAAAAAGGCATCAGCATCACCGGCCGGGCCGGCCAGAAAATCGTCGCCGCGGCCGGCGGCGTGGTGGTGTACAGCGGCAGCGGCTTGCGCGGGTATGGCAATCTCGTCATTATCAAGCATAACAACACCTACTTGAGCGCGTATGCACATAATCGCGCGCTCACCGTAAAGGAAGGACAAACGGTAAAAGCAGGGCAACAGATCGCCACCATGGGCGTTGACAGCAAGGACGTGGCGCAGTTGCATTTTGAAATCCGTAAAAACGGCAAGCCCATAGACCCGCTCAAGCAGCTTCCGCGCCGTTGAAACCATTGCGCACAATAGCCACTGTCCATGCCCGAAAACGACGAGACTAAAACCCTGAACCTGGACGCATCCGGTCCGGAACGTACAGGTACTGAAGCTGGCGCCAAGACCGTCAAGGCCGCGCGGCCAGGCAGCTTCAGCGAAACCGAACTGGACGCTACCCGCCTGTATTTGAGTGAGATCGGGTTCAGCCCGCTGCTTACCGCACAGGAAGAGGCTGATTTTGCCCGGCGCGCGCGCGCCGGCGACGAGGCCGCGCGCAAGCGCATGATTGAGAGCAACCTACGCCTGGTAGTGAAGATCGCGCGGCGTTACATGAACCAGGGACTGGCGCTGCTGGACTTGATCGAGGAAGGTAACCTCGGCCTCATCAAAGCGGTAGAGAAGTTCGACCCGGACAAGGGCTTCCGCTTCTCCACCTATGCCACCTGGTGGATCAGGCAAACCATAGAGCGCGCCCTCATGAACCAGGCCCGGACGGTCAGGTTACCCATTCACGTTGTCAAGGAGATCAACATCTACCTGCGTGCGGCCAGGAAACTGGCTCAGACCCTGGACCGCGAACCCAACAGCGAAGACGTTGCAGAACTGCTGGACCGGCCGCTGGAAAGCGTGAAACGCATGTTCGGCCTGAACGAACGCACCGCCTCGGTAGATGCGCCGATAGGCAGGGAATCGGAGCGTCCCCTGCTGGATACCCTGGCGGATGAGCATAACCTGGACCCGTCCCTGTTAATCCAGAACGACGACGTGAAGGAACACATCGATTCCTGGTTGCAACAACTGACGGAAAAACAACGCGCAGTCGTGGAACTGCGCTTCGGCCTGCATGACAAGGACGCCGCCACCCTGGAAGACGTGGGCGCGCAACTGGGCGTCACCCGCGAACGCGTCAGGCAAATTCAGATAGAAGCCCTGAAACGCCTGCGCCGTATCTTGCAGCGGGAAGGCTACTCACTGGACACGCTCTAATGAATTGGGAATTAAGAATTAAGAATGAAGGTGCCGCCTGCGGCGGCGGTCTTTCAAAGCCTCGCAGGTTTGGCCAAAGCACACAGTGAAACAACACCCCCCAATTCTTAATTCTTAATTCCTAATTCTTAATTAAAAAAACCGCCGCGACCACCACCCGCCCTTCCCCGGACAGGAAATTAAACGCCCGGCAGGCGGCGCCGGTGTCCATGATCTCGAAGCCGACATGCTGCCGGTAGAGCACCTCGCACACCTCGTCCGGCGGGAACGCGAGGGTCTTGCCGCTGCCGAACAGTACCACTTCGGGTTCGTGTTCCAGCAGGGCCGGTACGTGCGCCTGCGCCAATGCCTGCACCTGATCGGGTAACTTGTCTTCTATAACTGCCGCGGGTGTGATTATAATGCTGCTTGCGTAAGCCGTACCGGCGACAGTTATCGAGCCGGGCGCGTAGGCGTCGATTTTATATGCGCCTGGATTGAGATCCGCTTCAAGTTTCATAGCAGTCTATCGGACGTTACACAACCAAAGTAGCAGGGGACAACCATGAGAGTCATATTATTGGGCGCACCGGGCGCCGGCAAAGGCACCCAGGCCGCATTCATCACGGACAAGTTTAACATACCGCAGATTTCCACCGGCGACATGCTGCGCGCCGCGGTCAGGGCCGGCAGCGCGCTGGGGCTTGAGGCAAAACAAGTCATGGATGCCGGCGAACTGGTCTCGGATGACTTGATCATGGGCCTGGTCAAAGACCGTATCAGCCAGGATGATTGCCGGCGCGGCTACCTGTTTGACGGTTTCCCCAGAACCATAGGACAGGCCGAAGCCATGCAGCGGGAAGACATAGCCATAGACTGCGTAATCGAGATCGCGGTTGCTGACGCAGTGATCATTAACCGGTTGAGCGGGCGCCGCGTGCACCCCGGTTCCGGGCGGGTGTACCACGTTCAATTCAACCCGCCGCAACAGCCCGGTATTGACGACGTCAGCGGTGAGGCGCTCATGCAACGGGATGATGACAAGGAGGAAACTGTGAGGAAGCGCTTGCAGGTCTATAACAAACAGACCGCGCCGTTGATACGCTTTTATCGCGACCAGAGCGGCGCCAACGCGCCGTCCTACCTGCGTGTGGACGGCGCCGGAGAGGTTCAGGCGATCACGGCAAACCTGCTGGCAGGACTGCAAAAAATGCCGGATCGGTAAGACCCCCAACGTGTCCCGACTGCTCCACATTACCATCATCCTGTTTTGCGCCGGCGCCGCTTACGTGCTCTGGCTGGATCACCGCGTACGCTCGGAATTCGCCGGCGCGCGCTGGTCACTGCCGGCGCGCGTGTATGCCGACCCGGTTGAGCTGTATATCGGCCAGGCGCTCGACATCGGCAGGGTTGAAGAACTGCTGCGCAGGTCGGGTTACAGAAAAATGCCGGCGCTCACACAGGCAGGTGGCTACCGGCGCAGCGCGTCCCGGATCGAGTTCATGCGGCGCGAATTTCACTACTGGGACGGTTTCCGGGACAGCCGTATCATCGGCATCGACTTCAAGCACCAGGGCATTGCGCAGATCCGGGATTTGCAGGCAGCCCGGACCCTGCCGCTGGTGCGTATTGAGCCGGAATTGATCGGTAAAATCTTTCCGGGCAATTTCGAAGATCGCATCCTGGTCGGCGACCACGAGATACCTCCCGCGCTGATCCGGGCCCTGATGGCAGTGGAAGATCGTGATTATTTCGACCACTACGGCGTCAAGCCGAAGAGTATCCTGCGCGCCCTGCTGTTCAACCTGATGGCGGGAGAGATCGAGCAGGGCGGCAGCACCATCACCCAGCAACTGGTGAAAAATTTCTTCTTGAGCCAGGAGCGGACGGTTACCCGGAAGATCAACGAGATCATCATGGCCTTGCTGCTGGAGTTGCGCTACAGCAAGGAAGAAATCCTCGGCGCTTACGTGAATGAGGTGTACCTGGGGCAGCAAGGACGCCGCAGCGTACACGGTTTTGGCGCCGCCGCCGAGTTCTATTTTGCCAGACCGTTGAATGAACTGCGCCTGGACCAGCTTGCCCTGCTGGTCGGCATGGTCAAGGGCGCCTCCTGGTACAACCCGAGGCGGCACGTGGAACGCGCCAGGCAGCGCCGCAACCTGGTGCTGGACCTGATGCTGCAACAGGGCTACCTGCATGAACCTGACTGGCGGCAGGCCCGGCAACAAGCCCTGGACCTGAGCGCCCGGCCACGCTGGGTGTCCAGTAAATACCCGGCGTTTCTGCAACTGGTCAATAACCAGTTGTCCAGTGACTATGCCACCCGGGACCTGCGCAGCAGGGGACTGCGTATCTTCACCACCCTGGACACCCGGCGCCAGGACCGGGTTGAGCAGGTGTTGCGCGAGCAGTTGCCGCGGTTGGAGCGCGCCCGGTCGCTGGAACCGGGGACGCTGCAGGCCGCGAGCGTGTTTGTGGAAAACAGCAGCGGCGCGGTGCTGGCGCTGGCGGGAGGCAGGAACGCGGAGTACACCGGTTTTAACCGGGCCCTGCAGGCGCAACGGCCGATAGGGTCGCTGGTCAAACCCTTCATCTATTACACGGCCCTGACGCAGCCGCAACGCTATTCACTGGTTTCCATGCTGGACGACACCGATGTAGCGGTCACCCTGGAGGACGGTTCAGTCTGGCGCCCGAACAATTTCGACAACAGGAATCACGGCCGCATCACCCTACTGGAAGCCATGGCAAGGTCGTACAACAAGGCCACGGTAAGGCTGGGGCGGCAGCTTGAACTGAAACAGGTGATCGACACGCTCAACAAGGCCGGGGTGGCGCGCACGCTGCAGCCGTTTCCGGCGCTGTTGCTGGGCTCACTGGAACTCACGCCCCTGCAGGTCAGCCAGCTCTACCAGACCCTGGCCAACGGCGGTTTCCAGGTTCCGCTCAATACTATCCGGGAGGTGCTGGACAGCGATGGCGAGGCGGTAAAACGCTATGGGTTGGAAGTGCGCCAGGCGCTGTTCGCGGACGCTGCCTACCTGACCACTTTCATGATGGTGCAGACAGTCAATTACGGCACCGGGCGCAACCTGCGCCGTATCATCCCGGAGCGCTTGCCGCTGGCCGGCAAGACCGGCACCAGCAACGGCCTGCGCGATAGCTGGTTTGCCGGTTTCGGCGATACGCTGACCGGCGTGGTTTGGCTGGGCCGTGATGACAACCGCCCCATTGGGCTTACCGGCTCCGCCGGCGCGTTAAGACTCTGGGGCAACATGGTCAAACACCAGGATTTGCGCGGCATCGACCTGCTGCCGCCACCCGGCATAGGCGCACTGGAAAGCGTAACACTACCCTTCGCCGGCGCCTGTATCAATTTTCCACAGGTTCCCTACGTGCTGGGCTTCCAACCCGACCCACCCAACTGCTGACACAGTTTTTTATCCGCAGATGACGCAGATTAGCGCAGATAATGATATAGTAAAGTAAGAGACTTACAGGCTGCCATGAGTGAGTGCGGTTTGTTTCAGATAATTCAAGGTAGTCTTACCTGATTATCAAATTATGGCCTCGGATGAAACACCAAATTTTAACCAGCTTCAGAACAGTATAACTTCATAGAATTTGTTCATTTATTCTAATCTGCGTTTATCTGCGTCATCTGCGGATAATATTTTAACCTGCGTTCATCTGCGGATAATATGCCTTGCCCTGGCCGTGCTGCTGCTCGGCGCTTGCTCGAATGTGCGGCAGGCGCCGGTGGAGGAGCGGCAGGACCAGGATACGGCTCAACAGGCGCCTGTTGAGCCGGTCGCGGCGCCCGCCGCCGAGCAACCGGCTGCCGAATTCCCTGCCGGAGAACCACTGGTGCAAGAGGACCAGGAGCAATGGGTGCAGTTGCCGCATCCGGACGACGCTGATGAAACCGGCCTGCCGGCGCAGGCGCAACGCCCCAGCGACAATCCCGCGGTGCTGGCGCTGCTCGATGACGCGGACGTCCACGTCAGCGAGGACAACCCGGACGGGGCCGCCGATGCCATTGAACGGACGCTGCGACTGGAGCCCAAGAATCCCTGGCTCTGGCATCGCCTGGCCGTCCTGAAACTGGAACAAGGCAACTGGCGCCAGGCCCTAGCCCTGGCGCAGAAATCCAATTCCCTGTCCGCCAGGCACCCGGCGTTGCGCCGGGCCAACGCCGCCCTGATCACGCAGGCAAAAAAACATGGGGAAGGGCTTGAATAGAGAATATATGTGTTCTATAATCGCACGATCGATTGCGGGGTGGAGCAGTTTGGCAGCTCGTCGGGCTCATAACCCGAAGGTCGCAGGTTCAAATCCTGCCCCCGCTACCAGACATTGGGGAAGACCATAACAAGCATCGTGACCGCAGTAACGAGGCTTGTTCGATAGGTTTGATAAAGTGGGCTTTATGCCCACTTTTTGTTTTCAGTGCCCCCATAGCCCTAGGCCCGGAACATGAGTGCCGGAAACCTGGGGACCGGGAACCGGGGGGCAGAAAACGTGAGGAACTGACGTGTACAGACAAAACGCAAACCTGGACGCGCTGCTGCGGCCCGTTATTACCGATATGGGCTACGTATGCTGGGGGATTGAACAGTTACGCCAGGGCCGGGATTTGTTGCTGCGCGTCTACATCGACAACGCAACAGGCGTGACCCTGGAAGACTGTGAACAAGTCAGCCGGCGCATCTCCGGCATCCTCGACGTGGAAGACCCGATCGCCGGGGAATACCTGCTGGAAGTGTCTTCGCCGGGCCTGGACCGGCTGTTATTCACCCCGGACCAGTATGAGCAGTTCATCGGAGAGACGGTAAGCGTGAGATTGGCGGGGGCTATTGATAAACGTAAACGCATTACCGGCCGCATCCGGAAGGTAACCGGGCAGACCGTGCTGCTGGAGGAAGCAGGCGCGGAATTTCACGTACCCCTGGGAGAAATAGAAAAGGCAAGACTACGCCCGGATGAGATCAACCGGGGAGATTAACCGGACAGACCAGTATTAAGGTATTACATGAATAAAGAAATTCTGATGGTTGTGGACGTGGTGTCCAACGAAAAAGGCGTAGGCAAGGAGATCATCTTCGAGGCCATTGAGGCCGCGCTGGCCAGCGCGACCAAAAAACGCCAGCGCGAAGATATCGAAGTACGCGTTGCCATCGACCAGGAAACGGGAGACTACGAAACTTTCCGGCAATGGGAAGTGGTCGAAGACGACCCCGAACCACTGGAGTTCCCCTCGCGCCAGTTGTACCTGGCCGACGCCCGCAAGCAGCAGGACGACATAGAGCTTGGGGGCTTCATCGAAGAACCAATGATGTCGGTGGAATTCGGCCGTATCGCCGCGCAAAGCGCAAAACAGGTGATCATGCAAAAAGTGCGCGAGGCCGAGCGCAAACAGGTGTTCGACGCCTATATCGACCGGGTCGGCGAAATGGTCATCGGTTTCGTGAAAAAGGCCGAACGGGGCCACGTTATCATGGACCTGGGCGGGAATGCGGAAGGTATCATCCCCAGGGACGAGTTGATTCCCAGGGAAGCCATCCGGCCACGCGACCAGATCCGGGCCTACTTGCGCGCGGTCGATCCCGAAAACAGGGGGCCGCAGTTGATCCTCAGCCGCACCGCGCCGGAGTTACTGATCGAACTGTTCAAGATCGAAGTGCCGGAAATCAACGAGGGCCTGATCGATATCATCAACGGCGCCCGTGACCCCGGTTCCAGGGCGAAAATAGCGGTACGGGCCAACGATCCCAGGATCGACCCGATCGGCGCCTGTGTCGGCATGAGAGGTTCGCGGGTGCAGGCAGTCTCCAACGCGCTGGGGGGCGAGCGCGTCGATATCATCCCCTGGGATGAAAATCCCGCACAATTCGTGATTAATGCCATGTCCCCGGCGGAAGTCGTGTCGATACTGGTGGATGAGGACAGCCACAGTATGGACGTGGCCGTGGCCGAGGACAACCTGTCCCAGGCAATCGGTCGCGGCGGCCAGAACGTCAAACTCGCCAGTGAACTGACGCAATGGGAACTCAACGTCATGTCCGTGGAACAGGCCGACCAGAAGACCGAGGCCGAAGCCCAGACCCTGCAACAGATGTTCATGGAAGAACTGGACGTGGATGAGGAAATTGCCGTAATCCTGGTACAGGAAGGCTTCTCCAGTGTCGAGGAAATCGCCTACGTCCCGGAGGATGAGATGCAGGACATTGAGGAGTTTGACGAAGCGCTGGTGAAGGAATTGCGCGACCGCGCGCGCGACATCATGTTGACCCGCGCCATTACCAACGAGGAAAAGCTGGTGGACGTGGAGCCGGCTGCCGACCTGCTGGAAATGGAAGGCATGAATGAAGCGCTGGCCTATGAACTGGCCGGGCGCGGCGTAGTGACCATGGAAGACCTGGCCGAGAGTTCCGTGGATGAACTGCTGGATATCGAGGGTCTGGACAAGGCCCGGGCCGGCCAACTGATCATGACCGCGCGCATCCCCTGGTTTGCCGCCGAAGAAGCCAACGGGTAACCACAGATGCCTGAAGTCACGGTAAAACAATACGCCGAAGTCATCCGCATACCGGTGGAAAAGTTGCTTGTGCAACTCCAGGAAGCCGGCCTGCCGGCCAAGCACGCGGATGACCGCATTTCCGATGACGAGAAGACGGAACTATTGGGTTACCTGCGCCGCAAACACGGCAAGGAAAACCGCACCGGCCCGGAGAAGATTACCCTGAGAAGGAAAACCCTGAGTGAGATCAAGCTGCCGGCCACCGGCGCCGGCAACCGCATCAGCAAGGTACGTTCGAAAACCGTCAGCGTAGAAGTCAGGAAGCGCCGCACCTACATTAAACGCGGCGTTATCGAGGAGGAAGCCAGCAAGCGGGCACAGGAGGCAAAAGAGCAGCAGGCAAGACTTGACGCGGAAGAACAGGCTCGCCTGCAGGCGCAACAGGACGCGCAGGCACAGCAGGACGCCGCGGCGGCAACGCCGCCCATCCCCGCAACAGAAGACGACAGCGCCGCGCCGCCCGCAGACCGCGCGGCCGTGTCCGAAGCGGCAACGGCCGAGCACGAGACAGAGGCAGAGCAGGCCGCGCCGGTGGACGAACAGGCTCCGGAACACATCCCCGCAGCGGTCGATGAACAAGCGCCTGCGGTCGCACCGGAACTACCCGGAGAACCCCCGGCAGCGCCGGCGGGGAAAGAAAAAGAGAAAGAAAAACCCGCGCGCATCCAGCGCGAGGAATTGCACGTCGCATCCGGCAAGTCGGGCCGCAGAAGAAAGAAGCAACGGCACCGCCAGGTGCTGAAACGACCCGCTCAGCACGGGTTTGAAAAACCCACCGCGCCGATTGTGCGTGAAGTGGAGATACCGGAGAGCATCACGGTATCGGAACTGGCCCAGCGCATGTCGGTAAAAAGCGCCGAGGTTATCAAGGCGATGATGAACCTGGGCACCATGGTCACCATCAACCAGACCATCGACCAGGAAACCGCCGCCATCGTGGCGGAAGAAATGGGTCACAAGGCAAAAATGCTCAAGGAAAACGCGCTGGAAGAGGAAATCATGCAGTCCGGCCTCAGCGAGGGAGAGGTGGTTGTGCGTGCGCCGGTGGTGACGATCATGGGACACGTCGATCACGGCAAGACTTCGCTGCTGGACTATATCAGACGCAGCAAGGTGGCCGCGGGTGAGGCGGGCGGGGTAACCCAGCACATCGGCGCCTACAGCGTCAACACGGCAAAAGGCGCGATCACGTTCCTGGACACCCCCGGCCACGAGGCGTTTACCGCGATGCGCGCACGCGGCGCCAAGGTGACCGATATCGTCATCCTGGTGGTCGCCGCAGACGACGGCGTGATGCCGCAGACCGAAGAAGCCATACAACACGCCAAGGCGGGTTCAACGCCACTGATCGTGGCAGTGAACAAGATTGACAAGGCCGATGCCGACCCCGACCGGGTCAGGCAGGCGCTGGGCAAGTTCTCGGTTATTCCGGACGACTGGGGCGGCGACACCATGTTTGTCAACCTGTCCGCAATAACCGGGGAGGGCGTGGACAGCCTGCTTGAGAGCATCTCCCTGCAAGCCGAAATCCTGGAACTCAAGGCCGTCGCGGAAGGGCCTGCTTCCGGCGCCGTCATTGAAGCGAAACTGGACAAGGGGCGGGGGCCGGTCGCTACCGTCCTGGTACAGCAGGGTGAATTGCAACGCGGCGACGTGATCCTCACCGGCCACGAGTTCGGCCGGGTGCGGGCAATGCACGATGAAAACGGCGCGGACGTGCGCGCCGCCGGTCCCTCCACGCCGGTTGAGGTACTGGGCCTGTCCGGCACACCCAATGCCGGTGACGATATGATCGTCGTGCCGGACGAACGCAAGGCGCGGGAGATCGCACTGTTCCGCCAGGGCAAGTACCGGGAAGTGAAACTGGCCAGGCAACAGGCCTCCAAGGTAAAAGACGCGATGACCCGCATGAGCGATGGGGACGGCGTTGCCGTCAACGTCCTCATCAAGGCCGACGTACAAGGTTCGGCAGAAGCCCTGACGGAAGCGCTGCAAAAGCTCTCCGGTGATGAGGTGGCGGTTAACATTATCAGCGCCGGTGTTGGCGGCATTACCGAATCTGACATCAATCTGGCGCTTGCTTCGAACGGCATGGTCTTCGGTTTCAACGTAAGAGTGGACGGCGCGGCGCGCAAACTGGTCGATGAAGAAGGTGTGGACCTGCGCTATTACAGTGTGATCTACGACGTTATCGATGATGTGAAAGCAGCAATTAACGGCCTGCTTGCACCCGAAATCAGGGAACAGATCATCGGTATCGCAGAGGTCAAGGAAGTGTTCCGTTCCCCCGCCTTCGGCGATATTGCAGGCTGCATCGTCTCCAGCGGCCTGGTACGCAAGGCCAACCCCATCCGGGTACTGCGCGACAACGTCGTCATCTTCGAAGGCGAACTGGAATCCCTGCGCCGCTTCAAGGACGACGTGGCCGAGGTAAAATCCGGCGTAGAATGCGGCATCGGCGTGAAGAACTACAACGATGTCAAGGCTGGCGACCAGATTGAGGTGTTCGAAAGAATTGAGGTGGAGCGGAGAGTTTGAGAATTAGGAATTAGGAATTAGGAATTAGGAATTAGGAATTAGGAATTAGGAATTAGGAATTAGGAATTAGGAATTAGGAATTAGGAATTAGGAATAGGGTATAATAACATAAAATGCAGCCCCATTTCATGAGTACCTGACCCGAGTGACCAACTTGCAGAATGCACCCATTTCTAATTCTCAATTCCTAATTCTTAACTCTCCAAAATGCCTCGTGAATACCATCGAAATCAACGCGTTGCAGACCTGTTGCAGCGCGAGATCGCGCGCTTGCTGCAAAAGGAGACTGCATTCCGGGAGGCGGGACTGATCACGGTGTCGTTCGTGGACGTCAGCCCCGATCTCAGGAACGCCAGTGTTTATTTTACCTGTCTTGGGCCCACGTGCAGCGAGGAAGCCCTGACAGACCTGCTGAATGAACGCGCCCGCCACATCCGCCGCCTGCTGGGACAATCCCTGGCGCTGCGGGCGGTGCCGCAACTGGTGTTCCGCTTCGACCAGACCCTGAACCGCGCCAACCGCCTGACCGAGCTTATCGATCGCGTCAACCAGAAAGGTTGAGTGCTGAGTAATGGGTAAAAGCAAGGTCAAGGGTCGCAACGTCACCGGCGTGCTGCTGCTGGACAAACCGCCGGGGTTGACCTCCAACGATGCCCTGCAGCAGGTGAAGTCCCTGTACCGGGCCAGAAAAGCGGGGCATACCGGCAGCCTGGACAAGGCCGCGTCCGGCTTGTTGCCGCTGTGCTTCGGCGAGGCGACAAAACTCTCCGGTTTCCTGCTCAATGCCGATAAACACTACCACACGGTGTTTCAACTGGGCGCCCAGACCAGCACCGGCGATGCCGAAGGTGACGTGGTATTTCGGGGCGAGACCGGAAAACTGGCGCGCAAACAGGTAGCACAAGCCCTGGCGCGCTTTGAGGGCCCCATCATGCAGGTGCCGCCCATGTTTTCCGCGCTGAAACACAAGGGAGAGCGCTTGTACAAGCTCGCCCACCAGGGCTTGGAAGTGGAGCGGGAACCCCGTGCAATCACTATCCATCACATCAAACTGCTCGATTACCGGGAGGCTGAACTGGAACTCGATATACGCTGCTCCAAGGGAACCTATATCCGCACCCTGGCGGAAGACGTCGGCAAGGAACTGGGCTGCGGCGCCCACGTGCAAACGCTGAAGCGCATCGGTTCGGGACCTTACACGGATGCACACATGCTGGCGCTGGCGCAACTGGAACACGCCGCCGAGGCCGGGACAGCGGGTCTGGATGAGCTGTTGCTGGGTATTGATACCATCGTGCAGAACATGCCCGCCGTGTATCTGGTCGACTCCGTGGCCTATTACCTGTGCCAGGGCCAACCGGTAACGGTGCCACACGCGCCGACCCAAGGACTGCTACGCATCTACAACGAAGACAAGCGCTTCCTGGGCGTAGGCGAAGTCCTCCCCGATGGCCGCGTAGCGCCTAAACGGCTGGTTGCTTGAACACGCCTGCCGCTCTTTGTCTGCGCTGCGCGACGTGCGGGAGCAAGCAGATGGCGGGTGGGGGCAAAAGTTTTTCTTGTCAGTTGTTGCAAGCATGGGTAAAATGGGCGCGCTTTTGAATGAGAGGACAGGAGAAGATAGTTTATGTCGTTAAATCGACAGCATAAAGCTGATATTTTGAAACAATACCAACGTTCATCCGCTGACACGGGTTCGACCGAGGTGCAGGTGGCGTTGTTGACCGCGCGCATTACTGATTTGTCGCAACACTTTAAATCTCATGCCAAAGATCACCATTCACGTCAGGGTTTGTTGCGTATGGTAAACCGGCGTCGGAAATTGCTGGACTATTTAAGGAACAAAGACGTTGATCGGTATCGTGAATTGATTGGCCGCTTGTCCCTGAGAAAGTAGCCGGCACGTTATTACCACATGTCCGTATCCCTGAAACTGTATCAGGCTGTTGGCATGTACAGCCCTCACAGAAGCACATCATTTTATACATAAACAGTAAAAAGTATTCCTTGCCGGGAGTATTTTACAGGGCACCTCTAAAAATTAGAGCTGCCTTTGCAGCGTAAGCATATGCTGCCATTTTTAGATGTTATTTATATTCTCCCCTGGCCTGTTCAGGGGTTCCTTCAATCAGATAATCATCGGGAAGAGTGTTAATGAACGTAGTAAAAAAAGAATTTCAGTATGGGGATATTCCGGTCACGCTGGAGACCGGCCGCATTGCGCGGCAGGCTAACGGCGCGGTGTTGGTAAGTATGGGCGATACGGTAGTGCTGGTAACTTGTGTGGCCAGTAAGGAAGCCAGGCCCGACCAGGATTTTTTTCCACTCACGGTGGATTACATGGAAAAGACTTATGCCGCCGGGAAGATCCCCGGTGGTTTCTTCCGGCGCGAGGGGCGGCCCTCGGAAAAGGAAGTGCTGACGTGCCGGCTGATCGACAGGCCGGTACGCCCGCTGTTTCCCAAACAGTTCAGGAATGAGGTGCAGATCATCGCCACGGTGATGTCACTGGACCCGCAGATCGACCCGGATATACCGGCCCTGATCGGCGCCTCGGCGGCGCTGGGCCTGTCCGGCATCCCGTTTCAAGGCCCTATCGGCGCGGCGCGGGTGGGCTATCGCAATGGCGAGTACCTGCTCAATCCCGGTCAGGCCACCCTGGCTGACTCGGAACTGAACCTGGTGGTGGCCGGCACAGATAGCTCCGTGCTGATGGTTGAATCCGAGGCCGCGCTGTTATCGGAAGAGGTGATGCTGGGCGCGGTAATGTTTGGTCACGAGCAACTGCAGATTGTGATCAGCACTATCCGGCAACTGGTGGCCGAGGCCGGCACCCAACCCTGGGACTGGCAAGCACCGGAGCAGGACCGGGAACTGGCGGACGAGGTCAACAACCTGTGTGCCGACCCGCTGCGTGAAGCCTATTCAATCCGGGACAAGATCAGCCGGCGTGAACGCCTGGCGGAGATTCGCGCCACGGCAATTTCCACCCTCAGCGAGAAACATGGGGAGCGCTGGACCGAGAAAACCATCAGCAACGCCTTTTCAGCACTGGAAAGCAGCACCGTCCGGGGCGCAGTCGTTGCCGGCGAGCCGCGTATCGACGGCCGGGATACCACGACGGTAAGAGACGTCAGCGTGGAAGTAGGCCTGCTGCCCCGGGCGCACGGTTCTGCCCTGTTCACCCGCGGTGAAACCCAGGCGCTGGTAGCGGCCACGCTGGGCACCGACCGGGATGCACAGATCATCGACGCCATTGAGGGCGAGCACAAGGACCCGTTCATGCTGCACTACAACTTCCCGCCGTACTGTGTGGGCGAGACGGGACGCGCGGGCTCACCCAAACGGCGTGAGATCGGCCACGGCAAGTTAGCCAAGCGCGCCTTGATGACAGTCATGCCGAACCTGGAGGACTTTCCCTACGCCATCCGCATTGTCTCCGAAATCACCGAATCGAACGGTTCCAGTTCCATGGCCTCGGTGTGCGGCGCCAGCCTGGCCATGATGGACGCCGGCATCAGTATCAAAGCGCCGGTGGCCGGCATCGCCATGGGCTTGATCAAGGAAGAGGACAAGTTTGTGGTACTGTCGGACATCATGGGCGATGAAGACCATCTTGGCGATATGGATTTCAAGGTGGCCGGCACCGCGACCGGCGTCAGCGCGTTGCAAATGGATATCAAGGTGCCGGGCATCACCCGGGAGATCATGGAGACAGCCCTGTCCCAGGCCCGGACGGGAAGGTTGCACATCCTGGAGAAGATGAACGCGGTGCTGGGCGCGACACGCGCCGAGATGTCGGAATATGCCCCGCGCATTACCACCATCAAGATTCACCCGGACAAGATCAGGGACGTGATCGGCAAGGGCGGCGCCACCATCCGCGCCCTCACCGATGAGACCGGCGCATCCATCGATATCGACGACAGCGGCAACGTCAAGATTTATTCCAGTGACAAGAGCGCCAGCGACGCCGCGCGCAAACGCATTGAAGACCTGACCGAGGAAGTGGAGGTAGGCAAGGTGTACCGTGGCCGGGTGGCGAAACTGATGGACTTCGGCGCTTTCGTCAATATCCTGCCGGGCAAGGACGGCCTGGTGCATATCTCGCAGATTTCCCATGAACGCGTGCAGAACGTCAGCGACAAACTGTCCGAAGGTGATTTCGTCAAGGTCAAGGTGCTGGAAATCGACCGCCAGGGCCGGGTGCGCCTGAGCATGAAAGCGGTAGACGAATGAGCGGATAAAATACATCTGCATCATCTGCAGATGAATCCCTGTATTATCTACGGTTGAAACATCATGAAATTGACCGGTGATCAATTCAGGCGTTGGGAGCACAAGTCGGTGACGCTGCTGGGTATGTCCGGGGTGGGCAAGACGACCTTGGCGCGCAAACTGCGGCGGCACCACTGGTTCCATTATTCCGGTGATTACCGCATCGGCACCCGTTACCTGGATGAGCCCATCCTGGACAATATCAAGCAGCATGTGATGCAGATCCCGTTTACGCGGGAGTTGTTGCGCTCCGATTCGATCTATATCACCAACAACCTGGACATCGACAACCTGAAACCGCTGTCCAGTTTTCTCGGCAAGCTGGGCAACCCGGAACTGGGTGGGCTGGATTTGCAGGAATTCAAACGCCGCCAGGCGCTGCACCGCGCCGCCGAGGTCAACGCCATGAATGACGTGCCGGAGTTCATGCACAAGGCCCGGGAGGTGTACGGTTACGCGCATTTTGTCAATGATGCCGGCGGCAGCCTGTGTGAACTGGATGACAAGGTCATCGAGATGCTGGCGCGGCACACCCTGGTGTTGTATATGAAAGCCACGGCCGAGGATGAAAAGGAACTGATGGCGCGGGCTGAACAGGACCCCAAACCCCTGTATTACCAGGAGTCGTTCCTGGATGAGCAACTGGCAGTCTATATGCGGGAACGGGACCTGGAGTACATTGCCCTGATCGAACCCGATGATTTTGTCAGGTGGGTCTTCCCCCGGCTGCTGCACGCCCGGCTGCCCCGCTACGAACAGATCGCTGCCCGTTACGGTTACACCGTGGCCAGTGATGAAGTGCTGGGGGTTGCCTCGGAGCAGGATTTTATTGACGTCATCGCCGCGGTACTGGATAGAATTAAGAATTAGGAATTGGTGGAGAATGTTGCATTTACTTGTAACGCAGAGGCCCCGGCGAGATACGCGGGATGACACATGCCTTTGGTAGCAAACACCGACCTGCCCAGTTTCGCGCGCTTGCAGAGCGAGGGCAGTCTTGTCATTGCGCGCGATACCGCGCTGAGCCGGAACGTGCGCGAACTGCATATCGGTCTGCTCAACATGATGCCGGACAAGGCCCTGGAGGCAACCGAGCGGCAGTTCTTCCGTCTCGTCGGCGAGAGCAACCAGATTGCCCGGTTCTACCTGCACCCGTTTACCCTGGAGCAATTACAACGCAACCGGGAAGGCCGCGCACACGTGGAGAAGTATTACAAACGTTTTGAGGAGATCCAGGCCGAGGGACTGGACGCGCTGATCATCACCGGCGCCAACGTGGTTGACCCCGCGCTGGACCGGCAGGAATTCTGGGAACCGCTGATCGAAGTGGTTGACTGGGCCTGTGAGAACGTGACCTCCATACTGTGCTCCTGTCTGGCCACGCATGCGGTATTACAATTCCGTTACCGGCAACGCCGGGTCTCCTTGCCAACCAAGTGCTGGGGAGTTTATTCACACCGGGTCAGGGAGCGCTCACACCCGCTGGTAGCCGGCATGAATACCCGCTTTGACGTGCCGCACTCCCGCTTCAACGCGGTGACGCCGCAACAATTCGCCGCAGCCGGCCTGAAAGTGCTGGTGCAAAGTGACGAGGTCGGGGTGCACCTGGCCGTCAGCGAGGACGGCTTGCGCCTGGTATTTTTCCAGGGTCATCCCGAGTACGACGCGAACAGCCTGTTAAAGGAATACAAGCGAGAGGTGTTGCGCTATCTTGCCGCGGAGACAGACGTTTATGCGCCGTTTCCCGACAATTATTTCAGCAAGCAGGCCCAGGCCATACTGACCGAATACCGGGACCGGGTGGTAGCGGCCAGAGACACCGGCCAGACCCTGCCGGAGTTCCCCGAACGCCTCATCAGCCCCACCCTGGACAACACCTGGCACGACAGCGCCGAATCCGTCATCAACAACTGGATCGGGCAAGTCTACCGCGCAAAACACTTCGACTAATTCGTAATTCTTAATTCCTTGTCAAGCAACGCCACCGCCTACGTTGAGCGCTGTGCCGGTGATATAGGAGGCATCATCCGAAGCCAGGAACACCGCCGCGCGGGCCACGTCCTCGGGCGTGCCAAAGCGTTGCAAGGGGATTTCTGCGCAGCGGGCCGCGTAGTAGTCCTCGTCCATCACGTCGGCGGCAAATGAGGTGCTGATCCAGCCGGGCGCCAGCACATTCACCCGGACGGACGGGGCGATGGTCTTGGCCAGTGATTTGCTGAAGGCTTGCACACCGGCTTTTACCGCGCAGAACATTTGCGGGTTGGTTCCCTGGTAACCGTGCAGGGCCTGGTCCCAGGACATATTGATGATCACACCACTGCCCTGGCGCTGCATGACCTCGGCCACGGCCCAACTGCACTGTATAGTGCCTTTCAGATCCACGTCGATCAGGCTGGACAGCTTCTGCCGGTCTGTCAACGCTGCGCCGGGGCCGGTGAGAATATCTGCGCCGGCGTTGTTCACCCAGACATCAATACGGCCGAATTCTGCCTTGACTGTTTCTATCAGGCCGGTGACGGCATCCGGGTCAACGATGTCCGCCTGCACGACCCGCGCCTGGCCGGAATCTTCCTGTATTGCCCCGGCCACCGCCAGCGCCCGCTCCCTGGACCTGTTGTAATTGACAACCACCCTGGCGCCCTCCACGGCAAAGGCCAGCGCGATCGCCCGCCCAATCCCGGAACTCGCGCCGGTGATAACCGTTACCTTATCCTGTAGTCGCGACATGGGGTATAGTATAGCCACAAAGATGTAAGGATCATATTAGCCGCAGATGGCATCCGCAGATGACGCAGATTAACGCAGATGTTTTTTGTAATTGTTCATACAGCAGACCAATATTGTGGTTGTTCTCACCCTCCATCATTCCTGCGCATGCGGGAATCCAGATAGATAAACACTTCCTTGTTACCAGGAGCTTCTTATTTATTCTATCCTGGTGTTCACGACAACAAACAGAAAAAATATGAGAACCCTCAAAAACATCTGCGTTAATCTGCGTCATCTGCGGATGAATTCTTGCGTTACCTGAGGATAACTCCAATGATATCCATCAGTGTCATCATCCCCACGTATAACCGCGCCCACCTGTTGCCGCGCTGCCTGGATTCGGTGTTGTCGCAGACATCCAAACCCTTGGAAGTGATTGTCGTCGATGACGGTTCCACCGACTCGACCCGGAACCTGGTGACGCGTGACTATCCCGGGGTAAAGTTGATTACGCAGGACAACAGGGGGGTGAGCGCGGCCAGGAATACCGGAATACGTGCGGCCGCGGGTGATTGGCTGGCGCTGCTCGATTCGGACGATGCCTGGCTGCCCGGCAAGCTGGAACAGCAGGCGCGGGCGGTTGCGGATTCCCCCGCCGGCAACGTCGTGCACACGGACGAAATATGGGTGCGCAACGGTATCCGGGTGAACCCGCAACGTAAACACAAAAAATACGGCGGCTTCATCTTCAAGCGTTGCCTGCCCCTGTGCGTTATCTCCCCTTCAGCCGTGATGATACACCGGCGCGTATTCGACCAGGTCGGCCTGTTTGATGAAACATTGCCGGTGTGTGAGGATTACGATTTATGGCTGCGCATCTGTGCCCGGATGCCGGTGCTGTTCATCGAAGCAGCGCTGATCACCAAGTACGGCGGACATGCCGGCCAACTCTCGACCCGTTACCGGGGCATGGACCGTTACCGCATTCGCTCGTTGCAACGGATCCTGGACGAGGTGGAACTGGCGCCGGACGACCGGCAGGCCGCGCTCGATACCCTGTTGAGCAAGGCCAGGATTTACCTGAACGGCGCCCGGAAACACGACAACCCTGTGTTTGTGCCGGAATGTGAAGCCCTGCTGGCCCGGTACTCAAGCTGATGCTGCATATCATCTGTGCGCTGAAGCCCGAGGCGCAGCCGCTATTGGAGCATTTCGAGCTGCGCGCCCGGCCCGATACGGCGCGCATTTTCCATAATCCCGCAACACGCATCTCGCTCACCCTGTCCGGTATCGGCAAATCCGCCGCCACCTCGGCGGTGACGCGCACGCACGCGCATTTCAACGCCGGCAAAACCCATGCCTGGCTGAACCTGGGCATTGCCGGCCATGCCGACCTGCCGCTCGGACAGGCGGTCATGGTCAACAAGGTAACCGACGCGGCATCCGGGCAGATCTGGTTCCCGTCCCGGGTGTTCAATGTTCCACTCCCGACGGAAAGCCTGGTCACGCTGGAGCAGCCGAATAGTAATTACCGCAAGGCGCTATTCGACATCGAATGCGCCGGTTTTTTCCAGGCTGCGAGCGGTATTGCGACCCTGGAACTGGTGCAGGCGCTGAAAGTCGTCTCTGATAACACCGGGCAACCCATGGATGCGGTGACCCCGACCCTGGTGCGGCGCCTGGTAACGCAAAACCTGTCCGTCATCGAAGCGGTCACCGGGCAATTGCTGGCACTCTCGGCGTTGCTGCAACAGCTTGAGGAGCCAGGCCCGGACTACCAGGCACTCACCCGGCGCCACCATTTCACCGTCAGCCAGCAACACCGGCTACGCGACTTGCTCAGAAAATGGCAGACACTGCATCCTGACGACACCAACCTGGCCGCACGCCTGCAGCGCAAGAAAACTGCCACCGAGGTATTGCGCCACCTGCAGGAAGAACTGGAGAAAACGCCAATCAGGCTTGCACGGAGGGTGCGCGGGAATGACGGAGGGTGAGAACAACCACAATAGTTGCCTGTTCTATGAATTATTTATTACAAAAAACATCTGCGTTAATCTGCGTCATCTGCGGATAAATCAGTGGATTATAATTCAAAGCTATGATCGACCAGATCTATATTGAGGAAGCCTTGCTGGAACACCCCCGGGCGCGGGCGGTGATGGGGCGGTTTCCGCACGCGGCGGTGACGGTGTGCGCGCGTTATGGGGAGATCTTCAACCGCAAGGCGCAGCATTTCCGCTTGCAGAAGATCAAGCCGGCCCTGATCCTGGCGGAGAAATTCTCCAATCACGTGCTGCCCTCTCCGCCTGAATATGCCATCGGCGGCGCAGTGAATTATTACTTCTCGCACATGCTGAATTGCATTTACGACTGCCGCTATTGCTTCCTGCAGGGCATGTATCGCTCCGCGCACTACGTTCTTTTTGTGAATTACGAGGATTTCTTCCGGGCCATTGTTGAGAAGGTCCAGGCGGCGGGTGATACCCCGGTGCATTTCTTTTCCGGTTATGATTGCGACAGCCTTGCCCTGGACCCGGTGACGGGTTTTATTGAGGAATTCCTGCCTGTGTTCCGGGAGCACCCACAAGCGCTGCTGGAACTGCGTACCCGCAGCACGCAAATCCGCTCGTTACTGGCGCAGGAACCCGTATCCAACTGTGTGGTCGCATTCAGTTTTACTCCGGCTGAGATTGCTGACGCCATAGAACACAAGGCGCCGCCGGTGGCCAAGCGTTTGCAGGCGTTGCAACGCGTGCAGGAGCAAGGCTGGCAGATCGGCCTGCGTTTTGATCCGTTGATCTACCAGGAAGACGTACTGCAGCAATACGAGCGGCTGTTCGCGCAGGTGTTCAAGGTGGTGAATCCCGCGCAACTGCATTCGGTCAGCCTGGGAAGTTTCCGCCTGCCCAAATCGTTTTACCGAAACCTGGCGCGGATGTATCCGGATGAGGCCCTGTTTGCCTCTCCCCTGGAGGAAACCGCTGACGGGATGGTAGCTTACCGGGACGGCATCCGCCGGGAGTTGCTGTCGTTTTGCCGCGCCACGCTGCTGCGCTACATCCCTGAGGAAAAGTTCTTCCCCTGCGAGCCTGTCGCGGCATCCTGCCCGACCAACTGAGTAAACGCCGCTCTGACCTTTTCCCTGGTCTGCAGGAACTCTGTCATGAATTCTTCGGTGCGCTCTTCGGGGTAGCCCATGCCGCGGGACAGGACTGCGTTCTGTTTGTGGTCTGCCGGGATGCTGCTGCTGGGTTTGAGATCGATCAGACGCATGCAGATTTCGGCCTGTTTGAGGAAATTATAGGCTTGCAGCAATAAACCGGCGGTGTCCGTGTCGATAAAGTTCAGTTGGCACAACCGCTGCAACGCGTTGCGGGTGCTGCCGGTTTGCAATTCCACATGGTTTTTGCCGTGGCTGAGTTGCAGGAAGTGGGTGATGAAATCGATGTCCATGATGCCGCCGGCGCCCCGTTTTATATCGTGCTTGTTGCGCGGACTGCCCAGGGTCTCCTCTATCAGCCCCCGCATGGCCACGATCTCCTCCTGCACTATTGCCTGCTCGTAGTCGCCGTAGATGGCGCCGGAAATTGCCTGCACGGCTTCCTGGCCCATGCCTTGCGGGTCATAGATGGGGCGGCAACGAGTCATCATCTGGCGCTCCCAGATGGCCCGGTCCGAATGGTGGTAATCGATGAATGAGTCCAGCGGCGTGATCAATGAACCGGAAGTACCGTGCGGGCGCAAGCGCATGTCCACCTCGTACAGCAGGCCGGCAGGAGATACCCGGGCCAGGTGGCGCATGAGAGCTTGCAGTTCGCGCGCGACCCGGCTCGTATCGCTGCCGGCCTGCGGGCGGTACAGGAAGATCAGGTCCAGGTCGGAACCGAAGATCATCTCGTAACCGGCCATGCGACCCATACCCAGCACTGCCACGTTGTCAAACAGCTTCCTGTGCTCTTTGGGCATCTGCCTGACCATGGCGTCGAACACGCATTCAGCCAGCAGGGTCAGGTTTCGTTCCACCTCGGCCAGTTCCATCTCACCCTGCAGAAAGCGGATGAGCAACAGCAACATCCATTGGTTCTTCACCGATGACAGGATAGTCAACCCGGTTTCGATGTCCTGCCTGAATGCGTCTACCTGCAAGGTGTTCATCATTTCGTCGGCGCTGACCGACCTCTCCCGGTGATGGTCGATCAACTCGGTAATTTCGTAACCCCGGAAAAAAATATAACGGGTGAAATACCAGCTTGCGCCGAAAATATTGACGAGCAAGGTCTTGTGCGCGGGCCGGTCACCCCACTGCTCCTGCTCACACAATTCGGTCCAGCGGGTAAAGCTGACTTCCGCCTGCACCTTGTTCCAGGCGCCGGCAAAGCTGACTTGAGGATCGCCCTGTGCCGCGCCGTCCTCCGCCTCCGGCAGGATTTTCTCAAAATACTTCTCGGCAATTTCCCGGTGCCGGCCGAGCGTTTGTTCAAAATCCGTCAGGATTTCGTCATCCGCTTGCTCGCTCATACCCAGGGAACGCGCGACCCTGATCCTGCCGGCGGCCTCTTCCGGCAACGCATGCACCTGCTTCTCATCCGCCATCTGCAAGCGGTTTTCCAGGCGCCGCAGAAACAGGTAAGCGGCCTTGATCTCCTGTTCCTCCTCGCGGCCTATGAAGTTCAGCTTGCGCAGGCTCTCCAGTACTTCCAGGGTATTGGTGGTGCGCAATTCAGCGTGCCTTGCCGCGCTCACCAGTTGCAGTATCTGCACGAAAAATTCGATGTCACGGATCCCACCCGGCCCCAGCTTGACGTGCCACTGGCCGCTGCGCGCCCGGATTTGGGCCATTTCTCCCTTGATGGAGACAAAGCGCTCCAGGTCTGTGGCACTCATGGAACGGATGAACACGAACGGGCGCAAGCGGGTCAACAGTTCTGCACCCAGCGCCGGATTGCCCGCCACGCACCTGGCGCGTAACCAAGCCAACCGCTCCCAGGCCTCGGTGCTGGCCTGGTAATAGTTCTCGGTCTCGTCCACGGTTAACAACAACGGCCCGCTTTTGCCCCAGGGCCGCAGTTTAAGGTCGACCCGGTAGAGAAACCCGTTGACGGTGGTCTCCTCCAGCATCCGGGTGAACTGTCTCAGTCCCTTGCTCAACAAGGTTTGCAACTCGTGAGGCTGGAATCCGGCAATCTCATCATGGTTGCGGCAGGCGAAGATCAAGTCCACGTCCGAGCTGTAATTCAGTTCACTCGCGCCCAGCTTGCCCAGGGCAAAAATACACACGTGTTCCCCCGCGGCCTTGCTGCCGGCGGGGTCGAAGCAGAGTTCGAATACCTTGTTGAGAATCAAATCGGCCAGCCGGCTCAGCCGCTCCAGCACCATCTCGTAGGGATAACGCCCGGACACGTCCATCCAGCTTATCCTGAACAACTGCTCATACTTGAAGCGGCGCAAGGATTCCGCGTCGCGGATATCATCCAGTTGCGCCGGGTCAAGTTCGCAGGGCTCACCCAGCAGGCGCAGGATCTGCGGATGCCGGCAAATATAGTTGAACAGGAAGTTGGAATAGCCGATGAGATTGACGAAATCCGCGGCCAGGGCAGCCGGCAGCAGGTCGAGCTCCCGGCTCAAATCAGCATCCTCCCGCATCCGCGTGAAGCGTAACGCAGCCACCTCCGGATCGGGCGCGGCGGGTATCAATTGCTGGAAGTCAGTCATTTATTATTTATCCGCAGATGACGCAGATTAACGCAGATGTTTTTTTAATTTATCCGCAGATGACGCAGATTAACGCAGATGTTTTTTTAATTTATCCGCAGATGAATCATTCTGCGTCATCTGCGGATAGTACATGCCTTAGATCTTGTTATAGATATCCCCCCCATGGCGTTTGAATTCCTGTGCCTTGCTCTCCAGGCCGGTGGTGAGCGCTTCGTCCAGGTTTTGCATGCCTTGCTGTTCTGCATACTCGCGTACGTCCTGGGTGATCTTCATGGAGCAGAAGTTCGGGCCGCACATGGAACAGAAGTGGGCGACCTTGTGGGCCTGTTTGGGCAGGGTCTGATCGTGGAACTCCCGGGCCTTGTCCGGGTCCAGGGACAGGTTGAACTGGTCTTCCCAGCGGAACTCAAAGCGCGCCTTGGACAGGGCATTGTCCCGGATTTGCGCGGCCGGGTGGCCCTTGGCCAGGTCAGCCGCATGGGCGGCGATCTTGTAGGCAATGATGCCATCCTTGACGTCATCCTTGTCGGGCAGGCCCAGGTGTTCCTTCGGGGTGACGTAACAGAGCATGGCGGTGCCGTGCCAGCCGATGGTGGCCGCGCCGATGGCCGAGGTGATATGGTCGTAGCCGGGCGCGATGTCGGTAGTGAGCGGGCCCAGAGTGTAGAACGGCGCTTCCGCGCAGCTTGCCAGTTCTTTCTCCACGTTTTCCCCGATCAGGTGCAAGGGCACGTGGCCCGGACCTTCGATCATCACCTGCACGTCGTGCTGCCAGGCTGTTTGCGTCAATTCTCCCAGGGTTTCCAGTTCCGCGTACTGGGCGGCATCGCAGGCATCGGCGATGGAACCCGGACGCAAGCCGTCACCCAGTGAGAATGACACGTCGTAACTCTTCATGATCTCGCAGATCTCCGCGAAGCGGGTGTAGAGAAAATTTTCCCGGTGATGGGACAGACACCATTTCGCCATTATCGACCCACCGCGGGAAACGATACCGGTCACGCGGCGCGCGGTGAGCGGAACGTAAGCCAGGCGCACGCCGGCGTGGATGGTGAAATAATCCACGCCTTGTTCGGCCTGTTCGATCAAGGTGTCGCGGTAGATCTCCCAGGTCAGTTCCTCGGCCTTGCCGTCCACTTTTTCCAGGGCCTGGTAGATGGGCACGGTGCCGATAGGCACGGGGGAATTCCTGATGATCCACTCGCGGGTCTCGTGGATGTGCTTGCCGGTGGACAGGTCCATGACCGTGTCTGCGCCCCAGCGGATGGCCCAGGTCATCTTCTCCACTTCCTCACCAATGGATGAGGTCACCGCCGAGTTGCCGATGTTGGCGTTGACCTTGACCAGGAAATTGCGTCCTATGATCATCGGTTCCGTCTCCGGGTGGTTGATGTTGGCGGGGATGATGGCACGCCCGGCCGCTACCTCGGCGCGGACAAATTCCGGGGTAACCTCGTCAGGCAGGCGCGCGCCCAGGGGGTGGCCGCGGTGGCGTTGCAACAGGCCCTGTTCCCGGTATTCACCCAGGCGCTGATTTTCCCGGATGGCGATGAACTCCATCTCCGGCGTGATAAGGCCCTGCCTGGCATAGTGCATCTGCGTCACGTTGCCACCTGCCGTGGCGCGGCGCGGTAGTCGCCGCAGGCCGAAGCGCAACTCGGCCAGTTTCCCGTCATCGAGACGCCCGCGCCCGTAGGCCGAAGACAGGCCGTCAAGCTGCGCGGTATCGCCGCGCGCGCTGATCCAGTTATCCCGTAACCCGTCCAGCCCGCGGCGAATGTCAATGGATACGTCCGGGTCGGTATAAGGCCCGGAGGTATCGTACACCGTCACCGGTGGGTTCTGTTCAGTCCCAGCCGAGGTCAGCGTGTCGCTGCAGCTTATTTCCCGCATGGGTACGCGCAGGTCGTCGCGGCTGCCCGGAACGTAAATTTTCCTGGAGTTGGGAAAAGGTTGAACGGCTTGGTGGTCAACTGTGGGCTGGCGCTCGTTACGCGCCGCGCCGTTGACCGAATGCTGTAGTTCAGGATTGCTGCGCATTGACGGAAAGTCCTCGGGTGGATGTTCAATAAGGTATAATAGCAAAAAACAACCTGAATAGGCGTCATGCAAAGCATTACCGTGGAACAACTGGCCGCGTTACGACCTGAGTGGGACAAGCTGGTCCTGCTGGACGTGCGCGATCCCTGGGAACTTGAAATCTGCCGCCTGCCCGGCGCCGTGAATATCCCCATGAACGAGATCGCGCAACGGCTGCAGGAACTGGAACCGCAGGCCAGGACCATCGCCATCTGCCATTTCGGCATGCGTAGTATGGAGGTCAGCAACTACCTTGCAGCCGCGGGGTTTACAGATATCGCAAACCTGGAAGGCGGCCTCGACGCCTGGGCGGAACGGGTGGACGGGGAAATGCCGAGGTATTAGTCGCTTATGAGTAAAATTTTGTGCGCAATGAGCAAGCATCGGGGAGGAACCACCAGACTCCTGTGTTACCTGCTATTCCTGGTTTGCGCCGGTCCGGCTTACCCCGCCGACCTGATGGAGATCTACGGGCATGCCCTGGACGGTGACCCGCGCTACCTGCAAGTGGCCGCAGCCCGGCGGGCAACGCTTGAGCAGCGTCCGCAGGCGCGGGCAGGCCTGCTGCCCTCGTTAAGCATCAGCGCCAATGCGTTTGCCAACGAGGAGGATATTACCTCTGAATTCAATCCGATCGAGAGAGCCAGCAAGGTCAGCTTCGGTAGCCACGGCTACAGCCTGGACCTGGTGCAGCCCTTGTTCAACGGCGAACGTATCGTCACTTACCTGCAGGCGGACAACCTGATTAACCAGGCGGACGCGGAGTTGGGCGCGGCCCGGCAGGACTTGATCGTGCGCACCACCGCGGCTTACTTCGAGGTGCTGGCCGCCCATGACAACCTGGGGTTTGCCGAGGCCGAGAAAAAATCCCTGAGCCGGCAACTGGAGCAAGCGCAGCAACGTTTTGAAGTGGGCTTGAGCGCCATTACCGACGTACAGGAAGCCCAGGCAGGTTTTGACCGGGCATTTGCCGCGGAAATCGCAGCCCGCAACAACGTGGACAACGCCAGGGAAGCCTTGCGCGAGATCACCGGCGTCTATTTTTCCGAGCTGGCGCAACTGGGCGAGGCCATGGCCCTGGTCAACCCGCAACCCGAGAAAATCGAGACCTGGACCGGCGCCGCGCTGGAGCAGAACCTGGACGTGCAGGCGGCGCAGCATGCCGTGGACAGCGCCCGCAGGGAAGTGCAGAAACGGCGAGCCGGCCACCTGCCCTCCCTGGACATGGTAGCCCGTCACAGTTATTTCAGCACCGGTGGACGTTTCGGCAATCTCGATAATACGACCAACTCCATCGGTGTCGAGGTGAGCATGCCGTTGTTTCAGGGCGGCTATGTGAGTTCCCGGGTACGGGAAACCCGGGAACGCCTGAACGCCGAACTGGAACGCCTGGAGCAGGCGCGCAGGAACGCGCAACGTATGACGCGCCAGGCCTACCTGGGCGTGATTTCCGGGATCAGCCAGGTCAAGGCGTTGCAACAGGCCGTGGTCTCCAGCGAAACTGCGCTGGCAGCCACCGAGGCCGGTTTTGAGGTAGGCACCCGCACCGCGGTGGACGTGGTGGCGGCGGAACGATCCACTTCCCAGTCCCGGCGCGACTATGCCCGGGCCAGGTATGACTACCTGCTGCACACCCTGCGCCTGAAACAGGCCTCCGGCAGCCTCTCTGTGGAAGACCTGTCCCAGGTGAACCGTTGGCTGGAGTAAGCAGACGTGCAGGCCGACCGAGAATATTACACGTCGCTCTGTGACGCCGGAAATTCCGTACTGCTGGTCATAGATATCCAGACGGAGTTGACCGCCCTCACGCCGATGAAAGTGCTGGCCCGGCTGCAACGAAACACCAGTCTGCTCATCAGGACCGCCAGCAGGCTGGCGCTGCCGATATTTGCCACGGAACGCTCACCGGACCGACTCGGCAAGATGGAACCCGACATCCACAACCTGCTGCCCGAGACAACCAATATCTACCAGAAAACCTCATTCACCTGCATGGGCGCCAAAAACTTCGCCGAAGACCTGGCCTCGACCAGGCGGAAACAGGCCATACTGGTAGGCATGGAAGCCCACGTCTGCATCCTGCAGACCGCGCTGGACCTGCATAAACGGGGCTACATCGTGTTCATAGTGGCCGACGGGATTTGTTCCCGGCAACGGGAAAACTACGAAACCGCGTTACAACGCCTGGGCCGGGCTGGAATCATCATCAGCGACGCAGAATCGGTACTGTTCGAATGGATCCGCGGCGCCGACGAGCAACTGTCACTGCAAGTGCAAGCGCTGCTGCGCTGATGCTCACAACAAGGCCGGTCAACCGCATGACCTTCTCGTTCAGCCAGACCAACCCCGTCAGTAATGTCAGGCCTGGCGGGCCGTCAGTCGGTGCGGCGGGCGCGTCGGCGGACAACGTGGAAAAGCAGTCCGGCCACGAAGGCGACGGCGCACGCGCTCAACAGGGCAGTGTTCATGGTTAATCCTCCAGTGCGCCCAGGTACATCAACCAGGCGCCCAGTGCGGTGATCCCGGCGGCCACGACCGGGTCGGCGCCGTCCAGTAAGCCGGCGATGACGCCGGCACCGGCCAGGATAACACCAAGCTGGCGTTGGCCTTCGGCCAGCCGGGCGGGGTTAATCGGTTTCATGGTCATCAGTATCAGTATAGCCGATCAGCGTGGCTTTTTCAGGTGAAACACCCTGGACCCAAGACGGTGGACGTGCCATGACCGGAGAAAACCATTCAGACAGACCGGCCTGCCCGCTCAGCGGCGGAGGCACGCGCGCACCATGAACATCCAGATCGCTTCGGATCTGCACCTTGAGAACTGGCAACGAGACCTGCCGCACCCGGCCTATCAATTCGATACGGACGTGACTCGCGACCTACTCATCCTGGCCGGCGATATCACCACCGGTAGCCGGCAGTGGGGGTTACCGTTCATCCAGCGGGAACTGGACGTCTCGCCAGTCATCTTCGTGCCCGGCAACCATGAGTACTACCACGCCGCCAAGCCGGACGTGGATGCCTTCTGGCGCACGTTCGCAAACGCCCACGAGGGGTTTCATTACCTGAATAACGACACCGTTGAGATAGGCAGCCTGACGTTCTACGGCGCAGAGTGGTGCTCGGATTTCTGGGACGACCCCATGCACTTTTATTTCGAGCGGGTCATATCCGATACAAACTTTTTTACACATATGTAGGTGAACAAATAAGTTTGTAACTAAGTGAGCCTGTAATCAGCACTCTACTGTTGTCCCACACGCAATTTTAGGAATAAAGTTTGTAACCAAATCATTTTTGTACATTTCTGGCAACGAGTTATCGAATAAATAAGTTTGTAACTGGAGACAACATCGTTTTGGGGCTCCCGGTAAATCTATCCACCAGTATCACCAACTAATAGTTTCGATTCACTGGCTGTACCATCAGGTAAATAGGTCGTGACACTCACATCTATTTGCTTCTCCCCGCCAAGCCGTACAATCATTAATACGACAAAATTCGCTCCGGTATTTGGATTACAAGATAACTCAATCATCGACTCATGGTCTTTCATACTAGGCCGTTTGCCCGATTATCCTAATTTCAGTGATATCTTTCCTGCTATAACTTAAGAAGTACTTTGGAGTGGGCATTTACTCGCCTCTTGTGTTGAGAACAGTTCCCCTACAACTCATGATTTCTTGCCAACTCGTGACGACTTGTAGTCGACATTGGGTATTTGATCATTGCTGTCCAGTCTTTTTTTCGACAAACGCATGTTGGTGATAGTTACGGAGTGGGGGTCATGTCCAGAAAATAACTGCAGGTCGCCAAAGCTATATGGCCAGTTGCCCACCCGGTTGAAGAGACGGTTCAACTCATCTGGTTGGTTGTCAATTGTCGATTCACCTACAACATAAAAATTTTTAATTTATAACTCACTCAACCGTAACGGATTTTGCCAGGTTCCGTGGCTGGTCCACATCCGCGCCTTTGAGGACGGCCACGTGGTAGGAGAGTAGCTGCAAGGGCACGGTATAGACGATGGGGGCGATGCTGTTTGCTATCGAGGGCAATTGGAAGACCTTGATGGAGGGGCTTTCCTGCATGATCTCGTGAGCGTCTGAAAACACGTACAGCCTGGCGCCGCGGGCGCGGGCTTCCTGCAGGTTCGAGTTCAGTTTTCCCAGCAGACTGTTGTCCGGTGCTACGGCAATGACCGGCATTTCATCATCTATCAGCGCCAGTGGGCCATGCTTCAGTTCCCCGGCCGCGTACGCTTCTGCGTGGATGTAGGAGATTTCCTTGAGCTTCAACGCGCCTTCCATGGCAATCGGCAGCATGGTCCCCCGGCCCAGGAACAAGGTGTGCTGCTTGTGGATGAACTCCTCGGCCAGTTGTTCCAATTGCCGGTCCAGCTCCAGCACCTGGCTGATCTGGCCCGGCAACCTCTCCAGCAGGTTGACCATGCGTAATGTCTGCTCCTTGTCCACGCGGCGCCGGTGCGCCAGCACAATGGTGAGCATGTACAAGGCCACCAACTGGGTGGTAAAGGTTTTGGTGGAGGCGACACCGATCTCTATGCCGGCGCGGGTGAAAAAGACCATGTCCGCCTCGCGGGTGAGGGAGCTTTCCGGGACGTTGCAGATGGCAAGGCTGGCCAGATAGGGCCGGGTGGCGGCCAGGCGCACGGCTTCCAGCACGTCCAGGGTTTCGCCGGACTGGGAAATGGTCAGAAACAAGGTATTGGCGGGGACCACCGTGTTGCGATAACGGTATTCGCTGGCGATATCCACGCTGCACTGGATACCTTCGGCTTCCAGCCAGTACCTGGCGACCAGGCCCGCGTGGTAACTGCTGCCGCAGGCGATGATATGAACGTTTTCCACGCGCGGGAACAGCGCCGCGGCAGCCATGCCAAACTCGGATTCGATGATGGCGCCATGCTCAACCCTGCCTTCCAGGGTGTCGGCGATGGCCGCGGGCTGGTTGAATATCTCCTTGGCCATGTAATGGCGATAACCGTCCTTGTCGGCGCTGTCCGAAGACAACTCCGAGGTGAGCACGGGGCGCTGCACCTGCGTGCCATGCCGGTCATGTATCACTACCCGATCCCGGTATACCTCAGCCAGGTCACCCTCTTCCAGCACGATGAACTGCCGCGTGACCGGCAACAGGGCAAAGACGTCGGAGGCGATAAAATGCTCACGGATACCTATGCCGATGACCAGCGGACTCCCTTTCCTGGCTGCCACCAGACGCTCCGGCCGGTGTTTATCAACCACGCCCAGTGCATAAGTGCCTTCCAGTTCCGGCATCGTCTGTTTTACTGCTGCGAGCAGGTCAGGGTTGTCTTGCAGGTGATGGTGGATCTGGTTCACGACGACTTCCGTGTCCGTTTCCGACGCGCAACTGTAACCGGCTGCGGTCTGTGCCTTGCGCAACGCTTCATGATTCTCAATGATGCCGTTATGCACCAGCGCGATCTCGTCCCTGCAGATATGTGGGTGGGCATTGCTGACACTGGGACGGCCGTGGGTGGCCCAGCGGGTATGGGCCAGGCCGGTGCTGCCGCTCAGGGACGCGGCGTCGCTGGATTGCGCCAGTTCATTGACCTTGCCCTGCACCCGGATGCGGTCGAAACCTGCGCGTTCGTCCAACACCACGATGCCGGCGGAATCATAGCCGCGATACTCCAGCCGGCGCAGCCCCTCAAGCAGGATGGGCGTTACGTCTCTTTCCGCAACCGCGCCGACGATACCGCACATCAGTCAGGGCTGCCTGGCCAGCCACGGGTCACCGACGGGAGGTTCTCTGTTATCAATGAGTGAACTCTCATTTTCAGTGTGTGGCGGACGTTGGCCTGGTGCGAAACAAAGTGCCCTCCGTACCCTGCTCTGTGATGACAGGATTGGCAATATACGGCTTTGCCCGGACTTTGGCATAATCGATCTGGTTCGGGCTCAGCAGGTTATCCGCCGCCAGCAAGTTCATGTAACGTTTGGCGGTCGCATTGCCCTGCCGGTAGGAGGCGTAATACCACATGAACGCCGCGCCGATGTCCGAGTCGGTGCCGTAACCGTTCTGGAACATCAGCCCGTAGTTGAGTTGCGCCCGCGGCTCTCCCCGTTTGGCCGCCTTGTCATACCATTGCAGTGCCTGTTGCCAGTCCCGCCGCACACCAAGCCCCAGGTAATAATGCACTCCCAGGTAACTCTGGGCTTCCAGGTCGCCGGCTTCCGCCAGGGGCCTGAACAGCTTGTACGCGGTCGCGTAGTCGCCGGCTTCGAACGCCTGCTGCGCGGTTTTCTCACTGCCGCAACCGGTTGCGAGCAGGAGCAGGTAAAGCGGCAGGATAAACGCAAATCTCAGCATGAATATATTTGGTCGGGGCGAGAGGATTTGAACCTCCGACCCCTGCAACCCCATTGCAGTGCGCTACCAGACTGCGCCACGCCCCGGCCGTTATCTTGCAACATGATGGAATAGTTACCCGCCGGATGCCCGCACATGCGGGAAAGAAAACCATTACGGCTAACGCCGCAACAGGTCCCTGACTTTTTCCAGCTCAGTACACAACTGGCGGATGATCTGCTGGCTCTGGTTGGAATCTTCCTTGGCTTCATCACCTGACAGGCGGTGCTTCGCGCCACTGATGGTAAAGCCCTGCTCATACAGCAGGCTCCTGATCTGCCTGATCAGGATAACGTCCTGTCTTTGATAATAGCGCCGGTTGCCGCGCCGTTTCAGTGGTTTCAACTGGGGGAATTCCTGTTCCCAATAGCGTAATACGTGAGATTTTACCGCGCACAAGTCGCTGACTTCCCCAATGGTAAAGTACCGTTTGGTGGGGATGGCGGGTAATTCGCTATTCTGCGTCGGTTCCAGCATAGGCTTCTACCCGTGCTTTCAGTTTTTGTCCGGGGCGAAACGTAACCACGCGGCGGGCACTGATGGGGATTTCCTCTCCTGTCTTGGGGTTACGCCCGGGTCGCTGATTTTTGTTCCGCAGTTCGAAGTTGCCGAAGCCGGAAAGTTTGACCTTTCTCCCCGCTTCCAGCGTCGAGCGAATTTCCTCAAAGAACATCTCTACCAACTCCTTGGACTCGCGCTTGTTCAGGCCATCCTGAAGATGAAGCCGCTCGGCCATATCCGCTTTTGTCAGTGTTGCCATTGTCATTTTCTCAACTGCGCGTGATACTCCTCGTGCAAGGATTCCAGTATCCGGGCCATCATGTCATCCACCTGCTGGTTTATAAGAGTGTCTGATATTCTTTGAAAGGTCAAGCCCAATGTTACACTTTTTTTGCCGGCGGGCACGGGGTCACCCTGGTATACGTCCACCAATTCCAGGTCAGCCAGGAAATTTTCCTGTACCGGCACACCCTCCTCCTGCGTAGATTCCGGGACTGGCAGGGTGAGTTTGAGGTCGCTGATGCTCTGCAACAGCCTGGCGCTGGGAAGATCGCTATCAACCAGTACCGACATGTCCCGTTTCACCACCGGGAATTTGGAAATGTCACGGTAGCGCACTCCCTCCCTGGGTGAAACCTGCTCAAGGTACAACTCAAACAGGTACACCTCAGTGTCTATTTCCAGTTGCGACTGTATGGCAGGATGCAAGGCGCCGACCAGGCCGACAGGCTGTTCGTCGCACAGGACCTGCGCCGCCTTGCCCTGGTGTAGCGCAGCAACGGCAACGGGCTGGTAGTCCGGGGCAACAGGTCCGCAGCAGGCTGCCAACACCGCCTCCACGTCAGACTTGATATCGTAGAAATCACCGTTGACGTTGCGCTGCCCCCACTGTTCCGGCGCTGCCGGACCGCAGCTCAGTCCGCCTATGGCCAGGGTCTGCCGGAGTTCACCGTTGCTGCGAAAAACCTTGCCGGTTTCAAACAGGCGCACGCGCGTCTGCCGGCGGTTGAGGTTGTGCTGCAATGCCGTCAGCAAACCCGGCCACAGGCTGATGCGCATGCGCTCCATGTCGGCGGAGATGGCATTCAGCAGGCGCATACCGGCCACGTCCGGGAACAACAGCGATTGCAACGCATGGCTGACAAAGCTGTAGGTGATGGCCTCCTGGTAGCCGCGGTTAACCAGCGCCACGCGTGTCTGGCCGAGACGTTCCCGGAAACCCGGCTTGCGCATGCCCAGCCGCGCCGGTGGCAACGCGCTGGTTATGTTGCGGTAGCCATGGATGCGCGCGACTTCTTCGATCAGGTCTGCCTCCAGGGTAATATCAAAACGATAAGGGGGTACGCTGAAGTGGCGCGCCGCGGCATCACCCGCTACTTCCTGCAGGCCGAGACGGGTTAAAATCTCCACGCAGGTTTCTTCTGCTATGGTTTCCCCCAACAATTCTGTTGCCGCCGCAGGACGCAGGCTGACCGTTTGCCGTTGCGGCAATGATGGTGCATGCACGGCCTCGGTCACCGGGCCCGGTGCGCCGCCGCAAACCTCCAGTATCAAGCGTGTCGCGCGCGCCATGGCGCGCTGCTGCAGGGTAAAATCCACTCCCCGTTCAAAGCGATGCGAGGCATCCGTATGCAGGCCGAACTGCCGGGCCCGACCGGCTACCACCAGCGGGGCAAAAAACGCGCTTTCCAGGAATATGTGCCGGGTCGAAGCGCTCACAGCCGAGTCCTGGCCGCCCATGACGCCGGCCATGGCCACTGCCCGGTCTGCGTCGGCAATAACCAGGGTGGATGCCGGCATAACCCGGGAGACGCCGTCCAGCAGGGTAATTGCCTCATCCTCGACAGCATAGCGTACGCTTATCCCGCCGTTCAATTTATCGTTGTCAAAGGCGTGCATGGGCTGGCCCAGTTCCAGCATCACGTAGTTGGTGATATCGACCACCGGGTTCAGGCTGCGCAGGCCGCAACGGCGCAGCTTCTCCCGCAGCCACAGGGGGCTGGGGCGGGTCACGTCAATATTGTTGATGATGCGTCCCAGATAGCGCGCGCAACCGTCGGGCGCGGCCAGGTCCACGGCGCGGGCACGGGTGTGGGCTGCCGGCACCGGCGAAGTATCAGGCAGCGACTCAAGCTGCATGCGGTTGATGATTGCGACCTCCCGGGCGATACCGTGGATGCTCAGACAATCACCCCGGTTGGGTGTCAGTCCGACGTCGAACACTTGGTCGTCCAGGCGCATGGCCTGAGTTAACGGGGCGCCGGGCTCAGACTCGTCGGCCAGCAGCAGCAATTCATCCGCCTCCTCCGACAGTTCCAGTTCGGCCGCGGAGCAGAGCATGCCCAAGGAGGTGACGCCGCGGATGTTCATTTCCCGCATCACCACGCCGCCTGGCAGACGTGTGCCCACCCCGGCGTAAGGATAACAACGGCCGGGGACGACGCCCGGTGCGCCGGTGACGACTGTCACCGGCGCGCCCGCGTCTTTTCTCACCGTACACACGCTGAGGCTGTGCGCATCGGGATGGGCGCTGACCGCCTCCACCCGGGCTGTCACCACGTCGTCCAGGTTCGGCGCCGCGGCAACGACCTCATCCACTTCCATGCCCGACATGGTAAGCTGGTCTGCCAGGATTTCAGTGGAGATGGGCGGGTTCACCCACTCGCGTAACCATTGTTCGTTGAATTTCATTTTTCAGCCAAACTGGCGCAAAAAACGCAGGTCATTTTCGAAGAACAGGCGGATGTCGTTGACGCCGTAGCGGAGCATGGCGATACGTTCCACCCCCATGCCGAAGGCGAACCCGGAATACTGGCGGCTGTCGATACCCACGTTCTCCAGCACCGTGGGGTGCACCATGCCGCAGCCCAGGATTTCCAGCCAGCCGTTATCACCCATGATATCCACCTCGGCGGACGGTTCGGTGAACGGGAAGTACGAGGGGCGGAAGCGGGTACGTACCCCCTCGCCGAAAATGTGTTCGGCAAATTCTTCCAGCACGCCTTTCAGGTGTGCGAAGGTAATGCCCTCATCCACCACGATGCCTTCCACCTGGTGAAACATGGGCGTGTGGGTCATATCGGAATCGCAACGATAGACCCGGCCCGGCGCGATGACCCGCAGCGGCGGCTTGTGCTGATTCATGTAACGGATCTGCACGTTCGAGGTGTGGGTGCGCAACAGCAGGCCCGCATCACAGTAGAAAGTATCGTGCATGGCCCGGGCCGGGTGATGTTCCGGGATGTTCAGGGCGGCAAAATTGTGGTAGTCGTCCTCGATCTCGGGGCCGTCTGCAACGGTGAACCCGATTTCCATGAACACGCGTTCGATTTCCTGCAAGGTCAGGGTAACGGGATGCAGGCCGCCCCGGCGCTGGCCGCGCCCCGGCAAGGTGATATCGATGCGCTCCCGGGCAAGCTGCTGTTGCAATTGTGCCTGCTGCAGCGCCGTTTTACGCCGGCCCAGCGCTTCCTGTAGTTGTTGCTTGGCCTCGTTGATGGCCTGGCCCGCGGCAGGTCTTGCTTCTGCCGGTAAACTGCCCAGGCGTTTTAACTGCTGCGTGACCTCACCCTTTTTTCCCAGGTAACGGACGCGCACCGCATCCAGGCTGTGCTCGTCAGCAGCCGCGGCAACATCACCCAGCGCCCGTGCAAGCAAATCCCCTAGGTTGTCCATGAGAAAACGGGAGCGCAGACCCGCATCAAATACGTTGTTTGGCCTGCTCCGCCAGGTGTGCGAACGCGTCTTTATTGTGGACGGCGAGATCTGCCAGCACCTTCCGGTCGACCTGGATATCCGCCTTGTGCAAGCCCTCCATGAAGCGGCTGTAGGACAAGCCATGCTCCCTGGCCGCGGCGTTGATGCGGGTGATCCACAATGCGCGGAACTGCCGTTTGCGCTGGCGCCGGTCCCGGTAAGCATATTGACCGGCCTTGATCACCGCCTGCTTGGCAACCCGGTAAACGTTTTTCCGGCGGCCGCGATAACCTTTGGCCTGTGCGATGACTTTTTTATGTTTGGCGCGTGCGGTAACGCCTCGCTTTACTCTGGGCATAACTGGTATTCCTCAACTGTACGGCAACAACTGCGCCAGCGCTTTCTCGTCGCTCTTGTCGATCAACTGCATATGGCGCAGCTTCCTGATCCGTTTGGCGCTCTTTTTCGTCAGGATATGGCTGCGATGGGATTGCCGGTGCTTGTAGCGTCCCGATGCAGTCTTGCTGAAGCGCTTGGCCGCGCCACGATTGGATTTTAATTTAGGCATAATCTGTTTTTAGTCTTCAGTTTTTGGTTTTCAGCAGGCAACCATGGCTACCGGAAGCTCAAAACTAGCGTTTGGGCGCCAGGATCATTACCATCTGGCGGCCTTCGAGTTTGGCTTTCTGTTCCACTTCCGCACTGGGCCGGATATCCGCTTCTATTCGATCCAGCATCCTGCTGCCGAGTTCCTGGTGAGCCATCTCACGTCCGCGAAAGCGCAAAGTTACTTTTACCTTGTCGCCATTTTCTACGAAGCGCGCGATATTTCTCATCTTGACCTGGTAGTCACCGTCATCGGTGCCGGGCCTGAACTTTACCTCCTTGACCTGAATCTGCTTCTGCTTTTTCTTGGCAGCGTGCTTTTTCTTGTTCTGTTCGAACAGGAACTTGCCGAAGTCCATGATCCTGCAAACCGGAGGTTCCGCATGGGGAACGATCTCGACCAGGTCGAGTTCCGCAGTGTCTGCCTGCCCCAGGGCCTCTTCCAGACTGACGATACCTACCTGTCCACCCTGAGGGCCGATTAACCTGACCTCTGCGACCGTGATTTCTTCATTCACGCGATTCTGTTTTTTAATTGCTATCCGCTGTTCCTCCGCTGTTCTGTTAAATATTCACCTGCATGGCGGCCGATCATACCAGAGTTAGGCCGCATTTGCGCTTATTTGCTCAACAAAAGCGCTCAATGTTAGCACACCCAGGTCTTTTCCGTCACGGGTACGTACCGCCACGGTACTGTTTTCCTGCTCACGCGCGCCGATAATCAACTGGTACGGCACCCGTTGCAGGGCGTGCTGGCGGATTTTAAGGTTGATCGTTTCATTTCTCAAGTCTGTATTGACCCGCCAGGCCTGATTTTTAAGAGTCTGCGCCACCGCGCGCGCATAGTCCGCCTGGTGTTGGGTGATCGAGGAGACCACAACCTGCACGGGCGCCAGCCACAGCGGGAACGAGCCGGCATAATGCTCGATGATAATGCCAATAAAGCGTTCCAGCGAACCCAGGATGGCCCGGTGCAGCATGACCGGCGTGTTTTTCTCGCTGTTGTCGTCTACGTACTGGGCGCCCAGTCGGCCCGGCATGGAAAAGTCTGCCTGGATGGTGCCGCACTGCCACACCCGCCCGATACTGTCCTTCAGGGAAAAATCAATCTTGGGGCCGTAGAACGCGCCCTCGCCCGGTTGCAGACCCCAATCCACACCCTTGTCATTGAGCGCCTGCTCCAGCGCCTGTTCGGCCTTGTCCCAGATGGCATCGTCACCCACGCGGTTGTCCGGGCGGGTGGACAACTTCATGATCACCTCATGGAAACCGAAATCGCCGTAGACCTCGAACAGCAGGTCGATAAAATCGGATACCTCGGACTGGATCTGCGCTTCCGTACAGAAGATGTGGGCATCATCCTGGGTGAATCCCCTGACCCGCATCAGTCCGTGCAAGGTGCCGGAGGCTTCGTTGCGGTGGCAGGAACCGAATTCGGAAAAACGTAATGGCAGGTCGCGATAGCTCTTCAGACCCTGGTTGAACACCTGGATATGTCCGGGGCAGTTCATGGGCTTGATGGCATAATCACGGTTTTCCGAACTGGTGGTGAACATGTCCGCGTGGAACTTGTCCCAGTGGCCGGATTGTTCCCACAGGCTGCGATCCAGCACCAGCGGGGTGTTGATCTCCCGATAACCCCTTAGCGCCAGTTTGGCGCGGATGTAATCCCGGACGACGTTATACAGGGTCCAGCCATCGGGATGCCAGAAGACCAGCCCGGGCGCCTCTTCCTGGAAATGAAACAGGTCGAGTTTGCGCCCCAGCTTGCGGTGGTCGCGCTTCTCCGCCTCTGCCAGGCGTTGCAGGTGTTGCTTCAGGGCCTTGCGGTCCGGCCAGGCCGTGCCGTAGATACGCTGCAACATCTCGTTGCCGGAGTCGCCGCGCCAGTAAGCCCCGGCCAGCCTGGTCAGCTTGAACGCGCCGAGTTTGCCGGTGCTGGGCACGTGCGGTCCGCGGCACAGGTCGATAAAATCGCCCTGTTGGTACAACGACAATTCCTCATCCGCAGGAATGGATTCGATAATCTGCGCCTTGTACTCCTCGCCCTGCCCGCGAAAGAACGTGACAGCCTCATCCCGCGCCAGGACGGAGCGGCTGACAGCCAGGTCGGCGCGGGCCAGTTCGGTCATTTTTTCTTCGATTGCGGTCAGGTCTTCCGGGGTAAAGGAACGTTCAAAGGCGAAGTCGTAATAGAACCCGTCTTCAATAACGGGACCGATGGTCACTTGCGCATCCGGGAACAACTCCTTCACCGCCTGCGCCATCAGGTGCGCGCAGGAATGACGCAGAACCTCCACACCCTCCTCGTCCCGCGCAGTAATGATGCGCACGCTGGCATCGGCATCTACCCGGTGGGAGGCATCGACCAGCTTGCCGTCCACCTCACCGGCCAGGGTCGCGCGCGCCAGTCCCGGACCGATGTCCGCGGCAATATCCAGTACCGATAACGGGTGATCAAAACTGCGCTGACTACCGTCAGGCAGGGAAATAACGGGCATATTGTCTCCTCGACCCGGATTTTCAGTTGTGGATTGCAACCCGCGCCCAGGCTTGCAGGACGCGGGATGTACCTGGTAGGCGCGATTGGATTCGAACCAACGACCCCTACCGTGTCGAGGTAGTGCTCTAACCAACTGAGCTACGCGCCTTTGGACTGCGCAGTCTACAATAATTCAGACTAGCGGGCAAATATAAAATCAGCCGCATCCAGGTCGGCAGGATTGAACTTGCGCAAGACGATACGGCCGCCACCGTGTGCGGTCAGGTCAAGAATACTGTCATCCGCCCCTGCAGAGATCGCCAGACCGGCAAATGAGAGGCCGGGGAATGCGGATAGATCAATGCGGTCTTCACCATCTATGAAGTCAGTGACAGAATCTGTACTTTTACCCGAAGGAAGAAAGATAAAAATGTCGTTTCCCCTACCTCCCATAAGTCTGTCAGACCCCCCCTGCCCATCCAGGATATCTGCCCCAGCATTGCCGAAAAGAACATTGGCGCCATCATTGCCCGTGAGTACATCATCATGAGCAGAACCGGAAATACTTTCGATACTGATGATATTATCGCCAGTCGCATCACCCCCGGAAGCGGAATTATCGATCAGACTGACTTTTACTGCTGACTTCGACCCTCCATAGTCCACGGTATCTTTTCCATCTCCTCCGTCGATGATATCCGCACCTGCTCCTCCCCAAATAAGATTGTTGCCGCTATCACCAATAAGTGTGTCGGGGCCACTTCCACCATACAGATCGAAACCTGTGTTGGCATGATTTTTGGTCAGGACGATGATCACCGTAGCGACAGTGAACCCAATGATAAGAATATCCACGACAGAAAAAGGTAACCGCATGACGCTCAAAATACACCTTGCATTTTGTTAACTGACTCTGTTTTCGTGGATTTCCAGGGAAAATTCCCTGATACGGGCGATTTCGTCGCGTAGCTCCGCGGCCCGTTCAAACTCCAGGTCGCGGGCGTGTTGATACATCTGCTTCTCCAACTGTCCGATTTTTTTCTCGAGCAGGTCCGGCGGCAATTCCACGTACGCGGGCCGGGGCTCGGCGACTTTCGCATAGCGGCGCGGCTGGCCGCGCTGGTCGCTGTAAGCGCCTTCCAGGATATCGGTAACCGCCTTGCGGATACCTTGGGGAGTTATACCATGCCGTTCATTAAAGCGCTGCTGTTTTTCCCGGCGCCGCTCGGTTTCCCGCACTGCCCGTTCTATGGAACCGGTCACGGTATCGGCATACATAATAGCCTTGCCGTTGATGTTGCGGGCCGCGCGCCCAATGGTCTGGATCAAGGTGGTCTCGGAGCGCAGGAAACCCTCCTTGTCGGCATCCAGGATAGCGACCAGGGATACCTCCGGCATATCCAGCCCCTCGCGCAGCAGGTTAATCCCGACCAGTACGTCGAACACGCCCAGGCGCAGGTCGCGGATGATCTCCACGCGTTCCACCGTGTCGATGTCGGAGTGCAGGTAGCGCACCTTGACGTCATGCTCCGCCAGGTAGTCGGTGAGGTCTTCCGCCATACGCTTGGTGAGGGTGGTAACCAACACTCGCTCATCATGCTGTACGCGCAGGTGGATTTCCGACAGCAAGTCGTCCACCTGGGTCGCAACCGGGCGTATTTCCACTGCCGGGTCAACCAGTCCGGTCGGGCGCACGAGTTGCTCGGCGATCTCGTCGGAGCGTTCACGCTCGTAGGGCCCGGGCGTGGCGGAGACAAACACCGTCTGCGGTGACAGGTGTTCAAATTCATCAAAACGCAGCGGCCGGTTGTCCAGCGCACAGGGCAGACGGAACCCGTACTCGACCAGGTTTTCCTTGCGTGAACGGTCGCCGCGATACATCGCGCCCAGTTGCGGGACCGTCACATGGCTCTCATCCACCACCAGTAGGGCATTATGGGGAAGATAATCAAACAGGGTCGGCGGCGGCTCCCCGGGGAGTCGACCCGACAGGTGGCGGGAATAGTTTTCAATCCCGGTGCAGTAACCGATCTCCATCATCATTTCCAGGTCAAAGCGGGTACGCTGTTCCAGGCGCTGTAACTCGACCAGCTTGTTGGCCTGCTGAAACTGTTCCAGACGTTGCACCAGTTCCTCCTTGATGGCCTCGATGGCATCCAGGACAATCTGGCGCTCGGTGACATAGTGGGTCTTGGGATGAATGGTGATGCGCGGCACCTGCTTGTAGATCTCACCGGTAAGCGGGTCGAAGATAGAGATGGACTCGATCTCGTCATCGAACAATTCCACCCGTATGCCTTCACGCTCGGACTCCGCCGGATAAACGTCAATGATATCGCCCCGGACCCGGTAGGTGGCCCGGTGCAGTTCCACCTCGTTACGGGTGTACTGCATGTCCGCAAGCCGGCGCAGGATAAAACGCTGCTCCATCCGCTCGCCCCGGTCCAGGTGCAGCACCATTTTCAGGTACGCCTGGGGATCACCCAGGCCGTAAATGGCGGACACGGTGGCAACGATGATGGTGTCCGGCCGCTCCAGCAGGGCCTTGGTGGCGGACAGGCGCATCTGTTCTATATGCTCATTGATGGAAGCGTCTTTTTCGATATAGGTATCGGAGGAAGGCACATAGGCTTCCGGCTGGTAATAGTCGTAATAGGACACGAAGTATTCCACGGCATTCTCCGGGAAAAACTCGCGCATCTCGCCGTACAACTGCGCAGCCAGCGTCTTGTTGGGCGCCAGCACCAGTGTTGGACGCTGGATTTTCTCGATCAGGTTGGCAATGGTGAAAGTCTTGCCGGAACCGGTCACACCCAGCAACGTCTGTTGGGCGATACCGTTGGAGATCGAATGATATAATTGCGCTATAGCCTCGGGTTGATCGCCCGCCGGGGAAAAATCAGCATGTAATTTTAATTTCTTTGTCATAGCCGGAATTTTCCACATTATAATACACGAATAGTCGTTTATGAGAGGAGGCCAACTTGGTCATCAAAGCCGCGCAGCGCGCCGCAAACATCAGACCTTCCCCCACCCTTGCGGTGACCGCCAAGGCCGCGGCACTGAAAGCGGCGGGGCGGGATATTATCGCGCTCAGCGCGGGTGAACCTGATTTCGGCACACCTGAGCATATCAAGGAGGCTGCAATCAAGGCTATCCGGGATGGCAAGACCAAGTATACCGCAGCAGGTGGTACGCCCGAGCTCAAACAGGCGATTGCGGACAAGTTCATACGGGAAAACAACCTCGACTACCAACCGGAGCAAATTCTCGTTTCCTGCGGGGCCAAACACAGTATCTACAACCTGATGCAAGCCTTGCTCGATCCGGGCGATGAGGTGATTATTCCGTCGCCCTACTGGGTGTCCTACCCGGATATGGCAAAACTGGCCGGCGCGGAACCCGTGGTGGTACGGGCCGGCATTGAGCAGCGCTTCAAGATTACTGACAAACAACTGGAAGGCTCGATCACTGACAACTCGCGCCTGCTTATCATCAACAGTCCGTCAAACCCGACCGGGGTCAGTTATTCCGATAGGGAATTGAACGAGCTTGCCGCGGTATTGATGGAGCATCCGGACATCGTCATCTTGACGGATGACATCTATGAACACATCCTCTGGGGGCAGGACGGTTTCAATAATATCCTCAACGTCTGTCCTGAGCTGGCCGACAGGACGGTCGTGGTCAACGGCGTCTCCAAGGCCTATTCCATGACCGGCTGGCGCATCGGTTTCCTGGGCGGCCCGCAGGCGCTGGTGGCGTCTGCACAAAAGATCCAGTCGCAAAGCACGTCCAATCCGTCTTCGATTTCACAGCACGCAACCTTGGCGGCGCTGAACGGTGACCAAACCTATATCAACGAGAGCACGGCAATATTCAAACAGCGCCATGATTTCGTCCATGCCGGCCTGAACGCGATCGACGGGGTGGAATGCACCCCGTCAGACGGCACATTCTACAGTTTCCCTAACATGCAGGGTGTGATCGACAGGCTGGACGGCGTCAGTAATGACGTACAACTGGGCGAGTTCCTGCTGGAACAGGCCGAGGTGGCTCTGGTACCGGGGTCAGCGTTCGGGGCAAAAGGCCACATGCGCCTGTCGTATGCCACCAGCATGGAAAACCTGGAGGCTGCGATAAAAAGATTAAAGGATGTACTCAGTTAAGAATTCGTGTATACTCGCCGCGGTCCCATATCCTGAAATAAGGAAACGATAAGGAGGTAGCAATGAGCATGTTGAATACGGAGTTATATGACGCTCTTATCAGTGCCAATGCGCCAGAGGCGCAAGCCCGGAAGGCAGCGATGTCGATACCAGGTCAGGAACAAGTAGTTACAAAGACTGACCCTGCTGAATTTAAGGCTGATATTAAGGCGGAACTCAAGGTGCTGAGATGGATGGTAGGCGTGAACATGGCATTGACCATGGGCCTGATATGGCATGCCATAGCGTAACGTTATCCCTAACGATTCCCCGGTAGCTCAGTCGGTAGAGCGGGTGACTGTTAATCACTAGGTCGGCGGTTCGAGCCCGTCCCGGGGAGCCAATTGGATCCAGGACAGATAGATTTTGATCAGAACAGCAAAATATCCACATCGACATCATGCCAATGTGGCCTTGTCAGGTTAGGAGCATGTGTTCTGAACGAATCTCCTCTGAATTCATTGAACCTCAACGCTCTTCCACATTTATTATCAGTGTCAACCCCTACGGCGGCAGACTGACTGCCCGCAAAAATCTGATTTCGGAAACCGCCAGAGCGAGCCATCAGCATTTAAATAAAAGTAAGCCTCACGAGTGGTCGGATAAGGCGGGGCGTGTGACTGTGAAAGTCTGGTCCGGTAACACACCACAGCAAGAGGACAAGGGTCTTCGTACTATATCAGGTTGGCCTGTTATCGTCGGGGATCACCTATCCGGACACTACGCCAGGATAGATCTTGATTCGTCCGGTCGGGGGACAGTACAACAAGATCCGTACGGTTTGCATCCGCTCTATATGGGTAACGCTTGTGGTGTCAGCTTAATTGCCAATAGACCACAATTGATTGCTTTTGAAATAGAGCGTCTTACCGGGAAGCGTGCAGAACGCGATCATTGCTTTGCAGCATGGTTAGCATTGAGCGGATATCCTATTGGCAACCGAACCGGATACGAAGATGTACGCTGTATTCCTTTTGGTGCAACTGTCCGGATAGATACAGCCCATCGCATCAGATTTTCCTCCAGGACTCCGCCCTGGCGACTCTCCACCAAGGATCTTGATGTCTCGTGTATAGATCGAATTGAAGCTGAATTGATTGCGAATCTCCGAGCTTCGATCAGAGCAATGAGCGCTCCGCCACGTCTCTTGCTCACCGGAGGACGGGACTCGCGACTTGTCCTGGCGCTTGCTGTTCGCGCCGGGTTACTACGGGACGTGGAGATTGTTACTTACGGAAAAGCAGATTTGCCAGACGCTATTGTTGCCAAAGACATAGCTACGAGACTCGGCCTTCATCATACCTTGCTGAATTGGGATGATGGTGTTACCACTCAGCATCAGCTTTGTGCTCATGTTCATCGTGTTGCAGGCGCTGTTAGTCCTATCGACAGTAATATTTCCCTCTCAAAAGAAGGCCGTATAGGCATGTCAGGGCTACTCGGTGAAACGTTGCGAACAAATTGGTCTGATAAGCCCGATTATCAGGACTTAGAGTCCGTTGTTACAGGATATCTGTCGGGAGTGTTAGGAAGATCTGGTCTTCTTCACCGGGACCCGTACACTACGGCCCTATCCGAGGGTTTAAAATGCTTGCTTGAACCGGTCGAACAGTTGGCCAGACCGGCAGATTTGCTGGATATATATTACCTCCAACACAGAGTGCGTAGATGGCTGGGGGCGAGGCCTGAGAGACTGGCAGATGAATTCCTTCCGCTATATTATCCGCCGGCTACCGAACTTGCCTTTCAAATGGGCTGGAGCGAGCGGGTTGTAGGACGGATTCATGACACAATTATCGAGCGGGCTGGGCGGTTGCTTTCAGAACCACCTTACTATAAGCCTGGAGGCTTCTATAAACCAGTGACAACATCAAGCCCTTTGCGCAAGGGCCGGCTAAAGCGAACATCCAAGTTTCTTTCTGATACTGCTCATGGGTACCTACGTCTCTTTGATAAAACAAACTTTGACAAATTGATAATGGAACACGTTAATAATGCTTTCAAAAACGACAATCCAACAGCAATAACCGGATCTGACACAGTGCATCCACATCTCACCAAACGGCAAACAGCATACTTGGAACTGATAGCAGCCCGGGACAATAACCCGATATTCAATATGTTAGACCGTGAAAGACTGATTGACGCCATCAATTGTTTGCCGAGTATTAACCCTTATATTGCCTCGCAGATACATGCGGCTATGACAGGTGTTATATGGCTCGGTCAATTGGAGAGAGAAAATTAGCGGAAAACACTGGAGCAGCCGATGCCGACCAGGCGCGAGTTTCGTGACGAACTGGACGCCACGCACACGTATGCGGACTTCGACCCGCTCTTTTCAGATTAACATCTGTACACCAACCACATAAAATATTCGCATTAACATCCATGAAGATGATTAAGGCAAATTTCGACGAAACGACCGGCTGGTTCTGTCTCTACTTCAACAGGTTGGTGATATGCGATCGAAACTCCGCGCCGATGGCCTCGTCGCGCAGCGCATATTCTACGTTTGCCTTCATATATCCCAGAATTGAACCGCAGTCGTAGCGCCGGCCCTGGAATTCGCAGAGGTACACGGCTTCTGTTTTGAGCAGGTCGGCAATGGCGTCGGTCAACTGGATCTCGTTGCCTGTGCCCCTGGGTATTGTCTCAAGCAATGGCATGAGCGCCGGGGTGAAAATGTAGCGACCGACTACCGCCAGGGTTGAGGGTGCTTTGTCCGGAGCGGGTTTTTCCACGATGGACTTCATCTTTACCACGCCATCCGGGTCATTCGCCGTCTCAACAATGCCGTAACGGGAGACCTGTTCTCGGGCTACGTTTTCCACTGCGACCACGCTGGCGTTCCTGTCTTGATACATTCCCATCATCTGCTGCAGACAGGTCGCATCAGGATGATACACCAGGTCATCAGGCAGGATGACCGTAAACGGTTCGTCGCCCACCAGTGCCTTGGCGCACAGCACGGCATGGCCCAGTCCCAGCGGTTGGTGCTGAATGACGTAGTGACAGGTAGTACCCGGTGGCAGGATGTTCTTTACTAATTCAAGCAACTCCTGCTTGCCCCGCTGGGCCAGTTCCTGTTCCAGCTTCAGGCTGGGTTGGAAGTGGTCACGGATGATCTGCTTGCTCTGTGCGGTAACAAAAATGAGTTCTGTGATACCTGCGCTGAGCGCTTCTTCCACGGCATACTGAATGATCGGGCGATCAACCAGGGTCAACATTTCCTTGGCAAGCGCTTTTGTGGCCGGCAGAGTGCGTGTCCCCAGTCCTGCCACCGGGAAGACGGCCTTGTTGATTTTGCGTATCACTGGCCTGCTGCGCCTCCAATGATGCAACGGCGCTCAGGCAACCTTGACGATGTCCAGTGAATCCGCATCCTTGTATTGTGGAACAAGCTCGCTGAGCATACGTTTGATATCGTGATCCCCCGCCGTGTCCAGAGACTGCTCCAGCCGGGCCAGCGTCTCCCTCAACCTGTGCCAGTCGGCGCTAGCATGTCTCGCCCGAAATACCTTGCTATTCGCAGTTGTCTCCTTTGTTTCATCATCGTAAAACAGTTCCTCATACAATTTTTCGCCTGGTCGCAGACCCACGTACTGAATTTCAATATCTTTCCCGGGTTCCTTGCCAGACAGGCGAATCATCTGCTCTGCCAGGTAATTAATCCTGACCGGATCACCCATGTCCAGTACGTAAATTCCCCCTTTCTGTTCCACCACACTTGCTTGCAGGATCAATTGGCATGCCTCCCTGATAGTCATGAAATAGCGGGTCATCTGCGGATGAGTTACTGTCAATGGCCTGCCAGCCCGTATCTGTTCCCTGAACAGCGGCACTACACTGCCGTCGGAGCCGAGAACGTTACCGAACCTGACCGTAATAAACCGTGTTGAGGAAACCGCGTTCATGCCTTCGCAGTAAATCTCGCCGGCGCGCTTGGTGGCACCGAGGATGCTGGTGGGGTTGACGGCCTTGTCCGTGGAAATGAACACGAACTTGTCGCACTGGAATTTACTTGCTGCCGCGGCGACAATCCTGGTGCCGATGATATTATTCTTTACTGCTTCGCCCGGATAGGCCTGTAATAGAGAAACGTGCTTGTATGAAGCTGCATGGAAGATCAAATCAGGGTGGCTCTTGTCGATAATGTTCTCAACTGCCTGCTGATCACAAACATCGCCTAATACTGTGGTGAGATTGAGCTGTGGATATTTTCTTTTCAGTTCCTGTTGTATCCGGTATAGGTTAAACTCACTGCGCTCAAAGATAATCAAAGCCCCCGGCATGAAAGCAGCCACCTGACGGCAAAGTTCGGTTCCGATGGAACCACCCCCCCCTGTGATCATGATGACCTTGCCAGATAACCCGGATTGCATAATGTCCCGATCAAGCTCAATTTTTTCCCTTCCCAGCAAATCCTCTATGGAGACTTCCTGGAGCGCATTGACGGTTACCTGACCAGAAATCATATCCTCCAGTCTAGGCAGGGTTTTGAATGCCGTATCCGCGCGTTCGCATATCGCGACCAACTTCTGCATCCTTTCTGAGGATAAAGAAGGGATCGCTATAATAATCAGATCAATAGAATGCTTCCTCACGACCTCGGGGATTTCATCGAAAACACCCAATACCCGTATCCCATGAATTTCTCGGCCTGTTTTCTCCGAATCATCATCAATCAAACCCACGGGCAGGTATTGTGTCCTGCTTTGCCTTAGCATATCGCTCAGCAATCTTCCTCCGGCTTCACCGGCGCCAATGATCAAGACCCGTTTGCCGCTGCTGATTTCTACCCGATGATCTTTCAGATATCGATAGATGATTCTATCTCCCCCGAGAAAAACAAATAAAAGAATTGCGTACAGCGGTATTACCGTTCTTGGCACCGATTCCATCCTGGTGATAAGAAAAACCACCAGTGTGATGCTTAACACACCAAGCAATATCGACTTGCCAATGCGGGCAAGGTCAGGCAGTGAGGCAAAGCGCCAGATTCCGCGATACAATCCGAAAATAATGTAGCTTGAGGATTGACAGACGACGACTATCGGTAACATCAGGCTCGCACTACGAATAAATTCTTCAGGTATGCTATCCAGGTTGAATCTCAACCAGTAAGCCAGATACCAGGCCACGGGTATCATCAATACATCATGCAGGAATATGGTTACGCGCCCGTAGGATTGAAGTAAAGATAATTTTTTGCCTGCTTTGTCGTTCATTGCATATTGGGCCTGTGCCAGCATCAACAGATGGTATGCCTGCAAATGCGTGTATCATACTACAGCCATGGAGGCAGTAATAGCGCATGGCATTGGTTTGTATACCCTCGTACCCTATTATCAGAACTGCAAGAAGATAGCCGGAAGGTACTGCTTATTAAAACATTCAGTTGATATTTCCCTGCGCACGCACTAATTTGACCAATCAATGCCAGAGTACCCAATAAAGTCCGGATTATCCCACCGTACCAAGTTCCTGGATGGGCTTAGTGTTGTCATGGTTTCATATTGGACCGGCCCTGTATTGAGATCGGCAATCAAGTCGGTGCTTGCTCGAGATCAGGAAGGTGTCGTTGAACTCATTGTGGTCGATAACGGTAACCCACCTGCGGTGGCTGCCGAACTTGTCCGATTGTCTCAAGAAGAATCTCGACTAACGCTGCTTAGCGGTCATGGCAACGTCGGGTTCGCGCAGGGCTGTAATATCGGCGCCAGCCGTGCCTCAGGACGTTATCTCTTGCTGCTCAACCCTGACTGTTGGCTACGTTCTGGCACAATACCGGCTTTGTTGGCCGAAGCCAAAGAACTGGGCGATGATTGGATGCTTGGATGTCGCGTGGTCAACCCCGACGGAAGCGATCAGCGTGGCTCACGTCGGGCTTTACTCACCCCCTGCACCGCGCTGGTTGAAACATTCCGGCTTGACAGGTTGTCGCCGCGGCTATTTCGAGGTTACCGACTCAACCAACATGGTAACCCACTCCCTGAAGATACTACCCGGATACCTGCTATAAGCGGCGCCTGCATGATGTTACCGACCACGACCTTTCACGCCGTGAGTGGTATGGATGAGAGATATTTCTTGCATGTTGACGATCTTGACTTCTGTTTCAGGCTGAACCAGGCTGGAATCCCGGTGTATTTTACACCGCATGCGGAAGTGGTTCACCACGCCGGCACCAGTCGCATCAATCCGGTACGGGTGGAGTGGCACAAAACATGCAGCTTCCTGCGCTACTTCAGCATACACTACAGTAACCTTTATTGGTTGCCCTTGCTGGGACCACTAGTGGCAGGCACTCTGGCTCGCTTCGGAATAAAGACACTGAAGTATTTGCTCCTGATGGCGTGGAACAAACAGACTAAAGCGAATGGCATCAGAGACTGACAGCAGCATGGATGGTCAATCATTCGCTGTTATCCTGGGCGCGACCAGCTTGGTGGGACGTCATCTGGCAAAGCGTCTGTCTGACAGGAAAATCACAGGATTATGTCTCAGTCGGCATGTGGATTCGGTAACCTATGAAGCGCCTCCGGGCTTTTCCTGGCAGAGCGTGCCGAAAGAAGGAAAAATGCAAATACCCGCTACTGCAACCTTGTTCTCCCTCGTTCCTGTTTCTATGCTGCCCCCTTTCTTGATGCGCATCAATGGTGGGAACCGATTGGTCGCTCTGAGTTCATCCAGCGTGCTTTTCGGAGAACAAAGCTCTGACCAGAAAGAACGTCATTCGGCCCGGGCTCAGGGGCGGGCTGAAAAGAGAGTCCTGGCACTGTGTCGAGAGCGCGAGATTACTTGGACAATGTTTCGACCCACCCTGATCTATGAGCCCGGACATGACCGAAACGTCAGCAGGATCGCCACCTTTGTACGACGTTTCGGATTTTTTCCCGTGGTCTGGCCTGGCGTAGGACTGCGTCAACCCATTCACGCGGATGACGTGGCGCGGGTCATGGTTGCCGCATCGGTATCACCAGGCGTACGGAACAAGCTTTTCGACCTGCCCGGTGCTGAAACGCTGACCTATCGCGAAATGGTTCGCAGGATTTGCATAGCCTTGGGGAAACGCCCCATGCTCGTCTATCTGCCACCTGGCTTCGCTCGGGTTGCATTTTATCTGTGGCAGGCACTGACAGGTGAGAAATACAGCAGCGCCAGCCTGGAGCGGATGAACCAGGCACTTACCCTCAATCCAACCCCGGTACGAGATGCCCTGGGACTGACAAGCCGGACGTTTTACCCGGAATTTCCCGAACCTCCGTAACCGGGACAAACGAAGTCAGCGACTCACGTCACGGCCTGTAGAGGGGTACGGGCCAAATTCATCTGCTAACCGTCGCAGGTATTCTCCATAACCGTTGTTGTGGAGTCCACTCCCGATAGCAGCCAGTTCTGAATGGCTGATCCAGCCATTCAGGAAAGCAACTTCTTCTGGAACTGCTATGCGCTGGTTCTGGCGTTTCTCAACGGTCTGAACGAAACCAGCCGCCTCCACCAGACTGTCGTGGGTGCCTGTGTCGAACCAGGCAAATCCGCGTCCCAGTATCTCCACACGTAAATCACCACGCTCAAGGTAATGCTCATTCACAGATGTAATCTCCAGTTCGCCCCGGGCGCTTGGCTTGATATCCGCGGCGATATCGACGACGCCACTATCGTAGAAGTACAAACCCGTTACTGCCCAACGTGAGCGTGGGTGCTCGGGCTTTTCCTCAATAGAGGTTGCTCGACCGGAGCTGTCGAAGGAGACTACACCATAGCGCTCGGGGTCACGAACCTGGTATGCAAAAACCGTGGCCCCTTTCCGTTGAGAAGCCGCCAGGTGCAACTTTTCCGTCAGGCCATGGCCATAGAAAATATTGTCCCCAAGTACAAGGGAACAGCAATCTTTCCCGATAAATTCCTTACCAATGAGGAACGCCTGGGCGAGCCCTTCAGCTTTCGGCTGTACGGCATAGCTCAATGCTACGCCCCATTGACTTCCGTCACCCAGAAGCCTTTGAAAATCAGGGGCTTGCTGAGGTGTGGTAATTACCAGGATGTCGCGAATTCTTGCCAGCATGAGAACGCTAAGCGGGTAGTAGATCATCGGCTTGTCGTAGACCGGCAGGAGTTGTTTGCTTGTTGCCCTGGTCACGGGATAAAGCCGCGTGCCTTCTCCACCTGCAAGAATGATGCCCTTATACTTCATCAGGTATTCCCACAGCAGAGTTCAGCGATCAATCTTTGTACATGAAACTGCCAGGGCGGCGAACAAATCTTGAATGTATTGGTTAATTTCTGAATGTCGAGGCGCGAATTCAGCGGACGCTTGGCCACTGAGCGAAACCGTGCTGTCGTAACAGGGTATACATCCTGCGAACTCAGCAGCCGTTCACTGATGCTCCCGTGCATCTTATCAAGCAGATAGCAAGCAAAACCATGCCAACTTGTCGAACCGGAAGCAGCTAGATGATACGTACCCTCCAGTTGCCTTCCGGATCCATTATTGTGCGCTATGTGATACAGACAGGCAGCAGTTACATCCGCAATATATTCGGCGCTGGTCGGTGCGCCGATCTGGTCTGATACTATCTCCAATCTGTCCTTCTCTCCGGCCAGTCGCATGATGGTTTTAACGAAATTGGAACCGCGTGCCGAGTATACCCAACTTGTTCGGAAAATCAGGTGCCGGCAACCACTTACCCGAATTGCCATTTCTCCTTGAAGCTTGCTGACACCATAGGTGTTGAGAGGATTGGGTTCGTCTACTTCGGAATATGCGCCTGACTTCACTCCGTCAAAGACATAATCCGTTGAATAATGCAGCAGCCATACATCACGACGCCTGGCCTCATCAGCCAACAATTCAACAGCTTTTACATTGATAGCAAACGCTCTGTCCGGTTCGGATTCTGCCTTGTCAACAGCAGTATAGGCGGCAGCATTGACAATGACATCCGGGCAATAGTCATGAAGCGTCGCCATCACGGTGCGCGTATTTTCAAGATCTACGTCATGCCGATCACAAGCCTTGACCGAACCCAAAGGAGTCAGTGCCCGCTGTAACTCCCAACCCACCTGTCCATTGGAACCAAGCAATAGAATCTTCACTGGTATTGTTTCCTGATCCAGTCCTTATAGTCACTATCAGCTATTGCAGTCACCCAATACTGATTTTCCAGGTACCAGGATATGGTTTTGCGAATACCTGACTCAATCGTTTCTGATGGATGCCAGCCAAGTTCATGCTGCACCCTGGAAGAGTTAATGGCATAGCGCCGATCATGCCCTTGCCTGTCCTTTACAAAGGTGATCAGGGATTTATAGGATTCACCACCAGCCCTGGGGTGCAGTTCATCCAAAATGTCGCAAACCATATTTGCAATCTCAAGATTGGTCTTCTCATTATTGCCTCCAATATTATAAACCTCTCCCACACCGCCATCTTCAAGTATCCGGGTGATGGCGCTACAATGGTCGCGCACATATAACCAGTCACGTATCTGCATGCCGTCACCGTAAAGAGGTAGCGGCCTTTCTGCAAGTGCATTATGGATGAATAACGGAATCAGTTTCTCTGGAAATTGGAACGGCCCGTAGTTATTCGAACAGTTAGTCGTAAGCACAGGTAGTCCATAGGTATGATGGAATGCACGCACAAAGTGATCGGAGGCAGCTTTGCTGGCACTGTACGGATTATTTGGTTTATACTTGTTGCCCTCAGTAAAGGCAGGTTCATCGGGTTTAAGCGTTCCATATACTTCGTCGGTAGACACGTGCAGAAAACGGAAAACTGCCTTATCCGTCTCCGTCAGTTCTCTCCAGTAACTCAAGACATTATTTAACAACCTGTACACGCCGACGACATTGGTCTGGATAAAATCCTCAGCACAGTGAATGGAGCGGTCGACATGTGATTCCGCAGCAAAGTTGATCACCGCGCGGGGTTTATTCTCAACCAGCAGTTTCGGGATTAAGGCAAGATCACCAATATCTCCATGGATAAATACATGGTTCTCATCATCCTGGACTGAAGCCAGGTTCCGTGGATTGCCGGCATAAGTGAGTTTGTCCAGATTGACAACAACTTCGTTACTGGTTCGTAGCCAGTCAATAATATAATTCGCACCAATAAAACCCGCGCCTCCGGTAACAAGAATAGTCATATAAACTGTATCTTATTTTTGCAACCTGCTTGGTATATCAACGTAGCAGCAGGGATTATAGTGTTCAGGATTGTACCGAAAAATCGAACTGTGAAGTAATTTCGGCAAATCGTGGGTGGTTCTGATCCTTATCCGAAACAATGGCTTCTCCATCACTAATCGGCCAGCTAATACCAAGCGTCGGGTCATTCCAAAACAGTCCCTTGTCATGTTCAGGGGAGAAGTAGTTACTAACCTTGTAGATCACTTCAGTGCTGGGGTCAAGTGTCACGAAGCCGTGGGCGAAACCGATGGGGATCAATATCTGATTCCAGGACTCTGCCGATAGGACGGCACTCACGTGCTGGCCATAAGTGGGTGAACCCAACCGTAAATCAACTGCGACGTCAAACACCGACCCGCAAACTACACGTACCAACTTATCTTGAGCAAAAGGCGGCGTCTGAAAATGCAAGCCGCGCACTGTACCCTTCTCAGCCGAGAGTGAATGGTTATCCTGTACAAAGTCAGTGTTAATTCCAAGTTCAGCAAGCGTTTGTTTGTTATACGTCTCGGAAAAGAAACCGCGCGGGTCGCCATGCCTACTGGGGACCAGTACTCTGACCTCCGGAATTTTCAGATGCTTAATCTGCATTGATCGCCTTTTTCTTTATCACCGATGTCTCGTCAAACAACTGTATGACGAACTGCAACAGAATATTCAGCGTCCAATATAGTACCATCGCGGCCGGGAAAGGATACAAAAGAAGCAGAAATGCGAGTGCCATCCAAAACAGGTTGCGCCTTTGGCGGACAAGTTCTTTCTTCGTCCACTGGCTATTGCGAATAATCAGCGTTGACAGACATGTCAGTCCTGACATCAGAAATGGCAGTAAATGAACAGTCGTCCCGAACAATGGGATATTGAAGGGTGTCACCGCTATTACATCCGGATACGCAAGATCATCGATCCACAGAAAAGATTGACCTGCTAACTGTGGCATTTCCCCTAACGCATTGAATACCGCGATCCAGATAGGAACCTGCACCAACACTCCCAGCAGGGGTTTCATTGAGTAGAAGGGTGTAATCCCCAAGGCTCGATAAGATGCCATTATCCGATTGTGGGCTTCCTCGCCCCTGTATTTCGCCCTGATTTCGTCCAATTGCAATTCCAGCACCGAGCGCAGCGCACCGACTTGGTACTGCATACGGGTAACCATGCGATGAACAGGGAGCAGCGCCAGTTTCAGGAGGATACTGAAAACCACAATCGCAAGGCCCCAGTGTTGCACCATCCCATGAATTATCACGAGAGTATGCTCAACAAGTTTGGCCAACCAGGATAAGGGTGCCCACAGTTGCGCATAGCGTAACTGATCCAGGTGGGGTGCAACAGTATGGAGAGCGGATTTTTTTACGCTTCGTATATGATCTTCTTCAAACTGTGCCTGTAACTGCTTCAAGGTACATTCCAGACGGTCGTTCACACTAAAGCTGAGTCCTGGTCCTTGTACCAGCATAACCTCGAAGCGTGCGACCAGCGCCAGCCATGCACTATCCTCCAGTGTGTACGTGTTACCAGGTTCAAGCGGCAGAAAAATATCCTTCCCCACGATATAGAAATTTACATCGTTGTAGTAGGAAGCGAACCCGGAAAAAACGTACTTTTGCTTTGCGATCTGAAACTCAGACCAGGGTTTCGCGTAATTGCTCAGGCCTTTTCCTTGAGCGGTTGAGCATTCGGCTTCGTATGCCTGTGAGTTGATGACGACCAGCAGCAGGCAGAAATAACAGAATATACGCAATTCAAGCGCTCACTGGTGCAGACATTGGCGGAGTTCTCTCTGTGTATCCACGATACATACGTTCGTGAAATCCTGCCGTGATTTTAACTCCGCAGTTATGGTGTCTTCCTCGACAAAATGTGTCACTCGTTTGCTCTCTCCCACTGCAATAAAGTGATGTCTCTCCCTGTTCCGATAGCGTATCCAAACCTTTTTCTCATCAACAAGGCCGAACTCCTCTACTTCCAGGAATTGTGCCACCGGGAATTGCGTATAGTTCCGCTTTGTCCAATTGAATTCTCCTGTTTTCCTCCAGGAAGATTTCTCCGCAATCGGACCGGAGACTTCATACTCGTTCCACCTGAGAAATCTGTCATCACGTCCCGCTTCGACCCGCGATTGCTTCGTTTGATAATACCGCCTTACCCGATTGACTGGTTTCTCATTCAAAAAATCAACGCCATCAAATTCGACGTTCAATTGCAATAATTCTGAAAGGGTTTTGGGTATATCGGCTAATGATATCTCAGCATCGATAGTTGCCAAATTACCCTGTGCGCCTGGTGGTTTCAATAGTAACAGTGGGTTGCTGTTGCCGATCGGGTTCGGTAAATCCTGGGGATCGTCATTGGAACCAGCCACAAAATCTCCAAATGGCAACCGGATTCCATGATCACCGTGTATCAGGATTGTAGCCGTGTCATATATTCCGGCACGTTTGAATTGATTCAATAACTGAACCACATCTAGTAGTACACATCGGGCTTGGTTGTAAATATTAGAATATTCGCGCTCCAGTTCTTTTCCTGAAAATCTGCAATTCACGTCTGTAACAAAGGGGGCGTGAGGGGTAATCAGGTGCAGTAGCTTGTAGGCCGCCGGCTGCTCCGTTAACTCGAACTTTTCGATTACTTCTTGTATGAATTGAACACCAATAGGATGGTGGAAAGTCAATCCCGGGTCCTTCGCATACAATCCGGAATATCTCCACTTCCCCTGGTTATATATGGATTTTTTGAGAAATTTTGGCGCACTGCGAAATAGTGCCAAATCAAAAAGATAAGCAGTTTGATACGCGACTATTTCACGACTGGATATTTCAGAGTTGTAAGGCTTAGGGATCAAAATAAAACTCGAATAAAACTCTTGATCCTCGATCAAAATAAACTGGGTGGCAACATCCACCTGGAAACCATGTTGAGCCACAGCTTCCAGAATATTCGGGACAAGTTTCTCGGGTTTTGCCGTGCCCATTTTTATCAGACGACTATTGAAAAGGTACTTTTTCATCGGCTCATTATTGGTGTAGTGTTCTCCCGTAAGAAAAGCTGCAAATGAAAGCTGTGTAACTTCGGAGGCCGCCAAAGTATCAGGGAAATACAGAAAACCGTCTAATGCCGAGCTAAGAGCTTTATCGTTATCGATAATGTCGTGAAAAAGACCGGATTGGAACCCGTCCAACACTATATGGAGAACGTTTTCCTTCCTGGAAAAATTATTTATCACACTCGCTTCACTGTTCAAACTCAAGCTTTTGTCAGCTGCCTCATTACGAGACAGAGTCAATGCATCTATGTTGACGGGGATTTCATCTAAACTGTCGGTGTGTGATAAAACCAACAGCCCCAAGTTGATAAGCTGGAACAGACAGATACCCGTAAAACACATCTTGATGTTTTCATATACCTTGAGCCTGAACCGATACATCAGGCCGCCGATGAAACCATATACTATGAGATCAAACACAATTTGCGATGCTGTGAACCGGTACTGGCCCTGTCCATCCAGGATCTCAAGCGACTCGCTTAACAGGAAAAATTGGATGGTGCTTACAAACACGAGAAAAAAAAGTGAATTGACAACCAGCAGCCGATAAATTTTGCCTGCAAGAATAATCATCACTAGGACAACGAGAAAAAATATTGCGCCAACTTTAAGCAGGAATACTGAGAGCTCAAACAGGGGGATAACAAACTCATTGCTGTTTGTTACAAACAGAACAGCGCATGGAACCAGCAACAGGCTGATGGAAGCAGTTATTGCAATATATAAGTGGCTCGAAATAACACCCTTCATTTACGAGAGCTCCTTACCGCTTCCGCTTCTGACAGGATATGCAACAGATGCCTGGCTCCACAAGCTCCACTCTCACCCGGGTTAAAAACCATTTTCTTAAGCTTTTCCCCTGAAACTACTCGCCGGTTCAACAGTTCACTTATCTTTTCCACCACCTGATGTATTTTGTTTAGTTCGAGAATATCGCTTCGATCGCTCTTCCTTAGCATACATTCCACTGGCTCCACAGCAACCCGGCCATATTCCGGATTATTCACCTTCATCGGGACATCCACATATAACACCGGCTTGTCGAGAATGAGCATGTATTCCAACGCTACTCCAGACCAATCACTGATCATCAAGTCCGAGTCGTGCAGAGTGTCCTGGCCCACAACGTTCAACTCATGTGCAAATAACGGATTTTCTTTATGTTGAGTCAAAACTGCACTCACTTTCACTCTCGCGAGTTTAAGCGTTTGTGGGTGGGGTCGAAACGTCACCCGATATTGATGTTGAAGCAAATAATTAATTATGGTTGCTCCGATGCCTGATTCGACCATGCCCTGGGGACCCCAGGATGGAGCAACCAGGATATGCTTGTGTGTTGTAACGGGTTTCTCTTCCCGCGCATGATTTCGCAACTGCCTGAGAATAGCATCCAATCGACCATATCCGTGTTCCACCAGCTTCTTGGGACGCAGGTTGAATTCCGTTTCCATCGCCCGTATTTCCCTGACGTGATGGGGCCCAGAACAAAAAATTGTATCGTAGTGATCAAAAGCTCCCTTTCGGTAAACCATGTGAAGACTGACAAGTGAATGCTGCACGTACACGTAATGAACCTTGTGCTTGGATCGTTTGACTTGGTATTGATGCAGATCCGGCATGGTCATGACCAGTACATCCGTTTCGATATTTCCGAATAACCAATCCCTTACATACCTCTCATCTATAACGAACTTCCGATAATCATCATGTACAAGTGATAAGCCCGGATCATCCTCATCTGAACTGATATAACACACTGGCGTGTCCCCACGCGCCAACATTTCCCTGATCAACGACTCAAGGTGTGGCCAGTAATTCTTGCCTTCCGAGTAAAAAACAAGCCGTCGGGTTTGCCTGGGTAGTTGAAGAAATTTGATTACATTGAAAAGGTGACGGATGAATTTGAACAATGACAGTACCCCGTCATGACGTGACATGCCCGCGTAGTAGTTATGCTTTGCGCGCAAAAACTCTGGTTACAACCGGATCTTCTTCCTTGTATTTTGCCATGCCAATACCGGTTACTAAATAATCGAGAAATAAACCCCAGCTATCTTCGAGTTTACGTTGAAATACCGTCGCATCTATGTAACGCCTGAAATGATCTGGATGGTGTTTATGTCTGTTGACATCTTCCTTCGCCCTGAATTCAAAGAAAATATATTCATCCTGTTTCATACATTCGGTTAATGAAAGTAAAAATTTATCTTCTTCCAAATCGTCCAAGGTGTGCAGGACAAAGCGAGAATAATGTACCAATGGAACATTTTTGTTTTTTCCTCGAGCTATCTTAACAATATTTTCAACGTCAGGATGCGAAGACAGATCACCTTGCAGAAATAAAACCTTATCATCAAGCCCTCGCACTCTGGCCTCCTTACCCCCGATCTGTATTGCTTCCGCAGACAAATCCGTTGCTATTGTCATGTGTCCTTGCGCGGCGAAGAACAGCGAGTCCCTGCCATTACCACTACCCCAATCCACCACAGTCGTATGAAAATCGATCTCTGAGGCAACCAAGGCACAAAACTGGGAGGGTATCAGTGAGTGCCGACGTTGATAAAACTCTCTCCAGTAGGTTTTGCGCTGCTCAAGGTTTCTGTCTGTCATTACTTCCGTCTTGTCAATCATACATAAACTATTGTGTAATCGGCCCCAATCAATCTTCCTGGGATTTTTCAGTTCCAGTATCCGGATGACCTGTCGGGCGGGATCTCGTAAATAACGCTTTCAGTTTGTACCAATATGTTTTGACCGTCAGTCCAAGTGCCACAAAAAAACCAATGATCAATGACATAATAGCGCTGCCTGAACCCGGATCAATATAAGCTGAGACGGGCACAAAAGTTGTGGCCAGGACAAAAAATACGATAAATTGAATATCCCTCATGCTTCTACCCTCAAGTCTGTTGAATTGTTGACATTCAAGTCGAACTGACAGGAGTACAGCTTCAGTCTGTTATAACGGTCTGCGTCACTTCTCATCATTTTTTCCAACAAAACGTAAGCATACGCACCGTTATGAATGTGGGAACCCTGCCGGGGCAAGGAGGTTCCATTTTAAGATCGATTCCATCTGCTGCCATCAGCTCAATTATATCTCCTCCAAAATCAGTATAAACCAGAGACTTCCCCCCCATAGGCGCACTGTGGTAATGCTTGGGTAAGACATACACGTCCTCCGTGCCGGTTGTATCTACTCGATACACGGTTTCGGGAGGCAGTGGGTACGCTGTTGGAATACTGAAAATGTGAAAACCGCCCGGTTTAAGAACCCGGTTTATCTCCTTGAAACCCACAAACGGCTTGCGAACATGTTCGAATATATCCGAGGATAACACCAGATCGAAAGTATTGTCTGCATAAGTCAGGTTCATCAGATCCTGGCATTGAATACCATTCCTGGATTCCCCGGGTGTAACTTCTTCCCAGAAATATGAAGAATGGTATCCGGGTATCTTTTGGAAATACTTTCGGAACGGCCCAATCAATCCGGGCTCGTAAATCCTGAGATTCCGGAACTCGGCTTCATCTACCAAATCAGACAGACACCTGGAATCCTCCCTGGAAAAATGATTAAGAATTACTCGCGCCTGTTCCCGGTAGCGCAGACTGGCGCCGCAATTCCCGCACAGGTATGTTTCTCTAATCGACTGCTCCTCACGGCGCAAATAACCGGTGTGTCCGCATACCTTGCAGGAGTCTGTGTATCCGTCCTTGCTGAAGCCAGTCACAGTAAGTTTGCTGTCAGTTGTTTCGCGCTTGGCAAATTCTTTCTCTATCAAAGTCAATATGCGTTTCACTCGCTCGCTCCATGAATTTTTCTTCAATATATTACGGATGCATTCCTTGTTCCCCGCCAGAACGTCGTTATCAAGACAGTAGCCGACCCGGTCGACGAACTCACCCGGGGTCCCACCGATTTGGATGAATTCCGCGAAATCCTCTATATTCGCAATTGGCGTACTGACGACCGGCACATGCAGGGAAAAATAGACATACAGTTTCAAAGGATTCATATTACGAGTGAGATCATTATCCAGATGAGGAATCATCGCCACGTCAAAATGGCGTATGTAGCGGAGGGCATCCTCATAGACGCGTACGCCGAGAAAATGGACATTCTTGAACTCATTCAGCTTTTTGATCTGCTTGCTCTTATGCATAGAACCGATAAAGACCAGATTCCAGTCAGGCCGTTCGGTCGCAATCGAAGTTAACAATTGAAGATCTATCCGCGTGATGTCCAGGTTGCCCACATAGCCTATTATCGGACCCTTAATACGCTCCAGCTCCACAGGTTTTTTCCAATTGCGAGCTTCTTCCTCCAGCAATTCACACGCGTTAGGGATCAAATGAATATTATCTGTGAACTCGCTCATGCTCTCAAAGACACTATGACAATTTGCGATCGTCAGGTGACTACGCGTCAAAATCTCTTCATAGTTATCATGTAACTTCTCCCTGTATTGCGGCTGGCTGGGCCATTTACGTTGATCGTCAATTACATCTGACACGATGAGATCCGGCTTGAACCGATCCGCGAGCATGGGGAAATCGAATTTATTCGGGCAAACCCAGAATACCGTTCGCCGCCGGCCAATCTCCTGCTGTTCCATTACCCGCGCCAGATAATCTAAATAATCCTCTTTGACAGGCAGAAACGGGACATGGAAACCCAGTGCTCGGCGTTGGCCCGCAAAGATGAATGTATCGGAGCGAATTTTGCCCCTGTCTTGCAGGCGCAACCTTCGTTTTATTGTATTACCAAGAACCAGGCCGGCATGGCTGTGCCGACCACCTTGACCTGAATTAATAACGTCATGGCCTGATTTGAAGATATTGACCGGCGCATCGAAATGAAGAATACGGTTAACCCGGACATCTTCAGCCAGGTATTTCACCAGCATATCCTGGCGTCGGCCGTAAATCCCGGTATCGTTCTGCTTCCAGAAAAATACAATGTCCAGCTTGTCGTCAAGATACGATTTAACTTCCGGGGAGAGGGCTACTTTGTTATGGGCCGGGACCACAGGCGAACCTGGCACAAGATCCGGTTGACCCGTTGTGGAGACCTTTGCTGTAATCCGAGGCGCCTCGGCCAAGCCGGAGAAAATCCTGCGGTGGTATGCAACCAGTTCATGGAAGGCATCAGGTAAGGGAGCAGGATTACCCAGTAACCGGTCTATTGTATCCCGCAACATGGGCAAGTTTGCACCATAGCTGTATTCTGTCAGAAACACTTCCCGATTGCGTATCGCTTTGCGTTTATAAGTCTGATAATTACCGAATATTTCGTCAAGCTTATTATCCAGTGAGGCGTCGTCCAATGTTTCGACTAAGCCTTTTTTTGCCAGATTCTCAAGAGGGGACACATTGGTTGCCAATACCGGAATCCCCATCGATAGCGCATCTGTGAACTTGGCGGGCATCTGAAATTGAGACGTCATTTGTCCCTCATCTTGAAGAATACAGATCAGATCCCCCATACAGAGATAACCGGGCAGATCACAAAATGGCGTATTGGGAATGATTTTTATACGGTCAGGCTTAATTTTGTTGAAGAAATCACGCGTTTCATTGTCAACCGGCGCGCCAATGAGCAGCAGTTTGTAGTCAGACCGATGCAAACTCTCCAATGCGGTGACGATTTTCCTGATGCCTTTATGTGCCCGGGGGGTGCCGGCGAACAAAATAATTTTATCGTCAGGAGTGAAACCAAGTTCCGCGCGTAACGCATCGCGCGGGTAGGTATCCGGGTCGAAATCATATTCGTCGCGGATATGGGGCAACACTATGCCACCGAATTTCTTCCTCAATTCTTCGTTGGAAACCGTGAGTGCTTCGAACATTGGTATCAGTGTTTCGCTGTAACGAGTCCAGGTTTCGTCATGAGGACAGAGGAAATCCGGTCTATGACGTTTACGTTTTACCTGTTTAAGTGATAATGGTTCGCGGTTTTTGAAAAATGCCGGTTCATAATCGTCCACATCCAGAATAACCGGCCTGTTCCTGTGTAGCTTGGCAAGGATTGCCAATTCCAGACCGGGTAATCTTGCTTTTGAGACATAAACAATATCACCCTCAATCTGTTCTGCGATATTTTCCATATATTTGAAGTAGTCAGGAAAATTGCACCCCGGAAAAGTTTTTATGGTGACACGACTTAGGTTGCGTAATGGCTCCCAGACATCCTTTCCAAACCTAGGAAAGTTCGCTCCTATTATCTCTACGTCGTAATCATGACGTAATATATCGGCCAACAGATAGGTTCTCCCCAAGGGGTTATGGCCCAAATCCCATGCGATTACCGAGATCCTCGCTTTCGCTTCAGTACCGGCAGATACTGTATGTTTTGACTGCAACCCCTTCCTGTGCTGACGTACGATTTTGGCTAAACGAGCCGGAACTTCAAGCTCATGACCTTGCCGCTGACTAATGGTTTGCGCACCTGACTTTATGGGAGCAGGTCGAACAACCTCAATGGCACGGGAGATCAGTCTGGCAGGAAGCCATAACATCTTTCTGACTGAACGGCGAGAAAGTCCCGCAAGCGACCTGCAGGCGCGAGACACCACACGTAATGGAACAGTAATTTTCCAACTGGTCGAGTTATACAGTTCCCGGATTGTTTTTTCGCGCGCCTTCAACGCTGCCGTACGTTTCTTCAGTTCGGCATCCCGCTCTTTCAAGGTTGTTGTACGCTCCCCAAGGCGGGTCTTGAACAGGGTATTCAGATCTTCCAGTGCAGTCAGTCGCTCCTCCAGTGCAGTCAGCCGCTTCTCACGTTCTCTCAACGTTTTTGTGCGTTCTTCCAAGCGGGCCTTGAACAAGGCATTCGAAGCTTCCAGCGCAGTCAACCGTTTCTCACTTGATCTCAGCGTTGCCGTGCGTTCTTTCAGGTGAATCTGGTATTTGGAATTTGAATTCTCAAGGGCTGTTATCCTTTCGTCACGAGCCTTGAGTATCACACCATGCTTGCTGAGATCAGCCTCCAGTTCATTTATCCTGCTTTTATTGAGGTTGAACGAATCCTCGATCGATTCCAAATCAAACAAGGATTGTCTGGTCGCTTCCGAAATTGGAATGTTATTGTCATACTCGAATGCCTCTCCAGTGCGAAGGCGTAACCAGAGCGCGCGTTGCGATGGTAACAGGTAATCTTCAGTCTCCTCTTCAGTCGCCCTCTGGTGATACAGGTTCCGGTCAATGAACCGCTCAATAAACCCATTGTCCGGTTTTATTACCTCCGTCTCTCCAAATCCCTCAAGCTCCTTGACAAGCGCATTGAGTGATTCAAGCGGATCTTCCATGAGCGTTTCATATGAAAGAGAGATGCGCGGCAGTCCCTCGGACGCCCTTAGGGCATAAAGGTTATATGCCTCCCAGAGGGCAAGCCCTGCAGAGATGCTGAAACCGTTACGCGTCTGCAGAGAGCGCGCTACTTCGAGAGGATTACGGTGGATATGGATGCAGACAAGATTATTTATGTAATGGCGCAGGACCGGTAACAGCAAGCAGAGTCGAGGTTCCTTGAGCACCCAAGCATCATATTTGTCCAAGGCGGAAACAATCTTTTCAAACTTCCGACGTTGCTCAGTCAGAATCAGGCGTGGGATGGTTTTCAGATCGAAGTTGGCGACTTTCCACCAGTCGGCCCCAGCCGTATGCAACATTTGATCACACAGATCACGCATATCCCGTCTTTCCCAAAACCCCAGGGGATTTTCAATATTGGCATCCGTAAGTTCCTCTTCTTCACCCACCCATATCCCACAATGCCGCAGTGCTCCTGTTATGGCGCTGGTGCCTGACCGGTGCATACCAAGCACAAAAAGCGCCCGTCTTGCGCGTTTCTCATCCAGGTTCTGCGAGACTATATTGTCGGTTTTCATCGGGGTGTCAGGCCACCTTTCTATATTCTTGCAGTACTTCCTTAATCGGACCACAGGCTCTGACTTTGCCCGCATCAAGCAGGACGCCCGCGGTACAGATGCGTTCCAGCAGAGAGAGGTTTTGCGATGCAACCACCAGAATCCCCGCGCGTTCCATGAAATCTTCAAGCCGGCGCCTTGCTTTATCAACGAAGATCCTGTCGCCGACGCTGAGCCATTCGTCCATCAACAGTATCTCCGGATCAAAGCAGGTACAAACAGCAAAGGCCAGGCGAAGCCTCATGCCGCTAGAGTAAGTGTGCACCGGCATAGCCAGGTAATCACCCAGTTCAGTGAACTCCGCAATTTCATCCATGCGTTCGCGCACTTCTTCCGGCATTAGTCCCAGGAACAGTCCGCGTATCATGATATTTTCATAGCCTGTCGCTTCGGGGTCGATTCCCAGAGAAATGTTCAACAACGTTGCGGTTCGTCCGCTCCGCCGTACATGACCGCGTGTCGGCTCATACGCACCCGCGAGAACCCGAAGCAAGGTGGTCTTGCCCGCGCCATTACAACCAACCAACCCAACTCTATCACCGTGATTGAATGACAGACTCACATCGTCGAGCGCACGTACGCATAGACGATTTCCGACGTCTCTAGCTATACGCCCACCCGTGCCCTGGTGCAGTATACGATGCTTCAGTGAACGCGTGCCGGCATTATAGATCGGGAAAATAACCGTAACCGAATCAAGCTCAAGGTTTACAGGAGAACTCATACCCAGTACGCCACTCGCCAACGGTAATTGCAGTACATAATCAAAGCTACCAACCACCCACACAGCGTCATCCCCAGAACCACTATCCAGGAAACGAGTTCAGGCGTTTGCCCCAGCAATGGTGCCCGTACCAACTCCAGAAAATGGAAGAAAGGATTGAAGTTCAACAACATGGCGCGCTCGGGCAACAACTCCGGCATCCAGATGATCGGTGTGATGAAGAAAACAATACGCACGATGCTGTCCATGATCGGTGGCACATCCCGAAAACGGGCCGATACGAGACCGAATAACAATCCCATCCACACACCGTTCATGCACAAAAGAATGAGACCCGGAAGTACGAGTAATCCGGTCCAACTCGGCCAGATAGAGAATATAACGGCAACAACGATAAAAATCGCGACATTATGGAAGAATATGATTAGGTTACGCCATACCACGCGGAAAACATGAACTGACAAAGGTAGGTTCACCTGCTTGATTATAGTGCCAGCGTCAGTGTACACGCTGCAACCTTCATTGATAAAGGCGGAAAGCAGTGTCCAAATGATGAAACCAAGAGCAAGGTACGGTGCATAACCTGCTATTTCAACCTTCAATAGTGCGCCGTAAAGTACGCTCAGCACTGCCACCAGCACACCCATACTGATGGTAAGCCAGAACGGCCCAATCAGTGAACGTCGATAACGACGACGGACATCCTGCCAACCGAGTAGCCCCCAGAGGTGGTAACTGCGCGCGCCTTTAATCAGGTCAAGCAGAGCGGCTGCGACTTGTGTTGGCACTGATGACGGGGAAACTGGCGCGGACTGTGGCTCGAACACGTCGTTTAATGTATCTATCGGCTCATCGTACCGAGTCGGTGAGGAGATATTTTCCTGGAAATGGCGCTTCAACATTACGCAGCATTATAACAAGTGTCAAAAAAATGACTCGGGCAAATTTGTTGTTGACTTGAAATAAGTGCCGGGACAAAAGTGCAATTTTTTAGTACCCTGTCAAAATGTATACCATTACTACAATTGAAGGTTGGCAAACCGTCCGGTTAGCTATTGTTGGTGCTGTTAAGTCGGCAGGCATTTTGTTGCTTGAGTAATGGAAGCAGTTCTTATCACTGTGATTGCCGGACTGCTGGCTGCTCTCTCTAGTTGGACCCTGACGAGCGTGGTGTTGAAGCTTCTGCTCGCATATAACATTGTTGACCAGCCTGGTGAACGATCCAGCCATGCGGGGAACGTTCCAACGGGTGGAGGTATTGCAGTTATTGGCGTGGTTCTGACAGGCTGGATGTGTCTGACCCTCTTGACCGGCACGCTTGGCGAGACCCGAATCATCTTGGCGTCAGCAGCTGTCCTGGCAGGGATTTCATTCATTGACGATATAAGATTTGTACCTCAGTGGGCACGTCTTGTCGCCCATTTCATTGCCGTTGCCCTAGGGCTTACCCTGTTGCCCGACAGCGCGTTGTTGTTCGACGGATTGCTGCCGTTCTGGGCTGACCGGCTGGCGACCGGCGTTGCCTGGGCCTGGTTCATCAATCTTTTCAACTTTATGGACGGGATAGACGGCATCACGGGCGTGGAAACCATCGCGGTGGCCAGCGGGCTGGCGACAGCACTGTTACTCATGGACCCAGGAGAAAGCGGCGACTGGTCCAAGGCAGCGCTGGCTGCAGTACTTGTAGGAGCGGGAGCGGGTTTTCTTGTGCATAACTGGCATCCGGCGCGCCTGTTCCTGGGCGATGCGGGGAGTGTACCGCTTGGTTACTTGTTGGGCTGGTTACTGGTCTGGTCCGCTTGCGTTGCGGGCCTCTGGTGGCTTGCGCTGGTGTTGCCGTTGTACTACTGGACCGACGCAACGTACACTCTGCTGGTACGGGGTGTACGGGGAGAGAAAGTCTGGCGCGCCCACCGGCAGCACGCCTATCAGATTGCTGTCCGGGCGGGAGCGAGCCACGCTGGCGTGGCAGGGTTCATTGCATTAATCAACGTCGCTCTCATCCTCGTGGCGATGCTGGCGCTGGTCAAGCTGATTGCTGTCTGGTCGACGGTCACCCTGGCCATCGTTCTGACCGCGATGGCACTGTGGCGCCTGCACCACTGGCCTTGTAGACAAAGCGAACCTGACCAATGATCGAAGGATTCAATTGGAAATGCGAATATGACCGCACAAAAGCATAGCCTGTCCAAAGAACGTGCCGCATTCCACGGAATACTCAAAAATGCGACAGCCGGCACAACCTTGGAAGAGTCATGGAAAGAATAAAAGACATTTATCACCGATAAATCAGACGCTTAAGATGCCCTTGAGCAAAGATAAAACCACCGCGAATGTTAGTCCGGTTGCTCCCAGTACACATTCATCAGAAGAACGCTGTTTTGAAAATAATATTCCTAAAAAACTGTTTATATACTGGCACCAAGGCTGGAAAGGTGCGCCGGACATAGTCAAACGCTGTGCTGCTACTTGGCAAAAGCATAACTCGGGATGGGATATCAATCTACTGGATGCAAAAACCATTACACATAAAGTCAATCTTCCGCCCGCGGCTAAAACTTTAAACCTGCCGCTTCCCGCACTTTCAGATGTAATCAGAATATGCCTGCTCAAGAAATATGGTGGTGTTTGGGCAGATGCAACACTTTGGTGCGTTCGCCCATTGGATGACTGGCTTGAAGCCGCATGCGTTCCCAGCGGTTTTTTTGCCTACGATAAACCAGGCCCAGGTCGCCCCATCAGCAGTTGGTTTCTGGCAGCAAGTAGGGAATGTCGCATAGTTGAACTTTGGTATTGCGCAGTGATGCATTTATTGGCAAAGACAAAAGCACATACTCTCTGCAGTAAAATCTTCGACAATCAGGAAAAAAAATGGTTGTTGAATGTGCTTCGTCGACTGTATATGGGTTATATATCTCAACGCTATCGGTACGAGAATTTACTGATTGCATCTTCCGATGATCCTGAAGATGAGAATTATTTCTGGTTTCACTACCTTTTCAGGAGATTGCTGGAGCAGAACGTTGAATTCAACCATCTGTGGGCATCAACCCCGAAGATCAGTGCGGACGGCCCTCAGTTATTGCGCCGCGCAGGTCTCCTGAAACCGTCAACAGAACGCACCAACATCCTCATAAAAGAAGATAAAGGCATATACATGCATAAGCTGACGCGCCGTGGGGTTTTATCCGATGATATTACTGGCACTGTCTTGGATTCTCTTTATCGATCTGGCGTAGCTTCTTCATAATGACTCGTATCCACGAATACCTGCTCGACTTTTTTACGACGCTTTTTGCATTGTTGTGCCTGACGTTGTGGGGGGTCATCTTATCTGGAGGTTCGTTCAACACCTTTGCTTTGCTTGCATTACCGATCCCTCTGGTAGCCGCTTACCTGATCGTGCTTAACAGTCAAAGATACATTTCTCCTGTGCCCCAAAGTACTATCCCTGGATACCACGAAAATAGACACGGGACGTGGACCGTAGTTGTACTCTTTGCCGTACTGGCGTTTATTTTATTTTCCAAATCTGAGCCGTTAACGCTTGTTCTGTTATTGATTGCATTGTTTTTGTTCTTGAAACAAACGATGCTTCGACCAAAACATATCTCACCAACTTCTACCTTGGAAAGATCAGCATTCATCCCCGGCGCCGCACTGCTTATCGCCGTGACCTACACCCTTGTATCACATCGATATGATCCTGACGATGCTTCCTATCTGTTTTACGGACTGCTGCCCTTGGATCAACCCATGCAGGCACTCAACATTTTTCCAATATACCATGGTCCCAAGATGTTGCTCAGCTACCCGACTATCGAAGCGGTAATTTCATATTGGACCGGGGTCAGTTTCCTGAAGGTGTATTATCTTGCCGTTCCTGCCATAGCAGCAATGCTTAGCGTGTTTGCCTATTATGGACTCTTTCAGCGAGTCGGCGGAAGTTATGCGGGTATATTGACGTTGATGACCGTCATCATTCTGATATTGTGGGCTGATAAACACCAGGCTCCGGGCAACGATACATTTGTGCGATTGTATCAAGGCAAGTCAATATTCTATGCTGTAATCTGTCCTTACCTACTTAGTTCAGCCATTGGTGTACTAACACGTTTCCCGGGAGATAAATTTCGTCTGGCAGTGGCCAGCGTTTCGGGTATTGGTTTGACCCAGTCTGCAATTATTTTGATTCCGTTGTTTTTTACAGGCTTGGTTGTTACAACATTGATAATCTACCGGGAACCACTGAGGCACGCGCGCTACCTGCCTTTTCTGGTGGGAGGCGCTTCATTCTTGGTATTAGGCATCTTTATGTCAGCTATCCTGGGAGGAGTCCCTACAGCACAGAATCCTAGATATGATACGCTTCATGAAACCCTTGATTTCAGATATGGTGATGGTCTGAGAGGATATCTAGGCATCGCAAGCGTTTGCCTGTTACCCTTGCTTGCACGAAATCGAGTCACATATAAAGCAACTATTGCTGCAAGTGCTGGATTGGTGCTGATCGCGATGAATCCGATCATCGTTTTTCTTGTAGCGAAAATTGCCTGGTCATTAGCTTGGCGCCTGCAATGGCTGCTACCGCTAGCGGGAACCATGGCCTTGGGAATATTTCTTGTAGCTGATTTCGTTGCGCGAGGGAGGCCGATACTAAGGCTGCTGGTTTGCGCTATGGGCTTGCTCGGATTTGCCATGCTCGGCCCGACAACATTTTATAAATATGGCCGTAATACCATTGGAATTCCTGAAATAAAGCCACCACCTACTGTGAACGGTGTTTTCGAACGCCACCATACCGGCCGCTATAAGCTTCATGCTGAATACCGCCTAGAGAATGGGCGCATCTGTATGACGAACGGATGTTACTGATCCTGTTATCCAGCCCAGCCAGCCGGGGGAATTTCAAATAACATAATTTGCTATATTCTTTCCTGAGACACAACCTGACTGATGGCGTATTAACAACCCTCCCAATCTTTTTCTCCAAAAATGTGACTTTTCCCACATATTTCCCTTTTCAATCCTCTCCAGCCCAAAAACACTTTGACTCACCCATTTGCCAGGACTATACTCCGGCCTTAATAGTCCACCGACACAGGAGCTTGATAACCATGGACCGTGAATCTTCCCAAACCGCTGCCGCTGCTGACTTTGAAGCGATCCGTGCCGACCTGCGCACAACCGCCCGACTCCAAAAAAAGGTACAGCGCCAGATAGATGAAATGGTCAAGGAGGGCAAGGAACGCCGGAAGGAATACGACCGGAAATTCGGTGACCTGAGCAATCGCTGGGGCAGGTTTGTCGAAAGCCTGGTGGAAGGAGACCTCGTGGCAATGTTACAGAACAAAAGCATCGAGGTGGAGACAATTGCAGAACGCGTGAGAGGGAAACGTAATGGCGAGCATTTTGAATTTGACATTGTGGCGGTGAACGGCGAAGAAATAGTCGTTGTAGAGGTAAAGAGTACGTTGCGTGCTGAGGGCATCAGGCATTTTCTTGACAGGCTGGAGAATTTCACGAGATGGTCGCCGTTGTATAAAGGGAAAAAGATATACGGCGCAGTGGCGTATTTGCAGGTCGTGCAGTCAGCGGAAATCTACGCTGAACGTCAAGGGTTGTTTGTCATCCGCACCACCGGTGACAGCGCCAGCATTATCAACCAGGATGGCTTTTTGCCCAAGACGTTCCACTGACGCGCCCGGTCAGCTTATTCCGAGCGCCACAATTCAAACATACCGCAGCAGCATGAGCGTGATACGGGGCGTTCCAGCGCGCCGTACTGACAGTTCATCAACCTCCCTCCCAATCTTTTTCTCCAAAAATGTGACTTTTCCCACATATTTCCACATATTTCTCTTTTCAATCCGTCTCAACCCTGTATAGTTACACATATTTCAGCGCCCGGGCATTACGGCTGGCGTTTGAACAGCGCATTTCCCGGGGGAAAAAACGTAGCGTGTTTATCTGCGCCGGATAAATCACCATGTCCATAAGGGAACAAGGGTATCGGCAAGGATTAAACGACTAATATGGTTTCAACAAACCAAAGCTGTGTGCTGTGGTTTTGTCATGGACTTGAGCAGTGTATCTACGGAATATTACTTATCAACTAACTATACGAAAACAGGCAATGAAGGCATTACTCAACATGCCGTCCAGGTACGCCAGTCGCGTTCGTCACTTGCTGGACAGGCTGGCGGAGGACCCTGACAGACAGGATGCCGATCTCAAACCATTACCAGGCAATCGGGGCTTCAGGCTGCTCACCGATGACCACCGGGTAATTTTTGACCGGGACGATGAGCGCTACTTGATTGAGATACTGCGTATCAGCACGCGGCCGGACATTTACCACTAAAGCGGCATGACATGACGGAACCACAAATTATTCGCGACCACAAAGGCAAACCGGCGTTCGCGGTCATTCCCTGGCGGGATTATCATCACCTCAAGATGGGTGGCACAGGGGAACCGCCGACTGATGAAGACCTGTACGAGGAAGCCAAATCCAGTATCGAGGAGATCTTTCCCATCGAGATTGCAGACCGTCTTCTGGCTGGTGATAACCCGATCAAGGTATACCGAAAGCTGCGCAGCATGACACAGCGCCAGCTTGGCGAGGAAGTGAATATCAGCTCGGTTTACCTGTCACAAATCGAGACCGGCAAACGCAACGCTTCTACAAAAACCCTGGCCGCAATTGCGCGCGTACTGAACGTTGCCGTGGAAGATTTAAGACCCTGAAGATTATCCTGCTCACCAATACCGCTGCCAATCCTGAAACTCGGCCGGTCGGAGACGGTAGCGAGCGATGTTACCCTCGTGTAAACCCAGCAACTCGGTTTCTACAACTTCAATAAAACGCGGCCGATCGGCTACCGGAACCTGGGCAAGGGAAAATTCTTTGATCCGCTCTGCTGCCTGCCCTTTGTCCAGGTGCGCGCGCACCACTTCCGCAACAGATATGCGGATCAATTCACGGTAACGCAGACGGAAGGGGTCCGGCTCTCCAAGCACCTGGCGCACGGTTGAATAACGCCGGCAGGAACGTTCATAAGCCCAGACAAACAACTCGCGCAGGAGATCGGGCCGGTTCAGTTCATAGATGCCCAGCAAGCCGTCAATATAACTCTGCTCAGGTACGTCAACAAAAGACAGCGGACAGAGGTTCTGACGCACAAAAGGAATGTTGGCAGCCAACCGCGACACGCGCTTGTTTACGTCCTCAAACGCTTGCAGGTAGGGCAGGTGCACCATACCGAAGAATGACTGCTCGAAAGGGTCCTGAATCTGATCCGCCTTGTCGAGCAGTGACTGGAATGTGCTGTGCAGGTGGACGGGATTATCTATCGGCGCGTAGACACTGCCGCCAATACCGACGGAGATATTGCGCAAACGCCCGTATGCCGACAGGTCGGGCAGCAGGTTCTCAGCCAACAGCGCGTGCAGGTTACAGATGGTATAGTGATTAAAGGCAATTTCATCCGCCGCTTCCGTTAACAGATCGATGGCTTCCTTGTGGTTCAGGATCATCTGTGTTTCCCGGGTGCTCTTGTCTTCGGCCAATTGCCCGACATTCAGGAGCCGGTCTGTTTCCAGCAGTGAATAGGTGTTTCCCTCAAGCCGGCTGGAGTTCCAGCTCAGGTCTATCAATACGCGCTGGTAAAGCTGCTTTGCATACGTACCGGCCACCTGTGTTTCATTGGCAGGTTGTCCCAATTCCCGTAAACGCGAGCGGGTCGACTGATCCAGATAAAAGGTTCGATTCGGTTGATAAGTTGTCAGAAAATCAACGTTGTAACTGACTGGCCGGCGTAGCTCGGGCGCTTGTTGAACGTATGCCTGGATTTCCATCGCCGCGGGGGACAGTGTAATGGGAGTATCCATGGCCGATGTTTCACGAATAACCAGGGGAATTGCCCTGGTTGACTGATAGCTGGCAGGGACATGGTAACGCACAGCCGGACCCATCCCGGATACTCTCAAGCGACCTTCATTCACAAGGCACGCAAGACGCCGTTGCAGGGTGCGCCGCGGGAGTTGGATATCGGACGAACTGCAAAGATCAGCAATGGCAGCGCCGCTACGAAAACGGCCAACCATTTGCATGATGGCATCCATCTCGGCAACAGAAATCTGTTTTGGCATGGTTTATCTGGCGCATATTGGCTTTATTGCGCCAGATAATACACCATTTTTGGCATACATACAAGTTTATCATGCCAATTAACACAATTTTTCTGGCGCATTTTGGTTTTATTGTGCCAGAAACCGCCAGCTATCCGTGAGTAGCAAAGCCTATTCTGTCATGGCTAACCCACTATCTCCCCACACAATAATACTCAAACCCGGCTGCCCGCATAGCGCCCGGTTCATACACGTTGCGCAGGTCAAGGAATACCTTGCCATGCATGAGTTCCCTGACCCGGGTCAGGTCCAGGCCGCGGTAGGCGTTCCATTCCGTCAATAATACCAGCGCGTCCACGCCGGACAGGGCTGCGTAGATATCATCGAAATAGCGCACCGTTTCAGGCAGGATGTTCCTGGCCTCGGACATGGCCTGGGGGTCGTGGGCGTGCACCCTGGCGCCGTTCTCGATCAGCTTGGGCAGGATGGACAGCGCCGGGGCGTCGCGCATATCGTCCGTTTCCGGCTTGAAGGCCAGGCCCAGCACGGCGAGGGTCTTGCCGTTTTCGCTGCCGCCCAACGCGCTGCGGACCTTGCTGATCATGCGCGCCTTCTGCGCCTCGTTCACCTCCATCACGGCTTCCACGATGCGGCTGGTCACGTTGTTTTCCTGCGCGATCCTCACCAGCGCCTGGGTATCCTTGGGGAAACAAGAACCGCCGTAACCGGGCCCCGGGTGCAGGAATTTCCTGCCGATGCGACCATCCAGTCCGATCCCCCTGGCCAGCGCATGCACGTCGGCGTTCACCGCTTCGCACAGGGCTGACATCTCATTGATAAAACTGATCTTCGTGGCCAGGAACGCATTCGCCGCGTACTTGATGAGCTCGGCGCTTTCCAGGCCGGTCACCACCATGGGTGTCTCGATGAGGTTGAGTGGCCGGTACAATTCGCGCAGCACCTGCTCCGCGCGCGCTGTTTCAACGCCGATCACCACCCGGTCAGGCCGCATGAAATCGGACAAGGCCGCACCTTCCCGCAGGAACTCGGGGTTGGAGGCGACATCAAAATCGGCTCCAGGATTTTCCTCCCCGATGATGCGCTTGACGTTGCGCGCAGTACCGACCGGCACCGTGGACTTGTCCACTATCACCGTGTAGCCCCGCAACCAGAGCGCGAGTTCCCGCACGGCCTGGTACACATATTTGAGATCGGCGTGGCCGTCACCCCGCCGGGAGGGCGTGCCGACCGCGATAAATACCAGATCACAGTCACCGATGGCAGCGTCATAACTATCCTTGAACGCGATCTTGCCCTGTCCCAGGTTCTTGTCTATCAGGTCAGCCAGGCCCGGCTCATAGATGGGAATAACGCCTTGCCTGAGCTTGTCGATCTTTTCCCGATCATTGTCGATAAAGGTAACGTTTGCGCCGAATTCGGCAAAGCAGGCACCGGACACCAGCCCTACGTAACCGGCGCCGACCACTGCGACGTTCATAACAGCTCACACAAAGATGTTTGCACTCTATGCCTCCATATAATAACTTCTATACCACTCAACAAACCGTTTTATACCCTGCTCCAGCGAAATACGCGGCACAAAACCGAACTCCCGCTGCAATTTCGACGAGTCAGAAAGGGTATCCAGCACGTCCCCCGGCATTGCATCCATAAATTCAAGCACGGCTTTCTTGCCAATCTCTTGTTCAAGCGCCCTGATGTAATCCACCAGGTTCACCGCGCGCTGGCTGCCGACATTATAAATCCTGCACCTGGACGGCCCTGATGACGGATCAGGGCGGGACGCGTCCCAGTTCTTATCCTGCCCCGGCGGCCAGTCCAGTATCTTCAGCGTCGCCTCCACCACGTCGTCGATGTAAGTGAAATCCCTGTGGTGCTCTCCCCGGTTGAATACATGTATGGGTTCGCCGGCGTAGATATTTCTGGCAAACAACATGGGCGACATATCCGGGCGGCCCCAGGGCCCGTACACGGTGAAATAGCGCAAACCGGTCACCGGCACGTCGTACAGGTAGCTGTAACTGTGCGCCATCAACTCATTCGCCCGCTTGCTCGCGGCGTACAGGGAAATCGGGTGCCCGGCAGGATCCGACTCGACATAAGGCAGCTTCGTATTCGCTCCGTAAACCGAACTCGACGAAGCATACACCAGGTGCTCCACGCCAATCGCACGACAACCTTCCAGGATATTCAGGAACCCCGCAATATTGGCGCTGACATAACTATGTGGATGGGTGATGGAATAACGCACTCCAGCCTGCGCGGCCAGGTGCACCACGTGCAGAGGCTCCACCTCCTGGAACAGCTCCGCCATCTGTGCAGCGTCAGAGATATCCACTTTCCGGAAATGGAAATTGTCGAAACCCTCAAACAACGCCAATCGAGCCCGCTTCAACCCGGGGTCGTAATAATCATTCAGGTTATCAACCCCGACAACCCCATCGCCCCGCTCCAGGAAGCGTTTGGTCAATGCCGCACCAATAAACCCGGCGCAACCGGTAACAAGGATGTTCATACAACAGAATCGGATAATAGTTATGGAAGGCTGTCAGAATAGCACAGAACAACGGGAATCCGGTCATGGTAGGGGTCGTATCATGGACAAATCACATCTGTAGTGTATATTAGGCCACTATCTTACTGATTGCAAAGGCGAATATATGGCGGTAGTCAAAGAAGATCGAGGTGATGCACACGCCGACACCTCGACGCAATACACAATGTCTGTCGGGGACGTTTTCCAGGGGACAATGGAGGCCTTTGGTGAAGACTGGGTTCGGGTTGACCTGGTCAAAGGTAACATATACCAGATACCTCGGGGTGTCGTTATAGCTGATATCGGATTCATCGATTTAGAAGGGAACTATCTTGAATATGAATTCGGCGGCACCAAGGGCGCTTTCGTCGCTGAAGTTAGCGGGACTCACTACATCAAGCTATCGACATATAATACATCTGCAACTGACTACGAAATTACCATCTTAGAAAATACTATCCCGATTGGCGCCTACGATGAAATTGCTGACCAACTGTCAGACAACTTTTGGGAATGGTCAGGCACAACTCGCCACGTTCACGATGTTGAGCCAGGAGGTGTATTAACTGCCAACATCACTGCCCTTACCGAAGAGGGGCGACAACTCGCCCGCTGGGCACTGGAGGCATGGGCAAATGTTACCGGTATTAAATTCGATCTTGTTGATGACGCTGACGCTGATATAACCTTCAGTGATGACGGATATGGGGGGTCCGCTTACACGGAGACCGGTGATGGAATCATTATCTACTCTCACGTTAACGTTTCGGCAGACTATCACTCCAGTGCTGGGACCTCAATGGACAGCAAAACCTTCCACGTCTATCTCCATGAAATCGGCCATGCCCTTGGTCTCGGTCATTCAATGGATGCGAATCACTATGTCCCCAATGCAGCCGACAGGTTATTCCTGAACGACAATTATCAGATAACTGTGATGTCGGCCTTTGCTCAGGACTATGACAATTCATTCTTTTACGCCAGTGAAGCAATACCAGTTACGCCGATGATCGTGGATATTATTGCTATTCAGAATCTCTATGGCATACCTACTGATATTCGACCCGGAGATACCGTGTATGGTTATCAATCCAACGTTGATGGTTACCTTGGTGAATTCTTCAAGAACTGGACCAGCCAGGGAGATAATTCTTACGAGAATCCGGTCGCGCTGACGCTCTACGACAGTGGTGGTATTGACACGCTTGATCTGCGCACCGACAGCTCAGATCAGCGGGTCGACTTGCACCCTGAAGGGATTTCGGATGTTTACGGGCTGATTGGAAACCTGATTATCGCACGGGATACATTAATCGAGAATTTCGTCGCCGGTTCAGGAAACGATCAGGTTATCGGCAACGCGGCTTCGAATCATCTGCAAGGCAGTGATGGTAACGACGAGATTCTGGGCAACGAAGGGAATGATACCCTGGAGGGCGGCAGCGGGGCAGATCACCTGCAAGGAGGGGCAGGAGCGGACTGGATATCCTACCGTACATCAAATACCGCCGTGATAATTGATTTGGGGGAAGCAACACTGACGGGAGGTCATGCCGAAGGTGATTCAATTGTAGATATCGAGAATGTAAGAGGTTCATCTTACTCGGACCTCCTGGAAGGAGACGAGAGCAATAATGAACTGGACGGTTACCATGGAAACGACGTGCTCCGGGGCAACGGAGGCAATGATGTACTTGAGGGCGGCGCCGGCGCGGACACACTGGCCGGGGGCGCCGGCGCGGATACTGCCTCTTATGCCTGGTCAGGTACAGGTGTAGTCGTTCGTCTGCACTCCGGCACACTGCGGGGCGGGGACGCTGAGGGCGATTCGTTTGCTTCCATGGTGATGGTCGAGTATGTCGATAGTGACGGTGAGACACAGCAAGAGACCGTGCCCGATGTTGAAAATCTTTTGGGCTCTGCACATGCCGATACCCTCGCCGGTGACAGTCGGGACAACCGGCTGGACGGCAACGGCGGGGATGACCGCCTGTTCGGTGGGCCCGGCGGGGGTGATGACGTACTGTTTGGCGGCCTTGGCAAGGATACCCTGTTTGGTGGAAAGGGTGACGACGTGCTGGAAGGCGGTCCCGGTGCCGACACGCTTAACGGTGGCCCTGGTGCCGATACGGCCTCGTATGCACTATCGGCGGAGGGAGTGGATGTCCGTCTGCATTCGGGCCTTACACAAGGTGGAGACACGGAGGGTGATATCCTGGTCAGCATTGAGAATGTGACCGGGTCTGCCTATGCGGACACCCTGGCAGGGGATGCGGACGCCAACCGTCTGGACGGGGGCGGTGGAGTGGACTGGTTATCCTATGCGGCCTCGGATGTAGGGGTGGATGTAAGGCTCAGGAACGGCACCGGTTCAGGCGGTCATGCGGAAGGGGATGTGATTGCCGGTTTTGAAAACATTGAGGGCTCCGATTACAACGATATCTTCGGTGGTGACAGCCAGGACAACCACCTCTCGGGCGGCGCCGGCAACGACGGGCTCTGGGCCAGCAGTGGCGACGACGTGCTGGAGGGTGGCGCCGGGGCGGACCGACTTTTCGGAGGCGCCGGGGAGGATTGGGTTGTTTATTGGGGCTCGGACGCAAGCGTAACCGTAAACCTGGGAGAAGGGACCGGCACGGGTGGACATGCCGAGGGCGATACCATTGCAGAGGTTGAGAATGTAGATGGATCAGGCTTCAACGACATACTGCAAGGCAATGACGGAAGCAACCGTCTGTATGGCGGTGACGGCAACGATGAACTCAAAGGTGGTGGCGGCAATGATGTGCTTGCCGGTGGTGGTGGCGCGGATCAACTGGATGGGGGCCCCGGCATCGACGCTGTCTTCTACCAGGCTTCAGACTCAGCAGTGACTGTTAATCTCGGCAACGGCACGGCGACGGGAGGCCATGCAGAAGGAGATACGATTACCAATATCGAGGGAATAATTGGTTCCTTGTATAACGATACGCTGGTCGGTGGCGACAAAAATAACCAGCTTGAAGGCGGTGATGGAGACGATATGCTGGAAGGAGGCAACGGCGCAGATAGACTGGACGGGGGCGCGGGATTGGATACGGCAGTCTATCGGAATTCTGATGCAGGGGTTACGGTGGATCTGGGTAACGGCACATTTTCAGGGGGGCATGCCGAGGGTGATATAGCCGATAATGTCGAAAGTATAGAAGGGTCGAACTACGACGATGTGCTGACCGGGGACAGCAGCGCCAACCGATTGTTTGGCGGTGAGGGCAACGACGTTCTGGATGGTGGTGAGGGGATTGATCAAATCGATGGTGGCGAGGGTGTAGATACGGTGTCTTATTCGACATCGAAAGATGGTATGTCCATAAGTCTCCTTCGTAATACGGTTTCACCTAATAGTATCAACACAGACATGAATGAGGTAATTCACAACATCGAGAACGTAATCGGGTCTGATTATGCAGATTCAATATGGGGTGATAACGGTAATAACGAGTTGTATGGAGGCGCCGGCAACGATCTCCTCAGCGGCTATGGAGGTACCAACAAACTTTTCGGGGGGGCTGGTGATGATGAACTGTGGGCATCATCCGGCGTTGACCAGTTAGTCGGCGGGGAAGGTATGGACACCGTAGCTTATTGGACCTCTGATGAAGCGGTAAATGTGAATCTCGAAACCGGCACAGGACGAGGAGGGTATGCCGAAAGTGACATAATTATCGGCGTCGAGAACATTTACGGTTCCAACTACGATGACATACTGTCAGGCGATAATCGCAACAACCGGGTGTATGGACGCGAAGGTAATGATGAACTCCGGGGGAATGGCGGGAATGATGTACTGGAGGGCGGAGCCGGCGCCGACCGGCTGGAGGGCGGAGCTGGCATGGATATGGCCTCTTACAACTTGTCAGGCACAGGTGTCACGGTGAACCTGTCTGATGGTTTTACGAAAGGCGGTGATGCCGAAGGCGATAGCTTTGTCAATATAGAGGGATTGGAAGGGTCATTCTATGACGACGTTCTGGAGGGCGATGGCGGCGCCAACCGGTTGTCTGGAAGTTATGGCAGTGACATATTGACAGGCGGTGAGGGGAACGATGTGTTTGTCTTCGATGACTTCACCGATGAGTCTATCTTTGGTATTGATGATGTTACAGATACAATCCTTGATTTCACTGACGGCGAAGACCTGATTGATCTTTCCGGTACCGGTCTGGCCGGTTTCGATGATCTTGTCGTGACCGATGACGAGAACGGAGTAAAGATTACCCTGTCAAGCGATGTCTGGAACCCGGTCCTGTTGGTGGGATTCAGTGACGGGGACACAATCCTGTTGGTGGACTTCGACATCGCCAACCTGGACGCCTCGGATTTCATCTTCTAATCGCCCCACATCCATGTGCTACCGATGCCTGATAGCATTCCTGCTCGCCGGGGCAACCACATACAGCGCGTGGGCAGAAACAACACCACTCCTGCTTTCATGTCACGGCGGACCAAAGACCAGTGCCGCGGTGGTGGCTTCACTGTGCGACGCGTTGGCGGAGGAACTGGACAAGCGCAAGCCGGACAGTGTGGTCCGGCAGGGTACGGAGCAGGATACTCTTCCAAAGAAGTTCTGGGACGTGGTCCTGGAAGTCTCCCGCACTGAGGACTACCACTGGGAAGCGCATTTATCCTGGGGGAAAGTGCGGCGCGGGAAAGACGGAAAACGTACTAACGGGCCCGACGTAGAAATATTCGGGATGGACGCACCGCTGGGCCAGGGGGCTTACTCACATTTCGTCCGTAATCTGTTGAAAGTGAGCAAGCCGGCGTTTCTGGAGTCTCCCAAGGATGTAAATATAGCGTTTTAACAGGTAGTGGTGAGGAGGTGCATCATGTGTTTTCTTCCATCTCCTCCAATGTCAGTGCAGGACCGTTATATTGCAATGCTCCGAATAATCTGTTGATTGGCTGTACGGGTAATATTTGCACTATATCATCGGAGATAATGTAGCGAACCCGGCCGCCCGCTTTCACACCGAGAACCTCTCTAACAACTTTGGGTATTGTCGTTTGGCCCTTGCTCCTGATAATGGATTCAATCATGGTCTGTACAACCTGAAGTAGTTGACGAATTTGAATTAACGCTGGCACGCGTTCCAATACATAAAAGATAGCTAAAGCAATAACACTCCAGCTATCTTTGATTGAGATGGCGTCCCCTAGGGGAGTCGAACCCCTGTTGCCGCCGTGAAAGGGCGGTGTCCTAGGCCTCTAGACGAAGGGGACAGGTGAGATTGTTACAGTATCTGGTGGAGCCAGACGGGATCGAACCGACGACCTCTACAATGCCATTGTAGCGCTCTCCCAACTGAGCTATGGCCCCGCACTCAACAGTTCAAGCGTGCCGATCTGTAAAGCGAGGGCGGAGTATAGAGTAAACGCTGACGACTGTCAAATACCAGGAATCTTCCCCAGGAATCTTCTGATCGAGACTCCTGCTTGCGCGGGAATGGTTCCCCTCCCGCCCACTCCTGCGCAAGCAGGAGTCTTGATCAGGCGGTTCCTGCTTGCTCAATTCGTCGTGCAATAAATTCCAGGGCGCGGTCCAGGCGGGGCAGGGTTCGGGCGCGGCCCAGCAGCTCCAGGGTGACGTCGATGGAGGGCGAAACCGCGCAGCCCGTTAGCGCTACCCGCAGGGGTTGGGCGATTTTTCCGAACTTGAGCGCCTGCTGTTCCGCTACCTTGTCAATGGCCGCGTGCAGCGTGTCCCGGTCCCAGTCAGCCAGCCCGGCCAGCGCCTCCCGCACCTGTCGCAATGGCTCCAGCGCCACGGGACGCAGGTGTTTTTTTGCCGCGGTTTCATCATATTCACCAAACTCCTCGTGGAAGAAACGGCTCTGATCGACCATCTCCGCGAGGGTCTTCACACGCTCTTTCTGTATCCGCGCCACCTCCTTGAGGTCGGGTGGGGCGCTGACGTCAACGCCCAGATCGACCAATTTTCTTTTCAGTAAACAGGCAATCCGTTCCGCCTTGCTTTCCCTGAGATAATGCTGGTTCAGCCAGGTTAACTTGTCCGGGTTCAGCGCGGCTGCAGCCTTGTTCACCCGGCTTATATCAAACAGTTCAATCAACTCATTCACACTGAATATCTCCTGGTCGCCGTGGGACCAGCCCAGGCGTACCAGGTAATTCAGCAGGGCTTCGGGCAGGTAGCCTTGCTCACGGTACTCCAGCACGCTTGCCGCGCCGTGGCGCTTGGACAGTTTTTTGCCCTGTGGGTCCAGGATCAGGGGGATATGGGCGTATTCCGGTACGTCACAACCCAGGGCCTGGAAAATGTTCACCTGCCTGGGCGTGTTGTTCAGGTGGTCATCCCCGCGCAGGACGTGGCTGATGCCCATATCGGCATCGTCCACCACCACAGTGAGGTTGTAGGTGGGCGACCCGTCGGCACGGGCGATGATCAAATCATCCAGTTCCCGGTTGCTATACACCACCCGGCCCTGGATGAGATCATCGATGGCCACCTCACCGTCCGGGGGGTTTTTGAAACGCACCACCGGCGTCTCTCCGGTCGCCGGCCACCGGCCCAGGTGACGGCACTTGCCGTTATAGCGGGGCTTCTCGCCCCTGCTCATGGCCTGTGCACGCATCGCGTCCAGTTCTTCCTTACTGCAATAACAATAATAGGCCCGGTCCTGGTCCAGCAGTTGTTGGATTGCTTCCCGGTACAGTGATGTGCGTGTCGACTGGTACACAATGTCCCGCTCATGGGCCAACCCCAGCCAGTCCATGCCCTCAAGAATGACCTCTACGGCCGCCTCCGTGCTGCGCGCGCGGTCGGTGTCTTCTATCCTCAGCAGGAACTCCCCGCCGTGGCGCCGGGCGTAGAGCCAGGAAAACAGCGCGGTGCGGATACCGCCGATATGCAGGAAACCGGTGGGACTGGGTGCGAAACGGGTGATGATCTTATTGGTCAAGGGATAGTGCTCTTTCAGCTTCTTTCCACTTCTTCAGTCAACAAGGATACACCACACTGAGCCCGCCTTCTCAGCCAGGGGCTCAGGCGGTAGCGTGGGTCCCGGGTCTGTTCGTGCAGGTTCTCCAGGATTTCGACGATGGTTTCCGCACCGATCCGATCGCCCCAGGAGAGCGGGCCATGCGGATATCCCAGTCCCAGGGTCACTGCGGCTTCGATATCGGGCACGCTGGCGATGCGGCGCTGGGCGATATTGGCGGCGATGTTCACGATCACGGCCAGGATACGCTGGCTGATAAAACCCGGACTGTCGTTGATCACGGTGACCGGGATGCCGCCGGCCGCCAGCAGGCCGTGCATACTGTCCCGCACTTGCGGCGCGGTCACCGGCGACAGCATCAGGGTGCGCCGTTGGTCGAGATCGGGCAGCGGGTCGATAGCTACCGCACGCAACGGGTCCAGGCCGAACTCGGCACACTCCTGGCTGACGTCCCTGCCCCAGGTCTGCAACAGGGCCATGGTGTCCTTCCCTGCCGGAGAATCCATGATACGGGCGCCCGCAGCTTGCAGTTCCTGCGCCAGCCGCCGGGTCAGGTCGGGTCCGGCCTCGTCATCCAGCCATACCTGTTTGCGCGTCACCGTTGGCGCCGGCGCGTCCTCGGGTTCAATCTTGCGGCCGTCTTCATAATGGTAAAACCCGCGCCCGGTTTTGCGCCCGAACAGTCCTGCCGCCATCCTGGGCGCCACCAGCGAGGAAGGGCGATACATGGGTTCCTGCTGGAATTGATCGTACACGGATTGCATGACCTTGCCGGACACGTCCAGCCCGGTCAGGTCCAGTAGTTCAAACGGCCCCATGCGGAACCCCATGGCCTCGCGCATCACCCGGTCCACGTCCGCAGGCTGCGCCACCCCTTCCTCCAGGATGCGTAACGCCTCTGTGACATAGCCGCGACCCGCATGGTTTACCAGGAAACCGGGTTGGTCCGCGGCAATCACGGCACGGTGGCCGGTAGCGCTGACCAACGCGGCAAGTTCCTCCACCACGGCCGCGTCGGTGAGTGTCGCCGGTATCACCTCGACCAGCCGCATAAGCGGCACGGGGTTGAAGAAATGCAGTCCCGCCACGCGCTGCGGCCTGGCGCAGGCTGCGGCGATGTCCGAGACCAGCAGCGAGGAGGTGTTGCTGGCCAGAATGGCTTCCGGGGAGACGGTCTGCTCCAGTTCCGCAAACAACTGCCGCTTGACGTCCAGCAGTTCCACCACCGCCTCGATCACAACCTGGCAGGAAGCCAGGCCGTCCAGGGTGGGGCACAGGCTGAGTCCGGCCAGCATGGCATCCGCCTCGCTCTGGGTGTACTTGCCTTTCTCGACCTGGCGTCCGATCATCTTGCGGATAAACCCGGCCGCGCTATCGCGCGCCTCGGCCCGGGTATCGTACAGCCACACCGGACACCCGGCCTGCAAGAACAGTTGCGCAATGCCGCGGCCCATGACCCCGGCGCCGACGATACCGATGCGCACCTTGCCTGCTCCCGCACGAGTGTTGTTTTCCTTTGACATGATCTTCTTTTACCTGACTGGCAGTTATCCGGCAATATCAAGTAGGGGAACCCTGAAATTAAGTCAGAGCTTCCTTAACAAAGACTTGCCGGCCAGACAAGGTATTATAACCCCATGAACAGCAGAAAATCAGGCGACGGAATACGGTTGCTGCCGGTGCGCGGCATGCCGGAAATCATGCCCGGCGATGACCTGCCCGCGCGGTTGCTGGAACGGTTGCGGGAGTACCAGGTTGCCGACGGCGATATCCTGGTCATTGCCCAGAAGATCGTCTCCAAGGCAGAAGACCGTTATGTAAACCTGGCGCAGGTGACACCTTCGCAACAGGCGCGGCAACTGGCCGCAGCAACGAACAAGGACCCGCGCCTGGTCGAGTTGATACTGTCCGAGTCGCAACGGGTGGTCAGGTATCGGCGCGACGTGCTGATCGTGGAGCACAGGCTGGGGTTTGTCCATGCCAACGCCGGTATCGACCACTCCAATCTGCCCCAGGACGCCGGGTCGGAGCGGGTGCTGTTACTGCCCGCGGACCCTGACGCCAGCGCCGCGCAGCTACACGCCCGCTTGTCACAGCGCCTGGGGGCGAACCTTGGCATCATCATCAACGACAGTGCCGGGCGCGCCTGGCGCAACGGCGTCACCGGTATTGCCCTCGGCGCTGCCGGCCTGCCCTGTCTGCTGGATTTGCGCGGCGCACCTGACCTGTACGGCAGTCCGTTGCGCGTGACCGAGGTGGGCATCGCCGATGAGATCGCCGCCGCCGCTTCGCTGGTCATGGGGCAGGCGGCCCAGGGCATCCCCGCGGTGCTGGTCAAGGGCCTGGAACTGCACGGCCCTGACAGTAACGCTGCGGCCCTGATCAGAGACCCGGACAAGGACTTGTTCAGGTGAGCGTGAAAATCCTGGCCCTGTGCGGCGGTGTGGGCGGCGCCAAGCTGGCGCTTGGACTCAGCCGGACGCTCAGGCCGGAGGAGCTGCTGATAGTGGTCAACACCGGCGATGACTTCCGGCACCTGGGTCAGCATATCTCACCTGACCTGGACACAGTCATGTACACGCTGGCCGGGGTGGCCGACCCGGAACGGGGCTGGGGTCTTGCCGGTGAGACCTGGAATTTCATGCAGGCATTATCCCGTCTGGGCGCACCGGACTGGTTCAACCTGGGTGATAAGGACCTGGCCACCCACATCTACCGCACCCGGGCGCTGGAACAGGGTACGGGACTGGCCGACGTCACGCAGGCGCTGTGCCGTTCCTTCGCTATTGCGCACCGGGTCCTGCCCATGAGCGACGACACCTTGCAGACGGTTGTATGCACCGAGCAGGGCGACCTGCCGTTCCAGGATTATTTCGTGCGTCTGGCCTGCCGCCCCCGCGTGCGGGCTATCCGCTTCGACGGCGCTGAGACGGCTCACCCCCATCCGGACTTTGCCGCGTTACTGGGCAATGCAGAGTTGGGCGCCGTCATCCTGTGCCCGTCCAACCCGTTTCTGAGCATCGATCCGATCCTGTCCCTGCAAGGCGTGCGCGCCGGCCTGCAATCCCTGCGCGCACCGGTCATCGCCGTCTCCCCCATCGTCGGCGGCAAAGCCCTGAAAGGCCCCGCAGCCAGGATCATGACAGAACTGGGCATGCCGGCCGGCAACCTGGCCCTCGCAGAATACTACCGCGACTTCCTGGACGTGCTGGTCATCGACACCCGCGACGCGCATGAAGCCAGGGCCATTGAAAAGCTGGGGATTGAGGTAAAAGTTGCCAATACGGTCATGCGTTCCTTGCAGGACAGGGTGGAGTTGGCCGAAACGATTTTGGGGTTTGGTTTTTAGTTTACTGAAAACCAAAAACTACCCCCCCATCCGCCTCTCCCACGCCACCTGGTTACGGCGGGCATCCTGGATGTAAGGGGACAGGCGGATCAGGAACAGCACGATGCGGTTGAGCAGCGCACCGGGAAACTTCAGGGGCCGCTTGACATCCAGGAACAACACCACGCGCCGGCCTTGCGTGTTGTTCTCCACCCGGTGCGGGTAGGTGTCATCGAACACGATACAGCGGCCTTCTTCCCAGGTAGTGGTCTCGCCACCTACTTCTATCCAGCAATCTTCCCGTGGCTCGGGCACGAGCAAGGCCAGGTGGCAGCGCAGCAAACCCCGGTAGGGGCCGCGGTGTATGGGGATATGTTTCCCCGGCGCCAGTACCGAAAAAAATGCGGTGAACATGCCCGGTACGGACTCGATGAGACGCGTGGTTTCCGGGCAGGCCCGGCAGTTGTTTTCCATCTTGTAACCGTAACCGTGGAGAAAGTAAGACTTCCACTTGTCATCCTTGCTCAGGTTTATCTGGTCACGCGAGATGTCCTGGAAATTGGGGATACGCTCGGGGGCTTCCAGCAAACGGTCCAGCTCTGCGCGGATCGTCTCCCAGTCGGCTTCCAGCGCCCCCGCCCAGGGAAAATCCGCGGGGTCCAGGAATGGCGTGTCCGGAACCAGGGAAGATTTTATCAGGATGCGCTCTATACGTTTGATGATCCACAAGCCCAGTGTGACGATAACGCGGCGTTTTTTCCTTACCTCTGCCATCAGCGTAAAACACCCCGTTTCACCAGTTTCAGGAATACTCCCCAACCGAACAGCAGGGGGTAACGTCGCAGCCTGGGGGTAACCACTATCTCCACACCGGCGTGGCGACCGATCTTCCAGGCCGCGTAATCGACCCCGTTGCTGAAGGTGAACACGGCCTTGAGCAACCTTAGCAACCACAGCAGATGTCCAAGCCGGCGGCGCCGGCGCCATTGCCTGCGCGTCCTGCGCGCGCACTCGGCATCGGCGAGGCAGCGGTAGTTGTCGTTACCTTCCCGGCGTAGCGCCGTCTCCAGCGCCGGCAGGGAGTCGTCCAGCAGTGCGCCATAATCGGCAAGATGGTGGCGCGCCAGTTCCGCTGCCTTGGAGTCGGGCTCGGCCCGGTACTCGGTGGAGTAGGACAAGGCCAGGGCATGGGTCCAGATGGTTTCTGCGCGGTTAACCGGTTCCGGTAATGCCGGCAGCGTGGTCTTGAGCAAGGTCAATACGGACTGCGCCAGCAAGCCGTGAAACTCGCCGCGTACCGCTGCATTGCGCGCATAGAGTATGCGTACCGGCTGCGCCAGGCGCCCCCACAGGTAGGAATGAAAACCGCGGCGGATGCCGTCGGAAAAATCCGCCATGCTGATCAGGGCCAGTTTCAGCCTCAGCGGTCCGGCTGCAGTGGGGATTTCCCGGTAAAACACGTTCGGGGGCAACCAGGCATTGAGCCAGGCCAGCCAGGGTTTGGAATACGCATTCCGGTAACTGTCAACCACCACAAAAGCATCGGCTACTCCCTCTGTCAGCGCCATGCCTCTCACGCAGGAGCCGTAAAACAGTATGCCCTGCAGGGAGGCCCCGTAGCTTTCCTGCAATGCCCGGGTAATGAACGCACAGGAATCAGGCACGGCGACGGCGCATTGCCGTTCAATACGGTCAAGCAGCGCCTGCGGGACAACAGGCTGGAGATCGCGGTTCACGACACTACCCATCGTTCCACGTCCCGACCCTGAGCAAACGAGTACCCTTTCCAGGTGATATTGCCATGTTCAGCGGGTCGGGAAGCGGTTGAGCGCCAGGCGCGCCGGCAGCCTCAGGTAAAAATCCTCAAGGCCAGCCAGTTATGACGGGGGCCCGAGCCCACGGCAGACAGCCACGGCGTTAATGATCCCTGGCGCTGTTTTTCCTGCCAGGCCAGACGCAGCCGAAGCAACAGGAACAAGGTAGAGATGGCATGCCAGGCAACTACCGCCACCAGCGCCGCCGCCGGCTGTCCGGCGAGCAGGCCGACGCTTAATATGATCAGGTTGGGGTTGCGCCGGGCGGTGATCAGTCGACTCAGGGAATCAACCGGGCGCCACAGGAAGATGGGAAACTCCTCTATCCATAGCTGAAACGCCCCTTCGCAAAGGCGCCCACCGATATACCCGGCAAGCATGGCCAGCACCAACAGCGTCAGGTCAACAGGCAGTAAACCGGCGCCCAGACCTACGCCCCAGGCAATATACCAGAGCGGCGGATGGATCAAATCCAGGCAGTGATCCAATAGATCACCGAAGCGGCTGGAAGTAAGGGTCACGCGGGCCAGCTTGCCGTCCACGGTATCGAGAAAGGTCATAAACCAGCCCAGCGCCAGGCCGATAGCGAACTGGCCGTGCCAGAACGCCACGCCGGCCAGCACGGCCAGCACCAGGCTCAAACTGGTGACGTGATTCGGCCTGATGCCAAGCCCGGCACAGAATTTCGTTGCCCGCCGGGCCGGAGTCGGCCATACCCACTTGGTCACCAGGTCGGTCACGCCTTTGTAGGAACTGCTGAACAATTCCTGTTCCAACGCCTCCCGGTTATCGGCGCGGATCTGCCAGGCCCGGGCAGGTTCGTATTTTTTCAACCGGTCATCGTAGGGGTTAACCAACGTATCGGGCTTGATCCTGGGCGGCCTGTCCGTCTCCCGCACAGCCTCGAACACCACAGGGTCGTCCACGCCATGGCGCATGGCGATAACCGTGTTGGTGTCTCGATCGTACAGGGTAAAATCCTTGTCATACTGCAGCACGGCCTGCAACAGGCGGCGGTTGAACAAATAATCCCCGCGTAACAGGGTTACCGGCATCCGGGCAGGTGCGGGTGCCTGGTCCGTGACCAGTGTCACGCCGTCCATGCTTTCCAGCATACGGGTCAGCCTGACGCGCCCGCTCAGCCCCCAGATCCGCACCGGTCCATCACCGACGATGCGGACATAGGGATTTACCAACTCCCCGGCAGTCTTTGGCTTCAGGAATCCCAACGCTATCCTCTGTCTTGCTTACGACTCTCTGGCATTTGATTTTGACATGTTCTGTGGGATTTTACTCATAAGGAATCAAGCTTGCCTGTTTATTTCTCTGTGTACTCTGTGTACCCTGTGGCTTCATGAAAATAGCGCACCTGTCGGACCCGCACCTGACCTCACTGGATCACGTCAGGTGGCGTGAGTTACTCAACAAACGCATCCTGGGCTATCTTTCCTGGCGCGTTAAACGGCGCCGTTCCCATAACAGGGAAGTGTTGTCCCGGACACTGGCCCACCTGGCGCAAAGGGAACCGGACCACTTGATCATCAGTGGGGATCTTACGCACCTGGGCACCGCAAGCGAATGCCGGGAAGCCGAAACCTGGTTAAAGGACGTCGGCGCGCCCGATTATATCTCAATTGTGCCGGGGAATCATGATCGCTACATTGCCGCCGACGTGGACGAAACCATCGGACGCTGGCGCGCGTACATGCAAGGCGACCCCGGCGCAGCAGGCCGCGAGCCGCAGTTTCCGTACCTGCGGGTGCGCGGCCCGGTGGCCATCATCGGCCTCTCCAGCGCGGTGCCTACCCCGCCTTTCTTTGCCAGCGGCAGGTTGGGTGAGGAACAGTTGCAGCGCCTCGGCCGGTTGCTTGAAGCCACCGCGCAACGGGGTTTGTACCGCATCGTTGTCGTGCATCACAGTCCGCACTCCATGAGTTCCAGGCGCGGCCTGAGCGACGCCGGCCAACTGCTGTCAACCCTGGGCGGCCCCGGCGCGGAACTGTTGCTGCACGGCCACGGCCACCGGCAGATGTACGCGACGCTGCAAGCCGGCGCCCACCGAATCCCGGTATTCGGCGTACCTTCCGCCTCAGCCAGTTACAACAACCCGGCCAAGTCCCCCGGCTATTACCTCTATGACGTAAACCAGACCGCGTCCGGCTGGCAAGCCCGCGTCAAGTCGTTCATCCTTAACGAGGAAACGCGGGAATTTGAGCAGAGACTTGACCAGATAATCAAGCCACTCGCTGCAACCACAACATCCCTATGAACATCAGGGCTGCCCCGGGGGTGAGCGCGACCAGCGCGTGGTGCAGGTCGAGCAGCAGGCCGGCGTTGGAGAAGATCTGGTCCAGCAGGTAGATGCAGAGCCCGGTGATACCGGCCAGCACCAGGCGCGAACCGATGCCCGTCCGTATCGAACCGAAAACGAAGGGCACTGATAGCAACAGCATGGCCAGCATGATCAGGCCGGCCCCGAATTTCCGCCAGTATGCCAGGGATATCTCGTCATATTGCTGCCCGGCATTCTTCAGGTATTCGATATAGTGGTACAGTTCCTCGGGTGACAGGCTCTCAGGTGGCCGGGTCAGTGTCTCCATCTGCTCGGCGTTCAAAAAAGGGCGCCAACTCATACGCGCCAGGGATCGGGTGAGCGTGCGGGTGCCGTCGAACTCCTTGAGCGCGGCATCGTGCAGCCGCCACAGATCGTTGCTGATGATTTCGGCGTCTTGCGCGTAAATATATTCGCTGAGCAGGCCTTGCTCATCCAGGGTAAATATTTCCACGTCCTGTACGCGGGTTGCCTGGATCGCTTCTCCCAAGCGCATGATCCGGTTCTGGTCCCGCGTCCAGATACCCAGGTCCTCGCCCAGTTCCCCACTCTGGTTAAGGGCTTCCAGGCGGTGGGAGATGGCTTTTTTCTGCATATACGGCGCGCCGTACTGCTCCAGTACCCCCAGCAACAGCAGCAGGCACAGACCAACCTTGAATGATGCCAGGCTGATCCTGGCCGGCGACACCCCGGCCGCGCGCATGGCGATAATTTCCGAATTGAGCGCCAGCCGGCCCAAAGCAATTACGTTGCCTATCAGCGCGATGAACGGCAACAACTGGATCAGGCGTCTGGGCAGTAGCAACAGCACGATGTAGAACGCATCCTGCATGCGGAAAAGTCCCTCGCCGATATGTTCCATCTGGTCGATCAGGTCGAAAAAGCTGAACAGCGGCAGCAATACCGCCGCTGCAATCAGCAGACCCAGGCTGATCTCGCGCATCAGGTATTTTTCGAACCTGCTCACGCGCGCTGCAACAGGCGTTGATTGAAGGTGCGGGAAAGGAACATGGCGGCAACCAGGGCCATTAACACATGCAACCACCAGACACCGGGGATTTCATCCAGCATACCCCGTTCCACCCAGGTCTGGGCGACACCACTCAGGTTGTAATAGACGGCAAAAACCAGCGCGGCCGTGAATACCCTTTCATTTTTTCCCTGGCGCGGGGACGATCGGCTTAACGGTATGGCGATCAGCGCCAGCAGCAGGGTTGCCACGGGGCGCGACAGGCGCCACTGGGATTCGGCAATATCCTCCGGACTGTCGGATTTGAGCAGTGTGAGTGTGGCTTGCGCCTTGCGCTTGTATCCGATGCTTGCCTGGGGGTCCTTATGGAACCTGACCAGCTTTTCATAGCTGGCAAGCTCATCTGCCGCCGAGGCCCGCTGCAAGCGGTACAAGCGCCCGTCGTTGAGGTTGACCCGCAACCTGCCGTCCGCCTGGTCCTGGTCCTGGGTGGCGCGCCGCGCCACGGTAACCTCACTGATGCCACCTTTGCGGGTATAGTAAAAAACCCTGCCCATCTCACCGCTTTCCTGGTCTTTGGCGCCGATGTAAATGACCGTACCGCTGTCTTCGTTGCCATAGAACCGGCCCGGCTGAAAGCGGTCGGTGTTCAGGTCGGCCTTGGCCGTGGCGTCCAGGCGATAACTGGTCTCGTAAGCCCAGGGGCGGGCATACAGGGACAGGTAGCCCACTGCCAGGGCAATCGGTATGGAAATGAGCATGACGGGACTGACGATATTTTTATCACCGGCACCGGCGGCATTCATGGCCACTATTTCACGATCCCGATGCAACCTGCCGAGGCCAATCACCACAGACGTGTACAGCGCGATGGGAATCAGCACTTCCAGGGCGATCAGCGTCCGCAACAGGATCAGCTTGATCATGAAGTAGATGCCCAGGGTCTCGGTAACAGCTTGTGCCAGGAACCTGGCGCTGCTGAAACAGATGAACAGAACGACCAGGACGATTAGCACAAAGCTGAAGGGTCGGAGTACTTCGCGTATGATGTAGCGTTGAATATGAGACATGTGGCCAACACGGCTTTGGGCGTGTCCGGGTTGATTGTATTATAAAACTCTTTAAACTGCTTACAAACGGGCTTGAGATCGAGGCAGAATCTCTCTACTTCAGGCTCATTTGAATTGGAAAATATTACCTCAGGTACGCGCCATCCAGGCTACCGAAACAGACTATGACAAATGCAATTATTTTAAGCGCGGGGCAAGGAAAAAGATTGTTGCCCCTGACCGAGGAGCGCCCCAAGTGCATGTTGACGGTGGCCGGCCAAACCCTCCTGGAACGGCAGGTGCAGACCCTGCTGACAGCCGCTATTGATGAGCTGTTCATCATCACCGGGTTCAATTCAGCGCTCGTTGAGGAACATGTCAACGACCGTTTCCGCGCCGACCGGGAGCGGATAAACATCGTATTCAATCCCTTCTATGACGTATCGGACAACCTGGCAAGCTGCTGGATGGCGCGCCACGCCATGACTGGGGACTTTCTCCTGTTAAACGGTGACACACTGTTTGAACCGGCCTTGCTGAACACGGTGCTGAACTCCCCTGCGGCGCCGATCACACTCACTGTCGATTACAAGGACAGTTACGACAACGACGATATGCGGGTCGAACTGCGTGATTCCATGGTGATATCCGTCGGCAAGACCTTGCCGGATGAGCACACCATGGCGGAGTCCATCGGGCTGCTATACTTTCGCGGCGCCGGACCGGCGCTGTTCCGGGAGCAACTGGACCGGCACATGAGGCAGGAAAACGGCCTGCGGCTGTGGTTCCTGAGCGTGGTCGATACCCTGGCCAAACAATCCCTGGTACGCGCCTGCAGCATTGCCGGACAGCGCTGGTGCGAGATAGACTTCAAGAAAGACCTGGAAAACGCCGAACTGCTGTTAGGGGCCGCTTCCTAATACCCGCTGTACCAATTCCATATCCTCAATCGTATCCACGTCGATACCCGCGTGCGGAAACGGCAGGTTGACAAAATCCAGTGTCAGGCCGGTGGACTGCAGTACGGCCCGCCGCGCCTGCTCCAGGCCCAGGCGGCCGCTGATGTAGCCGATCAGGGCGCGTACACCGAATAGCCCCAGAACCATGCGCCAGGGTCGTTTACGGGCCGCCTGGGTCTGCTGCCATAATGAAACAATGTCCCGCGCCCGCGTCCCGGATAGCGCATACAGGTTACAACCGCAGTAATCCCCCTCGGCAAACTTCAGCGCCGTGCGCCGTACCTCGGGGTAGGCCGAGCGGACCAGGGCATGCTCCACCAGTCCCACACTGACGTCGGCGCGCAAGGCCGCAGTTTTTTCCAGGAAATAATCGATGATGTCAACATCAAGCAGGGCATGGTCGGCGGTGGTTATCATTGCCGTTGCCTCGGGGTCGATGCAGTCCAGGCCCGCCTGCACGCTGGCGCCGAGGTCGTCTGCGGCCGGGATCCAGGTAATCCCGGCCCGGTTGATGACATCCTGTAACGGCGCACAACTCTCCACGGCAGGCGGGTTCGGGCCGCATAACACGATGGAGTCTACCCGCCCACTCGCCCGCAACGCGTTGAGCACGCGCAGGATCATGGGCGTCCCGGCCAGCGGCGCCAGCGCCTTGGCGGGGACGCCGGCAACCTCTGCAATCTCATCGGTAGCACCGCGCGCCCCGGCCAGCACCAGGGCGCTGACTGTTCTCGCGTCGCCATCCTTCCGGGCGCTGCTCACCGGTCTTCCGTCCTCCCGTCCTGTGCCACCTGTTTTTCGTAAATCCGGTAGGTCTTGTACAACCTGCTGCCGATCCGGTCCAGGATGCTGCGCATACCCTGGTTATCTTCCAGTATCCAGGACATTTCCACGCCGGTGATACCCCTGGCGATAACCGGTTGCCTGAGATCGTGGATGACCAGCAAGGCCAACGCGATACCCAGCGGTGTATGCTGCAATTTACTGCGCACGCCCATCAGCGGTATCCTGCCGCTGCGGATGCGGCGTTTACGTAACGCATTGATGATTTTCAGCAGTCCTGTGGGAAATAACCTGCCATTCAGGTCGCGCGTCACCTCGTACAGGTTGGGCAGGATGGCGATAAACGCAACCGGTTCACCCTCATATTCGGCAATCCGGATAAAGTCATCCGGCACGAACAGCCGCAGGCTGAAGCCCAGTTCCGCAAATTCCTCTCGCGTAAACGGGACGAAACCCCAGTTGTCCGACCAGGCATCATTGAAGATGTCCCGCAGGGTCTCCAGTTCCTGTTTGAACCTGCTGCGGTCCAGTGCGCGCAGGCGCACGGCGCTGCCAAACCGTTTCACCAGGCCTTGCATCACCTTCGGGATGGTAAAATCAGGCTTAATCCAGTAGGCATACAGGTCTTTCACGGCGTGATAGCCCTGTTGTTCCAGCAACTCCGCGTACCAGGGGGGATTATGCGGCATCATGATTGCGGGCGGGGTGTCGAACCCATCCACCAGCAGGCCGCATTCCTGGTTGATGGAAAAATTGAAGGGGCCGGTAATCACCTCGGTTTGTTGCGCTCCCAGCCAGCGTTCACTGGCCGCCAGCAGGGCGCGCATCACCTCAGGGTTGTTTTCGCACTCCAGGAAACCGAAATGGCCGGACTTCACCCCATAGTGGCTGCGATGCAGATCATCGACCTGGGCGCTGATGCGGCCCACAGGCCGCTCACCCTGCCAGGCAACCCAGCCCTGCCAGCGGGCATGGGCGAAATAGGGATTGAGCGAGGATAAATGCAAGCGGCGTTCCAGCTTCAGCGGCGGCACCCACATGGGGTCCTGCGCGTACAGGCGCCAGGGCAGGCGGATGAACTCGGCCAACCGGCGCCGGTTGTTCACCGCCTCCACCCGGACGGCGTCAGCGCGCGCGGAAAAGGATTTTGATTGCCTGTCCATCATCGTTTAAACTATGCATGCGTGGCTTTCTCGCCATGTTGAACCCGGTAACTACAAATGTCTTCAGCAAATTCCGACACCCTGCATGATACGCTGCTGAAATTCGGGGCGCCGGAAACCTGTGTCCGCGAGTACGCCAACTGGCAGGTGCTGCTACGGCCCGCCCAGGTCACGTTGGGCGCCCTGGTGCTGGTTGCGCGTGAACCGGTGACGGCATTCTCACAACTCAGTGAGGCCGGCTTTACCGAACTGGCCGGAATCACGCGGGATATTGACGCGGTATTATCGCATCTTTTCCAGTATGATAAACTGAACTACCTGATGCTGATGATGGTTGATCCGCATGTCCATTTTCATGTGTTACCGCGTTATGCGACGGCGCGCCATTACGGGGGGTTGAAATTTTCCGACCATGCCTGGCCCGGTCCACCTGATCTGGCGCAAACCAACCAGGTGGATGACAGAATATTTGCCCTGTTGGGGGACGATCTGAGGGCGGCATGGCCTGATTAAACAGAATGCTGTAAAAAAAAGCTGGAAGTTTTCTTCAGGATGTGTAAGATTCTAACAGATTAGACCATGTATAGTTATACAATGGCCATATTTTATGTTAATTATTTATCAAGCCGACATATCAAGTGAGCATCCTATGCTGGCGGAAGGACAATGTAATAAATCAAAAGCATGTCTGTCTTTGTCAACTGGCGTTAAAAAGAACGAGACGGGGGTTTATTCATCGTGAACCGAGAAGCGACGAACACGGGTAATACAATTTCGCAAAACCTTGCCGGTTTTTCCTGCCTGTCGGAAGCGCTGGATTATGCCGCCGCGGGTATTACCGGGTGTAATTTCTACGACGCAAGGGGCAGGCTTAACGCCGTACTGCCATACAGCGAACTCCGGCAACAGGCCAGGGTCGCTGCCCAGCGCCTGCTCAGCATGGACCTGAAACGCGGCGATCACATCGCGCTCGTGGCCGATACCCATCCGGATTTTATGGTCCTGTTCTTCGCCTGCCAGTATATCGGGCTGGTCCCGTTTGCCATGCCGATTCCCCTGAACCTGGGCAGCCATGCGGTTTACGTACAACAGCTCAGGGGGCTGCTGAACAGCGGCCGGGCAAAAGTTGCCATCGCCCACAAGGAATTCATCAGCTTCCTCGAAGAAGCCGGCGCCGATAATGAACACCTGCAATGGATCGGCACCCCGGAACAACTGGCCGACATTCCCCCGTCCGAACGTCCCATGGAACCCAGCCGGCCCGAAGAACCGGCCTACCTGCAATTCACGTCGGGTAGCACGCGCGCGCCGCAAGGTGTTGTCATTACCGGCAAGGCGGTCATGAGCAACCTGCAGGGGATCACCAGAACCGGCCTGAAAGTGCACAACGGCGACCGTTGCGCGTCCTGGTTGCCGTTTTACCATGACATGGGCCTGGTCGGCTTCGTGCTCGGGCCAATCGCCTCCCAGTTGTCGGTGGATTACCTGCGCACCAGGGATTTTGCCATACGCCCGTTGCAATGGCTGCGTTTAATCAGCCGGAACCGCTGCACTATTGCCTTCTCGCCACCGTTCGGTTACGAACTCTGCGCCCGCAGGATCCGCAGTGCAGACCTGCAACAGCTTGACCTGAGTTGCTGGCGCATTGCCGGCATCGGCGCGGAAATGCTGCGTTCCAGCACGTTCAAGGCATTTGCGCAGACCATGGTCACAACCGGTTTTAACTCAAATGCTTTCCTGCCTTGCTACGGGCTGGCGGAAGCCTCGCTCGCGGCGACCTTCTCGGAACTGGACCGCGGTCTGGATGTCATGTTGGTCGACGCGCTGACCATGGCCGAACGCGGCATCGCCGTACGCGTACAGTCGGATCACCGCAAGGTAAACGAAATAGTGAATTGCGGCCGCGCCCTGCCGGAGCACGAAATCAGGATTGTCGATAACGACAGTGAACTGCTGCCCGACCTGCGCGTCGGCAGAGTCCTGGTGAAAGGCCCCAGCCTGATGGACGGCTACCTGGACGACCAGGAAGCGACCGACCGGGTGATACTGGAAGACGGCTGGCTGGATACCGGCGATTTGGGCTACCTGTACCGTGATCACCTCTACCTGACGGGGCGGCGCAAGGACATCATCATTGTCAACGGCAGGAACATCCGCGCCCAGGACCTGGAAGAGATCGCAGAAGAGATGGACGAAATCAGGATGGGCGAATCCTCGGCCTTCGATATCGAACTCGACAACGGCCAGCAGATCGTTGTGCTGGTGGTTGAATGCCGGCTTACCGACAGCACGGCCAGGCAGTTGTTGATCAAGCAATTGCAGCGGAAGGTGTACGAGGGCTTCGGCATTTTCTGCTACGTGGACCTGGTCGACCCGCATACCCTGCCGCGCACCTCATCGGGCAAGCTGTCCCGGGTTGCCGCACGCAAGGGCTTTACCGAAAGAGTAGACCTGACCCAGGCCGCCACGTTGCAAGCCGATACCGCTTGACCGGTTCCTGCCGGACAATGCGGGGGCTGTGAATACGCGACTGCCATGACGGAGACTGTGGCGCTGACAGGAGCCACAGGCTTTGTTGGAAGCAACCTTCTCACCGCACTGGAACAATCCGGTTACCTGATACGGGCGCTGACCCGGCGTCCGCAACCCGCTCACGAACGTATCGTCTGGATCAACGGCGACCTCGGCAACCGGGCCGCGCTGGAGGAACTGGTGCAGGGCTGCGGTAGCGTCATACACTGCGCCGGCGTCACCCGCGGGAATTCCCTGGAGGAGTTCCTGCAAGTCAACCTCAAGGGCACGGAAAACCTGCTGGCGGCTACCCGGGAAATTACGCCCGTGCCCCGGTTCCTGCTGATTTCGTCCCTCGCGGCAAGGTATCCGGACTATTCCTGGTATGCGCGCAGCAAGTCAAGCGCAGAAACGTTATTGCGCTCGGATGATTACGCCGGCCTGTCCCGCACCATTTTCCGCCCCACGGCCGTGTACGGGCCGGGCGATAAGGAAATGCGCCCCTTGTTCCGCCTGCTGCAGCGCGGTGTGCTGCCGGCATCCGGCTCACCCACGGCCAGGATCAGCCTGATCCACGTCGATGACCTGGTGCGAGCCATGCTGATGTGGTTACAGGTAAAGGAAGCGCAAGGGTTGTTCGAGCTGGATGACGGCACCGCTGGGGGTTACCGCTGGGAAACCGTTGCGGCAACGGGCCGCGCTACCTGGAAACGCCGGATCATCCACGTCCGGGTTCCCGTTGCACTGCTGAGGTGCGCAGCCCGCGCCAACCTCCTGCTCGCCCGCACATTCCGTTACCCGGCCATGCTCACCCCCGGCAAGGTCAATGAGATCACCCATGAGGACTGGGTATGCGATAATGCGCCCTTGACAACCTGTATTGGATGGCAACCAACTATCCGTTTGGCTGACGTCCTTGACTCGGTAGTACAATGATTCATCGGAGAAGATTGCATGCAGGCTAGCTACCAGGACATCCTGGAAAAAGTGATCAGTGAACTGGACGGGCTGACTGCCGCGGGTGTTCAGTTAACGGAAGATTCCGAGTTGGTGACGGAACTGGGCCTGGATTCATTCAAGGTTCTGGACCTGTTGATGGATATAGAAGATGAGTTTGATATATCCATGCCGGTGAACCTGCTGGCAGACGTGCATACCGTCAAGGACCTGGCGAGCAGGATTCACACCGTTATCGATGCGGAGGAGTGATATGAGCCTGTTTGCCAAGTTTCAGTCGCTGGCACAGGACCGGCAGAACCTGCTGGGACAGGGTATCGATCCTTTCGGCGCGCCGATCGAGGAAATCTACTCCGCAACGGAAGCGCGCATCAACGGCAAGAGAACCATCCTGGCCGGCACCAATAATTACCTGGGGCTTACCTTCGATAAAGCCAGCCTGAGCGCCGCGCACGCGGCGCTGGATGAACTGGGCACCGGTACCACCGGGTCACGCATGGCGAATGGCAGCTTTTCCGGCCACCGGGCGCTGGAACGGGAGATCGCCGCGTTCTACGAGTGTGAAAAAGCCATCGTGTTCACCACCGGCTACCAGGCCAACCTGGCAGTGATCGCCGGCCTGACAAACAACGAGGATACCATCCTCATCGACGCGGACAGCCATGCCAGTATTTACGACGGTTGCCGGTTGAGCGGCGCCGACGTCCTGCGTTTCCGCCACAACAACCCCACCGACCTGGACAAGCGCCTGAAGCGCCTGGGGGGGCGCGCGGCGAATACGCTGATCATCATCGAAGGCATCTACAGTATGCTTGGCGACAAGGCGCGCATCAGGGAGATTATTGAAGTAAAAAATACCCACGGCGCGCTGTTGCTGGTGGATGAAGCACATTCCCTGGGGGTGCTGGGCGCACGCGGCAGAGGCCTGGTGGAAGAAGCCGGGGTGATCAACGAGGCGGATTTCATCGTCGGCACGTTCAGTAAGAGCCTGGCGAGCACCGGCGGATATTGTGTCAGCAACCATCCGCAGACTGACTTCATCCGTTATGCCAGCCGGCCGTATATCTTCACCGCCTCGCCTTGCCCGTCCGTGATCGCGTCCACCCGGGAAGCGCTGAAACGCGTGGAGAACGGCGCCGACCTGCGCACCCGCCTGTGGCGCCACGCCCGACGCCTGTACCAGCACCTGCTCGATGCGGGCTATACACTCGGCCCCGAACCCTGCCCGGTTATCGCCGCACTGCTGGACACCCGGGAGCAGGCCCTGGCGTTATGGCGCGGCCTGCACGAACACGGCGTGTATGTAAACCTGATCTTCCCCCCGGCAACCCCCGACGGCAAATCCCTGGTGCGCATCAGCGTCAGCGCCGCCCATACTGATGAGCAGATAGACAGGATTTGTGAGGCTTTTAGTGCTTTGAGTTGTTAGTTTTTTGAGGTTACTTTTAGTAATCAGGTTTGCAACCAAAAACTGAAAACCAAAAACCAACAATGACCGACGGCCTGTACCTTCGGGTTTTCAAAAACTCCGCCATGCTGACCGCGAGCAAGGTTTACACCGCGCTGGTCGGCCTGGTGTACCTGGCGCTGGCTACCCGTGCCCTGGGCGTTCACAACTTCGGCGTGCTCATCCTCATTCATGCCTACGCCGTTGCAATCCGCGACTTTGTCACGTTGAAAACCTCGCAGTGCGTGGTCAGGTACGGCGCGTTGTGCCTGGAGCGGGACAGCCGGGGAGATTTTCAGAAGCTGGTTAAATTCACCATGCTGCTGGACCTGGGTTTCTGCGCCGCCGGCGCCGTGGTCGGCATGCTGGCAGTACCGCTGGTGGCCCCCTGGTTCGGTGTGACCCCGGAACTGGCGCCGGTGGCCACCCTCTACTGTCTGATGATCCTGTTCAACTTCAAGACTACCTCCCTGGGACTGCTGCGCCTGTTCAACCGCTTCGACCTGATCGCGCTCATGCAGATGCTGGTGCCGACGCTGCGTCTGGCCGGCGCGCTCGCAGCCTACCTGTTCTACCAGAATGTGAGCGCGTTCCTGCTGGTCTGGTTTGGCGCCGGCGCGATCCAGTGTTTTGTCACCGTCTGGTTCGGCTGGCGAGAATTTACCCGCAGGGGTTTCGGCCAGGATATGGACCTCAGCCTGAAACACCTGCTGCGGCCCCACGAAGGGATTTTACCGTTTATCGGGGCATCGCACGTCAACAAGACCTTGCATACCTCCAGTGTGCATATCGCCACCCTTATCGTCGGCGCGCTCTCCGGGCCGGCGGGCGCCGGCCTGTTCAAGATCGCCCAGGAATTTGCCAACGCGTTGGTCAAACCTGCCCTGTTGTTCACGGAAACCGTATACCCGGAAATGGCAAAAATCGCCGTGATAAGGGATTACCGGCGTCTCTGGGACGTGATACGCCATTCCGCCCTGGCGGGCGCGGCGTTTGCCGGCATCATCCTGACGGTCATTTTCCTGTTCGGTCAATCCCTGCTGGGGCTGTTCTTCGGCGCCGAGTACGCCAATGCTTACGATATCCTGGTCCTGTTGATGATCGCGGCAGCCATTGCCATGACCACTTTCGCCCTTGATCCTGCCCTGCATTCCATAGGCCGGCCCGATATCTCCATGTACGTCAGGGTGTTCGCAACCCTCCTGCACATCACCGGCCTGGCCTTGCTGGTACCGGAACTCGGCCTCCCCGGCGCCGGCCTCGCCGCCATTGCCGGGAACCTGGTCACCGCGATGCTAATGCTGTTCTATACCCATCGCCTGATTAAACAATCCGCGCATGATCCATCCGCAATGTCTGTGTGATCTCGGCCATGACGGAGATGGCAATCTCCGCCGGGGAGCGGGCGTCGATGTCCAGTCCTACCGGCGCGTTCAGGCGGGCGATCTCCGTCTCCCCCAGGCCCGCTTCCTGTAAACGCGCCACCCGCGCGGCCTGGGTTTTCCTGCTACCCAGGGCGCCGATATAAAATGCCGGGGAACGCAGCGCCACCTGCAAGGCCGGATCATCCAGTTTCGGGTCGTGGGTGAGGGTAACCAGGGCGGTGCGCCGGTCAGGAGCAAGGATTTCCAGGGCGTAATCGGGCCATTCCGTATTCAGCGTGACCCCGGGGAAACGGGCCGCACTGGCGAAGGCCGGCCTTGGGTCGGCCACCACCACCTCATAGCCGCAGGACAACGCGTACCCTGCCAGGTGCTGGGCGATATGCACCGCGCCGATGATGATCAAGCGCAGCGGCGCGTTAAAAGGTTGCACGAACCAGTCCTGCCCCTGCACGTCGCGCCGTACACACCGATCCGTTTGCAGCGCCTGCACGGCGAGTTCATGCAATGCTGCATGTTGCTCATCCACGTGCAGACCGGGTTCCAGCACAAAGCTGTCATGGGTATCCAGGTTCCTGAACAACACGCAGGCCCGGTTCGCCGTGCGGCAAGTGTTGAGCTGTTCCAGTAAGGCCTTGCGCATGCCGTCACCCGGAACTGACGGGTTCCACGTAAACCTTGATGCGCCCGCCGCAGGCCAGACCGACCTCCCAGGCCATCTCGTTGGTGACGCCGTATTCCAGCAGGCGCGGCTGCCCGCTACTGAACACCTCCTGCACCTCACCGATCACCGCAGTTTCCACACAACCCCCGGAAACAGAACCGATAAAGTTGGTCTGCCCGTCCACCAGCAATTGGCTGCCGGCGGGAACCGGCGCCGACCCCCAGGTCTCCACCACAGTCGCCAGGGCAACTTCCCGCCCCTCGGCAAGCCAAAGCAACGCAGTGTTGAGAATATCCTGGTCTGACATAACGGACAGTATAATTGAGAATTACGAATTAAGGGGAGTAACAGGTACAATACCCATACCATCATCCCTAATTCTTAATTCCTAATTCTTAATTCTTAATTGACATGAAGTATCCCGGCTTCGACACGATCAGCCTGCACGGCGGGCAACGGCCTGACCCGGCGACCGGCGCCCGCGCCGCGCCCATCTACCAGACCACCTCCTTCGTATTCAGCGAAACCGACCAGGCCTCCTCCATGTTCGACATGGCCCGGTCGGGACACGTGTACTCCCGTATCTCCAACCCGACAGTGGCGGTGCTGGAGGAACGCATCGCCGGGCTGGAAGGGGGCGTAGGCGCAGTGGCAACCGCCAGCGGCATGGCCGCGATCCACCTGGCAATATGCACGATCATGGACAGCGGCAGCCATATTGTCGCGTCCCATGCCCTGTACGGCGGCACGCATAACCTGTTTACCTATACCCTGCCGCGTTTCGGCATCAATACCACGTTTGTGGACCCGCGTGACCCGGACGCGTTCCGGCAGGCAATCCGGCCTGAAACCCGCCTGCTCTATGCCGAAACCATCGGCAACCCCCGCGGTGAGGTGCTGGACATAGCCACCATCGCCGGCATAGCCCATGAGGCGCACGTGCCGCTGATGCTTGATTCAACCCTGACCACGCCCTACCTGCTGCAACCTTTCGAGCACGGCGCGGATATCGTTATCCACTCTCTCACCAAGTTCATCGGCGGGCACGGCGTCGCCATCGGCGGTATCGTCGTGGATTCCGGCCGTTTCGACTGGGATGCCTCCGGCAAGTTCGCGACCTTGACCGAACCCTACGAGGGGATACTGAACATTGATTTCACCGAAGACTTCGGCCCCAACGCCTTTTTGCACCGGGCGCGGCGCGAGGGCCTGAGAGACTTCGGCGCCGCGCTCAGCCCCGCCAACGCGTTTTATATCCTGCAAGGCGTGGAAACACTGGCGTTGAGGATGGACAAACACGTGGCCAATACCAGGAAGATAGTTGAATGCCTGGCGTCCAGCGACGCAGTCGAATACGTCACCTACCCGGAACTGCCCGACCACGCGGACCATGAACTGGCTAAAACACTGTTGCCCAGGGGGTGCGGATCGGTGTTCAGTTTTGAACTGAAAGGCGGGCGTGAGGCAGGCCGCCGCTGTATTGAAGCGCTCAAGGTCTTTTCCCACCTGGCCAACGTGGGCGACGCCAAATCCCTGGTCATCCATCCGGCCTCAACCACCCACAGCCGTATGGACGATGCTGCCTTGAAACAGGCAGGCATCAGTGAAGGGCTGGTGCGGCTGTCCGTCGGCCTGGAGGACCCGGAAGACCTGATCAATGATTTGAACCGGGCGTTGTATCGATCACAGAAATAGAAATGTCACCGTCATTCGGCGCAAGCAGGTGCCAAGGCCGGAATGACGACATTTAATCGCAAACAAATGGAAACAAGAATAGACAATCATACCGCCTTCGCATCCACCGGACGGGAAGACTTCGACCCCGCTCTGCCGAATATCATTTTTATTCACGGCGCCGGTCTGGACCATACGGTCTGGACCCTGTTCAACCGCTATTTCGCCAAAAAGCAGTTCAATTCCATCGCCGTGGACCTGCCGGCGCACGGGCGTTCGCGGGGTGAGCCGTTGCCTTCAATAGAGGCCGGCGCACGCTGGCTGCTTGATTTCATGCAGGCCCTGGAGATGGAAGAGGCTGCCCTGGTCGGTCACAGCATGGGCGCGTTGATTGCCCTGGAAGCGGCATACCAGGCGCAGGCCGGGGTCAACCGGATCGTATTGCTGGGCGCGGCGGCGCCCATGCCGGTGGCCGATCCCTTGCTGAACGCGGCGCGTAAGCACCACCACAGCGCGGTGGACATGATCATGTCATACGCCCACGCCTGGTCCTCGCAACTGGGCGGCAACCCGGTGCCCGGCATCCATATCATGCACAGCAACATGCGCCTGCTGGAAAAGTCGCTGGAAAACGTGCTGTTTGCCGACCTGAATGCCTGCAACGAATACACGAATGGCATCGCCGCGGCGCAGAATATCGACATACCGGCACACTTGATCCTCGGCGCTGAAGACCGGATGACACCGGCGGCGCAGACAGCCGGTCTCATCGGCGCATTGACACAGCCACAGGTAACAACCCTGGCGGATTGCGGCCACATGCTGCTGTCCGAACAACCGGAAGCCGTACACCGGGCGCTTGCCGGGATATTCCGTGTATAATAGCTGACGTACACAGCCACAGAGAACACGGTGGTAATACCGTTGTGTTCTCTGTGGCCGTTTTACGTATCGGGATCAGCCTGCATGGAGGTTCCCCAAATCCATTCAAGGCTCGCTATGCATAACAGATGCACAACATAATGAACAATCTGGAAAACTCCCTGAAGCAGGGAAAATTCTGCTTTACTGCGGAACTCGTGCCACCACTGTCAGCCTCTGCCGACAGCTTGCTGGAAGAAGCCGCCCTGCTCAATGGCCGGGTAGAAGCCATGAACGTCACCGACGGCGCGGCGGCCAGGACTGCCATGTCCAGCGTCGCCGCGGCCACTTTGCTCGCCACCAACGGTATGGAACCGGTGTTGCAACTGACCTGCCGCGATCGCAACCGCATAGCATTGTGCGCCGATCTGGTAGGCTGCGCGGCCTTTGGCGTCTCCAACCTGTTGCTGTTGACGGGAGATGACCCGGCCAAGGGCGATCAGCCTGAGGCCAAAGCCGTGCACGATATCAACAGCGCCGCCCTGATCAAAATCGCCCGGGACATGAGCGTGCAAGGCGTGCTGCCGAATGGCCGCGAGATCACTCCCGCTCCGCATTTCCACATTGGCTCGGCAGACGTGCCGCAGCGACCCGGGGACAAGCAAACCGCGCCCGGCATCACCAATAAAATCGACCTGGGGGCCCGCTTTGTGCAAACCCAGTTATGTTACGATATCGACCTGATAGAGGCGTACACAGGGTTTCTGGGTGACTGGGGCGTACTCGACAAGGCCGGACTATTGATCGGCCTGGGGCCGGTCATGTCCGCCCGCTCCGCCCGGTGGATGCGGGACAATCTCTGGGGAGTAGCCTTCCCCGACAACCTGATCCAACGCCTGGACGACAGCCCGGACCCGAAGCAGGAAGGCCGGCGCATCTGTGTGGAACTCATCGAGCGCATGCAAAAGATAGACGGCATTGCCGGCGTGCACCTGATGGCGCCGGGCCAATCCGCCCATGCTATCGCAGCGCTGTTGACGGAACTGGGGAAATAATGCTGCGGGCAACCCGCATCAATTAAACCGCTTGGGCTTGAAGCCCTCCCCATTGACGATCCTGGCGCTCTTCGTATTCTTTCCGGCGTCTTTCGTCTTCTTTCTGACGTCGTTCGTCCTGCTCTTTCGCTTCCTTCTGGAGCTTGGCTACATCGCGCAGAATAGCCCTGATTTCTTCGGTGCTAATCGTTTCTTGATGGTGTTGTGTTTCCATTATGCTGCCCTCCTTTCGTGACAAGTTCGGTTTTACTGGAACAACAGGAAAGGTCCAGCACAGATAACCATCGAAACAAATAGATTTTTACTGAAGTCTGGCCGGTTTCTTAACGGGGATACCCGCAGCCAATTCTCCTGTCTTACCCCAAAATCCCCCGGAATTCCCCCAAAACCCATACAAATGTATTACTCGATAATGCGATTATCCACGCATAGACACAGAATTTCGTTTACTTCTACTGATTAACAGGAGAAAAAGTTATGCCAATCCCAAATGAGAGAGCGCCTTTTGACGCACCTGCCAGTATCGATACCGGGTACTGCTTCGTGCCCAATGCGGATGGTTCGTTCAGTGCAGCAACCAAGAATAATACGTTCGAAGGCACACTCGACACCAAGCATGACGTAGACTGGATCATCATCGAATTGCAAGCGGGGAAAGAATACACGTTTACGCTCACAGGTGACGGCGAAGGCCATGACACGCTGGAAGACCCCATCCTGATGCTGCGCGATTCCAAGGGTGGCGAGGTGATGTCCAACGATGACATCGATGGTCCTGACGGTAATCTGGACTCGCACATCGTACTGCCACCGTTGGAGGAAGATGGCAAATTCTACCTCAGCGTGAGCGCCTACACCGGGAACCCGGGCCAGAGCAATAAAGGCGCCTACACACTGACCGTCACGGAGCGCCCGGCCGGGCCTGCGGACATCATGGGTACGGTCATGGCCGACAAGCTGCACGGCACGGACGGCGGCGAGATCATTGATGCCATGGAGGGTAACGACGTGATCTATGCCGGTGGTGGTGATGATGAAATCGAGGCCGGTGACGGCAATGACCTGATCATGGGCGGCGCCGGGGCCGATACGATTGACGGTGGCGCAGGTACTGACACGGTGACCTACAAGGGCTCTGCGGCTGCGCCTGGGCCCGGAGAGGACATTACCATCAACCTGTACGGCAACCTGGCCAGTGGCGGCCATGCCACGGGCGATTCCCTGAAGAACATTGAGAATGTGATTGGCGCCATGTATGCCGAGAACATGCTGACCGGTGATCGGGGTGACAACCTGCTGGAAGGTGGTATGTTCGAGGATGTGCTGATCGGTGACCGAGGGGATGACCACCTGCTGGGTCACGCCGGGGATGACAGACTGGAAGGCGAGGACGGGAACGATACCCTGGAAGGCGGCTACGGCGCGGACAAGTTGATCGGTGGCGACGGCGATGACACGGCGTCCTACAGCGGTTCCATGATGGGGGTTACAGTACGGTTCCACAGCCTTGCTGCCATGCACGGTGACGCTGAGGGTGATAGCTGGAATGAAGTCACAGTCGAATATGACAATCCCGACCCGGACGCCTCCGCTGATGAGCGCACCCTGGAAGAGACTGTGCCTGACATTATCAACCTGACGGGTTCCGGCATGGCTGACATCCTGGCTGGTGACAGCCGGGCCAACACCATCAAGGGCGGTGGCGGCGATGACCGCATATACGGCGGCCCGGGTGGTGGCGATGACATGCTTCATGGTGATAGTGGCAATGATATGGTGTTCGGCGGCTTGGGCAATGACACCCTGATGGGTGGCATGGGTAATGACATGCTTTGGGGTGGTCCCGGTGCCGACAAATCTTTCGGCGGCCCCGGTAGTGATATGATCTACTCTGACCTTATGGATGATGTTCGTGACGGTGGGGAAGATATGAATGGGTTGGATAGGGATACCCTCTCATTTGAGAAATTGGCGGACAAGCCGGTTGGAACGAACACTGCGGCATTTACCCTTGGTGGGGTGAATGTTGAGTACGATCCCGCCACGAGCCAATATGGCACTTGGGATCGAACCGCTGAAGATCCCGATGACCACACTTTTACACCTACTAGCGGCATTGATGCAGTGGGCTTTGAACACGTCATCGGTTCGGATGAGGATGATTTTATAACCGGTTCAGATACCGCTATGGAAGAAATCGACGGCCACGACGGTGGCGATACGCTTGTTGGTGGTACGGGTGCTGGGGATACCGTGTCCTACGAGAATTCTGACAGCCGCGTGCGAGTGGATCTTGGTGACGGTACTACCGGCGATACTAACGGGTCAAGAACCTCTGGCGGCCACGCCACGGGTGATACCATTTCCGGCTTTGAAAACATCAAGGGTTCGGCCCATAACGACATACTGACGGCTCGGTCGGATGACACGAATGATGATGCGAGTGGCAACCAAGGCAGCACACTGTGGGGTCTGGACGGTGACGACGAGATAATCGGCCGCGGTGGTTCAGACACCATTGAAGGCGGTGCCGGTGCGGATGAACTGGATGGCGGCACTTCCGATGCCAGTACTACAGATAATGCTGATATGGGCGCTGATACGGCACCAGATACCCTGTCCTATGCAGCTTCGGACGCGGGTGTTTCAGTGAACCTCGCCAACAACAGCGTTTCTGGTGGTCATGCTGAGGGAGATGAGTTGGAAGTTCAGGAAGCGGCTTATGACCATGATGGTGACGAAGAGACAGACATGCTGGACGTTTCCACGTTTGAGAACGTCACAGGGTCCATGCACGATGACCGTCTGACCGGTGACCACAGGGATAATGTACTCACTGGCCATGCGGGCAATGATACGCTGAGAGGTCTTGCGGGCGCTGATCGCCTGATAGGCGGTCCCGGCGCAGATGTGCTTGACGGTGGCGAGGAGAGAAATGACGATAATTCCGTCGTGGATGTCGCTTCCTACGCAGGAGCAAGAGCAGGTGTGACGGTGGACCTGCACTCCCGCAAGGGAACCGGTGGTGACGCCGACGGCGATACGTACCGTAACATTGAGAGGTATGAGGGTTCCAGTAACGACGATACGTTCATTGCCAGTGAAGGGGTCGATGTTATTGATGCAGGAATGAACGATGCGGACGACCGAGGCAAGTCCACTGATGGTGATACCATCTCCTATGAGGAGTCCGAGACAAAGGTCACAATTAATCTGGAGACATTGAGTACTACCCCAGAGGTTGCTGGTAACGCCGATGAAAATGAGGGCAGGGACGAAAACTACGCCGAAGGTGATAATTTGATGGGTTTCGAGAACGTCACCGGGTCTCAGTTCGGAGATATGCTGACAGCACTTACCGCCTCGGATGGTGTGACTGGCAGCACACTCAAGGGACTGGGTGGCAATGACACCTTGACTGGTGGAGATGGTAAAGACATCTTGATAGGTGATGGTGGCCGTGATGAGATTACCGGTGGCGGTAGCGATGACAGGATTGTCGGTGGCTCAGGCGATGACGTGATGACTGGTGGTGCAGGTGATGACACGTTCGTATTCAGCCCTGGTGATGGAGCAGGAGTCGACATTATCAAAGACTTCAGAAATGGTTCATCTGGTGAAGATAAGCTTGACTTCACAGCTTTCGGTATCCGCGATCCGGAAGACCTTGCTGCAAACATTTCCTGGATCAACGATGATGTCAGGATTGATTTGACTCCATTTGGCGGTGGCATCATCATCCTTGAGGGTGATGTGGATCTGGACGATCTGGATGTGCCGGTTGCTCAAGGTGGACCCGACGAGGGTAATGAAATCGACGAGGCTGGCCTGAATGTTGGCGCTGACGGAGTCTTCATCCTCTAACCCCAGGCAGTAAAACAGACTTCCCATCACGGAAGTAAACGAACCCAGGGGCTACCAGGCGGCACATGCTGCTGACGTAGCCCCTGTTTTTATGTTGTGCCCTTCCTCCGCCATTATCCACTTCCCAACGTTTGTTATTTGCGTCCCCACACTAAAAACATCATAAAATACATTACGAAATACTATTGACAGGCCTGGCAGCAACTGGTAGGTTTGTCATCGAAGGACGGGAGTGAAAAGGCTTTCCGACCTGGAATGCAAGATATAGTCATTTAAAGGAGGTAACCCCAATGAGTAGTACAGCCCTTTACAAAGCCTGCATCGAAGCCGGTGCATCAGCAGAGAGCGCCACCCTGGCCGCGGAGGACGTTGTTCAGGTGTCACAACTACCGGAACTGGCAACGAAGGCTGATATTTCCAGGCTGGAACTATCGACAAAGACCGATATTTCCAGGCTGGAAGTCAGTATAGCCGGTCTGGCAGCATCGACGAACGAGCGTATTACCGCGCTGGAACAATCGACGAATGAGCGTATTACCGCGCTGGAACAATCGACGAATGAGCGTATTACCGCGCTGGAGCTATCGATGAAGGCTGAAATTGCAAAAACGAACGAGCGTATAGCCGCGCTGGAACAATCAACGAAGTCCGATATTGCCAATATGGAAGCATCGATGAAGGCTGAAATTGCAGAGTTGCGAGCTGATATGGCCAATCGGGAAACGCGGCTGGTTAAATGGATGGTGGGTTGCATGTTTCTGGCTGTGGGCCTTGCTGTTGCCGGCGCCGGTGTCCTGGTGCAGGTCATGCTGACGCCCGGGATCGTTCAGTAAAGAAACCTCTGATTAAGTCAGAGCTTCCTGAAGCAACGGGAGTTAAGCCATGGTGGAAGAACATCACTGTTTAATTGGCCGCGGCCAGACCCGCTGTTTCTCGGCCGGCGGCACAAAGCTGCACCTGGCAGCGTCGTCGTTGAGCCGGTTGAAGTCTTCCATGCTCAGCCCCAGTTCGTTGTGCACTACGTCATATTCATGGCACAGGTCGATACCGAACAGGTGTGGGTCGTCTGAGTTGACCGAGACCATCACTCCCGCTTCCATGAGTTTGCGCAACGGGTGCGCGCTGATGGCGGGAACCGAGTTGGTGAGCAGGTTGCTGGTGGGGCAGAGCTCAAGTAACACGTTGTGCCGTTTGACCAGTTCCATTACGTCGGGGTCGCGGTAAATGTAGATGCCGTGGCCTATGCGCTCCGCGCCCAGTTCCTCGACGGCAACCCGGACGTGCTGGGGTGCTTCCGGCACGTTTTCTTCACCGGAATGCAGGGTGACGTGCAGGTCCGCCATTTTCGCTCTTTCTATCAGCGGCGCAAAACGCCGAATGTTGAAGCCGATGTCCATGTCGGCCAGGTCGATGCCGACAAATGACTCTTTGTTAGCAATGATGAAACCGGTAGTGTTGGCCGCGTCCTCGAGGGACAGGGTTTTCTGTACGATGCCGATGAGGCCCACGGCGATATCCAGGTTTCCGGCCCGGGTAACGCCCCTGACAATCGCCTCGTGGATCTTCTCGAAGCCCAGGCGCGGGTTGGCGGCGCGGATAAAGTCCGGCGAGTAGCGCAGTTCCAGGATGCGGATATTCTGCTCCACGCCGTATTCACAGGCTTCGTAAGCCAACCGTTCAATCGTTTCCTCCGAACCCCACAACTGCTGGATATTGGCGAATTTCTTCAACGCCGTTTCCAGGTTGACCACCGGTTCGGTGATCAGCCACTCGCGCCGGAACGTCTCCGGGTCCTTCGGGACGTCAAGGCCAAGGGTTTGTCCTATCTCCCTGGCGGTCCGGACGCGGAAACAGGCTTCCAGGTGGCAGTGCAGTTCTACTTTGGGGATGGCTTTACTATCCATTTGATGCTTTTGCTCTGAACGCTGATATCCAACAGCAGGTTTTGATACACTATATTTCATGCACGAGATCATCGCCATCATCTTCGATTTTGACGACACCCTGGCGCCGGACAGCACTTCCGGCTACCTGCAGCGGTGCGGCCTGGACGTGCGCCATTTCTGGAAGGAAGTGGTGCGCCCTATGATGGAGACACAGATTGCAACAGAGGAGTGGGACCCGGTGCCGGCTTACCTGTACCGGATGATTGAAAAATCTGCCGCCGGGGAGATCGGACCGATTACCCGGGACAGCCTGGCCGAGTGGGGTCGGGAACTACCCCTGTACCCGGGGGTGGAAACAATATTCGACCGGCTGCGGGAGGTTGCCGCCACAGTGAACTCCCGGGTGACGCTGGAGTTCTACCTGATCAGTTCCGGCATTGGCGAGGTGTTGAGAAACACGTCTATTGCCCATGAGTTCAAGCAGATCTGGGCATCGGATTTTGCCTATGACGCTGAGGGACAGATTAAATTTCCACGCAAGATTGTCAGTTTTACCGACAAAACCCGTTACATTTTCCACGTCCAGAAGGGTATCTTTGGCCCTGAATACGTGGGCAAGCCGTTTGAGGTCAACCGCAAGGTGGACCCGGCTCAGATCAGGGTGCCCATCAAACACATGATCATGGTGGGAGACGGTTATACGGATATCCCCTGTTTCTCGCTGGTGAAGCAGGGCGAGGGGTTCGCGTTCGGTGTGTTAGGTGACCCGGATGACAGGGAAAAGCGCAGCAGAGCCTGGGGATTTATCGAAGACGGTCGCGTGTCGAACCTGGCCCCGGCGGATTATCTGGAGAACTCCGCGCTGACACATTCGTTGATCATGGCGGTGGAGAGCCTGGCTACGCGCATTTCCCTGGCCGGGCATGTTTATCAGGGGTGAAGTAAAGCAGATAGCCCTGTTGTTAGAGTATCCTTTCCAATTCCTCCAGGTCGGATATCGGTTCCAGGCACTGAAAGCCGGTGCAGATGAAAGCCGTGGCCGCCTGGTCCGTTTTCTTCGCGCTGATCAGCTCAGGCAGGTCCGTTGCCGCAGACGGGATGGCGAATACCAGTGCGCGCAGGTCCAGCCGCGGGTCGAGCCGTTGTTGCCATGCGGAAATGGTTTCTTCCTCACCGCGCAGAATAATCACCTGCCTGGGGTTGTCGTACTCGATCAGCGCCGTCAGCATGGCAGCGCAGGCGTGTGGTGAGCGTTGCAGCAGCCCCCAGGCGCACTGCAGAGTTTTTTCCGCCGCGTCCAGGTAATCCTGACGCCCCGTCAGGTGTCCCAGCAACAGCAGGGACAGCGCTGCCACGCCGTTGCCGGCAGGCAGTGAGTCATCGGTGAAGTCCTTGCGCCGTTGCAGCAGGGCCTCATGGTCGTGGGAGGTGAAAAAGAAACCGCCTTCGGCTTCGTCAAAAAACTGCTCCAGCAGCGTATCGGCCAGTTGCATGGCAAAACCCAGCCACTTGCCGGACCACCGGCAGGCAAGCAGGTGGATGATAGCGTCGATGAGGAAGGCGTAGTCGTCCAGGTAGGCATTCAGGTGCGCCCTGCCGTCCTTGTACGTGGCTGTCAGGCGCTTCCCGTCCCAGAGGTTGGCGTGGATAAACTCGAGACAGTGCTGCGCCGATTGGTAGTATTGCGGTTCCTGCAAGCGCCGCGCGGCGACGCTCATACCTTTCAGCATCAAGGCGTTCCAGGACGTCAGGATCTTGTCATCGCGTCCGGGCCGTATGCGTCGCTCCCTTTCCCGGAACAGTTTATTCCTGGCGCTGTCCAGGTTTTGTGTTATTTCATTGAGGTCGCGCCCTGATTTGCGCGCCAGTTGTTCCGGGCTTTGCGCCACGTAGAGATGCCAGCGACTTTCAAAGTTGTCGGGCCGGTCCAGGCCGGAGTACGGTGCGAAATCATCAAATTCGGCTTCGTTCAGCAAGCGGTGAACCTCACCCGGCTCCCAGGTGTAAAACTTCCCCTCCTCACCCTCGGAATCCGCATCCAGGGAGGAGTAGTAACCACCCTGGCCGGATTGCATCTCTCGCATTACCCAGGTCGCGGCACCGTCGGCTGTCCGGCGGAATAACTCGCGCCCGTTAGCGCGCCAGGCATGGGCGTACAGCGCCAGCAGCGGCCCGTTGTCGTACAGCATCTTTTCAAAATGCGGAATGCGCCAGTACGCATCGACGGAATAGCGGCAGAAGCCGCCGCCGACCTGGTCGTAAATGCCGCCTTCGGCCATCTTCTCCAGGGTGAACAGCGCCATATCCCGCGCGCTATCACTACCGTCCAGGGTATGCTGGGTAAGCAATAACTCGACGTTGACCGGATGGGGAAACTTGGGCGCGCCGCCAAAACCGCCGTCACGTGAGTCGAAGGCACGCGCCAGCAGTTCAACGCAACGCGTGACCGGGCTGAGATCGAGGCTCGAACCCGGGTCTGACGCTTCAATCTCCTGTGTCTGCGCCAGGGCCTGCATGAACGCGCCATTTTGCTCAGTCAGCGCCGGTCTGTCTTCCTGCCAGACCTGGTGCACCCTGGCCAACAGGGACTTGAAGGCAGGCAAGCCGTGGCGCGGTTCCGGCGGAAAGTAGGTGCCGCCGAAAAAAGGCGTGCGGTCTTCCGGCATCAGGAACATGGTCAACGGCCAGCCTCCGGTGCGGCCGGACAGCAGTTGCTGCGCGGTCTGGTAGATCTTGTCGATATCGGGACGCTCCTCCCGGTCCACCTTGATATTGATGAACCAGCGGTTCATCAGGGCTGCGGTGTCCTCATCTTCAAAGGATTCGTGTGCCATCACATGGCACCAGTGGCAAGCCGAATAACCGATGGATAACAGGATGGGTTTCCCCGCTTGCCTGGCCAGCGCCAGGCTTTCTTCATTCCAGGGACGCCACTCAACCGGGTTATGCGCGTGTTGCAGCAGGTAAGGACTGGTCTCGCCGGCAAGCGCATTGGGCGGAAAGGATTGATCGCTCATATGGCCATTATCCGCTATAATGCGGTGCTTATCCAGGCGCCTGTAGCTCAGTTGGATAGAGTGCTGCCCTCCGAAGGCAGAAGTCACAGGTTCGAATCCTGTCAGGCGCGCCAGTTCTACATTAATGTCGCTTCCAGCGTTCGCAGGAATGACGAACAGCGGGCATGCTGCTTGCCAGGTTAAAGGGTTGGAGATGTTCAAGTTCGATAATGACGTACCTCGTTTGGTTAAGGTTCTCGTCGCAGCAGCAGCCATTTCGGCCCTGGTTGCGCCGTTGCCTGTGCCGGCGCAATCGACCCTGGAGGAGGTTGTAGTCACTGCGCGCAAACGCGAAGTCTCGTTACAGGATGCGGCCATGGCGGTATCCGTGCTGTCCGGCGAGGACTTTGACAAATCCAACGTGGTGCGGCTGGACAACTTCAACGGCTACGTGCCCGGTCTCGTCGTGGCGAAAAACGACGGCGCCGGTCGTGTCGTGACCATGCGCGGCGTCGGTTGGGAGACGGCGCAGAACCTTACCACGCAACCCAGCGTGCTGACTTACATCGACGGCATCTACCTTGCCAACCCGCTGGCGCTGGGCCTGGACCTTGGTGAGATAGAACGGGTCGAGGTTTTGCGCGGTCCGCAGGGTACGGAGTTCGGTCAGGGTACCACCGGCGGTTCCATCAATATCGTCACAAAAAAGCCCCATTTCGAGAAGCCGGACGGTTCCATCGAACTCAGTTATGGCACGTATGACCATATCCGGGGGCGCGCGTCGCTCAACGTGCCGCTTTCCGACACCTGGGCATTCCGGGCAGCGGCGCAGAAATACAATCGGGACGGTTTCGCGGAGATCGAGGGCGGCGCACTGGACGGCTACGACCTGGACGACGCCGATTCCTTCACCGGCAAGATGGCGGTGCTGTGGCAACCGTCGGCAGACTTCTCCGCACATGCACAGGTATTCATGCACGATGCCGACCACGGCGCCGCGGCGCAGAAGAGCGAGCATGACCCCAACCCCGATACGCGCGAGTTGTCCCAGGATTACCCCGGCATTTTCGCGCTGGAGAACTACAGCGCGTCGCTGATCATGGAGTGGGCGAGTCCCATGGGTGTGACGGTCAAGTCGCTGACCGGTTGGCAGGCGCTCAGGAAGGAACAGTCGGTGGACGGCGACCGCCTGAATGAAGAGAACACTGCGCTGATCAATTTCGGTTTCTCAATCAACAACTGGGATATCCTGCCGTTCTGGGACAACGATTCCGATGCCATCAGCCAGGAGATCGCCGTCAGCCACCGCGGCGCGCGACTGGAATGGGTGCTCGGCGGTTATTACCTGCACCACGAGAACTTCAATAACTTCCTGGAAGCTACGGGTAGCGCGCCGTTCTCGGCATCGCCGGCGTCCCTGCCCCGTTCGCAACTGAACGCGCAAACCCTGCCACCGTTCGCGTCTGACCTGAATTTCACCGAAGTCCGCAGCGTCACCCGCGCGGATTACGCCGCCTACGGGCAGGCCACCTGGCGCATGAACGACATATTCGCCGTGACTGCGGGCGTGCGCTACCAGGACGAGGACCAGCTTGATGAAACCTCCCAGTTCTTCGGTATTTTCGGGGATGGCCGCCGGGCAACGAACGCTTCGAAAGTGACCTGGAAGGCGGGGTTGGACGTGCATCTCACCGAGGACAATCTGGTCTACGGACTGGTATCCACCGGCTGGAAGAACGGCGGTTCCGGCAGTCCCGGGATATTCAAACCCGACCGGTTCAAGCCCGAGGAGGTCACGGCCTACGAGGTAGGCGCCCGCAATACCTTCCTGGACGGGCGCGTGCGCCTGAACGTCACGGCCTTCTACTACGACCATGAACACCTGCAGTTCACCTACGAGGACCCGGCGCCGTTTGCCGGCGGCACCTGGACCATCCCCGAGACCGAGGAGTACGGTATCGAGTCCGAAATGAGCTGGTTGCTGGCCGAGGGCTGGCAGCTTGACGGCATGTTGGCCTGGCAGGACGGTAAGGTAAAGTCGGATGTGTTCGCGCTGGACGTGGAAGATTTTCGTGCTGCGACCGGCCTGTTCGTATTGGGACTGTTTACCGAGGGTGCGGTGGATGAACGCATCCGCATGAACAACGCCAATAATCTCAAAGGCAATGAACCACCGAAGCTGGTAGACCTCATGGCGCGGGTGGCGCTGACCAATACCCACAACTTCGGTGACGGTTCCGTACTGAGTGCGCGCGTGGAATACGTCCACCGCGGCGAATTCCAGGCCCGCATATTCAACCATCCCCGGGTCGATACGGTACCCCGCTACGACATCGTCAACCTTTACTTTGACTACGATATGGGCAACATGCCGCTGAGCCTCAGTCTCAGCCTCACCAATATTTTCGACAAGAACGGGGTCAATAACGTCTTCACCAACCCCTACGGGCTGTGGACCACCAGCAGGGAATACATCCCGCCGCGGGAGGTGATCGGTTCGGTGAAATATAGCTGGAATTAAAGAGTCGCCCTGTGAGTCGCCTTAGGGGCGACATAACTCACCGGATGCGGGCGCCTGCCCCCATGAAAACCGGCATGACGCTTATACGTTCACGGCTCCAGCAGGATCTTGCCGATAAAATCTCCACTGAGCAGCTTCTCCTGCGCTTCCCCGCCCTCGGCCAGAGGGAACACACTATCCACGACCGCCCGGTAATCACCCGTGCAATACTGTTCCCAGACCGGGCCAAATTCATCGTAGCGATACGGGTCGGAGCCAAGAATTTGCAGACCCATGTTGAACAGGTAACCCAGGTTGGGGATCAGCGCGCGATTACCGGAGGTGTTGCCGCAGGTCACCAGGCGCCCGCGTGGCTTCAGGGACATCAGCGAGGCTTCCCACAGGGACTCGCCTACGTGGTCCAATACCAGATCCACACCGGCGCCACCGGTCATGTCCCGCGCCCAGGCCGCCACGTCCACGGTGCGGTTGTTACAGGTATCCTGTGCGCCCAGTTCCATGGCCAGCGCGCATTTTTCGCTGTTGCCGGCGCTGGCCAGCACTGTCGCCCCCGCGTGCCTGGCCCATTGGATGGCAGCGACGGACACGCCACTGCCGGCGGCATGGATCAGCACGGTTTCGCCGGCCTGCAACCCGGCCGTTGCAAACAGGGCATGGTGTGCGGTCATCCAGCAGGTGGGAAACACCACGGCGCGTTGCCACGTCATCGCGTCCGGGATGGAGTACAGGTGGGTCTCTGGCGCCAGGCATAATTCCGCGTAACCGCCGGCGACATTCCCGCCGATCACGCCAAGATCGCCGTACAGGTTATCCTGACCTGCCAGTCTTGAGCCCTCGGGAACCTGAGACATGGAGGGGTTGACCAGCACCCGGTCGCCTGGTTTGACCCGGGTCACCCCAGTGCCGGTCTCGAGCACCGTGCCGGCAACGTCCAGGCCGGAAATATGCGGCAGGCTGAAACCGGGAATGGTGAACCAGCCGTTACGTTGCGCCACGTCCAGCCGGTTGATGGTTGTCAGCGCGACCTTGAGTACGACGTCCCTGGGACCCGGTGCGGGGTCCGGCGCGGCGCGGTACTGCAATACTTCCGGCCCGCCGTGTTGTTCATAGAGCAAGGCTTTCATGACGTGTTGCAGTATATCAAGTAGAATGGAACCATGTGCTGTTTTACCTGCCCATACCAATCCTGGCCGAACCGGAACCAGGTCAGGAAACTTCTGGTAAAGACTCCTGCTTGTGCAGGAATGGTTCTCTTCCACCTACTCCTGCCACCACCCCGACTATGCACAAATGAGGACACCGCTCCACCAGTGGCTGGGGTAGTTGCAGGAACAATATGGCGCTAACATGAGCGGCACATGCTGACCTTCCCCAACATTGATCCCGTTGCCGTTGACCTGGGGTTCCTGCAGGTCCGCTGGTACGGCATCAGTTATATCGCCGGCATCCTGGGGGCCTGGGCGCTGTTGCATTTTCGGGCGAAGTCAGGGCGGTTTGGCTGGACAACCGAACAGGTGGCGGACCTGATGTTCTACGGCATCCTGGGGGTCATCATCGGCGGCCGGTTGGGGTCGGCATTGTTTTACAACCTGCCTTATTACCTGGACAATCCGCTGGACGTGCTCAAGGTCTGGCAGGGCGGCATGTCTTTTCACGGCGGCCTCCTGGGAGTCCTGATTGCATGCTGGTGGTACGGGCGCAAGCTGGACAAGACCTTTTTCGAGGTCACCGATTTCCTGGCGCCGGTGGTTCCCATTGGGCTATGCACCGGGCGCCTGGGCAATTTCGTTAATGCGGAACTGTGGGGGAAACCCTCGGACGTGCCCTGGGCCATGGTCTTCCCCGGCGCCGGCCCGCTGCCGCGGCACCCGTCACAACTCTATGAGGCATTGCTGGAAGGGTTGTGCCTGTTCATCATCCTCTGGTGGTTCTCCACCCGGCCGCGCCCGCGCATGGCCGTCTCCGGGCTGTTCCTGGTGGGTTACGGCCTGTTCCGTTTCACGGTGGAATTCGTGCGCGCACCGGATGCTCACCTGGGCTACCTGGGTTTTGGTTGGGTAACCATGGGACAGGTGTTGTCCTTGCCCATGATCCTTGCCGGTGTAGTATTATGTGCCATCGCGTATGGCAGAGAGACATGAAACAATACCTGGACCTGTTACGCCACGTGCGTCATGGAGGCGCCCATAAGTCCGACCGCACCGGCACCGGCACGCTCAGTGTCTTTGGCTACCAGATGCGTTTCGACCTGCGCTCGTCCTTCCCGGCGCTGACCACCAAGAAGCTGCATTTGAAGTCCATCATCCACGAGTTGCTGTGGTTTCTGCGGGGCGAATCGAACATTCGCTACCTGCATGACAATGGCGTCACCATCTGGGACGAGTGGGCTGATGAAGACGGCGAACTGGGGCCGGTTTACGGCGTACAGTGGCGCTCATGGCCCGCGCCGGACGGGACAACCATCGATCAGGTCGCCGGCGTGGTTGAGCAGATCAAGACCAACCCCGACTCGCGCCGCCTCATCGTCAGCGCCTGGAACCCGGGCGAGATCGATAAAATGGCCCTGGCCCCCTGCCACGCTTTCTTCCAGTTCTACGTGAACGACGGCGCGCTGTCCTGCCAGTTGTACCAGCGCAGCGCAGATATTTTCCTGGGGGTACCATTCAACATCGCCTCCTACTCCCTGCTCACCCTGATGATGGCCCAGGTCACCGGCCTGAAACCGGGTGAATTCGTGCATACACTGGGCGACGCTCACCTGTACCTGAACCACCTGGAGCAGGCGGACAAGCAGTTAAAACGTGAACCGCTACCACCGCCGCAGATGCAGATAAATCCCGATGTGGGCGACATCTTCGGCTTCCGCTACGAGGATTTTGAACTGGTGGGCTACCAGGCGCACCCGTCCATCCCGGCGCCTATTGCGGTTTGATCTCAGGCAGGCGCAGTTGCCTGTCAGGCAACTTCAAGTTTTTCGAAATCGTCGAGCTTGATCTTCTGCCGCGCTTCCCATAAATCGAAGTTATCCTGCATTGCCAGCCAGCTTTCCGGGGACCTGCCGATGACCTTGGACAGCTTGAGTGCCATGGTTGGCGTGATGTTACCCTTGGCGTTGAGAATCCGGCTCATCACGGATTCACTCACCCGTAACCTCTCGGCCAGACCTTTCGCGCCGATGTTGAAGGGTTCCAGGTAAACCCGTTTGATAAAGACTCCCGGATGCAAGGGATTATGTTGCTCGATACTCATCAGTGATAGTCCTCATAACTTACGGCATAAACGTCGCCATCCATGAATTCAAGTACGATCCGCCATCCGTAATCCAGAGCATTTCAAGATCGCTGTGTACTTTCATTGTGGTGGATTAAACCTCTATCCCGCTGCTGTGACCCACACTAATGTCGGATGAACCTATTTATCTAACCAGGCCACCTTCTCTCAGTGGCACGAATAAGGATCGAACCACTCAGAGGAAAATGCGAAACAAATTTGACACCATCGGCAATTAATGTAATTTTCAGAAGGATGAAACTAATACTCTCCAAGTTGGCGCTAATTTTATTTTTGGTGCCGGTGTTCCCGATAGAATCCTCGTGTCAGATATTCGCTAAGGCGGAAGAAGCGTTTCAGAATGATGCTGACCTTGCTAGATTGGAGCATTTGGAATATTGGACTGGGCTGATTGAAGAGTATCAAGAAACAAATGGTCAATTTCCCTTTACTGGTGCTCTGGCCGGTCAAGAGTCCATTGGTTTAGTTCGAATTGCAACTGCAAATCAATCGAGGTTTTTTGATCCCCAGTCCATTATCTATGATGAAAAATTCGACAATAATTCTAATGGTAGGTTCCAAGAATTCGGCATGGCCGACTTTGTCGCAGAATTGGAACTCGGTTTGGGCCGTACAATCGACGAAAAATACGATATACAGTATGTGCCCACCAGCAGTCCAGTCTGGTACTTCTATTTCGTAACTAAATCAGGCTATCTCATGTGGGTAACCTGCATTTCTTGCGGAGTAACTCAAATCTCCACTTTGTTGCTTGATGGATATACCCCAACATTGAATATAGCATCGGCTGGGATGAAAGACTCAGTTACAAAGGCCCTTACCCGGCAGGAAATGTTGTCACATACTATTTTTCGCCGCTGGAAAAGTAAAAAATTTCTAAATGAGCCGTTCGTCCGAAAGAGGGAAAAAAAGCACCACGATGATTCGAAGGTGAATCGCTGAAATTGATGAGAGCTAGTCCCTCTTATCGATTCGTAATATCTTGTCCAGATAGCTATGACGGCGCACACCACTGGAGATGGACAATATATCCATCCTGATTTTTTCCAGAAACACACAATTAATGGGGAACGCGTAACCGCCTGACTCCTTCAGACCAGTCGTGGGTGACTTTTCAAAACTGCACATCGGTATGAGGTTTTCGATGGGAGTCTATAGGAATACTCATTCTCCTATTGGTTTTCCGGAACAGGGACGTAGGTTTCCCAATACTCACTTGACAATTTCTGCGCCTTGGCACGCTGAGCACGGGTCATAAGTTCGCTAACCATACCCTTTAATTCTTTAGCCTGTTTATCATTTTGTTTGGCCGCAATGCTGAGCCAGGCATAAGCTTGTACATAATCCTTGAACACGCCTTTGCCGTTAGCATACATGTACCCGAGATTGTATTGTGCGATGGTGTATCCCTGCTCAGCGGCCCGTCTGAACAGGCGCGCGGCTTCGGTGTCATCCGCCGTTACTCCATTGCCATCAAAATACATGATCCCGAGACGGAATTGTGCCTCGGCGAATCCCTTTGAGGCTGCCTGACGATACCAGCGTACGGCTTCAGTAACATCCTTAGTGACCCCATTGCCTTTTTCATACATGAATCCAAGATTGTGCTGTGCCATTGTGAATCCCTGATCTGCCGCTTGTTGGAACCAGTGACTTGCCTCAACATCATCCTTAGGAACCACATCACCGTTGAGATATGCAATCCCGAGATTAAACTGTGCCCCGGCATGCCCTTGCTCGGCTGACTGTCGAAATAGACGCACGGCCTCGGCTTCATCCACAGTTACTCCATTGCCACCAAAATACATGATCCCGAGAGTGACTTGTGCCTCTGCATCCCCTCCGTCGGCAGCCTGAGTATACCAACGCACGGCTGCGGTATCATCCTCAGCTACTCCGAAGCCTTTGTCATACATGAACCCAAGAATGTACTGCGCCTTAGTGTATCCCTGTTCAGCGGCTTGTCGAAGCCATCGACTCGCCTCAACGTCATCCTTAGGAACCACATCTCCTCTGAAATATATTATCCCGAGATTAAACTGTGCCTCCATATCTCCTTGCTCAGCAGCCTTAATTATTTTTTCAACCTCATTTGCGACAGCAATAGAGCATGCAAAAAACAGCAAAATTATTTGCACGCATCTGAACTTGAGAGGTTGACAATTGCTCATGCTTTTCATTATACCCTGACTGTGATATTACTGAAATTGGCTACAGTCGCTACTCCAGCAAGCCTGTAGCACATCGGTATTGATGCCCTCAGTGACTTTCACCTTTATCTGTTGGTTGTCCCGAGCAGGGCCGTAGGCTTTCCAATATTCACGCGCTAATTTCCTGGCCTCGGCAAGCTGAGCATCAGTCATACACTCGGTAACCATATCTTCGGCTTCCGCTACGAGGATTTTGAACTGGTGGGCTGCCAGGCGCACCCGTCCATCCCGGCGCCTATTGCGGTTTGATCCCTGGCAGGCACCCTGATTCTGAATTCATCCGCCGGCCACCAGGTCGTCAATGTCGATACGCAACGCAGCCGACAGTTTTTTGAGTGTTTCAATACTTCCGGTTTTTCTGCCGGATTCAATTTGCGCGATGTAGCCCTGTTGAACGCCAGATATGACTCCAAGTTCTGTCTGGGTCAGACCGCGATGCTCACGCCAGATACGCAGACGGGGTTCTTCATCCTGCAGCAGCCTGTGCGCCACCTCAGCAGGCACAAGCTCGTCCTGGCCGGTAGCCAGCTCATCCAGAGCATCGTTCGCCGCCCGGATATCTTCCGCGTCTTCCGCCAGCACCAGTAACCGGTTGTACAAATCAATGGGCACGACCGCATTATAACTGATTTCCGTATGTATGGACTCCTGCTTAATATTGAAATGTCATGGTGGATTTTTCGAACTGTAGTTAAATCCAACAACCTGGTTTAACGCTAAAATTGGTCTATACATAGCTCATAAAAGCAATTTATGGTTTATTTATAAATCAAATTATGCCAAAGTCAGTCACGCACAGTTATTCACAATACAGCCGCGCGGCAGTCAGTCTGCCGGGTAAGCTGGTCCGCTGATTTCCAGCACAGGATATAATGATCATCTCACTCATCGTCGCCATGGACCGCCGGGGAGTCATCGGCGCCGGGGGAGCCTTGCCTTGGCGCCTGTCCGATGACCTGAAACGCTTCAAGGCGGTTACCATGGGCAAACCCCTGGTCATGGGGCGGAAAACCCATGAATCGATTGGACGGCCGCTGCCCGGGCGGCGTAACGTCGTCCTCACCCGGCAGCAGGATTACGTGGCGGAGGGCTGCATCGTTTGTGATGGCGTGGAGAGCGCACTGGCCGCCTGCGCCGGTTTTGAAGAAGTCATGGTGATGGGCGGCGCCACCCTGTATGAGTTGTTCCTGCCACGCGCGGATTGCATCTACCTGACCCGGGTAGAAGCCGAGGTGGAAGGTGACGTGTGGTTCCCCCCTTTCGACGAGAGCGCCTGGCACGAGGTTGAACGCCAGCACTACCAGGCGGACGCGCACAATGACTATGCGTGCAGTTTCCAGGTGCTGATGAGAAGCAGGAATTAAGAATTGGGATTTAAGTTCAGCTCCATTATTGTACCGGCCAACCAACTAGCAGAATATACCCATTCCTAATTCCTAATTCTCAATTCTCAATTCTTAATTCCTAATTCTTAATTCTTAATTCTTAATTCCTAATTCTTAATTCCCCCCGATGGCACCCTGAAATACTCTCCATCCTCCAACCGCAGGGCTGCCAGTTCGCCGCCCCAGACACAGCCCATGTCCAGGGGATGGACGTTGTAGCGACCATAGTCCTGCGGGTAATCCCTGAGCGCGGCCCAATGTCCGAAAATGATCTGTTCCGGCAGGGTTTTTCTGCCGGGTATCTCAAACCAGGGTAGAGTATCCTGCACGTCAGGCACCCCTTTCTCTTGCAGGTCCAGCACACCGTCAGCAGTGCAGTAGCGAATGCGGGTCAGGCAGTTGGTGATGTGGCGCAGCCGATCCCAGCCGTCCAGGTCCGGTGACCAGCAAGCCGGTTCGTTGCCGTACATGTTGGCGAAGTAGTCCCGGTAGCGGGGCCCGCGCAACGCCTGTTCCACTTCCGCGGCATATTCCAGGGCCTGGTCGAGCCGCCATTGCGGTGGCAGGCCGGCATGCACCATGGTAAAGCCGGAAACGGCATCGTGATGTATCAGGGGCAGTTGCCGCAGCCAGTCCAGCAGTTCGACACGATCGTCCGCCGCAAGGATTTCATCCAGCGTGTCGCCTGCGTGCAGGTACTGGGGCTGGCCGTTGCCGATTGCCAGCAGGTGTAATTCATGGTTGCCCAGCACCGTTACCGCGGCGTCATCCAGGTCCTTGACATAACGCAGGCAGGCCAGTGACTGCGGGCCGCGGTTCACCAGATCGCCAGTGAACCAGAGTCGATCCAGCGCCGGGTTGAAACGGATTATCTCCAGCAGGTCCAGCAGTTCGTCAAAACACCCCTGGAGATCGCCTATGGCGTAGGTCGGCAAGGTCAGTGCAGTGTAAGTGGGGTGGACAGGTTGAAAATCGGTATGGGCGAGGCAAACTCAACACCGTCTTCCGCCATGATGTCGTAGGTGCCTTCCATACAGCCCACCGGGGTCTCAAGAATGGCGCCGCTGGTATATTCAAAGGATTGGCCGGGCCGCAGGCGCGGTTGCTCACCCACCACGCCGTCCCCGTGAACTTCCTGCACCTTGTTATTGGCATCGGTGATGACCCAGTGCCGGCGTAACAAGGTGCCGGGGACGCTGCCCGTATTGGTAATGGAGATGGTATAGGCGAATACAAACCGATTATCTTCGGGAACTGATTGTTCCTGCAGGTAGGCGGTTTTCACCCTGACGGTAAACTGGTAACGCGTGTGCTCTTGCATGTTTTTAACCTTATTGTCTGGTACCGGGTATGTCAATAGGGCGCCTCTAAAAATTAGAGGTGCCCTTGCGGCATAGGGATATGCTGCCATTTTTAGAGGTTACTAATACCCCATGGCTATCCGTGCCGGTTATAAACTGTTGCGATAGGAGATCGCCTCACTCAGGTGTTGCGGGTGGATGTTCTCTACATCTGCCAGGTCCGCGGCAGTCCTGGCCACGCGCAGCACGCGGCAAGTACCCCGGATAGACAGATTCAACTGCTTCACGGCTTTATGCAAGAGCGCAGTCATTGCCTCGTCCAGGCTGCACCAGGTTTCCAGTTCCTCATTGTCCAGCAGGTGATTCTGCTTGCCCGCCCGGGCCAGTTGGCGGCGGTAGGCGCGTACAACCCGCTGGCGCACCTGGGCACTGGCCTCACGCCGTTCGTGTTGTATCGTCTTCAGGCTGTCCGGTGAGAGGTTGGGCACCTCGACGTGCAGGTCAATCCGGTCCAGCAAGGGGCCGGATACCTTGCTTCGGTAACGCCTGATTTGTTCAAAAGTGCAACGGCAGCGGTCGCTACGGTCGCCGCAATAACCGCAGGGACAGGGGTTCATCGCTGCAACCAGTTGAAAGTCAGCAGGGTATTCGGTTTGACGCGCGGCGCGGGAAATACTCACCTTTCCCGCTTCCAGCGGTTCCCGCAGGGCTTCCAGGACACTGCGATTGAATTCCGGTAATTCATCCAGGAACAGGACACCGTTATGTGCCAGCGATATTTCGCCCGGACGAGGGATGCTGCCGCCACCGACCACGGCAACGGATGAAGCAGAGTGGTGCGGCGTCCGTACCGGCCTGCGTTTCCAGTCTTGCAGGCTGAAGCCCCGGGCGCTGACGGAATGAATCGCCGCGCTGGACATGGCTTCCTGCTCACTCATGGGCGGCAGCAAGCCCGGCAGGCGCTCCGCAAGCATTGTTTTACCACTGCCCGGGGGGCCTACCATCAGCAGGTTATGGCCGCCTGCGGCACAGATTTCCAGCGCGCGCTTGGCAAAGTGATGTGAGCGGACTTCGGCCAGGTCGGGATAATCCTGCTGTTCCACTGCCTGTGCATCGTCCTTGCTCAAACGCGGTAACCGGGCAGTGTCATTCAGGTGGCCGCAAACGGCCATCAGATGCTGCGCCGGCAACACACCCAACTCGTTGATGAGTCCGGCCTCCGCGGCATTTTGCCCAGGCAATATCAACTCGCGTCCGGCCTTGTTGACGGCGTATGCGCAGGGCAGCACCGCGCTGACCGGTCTTAACTCACCGGTGAGGGATAACTCGCCGATAAATTCGTGCCGTTGCAGGGCGTCGCGGGAGATCTGACCCGAGGCCGCCAGGATGCCGATGGCAATAGCCAGGTCATACCTGCCCCCCTCTTTCGGCAGGTCTGCCGGCGCCAGGTTTACCGTGATACGCCGCATGGGAAACTCAAAATGATTGGTCAGCAGCGCACTCCTGACGCGTTCCCGACTTTCCTTGACCTCGGTTTCAGGCAGTCCGACGATGAAAAATTTGGGCAGACCCCTGGAGATGTGTATTTCGACCGTGACCTGGGGCGAGTCGATCCCGGTCAGGGCACGTGAGTAGATCCTTGCAATCTCCATTTTTTCCTCCAGATTGGACGGCATGGCATACCATGCCAAGTGTTATTCCGGTTTGCTGGCGCTTTTCCAATGTGCCGGTCACAGCGCACGCCGGCGCCTGTGTACTAGTACTCTTTCAGGCGTTACGGATTCTAACCCGCATTCTGCTTTTCGGAAAGTGTTTTTTCCAGCTCGGTGGTTTTCTTTTCCAGTTCCTCCAGCGCGGCGCGGGTATTACTGAGCAACTGCGCCTGTACGTCGAACTCTTCCCGCGTCACCAGGTTCATCCTGGCGAACGTCGCGTTCATGGTGGCGCGCACGATTTTCTCAAAGTCCTCCCGCGAACGGCTGATGTCCCTGGGCAGGAGACGCAGGAACTGCTGGACGAAATCTTCTATTTTCTGTGTCTTGATCATGATCAGTATTGCCCTTGCCAACGTACCGGTGATGATAACCGCTTCCAGGGATGGGAACAACCGCCGTACTGCTGCACTGTTTTTGTGCAGTGCACACGATCGCCGCACCGGTTTAGGACTGGTCTCTCATGAGGCTTGCACGAAATAGCCAGGAATCTTTTTCGTTAACTTACACAGCGAACATTGGCATGGAACATGCGTGTAATACACCCGTTGTGATTTTACAAATACTGGAGTACATCAATATGCACACAAAAATCCTCATCCCGGGCACCCTCATGCTCGCCATCTGCTCAGCCAATACCTGGGCAGAAGACTCCCCGCACCAGTTCAGCGGCAACATCGCACTCGTCACTGATTATCTTTACCGGGGCATCTCCCAGACCAGCGAGAAAGCAGCAGTGCAGGGAGGTATGGATTATGCCCATGCGTCGTCGGGATTTTACCTGGGTACCTGGGCCTCCAACGTCGATTTTGCTGAAGATCTGGAAATCGACGTATACGGAGGTATGTCCGGAGAACTGGCCGGCGGGCTCAGTTGGGACATAGGCGGACTCTACTACATTTACCCCAGTTCCGACGCGCAACCGGAGGAGAACTTCTTCGAAGTGTATGCCGGCACCGGCTATACCTTCCCCGGCGCACTGGAACCCAGTGTCGGCGTTGGCATTGCCTATTCGCCCGACTTCTTTGGTGAAGATGGCGATGGCGTGTACCTTAACGGCAGCCTGGACCTTACCTTGCCTCATGATTTCGGCCTGTCTTTCTATGTCGGCTGGCAGGACGTGTCAGGCGACCAGACCACCGGGCCGGACGGCTTCGACTATACCCACTACAGTATCGGCATCAGCAAAGCCCTGGGTCCCATCAGCCTCAGCGCGTCCTGGAATGACGCGGATAATGACTGTGGCGGTGAGATTTGTGAGGCAGTGGTGGGCACCATTTCCATGAGTTTTTAATCCGCCTCACTCAGTGAGACATGCGGGACAAGCAAATTTACATTGAAACAGGACCTTTAGTCCGAATTAACCCTGGTACCTTGCAGGAGAGTGATAATGAAGCAACTCAGTGATTCAATCAACGGAACAACCGCGCCGCGCAAACCAAGCCGCGGCAACATTCCAATCAGTGCCCTGGCGGGTCTGGCAGTATTGTTGTTGCCACTCAGTGCGCGCGCCGACGAGTTGAGCGCGGGCGACACTGCCTGGATGCTGACCGCGACCGCCCTGGTGCTGTTCATGACGATACCGGGGCTTTCCCTGTTCTATGCCGGGATGGTCAGGAGCAAGAACGTCCTGTCGGTGCTGATGCAGTGTTTTGCCATCACCTCGTTGATGACCGTGCTCTGGGTGTTGTACGGCTACAGTATCGCATTCGGCGGGGAAGGTCCTTACTGGGGCGGGCTGGACAAGATGTTCCTGGCGGGCGTCACGGTGGATTCCATGAGCGGCACCATTCCTGAATCCTTATTCATGACCTTCCAGATGACGTTCGCAATAATTACGCCGGCGTTGATTGTGGGGGCGTTTGCCGAACGCATGAAATTCAGCGCCGTTTTGTGGTTCATGGCAATCTGGTTGACGCTGGTGTATGCTCCCGTGTGCCACTGGGTATGGGGTGACGGTGGCTGGCTCGGCAACAGGGGCATACTGGATTTTGCCGGTGGCACCGTTGTCCATATCAATGCTGGTGTGGCAGGACTGGTCGCGGCCCTCGTGCTGGGTAAGCGCAAGGGTTATCCGGCCTCCCCCATGATGCCTCATAACCTGACCTATACCGTGATCGGCGCTTCCATGCTGTGGGTGGGCTGGTTCGGTTTCAATGCCGGCAGCGAACTGGCTGCCGACGGCGTCTCCGGTATGGCCATGGCCGTAACACAGATTGCCACCGCTGCGGCGGCGTTGGGCTGGATGTTCTGCGAGTGGGTCAGCCACGGCAAACCCAGCGTGCTGGGCATTGCATCCGGCGCAGTGGGCGGACTGGTCGCAATCACACCGGCCTGCGGCTTTGTAGGGCCCATGGGCGCTATCGCCATCGGTTTTGCCTCCGGCATCGGTTGTTTCCTGGCGGCAGTCAAGCTGAAACGGATGCTGGGCTATGACGATTCCCTGGACGTGTTCGGAGTCCATGCCGTCGGCGGCATCATCGGTGCGTTGCTGACAGGCGTATTCTGTGCGGAAGCCCTTGGAGGCGCAGGGTTTGGCGTGGCAGACGGCGGTATCGCCGCCCAGGTCGGCGTCCAGTTTACCGGTGTGATCGCAACAGTGATTTATACCGGCGTAGCCAGCTTCATTATCCTCAAGGTAGTCGATCGCCTGGTCGGTCTGCGGGTGTCTGCGGACGAGGAACAGGAAGGGCTGGATATTGTCTTACATGATGAACGTGGCTATATTATATAAGTCATTTTCAATAGCAACTTTTTACCAACAGCGGGATATCAAACGATGAAATTACTCACGGCCATAATTAAACCATTCAAACTTGACGATGTGCGGGATGCGCTGTCGGAAATAGGCATCAGAGGTCTGACCGTTACTGAAGTAAAAGGGTTCGGCCGCCAGAAAGGCCATACCGAACTGTATCGGGGGGCGGAATACGTAGTCGACTTTTTGCCCAAGGTAAAAATCGAAATCGCCCTGGATGACGACCAGCTTGATGGCGCCATTGAGGCGATTTGCAAGGCGGCCGGCACCGGCAAGATCGGTGACGGCAAGATTTTTGTGCTGAGCCTGGATGAAGCCATTCGGATCAGGACCGGAGAAAAAGGCAGCGTTGCTCTGTAACGTTATGAAACAGTTAAAGTTAAGTTTGTTGGCTGTTCTCCTCGCAGGTTTTGCCCCCGCGATCTGTCTGGCCCAGGATGCACCTGAGTTAAACGGCGCCAATACAGCCTGGATCCTGGTGTCGACAGCCTTGGTGCTGTTTATGACCCTGCCCGGATTGGCGCTGTTTTATTCGGGACTGGTGCGCAGCAAGAACGTGCTGTCCGTATTGATGCAGTGTTTTTCCATCGCCTGCCTGATGTCTATTCTATGGCTGATCGCAGGTTACGGACTGGCCTTCGGTGATGGTGGCGGGCTGAACCAGGTCATCGGCCTGGGCAAGTTCTTTCTCGCGGGCGTCGGCTGGGACAGCCTCAGCGGCGATATTCCGGAGACTGTGTTTTTCATGTTCCAGATGACCTTCGCCATCATCACGCCCGCCCTGATCGTGGGTGGTTTTGCGGAGCGCATGAAATTTTCCGCGGTACTGTGGTTTTCAAGCTTGTGGCTGCTGCTGGTCTACGCGCCGATATGCCACTGGGTCTGGGGTGGCGGCTGGTTGGGAGATTTGGGTTTCATGGACTTTGCCGGTGGCGCGGTCGTCCACATTAACGCCGGCGTTGCCGCCATTGTCGCAGCGATCGTACTCGGTAACCGCAAGGGGTTCCCCGGCACCATGATGCCACCCCATAACATGACCCTGACCGTGGCCGGCGCCTCCATGCTGTGGGTGGGCTGGTTCGGCTTCAACGCCGGCAGCGCCCTGGCCGCGGACGGCAATGCCGGTATGGCCATGCTGGTGACGCACATTTCAGCGGCGGCGGGTTCGCTGGCCTGGGTGGCTTGCGAATGGATTAAACACGGCAAGCCCAGCGTGCTGGGCATCGTCACCGGCATGGTGGCGGGTCTGGGCACGATCACGCCGGCCTCCGGTTTTGTCGGTCCCCTGGGTGGGTTGCTGATTGGTATCGCGGCCGGTGTCGTGTGCTATTTTGCCACCCAGTACATCAAGCGCAGCCTGGCGATCGACGATTCGCTGGACGTTTTCCCGGTGCATGGAGTAGGCGGCATACTCGGTACCCTGCTGGCCGCAGTGTTTTTTGCGAGCAGCCTGGGCGGCCCGGCAGAGGCTGGCTATGTCATGGGACCGCAGTTGCTGGTGCAGGCTGTCGGGATCATCGCAACGATCCTTTGGTGCGGTATAGTCAGCTTCATTTTGCTGAAAGTTCTTGACGCCGTTATCGGCTTGCGTGTCACCCCGGATCAGGAAAACGAAGGACTGGATCTGGTTTCCCACGACGAACGCGGGTATTCTTTCTGATCGTAGCGCGTAATCTTCAGGTTCGCCACTCGCTCGTCATTCCTGTACATGCAGGAATTCAGTGAAAGGAACCTCTAATTTTTAGAGGTGCCCTGAAAAAACAGGGCCGCCGGAGCAAGCTCCGGCGGCACACTTTATTATCATTCACCGTTTGGTACCAACGTGGACACCTACGCCGTTATCGGCAACCCCATAGCCCACAGCCTCTCGCCTCGCATCCACGGATTATTCGCCGCACAGACCGGGGAGATATTGGAGTACCGCGCCATACTCTCCCCTGCCGACAAATTTATCGACAGTGTCGAGGCATTCCGCCAGGCAGGCGGGCGCGGTCTGAACGTCACCCTGCCCTTCAAGGAGCAGGCCTGGGAATACGTTACCCATAGCAGTGCCCGGGCCGACCGGGCGCGTGCCGCCAACCTGATTCACTTCGACGCCGAGGACCGGGCTGTTGGCGATTCCACCGATGGCGTGGGACTGGTGCGTGACCTGCGCATGCAGGGTATGCAGGTCAGCGGGAGGCGTATCCTGCTGCTGGGCGCGGGAGGGGCGGTGAGGAGCGTGCTGGGCAATCTCCTGGATGAGCAACCGGCCAGTGTAACCATTATCAACCGCACCCCGGCGCGCGCGTTGCAACTGCTGGAATTATTTCCCGAAGCCGGTGAAATCCTCAGTGCGCAGGGCTTTGACGAGCCTATGGGCGCGCCCTTTGACCTGGTGATCAACGGCGCCTCTGCGGGTCTGGCCGGCCAGACCCTGCCTTTGCCGGACGGAATCCTGAAGGACGGCACCTGCTGTTATGACATGGTGTACGGCAAGGCAGCCCAGGCATTCCTGGGTTGGGCCACGGACAACGGTGTGGAGACTCTCTGCGACGGTCTCGGCATGCTGGTGGAGCAAGCCGCCGAATCCTTCTACCTCTGGCGCGGCATCCGCCCGGAGACACAACCGGTCATCGACGCCCTCCGGTAATTTCCCGCTCCCTCCCGTCATTCCCGCGCATGCGGGAATCCAGTGAAATACTGTGTCGCCTCCTGGGCGACACCTTACAAGCCCTGCAGACGGTCCATCAGGTCGGGCAGCCAGGTGACCAGGGTAGGGAACAGGCAGAGCAAGGCGATGGTAGCGATCTGCATGAGGATGAACGGAATAATCCCCTGGTAGATCTGCTGGATGCGAATTTCCTGCGGGGCTACCGCCTTCAGGTAAAACAGGGAAAAGCCGAAGGGCGGGGTCAGGAAAGAGGTTTGCAGGTTGATGGCGATCAGCACGGCAAGCCATAGCAGGTCCACGCCCATGCCGGCGGCAATAGGCGTGAGGATGGGTACGACGATAAAGCAGATCTGCAGGAAATCCAGGAAGAAGCCCAGCAGGAAGATCAGCAGCATGCTGACGATGAGAAAGCCCAGTGTGCCGCCGGGCAGGTTGGTCATCACGTCCAGCACCAGGTGGTCGCCGCCCATACCCCGGAACACGAGACCGAACGCGGTAGCGCCGATCAGGATCAGGAACACCATGCTGGTCAGACGGGTGGTGAGTTGCATGGCCTCGCATAGCCGTTGCAGGGTGAGTTGTCCGTGCAACAGCGCCAGCAACAGCGCGCCCAGCGCGCCGACTGCGGCCGATTCCGTGGGCGAGGCGATACCGAAGAAAATAGAACCGAGCACGCCGATTACCAGGATCAACGGGGGCAACAGGGTCAGGAATACCTTGCGCAGCAGGCGCTCGTCGGTTTCAGCCGTAATTGCGGGGGCAACCTCCGGTTTGAGCCACGCATAGACGCTGATATAAATCAGGAACAGCGCCACCAGTAATACCCCCGGCACGACCGCGCCAATGAACAGGCGGCCAACCGGCACACCCATCACGTCACCGAGCAGGATCAGCACGATACTCGGCGGGATAATCTGTCCCAGGGTGCCGGCCGCGGCGATTGTGCCGGTGGCAAGCTGACTGGAGTACTGCCGGCGCAACATGGTAGGCAGTGCGATGATGCCCATGGTCACCACGGTTGCCCCCACCACCCCCGTGGTGGCAGCCAGCAGTGCCCCGACGATCACGACCGAAACAGCCAGCCCGCCGCGCAGGCGTCCGAACAGCAGTCCCATGGTCTCCAGCAGGTCTTCCGCCAGCCCGGATTTATCCAGGACAATGCCCATGAAAATGAACAGTGGCACCGCCAGCAGGGTAAAGTTAGTCATCACCCCCCAGATCCTCAGCGGCAGCAAGTGGAAAAAATCCAGGCCCAGGAATACCCCGCCGAACAGCAACGCGATGGCCCCCAGGGTGAACGCGACCGGATAGCCCAGCATCAGCATGAGCATCAGGCTCACAAACATCAGGACGATCCAGACGGTCATTGCTCTACCTGGCGGCGCTGGTCCAGGATAAAGGACAGGCTTTTCAGGCTTTCGCTGACGCCCTGGATGATCAACAGGAAATAGCCCAACGGTATTGCCGCCTTCAGCACCCAGCGATATGGCAATCCGCCCGGATCGGGAGACCCTTCGGCGAACTGGTAGGCCTGCCAGACGAAGGGCCAGGAGCTTATTATAATCAGGATGCAGAACGGGATCAGGAACAGCAGGGAGCACACCAGGTTCACCCAGGCGCGCCGGTAGTCCGACATGAACCGGCTGCGGTAAAACAGGTCCAGCCGCACGTGATCGTCGTGTTTCAGCGTATAGGCGGCGCCCAGCAGGAATATCAGGGAAAACAAGTGCCATTCCAGCTCCTGAATGGCAATAGACCCACTCAGGAAGAAATAGCGCATCATCACGTCATAACCCACCAGCAACACCAGCGCCAGCACCAGCCAGGACAAGCCCCTGCCGGTGAGTTCGCTGAAGCGCTGAATACGCTCAGACAGGTTCTGCATCAATTGCGACATAAGCACATTGTAAACTTATTTATGAATTCCTAAGGAACCTCTGATTAAGTCAGAGGTTCCTACGGTACAGGGATGTACCGTCAAAATCAATGACTTTATGTCATTGATTTTGGGAGCAAAATAAAAATCGCATTTTTGTTTTGCGTGCTCTGGCAAGTCCAGGATGGACTTGTTCAGAGCTTCCCTAACTCATAATCGGCCAGCCTGACGTAATCCTCCACACCCAACTCCGCCGGCCTTGCGTCAGGGGAGATTTCCAGTTGTTCCAGTTGTCTCGTATTGAACCAGGGCTTGAGGCCGTTGCTGATTTTCTTGCGGCGGGAGGAGAAGGCGGTTCGTACCAGTTGCGTGAAGTGGTCGAAATCATTGATACGGTTTGCTCCTTCGGGCAGGACGGTTAATTCCACCACGGCAGAGTGGACTTTCGGCGGCGGGCTGAAGGCGTCGGGTGCTACGTCAAACAGTTTTTTTGTATGGCAGCGCGCCTGTACCATGACACTGAGCCGACCGTACTCAGGCGTGCCGGCGCGGGCGCATAGCCGCTCGACCACTTCTTTCTGCAGCATGAACAACATGCGGCGGATCTCCCGAAAGCGCAGCAGGTGAAACAGCAGGGGCGTGGAAATGTTATAAGGCAGGTTGCCCACCACCTGCACCGGCGCCGGGCCAAACCCGGAGAAATCCGTTTTCAGCGCATCCTGCCGCCGCAGGTTCAAACGCCCCACGTGTGTGCATCGTTCCAGTAATTGTGCGGCCAGGTCGCGATCCACTTCAACCACGACCAGTTCCCCTGTCCTGCGTAACAGGGGCAGGGTCAGTGCGCCTCTCCCGGGGCCTATCTCTACAATGCGCGCACCGGGACCAGGGTCAATAGCGCTGATTATCCGCTCAACAATAACCGGATCATTGAGGAAATGCTGGCCGAAGCGTTTGCGCACAGGGGACATGTGGATGCTACCCGTGGAAGAGTCCCTGGCCTTGACCGACGAATACAGCGGGGGTGGAGTTAAGCATGCCTCTGCATGTAGTAAGCAGGGCTCCATCCCCTGATTCTTCATATCTATCCTTCATCTGCGCCCATCTGAGCCCATCTGCGGATAGTCAGGTCAAGCGCACAATCAATGGCCGCCAGCAGGCTGCTCGCCTCTGCTTTACCGGTTCCGGCCAGGTCGAAGGCAGTGCCGTGGTCAACCGATGTCCTGATGATGGGCAGTCCCAGCGTGACGTTCACGGTGTTGCCGAAACCGTGGGATTTCAGTACCGGCAGACCTTGATCGTGATACATGGATACGACCGCGTCCGTATGCGCCAGGGAAGCAGCGGTAAACGCGGTGTCCGCCGGCGCCGGCCCTGCCAGGTTCAGTCCCTCGGTTTTCAGTTCGTTGATGACCGGGATGACGACCTCATTCTCCTCGCTGCCCAGCAAACCCTGTTCACCGGCGTGCGGGTTGATGCCGCAGATCAGCAGGCGCGGCTCGCCGATGTTGAATTTTGTCCGCATATCATGTGCAACGACCCGTATCACCTCGCGCAAGCGGCTGCGGGTAATCTGCCCGGTTACCTGTTGCAGGGGCAGGTGTGTGGTGACCAGCGCCACCCGGGCGAAGTCATTGGCCAGCATCATGACTGGCGAGGGACTGCCGCACAGGTCGGCAATGTACTCGGTATGGCCTTTGAACGCGTGTCCCCTTGCGGCGATCACGGCCTTGTTCACCGGGGCGGTGACCATGGCGTCAAATTCTCCCGACAGACAGCCCCTGACTGCCCGCTCGATCGTTGCCAGTACACTGTCGGCGTTGCGCACGCTGGGCTGTCCCGGCAGCACCGGGTCGGCCAGCGCTTGGCGCAGGTAGCAAATCTGCCCCGGCTGTTGCGGTTTGGTGCCTGCTGCCGGGTTGAATTCAATTAACTCGATGCGCTTGCCAAGTCGCTGCGCTCTTTCCTCCAGGGTATCCGGATCGCCGATCACAATGATCTGGGCCGACAGTTCCCGCCAGGCGTTTTCCAGAACAATGTCAGGGCCGATACCCGCAGGCTCTCCCAGGGTCAAGGCTATTCGTGCCTGCATGGTCCGGTATCACGAATCCAGCCGATACTCCACGTAAGCCTCATCGCGCATCTGCCGCAGCCAGTCGGTGCGCGCTTCTTCCAGTTTGCGCCGGCGGATCGCTTCCCTGGCCCGCGCCCGCTTGATATCCTCGGTGCTGTCGTGTTCCCTGCGGTCCAGCACCTGGACGATGTGGAACCCGAACTGGCTTTGGAACGGTCGGCTGGTGGCGCCGGGCTCGAGTGAATCCATGACGTTTTCGAATTCCGGCACCAGGTCACCGGGATTGACCCAGCCCAGGTCGCCGCCTTCGGCCGCGCTCATGGTATCGGCGGAATGGGCCTTGGCGAGTTCGGCGAAGTCGTCCCCGCCTTCTATGCGCAGCCGCAACTGTTGCAGCCGGCGCAAGGCATCTTCGGGTGTGGTCAGTTCATCGGGACGGACCAGGATGTGCCGGGCATTGGTCTGGGTGACCACTACCTGTTCGCTGCTGCGCTTGTCCAGCAACTTGATGATATGGTAACCGCTGGGACTCTTGATGATCTCACTGAGGCCGCCCACTTCCATCACGGTGATAAAATCGGCAAACAGCGTCGGCACCTGTCCGGCCTTGCGCCAGCCCAGGTCGCCGCCGTCCAGCGCCTGCTGGCCGTCGGAGTAGGTGGCTGCCATGCTGCTGAAATCTGCGCCCCCTTGCAGTTCGCCCAGCACCTTGTCGGCGGTTTCCCTGGCTTTGGTCACCTGGCGCGTTGATGCCCCCTCGGGTATCGCAACCAGGATATGGGCAATGTGGAACTCGATATCGGTCTCGCCCTGGTGTTCCTGGTTGGACAGGTGGTTCTCTATCTCTCTCTCGGTGACGATGATCCGGTTGTCCACCTGGCGTTGCTGCAGCCGGGAAATGAGTATTTCGTTGCGAATTTCCTTGCGGAAATTGTCATAGCCGTAACCATCGCCCTCCAGGATCTCCCGGAACTCGTTCAGGCTCAGCTTGTTCTCCCGGGCAATATTGCTGATGGTACGGTTCAGGGTCTCATCATCGACCCGTATCCCCGTGTTCTGCGCCATCTGGATCTGCAGCTTGGTCATGATCAACCGGTCCAGCACCTGTTTTTCCAGGATGCTCTGCTCCGGTAGCGGGATATTCTGTTCCTGCATCTGCGCGCTGATCGAACCGATTTTCTCGAGCAGTTCGCTGCGCATGATCACGTCGTCGTTGATGACCGCAACGATGCGATCCAGGTCCTGCACGGCCATCACCGAACCGGACAGCAGGATGGCGGCGAGTAACAGCAGGTGTTTCACGGCAGTGTAGTATGGCCATAGCCGGGTATGGCCTGGTTGAGGAACTCCGCAGTCCTTTGACCAATGCTGCCCAGTCCCTTCAGTTGCAGTTGCACAAAGATACCGGTGTTGAAATCGCCGTCCAGGTTGGACAGGAAGCGCCGGCTCACAGCCTTGACGGCAAAGCAGCAACCCTCATATTCCACACCCAAAAACAAGTCCAGGGTGCGTCCTTCGGACACTGCGTAGTTCCAGCGGCCCACGGCACTCAAGCGGTCGGTCAGCGGCCAACTGAATGATACGTCCGATTGCTCGATGTCCGTCGGTAGCCGCCGTATGCGGCCGGTCTCGGCGCGTCTTACCCGGTATGCCAGGTTGATGACCTTGCTGCCCACCGGATTATATTGCGCAGTCAACGCCATTTTCCGGGTGATATGGTCGTTGGTGTCCCAGTAAATCTCTGCGCCCAGGGTAAGATCGTCACGCAGGTTGGCGTTTGCCTCGAAGATCAGGGGCGATAACAGGTCGTTTTCAGGTATGCCGATATCCACCAGTTCCCCTTGCGCGCCCAGGATCTGCCGGATGATGTCCTGGTCTTCCAGGTAGATTGACTGCGCCACCTGGAAGGAAGCAGCCTGCTTGCCGGTTTTCCGGTTGATCAGGCGGCTGCCCAGCGCCAGGGTCAACTGGTTGGTATCGCCGATACGATCATAACCACTGAACCGGTTTTCCCGGAACAAGGCGTTATAGTCCAGGTTGAAAACCGACGAATCGAATACCGGCAAATCATCCTGGTTATCGTAAGGCACGTACAGGTAAAACAGGCGCGGCTCCAGCGTATGCAGGTAGCTGCTGTCCCGCAACTGGAAATCCCGCTCAAGAAAAATACCGCTGTCCACGCTGGTTATGGGCAGGAGCCGGTCGGGACTCTTGGTAAAAGGGCCTTGTTTGTCCAGGCTGTACTGGGTATAGCGCACACCGATCTTGGGTATCAGGAAAGCCGCCCGGGTACGTATCGGGTAGCTGATGGACGGATACAGGTCGGCCCGGAAACCGGTTACGTCGGTCGTGACCCCGGACTCGCCGGTGCGGTCGAAATAGGTGAGATCCGTCATCAGGTCAAGGTTGATTCTGTTATTGCCCGCCATCGGCCTGTAGCGGAACTGTAACCGCGGCAGGTTTTTATACGGCCTGGATGCCACGGCGATACTCTGGTCGACAATCTGGTAGCTGTGCACACGGCCCAGCACGCTCCAGTTGCTGCCCCGATACGTCAGGTCTGCCCGGCGTGGCAGATAACGGGTACTGGAGATTGCCAGGTCCGTACCGAAATCTTCCAGGTATTCGGGGTCTGAAGCCCGGTTGTAAACCGCGTATAGCCGGCCGCGATCAAGAAAGCTCTGGTTCAATTCGATATTGATCATGCTGCGGTCGCGATCGCCAAAGCCCACGTCACCGGGCAGATATTCCAGGTTGACCGCGCCCTCGCCGCGCTTGAGAAGATAACGGTACTCCAGCATCCCCATGACGCCGCTGTTGGCCAGCGCCCTGGGCGTGAAGGTTGCGTCCATGTTTGGCGAGATATTCCAGTAGAAAGGTAATCGGGTTTCAAAACCACCATGACTGTTCTTGCCGATACCGGGGGCGAGAAAGCCGGACTTTCGTTGCCTGTTCAGGGGAAAGGTAAAGTAAGGCGAATAGAACACCGGAATGTCCTTGATCTTCAGGACGATGCCCCTGCCCGAACCGCGCTCCTTATCATGGTCCAGGGTCAGCGTGCGTGCGCTGATACTCCAGAAGTTCTCCTCGACACCGCCGCCGTTTTCCGGTGAGCAGGTGGTGAAAGACATTCGCTCCCCGGAGGTTAACGTGCCCGGGTCCAGAAATAACTCCTCGGCCCTGCCCCGCGCCGCGTTGGCCCGGAGATAGTACTCGGCTCCGCTGATGCGTGCGGTGCTGTTCTCCACGTCGACGCGCGCGCCGGTGCCGCTGAGAAACGTTTCTCTTTCCCAGAACTGTACGTTGCCGGACAAGGTGAGAAGGTCGTCGTCACTGTGATAGTCAGCCTCGTCCGCACGCGCTTGCCAGGTATGCGTGGACATTTCCACGTTCCCTTCCAGTCGCGACACGCCTTGCTCGGCATAGTCGATGGTGTCGGCATTGATATACGTGTCGTCCTGCTCCAATTCAACGTCAATTACCGGGCGTTCGGGCACCTGGAATACGATTGGACAATGGGGTGCGCTCGCCGCCGCCTGCTGCGCGGCCGCACTGCCTGGCAACAGGAACAGCCACAGGGAGCACAGGGCACACAGAGAAATAATTCCTCTGCGGTTGCGGTAACCTTTATGGCTTGTCATATCCGCACCTATCACGTTTTGGGAAGCGTAACCCCTTGCTGGCCCTGGTATTTCCCCTTTCGGTCCCGGTAGGAGGTTTCGCAGGCTTCATCGGATTGCAGGAAAATGACCTGGGCTACCCCCTCGTTGGCGTAGATCTTGGCCGGCAACGGTGAGGTATTGGAAAACTCGAGAGTGACATGCCCTTCCCATTCCGGTTCCAGCGGTGTGACGTTGACGATGATGCCGCAGCGGGCGTAAGTGGACTTGCCCAGGCATATCGTCAGTACGTCCCTGGGGATGCGAAAATACTCGACGGTGCTTGCCAGCGCGAACGAATTGGGCGGGATGATGCATACCTCACCCCTGAAGTCCACAAAACTGTCCTCGTCAAAATTCTTCGGGTCGACAATTGCGGAATTGATATTGGTGAAGATCTTGAATTCATTCGAGCAGCGTATGTCGTAGCCGTAACTGGAAGTGCCGTATGAGATCAGTGACGCGGAACCATTGTGTTTGATCTGCCCGGGTGAAAAAGGTTCAATCATCCCCCGGTCCTCGGCCATTGCCCGAATCCATTTATCGCTCTTGACCGGCATTCAGGCATTCTCAACCACAATCTTCGGGAAACTGGCGCTGTAATCCTTGGCCCGCAGCGACAGTTTTGCCGCAGCCTTGCGGGAGATGGCTCGATACATTGCCGCAATGGGCGAGTCCGGCGCCATCGCCACGGTTGGCCGGCCGTTGTCCACACCTGCGCGAATACTTATGTCCAGGGGCAGGGAACCGAGCAGGTCGACGTCGTATTGTTCCGCCATCTGTTGCCCGCCGCCACTACCGAAAATGTGTTCTTCATGGCCGCACTGGCTACAGATATGGGTACTCATGTTTTCTATGATACCCAGCACCGGTACTTCCACTTTTTCAAACATTTTCAATCCTTTGCGGGCGTCGAGCAGGGCAATGTCCTGGGGTGTGGTGACGATGATTGCTCCTGATACCGGGATTTTCTGGCACAACGTCAACTGGATGTCGCCGGTACCCGGGGGCAGGTCGATGACCAGGTAATCCAGGTCCGACCAGTTGGTGTCGCCCAGCATTTGCTCCAGCGCCGAGGTCACCATGGGGCCACGCCAGATCATCGGCGTCTCCTCGTTCACCAGGTAGCCGATGGACATGGATTGCAGGTGGTAGCTGAGGTTCGGTTCGATGGATTTGCCGTCGTGGCTGTCCGGCTTGGCCCGGCAGCCAAGCATGCGCGGCTGGCTGGGGCCGTAGATATCCGCATCGAGGATACCCGTTTTCGCTCCTTCCGCGTGCAGCGCCAGGGCCAGGTTGACCGCGGTGGTTGATTTACCCACACCACCTTTGCCGGATGCCACCGCAATGGTGTTCTTTACGCTGTCTATGGGTTTTACGCCCCGCTGTACTGCGTGGGAGCGGATATCGGTGTGGATATCAAGGTCAATGCCCTGCACCCCGGGGATTTGGCGCAACCGTTCGGAAATGTCGTCCCGCAACGTATCGAGGTATCCATGCGCCGGATAACCCATTTGTAGGGAAATTCTGATATTATCTCCATGGATTTGAATATCCTTGACCATTTCGGCGGAAATCAGATCTTTTTCCAGGTTGATATCCTGTACCCCAGCCAGGATTTTCGTGATCGCTTCAGGGCTTGTGTTCAGCATGAGTGTTTGTAATATCAGTGAGTAAGCAAACATTTTACAACAATTTTAGCATGTTCATCGGAAAAAGATTCCAGCGGCAGAAACTCCTGCGTGAGATGGGAGGTCATGCCCCGCTTTCACCCTGTGAAAACAGACCTGAACCAGTGTTACGAGTGATAACAGATGACAGCACAGCGTAAAATCTTCGTCACCAACGCATTGCCTTATGCGAACGGGTCGATCCATATCGGCCACTTGCTGGAGGCGATACAGACGGATATCTGGGTACGTTTCCAGAAACTGCGCGGTCACGACTGCCTGTATGTTTGCGCCGACGACGCGCACGGTACGCCCATCATGCTGAGCGCGGACAGCCAGGGTATTACGCCGGAACAGTTGATCGCGCGCGTTCATGCCGAACACGAGCGCGATTACGCCGGCTTCGAGATTGGCTTTGATAACTTCCACACTACTCATTCCGAGGAGAACCGCGCGGTGGCCGAGGCCATTTATGCCCGTCTTGACGCTGCCGGCCATATCAAGCGCCGTACCATCCGCCAGTTCTACGACCCGGTGAAAGAGATGTTCCTGCCGGACCGCTTCATCCGCGGTGAATGCCCGTTCTGCCATGCCGGGGACCAGTACGGCGACAGTTGCGAGTCCTGCAACCGTACCTACACCCCCACCGACCTGATTAACCCTGTCTCCTCCGTGTCGGGGGCCACGCCGGTAGAGAAGGAGTCCGAGCATTATTTCTTTGATTTGCCTGCCTTCGAAACCGTATTAAAGGACTGGGTCGGCGCCGGGCACTTGCAGTCCGAGGTGACCAACAAGCTGGCTGAATGGTTCGAAGCCGGCCTGAAGGAATGGGATATTTCCCGCGACGAACCGTATTTCGGCTTCGAGATCCCGGGCGCGCCGGGCAAGTATTTCTACGTCTGGGTCGATGCCCCCATGGGTTATTTTGCCAGCCTGAAGAATCTGCTCGACCGGCAGGGGCGGGATGTGGCAGAGTACGTCAACGCCGACAGCAACGCCGAGATGTACCATTTCATCGGCAAAGACATCATGTATTTCCACACCTTGTTCTGGCCGGCCCTGCTGCACGGCAGCGGCCACCGCCTGCCCAGTAACGTGTTTGTGCACGGTTTCCTCACGGTGAACGGCCAGAAAATGTCCAAGTCCCGCGGCACCTTCATCAACGCCGGCGTTTACCTGGAGCACCTGGACCCGGAATACCTGCGTTATTACTTTGCCGCAAAATCCGGTAGCGGTGTGGATGATATCGACCTGAACCTGGAGGATTTCCGCCAGCGCGTGAATGCCGACCTGGTCGGCAAGGTCGTCAACGTCGCCAGTCGCTGCGCCGGGTTCATCCACAAGCGCTTTGCCGCCGGACTGGCCGCAGATGTCCACGATGAGCCGCTGCTGCAAACGTTTATCGACGCCGGCCCGGCTATTGCTGCGGCCTATGAGGCGCGTGAGTACGCCCGCGCCATGCGCTCGATCATGATGCTGGCGGATCAGGCGAACCAGTACATAGATCGGCACAAACCCTGGCAGATGGCCAGGCAGGACGCTACGAGCAGTGAACTGCAACAGGTTTGTTCCCTGGGGCTCAACCTGTTCCGCATCCTCATTATCTACCTGAAACCGGTGTTGCCCGGTCTGGCCCGCCGCGCCGAGGATTTCCTTGGCATTGAACCGATGACCTGGAATGACCTGGCCGCGCCTTTGCTGGCGCATCCAATCAGGAAGTTCAAGCCTTTGCTGACCCGGGTGGAACAGGAGCGGATCGATGCCGTAGTCGCCGGCAGCAGGCAAAGCCTGGGAGGCGGAGACGCTGATACCGGGGCAAACGCCGCCGCGGACGCAAGCGCCGGGACCGGGAACCCGTACCTGGCGGATGATCCCATTGCTGAACAGATAGCCTTTGATGATTTCGCCAGGATAGACCTGCGCGTGGCGCATATCGTCCAGGCTGCCCATGTTGAGGGCGCGGACAAGCTGCTGCAACTGACCCTGGACCTGGGCGGCGAGACCAGAAACGTGTTCGCCGGGATCAAGCAAGCGTACAAACCTGAAGACCTGGTCGGCAGGCAAACGGTGATGGTGGCCAACCTGGCGCCCCGCAAGATGCGTTTCGGCGTCTCCGAAGGCATGGTGCTGGCCGCGGGGCCCGGTGGTGAGGACATATTCCTGCTGAGCCCGGATCGCGGCGCCAGGCCGGGCATGAAAGTCAAGTGACCGAACTTCTACTCATCCTCCTCACAGCCTGTCTGGCACATAACCTGGTCACCGAGCACCTGCTTGGTGTGAGCCCCGCGCTGGCGGGTGCGCAAAGGCTGGCTATCGCCCTGGACATGGCGCTGGCCGTCACTGGTATCACCACCTTGGTCGCCTGCGTCACCTGGTTACTGGAGCGGTTGCTCATTATTCCCCTGCACCTGGAAAATTACCGGCTGCTCATCCTGGTGGTGAGCGTTGCCGGCGTCTGTCAGGCTGCCCGCATGGCGCCGGGCGGCTATCTCCCGCGGCTGTTCGACCGCGCCGGCAGGTTTTATCCGCTGCTGCTGATGAATTGCATGTTGCTCGGTGTCATGCTGTTCAGCGCGCAACAGCAGGTCGGTCTGTTCGGCGTACTGGCATACGGCGCCGGCGCCGGTCTGGGTTATTCCCTGGTGTTGCTGGGGTTTACTGCCATCAACCTGCGCCTGGCCGTCACCGATTTACCTGCCCCCTTCAAGGGCCTGCCGGTACAGATGATCACTCTGGGGCTTGTCTCCCTGGCGTTCTCCGCGTTTATCGGTATGGTTTCCTGAGTTACTCCGGGCCGGCGCTCATGCTGGAACTGATGATTGCGACCCTGGCGCTGTACCTGCCGGCACTGTTGTGGGTACTGACGTCGTCTGCAACGGGGCAAGACAAGCCACGCGCGCGGGCACAAGCCATTGCTGACGTGGATGCGTTGTTGCCGCAAACCCAATGCGGCGACTGCGGTTATCCCGGTTGCCTGCCTTATGCCCGGGCCATTGTCGAAGCAGGCGTTCCTGTCAACCTGTGCCCGCCCGGCGGCGCCGTCACTGTGCGCAGGCTGGAGCAACTGCTGGGGAAAGCAGAACCATACCAGGCGCCGCCCGGGGCGGAAAATGCCATCGCGCTGATTGATGAAGAGACCTGCATCGGCTGCGTAAAATGTATAGATGCCTGTCCCGTGGATGCGATTGCCGGCAGCGCAAAACAACTCCATGCAGTCATTCCCGAATACTGTACAGGCTGTAAACTGTGCCTGCCCCCCTGCCCGGTGGACTGCATCAGCATGATCTCCCGCACAGACCCGTTCATGCCTCATGTGTTGCAACGTCATGCGTGAATTGCATGATTTTCCAGGCGGGTTGTCGCTGCAACCGCACAAGGAGATCACGGATCGGAAAATGTCCATCCTGCATCCCCTGCCGGAACGCCTGTTCCTGCCCTTGCAACAGCATATCGGGCATCCGGCAACGCCCGTAGTCAGCGTTGGTGAAAAGGTGTTGAAAGGCCAGGTGATTGCACGTCCGGATGGTTACGTCAGCGTTCCTGTGCACGCCAGCACGTCCGGCGTCATAACGGATATCGGCCCCTACCCCGTGCCGCATCCAACCATCAGCACGGCGCCGTGTATCGTGCTGGAACCTGACGGTAACGATGCCTGGTTCGACATCAAACCCACCGATGAATACGACCTTGTCGAGCCGGCAAGATTACAGGAATTGATCAGGGATTGCGGCATAGTGGGGCTGGGAGGCGCCGGGTTTCCGGCTCATGTCAAACTCATGGAGGGGGTGGAGAATGCGGTCGATACATTAATCATAAACGGGGTTGAATGTGAACCGCATATCACTTGCGATGACCGGCTGATCCAGGAAAAAGCTTCCTACGTGGTTTCCGGCGCACGCATGATCCGTCACACGGTACAGGCCCGGCATTGTGTGATTGCGCTGGAGGATGACATGGAACTGGCCTACCAGGCCCTGGCTGAACTGGTGGATGATGACCTGGAACTGGTCAAGGTACCTACCCGCTACCCCGCCGGTGGCGAGAATCAACTCATTAAAACCCTGACCGGCAAGGATGTCCCAAGCGGGGGGTTGCCGATTCACATCGGCATAGTGATCCACAACGTGGCGACGGCCGCGGCGGTGTATCGGGCCGTGACGCGCGGAGAACCCATCGTCTCACGCTATATCACAGTGACGGGAAAAGTGGATAATCCGGTCAACCTGCAGGTGCTGATCGGCACCCCGGTTGGGGAGTGTCTGGCCGGCTGTGGTTACCGGCACAGTGAGGAGAACAAGGTGATCATCGGCGGCCCCATGATGGGTGTGCACGTGACTACGCCCAATATGCCGGTGATCAAGACCACCAATTGCATCATCATCGAGGAGCATACGCCGGTACGGCCGGAGCTGCCCTGTATCCGTTGTGGCGATTGCGCGGACGTTTGTCCGGAACTGTTGCTGCCCCAGCAATTGTACTGGTTTGCCAAGACAGAAGCAGACGAGCAGTCCCGTGAATATCGCTTGTTCGATTGCATAGAATGTGGTTGTTGTGCCTACGTCTGTCCAAGCCATATCCCGCTGGTGCATTATTATCGGCAAGCCAAGTCCCGCATCACTCTTGAGGAGGAACGCAGCCGCACAGCCGCGAGTCTGAGGGATCGTTTTACCCGGAAAAATGAGCGCTTGAAACATCAGGCGAGCGACATCAAGGCTGACAAACAGCGCCGCGCCGCTGACGCCGGGGAAGATTCCAGGGCAACAAAAAAATCCTACGTGCAAGCAGCGCTGGCGCGCAGCAGGGCCAAGCGGCAACAGCGGTCGCCGCGGGGTGGCAAGGAGGACGGATGATCAGCAAGTCAGGCGCATCGCCCCACTGGCATGACGGCCGCGCCGTCAGTACGGTGATGGCGGATGTATGTATCGCACTGGCGCCGGGACTGCTCTGCTACGCCTGGCTGTTCGGTGTCGGCATTCTCATCCAATGTGTCCTGGCCGTGTCTTTTGCCTTGTTATTCGAGTGGGCCATACTGCGGTTGCGGCGGCGCGAGCCGGCGCTTTACCTGCGTGACGGCAGCGCCGTGGTCACCGCGTTGCTGTTTGCCGTGAGCATCACCCCGGCCGCGCCCTGGTGGATCAGTCTGGGCGGCATCGCGTTTGCCATCATCATCGGCAAGCATGTTTTTGGCGGCATCGGCTATAACGTTTTCAATCCTGCCATGGCGGGATATGCATTCGTATTAATCTGCTTTCCGGTACCGATGAATACCTGGCCGCAACTGTCGGCCCACAGTATCGATACGTATCTTCACAGCATCTTCCCCGCGGGAGGCACAGTGCCGGACACGTTGAGCGGGGCGACGCCCCTCGATGAACTCAAAAATCGCCTGGAACTGATGGAGATGGTGCCGGAAATCAATACATCCCCGTTATTCGGGTACCTCGGCGGCGCCGGCTGGGAATGGATCAATCTCCTGTTTATGCTGGGTGGTGTTTACCTGCTGTTGCGCGGCGCTATCAAGTGGCAAATCCCGGCGGCAGTGCTGGCCGGCATGTTGGTGGTCAGTTCGTTCTTCTACCTGTACGACCCCAACGTGTACGCTGCGCCGTTGTTCCACCTGTTCAGCGGCGGTACCATGCTGTGCGCCTTCTTCATTGCTACGGACCCGGTTACTGCGTCCACCACCCGGCGCGGGCGCCTGCTCTATGGCGCCCTCATCGGCGCGCTGGTCTACCTGCTGCGCAACTGGGGCGCATACCCGGACGGAGTCGCTTTTGCGGTGCTTCTCGCCAATATTTTCGTCCCGCTGATTGACCTCGCGACCCGGTCCCGGGCGCCGGGAGAAAAATGATGCCGGCAAGGAAAACACTGCTGTTGAGTACGTTGCCGTTGCTATTCATCTGCTTTGCCGCGCTCTTGGGAATTTATGCCTTGGGGAGTTATTTCGAGGATATGATCATGCGTAACAAGCACTTGTCTGTCCTCGAGATCAGCGCTGATGCGCTGCCGCTTGAATATGATAACGACCTGCCGGCGGACCGGGTCAGCGTCAGCATAGCAACCTGGTTCGGTACGCAGGCGACGACCGGGGTATATCGGGCCCGACTGGGGGGAGAGCCTGTGGGCCTGATATTCAGCCCCGTCAGGAGCAGGGGTTACAACGGCACGATGGAACTGGCCATAGGTATTCATTATGACGGCACACTGGCCGGTGTCAGGGTCTTGCAACACCGGGAAACACCAGGTCTGGGCGACCAGGTACACCAGGACAATACGCCCTGGATTCTCGGGTTCAACGACCGTTCCCTGGACAACACGCCCATAGGCGCCTGGGCAGTGGCAAAGGACGGTGGTGACTTCGATCATATCAGTGGGGCCACCTCCAGCCAACGCGCCGTGCTCCGCGCAGTGGAACACACACTGAACTATTACCAATCCAACCGGGACAGCCTGTTCAGGTAGCTCTGGGAGTTCTGAACAAGTCCATCCCCCTATCAAGTACGGGGCAGGCTCTGGACTTGTCCGAGTTGTCAAGACAGGATTACGCCGGAGCTTTGCGCCTGTGATACAGTAAACCAATGCGATATTTCCCGATTTTTCTGGACCTGGACAAGCGCCCCTGCCTGGTGGTGGGTGGCGGCGAGATTGCCGCGAGAAAGGCGCAGCAATTGCTGCGGTCGAACGCCGACGTCGTTGTTATCGCGCCCCGGATGGGGGACGCTATTCAGGCTCTCGCACAGCAGGGTAGAGTACGGCATGAAACCAGGGAATTTCAGCCGCGGGACGTCTCCGGTTGTGCGCTGGTGATCGCCGCCACGTCCGACCAGCAGGTGAACCGCGCGGTCGCCGCGGCCGCCAGGGCGGAGAACGTGCCGGTCAACGTGGTTGACAACCCGGCGCTGTGCAGTTTCATCATGCCCTCCGTGGTCGATCGGGACCCGGTGCAAATCGCCGTGTCCACAGGCGGCGCTGCGCCGGTACTGGCCCGGCTGCTGCGGGCGAAATTGGAAACCCTGATACCGGCAAGTTACGGACGCCTGGCAACGGTAGTGCGGGAGTTCCGCGGGCGGGTAAGACAGCGTTTCCCGGAATTTCGCCAGCGCCGGCGTTTTTGGGAGAACATCCTGCAAGGGCCGGTTGTCGAGATGCTGTTTGCCGGGCGTGAACAGGCAGCCATCCGGACCCTGGAGCAGGCGCTGGAGCATAGCGCGCCCACGGACCTCAAAAGTGGCGAGGTCTACCTGGTGGGTGGCGGTCCCGGCGACCCCGATTTGCTCACTTTCCGCGCCCTGCGCCTGATGCAGCAGGCCGATGTAGTATTGTATGACCGGCTGGTCTCTCCCGCCATTGTGGAACTCGCCAGGAAGGAGGCACAGCGCATTTACGTCGGTAAACGCAGCGACAGCCATACGGTGCCGCAGTCTGAACTCAATGAAATGATGGTCAGGCTGGCGCAACAGGGCAAGCGCGTGCTGCGCCTGAAGGGGGGCGACCCGTTCATTTTCGGGCGTGGTGGTGAAGAAATCGAGGAACTGGCTGCGGCGGGTATTCCCTTCCAGGTCGTGCCGGGTATCACCGCCGCCAACGGTTGCGCCTGCTACGCCGGCATCCCGTTGACGCACCGTGACCTGGCCCATTCCTGCCTGTTCGTCACCGGCCACCTCAAGGACGGCAAGCTGAATTTCAATTGGCCGGCGTTGCTGCAACCGAAACAGACGCTGGCTATCTACATGGGCGTCAGAGGCGTCGATGTGTTGCAGAAGAGCCTGCTGGAACGGGGGATGAACCCCGACCTGCCCGCCGCTATCGTGCAGCAGGGCACCACACCGGATCAACGCGTCCACCTGGGCGTCGTCTCTACCCTGTCCGCTATCGTCGCTGAACGGGAAATCAGTCCTCCGTCAATGATCATCATCGGCGAAGTGGTTAAACTGCACGAAAAACTGTCCTGGTTTTGATGGTAAAAGGGCTTGCCATGGTCCTGAAAGTGTCTATCAGCCGCGGGGCTAACTAACAATCAGCCAGGGGGTACAGTAACAATCAGCCAGGGGGTTGACTAACAATCAGCCAGGGGGTACAGTAACAATCAGCCGCATTGCAGATTAACAACTTTACCCTATGCTCGACAATCTTTACCAACGTCATATTGAACTGCGCCTGATGGAGGCGCTGGCTGACTCTCCCGCTGTTCTGATACAGGGGCCGCGCCAGTGCGGCAAGACGACGCTTGCCCGGACAATAGGGGAGGCTGAGAGCTACCAATACCTGACTTTTGATGACGAGAGCACGCGTAGTTATGCTACAGAAGACCCGCTCGGTTTTGTAAAATCCTTGTCGGATCGCACGATCCTGGATGAAGCGCAGTTGGCGCCCGAACTGTTTCCATCCATCAAACTGTCCATTGATAACGACCGCAGCGCGGGCCGTTTCATACTGACCGGTTCGGTGAACCTGTTGCAAATGACCCGCATAAAAGAATCGCTGGCCGGTCGTATGGACATAGTAAGACTGCATCCTTTCTCACAGAATGAGCTTGAACGGACTGCGCCCCGGTTTCTGGATTTCCTGTTTGCTTCGGATTCCTCCATACGTGAAGAACCGCCGATTGACGAGCGGGTAATTCAGCGCGTGGTGGCGGGAGGCTACCCAACTGCCTTGCAGCGCGCGCCGGCCAGACGCGCCAACTGGTACCAGACCTATATCACAGCCCTGATAGAGCGCGATGCGTCAATAATTATGGAAATTCAATCTCTTGAAACCCTGCCGCGATTGCTGCAACTGGCAGCGGCGCAAACCGCGCAACTGTTAAACGTGAACGGTCTGGCGTCCTCTTTCCAACTCAACAGGTTGACAATCGGGAACTACCTTACACTCCTGGAAAAAATGTTTTTGCTGGAAAGAATTCAACCCTGGCATAGCAACCACTTGAAACGGCTGGTAAAGACCCCGAAGGTGCATCTTTGCGATACCGGGGTTATCTGTGCATTATTGAACCTGAATGCCGAATCGCTCTCGGCGAACCGCCCTTTGTTTGGTCATATTCTTGAGACCTTCGTGTTGCAGGAACTGAAGCGGCAGGCCAGCGCACACCAGCAGCCCCATACCCTCCACCATTTTCGCGACCGCTACGGCATCGAAGTGGATATCATAATCCAACGCGGCGCCCTGGCCGCGGCAGGCGTTGAAGTAAAAGCATCCGGTACAGTAGTCAATGCCGACTTCAAGGGCCTGCGCAAACTCCAGGAAGCATTGGGCAAGAAATTTGCCGGTGGTGTGTTACTGTACACCGGCGACAGGATTATGCCCTTCGGGGACAAACTCCACGCGGTACCATTGGAGTTTATGTGGATGTAAATCAGCAAACCGATGACTTCTATCTACGAATCCGACGTTGAACAGTTAGCCCTGGAACTCCTGGAGCGCCAGGGTTGGTCTTACCTGTCCCCGGAAGCACAGGAGTTTGAAAGACAGGACTTCTCCGACGTTGTCCTGGGCACACGTCTGCAAGCAGCGATTGACAAACTGAATCCGGCCATCCCGAATGAGGTAAGAGTGCAGGCACGCAGGCGGGCACTCGCCCTCGCCGGTCAGAATCCCGTTGCAAGCAACGAACTGTTCCATGAGATGCTGAGGGAAGGTGTAACGGAAGACCGGCAGAAAGACGGTGAAACAATCGGGGTCAAAGTGCGTTTGATTGATTTTGACACCCCGCTTAATAATGATTTCGTAGTCTGCAACCAGTTTACCGTAACGAAAAACAAACCTCTTTCCGGTCATGGAACAGGCGTGACAAAACGCCCGGATATTATCATGTTTGTGAACGGCCTGCCCATGGTCATCATCGAATTGAAGAACCCGGCTGATGAGAATGCGACTCCAAGGAAAGCGTTTGACCAATTGCAAACGTACAAAGAGACAATCTCCAGCCTGTTTTGCTACAACGGTGTGCTGGTTGCCTCAGACGGCCTGGATGCAAAAGCCGGTTCCCTGACTGCCGGCTGGAGCCGGTTTATGGCGTGGAAGACCGTGGATGGGAAAAAGGAAGATCCCAACACAACGCCGCAACTGTTGACGCTGATCAAAGGTATGCTGCGACCGGACGTGTTGCTGGAGCTGGTTCGCCACTTTTCCGTCTTTGAGAAAGTGAAACAGGAAGACCCGGCCAGCGGCCAGATAAGTATTGAAACCATCAAAAAAGTAGCGGCATACCACCAGTATCACGCGGTGAAGGAAGCGGTTAAATCCACTATCAGGGCCTCATCCGGAGAGAACGTCGAGGAAGATCCCGGGGTATACAACCTGCCCGGAGTCAAAGGCCAACCCAGGGGAGACCGCAAGGCGGGGGTAGTCTGGCACACGCAGGGTAGTGGCAAATCCTTGTCCATGGTATTTTACGCCGGCCTGCTGGTCGTACACCGGGAGATGAACAATCCGACTATCGTTGTCATTACCGATCGTAATGACCTTGACGATCAGTTATTCGATGCTTTTGTCGCGGGGAAGGAACTGCTCAGACAGGTTCCCAAACAGGCGGAAAGCCGGGCGCAGTTGAAACAACTCTTGCAGACCGCGGGAGGGGGTATCGTCTTCTCAACCATACAGAAGTTCCTGCCTGAAGACGGCAGTGAAAACTTCCAACTGCTGTCCAACCGACACAACATCATTGTCATCGCAGATGAAGCGCACCGCAGCCAGTACGGTTTCGGCGCCCGGACCCACTTTGTCAAGGACGGTGCGAAAACCAATTATGGTTTTGCCAAGTATCTGCGGGATGCCCTCCCCGAAGCGGCTTTCATCGGTTTTACCGGCACGCCCATTGAAAAGGAAGATGCATCGACCCCGGCAGTATTCGGCAATTACATCGACGTTTACGACATAGAACAAGCCGTCGAAGACGGCGCGACCGTGCCGGTGTATTACGAATCCCGCTTGGTGCAGGTGCACTTGAAGGAAGAGGAAAAAGCGGAACTGGACGCCGAGGTTGAGGGTATCACTGAAAGCGAAGAAGCAACGGCAACGGAGAAGGCAAAGGTAAAATGGAGCAAGCAGGAAGCGATTATAGGGCATGAGGAACGAGTGAAATCGGTCGTAACGGATATCCTCAAGCATTTTGATGCCAGGCAGGAGGTGTTTGCCGGCAAGGCCATGATCGTTGCCACCAGTCGCCGGATCGCGGTGGCTATGTACAATGAAATAGTCGCTTTGCGTCCCGATTGGCACGATGAAGATAAAAACAAGGGACAGGTGAAGGTGATCATGACCTCATCTTCAAGCGACCCCGCGACGTGGCAGCGGCACAGTACCAGCAAAACGGAGCGCAAGACGCTACGGGAACGTTTTCAGGACCCCGACAACCCATTGCAGATCGTCATTGTACGGGACATGTGGCTGACCGGGTTTGACGCACCCTGCCTGACAACGATGTACCTTGATAAAATCATGCGCGGGCACAGCCTGATGCAGGCCATCGCCCGGGTCAACCGGGTGTACAAGGACAAGCCCGGTGGCAGGGTTGTGGATTATATCGGCATTGCCTCAGATTTGAAACAAGCCTTGGTTTCCTATACCCAAAGCAATGGCAGGGGCGCGCCGGCTTTTGAGCAGGAGCAGGCAGTGGAAAAAATGCTGGAAAAACACGCCGTCGTCGCGGCCATGTTTGATCGTTTTGCCTACAAGACCTATTTTTCTGCCGACACACAGGCAAAGCTGGGCCTGATCCTGGAAGCCGAGGAGCACGTTCTTGGTCTGGAAAACGGTAAGGAGCGATTTACCAGGGAGGTCGGCCTGCTGGAAAAAGCGTTTGCGTTGTCCGTGCCGGACCCCAGGGCTATGGCGATCAAGGCCGAGGTGGGTTTTTTCCAGGCCGTGAAGGCGCGCCTGAAAAAATTTGAACGGCAAAGCAGCGGCAAAAGCCTGGACGAGGTGGAAACCGCCATACGGCAGATTGTTGACAAGGCGGTCGTTGTGGAAGGCGTGCTCGATATCTTTGAGGCCGCCGGCATCAAGAAGCCGGATATCTCTATTCTTTCCGATGACTTCCTGCAGGAAATCCAAGGCATGAAACGCAAGAACCTGGCCCTTGAACTGCTGAAGAAGATCCTGAACGATGAATTGCGAACCAGGAGAAGGAAGAATCTTGCCCAAGGCAAAAGGTTTTCCGAGATGCTGGAAGCCGCCATCAGGAAATACCGGAACAATCTGCTGACTACTGCGCAGGTGATTGAGGAACTGATACAGCTTGCCAAAGAGATAAAAGCGTCGGACGATAAAGTGGCCGACATGGGCTTGTCGGATGATGAAGTCGCGTTTTATGACACCTTGATACTCAACGAGAGTGCAAATGAGGTCATGGGTGATGATACCTTACGCTCCCTGGCTCAGGTGCTGGTGCAACGGGTAAAACAAAACATATCGATTGACTGGACCATCAAAGAAAGCGCACGGGCGAAACTCAGGACAACCGTGAGACGCCTGTTGCGGGAATACGGCTATCCGCCCGACCAGCAAAAGCTGGCAACAGAGAATATCTTACGGCAAACCGAGCTGCTGGCGGATGAGTGGAGTACCGGAACAACATAAGTAGACCACCACTCCTGCGTAAGCAGAAATACAGAGGAAGACTACCATTCCTGCGTAAGCAGGAATCTCTCGGATAAGCCATCTTTATACAAACAAGGAGTATAATCTGACACCATGGCAAAGAACCACTCCACCGGACCAGAAAGACTGGAAGCCCAACTGTTCAAAACCGCGGACAAACTGCGCAAAAACATCGACGCGGCTCAGTACAAACACATCGTCCTCGGCCTGATCTTCCTCAAATACATCTCGGACTCATTCCTCACCCGCTACGAGGAACTGTCAAACATCGAGTTCGCCGACCCGGAAGACCCAGACGAATACGCCGGAGAAAACGTGTTCTGGGTACCGCCGGAGGCCAGGTGGGACCGCGTCTGCGCACAGGCGAAACAACCTAGTGTCGGTCAAATCCTGGATAAAGCGATGGAACTGATAGAAAAGGACAATCAAACCCTGAAAGGTATCCTGCCCAGGGTATTCGCCAGGATGAACGTGGCCTCAGCCAGCCTGGGAGAACTGATCGACCTGATCAGCAATATCGCCCTGGCCGAGCAAAGCGCACAGTCAACAGACGTGCTCGGCAGGGTGTATGAGTATTTCCTGGGTGAATTCGCCCTGGCTGAAGGCAAGAAAGGCGGCCAGTTCTACACCCCGAGTTCCATCGTGAAACTGCTGGTGGAAATGATAGAACCCTACTCAGGCAGGGTGTTCGACCCCTGCTGCGGCAGTGGCGGCATGTTCGTGATGAGCGAGAAATTCGTGGAAAACCACCAGGGGAAAATCGACGACATCTCCATCTACGGCCAGGAAAGCAATGAAACCACCTACCGCCTGTGCCGCATGAATTTGGCTATCCGCAATATAGATGGCTCCCAGGTCAAGTGGAACAAGGAAGGCTCATTCCTGCACGATGTCCACCCCGACCTCAAGGCAGACTTCATCCTCGCTAATCCGCCATTCAACGACAGCGACTGGAGCGGTCAACAACTAACAGGCGATGGCCGCTGGAAATACGGCACACCACCCCCAGGCAATGCCAACTTTGCCTGGGTGCAGCACTTCATTCACCACCTTGCGCCCCGCGGCGTGGCCGGTTTCGTGCTGTCAAAAGGATCGCTCACTTCCAAATCCTCCAACGAGGACGTCATCCGCAAAAACATCGTAGAGGCCGGCCTGGTGGATTGCATCGTCAACCTGCCTGCAAAACTGTTTCTCAATACGCAGATACCCGCCTGCCTGTGGTTTATCTCCGGCAAACGGCAAGGCCATAACGGCGAGCGTGAACGCACTGATGAAATCCTGTTCATAGACACCGGCGACCTGGGGCATTTAATCAACCGCCGTACCCGGGTATTTTCCGATGAAGACACAGGAAAAATTGCGGACACCTACCACCAGTGGCGCAATAAGGACAGCAACTACGAGGACGTCGCCGGTTTCTGCCACGCAACACCCATAGAGAAAATCCGGGAACTGGACTATGTGCTGAGCCCCGGCCGTTACGTTGGCCTGCCAGAGGAGGAAGATGATTTTGACTTTGGGACGAGGTTTAAGGAGTTGAAGACGGAGTTCGAGGCACAACTTGTTGAGGAAGAAAGGTTGAACAAGAGAATTTTGCAGAACCTGGAGAAGGTGCAATGGGAGGAAACATCATGACCGGGATCAATTACGAAAAACTGGGGCAATCGCTCAATGAGCTAAAGGAACAGTACGGCAGTTATTCGACCTTGGATCAGCAAGGCTTATCTGAAGTCAACCAGAGAGCCGTGAAAAATTCCGTCATTAAATGCTTCGAGATTTGCTATGACACCTTGTGGAAGCAGATAAAGAAATATCTGCAAGATGAAAATGGCAAGGTTGAACTGAGAAACTCACCAATCCCAATTTTCCGTGCTGCTTTTGAAGACTTGCTTTTCGAAAAAGACGTGCATAAGCGGCTGGTTCAGTACAATAAGATCAGGAATGACGCAGCTCACGATTACAGCATAGAAAAGGCCATGGCCGCCTTGGATAAAGTAGGAGGTTTCATCCGGGATACCGAAGAAATCTATGAAACCATGCTCAACGAAGAATGAGTAAAGAGAAACTCATAGATCTGGACCAGGAACAACTCGACCTGCTCCACGCCATCCTCAAACAACACATCCCCAACAAAACTGTCTGGGCCTACGGCTCCCGCGTCACCTGGAAAGCCGGAGAAACCTCCGACCTGGACCTAGCCGTCTTCGACTGTACTCCCATGGAGATTTATCACCTCAAGGAAGCGCTGGAAGAAAGTGATTTGTTGATCTCGGTGGATGTCATGGACTGGGAGAGTATCCCTGACGACTTCAAGGAGAATATCAGGGGGAAGTATGTGGTGTTGCAGGAAAGTCAGAGCAAGTCGACGGGTTGGAAGGAAGTTAGGCTAGGAGATTTTCTTGATGTTAAACATGGATATGCGTTTAAAGGACAATTTATTACTGATCAGGAAAATAATAATATTTTAGTTACTCCTGGAAATTTCAAAATAGGAGGCGGTTTTAAATCATCAAAACTAAAATATTTCACCGGACAGATCCCTCAAGATTATATTTTGAAAGAGGACGACATCATCGTAACGATGACAGATTTAAGCAAAAATGGAGACACTCTTGGTTATTCAGCAAAAGTCCCTAAAACCAAAACTGGTAAAATATTCTTGCACAATCAACGAATAGGATTACTACAGTTTAAATCAGATGTTGTAGATCAAGATTTTATTTATTGGTTGTTGCGTACCAGCGATTACCATTGGTTTACCGTAGGTGCGGCTAGTGGTACATCAATAAAACACACATCACCAACGGCAATCAAAGAATACAAATTTTCCCTACCCCCGCTCCCCGAACAAAAAGCCATCGCCGAAGCCCTGTCCAGCCTCGACGACAAAATAGACCTGCTCCACCGCCAAAACAAAACTCTGGAAGATATGGCACAGGCGTTGTTCAGGAAGTCATTTACTGGAAATGAAAGCAGACAGTGGGATACTGGCACCCTCCCCGATGAGTTTACCGTCACAATGGGACAATCACCTCCCGGAACATCCTATAACGAGAAGGAAGAAGGAACACCCCTGTTTCAAGGCAATGCAGATTTTGGCTTTCGTTTCCCAAAGAACCGGGTCTATACCACCGAGCCGAAAAGATTTGCAGGAAAATTCGACACTTTGGTCAGCGTAAGAGCGCCCGTAGGTGAACAAAACATGGCGCGAGAAAGCTGCTGCATTGGTCGCGGAGTCGCATCCTTCCGCTACAAGAAGAATCAGGAGTTTTACTCGTACACATACTACAAAATGAAGTCCCTGATGAAAGAAATCAAACGATTTGACCAGGAAGGCACCGTATTCGGCTCAATCAGCAAAGACGATTTTGAAAAACTCGAAATAGTCCTGCCACCACATAATTTGATTCAGGGTTTTCAGAATAGCGTCAGGAAAATTGATGAAAAAATTTATCTTAACCACTCCCATATCCGCAAACTCGAAAGCTTACGGGATACCTTGCTGCCAAAATTAATGAACGGGTCCGTGAGCTCGAAAGCAGGTTAAGATCGGACGGGTTACAGATCTCGAAAAGGCAACGAATCCAGTTCCGAAATTTGTGGATGGAAAAACAGAATGTTAAACACTTGATTGAGACAATTGAAATGACCTCAATTAATCATGGCATATTCTGTTTCAATCCGGGATGTCTATATGGCACAGTTGGAAAGCGAACGAATGAGTAATGAAATATGAAAAACAAGTTTGCATGGGGTATATGCCTAATTATGGCTGTTTTGGTAATTGTCATTTTTTTCATTATGGGGTTAGCTGTAGGTGTAAGTTCGCAAGGATCGTTGATATCTGGGAATGATACTTTGTCAGCGTGGATTTCGGCTCTCGCTACGGCATGTATCGCATTGTTGACAATCTTTCTGGCAAAAGAAACTTGGGAGCTTCGTCGTGTCCAACTGTCACAGATTGAGCAGATACGAAAAGATTCAATTAAACCAAGCATCAGTTTATATCTAAAGCCTTCCCCGGCATACTTCAATTCTATAGATGTTCATATTATTAACGGTGGAGTCGGTACCGCTCAAAATATTAAATTCAAGTTCACGAATAAATCCAAAGATGCGCAAGAAGTGTACGACTACCTTCAAGAGCAATTCAGTAACTTAGTGATATTGAGTAACGGTATTTCATCATTAGGTGCAGGAGAAAAGAGAACGAGTTACATTTTTAGCTTTATTGAGCTTCATGGGAAATTCGACGACAAATTATTTGAGTATTTCGCTGAAATAGATATAGAGTTTCAAGATATTGAAGGTAAAACATATACTTCTAAATCTCATTTCAAATTTATGGAGTACAAGGGTATTTCTGAACTCGGTGGTAACCCTGTCCACAAAATTTCTTCAACCTTGGAAAAAATTCAAAAAGAGATCGACCATCTTGCTAGCGGTTTTCGGAAGCTCAAGGTTAATATATACACCAGTGACGATAGAAAAAAGGAACAAGGGTGAACAAAAGAGCAAATGGGAGAAAGTGGCTCAATTGATTACGTATTTCACGCTGGGTTGATGATATATATCTCAAAGGAGCGGTCGATGCTGTCCATTGCGGATTCCGGTTGATCGTGAACACCGATTCCAGTTTCACCCGGAAAGTGTGCGTATTCTGTTTCAATCCTGGATGTCTATTTGGCACAGTTGGAAAACTGTTGAAATGGAGGTAGGTGGCTAAGGATAAGGGGCTTGAAATCTGTTTCATACAGAACGTGCTGGAAGTTGTGGAGCGATAGGTCCTGAATAGCTGGTATGCCGGATACTTCATTGACTGTGATCAAACATTGTGTATGGTAGGTGCATGGCACGCACTAGCATAAATATCGATGATGCAGCCTGCACGGAGATAATGCGCCGATACCGGCTGGCGACGAAACGTGAGGCAGTCAACTTTGCGTTGCGTACCCTTGCGGCCGAACACCTGAACATTGAAGAAGCGCGACGCATGCGCGGGTCAGGTTGGGAAGGGGATCTTGGCAAGATGCGAGCCAGCCGTCTGATGTGATACTGGTCGACATGTCCGCCAGGTGTTTGAAACCCCGCAACCGGCGCCAGTTCTGCTCTGTGCATAATCCGAGTTTGTAGACCATCGTCAGTAAGGTGGCGAGGCTCACAACCCACGCGTCCTAGCGGTACGCAGCTGCGCCGTTACAAACATTGACTCAATCAGATGACCCATCCCTGAATTGGGCCGGCCGCGACCACGGTCCTGGACCTTTTGTCCTGTTCGAATCCGAAAGACAAGCCTCATAGAGTGAGGCACCCGGCTTGCAAATGTCGGTGCCGGGTAAAATTAGAGCGTATCCGTCGCAGCCGACCGTCAGCCCGTTCCACAGGCAGTCGTTCGAGGCGGACGCCTCACCAAAGGGGATGCCCATGGCGATGAGACCGAAGACGCCATCGGAGAAGGCAACACTGGCTCCGTAACGGAATACTTCCAGTTCGTCGTTTTCGCCCACAATCGGCCGAACGGACACCAAGCGGGGTTGGGGATTTCCGCTTGAACGAATCGGCCTCTCGTCGAGCCGCCAATAGTTGACCTTCACTTCCGGTGAATCGCCGATGACACTTGGCTGCTCCACCAGCCAATCCATTTGATTTAGAAAATCGAGCACATGGTCGAAGCTCAGTTGCATGACCTCACCGGCTGGGAACCAACTAAGGATTTGGCAGGCCCCGGCTTGATCTCCGGTGGACAAATTTGACTCCGAATGAAGGAGATTGTTACGGATCAGCCTCAGATCGCCCAGCACTTGATGCCGCGGGCGGATCACGCCAGAAACGTCGCCAGAATGTTCTTTGAGATTGGTGCGGTAGCGGTTTTCCCACAGGCCGTATATCTCGGCAACCCACGATTTGTACACCATTTGTTCGGCAAGCCCGCCAGGCGACACCCGATCGATCAAGGGTTCACCGACCAAGAAGGGTCTCGAGCGGATGTTCAATGCTTCAAGTGGAATAGACATCTCGCGAGCCTGTCTGGTCACGCTCCCATCGGGGCCGTGTGCACGGGTAATCATGGTGTCAAGAACCTGATAGTACAGGCGAATCCCGCTCAGAACGTAGAGCAGCGTATCAGTACGAACTACTGTCTCGTGGCGGAATCTCGACCATTCCTGATTAACCTTGATTTCATCCATCGTGATGCACCTGCAGCGTTTCTCGACTGCCAGACTTCTCGGCTCTAGCCCGCATATCTCACCAATCATAGCATAGAGCGATAAACAGGCTATCCGACATTGATTCATACACTGCATAGGGTCGGCAGGACAGGTCACCACACAAACCGGTGAAGCACATGGCCTGTTTGTCGTAAAAATCGGGTGATATAGCGACTTTTACCCTGCCCAGGCGGGTGTGAAGCGTTGCTTGGGCCAAGGACGGCCGTTCACGGCGGGACAGCCGTGTTGGTCAGGGGACAGGTGCGGTCCGGCAGGTCAGCCGGGCGGGTCGGGCACGGGGCGCTCTCGCAGTTGTCTGAGCACGGCGGCGAAGCTGGCCTGGTGCGGATAGCCGGAGGCGAAGGCCAGCCAGACCCGGCGGGCGCTGATGCGCACCACGGCGGCCAGTTTGAGGATGTGAGCACGGATGGTGGTGCATTGCGCCCGGGCCCAGCGGGTGCCAGCCAGTCCCAGGCGGCGCAGGCCGTGCATCAGCAAGTAGGCAAACGAAGACAGGTACAGGCGTAACTGGTTGGCGCGTAACGTGGCCGTGCTGGTGCGGTCGGCAAACAGGCCCAGTTGCTGCTCCTTGATGCGGTTCTCCATCTCGCCACGAATACAGTATAGCTCCTCATACAACACCTGGGCGCCGGCTATCTTACGGTCCAGGTTCGTCACCACGAAGCGCGGGTTGGCGCCCTTGGCCAGGTGCTCGGCTTTTCCCACCACCCGGCGCGTGCGCGACCAGCTCTTCCGGGTGCGATAACGTAACTCACGAAAGCGCCGTGAGGCCCGGCCCGTCTGCAGGTAACGCCGGTGCGACTTGCGCAACGCCTTGGCCAGCTGTTTCTCCAGCCGGGCATTCTTCGCCAGACCCAGCAGGTAACCCACGTCATGGGCCTCACACCAGGCCATGAGGTCTTCCCGGCAAAACCCCGAATCCCCCCGTACCCTCACCGGCACCGTCGGCCAACGCTGCCGTATCTGCCCGACAAGCCGGGCCAACTCCTCCACGCTCCCCGCCGCCGCATCCTGGTTGGCCGGACGCAACCGGGCGCACAGCAGGTGCTCCCCGCAGAAGATATACAGCGGCAGGTAACAGTAGGACTTGTAGTAACCGTGAAAGAACCGTCCCTCCTGCTGACCGTGTAACGGGTCGTCGGTGGCATCGAGGTCCAGCCACACCACCGACGGCGCCTGCCGGTGTGACTCCAGAAACACGTCCACCAGCAACCGGTCCAACCCCGCCGGGTCCGCCACCACCTTCTGGTAGCGATGACCCGCCGCCTGCGCCGGCACCCCCAACTCCAGCCGGTTCAAGGTGCTCGACCCCGCCAGCGGATAGCCCCGGTCACGGGCCCGGCGACGGCTATCCCCCGTCAGGTCCGCCTTCCCTACCAGTAACGCCAGCAGACTGTCACGGCGCAACGTATCATGGTCATTGATATCCTCATAGCCCAATGCCAACCCATAAATCCGTTGCGCCAGCAACGCCGCTACCGGGTGTTCCACCTTCCCCGACTGGCGGTAGTCCGTAAAACACCCGGCCAGCCGGGAGAATACATCCAGGCGCTGCTCCACCTCACGCAGCAGCAGCCCGCCCCCGTCCGAGGTGAGCCGGCCGCCGTCAAACCGACCCGTGACCCGGCGCCGACCAAAGGCTTGAAATTCAAGTTGGGTTGCCGTACACTCTGTATTCATGGGGTCTCTCCTCCGTTTTGATGTAACTTATTGATAACAGTCACATTATACGCGAAGTTGAGACCCTTTTACAATGGTTTGTGAGAAATCCGGGCTAGCGTTCGTAACCGTTTGTTACGCGGTCAGCCACTGGTGCCAGTTCGGGTGTTCGCTTGACATGAGTACAGAGGAGATTTCGGACATGTTCTATCTCTCCTGCCCGCTATGACTTATGCCAAACTCGAAGGGGCGCATTGTCTGCTATGTAGCTGAAATCGCGATCGGTCGACAGCATTATTAATTCACGGCTGATACAGAGTTGGGCAAGCAAAGCGTCAATGGTTCCGACCTGGATACCAAGTCGGCGGCAGTCGTTACGCAACCTGGCTGCTTCGACGTGATCTTCACGGCCGGGCACCAGTAGCGGAAGCGCTTTGAAACGCTCGATGATCTGTTCCCTGGCCTTTGGCCCTCGACAGCCCTGTAATAATTCCTGAAGCACTATTCCAGTCGTATAAACGGATTCGCCGCCACTGAGCGCATCCCGCAGACGTTCTACCTCTGATATTTCCGGCACGGAATCCCGCCGTAACGCCAGCGACCAGACGCTGGTATCCACGAACAGGGTCATGAACGGGTCCTTTCACGCTTGTAGTCGAAATCGCCGTCCCAGTCGAATTTTCCAAAAAGATCCAGCAGCCTTTCCTGTTCCCTGCGCGAAATAAATTCCTGCAACGCCTTGTTAACGGTCGCTTTCTTTGTTGTCTCGCCGCTCAACTTCAGCGCTGTATCGAGTAATTCGGGGTCTATAGACAGGTTGGTTGCCATTGTGTTGTTTCTCACACATTAAATCACACATAGACTAATACCATTGTATGTCGCGGTCAAGTTCAAACCGCCGACACATCAGACTAGTGCTTGCTCACCCGTATCGCACAGAACTTGAATTCAGGGATTTTGCCGAAGGGGTCCAGGGCGTCGTTGGTGAGGATGTTTGCCGCGGCTTCGTGGTAGGTGAAGGGCATCATCAGGACGCCTGGTTGTATGCCTTCGTCCACGCGGGTGGCGACGGAGAGGGCGCCGCGGCGGGATTCGATGGTGAGCAGGTCGCCGGATTCCATCTCCAGCGCTTGTAAATCTTCCGGGTTGATCAGGACATAGGGCCAGGGTTCGATGGTGTTCAGGACCCGGGAATGGCGTGTCATGGTGCCGGTGTGCCAGTGTTCCAGTTGGCGTCCGGTCATGAAGATGAAGGGATAGTCGTTGTCGGGCAATTCTGCTGCCTCGATGTAGTCAGCCGCTACGAAGCGGCCCCTGCCGTCATCGGTGGGGAAAATACCGTCCCTGAATATCACCGGCTCACCCGGGTCGTCCTCCCTGAGCAGGGGGTAGGTGAGTGAATCCTCATCTTCCAGCCGCGCCCAGGTCATGCCGGCCATGCTGGGCACCGCTTGTCTGATCTCCTCGAATACGGCTTCGGGTCCGGTGTAGTCCCAGTCCAGGTCGAGGCGGCGGGCCAATTCCTGGATGATCCACAGGTCCTGGCGGGACTCGCCGGGCGGGGTGACCGCCTGGCGGCCCAGTTGCACTCGGCGGTCGGTGTTGGTAAAGGTGCCGGTTTTCTCCGGGAACGCGGACGCTGGCAGGATGACGTCGGCGAAGCCGCAGGTTTCCGTGAAGAAGATATCCTGCACCACGAGGTGCTCCAGCCTGGTGAGCGCCTCCCGCGCGTGTTCCAGGTTGGGGTCGGACATGGCCGGGTTCTCTCCCATGATGTACATACCGTTGATATCTCCCGCATGGGCGCTGTGCATGATCTCAACCACGGTCTTGCCGGCGTCCGGGTCCAGTTCCGCACCCCAGAATTCCTCGAACCTGCTTCTCACCGCGGGGTCTTTCACTGGCTGGTAGTCCGGGTAAACCATGGGGACAAGACCCATGTCGGAAGCGCCTTGCACGTTGTTCTGGCCGCGCAATGGGTGCAGGCCGGTGCCGGGCCGGCCGATCTGCCCGGTCATCAGCGCCAGCGAGATCAGGCAGCGGGCGTTGTCCGTCCCGTGCACGTGTTGTGAAATGCCCATGCCCCAGAAGATGATGGCCGTCTTTGCCGTCGCATACAGGCGCGCCGTCTCCCTGATGGCCTCCGGGGCGATGCCGCACAGGGGCGCCACTTTCTCCGGGCTGTATTCCCGCACCGTTTCCCGGAGCGCCTCAAAACCGTCGGTATGCGCATCAATGAACGTCTGGTCGTGCAGTCCCTCGTCGATGATGGTGTGCATGATGCCGTTCAGCAGCAGCACGTCCGTACCCGGGCGCAGTTGCAGGAACGCATGGGCATGCAGGTACATCTCGGAACTGTACGGCTCAATCACGATCAGTTTGCTGCCGTTCAGGGTGGCGTTCTTCATGAAGGTGGCCGCCACCGGGTGGTTGTCGTTGGGCCGGGCGCCGATCACGATGATGACCTCCGCCTGCGTGCCGTCGGCCACCTGGTTGGAGACCGCACCGGAGCCGATGGTTTCCAGCAACGCGGCCACCGAGGAGGCATGGCACAGGCGGGTGCAATGGTCCACGTTGTTGGTGCCGAAGCCGGTGCGCACCAGCTTCTGGAACAGGTAGGCTTCCTCGTTACTGCCCTTGGCGCAGCCGAACCCGGCCAGGGCCTGGGAGCCCTGCGTCTCCCGGATGGCGCGCAGGCTGGAAGCGGCCAACTCCAGCGCCTCTTCCCAGGTCGCTTCGCGGAAATAGCGGTGCAGCGCCCGGGCCGGGATGATCTCCGTGGTCTTGGGTGTGTCGGGTTTGCGTACCAGCGGCCTGGTCAGGCGGCCGGGGTGGTGTATGTAGTCGAAACCGTAGCGTCCCTTCACGCACAGGCGGCTGTGGTTGGAAGGGCCGTCGCGGCCCTCGACGTACTGGATATGGTTGTTTTTTACATTGAACTTGAGCAGGCAGCCCACACCGCAGTAAGGACAGACCGAATCGACCTGATCATCCGAGCGCACCAGTCCTACGTTGCGGGCCGGCATCAGCGCACCGGTGGGGCAGGCCTGTACGCACTCCCCGCACGCGACGCAGGTGCTCTCGCCCATCAGGTCGCCCATGTCAAACACGATCTCGGAATGTTTCCCGCGCCAGGCATAACCGATCACGTCATTCACCTGCTCTTCCCGGCAGGCGCGTATGCAACGGGTGCACTGTATGCAGGCATCCAGGTTCACGGCAATAGCAGGATGCGACAGGTCGTGCTCGACGGGTTCCCGCGCCTCGAACCGGGGGGAGAATACGTTCAGTTTTGCCACCCACTGATCCAGTTCTGAATCCAGCCGGTAGGGCGACGTGCCCTGTAGCGGCATATCGGCGAGCAACAGTTCCAGCACCATTTTCTGCGAGTGCAGTGCGCGCGCATTGTCGCTGCTTACCTTCATGCCGTCCGACGGTTTGCGGCAGCAGGACGGCGCCAGGGCGCGCTCGCCCTCAATCTCCACCATGCAGGCGCGGCAGTTGCCGTCGGCGCGATAGCCTTCCTTGTAGCACAGTCGGGGGATCTCCACGCCGTGTCGCTCCGCCGCCTGCAGGATGGTTTCATCCGTACCTGCCTCAACCTCGCGCCCGTTCAGGGAAAACCGGATGTTTCTGTTATTTTGAGATTGCATTCACTCGTTAATCTGCGTCATCTGTGGATAAAATCAGGAAAACTCTCCCGGAAAATACTTCATGGCACAACGCAACGGGTTCGGTGCGGCCTGACCCAGTCCGCAGATGGAGGCGTCCTCCATGGCCTGCGCCAGGTCCTCCAGCAGCAGCCGGTCCCAGTCGGGTTTATCCATCAGTTTTACCGCCTTGGCCGTCCCCGCCCGGCAGGGCGTGCACTGGCCGCAGGATTCATCCTCGAAGAAGCGCATTGCGTTCAATGCCAGGGCGCGGGCGCTGTCCCGGTCGGACAGCACGATGACCGCAGCCGAACCGATGAAGGCGCCGTGCGGCTGCAAGGTGTCGAAATCCAGCGGTATATCGTCCAGTGAGGCGGGCAGTATCCCACCCGAGGCGCCACCCGGAAAGTAGCCGTAAAATTCGTGCCCCGGCAGCATACCGCCGCAGTATTCGTCAATAAGCTCGCGGATACTGATGCCGGCCGGCGCCAGGTGGACGCCGGGGTTTTGTACCCGGCCACTCACAGAGAAGGAGCGCAGGCCCTGGCGCCCGCGCCGGCCGTGGGACGTGAACCATTCAGACCCACGCTCGACGATATCCCGTACCCAGTGCAGGGTCTCCATGTTCTGTTCCAGGGTGGGGCGGTTGAACAGGCCCACCTCCGCCACGTAAGGCGGACGCAGGCGCGGCATGCCGCGTTTGCCCTCTATGGATTCGAGCATGGCGGATTCTTCACCGCAGATGTAGGCGCCTGCGCCGCGGCGCAGGTGGATGAGCGGCAGCGCGCAGGGCGGGTCCTGTTGCAACGCTGCGAGCTCCGCCTCCAGCAGGGCGCGGCAGCCGGCGTATTCATCACGCAGGTAAAGGTAGATCGCTTCCGCCTCGATGGCCCAGGCTGCGATCAGGGCTCCCTCGATAAAGCGATGCGGGTCACGCTCCAGGTAGTAACGGTCTTTGAACGTGCCTGGTTCACCCTCATCAATGTTGACCGCGAGCAGCCGCGGTTGTGGTTGTCCGCGCAGGATACGCCATTTCCTGCCTGCCGGGAAACCCGCGCCACCCAGACCGCGCAGGTTGGCCTGCTCCAGCGTGTCGATAACCTGTTCCGCGGTATAGCTGCCGTTGCAGCAATCGGCCAGCAGCTTGTAGCCGCCTTGCGCGCGATAGTCCGCGTAGCGGGTCGCATCCGGTTCGGGACATACGCTTTCCCCGTGTTTTATAGCGGCCTCGACTGTTTCAGGTTCGGCTTGTTCTACCGGGTTGGTCCCTACCACGGCAACCGGCGCGGCATGGCAGCGACCTACGCAGGGAACCGGTTGAATCCGGACGCCAGCCGGGTCCGTTGTTGCTTTCAATGTGCTGATCAGGTCGCCGGCGCCAAACATCTCACAGGTCAGCGAATCACACACTCGCACGGTCAGCGCCGGCGGTGGGGTCTCATGGGCTTTCAGTACGTCGAAATGATGATAGAAGGTAGCAGTTTCGTAAACTTCGGCCATGGGCAATTCCATTTCAATGGCCAGGGCCAGCAGGTGGCGGTGTGACAGGTGCCCATAGTGGTCCTGGAGCTTGTGCAGGTGTTCCACCAGCAGGTCTCGGGAACGCGGCGCATCTCCCAGGAGTTTGCGGACGTCGGCAAGCGCCATATGGGGCGTAATTCGACCCTGTATGCGGCCTTTCTTGCCGCGCGTGCGTTTCATGAACTACAGTAATCCAAGTGGAAAAAGTCAGAGTACAGCGTTTATACCATTATCAGCTTACGGGCCTGTTACGGATACATTCAGCACGCCATGATTTGTATAAAGCACGACGGTGGTTGGTGGTAACCGGTAAAAATATGTAAATCGCCCCGAAACGTTGTAAGATAGTTTCCGAAACAAATCCTTTGTGACCGGAGACAACCCATGAAACAATTTACCGGCCCTGCCTATTCTATTGTTTTTCTTTTGCTGCTGTCAATGACACCTTTTGCAGTCGCTGACGAGACCTGCATGTCGCCGTACATGGCGAAAATCGTCGGCCAGGAGGATTTTGTCTATGTCTGGACCCTGGGGATGGAAGGTCTTGGAGACGAGCAGGACAAACTGGTGACTGTTGACGTCAACCCACAGTCGGAAAATTACGGCAAGGTGATCCACACCCTCTCGGTAGGTGGGCGTAACGAGGCCCACCACTCAGGACTGACGGATGATCGCCGTTACCTGTGGGCATCCGGGCTCGACACCAATCGGATTTTTATCTTTGATATCCATACGGACCCGGCTGAACCCAGGTTGCACAAGACCATTGAAGATTTTGTCGCCCGCAGTGGGGGTGTAGTTGGCCCACACACCAGTTATGCCATGCCGGGCAGGATGCTGGTTACCGGATTGTCGAATGACAAGGATCACGGCGGGGCTACCGGCATGGTGGAATATACCAATGAAGGAGAATACATCGCTACCTACTGGATGCCTACGGATGCCGATCTGCAGGGCGCGGTCAAGTCCGGCAGTTTTGCCGATGGTTACGGTTATGATGTGCGCGTACTGCCGCGCCGCAACGTCATGGTCACGTCTTCGTTTACCGGCTGGAACAACTACATGATGGACCTGGGCCAGATGATGGCGGACCCGGAGGCCATGCAACGCTTCGGCAATACCGTGGTGATCTGGGATTTGCATAAACGCCAGCCGAAAAAAGTGCTGGACGTGCCGGGCGCGCCACTGGAGATTCGTTGCGCCTGGGGTTCGCAAAACAATTACTGCTTCACCACCACCGCGCTGACGTCCAAGATCTGGCTGATCTACGAAGATGACAGCGGCGACTGGCAGGCAAAACCGGTGGCGGACATCGGCGTTGCTGAGCAGATTCCCCTGCCGGTGGACATCTCCATCTCGGCAGATGATACGCGCTTATGGGTGGACACCTGGAACGACGGTATGGCGCGCGTATTCGACATCAGCGATCCGCACAATGCCAGGGAAATCTACGCGGAGAAGATCGGCGCCCAGATCAATATGTTGTCCCAGAGTTGGGACGGGAAACGGGTTTACTTCACCTCGTCCCTGCTGTCCAACTGGGACAAGCGACAGGCCGAAGACGGTGAAGACCTGCAATATTTCAAGGCGTATACCTGGGACGGGGAAAAACTGACCAAACAGTTTTCCATCGATTTCATAGGGGCCGGGCTGGGCATGCCCCACCAGATGCGTTTCGGTTCCTATGCCTTGTATGCGAAAAAACGTCCTTCCGGGGAGGAGAACGCTGTATCCGTGGCGGCCAACTACTGAACGGCGTTACTTTCGCCTGACGCCGGCCGCCCTGGTGGCAGCCGGCGTTTTTTGTCTTTTTCCTGCGACAACACTGCACGCACAGCACCAGCATGAGGCGCCGGCGCAGATCCTGGCGCCTGGCTATCGTGTTCTTGAATACGACGCGCCGGAACCGGGCACTTACCAGCTTCCCCCGCTGGGAGTGGCCGGCAGCGGCGTGGTCCTGGACGAAACGGGACGCGCACGGCCCCTGGATGAATTTTTCGGCGACAAGTTCGTCGTCCTCAGCTTTATCTTCACCAGTTGCAACGACGTCAACGGCTGCCCCCTGGCCACCTTTGTCCTGGGGCAACTGCAACAGCGGTTGGACGCGGACACGCGCCTTAAGGAGCAGGTGCGCATGATCAGCCTCAGCTTCGACCCGGATTTCGACACACCGCAAGTGATGGTCAAGTACGGCAGGCAGTTCAACCGCAACAACTACGACTGGCGCTTCCTGACCACGGCTTCCACGGAGCGGTTGCAACCCCTGCTCCGGGGGTTCAACCAGTCGGTGCAAAAGGAATACAACGAGGCCGGGGAATACAGCGGGAACATCTCCCACATCCTGCGGGTGTTCCTGCTGGACAAGGCAAGCCGGGTGCGCAACATCTACAGCGTCTCGTTCCTGCATGCGGACACGGTGATCAATGACATCATCACACTGGCCCTGGAAGAAGGAGATGACGGCTTCGGCGCTACGCCGCAGGCAACGGCCGGCGCAAAAGAGGGCGCGGCAGGCGAGCGAGCCCTGTCCGGCCTGCCTGCGCTCGAGGTGCCGGAGAACAACCCGCTGACACAGGAAAAGATACTGCTTGGTCGGCAACTGTTCTTCGACCGGCGCCTGTCCCACAACAACACGCTCTCCTGCGCCATGTGCCATATTCCCGAACAGGGCTTTACCAGCCAGGAACTGTCCGTCGCCATAGGCATCGAAGGCCGGACCCTGCGGCGCAACGCCCCGACGCTGTATAACGTCGGTTTCGCCCGCAGGCTGTTTCATGACGCCCGGGAGAACCTGCTGGAACAGCAGGTCTGGACCCCGCTGTTGGCGCGCAATGAAATGGCCAACCCGTCGGTCGGCTTCGTCATCGAGAGGCTGAAGTCCCTGCCGGAATACCGCGGTAAATTTGAGCAGGCGTTCGCCGGGAAGGGTCCGGGCATGGAGACCGTGGGCATGGCGCTGGCCAGCTACCAACGTACCCTGAATGCGGCGGGCAGCGCCTTTGACCGCTGGTATTACGGCGGCGAGGAAGACGCCCTGGATGAGCAGGCGAGAGCCGGTTTCAGACTCTTTACCGGCAAGGCGCGCTGCGTCGCGTGCCATACCGTCAACCGGGATTACGCCCTGTTCACCGACCACAAGCTGCACAATACCGGCCTCGGTTACCTGGTTTCCATGGGAACCCCGGATGACAAGGTGCCGATCACCGTGGCGCCGGGTACCACGCTGATGGTGGACCGGGACTTCATCACTCTCAAGGGGAAGCCAACGCCCAACGACCTGGGCTATTACGAGATCACCGGCGACCCGGACGACCGCTGGAAATACCGCACGCCCATACTGCGCAACGTGGCTCTCAGCGCTCCGTACATGCACAACGGTTCGTTGCGAACCCTGCGCCAGGTGGTGGAATTCTACAACCGCGGCGGCATAAAAAACGAATTGCTGGACCCCCTGGTACAACCGCTGGGGCTAAGCGATGAGGAAATAGATTCCATCGTTGCGTTGTTAAACTCACTCACCGGCAGCAACGTGGACGAACTGGTCACCGATGCCCTGACCCAGCCGGTGGGAAACGTTACCCGGTAACGGCGACACCCTCCAGCGTCATTCCTGTTTCCCCTCCCTCGTCATTCCGGCGAAAGCCGGAATCCAGTAAGACACCCCGTCGCCGCAGGCGACACGATATCTTATCGAGTGTCCGCCACGGGATAAGCCGTCATGCCGAAATCGTCGTGAGTCATGCTGGTGACGGGTTGCTCCTTATCTTCCATAATAGCCACCAGCCGGCGCTCCAGGTCGCCGTAACCCGTGTGCCTGATGTCCAGTTCCAGGCCCAGCGAAGCGGCGATTTCTCCGGCGCGCGCAAGCAGGTCCGCATCATCTTCCTCCTGGGTAAAATAAACCATGCGCTGGTAATTGCCGAACATGAGTTGCGCCAACTCAGGATGCCGGTCCAGCTTCAGCCCCTTTACCACGAATTTCTCCCAGGCATGCACCAGGTAATCAGTGAGTATGAACGTACCTGGTTCTTCCTCCATGGCCCGGACAAATTCCTTTCCGCCAAACATCTCGTAACAATGCGGGCCCGCCGGGCGCACCGCGCCGTATCTTTCCAGTATGCCGTCCAGGTCAAACGCGCCACAGTGGCCGTAAACCACCACCATGCGCTCATATTTCCCCTGCGCCTGCTTCAAGCGCTGTTCCACGGCCGGACCGATCTTCGCCGGCTCCATGTGCAGCCTGGCGTCAATCGCCTCGAACTCGGCATCCCAACCGTGTTGCCTGATGATGTCCTTCACCTCCCGTCCCAGGGCGGCACAGGCAATGAATAAAGTCTTTGGGGCACCTTCCTTCATCTCAAGCGGATAATATCATTTCAATGGGTTGAAAAGTTCAAGTGACATGTAATAATTACAGACGTCATCCAAAGAATAGTTGAGTAATTATGCCGACTTATACAGTAACCCATTCAGCTCTGTACCTGGATAGTGAGCAGAAAAACCAAATCGCAAACGGAATAACCGAAGTACATAACAGGGTCACCGGAGCAAATAAATATTTTGCCCAGGTGATATTCAATGAGAAATCCGCAGGAAACCATTTTATGGGCGGAAAACTCGTCTCCGAACCGCAGTTGTTTCTACACGGTGAAATCCGTTCAGGCAGAACGGAAGAGGTAAAGAAACAATTAATCCTGGAATTAAGAGATGTCCTGCTCAAATTTTCAGGACTGGACCAGTCAAATGTCTGGGTATATATCCTCGACCTGCTGCCGAACCAGATGATCGAATACGGAGAAGTCCTGCCTGAGTCCGGCAAGGAAAATGAGTGGTATTCCAACCTGTCCCCGGCCCTGAAGGAGAAACTGTCCCGGCTGGATGGGTAGGGAGTCAGAGCAGGAAAGCGAGATCGTACCGGCAACAGATGGCATCATCTTCAAATTCGAAGCCAAGTTCACGATAATCGTTTGGTGAATTTTCCGCTAACAGGATACGGTCCCTGATACTCTTCGGCCTGCTCAAAAACACCTCGTCAATCGGGGCAATCTCTTCATGGGAGGTATTGTCGAAATACGCTTCCGTCGTCTGAACTCCATGTGCAATATGCTTCATTTTCATGTGTATGTGAGCGGCCCGTGGGAGTCCTCCTTCCGGTGTGTCGGGCAGGCCTTTTAGTAAATACCAACGGGGCCGTATGGTCTTGAAGAGATAAAAACCTTCTGCATTTGTCCTGACCTTGCCGAAATAGCCGAAATTTGGATCCAGTTCATCCTGCGACCAAGCTTTGGGATGGAGATAATTGCCGTTGAAATCCGTTTGCCATATCTCGACTACGGCATTTTTCACCGGGCTTCCCTGTCTGCTCAGAATCCTGCCGAATAAATATAATATCTTGCCTTGTGCAACACCTCCCGTTGCAGCAGACCTCGTTAAATCATCATCCCAGGGAATGTCGACAGGCGGATACAGCGGGCCGTCCTCCGTCAGGCCGATGAATGGAATTTCACCGTCACTGTGAACTGCATCTGCGCCTGCGCTTAATGAAAAGCCGGACAGGCCATAGGCTGTCGTTCCGGCAATTGTTTTGATTAATTTCCGACGCGTTATACGGCGGCTATTGTTATCTGGCATCCTGATTTTCCGGGTGTTTAACTATTTGCGGAGCAAGTTAGTTCTTTACGGCACGATGGGAGAATATAACAGGAGAAAAAATAACGCAAAATCCCCGAGTAATATAATCCGTGCTCGATTGATTTAGTTTTTTTATCAGTAAGTCACAAAATAATCATTGGCGGAGGTGGATGGGAATCGAACCCACCACTCGCGTTGGGCAAGTCACTGGTTTTGAAGACCAGGGAAGTCACCAGACTTCTTTCACCTCCAGTTCATAACAATTTACGTTTGTCCCCGATACGGATGGTCACGCGCAGGCCGTCCAGGTATTCCAGCAGGGGGATGGCGTACTTCCTTGAAGTATCCAGGAGTTTGCGCGCGTCCGCCATGGTGAATGCTGCAGAATTGGGATAGGCCTGCTCCAGTTTACGCACCGCCTGGTCGATGTTGTGGCGATGGAACACCAGCGTACGGTTCGTCTCCCTGTTATGCAGCGGCGCCAGTTCGCCGGTTTCCGCCAGGAACCGGTACAGGCGTTTCCGTTGCGGGTTGCCTTGCAGCACCTCGTTCAGTTCCGGCGGTTGTAACCCGCCCGCCTTGAATGCGCCGGCTATTTCCCCGGCGATTTTCTTCTCATCGGCATCAAGCGCCTCCAGGGGGTCGAAGCCCCGCAGGCGCACCAGGGTTTTATCGGTGCGGACAAGACCTTCCGCGCCCAGGTGGTCAATCAGGAACCGGAACACCGTCTCGTCGATGCCGTGTTCCAGACTCGCGCGCAGGTCTGCCAGGGGCTGCCCCTGACGCAGCGGGTGTGCCTTGTGAAATTCTTTTATTTCAGCCAACGCCTGGTCGCACAGCGCTTTGAACGCGTCCCCGGACATCACCCGCCGCGTCCCGATGAATACACATCCCGTCTCATCCAGCCTGCGCGCCAGTTCATCTTCCGCCAGGTTCACGGACCTGGCCAGGTCGGCGATATCCATCCCCCGCACGCCCCCGGCCCGCACCCGCTCACGAATCACATCAGCAGTATCACCGCTTGCCAGCCTGGACAGGCGACTCACGGCGCGCCGGTCCGAGCGGCGGTGTTTTGCCGGCGCGTTGTCCAGGATGCGCCCGCCACCGATCGTCTGCACTGGTGACAAGGTGCGCACGATAAAACGCTCCCCGACCGGCGCCGCTACGGGGCGCGCGCAGTCAAGCTGGGCAGGGAAGGTGGAACCCGGCTGCGCCTGTCCGCCGCCCAGGATACGCAACTTTGCCGGCACTTCGCTGGTCCCGAACAGGACGCGGATCGTCTCACCGTACTTCGGCGGGACATCCGGGCCACCCAGCAGGCGCAATTCGACGTCCAGCAGGCGGGTAGGCGTCAGGTACCCCGGAGAGGACAGCACATCGCCCCTGGCGATATGGCTCCTGTCCACGTTACGCAGGTTGACTGCGACCCGCTGTCCCGGGTGCGCAACGTCTACCTCCCTGTTATGCACCTGCAACTGGCGGATAACGGCGCGGCGCCCCTGCGGCAGGATATCGACCTCCCCGCCGGTTACCAGCGTTCCGTTCCTCAGCGTGCCGGTCGCGACGGTGCCGAAACCGGCCATGGTGAACACCCGGTCCAGGGGCAGGTAGCACTGCCCGGTGTCGTTTCTCCCGGCCGGGTTGAGTAACTGCTGTTCCAGCAATGCTCTTAAATTGTCTATGCTTTGCCCGTCGCTTGTAGAAGTCTCAATGATACGGGCGCCTTCCATGAACGTGCCCGCTGTGAAGTCCCTGATCTCGTCCGCAACCCGCTCGCAAGCGCCGGGAGTTGCGAGGTCGGACTTGGTAATGACGGCCAGCCCCTTGCCCGCGCCGAGCAGGTCGGCGATATGCAGGTGCTCCCGCGTCTGCGGTTTGATCCCCTCGTTCGCCGCCACCGTGAGCAACAGGAAATCGATGCCGGTAGCGGCGGATATCATCATGCGGATGAAGTCCTCATGGCCGGGAACGTCTATGAGATCGATCACGCCCCGTTCCGACTCCAGGTAGGCATAACCCGGCACGATTGACAGGCCTCTTTCCTGCTCTTCCCTGAGACGGTCCGTCTCCATGCCGGTCAGCGCCCGGACCAGGCTGGTCTTGCCGTGATCGACGTGGCCGGATACGCCTGCCGTGATATGCGCAGGTCTACCCACGGTCTGCATTTCCCATCAGGATTTGGAGAGTTTCGCCAGGCAGGCGTCGACCGCGTGATGGAAATTCCTCAACGCCAGTTCCTCATCCTGGAAATGGAAGTGCTCCTTGGCGCCGGACTTTAACACCTGTTGCACTTTTTCATGGGTGGCGGTGTCTTCCATCAGGGTGTCGCGCAAGCCTATCTTGTTGTATTCCTGGCAGAACAATTCCGCGGCATCACGCGGCGGCGCGGTGTTCACGCCGATCTCCCAGACAGTCCGGTCCACGGCAAGCGGCCACACGTTATACATCCAGTAGCAATCCCGCATCAGGCCCATGATGACGTTAGGGAAGATAAAGTAGAGGTTCATGGCGCCCCGCAGGTGGTATTTCTCCGTATCCGTGCGGCGCGCCTCGGTAAAGGCAAATGCATCGTACGCGCCGATCCCGTATTTCAGGCTTACCTCGCCCACTGGCGTGGGGTTGAATACCGGCGGCGGTTCCGTGCCCACCAGCGCGTGCGGGCCCAGGGCTTCCAGAATACTGTGACGCAACAGCAGACCGGCGGCGGAGGTGGAGCGCGCCAGGCTGTTCCTGTGCAGGAACGGTACGTGCCAGCCTTCCAGTTGCGCGTCCAGCAGCACCTTCCAGTTGACTTTCTCATCCACGCGGTACCATTCGCGCCGGGTCAGTTCCGCGAACGGGTAATCCTTGAGGGACGTGGAGACCGGTTCCAGGTACTCTGCCAGGGTCTGCTCGTCCTGCGGCTTGAGGCGGATAAAAATGAAGCCGTTCCAGACGTCCGCCTGGATCTCGGTCATGTCCAGGTCGGCGTCAGGGCCGGCAAAGAAGTTTTCCTTGTCGGTCATGTTGATGAGCTTGCCGCGGGTATCAAAGGCCCAGCCATGGAACGGGCAAACGAACGCGCCCCGGCAGGTGCCGCGATTCTTCCACACCACCTGGTTGGCCCGGTGCGAACACATGTTGTGAAACGCCCGGATGACGCCGTCGTGCCCGCGCACCACCAGCACCGAGGTATAGCACACCTCGATATCCCTGACGAAGTAATCACCCGCCTCGGGAATCAGTTCAACCCGGCCTACGTTCAACCAGGAGCGGCGGAATACCGCCTCCCGTTCTGCCTTGAACACCTCGGGGTCGATGCAGGGGCGAATAGGGAGCGGTTCCGTTCCCAGTTCCGGGTACCTGGAGGTGCGGGTTTTGTGGGTCAGTTCCATGGGTCTGCGCGTGTCACTGGTTGGCGGTAATACACCCGTTCATACGGGAGGAACAGAGTTCGCCTCACCCGGCACGAACCGTCGCATGTCCAGCCCGAACGGATGATCCGGCTGTTTGTACAATTCCACGGCGACCCAGACCTCGGCAAGCGACAAGGTCATGTGCAGCAAGCGCTGCTCCGGTTCCGGCATCTGATCCAATGGAAACCCGTTCAGGTATTCCAGCGCCTCCTCAATACGCTCCAGCATGGCAGAGTAAAACGCCTGGATTTCTTCCATGGAAGCAGCAAGCCGCCGTTGCAGTCGCTCAGACTCAGCAGCCAACGCCCAATCAACAAACGGCTCCAACTCAGCGAAACCGGGAGGTAACAGACTTTGCTTCATAGCACAACCAGATTGAACCGGGAGAGACAATTCTAACACAAGCAGACCGAAGTCCCGCCCATTCCTGCGCAAGCAGGAATCTCATGATGACAGCCTCCAACCCCCCGGAATCCCCTCAAAACCCATATAAATGTATTACTCGATAATGCGATTATCCACGCATAGACACAGAATTTCGTTTACTTCTACTGATTATTAGCACAGGAGAGAAAAGTTATGCCTTACACAAATGAAAGTGACTTGATGGGGAGGGATGCGCCTAATAGCACCGCAACAGAGCTTTGCTTTAACCCGCCAAATGGGCCGTTTGGCGCCGGCAATGCTGTGACAGGCAATATCGATAAGAGGGGTGATGAGGACTGGATCATTATAGAACTCAGTGAGAGGATGAAGTACACCATTAACGTGAAGACTATGCATACTATGGATAGCGATGATGACGATGTTAATGATTCTGGTGGCCTGACCGACTCTGTCCTCAAGATAATGGACGCCAAAGGCAACGTGATCCTGGAGAACGATGACATAGATGCCAGGAAGGGCAATCTGATGTCGGAGTTGGAGTTTACTCCAGAGGCTGGCAGCGGCACACAAAAATACTACATCAGCGTCAGTGGTTACACGGGCAACCCTGGTGCTACGAATATCGGTGAGTACACAGTTGAGGTTAAAGAAGAAGCCGTGCTGCCGGTTGGCGCGGGTGAGACTATAACAGTTGCGGAGGGGATGGAGGACAAGGCTCACAAGCTTGTAGGTGATAACCTCAACAACAAGATTACCGGTGGGAATAAGGATGACACCATTGACGGTATGGGTGGTAATGATGAGTTAAACGGTGGTGCCGGCAACGACTTGCTCATCGGCGGCAAGGGCGGAGACAAGCTCAGTGGTGGTTCCGGTGATATGGACACCATCTCCTACACCGGTTCTGCGGCGGGTGTCTCCATCAACCTGCTCGCCGGTTCAGCCAGTGGTGGCGATGCCGAGGGCGATGAAATCGTCGATAACAGACGTACCGATGACCGGATTGAGAACGTGCAGGGTTCCGAGCACGACGACAGCATCACGGGCAACAGAGAGATGAACATGCTTTGGGGCTTGGGTGGCAATGACGATCTGGACGGTGGTGAGGACAATGACACGTTGCATGGCGGCGACGGTGATGACATGCTGAACGGCGCTGATGGTGACGATACGCTGGAAGGTGGTTACGGTGCGGACATGCTCACCGGTGGGGACGGTATGGACTGGGCCTCTTACGCAAGTTCCATGATGGGAGTTACTGTTCGTCTGCATTCCCAACAGGCTATGGGCGGCGATGCCGAAGGTGATACCTTTGTCGGCATGACTACAGCCGAATACACGGATGAAGACGGTGATGACCACGAAATGATGCTCCCTGACATTTACCATCTCAGAGGCTCTGCCAACGATGACATCCTGGCCGGTGACTTCAGGGATAACATGATTGAAGGCGGCGCCGGTAACGACAGGATTTACGGTGGTCCTAATACGGTTGGCGATGGTACGGGTGATGATAGCAACGCGGACATGCTCTATGGCCAGGCTGGTGATGACCATATATTCGGTGGGAAAGGTGATGACCACCTCTACGGCGGCACCGGTGATGACCGTTTGTGGGGTAACGGGGGCGCTGACACGTACTATGGCGGCGCTGGCAGTGACATGATCTACGCTAATGAGATGGATACCGTAATTAACGGTTGGGTTATGACTCCTCCTGATGACAACGGTTCTCCTCAAACAGAAGCGGTTGGAGACCCTGGCGCAGTAGATACGGTATCTTACGAGAAAATGGAAGATGGGGTTGAGAGGAGCCTTGGTGTCAGCGCTGTTACTAATCCTCAAGGCATCACTATTACCAATATTGAGAACCTAATCGGTTCTCAGGGTGATGATACCTTGGGAGGTAGTGATGGAGTTGATAACGTTATCGAAGGTGGTGAAGGTGGAGACAGGCTTGAAGGTGGTACACAGGGTATGGTTGGTGACACCTTGTCTTATGCAAGTTCCGACGATTGGGTGAGAGTCACTCTCGTTGCTGATGCTCAAGCAGAGACATCAAGGGGCCATGCATCGGGTGATAATGCTACTGGTTTCGAAAACGTGACCGGGTCTGCATACGATGATGATATTACCGGTGATGCTGGCAATAACGTACTCAGGGGACTTGATGGTGACGATGAGTTGGTTGGTGGTACTGGCGCTGATACCTTGGAAGGTGGCGCCGGTGCAGATGAACTGGATGGTGGTGTCGCCAGATCTGACGATAATGAAGCCGGTGATACCTTGTCCTACGCGCATTCGGATGCCGGTGTCCATGTAAATCTGGCTACTGCCAGAGTTTCCGGCGGTCATGCTGACGGTGACACGATTGCGACTGTTGAGACTGACCATGACAACGATGACACTGAGACTTCAACAGTATCTGAAGACGATCGTACTGATGATATCGAAGTCTCCACTTTCGAGAACGTTACCGGTTCCATGTATCATGATCGCTTGACCGGAGACTACAGGATGAATGTCCTTAATGGAATGGGTGGTAACGATGTAATCAAGGGACTTGACGGTTGGGATATGCTTACTGGTGGGCCGGGCGCCGACCGGCTCGAAGGGGGAGAGTCTGGAGCGAGGGTAGCAGTGGCTGACAATCCGAATACCGATGAAGATGAGACTGTAAGTGCTTTGGCGGAGGATGTTGACTGGGCGGTCTACAGGCATGCAAAGGGTGGCGTTACGGTCAACCTGCATACCGGGATGGGCGAAGGCGGCGACGCTATGGGCGATGAGCTTGTCGGTATAGAGCTCGTCTGGGGTTCCAATGACGAAGAAAGCGGTGACACGTTTATTGCCAGTGATGGTGCAGACCTAATCCACGGTGACCTTGGTAGCGATACTGTGTCATACGAAGCCTCGGATATGGGTGTTACTGTCGCATTAAATGCCCAATTTGATGATAACACTTGGGATGGTGATCCCATGGACGTGGTTATAACTGCAGACACGGCAACGGCAACTAATGGCTTGGGATTACCTGATGAAGACTTGGCTCCTGCTGTTCCCATGCGTGGTGAGGACGGCGCGGTACTTGATCTCACTCAAGAGGGCGTTACTGTAGAGGACAACGTCAACGGCGCAGCCGGTGACAGGCTGGGAGGCATTGAGAACCTGACAGGGTCTAACCATGCTGACCATCTGACCGGTGACGGAGGAGCTAATACTCTCAAGGGTGGTGGCGGAGATGACCAGCTGTTCGGTAGTGGCAATACTCCTGGTGAAGGAAACGACAAACTGTACGGTGGTGATGGCGATGATATGCTGACTGTTACCAGTTCTGGCATGAACGAACTACACGGTGGTAATGGTGATGACACAATTACCGGTGGTGGTGGCGTTGACACCATAAACGGTGGGGCTGGTGATGATCAGATGACTGGTAATGGCGGTGCTGACATCTTTGTGTTTAGCCCCGGCGATGGCGATGGTGACGATATCATTACAGACTTTACTGCTGGAGAAGATAAGATCAATCTCAGAGCTTTACGTATCACCAAATCTGACCTGGAGAAAGAAGGAGTTATTGATGAATTCGGTGATTATGTCAGGATTGACCTGAGAGATTTCGGAGGAGGCACAATCATGCTTGGCGGTGAGACTGAGCTGGAAGATGTATTTGTAGGTGGTGCGATTGTAGAAGGTGTTTTCATGATCGTCTAACTCCAAGCAGTAAACCAAACTTCCCATCACGGAAGTAAACGAACCCAGGGGCTACCAGGCGGCGCATGCTGCTGACGTAGCCCCTGTTTTTATGTTGTGCCCTTCTTCCGCCATTATCCACTTCCCAACGTTCGTTATTTGCGGATACATCCTGTCCAACCATGTTGAAACAAAGTCGTTGACAAACCTCCCTCCCTTTACCATAATCACAACTGGTGCCTTGGTATGCCCGGAACGGGCTTCGAACCCGTAAGGCTTGTAGCTCTTACTACAGAGGCCGGGGGAGTGACAATCCCCTGTGTTTGCCAATTTCACCACCCGGGCAAGAATGACCCGTCCCCTCCGGGGGACGGGTTTTTTAATACTCACCAGCCTTACCCATAATAAGTAAAACCCGCCCCGCAGTCTGTGAGAAAACTCACAAAATTGAGAAAAAATATTGAGGCCCTGCATACGTATCACCGTCTTGGGCGTCCGCAGATAGAATCAATCTGCTCCCACACCGCCCTATCCATGTTAGATTCGAAATATCAGCATGGAGTCCACATGCCGGAGCAGCAAACCACCACCAAACAACAGCGCGCATATGGGTTATCAAATCGGTATCGACGTCGGCGGTACTTTTACTGACCTGCTGGTCTGTGATGACGACGGGCGTACGCGTATCTGCAAGGCGCCCACTACGCCGGCCGACCCCAGTCTGGGGGTATTTGACGCACTGGAACAGGCTGCTGAGGACGGTCGGACCGGGTTACGGGACTTTCTCTCACGGGTGGACGCCATTGTCCACGGCACCACGATCACCACCAATGCGGTGCTTACCCGTAACGGCGCGCGTACCGGTTTCGTTACCACCCGCGGGTTCCGTGACCTGCTGGCCATGCGCCGGGGCATGAAGACCGGGGAGCGTTACGACCTGGAACTGGCGCCGCCGCCTACCCTGGTGGAACGGGCGTTGACCCTGACGGTGACCGAACGGGTGGACGCCAAGGGGCATGTCCTCACTCCGCTGGTGGAAGACGAGGTGCGCGCCGCGGGTGAGACCCTGCGTGACGCCGGCGTTGAAGCCGTGGCAGTTTCCTACCTCTGGTCGTTCCTGAACCCGGCCCATGAGTTGCGCACCCGGGAAATACTGCGTGCAATCCTGCCTGATGTGTACATCTCCCTGTCCAGCGAGGTATTGCCGCAGATACGAGTCTATGAACGGCACAGCACCACGGCATTGAATTCCTACACCGGGCCGCCGCTGGCCCGCTACCTGGACAGACTGGAACAACGCCTCAGTGAAAACGGTTTTCGCGGCGTGCTGAACATCATGCAGTCCAACGGCGGCTGTATGTCGCCCAGGGTCACCAGCCGGTTTGCGGTCAATACCTTGCTGTCCGGGCCCGCCGGCGGTCCGGGCGCCGGGATTCATTACGGCAGCACCCACAATTTCCAGAACCTCATCAGCGTGGACATGGGCGGCACCAGTTTCGACGTTGCGCTGGTGCGGAACGGGCGCGCCGCGGTGACCTCGGAAAATGAAGTGGGCGGTTTCCACGTGGCGGTGCCCATGCTGGATATCCATACCGTGGGGGCCGGAGGCGGGTCGATAGCCAGGGTCGATGACGGCGGTATTTTGCACGTCGGCCCGGCCAGCGCCGGCGCCGACCCCGGCCCTGCCTGTTACGGGCGCGGGGGTGTCGAACCCACGGTGACCGATGCGGACCTGGTGCTGGGTTACCTGGATGCCGATTACTTCCACGGCGGTGTGCTCAAGCTGGACTATGACGCGGCTGTCAAGGCCATTGAATCCGGGGTTGCCGGCCCCCTGGGGCTGTCCGTCACCGACGCAGCCTACGGTATATACCGGGTAGCAAACTCGATTATGAGCAACGCCGTGACGGTGGTGACGGTACAGCGCGGCCTGGACCCGCGCGGGTTCGCCATGATCGTCGCCGGCGGCGCCGGGCCCATCCATGCCGTGCCCATCGCCCGGGAACTGGGTATCAACACCTTGCTGGCGCCGCGGGAATCTTCCGTGTTCTGCGCGGCCGGCATGTTGCTCTCTGATTTGAAGCATACCTACATACGCACCTGCGCCATGGTCGGCTCGCTGGTGGATTTTGCCAGGATCAACGAGGCCATAGACAACCTGAAGCAGAGGGCGCTGGCGACGTTCCGGGAGGAGCAGGTTGACCGCGCCGACGTGAGCCTGGATTTCTCTGCCGACCTGCGTTACGTCGGCCAGTTCAACGAGGTCGAAGTGCCGGGCTTCGGCGCAGGCAGGGCCGATAGCCCGGCCTGGGAACAACTGGTGAGCCGGTTTCACCAACTCCATGATGAGCGCTTCGGCTACAGCCTGCCCCACGCGGAGGTGGAACTCATCAACCTGCGCCTCAGCGCCACCGGCGCCACGAGCAAACCGCAGACGCAGAAACAGGCGCTCGGCAGTCCCGCATCCGGGCACGCCCGCAAAGGCGAGCGCCCCGCCTGGTTCGATAACAGGATGAAGACCGTGCCTGTCTACGACGGCCTCGCCCTGCAGCCGGGTAACCGCCTGACGGGCCCGGCGATTATTGAGCAACCGACGACCACCATCGTATTGCCCGGCGCTACCGAACTGGCATGTGACCAATGGAGCAATTATCTCCTGACACGTGTATTGGCCAAATAGCAGAGATAAATCGATTTATCTGCGCTAATCTGCGTCATCTGCGGATATAATTGAATCATGAGCAAGATTGATCCTGTCGACGTTGCCATCATCAGCGCACGGCTGTCATCCATCTGCACGGAGATGGGTGAGACCATGCTGCGTACTTCCCGTTCGCCGATATTCTCCGAGGCGCGGGATTTCACTACTGCTATCTTCGACCACAATACTGAACTGGTGGCGCAAACCATTTACATCCCCGACATCGCCGCGTCCACGCCGTTTACTGCCAGGGCCATCGCAGCGCGCTTTGCCGGCGACGTCCATGAAGGCGACCTGTTCGTGCTCAACGATCCCTATCGCGGCAACAACCACCCGCCGGACCTGAACGTGATGAAGCCGGTGTTCCGCGATGGGCAGTTGCGCTACTGGCTGCTGTCCAAGGGCCACCATGCCGACATGGGCGGTGGTGGTGTGGTCGGTTACAACCCCCAAGCCCGGGACGCCTGGGAGGATGCCTTGCGCATTCCCTGTCTGCGTCTTGCCGATAAAGGCGTGCTGCGGGAAGACGTGCTGGATTTCATCCTGCTCAACGTGCGCGCCCGGGACCTGGTGGAAGGGGATATCCAGTGCCAGATCGGCGCCGTCAACCTGGGTGAACGGCGCTTGACCGCGCTGCTTGAACAGTACGGCGCGGCGACCCTGTCCGCTGCCACTGCGGAAATCCTGGATGCCACCGAACGCCGGGTACGCGCCGACATCGCCGCCATCCCGGACGGTGAGTACTATGAGGAACGAGCCATCGACCACGACGGTATCGTGTTCGACCAGAGTCCGGTGGTGCGGCTGACCCTGAAAATTGAAGGCGATAACGTTACCTTTGATTATACCGGCAGCGACCCGCAGGCCGCGGGCTACATCAACAGCAGCCTGCCCAACACCAACGCCATGAGCCACCTGGCCTTGTTCGCGACCGGCGCTATCAGCAACGACATCGACTTCAATGACGGCGCGGTGCGTCCCCTGCACGTTGTTGCCCCGCCGGGGACGATCGTGAACGCCACCGAACCGGCGCCCACTTCGTGCTGCACCCTGTGTGTGGGCGAGGCCATGATCGAGGCCACCTGGCTGGCGCTGGCGCAGGTCATCCCGGAGCAAGTGCCGGCGCTATGGGGCCGCTGGTGCGCCCCGGCTACTATGGGGATACACCCCGGCACCGGCCGCTTCTTTGCCGATATCCACTTCATGAGCAAGGGCGGGGGCGGCGCCGTGCACGGTTACGACGGCTGGGACCACGTAGGCACACCGGTTACCCTGGGCGGCCTGCGCGCGCCGGACCCGGAACTGCACGAACTGGTTACGCCGTACCAGTTAATCGAGTATGAGATAGAACCCGACAGCGCCGGGCCGGGCCGCTGGCGCGGCGGTTTCGGGGTGCGCTACACCTTTACCGTCGAGGGCGACGACATCGCCTGCGCTAATTTCGGCAGCGGCGCGCGTGATTTTACCGCGCCACTGGGCATTGAGGGCGGACAGGGCGCGGTCTCACACCAAATGACACTGCAACACGCGGACGGCAGCCTGGAAGAAATAGACGGCAACCGCATGTACACCCTGAAGCAGGGGGACACCATGACCATCATCTCCAGCGGCGGCGGCGGTTTCGGCGATCCCAGGCAGCGTGACCCGGAAACCGTGCTGCGCGACGTGCGCAACGGCCTGGTATCCATTGAGTCGGCACGGGAGAAATACGGGGTTGCGGTACTTGGCGCCGGAACGCCATTCGGCTACACGCTCGCGCCGGATGAAACGGCGCAGTTGAGAAACGCATAAGGGCACCTCTAAAAATTAGAGGTTCCTATAAACCAGAGCGGAGTATCAGATAAACGGCAACACCTCACGCAGGTTCGCCAGGGTCAGTTGTTCCCGTTTTTCTTCGTCCAGGTAGGGGATGCCGATGCCGTATTCTTCCCAGCGCGCCCGTATCTTCTCCTCCAGCTCCGGTTCCAGCTTGCCCACCGGCGGGAAGCTTTGCCCGTCCCAGTCTTCGTTTTTGGCCAGTTCCCAGTTGCGGGTGGCATCCACCAGCACCCGGGTCCATTTGCCGGTGCGAAAGCGGGGCATGTCCACTACGTCATGGGAGACGGAGGGGTCCAGCGGTGAACCGAAGGTGGGGCCGACCAGCATGACCTGATCCATGCCGGCGTTCACCCGGAATGCGATGGCCCATTCCAGTGCCAGGGGGTCGCGGATATCGATGTCTTCTTCCACCACCAGCACGTGTTTGAAGAACCACTGGGCCGCGCTGGTGCCCCACAGGGCCATGGCTACCTGCTGGGCGTGGCCGCGGTACTGCTTGCGGATCTGCACCACGATGTGTGTGCCGGTCGAGACGTGGGGGCACCAGACGTCGGTGACACCCACCACACCGGCGCTTTCCAGCATGTTCCAGAAGATGGCCGACCAGCTATAGGAGCAGAGAATGGAATCCTCCGACGGGAAGCCGGGGCGGCAGCCCTCCAGGGTGCCGCGCATGATGGGATCATCCCGATGCGTAATGCAGGTGACCTCCAGGACCGGTTTGGGTGACGGCGTGCCGCCGGCATAACCGGGATACTCGCCAAACGGGCCTTCCATGCGGTAGCTGCCCGGATCCGGGTCCAGGTAACCTTCGACGATGACCTCGGCGCCTGCGGGCGCCACCAGGTCCACGGTCTCACATTGCACCAGTTCCATGGGTTTGCCCAGGATCGCGCCCATCATGTCCCATTCGCACACGTGCCGTGGAAACGGGCTGCCGGCGCAGAACGGCACCACGTCATGGGCGCCGTAGGCGATGGCAACAGGCATTTTTTCCCGGTTCTGACGGTAACCGGTCAAGTGTCCGCCGCCGCCCTGGGTCGGCAACATGACCATGGCGATGTGGTTCCTGTCGATCAGTTGGCCACGATAAAGACCGATATTTTCGCGGCCGGTATGCCGGTCCCTGGTCACAATCCCGCAGAACGTGTTCAGATAGCGTCCCCCGTCCAGTTCCTGCCAGACGGGCGCGGGGAATTCATTGAGATCAATGGCTGCGCCTTTCAGGATGTTCTGTTTCACCGGGGCGCGATCCGCGAGAACCGGTTCCACAGGGTTGGCATAAGCGTCCTTCAGGTGGCGTACGATTGCCTTGTCAGCGGTTTCCGGCGGCAGGTCCAGCAGCGCGCACAGTTGCCGTTTATTCCCCATGCCACAGGTAACAAAACGGGTCGAGAGGGTATCCCGGTAGCCCTTGATATTTTCGAACAGCAGGGCCGGGCCTGACAGCCCGAGGTTGACGCGGGTGATTGCGCCCAGTTCCAGGTTGGCATCCACTTCACACTGAACCTGCCTGAGTTGCTCTGCCTCATGCAACTGCCGCAGCCAGGAGCGCAGGCTGACCTCACCCTCTGCCAAAGAGCCCAGGCTCACGTCAAGATCATCTGTATCCGGCATCAGCATGGCCGGGCTGGGTACTGACATGGTCTCTCTCCAGGTGACATCGGTTGGTGAATGGGTTACAATTCTGCCTGTTTCAGTATAATAAACCACTTAATAAAAGTAACGCGGGCCCTTTCGGGGAGACAGGGCGAGCGACTGATTCATTATCCGCCGGTTGATGTGATTGTTTCGAAGAATGTCCGACAGGCCGGCATAAGGCGAATCTTATGCAAAATTCTAACAGTAAAAACTGGCAGGGTCCCCCTGCCCAAGGGCTTTATGACCCCGCCACGGAGCACGATTCCTGTGGTGTGGGGTTTGTGGTGGATATCAAGGGGCGTAAATCCCGCAAGATAGTCGAGAATGCGCTCACCATCCTGAAAAACCTGCTGCATCGCGGCGCCTGTGGTTGTGAGGTGAACACGGGTGACGGCGTCGGCCTGCTGATCCAGAAGCCCCATAAATTTTTCCAGCGCGTCTGCACCGAGGCAGGGTTCAACCTGCCCGGGACCGAATACTACGGCGCAGGACTGGTGTTCCTGCCGCGTGACCCGGACCAGTCGCAAGAGTGCCGGCGTATTTTCGAACGCGTTATCGAAGAGGAAGGCCAGACCGTGCTGGGCTGGCGCGAGGTGCCCACTGATGATTCCCTGTTAGGGCCCACCGCGCTGGAAGGTGAGCCGGCCTTCAGGCAGGTTTTCATTGGGCGCGCTGATTCCGTGCCCGACGCGGCAGCGTTTGAAAGAAAACTGTACGTCATCCGCAAGCGGGTGGAACATGCCGTGTGGAATTCGGATCTGGCACAGCAGGACCTGTTCTATATCCCGTCCCTGTCCTGGCGTACCTTCGTCTACAAGGGCATGCTCACCGGTTCGCAGTTCGAACCCATGTTCCCGGACATCACTGCCCCGGACATGGAGAGTGCCCTGGCCCTGGTGCACCAGCGTTTTTCCACCAATACCTTTCCGTCCTGGCGCCTGGCGCACCCGTTCCGCTATATGTGCCACAACGGCGAAATCAACACGGTGCGCGGCAACACCAACTGGATGCACGCACGCGAGGCATTATGTGATTCCGAACTGTTCGGGGAGGATCTGGAGAAAATCTTCCCGGTCGTCATCGAGGGCGGCAGCGACTCTGCCGTGTTCGACAACGTCCTGGAATTCCTGCACATGACCGGCCGGCCGTTGTCCCATGCGATCCTGATGATGATCCCGGAAGCCTGGAGCGGCCATGAGACCATGAGCGAAGCGCGCAAGGCGTTTTACGAATACCACGCCTGCCTGATGGAACCCTGGGACGGGCCGGCCTCCATCGCTTTCACCGACGGCGCGGTGATCGGCGCGGTGCTGGACCGCAATGGCCTGCGCCCGTCGCGCTATTACGTTACCCATGATGACATGGTCATCATGGCCTCTGAAGTGGGCGTGCTGGACGTTGCCCCGGAAAATGTCAAGATCAAGGAACGCCTACACCCGGGACGTATCTTCCTGGTCGACACCCGGGAGGGACGGATCATCGACGACAGCGAGTTGAAACAGCGCTATATCGATGAGCATCCCTACGGGCAGTGGCTCAAGCAAAACCTGATGCCGCTGGAAAACCTGCCCAACCCGAAGAATATCCACGGCACCGACCCCGACACCTTGTTGCAACGCCAGCAGGTGTTCGGTTATACCCACGAAGAATTACGCATACTGGTCGCGCCCATGGCCGACAAAGGCCAGGAGCCTATCGGTTCCATGGGCACGGACGCGGCCCTTGCCGTGCTGTCCAACCGGCCGCGCCTGTTGTATGACTATTTCAAGCAGTTGTTCGCCCAGGTCACCAATCCGCCCCTGGACGGTATCCGCGAGGAACTGGTGACCCAGGTCTCCACCAGCATCGGGCCGGAAGCCAACCTGCTGCAACCCGGTCCGGAAAGCTGCCAGCGCGTGCGCATCCCGTCGCCGCTGCTCACCAATGCCGAACTGGCCCGCATCCGGGATATGAACCTGCCCGGTTTCAGGGCCAGGACCATCTCTATCCTGTATCCCGTTGCGGCCGGCGGCGCGGGTCTGGACCAGGCTCTGAACGCAGTTTATGAGCAGGTTGACCAGGCTATTGAGGAAGGTTGCAGCTACATCATCCTGTCCGATCGTGGTGTGAGCGCGGCGCTGGCGCCGATCCCGGCGTTGCTGGCGACGGCCGGCGTGCACCACCACCTGATCCGCAACGGCAACCGCACTCGGGTCGGACTGGTGCTGGAATCCGGCGAGCCGCGCGAAGTCCACCATTTCGCGGTGTTGATCGGTTACGGCATCGAGGCGGTGAACCCCTACCTGGTGTTCGAGAGTATCGGCGGCCTCATCGGTGAGGGCTTCGTGCCGGAGATGCAGTTCGACAAGGCCGTGGCGAACTACATCAATGCAGTCAACAAGGGCTTGATCAAGACCATGTCCAAGATGGGCATTTCCACGGTGCAGTCCTACCGGGGCGCACAGATCTTCGAGGCCATCGGCCTGGACAAGGACTTCGTGGACCATTATTTCACCTGGACTGCCTCGCGCATCGGCGGCATCGGGCTGGATATCGTCGCAAAGGAAAGCAGCATGCGCCACCATAACGGTTTCCCGGAGCGCCCGGCGAAGCGCCCGGACCTGGAGTGGGGCGGGGAATACCAGTGGCGGCGCGACGGCGAGTACCACCTGTTCAACCCGGAGACCGTGTTCCGGTTGCAGCACTCCACGCGCACCGGGCAATATGGTATTTTCAAGGAATATTCCAGGCTGGTGGACGAACAGAGCAGCAACCTGGCCACCTTGCGCGGTCTGATGCAGTTCAAAACGGCTGCTGAACCTGTGCCCCTGGAGGAAGTCGAGCCAGCCGAGAACATCATGCGGCGCTTCTCCACCGGCGCCATGTCCTACGGTTCCATCAGCAAGGAGGCCCACGAAACCCTGGCCATTGCCATGAACCGTATCGGCGGCAAGTCCAATACCGGTGAGGGTGGTGAAGATCCGAACCGTTATACCCCGGATGAAAACGGTGACCTGCGCCGCAGCGCCATCAAACAGGTGGCGTCCGGCCGCTTTGGCGTGACCAGTGAATACCTGGTGAATGCCGACGACCTGCAGATCAAGATGGCGCAGGGCGCGAAACCGGGCGAAGGCGGGCAACTGCCCGGCCCCAAGGTGTACCCGTGGATCGCCGAAGTGCGTCATTCCACGCCCTGGGTGGGACTGATCTCGCCGCCGCCGCACCATGACATCTATTCCATCGAGGATCTGGCGCAACTGATCCACGATCTCAAGAATTCCAACCCGGACGCGCGCGTGCACGTGAAACTGGTGGCGGAAGTGGGCGTAGGCACAGTCGCCGCAGGCGTGTCCAAGGCCCATTCCGACGTGGTACTGATCTCCGGCTATGACGGCGGCACCGGCGCCTCGCCCGTGAGTTCCCTGAAGCACGCGGGCCTGCCCTGGGAACTGGGCCTGGCCGAGACACAACAGGTGCTGGTGCAGAACAAGCTGCGCGACCGTATCGTGGTGCAGACCGACGGCCAGTTGAAAACCGGCCGCGACGTGGTGATTGCGGCCCTGTTGGGCGCCGAGGAATTCGGTTTCTCCACGGCCCCCCTGGTCGTCAGCGGTTGTATCATGATGCGGGTATGCCATTTGAACACCTGTCCGGTGGGTGTCGCCACCCAGGACAAGGGCTTGCGCGCGAAATTTACCGGCAAGCCGGAATTTGTGGAAAACTTTTTCCGTTTTGTCGCCGAGGAGATGCGTGAACTGATGGCGCAACTGGGTTTTCGCACGATCGACGAGATGGTCGGCCGCAGTGACAGGCTGAACATGAACAAGGCGATAGATCACTGGAAGGCAAATGGCCTGGATTTCACCAACATCCTCTACAAACCCGAGATGGGGCCGGAAGTGGGTATCTACCACTCGCAGGAGCAGGACCACGGCCTGGAGCAATCCCTGGACGTGACCACGCTGGTGCCGCTGTGTAAAAACACGCTGGAAACCCAAAAACCGGTGGACATCATTCTGCCCATCAGGAATACCAACCGTACGGTGGGCACCATCCTGGGTTACGAGATTACCAAACGTTACGGCGCTGAAGGACTGCCGGCGGATACCGTCCGGGTGCATTTCAACGGCTCTGCCGGTATGAGTTTCGGCGCGTTTGTGCCTAAGGGCGTTACCCTTACCCTGGAGGGTGACTCCAACGACTACATCGGCAAGGGCCTGTCCGGCGGCAAGCTTATCGTTTACCCGCCGCGCGCATCGACGTTTGTCCCCGAAGAAAATATCCTCATCGGCAACGTCGCCCTGTACGGCGCCACGTCCGGCGAGGGCTATTTCCGGGGCATTGCCGGTGAACGCTTCTGCGTGCGCAACAGCGGTGTCCATACGGTGGTGGAAGGCGTCGGCGACCACGGTTGCGAATACATGACCGGCGGTCGTGTGGTGATCATCGGCAGGACCGGACGCAACTTTGCCGCGGGCATGTCCGGTGGCATCGCCTACGTGCTGGATGAGCACGAGGATTTTCATATTCGCTGCAACCAGCAGATGGTGGACCTGGAAGCGGTTGCGCAGGAAGAGGACGTGACAACGATTAAACAACTGTTAACCCGGCACGTGCAGTACACGCACAGCCGCGTGGGACAGCGCATCCTGGACAACTGGCGGGATTACCAGGGGCGCTTTGTCAAGGTCATGCCCAGGGATTACAAGCTGGTGCTGGAGGCCATCAGAAAAGGCCGGGAGAAAGGTTTGTCGGAAGAAGAAGCCATTATGGAAGCAGCTAATGGGTAAGATCACCGGTTTTATCGAGTTTGAGCGGGACAAACAACCGTACCGTCCCGTTCAGCAAAGACTGGGTGACTGGCGCCAGGTGATGGCGCCGTGGCCGGTCGAGCCCCTGAAGACCCAGGCGTCCCGTTGTATGGACTGCGGTATTCCCTTCTGCCACCAGGGTTGCCCGCTGGGCAACCTGATCCCGGACTGGAATGACCTGGTTTACCGGGATCAATGGCTGGAGGCGATTCACCGCCTGCATGCCACCAATAACTTCCCGGAATTTACCGGCACCCTGTGCCCGGCGCCGTGTGAGGGCTCCTGCGTGCTGGGGATCAACGACGACCCGGTGACTATCAAGGCGGTAGAACTGTCCATCATCGACAAGGCCTGGGAAAACGGCTGGATCAAGCCGCAACCGGCGCCGGTAAAGACCGGCAAGCGCGTGGCCGTGGTCGGTTCCGGCCCGGCAGGGCTGGCCGCGGCCCAGCAACTGGCGCGCGCCGGCCACGAGGTGGCGGTATTTGAACGCGACGACCGTATCGGCGGCCTGCTGCGTTACGGCATCCCGGAATTCAAGATGGAGAAACGGGTGCTGGACCGGCGTATTGAGCAAATGGAGCAGGAAGGCGTGGTATTCCGGCCCGGCTGCAATATAGGCGTGGATATTGACCCAGAGGCGTTATGCGCCGAGTACGATGCGGTACTGTTGGCAGGCGGAGCCACACAGGCCCGCGACCTGCCCGTGCCCGGCCGGGAACTGCACGGCATCCACCAGGCCATGGACTACCTGCCCCTGCAGAACAAGCGCTGTGAGGGCGACGACGTCCCTGACGCACAGTTCATCAGCGCCCGCGGCAAGCACGTGATCATCATCGGCGGGGGCGATACCGGCGCGGACTGCCTGGGCACCGCCAACCGCCAGGGCGCAAAATCGGTGCACCAGTTGGAGATCATGCCCAAACCCCCGAACAGCCGCGCCGCAGACAACCCATGGCCCGAATGGCCGCGCATCTACCGGGTTGCCTCGGCTCATGAGGAGGGTGTGGAACGGGTGTACGCGGTCTCGACCAGACGTTTCCTCGATGACGGCAAGGGCCACGTCAAGGGACTGGAACTGGTCGAGGTGGAAATGAAGCAGGAAAACGGCCGTTTGAATTTCGTCGAGATACCCGGTTCGGATTCAGTCCTGCCCTGCGACCTGGCCTTGCTGGCCATGGGCTTCCTGGGGCCGGAACAGCCGGGCATGCTGGAGCAACTGGGCGTTGAACTCACGCAAAGAGGCAATGTGAGCAGGGACGAGAACTGGATGACCAGCAAGGAAGGCGTGTTTACCGCCGGCGATATGCAGCGCGGACAATCGCTGATCGTCTGGGCCATCGCCGAAGGTCGCTCTGCGGCACAGGGCATCGACCGGTTCCTGATGGGTTCCTCCGACCTGCCTGCCCCGCTTGAATAGCAATCGTATTATCCAGTAATGCAAGCCAGCAGGAGCGCCACCATGCCTGACCCGTCAGACAGCATGGTACACATTCAAAGCCGGGTGCCGGAACGGGCGATGACGGCGGAGCTGCTTGGCACCGAGCGCAGTGGTCACGGTGTGCGCATCCGGGAGGACGGTTTGATTGCCACCGTTGGTTACCTGGCGCTGGAAGCCGAACAGATCTGGGTCAAATCCAGGGACGGCCGCGGCGCCAGCGCTTATATCGTGGCCCAGGATGATGATTCCGGCATCACCCTGCTGAAACCGACACTGCCGCTGAAAGGTGGCCACCTTGTGCCCGGCGTCAGCAACGACCTGGCCGTGGACGAACCCCTGTCCATCTACCGCAGCGACCACGACGGCGGGTTCGCATGTTCACTGTTTGCCCGGCAGGAGTTTGCCGGTCGCTGGGAGTATCTGCTGGACTATGCCCTGTTCACCGCACCCGGCTGCAATGACTGGGCCGGCGCGGCCCTGGTAAACCAGTACGGGCAGCTCTGCGGCGTGGGATCATTGCTGCTGGAACTCGACCATGACGGCTCTGAAGAGCTGTTGGGTAATATGTTCATACCCATTGATATGGTGACGCCATACCTCGATGAGATGTGCGAATTCGGACAGCGCCGGGCACCGCCCAAACCCTGGATAGGCGCACTGATACAGGAATATGAAGGCAAGCTGGTGGTGACAGGTGTGTATCCGGGCTGCCCTGCCGACCAGGCCGGGATCAGGCCGGGCGATCTGGTGTTGTCGGTCGATGATGAACCGGTCAACGATCTCTCCGGCATCTTCCGCAAGGTCTGGAGCCTGGGCAGCGCCGGCGTGGAAGTCCCGTTGCTGGTCTCCTCAGGAGGCAGCCTGCACCAGCGCCGGCTGCAATCCTCTGACCGTTCCGTCTTCTATCGCTCAGTCGCCGCGGCGGGGCGGGTTAATTAAGAATTAGGAATTGGGAATCAAGCATTAGGAATTTATGGGTTGCAGCAGTAACAGGTTTTGCCCACAAAGACATGTAACACCTTCAATTCTTAATTTTTAATTCCTAATTCTTAATTCCCAAGACTACTACTGCCGTGTGCAACAAATTATTGTATACTTGGACAGTCTGGTATACTGATTCAGCGCGTACTATAAACAGAGAGGAGTGAGACATGCGATACCTTAGCCTAGCGTTTTTTCTGACGTTGATTTTGGGGTTTGCCGGTTGTGGCGACACAGCGGATACCGGGGGCGATGCTGATGCCGGCAACGGCGAAGAGATGGCCATGGAAGAGGCGCCGGCTGAAGAGCCTGCCGCAGCAGACGCCATGGATGAAGGTTCCGGCGACGCGCCGGCATGGCAGGTTCTGCAGCAGAACGTGGTACATTCCGAATAGTCAGGATCGTGTGTGGGGAGGGGGGTGGCTATCCTTCCTCCCTGCATGGAATAGGATGTGTTTTTTCCTGAACCGGCGCCGCCGGTGTGAGCCGGTATGACGCCCCACCATGTCAGTGCTTCACTTCGTTATACCGTCAATAACGGGTTGAAGCCCGTTAGCCTGTCGCGCACCCTGGGCGGCAGGATCGAATACCTGAACTGTACTTTTGCCGAACACACGGTCAATATCCGCAATGGCCGGGACGCGGCCGCCGGGTTCGATATCGACCGGAACGGTTTCGTGTTTGTCGATCACACTACCCGGGTACAGGATTTTTATGACCGGGATGAAATAGAGAAAGTCTATTACCCCGAAGCAGATGCCTTGATCCGGCAGGTGACCGGGGCAGGACGGGTGCATGTTTTCGACCATACCGTGCGTTCGGGAGACGCGGCCATGCAGGAGGCAGGACTGCGTGAACCGTTGAAGCAGGTTCATAACGATTATACCGACCGTTCCGGCCCGCAACGGGTGCGTGACCTGTTCCCCGGGGAAGCGGAGCAACTGTTACGCCACAGGTTCATGATCGTACAGATCTGGCGCCCAAGCGCGGCGCTGGTGGTGAGCGAACCACTCGCCATCTGCGATGCCCGCAGCGTGGCCGCGACAGACCTGATCGAGACCGAACGCCGGCATCCGAACCGCGTGGGCGAGACCTATACACTCTCCTACAACCCCGCCCATTGCTGGTACTACTTTCCGAAAATGCGGCGCGACGAAGCAATCGTTTTCAAGGTCTATGATTCTGCGACTGACGGCCGCGCGCGCTTCACCGCACACAGTTCGTTCAACGATCCCCACACCCCACAGGACGCCCCGCCCCGGGAAAGCATAGAACTCAGGGCGCTGGTGTTTTTCCAGTAGTACTAGAGCGTAGCCACCACCTCGGCCTCGTAGTAGCTCACTTGCGGAGCTTCGGCGAAACAGTCGAAGAAACCGGGCACCGTGGCCTGCATGAAGTCACCGTTAAAGTGAGCGTCATGGGTTTCCTTTGATTCCCATTCTTCGAACAGGAAGTACCTGAGCGGGTCATCCGGATCAGGGTAGAACGTGTAACGCACAATGCCCGTTTCGGTACGCCCCACTTCAACTATTTTTGCCATGACGTCCCTGGCTTGTTCCAGGCGTTCGGGTTTGATGAGAAAATTTCCGGCGACCAGATACATGATTTTCAGCCTCCACTTTTATGGGTTAGAATATGATACTGGAAACAGCACCAAGAACAAAAGACACGACTCCACAATGAATATCGCCATCATCGGCGCGGGCATCAGCGGTATTGCGGCGGCAAGTATCCTGAACAAGGCTGGTCACAAAACCATATTGTTTGAAAAATTCGACCGGCCCGGCGGGGTCTGGGCGGTGAGTTACCCGGGCGTTACCCTGCAGAATACTGCGCACCAATACGCCTTGACGGAGTTCCCCTGGCCGTTCAAGCCGGCGCGTCATCCTACCGGCGCGGAGATAATGAAATACCTGGAACTGGCCATTGAGGGCCTGGGCCTTGACCTGCGCAGGCGCACTGAAGTTGTCGGCATGGTCGAAAACAGCGACGGCTGGACGGTGCAATACCGGGATGACGACGGCACGCACGAGCAGCAGTTCGACTACGTGGTCTCGGCCATCGGCCAGTACACCGAGGGCAAGCACAGGCCCACGTTCCCCGGGCAGGAGACCTTCAAGGGCGGCGTCATTACGGAACGGGACATCGATACCCACGGAATATTCAAGGGCAAGCGCATTGCCGTAGTGGGTTTTGGCAAATCTGCCGTCGATATCGCGGTGCTGGCCAGCGCGCAGGCCGACCAGGTCTTCCATGTATTCCGCACGCCGCGCTGGCTCATCCCGTTTACCATTTTCCGTATCCATTACAGTCGTCTGTTGTTCAGCCGCCTGACCACGTTCTTCATGCCCTGCTGGGCCTATCCATCAAGGCTGGAACGGTTCGTACACGAGCGCATGGGCTTCCTGGTTGACGCGTTCTGGTATTTCCTCACCAGCCAACTCATCCTGTTGTGTAAGCTGCGCGCCGTGTTCAAGGGCAAGGAGGCTCACAGGAGGCTGGATACCCTGATTCCCGAGCATAAGCTCATCGGCGACCTGCGTTCTGCCGCGGCGCTGGCGCCCAGGGGTTATTTTCGCCTGGTGGCGGACGGACGGGTAGAACCGTTGCATGGGGAAATCTCCCATTTCTCGGAACAGGCTCTGCACCTGCAGGACGGCCGCGCCATACCCTGTGAGCAGGTGGCGCTGTGTGTCGGTTCGGAAAAGCCCAGTTTCCCGTTCCTGCCGGAACAGTACCGGCGCCTGCTGGAAGGCGAAAACGACGGCGTACAGTTGTACCGCCACGTATTGCACCCGGACATCCCCCGCTTTGCCTGCGCCGGCTATAACCACGGTTTCATGCACGTGCCCGCCGCCGAGGTCGGCGCCATCTGGCTGTGCGCGCACCTGAACGGCGACATCCAACTGCCGGCGCGTGAGGAGATGCTCAGAAGCATCGAAACCACCCGGGAATGGAAGCGCAAGCACATCAATTTCGAGCCGTCCCGCTCCTGCGCGGTGAATACCCGCTTCCAGCAGTATATCGACATCATGCTGCGGGAACTGGGCATCAACCCGTACCGGAAACTGCCCAACCCGCTGGCGGAGATCTTCGGGCAGTACGGGGCGGGAGATTACCGCAACATCGTTGATGAATATCTGAACAAGGCCGGTGAGCGCAGCGCGCCGTTGCCATCACTGCCCCTGGATACGTGAAATACGGCTGCCGCGTCAGGGTGCGGCCTACCCTCCGAGTCGCTCGTAGGCCTCGGTGCCCTTCAGCGCGGCGTTGTCCTTGATATAGTCCCAGGGCAGCTTGCCGGCATCCCTTAAGGTAACGTCAGCGCCGGAATCCAGCAAGGTCAGGATGATGGCGGGGTTGTTGCTCTGGTCGGCGGCCGCATGCAACGGAGTGCTGTCCTTGGCGTCACGCACGTTCGGGTCAGCCCCACCATCAAGCAGCGCGATGATGACGCCGGGATTATCGTTGGACCAGGCCGCCCAATGCAAGGGGGTAGCGCCCCACTCTTTATCACGTGCGTTCAGGTCGGCCCCGGCGTCCACCAGAGCGCTGATAACGTCCGGGTCGTCGTTGAATGCCGCGGCAAAATGCAGCGGGGTAAACCCCCACTCATCCCTGGCATTTGCCTCCACACCCGAAGCCAGCATTCGGTGAACCATCTTTAACGTGGCTTTTTCGAAAAAAGCCATGGTGTTCCAATCTGAAGTTTTCAATTTATCTCCCCGACACGAGGTCTTTTATTCTACGCAAAAATGAAGTCTCAGGTCAATACACTTACGCATATACTTACGCAACGGGCCGGGCAAATGAGGAACTCGCAATAGACGTGGACACTTTACTTGTTGTTAGCGCCATGAAATCATATCGTTTGCTGAACAGCCCTTCCGGCGACGGGATTAATCCTGTCTCCGGTTTTTTTCAACTCTGTGGAATAACCCGTTTATGCCCGAAAAACTGCTTAATGATCGTTTACTGAAAGCGCTGCGCCGTGAACCGGTTGACGTCACACCCGTATGGATCATGCGTCAGGCCGGGCGCTACCTGCCGGAATATCGTGCTACCCGGGCGCGTGCGGGGGATTTCATGACCTTGTGCAAGACGCCCGAACTTGCCTGCGAGGTAACCTTGCAGCCCTTGCAGCGTTTCGACCTGGATGCGGCTATCCTGTTTTCCGATATTCTTACCATCCCCGACGCCATGGGCCTGGGGCTGAGCGTGGTGGAGAACAAGGGGCCACAGTTTGCCCGGCCGCTACGCACCGTGAACGATATCCGCAACCTGGCTGTGCCGGACATGGAAACCGACCTGGGCTATGTGCTGGATGCGGTGCGGCTGATTAAACAGGAATTGCACGGCAAGGTGCCGCTGATCGGCTTCGCCGGCAGTCCCTGGACCATTGCCACCTATATGATAGAAGGTGGGTCGAGCAAGAATTTCAGCCTGGCCAAAGGCATGTTATACGGGCAGTCAGACCAGATGCACCTGTTGCTGGATGTATTGAGCCGCGCCATTACCGATTACCTGAACGCCCAGATCGCGGCCGGGGTCGACGCGGTCATGCTGTTTGACAGTTGGGGCGGCATCCTGTCCCATGCCGCATACGGCGAGTTTTCCCTGGGGTACATGCGGCGCATTATCCGGGGCATCAAGACCGCTGAACGGGCGCACGCCGTTCCCGTCATTTTGTTTACCAAAGGCGGGGGGCTCTGGATTGAAGACATCGCCGGGTCCGGCTGTGACGCCATAGGATTGGACTGGACCATGGACATCGAGGATGCGCGCAAGGTCGCCGGTGACCAGGTGGCGCTGCAGGGCAACCTGGACACGGCAGTGTTGTATTCCGCTCCCGCCGCGATCCGCCGCCAGGTGGCCGAGGTATTGGCCGCGTACGGTGAAGGGGCAGGCCACGTCTTCAACCTGGGGCACGGCATTCATCCCGATATCGATCCGGACAAGGTGGCGGTGCTGGTCGATGCAGTACACGAACTCAGCCGACCATATCATGGGAATTAGGAATTGATAATTTGGAATAGTGAAGTACAAAACCGGACTTCGACGCTCACAAAAATCCGCTATCGGCTTTGTGGCATTGACGATGCACCCATTCCTAATTCCTAATTCGTAATTCTAATGAAGCAACGCGCCATTCTCATCGCCAAGGGTTTCTGCATCGGCACGGCGGACATCATTCCCGGGGTGAGTGGCGGCACCATGGCTTTTATCCTGGGAATTTACAGTGAATTTATCGCTGCCATCAAATCCTTTGATCTTGCCGCGCTGCTGGCATTGCTCAGGCTGGATATCAGGCAGGCCCTGGCGCGGCCGCATTTCGGTTTTGTACTGCCGTTACTGCTGGGCATCGTCGCGGCGCTGCTGTTTTTTACCCGGGTAGTGCCGTTACCGCAATTGTTGCTGGATTATCCCGAACATATCTACGGCCTGTTTTTCGGACTCATCAGCGGTTCAATTCTGGTGCTGTTGCGGGAGATCAGGGTCATTGGCGGCCGGGATTACCTGACGCTGGTATTGGGCGCGCTGGGCGGCTATCTCGTCTTCAACCTGGTTCCGGTACAGACCCCGGATGCCGGCTGGTTTATTTTCGTCTCCGGCGCGCTGGCAATCTGTGCGATGATGCTGCCGGGCATATCGGGGTCGTTTGTGCTGCTGATCCTGAATAAATACACCTACGTGTTCTCGGCTATCGGTTATTTCAAACTATCGATCCTGCTCCCTTTTGCCGCCGGCGCGCTGGCCGGTCTGGTTTTTTTCAGCCGTTTGCTGGCCTGGGTGCTGGCGCGCTATTACCGCGCCACCGTGGTGTTTATCAGTGGACTGCTGCTGGCGTCGTTGACGGTCATTTGGCCCTTCCAGGAACGTATCCATGCCACTGCCGGCGCTGACCCGGCGCGGGTTGATACCGGTCCGGTTATCACGACGGTGTTGGGTTCAAGCGCGCTGATCATAGCCGGTTTCGTGCTGATCCTGGTCATCAGCCGCCCGGTTTCCGTTCGCTGAACAGCAACACCCAGAGCAGCAGGACCAGGGACAACAGTACGATGGGTTTGTCGCCGCTCATCACATAAGGGGTGCTGCCCGTGAACAAGGGCACACTTGTGGCAACGGCATCCGGCTCGAACTGGCGCGTCTTGCCGGCGATTTTGCCTTTTTCGTCAATGATCGCGCTGATACCGGTATTGGTCGCACGCAACAGGTAGCGACCGGTTTCAATGGCGCGCATGCGGGCCATCTGCAAATGCTGGTGCGGTGAGGCAGAATCACCGAACCAGGCGTCATTGCTGACGTTTACCAGCACCTCAGCGTCCGGCAGGGCGCGCATAACCTCGGCGCCGAACACCGCTTCATAACAGATGGACAAACCCATGGAAAAATCATCAGCATGAAACAGCGCCGGTTCCTGTGCGGCGCCGGGGGTGAAATTCGCTATGGGTATGTTCAGCCGGTCCAGCGGCCATTGCAGCAATGGCTTGAGCGGCAGGTATTCACCGAACGGCACCAGGTGGCGTTTATGGTAGAGTTGCCGTTCCCCGCCAAGCAGTACCAGGCTGTTGAACTGCTCGCCGCGCGCCTGGTTTTTGGTCGGTAATCCGACCAGCAAGGTGGAAGCGTTGCGCCTTGCCGTGCGATCCAGTTTGTCCACGTATGCGCGGAATTGGTGCAGGTAACCGGGAATAGCCGTTTCGGGCCAGATGACCAAGTCGTGGCCCCAGAAGGGTTCGGTCAGTTCAGGGTAGCCTTCCAGCGACAGGTCCCTGTGCTCCGGCGACCATTTTATTTCCTGCGGAACGGCGCCCTGCACCAGGGCAACGCCGATCTCCTTGCCGGTTTTATCCGTCCACTGGTAAACGCCTGACTGCCAGCCGGCGCCGACAACGGCAAGCAGCGCGCTAGCCAGCGCCACATTTCTGTTTCGTCCCAGTAACAATACCAACCCGCCGGCCAGCAGCGCGCAGAAAAAGCTGACACCGAACACACCGGCAACACTGCCGTAACCGGACAGTATGCTATCCGTTTGCGTGTATCCCAGCGTTAACCAGGGAAAGCCGGTAAGCAACCAGGAGCGTACCCACTCCCCAAGCACCCATAGCGACGGCATCAGCGCCAGGAAAAAATAATAGTCCGAGCGTATTGGACGATAGCGTCCCAGCAGGCCGGTCAGGGCCGGGAACAGGGACAGGTAGGCGACCAGCAGAAAAGTCAGCAGGTAAGCGCCGGCCAGGCTGACTCCCGAAAACAGGTTGATGCTGATATGCAACCAGTTGACGCCGGCGCCGAACAGGCCCAGGCCGAACAGGTAGCCGTTGACAAAGGCCTGTCTCCTGGTGCCGGTGCGCCAGATATGGAACAACAGCGCCAGCGTGATAACGGGGATGATGGAAAGGTCATAAGGCGCAAACGCGCAGGCGGTTGCGCCACCGGCCAACAGGCTCAGCAACCCGCGCAGAAGGGAACCGGAGGAGGCGCTACCCTGCTGAGGTCCCAGTTTTTGAAACAGGCGTTTTTTCAAAACGTAACAAGTGTATCCTTCGTTTGTCGGCACGCAGTACTGTTATGTTATAACCGGCAAACTCGATGACCTCGCCGCGCTTCGGCAAGTAACCAAATTCGTTGATCACCAGCCCCCCAATCGTGTCGTAATTATTATGGCTCACTTGCGTGCCAAAATAGTTATTGAATTCATCAATTGGCGTGAACGCCCGCACAGTGTAACGGGTTCCTCCGTGTTGCTCAATGAAGGTCTGTTCGTCGTAGTCGTGTTCGTCCTCAATCTCGCCTACTATTTCTTCCATGATGTCCTCAATGGTTACCAACCCGGTAATGCCGTATTCATCCACAACAATGGCCATGTGGTTGCGGTTGATGCGAAAGTCCCGCAGCAAAACATTCAGGCGTTTGCTCTCCGGGACGAATACCGCAGGCCGCATCAGCTTTTTGACAGTGAAATCCTCCGGTTCATCATCGACAAAACAGGACAGCAAGTCCTTGGCCAGCAGGATCCCCAGCACGTCATTCTGGTCGTCATTGACGACCGGGAAGCGTGAATGGCCGGATTCGATCACGGTCTTCATAATGTCGGCCGGCGCGGCTGAGGGCCGTATCGCGACCATCTGCACCCGTGGCACCATGATGTCGCGCACCTGCATTTCCGCTATGTGCAAGGCGCCTTCAAGCATCATCAATACGTCGGGGTCCAGAATGTTCCTGGCTTCGGAATCGCGCAGGATTTCGATCAGCGCCGGCAGGTCCTGCGGGGTTTTTGAAAAGGTGGACTTAAGCCTTTTCCACCAGGTTTTGGTGCTATATCTCGACGGGGGTTTGTCTTTACTCATCAGTTGTCGGCACGCCTCAGCCGGATGTTACGGTCAGTAGGGATCGGGGAAACCCAGGTCACGTAGTATTGCGGTTTCTTTTGTTTCCATGATTTCCGCATTCGCTTCATCGGTGTGATCATAACCCATTAAATGCAAAATACCATGAATAGTGATATGCGCCCAATGCGCGCGCAGGGATTTGCCCTGTTGCGCGGCTTCCCGCTCGATGACGGGCGCGCAGATCACGATATCTCCAAGCATGGGACAGCCGGCATCATGCAGCGGAAATGAAAGGACGTTGGTTGGCCGGTCGGCATCCCGCCACTGGTTATTAAGCGCCCGCATTTCAGCTTCATCGGTAATGCGTACGGTCACCTCACCCGGGTTGTCTTGCAGTACAGCACCGGCCCATTGCAGGATTTCATGCTCGGCCGGGATGCCTGTTCCTGTTACCATGAACTGCAAGGTTACCCCGCTATCCTGCTCGGTCGTGCTTTCATCATCTGCGTAAATCTGCGTCATCTGCGGACTGCGTTATTATCTGTGTGCATCCGCATCATCTGCGGAACCATTGCCCTCACTTCGCTCATACGCGTTCAGTATACGCGCCACCAGGGGATGGCGCACCACGTCCCGGGATTTGAAAAAGGTAAAACTGATCCCGGGCTCATCACCCAGGATATCAATCACGTGGCGCAGGCCCGATGTTCTGACCGGCGGCAGGTCGATCTGGGTAATGTCGCCGGTAATCACGGCGGTGGAATTGAAACCGATGCGGGTCAGGAACATCTTCATCTGTTCGATGGTGGTATTTTGCGCTTCATCCAGGATAATGAACGCCTCGTTCAGCGACCTGCCGCGCATAAACGCCAACGGCGCCACCTCTATGATGTTTTTCTCGATGAATTTCATTACCTGGTCGAAGCCCAGCATTTCATACAAGGCATCGTACAGGGGGCGCAGGTACGGGTCGACTTTCTGCACCAGGTCGCCCGGCAGGTAGCCCAGTTTTTCCCCGGCTTCCACTGCCGGACGCACCAGTACCAGACGCCGCACACGGTTCTGTTGCAGGGCGACCACGGCGCTGGCCACGGCCAGGTAGGTCTTGCCGGTGCCGGCGGGGCCGATGCCAAAACTGACGTCATGCGTGCGGATGTTATTCAGGTACAGGCGCTGGTTGGGACTGCGGCCCTTGATGATGCCGCGTTTGGTTTTGATGACCACCTCGTCCGGCGCCTGCTCGTAGGCGGAATCGTCGATGGCCTTGTCCTGCAACCAGAGGTGGATCTTCTCCGGCGAGAGCCTGTCTTCCGCGGTCGCCGCATACAGGTCGGTCAACAAGCGCCGGGTCAGGTGGACGATGTTGTCAGCGCCGATGATACGGAAGGCATTGCCGCGGTTGTTGATCTCGACACCAAGTCGTTTTTCGATCTGGCGCAGGTGGGAATCAAGGGAGCCGCACAGGTTCGCGAGCCGTTCATTGTCCGCCGGTTCCAGCCTGACCTCGGAGGAGGTGGTAGAGGTATTGTCCGTGGAAATGCTCAAATATCAGGATACCGCTTGCAGTTCCCGGGGTAACTCGCGCGCGGCAGCCAGTTGCCCGCGCAGGGAATTGGGCAGCGCCCGGGTGATGGTGACGTCCACCAGTTCTCCGATCAGTTCGGGCGCGCCGGGGAAATTGACTACGCGATTGTTCTCGGTGCGGCCGGCCAGTTCCCGCTCATCCTTGCGGGACCTGCCCTCTACCAGCACCTTCTGTAGCGAACCCGTCATGCGCCGGCTGAGAGCCTGGGCCTGTTGCTTGATCCTGGTCTGCAGGATTTGTAACCGCTGTTTTTTCTGCGCCGGCGTGACGTCGTCCGGGTAGCTTGCCGCGGGCGTGCCCGGCCTTTTGCTGTAGATAAAGCTGAAAGACTGGTCAAAGCCGATCGCCGCGATCAAGTCCAGGGTAGCCTGGAAGTCGGCATCGGTCTCGCCGGGAAAGCCTACGATGAAATCCGATGAAATACTGATGTCCGGCCTGATTTTGCGCAGCTTCCTTATTTTCGATTTGTATTCCAGCACGGTATGCCCCCGTTTCATCAGGGACAGTATGCGGTCCGAACCGCTTTGCACCGGCAGGTGCAAGTGGCTGACCAGTTCGGGCACGCGCCCGTACACGTCAATCAGCCGGTCCGAGAACTCGATCGGGTGCGACGTGGTGTAGCGAATGCGGCGGATACCGTCAATGGCCGCGACGTACTCGATCAGGTCGGCCAGGTCGGAGCTGCCGCCTTCATACGTAGCGCCGCGGTAAGCGTTCACGTTCTGGCCCAGCAACGTCACTTCCTTCACCCCCTGTGCGGCAAGATCGGCCACTTCACCGAGCACGTCGTCCAGGGGCCGGGAGATTTCCTCTCCGCGCGTATAAGGCACCACACAGAAGGTGCAGTATTTGCTGCACCCTTCCATAACGGAGACAAAGGCGACGGGGCCGTCCGCCCGGGGTTCGGGCAGGCTGTCGAATTTTTCAATTTCCGGAAAGGAGACGTCGATGGCCGGTGCGCCGGACTGCCGCGCCTGGTCGTACAGGCCCGGTAGCCGGTGCAGGGTCTGTGGGCCGAATATCACGTCCACGAACGGCGCCCGTGCGTGGATGGCAGAACCTTCCTGGCTGGCGACGCAGCCCCCGACTCCTATCATGAAATCCGGGTTTTCGCGTTTCCGGTAACGCCAGCGGCCAAGTTCGGAAAACAGTTTTTCCTGGGCTTTTTCCCGTATTGAGCAGGTATTGAAGATGATGAAGTCGGCTTCCTCAGCCTGTTCCGTTTCCTGCATCCCATGAGAATCACGCAATACGTCCCGCATCTTTGCGGAATCGTATTCGTTCATCTGACAGCCGAAGGTCTTGATATAAAGTTTTTTTTTCACTGAAACACTATGCCGAACAGGGAGCGATTCGTTGCAATATGGTGGCTATGGGTGGACTTGAACCACCGACATCAGCATTATGAATGCTGCGCTCTAACCAACTGAGCTACATAGCCCTGATCTCAGGCGAACACTAGCTTATCCCGCCCTGGAAGTCAATGGCCCCACTTGTCGCCCCACTTGTCACCAGCGGCACAACAGCAACTTGTTCCCGTGATTGTGGTACTCTTTTTGCAATGAGTTCAACAGCGGAGCAACATACATGAATACCAGCCTGACCTGGGCAGGAGGCGCTGCGTTTATCGGCGCCGCGGAAAACGGTCGCACCATCGTCATCGACGGGCCGCCCGAAGGCGGCGGTAAAAACCTGGGGCCGCGTCCCATGGAAACCCTGCTGCTGGGCATGGGGGCCTGCATGAGCTATGACGTGCTGTCCATCCTGAAGAAATCCAGGCAGGAAATCAGCGCTTGCCGGGTCGAAATCTCATCGACCCGGGCCGATGACCACCCTCGGGTGTTTACCGGGATACAGGTACATTTCGTCATCACCGGCGCCGGCATCAAGACCGCGCAGGTCGAACGAGCGATCAACCTGTCCGCGGAAAAGTACTGCTCCGCGTCGATCATGCTGGGGAAGACGGCGGAGATAGTGCACACTTTTGAAATTAAGAATTAAGAATTAGGAATTAGGAATGGGTGGATCACGTCTCCGCGTGCCATGGTTTGGCTTGCGAAAAACCTGAGAATCATTGAAAAACAGCCGCCCCAGGCGGCACGTTCATTCCTAATTCTTAATTGTAATTCAAATTTTGCGCGGATTTTCCGCCCGGCTGATGGTGAAGCTGATGATCTCCTCGCCTTTGTCTATGCGCAGTAAGTTGTGGCCGGTTCTGGCGCAGTAGGCTTCGAAATCGATGACGGAATGGGGGTCGGTGGCCTCTACGAACAGGATTTCTCCCGGCTGCATCCTGTTCAGGGCGAGTTTTGTCTTGAGGACGGGCAGCGGGCAGTTGAGGCCCTTGGCGTCCAGATATTGATCGTAACCGGTTCCCACGTCCGCCATCAGGGTTAGCCCGTACGCCGCTGCCGCATTGCCGCGGCCAGGGATTCCAGCGCCGGTTCGGTCATTTCCCAGGAAATGCAGGCATCGGTTACGCTCACACCGTATTCCAGTGATGCCGCATCCTTCAGGGCCTGCTTGCCGGCATTCAGGTTGCTCTCGATCATTACGCCACAGATCCGGTTTGAACCCTGCGCCAGTTGCCGGCAGATGTCTTCCGCGACCAGGAGTTGGCGCATGTGGTCCTTGTTGCTGTTGCCATGGCTGAAATCCACCATGACCCGTTCGGTCACCTGCGCGTCATGCAGCTTTTTTGTTGCAGTTTCGATGTGGGTCTCAGAGTAGTTTGGCCCGTTGGACGCACCGCGCAATATCAGGTGGCAACAGTCGTTCCCCGTGGTCGATACGATGGCCGAAATGCCCTGTTTGGTGACCGACAGGAAATGGTGCGGGCTTTGCGCGGCGCTGATGGCGTCGATGGCGATCTGTATATTGCCGTCGGTGCCGTTCTTGAAGCCCACGGGCATGGACAGGCCGGAGGCCAGTTCACGATGCACCTGGCTTTCCGTGGTGCGCGCGCCGATGGCGCCCCAGGACACCAGGTCGGCGATGAATTGCGGCGTGATGGTATCCAGAAATTCCGAGCCCGCGGGGATACCGATATCCCCCAGGTCAACCAGCAACTTGCGCGCCGCGCGCAGACCGGCGTTGATGGTAAAACTGTTGTCCAGGTTTGGGTCGTTGATCAAGCCTTTCCAGCCTGTCCGGGTACGCGGTTTTTCAAAATAGACCCGCATGATGATGAGCAGGTCGTCCTGCAAACGCTCAGCAACGGCAGCCAGTCGCGTGGCATAGTCCAGCGCGGCCTCCGGGTCGTGTATGGAGCAGGGGCCGACTATCACCAGCAAGCGATCATCGTCTCCCCGGATGATATTACCCGCGGCCGTGCGGGTTCGTGCCACCAGGCCGGATACCTGTTCCGTGACCGGCAGTTCTTCCATGAGGATGGCCGGCGCCAGCAGGGGACGCAGTTCGGCTATTCTTAAATCGTCTGTAAGTTGGGACATATTATTTGATAACACTGACTATTACGGGGACAAGCTTTCACGGGAATGGTACATCCGACAATTTCAGATTGAAAGAGTACTTGATTATACCCCAAAACTGTCCCGGTTGATGCTGGCATACCAGCTACGGGCGTAGTCGGCTTCCCTGGCCCGATACTCTTGCGCAGCCTTCAGCGGACTCAGCCCACCCGCCCGCTCCACCAGTTTTATCCGGTTGTCTTCATAACGGTACATGGCGTTGACGGAAATACCGTAGTCCGGCGCCACCAGGCTGTAGCAGGTATTGTGATAAAGCATGGGGCCGGGTTCCCGGTCGCGTAGCAGGGATACGATGGCAAGGCTGCATACCTTGGCCTGACTGTTGGCGGAGCTGGCCGATTTCGGCATGCTGCCGGCCAGGCAACTGTCCCCCAGGACGTGAATATCCGGAACCAGAGTGGAGGCAAAAGTGTGGTGGTCGACCGGACACCAGCCGGTTTCATCAACCAGTCCGTGATCCACCGCCAGCTTCCCTGCCTGCTGGAACGGGATGACGTTGGCCACGTCCGCCCTGAATGCACCCGCCTCGGCGTGCAGGGTCATACGTTTTGGATCGACCGCGCTGACCAGGCCACCGGCGGATATCGGGATACGCTCGATCATGCCGGGGTAACGCGCCTCCCAGGCCTCTTCAAACAGGTCCTGCTTGGAGAAGTGCTCGTTGGCGTCAAGTAATAGTACTTTGGCGCGCGGGTTGGTTTGCTGCAGGTAATACGCGGCCAGGCTGGCGCGCTCATAGGGGCCGGGCGGACAGCGGAACGGTGTGCCGGGCACTACGATGGCAAACACGCCGCCGGGGCGCATCGCAGTCAACCGGTTCTTGAGCAACAGTAACTGTTCCCCGCCATGCCAAGCGTGGGGCATGAGTGAACTTGCGGCCTCATCATAGCCGGCAAAGATGTGGTTCCAGAGAAAACTGATGCCGGGGGAGATCACCAGCCGCTGGTAGGGCAAAGCGGTTCCGTCCGCAAGCGTGACGATGCGTTTTTCCGGATGCAGCGCGTCGGCCCGGCCCTGGATGACGTTGATGCCGTAGCGGTTTTTCAGTTCGTCATAACCAAAAGTGATTGACTCCGCGGCGCGCAGACCGCCCAGCACCGCGTTGCTGAACGGGCAGGTGTAATAGCGCGGCATGGCCTCCACCAGGGTAACGTGCAGGTCCGGGTCAAAGTGGCGGAGATACCTGGCACAGGTGGCGCCCCCGTAGCCGCCGCCGATGACGACGACGCGCGGCGCGCCTTTCCCGGGCGATTGGGAGCAGGCCGGCAGCAGCCCGGCGCCCAGAGCCGCGCTTGCCATCGTGGCGCGCGTCAGGAAGCGGCGGCGCGTCAGTGCCATGTCAACGTGGTCATGTTAATGTTTTGGGCGGCCCAGCATGACGCTGATCCGATCAATCTCCGCGTCCGTCAAACCCTTGCTGATGCGGTTCATGATCGTTCCCTGTTCACGGTCGTTTTTATATGCGTGCAACAGTTTGTTCAGATCGGGTTCCGATAGTCCCCGCAGATCGGGGATGGCGCCGGCGCCGTTGTTGTCAGCGCTGTGGCAGGTATAACAGGTTGCGACAATCAATTGATAATAGGGTTCAACCTCGACTTCCCCGGCCTTGGCAGGGAGGCAGGCAAGCATGAGACATAGCGGCAAAACCGTGCAGTAAAACGGGCGGCAATATCCGGTATAGTTATCCATGGCACAATCTTACGAGCAAAATATTGGAACCCCTGACTTAATCAGATGGTTTCTCAGGATAATACCATGAAACAACTCCCTCCCGATGTTACAAAATATGGCGCAAGCGCGACGTTTACCCAGGAGAACGTACCAGAGAGCCTGCTCAAGTCACACCGTACCAAGACCGGTACCTGGGGCAGGATAGTCCTAACAGAGGGAAAACTGCTCTATCGCATTCTTGAGCCGGAGGACGAGGAGCATGAACTGTCTCCGGGCCTGTTCGGAATTATTGAGCCCGGGATGTTACATTACGTCGAGCCGGTCGGCAATGTGTGTTTTTGCGTAGAATTTTACCGTTAGCCCGCAGGCGAAAAAAATCCTGCGCGGTCTTCGCATCACTTGGTGAGATATGCGGGCTAGACCGCCGTCAATTCATCCAGTAGCGGGCCTGATACGCAGATTACGCTGGGTTTGGGCAATGCCGCGCCGCCGTCGGGCCAATGGCTGCTCAGCATGTCGGCGGAGCCGGAGTTTTCGCCGGGATGCTGCACTGACAGGAACAGGGTGCGCCCGTCCGGACTGAAAGTGGGACCGGTCAGTTCCGCCCCGGGTGGGGCCGAGCCGACCCGCAAGGGCATGCCGGCGCGGGCACCGGACATGGGAACGTAGAACAGGCCGTTGTTCTTGAATGGCGCATAAGGCGCCTGGTACAGCTCATGGGAGGAGACATCGGTGCAGAACCAGAGGTTGCCGCGCGGGTCGAACACCAGGTTATCCGGGCAGGCGAAACCATTTTCCGTCCCCCCCGCCAGAAAAGTACCGGCCATAAACGTTTGCGCGCCGGGGTCATTATCCTGCTCCACCAGTTTCAGGATGGAACCGTAGGGCCGTTGCGAGTGCTTGGTGAGCGAGATCAGCACCGCGCCGGTGTGTGGGTCCAGTTCGATGTCCTCGGGGCGATCCTGGGGCGTGGCGCCAACCAGTTTGGCCGCCTCACGGGTGCGCACCAGCAGTTCCGTCTGGGTCCGGAACGCGTGCTGCAGGCGCACGTCCTGATCCACGGCCAGGGGTAGCCAGCGCCCCCGGTCGGTATCGGCTACATACAGGACGCCGTGCTGCAGGGAACCGGGTTCGGCGGCGATGAACTTGTAGATGTGCTCATCAGTCTTGTCATCTCCCATATAGACCACCGGCCTGCCGTCCCGCGCCCGGGTGACGGTGGCGCCCTCGTGGGCAAAACGTCCCAATGCAGTGAGTTTGTGCGCGGCGCCGGTGAAGGGGTCAATTTCCACTACCCAGCCGTAATGCTCGGGTGGGTAGTCAAGATAGCGTTCCCAGCCGATGATGCTGTCTTTGTTATGCACGCGCGTGCCGCCCGCAAAGCTCACGTCACCGTAGAAAAAATGGAAGTTTTCCTCGCAGGTAAGCAGCGTTCGCCAGGGCGTGATGCCGCCCGCACAGTTGCCCAGGGTACCGATGGCTGCCCGGGCGCCGGCGATGGGCTCGGCGGCGCTGAGCGGAATTTCCGTGGTCGCGTCGATGCGGCGATTGTAGCGTTCGTCCTGAAGCACCTGCCAGCGTCCCTGGTCGTGCCTGATCCGGAGGATGCTGCCACCCACTTCCAGCACTTCCCGGTCAATATCCGCTCTCGATTTCTGTGCGGGCTCGCGCGGCGAGGCAAAATAACCGGACAACACTTCCTCGTGGTTCACCCATAACAGGCCGTCACGGGGATTGCCATCGATAGGGAAGAAGGCGGTATAGTCGTTATTGAACCCGAACCGCTCACCCCTGCTGTTGAGCAGGTCGCCCCAGGAAACCAGGATGTCGTATTCCAGTCCGTCGGCCAGAACTACCTCATCGTCCGTACCGGGCGCAACAGGCCGGAAGGGGGCCGCACCGGCAGCCAGGGACAAGGATGGACGAGCGCTGGCAACCACGGCCGCCGATCTGCCCATGAATTGGAGAAATTCACGTCTCTCAAGCATCCCTTTTGTCTGGTACTCTTTCAACTTAATATTGACATGTTCAGCGGGTCGGGAAGCGGTTGAGCGCAAGGCACGCCGCGCAGGGAATGGCGCGCCCTTGACAAGCGGTGTAACGCCGCGGGCGACCGCTTCCCGGCCCGCCCGCAGGGAGCCACACAGCGACGCCAATACGGCGTTGCAGCCCTTGACAAGGGCGCGCCATTCCCTGCGGGCTGCGCCTTGTCTTGACGTCGCTGTGTGGCTCTGAACATGTCAATATCAAGTTGAAAGAGTACTAGTTGTCAATTCTGCGTGCGCCGTGCCCTGGCAGCGGCAGCCAGGTCCGCAATCAGTTCCCCGGTATCGTCCCAACCCAGGCACGCGTCGGTGATGCTTTGGCCGTACACCGGCGCCTGTCCGGGCACCACGTCCTGCCGGCCTTCCCGCAAGTGGCTTTCTATCATCACGCCGAACAGTCTGTCCTCGCCCGCGCGCAGTTGCCGGCAAACGTCGGCGCCCACCAGCAGTTGATTCTTGTGCTGTTTCTGGCTGTTGGCATGGCTGAAGTCCACCATGATGCGGGCCGGGAGTTTGGCGGCAGTCAACTCGGTGGCGGCCGCATCAATACTTGCGCGGTCATAATTGGGTTGTTGCCCGCCGCGCAATATGATGTGGCAGGCGTCGTTGCCGCGGGTGGTGTAAATGGCCGAATTGCCTTCCTTGCGCAGTGACAGGAAGTGGTGGGGAGCGCTTGCCGCGCGGATGGCGTCCACGGCGATCTTGATGGAACCATCAGTGCCGTTCTTGAACCCGACCGGGCAGGACAGCCCTGAAGCCAACTCCCGGTGTACCTGGCTTTCCGTCGTGCGGGCGCCGATGGCCCCCCAGCTTACCAGGTCTGTGACGTACTGGGGAGTGATGATATCCAGGAACTCAGTGCCGGCCGGGACACCTGCTTCGTTCAGGTCCAGCAGCAGGGAGCGGGCCAGGCGCACACCCTTATTGATGTGGAAACTGTTATCCAGGTCGGGGTCGTTGATCAGCCCCTTCCAGCCCACGGTGGTGCGGGGTTTCTCGAAGTATACCCGCATGACGATCAGTAAATCGTCGCGGTATTGTTCAATCAGTGGTTGCAGCCGGGATGCATATTCCCGGGCCGCGTCCACGTCGTGGATGGAGCAGGGACCGGTCACCACCAGTAACCGCTTGTCCAAGCCGTTCAGCAAGCCCGTAATCGCCTGCCGGGTCTGCCAGGTGGTCTCGGCCGCCGCCGCGCTGATGGGGATCTCCTCGCAGATCTCCGCAGGTGGGGTAACCGCCTTGATGGAGGCAATACGTAAATCGTTGGTTTCACGCATGACGGCTCAACCCGGTGGCCAGGTGAAGGAGCGGCCACCCAGCACGTGCAGGTGCAGGTGGAACACGCTTTGTCCCACACCGGCGCCGTTGTTGACGACCAGCCTGAACGCATCGCCGATACCCTGGTCCAGCGCCACCTTGTTGGCGGCCAGCATCAGGTGGCCCAGCAATGCCGCATCATCCTCAACAGCATCCACCAGTCGCGCCATGTGCTGTTTCGGTATGACCAGGATGTGCACCGGCGCCTGCGGGTTAACGTCCCGGAACGCCAGGCACCGATCATCCTCATAGACGATATCGGCAGGAATTTCCCGCCGGATGATTTTTGCAAAGATTGTCTCTGACATGGCGACTGTTATACTGGTTGGAAAGCCCGGTATAATAGCAGGGAGCGCAGCAAGTAAAAAGTGCGCTTGACCGGAACTCCGGCAATTTATCGGGATCGTTGCTTACAATAGTCTATCTCCATGGCACACTGTGAACATCAGCAGGTAAAATCAGACACCGCGGCAACGGCTGCGACAGTCACCCTGCACTGCCTGGCGGGTTGTTCCATCGGCGAGTTCATCGGCCTGGCTATCGGCGTACAACTCGGCCTGTCGGTCGTCGCCACCATCACCCTGGCCACGACGCTGGCCTTCATCACCGGCTTTGCCCTGACCCTGTATCCACTGGTGTACCGCCGCGGCATGACGGTGGCGCTGGCGTTCAAAACCGTCTGGCTGGGCGAGGTGATCTCCATCAGCGTCATGGAAATCGCCATGAACACCACAGACTACCTGGTCGGCGGCATGTCCGCCAACTCCATGCTGGACGCCATCTTCTGGATCGGCTTCGCCGCCGCCCTGATCGCCGGCTATATCTGCGCCTACCCCGTCAATTTCTATATGGTGAAACGCAACATGCCGCGTTGTCATTGATATTACAGGAAGTTCTGACTTAATCAGGTTCCTGTATTTGAACTGTTGGCCCTGATCCCGTATTAGAAAGCCCAGAAATAAAAAAGCCTTGCTTGTTTTTTGTCTAACAATTTACTTGCACAAAGTATCATTTTTTGATACTTTTAGAAAGTGAAATTGAATCCTGAACGTATTACTGCCAAAAATCTCATCACGCAACTGGCATCGAAGGGGAACTATAGCTTCACCTCGGAAGAGGCACGGGCAGCACTGAAGGTCTCATCCGATGCCTGTAAACTGGCTTTGAGTCGACTCGCCAGGCAGGGGCATATTGCGTCCCCCGCGCGTGGATTCTACGTCATCATCCCACCGGAATACCGCTCTTTGGGCTGTCTTCCCGCGGAGCAGTTCATTCCGGACCTGATGAAGTACAAGGGGCTGAATTATTATGCAGGCCTCCTGACTGCCGCACAATACTACGGAGCGGCACACCAGCGTCCGCAGGAATTCCAGGTTTTGCTCGCGAGAAACCGCAGACCGATTCGTTGCGGCAAAGTACGGGCCAGATTCATTGCCCGCAAGACGATTGAGGAAATACCCGTGCGTACGTTCAATACGGCACGCGGCGAACTTCGCGTTTCAACACCGGAAGCGACCGCGCTAGACCTTGCCGGCTACCCGGAACACGTCGGCGGACTGGACCACGTCGCGACAATCCTGTCTGAACTCGCCGAAAAGATCGACCCGGCAGCATTAGTATCAACCGCGGCAACGGCTCCCATCACCTGGACCCAGCGGCTTGGGTATATCCTGGATCGGGTCGGGCGGACCGCTGCTGCTGGTCATATCCGAACCTACGTTCGCGAAAATGCGCGGGTATACACGAAGTTGGCGCCGGGACATGAGAGTACAGGCAGCCACCGCGCTTCCAACTGGAAGTTGATCGTAAATACGGAGTTAGAGGCGGATACATGATCCCGTATGACTACATCTTGCCTCGGGCTACACGTGGGACCTTGACATGATGGCGGAAAAGGTCCGGAATACGCTGATCTGCCTACTGTCAAAATAAGCGACTTCGTCACTGCTACAGGATTATCCCATGACCAACAACTTTTCAGACCTGCGGGAAGAGTACCGCCACGTGCCGTTGCTTGAACGGGACGCGCATGAAGACCCTATAGAGCAGTTCAGGGACTGGTTCGAACAGGCGGTTGAGTACGGGGTACCGTTGCCGAACGCCATGGCGTTGGCGACGGCTGGCAGGGACGGGAAACCCAGCGTGCGTTTTGTCCTGTTAAAGGACATCAGTGCACAGGGGTTTTCCTTTTATACCCATTCCGTCAGCGCCAAGGGCAGGGAGATGGCGCAGAACCCGGAAGTGGCCCTGGTATTTTACTGGACGCAGATGCACCGCCAGGTGCGCATAGAGGGCAAAGCGCATCTGCTTTCGGACGAGGACGCGGATACCTACTTCAACACCCGCCCGCGCGGTAGCCGCCTCGCCGTCCGGGTGGCGCACCAGAGCATCGAGGTGGAAAACCGGGAATTCCTTGAGAACAGGATGGCTGAGATAACAGAACAATTCCCCGGCGAGACCATCCCCCGCCCCGCAACCTGGGTTGGCTACCGGGTCGAACCGGAGCACATCGAATTCTGGCAGGGCCGGGAAAACCGCCTGCATGATCGGTTGTTGTACACCAGACAGGATGAAAACTGGAAAATCGTTCGGCTCGCGCCATGAGTTTATAGACGATGGGCCCGGCAGGACTCGAACCTGCGACCAATGGATTATGAGTCCACTGCTCTAACCAACTGAGCTACAGGCCCAAAACGGCGCATACAGGAACTTCTGATAAGTCAGAGTTTACTCCGGGTAAGGGAGGGGATGCCTTTGATACTCGCGTTAAGTGTAGCGGTTTTACCCGCTACCTTCAATAAACGTCCGCAGTTGTTCCGAGCGGCTGGGGTGGCGCAGTTTGCGTAGCGCCTTGGCTTCGATCTGGCGGATGCGTTCGCGGGTGACGTCAAATTGCTTGCCTACCTCTTCCAGCGTGTGGTCGGTGTTCATCTCAATACCGAAGCGCATGCGTAACACCTTGGCCTCCCTGGAGGTCAGGCCGTTGAGTGAGTCCTTCATCGTCTGGCGCAGACCTTCAAAATTGGCATAGTCCACCGGCGCCTGGGTATTCAGGTCTTCGATAAAATCTCCCAGGTGGGAATCATCGTCATCACCGATGGGCGTTTCCATGGAGATGGGTTCCTTGGCTATCTTGAGCACCTTGCGTACCTTTTCTTCAGGCATTTCCATCTTTTCGGACAGTTCCTCCGGTGTGGCTTCCCGGCCCTGTTCCTGCAATATCTGCCGTGAAATCCGGTTCAGCTTGTTGATAGTCTCGATCATGTGCACCGGAATACGTATCGTTCTGGCCTGGTCGGCGATGGAACGGGTAATCGCCTGGCGAATCCACCAGGTTGCGTAAGTGGAGAACTTGTAGCCGCGCCGGTATTCGAATTTATCCACTGCTTTCATCAGGCCGATATTGCCTTCCTGGATGAGGTCAAGGAACAGCAGGCCGCGATTGGTGTATTTCTTCGCAATGGAAATCACCAGACGCAGGTTGGCTTCTACCATTTCCTTTTTTGCCTTGCGCATTTTTGCCTCGCCAATGGAGATTTTCTTGTTGACCTCCTTGATTTGCGCAACAGAGAGCAAATTCTTGTGCAGCGCATCGGCCAGATTTTCCTGGATCCTGATGACCTGTTCCTTAACCTCCGCCAGGTTTTGCGCGTACGGGGCCTCACCGCCGGCCTGCTCGCCGATCCACTTGAGGTTGGTTTCATTGCTGGGGAAGGCGGCAATGAAGTCCCTGCGCGGCATATTTGCCGTCTTGACGCACAGGCGCATCACCTCGCGTTCCGTCTTGCGAATCAATTCGATTGTGCGCCGCACGTTGGCGGTCAGGCTGGTAATGAATTTGGGCGCGAAACGCAATTTCAGGAACTTTTCCGTGATATCGTCTTGTATCGTGACAGTTCTCTTGGCGTTTTTCCCCTGCCGTTTAATGGATGTAACCAGTCTCTTGTAGAGCTTCTCCAGTTCAACAAGCGCCAACCGGACCTCTTCCAGATCCACACCGTCATCGTTGTCGCCGTCACTGGAGTCGTCATCATCCTTTTGCCGTGACGTTTGTTTCCTGGACTTGGCGGGCAGGCCGGCGTCCGGGTACTCGTCCTGAACGGAGAAGCCAAGAATGACGTCACTCAACTTCTGTTCCCTGTTCTGTACGCTGTCATACGCATCCAGCAACATGTCGATGGTGCCGGGGTATAGGGAAAGCGCAAACAGGACCTGGTTCATCCCGGCTTCAATACGCTTGGCAATTTTTATTTCACCCTGACGCGTCAACAGGTCAACCGTACCCATTTCCCGCATGTACATGCGCACCGGGTCAGTGGTTCTGCCAAATTCGCTCTCAACGCTGACCAGCGTGGTGTTGCTGTCTTCCGTGGTGGCGGCCGCGCTGGGGAGCAACTGATCGAGGTCAGGCGGGAATTCATGGACCTCGATGCCCATGTCCGCGATCATGTTGATGATATCTTCGATCTGTTCCGGATCTACTATCTCATCCGGCAGGTGTTCCGTGATTTCGTGGTAGGTGATAAACCCCTGTTCCTTCCCTTTCGCGATCAGCAGTTTCAGTTGCGATTCATCATCGTCATCGTGCTCGTGCCCGAGCTCGTGTTCTTCGTCAAGTGTCTCAATATCCGACATGGGCGTTTGAATCCGGTTATCAGGTGGTCAAGTTACTTGTCAGCTCGTCACAGGGACTCACAATAGGACCGTGCGTAAATCAATCTGTTAGTATAGCACATAATTCAAATCAAACTTGATTTTCGCGCTATTTTTTCGCGCTGTTTTTTTCTGAGTAATGCTGGCGCAGGCGCAGCTTGTCCTGTTCTGACAGTTCGCTGGGTTTTGCGCCGGCGATCTGTTCCCGGGACTGCCTGGCCTTCACTGCTTTCAGTTTATCCACCCTGTCCACAAACTCGCCTTCCAGGTCAAATTCTTCGGTTGCCGGCAGGCCGGGGTCAGCGGCGAGTTCGTTCAGTCTCGCTTCATAGCGTGAGTCCCGGTAGCGTTCCAGCAGCCCGGCACAGGTTATTCCAGGATTTGAGTGCACCGACTCGATGAGTTCCCGCAGAAAATCGACACCCGGCATGGGCAGTCCGGATAATTCTGCCGGGTCTTCAACCTGCATTGCCAGTTCCGGCCGGTGCAGGATATATCGAACCAGGGCGCTGATTTGTTCTGTTCTGCCCCGTGGCTGCGCCGGGGGTGAGACACGGCTACGGCGGGTTGGGCCGGCGGACAGATCCTGTAATTGACGGCGCAGTTCATCGGTTGTCGTTTGGGCAAGGTCAGCGACTTCCTGCAACAGCAACTGGCGCAACCCGCTGGCAGGCAACTTGTGCAGGAACGGCATGATGTTGTCCAGAAAATTCCCGCGGGCTTCCCGGGTTGAGGCGCCGGAATCGGCTTGCACCGAGGACAGCAGGAAATCGGACAGGGGCACGGTATTTTCATCGGCACGGAAGCGCTCGGCGCCGTATTGCCTGATAAAGCTGTCCGGGTCATCCCCCTGCGGCATGAACTTGAAGAAGGCCTGGCGTCCCTCCTGGAGACGGGGAATGGTGACGTCCAGGGAGCGCCGGGCGGCCGTTTTGCCCGCGTCATCGCCGTCGAAGCAGAAGATGATCCGGTCGGCCTGGCGGAACAGTTTCTCCAGGTGATTTTCCGTTACTGCGGTCCCCAGGGTGGCTGCCACATTGTCCACACCGTGCTGGGCCAGCGCAATCACGTCCATATAGCCTTCAACGACGTACAGACTCTCAGGGTGTTTGTTGTGCCGGCGCGCCTGGAACAGACCGTATAACTCCCGGCCCTTGTGGAACAAAGGCGTTTCCGGGGAGTTCAGGTATTTGGGGTTATCCGCATCACTCAGCGCGCGTCCGCCAAACCCGATCACGCGGCCGCGTTGGTCGCGGATTGGGAACATAATGCGGTTGCGGAAGCGGTCGTAATAGCCCCCGGACGGGTTTCCCGCAACGGCATCATCCCCCCTGTCGGAGCGTTTAATCAAGCCCGCCTCGGCCATGCGGGTCCGGGTTGCATCAGACTTGCCCAGGGCATTCAGCAGGTTCTGCCAGCCCGGCGGCGCGTAGCCAACCTCGTAATCCTCGATGACTGCCTCGCTGAGGCCGCGACCGTGCAGGTAATCGGTTGCCTTGCCCGTGCGGGTCTGAAGCTGTTTCCGGTAGAATTGCGCAGCCTGTTCCAGCAGTTCATACAATGCCTGGTGCTGCCCTGACTGAGGCTGATAACCTGCCTCGCGCGGAATCTCCAGACCGTAACGCCCGGCCAGGTCTTCGATGGCTTCGACAAAGCCCAGTCCGTTGTGCTCCATCATAAAGCCGATGACCGTACCGTTGGCGCCGCACCCGAAGCAGTGGTAGAACTGCTTGTCCTGGCTCACCGTAAACGAGGGTGTTTTCTCCTCGTGGAACGGGCACCGGGCCTGGTGGTTCCTGCCGGCCTTGCGTAGCGGCACGTAGCCGTCAATCACCTCGACGATATCGGCCCGCGCCAACAGGTCGTCAATGAAACTTTGTGGAATTCTGCCCGCCATAAGTGCTGCCACCGCGGAATGGTGTGGTTATCCCGTATCCGGGACAATATACTACTGGCTCAGTCTGGCTTTTACCAGCGCGCTGACCTGGCTCATGTCCGCCCGTCCTTGCAGCACCGATTTCAGTTGCCCCATGACCTTGCCCATGTCTTTCAGGCTGGCGGCGCCGGTCGCGGCAATTACCTCATCGATCCTGGCGTTGATCTCCGCAACCTCCAACGGTTGGGGCAGGTAGTCCAGGATGATATCAAGTTCAAACTGCTCTTTCTCAACCAGGTCGGCACGCCCTGCCGAGGTGTATTGTTCGATGGAATCCCGGTGCTGCTTTGCCATCTTGTTCAGCACGGCAGTGACCTGGTCGTCATCAAGACTGGTGCGCTCGTCCACCTCCCGTTGCTTGACGGCGGCGGTAATGAGGCGCAAGGCGGCAAGACGCTCTTTTTCCTTGCTGCGCATGGCAGCTTTGACGTCTTCGTTAATCTGGTATTTGAGTTCGCTCATGAACAGTGGGCGGACAGCAGGCAGATCAATAGTGTCTGATTTGTCGGGGGCCGGATCTACCCTGGCGTTTCTGGTGGCGTTTGACCGCAGCGGCGGCTTTCCTTTTTCTCATCTGGGTGGGTTTTTCATAGAATTCACGCCGGTGTACTTCAGCCAGGATGCCGGCTTTCTCACAGGCGCGTTTGAAGCGGCGCAAGGCGAAATCGAAAGGTTCGTTTTCTTTTACTTTTACACTGGGCATAGAGTATGTAGTTCCTGTTTATTCCGGAGCCCCCGGTTAAATCAGACGTTCATGTCAGGGGTTCCGTGTTGCAAAGGACGCGAGACTCTACCAGAAACCACACAAAATACAAGCAGAAATGGAGCGCGGGCGGGCGCGGGCCGTAATTACTGCTGTACAATACCTCAGATGCGTATCCTGGGCATTGAAACTTCGTGCGATGAGACCGGAATCGCCATCTACGATTCGCAGCTTGGGCTGTTGGCAAACCAGTTGCACAGCCAGGCGCGCCTGCACGAAGCCTATGGCGGTGTTGTGCCCGAACTGGCCTCGCGTGACCACGTCCGGCGCATTACGCCGTTACTGACCGCAGCCATGGACGAGGCCGGCCTTGAACCCGGCGCCGTTGACGGGGTTGCCTATACCGCCGGGCCCGGCCTGATCGGGGCATTGCTGGTCGGCGCCGGCTTCGGCAGAAGCCTGGCCTACGCCTGGGATGTGCCTGCCGTCGCGGTGCACCACATGGAAGCGCACCTGTTGGCGGTGAATCTTGAAGAAGAACGCCCTGAATACCCATTCCTTGCCTTGCTGGTATCGGGGGGACATACCCAGTTGCTGGAGATCAGGGCCGCCGGTGACTATACGTTGCTGGGTGAATCACTCGATGACGCGGCCGGCGAGGCATTCGATAAAACCGCGAAATTACTGGGGCTGGGTTACCCCGGCGGACCGCGCTTGTCGGCCCTGGCGGAACACGGACGCGCAGGCAAGTACAGCTTCCCGCGCCCGATGACCGACAGGCCCGGACTGGACTTCAGTTTCAGCGGATTAAAGACAGCCGTGGCGCTGGCAGTCAAGGAACTTGAGGACGGTGACGAGCAGGCGCGCGCCGACGTCGCGTACGCGTTTGTGGACGCGGTGGTGGATTCCCTGCTGATAAAATGCGCGCGCGCCATGAAACAGACCGGTATCAACCGTCTGGTGGCGTCCGGCGGGGTCAGCGCCAACAAGCAGTTGCGGGAAAGACTGGCCGGGATGGCCGCTGAAACGGGCGGGCGCGTGTTCTACCCACGTCCGGAGTTCTGCACCGACAACGGCGCCATGATCGCCTATACCGGCTATGTCAAAATCAGCGCCGGCGAGAACCAACCCCTGGCGTTTGCCGCCTACCCTCGCTGGCCGATGGCGGGGCGGAGTTATCCAACACCCACCCCTTCCATCAACGCTTCAGGCTGATCCTGGTTTCTTCGCCGCGCAGCAGTTTTTTGATGTTTGACCGATGGCGCCAGATAAGCAGGACGGACATCAGGCTGGTGGCTATGATGTAAACCGGGGCAGAGAGGAAGAACCAGCAGTACAGCGGTGTCAGCAAGGCGGCAGTGAGCGCGGCCAGCGAGGAGTACCTGGACACCAGCGCCACCAGCAACCAGGTAACGATGAAAGCCACCCCTGTCAGCCAGTGGCAGCCGAGCAGCACGCCGATCAGTGTCGCCACGCCCTTGCCGCCGCGCAAACCGAAGTAGAGCGGGTACAGGTGGCCGGCAAAAGCAGCCAGCCCGGCCGCGGCAACGAACAGGTCGGGTGCATGCAGGTAACGCATTAGCAGCACAGGGACCGCACCCTTCAATACGTCTCCGGCCAGGGTCAGCAGCGCGGCGGTCTTCCCGTACAGGCGCAGCACGTTGGTGGCGCCGGGGTTGCCGGAGCCTTGCTGCCTCGGGTCGCCCAGTCCCAGCGCCTTGCACACAAGCACAGCGCTGGCAAGCGAGCCTGCCAGGTACGCAAGGATAACCAGCGTTATCAGGATGACCATTGGAGTTATTCCATACGGGGCGCAGTAACTTATTGTCACCATTATAAAGCCGGCTGCGCGTTCGTCATAGTGGACAGGGATAGTCCGCTATCCGGCAACGGGGAGGTTAGCACATTAAAATACTCAACTTGTGTTTATAGTACTGTTCCCAAGTGATAGTATCACCTGCAAAGAGTACAGGTTGCGTCTGCCTTAACCTGGACAATACCATAACTACACAACACAACCCGGCCACTATGGATATCATCTACCTGAACGGCCTGCGCATAGACACCGTGATAGGTATCTACCCGTGGGAACGCCGTATAAAACAGACCCTGATCTTCGACATCGAGATGGCGGCCGATACCGGCAGGGCGGCGCAATCCGATAACGTCGAGGACACCGTGAGCTATGCAGCGGTGGCCGAGCGGCTGATCGATTACGTCGGCGCCGCGGAGTTCGAACTGATCGAGGCTCTGGCAGAGAAGGTAGCGGCGCTGCTCCTGGATGAATTCAAGGTGCGCTGGTGCCGGTTGCGGATCAACAAGCCCGGCGCAGTGCGCGGGGCGCGGGACGTGGGCCTTATTGTTGAACGGGGTAGCAGGGACTGATATGGCGCAGGTTTTTATCGGCGTCGGCAGCAACCGGGAGCGGGAAAAACACATCCGGGCCGGCATCCGGGCGCTCGCGGCAGTGTTTCGGAACCTGCGCATCTCAACGGTGTATGAAAACCGGGCAGTGGGGTTTGACGGCGCCAATTTCTACAATTTCGTGGTGGGATGCGAAACCGACCTTGAAGTGGAGCAGGTGGCCGGGCAGTTGCATCGGATTGAAGAAGAGTATGGCCGCGACCGGAGTGGGCTGTATCCGCACACCATCACCCTGGACCTGGACTTGCTGCTGTACGATGACCTGGTGCTCACGCAGGGAGCATTGCAGTTGCCCCGTGCGGATATTGACCGCTATGCTTTCGTATTATGTCCCTTGGCGGAGCTTGCGCCGGACCTGCGCCACCCTGTCTCCGGCAAAACCTGCGCCAGCCTGTGGTCTGAGTTCGATACCGCGGGACAGGCATTGCAGCCGGTCGAGTTTGACCTGAGTAGGGGATAAGACAGGTGTTGCAAGCGGATCACAGTTCATGGGGCAGTTTCGAGCAGGAACTGCAATTGCCCGTGCCGCCGGCATCCGCCCGTACACACAGCCAGGCGCTGGCCGCGCTGATCCGGGAACAGATCCATGAGGGCGGAGGGAGCATCAGCTTCGAGCGCTATATGGAAATGGCCTTGTATGCGCCGGGCTGGGGCTATTACAGCGCCGGGGCAACCCGTTTCGGTCCGGGCGGCGATTTCATTACCGCACCCCAGGTCTCGCCGCTGTTTTCCCGTTGTATCGCCAGACAATGCCGGCAAGTGCTGGCAGGCATACCCGGCGGCGACGTACTGGAACTGGGCGCGGGGTCCGGCATCATGGCACAGGACCTGTTGCTGGAACTGGAAGCGCTCGATGCGCTGCCGGCCAACTACCTGATCCTGGAAACCGGCGCGGATTTGCGCCGGCGCCAAAAGGACTTATTCTCCGAGCGTATTCCCCATTTATTGCCGCGCATCACCTGGCTGGAGACACTGCCTGAGCACGCGCTGCGCGGGGTCATCATCGCCAATGAGGTGCTGGATGCGTTGCCGGTCGTGCGCGTGGCGCTGGGCAATGGGACGCTGCACGAATTGCGCACAGGCCATGACGGTGAGGATTTTCACTGGCTGGAGGCGCCCTGCCGGGATGATCGAATCGCCGCGGCCTGGAACAACATCAGCGCTGAACTGCCAACGCCGCTGCCTGAACCTTACTGCACGGAGATCAACCTGCGTGCGCGCCCCTGGCTGCGCTCCATGAGCGCTATATTGCAACAGGGGCTGATGCTACTGATCGATTACGGCTATCCACGCCATGAGTATTACCACCCCCAACGCGACCGGGGAACCTTGCTGTGCCACTACCGGCACCGCGCCCACGAGGACCCGTTCATTTATCCCGGCTTGCAGGACATCACCGCATCAGTGGATTTTACCGCGGTCGCCCAGGCCGCCCTGGACAGCGGCCTGCAACTGGCCGGCTATACCAGCCAGGCCCATTTTCTCATCGGTTGCGGTCTGGCTGAACTGGCCGAAGCCCAAGGTGAAAGCGGCGCTACCGACCCCGCTGTTTCTGCACAGGTAAAACACCTGACCCTGCCAGGAGAAATGGGCGAACGCTTCAAGGCCATCGCTTTTACCAGGGATTTTCCGGACCCATTGGTGGGGTTTCAATTTATGGACCAGCAAAACCGGTTGTGGCGGGGCTGAACTGATGGATACCTTACACGCAATCGTCCTGGGTCTGCTTCAGGGACTGACCGAGTTCCTGCCCATCAGCAGTTCAGCCCACCTGATCCTGCTGCCGGAACTGGCAGGCTGGGACGACCAGGGCCTGTTGTACGACGTGGGCGCGCATTTCGGCAGCCTGCTGGCGCTGCTGCTCTATTTCAGGAAGGACCTGGCGCGCATGGGCGCCGGGTGGGTCGCCTCGTTCAGCGCCGGGCGCAACCGTGATGCGGAACTGGTCTGGTTCCTGCTGATCGCCACCGCACCCATCTGCCTGGCCGGACTGTTGTTCCACCAGGCGCTGGACTACCTGCGCGAGCCTCTGGTTATCGCCGGCGCCACGGTATTGTTCGGCCTGCTGCTGTGGTGGGCGGACTGCCGCGGCAAGCGGGCGCGGGACCTGGGCAGCCTGGGTTTCAGGGATGCCGTCGTGATCGGCCTGTTCCAGGCATTGGCCCTGATCCCCGGCACGTCACGAGCGGGGATCACTATTACTGCCGGGCTATGGCTGGGCCTGAGCAGGGAAGCTGCCAGCCGCTTTTCCTTCCTGCTGGCAATTCCCACCATCCTGCTGGCCTCCGGCTATGAACTGCTCAACGCCTCGTTCTCCGCGGCGCAGGTGGATTGGCCCGCGTTGTTCACGGTCAGTGCAGTCTCGTTCATCAGCGCCTACCTGACCATCCACTGGTTCCTGAAACTGGTGGAGCGCACCGGCCTGCTGCCTTACGTGATTTACCGCCTGGCGCTGGGCGGCCTGTTATTCGCCCTGTTTGCTCTATAACCCTGCTCAACTCCATACAGGGGCAAGCCCCTGCTTATGAGGGTTTAAGAAAAACCTCATCCACGGGCACCTGCATCCCGCTGGCCAACCCGTTATTCTGCTGCGCCAGCGCGATGACGGCGAGCAGTTCCCCGTATTGCGCCTCGGTCATGCCCTTAGCGACCGCGGCGTCGGTATGGGAATGCACGCAGTATTCACAGGCATTGGCCACCGAGACCGCAATATAGATCATTTCCTTGGTCAGTCCATCAATCTCCCCCGGCGCCATCACCTCCTTCCCTTGCGCCCATACCCGTTCCAGTAAAGTCGGATGGTTGGCCAGAGCCTTCCAGAAATTGTTGATGAAATCAGTCTGCCGAACCCGGCGGATATCATCATAAACAGCCCTGACCTCCGGGCTTGCGTCGTCGTATTCAACCAGTTTTACCGTAGACATGGAAATGACACCCCGCGTTTATACCTCAACGTATCAGAAATCTTGTTGTAAGGATAATTATTATATGCCGAACCATTTTCAACAAAGCCGAATGGTCTTCTTCCCCGCCGGCTTTCCGCCTCTCACGCAGGAATCCATCCCCCCACCCCAAACCGGCCCGAATCCCCCCAAAACCCATATAAATGTATTACTCGATAATGCGATTATCCACGCATAGACACAGAATTTCGTTTACTTCTACTGATTAACAGGAGAAAAAGATATGCCTTACAAAGATGAAAGTAAGTTGATGGCGACGGGTGGGGATGCACCTAATGATACCTCGACTCAGCTTTGTTTTGACCCACCAGAAGGTCCGTTTGGTGACGAGAATGTCGTCATGGGCAGTATTGATCCTGAGAATCCAAACGATGAAGACTGGATTGTCATAAAACTGACTGAAGGGCATATGTACACTATTGCAGTTGGTGGAGGTGATGCGGACGGTGAGCTTAACGACTCTGTCCTGAAACTGCTGGACGCAAAAGGCAATGTAATCGAAATGAATGATGACAAGGATGCCATGAAAGGCAACCTGTCCTCAGAAATAAAAGGCTTCATGCCGGAGGCCGGCACCGGTACGCAGGTGTATTACATCAGTGTGAGTGGTTACACGGGCAACCCGGGCGCGAATAATACCGGCGCTTATACGGTGAGGGTTTCTGAGGTAGCGGTACTGCCGGTTGGTGCAGGTGGCGATATCGTGGCGGGAAGCGATGCTTCCCACAAGCTGACTGGTACCAGCAACGCTGAGAAGATTGTGGGTAAGGGCGGTGATGATACTTTGGATGGCATGGGTGGCGATGACGAATTGAATGGTGGCGGTGGCAATGACTTGCTCATCGGCGGTAAAGGCGCTGATAAACTGACTGGTGGTGATGCGGAGGACGCTGAAGGTGAGCGGGGTATTGACACTATTTCCTATCGCGGCTCTGCCATGGGCGTTACCATCAACTTGTCTGACGGTGCGGCTAGAGGTGGCGATGCTGACGGCGACACGATTGGTGATGATATTGAGAACGTCATGGGTTCCATGCATGACGATATGCTGACCGGCAACAGGAGAGATAACGAGCTGTGGGGTCTGGACGGTAATGACGAACTGGATGGTGGTCGCAGAAATGACAAGCTGTACGGTGGTGCCGGTGACGACATGCTGGACGGTGGCGCAGGCAATGACGAATTGGAAGGCGGTTACGGCGCCGACGTACTGACCGGTGGCGACGGCGAGGACTGGGCCTCCTATGCAAGTTCCATGATGGGCGTCACGGTGCGTCTGCACAGTAGCCAGGCCATGGGCGGTGATGCCGAAGGGGATACCTGGGGTGGTTCAGTCACTGAAACGTACGCCAATGAGGACGGTGATGATGTCGAGGTCACGCTTGCCGATATTGCACATCTCATTGGTTCGGCCAATGATGACATCCTGGCAGGCGATATCAGGGATAACATGATCAAGGGTGGTGCCGGCAATGACAGGATTTATGGTGGCCCGAACCCCGCTGACGCACATAAAACGAATAGCGGCCTTGACAACGCTGATACGTTGATGGGTGGAGATGGTGATGACCATCTATTCGGTGGCGCCGGTAATGACATCCTGCATGGCGATGCAGGCAATGACCACCTGTGGGGCAATGGAGGCACTAACGAGTACTATGGCGGCGCTGGTAGTGACACCATCTATGCTAATGGGACTGACACTGTGATCTTTGGTGGCGCTGCAATGGATAATCCGGATACAGATGTTGATGAAAGCATGGAAATGGAAGGTGATGTTGATACCGTATCCTTCGAGAAGCTTAAGGATGAAGGCATTGGCGAGGATGCTTCTAACCGTTGGACTCTTGGCGAGGATGCAACAGACATTGAGAATGTTATCGGCACCCAGAGTGATGACTATATTGCCGGCGATGCAAATAACAACGTTATTGAAGGTGGCGAGGGCGGTGATGATATGGATGGCGGGCAGGGTGAAGATACCGTCTCTTATGAAAGCTCCGACGACTGGGTCAGGGTATCCTTGGGTGGTGTTGGTACTACAACTAGTGCATCGAGAGGCCACGCCTCAGGTGACACGCTTACGAATTTTGCGAACATCAGGGGGTCTGCTCACGACGATGACCTGACCGGCAACAATGCTGCCAACAAGCTGTGGGGTCTGGGTGGCGATGACGAAATTGTTGGTGGTGACGATGACGATACGATAGAAGGTGGTGCAGGCGCCGATGAAATGGATGGTGATAACGGGGGTCTGGATACCCAGACTCGTGGTATGGCTGATGTCCTGTCCTACGCAATGTCAGACTCTGGCGTCACAGTAAACTTAGCTACTGCCATGACTTCCGGTGGTCACGCTGAAGGCGACACCATCGTAACGTATGAAGTGGAGGTACAGGATGAGGACGGAGAAACCATCGACGTTGATGTCTCTACCTTCGAATATGTCACCGGCTCTATGCATGATGACAATCTGACTGGTGATAACAGAGACAATCGACTGGAAGGTGGCGCTGGTGATGATACTCTCAGAGGCGGTGCGAGTGATGCCGGAGACCGCAGCACCAATGCGGCAATACGAGGAGATATTCTGATAGGTGGCCCCGGTGCGGACATGCTGGATGGTGGAGAGGATAAGGATGAAAAGAATGATATGGTTCCTGACACGTCAGAGGATGCAGCAGAAGGCGCTATGCTACGCGCATCCATAGACTGGGCAGTATACAAATATGCCAAGGAAGGTGTCACAGTCAACATGGCAACCGGCAAGGGCACCGGTGGCGAGGCTATGGGCGACACCCTGATGAATATCGAGTTAATCTGGGGTTCCGAGTACAACGATACTTTCATTTCCGGTCCCGGTAGCAATATCTTCGAAGGCGATGGTGGTAGTGATACCGTGTCTTACGAGGAATCGGAGATGGGTGTTTGGGTCGACCTGAGTAACGACGAACAACATGCAACAGTGGCAGCCACCGGCAGCGGGACAGAGGCTAGCCCTTATGTGTTCCCTCTTGATGGCGACCCTGCTGCTGCGGGTACAGCATACTCCCTCAATGGTGTTCCCGAACTGAATGCGAAAGGTGAGGACTTTGACGACGTTGATAACATTAAGCATGAAGATGATAACCCGAACGCCAATGGTGCGGCTGGCGATAGACTACGCAGTATTGAGAACCTGACTGGCTCCAACCAGAAGGACGAGTTGACCGGTGATGAAAATCCCAACGTTCTCAAGGGAATGGGTGGAGATGACGAGCTAATCGGTAACGCAGGTAATGACAAGTTGTACGGTGGTGATGGCGATGATACCTTGATTAGTGGTGAAGGTAGTAACATGCTCATGGGTGGAGCCGGCGATGATAAACTGACTGGTGGGGACGGTGCTGATACGCTGACCGGTGGTGCTGGGGATGACGACCTCACTGGAGGCAGCGGTGGTAACGACAAGTTTGTGTTTGCCCCCGGTGATACGGCAGGAGATAGCGACGCTATATTGGATTGGGAAGCTGGCGACCTCATTGATTTGTCTGCTTTCGACCTGACTGCAGAGCAGCTTAAGGCAGCCATCAGCTTGCGCGGTACCGGAACAGATGCCTTTGTTGTCATCAACCTGGAAGCACATGGCGGAGGCAGGATCACGATTGAAGATATCAGTGATTTGGATACTTTTGATAAGGTGACAACTGAAAATAATCTTATCGACATGCTAAATGAACACAAGGACGCTAATAATGATGGCGACTTTAGTGGTAGCTATGATCATGATGGCGATCCTAACACCGCCGAAGTATCAGAAGCAGGCATCTTCATCCTCTAATCCCAGGCAGTAAAACAGACTTCCCATCACGGAAGTAAACGAACCCAGGGGCTACCAGGCGGCGCATGCTGCTGACGTAGCCCCTGTTTTTATGTTGTGCCCTTCCTCCGCCATTATCCACTTCCCAACGTTCGTCATTTGCGTCCCCCTCTCGTCATTCCTCCCGTCACAACATCCTCTGCGTGTTGTAAGCAGGGGCTACCATCCTGAATTGTACCCAACTTGGTTGCAGGGTAAGATCCTGCTTTCAGTTTCCATCAATACACAGGTTCCCGCCCAGAATGCTCAAGATAGCTGTGCTCGTCATATTGACTTCACTTGCTCCGGCAATCTTCGGGGCTGATGTGCCGGTGGCGCCAACTGGCCCGGAAAATACCAAAACGGTAACCCTGCTGTTCACGAACGACCTGGAGAGCACGTATGATCCGGTGCGCGCGTACTGGCGTGACGACATGGAGCATATCGGCGGTATTGCCCGGCTGTCGACACTGGTAGATAACTTTCGCGCCGCAGAGGAAAATGTCTTCCTGTTCGACGCCGGGGATATATTTACCGGGGTCCTTGCCAAGCTGACGCGTGGTGAAGTGTCATTCGAACTCATGAATACGATGGGTTATGACGCGCTGGCGCTAGGAAACCACGAGTTCGAATACGGCTGGCAGGAACTCGCCCGGCAGAAACACCGGGTGCCATTTCCTGTATTGGGCGCGAATCTCTTCTACAAGGATACTGATATCCATTTCGCGCAGCCCTATTCCATCATCGAACGTGACGGAGTTCGTATCGGCGTAATCGGTATCCTGGGCCAGGATGCCGCCACGGCTTTGAATCCACCGAATATTGCCGGGCTGGAAGTGCGTGATCCGAAGTCGATCGTTCCCGAGTATGTGAAACTGCTACGGCCGGACGTGGACCTTGTGGTGCTGTTGACCCACCAGGGTAAAACGGCGCCCATGCAGACGGATGATGAGGCCCATCCTGACATCAAGCGGGATATCGAGGCGGATATTGAACTGGCCGGTGTCATAGACGGCATCGACGTGCTCCTGGGGGGTCATGCGGACGCCGGTACGGAGCAGCCTGTCATCCAGCCGCAGACCGGAACGCTGATCATGCAGACTTACGGCCAGGGTTTCCACCTGGGCTTCCTGCAGTTACAAGTCGATACGGTAACACAGGAAGTGCTGGCCTATGAGGGGCGTCTGGTGCCGGTGGACAGTGACCGGCTGGAACCTCACACGCGCATCGCCGCGAAGCTGGCTGCTTATCGCAACCGGCACAATGAAATCTATGAGGTCGTCGGCCATGCTGCGCAGCGATTGAGCCGCCGCTACAACGAAGAATCGGACCTGGGCAACCTGTTTGCCGATATCCGCCGTACGGAAAACGGGGCCCAGGTCGGCGTTTCACTTTCCGGAGCGATTCGGCGTGATATCCCGGCCGGCCCCGTGACTGTGGCAATGTTGCTGGATGCCTATCCCTTCATCGACGAGATCATCACGGTGCGCTTGTCAGGCGCCAGGATTGTTAACGCGCTTGAGCACGGCCTCTCACTTGAGCGGGGGATCATGCAGGTCTCGGGGATGACGGTGCGCTATGACCCGACGCGACCCGCCGGCGCGCGGATCCTTGAAGTCCGGGTCGGAGCAGACGTACTGCGGCAGGACGCGACCTATTCTGTCGCGGCGGGCAGTTTTTTACTTAATGGAGGTGACAAGTACACCGACTTCATGGACGCTGAAGTCATCGCCGTGGGACGCCAATTCTCACAGGCACTGGTCGATTATTTCCGCACGCGTGAGCGCGTGGATATTCCGGCAGGAGGTCGCCTGTTGCCGGATACCTCTGATTAAGCAGGTGCTTCCCCGGCAGGCAGATCGATCAACGCGGCGCGGGTTGCGCAGGGGTTGTGATGACCGGCGCGAGGATTTCATATAACGCAGGCCGGTTCTGTTTTATCTCATCAATGGTCAGCCCCTCTAACGAGAAGGGAAACTTGAGCCATTGTTCCGTGGTATGCAGATAATAATCCGGCTCACGCGCGGTTCTGTTATGGCTGGGTTTATACCAGGGTACGGCAACACGAATATCATCGGGAGTATTCAGTTTCGCCCTGTCCCGTAGTTTTTGAATCACTGCCTGAATCGTCAGGCCGGTATCAAATACGTCATCAACAATGAGTAAGGGATCAGTGTGGTTTATGTTTTTAATCAGATAATTCAAGCCGTGCACCCGCACCTGGTCGGAGCGCTTGTTGATATCACTGTAAGAGGACGTGCGGATGGCAATGTGGTCGGTTTTAACGCCGTAGTATTCGAGGATTTCCTGCACGGCGATGCCGATGGGCGTGCCGCCCCGCCAGATGGCGATCATGAATTTTGGCCTGAACCCGCTTTTCAGAATCAGGCTGCCCAATTTGAACGAATCTTCAAGCTGGCCTTGCGTGGACAGGTAGAGTTTTTCTGACATTGACGGTAATTTTCTACAATATTTCTTCCCAGGTATTATATCCTTTACCTGTATCAAGTCACCACATCAAGGTTCCCTCACTGATCAGGGTATTGCGGGTTGGACAAAGTATTCATCAATGCAGAAGATCAAATGCTGGATTCTTACCGGCTGGGTGTAAAAATCTATGCCAGTGATTTCAGGCCGGATTTTATCGTCGGGTTGTGGCGCGGAGGTAGTCCGGTAGGTATAGGTGTACAGGATTGTCTTGAGTACCTGGGGGTGGCATCCGATCACATCTCCATCCGCACCTCTTATACCGGCATGAGTACCTATCCTGAGATGATCGAGAATACCGCGGCGATACGTGTACATGGGCTGCAATACCTGCTGGAAAACCTGGCCGCGGACAACAGGTTGCTGATCGTTGATGACGTCTATAACACCGGCCTGAATGTGCAAGCAGTGATTGAGCAGCTTTCCAATAAAATACGCAGGAATATGCCGGTGGACGTGCGTGTTGCCACCATCTGGTATAAGCCTGCCAATAACCGTACCGGGCGGAAACCGGATTTCTATTTGTATGAAACCGATAAATGGTTGGTATTTCCCTATGAATTGAGTGGGTTATCCTTGAGTGAAATCTACCAGCGTAAACAGGGTGTAAAAGAAATCTTCGCAGAGTTGGAGGATATCCTGCCTGGCGGTCGTTCCAGGTAAGGCTGCTCCTGAATTCCACATGACCGGCGCCAAAAGCAAATTCGATGTACGCGACGAGGGCTTGCTGGCTGAATGCCGGCATACGATTTCATTTGCGTTTTATGTTTTGCAGACTTTCCTGACCTGGCTGATACTCGGCGGCATGGTTCGACGGGCGTACAGAAAAGCGCGCAAGGAAGGCCGCCTGTATTATGTTGACCGATTACCGTCGGGTGAAGACAGCCAATGAGACCCAAGGACCCGCCGGCGCCGGAGTATGGTTATGCGTATGTAAATCCGCCGCGTTCCGGTAACGAGGTTAACGGTCTGGGCGTGCCGGAAAAAATCCCTCCCAAAAAGATCGCGCCGGATGACTTCTTTATAGAGGACTATGACTACAAGGACTTGTTCGATTTCTTTTTCATGACAATGTCGTGGCCGGTGTTCAAGGAATTTGTCCTGGGTATGTTCGAAAGCAGAAAGGCCCGGGGCCGGGTTGCCGGACGTCGCACCGAAGTCGATGATCCGTCCGCCATGGCAAAACACGTCAAGCAAAAGGCACAGGAGATTGGCTTTGATGCCGTCGGGATTACCGCAGCCAGGGACGAGTTGTTACTCTACGAAGGCGATCAACCCTATCCCTACAAGTATGCGATTTGCCTCGGGACCGAACAGGACCGCAAGGCGATGGAGCAGGTCCCGCAGCCGGAAGCAGGCCTGGAGGTGGTAAGCACCTACCGCAGGAGTTCCGCCTACAGTAACCGGCTGGCCGCGTATATCCGCTCACTGGGCTGGCCGGCAGAAGCCTTCGCGCTGGGCAGGGATATCCTGATGATGCCGGCGGCCATACAGGCGGGACTTGGGCAACTGGGCAAGCACGGCTCATTGATCAACAGGGAGTTGGGGTCAAATTTCCGCCTGACCATTGTGTTGACGGATTTGCCGATGGCGACCGACGCGCCGGTTGATATTGGGGTGGAGGACGTCTGCGCAACCTGCCGCGCCTGTACCCGGCACTGCCCTCCGGACGCTATTTACGATGACAAGAAACTGGTCAGGGGCGTGGAAAAATGGTACGTGGATTTTGACCGGTGCGCCTGGTATTTCTCCATGACCACCGGCTGTTCCATCTGCGTCGAAGTCTGTCCCTGGTCGGAACCGGGGCGCGGCCCGAAACTCTCCGAAATCGTGCTGGCCAAACGGGCGAAAAAACGGGACTGAACGTCCCTGTATCCAGCCCCTACTCCGGTGTCATGGCGTAGGTCTCTTTTTTAATCAGCGCCAGGGCCAGGGCCAACAGCAGCGCTAAGGGGAATACCCAGGCGGCGGTGGTGAGCGGGATGCCGGCGTGTTCCACCAGTCTTGCCGGGATGGGCATCAGCAGTGCGCCGATGATAAATGAGACACAGGTGAGCAGGCCGAATGCGGCGCCGGCCATGGCTTTTGCACAGAAGCGGGTGGTTATGGTGTAGCACATCGGGCTGACGCCGGCGAAAAAACCGGTGCACAGGAACAGGGCGTAGGCCGTGCCCATAGAGAGGTCGTCCACCAGGATCAACAGCAGCAAAGCGATGACATCGCATAGTAAAAAGAGGATGCACACGGACTTGAAACTGCGCACATAATCTGCCAGCACGTGCACCAGGAGCGCGCCGGTACCGAATCCAAACCAGATGGTGGCATTGATATTGCTTGCACTGGTGGGGTCGAACCCCTTGAAAATCAGCAACTTGATCCCCCAGATGATCCCGACTCCCAGCATCATGCCGAACGTCAGCCCGCTGATCAGCGTGACCTGCCAGAACAGGGGCTGAACGGAAAGGACTTTCAGGTCCCGGAACATGCCGCCCCAGAAGGACGTGTGCGCAACCGGTCGCGCCGGCGCCTCCCGGTCGTCGCCGGGTTCCCGTACCAGGAGCATGAACGCGAGCAGCAGCAACAATCCGATGAACGCCTGCAGCAGCATGATGTCCTGCCAGGCCAGCATCAGGATCAGGTAGCCGACCGCAGCCTGGCCCAGGGTATTCGCGCTGGCGGCCACGGTCTGTGCGATGCCGAAAACCAGGCCGAAATGCCGGATGTCGAACCAGTACCTGGTCAGGTAGGCAAGGCCCGGGTAGCCAAAGGCGCCGCCGATACCCATCAACGCCTGGCCGGTGATGATGATCGCCGCATTGTCCGCCAGCCCGAAAATGAACCCGCCGGCCGTTACGGTGGCAACACCCGCGCTCAGGGTAATACGGGCGCCGTAGCGGTCGAGCAGTGCCCCGGCCGGGATGGTCATAACCGCGTAGGTGATCGCATACACCGCGCCCAGTTCCCCGACCTGCGACAAGGTCAGTGACAACGATTCGGCAATACTGGCGTTCAGCACCGCATAACTGCTCTGGGTCTGAAACTTGTAGACCACGTAGGCCACACCCAGGCCCCAGATAACCCAGGCCAGGGGACGTTTCAGGCTCTGTTGTGTGCTTGTTTGCCCGGTGCTGGAGGTCATTTTGTGGAGTGTACTGCTACCCGGTGATGCCGGCTAGTCAACGATTGCCGCCCCGGCAATTTGCCTGAACTTCCAGTCTGACGGATCAGCTTCAATATCCCGGGTTTGTTTCAGCAGAATGCCTATCATGTTTTCCCTGGGGTCTGCCCAGTAGGTGGTATTAAAATAGCCGCCCCATTCGAACGTTCCAGCGCTGCCGGCGCCACCCCGGGCTTGTCCTTTGGACGTGACCAGGGCAAATGCCAGCCCGTGGTCGGAATTTCCCCCTCCAAACAAGCCGGGGTCGGCAAGTTGGTTGGCCATGATAACGTCTATCGTAGTCCTGCTCAGTATGCGCGCCCCATTCAATTCCCCACCATTCAGGTACATCTGCAGAAATGCCGCATAATCTCTGGCGGTGCTACTCAATCCCCCGCCGCCCGAGAAGTACGTCCTGGCGCCTTTTATTGGATAATCCGGGTCATAGAACGTGACTGGATAGGTTTTCCATATACCGTCCTCGTTGTGCAGAACGTCCACCAGCCGCCCGGTCTTGTCATCAGGCAAATAAAACCACGTATCGTTCATGCCCAGCGGTTCAAACAGACGGGTCCTGAGAAATTCATCGAATCCCATCCCCGAAACGATTTCAATAAAATACCCCAGGATGTCCAGGCCCAGGCTGTAGGTCCAGGCTTCTCCGGGATTATGCTGCAGGGGAAGTTTTGCCAGTCTTTTGACGTTCTCTTCAATCGTAATATTATCCGTGGCGGCCAGGTCAATAATGCCTGCCTCCTCATAGATCCTTTCAAAACGCGGGTCCTTATTGATAACCCCATAACCTATGCCGGAAGAATGCGTGAGCAAATGCCGGATGGTGATCTCCCCGGCAGCGTCTTTGGTCGTGTATTCACCGCTTTCCTCATCATAAGTATCCAGTAGTTGTGGGTTGGCAAATTCAGGGATGTATTGCGATATCGGGTCATCCAACCTGAACTTTGCTTGTTCCCAGAGCATCATTACGGCAGTGGAAGTGATTGCTTTCGTTTGCGAGGCTATCCGGAAGATATGGTCCGTACGCAACGGCTCGCCTGCCGCATTGGCCACACCAAATGATTTGAGGTAAACAATTTTTCCTTCCCTGGCAACCAGCGCCACCATTCCGGGCAAATTTCCCGTGTCCACAAGTTCCCGGGCCATCGTGTCAATACGCGACAGTCTCTCCGCTGACATGCCCACGCTTTCCGGACTTGCTTCTGCCAAAGCGGGGACGTTACCGGTTGGTTGTGCTTGTCCGAAAACTGCAAAGGCACTGAGGCATAATACAACGAAGGTAGAACAAAGGGATATCTTCATGGGAGTATTTGACTGGATTTGCAGGTTAATTCGTGCATGATACTATCATTGTTCATCAGCCCCCAACTGTTTGAGATTTTACAATAGATTTTACTTGATATCATAACACCAGGTGTTATAATTTTCTTATGATGGAAATGGACACGAAAGGACACGGTTCCAGGATTTTTAAAAATAAATGGTTTTCTCGCTTCGCCAGGAAAGAAGGCATTGTGGATACTGATTTATGTGCGGTAATCAGCAACGTTGAAGAGGGCTTGATAGATGCTGATCTTGGTGGCGGCGTAGTGAAGCAAAGGATTGCCAGGGGAAACAAAGGAAAATCAGGTGGATACAGGTCGATAATCCTGTTTCGCGCCGGTGACAAAGCATTCTTCGTGTACGGGTTCGCGAAGAGTAAACAGCACAATCTCACGAGAGATGAGCTGACAGGTTTCAGGGAGCTGGCAGATGAAATGCTTGGTTATGACGACACGGCGCTTACCAGATGTTTGCAGGTTGGAGCAATCAAAGAGGTAAAATGTGATGAAAAAACAGTATCGAAGTGATGCCTTCGCTGCGATTCATGAGACTGCGTGCGACCTGCATGACGCTGGCGTCATGGACATACGCACCCTGCGCAAATTCGATAAAATGTGCCTGACTCCGACACCTCCGATGAAACCCAAAGAAATCCGTGCGTTACGGAAACGTGAGCATGTGAGCCAGGCAGTTTTTGCGATATACCTGAATGTTTCCAAGGGAGTGGTGAGCCAGTGGGAACGCGGAGAGAAGCAGCCTGCCGGAACATCTCTCAAGCTCCTGGCGCTGGTCCAGAAGAAGGGGCTGGACGCAATCGCCTGATGTAGCCGGCCGGTTCTGGAGTGATTTTTAAGCTATACTTTATCTGATGGACAAGCATAGACATTACCTCCTGTTTCTGATGGTATTCATGTTCGGTTTCCAGGATTTGGCAATTGCCTTGCAAACCTGTCCGGAAACCGGGCAGGATAGTGCGCCTTTTGAAAGTCATAAGAGCATGGACGAGATGGACAAAAACTGCCATGACCGCGGCGCTGACAAGACCGACGTTCCTGAAAACTGCGATGCACGGCATTGCTGTCCCGGCGCTACGTTCTCCAGTGTGTATCCCACGGGCCACCTGCTTGATAACGTGAGCAAGGCTCGTATCGATTCCCTGCATTACGCCTATATTTATTCCAGCCTGACCGACATTTTTCATCCTCCCAGATTTTCCCTCTGACCCGTATCTCCCGGCAGGGAATACGGGCGTGTCTTTTTTGCTGACTTCGTAGCCATCGCGGCGCGCCCGGGATTGATCCCGGGAACCCGTAGCGTCGGTGGCCGTCTCTCTTAAGTACCAGGGTTTTATGAATGCACAGGCTGCTACACATACTGTGGTTGATGGTTCTGTCCATGCCGGGCAGGTCCCCGGCTGAAACGGTCAGTTATGAATTTGATATCGACTACAAGGAGGTAAACGTCACCGGAAAACCGGTGCGGGCGATGGTCATTGACGGCGGGATCCCCGGCCCGACCATTCAGGCTGACCTGGATGATACGCTCCGGGTCACGTTCAACAACCGCATGGACGTGGAGACCTCGATCCACTGGCACGGTGTTTTGTTGCCGAATGACCAGGACGGCGTACCGTACCTGACCACGCCGCCCATTGCGGCCGGTGGTTCGCTCACCTTTGAATACCCGGTCACCCATACCGGCACCTACTGGTACCATGCCCATACCGGTTTGCAGGAACAGCGCGGACTGTATGGCGCGCTGGTATTCCGTGACCCCGCCGAAAGCTACCGCTATGACCGGGAACTGGTCCTGGTAGTGTCGGACTGGACCGATGAGCACCCGCGCGCGGTGTTGCGAAACCTCAAGCGCGAGGATGATTATTATTCGCTGAAAAAGGATACCGTCCAGTCCTGGCAAGGTGTCCTGGAAAACGGCCGTCCGGCGATTAACAACAGGCTCCGGGGAGCATGGATGCGCATGGGCCCCATGGACCTGTCTGACGTGGGCTATGATGCGTTCCTGATCAACGGAGCACAACGTCTGCATGATACGGAGATTAAGCCAGGCACAACGATCCGGCTCAGGATCATCAACGCCTCTGCCTCCAGTTATTTCCATATTGAGTTCAGTGGCGGTGATATGCTCCTCATTGAAGCAGACGGTGTCCCGGTCGTGCAGAAGGCCGTCGAGCGGCTGCGTCTGGCGACGGCGGAAACGTATGACGTGCTGGTGCATATCCGTGACGCTAAACGCTACGAACTGCGGGCCACGGCGGAAGACGTCTCCGGGTATGCGTCCTGGCACCTGGGCGCCGGTGAGCCGGTTCCCGTGCTCCCCGCGCTCAAGCCCAACCTTTACCTGGTCGGTCATGGCAGCCACAGCCGCAGGCGCGGCAGGACAGTCCACGCCGACCGGCATGGCCACCTGCATCATACCAGCGAATATGCCGGCCTGAAGGCGCGCCAGCGGACAGCTTTTGATGCGGGCCGGGCAGCCAGGGAAGTTGACCTGAGACTGACCGGCAGCATGGAGCGATACACCTGGTCATTCGACAACAAGACCCTGACAGAGGTGGACAAGATCAGGATCAAGAAGGGAGAAGTGGTGCGCTTCAATTTAATCAACGAGACCATGATGCACCACCCCATTCATCTGCACGGTCATTTCTTCCGCGTGCTGAACGGTCAGGGTGATTACGCGCCGTTGAAGCATACCGTGAACGTGCCGCCCCTGGATACGGTCACGATTGAATTTGCCGCTGACGAGGAAAAAGACTGGTTTTTCCATTGCCATAATCTCTACCACATGAAGAGCGGCATGGCGCGCGTGGTGAGTTACCTGCCCGCCGGCCAGGACGATTACCGCAACTCGGATTTCTACCGCTATCACTTGAAAAACGGGGATCCCTGGTATTACTTCGCAGATATGTCGTTCCTGTCGCAAATGGCGGCAGGGCGGCTGTGGGCATACAACACTTATAACGGGTTTGAACTGGAATATGATTATGACTATGGGGACGAGTACGACGTTGACGTGACCTATCAAAGACAATTTACCCGCTTCTTTGCTCTGTATGCCGGCGCAGGCTTTGAACGGGACGAAAACCACACGGAGAATGTGATGATAGCCGGCGTGCACTACACATTGCCCCTGTTGATCGATGCGGAGTTGCGCGCCGATTCCACCGGCCACCTGCGCCTGGAACTGGAAAGCGCCCTGCAGTTGACTGACCGGGCGACCTTCAACTGGAACTGGGACACCGATAATGAGTATCGAGTCCTGTTGAATTATGAAATCAACAAGCAGGCTGTGATAACCTGCGGCTATGATTCGGATTTCAAACTTGGCGCGGGGTTTGAATACAGGTATTGATGGCCGGTCCATGCAGGAATTTGCCAAGGCGCCCGCATTCCTGTTATGCCTTGTATTTCTTGGTTCGTGTACAGATGTACCGAGAGGGAATCAACCCAATTTCATCGTGGTACTCACCGACGATCAGGGCTATAACGACCTGGGGGTGTACGGCTCTGCGGACCTCAGGACTCCGGTGCTGGACCGGATGGCGCAGGAGGGTATCCGGTTCACCAGTTTTTACGCGCAGCCGGTCTGTGGGCCGGCGCGGGCGGCGTTGCTCACCGGTTCCTACCCGGTGCGGGTGGCGGAGCCTGAAAACAGGAAAAACCCGAATACCATTCTGCATTCGCGCGAGGTAACCATTGCCGAGGCCCTGAAAACTGCCGGCTACGCGACCGCAGTCATCGGCAAGTGGCACATGGCCGGGGACGGTGACGAACCCTGGGATTTCGCCCCGCCGCCGCAACCACCGGGCCGTCCGGGCGGCAAGGGGCCGTTCAAGGCCGAACTGATGCCGAATGCCCAGGGCTTTGATTACTTCTACGGCACACCCATGTACCACGGCTATACCCGGGACGTGGACCTGGCGCGCTTCATACCCGAGATGATGCGCAATGAAAAGGTCATTGAGAGTCCCGCGGACGTGGACCTGCTGACCCGGCAGTACACGCAGGAAACGATTGGGTTTATCCGGGACAACCGCGATCAGCCGTTTTTTATCTATCTTGCCCATCACATGCCGCATTTGCCGCTGGGCGCATCGCCCGGGTTCAAGGGCAAGTCCGGGCGCGGGCCTTACGGCGATGCCGTGGAAGAACTGGACTGGAGCATGGGCAAGATTTTCGGGGAGCTGGAGCGGCTGCAACTGGATGATAACACACTGGTTATTTACCTTTCCGACAACGGCCCCGAGGTCGGCCACAGTGAAGCCTATACCGGCAGCGCCGCGCCCTTGAGGGGCAAAAAATACTCCAACTGGGAAGGTGGCGTGCGGGTGCCCGCCATCATGCGCTGGCCCGGGAAGGTCCCGGCCACGGCGGTCAGTGACGAACTGGTTACCATAATGGACATCTACCCAACCCTGGCCGCGCTGGCCGGCGCGCGCTTGCCCGCTGACAGGAAATTCGACGGCGCCGACATCAGCCCGATACTGTTTGGCCATCCGCACGCGCAAAGCCCGTATGCCAGTTACTTCTACTATTCCCTGACCCAGTTGCAGGCAGTACGGGCCGGACACTGGAAACTCGTGCTGCCCAGGGAGGCGCATACGCCATATATCTCATGGCTTGGCCGTTATACGGATGCGGTTGAACAACCACTGTTATTTGACTTGCAGGAGGACGTGGGCGAGCAGGTTGACCTGGCCGATGAACAGCCGGACATTGTCAGCAAGCTGATGCAGGAAGCGGACCGGGCGAGGGCGGAGCTCGGTGATTACAACCGGATCGGGTCCGGCGCGCGCTTTTTTGATGAGGGCGAGAAAAGACCGGCTACGTTTTTTCCGGATGGTTAATAACGCCGCATCCGGGATTATCTCTCCGATATCCGCACGCTCGCATCCTCCCGTTGGTGCAGGTCCGGCAGCAGGTCGATGCCAATGCCGGGATCTGCGTCTACCGTGACCATGCCGTTTTCCACGATGGGGAGCTTGGTTGCCACGTCCTTGTACCAGCCAGTATACAAAGCCCTGACCGATTCCTGGAAGGCCGCGTTCACCGCGTTGAGGGAGAGATGCACCGATGCGGCCCATACTACCGGGCCGGTACAGTCGTGCAGCGCCACGGGCAGGCCGTAGACTTCAGCCAGACTGGCGATGTGTTTTGCCTCGGTGATGCCGCCGGCCCAGCCAATGTCCGGCATGGCGAAATCGGTGGCGCGTTGTTCAAACAGGTCCCGGTAGCCCCAGCGTGTGGACAATGTTTCGCTGGCGCAAACGGGTATGGACGTGCGGGCGCGGAACTCGGCCAGGTTTTCCAGGCTGTCGGACTTGATAGGGTCCTCAATGAAGTAAGGCTGATAGGGCTCCAGGGCATTGGAAATGGTGATTGCGCTCGTCAGGTTCCAGAGCGAGTGGCATTCGACCATGATATCCATGTCGTTGCCTACCGCGCGGCGAATTTTCTCGAAAGGCTCCAGCGCCGCATCAAGCTCCGCGTTGCTGATGCCGTTACCCATGTTGCGCTCCGCGGCAAAGTCAAACGGCCAGATTTTCATGGCGCTGATGCCTTCCTCCAGCAAGCTGAGCGCCAGCTCATCGGCGCGGTGGAGAAAGGCGTCGAGGTCCTCGTATGGCCCGGCGGCCTGTTCCTTGCCGATGCCCCAGTTGGAGGTCTGCTGGCCTTCCGTGGAGCGGATATAGGTATAACCGGCGCAGGTGTTATAGACCCGAATGGCGTCCCGCGACCTGCCGCCCAGCAGGTCATACAGGGGTTGACCGGTCAGGCGGCCCCACAGGTCCCATAACGCCATGTCGATGGCGGACAGCGCCCGCATTTCCGCTCCGGTGCTCCTGAACCCCAGGTAGCCTCGCAGTTGCTTCCAGTGCAAGTCCCTCTGCAGGGGGTTTTTACCCAGCAGGTAAGGCGCAATGGTCTCGTGGATATGCGCCTCCACGGACTCGGCGCCGAGAAACGTCTCACCCAGACCATAGACACCTTGATCCGTGTGTACCTTGACCCAGACCAGATTGCCGTAGGCGCTGAGCCGCAGAGTTTCTATGCGGATGATACTGAGGTTATGCATGGCGCTGAGTTTTTCGCGGCGGGTGGCGCTAATTGATAAAAAGTTGGCATAAATTGCAAAAGAACCACATCACCTGTTGACTATAATTCATATGGAGTCTCTGATAAAGCCGGGATAGGCTTGTTCAGAATATCCCAATAATATCTCATGGGGGTGATATGTAAATGAAATATGTCCTGCATTGCGCATTACTGCTGTTGTTCTTCAGTTCCAGCCTTTCCGCTGCCGTTCTTGAGGAAATCATCGTTACCGCGACCAAGCGTGAGGAAAGTTTACAGGATGTACCGGTATCCGTGTCGGTGATGGACGGTGTGGTACTTGACAACGCGTCCATCAACAGCCTAGATGAGCTGACCTTGCGCATGCCTTCTATCATGATGTCCGAAGCGCAGGCGGCAACCAATATTTTCATTCGCGGCGTGGGCTCCGGACAGAACTACGGTTTTGAACAATCGGTGGGCATGTTTATCGACGGTGCCTATTTCAGCCGCAGCCGCGCCTATCGCAACCCCTTCTTTGACGTGCAAAGGGTGGAAGTGCTGAAGGGACCACAGACCGTGTTGTTCGGTAAAAACGTCGTTTCCGGCGCGTTCAACATAGAAACCCGGCGTCCGACCGAAGCATGGGAGAACAGTGTGTCCGCATACTGGGACCCGGAGTACGACGGTAAGGAGTTTACCGCGATCGTATCCGGACCGGTCAGCGACAACATCGGCATCCGTCTTGCCGGCAAGTATTATGACGTGGACGGGTATATGAAAAATTCTCTCCCCGGTGTGCCCGACCCATACCAGCGTGAGCAGTACCTGGTGCGCGGCACTGTACAGTGGGATGTAACCCCGGACTTCAGCGCGACCCTGAAAGGGGAATTTGGCGCCTATGACGTCACTGGCGGTTACCACACCCAACCGCAGTTCATGTCGGACCACCACCTGGCGTTGACCCAGGCCAACGACCCGCAGGCGGAAGCTGGGTTCGACTACCGCGTATCCATTCCCGCACCGCCCGGCGATCAGTATTTTGACGGTTTGTTCAACGACACCAACACGGAAAACGTTACCCTGACCCTGGACTGGAATGCCGCGGGTCACCAGATCAAGTCTATCACCAGTTACGTGGCTTTCGATTTCAAGGCGCTCACCAATAATGACCACACCAACCTTAAGGTCGTCGCCGGCCCGCAAAAGCAGGATTCGGAAACCATCTCCCAGGAACTGCGCATCACCTCGCCGCAGGACCAGTTCCTCGAATATATTATCGGCGCCTATTATGCCGATGATAAATATCGCACCCGCCTGCAGGCAACGCTGGACCTGGGCCAGTCGGCTCTGGCGGCGGTGTTTCCCATCCTGCGCGTGGGCCGCAACCAGCAAACCCGGCAGGACGGTGAAACCTGGGCGGTATTCGGTGAGGCTACCCTGAATTTCACGGATCGGACGCGTTTGATCCTGGGCGCACGTTATACGGAAGACCGCAAGACGGCTGACAAGCGCCTGTGGTATTCGGATGTTTCCACTGTCTCCGAGCTGGATAGCACACCGCGTGACCCGGCCATTGCCGGGGTGTACAACGGCGTCATTGGTGTGGAGCACGACTTGGTGGGCGTTAAGCGTAAAACCGACGACGTGCCGTTTGCCATAACCGGGGAATTTGACGCCAGCGATGACCTGATGGTGTATGTCACCTACAAGGAAGGCTTCAAGGCCGGTGGATTTGATGAAGACTTCACGTCCGGCGTGCTTTCGGAGTACGAGTTTGAAGATGAGCAGGTCGAGGCGTATGCCTTCGGTGCGAAAATGACTCTGGCGAACGGCAGGGCGTACATCAATGCCGAATATTTCCGCTCGGAATATACCAACCTGCAGGTATCGACCTTCTCCATCGCCAGTTTCCTGGTAGGTAACGCGGCCTCAGCCACCAGCGAGGGACTGGACGTGGATGCCCGCTGGCTGGTGACCGATCAATTCAGCGTGGGCGGCGCCTTCGTGCTGCTGGACGCCGAGTATGACAACTATGAATCCGGGCCCTGCGTGCTGGACAGCGCCGGTAACGCCATCGCGACATTCTGTGACCTGTCCGGGCAACCGTTGCAGTACGCGCCGGATTTTGAGTTCAATATCTATGCCGACCTGGTCGTGCCCGTCCACCAGGGTTGGCAACTGGGGCTGACCGGCGACCTCACGTATTCGGACGATTTCTACCTGGCCGGCGATCTTGACCCGGATTACGTGCAGGAAGACTATACCAAGCTCAATGCGACGTTAAGCCTGACCTCGCCCGACGGCAAGTACCGCTTTTCCGTCATCGGCAAGAACCTGACCGACAAACAGACCTCGCACCAGCAGAACGACATTCCGCTGGCAAATTTATATGGCGGCAAAGCGGGCTCCGCGTTCTCCGATCCGCCGCGTGTGGTAGCATTGCAGGCAGAGGTTAAATTCTGACGTACCTGGTTGGCAAAAGAGGCGTTTATAGTGCGCCTCTTTTGCTGTGGTATTGGCTACAAGCCGGAAAGCTGCAATGCGCTTGCTTACAACTACCTGCTTCCTGACAGTTTTTCTGTTTTTCAACGTACCGGACGTCCAGGCGCGGGACACGCGCCTGTTCTGGGGCGATACCCATTTACACACCAACAATTCCCCCGACGCCTCGCTGAACGGAAACTTCCGCATCGGTCCGGAGGATGCGTTCCGCTTTGCCCGCGGTGAGGCCGTGGCAGGTCACAGCGGCGCCATGGCGAAACTGGACCGGCCGCTGGACTTTCTCGTGGTCAGCGACCACGCCGAATACCTCGGCCTGTTGCCGAGAGTGCGCGCCGGCGATCCGCTGATAATGAATAATACGGTAACCCGGCGCTGGCACGATTGGATCAAAAGCGGTGATGAAGAGAAAACCTGGAAAGCGATGTTCGAAGTCCTGGACGACATCGTGGCAAACCAACCGGGTTTTGACGATACCCAGATAAAACATTCCACCTGGGGACACTTTATCAAGGTTGCCGACAGTTATAACGAACCGGGAAAATTTACTGCATTTATCGGTTATGAATGGACTTCCATGCCACAGGGAGACAACCTGCACCGGGTGGTCATTTTCCGGGACGGCGCCGACAAGGCAGGGAAGATACTGCCGTTTTCAGCTTTTGACGGCGAGGCTCCGGAACAACTCTGGGCATTCCTGGAGGATTACGAGACCAACACCGGAGGCAAGGTGTTTGCTATTGCCCACAACGGCAACATGAGCAACGGCCGCATGTTCGAGGAAACGGACTTTGCCGGCAAGCCGATTGGCAGGCATTACGCCCGCGTGCGGTCGCGCTGGGAACCCCTGTATGAGGTCACCCAGATCAAGGGAGACGGGGAGGCACATCCGGACTTGTCGCCCGACGACCCGTTCGCCGACTTCGAGAACTGGGAGCGCGGCAACATCACGGTGACAGAGATAAAACAACCCGGCATGTTCAGGTTCGAGTACGCCCGCCCGGCGCTGAAAACAGGGCTGGAACTGGAACGTCGCGTGGGCGTCAACCCTTACCGGTTCGGCCTGATCGGCAGTTCCGATGCCCACACCGGGTTTGCCGCCGTAGCCGAACAAAACTTCTGGGGCAAGTTTTCCGTGTATGAACCGGGCCTGCATCGCCTTGCGCACCAGACCGTCACCCAAGGCAAAAACGGAAAAGCCTACGACATCTGGGCCTACGAGATGGTCGCTTCGGGTTACGCCGCAGTCTGGGCGACGGAAAATACCCGCGCCGCCCTGTTCGAGGCCATGCAGCGCAGGGAGGTTTACGCCACCACCGGGCCGCGCATCCGGCTACAGTTTTTTGCCGGTTGGGATTTCCTGCCGGAAGATGCGGGTGGGGACAAGTTTGCTGCCGTTGGCTATGCCCGGGGCGTGCCGATGGGCGGGGCGCTGGATGCCGCGCCCGCAACTACCGGACCGACGTTCATCATCAACGCGCTGCAGGACCCGCACGGCGCCCCGCTGGAACGGGTGCAGGTTGTCAAGGGGTGGCTGGACGAAAACGGCGCGGCGCGGGAAAAGATTTACGACATCGCGCTGTCAGCATCCGGCACTGTCGGTTTCCGCAACTACTGGCAGGACCCGGACTTCGACCACAGCCGGCATGCTTTCTATTACCTGAGAGTCCTCGAAGTACCCAAGCCCCGCTGGACTACACTGGAGGCGCAACGCCTGAATGTAACGGCGCCGGCAGGAGTGCCCGCCAAGATACAGGACAGGGCCTACAGCAGCCCTGTCTGGTACAGTCCCTGATGTCGTTGAAAGTTGGTAACTTCACGAGCCTCCTACTGTTTTCGTGTATAGCCCTGGCGGCCTGTGGCGACCGGGATACGTCTGGCCGAGGCGCAACGCAGGGGATTGTGCGGGCAGCCGGGCCGGGCATGATCGATGATGAGCGCATCCTGAACCATGCGCACGAACCCGGCAACTGGCTGGCTTACGGACGCGATTACCGTGAGCAGCGTTTTTCCCCCCTCACCGGCATCAACAGGTCCAACGTCTCCGAACTGGGCCTGGCCTGGGCCTTGGATATGGGCACCAACCGGGCGCAGGAAGCCACTCCCATTGTCGTGGACGATACCTTGTTCGTTTCCAGTGCCTGGAGTCGCGTGTTCGCCATTGACGCCCGCGCCGGCACGATACGCTGGCAATACGATCCGCAGGTGCCCGGCGCATGGTCGCGACGCGCCTGTTGCGACGTGGTGAACCGCGGGGTGGCGGTGTACCGGGGCCGCGTCTACGTGGGCAGTCTTGACGGCCGCCTGATCGCGCTGGATGCCGCTACCGGTGAGGAAGTCTGGCAGGTGGATACGCTCATCGATCGCAACCGGTTTTACACCATTACCGGCGCGCCCCGGGTTGCCCGTGGCAAGGTTTACATCGGTAACGGTGGCGCCGAGTTCGGCGTGAGAGGCTATGTGTCTGCCTACGATGCGGATACGGGCGAGCTTGCCTGGCGCTTCTTCACCGTTCCCGGCGACCCTGCACAACCTTTTGAACATCCCGAACTGGAATTGGCCGCGGCCACTTGGCGCGGGGCTGAATGGTGGAAGTACGGTGGCGGCGGCACGGTGTGGAATTCGATAGTGTTCGACGCTGAGTTCAACCATCTCTATATCGGCGTCGGCAACGGTTCTCCCTGGACGCGCGCAATACGCTCGCCGGGCGGTGGTGACAACCTGTTCCTGTCTTCCATCGTGGCGCTGGACGCCGACAGCGGCCGGATGAAATGGTATTACCAGACTACCCCGGGGGATAACTGGGACTATACCGCAGTGCAGGACATGGCCCTGGCGGAACTGGAAGTGGACGGGGAACGGCGCAAGGTATTGTTACAGGCGCCCAAGAACGGGTTTTTCTACGTGCTGGACCGGCGTGACGGCGAATTGCTGCGGGCGCACCCGTACAGTACGGTGACCTGGGCCACCCACGTCGACCTGGATACCGGACGCCCCGTGGAGAACCCTGAACTGGATTACCTGGAACAGGAGCAATGGGTGCTGCCGGGGTCCGCCGGCGCCCATGGCTGGCAGGCCATGTCGGTCGATGCTGCGCGCGGACTGGTGTATATACCCACCCAGGAAAGCCCGCTCATCTTTGCCATTGCCGATGAATGGAAGCAGAAAGGAAGCTACCGGCGCAACCCGGGCAGATGGAATACCGGTCTTGAGGTGGGACGCCTGGCGCAGTTGTTCATTGATAATGTTGCCACTCAGCCCACGCCGGGCGGCGCGCTCAAGGCGTTCGATCCCATCAGCGGCGAGACCCGCTGGGCGGTGCGCAACCCGTATTACTGGAACGGCGGGGTATTGGCTACCGAGGGCGGCCTGGTGTTCCAGGGAGACGCCAACGGCCTTTTCAATGCTTATGACAGCGAAAACGGCGCCAGGTTGTGGCAATTCAATACCTGGACGTCCATATTGGCGCCACCGGTCACCTACAGTGTTGATGGCGAGCAGTATGTTGCGCTACTGACCGGTGGCGGCGGCGCCGACCTGTTTGGTGGCGCCGCGGATACGGCGTCAAGCAAGTATGGCAACAAGGGACACCTGCTGGCATTCCACCTGGGGGGCGCGGCGGCACTAGCGGCGCCTGAACCCCTGGACAAGCGTATACCGGTGCAGGCCGGCGTGGAGGTGGACGAGGCGATGGCGGCGCAGGGCGAGGCGCTGTACAACAATTTTTGTGCCATGTGCCACGGACTGCTGGCGCGGGCGGGCGGCTCCATCCCTGACCTGAGGCTGATGTCCGCGGCAAGCCATGCGCTGTTCCCGGACGTGGTGCGGGACGGAATACTGGCTGCAAATGGTATGGCCGGTTTCGCCGACGTGCTGAGCGATACCGACATTGAGAAAATTCATCACTATATACGCGCGCGGGCCCGGGAAGACTGGGCCGTGGCGGCGGGTGAGAAACAGCAGGCGACACTGACCTGGCTGTCGCCGCCGGAACAATAACGAAAGTAAACAGGGCAAAACCATGCAGATAACAGACGTATGCATACGCCGTTTGCGGGTAATCGAGGAAGTGGGGACAGTGGAACTGGCCTGGAGTCCGGGCGATAAGATGCCGATCCTGAAGGGCGGCGGCAGCTTTGTGGAAGTCCTGACGGATGAGGGTATTGCCGGGATCGGACCGGAAATCGATGATCGGTTTATCCCGATACTGAAGAAAGTCCTCGTCGGCAGGAACCCCATGGAGGTGGAACAACTCAGCGCCATGCTGGAATATTACTTGCCTGGAGGAACCCATTACCAGTACGTCGCAGGCGTAGATATCGCGCTCTGGGACATCGTGGGCAAGACCAAAGGCTTGCCGCTGTACCGGTTATGGGGGGGGACCAAGGACCGTATTGTGCCGTATGCCGCCATGATACTGTTGTCCACGCCGGAGGAAAGGGCGGCCATGGCACTACGGCTCAGGGATGAGGGCTGGCAGGCGATCAAGCTGCGCCTGCACCATGAGACCCTGGCGGAAGATATCCGCACGGTGGCCAAGGTCAGGGAGGCGGTAGGTGACACTATGCAGATCATGGTGGACGCCAACCAGGCTCAGTCCAGGGGTAACTGGCAACCGGGAGTGAGATGGGACTACCGGCGTGCGCTTGAGACGGCGCTTGAGTTACAGCAGCTTGGGTGCGTGTGGCTGGAGGAACCCCGGCCGCGCTATGCGTTCGACGAGCTTGCCAGGCTGAATGATGCGGTGGAGATAGCCCTGGCCGGGGGAGAGAATGCCGCGTTGCTGTACGAATTCCAACAGATGTGCGAGCTTGACGCCTACAGCGTGCTGCAACCGGAATGCCTGGTGTTGACCGGAATCACCGGGACTCTCCAGGTAGGGGAACTTGCCAGACAATACGATAAACAGGTTGCCCCTCATAACGGCTACGTGAAACTGGGACTGATCGCACACATGCACATGGTGGCAAGCTGGCCCCACGCGCCCTATCTTGAGCTGATCCACGAACCGCCGGTGGGAGACTACCGCCATTTTTTCGCCATAATGAAAAACCCGCCGCTGGTCGATGCGGATGGGTGCATACCCATGCCCCAAGCGCCCGGACTGGGCGTGGACATAGATCCCGACCTGGTGCTCCCCGACTGAGAGAACGCCTGGTTAGCCTGTCTCCCGTTGCCGACGATATTCAGTCGGAGTCATGCCGTTCCTGTGGCGGAAGCCGCGGCTGAAGCCGGATACGTTGGCATAGCCCAGCAGGTCGCTGATTTCCTCGATGGGACGATTGGTCATGCGCAGGTAACGATCGGCAAGGGAATGTCTGACGGACTGGAACACGCTGCGGTAGGTACAGTGATTCTCTGCCAGCAGACGCCTTTGCAGCGTGCGCCGGCTGATGCCCAGTTTCTCGGAAACCAGATCGATATGGACGTTGCCGCGTTCTATCGCTTCGATAATATGGGATTCGACCTGGGCCAGGAAAGAAGCGGAATTCAATTCATTCAGTTTTCGCTCCAATATCGTTACCGATAACTCGTATAACTCCGGCTCGTAGGTCGGACTGCGCTTGTCCACATCTGTGCGCCGGAAACGCATGAAGCTTACACCATTGCCCTGGAAGCCAGGTTCGATGGAAAAGTAACTGGTCCAGGGAGAACTGTCGCGCGGGGCAGGACGTCCGATGATCAGTTTCTCATATCTGAGGCTGGGATCGCCCAGGCTGCGGCAGATGTAAAGCACCGCCGCGACCACCGCATCCTTCTGCTCCCATGCGCCCAGCGGGCCGCGCATTTGCTGCGTCAAATCCACGTAGTCTTCATCTTGTCGAAAGGTCCAGGTGGCGGCATTTGAACTCACCTGGTTGAAGCGCACCATGGTTTTCAGCGCAGTCAGGGCGCTGTCGCTGGCATTCATCGCGAAAGAAAGCGGCCCGAAGGTAGCGGGGCCCACAAAGCGCGCGGCGGCCAAGCCGATAGTCGGGTCACCGGTCAGCGCCGCTGCCCGTTTCCACAGCCGGGTCATGGAATCATGATCGATCCTGGCATTGACAGGGTCACCCAGGTCTTCCGTGGACAGCTCACCTGCCAGCAAGTCGTGCGGGTCGATGCCGTAGGTCTCCACGGCCCGCACCAAGGCAGTGAGCCAGCTATTGGCAAGTGAATAGGTTGACATGAAACGATGATGATAACAGTTTTGTCATAAAATGATAAAAAACAGCCCGCTATAACCCTTCTTCAAAACAATCTGCGCTAATCTGCGTCATCTGTGGATAAATCACAAAAACAATCTGTGCTAATCTGCGTCCTCTGTGGATAAATCACAAAAACAATCTGTGCTAATCTGTGTAATCTGTGGATAAATCACAAAAACAATCTGCGCTAATCTGTGTAATCTGTGGATAAATCACAAAAACAATCTGCGCTAATCTGCGTCATCTGTGGATAACATCGGGAGACCTCTATGAATGCTCACGCACTGGCGGCTGTGGCACTGTCACCGGAAGCGCCGTTCGATTTCCGCGAAATGGAACTGCTGCCGCCGCGCAGTAACGAGGTGCAGGTCAGGATTGTCGCGACCGGCATTTGCCACACCGATGTGGCGGTCAAGGAGCAGGCATTTCCCTTGCCCCTGCCCATGGTACTGGGCCATGAAGGTGCGGGGATTGTAGAAGCGGTGGGAGACGAGGTGACCCATTTACAGGTCGGCGACCACGTGGTGCTGTGCGGAGATTCCTGCGGCCAGTGCAGTAATTGCCACCAGGGCCTGCCGTTTTACTGTCGCGAGTTCCCGGAACGCAACCTCAGCGGCCTGCGTCTTGACGGCAGCACCAGCCTGGTGTGTGACGGCGAGCCGATGCGGGGGCGCTTTGTCGCCCAGTCGTCGTTTGCCACCCGGGTGACCGGCGCGGCCAGGGGCGCGATAAAAGTACCTGATGATTTACCCATTGAACTGCTGGGGCCCCTGGGTTGCGGCCTTGCCACCGGTGTGGGGACGGTGATGAATGCATTGCAGCCCCGCGCCGGCTCAAGTATCGCGATCTTCGGCGCCGGCACGGTCGGACTGGCCGCGCTGATGGGCGCGCGCCTCTCGGGATGTACCCGGATTATCGTCACCGATATCAGAGCGGGGAGACTCGACATGGCGCGGGAACTGGGCGCCACGCACGTGCTGGATGCCGGCGAGGAGGACGTGGTTAACGCTATCCGTTCCATCACCGGCGGCGGCGCCAACTATGCGGTCGAATGCACCGGCGTGCCCGAGGTTGTCATCCAGTCGGTCAACTGCCTCACACCCCCTGGCTGGTGCGCGCAGGTGGGAGTGACCCCGGCAGCCGTTACCGTGCCCCTGGAAATGGACCAGGTAATCTTTGGGCGCGGCATCCGCGGCGTTGTGATGGGCGAGGCGAACGTACAGGTGTTCGTGCCGTTCCTGGCGGACCTGTTCCGCCAGGGGCAACTCCCTTATGACCGGTTCGTGAAGTTCTACGACTTTGCCGAGATCGACAAGGCGGTGCATGACAGCGCGGTCACGGGTGAGGTTATCAAACCGATTCTGCGTATGCCGGAATAAGCCGGCCTGCCGGCTGCGAAAAATGTACATTCCCCGGCGCTACACCTTAACCGCCCTGGCTGTCGCGGCCATGTTCATCTGCTACATGGACCGGGTCAACATCTCCATCGCCATCATCCCCATGGCCGAGGATATGGGCTGGCAGCCGGAACAACAGGGCATGGTGCTGTCAGCATTTTTTGTCGGCTACCTGTTAACTCAGGTGCTGGGGGGACGCCTGGCGGACCGCCATGGTGGCAAGCTTGTGCTGGGTATTGCCGTACTGGTCTGGTCGCTGTTTACCTTCGTGACGCCTGTTGCGAGCCTGGCCGGATTCACCGTACTGTTGCTGGCGCGTATCGGTATGGGCGCGGGCGAAGGAGTGGCATTACCGGCTGTTTACAGCCTCTACGGGCGCTGGCTGCCGCGCCATGAGACCTCCCGCGCCATCGGCGCGACTTTTTCCGCCATGACCCTGGGAATCGTGTTCGGCATGGTGGTCACCCCCTGGATCATCGTCAATTACGGCTGGCACTGGGCATTTTATTCATTCGGTCTTGCCGGTTTAGTCTGGTTCATCTTCTGGCACAAGCTCGCCGCGGCGCATCCCGACCTGCACCCGGATATCCGCGCGGAAGAGAAGACGCTGATACGCAGGGATGCGGCGGCGATCACGGCAACGGAGGCCCCGCCCTGGCGCCTGCTGTTAACCACACCGGCCGTCTGGGCCATCATCGTTGCCCATTTCTGTTCCAACTGGGGCGTTTACGTCCTGCTGGCGTGGATGCCCACCTATATCAACAAGGGTCTGGGGGTTGATTTCAATGCGGTGGGCCTGTATGCGATGTTCCCCTATATTGCCGCCTTCCTGTTCTTTAACGTGGCCGGCGCGCTGGCCGACAGGCTGGCCATGCGCGGCTGGGAGATCATCAAAATCCGCAAGATGATGCAGGTCATCGGCTTCGGCGGGCCGGCGCTGGCGCTGATGTTTGTCGGTTACGTGGAAAATGCACAAGCAGCTATCGCCTTGATGACGCTGGCCAATATTTTCATCGCCTTCAATGCCGGCGCCTTCATCGTTAACCACCTGGATATCGCCCCGAAATACGCCGGGGTTTTGATGGGACTGTCAAACACGGCAGGCACAATACCGGGTATTATAGGCGTCTACGTGAGCGGGATGATACTGGGCCTGACAGGCTCCTGGTCGCTGGTGTTTCAACTTGCGGCCCTGGTATTCCTGCTGGGATTGATATTTTATCTGGTGTTCGCATCGGCCGAACGGCTGTTTGATTAACTCGAAGAGGATTGAACTTATGCAATGGCAGATTGGCAAGGTAAAGATTACCCGGGTGGTGGAACTGGTAGTCAGTGGTGACAATGAATTTGTGTTGCCGGATGCGCAGAATAAAAAGTGTCTGTCATACGATTGGCTGCAACCGCACTTCATGGATGAGCAAGGTTACCTGCTATTCAGCGTACACGGCCTGATTGTCGATACCGGCGCGCACAAGGTGATGGTCGACACCTGTATCGGCAACGACAAGCAACTGGCGGTCCCCGCCTGGAATAACATGCAGACGAATTTCCTGGGAGACATGCAGGCCGCCGGGTATGCGCGGGAAGATATCGATACGGTGCTGTGCACACACCTGCACGTGGACCACGTGGGCTGGAATACCATGCTGGTGGACGGAGCATGGGCGCCTACCTTCAACAACGCCCGCTACCTGGTGGCAAAATCGGAGTGGGCACACTGGGATGCCCATGAAGAGGAGATTGAGATCGGTCCGGTCATGCAGCAATCTGTCCGGCCCATTGTCGATGCCGGGCTGATGGAACTGGTTGATCACCAATTCCAGGTATGTCCCGAGATCAGGCTGATACCGACACCCGGCCACACACCCGGACATGTAAGCGTGTTGATCTCGTCTGCAGGCAGTCAGGCGCTGATCACCGGCGACTTTATCCATCACCCGGTGCAGATGTCCCGGCCCGACTGGTGCAGTTCGGCCGATTCCGACTCGGCGCGCGGCCTGCTCACCCGGCAGGAGGTACTGGCGCGTTACGTCGATACGGACGTGCTGATCATCGGCAGCCATTTCTCGACACCCAGCGCCGGTTACGTCAGGCATAGGGATAACGGTGAGAATTACTGGCTGGACGTGAACGAATAACCCGAACTCGTTATGAGCACGATCAAATCCGTAGTCCTGACCGAATTCGAATTTGGTGTGGACAACATAGGGCTGGAGACTGCCGCTGCCGGGGTCGGCAACATGGCTTACGTCAAGGGCAACCGCTTCCAGGCAAGGCGCTGGGCGGTGAAGATTACCGCCGATAATGGCGCAACTGGCGAGTATGTCTGCAACTGGGTGGGAACGCCGTCATCCTTCGGCCAGGCCTCCATGCTGGCGCCGCTGCTCGTGGGGCGTAACCCGGAGCACAGGGAACAGATCTATAACGACCTGAAATGGGAAATACGGGCTTACGACCACATGGGACACGGCCCGCTGGATATCGCCCTATGGGACCTGGCCGGGAGGCTCCACGGCGTATCCGTAAAGAACATGCTGGGTGGCTACCGGGAGCGACTGCCGGTGTACGCCAGCACCTACGGCGGCCAGGAAACCCCGGGGGGGTTGCAAACCCCGGCAGATTTTGCCGACTATGCCGAACACTGCAAAAAAGCCGGTTTCCACGGCTTCAAGATCCACGGCTGGCGCAACAGTATCCTGGCACGGGAGATAGCCAACCTGCGCGGCGTGCGGGAACGGGTAGGAGACGACTACCCCGTGATGATCGACCCGGCCTGCATGCTGGCGACCTGGATGGATGCCCTGGCACTGGGCAAGGTGGCCGATGAGGTTGGCTGCCTCTGGTATGAAGACCCGTACAAGGACGCGTCGGTCTCGGCATTTGCCCATCAGCGCCTGCGGGAGAAACTGAAAACGCCGTTGCTGGTAAGCGAGCACGTGCGCGGCCTGGAACAGAAGGCTTCCTTCCTGGTCAACGGCGGCTGCGACATGATCCATGCCGACCCTGAATACGACATGGGTATTACCGGGGTGATGAAAATAGCCCATTTCTGCGAAGCCATGGGCCTGGACGTGCAAATACATGCCGTCGGTCCCGCCCACCGCCTCTGCATGTCAGCCATGCGCAACACTCTCATGTATGAGATGGCGCTGATCGGCCCGGACATGCCCAACATGGTGGCGCCGGTGTACACCTGCGGCTATTCGGACCTGGCCGAAGACCTGCCTCCCGATGGCTACCTGCCCGTCCCCGACGGCCCCGGCCTGGGTGTCAGCTACGATTGGGACTATATCGATGCCCACCAGACCCGGCGGTTGGTGTGTGAGTGACGGAAGTAGTATTTTTTACAACCAACGCCCACAGAGATGAGACGAGGTTGCCTGTTTTATCCGGGCAATACAACCTCAAACGGCGTATCGATAGCAAGAAACTCCTCGTCACCGCTACTGCCGTCGCACCACATTAAAATAGTCATCACGGCTGTCTCATCAAGTACGGTCATGGCGTGGTGCCAGACACCGCAACGATAGGTGATGCCCTGCTCACTACCGGACACGAAGGCTCTGACCCGGGTCAGGTCCGGACCGCCCTCATCATTGTCCGGCGCGACAATCACAAAATACCTGGACGCCTGCAAAGGTAAAAACGTCTGGCTGGAAAACGGGTGGCGCTCCAGCACGGTTGCATGCAGGGGCAGCGTTTCGACCGGTGTTATCGTTGTAAGGGAGAGATCGATCCGCGCGTCAGTGCGATTGTTTTCCAGACGATCATTGAAGTATTGGCGGACGCCTTCAGGCGGCCTCGGGATGACTTCTCCAAATTCCGAAAAACTGTCCGCATCCAGGGGTTCGGCGATGATTCTCGGTATGTTATTCATTTGAGCTTCCACACGCTGAGTGTAGCACAGTGTCAGGAGCAGGAAATATGATGAGTCGACATTCGACGCGCAGTAATACCTGCATGGATTGCTGGTCACAACTTCATTGTCGAAGCCGCAAGACGGGCGGGTCTGCGGAAGACCGTAAACGCACCAATCGAGTGGAGGTTTACAGAAAAGTGACTGCCGTAAGAATAGGAGCAGACTTTCTTGAGATCAACCGCACGTTTTTTCTTGTAATAATAGTGTATTCCTGTCAGCATTCTACACCTTGACTTAGCTGACACAGGCATCCATATTGATATTGAATGATGTGAGATTATGAAAGTCTCAGCACTACAAGAAAGCAAGAAGCGATCAAATTATCCTGAAGTCATTGAGGAGACAGGGGAAGCGAGTGTTCGTGCTGGATTTGAATTTATTCGATAATCCCTTCGTTATAGTAGGATTACTTGTTCCCGGCCTGATTGTTCTTTCTGTTCGATCACAATTCCTGACCGGACGAAGGCCGTCCCGTTCAGCAGAACTTCTGAGCTACCTCACCGTCTCGGTTATTTACTACGCCCTTGCGTTCCCTTTAGTTGATTTTATTCTATCGTTCCAAGAACCCGGCAATGGAAAGGTGCTGCTGACTTGGTTTGCTCTGATTTTTATCGGCCCTGCTTTGCTAGGTCTATTGCTCGGGGTAAACATCCAAAAAGATTTGTTTCGCCGTGTCCTTCGATATTGTGGCTTAAACCCCATTCACGTCATACCAACAGCATGGGATTGGAAGTTCGGAAATATGACAGAACAATGGGTTCTTGTTACACTCAAGGACGGCACCCGCTTTGCTGGCTTCTGTGGGGACGAGTCATTCATGTCCTCTGACCCCAGCGAGCGCGATATCTATATTCAATGGACTTACGACATTGATGATGAAAACAATTGGTCCTCGCGTGGTGAGAGTGGTGTTCTCATTGCCGCGGGTGAGGTCCAGATGATAGAATTTTGGCCCTACGATCCACAGGAGGATGCCAATGAGCAAGAGAGATAATTCAACTTCGGCGCCACATCCAACCCCTTTCAGAAAGGGGCCTCAACCCGTACCCCTGAAAGAAGGCTACACACCTGACCAGCAACGTGGACACCAGCCTGTTGCCAGCCAGCGTGCTCCAGCTTGTCCACCTTCAAATCCACCGAATCAGGGAACTGGGGGGAAGAATAGCTGAAGGCGTAGCCTCATCTGCCACCCCCATCAGTTGTGGCTGCAAGTTGGTAAAATAAGGGGCGGCGGCCTCAAAATCAACGACTACGCAAGCAGGTGTATAGCTCATGAGCGCAAGTATCTTCAACGCGGCGCCGGGTGATTTTGCTGAAACGGCGCTGATGCCTGGTGATCCGCTACGGGCAAAATACATTGCCGAGAACTATCTCAGTGATGCCCGGCAGGTGACTGACGTGCGTAATATGCTGGGCTTCACCGGCTTATATAAGGGCATGGAAATTTCCGTGGTGGCGCATGGTGTCGGCATTCCGTCGGCCTGTGTTTACTGTACCGAATTGATCAATGCCTACGGTGTGAAGCGCATTATCCGCGTGGGAAGTTGCGGGACGATTTCGGAAGCGGTGAACATGCGGGATCTCGTCGTTGCCATGGGAGCCTCCACCGACTCGAATGTGAACCGGATCCGTTTCAACGGTTTCGACTTCGCCGCGTTGGCTGATTACGACCTGTTGCAGAACGTGGTGCGCGCGGCAACGGCGCAGGACGTCCGCTTTCACGTGGCCAACGTGTTCTCCTCCGACCTGTTTTTCCCGCCGCCGGGCAAGGAGATGTGGGATGTGATGGAACGGCTGAACGTCCCGGTGGTGGAGATGGAGGTGGCCGGTATTTACGGAGTCGCGGCCGAGTACGGCGCCAGGGCGGTGGCGCTGTGTACCGTGACCGACGACGCACGCGCGTTGACCGGGCTGTCGGTGGAAGCGCGCCAGACCAGCCTGGACCAGATGATTGAAGTGGCGCTGGAAGCAGCGCTGCTATAGCCCGAATGCAAGCGTACTAGCCCGCATATCTCACCAATTGATGCGCCCTCGCTGGTCTTTTTTTCGCCTGCGGGCACGTGCTCCCTCAACCATAAGAACCACTATGCTTTCGGTCGCAGGCACCCGCAGGCGAAAAAAATCCTACGCGATCTTCGCATCAATTGGTGAGATATGCGGGCGACCGGCCGGTCGCCCGGGCCAGCGCGTGCGCGACCTTGTCCTGGTTGAACGACCGCCAGCGCCCGGCCACGTGCTGGTCGGGACGTATCAGGTAATAGGTGTCCGGCCGCGCATCGTAGAGCCGGTGCAGCAGGCCGTCGTTGTCCGTGATATGGCTTTTGTCCGTCTCCGTTGGGGATATGATCAGGGTGTCAACCGGAATTTGTGCTGAGCCCAGCGCGTCCAGTCCCGCCGGCACGTTGTTGTCATCAGTGAAGTAAACACCGACGAAACGCTCGCCGAGCTGGTTCAGAAACCAGGCCTCGGCGCCGTTGACGGTGATCGGGGCATCCAGACAGGGGGCGCCGGGCCGCTGCCGGTCGCTGAATTCATCTTCATCCGGCGTGTTCAGCGGCGAGCCGTCCAGCACACTGGGAGTGGACAGGCGCCCGGGGTTGACGAACTTGCGGGCAAACTCGAAATCCTTGGCCAGTTCCAGGGTGGCGTTACGGAATGCCAGGCTGACCTCGCTTTTCGGAGTCATGAAGTCCGTGCTGCGTGACGAGTTCACCACGTTTTCCTGCGCGCCCAGGATGCGTTCATCATCATAGCTGTTGATGAGATCGGGTGGCGCCGCGCCGCTCAGTACCAGGTAGAGTTTCCACACCAGGTTGTCCACGTCCTGCAGTCCGCCGTTAGCCCCGCGCGCGCCGAACGGCGACACCAGGTGGGCCGCATCGCCGGCGAAGATGGTGCGGCCGTGGACGAACTTTTCCATGCGGCAGCACTTGAAGGTGTACAGGCTTACCCATTCATACTCGAATTCGATGTCGGAGCCAAGGAAGGCCCGGATTTTGGCATCGATGTTCTCTTCCTTCATCACTTCGTCCCGATCGATATCCCAGCCCATCTGGAAATCGATGCGCCAGACGTCATCGGCCTGCTTGTGGATCAGTGAGGTCTGGCCGGGGTTGAACGGCGGGTCGAACCAGAAACGGCGGATCGCGGGGAAATCCGCTTTCATGCGCACGTCGGCGATGAGGAAGTTGTCTTCAAAGGTGCGGCCGATGAAGTCCAACCCCAGCGCCGCGCGTATCGGACTGCGGTGCCCGTCCGCGGCGATCAGGTAATCACAACTGAGCCGGTATTCCCCTGCCGGAGTGCGCACGGCCACGATGACTTTATCAGCGCCGTTATCGACACCAACCACCTCGTTCTGCCAGCGAATCCCGGTCTGTGGATACTGCGGGAACAGGTCGGTCAGGTATTCTTCCGCGTAGAACTGTTGCAGGTTGATGAACGCGGGAAACTTCTGTTGCTTGTCCGGCAACAGGTCAAACTTGTAAATGGGTTCGGTCTCCTCACCGAAATAAACCCAGCCCTGGTTCCACACCACACCTTTTTCCATCATGCGCCCACTGGCGCCGAGGCGATCCAGTATCTCCAGCGTGCGTTTTGCCCAGCAGATGGCGCGCGAACCGTCACTCACGGTGTTGTATTTTTCCAGCACCACAGAGCGGATGCCATGACGGGCCAGATCGATGGCACTGGCCAGGCCGATGGGGCCGCCGCCCGCCACGATCACCGGGAAATGGGCCATCTCACCGGAATCAATCTCCGCAGGACGGACAAAATCATACACCCGCCGCGCCTGCCGACTGGTCCGTCGCGCCTTGCCGATATCGCCGTACTTCGCCGTCACGTTATTTTCTAATCCGAAGTCAGTTTTGAGGTATCGATAAAATTGTCAACGCTCATTCATTTCATCCCTGCTGAACTTACGCCCCTCTGTCGCCAAACTCTTGCGTAGCGTCTTGATAGTCTCCTACGCCGCACCGGATTGCCGCCACCAGTTATCAGCAAATTCATTCACTTCCCGGGCGCGGAAACGTGCTACGCGGTTGCTGGGTTCCAGCGGTTCGTTGTAGAAGAACCCGGGCAGTTCGTCGTCTGCTTGGGTAAAACCGGCGGCCCGGTTGAATTCCCGTTCCAGGCGCAGGGTGTCCCGGCCCAGTTCGTCGAAGAAAGACGGGGCGAGTTCGCTGCCGACGGCGGCGTTTATCGCAACGGTTACCCGGTCCAATTCAGACGCGGTAACGGTGCGGCCGAAAATACACAAGCCCAGTGAATCCGCCGCCGCGGCCTGTACCTGGGCGGCATGACTGGCTGCCGCAATCTCGTCCATGGATTTATCCGCGGTCTCCATGCGGGGCACGTTCCCCGCCGTGTGGTCGGCGCCCTGGGCGGTGACCATCATGGTGATGCCTGTCGCCTCCACAACGCGGGGGTCATAGGCGCTGATCGCTTGCCGCTTGATGACCGGCACCCGCTTGACCCGGTAATGTTCTCCGACGGCCGCGGTCCCTTGCGCCCACAGCCGGCCCTGTTCCGTGCCGTTGCGTATCTCTTCCAGTACCTCGGTGATAAACCCGGTGTCACCGAATTTTCCCTCGCCGGCTTCCATCAGCACGCCGACCATGGCGCCGGTCTCGATGGTGTCGATACCCAAATCGTTGGCTATGGCGTTCAGGTTTGCCAGCTCATCGGGCTCCTTGATACCGCAGTTGGTGCCCAGCAGACCCAGTGTTTCATATTCGACGGGTGATACAACCTCGTTGCCGTCGGCGTCGGCGTAGACGTTGCTGCAGCGGATCAGGCAACCCGGCATGCAGGCATGGGACGGGTCGCCGCCACGGGCGATATTCTGCTCGCGGATGAAGTCGCCGCCCATCTTCATGGCTTCCCGGTCGGTGTCCACCAGGCGTCCGGCGGAAAAGTTACGCACCGGCAGGCCACCCACGTGATTCATGTAGTCCGCCATCATCGCCGTGCCGAAACGTTTGTAGCTGTCTATCATCTGGTCTTCACCCAGTTTTTCGGCATAATGGCGCACCGCGCCGATGACTTTTTTCCGTTCATGCAGTTGCGGCATCCGGTTCAGGTCGGCGACGATGGCTTTTACTTTTTTACTGCCCAGCACGGCGCCGATGCCGCCCCGCGCCGCCAGCCTGGCAGGGCGCCGGTCGGTATCGCTGATGGCGATGCCGGCAAGCAGACCCTGGTATTCGCCGACGGGACCGCACAGAGCGAGGCTCACTTTTTTGCCGTATTTTTCATGCAGCAATGCGGCCGTCTCGAAATTTCCCTTGCCCATGAAACCCGCGGCAGAGTCAAAGCTGCAACTGCCGTCTTTGCCGAGATGGATGATGACCCAGTCGTCGGCCGCGCCGTGCAGGGTGAATCCTGACAGGTGCAACTGGCCCAGCGCCACACCGAACGTGCCGCCGGCATTGGCCTCCTTGATGCCGCCGGTCAACGGGCTTTTACACCCGACACTGGTGCGGTTGGCATTGGAGAAGTTGGTGCCGGCGAAAGGGCCGGCGGAGAAAATCAGTGGGTTAGCCGGTGATAGCGGGTCAACACCGGCAATATTCTCTTCCAGCAGGGTCTTGGCGATCAGGTAACGACCTATCCGGACCAGTTCCTCTCCGGTTTGTTCAACGGTTCGAACTGCACGGTTGTCCAGGTCGATATGAAGATACTTACGCATTACGGCAACTCCAGGAATGGCTTTGCGCCATTATAGCGTAAATTCAGACCGTATCCCCCTCACGCTGCCAATCACAGGACTGCTCAAACCCGTACGCGGCCCGGTAAATCGCCGGTTCGTCGAAGTGCTTGCCCACCAGCATCATACCCACCGGCAGGCCGTTGCGCTTGCCACAGGGCACGGACAGGGCCGGGTGGCCGGTGATATCGAACTGGCACGTGTTCAGCACAGTATTCAACGCCACGTGGATAATCTCATCATCAGTGCCCTCTGCGCCCGCCACCGGGTTCCTGCGCGCCTGCATCAAAGTGGTCGGCAGCAGCAACAGGTCGTGCTCCTGCAGCACGTCATCGTAGGACTTGACCAGCCTGGGCAGGTGATTTTTCGCTTGTGCGTAATACCTGCCGGCGTAACGTTCCAGGTATTTGCCCAGTAACAACACCGTGTGCAGGTTGACGGGGAACTGCGCCAGCTTGTGCTGCCAACCGGACAGGTATTGTTCCAGCCCCGGCGAATTGTGGCCATTGGTATTCACAGCCAGGCCGTTGTAGCGCAGCGTTTCCCAGAGCCCCTCGGAGATGATGGCGCCCCACAACGACACCCCGTCCCGGTGCATGGGGATGGACACTTCGGAGACCTCGGCGCCCAGCGTGGCGAACCTGTCTGCCGCCGCCAGCACGCACCGGTCCACGTCCGGGTCCGACAGCGGATGGTTGAAGCCCTCCCTGACCAGCGCGATCTTCATTCCCTTGACGTCCTCGCCCAGGGCGTCGGTATAGTGATGCACCTGAAGCTGGCGTTGGCGGCTGTCCATGCCGTCATAACCGGCCAGGACTTCCAGCATCACGGCGTTGTCGCGCACGTTCGCGGTCATGGGGCCGACATGGTCGAGCATGGCCTCCATGCCCATAATACCGGTGTAAGGCAGCAGGCCGAAGCTGGCCTTCATGCCGTACACCCCGCAGAAGCTCGACGGGATGCGCACCGACCCGGCCTGGTCGCAGCCCAGCGCCAGCTCCACATCCCCGTTGGCGACCAGCGCGGCGCTGCCGGAGGAGGACCCGCCGGCCGAATACTCCGGGTTATGCGGGTTGCCGACCACCCCGGTACTGGCCGTGACGCTGGCCCCGGACACACAAAGAAACTCGCACACTGCCTTGCCGGTGACCGCAGCGCCGGCATCCAGCAAGCGGGTTACCACCGTGGCATCGAATTCCGGCACAAAACCTTCCAGCAACGAGGCGCCGTTCATCATGGGTACCTGCGCCACGAAGATGTTGTCCTTGATGGCAACCGTCCTGCCGGCAAGCGGCCCCTCATCCTTGCCGTTAAGGTCGGTCTGCACGTACCAGGCGCCCAGCGGGTTTTCTTCTTGCGCCGGGAACCGGTAACTGCGTGCGGGATAACGGACCGGCGGCAGGTTGTCATCCAGTTGGTCCAGGTAACGGTAGCCGTCGGCAAACGGCCCCATGTTTCTGAGCAGCAGGTCCGCCTGCGCATCATCCAGGGACAGGCCCATGGCAGCCGCAAGCGTTTTCAATTCATCCTTGTGAGGCAGTTCGAAAGTCATGGATTGGACTCTCCTCCGGGTTATCCGGCCAGGTTATCCAGCAAGGGATTGGAGTGTTGCAAATAAGCAAACCTTAACCGCTCCGCCAGGAGTTATCAAGATCCCCTCCCCCCCTGCAGAATTTCTGTACAACCTGATTTTGCTAATAGTATAATCGCCGCACTATTGAATTGTTCCCAGGAGCAGCCAGTGATGCCATCAAACAATCGAACGGTTAATCCTTTCTTCCTCATCATCGCCCTTACTGCCGTTTTCTCCAGCGCGAGCGCGCAGGACAGCGCCGGCACGCTGGAAGAGATTATCGTCACCGCACAGAAACGTGAACAGTCGGTGCAGGACGTAGGCCTGACCGTGGCGGCGTTCAGCGATGAGCAGTACCGGGAGTTGACCCGCGGCACCCTGGACGGCCTGGCTGCGCAGATTTCCAACCTGCAAGCCTACGCCAACAACTCCTACCTGGAAAGCGTACATATCCGCGGCATCGGCCTGAATGAATTTCAGGGGCAGTTCGACTCCCCGGTCGCCCTGCACATGGATGAGGTCTATATCGCCAAGCCCTGGATGAAAGCGCGCCGCAACTACGATATCGGGCGGGTGGAAGTGCTGAAAGGGCCGCAGGGCACCTTGTTCGGGCGCAACACCACCGGTGGCTCGGTGAACTTCTACACCAAGGCGCCGGCAGATGCGTTCGAGGCCGAATTGGAAGCCGGTATTGACGAGCATGAACGGTACCGGGTCACCGGCATGCTCAACAGCCCGCTGTCCGAGCAGTTAAGCGGGCGTATTTCATTCAACGCGGAATTCGGTAACGGCGGCCCGCAGAAAAACCTGTTCTCCGGTGATGAACATGGCCGCCCGGACCTGCTCGACATGCGCGGCCAGATGCTGTGGAGCGGGGAAAAACTCACCGTGCGCGCGCTGGTCCATGGCGGCAGGGACAAGAGTGACAAGGTCGCCTGGAAAGGCCCCGGAATTTTTAACCCGGGTGCGCCGGGATTATGCCCGCAGTTATTCACCGGCGAGGTGTCGAAGCATCCGTCATCCTGCGCCAAGTCCGCCGGTTTTGCCATATTGAACGGTTACCCGGAAGGCGAGTTCGAGCCGGAGGGCATCCACACCATCAACCAGAACAAGCCGCCCACGGTGGACGATACCTTCTACGGCGGCTACCTGCGCTGGGATTATGAAGTAGGCAACGCGACCCTGACCTCCATCACCGCCTATGAGTATTACGAACGCATCCATACGGATGACAGTCAGGCCGACATGTTCAACTCGACCAGCACCCATTATTACGACGAGATGAACCAGGTCAGTCAGGAACTCAGGCTGTCCGGCTTCCTGAGCGAAAACTGGCGCTATATTCTGGGATTTTTCTATGAAAACGACGACTTGGAACAGGTTGACGGTTCCGATTTGAGCAAACAGCAAGTGCCGGGGATTACGCCGCCGTTTGCAGACCAGTTCTTCTCCCAGTTCGGCATCGACACGGAATCCATCGCCGTGTTTGCCCACAACGAGTTCGATTTTACCGATAACCTCACCCTTAACCTGGGAGTTCGTTACACGGATGACACCATCAAGGCCAGGGATGCAATCATGGGCATCGGCCTGCTGCCGCAGTTCGGCAAGGAGAAGTTCGTCACCCCCTGTCTTATTACAACGTACCCTGCCGGCCCGATTGGCTCCCCGGCTTGCCCGTTCCTGGGGCCTGCCGCCCCGGCCTACAACGACAGCCGCAATGACAAGGACTTCTCCTGGCGTGTCGGCATTGAGTGGAACGCAACCGATGATTTGCTGGTCTACTCCAACCTCACCACCGGCTATCGCAGCGGCGGCTACAGCCTGCCGTTCGCCGGCGCGGCCACCCAGTTTGAACCGGAGGAACTGCTGACCCTGGAACTGGGTTTCAAGTACCAGTTGCTGGACGACACCTTGCGTATCAACGCCTCGGCTTTCCGCTACGTGTACGACGACGTGCAGGTGAACGTGGATGACCCGGTCTCACCGCTGGTGCCCATTACCCGTAACATCGGTGAGCAGTTGAATACGGGCTTCGAGGCCGACGTCACCTGGCAACCGATACCCAGCCTGTACCTGCGGCAGAGCGTTGGCTACCTGGATTCCGAGTTCAACAACACCGAGCGCGCGGTTTCCACCTACACCGGCGCCATCCCCCTGCAAGGCAAACGCCCGGTGAACTCGCCCGAGTGGACTTACAACGGCGCGGCGCGCTGGCAGCAACAGGTGACTGACGGCCTGGACCTGGTTATCGGTGTGGACTACCGCTGGATCGACGACCGTTACCTGGAGGCGACCAACCAGGTATTCGACAAATCAGACGACTACTGGGTGGCCAACATGCGGGTTGCCCTGGCCGCGGAGAAGTGGGAAGTCGCAGTGTACGGCACCAACCTGTTCGATGAGGAATACCTGACCTACATCAACAACATCGGCTTCTTCAAACTGGACGTATTCGGCGAACGCCAGACCTTCGGCGCCTCGGTGCGTTACCGGTTTCAGTAAGTGGCCTGCAAGCTACGGAGATAAGCAGCAAATTCTGTCTCATCAACCCTGCCCCCGGCAGCATTTATGATCATGTCTCCGAGCAGCTTCACCTCGTAGTCAAGCTGTATATCATTCAATTTGAGGATAGCTTGCATGGCCGTGTGTGCGGTCCGCTTGTTGGCGTCATGAAAACAGTGACCGATTGCGCTGTAGCAGGCATAACAGGCAGCAAGATCGTAAAGGTATTCGTTTACCGCCAGCGCCTTGTTATCAAGCGTATCCACTACCGCCATTACCTCATCTGTTTCACAAGCGCTGAATTCTAGCTTTCCCACTGCACTGGCCGGCACAAAGTAACCCACCACATTTGAACGATTGAGAACAGCCACAGGCTGTGAACCTGCTTTGTGAATCATTTTTCCAGGTTCGCGCAACTCAGTCATCGATATGGTTCTGTTGGTAAGAAGAGTCTCCATGAGCCTCGGCATTAACGAATATCACATTATAACGTACGTTATAAAGCACGTTAAAAAATTCCCGGAAAATCTTTCTCCTGGAATACCTCCACAACCCCCTGGAATCGCTCCAGAAGCATACAAATGTATTACTCGATAATGCGATTATCCACGCATAGACACAGAATTTCGTTTACTTCTACTGATTAACAGGAGAAAAAGTTATGCCTTACAAAGATGAAAGTAAGTTGATGGCGACAGGTGGGGATGCACCTAATGATACCTCGACTCAGCTTTGCTTTAACCCGCCAAATGGACCGTTTGAAGGCAACGAGGTAACGGGGACCATCGGCGCGGGCGATGAAGACTGGATCGTCATAGAACTCAGTGAGGGGAAGGAATATACCATCACCGTGGCTACCAGGCATACGATGGATGCTAACGATGAAGTCGATTCTGATGGGGATGGGACGCCCGATGACGATCGGGACGCGGGCGGCCTCAACGACTCCGTCCTGAAGCTGCTGGATGGCAAGGGCAACGTGATCGACATGAACGACGATATCGATGCAGCAAAAGGCATGCTGAATTCGGAATTGAAGTTCACGCCTGAGGCAGGTAGCGGTACGCAGAAGTACTACATCAGCGTGAGCGCCTACACGGGCAACCCGGGCGCCAATAACACCGGCGCTTATACGGTGAAGGTCTCTGAGGTAGCGGTGTTGCCGGTTGGTTCGGGTGCGGACATTGAAGGGACTGACAAGGCTGACAAACTTTTCGGCACCGGCTTGTCAGAATCCATTGCGGGTATGGATGGCGATGACACTGTGGACGGTATGGGTGGCGATGATGATTTAAGTGGTGGCGCCGGCAACGACCTGCTGATCGGCGGCAAGGGGGCTGACAAGTTAAGTGGTGGCACCCACACTCACAACGATAGCAATGTTGGCGGTGACACTATCTCCTATGCTGGTTCCGCCGCGGGGGTCACCATCAACCTGCTGGACGGCACGGCCATGGGCGGCGACGCTGAGGGTGACGATGTCGGCATGGACATTGAAAATGTCATGGGCTCCATGTTCGATGACATGCTGACCGGCAATGACGGTATTAACCACCTCTGGGGCCTGGGCGGCATGGACAGTCTCTACGGTGGGGAAGGTAACGACTATCTCTATGGCGGCGCCGGCGATGACATGCTGAGCGGTGGTGACGAGGACGACACGCTGGAAGGCGGTTATGGCGCTGATGTCCTGACCGGTGGGCGTGGCGCAGATACGGCCTCCTACGCTGGTTCCATGATGGGTGTGACAGTGCGCTTGCATGCCAGCCAGGCCATGGGCGGTGATGCTGAAGGGGATAGTTGGGGTGACACAGTGACTGTTCCTTACACCATGAAGAATGAGGACGGTGAAGACGTGGAAATGATGGAGACGGTGCCTGACATCATCCACCTGACCGGCTCAAGCCACGCCGATATATTGGCCGGTGACAGCAGGGATAACACTATCATGGGTGGCGGTGGTGATGACAGACTGTACGGTGGCCCCGGCGGTGGTGATGACATGTTGCACGGTGGTGGTGGCAATGACACGATGTTCGGTGGCCTGGGTGATGATACGCTTGATGGCGGTGACGGCAATGACGTGTTCTGGGGTAATGGCGGCAGCAACACTTACATTGGTGGCCTTGGCAATGACGCGTTCCACCTGTTGAATGTTGGTGACGGCGCAGCCAGTACTGACGGTAGCGCCGGGATTGTGGAAGGCGAAGATGAAGGTATGAATGACATCATCTCCTTTGCGAGAATGAAAGATGAAGTTGTATACACTCTCCCGAATGAAGTACATGTTGAAAACCTTATCGGTACATCCGAGGATGACACTCTGACCGGTAATGATAAAGCGAATACGATAAACGGTGGTGAAGGCGCTGATATGCTACGTGGTGGTGGTGGCGGAGATACCCTGTCTTATGAGGGTTCTGACCGGCGCGTGCGTGTTGACCTGAGTGATGGCAGCGCCTCCGGCGGTCATGCTACGGGCGACGATATTGGTACTGGCGACCAGTTTGTTAATCTAATCGGGTCCGCGCATGGTGACGTCTTGACCGCTATAACCGGTACGGATGGTGAAGTTGGTAGTTCACTCTGGGGTATGGGTGGTGATGACAGTCTGACTGGTGGCGCAGGCAACGATACCCTGGAAGGTGGCGCTGGATCTGATGAGTTAGACGGAGGCGTCCAGGATGGTAGAGCTGATGATGCCCATAACACCCAGGTTAATACCCTGTCTTATGCCGGTTCTGGTGCAGGTGTTACTGTCAACTTGGCAACACTCAGTGCTTCCGGTGGTCACGCTGAAGGAGACGACATTGAGTCCTATGAGTTTACTCCGGCCGGAGAAGACGCAGAGGAGATAGATGTAGCTACTTTCGCGAACCTGACCGGGTCTGCGCACAATGATCATCTGACGGGTAACTTGGTGAATAATGTTCTCACCGGCGGTGATGGTGATGATAACCTGCGCGGCGGCGCCGGGGCGGACCATCTGGTTGGCGGCAAAGGCGCTGATATGATGGATGGCGGTTCGTCTCTGTCCGCAGGCGCTGACACTCCTAATGATGCTACGGATGATGTGCAGCACGAAGACTGGGCAGTCTATCGTGGCGCCGAAGCTGCGGTAACGGTGGACTTGTCTACCGGCATGGGTACAGCCGGCGAAGCTATGGGCGATACGCTGAAGAATATCGAGTTGATCTGGGGTTCCATGGGTCACGGTGACACTTTCATCGCCAGTGAGGGCGCTGATGTCATCCACGGTGATGGTGGTAGTGATACTGTGTCTTACGAGGCATCGAGACATGGTGTAACAGTTGTTTTGCCGGGTGATGATGACGACACTCAATATGACGCCGACCCTGATAGTGATGATACGGCAGACGATGCTACATTCTCGCCTTTTGCAGACCCGGCCTCATGGACTGATAGGACAGGCTATGAAGTCGAGGAGGATGATAATGATGCAACGACCAAAAGTTATGCTGAAGGCGACATCCTGGGCAGTATCGAGAACATAACCGGTTCCCGTCGTGACGATATGATCACCGGTGATGGTGTCCCCAACGTACTCAAGGGTGGCGCTGGTAACGATACACTGTCCGGCGGTGGAGAAGATGACACGTTACATGGTGATGCCGGCAATGACAGGCTGAACGGGGACGCTGGTGATGACACCATCATGGGTGGCGCCGGCAACGACACCATAAGCGGTGGCCTGGGCGACGACACCATAAACGGTGGCGCCGGCAACGACGACCTGACTGGTGGGACCGGCGATGCAGATACTTTTGTATTCTCCCCGGGCAACGGCAGTGACGTCATTACGGATTTTAATGCCAATGATATGATCAACCTTAAAGCATTCGGTATTGAAGATGATGCATTAGGGGGACTAATCAGCCTTCGAGCCGGTAATACCGTTGTCAACCTGGAAGGTCATGGTGGCGGCAGGATTACTATTCAAGGGGATGTATTCGAGCTTGGCAATGGCGATGAAAGCGACGATGTTCAACTGCTGCCTGACCCTGATGATGGAACAGGAGGTGTCTTCATCCTCTAACCCCAAGCAGTAACCAGACTTCCCATCACGGAAGTAAACGAACCCAGGGGCTACCAGGCGGCGCATGCTGCTGACGTAGCCCCTGTTTTTATGTTGTGCCCTTCCTCCGTCATTTGCAGCCACATCCTGTCCAACCATGTTGAAACAAATTCGTTGACAAACCACCATCCCTTTACCATAATCACCACTGGTGCCTTGGTGTGCCCGGAACGGGGCTCGAACCCGTAAGGCTTGTAGCTCTTACTACAGAGGCCGGGGGAGTGGCAGTCCCCTGTGTTTACCTGAGCCCGGATTTCTCGCCAGGTAATGCGCCCTTGCTTGTCTTTTTTGCTCCAGTGGGCACGTGCTTCCTCGACCATAAGAACCACTATGCTCTCGGTCGCAGGCACCCACTGGAGCAAAAAATCCGGCGCAATCGTCACATCCCCTGGCGAGAAATCCGGGCTAATCACCATCCGGGCAATGGAACCCGTCCCCTCCGGGGGACGGGTTTTTTAATGCTCACCAACCTTACCCATAATAAGTAAAACCTGCCCCGCAGTCTGTGAGAAAACTCACACTTTTCAACAAAAAAATTGCAGACGGCTTTTTTACTGTCTGAACCAGGGAAATAAGATATAATCCCGCCCATGAAAAAAGTTTTCCTGGCCGCTGCCCTTGCGTGTTTATCGGTAACCGCTGCGTTTGCAGACTTCTATGATGGTGTGTTTGCCTACTCCAGGGGGGAATATGAACAGGCCTATAACACCATGCGTTCCCTCGCGGAAACTTCTGATCACGGCCTTGCCCAGTATTACGTCGCCATGATGTATTTGCGCGGGCATGGGGTTGAACAGAGCTATGACGAAGCGGCGGGTTGGTTTCGCAGGGCCGCGGAGCAAGGTATTAAACAGGCCCAGTACCGGATGGCCGAGCTTTATATGATCGGCAGAGGGGTGCCGAGAGATTACGAATTCGCCTATGCCTGGTACCGCGCCGGCGCGGAGCAGAAGCACAAGAAATCCATGGAGGCGCTGCCTGGTGTAGCGGAAAACCTGTCCCCGGAAGAACTGGAAGAAGCAGAAAAACTGGCGCGCAAATACATCAGGGAATACAGCCCGAAGGAAGAAGAGCAGCAGCAGGCAAAGAACTGAGGCGTGTTGTTGCCTAACGGATTCCGGGTGGGGTACCTGGCTCCGAATTCGGCAAATAACGCAGGTCCTCGGGACGATCCAGGTCCCGGCGTGCAGGTAGTTCATACAGGCTTAACCCCAACTGCTTGACCCGCTCGCGGGTTTCCTGCAGGACGTGTGCGGTTCCCCATTCCATGTCGTCAAACAGACGCCGGTACAGGCTGGAAAATCCAATCAGGTAATACCCGCCATCCAGGGCCGGGCCCAGGACGACGTCGCGGCCCGCGGCCAGTTGTTCCAGGGCAAGGTCGATGTCCGCCGGGCTCAGGTCCATGCAGTCACTGCCGATGAGCACCACATGCCGGTGCGTTGCCAGAGCCTGCTCCATGGCAGCATACATGCGTGCGCCCAGGTCGGCGCCGGACTGGGTGTGTAGCGTCAGGGAAAATCTGCGTTCCAGGTCGAGCAGGGCGGGATGCCGGTTGGTCGGTGTACACCACAATTCGATATCGGCCGCTGCCGAAGCATGCGCCACCTCCAGGGTAAACTCCAGCAGTCCGACGTGGATGGCCGCGGCCTGCTGCGCGGTCATAACGGACAACAAACGGGTTTTCACATGCCCGGGATTGGGCGTTTTTGTGAATACCAGTAAGGCGCTTTGTTCAATAATACTGTTTGGCGAGCGTATGCGGGTTGACGCCGATGGCATACCAGCACCTCAGTTTCCAGGAGAGCAATGCCGTCCTGGCTATTCCATGCCGCTCCCAGCGGCGGGATGAACTGACAACGGGTTGCTCAATGCGAATGGACGGCGCAGCCTGCTTCAGTCTCCTGCTCAATTCAATGTCTTCCATCAACGGGATGTCCGCATAGCCGTTCAGTTGTCGGAACAAGTGGCGCCCGGCAAAAATAGCCTGGTCGCCCATGACAATACCGGTTGCCCGGGAGCGCAGGTTCATGAACCTTTCAATACAGCGGAACATGACGTGGCTGCCGGACAGCCTGACATCAAAACTCCCCCAGGTATGTGCGCAAGCGCCGCGCGCATCCAGGCACCGGTCGAATTCAACCGGCGCCAGGGTGTCCGCATGGAGAAAGATAAAAATCTCACCGTCTGCAACCCGCGCGCCGTGATTCATCTGCCTGGCCCGGTTCGGTTCGCACTGCAGGATACGGTCAACGGCCGTGCCGGCGATAGCGCAGGTATCATCCTCGCTGCCGCCGTCCACCAGGATGACCTCATGCCCCCTGGCGCGCGCGGCCTGGAGCCGTTCCAGGGTCGGACCGATATACTCCGCCTCATTCAGTGCGGGGATGATAACCGAATACTTGTGCATCGAGGTTGACTGATCAGTGGTTATTGTTATAGAAACCTCTAAAAATGCCATTTTTCGTTTCCTTACGTCAATGCCAACAAATAAATGCTATCCTTGAGACCTGTGGAACAGCGCAGAACTCAACCATGCCCTGATAGCTCAGCAGGATAGAGCGTCCGCCTCCTAAGCGGAAGGTCAGAGGTTCGAATCCTCTTCAGGGCGCCATATCTTCTCATAAGGTCACCCCTGAAAATGCCGGAGAAGGCATTTCCATAGGCTACTATAATAACCGGTATGACGGAACAAAACGATAATTCACCGGCACAGACGGTGGCCTGGCGCCGGCTTGCAGAGCACGGGAGGCGCATGAGCGGGCTGTCCGTGCACGAGGCGTTTATGCAGGACCCCGCGCGGGCGCAGCGGTTTTCGCTAGGCCTGGAGCGGCTGTTTGTCGATTTCTCCAAGAACCTCATCACCGCTGAAACCTTGTCCCTGTTGCTGGACCTGGCGCAACAACGCGGGTTGAGTGAGCAGATTGAGCAATTGTTCTCGGGACACGAAGTCAACACCACGGAACGGCGTCCCGCACTGCATACTCTGCTGCGGACGCCGGAAGACGAGACCGGCGCGCACGCGGCAAGCCATGAAGACCCGCATCCAGCCTTGTTATTGTCCCAGGTGCGGCGCGCACGCGCACGGATGTTCGAGTTCGTTCAGGCATTACACGCCGGGGAAGTCGTGGGCGCCGCCGGGAAACCCTTGTCCAGGGTGGTCAACATCGGCATCGGCGGTTCCGACCTGGGGCCGCGCCTGCTGGTCGAGGCCTTGTCCGACTTCCGGCAGAACGGGATAGACATTGATTTTGTCGCCAACATCGACCCTTACGACATCGAACGCGTGCTGGCGCGCGCCGAACCGGAGACCACGCTGTTCATTGTCGCTTCCAAATCCTTTACCACGACGGAAACCCTGGTCAATGCAGAACGCGCCCGGGCCTGGCTCAAGGATAGCGGCTGCACCGACCCCGGCCGGCACTTCCTGGCCGTGTCGGGCAACACCGGCGCGGTGGAACGCTTCGGCATTGGTAAAGCGCGCCATTTCCAGATAGAAGACTGGACCGGCGGGCGTTATTCAATCTGGTCCTGCATCGGCATGAGCGCCGCCATCAGCATTGGCGTGGAGCATTACCAACAGTTCCTGGCCGGGGCGCACGCGCTGGACCAACACTTCGCAACCGCCGAGCACGCGGCTAACCTGCCCGTGCTGCTGGGGCTGGTCGGCATCTGGCACAACAATTTTCTCGATATCGGCGCCCATGCCGTTATCCCCTATGACCAAAGGCTGGAACGCTTGCCGGCCTACCTGGGCCAGTTGGTGATGGAGAGCAACGGCAAGTCAGTCAACGCATACGGTAACAAGCTGGATATCCGCACCGCACCGGTGATCTGGGGTGGTGTCGGCAGCCAGGCGCAGCACGCGGTGTTCCAGTTCCTGCACCAGGGCACGCGCCTCTCGTCCATCGACTTCCTGCTCCCCCTGCACAGCCGCCATGACCGTAAACAGCACGAACTGCTGGTCGCCAACTGCCTGGCCCAGGGCGAGGCCCTGATGCAGGGCAACACCGACGTTGCCGAACCCTACCGCCACTTTGACGGCAACCGGCCCAGCACCACCCTCCTGTACGAGCGCCTGGACCCGTACACCCTGGGCATGCTGCTGGCGCTGTACGAACACAAGACCTTTGTCGAAGCCGCCATCTGGGGCATCAACCCCTTCGACCAGTGGGGCGTGGAACTGGGCAAGACCCTGGCGGGGCAGATAGCCACTGAGCTGTCCGGCGCCGAATCCGGCCAAACCCATGATGCGTCCACGGCGCAGTTGCTGGACAAATACCGCGCCGGGCGCGTATGAAAGCGATCATCCTGGCCGCCGGGCGTGGGCAGCGACTGGCGCAAGCTGCGGCGGGACGGCCCAAGTGCCTGTTGCAATTCGGTGGAAAAACCTTGTTGCAACGGCATATCGAAACCCTGAACCACCTGGGCGTGGAACGGATCTTCGTTGTGACGGGCTATGAGCGTGACCAGGTTTGCGCGGCCCTGCACGATATAAGCAGCCGGGCGCCCATTGAAGTTCTGATCAACCTGAAATTTGAATGGGGCAGTGTTGTGAGCCTGTTCCACGCCTGTCACGTACTGGGTGACGGCGCCGATACCATCCTCATGGACGCCGACGTACTGTACGATCCGGCGCTCCTGGGCAGGTTGTTCAGCACGCGCGCCGGCAACTGCTTCCTGCTGGACCGGGAATTTGAACCCGGTGATGAACCGGTAAAACTATGCGTGTCCGGCGCGGCGCCGGTGGAATTCAGGAAACTGCCCGACCCTGCAATAAGCTGGGATTACCAGGGCGAATCAGTGGGCTTCTTTCGCTTCGATGCCGGCATGTCTGAACGGTTGCGGCAGAAAGCAAAGGACTATTTCCTCAACGATCGGGTTCATGAACCCTATGAAGAAGCCATCCGCGACCTGCTCCGGGAAACGCCGGAACTGTTCCATTTCGAGGATATCACCGGCCTGGACTGGATCGAAATAGATTTTCCCGAAGACCTGGAACGCGCCCTGGAAATGTTCGAAAACGCGGCCGGCCAATGGCGCTGAGCAATATGGCGGCGCTGACATGCTATAATTTCGCCGGTATGACATTCAATCTGCAACCGTAACGGATGCCTGCGCCCCTCTCAAGTAAAACCAAACAGCTACGCGACCTGATCGAGTCGCCCGAGCTGGGGTTCATCCTGGAAGCCCATAACGGCATCTCGGCCAAACTGGTGCAGCAGGCTGGGTTTAAGGGAATCTGGGCCAGCGGCCTGGCCCTGTCGGCGCAGTTCTGCGTGCGGGACAGCAACGAGGCAAGCTGGACGCAGGTGGTGGACATGCTGGAGTTCATGTCCGACGCCACGGATATCCCCATCCTGCTCGACGGCGATACCGGTTACGGCAATTTCAACAACATGCGGCGCCTGGTGCGCAAGCTCGAACAGCGCGGGATAGCCGGGGTGTGTATCGAAGACAAGGAGTTCCCCAAGACCAACAGTTTTATCGACAGCGGCAAGCAGGCCCTGGCCGACGTGGATGAGTTCTGCGGCAAGATCCGGGCCGGCAAGGACAGCCAGCAGGACCCGGACTTCTGCATCGTCGCGCGCGTGGAAGCCTTGATCGCGGGCTGGGGCATGGCCGAGGCCCTGAAACGGGCCTCGGCCTATTGCGCGGCCGGCGCCGATGCCATCCTGATCCACAGCAGGCAATCCCGTGCCGATGAAATCCTGACCTTCGCAGACGCCTGGGACGGCGCCTGTCCGCTGGTGATCGTTCCGACCAAGTACTACAGCACGCCGGTGGACGTGTTCCGCAAAGCCGGGATCAGCGTGGTGATCTGGGCCAACCACATGATCCGCGCCTCGGTCCGGGCCATGGAGCACGTGAGCAGGGAGATTTACTCCCAGGAATCCCTTACCGGCGTGGAAGACCGCATCACCAACGTGGACAGTATCTTTCAGCTACAAGGCGCGGACGAACTGCTGCGCGCGCAGGAACGCTACCTGCACAAGACCGGGGAAAGCCGCGCGCTGGTGCTGGCCGCCAGCCGCGGCAACAACCTGTATGAACTGACTGAAGACCGGCCCAAGGCTATGCTCAACATCCGCGGCAAACCCCTGCTGCAAAGGCTGGTGGACGAGTTCAAGAAATGCGCCGTCAACGACATCACGGTGATTGCCGGCTACAAGTCGGATACGCTGGACGTCAGCGGCGTCGATATGCGTCTGAATACCCGCTTTGAAACCACGGGAGAGTTATATTCCCTGGCCTGCGCCCGGGACAAGTTCAGCGACGATATGGTGATCATTTATGGCGACCTGCTGTTTCGGTCCTATATTCTGCAGGACTTGCTGGAACGGGATGGCGAGATAGTCATCGTCGTCGATTCCCTGCTCGATGAGATCGGGATCACCGGCACGCCCGACTATGTCTGGTGCGACCGCCCCGATGACCGTTCCCTGTTCATGCAGGACGTGCGACTGCAGCGGGTCTCTGAAAAGAAAACACCGGATGACCCACCCTCCGGCCGCTGGACCGGCATGATGCGAGTGAGGTCCCAGGGGAGGGTCTGGCTGGACCAGGCGCTGGACGAACTATCCACCCGGCCCGGCTACGAGCAACTGACCCTGCCCGACCTGCTCAACGAGCTGACCCGGAAGGGCAGGCCCGTCACGGTACACTACATCAACGGCCACTGGCTGGACGTGAACAGCGTCAACGACATCGACCGGGCGGGGGATTTTACCTCGGATTGAGGGAAGCATAATCCGCAGAAGATTCATCCGCAGATGACGCAGATTACCGCAGATTATTTATGTAAGTTGTATCTATTCGATCAATATTGCCTATTTTGGTATCGTGGATTTCATTTCCCAACACGGAAACTGAGATGACGCTCAAACAAGCTGATGAAGCGGTCCAGACTGCTGCCGCCTCGTTTAACGACAGTCTGAAACAGGGTTTTTCAAGAGCGACCGTCTAGTCAACATCTTCTTTCTTAGTATTATCAACTTGTTACTAGCTGCATGACCGTCTTCCAATCAAATTCCTTTCTGGAACCATGCAATCCGCTGTTGAAATGGTCTGGAGGCAAGAGTTCAGAACTGCCACTAATCAGACCGCGCTTACCTTTTCACCGTCGGTACTTCGAGCCTTTTTTTGGTGGTGGATCAGTATTCTTTGATTCTATTCAAGTACCCTCATATGGGAACGATCTTCATCCAGATCTCATTTTGTTTTACCGTTACGTGAAAAAGCAAGATGCTGGCTTCTTCACCTTGCTGTTTGATTGTGTGAACAAATGGGAATGTTGTTCAATCGAAAGTCGCAACTCCATGTACTATGAATGCCGCGCTCGATACAACGCAACAAATCATACGTCCGCTCAACGAGCAGTAGATTTCTTTCTTCTTCGTGAGCTTGCTTATGGGGGGATGTTCCGCGTCAATTCTAATGGACATTTCAATGTCCCGTTCGGACGTGCTTACGCAAAAAATAAAAATCTTAGAAATAAAGTCAATCGTCTTAGAGCGCCCTCTGTACTTGCCAAAATGCGTTTGCTGAAAGTCTCTTCGCTTGATTTTATCGATTTCTTAAACGAGTTTGAGTTCTACGAAGACGATTTTATGTTTGTTGACCCTCCTTATGATTCTTCATTTTCAAAGTACAACCAGACGGATTTTAACGAGAATGATCAAAGGCGGTTGGCAAATTGTTTAGCGGACTTTAAAGGGCGATTCATGCTCGTTTGCAAATTGACTCCACTCGTGGAAAGTATTTATATGCGGAAAGGATACTCAGTGCATCTGTATCCATACAACTACAAGTTTAACATCAAAGGGCGGTTTTCCCGTTCATCGACCCACGCGATGATTGCTAATTATGACCTTAATTCCTCAAGCTAACATTTTTTTATGCGTCGCCTCCCAGCTTTAGTCACTTTATATCCAACTCCCCGAATATGTTTGAGATAACCCTCGAAAATATAGTTTCCATCTGCTCCGTCGTGTGATTTAATATTCCTAATTAGCTGATGCCACATTGGTTCGTTTGGTCGTGTATCCGACTGACGTCGATCAGCGGTAGACAAGTTGAGATAATCCGGCAATCGTTGCCTACACATGTCAAATGTGGCAATGCCATCTGGAGCCGATACTGCGATTTGTAAAACTCCGAAAGCTACGTCTTCCTCGGTAACTCTGCCAGACTGTATGCCCATATGCGCCTACTTTTTGCAATCTATTATCAATTGTTAACTACTAATTGTAATTCCTACCATCGGGCTGTCAAGATGGATGGTCTTTCCTTTCCCTCGAGTTAGACCCACAACAGTTGAGGCTCGTTATTCGCCTTTTATGACGATTGACCGTTCATCTTCTCTGGTAGCTTGGACGCTGATGGCTCTGCCCAACCTGTTCGACATCATGCTGCTGCTCAGGGACATGAAGCAGACCGTGAGCGACTACTGGAAGCGCTTCGAATAATGATATACAAACGCTGATTAATCAATGTATTACTCGGCTAACAATCTTCTTGGCTTCTAATGTCCACTTCCCAATGCTTGTCAAAGAATCGACGGAGAGTTCATCTGAGCATTCAACTAAACGGCATCTATCAAATAGAATGCCAGTGCCAAAGCAAATATTCTTCCATTTTGAACGCTCTACTGCCTCAGAAACACAGAATACTCGGACCGGGTTAACGAGATAAGAGCCTCGCACCCATCTCTTGATGAAAACATCCGGTTGCAACTCCGAAGTTGAGTCTTTCCAATTTGTTCCCGTTTTGCATTGTGCAAAAACGATTAACTGTCCGGGCGAATTGTCTGCAAATGGGATCCAAGCCACTACATCAAGCGCGTCATCCTTATTCTGTACGGTATTGTTATCCTGGCTGTTAAATCCAGAACCCTCCCCTAGGAGGTCGCATAGTTCACTAACTTTGCCTTTAAATGTTCCTTGATTACTTGTCCCGAGGACGAAAGATCTTGCTTTGTTGGGTCCAAGATAGATCCTGAGTGCGTGGGCCGAAAGTGTTTCCAGCAATTCCGTGCCATCAATACCTGCCTGATTTCTATTGTCCTTCATGTTGAGACGAGTACTCACCAACAGATATAGATAAACATTAAATCGTGTCTCTACAGCATCGGTAGTGGTATATTTAAGAACCGTTCCCTCAGACTCCAGTATGAAGGGATAACCGGATTTACAGGAACTTGCTCTACGATCAATCTCGATCATGACTTCGTCCAGCAAATTGGTATTTTTATCTTCGTTATCTTCACAGCCTTCATTATCTTCGTTATCATCTAACCTTCCAAGATACGCAATGATTTCCCTGGCTGATGTGCTTCCATTAATCCAGCACAACAATTCTGCAAAGTCCGCTAACTCATGAACTCCAGCTTTGGGGGTTGGCTTATTGGGCAACTTGAACACAAGAAACCCTATGCTTAGCGTTTCGTATTACTATATTTTTTTTTGCGCTCCATCTCCGAACAGATATCGCTTGCTAAGTCTGAAACGTCTCTAGCAATAAGGAGAAGGTCTTCCGATTTGTCGTAACCGGTTGTCAAGTAGGCGCGGGCACGCTGTAGTTCTCTCTTGGCTGTTAGTAGGGCATCTTCAAATACTGCTGTAGGCGAGCGACTTAATTCGTATGCAGCAGAAAGCTCTTCTCCTGAACGAAGTGCAGCAACAGCTTCTCTATTCTTCAAAACAGTGTCAAGCTGTCTCAAATGCGGGTTTTGAGATTCGACTACCGGTGGTTTGCCCTGTTTCTTGCTTCCATACAACCAAATGCATAATTCACCTAGGCGTTCGAGAGCATTCTTTGGGACTGGAGTAGCAGTTTCAGCAGTTGCTGATTTAAGAGAGAGGAATTTGCTGATTCCATCATAGTCAAGGCCAGTATACAAATGGGAGAAAGCAAAGCGTTGCCTATAACGATCATCTCTATCGTATACTTTTTCATTTTCAGCCTGTTCTATTACCATCAAGCCTCTATATAAACGTTGAACCGTCTTATGTCTGTCTCCAATTTGATTTGCAATATCTTCAAGGGGAATATTGTATTTTTGATGAACTTCTGCGACGTACTTTGCTTTAGCGTAACTACTCCACTTTGCCGGACCATTTACATGCTTAAAGCCCAAGTAACGCCAAGAATCTTCTCTGTTTGAGATAGTGACCGGAAGATATTTAAGATCATTACGAGCCTGCTCCGAAAGTTCAGGAACATCCCAACCATTTTGAGTAGACTTGACAGGGTCGAGAAGTGCTTTTACAGCTGCCAGACGTCGATTACCTTCAATTACAATATTCTGGTTACCATCCTTAGCTACAATCAATGGTTCATGTTGAAAATACCCACTGGCTTCGATGGACTGGACCAGTTCTTTGACGTCCATCGCGTTCCAAAGAAGCTCGATGATTTCGTCGTCCGATGTCGCCTTAGTAATTCCATACTCTGCAAGACGAGGGTTTTCTCGATCGAAGTGTAGGTCAGCAGTAGGTAAGGATATTGTGTTGACTTCTGATTTGAGCATTTTATCCACCTCTACGCAACTTTTCGCAAGGCATTCTTGTTCTTGTCCATGTGAGATACGAGGGGGAGTACAACACTCTTCGGAGAGATAATCAACTCTTGCGCAGAACGCTTTGATTGTAAGGCATATCGTACTGGCAGCAGCGAAATTTTGCACTTACTGTACAGTTTCCTAACTAAATCTACATCATCATAAGACATGAGCCATGGCAATGCTTGTTGGGCAAGAATATACTTTGCCAGGACCTTATGGTCTTTCTCTTCATATGAATTCATGTAGAGACGTTGACCCTTGCTTACATATGGAGGGTCGAGATAAATGAAGCCTTGATATTTCCCATGGACTATCTGAAGCTTCTCTTTCAGAAAATCAACGGCGTCTTTATTGAATATGTGGATGATCTCGCGTTTTTTGTTAAGCTCCAAAATTCGTCCAGCTAGTGTTTCACGGTTAAATCGAACATCCATGCGCCACCTACCTTTCTGTTCATAACCTCCAATTGGTCCAGACCCCGTTAAAATGCCAGATCTATTACAGCGATTCATATAGAAGGTGGCAAATCCTATATCGAAGGGGGAATATTGTGACGGATCAGTACAGATTTTGTTTTGTTTCTTCCATTCTTCAATTGTAAGTGGTGTCTCGAAAATCTTATTGATGAAGCGCTCGCTATCATCAAGCACAGCCCGCCAAAAAGCATATATTCGGATATCTGCATCGTTTAAATGAACTTCTGATACGAAACCTTCTGCAAGTAAGGTTAGAGCTGCTCCCGCTCCCCCAGCATATGGCTCGAAATAGATACACTCACAAAGGTTATTTTCAGTTATCACCTCAGATAGAAATTTAGCTAACCCAGTCTTGCCGCCAGGGTATCGAAGAGGGCTAACGTGCTTCACCTATCACCACTCCCATCCAATACACATTGTTGCCGGCTATCCGTAGTAAAATGATGCAGACAAATATAAGGACATGCTGCGGCGTACCGAGCATCAGGAGCCCTCGGATTTTTATCAATGATCATGACATTTAGTCTTACCCAGCATAATAGTATGTGATAGTTCGCATTTACACCACACACTGGATAGTCGCTTGTTGCGCGGCAAACCGTATGCGCATAGACTGCCGCAGATGACCGTGTTATTTCAACTAATATAACACAGCTCGATGCAGAAGTTTTCAGATTCATTCATGAGAATTATGGGTCCTGCGATCGTGAGGGCGGCTGTGTCAATTGGTGTAGGTTCGGCCTCTTCGCTAATACTCATCGGAATCTGGTTCCGTTATGAGTTGCTCTGGGTAGCCCTATCGGCTGCGTCATATCAGACATTCGTAAGGAAAGATTCGCTGTTGCTTGGCTCTGGGTGACCCCGTCCCCATAACCTGATCCACCTACCGTTCAGGTGAAACATTTGCAAAATCACCAAGTTCGAAATAAATAGGTTTTGTAGTACAAGATCAGATGATGAATAGCATATATCACTGCTGTCCAGGAATCAAAAAAGCCTTGCCTGTATAATGTCTTGAGCGATCAATGACTATCATTCGAGGCCAATGCCCTGTACTTCCACCTGTGCGTGACCGCCTATAACCTGTTTGTGTTGTTGCGTCATTCCCTGCCGCCCGAGTGGCATACCCGCAGGGCGCCCACGCTACGTTGGCGGGTCTATGCCCTGGTCGCCATCAATTTCACCTCGTGACTGTACCCCTACAACACCCGCGCCCCGTGATGCGACCGGCCACACACCTCCAGCCCGAGCAAACACGCCGGCAGCTGCGCCATCAGCATTTTGAACTGTCCCGGCCGGCACTTCCCCGTCATCACTACCTTGCCCGTCGCATTCTGCCCGTACACCTCGATCCAAGTCTTGCCCAGGTCCACGCCCACCACCGTTACCCGCTGTTGATCACCTGACGTCATCTCGTTAGTGCTACACTGACTCATGGTTCGCTCTTCCTAATGGTTAATGAAAAAACTTCATTATGGCTCATCGAAGCCGGATTTAAGAGAGGGGCGAACCATTCCATTACGGGGGCAAGCGGGAATCCAGTGAAACAAAGGGTCGCCCAAAGGGCGACACAATATCCACTGGACTCCTACTTTCGTGGGAGTGGTACGGGTTTCATCTGCGTAATCTGCGGATAAACCTACTGTGAACAATGATAAACGCTGAAGCCTTTATTAAAACCGCTCGAGGTCTGGGATTTACCCGGTATAGCGGCGTGCCCTGTTCCTACCTGACGCCATTCATCAACTACGTCATTAACGACACACAGCTTACCTACATTTCCTCAGCCAATGAAGGCGATGCCGTTGCCACTGCGGCCGGCCTGACGCTGGGCGGGCGCCGGGCGGTGGCGATGATGCAGAACTCGGGCCTGGGCAATGCGGTCAACCCCCTGACCTCGCTGGCGTTGACGTTTGATATCCCGGTGCTGCTCATCGTCACCCACCGCGGCAAACCGGGCCAGACAGATGAACCGCAACATGCACTGATGGGGAAGATTACCACTGACCTGTTCGACCTGATGGGCATTCCCTGGGAACCGTTCCCGACGCATGAGAAGGACATCAAACCGGTACTGGAACGGGTGGATCGTTATTGTACCGAGCGGCAAAGACCGTACGCATTGCTGATGGAACGGGGCACTGTGGCGCCGCATGCGTTACAGGCCGAAGCCATCCCGTCCCGGGCCGGGGTCCGATGCTTGCGCAAAAGTATCAACTCGGGAGAACAGCTTCCCTCCAGGAGCGAGGCGCTCGGGGAGGTAATGCGACATACCCCCATAGACGGCTCGATCCTGATCGGGACGACCGGTTACACCGGCCGGGAGTTATGCGCGCTTGATGATCGCAGCAACCAGTTCTACATGGTCGGTTCCATGGGTTGCGCCGCTTCCTTCACCCTGGGCGTGTCCCTGGCCCGGCCGAACCTGGAAGTCACCGTGATAGATGGCGACGGCGCCGCGCTCATGCGTATGGGCAACTTCGCCACCCTTGGCAGTTACGGACAAGGCAACCTGGTGCACCTGCTGCTGGACAACGGCGTGCACGAGTCTACCGGCTCCCAGGCCACCGTCTCGGCCAACGTCAGCTTTGCGGATATCGCCGCGGCCAGCGGCTACGGCCTGGCCCTGGACGGCAACGACCTGGCCGTGGTCAGGGAGTTATACAGCCGGAAAGATGCAAACGGCCCCCGCTTTGCACACCTGAAGATAAAACCCGGCGCGCCAACCAACCTGCCCCGCCCGGATACTTCTCCCAGAGACGTACTGCGGCGTTTACAGAGGCATCTAAGCTTCAGCGCCGGCCAATAAACTCCAGCAACCCCTCTCTCGTCAACTGCGCATCCTCCAGCATGTCCTGCTGCGAGCCGTGTTGCAGCAACCGGTCGGGCAGGCCGTAGTTGAGAATACGGCAGTTGATCCCCTGTCCGGCCAGGTATTCGTTCACCGCGCTGCCGGCGCCGCCCTGCACCACGTTCTCCTCCACCGTGACCAGCAAGTCATGGGAAGCGGCCAGGTCGGCGATCAGTTCCCCGTCCAGCGGTTTGATAAAACGCATATTCGCTACTGTCGCGTCCAGTTCTTCACCTGCTTCCAGCGTGGCCTGCCACGCGCTGCCAAAGGACAATAACGCAATCCTTTTACCCTGCCGGCGCACTTCTCCCTTGCCCAGCGCTAATGCCGTCATCTCCTGCTCTACTGCCACACCGGGGCCGCCCCCGCGGGGGTAACGCACCGCCGCCGGCTGGTCCAGCAAGAAGCCGGTGTACAGCATCTGCCGGCACTCGTTCTCGTCCGCCGGCGCCATGACCACCATGTGCGGGAGGCAGCGCAGGTAGGTAAAGTCGTATGACCCGTTATGGGTGGGGCCGTCGGCGCCGACCACACCAGCGCGGTCGATGGCGAACAACACCGGTAACCTCTGGTTCACGACATCGTGGATGACCTGGTCGTAAGCCCGCTGCAGGAAGGTCGAATAGATCGCCACCACCGGCTTCAGGCCGTCGCAGGCCATGCCTGCGGCCACGGCAACACTGTGCTGCTCGGCGATGGCCACGTCAAAATAACGCTCCGGGTATTCCTGCTCAAAGCGTACCAGGCCGGAACCCTCGCGCATGGCCGGCGTTATCGCCACCAGGCGCGGGTCCAGGGCCGCCATGTCGCAGACCCAGTCGCTGAACACCTGGCTGTAAGTCGGCTTGGACGGCTTTGCCGGTTTTGAAACTGCCGCCTTGCCGGTCTCCGGGTCGAATGGTTTGCTCACCGCATGCCATTTCACCGGGTCCTCCTCCGCCGGGCCATAGCCCTTGCCCTTGCGGGTGATGATGTGCAGGAACTGCGGCCCCTCCAACTGGCTGATATTACGGATGGTCGCCAGCAGCGTGGGCAAATGATGGCCGTCCACCGGGCCGATATAATTGAAACCGAACTCCTCGAACAACGCCCCCGGCACGATCATGCCCTTCAGGTGTTCTTCAGCGCGCCGGGATATTTCCAGTGCCCCCGGCACTTTTGACAGGACTTTCCTGCTCTGCTCACGCATCGTGGTGTAGAACTTGCCGGACAACAACTGGGCAAAGCGGTTCGACAGGGCGCCTACGTTGGGAGATATCGACATATTGTTGTCGTTCAGTATTACCAGCAAGTTGGCTCCGGTGTCACCGGCATGGTTCAGGGCCTCGAAAGCCATACCCGCGGTAAGCCCGCCGTCGCCGATGATGGCGACACATTTGCGCTCGCTGCCGGTATTGCGGGCGGCAAGGGCCATGCCCAGGGCGCCGCTGATAGAGGTGCTGGAATGTCCCACGCCGAAGGTATCGTACGGGCTCTCGTCACGCTTCGGGAACGGCGCCAGCCCGCCGTGCTTCCTGATGGTGTGCAGCCGGTCCCGGCGTCCGGTAAGGATCTTGTGCCCGTAAGCCTGGTGGCCCACGTCCCAGACCAGCCGGTCTTCCGGAGTGTTGTAGATATAATGCAGGGCAATGGTAAGTTCCACCGCGCCCAGGCTGGCGGCAAAATGACCGCTGTTGCTGCTGGCCCAGTGCAACAGGAAGGTGCGCATCTCGCGCGCCAGCGCTTCCAGTTGATCCTCAGGCAGACGCCTTAGATCTTCCGGTGAATCAATGCGATCCAGTATGGGAGTCTTAATCTGCTCCGACATGTAAGTTTCTCTGATAAGCGTATAACCGCAAAGAGACAACTGTAAGCAGAAACCCGTCCTGTTGCAAGTACGGAACGGCCGGGGAGAGAACGAATTCCGCCCCCGGCTATCCATATCAGGCCAGGAAACGCAACATCCTGGCCCTGCGGCACAAACCCTATAAAAAATCTTTACCGGCGTGGTCCCTGAACAACTCCACGTCGCGAATGTATCCCATCACCGTTTCCGGATTGCTGTGCCGGGTGATCTCCATGATCTTGTCCAGCCGGGCATTATGCACCGCAGCGCTGGTCACAAAACCTGCCCGCAGCGAATGGCCGGAGATCTCGTCAGGGTTGAGACCGATGATTTTGCCATAATGCTTCAGCAAGCGGGGCACGTCCGCATGATGCAAGGGACGGCCGCGACAACTGCCGCTGCGCGTCATGGACTGGAATATGTGCCCCCACCTGATACCGGAGGCTTCCAGCCAATCCTCCAGCCGCTCTATCGGTTTGATCATGCTACCCTCAGGTAGCGCAATGCGCTGACCTTTCCCTTCCTGGTCGGTTTTCGACCTTCGTATATTAATAAACATCTTGCGCGGGTCGCCTCTCCCGGTCGAAGGAATGATTTGAAGGTCATCTACCCTGAGCAGGCAGATTTCAGACCGGCGCAGGGCCGCCGAGAACCCGAGCGAAATAAGCGCCGCATCACGCAGGCCAATCGGGTTATCGCCGCACTGCTCCAACATACCCAGTATATGATGCTCACGCAGGGCCAGCACCCGCCGCTGCGCCGTACCGCGTATCCGCGCCAGTCCTTTCATGATTACATCCACCTTGGGATGAATAGTAGGCGATGACATTTGCGCTTCCACAAACTTCCTGTTAATTGCACTCCGGTACAGGCTCAGCGTTGCAAATGACAAACTTTTCCCGTTAGTCATATTGGCCCGTGACCCCATGATGATAAAAAAATCCGCCACATCATCAGGCGCCGCCTTGAACGCTTCGATACCCACATCCTTGCAATAGTCCTGGAAACAGGCCCAGCCCTTGTCGTAAGCAATGCGAGTATTATTCGCCAGCGCGGAAAACAGCACGTCATCATAAAATTTATTCTGGTTTTCAGTTGATTTCAGCATGGTTGGTTCCTCATTGATTGGTTTGTTGTTTTAACATCTCCCAAGCGGGAACCATGTAGTATTTCATATAAGACCATATAACTGTCAATCATAATTTCTCCCTCAGAAATTTCCCGCCTTCAGCCGGCAAAAAAATTGTGCAGATAGTACGCGGTTATGCGATTTACCGCATAAATACGTAAAGAATTCGTTTACTTCTACTGATTAGCACAGGAGAAAAAGTTATGCCAGTTAACAATGAAGCGCCTGGATACGATGCGCCTGCCAGTACCGAGACACAGCTTTGCTTTACCCCGCCCGATGGGCCCTTTGGTGACGATAATGTTGTGACGGGAACTATTGCTCATGCGCATGATGAGGACTGGATCATCATCGAACTCAGCGAGGGTAAGAAGTACACCATTACCGTCGGTGGCCAGGAGGGCGGTTTGAATGACTCCGTCCTGAAGCTGATCGACCGCAAGGGTGACATCATCATGATGAACGATGATGTCATGCCCGCAAAAGGCGATCTCTCCTCGAAGATAGAGGTTACGCCGGAGTCCGGCAGCGGCACGCAGAAGTATTACATCAGCGTGAGCGGCTACGCGGGCAACCCGGGTGCTATGAACACCGGCGCGTACACGGTGAAAGTGACAGAGGTGGCGGTGCTGCCGGTCGGCGCGGGCGGTGACATTGTGGGCTCTCCCATGGCCGACAAGCTTGTTGGCACCGACAACGCCGAGAGTATTATGGGCGAAGGTGGGAATGATACCCTGGACGGCAAGGGTGGCGATGACGTGTTGCACGGCGGTGGGGGCAATGACCTGCTCATCGGCGGCAAGGGTGGTGATACGTTGAGAGGTGGCACACATACACATGATGAGCAAGGAGTCGGAGGTGACACCATCTCATACCAAGGTTCCGCTGAAGGCGTCACTATTAACCTGCGTGACGGCACGGCCATGGGCGGCGATGCCGCGGGCGACGACATCGGTACCGATGTCGAGAACGTCATGGGTTCCATGCATGACGACGTAATCACCGGCACGGACTCGGTTAACGAGGGCAACAGCCTGTGGGGTCTCGGTGGTATGGACCGTCTGTACGGCGGCGAAGGCGATGACATGCTCTACGGCGGCGCTGGCGATGACATGCTGGACGGTGGCGATGAGAATGACATCCTGGAAGGTGGTTATGGCGCGGACGTGTTGACCGGTGGCGCCGGTAAGGATACGGCCTCTTACAGTATGTCCATGATGGGAGTGACGGTACGCCTGCATTCCGGCCAGGCCATGGGCGGTGATGCTGAAGGTGATACCTGGGGCCATATGGTGACCGCGAGCTATACGATGCCGGCCGAGGACCCAGAAGACCCGGCTGTTGAAATGTCCGAGACGGTGCCTGACATTATCAACCTGACCGGTTCCGGCATGGCGGACACCCTGGCTGGTGATAGCCGGGACAACACCATCAAGGGCATGGGCGGCGACGACAGGATCTATGGTGGTCCTGGCGGTGGCGATGACATGCTTCATGGTGATGATGGCAACGACAGTGTGTTCGGCGGCAGGGGCGATGACATCCTGATGGGTGGCATGGGTAATGACATGCTGTGGGGTGGCCCCGGCGCTGACGAATCCTACGGTGGCGCAGGCGACGATATGATCTACTCTGACCTTATGGATGATGTTCGTGACGGTGGGGAAGATATGAATGGGATGGATAGGGACACCCTCTCATTCGAGAAATTGGTGGACATGGCGGTTGGTGCGGAGGGAGTTGGCGATCAATTTCAACTTGGCAGCCGCGACGAAAATGATGACATACCCGATGGTGTTGATGCAGTAGGCTTCGAGCACGTCATTGGTTCGGACGAGGATGATTTTATCACCGGCGCAGATGGCGTAGCGGAAGAAATCGACGGCCATGACGGTGGCGATACGCTTGTTGGTGGTACTGGTGGTGGGGACACCGTGTCCTACGAAAGTTCCGACCGGCGTGTGCGGGTGGACCTTGGCGATGGTAGCGCTGTGAGTCCCTCTGGCGGTCACGCCACAGGTGACACCATCTCCGGCTTTGAAAACATCAAGGGTTCTGCCCATGGCGACGTTCTGACAGCTCGGTCGGATGATACGGATGATGCTGTGGAAGGCATCCAAGGTAGCACACTTTGGGGTCTCGGCGGTGATGACACTCTGGTAGGCGGCCTTGGTAATGACACCATAGAAGGCGGCGGCGGCGCTGATGAGATGGATGGCGGAGTTCAAGCGAATAGAGCTGATACTGATTCGAATACCCAGGTAAACACTTTGTCCTATGCCGATTCGGACGCGGGCGTCACGGTGAACTTGGCTTCTGCCAGCGCCTCAGGCGGTCATGCTGAAGGCGATGATATCGAGACCTACGAGTTCGATACTGGCGATGGGGAAATAGACGTAGCCACCTTCGTCAATCTGACTGGATCAATGCATGGTGACCACTTGACCGGAGATAGGTTCGCAAACCATCTTGAAGGTGGTGGTGGTGATGATTCCCTGCGCGGTGGTGCCGGAGCGGATGTGCTCGCTGGCGGGTCGGGTGCCGACAGGCTGGATGGTGGCAGTAGCAAATGGAACCATGATAGTACTACTGATGCAGACGGGATAGAGACCCCTGATGTGGAACATGAAGACTGGGCAACCTACCGCGATGCTGGAGGCAGTGTTATGGTGAACCTGAACACTGGCAACGGCACGGGGGGCGACGCCATGGGTGATACGCTCAAGAATATCGAGTTGATATGGGGTTCCGAGCACGGTGATACGTTCGTAGCCAGTGAGGGCAGGGACATCATTCATGGTGATGGCGGCAGCGATACCGTGTCCTACGAGGTATCGAAGCATGGCGTTACCGTTACGTTGAATAACGGTCAGTGGACTGCAGCTCAAGCAGGCACTGATGGATCTCTGGGTACGGACGATGACGTTCCGGCGATGTTTGACCCTGCTACTGATGAGATTGTCATGGAATGGCGAGGAGGTAACACTACCACTCCGAGGCCTATCGCTGTTCAGGTTGCCGATGAGGTATCAGCGACCAAGAGCTACGCCGAAGGTGACATACTGGCCAGTATAGAAAACGTAACCGGTTCCCGTTCAGCCGACTATATTGCCGGTGATGGTACACCCAATGTCATTAAGGGCGGTGACGGCAAAGATGAGTTGGTTGGCGGCGGCGGAAATGACACGCTGCACGGTGGTGCCGGCGATGACACGTTAGGCATAAGGTCTGCAAGACCAGCAGTGGACTTGAATGGAGACGGTGATACCGAGGACGCTGGAGAATCTGATACTGCATTAGCTGCAATTGCTGATGATGCCGACGATGACACGATGTACGGTGGCGCCGGTAATGATACGATCTACGGTGGCACTGGCGATGACACCATACACGGTGGCGCCGGCGATGATGACCTGGTCGGTGGTACGATGGCTACACCTGCCGGCGGTGGTAACGATACTTTTGTCTTTGCCCCGGGCAACGGAAGTGACGTCATTATCGGTTTTGATGTGGGTAGTTTAGATAATCCAGGTCTAGGCACAGCTCGTGCAAGTGATTTAATCGATCTCACGGCATTTGGAATTGCCCCGGGCGATTTGGGGGGTCTCCTCAGTGAACGTGCCGGTAATGTCGTTGTTAACCTGGAAGACTATGGAGGCGGCAGAATTACCATTCAGGATCAGACTATAGCCGGAATAACAGTAACGCTGGGTACAGAAGATGACGCCACTGATAGCCTGATCTTTGATGACCAGAATGGTGATACTGACGGCGTAGGTGATGACGGATCACATGGTATTTTCATCCTCTGATTAACAAGCAGTAAAACAAACTTCCTACTCACGGAAGTAAACGAACCCAGGGGCTACCAGGCGGCGCATGCTGCTGACGTAGCCCCTGTTTTTATGTTGTGCCCTTCCTTCGTCATTATCCACTTTCCAACGTTCGTCATTTGCGTCCTCCCGCTCGTCATTTGCGAATGCAGGAATCCAGTTAGATACATTTCAGGCCGTTTTTCATACTTGGAAATGCGATTAAAAGACAGGTAACCGTCGTATCCGCAAGGTTTTCTCTGTTACGGTTATCATTGCACCGTCTTTCACAACCTTCTCGATGTTTGGCCAGATGTCGTGCAGTAGTTGGGCAAGCATGACACCGTTCAAACCTTCCCTGCGAATACGAATGACGGAGGGTTGAGAGTAATGATTTATCGCGAGCAGTGTATGGAAATCAGCATCCAGAGTGACGCAGACATAGTCATTGGTTCGTGCGTAATCCAGGATTGTTTCATCGGCAGCGCGACTCATCTGGATATCGCTGACATGCACTACTCCCCAGCCAGCTTCCTTCATCAGGTGAATCGTAGAGTATGGAATACCTTGATCAAGTAGGATTTTACTCACGCCGCGTCCAGAGCGATAATCTCATCATCCAGATTATGCGCGGCCCACTCCAGGGCCTGGCGAATATCTTCCTTCTCTAAACCAGGGTACTCAGTAATCAGGTTATCCCAGTTTGGGTAGGTCGTCAGAGCCTCTAACACCCGACGCACAGTCAAACGCATGTGGCGAATGCAAGGTTGCCCGTTCATGACAGCCGGGTCAAAGGTAATTCGGTCAAATTGCATCAGTCTCAACTCCTTCCAGATTGCTGGAGGAATTTTCATAAAACTTATGGATATTCCTTCCCCGCTATGCTTATTGGCCAATTATACTGTATAGAAACGCGGTAGTTGTCAAATAAAGTAATTGATCAGGGCAGAATCCGCTCTTCCCATATCCCCAAAAATACCGTATATTGTTCAGTTGACATCGGAACAGCCTTTTATCACCTCTTATCAGGGGACACCCCGGTAACCTCACATGCAGCAAAAGCTTCCAGGCGCGACAGGCCCATCACAGGAAACGCAATTACAGGCGGCGATGCGCCGTTGTCGCAAGGGTTTTGTGGGCGTGACCCTGTTCAGCGCCATGGCCAACATATTGATGCTGGTGGCGCCGGTCTATATGTTGCAGATGTACGACCGGGTGCTGACCAGCGCCAGTTTCGAGACTTTGATCGTGCTGACTGTGGTGGCGGTGTTCCTGCTGTCCTGCTTCGGTCTGCTGGACTGGGTGCGCCAGCGGTTGATGGCGCGCATCGCCCTGTCCCTTAACTACGAGGTGCTGGATGACGTGCTCGCCGGCGCGTTCCGCGGCAGCCTGCAACGGTTCCGGCAGAGCGCGGACCAGCCCATGCGCGACCTGGATACGGTGCGCCAGTTCATCGCCAGTCCGCCGGCGTTGGCCTTTTTTGACGCGCCCTGGGCGCCGATCTTCATAGCCGCCATTTTTCTGATTCACCCCTGGCTGGGTTCTTTTGCCATCTTCGCCGCGTTGTACATCCTGTTCCTGGCACTGCTCACAGAGTGGACCTCACGCGGGCCATTCCGCAACGCCTCTGAGCACACTGCGGAATCCCACCGCTTTGTGGAAAGCAGCCTGCGTAATTCAGACGTGCTGGAAGCGATGGGCATGTTCGAGGGCTTCCGCCGGCGCTGGCGGGACAAGCACGACCGCAGCGTTGCGTTCCAGGCCCGCGGTAGTTCCCGTGTCAGTATGTTGCTGTCCGCATCCAAGTCGGGTCGCCAGATCGTGCAGGTGGGCATCCTGGGCCTGGGCGCCTGGCTGGTGCTTGAGCAGCAGATCTCGCCGGGCATGATGATCGCCGCCTCCATTATCCTGGGACGGGCGTTGGCGCCCATCGAACAGGGTATCTCGGCCTGGCGCGGTTTCATGTCCGCCCGTCAAGGCTGGCGCCGGCTGAACAACCTGCTGAAATCTACGCCGCCGACACATCATGGCGGCGCCACCAGTCTGCCCCGCCCCACCGGCAAACTGGAAGTGGAAGGGGTTTCCGCCGCGCCTCCCGGCAGTACCAAACTGACCGTGCGGCAGGTGCGCTTCACCCTGGAACCCGGCTCAAGCACCGGGCTTATCGGCCCCAGCGGCAGCGGCAAGAGCACCCTGGCCCGTCTCATGGTGGGCGTCTGGATTCCGCAGGGTGGCGTGGTAAGACTGGATGGGGCGGAAGTGTCTGACTGGCCGGCGGAGAGCCGTCTGCGCCACGTGGGTTACCTGCCCCAGGAAGTAGAACTGTTTGAAGGCAGCGTGGCTGAGAATATCGCCCGCCTGACCGAACCCGATGACCAGGCGGTCATTGCCGCCGCCCAGCAGGCCAACTGCCACGAAATGATCATGCGCCTGCCGGAGAATTACAACACGACCATCGCGGCCGGTGGCGCCAATCTGTCTGCCGGGCAACGTCAGCGCGTGGCCCTGGCCCGTGCCCTGTACGGCGACCCGGCGCTGATAGTGCTGGACGAACCGGACGCAAACCTGGATACGGATGGTGAGAACGCCCTGCGTAACACCCTGGCCATCCTGGCCAAGCGCGGCGTGACCGCCCTGATAGTAACGCATAACTTCCGCTTGCTGCGTATGGTGGAGAACGTACTGGTGCTGAAGGAAGGCGTATTGCTGGAGAGCGGCCCGCGCGATGAAGTCCTGAAACGCTTCATGCGTCCCGCCCCGGCGCTCCCCGGTGACAAGCAAGCGCAGGCGGGGAACTAGTACTCTTCCGAACCCCCCACTCCCTGCTTACGACGTGCAGGGACATGCGGTGTCGGAATGGTATTCCCATGGAACCATTCCCGTGCAAGCTTGTCCGAATATGGAGTTGAGCGGGAATGGAAATCCGGTGAAACACCTACGCGCCGCAGGCGCACATGATTAAACAATGACAACAGAAGCAGAAACAAAACGATCACCGATTGACCTGGTTACCAGGAACATAAGCGCCTGGGCGCAACGCCTGTACGATTCAGCCGCGGCCCTGTTGCACGGGCCCAAGGATGATGAAGTCGGCTTGTCCCAGGACGGCGCAGACGAGAAAAAGGAACTGGAGGCCATGTTGTCCCGCGACGTGGTGATGCGGCGGGGCGTTATCGTGGTCGTCATCGCGCTGGGCGGTTTCCTGGCCTGGTCCACCCTGGCGCCCTTGACCGAAGGTGTGGTCGCGATGGGTACGGTGGTGGTGGATACGGAGCACAAGACCATCCAGCACCTGGAAGGCGGCATCGTGGAGAACCTGTACGTGCACGAAGGCAGCGATGTGAAGGCCGGCGACGTACTGGTCGAATTGAGCGAGACCCAGAACCGGGCGCAACTGGAACTGCTGGAAAGTCGTTATTTCGGGCGTCTGGCAGAAATCGACCGCTTGAATGCCGAGCGCCTGCTGAAGGAAGAGATCAACTTTTCCGATGAATTACTGGCGCGGCGCACCAATCCGGTCATCGCGGACATCCTGTCGGTACAGGAAAACCTGTTCCAGGTACGGCGGCGTCAATATCACGGCCAGATCGAGGTGCTGCGCCACCGCATCGTCCAGCTTGAGGAGCAGGTGCGCGGCCTGGAGGCGCACCGGGGAGCCTTGCAGCGCGAGCAGGGACTTATCGAGAAAGACCTGAAAAGCCTGCTCGCCTTGCGCGACCAGCAGTTAATCGATGAAGGTGTGCTCATCTCCCGCCAGCGCGAGTATGAGCAGACCATCGGCAACCTGGGCACTCTTACTGCGGACATTGCCGGAACCCGGGTGAAGATCGGCGAGACCCGCCAGGAGATCCTGCAGATCGAAAATAGCTGGGGCACCGAGGTGTCCGACCGGATCACCAACGCGCAACAGGAGTGGTTCGAGACCCGGGAGCGCATCAACGCCGTGCAGGACGTGTTGCAACGTACCACCATCGTCGCGCCCCAGGACGGCAAGGTCATCGGCCTCAGCGTGCACACCCTGGGTGGGGTGGTCCCGCCGGGCAGCGCCCTCATGAATATCGTGCCGAGCGAAGACCAGCTCATGGTGGAAGGCCAGGTGCGGCCCACCGACGTCGATAACGTCTATCCGGGCCAGATTGCCCGGCTGCGCTTCTCGGCTTTCAGTTGGCGCACCACGCCACAGGTGGAGGGCGAGGTGGAGCGCGTCTCGGCGGACGCGTTTCGCGATGAGCAGTCCGGCACGTCCTATTACATCGCCCGCATTCTCGTGCCCGAAGCAGAAATGGAGAAACTGGGCGACATCACTATCGGCCCCGGCATGCCCGTTGACATCATGTTCACCGGCGGGGAACGCACCGCCATGGAGTACCTGACCGACCCGATCACTGACATCCTGGACAAGGCGCTGGTGGAAGAATGAATATAGTTGTTCCTTTCCTCATCCTGTCAGTTTTCCTCGCCGCTCCTGCTGCAGCCGACAACAACACAGGTGAATACATCCTGTCCCAGGCATTCAAGGACACCCTGGCGCGGGATGCCCGGGTGCTGGCCGCAGAGAACCGTGTCGCCGAGGCGCGTGAACGACTGGAAGAGGTGAACAGCAGCCGTCGTCCTTCGCTGACGTTATCAGGCAACAGCGGCTACACCTATAACCGCAACCAGGCGCGTAGCACCACGACCTATGAGGGGCACTCCTCGCGCGGCAGGGTGCAACTCAACCAGAACCTGTACACCTTCGGTCGTATCGCGGGCCGCCGCCAGCGCGCCGAGGCGGAAATAGCCGAGGCGGAGTACGCACTGACGGAAGTGCGCCAGGAAGTGCTGGCGGAAGCGGCCCGCGCTTTTTCCGAGCAGGTGTTCCGGGAACGGATCCTGGAGAGCCGGGATGCGTTTGAGGCATTGCTGAACGATCTGGAGGACATCGCCCGGCGCCGCATCGACATCGGCACCCTGGATCGCACCGAACTGTTTGAAGTCCTGCGCCGCCAGCACCAGGCGCGCGCGCTGCGGGTCGAGGCCGGTTCCCGTTACCACGTGGCGCGGGCGCAACTGGCGCGCCTCACCGGCGCGGACCATAAGAAACTGGCATCCAGTTCCCTGGCGCTGCTGGAGGCAGCGACGCCGGCCAATCTTGAGCACGCGCTGAACCGGGCAGAGAACCAGTCTCCCTCGCTGCTGCGGGCGCACATGAGACTGGAAGCCGCCGAGGGAGAGCTGAGGTTTCGCAAGGCCGAACTCTGGCCGACCCTGAGCCTGGAGGTGAATGCCAGCACCGGTAACGTCGGCCGTGGCGCCGCATCCGGGCCGCGCCCCAGCATCGGGGAGATTCAAACCACTGACGTGGTCGCCGGCGTCAACCTGTCCATGCCGTTGTATGAAGGCGGCCTCAAGCGTTCACAGTTACGCGGCGCCAGGCTGGCAGTGGAGACTGCACGCTGGGAACTGTCCGCGGAGCGGGAAAGAGTCGATATCGAGGTGCGTTCCAACTGGGATTTGCTGCATGGTTTGATCAGTTCCCTGCAGGAATTCGAGGGCGCAGCAGTCGATATGCAAGAGGTGATTGGACTGACGGGCAGCAAGCTGGACGTCGGTCGCGCCACCTTTATTCAATACATCGAAGCCCAGGAAGACGCCCTGGAAGTGGAGTTCGAACTGCTCAACAGCCGCCTGCGCCTGGATGAAACCCGCATCGCCCTGCTGCGGGCGCTGGCGGGACTCAGTCCCTGATACTACCGTACCCTGGAAAACACCAGCGTCGCATTAGTCCCACCGAAGCCGAAGCTGTTGGACATGACCGTGTCCAGCCTGGCGTTGTCGATGCGTTCCAAGGCAATGGGCATACCCTCAGCATCCGGGTCCAGCTTGTGGATGTTGGCGGACTGGCAGACAAAATCATGCTTGAGCATGAGCAGGGTGAAGATGGCCTCGTTCACGCCGGCGGCGCCCAGGCCATGGCCGGACAAGGCCTTGGTGGAACTGATGGGCGGGAGGTTGTCCTTGAACACCGTCCTGATGGCGCCCAGTTCACCCGTATCGCCCGCCGGCGTGCTGGTGGCGTGGGCGTTGATGTAATCAACCGGGTCGTTGACGTCAGTCAGCGCCAGTTCCATGCAGCGCACCGCGCCCTCGCCGGACGGTTTGACCATGTCGAAGCCGTCAGAAGTGGCGCCGTAACCGGTGATCTCCGCGTAGATTTTGGCGTTCCGTCGCATGGCATGTTCATACTCCTCCAGCACCAGGATACCGCCGCCGCCGGAGATGATGAACCCGTCCCGATCCGCATCGAAAGGCCGGGACGCGTGGGCCGGGTCGTCGTTATAACGTGACGACAACGCACCCATGGCATCGAACAGCAGGGTACCGGACCAGTGGATCTCATCGCCCCCACCGGCAAAGATGATGTCCTGCTTGCCGATCTGGATCTGTTCGAAACCGTTGCCTATGCAGTGGGCGCTGGTGGCACAGGCCGAGGCAATTGAATAATTGACCCCCTTGATGCGGTAGGCCACGGCCAGGCAGGCGCTGCCGGTGCTCGCCATGACCCGGGGCACCAGTGTCGGCCCCACCTTGCGCGCCCCCCTGCTGCGCAGTATGTCAGCCGCGGCGACCATATTCTCGGTGGAAGTGCCGCCGGTGCCCACGATCAGGCCGGTGCGCGTGTTGGATACCTGGTCTTCTTCAAGGCCGGCATCGGCGATGGCATCCTGCATCGCCAGGTAGGCATAGGCGGCGGCATCGCCCATGAAACGCCGCTGTTTCCTGCCGATCAGCGCATTCAGGTCGAGACCGATAGGTGCATATACGTGGGAACGGAAGCCCAGCTCGGCATATTCCTCGGAATGTGCCACGCCACCCGTTGCCGATTTTAATGCGCTGAGAACTTCCGCCTGGCTGTTTCCTATACTGGATTTGATACCCAGGCCGGTGATCACTACACGTTTCAACATATAACCCTGAACACTCTGCCAATAGTTGTCAAAATTGTCATAATTCCTGAAATAACCCCACCCGCAGGTCTTTCGCCGAATAAGTCTCCCTGTCATCAACGTACATGTAACCGTCGGCAATGCCCATGACCAGCTTGCGGGAAACGACTTTTTTCATGTCGATGACGTATTTTACCAGTTTGCAATCGGGCGTGACCTGCCCGGAGAATTTGATTCTCCCCGCGCCCAGCGCCCGCCCGCGGCCCGGCGCGCCGGTCCAGCCGAGGTAGAAGCCCACCAGTTGCCACATCGCATCGAGGCCCAGGCAGCCAGGCATCACCGGATCGCCCTGAAAATGGCAATCGAAAAACCATAATTGCGGATGAATATCCAACTCGGCGATGACATATCCCTTACCCTTTCCACCCCCGCTCGCGCTGATCTCCGTGATCCGGTCTATCATCAGCATATTCTGCAGCGGCAGTTGGGCATTGCCCTCCCCGAACAACTCACCCCGACCACAGGCTACCAGTTCCTCTTTGGTATACGAATTTTTTCCATTGAACATAGGCGGCACAGTATCGCATGTTTGCGGCGAATTGCATAGATAGACTGCACCATTCCTGCGCAAGCAGGAATCTACTCCTGCTTGTGCAGGAGTGATTCCCTTCCCACGCACTCCTGCGCAAACAGGGATAAACTCCGCTAAAAATGCTAAAATCGCGCCATCCAGACAGATGAGGTGACAAACGCACCATGACAACTGAACAAGCGCCATTGGAACGACGAGGCAGTGTGCCGGTCAATATCGGCCCGGTCACGGTAGGTGGAGATGCGCCCGTTGTCGTGCAATCCATGACCAATACCGATACTGCCGATGCGGTTGCAACGGTAAGGCAGGTACAACAGCTTGCGGCAGCCGGTTCGGAACTGGTGCGTATCACGGTGAACAACGACGCCGCGGCGCGCCAGGTCGCGCGTATCCGCGAACGGTTGGCTGCGCTGGGCTGTGACGTGCCCCTGATCGGGGATTTCCACTATAACGGCCACCAGTTACTGAGCAAATATCCCGATTGTGCCGAGGCGCTGGCCAAATACCGTATCAACCCGGGCAACGTAGGCTTCGGCAGGAAGCGTGACAGCCAGTTCGCCACCCTGATCGAGAAGGCCATCGAATACGACAAACCGATACGCATCGGCGTGAACTGGGGTAGCCTGGACCAGGAACTGGCCACCCACATGATGGATGAGAATGCCAAACTGGCTGACCCCCTGGACGCAGACAATGTCATGCAGGAAGCCCTGATCGTCTCCGCCTTGAACAGCGCGGCCAAGGCAGAGGAAATCGGCCTGCCCCGGAACCGGATTATCCTGTCCTGCAAGGTAAGCGGGGTACAGAAGCTGATTGCGGTGTACCGCGACCTGGCCCGGCGCTGTGACTATGCGCTGCACCTGGGCCTGACCGAGGCCGGCATGGGGTCGAAAGGGATTGTCGCGTCCACCGCGGCCCTGGGCGTGCTGTTGCAGGAAGGCATCGGCGATACCATCCGTATTTCCCTGACGCCCGAACCGGGCGGCGCGCGCGCCACTGAAGTGATCGTGGCCCAGGAGGTCCTGCAAACCATGGGCCTGCGCTCATTTACCCCGCTGGTAACCGCCTGCCCCGGCTGCGGCCGCACCACCAGCACCGTATTCCAGGAACTGGCGGACTCTATCCAGGCCTACATCAGGACGCAGATGCCCACCTGGCGCGAGCAATACCCGGGCGTGGAGGAGTTGAACCTGGCAGTGATGGGGTGCGTGGTGAACGGCCCCGGAGAGAGCAAGCATGCGGATATCGGTATCAGCCTGCCCGGCACCGGCGAGGCGCCGTCCGCCCCGGTCTTTGTGGATGGGAAGAAAACGGTGACCTTGCGCGGCGACAACATCGCGGCCGAGTTCCAGCGTATCGTGGATGATTATATCGAAAACCGCTTTGGGTGAGACTAAAGCACCCCGCCCGTCCCCCGGACGGGTGGGGTGCGTAACGCAAGCAGAATCCTTGTAAAGCTAAACGGAAACCTGATCTGCCATCAGGAAGCCGTTCGAGAAGCTATCAGCCTTTCAGCCGATTCACTGTCCTGGCGACAAGCACGCTGACCACCGCGCCGTAAAGCGCTGTTACAAGCTGATCAACAATGCCGTCAAGGAAAGAACCTACCTGAGGGATCAGGTGCAGAACGCCTGTACCGTCTCCTCCGGACCCAGCTACGTCAGGCATCGACGTCGCCATACCGGCAGCGATAGCCACTGCCAGGAAAGCGGTTGGGTCATCAGCATCAACTGCTGTCCAGCCATAGACCAAGCCGAGGATTACGAGCAGCAGAGGCAACATCGGAACAGCGCCGGGAGCCAGACCCTCAATTATCGCCGCCAAGGTGATCAGTCCAACAACGATTCTAGTCATGCTTTTACCCTCCTACGGTTGTTATTACGCAAAAGGCCCACCGCTGAGTGGCCACGTTTATCCTGCACATGGATTCAACAGCAAGCCACAAAAAAACTATAGCACATAATCAAACTGCAAGGTCAAGAATATTTGCAGGCGCCTTTATCGGCGGGAATGACACCCGTACCCGGATAATATAGAATCCCGAACATCCCAATTGACCACGCCCCCGAAGAGGAAACCATGTCTGAAGCTAAAGTCTATCCCGCCCCCGCGCCACTGGCCGGCGCCGCCCATATCAATGCAGAACAGTATGCCGCCCTGTACCAGCGCTCGATCAGCGATCCGGATGCTTTCTGGGCCGAGCAGGCTGAACAGTTCGTAAGCTGGTCCCGGAAGTGGGACAAGGTGCAGGACTGGGATTATGACAAGGTGGACATCAAGTGGTTCAGCGGCGCCAGGCTGAACGTCTCTTACAACTGCCTGGATCGGCACCTGGATAGCCGCGGAGATGACGTCGCCATTATCTGGGAAGGTGACGACCCCGCCGTGGACAAAAAGATCACCTACCGGGAACTGCACCGGGAAGTGTGCCGTTGCGCCAACGTGCTGAAAGCCCGGGGAGTGGCCAAGGGCGATCGCGTGTCCATCTACATGCCCATGATCCCCGAGGCGGCAGTGGCCATGCTGGCCTGTGCCCGCATTGGCGCCATCCACTCGATAGTGTTCGGCGGCTTCTCCCCCGAGGCGCTCAAGGATCGTATCCTGGATTCCGACTGCCGGGTAGTGATCACCGCGGACGAGACCGTGCGCGGAGGGCGCACCACGCCGCTCAAGGCAAACACCGACAAGGCCCTGGAGCAGTGCCCGAACGTGCACAGCGTGATCGTGGTAAAACGTTCCGGCGCGGACGTGGACTGGAGCGCAGGGAGAGACGTCTGGTACCACGAGCAGATGGAACAGGTCGCGGACGACTGCCCGCCCGAGGAAATGGACGCGGAAGACCCGCTGTTCATTCTCTACACCTCCGGTTCCACCGGCAAACCCAAAGGGGTGCTGCATACCACCGGCGGTTACCTGCTGTACGCGGCCCTGACCCACAAGCACGTATTCGATTACCAGGATGGTGAGGTGTACTGGTGCACCGCGGACGTAGGCTGGGTGACGGGACATTCCTACATCGTTTACGGTCCGCTGTGCAACGGCGCCATCACCCTGATGTTCGAGGGTGTGCCCACCTATCCCGACGCGGGCCGGTTCTGGCAGGTGGTGGACAAACACCAGGTCAACATTTTCTATACCGCGCCCACCGCGCTACGGGCGCTGATGGGACAAGGCGATGAGTTTGTAACTCGCCACGACCGCGGCAGCCTGCGCGTGCTCGGCAGTGTGGGTGAACCCATCAACCCGGAGGCCTGGGAGTGGTATTACCACGTGGTCGGCGAGGACCGTTGCCCGATTGCAGACACCTGGTGGCAGACCGAAACCGGCGGTATCCTCATTTCCCCCTACCCGGGCGCCACGGCCCTGAAACCCGGTTCCGCCACGCGGCCCTGTTTCGGCGTGCAACCGTGCCTGGTGGATGACAAGGGTAACGAACTGGACGGCGCCGCGTCCGGCGCGCTGTGTATCAAACACTCCTGGCCGGGACAGATGCGCACCGTGTACGGCGACCACCAGCGCTTTATCGACACCTACTTCAAGACTTTCCCGGGCATGTACTTCACCGGTGACGGGGCGCGTCGCGACGAGGACGGTTACTACTGGATCACCGGGCGGGTGGATGATGTGATCAACGTCTCCGGGCACCGTATGGGCACCGCCGAGGTGGAAAGCGCCCTGGTACTGCATGACGCGGTGGCCGAGGCCGCGGTGGTGGGCTTCCCGCATGACATCAAGGGGCAGGGCATTTATGCCTACGTCACCCTGATGCAGGGGGCCGAACCTTCCCCGGAACTGCAACGGGAACTGGTATTGCACGTGCGCAAGGAGATCGGCCCCATCGCCAGTCCGGACGTCATCCAGTGGGCGCCGGGCCTGCCCAAGACCCGCTCCGGCAAGATCATGCGCCGTATCCTGCGCAAGATCGCGGCCAACGAACTGGACAACCTGGGCGATACCAGCACCCTGGCGGATCCTGCTGTTGTTGATGACTTGATAGAAAACAGGGCAGCGAGGTGACCCCTGAAAACATCGCGGAACTGAAAGAATACTTCAACCTCTGGCTGGAGGCCGGGGAACAGGCGTATGCGGAACTTGCCTTTACCGAGGAATATTCCCGCAATTTCGCCGGCCTGGCGCACGCCCTCCTGGCTATGCGGCGCGGTTTGGAACACGATGCCCAGGGGTTTACGCTACCGACCCCACCCGGCTTTGCCGGCCTGTCCGGCGTGGCGCCGGTCGAGGTAGGCCCATCGGCCCGGGACGAGGTGTACCGGGAAGACAAACTCAGGCTGTACCGTTACCGTGCGCAGGTTGACAACCCCCACGCGGTCCCCGTCCTGATCGTGTACGCGCTGGTCAACCGGCCCTATATCATGGACTTGCAGGACGGGCGTTCCCTGATCCAGGGTCTGCTGAAGGCCGGACTGGACGTGTACCTGCTCGATTGGGGCTGCCCCGACGATGAGGATGCAGGCCTGACCCTGGATGATTACATCAACCGCTACCTGGATAATTGCGTGGAGTTCATCCGGCAAAGCCACGGCGCTGAGGGCATCAACCTGTTGGGTGTCTGCCAGGGCGGGACCTTCTGCCTGTGTTATACGGCCTTGCACCGGCACAAGGTTGCCAACCTGGTGACCAGCGTCACGCCGGTGGACTTCCATACCCCGCGCGACCTGCTCAGCCACCTGGTCCGCCACGTGGACATGGACCTGGCCGTGGATACGCTGGGCAATATCCCGGGAGAATTCCTGAACTGGCTGTTCCTGATGTTGCGACCGTACAAGCTGACCGGGAAAAAGTACCTGGACGCGCTGGACATCCTGGATGACCAGGACCGGCTTGCCACCTTCATGCGCATGGAAAAATGGATTTTCGACAGCCCGGACCAGGCCGGCGCCGCCTGCCGCCAGTTCGCCAAGGATTTCTACCAGGACAACAAACTGGTGAAAGGCCAGGTCGAGATCGGCGGGAACCGGGTTGACCTGGAGGCAATCACCATTCCGCTACTCAACATCTTTGCCACCAACGACCACCTGGTCCCGGTCGATGCCTCAAAAGCCCTGGCCGGTTGTATCAGCAGCGAGGATTACACCGAACTGGAATTACCCGGCGGCCATATCGGCATCTACGTGGGCGCTGAATCCCAGGTAACCCTGCCCACCGCGATCAACGACTGGATAAGACAACGGGAATGATGAAAGTCAGCAGTATCCGTTCTCCCTGAACCAGTCGATAGCGTCCTCTATGGCCAAGCGCGCCGGGCGCGGGTCGTAGCCCAGCGCCTGTTGCGCCAAATCGGAAGAGAAATACATGAATTTCCTTGCCATCTTCACGCCGTCCACCGTCGCGAACGGCTCTTGTCCGCTTACCCGCGCCCACTGCTCCGCCAGCCAGGCAAACGGATAGACCGCACTGTGCGGCAAGCGCAGGCGCGGCGGCTTCATGCCCGCGTACTCGCAGATGATTCCCAGGATGGCCTGTAACGACAGGTTTTCCCCGCCCAGGATGTAGCGCCGGCCCGGTTCGCCCTGCTCGAACGCCAGCAGGTGACCCGTGGCCACGTCGTCCACGTGGGCGACGTTCAGTCCCGTGTCCACGTAGGCGGGGATTTTGCCATTCAGCGCGTCAACGATGATGCGACCGGTGGGCGTCGGCTTGATATCGCGCGGGCCGATGGGCGTGGACGGGTTGACGATCACGACCGGCAACCCCTGCTGCGCCAGTTCCCGGACCGCCTGCTCGGCCAGGAACTTCGAGCGCTTGTAATGGCCGATCATGTCTGCCAGGCTGACCGGTGTGGTCTCATCCCCAGGACTTCGATCCGGGTTGATGCCCAGGGTCGCCACGCTGCTGGTATAAACCATCCTGTTTACCCCCGCGTCTGCGGCCGAGCGCAACAGGTCACGGGTACCGTCCACGTTGGTGCGGTACATGCGTTCGGGATCGGGGATCCACAGGCGGTAGTCCGCGGCAACGTGGAACAGGTAAGTGCATCCCCTGAGCGCCTGTTGCAGGGAAGCCGCGTCGGTGAGGTCGCCTTCAACCAGATCAATGTCCAGTTGTTCCAGGTTGCGCCGGTCGCTGCCGGGCCTGACCAGCGCCCGCACCGGGTGGTCCCGGCGCAGCAGTTGCCGCGCCAGCGCGGAGCCGACGAAACCGTTGGCGCCGGTGATCAGCGTGGTCATCGGCGCCTGAGTCTGAGGTATTCGACCAGGGTCCACAAGGCAAACACCGGCGCGCCGATGGCCGCGGCGATGAGAAACGGCTGCAATACGCTGAAAAACGTGACCAACGGCAACAGGTAGAAAATGTCTTCGATCTCGAACAGCCCGAGGTTCGGTTGTGCGACCTGGGACTTGCCGGTGAGATGACCGATCATCAGGCGCAACTGAAAAATTACCGCGACCGCGACGCCGGCGAGGATGCCCAGCACCAGCGCGCCGTCACCCAGGGAACCGTGTCTCAGGCCGATACCGATGCCCGCGAACAACAGGATGTTGACAAGGGCGTCGCTGGCGAGGTCGTAGTAATGGCCCGTCCTGCTGTGCTTGCCGGTGATCCTGGCCAGTTCCCCGTCGGTATGGTCGAGGAAGTTCGACAGCGCCAGGCACAGCGCACCGGCATTGACCAGCACCGGGTCACCGCCGGCAAGCAGCGCGCAGGCGACAATGCCGGTCAGCAGCCGTACTGTTGTCAGGTGGTTGGGGGTGATGGCGGTGTTACGCAACGGATATACCAGCCGCGCCGCCAGCCGGGCGTCCAGGGGTTTGTTATTCCGCATCAGGATGCTTGCGACAGGCTTCCATAACCTGTGGGATTATATCCTGTTCGCCCCTGTTCGTCATTTGCGGGGACGGGCGCTTAGCGTCAGCAACGCGGGCAGTACCAGCAACATGCAGACCAGGGTGATGCCGATGCCCAGGGTCAGCAGCAGGCCCATGCTGGCCGTGCCTGCGTGTGGAGACAGGGCCAGGTTGCCCACTCCGCCCATCGTGGTGAGTGAACTGACGATGATCGCGCGCGCAGAACTGGTGGCCAGAATATTTTTTCCATCCGGCAGGTCGGTGCGGAAACGGTGGATGATGTGGATGCCGCTATCTACACCGATGCCCAGCAACAGCGGCAGGGCGATCACGTTGGCGAAGTTCAGTGGCAGACCGATCAGCACACTGGCGGCGCCGGTAAGCAGGGCCGCGGTGAGCAGCGGGATCAACACCAGCACTACGTCTTTTTTGCGCGCCAGGAGCAGGTACAGTATGAGCGTGATGGCGATGAACGCATACAGGAAGGCTTGCCCGAAGGCCGTTGCGACCGCAGCGCTGGCCTCCAGGTTGATAACCGGCGCGCCGGTCACCGCGGGCGATACCGACTGTACGGCATGCACAAATGCGGTTAACGCCCGGTTGTCCTGCATGTCTTGTTGCGGATAGATCTCAACGCGCCGCTTGCCGTCGGCGCTGACCCAGAACCGTTGGAACTGCTCCGGCAGGGTGTCCAGGGAAATATAGTCCGCATCCAGGGAGGCGTTTAACGCGTCCAGACGGCCGGGGAGTGACGCCAGCAGCATTTGTTCCAGTCGCTCCGACAATTTTCCCGGTTGGTGAGCGCCGTGCAGCAATTCCTCCAGGTTGTCGCGCAGCGCCGTCAGTACCGGGGTATCAGAACCGGTCTGCGCCAGTTTGTCCCGGAACGCGCGCAGCGCAGCCAGACGCGCCGCGGCGTCCTGCGTCGAGGGCTGTGGTGATGCACTTGACAGGTCCCCCAGCAACAGGCTCAACTCGTCGATAATGAACAGTTTGTCCTCCTGACCAGCGGGGATGAAGTCCGCCACCGTGACGACCTTCTCAACCAGGTCGGACTGGCTGAAGGCGGCGCGATACTCGTCTGCTTCCTCGGCATCGGCGGCGATCATGATAGCGGTCCAGGGGGTCAGGTCGTTATCCGCCAGCAGTTCCCGGAAGGTGGTCAGGGCGGCGCCGTCCCGGGCATGCAGGTTGAGCGGGTTATGGTCGAAGCGCAGGCCGCCCAGCGCCAGGACGGAGACCAGCGCCAGCAGGGCCGTAACGCCCAGGATTTTCCCCGCGTGCCGCTCAACCAGGCGCGCGCCGCCGGTTACCGGCATCTTCTGCTTGCCGGGCCGGTACGGCAGTAGGGACAGCAGCGCCGGGATGACGGTCAGGGTGACCAGAAAACTGATGAACATGCCCATGCCGGAGATCCAGCCCAGTTCCGCAACGCCGGAGTAGTCGGTGGGGATGAAGGCAAAGAAACCGATGGCAGTGCTGACTGCGCACAGGAACAGGGAACTGCCGATGTTGACCGAGGTTTGTTCCAGCGCCGCGCCGCGTGCGGCGCCCTCCACCCGGTGCTCCCGGTAACGCAGGCAGTAGTGGATGGCGAAATCCACCCCCAGGCCGATGTACAAGACCGCGAAGGCTACGGAGATCAGGTTCAGTTCCCCCACCGTGAGCGTGGCAACGGCAGCGGTGCAGGCCAGGCCGATGACCAGGCTGAGCACGGTAGCCAGCGCCAGCCAGGCCGAACCCAGCCCGGCCAGCATGATCACGGTGACCAGGCACAGCGCCAGCACGACGGCCGTTTCGGTGCCTTTCATTACACTCTGCATTTCCTCATGCGCGAGCATGGTGGCGCCGCTCAGGCGCAGCCTGGCGCCGGGGTCTGCGGCAATATCCAGGTCGGCATAGGCCTGGCGGATTTTCTCGATGGCCGGGGTCGCGGGGAAAAAGTCGGCATAGTCCAGTTTTGGTTGGGTCAGGATGAACTCCCGATACGGGGCATTTTCCGCGCCGTCCTCGTCCCCGGACATCAGCGCCTGCCATGACAGGCGATAAGGCCGCCCGTCCTGTAGCGCCTCCAGCGCGGCGTTAATGCGGCTGAGGATGGGGTCAATAGCTACCTGCTCGCCCTCAGCAGCAGCGTCCAGGGCGTCGCCCAGCACCTCGAACAGTCCCACCAGGGTGGGGTCGCGCGCCAGTCTCGCCAAGAACGGTTGCACCTCGGCAAGCTGATCGGACAGGTCTTGCAGCGCTTCCGCGTCCAGGTACAGCAGGCCGGATTCCCTGAACATCGGCAACGCGTTGGGGTAGTACACGAACTCGAACAGGTCCTGCTCCGCCTGCAAGCGCTGGTACATCAGCAGGGCGGCGTCGGCAGCCTGGTCCGGCGTGGCCGCTTCCAGGACGATGAGGATGTTGTTATCGTATTGCGGGAACAGCCGCTCATACTCCTGGTCCAGCTTGCGCCAGGGAAGCTCGGCGGACAGCATGTCTTCCGTGTCGGTATTCATGCTGATATTGTCCATGGTGTAACGCACGGCGAAGAATGCCAGGACAAACGTTGCCAGCAACACCACCGGCGCGGCGCGGCGCACGAGGCGGACCCAGTTGAGCAGCAGCCTGGATGTGAATTGCGTCAGCATGTCAGGGGCTTCCTGCCCACTTTGCAGAAGATGTTACCAAGGAACACCTTAGACCCGGAACACGTATTCCCTGCCCGCTTCTCTTTCACAGTCCGGCGGGTAGCTTTTGCGCTTGTCAGCGTAGTACCGGCGCCGGTGGTCGCCTTCCGATAACCGGTTGTAGGTGACGTAGAGCACTCGCCTGGGTGTGTCCGTGAGGTTCTCCCTGGAGCGGTGCGGGGCAAAGGAATCAAAGAAAATGGTGTCGCCGGGTTGCGTGGGAACAGGAGTATAGTCCAGCGCGTCCTCTTCCAGGGGCTGCCATTGTACGCCGATCAACCCCTGCTGATGCCGGCCCGGCGCCATTTCCAGGCAACCGTTCTCCAGGGTGCAGGCGTCGATACTGACCAGTGCCGTGATGTGCAGGCTGGCATAGCTGCCCCAGCCGGCCTGTACGTCCTGGTGGGCCTTGAAGCCCCCGCCGCCCGGCAGTTTGAAATTGATCTTGTCCTTGTATAACACGACTGGCTCGCCGAACAGGCGTTCACAACACCCCTTCAGTTTGGCGCCGTTGAAAACCCGGCTGAACTGTTCATGGTATGGTTCGATGTCTTCCATGCGGTTCAGGATGCGGTCTCCATTCAGGCTGCTTTGCTCGAAATACATCATGTATTTTCCGGGCTGCTCCGGGTAGGCCATCACCTCGTCAGTCCAGCGCATCAGATCCCTGATCTCTTCAACATCGAACAGTCCGCGGCAGACCAGGAACCCATCCCGGTGAAAGTCTTGTACCTGTTGATCTGTGAGCATCCCGTTGAGGCAGTGCCGCGTTTGAACGGTGTCATTTATAAACCAGTTCGTGGGTTTTGACAAGTTCCTGCGCCACCAGTTGTTGCGCTACCAGTTTCAGGGTCCTCCCGGCGCGGCGGGAGGCGCAGGCGAGACGCAGGACGGGTGGGATTTGTGCCGGTGACCTGAGCAGGTCACCGGCCAGTCCGGGTATATCGGTCCGGCCGAACTCATCGACCCGGCGCAGGGCGGCGACCGGGATTGTCACGTGCGCGGCATCAATAATGACGCGCAGGACGCAAGCCTCCAGGCCGTGGCGTTGCGCCACCTCCAGTACGGCCGCGCTCTCCATGTCCACGGCAACGGCGCCGGTCTGCCGGAACAGCGCCTGTTTGCCCGCGGCGCTGCCTAGCGGTTCCGACACGCAGGCCAGTGGGTCGGTATGGATATTGACGTTGTTCCGGGACAGGCATTCCTGCACTGCTGCCGGCAACGCGGCGCTGACGGCGTAATGGTTCCCCGCTTCATATACTTGCCGCGGCGTTACCAGGTCCCCCGGCCTCAGCGCCGGCGCCAGCGCCCCGGCCGCGCCGAAACTGACCAGGCAATCCACGCCCGCTTCGACAAGCTGTTGCCCCGCTTGCCGCGCCCGCTCTGCGCCCATGCCGGATACGATTAACAGGGTATTGTCGTTGATTGCACGGGACTGTAGCGGTGGCAGTCTTGCCGCGCTGAACGCAGACGCTTCGGAATAAAGCGCACAGATTATACCGACACGGTTCATTCAAGTCGTGGGCAGGCTGGCCGCAAGCCTGTTGAACAAGCAGCGCAACAGGAAGTCTTGCCGGGTAAACAGATTAGTGGAGAGAATCGTGGCTTTGACGGCGCCGCGCGAGATCTTGACCTGGTCGCCTGAAGTAAAATCGCGCCGGTTGTTGATGTTGCGCAAGGTCAGCACCGCCATGCCCAGCGCCCACAGGCAGAAACGGCGGATGCCGGTTTCATTTTTCGGTAACAGCAGCGTGTACTTCAACGCGTGGCCCAGGTGTATCCGGGCGACGCCGATGAGGTGCCCCAGCGCCTGCCGGAATGCCTCGTCGTTACGCAGCGGTGTCGCCGCGTCAAGGGACACGCCGTAACTCTCCAGCACCGATTGCGGCAACCAGCACATGTTGCGTTGCTGGTCGTCCCAGATGTCCTTGAGGATATTCGTCATCTGCAGGCCCTGGCCGAAGGAAACCGCCAGTTGCATCAGTTCGTCATAGCGTTCATCGATGGCGCCGGAATAGTCGCAGAACAGTTCGGTCAGCATCTCGCCCACCACGCCCGCCACGTAGTAACAATAACTGTCCATGTCCTGCTGGTCTTTCAGTCCATGCGCCACGTTCGCCTCCTGGTACCTGGACATGCCGTCGGCCATGATCCTGATGCAGCGTTGCAAGGCCGCCTGCTGGCGCGGGTTGAAGCTGTGGGTGATCCTGATCACTGCCGGCGTGTTCCGCACCAGGTTCCGTTCGCTGTCGGTGGCGCCCGGCGACAGCCTGGGCTCCAGGTCCGAGGCAAACTGTTGCGCCCCTTCCGCACCGTTGACAACCTTGATGAACTGTTCCGAGAACTGCGTTTTGTCCGCAAACGGCAGGTGTTTGTCATCTTCGATGGTGTCAGCGATACGGCACAGCAGGTAGGCATTGCCGACCACATCTTCAAGCGTGTCCGGGAGTTGCGGAATGGTCAGGGCAAAGGTGCGCGAGACGCGCTGTAGAATTTCATCCTGGTAAGCCAGGTCTGCTGGATCGGGCACTTTCATCTTCGCGTAAATATGCCAAGTATCGGGGGTAAAGGCAAGGGATTCATAGAACCTACGGCCTATTCCCTACTGCGGAAATAGCGCCGACTCTCCACCTGTTGCAGGGTGAGCAGACCTGCCGGGTCGAACACCAGATCGCGGATGCGCAAGGACAGGGACAGGGCCAGGGAAAAGCCGGGGTCGAACCCGACCAGGGCGCCGATGAGCATGAACGCGCCTTCCTGTACCCCGTAGGCGTTGGGAATGATGAACGCAAGATCGCTCAAGGTGGCAGTCAGGCTGCGCAGCAGCAGGGCTTCCACGATGGTAACGGGTTGTCCCAACAGGTAGCAGGCCAGCCACAGTTCGCAGGTATGCAGCGCCAGGGAGGCCAGCCGGTACAGTGTGGCAAGCAAGATCCTGCGCTTGCTGCCATATAACTCCCGCACCAGTTGGTCGGCTTCTGCGGCAGAAAATTTGACGCCCTCCCAGGCATCGTGCTTCACCAGTTTTCCGGCGAGCCGCGCCAGCGCGCCCAGCATACCAAGGCGCTGGACGATGATCAGGCCCGCAACGCTGCCTAACAGGAACAGGATGCCGCCCAGGGTGTACGGGACCAGTCCGTTATCGCCGGGCAGGAACGCCAACAGCACTACGCCGACGAGCGCCCAGCAGGCCAGCGCCAGGGTCTGTACCACCTTGTCCACCATCACCGAAGCGGCGGCATGCGCGGCGCCGGTACCCCATATCGTCAGCAAGCGCGCCTTCACCACCTCCCCGCCGATACTGGCCACCGGCAGCAGGTTGTTGACCGCACGTCCCATCCACAGCGCCAGCAGGCCATGGCTGAAGGTTGGCGCCTGCCCATCCCGGAACAACTGGCGCCAACCCTGGGTTGCCGGCAACAACACGGGAAACCAGGCCAGGGGCAGCAACAACAGGTACCAGCCCGAGTCCAACAGCAGTTGCAGCACTTCCGAAAAACCCTGCCAGATCACCAGGGCGATGAGTAATGCCAGTCCCAGGACCAGGCCGGTTTGTGTGAGCAAGCGCATCCGGATTCAGGTAATGCCGGGTTGCCTGACGGGAGCCGGCGCCGATGTCTCACGGTCCCAGGTCGCCGGGCCGGTGCCCCGCTCCCTCAGCAGGTACTTTTTCACCTTGCCGTTCTCGGTCATGGGCAGTTCATCCACAAATTCCAGGTAACGCGGGATGGCGAACCGGGCCAGACGGTCTTCAAGGAACCGGGTTACGGCATCCGGTTGCGGACTACTGCCGGCGCGCGTGATGATGAACGCCATAACGTCTTCTTCGCCCACCTCCGCGGGAACGCCGATAACGGCGGTGTTCTTGATGTCCGGGTGGGACAGCAGGGCCTGTTCGACTTCCCAGGAGGAAATGTTCTCGCCGCGCCTGCGGATCGCGTCCTTGATACGATCCAGGTAGTGGTAAATTCCCTGTTCATCGCACCAGACACGATCACCGGTGTGGAACCACAGGTTACGCCAGGCGGCCGCGGTCGCCTCCGGGTTGCCGAAATAGCCGCCGGCCATGCTGAATGGCTCGCTCTGGCGCACTACCAGTTCACCCGGCGTGCCGGCAGGCACTGCGCAGTCATTTTCATCCACTACGCGCACCTCGAAACCGGGCACGACCCGGCCCATACTTCCCGGCGCATACTCACCGACCACGCTGGACATGACCAGGTTGGTCTCGGTGGAACCATAGCCATCCACGGAGAAAACGCCGAAGCGTTGCCGGAATTGCTCCACGAGTTCCCTTGACGTTGCCGGGGACAGGCAGGTGCGTACCCGGTGCGCGCGATCGTCCGGCCCCGGCGCCTGCTTCAGCAGGATGTGCACCATTGCTCCCAGCAGGTAGGTAACCGTGGCGCCGGCCTGCCGTGCCTGGGTCCAGAACTGCGAGGCGGAGAACCTGCGCTCAAACGCGTAGGTGGCGCCGGCCAGCAGGGCTTGCCAGAGGGTATTCAGGGCATTGGTATGGAAGAACGGCAAGACCGTGAACAACACGTCCTCCGAGGTGACCTCCAGCGCCTCGCCGGTCAGCACACCCCACCAGAAGAACTGGGCATGTGAGCAGATCACGCCCTTGGACGGTCCGCTGGTGCCCGACGTGAACAGGATTGCCACCGGGTCGCTCGGCCGCGCCGCAGGCGCGCTGACGGGTGCGCCCGCCGGCGGTACAGGCCCGGCATTCAGGCCTGGCTTTCCATGCACGTCTTCGGTATGGTCGGTGACCCAGACCCGGATGTTGCGCGCCGGCCTGACTTCAGGACTGTCCAGGTGCGCAAGCAAGTCCTGTTCGGTAACGATGAGCGCGGGGTTTACCAGGGTCAGGGCATGACGCAGTTGCGCGCCGCGTAACGCCGTGTTGACGGGCGCCAGCACGGCGCCGAGCCAGGCCGCGCCAAACCAGAGCTCGATAAAATCGGTACTGCTCGACACGAACGTAGCGATCCGGTCGCCGGCCTTTATGCCGGCCGCCGCCAGCCGACCTGCGCCACGCGCGGCGATATCCGGCGCTTCGGCATAGGTCATTGGGCGGGATGCCGAAGCGATCAACAGTTTGTCCCCATAACGCGCCGCCTGACGCCTGAGTATCTCCGGCAGCGTCCGACTGGGAAAGGGGAATGTTCTGGTCAGTGGTCTGTCCATTGTATTCCGTCATAGTACAATAGGAGCCTTGAGGTGTGAAACAATGAGCTTTATTGAATCGATCAGAGACCTGTTGAACGCGGCCGTTGCAGACTGTTTTCCGGCTTCCGCGCCGGATTTCGTGTGCCAGGTGACGCCGTGCCAGGACAAGACGTTCGGTGATTACCAGTCCAACCTGGGGTTCCTGCTGGCAAAGCAGGAGAAGACCAGCCCGCGCACTATTGCCGAGAAAGTGGTTGCATCCATGCAAAAAGGGACGCACAGCGAAGAAAGCCAATCCTGTACCGGGCCGCCGGATGCAAGCGACTTGATAGAAACCATGGAGATCGCCGGCCCCGGCTTCATCAATATACGGGTCAGGGATACGGCGTTGCTGGCTGAACTGGAACGCACCCTTGCGGACCCGCGTTGTGGTGTGGCGCCGGTGAGCAACCCGCAGCGTATTCTGGTGGACTATTCCAGCCCCAACCTGGCCAAGGAACTGCACGTGGGCACCATGCGCTCGACGGTGATCGGCGACTCCATAGCCAGAGTGCTGGAATTCCTGGGCCATGAGGTACTGCGCCAGAACCATTACGGCGACTGGGGCGCCAATTTCGGCGTGCTGGTGGCGATGATCAAGCAGGAATACGGCGCCGATCTCGACGGCTTGAAGGCCGCGCCCCTGGCAGCGGTGGAAACCTTGTATACCAAAGGCAGCGCCCTGAAGAGAACCAGTGCAGAGTTTGCAGCCAGGGCAGCCGCTGAGGTGAACAGCTTGCAGGCCGGGCACGCACAGTCCCTGGCTGTCTGGCAGGTGTTGATGGACAAGACCTTGCAGGCCTGTCACGGCCTGTACCGGGATTTCAATGTCAGCCTGGACGAGTCCCACGATTGCCCGGAAAGTTTTTACCGGGATGAATTGCCCGGCGTGGTCGAGGCATTGTCGAAAAAAAACCTGCTGGTTGAAGACAATAACGCCATGTGCGCCTACCTGGACGGCTTCCGTAACGTGGACGGCGACCCGCTGCCGGTGATCGTGCAGAAAAGCGATGCCGGGTATAACTATTCGACTACCGACCTGGCCGGGATCAGGCACCGGGTCGGGCGCTTGCGGGCGCAGCAGATCATCGTCGTCACCGATCGCGGCCAGGAACTGCATTTCCGCATGATCCGGGCGCTGGCTGAAAAGGCGGGCTGGCTGCCTGACGGCGTGCCGTTAAGACACCTGGGTTACGGTGTGATATTGCAGGAGATCAAGGAGAACGGTCAGACCAGGAAGGTCAGGTTCAGAACCCGCAGCGGCGGCACGGTGAAGATCAGGGAACTGCTGGCGGAAGGACGCCGGCGCAGCGAGCAGCTTACCCTGGCGCGCAACCCGGATATCAGCGCGGAGGAACTGGATGAGATTGCCGCCAGGCTGACCATCGCCGCGCTCAAGTACGCAGACTTGAAACAGCGCCCGGAATCGGATTACACCTTCAACTGGGACCAGATGCTGGCCAACCAGGGCAATACCGGCATTTATATCCTGTACTGCTACGTGCGCATTGCCAGTTTGCTCAGAAAATCCGGCCTGGATGCGCACACGCTGGCGCAGGGTTCGGGCCCGGTCACCCTGACCCATGAACTGGAGCGGGAACTGTTGATGCAGGTCGTGTCCTTCCCGGAACTCTTTTCCGGCTACGAGCAGGAACTGACGTCGCACACCCTGTGCAACTACCTGTATGAACTGGCCGGCTGCTACAGCCGCTTCTGGAAGGACTGCCCCATCCTCAGCGCGGACGAGGACGTACAGCATACCCGGCTGCTATTGAGCCTGGCCGTGGCCGCCCGCCTGAAACTGGGTCTGTCCTTGCTGGGGATCGAGGTGGTGGAGAGGATGTGATGCAACATCAAGTATTGGGGGCGCAGGAATGACGAACGGGGCGCAATTTATATCATAAATTCCGGGCTTCTTTTGTGTAGATAATCTCATACCTGCTTTTCAATTCCTCCAGCAGGTCTTGTTCCGCCTGCTCGTACCTGTCCCGTTGCCAGTCCTGCAATACCCGGGGCCTGCTTTCCTCGAACGGAATGGGTTTGGCGTCGTGCACCTGGTACAGGTAGACCAGGTGATAACCGTACCCGGATAGTATCGGCCCCTGCCAGCTTCCGGTCTCAAGCGCGAGCAGACTCGCCGCGAAGTCCTCGCCGAACAGCCTGCCCAGTTGCGACTGGCCGATGTCGGTGAACTCGCGGGGTAACATGAAGCTGTCGCCCAGGTCCGGCGCGCCGGCTGTTGCTGCCGCGCCGGCAAGACGGGACAGCACTGCTCCCGCATCCTCAGCCGCCCGCCCGCCGGGCCGGTCATGGCTGAAATAAATGTGCTTGAAGCCAAGCCGGGGTTCCGTGCGGTACAGTTCAGGATGCGCCTCGTACCAGGCCAGCAACGTATCCGCCCCAGGCTCGGCCTGCTGCGCCGCGCTCTCGGTCAGCAGGCTCATTTTCTGCGTCAGACGGCGGCGGATCACCGGGTCACCGTACTCCAGTCCCAGCGCCCTGGCTTCCCTGGAGAACAGTTCTTCATACAAGTGGTCGGCGAGCAAACCGTCCAGTTCCGCCGCGGTCGGCTCCCGGTTCGCACGCAAGCGCCAGCCGGATTTCAACCGTTCCACGACCGCTTTGTCTATCACAACCTGCCGCCCGGAATCGATATCCGAACCGATGAGAGAGTACAGGAAAAAAACCAGGCCACCCGCCAGGACAAAATGCGTGAGAGGTTCATGCAGGATTTTTTTTAACATACGGTACGGAAGTTTAACAGGAACGGGAGGGCAATTTGCTGTATTATTTTCTATATGAACCAACAAATCAAACTACACGGACTATCCATAGCAAAACAACTGTACGACCTGATCAATGACGAGATCATGCCCGGCACCGGCGTCGAACCGGAACACTTCTGGAAAGCGCTGGCTGGTATCGTCACCGACCTGGAGCCGAAAAACCGAGCCTTGCTGAACCGCCGCGACGAACTCCAGGATAAAATCGACCGCTGGCATCGCGCCAACCCGGAAATCAGTATTGAGGAATACAAGGCTTTCCTGCAAGAGACAGGCTATATCCGGTCGCAGGGCGAACCCTTCAAGGTCAGCGTTGCCAATGCCGATGCCGAGATCACCCGCATCGCCGGGCCGCAACTGGTCGTGCCCGTGGATAACTCCCGTTACGCCCTGAACGCGGCGAACGCGCGCTGGGGCAGCCTGTACGACGCGCTGTACAGTACCGACGTGATCCCGGAAACCGAAGGCTGCAAGCGCACCGCCAGGTACAACCCGGTGCGCGGCCGTAAAGTCATCGAATATGCCCGCCGCTTCCTGGACCGGGCCACTCCCATGGCCGTGGGCAGCCACCACTACGTGGTGAAATACAAGGTAAAATCCGGCCAGTTGGTGGGCATCATGGGCGACGGCAGCGAGCACAGCCTGGGCAAGCGCGAGCGGTTTGCCGGCTACACCGGCGATCCGGATAACCCGGACAGCATCCTGTTACGCCACAACGCCCTGCACATCGAACTGAAGCTGGGAGAAGGCTACTACATCGGTCGCAACGACCTGGCCAGTATCTATGACATCCAGTTGGAGGCCGCCGTAAGCGCCATCATGGATTGCGAGGATTCAGTCGCCGCGGTGGATGCCGACGACAAGGTGGCCGTGTACCGGAACTGGCTGGGGCTGATGCGAGGCGACCTGACCCGGCGGATAGTGAAGGATGACGGGGTCATCGAGCGCACCCTGAATGATGACCGCAGGTATACGTCGCCGAAAGGCAGGGCGTTGACATTACCCGGTCGCGCGCTGATGTTGCTGCGCAACGTGGGCCTGCATATGTACACCGATGCCGTGACCACGGCCGATGGCCGGGAAATACCGGAGGGATTCCTGGATGCCATGGTGACCACGCTGGCGGCAAAACATGACTTGCTGGGCAACGGCAAGTTCAGGAACAGCCGTACCGGCTCCATCTATATCGTCAAGCCGAAACTGCATGGTCCCGAAGAGGTGGCCGCCACCGTGGAACTGTTCGAACGGGTGGAAGCCGCCCTGGGGCTGGAGCGTCTGACCATCAAGATCGGCATCATGGACGAGGAGCGCAGGACCACGGTGAACCTGAAAGAATGTATCCGTGTCGCGGAGAACCGGGTGATCTTCATCAATACCGGCTTTCTCGACCGCACCGCGGATGAAATCCATACCAGTATGGAAGCCGGCCCGGTGATGCCCAAGGCTGGTCTGAAGAGAGCCTCATGGCTGCTGGCCTATGAGGACTGGAACGTGGATATCGGCATGGTCACCGGCCTGCCCAGACACGCGCAGATTGGCAAGGGCATGTGGCCGGAACCGGACAACATGGCAGCCATGATGGACGTCAAGGTGAACCATCCCCGCGCCGGCGCCACCAGCGCCTGGGTGCCTTCGCCCACCGCCGCCACCTTGCACGCCATGCACTACCACCGCATCAACGTCGGCACGCGCCAGCGCGAACTGATCCGGCTGGTCCGGGTCAACCCGGACGACCTGCTGGAAATCCCACTGCTCGACCGGGATACGCTGAACGACTTTGAGGTCAGGCGGGAACTGGAAAACAATGCCCAGGGCATACTGGGCTACGTGGTGCGCTGGATCGAGCAGGGCATAGGCTGCTCCAAGGTGCCGAATGTGAACAACGTCAACCTGATGGAAGACCGGGCCACCCTGCGTATCTCCAGCCAGCACATCGCCAACTGGCTGCACCACGGCCTGGTGAGCAGGGAGCAGGTGGTGGAAGCCTTCAAAAAGATGGCGCCGTTGGTGGATTACCAGAACGCCGAAGACCCCCGTTACGTCAAGATGGCCCCCGATTTTGACCGCAGCATCCCGTTCCAGGCCGCGCTGGACCTGGTTTTCTGCGGCCGCGAGGAGCCCAACGGCTACACGGAACGGGTACTGCACACGCGCCGGCGGGAGTACAAAGCTGCGAGGACATAGCCGGCTCAAAGAAAATTTTGCATTGCACAAAAAAGCAGTATAATGACCCCATCTGAATAACCCGGTGGAGTACGATGCAAATTCAAGACAGAGTCGCTGTTGTCACCGGCGGGGCCAGTGGTATTGGCCGCGCCGTGTCGCTGGAACTGGCCCGCAGGGGCATCAAAAAAATTGCCATGGTCGATCGGTCGGAACAGACTGAGATTGCCGTCGCCCAGATCAATAATGAAATTACCCGGGACATAGCTGTTCCCTTTTGTGGTGACGTGGCCAATGATGAGTTCCGTAACCACGTTTTTGATGAGATGTGCCGGCAGTACGGCACTGTCAACATCTGCGTTCCCGCCGCCGGCATCACGCTGGACGCGCTGGCCGTCAAGATCGACAAGGAAACCGGCAAGGCTGACATCTACCCCCAGGATAAATTCAGGCGGGTGGTAGATATCAACCTGGTTGCGCCGGTGTACTGGGCGATGGAGATGATTGCGCGTATTGCCGAGGACCGCTACTTACGCGGGCTGAAAAAATGGCATCCCGAAGAAGACGTGCAGGGCACGGTGATCTTTATCGGTTCGGTGTCATCCCAAGGGGTCAAGGGCCAGGTTTCCTATGCGTCCACCAAGGCGGGCCTGGAAGGCGCGGCCGCGACGCTGATGAAAGAGGCGATCTATTACGGTGTGCGCTGCGGCGTGATCCACCCCGGCTTCACCGATACCCCCATGGTGCGGGCGCTGGGGGATGACTACATCGAGAGCCACATCCTGCCGGACACCCAGATCAGCAGGCTGATCCGCCCGGACGAGATCGCAGACGCCATCTGCTTCATGATCTCCAACTCCATCGTCTCCGGCGAGTTGTGGGCCGACGCCGGCTGGCACCCGTCTGCGTGATAAGGAGTCGCCTTATTCTATAACCAGCTTCGGCTCAGACTCCTCATCCTCGAAACCCATCTCGAAGATATCATCATACCCGTCAGAAGGAGGATTACCGTCATGGATGAGGTAGCGGCGCTGCTGCAGATACGCCTCCCGGGTAAATGAGTAAGGATCGATGGAGGCCTCATTGACAAATTCCGAGGCTTCCAGCAGGTTGGCCCTGTCATTGAGCATGTTCAAGAACGTCACCGGGAACAGGTAAATCGTCGAAATATAAGTCAGCGGATTAGAGAAATAGCTGCTGGCCACGTCCGGAGAGTTACGCGCGGTGTACGGACCGAGGAACGGCAAGTACAGGTAAGAGCCTTGATCGATACCCCAGGTCGCCAGGGTCTGGCCAAGGTCTTCTTCGTGTTCCTCCAGCCCCATTGACGTGGCAACGTCGAACAGTCCACCGATACCGAGAGTGGAATTGACCACAAAACGGGTAACGTCAGAGATGCCCTGGCCAAGTTTCCCTTGCAGGAATGAATGCAGGATAACATTCAGGTATTCCAGATTGTCGAAAAAATTCGTGATGCCGTTGCGTGCCCCTTCCGGCAGGGCTTTCACGTAGTTCTCTGCGATAGGGGTCATGATATGCCGGTCCAGCGCGTCATTGAACTTGTAGAAGGACCGGTTGGTCTCTTCATAGGGATCGGGGTTAATCTCCCCGTCTATCATTTCCGTGGTAGCGCAGCCTGCGAGAAGCAGCGCAGCCAGCAATACCGCCAACATAGAAACCGGACTGTTATGTCTGTAGCTATTTGTCATGACAACTGTTCCTCATCGGGTTTTTATTGCGCTCAGGGCGCTTTATTTCCCAAGTCCTGGGTAGTCTTGGTCAGAGCTTTATTCTTTATTCTCCATGTTTTCAATTTTGGATAATATCTCCATAACGAGTCCATTGTAACCTTTTTCCTTGATAACGGCAGCATATTCTGCGCGTTTCAACGACAGATCGTTTACGCCGTTGGCGCTGACGCTGATAATATACCACTTTCCCTGTTTTTCGTGCAGCAGGTAATCCAGTGAAACCGGCTCATCATGCGGGCGGCGCAGTTCGGTCCGGATCAGTACCCGCCCGCGTCTTAATGCCTCGCGCGCCAGTTCCCGAAACTCCTCGCCGTCGTAGCCATTGAAGCGGGACGCATAAGTGGCGGTGCTGGAACGGCTGAACACGTCGATGAATTCTTCCTGCTGTGTCTCACTGAGTTGTTTGCGATGACGACCCAGGATGACCTGCGTGATGAACGGGATATCGAAACGGTCGTTGATATACGGTTCCAATTCCCGGTAGCGCCCCTGGTAACCCAATTCATCCGCCCGCTGCATCACATCCAGCAGTTTGTCATGAAATTGCGCCACGGTTCCCGCAGGCCCGTCCAACTCTCCCGCTCCCGTCCCCCCCTCCGCGCTAGACGGCAGTTGCAGGATAAAGAAGGCGCAAAGCAACAAACTGCGACATATTCCCGTCCCCCCGCTCGTCATTCCTGCACCCCCCCGTTCATCATTCCTGTACCCCCTCCGCTCGTCATTTGCGAAGGCAGGAATCCAGTAAGCAACAAAACTCATTACCCTGCACCCCCGGACACACCGGCATAACTGCGCTGCTTCCAGTACGCGCCGGCGCCGCGCCAGTGACGCCAGGCGGAACCCCAGGTCATCAACAGGTACAGCGCACCGGCAAACGGAAACGCCGCGCACCAGGCCGGGTTCATACCATAGTAGCGCAGGGTAGGCAGGTAACTCAAAGCCATCAGCGCCAGCCCGGCAAACCCCAGCAAGCGGATAGTCAGGTCGGCGCTCAACAGGCCGAACAGCGGCAGTACGAAGCCGGCGGCCATCAGCGCAGTGCACAGGCCCAGCAGGATAAGTGAATGGCGCAACTGGGTATAGGCAGTCCTGGTAATCATGTCCCGGATGCCGGCCAGCCCGTCATAACGGCGCCCGCTACGTGCAGAGTGGGACAGGCCGACCCAGGTCGCAAGGCCGGCTTCCCGGAAGCTGCGCGCCAGTGCGCAATCATCGATTAACTGGTCTTTTATTGTCTCAAAACCGCCCGTCCGCGCCAGCGCCGCGCTGCGTAGCAGCACGCAGCCACCGGCCGCCGCCGCAACCAGCCTGGAACCGGTATTGGACAGGTGGAATGGATAGAGCAGTTTGAAAAAATAAACGAACGCCGGCATCAACAGCTTTTCCCAGCAGGACTCCATACGCAGGAACGCGAGTAATGACACAAGCTGCAGGTCCCGTTCCTGCATTTTAGCTTTCAGTGCCTGGAGAATCCCCGGTTCAAGGCGGATGTCAGCGTCCAGCAACAGGATGGTTTCCGTCCTTACCAACGGCAACCCCTGGTGCAAGGACCATAATTTACCGCTCCAACCGGCTTGCAGTGAGCGGCCGTTGACAATGCTCAGGTTTTCCAGGCCCAGCCGTTCGGCTGCAGCCACGGTAGCATCGGTTGAGCGGTCGTTGACCAGGACGATGCTGACGCCTGCTCCCTGTGACGTTATGGAGCGGAGCGTGTCCGCGATGACATCTGCCTCGTTACGCGCCGGGATCAGGACGGTGATATCAGACAGGTCTGCATCCCTGTCGCTGCCTGCTTCCAGCGTTTCCCGGTTGCGCCAGGGTTGCCAGGGGAGCGCCAGGATACCGGCCCAGAGGAAGACTCCCGGCAAGACGAGCCACAATGAGTCTGTCAAGCGACTTGTTTGTCCTGTTTGTTGCCGTGGAACACGACCGGCGCCGGTTTCATTTCGGCAACCAGCCTGGGCTTGGAGAGTGTTGCGCCTTCTTCATACAGGACGGGCAGCTCCGGGGTCATGTCACCAGTGGTGCGCGGCCCCGACAAGGCTACTTTCAAGGCTTCCCACGGGCGTTTGATCGCATCTTCCACCGCGGACGCCTCATAACCGCTGTGTACCATGCAGTTGGCGCATTTCGGGTTGATGCCGTTGCCGTACCGGTGCCACTCGGTTTCGTCCATCAGCGCCTTGAAAGTCGGCGCGTAGCCCTCTCCCACCAGCAGGTAACAGGGTTTCTGCCAGCCGAACACGTTGCGGGTGGGGTTGCCCCAGGGCGTGCACTGGTATTGCTGGTTGCCTGCCAGGAAATCCAGGTACAGGGACGACTGGTTGAACCGCCACTTTTTCCCGATACCCAGCTTGAAGATGTCCCTGAACAACTGTTTGCTTTCCTTGCGTTTCAGGAATACGTCCTGGCGCGGCGCCCGCTCGTAGCTGTAGCCCGGAGAAATGGTAACACCTTCAACGCCCAGCTCCATGGCCATGTCCATGAATTCACCCACTTCGTCGGCTGTTTCACCCTGGAACAGGGTGCAGTTGATAGTCACCCGAAAACCTTTGCTCCTGACCTTTTTTATGACCGAAATACACTTGTCGAAGACCCCTCTGCGGCATACCGAGGCATCATGCCGGTCCCGGTTGCCGTCGAGGTGGATGGAAAAAGTCAGGTAGGGCGAGGGTGAGTAGTCCTCCATACGCCGCTCGAGCAGCAGGGCATTGGTGCACAGGTAAACATACTTCTTCCTGGCGATGTAGCCACGCACAATCTCCGGCATATCCTGGTGGATTAACGGTTCCCCACCGGCGATGGAAACCACCGGCGCGCCACATTCATCGATCGCCTGCATACACTCATCAACACTGAGGCGCTTATCCAGTATCTCCTCCGGATAATCGATCTTGCCACAACCGGAACAGGCCAGGTTGCAGCGGAATAGCGGCTCCAGCATCAATACCAAAGGAAAACGCTGCTCCCCGCGCAGCTTTTTCCCAAGAATGTATTTTGAGATACGCAGTTGTTGAGTTAACGGTACGGCCATTTAGAACCTTCAATCATCAGGTTTTCGATTAACGTAAGCACCCTGCCATCCAGAATGCCCGAATGCTGTAAGGATAAAGGATCAGTACGAAAATGTACACAGAAAGAAAGGGAACATGATTAACCCACGGTTTTTTTGCCGATATTTGTGGGAATTGTCACAAAAATCGAAAGATTTTCCTTCGCGAAAACCGGCGTTTCAATAAAATCAATACAAAAAAACCCGTCCCCCGGAGGGGACGGGTCATTCTTGCCCGGGCTTAGGTAAGCACAGGGGATTGTCACTCCACTTGCGATTATGGTAGAGGGAGGGTGGTTTGTCAACGACTGTTTCAACATGGTTGGACAGGATGTAGCCGCAGAAGACGCAGAGGATGTTGTGACGAGAGGACGCAAATAACGAACGTTGGGAAGTGGATAATGGCGGAGGAAGGGCACAACATAAAAACAGGGGCTACGTCAGCAGCTTGCGCCGCCTGATAGCCCCTGGGTTCGTTTACTTCCGTGACGGGAAGTCTGGTTTACTGCCTTAAAGTCGATCAGAGGATGAAAATACCCTCGTCAAGTGTATTAATTGCATCGTCAGTAGCAGCGGCGCCATCACCGGTAGTTACATCAGAATCATCGAAAGTATCCAAATCATTGACAGCTTCGATAGTAATCCTGCCTCCGCCATGTGCTTCCAGGTTGATGACAACATAACCTTCACCAGGATCACCTCTGAGTGATATAGCTTCGATAACCTGCGCCGCAGTAAGGTTGAATGCGGAGAGGTCAATCATATCTCCAGCAGTGTAATCCAGGATGGCATCGCTGTCTCCGGCATCTGCAGTGCTGAATACGAATGTATCATTGCCAGTGCCGCCGCTCAGGTCGTCATCGCCGGCGCCGCCGGTGATCGTATCATCACCAGTGCTGCCGATGATCGTATCATCGCCTGCTCCGCCATCCAGCATGTCACCATCGCTACCAGAGCCGGTCAGCATATCATCACCGTCTCCACCATAGAGCTTATCTTCGCCACCAGTGCCACCGCTCAGCGTATCATCGCCGCCCATGCCCTTGAGGACGTTGGGGTTGGCATCGCCGGTCAGCATGTCCTTCTGGTTGGAACCGGTCAGGTTCTCGATACTGCCCAGCCTGTCACCCGCAGCGCCATTGGCATTCGGGTTGTCGTCCTCATGCTCAACGTTAGTACCATCAACGAATGGATTACCCATTGCGTCCAATCTGGGCACACCAGCCGTAGGCCGAACGACCGTAGCCGGATCGTCTACAGGGAATACAAACGGGTCGGCCTCGGTGCCTGTGCCAGTGGCTGTCGCTATCCTGTGCTGAGTGCTTTCACCCAGGTTGACCGTGACGCCCATTGACGAGGCCTCGTAGGAGACGGTATCGCTGCCGCCGTCACCTTCGATGGTATCGGCTCCGGAACTGGCTATGAAGGTGTCGGCATGTTCGGAACCCCAGATCAACTCAATGTTCATCAAAGTATCGCCCATGGCCTCACCGCCGGTGCCCATGCCGGTTGACAGGTCCACCGTGACGCCCGCCGCCGCGTGCTTGTAGACTGCCCAGTCCACGGAAGCGGCGACCATTCTGGGATTAGCATCACTTTCATCCAGTGTGGCATCAAATGCAGGGTTCGGGACCATATCGTTCTTTTCACCCATGTCCTCGCCACCGTCGAGCACGTCCGCACCGGGGCCGCCTATAACGCGGTCGGCGCCGGCTCCACTCCTGAGGGTGTCATCACCACCGCCACCGGTCAGGTGGTTGTCTTGTTTGTCACCGGTCAGCCGGTCACCGTACATGGACCCGACGACGTGCGCAAACGTAGCAACGTCAACCTCGTTGTCCGGATCCTCGGTCGTGGGAGAAAGCTCTTCGTAAGTCGCAATGGTATCGCCCGTAGCATGGCCGCCGGAAGCACTGGCAGTCGCCAGGTTCACCGTGACACCCGCGTCTGAATTTGCATAGGACAAGGTGTTCGCTTCGAAATTCCTATTACCATCATCAGCCGGACTAGTACCCGCATCAGTACCCGCAGCATTAACAGGAGTGTAACCGCCGTCCAACTCATCGGCGCCGGCGCCACCTTCTATTGTGTCGTTGCCGCCCATGCCTTCGATATCATCATCGCCGGCCAGACCCTTGATCACATTCCCAGCCGCCACATCATCACCGGTCAGGTCGTCATCATAAGCAGACCCTGTGAGGTTTTCGAAATTCTCGGCCTCATCGCCTGAAGCATGCCCCCTGGAGGTAGTCGCCGCGCTAGCGCCATTCAGTGTTACTCTGACCCAGTCGTCGGAACTTTCATAAGAAAGGGTATCGATTCCATCTCCGCCGTCAAGGTCATCACCGCCTTCACCACCTTCGATAACGTTAGCACCGGTATCGCCGGTAATAGTGTCATCACCTTGGGTGCCGATAATGTTTTCAATTCCCATAATGAGAATATTAGTACCATCAGTCGCATCTGCACTGCCCGTTCCATCACTACCAAGTGTCCTGGTTATTCCCTCTTCCAGCCTCGCATAGGAAACGGTGTCGACATCGCCTTCCATTTCCATGCTTTCGTCAACGTCAGCAGTAGCAGGGTCAATCACGGTACCGTCCGGCTCGGTATTATCCGGGCGATTGCCATAAATGTGGGTATCCATAGCATCGGCGTAGATCATGTCGCTACCGTGGCCACCCCAGAACGTGTCATTACCCGGACCGCCATGCAGCATGTCATCCCCGGCGCCGCCCCTGAGGATATCGCCGCCGATGCCGCCGAAGATCCTGTCGTCGCCGCCGTCACCGTGCAGGGTGTCGGCATTGCTAAGGCCTGCATCCGACTCCGTGTCCGCATCAGCCGGGTTCGGGCCACCGTAAATCCTGTCGTTGCCGGCGCCGCCCATGATGATGTTGTCCCTCATGTCGCCCGCCAGGATGTCGTCATTGGCCGAACCGGTCAGGTTTATGATATCGGCAAGGTTTACTTCAACCTCTTCTTCATCACCGTTGGTATACGTTTGGGGAACAGACAGGTTCCAGGTGTCGCCTTCGGCGTCACCGCCCATGGCCTGGCCACTGTGCAGGCGCACCGTGACGCCCATCATGGACATGCTGTAGGAGGCAGTATCATCGCCCTCGCCACCGGTCAGCATGTCGGCGCCGTAACCGCCTTCCAGCGTATCATTGCCGGCGCCGCCGTCCAGCATGTCATCGCCAGCGCCGCCGTACAGCTTGTCATTTCTGCGACCACCGTCGAGTTCATCATTGCCGCCCAGGCCCCAGAGACTGTTGACTGCCCTGTTGCCGGTCAGCATGTCGTCATGTTCGGAACCTATGACGTTCTCAATATCATCGCTAATCGTATCGCCCTCAGCATCGCCACCCCTGGCCGTGCCGTCAGACAAGTTGATGGTCACGCCTGCTACGGAACCACGGTAGCTTATGGTGTCCATGTCCCCATCACCACCCGTCAGCTTGTCAGCGCCCTTGCCGCCGATAAGCAGGTCGTTGCCGTCACCGCCGTCTATGGTGTCATCGCCGCCCATGCCGTCTATGGTGTCATCGCCGCCCATACCTGTAATGGATTCTGACAGGTCAGTACCGAAAAGCTTGTCAGCATTGTCGGTGCCCGGTATGCCCACACCCGAACCAACCGCCAACACAGCCTTCTCTGACACTGAGACTGTGTAACCACCGGTATTATTGGCGCCCGGGTTGCCCGTGTAGCCACTGACGCTGATGTAATACTTCTGCGTACCGCTGCCTGCCTCAGGCGTAAACTTCAACTCCGAATTCAGCATGCCCTTTGCCGCGTCGATATCGTCGTTCATGTCGATCACGCCACCCTTGCCATCCAGCAACTTCAGGACGGAGTCGTTGAGGCCGCCAGCGTCCCGATCGTTATCATCCGTACCATCCTCATCAGAATCGACTGTATCGTCAGCATCCATGGTATGCCTGGTAGCCACGGTAATGGTGTATTCCTTGCCCTCACTGAGTTCTATGGCAATCCAGTCTTCATCGCCCCTTGTGGTGATGGTGCCCGTTACCTCGTTGCCCTCGAACGGCCCATTGGGCGGATTGAAGCAAAGTTCTGTCGAGGTGTCATTAGGCGCATCCCCTCCCATCAACATAGTTTCGACTTTGTAAGGCATATCTTTTTCTCCTGTTAATCAGTAGAAGTAAACGAATTCTTTACGTATTTATGCGGTAAATCGCATTATTACATACTTTTGAAAAAAAACAATCATTGTTCACAAATATCGCACTTTGGCGTGTATATGTCAACAACTAACTTTCTAAATCTTGTCAATGGGGCTCCCCATGGTCTGTTGGCCATGATACAACCTTTTCTGATATGTTGCAATATGCCGCTATTCATGGAATATGTCAACTGCATAATAGAAAAAAGTTGCAGGTCTGTCAACGTATTTGCCCGCTGAATGCCCCTGTTGCCTTAAAATGTTCGCAATATGTCAGGTTTGTTCAGTGTTGTCAACAGAATAATAAGAAAAAAAATATTCTGATGTCAAGTTTTTAGTAGTTTATCAGGAATTCCTGTCAAGTATACGCCAAAATGACCGAATTGGGGTATTTTTACCTATATTCGGGTGTTTGTCCAGGGCTTCCGGCCTGCTTGTCCCGAAATTACTCTGGAATTTTTCTCCCCTCACCCTTTTCCTCCCGCATAGACTGATATTATCACGTGCCGGTCTTCCATGTCCGGCTGTTGTTGAACGCCAACTGAACCGAACCGATAAGGAGGAATCTGTCATGGAAAATAATCTGTCGCGACTCGTATGACGCTCATCTCTGTCATCTGTCTCAGGACTATCTATTTCCAGACTGTTTCCGAACTTGGTTTAGGCCGTTCAACCTGAAATGTTGCCAGATCAAAAATGAAACCAGCCGGGCTGCTGCTGGTACTTGAAGACGAAGCGCAGGGAAATATCCGTAGTGCCGACCGGTTGGCCGCTGTCGTAGCGGGGACGGTAGCGAGTAGCTGCAATACCGCGTTCGGCGCGTTTGATTAACGTGGTTTCTGCGGACGGGTGGGTTGCCTGTATCCTGATATTCCGGGGCCAGCCTGATGCGGGTACGTCCAGCAGCGCGTCTACGTAGTAGCTGTCCTGATCGGCTTCCGGTTCCGGTTCGCCGGGGATGGGAAGCTGCTCAATGGGCTGCGGCTCGCCGAACAGTTCATCCACCTGGGCCGGGTCTGCGTTGTGGTCGGCCAGGGCGGCCCAGGCGCGTCGATACATGCGGGCGCCTTCCATCACCCGGCGCTGTACGGTCAGCCAGTCGCCCATGAACACCAGCGCCCGGGCATAGTCCATCAGCGTACCGGGCAGGTCTTTTTCATAAGACTCTACGATACGCTTCAGTGAACGCTTGCCCTTGTAGAAACTCTGGTCGGCATAGTACTGCCGCACAGCCACTTCGTTGACATAGGGAGAGGCCCGGCCATGCGGGATCATGGCTTCACGTATCTCCCGGTGGGAAAGCATGGGGTCCTTTATGTCCTCAGCGATGTGATGGTTGATGACAGCTACCTTATATAATATGTCTATCCGGTCCCGGGACGGGCTGTCTTCAGGCAGAATCTTCAGCGCTTTTGCATACAGATCGTCTGCGGCTATCAGGGGCTCTACTGTTGTGTTGGGCGGCGCCAGGTTATACAGATTGAAGTACCACTGCCCTACTCTCTTTATCACCGGCACGAGGCCGGCGTTATCCGTGCCGTAGTTGCGCGAGTATAACCAGAACAGGTATTCGTAGTCGCGGCGCAGTTCGTCCCTGGCGCCCAGGGCCACATGGCTGTCGATGATGGCTTCCAGAATGGCGATCTGGCTCATGCTGTACAGCCCGTCGTTGACGCGCACCGTTTGCAGCGCGTCCTGCAACGCCGCCAGCGCCTGCCCATGGTCTCCCGCCTGTTGGCGCAACAAACCCAGACTCAAACGAACCTCGGCAAGCTCTGCGGCGTGGGGACCAGCGGCTGCCTCCAGTTCGGTGATACGCGCTTCGTAGTTGGCGGCGGCTTGCTGCTGTTCGGCATCAACAGAGTCCTGCGCCGAAGGTTGAGACAAGTGCACGCTCAGCAACAGTAGAAAATATCGGGCTGACTTGGTCATGAATTAAGTTTATCATCGTCCTCGTTGTTGCAGGATACCTGCTCATGGAAACCACCACCGACCTCAAACGTCATTCGACTGATATTCAATGCCTCCCGATAGTGCCGGCCAGACATGTGCCCGACCTGAAGGAGGATGCCCGGGCGGGACTGGCCACACCTCCACGCTCCCTACCTCCCAAATATTTTTACGACGCACGCGGGGCACTGTTGTTCCGTCATATCTGCGCAACGCCTGAGTACTACCTGACCCGTACCGAGGCAGCGTTATTACAGCGCCATGGCAATGATATCATCATGCTGACCTGCCCCGATTACCTCATCGAACTGGGCAGCGGCAGCTCGAACAAGACCATGAACCTGTTCGATGCCTGTGAACGGCAAGGCCATCGCTGCGGGTATATGCCCTTCGATATCTGTGAGTCATCCTTGCTGGAAGCAGCCGGCAGACTACAGGATAAATACCACTGGCTGGAAATCAGGCTGTTGCTGGGAGACTACCTCGCGGGACTGGAACACTTGCCGGACTGTTCCGGCGTCAGGATGTTCCTGTTCCTGGGCAGCACAATCGGTAATTTCAACCCTGGGGAAGCGCGCGCCTTCATCAGCGCTATCCACCGACAGATGGAGCCGGGTGATTTCCTGTTACTGGGCGCAGACCGGGTAAAGGATGCCACCGTACTGAATGCCGCCTACAACGATGCACAGGGAATCACCGCAAAGTTCAATCTGAATCTGTTACACGTCCTGAACCGTGAACTGGATGGGAACTTCCGGATGGATAATTTTGTCCACCAGGCCATATACAATAACGAGTCGGGCAGAATAGAGATGTACCTGGTGTCCCGCTTGCGCCAGGACATTACCCTGGGCAAAGCCGGCCTGAGCTTCCGACTGGAATGCAGTGAGGAGATAATGACCGAGTTAAGTTACAAGTTTTACTTTGATGAACTGGAAACATTACTGGCAGAGTCCGGACTGGCGATCATCCGCCACTTTGAGCCGGATAACCGCTATTTCTCCCTGGTGCTGGCGCAACGGGTTTGACGGTGAAACTTTTCCCTCTCTTGCTTGCGCTGTCCGTCTGCCTGCTACTGCCGGGTTGCGCCGAGGAAACATCCCAACTGGAACTGATCCGTGCGCGCGGCACGCTGCATGTGGCCACCACACTGAACCCGGCGACGTATGAGCAGAACAGGGAAAAAGTGGAACGCGGACTGGAATACGAACTGGTGAGACTGTGCGCGGACTGGATGGATATTGATTTCAAACTGATCCTCGCGCACGACAGGAAGGAGATAAGTGATCTACTGGCCTCCGGGCAGGCTGACCTTGCCGCGGCCGGCCTGACCAGGACGTTCAGGCCGGAGGACCCGCTGAGGTACGGTCCGGGCTTCCAGTGGGTGACCCACCAGGTGGTGTACCGTTACGGTTATATCCGTCCAGCCACACTGGCCGGGATAACCCCGCACAAGCTGCACCTCACCCCTAATGCCCTCCCGCGGGAGGAACTCGAACGCTTGCGCTTCCATTATCCTGACCTGGAACTGGTGATACACGAGGACAAGGACAGCTTCGACCTGCTGGAAATGGTGGAATACGGTCAAATCCTCTACGGTGTGGCGGGTTCCAACGAAGTGGCCCTGGCACGCATCTCCCTGCCGGAACTACGAGTAGCCTTTGACCTGAGTTCTCCCGAGCCACTGGGCTGGGCAGTCAAACGCATACCGGGTGATGACTCTCTGCTCGGGGCAATCCGGCAGTTTCACGAGCACATCAGGGATAATGGCCAACTGGACGAACTGCTGGAGCAGAGCTACACCTTTGCAGATTCACTTGATTACGTGGAGACACGCCGGTTCATCGATCGTTATAACGAGGTGTTGCCGGAGCTGAAACCTTATTTCATGAGCGCCGAGAACGAGTTTGGCTTTGACTGGCGCTTGTTGGCCGCCATCAGCTATCAGGAATCCCATTGGAAAAAAACGGCGCGCTCACCAACCGGCGTGCGCGGGCTGATGATGCTGACTCTGCAAACCGCGCAACAGGTCGGCATCAGCGATCGCCTGGACCCGGTGCTGAGCATCCATGGCGGCGCCAGGTATCTGACCACCCTGGTAAATAAAATACCGGAGCGCATACCCGAACCGGACCGCACCTGGCTCGCCCTGGCTGCTTACAACGTTGGCTTCGGCCACCTGGAAGATGCCAGGATGATCACCGAAAAGAACGGCGGCAACCCTGATGTCTGGGCCGACGTGAAACAGAACCTGCCCCTGTTGAGCCGGCATGAGTGGTACTCGCAGACCCGGTTCGGCCATGCCAGGGGCGGTGAACCGGTCAGGTTTGTGGAAAACATACGCAAGTACAACGCTATGCTGGCGCACCTGAGCTATGCAGATGCGGCGCAGGAAGCTGTCCCGCAAGCGCCGGGGCATGAACATGTTATGATTTCCTCTCCTGTGTTATAACCCGAAGGGGAGAATTTCTGCCTGTGGGAGTGTACATATGTCCGAGATAAAGAAAGTTGCGAAAACCGAACAGGAATGGCAACGGGAACTGACGCCGGAACAATTCGAGGTATGCCGCCGCAAGGGGACGGAGCATCCTTTTTCCGGCAAGTACAACGACTGTAAGGAGGCCGGCACGTATCGCTGTGCCTGTTGCGAGCAGTCCTTGTTCAACTCTGCGGCGAAGTTTGACTCCGGTACCGGCTGGCCCAGTTTCTTCGAACCGGAAAACACCACGGCAGTAAAGACGGAGGTTGACCCCAGCCTGTTCGGCAGGCCGCGTACTGAGGTACTGTGCAGCGCCTGTGACGCGCACCTGGGCCACGTATTCCCGGATGGCCCGCGGCCCACTGGCTTGCGTTACTGCATCAACTCCGTGGCGATAGAGCTGGATAAAAAGCTCTGACTGCCGGAGAGAACCACTCCTGCGGAGGCAAGGGTCTTTATCAGGAGATTCCTGCTTCCGCAGCAATGGATCCGGTATCACGGAGATTCCTGCTTGTGCGGGAATGGCAGTTGTTATTCTTGTGATATAATGCGCCTTTCATTTCAGCACGTAGCATAGCGATGACAGATTTCTTTATAAACAACGCTTGGGCACAGGGGGCCGGGCAGGGAGGAGGCGGTTCTTTCCTGTTCATGATGGTCCTGTTCTTTGTCATATTTTATTTCTTCCTGATCCGGCCGCAAATGAAACAGGCGAAGGAACACCGGCAACTGGTCAGCAACCTGGCCAAGGGGGACGAAGTGGCCACCAACGGCGGCATGCTGGGGAAGATCAACCAGGTGGGGGATAATTTCATCGTACTGGAAATTGCCCAGGGGACGGAGATCAAGGTGCAGAAGCAGGCCGTTTCCGCAGTCATGCCCAAGGGAACACTGAAGACGCTTTGATGAAGCCTTGTTATACGCAACGAGATAAATAATGCTGCATCATGGTTCGTCATTCCTGCACAAGCAGGAATCCAGTGAGAAAACATTCTTTATAAGGAGTTTGGTTGGCTACCGGGTCCCCGTTTTCATGGGAATGGACCGGGGGGCTGCACCACTACCAATTCCTGATTCCCAATTCTTAATTCTTGATTCATGAACCGTTACCCGCTCTGGAAACACCTGCTGATCATCGTCATCATTGCGATCGGCTGTCTGTACGCATTACCCAATATCTATGGCAAGGACCCGGCCTTGCAGGTATCCGCGGCGCGCGGGGCAGAGGTCAGTGAAATTACCCGCTATGCCGTGGAGGATGCCCTGGACCAGGCAGCTATCACCTACGGCGCGATCACCGTGGCCGAGGGAAACCTGGTGGTCAGGTTCCAGGATGAGGAAACCCAGCTCAAGGCCCAGGACACAGTGAAGGAAGCGCTGGGACGTTCCTACACCGTGGCCCTGAACCTGGCGCCGGCCACACCGGACTGGTTGCGCGCATTCGGTGCTGAACCCATGTTCCTGGGGCTGGACCTGCGCGGTGGTGTGCATTTCCTGATGGAAGTGGACATGGAGGCGGCGGTGGTCAAGGCGGAAGAACGTTACGTCTCGGACATCAGGACGCAGTTGCGGGATGAGCGGGTGCGTTACAAGACTATCACCCGGCGCCGGGATGGGGGTCTGCTGATCCGGTTTCGGGATGCCGAGCAACGCCGTTTGGGCATTACCGAGATAGAAGGCAACTTCCCCGACCTGGAGCTTGAGCAACCGGCAGCCGAGAATGACGAATTTCCCCTGTTAGCCCGGATAACCGAGGACGCCGTGAAGGAGACCCGGCGCCTGGCCTTGCAACAGAATATCACCACCTTGCGCAAGCGGGTGAACGAACTGGGTGTGGCTGAGCCGATCATCCAGCAACAGGGGTTGGAACGGGTAGTCGTGCAGTTGCCCGGAGTACAGGATACCGCCCGTGCAAAAACCATCCTGGGCGCCACTGCAACGCTGGAATTTCGCATGACCGACGAGGAAAACTCCGCGCAGGATGCGCTGGATGGCCGCACACCGGCAGGGTCCCGGCTGTATTACGACCGGGGGGGCAACCCGGTGCTGTTAAAGAAACAGGTCATGCTCACCGGGGACTACATCATTGACGCCGCATCGGGTTTCGACTCTGCCTCCGGCAGCCCCAACGTTTCCATTACCCTGGACGGCAAGGGCGCAAAGCGCTTCAGCGATGCCACTGCCGAGGAAGTAGGCAGGAACATGGCGGTAGTATTTATCGAGAACAAGGCGGAAACCGTTGAAGTGGACGGCGCAATGAAAAAACGCAGGGAAACCATCGAAGAAGTGATCAACGTGGCCACGATCCGCGAGCAACTGGGCAAACGCTTCCAGATCACCGGCCTGGATTCCACCGAAGAAGCCCGCAACCTGGCCCTGCTGCTGCGTGCCGGCGCGCTGGCGGCGCCCATTGAAATCATTGAAGAACGCACGGTAGGTCCCAGCCTGGGCCAGGACAATATCGACAAGGGTTTTATGTCGGTGAAGATCGGGTTTGTCCTGGTATTGGTCTTTATGGCGCTCTGGTACAAAGCTTTCGGCCTGGCCGCGGACGTGGCCCTGGCCTTGAACCTGGTACTGATCATTGCCTTGTTGTCGCTGCTGCAAGCCACCCTCACCTTGCCGGGTATCGCCGGCATCGTGCTCACCGTGGGCATGGCGGTGGATGCCAACGTACTTATTTTTCAGCGCATCCGCGAGGAGATCATGAACGGCAACTCGCCCCAGGCCAGCATTCATGCCGGCTATGAAAAAGCGTTCACGACTATTGCCGACGCCAACATCACCACCTTGTTTGCCGCGATCGTGCTGTTCAGTTTCGGCACCGGACCGATCAAGGGCTTTGCCGTAACTCTGTCCCTGGGAATAGTCTGCTCCATGTTCACCGCGATCATGGTGACCCGGAGCATCATCAACCTGATCTACGGCGGCAGGAAACTGCGCAAGCTGGTGATTTAGGATTGGATGCGGAATGTGTCCGTCCCCGGAAACGCCATAGCAACACACTGACACCATGCAAAATCCGACGCAAAGGTTCAATTTCGATTTTATGGGCAAGCGCAAGGTCGCGGCGGTCTTTTCGGCCGTGTTACTCAGCGTTTCCCTGCTCTCACTGGTCACACAACAACTGAATTTCGGCATCGACTTTACGGGCGGCACCCTGGTGGAAGTCGGTTACCAGCAAACTGTGGAACTGGAACAGGTGCGGGCACTGCTCGCCGCCACCGAGTTCAGTGATGCCGCGGTCCAGTATTTCGGTTCTGCCAGGGATATTCTGATCCGGGTGGCGCAGGTTGCAGGGAAGAACAGCGCGGACATCAGCAGCGATATCATTGCAGTCCTGAAACAATCCGGCCATGACGTCGAGATCCGGCGCGTGGAGTTTGTCGGCCCGCAGGTCGGTGAGGACCTGCAGGAGGATGGCGGCCTGGCGCTGATCTATGCGCTGATCATGATTTTTATTTACGTCGCATTTCGCTTCCAGCGCCGGTTCTCCGTGGGCGCCATCGCCGCGCTGGTGCATGACGTCATCATTACCATCGGTTTCTTTTCCGTTCTGCAACTGGACTTCGACCTGACCGTACTGGCCGCGCTGCTGGCGGTGATCGGTTATTCACTCAATGACACCATCGTGGTGTTTGACCGTATCAGGGAGAATTTCCGCCGGGTGCGCAAGGCCACGCCGGTAGAGGTCATCAACGCGTCGTTGAACCAGACCCTGACCCGCACCTTGATCACCTCCCTGACCACCTTGCTGGTATTGACCGCGTTGTTCTTCCTGGGGGGCGAACTTATTCGCCCATTCTCAACCGCGCTGATTTTCGGGGTTGTCATTGGCACGTATTCCTCCATCTACGTTGCCAGCCCGGTCACCCTGGCGCTGGGCATCAGCAAACAGGACTTGATGCCGGTTGAGAAAGAGGAGTGAAGCAGTCGTAAGGTTTATCACTGGCTTGTTCAAGCTGTAACTCTTAGCGCTGCCGGATGAAAATCCTCGCCGACCAGGCCATACCCTACGTCAAACAGTTATTTTCAAGCCTGGGCGACGTGGAGCTGACGGATGCCATCGGGTTCACCCGCGCTGCTGTCCGAGATGCCGATTGCCTGGTAGTCAGGTCAGTCTCCCGGGTAGATCAAAACCTGCTGGACGGCGCCCGGGTACGCTGCGTCGCCAGCGCTTCGAGCGGGACCGACCACGTGGACCAGGATTACCTGCGTGCCCGCGCCATTCCGTTGTTCGCTGCCAAAGGCTGCAACGCACGCTCGGTTGCGGAGTACGTATTGAGTTGCCTGTTTGTGCTGTCGGAGCAATACGACTTCAACCTGGAAAGCAGAACAGTCGGCATCATCGGCTGCGGTCACGTGGGCGGACAGTTACGCAGACTGTTGCGATTGATCGGGGTCAAGACGCGGGTTTATGACCCGTACCTCAGAGACGCAAACGGCTGTTTCAGTTTCCGGGACCTGGATCCCGTGTTATCCTCGGACATCATCAGCCTGCATGTCCCGCTGACGACGAGTGGCGAATATCCAACCAGACACCTGGTTGACCGGGCCTTTCTGGACCGGCTCAGCAGCGCGGTGACACTCATCAATACCGCAAGAGGTGGTGTCGTCAATGAGCGCGACCTGATCGAGTTTGCCGCGCGCAACCCGCAAAGTAAACTGGCGCTGGACGTCTGGGCTGACGAACCGCATATCAACGCTGAATTACTCGGCCTGGCTGTGCTGGCTACCCCACACGTCGCCGGTTACAGCGCCCGGGCAAAACTGAATGCAACACGCATGATTTATGAACAGGTCTGTACCTGGGCCGGCGCTACGCCGGTGGCAACAGACGGAATGGGGGCAGGAATAGTCAAGGGGGAAACTCCCGCGTTCCACCTGTCCGGGTTCGGCAGTCCTGTCGAGGCAATCAAGACGGCGACCCTGGTCTGTTACGACGTGCGTACAGACTGCGCAGCCCTCAGGGAAATGGGTACACTGGAGCCTGCTGCCCGGAGCGATTTTTTTACGTCGTTACGGGCGGATTATCCCTTCAGACGGGAATTTCCCGATTTGCGGGTGCGCCTGTCCGGCGCGGATGAGACAATGCGTACAACATTCTCCAGCCTGGGATTTAGCGTATGAACCTCGGCTTTCTCGCCTCCCACAACGGCAGCAACATGCAAGCCGTTATCGATGCCTGCCGTTCCGGCAGACTGGCAGCGACTCCTGCGGTGGTGATCAGTAATAACAGGGACTCAGGGGCGCTGGAGCGGGCGCGCAATGAACGCATTCCCCGGTTCCACCTGAGCGGAAGCACCCACCCGCACCCGGAAGACCTGGACCGGGAAATCGTCGACGTGTTACTCGAACATGACGTGAACCTGGTGCTCCTGGCGGGTTATATGAAGAAAATCGGTCCGGTTACCCTGGCAACGTTCCCCGGCCATATCCTGAATATCCATCCTGGCCTGCTACCGGAATACGGCGGGCAGGGTATGTACGGCCGGCGCGTGCATGAGGCTGTACTGGCAGCGGGCGCCGCAACCAGCGGCGCCACCGTGCACGTGGTGGACGCGATCTATGACAACGGCCCGGCGCTGGCGCAGCGAAAAGTCGCGGTGGAAAAGTCGGATACTGTTGACACCCTGGCTCGGCGCGTGCTGGCGGTGGAGCATGAACTCTACGTGGAGACCATCGACGGCATCATCCGCGGTGAGATACGGCTGCCATAACAAGGCGCCGGCGGCGACACGGTATTACTTAAGGGCGCCTCTAAAAATTAGAGGCGCCCGTGCAGCATAGGGATATGCTGGCATTATTAGAGGTTCCTTTAAAACAACCTCTAATTTTTAGAGGCGCCCTTGACCGTTATCGTAATACGCTCCGACATCACGGCCGGTGCGTGGGGGATGTGGGCAAAATCGCCCAGCAGGAGTTGCAAGGTGTGCTCTCCCGGGGGAAGTTCCAGGCTAACTTCCGTTTGACCGCCACCGAAGTGCAGGTGGTTTTCATCGTTAATGATGGGAAAGTCAAGGGAGGGCAATTCCGTGTTTACCAGCAGGTGATGGTGGCCGCTGTTGTCGTACTTGATACCGGCGGGAGCGACTCCCATGTTTCTGAGACCGAAGCGGACATTGACCGGATTGGACACGCTCGCGCCGTCAGCGAGTGAGATAAAATACAGTTCGGCATTCTCAGGCGCCGGGGTCCGCTGCTGGGCGGAAACGGACAACGCGCAAGCAGCCAGTATGAAGAAGATCAGTTTATGCATTGATAAGCCTCTTTACGTGGACAGTTTGCTAGTTTAGCATGACAGCTTTTGAGAATTAGGAATTACGAATTAACCGGGGTTGAAATATCATCACGAGGTGTGTTCATTCCCAATTCTTAATTCCTAATTCGTAATTGATCACCATGCTCGCCAGTTTCTACGACAAGTATATTCTCAGCCGGCCCCGACTGGTCTTGTCGGCGCTGTTGGCCGTATTTGCTTTTTTTGCCTGGCATGCCCGGGATTTCAAACTGGATGCCTCCACCGATACCCTGATCCTGGAAAGCGACCGGGACTTGCGTACCTTGCGTGAGGTGAACAAGCGCTATGCCACCCGGGAGTTCCTGGTGGTGACGTTCACGCCCCATGCAGACCTGTTTTCGGAGGCGTCACTGGAGACTATCCGCCAGTTACGGGACGACCTGGAACAACTGGCAGGGGTCGATTCGGTGTTCTCGTTAATCGATGCGCCGCTGGTAAAAATCGTCGGCGGGAAACTGGCAGAGGTAGCCACGAACTATCGCACCCTGGGAGACCCGGACGTGGACCGGCAGCGGGCGCGGGAAGAATTGCTGGCCAGCCCGGTATTCGTGGACCTGATCATCAGCCAGGATGCCGGCACCACGGCGTTGCAGGTCAACCTGAAAAACAAGGTGATCTTCGCCGATGCGCAGAACAGGAGAAACGAACTGCTGCTCAAGCGGGACAGCGGGGGCCTGAGCGCAGCGGAACAGCAGGAACTGGCGGATATTCTGGAACGCTACGGGTCAATCAAGGATGAGGTCACCCGTCTCAATCACGAAACCGTGGCTGCCACCCGTGCGGTGATGGATCGCTACCGGGACCGGGGCACCCTGTACCTGGGCGGCATTCCCATGATCGCGGACGACATGATCACCTTCATCAAGAACGACCTGCTGGTGTTCGGCGCCGGTGTGTTTGCCTTCCTGGTGATCATGTTGTCGATTATCTTTCGCCAGGCCCGGTTTGTGCTGCTGCCCCTGTGCAGTTGCGTCTTCGCGGTGATCGTCATGATGGGACTGCTGGGCCTGACCGGCTGGCCGGTCACGGTAATATCGTCCAACTTCATTTCCCTGATGCTTATCCTCACCATGTCGATGAACGTACACCTGATCGTGCGTTACCGGCAACTGAGCCGTGATTTCTCCGGGCAGGACCAGGCGCAACTGGTGTCCAATACCGTGCGGCGCATGACCTTGCCCTGCCTGTACACCGCGTTGACTACCATGATCGGCTTTGGCTCCCTGGTAGTCAGCGATATCAAGCCCGTGATCGATTTCGGCTGGATGATGACCCTGGGACTCAGCGTCACCTTCATGACGTCATTCCTGCTGTTTCCGTCCATACTGGTATCCCTGGACAAAAAGATCACGTCTCCCGGCAAGGAGGAGGTGCCGTTTACCGCGGGCCTGGCGCGCATCACCGAGAGGTTCGGCAACGGCGTGGTGGTCATCGCCTTGCTGCTGGCGGCACTCAGTCTTTACGGTATCTCCCGGCTGAAGGTCGAGAACAGCTTCGTCAATTATTTCAGCGACTCCACGGAAATACACCAGGGCCTGAAACTGATCGATGATGAACTGGGCGGCACTGCGCCCATGGACGTGGTCCTGAAATTTGACCCGGTCAGGGAATACGGGGAGGAAGAAGAAGAACAGGACGACGAATTTTCCGACCTGGACGACCTGTTCGGCGGTTTCGATACTGAACCCGCGGACCCGGCGGACACCTGGTTTACTTCATACAAGACGGATCGCATCAAGGCCGTGCACGATTACCTGGACAGCCGGCCGGAGATAGGCAAGGTACTGTCACTGGCCTCGGTGCTGCGCCTGGCCGAAGACCTGAACGAAGGTGAGGAGTTCGACGCGTTTGAACTGGCGGTCATCAACAAGAAACTGCCGCAGGAGATAAAGGAGCAACTGATCGATCCGTACATCTCCATTGAGGAAAACGAAGCCCGCATCAATATACGGATCCTGGACTCCCTGCCCGACCTGCGCCGTAAACAGTTCCTGGAAACAATCAACACCGACCTGCGCACGGAACTCGGGCTTGCCGAGGACGAGTTCCAGGTCAGCGGCATGATGGTGCTATATAACAACATGCTGCAAAGCCTGTTCACTTCCCAGATAGAAACCCTGGGCGTGGTGATGCTGGGCATTGCCCTGATGCTGCTGGTGCTGTTCCGCTCCGTGTCACTGGCCATCATCGGTATCCTGCCGAATATCCTGGCTGCCGGCATCATCCTGGGGCTCATGGGTATCCTGGATATCCCCCTGGACATGATGACTATCACCATCGCCGCCATCACCATCGGTATCGCTGTGGATAACAGCATCCATTACATCTACCGCTTCCGCGAGGAATACCCGAACAAACCCGATTACGCGTCCACACTTTACTACTGCCACGCCAACATCGGCCGGGCAGTGTTCTATACGGCGATTACCATCATCATCGGTTTTTCCATCCTGGTGATGTCCAATTTCATTCCGACCATCTACTTCGGCCTGCTCACCGCATTCGCCATGTTCATCGCCCTGCTGGCGGCCCTCACCCTGCTGCCCAAGCTGATCCTGATGTTCCGCCCGTTCTCGTCCGCAGATAACGCAGATTTACGCAGATGAAAGATTCGGTATTTGTCCGCAGATAACGCAGATTTACGCAGCTATGACAAAAAAACCTTTTTCAATTTCCAGGTTCTAATTAGAATAGACTCTTTCCTTACCCATTAAAACAGGAGACACCAAACCATGAAACGGAAACTCGGCTTTATAGTGATATTTCTGTTACCCATAGTGATGCCGGTGATAGCGGCAACAGATACGGGTAAACCGGAAGACGTCATTCTCACTACCGTGGATAACGTGATTGCGCGTATCACTGCGGAACGGGAAATGCTGGATGCACAACCGGAAACGGTTTATGAGCTGATCAACGACCTGATCATCCCCGTATTCGATTTTAACAATATGTCCAGGTGGATACTGGGTAAATACTGGAAGGAAGCCAGCACAGAACAACGTACAGTCTTCACTACCGAATTCAAAAACCTGCTGGTGCGCACCTATGCCAAGGCAGTGCTGGGCTTCTCCAACGAGAAGGTGAATTACCTGGAGACCCTGACGGGTTCCAAACCCAATATCGTGATGGTGAAGACCGAGATCGTCACGGATGACGCCGCCACACCCGTGAATTACACCATGCACGTCAGCGACGGCAGTTGGAAAGTAGTCAATGTCGCCTTCGAGGGCGTAAGCTTGGTGGAAACCTACCGGAAGTCGTTTGCCTCCGAGATTCGCAACAACGGCCTGGAAACCCTGATACAGAAACTGGTGGACAAAAACGAGAAGCTGGAACAGTCATTAGTAACTGACGAAACCTGATACGCAGAGAGGATACACCATGCAGGTCGAAGATATTGCCGCGCTGATCAAAGCCGGCGTCCCGGATTGCGAGATCGAAATGGACGGTGACGGCACACATTTCACCGCGATCATCGTCAGCGACGAATTTGCGGGGAAAAATATGGTCCAGCAACACCAACTGGTGTACAGGGCTCTGGGGGACAAAATGGGAACCGACATACACGCCCTCTCCATACAAACCTTCACGCCGGAAGAATGGCAGAAAAAGAGTCAACTACGAGTCATATCTTCGTAGTTTTGATTTGTGGATAAATTGACCATCCGGGGCGGCGTCCCCCTGTGCGGCGAGATACGCATCTCAGGCGCAAAAAATGCCGCTCTTCCCATTCTTGCGGCCACCCTGCTGACGGACAAGCCGATGCTGATCGGCAATCTCCCACACCTGCACGACATCACCACGACCATGGAGTTGCTGGGCCTGATGGGTTCGGACCTGATGCTGGACGAACGCATGATGATCGAGGTGAGCAATCGCAACCTGACCCGGTTGTATGCGCCTTATGATCTGGTGAAGACCATGCGCGCCTCGATCCTGGTGCTGGGGCCGCTGGTCAGCCGCTACGGGCAGGCGCAGGTGTCCCTGCCCGGCGGTTGCTCCATCGGTTCCAGGCCGGTTGACCTGCACCTGAAAGGACTGGCCGCCATGGGCGCGGAGATCACCGTGGACAACGGTTACATCGAGGCGCGCGCCACGCGCTTGCATGGGGCATATATCAACTTCGATACGGTGACCGTTACCGGCACGGAAAACCTGATGATGGCCGCGACGCTGGCAGCAGGCGTCACCGTTATCGAAAATGCGGCACGGGAACCGGAAGTGGCTGACCTGGCATTATGTCTCAACAGTATGGGCGCAAAAATCAGCGGTGCGGGAACCGGCAGGATCGAAATAGAGGGGGTGGACGAGTTGAACGGCGCCCGCTACAACATCCTGCCCGACCGTATAGAAACCGGGACCTACCTGGTCGCAGCGGCCATGACCGGTGGCAATATCAAACTGAAAAACACCGATCCCAGGTTGTTGGAGGCGGTGCTGGAAAAACTGGCGGAAGCAGGCGCCAGGATCGATTACGATGAGACGAGCATATCGCTGGCAATGGAGGCCGGCGCAAAACCCAGGGCGGTTGATATTACTACCGCGCCCTTCCCGGATTTTCCTACGGACATGCAAGCACAATTCACGGCCATGAACTGCGTGGCCGAAGGTCGCGCCGTGATCACTGAAAATATTTTCAATAACCGTTTCATGCACGTATTGGAGTTACAGAAAATGGGCGCCAGGCTGACCCTGTCCGGCAACCACGTCGTGGTGGAGGGCGTGGACAACCTGACAGGCAGCACGATCACTGCGCGCGACCTGCGCGCCTCAGCCAGCCTGATCCTGGCCGGTCTGGTCGCGCAGGGAGAGACTCTGGTCGAACAGGTGTACCATATCGACCGTGGCTATGAGACCATCGAGGAGAAACTGATGCAGCTTGGCGCAAGCATCAGGCGGCTGCCTTGAGGGGTATTACGAATTAAGAATTAGGAATTGGGTGTTTGGAATTGGAACAGACTGACAAAGACAGAATAACCATTGCCGTTTCCAAGGGGCGCATCCTGGAGGAGGCGCTGCCTCTGCTCGCGCGCGCCGGGGTGCAACCTCTGGATGACCCCGGCGCCACCCGCAAGCTCGTGTTTGAGACCAACCGGCCCGGGCTGCGGCTGATCGTGATCCGGGCAACCGATGTGCCGACATACGTGCTCAACGGCGGCGCTGATCTCGGCATTGCCGGGAAGGACGTGCTGATGGAATGCGTGAGCGATAACCTGTACGAACCGCTGGATTTGAAAATAGGCCGTTGCCGCCTGATGCTGGCCGGACCCAACAACGCGCCGGCGCAATCGGGCCGCTTACGCATCGCCACCAAGTACGTCACGACAACACGCAACTATTTTGCCGAAAAAGGGCAACAGGTGGAAATTATCAAGTTATACGGCTCCATGGAACTGGCTCCCGTACTGGGCCTGTCGGACCTGATAGTCGATCTGGTCGATACCGGCAACACCCTGAAAGAAAACGGCCTGGCGCCACTCGAAAACATCGCGTATATCAGTTCCCGCCTCATCGTGAACAAAGCCTCCATGAAGATGAAACGGGAGCAAATCAAACCGTTCATAAACCGCCTGGCCGCGGCCATACGGGAATGAGCAACAGCGACCAGCCTGTTGTTTCAAGCGCCGGCGTGGGCGCGCCTGCACCAGCAGGGAACCAGGCCAATACCTCCACTGTTGCGCAAGCGGGAATCCGGATTGCCCGATTGTCCGGCACAGATGCGGATTTTGAAAACCGCTTCTCACAACTGCTGGCTGGCAACGAAGTCCTCGACCCGGGCTTGTCGGAGACTGTCTCGGCGATACTTGACGACGTCCGGGAAAACGGCGTCACGGCCCTGGTGGAATACACCAACCGGTTCGATCGCCGCAACATCGGCCCCGGCGACCTGGAAGTAACGGAAGCGCAACTGGAGCAGGCCGTGTCAACCCTGCCACAGGACTTGCGCCAGGCCCTGGAGGACGCGGCAGCGCGCATCCGCGCCTATCACCGGCATCAAATCGGACAGTCCTGGAGCTACCAGGACCAGGACGGCTCCACTCTGGGGCAACGTGTCACACCCCTGGACCGGGTGGGTATTTACGTACCCGGCGGCAAGGCGGCTTATCCCTCATCCGTTTTGATGAACGCCATACCCGCTCAGGTGGCAGGTGTCGGGGAGATCATCATGGTGGCGCCGGCGCCGGATAACCGACTCAACCCCGTGGTGCTGGCCGCGGCGCACATAGCCGGGGTAAACCGGTTCTTCTCCATTGGTGGGGCGCAGGCGGTAGCCGCACTGGCCTACGGCGCCGGGCCAGTCCCGGCCGTCGACAAGATCGTGGGGCCGGGCAACCGTTACGTGGCCGCGGCCAAGCGCCTGGTGTTCGGTGTGGTCGGGATAGACATGATCGCCGGCCCGTCGGAGGTCGTGGTGGTGGCGGATGACAGCGCGCATCCAGACTGGATCGCCATGGACATGTTCGCCCAGGCCGAGCACGACGAGGATGCCCGGGCCATCCTGGTGACCACCGACACAAGTCTGCCGGCAAAGGTTGAAGCCGCCGTCAACCGCCAACTGAGCGGGATGGCGCGCGCCGGCATTATTCGCTCAGCATTGGAACACAACGGCGCCCTGATCCTGGCCGCAGACCAAGATCAGTTATGCGACATCGTCAACCGGCTCGCGCCGGAGCACCTGGAACTCGCGGTGCAGGACCCGGAGAGTTATCTTGCCCACATTCGCCATGCCGGCGCCATCTTCCTCGGGCATTTTGCCGCGGAAGCGCTGGGTGATTACTGCGCCGGCCCGAACCACGTCCTGCCCACCGGCAGAACGGCAAGGTTCTCATCACCGCTGGGAGTCTACGATTTCCAGAAGCGCACGTCCTTGATCGAATGTACCCCCGCATCCGCCTCCCGCCTTGCCGAAACCGCCACCACCCTGGCCGAGGCGGAAGGGCTCAGCGCCCACGCCCGCGCCGCGGCACTGAGAATCCAGGGAGCAGAGTAAAAACTCCGACAGATTGCCTGCTTTTACTCCGTCTATCCATACCTTCGTTCGTCATTACCTGCGTCACAGACCATTCAGCGTCTGAAGGAAGGACGTTCTGCAACCTGCAGGGTAACCGTCCCTGTGTTCCATCCACGCAGGATTTCTGCCTTGATTACAGTGCCCGGTTTAACCTGGGAGATCAGGTTGATGGCATACTGCGGGTTGTACAGGGGCTGGCCATCGATACTAATCATGATGTCGCCGGGCACAATCCCGGCGTTAGCGGCAGGGCTTCCATTGAGCACGGCCACGATCAGCACTCCGCCCTGATCCAGCCCAATCGTGTCGATCATGTCCTGCGAGATAATCTGGGCTTCGATACCGATCCAGCCACGGATCACGTGTCCGTGTTCAATGATTTGACGCATTACATCCAGGGCCAGTTCTACCGGTATGGCCAGACCGATACCCTGCGAGCCGCCACTGCTGGAAATGATGGCGGTATTAATGCCCAGCAGTTCCCCCGTTGCCGAGACCAGCGCGCCGCCTGAGTTGCCGGGATTGATATCGGCGTCGGTCTGGATGAAATTCTCAAACGTGGTAATACCCACCCGGTTACGCCCCGTCGCGCTGATAATGCCCTGGGTAACCGTCTGGCCGAAATCATAGGGGTTCCCTATGGCCAGGACGACGTCTCCCACCCTTATCCGGCCGGTGTCACCATACGGTGCGCTATGCAGGTCGCCCAGGTTCGTTTTAAGTACGGCAAGGTCGGTATCCGGGTCTATACCTACCACCTGCGCCCGCGACTGGCGCCCGTCATACAGGGTAATGAGAATTTCATCAGCGTTATTGATGACGTGGGCATTGGTCAGCAGGTAACCCCGGTCATCCATGATCACGCCGGAACCAAGATTGCTGTCACGCCGTTCACTCGGCACGCGGGGACCGAAAAACCGCCGGAATAACGGATCCCGGAACAGGGGGTGGATAGTCTGCCGGTGGATCTGTGTGGCATAAACGTTCACCACCGCCGGCGCCACTGCCGTCACCGCCTTGCTGTAGGAAGCAACACCTTCCCCGCCACGCCCGGCAAGCGCGCCATTCTGATAAGAATACAGGCCGGGGAAGAAATACAACAGAACAAAGGCGCCGGCCAAACCGAGAACAACAGACTGGATAAAGAATTTCACATTACTGCCCACAGACATAATACAGCTACAGATAACACGGATAAATGATATCCACAGATGATACAGATTAACACAGAATTTTTTTTGCCACAGCGGATGCAGAGTTCCCTTAACCCGCATATCTCACCAAGTGGTGCGAAGTTTCAGATTGCAACAAGCGACTTGGTGAGATATGCGGGTTAAAATAATCTGCGTCATCAGCGGACAGAATAATGCAACAGGAAATCTTTTCGATAATCGTACCGGCGCAGCATAGCGGCAAACGACTGGACCAGGTGCTGGCCCTGCTGTGTCCGCGCCATTCCCGCGCCCGCTTGCAGGAATGGATCAGAGATGGTTTTGTCAGGGTGGACGGCGCCGGCCTCAGGCAGAAGGACAGTGTCAGCGCCGGGCAAGTGATTGAGGTAAGTGCAACGCTGGAAGACCGGCATGAAAACTGGATTGAGCAGGCCATCCCCATCGACATTATCTTCGAGGATGAGGCCATACTTGTGCTGAACAAGGCGCCGGGGATCGTGGTGCATCCCGGCGCCGGCAATCCCGATCGCACCCTGGTCAACGCCTTGCTGTACCACGCGCCGCAACTGGCCAAAGTCCCGCGCGCCGGCATAGTGCACCGGCTGGACAAGGATACCTCCGGGATCATGGTAGTGGCAAAGACCCCAGCAGCCCATACCAGGCTGGTCAAGGACTTGCAGGAGCGGAACATCACCCGGGAATACCGGGCTCTCGTCCACGGCACGCTGATCAGCGGTGGCGCCGTGGAGGCCCCGGTAGGCAGGCACCCGACCCTGCGCACGCGCATGGCCGTGACCGGCAAGGGGAAACCCGCAACAACGCATTACCGTATCCTCAGTAAATATCCCGCCTGTACGGACCTCGGGTTAAGGCTGGAAACAGGGCGGACCCATCAAATTCGGGTGCACATGGCACACCTGGGTCATCCTGTTATCGGCGACCCGGTGTATGGCGGCAGAAAGCGTATTGCAAAAAATGTCTCCACGCTGTTCAGGGAGGCGCTTGCCGCGTTCCCCAGACAGGCGTTGCACGCACGCCGACTTGCATTGCAGCATCCCCTGAGCAACCAGACCCTGGAACTGGAAGCGCCCCTTGCCGCAGATATGGCAGAGCTGCTTGCCGGGCTGGCGCGCGATGTCGGCTGACAACTGGCTACCCGCGCACTGGCCGGCGCCGGCGCATATCCGGGCAGGAACGACTACCCGGTTGAACGGGGTCAGCCGCGCGCCTTTTGACAGTTGCAACCTTGCCGGACATGTGGGCGATGAGCCGCACGCCGTGACAGAAAACCGGCGGCGACTGTATGAACGGCTGAACCTGCCATCGGAACCGGCCTGGCTGGAGCAACAGCATGGTAACCGGATTCTCAGGCCAGGCCGCGATGCGCTCGTACCCGCAGACGGTTCCCACACGGACAGCGCAGGAACCGTCTGCACCATTCTGACTGCCGACTGCGTGCCGTTACTGCTGTGCGACCGCGCCGGCGCCGAAATCGCGGCCTTGCACGTGGGCTGGCGCGGCCTGTGCAAGCGCGTGATAAAACATGGCCTGTCCCTGTTCAGCTCCCCACCCCGGGAACTGCTGGCCTGGGTCGGTCCCCATATCAGGCAGGAACACTACGAGGTCGGCCTCGAGGTCGTCTCCGCCTGCTCATCGATCTGGGCAGACACCGCGGCAGCAATTGTCCCATCCCGCAACAACCACTGAGTTATGCTCATTTCTGGTGTATGGGCTGCGTAGTGAGGTGGTGCACCCGATGTTGTAAAATGGTGTTTTTTCGAAGACAACCAACAACATGAGAGGAGTACACCACCATGAAGAACGATACGGTAATTTCCCTGGAAAAGCGAGTCGAGGCATGGACACCGTTGGAGAGTTTATTACGCGACGGTGCCCGGGCGCTGTTGCACAGTGCCGTGGAGGCGGAGTTGGCGACGTATTTGTCTGAGCATGCGGGCGAGTGCGATGCAGCGGGTCGCCGGTCCATTGTCCGGAACGGGTATTTACCGGCGCGCACGGTGACGACCGGGTTGGGGGAGGTACCGATACGGGTGCCGAAGACGCGGGACCGGGGTGGCCGGGGCCGGCATTTTAGTTCTGCCTTGCTGCCGCCGTATATCAAGCGCACGGCGAGTGTCGAGAGTGTGCTGCCGTGGTTGTATTTGAAGGGCGTCTCGACGGGGGACATGCAGGCTGCGCTGGCGGCGTTGTTGGGGGCGCAGGCGCGAGGTCTCTCGGCGGCGACGGTGAGTCGGTTGAAGCGGGTGTGGGAGGAGGAGTACCGAACCTGGTGCAGTCGGGATTTTCATAGACAGCGTTACGTGTACGTGTGGGTGGACGGGATTTACTTCACCGTGCGGGGTGATGAGGCCCGGCAGTGTTTGCTGGTGATGGTCGGGGTGGATGAGTGGGGCAGGAAGGCGTTATTGGCGGTGGAGGACGGCTACCGGGAGTCCAAACAGAGCTGGTGCGAGTTGCTGGTGAATTTGCAGTCTCGGGGTTTCGCGCCGCCGTCGCTGGCCATTGGCGATGGGGCGTTGGGGTTCTGGGCGGCGTTGGCGGAGGTGTATCCCACGACCCGCACACAGCGCTGCTGGGTGCACAAGATGGCCAATGTCTTGAACAAATTGCCCAAGGGGGTCCAGGCCAAAGCCAAGCAGGGGTTACAGGCTATCTGGATGGCCGAGAGCCGGGCCGCGGCGAGCCGGGCGTTGGACCGGTTTCTCCGCACCTACGAAGACAAGTATCCCAAGGCCGCCGCCTGCTTGGACGCAGATCGGGATTCATTATTGGCCTTCTATGACTTCCCGGCGGCACACTGGCAGTCGATCCGGACGACCAATCCGATTGAGTCGACGTTTGCGACGGTACGGTTACGCACTGCCAGGACGCGGGGCTGCGTCAGCCGCACCAGCCTGCTAACCATGGTCTACAAGCTGGGGTTATGTGCGGAGAAGAATTGGCGCCGGATGCGGGGGTTTAAGCACCTGGCCGATGTGATTGAGAATGTGACGTTTATTGACGGCGTGAGAGAAGAGACCCTTGAGCAACACAAACGGGCCGCCTGACTATGATGCCATACACCAGATTTGACAATAACTCACAACCACTGGTATCTGAGCCTGGAACGGCTGGTGCAGGCGGAGTTACGGCAACTGGGGGTGGTAGAAATCTATGACAGTAAACTCTGCACCTATGGCGACAGAGAGTTATTTTACTCCTACCGCCGGGACGGCGTGACCGGACGCACGGCCAGCTTGATCTGGATCGAGTGAAAGAGCAACTTGAATCAGCGCAGAATGCCCATATCTAAACACCCTCACTGATTAACATCCCGGATTTAACCCATGCGTGCAGACAAGTTGACCAGCAAATTCCAGCAGGCCCTGGCGGATGCCCAGAGTCTGGCGCTGGGGCGCGATAACCAGTTTATCGAACCGCTGCACCTTATGGCTGCGTTGCTGGACCAGGAAGGCGGCTCCACCACCCATTTGCTGGGTCTGGCCGGTGTGGACGTTGCGCGCTTGCACAAAAACATCAGCCGGTCGATGGAAAACCTGCCGCGTATCCAGGGCCATGATGGTGAAGTGTACCTGTCCAAAGACCTGGAACGACTGCTCAACCTCAGCGACAAATTCGCCCAGCAACGCAAGGATCAATACATCTCCGGCGAACTGTTTGTCCTGGCTGCGGCGGGCGACAAGGCCGAACTCGGCAGGCTGATGCGGGAATGCGGCGCGCAAAAACACAGGGTCGAGGCGGCCATTGACAAGGTGCGCGGCGGGGAAAAAATCAATGACCCGAACAGTGAGGACCAGCGCGGTGCGCTGGATAAATTCACCATCGATTTAACCGACCAGGCCATACAGGGAAAGCTGGACCCGGTGATCGGTCGCGACGAGGAAATCCGCCGCACTATACAGGTATTGCAGCGGCGCACAAAAAACAACCCGGTACTGATCGGCGAACCCGGCGTGGGCAAGACCGCGATTGCGGAAGGCCTGGCGCAACGCATCGTCAACGGCGAAGTGCCTGACTCCCTGAAAGGCAAGCGTTTACTGGCGCTGGACATGGGCGCGCTCATCGCCGGGGCGAAGTTTCGCGGTGAATTTGAGGAGCGCCTGAAAGCAGTACTCAGCGATCTCAAAAAGCAGGAAGGCGGCATCGTCCTGTTCATCGACGAGGTGCATACCATGGTCGGCGCCGGCAAGGCGGAAGGGGCGATGGATGCCGGCAACATGCTGAAACCGGCCCTGGCCCGTGGCGAATTGCACTGTATCGGCGCCACCACCCTGGATGAATACCGCCAGCACATCGAAAAAGACGCGGCGCTGGAACGGCGTTTCCAGAAAGTGTTCATCGACGAACCGGGCGTGAACGATACCATAGCCATCCTGCGCGGCCTGAAAGAGCGTTACGAAGTTCACCATAACGTACAGATTACCGACCCGGCCATTATCTCCGCGGCAACACTGGGGCAACGCTACATCACCGACCGGCAGTTGCCCGACAAGGCTATCGACCTGATCGATGAGGCCGCCAGCCGTATCAGCATCGAGATCGACTCCAAACCGGAGGCGATGGACCGGCTGGAGCGGCGCCTGATCCAGATGAAGATCGAACGCGAGGCCCTGAAGAAGGAAACCGACGAAGCATCCAGGCAACGCCTGGCCGACCTGGACAGCGACATAAAACAGGTCGAGCTTGAGTTTGCCGACCTGGAGGAAATATGGAAAGCGGAAAAAGCCGCATTGCAGGGCGCGCATGAGATCAAGGAACGCTTGGAACGGGCGCGCATGGAGTTTGAGACGGCACAGCGAGCCGGTGACCTGAACCGCATGTCGGAGTTGCAGTACGGCATTATTCCCGACCTGGAAAAGCAACTGGAAAACGCCGAGCAGGCCGAAACCAAACCGCTGCAACTGCTGCGCAACAAGGTCACGGAAAACGAGATCGCCGAGGTCGTCTCGCGCTGGACGGGGATACCGGTAGCAAAGATGCTGCAGGGCGAAAAAGACAAGCTGCTGCACATGGAGGAAGCACTACGACGGCGGGTGGTGGGCCAGGATGAAGCGATTGTCGCGGTCGCAGACGCCATCCGGCGCGCCCGCGCCGGTTTGTCCGACCCCGGCAGGCCCAACGGCTCATTTCTTTTCCTGGGACCGACCGGCGTAGGCAAGACGGAACTGTGCAAGACCCTTGCTGATTTCCTGTTCGATAGTGAAGAGGCCATCGTGCGTATCGATATGTCCGAATACATGGAAAAACACTCGGTCTCCAGGCTGATCGGGGCGCCCCCGGGCTACGTCGGTTATGACGCAGGCGGCCAACTGACCGAACAGGTACGGCGCCGGCCCTACAGCCTGGTGCTGCTGGACGAAGTGGAAAAAGCCCATCCCGACGTTTTCAACGTCCTGTTGCAGGTGTTGGACGATGGGCGCCTGACCGACGGCCAGGGCAGAACGGTGGACTTCCGCAATACCGTCATCATCATGACCTCGAACCTGGGATCGGAACAAATCAGGGAACTGTCCGATGAGGCGGATTACGAGACCATGAAAACGACAGTGCTGGAGATCGTCTCCGCATACTTCCGGCCGGAATTTCTCAACCGGGTCGATGACCTGGTAGTGTTCCACACCCTGAAACGCGCACAACTGAACGCCATCACCGAGCTCCAGGTACACAGGCTGGAACAACGCCTGGCCGCGCAGGGCATAGCCATCTTGCTGTCGGACCAGGCAAAAGAGACCCTGGCCAACATCGGCTATGATCCGGTGTACGGCGCCCGCCCGCTGAAACGCGCAGTACAGAACCACCTGGAGACTCCCCTGGCCAGGGAACTGTTGGCGGGCCGGTTCAGTTCGTCTGATACTATTTACGTGGATGCCGAGCGCGGCTCTCTGACCTTCTCCGCCAGGTAAGCAGGGCTGTCGGGACAGATTTAAATCTGTGCGCGTTTACGCGATACTGACACCGCACCGGATTCGCGATACTGATGAACACACTCCAGCACCTCCCTCCCTCCCTTTTTTACCTCGCCAGCGCGACCCTCGGCCTGCTCATCGGCAGTTTCCTGAATGTAGTGATCCTGCGGCTGCCGCGTATGCTCGAGACGGCCTGGCGCAAGGAGTGTTGTGAGTTTCTCGAACTGAATCCCACCGGGGAGATCGCGGCGCCGCCGTATAACCTGTTGCGGCCGGGATCGTCCTGCCCGCATTGCGAGCACTCGCTCCGGGCATCGGAAAATATACCCGTGGTCAGTTACCTGCTGCTCCGAGGGAAGTGTGCAACCTGCAACAACCGGATTTCCCCGCGCTACCCCCTGGTGGAACTGCTGTGCGCGGCGCTGACGCTGGTTGTCGCGGCCAGGTTCGGCCCAGGCCTCCAGGCGTTATGCGCCTGCCTGTTCACCTGGGCGCTGATTGCATTGACCTTCATCGACATCGACCGGCAACTGTTGCCGGACACTATCACCCTGCCCTGGCTCTGGCTGGGACTGTTATGCAACGGGTTCGGCCTGTTCACCGACTTGCACGCCAGCCTGGTCGGCGCGGTGGCAGGTTACGGTGTTCTCTGGTTGATCGGCCAGGGCTACCGGCTTGCCACCGGCAAGGAAGGTATGGGACGGGGAGACATGAAGTTGCTGGCCATGCTGGGCGCCTGGTGTGGCTGGCAAGCGCTGGCATCGATTATTTTGCTCTCCTCCCTGGCAGGCGCCCTGGTAGGGCTTTACCTGGTTGTTCTGCGCGGGAGGCAACGCTCAATGCCCATTTGTTTCGGCCCTTTCCTGGCCCTGGCAGGATGGCTGAGCCTGGTATGGGGGCTGGACGTGTTTGAATACTTCTACCCGACAGCAGGCGCCCTGCCATGAACCGTTCCTTGCGCGTAGGTTTGACCGGCGGGATAGGCAGTGGCAAGTCCACGGTAACACACTGTTTTGACGAACTGGGTGTCCCCACCATCGACGCCGACGAAATTTCCCACCGGATCACAACGCCCGGCCACGCAGCCTTCGACGAGGTTGTTGCCCTGTTCGGCGCAGAGAGCCTGGATGACACGGGAAGCCTTGACCGGCGCCGACTGCGGGCGCTGGTTTTTACCGAACCTGTCCTGAAAAAAAAGCTGGAAGCCATTATCCACCCGCGGGTACGCGCGGAAATTCAGGCATTTACAGAGCAAATAGACTATCCTTATTGCATTATCTGCATTCCCCTGTTGCTCGAAACGGGCGCGCAGGCCACAGTGGATCGCGTGCTGGTAGTGGACGCACCCGAGGAATTGCAGGTAGCGCGGGTCAGCTTGCGCGACCATTCCGGGGAAGAGCAGACAAGGAATATAATCAAGTCACAGGTTGGTCGTCAGGAAAGATTGCGCGCCGCTCATGATATTATTGTGAACGATGGTAGTATTAGCACGTTAAGGGCTCAAGTTGAAAGCCTGCATGAAAAATACTTAACTTGACGGGATTGCCATGGAAAATCGCCTGGTCTATGAACATCCGCTGAATGAAAGCATCAGAAACCTGCTCAGGATTGAGAATTTATTCAAGCGCCTGGACTACTATTCAGGGTCAACGGATGCCATTGATATGCACCTGTTCATATCCCTGTTGATCAGCCTGAATGATTTATTGAAGTGGTCCGACATCAAAACCGAACTGGCCAAGGAACTGGAACGCTGCCAATCCGTGTTACGCGGGCTGGAAGACAATCCCGGGGTGGACCTCTATAAACTCAGCCGTATTCTCGAAGATATTAACGAATGTGTCACCAGCCTGAGGGATAATTCCAGCCAACCGGGAGCAGTCATGGACGCGGACGAGTTGATTGCCTCTATTAAACAGAAAGGTTCCCTGGCGGGAGGCGCTTGCAATTTCGATCTGCCTGCTTATCACTACTGGTTGAATCTGCCCCTGCGCGACCGGCAGCAGCGCCTGCGTGAATGGCAGGAAGACCTGTTGATCGTGCACAAAGGCGTCGACCTGGTACTGGATATGATCAGGAATAACGCCAAGTCAAGCAAAGAAGTTGCAACCGGGGGCATCTTCCAGCAATCGGTCGAGGCCAACGCAACCACCAAGTTAATCAGGGTTGCCACGAAACGGAGCCTGAAATGTTTTCCCGAAGTCAGCGGTGGCAAACACCGCCTCACAGTACGCTTCCTGGAACAACCGGACCTCAAAGCCCGGCCGGTGCAGACCGAAAAAGACGTTGAGTTCGAACTGCACTTCTGTGTCTAGCTCGCCCATTCCTGCGCAAGCAGGAAGCTCCTGATGGCGGCTCCTTACGATCGGGTTATCTGGTGACAGCCCGGGTAAGTCGCGCAACAGCATCCGCCCTGTTCCACACGTCGCTGATCAAGGCAATGCCCTGGGCGCCGTGTTGCCTGGCCTGGTGCAGGTCGGAGAGTTTCATTCCGCCCAGGGCATAAACGGGTATCGGTAGCTCATCGGCCAGCTCGGCAAACCTGTCCCAGCCCAGCGCAATGCCGTGCTTGCCGGTGGGCTTGCGTACCGGGGACAGCACGCAGAAATCCACGCCGATGGCTACCGCATGATGCAATTCCTCCGGGTCATGGCAGGAAGCCGCAACCCAACTTCCGGCCGGCAACGGGCGTTCGGTCAATTCCCGCAGGCGCTTACTGTTGAGATGGACGCCGGCGGCGCCGACTTCCAGGGCCAACCCGGGTGTGGCATTAACGATCAGTTCGGCGCCGTGACGGCGACAGGCGTCAATCATCTCCAGCAGGCCGGGTCTGTGTTGCCGCGGGTCCTTGCTTCTGAACTGCACCAGTTTCACACCGGCTGTCAGGTATCCTTGTAACTGATTGGTAACAGCCGGAGGGTAATTGTCCAGGTCCGGGGTGATGAGATATAGCGGCGGTAAGCGGCAGGCGTTGACAATGCCCTTGTTGGCCGCAGGAAAATCCTGTGCCGACAGTGATGAGACATCCACCCAGCGTGTTTCCTGCCCTTCCTTTCCCGTTACCTCGCCGCTCCAGTCGTGTATTTTCCATACCCTGAAGTGTAATGACCTGTCCGGATAGTCATAATTGAACGAGATCAGCGGCGTACAATCACCTACTTCTATATTCACCTCTTCATGCAGTTCCCGCTTCAGGGCAACCAGCGCAGCTTCACCTGCCTGCACCTTGCCCCCTGGAAATTCCCACATGCCGCCAAGGTGCGCGCCACGCGCACGCCTGGCGACCAACACCTTGTCGCGCGCGCCATTGTAGACAACACCCAGGACGACCTGTTCTCTGCTACGCATCGGACTCTTTAATTAGGAATTAGGAATTAAGAATGGATGTACCGACTGCGTCGGCAGTTTTGTAACCAAGGCAGCCTTCCGGAAATAAAGTCCTGGCCACGCTGCGCAATACCCCCATTCCTAATTCCTAATTCCTAATTCCTAATTCTTAATTCTTAATTCTTAATTAAGAGTCAAGTTCTGTATTCCGCGTTAATCGTGACATAGTCATGGGACAAGTCACAGGTCCAGTAACAGGCTTCGGTGTTGCCCTGGTGCAGGTCGATGCGGATCTCGATTGCGTCTTGCTGCATGGCGGCTGTGCCTTTTGCTTCGTTATAGTCCTCGGCCCTGGCGCCGTCTGTTACGATACATACCTCGTTCAGGTGTATTGAGACCTTGTTGATGTCCAACCTGTCAGCCCCGCTGCGCCCCAGCGCAGCCAATATCCTGCCCCAGTTGGGGTCGCTGGCGTAGAGTGCGGTCTTGACCAGCGGAGACGTGGTTATCGCCGCGGCAACAGCCGCGCAGTCTGCTTCACTTGCGGCATTCATCACCCGGACGGTAACAAATTTCGTCGCGCCCTCGGCATCCCGGACAATATCCTGGGCCAGGTGGGTACATACTGCCGTGACCTGTTGCGCGAGTTCCCGGTAAGCCGGGCTGCTTGCACCAATCAGCGCGTTGTTCCCCTGCTCCCGGTTCCCGGTCGCAACCAGCACGCAGGCGTCATTGGTGGACGTGTCGCCGTCAACACAGATACGGTTGAATGACTGACGCACGGCCGCAGTCAAAATACGATCCAGCGCAGGCTGCTCCAGCGCGGCGTCGGTGGCGATAAAGGCGAGCATGGTCGCCATGTCCGGCTTGATCATGCCCGCGCCCTTGGCGATGCCGGTCACGGTCACCGGTTTACCTGCAAGGGTAAACTGTACGGAACGGCCCTTGGGTCGCGTATCGGTGGTCATGATGGCCCGGGCACAGTCATGCCAGGCATCATCGGCCAGCTTGTCAAGCAAGCCCGGCAACGCCTGAGAGATGTTATCGACCGGCAGGTATGCGCCGATCACACCGGTGGAAAACGGCACAACGGCCTGCGCTTCACACCCGGCGCAGGAAGCCAGAGCTCGGCACACCCGTAAGGCGTCGTCAATACCCCGGGTACCGGTGCCGGCATTGGCATTGCCGGCATTCACCAGCAGGTGACGCGCCGCGCCACGTTGCAGGTGCTCCCTGGCAATACTCACCGGCGCCGCGCAAAACCGGTTACGGGTAAACACCGCGCCCACCCGCGCGCCCTCTTCCAGGGAGAACAAGGCCAGGTCGTCCCGGGCGTTGCCGTAAATCCCCGCCGAGGCCGCCGCCAGACGGATACCTTTAACGGGATGCAGGATGTTGTTGTTCAAGCTACTACAGCTTGCCATGACAGAGTTTGTATTTCTTCCCGGACCCGCAGGGACAGGGTTCGTTGCGGCCGATCTTTCTTTGATTGCGGATAAACGGCTTTTGTTGCGGGGCCTCCTCCGGTGTGCCCATGGCGCTGGGCGCGTCGGGGTGATTGTACTGCATGGCCGCGGGTTGGGAACGGCGCGGCAACAGTTGCGCGTCCTGCTCTTCCCTGATCTGTATCTTTGCGAGCAGGGTAACGACGTCATATTTGATGTTTTCCAGCATGTCGCTGAACATGGCGAATGCTTCCTTCTTGTATTCCTGCTTGGGGTTCCTGGCTGCATAGCCACGCAGTCCGATGCCCTGGCGCAAATGATCCATGGCAACCAGATGTTCCTTCCAGTGACGGTCCAGCGTATCCAGCATCAGGCTCTTTTCCACCCGGCGCACCAGCTCCTCCGGCAGTTCGGCATGCCTGTTCTTCACCTCAGCGGTAACGCTTTCCAGCACCTTGTTCAGCAAGGCCTCCTCAGCCAGGGTGGCATCCTGTTCCAGCCACTCCTGCACGGGCAGGTGCACGCTCAGTTCATTACCCAGGGCGTCCGTCAATCCGCTCACATTCCACATCTCATCCAGGCTGTCGGGAGGAATATGGGTTGCAAAAATACCCTTGATGACGTCCTCCCGCATGCTGTGGATATCCGTGGCTACATCATCGCCACCCAGCAGTTCGTTACGCCATTCATAAATCACCTTGCGCTGATCGTTGGCAACGTCGTCATATTCCAGCAGGTGCTTGCGGATATCGAAGTTGTGGGCTTCCACTTTCCGTTGCGCGTTTTCTATCGCCTTGGTAACCAGGTTGGATTCGATGGCCTCCCCCTCTTCCATTCCCAGCCGTTGCATGATGGATGACACCCGTTCCGATGCGAAAATACGCATCAGGTCATCTTCCAGGGAAATGTAGAAGCGGCTCGAGCCCGGGTCGCCCTGGCGTCCCGACCGGCCCCGCAACTGGTTGTCGATACGTCTGGATTCATGCCGCTCGGTGCCGATGATACGCAACCCGCCGACACTGATCACCTGATCATGGCGCGTCTGCCAGGCTGCCCTGACCTGCTCCAGCGTGTCGGCGTCAACGTCTTCCAGGGCCTTGATCTCCGCGTCCAGGTTTCCGCCCAGCACGATGTCGGTGCCGCGTCCGGCCATGTTCGTCGCGATCGTCACCGCGCCCGGGCTTCCGGCCTGGGCAATGATCTCGGCTTCTTTTTCATGGTACTTGGCATTCAGTACCTGGTGTTTGATCTTCTGTTTTTTCAACTGGCCGGACAGGTATTCCGATACTTCAATGGATACGGTGCCCACCAGCACCGGCTGGCCGCTCTCCTTACAGGTCTTGATATCATCAATGATGGCGTTGAATTTCTCGCGGGCGCTCAGGTAGATCATGTCCGCCTGGTCATCCCTGATCATGGGCAGGTGGGTCGGCGCCACCACCACTTCCAGGCCGTAGATCTGCTGAAACTCATAGGCCTCGGTGTCCGCAGTGCCGGTCATGCCGGCCAGCTTTTCATAGAGGCGGAAGTAATTCTGGTAGGTGATGGTCGCCAGGGTCTGGTTCTCATTCTGGATGGTCACGTTTTCCTTGGCCTCGATGGCCTGGTGCAGGCCGTCGGACCAGCGCCGCCCCGGCATCGTCCTGCCGGTGAACTCATCGACGATAACCACTTCATTACTCTGGACGATGTAATCCACGTCATTGTGGAACAGGGACTGGGCGCGCAGCGCCGCGTTCAGGTGATGCAGGATGGGGATATTCACCGAATCGTACAGGCTCATGCCGGGCTGCATGATGTTATGCTCCAGCAACAGCTTTTCCACCCGTTCGTGACCTGCTTCCGTCAGGTAAGCCTGTTTGCTCTTTTCGTCCAGTACGTAATCGCCGCCGTCGTCTTCCTCTTGCTGCAACGTCAGGCGCGGCACTATCTTGTTCATGGCCAGGTACAGGTCGGAGCGGTCATCCACCATGCCGGAGATGATGAGCGGCGTACGCGCTTCATCGATCAGGATCGAATCCACCTCATCCACAATCGCGTACGTCAGGCTGCGTTGCACCTGCTCATCCCCGCGGAACTTCATGTTGTCGCGCAGGTAGTCGAAACCGAATTCATTGTTGGTGCCGTAGGTGATATCCGCGGCATAGGCGCGCTTGCGTTCCTCATTGTTCAGGCCGGACACAATCACCCCGGTAGTCATTCCCAGGAACGTATAGATGGCGCCCATCCACTCTGCGTCACGTTGTGCCAGGTAATCGTTCACGGTGATGATATGCACGCCGGCGCCGCCCAGGGCATTGAGATAGGCCGGCAGGGTCGCCACCAGGGTCTTGCCCTCGCCGGTGCGCATTTCCGCTATGTTGCCGCGCTGCAGGACGATCCCGCCCAGAAGCTGCACGTCGAAATGGCGCATGTTCAGGGTTCTCCTGCCTGCCTCGCGCACCAGCGCAAAGGCCTCCGGCAAGAGTTCCTCCAGGGTTTCACCGCGTTCCAGCCGGGACTTCAACTGCGCGGTTTGTTGCGGAAACTCAGCGTCCGCCAGCGCGGCAACGTCCGCTTCAAGCGCGTTGATGCGCTCGACCGCCTTGTGCATCTTTTTCAGGACGCGCGCATTCCTGCTGCCGAAGATTTTCGTGAAAAGAGTTCTCATCAGGTAATGCAATGCTCGCGTCGGATTTTTACCTGCTGCGGGTGCCTGCAACCGGGAGCGTAGTGGTTCTTATGGTTGAGGGAGCACGCGCCCGCAGCAGGTAAAAAGACAAGCGAGGGCTGATTAAAACAGAATGGCGGAAAAAAATAAAGGGACAGACGACTAACGCGCAGAAATATAGTTGTAGGGATTAACGTTGCTGCCGTTTTTGACAACCTCAAAATGCACGTGGGCGCCGGTACTGCGTCCGGTACTGCCCATGACCGCGATCACCTGTCCTTTCTCAACCTTCTCCCCGACGTTGACCAGGTTCTCCTTGTTATGGGCATAGCGGGTCATATAACCATTGCCGTGACTGATTTCAACCAGGTTACCGTATCCCTGGTACGCGCCCGACCAGGTGACGATGCCCGAGGCGATTGAGGTGACTGGCATACCGGACCTGCCGGCTACATCAATGCCCGGATGAAATACCCGTTTCCCGGATATGGGGTCGGTTCGGTAGCCGAATGACGATGACAGCCAGCCACCTTTTACGGGTTTGCCCAAAGGCTGGGACTGGGACTGCAAACTTCTGCCCATGAGCATGACCTCCATAGCCGACAATTTATCCTGGCGATCCTGCAAGACAAATTCCAGCCGATTGAGGGAGGTGAGAAAATCATAGGACGACAAGCCCTGCGACTCGCCATCGACCAGGCCATGCGGTCCACCCAGGCCGGGCGGGCTGTCAAGCCCGAAGTCAAAATCATCCAGTTGCGCCATATCAGCCAGCCGCGCGCCCAGGGCATCCAGTCTTACCACGTGGCTTTGCAGCAGGCTCACACGGCCCGCCATGACGTCCAGCGCCGTTGCGGTCTCTCCCTTTACGTCCTCAAGCGCTTGCACCTGCCCCTCCATGGCCTGTTTATGCAGGTAGGCGCCTCTTAAATCTGCAAGATAACCGACCAGCACGACAGCCATCACCAGTGCGGCGATGGAACTGCCCCAGCCAAGCGCCAGGTGCAACGGCTTTTTCCTGTTGCGTGGGAAGACTATAATTTGCATAATATGCAGACCTGCCGCTTGTTCAGACAATGAATATCCATACTCAGCCTCCAATTAATTCGATTTCAGACATCGTAACCAGGTCAGACGAATTATCACGGATTTATGACCATATAGAAAAATTAAACGGATTACAAGCAAAATTATCTGAATACCTTGATTTTCCTCTAAAAGAGCATGTAGTTGTCGCCGATTACCAGCAGCAGACACTGGTTCTTCATGCCGATAGCGCGGCCTGGACAACCCGGTTGCGTTACCGTACACGCGAACTTCTCACAGCATTCAAAACCACACTCCCCGAGCTACGCACAATCCACATCAAGAACCGCCCGCCGGCGCCATCCAACCACACCGTGCGTGAGCCGACCAGGGTTTCTCCCGAAACCGCAAACGCCATACGCCAGATGGCTACTGCAATCACACATCCTCCGTTGCGCGCCGTTCTGCTGCGATTGACGGATCAATTAGGAATTGCGAATTAGGAATGGGTGCAGGTTGAAAGCCTGGTTGCCATATTGTCAATTCTGCCAAAACTGAAACCCTTACAGATTCCCACACAGGTCTCAGCTAATTCGTAATTCCTAATTCCCACATGGTCACATCCTCTCAGCCGTAAGCGGGCGGATGTAGGAAACCGACGCGGCCACGTCTTCGTTGAAATTGACGATCTCCCAGGCATCCTGTGACCGGGCCAGTTGGCGCAACAGTCGGTTGTTCAGGTCGTGCCCGGATTTGTATCCCTGGTAAGACCCGATCAGGTTGTGGCCGAGCAGGTACAAGTCACCTATCGCGTCAAGAATCTTGTGCCTGACACACTCATCCTGGTAACGCAGTCCTTCCTCATTCACCACCTGTTCGTTGTCCACCACGATGGCATTGTCCAGGCTGCCTCCCAGGATCAGGTTCTTTTTCCGCAGGAAATCAAAATCCTTCATAAAACCGAAGGTACGCGCCCGGCAGACTTCCTTGATGAATGAGGTGGTGGAAAAATTGATCTCCGCCTGGCAATCGCGTTCCTGGAAAACAGGATGGTCGAACTGGATGGTAAAGCCGACCTTGAACCCGTCGTAAGGTTCAAGCATTGCCCATTTATCGCCATCTTCCACCCGCAACGTCCTGGTAATGCGCAGAAAACACTTTTCTTCATCCTGTTCCTGCACCCCGGCAGACTGGATCATGAAGACAAACGGGCCGGCGCTGCCATCCATGATCGGCACCTCCTCAGCGCTCACGTCAATATAGGCATTATCGATACTGAAGCCGGCAAAGGCGGATAACAAGTGCTCCACCGTGGAAACACTGGCGCCGTTCCTGACCAGGGTAGTGGACAACTGGGTGTTGCCTACATTGGCCATACGCGCCGGAATTTCCGTAGGCGGGTCCTGGTCGACCCGACGGAAAACAATGCCCGTATTGACCGCGGCAGGGCGTAGGGTAAGGTCGGCTTTTTTGCCGGTATGCAAACCAACACCTTGCGCGCGGATCGGGTTCTTGAGTGTGCGTTGTTTGATCACCAAATCACTGTCTAATCTACCTGTCGCCTCAGGAACGCGGGAATCTCGAGGTAGTCGGGATCATCCTTGACAGGTGCAGCCTCGGTAGCGCTGACCGTGTTGCGAATAACCGTGGGTCGTTCGAGTTTATCATAATCCATTATCTCCTCACCACCACCGCCGGCTGCCGCAACCAGTTTCGGCCGGACCAGTTGTTCGCCCGGCTGGCTGAGGCCGGTAGCGACAATGGTAACCCATAATTCATCGCTGAGTTCCGGATTCACTACGGTGCCTATGACCACGGTCGCATCATCGGAAGCAACTGTCTTGATGATGTTGCCCACCTCATTAAATTCACCGATGCAGAAATCCATACCGGCAGTGATATTGGCCAGAATGCCTTTGGCGCCGGACAGGTCGATGTGCTCAAGCAGCGGACTGCTGATGGCAGCTTCCGTCGCCACCCGGGCGCGGTCTTCGCCCTGGGCCTTGCCGGATCCCATCATCGCCATACCCATCTCTCCCATCACGGTTTTCACGTCGGCAAAATCGACGTTGATCAAACCCTGGCAGGTGATGACCTGGGCGATCCCGCGCACCGCGCCGAGCAACACGTCATCGGCAGACTCAAACGCATTCAGCAGCGGCACGTCTGCGCCCAGCACGTCCACCAGTCTGTCGTTCGGGACGGTGATCAGGGAATCAACGTGCTGGCTGAGTTCACGGATACCGCTGCCGGCAACTTCGGCCCGTTTCCTGCCTTCAAAGGAAAAAGGCTTGGTCACTATCGCGACCGTGAGAATATTCATTTCCTTTGCCACCTGGGCCACTATCGGCGCCGCGCCGGTGCCGGTGCCGCCACCCATGCCGGCGGTAATGAATACCATATCCGCGCCATCCAGGGCGTCCTCTATCCGGTCCCGGTCGTCCAACGCCGACTGGCGCCCGATCTCCGGGTTGGCGCCGGCGCCCAGACCGTGGGTAATGCTGTTGCCCAATTGCAGGATGTTGGGCGCCGAAGAAGTCTTCAGCGCCTGTGCATCCGTATTGGCACAGATAAATTCAACCCCCTCAATATCAGCCTTGATCATGTGGTTCACCGCATTGCCGCCACCGCCGCCAACGCCGATCACTTTAATTACTGCTGCCTGGTTGGCAGCCTCTACCAGTTCAAACATTTTGTCCGCCTCCGCAAGTTAAGATATAAAAATATTAAATATTGCCTTGAAACCAACTCTTCATTCGCTTCCAGATGCCGGATGCACCGCCATCAATACGCCCGGACCAGGTACGGTCGCGCTGCTGGCGCCGGCTGTGCAGCAACAGCCCTACCCCGGTTGCATAAATCGGATTTTTTACCAGTTCGGCCAGTCCGCCGACGTATTGCGGGGTGCCTACCCGTACCGGCATGTGAAAAACTTCCTCAGCCAGTTCGACCGCGCCCCGCATGTTGGAACTGCCGCCGGTGATTACCACACCGGCCACAATCATGCGCTCATAACCGCTACGCCGCAGCTCCGCCTGAACCAGGGAAAACAGTTCCACGTAACGGGGCTCAACCACCTCTGCCAGTGTCTGCCTGGACATCCTGCGCAGCGGCCGGTTGCCGACGCTGGGCACCTCCACGGTGTCGTCGGAATTGGCCAGTTGCGCCAGCGCGCAGGCATGCCGCACCTTGATCTCCTCGGCATTTTGCGTGGGGGTGCGCAAGGCCACGGCGATATCGTTGGTCACGTGGTCCCCGGCGATGGGAATGACCGCGGTGTGACTGATGGCGCCATTGGTAAATACGGCCATGTCTGTCGTGCCGCCGCCGATATCCACCAGACACACGCCCAGGTCTTTTTCGTCCTCCGTCAGCACCGAATAGCTTGACGCCAGTTGTTCGAGCACGATGTCATCCGCTTCCAGACCGCAACGGCGCACGCATTTGATGATGTTCTGGGCGGCGCTGACGGCGCCGGTAACGATATGCACTTTCGCTTCCAGTCTCACGCCCGACATGCCGACAGGCTCCTTGATGCCTTCCTGTCCGTCGATGGCAAAATCCCGGGGAACGATGTGCAGGATCTTCTGGTCCGCCGGGATGGCAACGGCCCGCGCCGCATCAATCACTCTTTCTATGTCACCCTCGGTCACTTCATTGTCGCGGATCGCGACGATGCCATGGGAGTTCAGGCTACGGATATGATTGCCGGATATCCCCGTGAATACAGCATGGATATTGCACCCTGCCATCAGTTCCGCTTCCTGTATGGCGCTGCGGATGCTCTGCACCGTGGATTCGATATTGACGACCACCCCTTTCTTCATACCGCGTGAGCGGCACGAACCCAGGCCGATGATCTCGATCTCATTCTGCTCGTGCACCTCCGCAACAATTGCAACAACCTTGGAAGTACCGATATCAAGTCCGACTATTAGCTCAGCCATATTTCCCCCTTACCCGGAAAATTTACCGTTGGACTCCTGCGCCCACTTCACCGCGAACCCATTCGTATATCTCATGTCAATGGAGGTCGCCTGCGACAACCTGTCAGCCTGGTACGGGATGGCAAAATCAAAAAACCGTTGAAACCTTCCTGCCAGGTTCTTGCGGCCCAGCAGCACCACAGGTCCGTTTATCAGGCTGAATTGCCAGGCCCTGCGCTCTGTCAGTGTGAGCGCATCGAGCACCAGGTTCTGTTGTGCCAGTTCCTTTGTCAGAAGCTGGTATTGTTGCAGGACCGCACGCTCACTGCCGCGGGGGCCGCTCAGGGCCGGCAACCCGGCAGGGAAGGAATCCTGCGGCGGCGTAAACAAGGTCCCGTCACTGCTCAGCAGGCTACCCTCACCCCACAAGGCGACCGGTTCGTGCTCCGTGATATATATCATCAGGCTGTCCGGCCACACTCGCCGCACCGCGACGTTGCTGATCCACTCCTCCTGTACCAATTCCTGCTTGATGGCGGCAACGCTGACGCTGACAAATCCGCCCCGGATGGCGTCGGTCGCCCTGGTTTCCAGTTCGGACGGCGCCAGGTGCATGAACTCGCCGGCAATTTCCACCCGTTTTATCGGCAGAATTTTCGGCCATTGCTCCCGCAACGGCACAGCGCACGCAACCAGGATCACAAGTCCCAGGAGATACTTCTGCCATGCCTTGACCTCCAAGCCACTTGAGATACGCAGCTTGCGCGCCTTGTTGTTAATCCTGGGATATATGCGTCTCATCCTCACCTCCGGCCACCTACCGGCAGCGGTGTCATGCTGGTATCAAGCACCTGCAGCACCAGGTTGTCAAAATCCGTTCCCGCTTGCCGCGCAGCCATCGGCACCAGGCTGTGAGTGGTCATGCCCGGCACCGTGTTGATGTCGATCAGGCTGGGCCTGTCGTGCTCGTCCAGCAACAAGTCAACCCTGCCCCAACCGCTTGCGCCGATTGCCGAGAATGCCCGCACTGCGAGGTCAGCCAGCTCTGCTTCCAACGCCTGCGGCAGCCCGCAAGGACACAGGTAGCGGGTATCATCGTCCACGTACTTGGCCTGGTAGTCATAAAAATCCCGTTGCGTTTCAATCTTGATCGCGGGCAGCGCCTGCCCGTTGAGGATGCCCACGGTGTAATCGCCGCCCGGCATCCAGCGCTCACAGATCACCTCGTCGTCGTAGCGCACGGCAGTCTCCCAGGCTGTGCGCAAGTCTTCTGCGACCACCACTTTGGCCGCGCCCAGGCTGGAGCCTTCGCGCACCGGTTTCATCATCAGCGGCAACCCCAGCGCCCGCGCCGCGTCGTGCAAGTCCTGTTCGGCACGGATAAGCCGGAACTCCGGGGTCGGCAATTGCAGGCCTTGCCAGATCCACTTGCAGCGCAGCTTGTCCATGGACAGGGCCGAGCCAAGCACGTTACTGCCCGTATAGGGCAGGTGCATGGCCTCCAGCGCACCCTGTATGACACCGTCTTCACCACCACGCCCGTGCAGCGCGTTGAACACGCGCCGGAAACCGCCCTGCGCGAGGTCGTTCACCACTGTTGCACCCGCGTCCAGCGCCCACGCGTCCACCCCCTGCCGTTGCAGGGCTGCCAGGACCGCCGCGCCGGTCTGCAAGGATATCTCGCGTTCGGCCGAGTTGCCGCCCATAAGTACTGCGACTTTGCCGTAGTCATGTTGTTGTGCTCGTTTCACTGCTGCTTATTGCCACCGGTCTCGCCGATGATTCTCACCTCGGGGTCCAGGCGGATGCCGGTCATCTGCGCAACGGTTGTCTGTACGTGCAGGATCAGCGCCTCGATATCCGCGGCGCTGGCCTTGCCGGTGTTGATAATGAAGTTTGCATGTTTGTCCGAGACCACCGCGGGACCGATGGCAAAGCCCTTCAGCCCGCATTGATCCACCAGGCGGCCGGCGAAATCCCCCTCGGGGTTCTTGAACACGGAACCGCAACTGAAGCGGCCGGTTGGCTGGGTCGCAGCACGCCTGGCCAGCAATTCACTGATCCGTATTTGCGCCCTCCCGTTAGGGTCCGGCTTGAGCCGTAGGCGCGCGCCCAGGAACCATTCGTTCGCGGCCACGTCAACCCGGCGATACCCGGTGGCAAACCGGGCGCCTGCTTTTTCCGTCCTCGAACCGGCCCGGTTCACCAGTTCCACCCGCTCAACGATGTTCCAGGTCTCGGCGCCGAACGCGCCCGCATTCATCGCCAGCGCGCCGCCTACCGAACCCGGTATGCCCGCCATGAATTCCGCGCCGGCCAGACCGGACCTGGCGCTGAAGCGCGCCACTTTCGCACAAGCGGTGCCGCAACTCGCGCCGACCGTGTTGCCCGGCAACAATTCCAACCGGTCTTTCATGCCCGCCGTCGAAATAACAGTGCCCCTGATGCCGCCGTCCCGCACCAGCACATTGCTGCCCAGGCCAATCCAGGTAACCGGTTCGGTAGCAGGCAACGCGGCAAGGAAACCGGCCAGGTCGTCTTCATCGGCCGGGACAAAAAACCTGTCAGCCAGCCCGCCGACCTTCCAGGAAGTGTGGCGGGACATGGGTTCGTGAAATTTGATCATGCCGCCCCTACCCGTATAACTCCAGCAAGCGGCCGCCCAGGTTGCCGATATCGCCGGCGCCCAGCAGCAGCAGGATGTCGTTGCTGTCGGTTACGTTCTGCAGCACGCCCAACAATTCCGGTTCCTCACTGACGAGAATAGGCTCCAGCTTGCTGCGCACCCGCAATGCCCGACTCAGGGAACGGCTGTCAGCGCCCTGTATCGGCTGCTCGCCGGCCGGATAGACGTCAAGCAGGATCAAGGTATCGAGCGTCGAGAGGACTTGGCAGAACTCATCAAACAGGTCGCGGGTGCGGGTATAACGGTGCGGCTGGAATACCACCACGACCTTGCGTCCGGGCCAGCCTGCGCCCAGGGCGCTGACTATCACCTTTATCTCACTGGGGTGGTGGGCATAGTCATCGACCAGCAATACAGTCTTGCCGTTGATAGCAATATCGCCCAGGATCGAGCTCCTGCGGGCGATGCCCTGGAAGTTTTCCAGCCCGGCGCTGATGGCCTGTTGCGACATGCCAAGTTCGGCTGCCAACGCCACTGCCGCCAGCGCATTGAGGACATTGTGGCGCCCCGGCAGGTTCAGCGTCACTGGAAACGTATTATCAGCAGCGCGTTGCACGACGTTGAAACGGGTAACGGCCCCATCGTATTCGATTGCTTCAGCCCGGTAATCGGCGCTGGAATCGATCCCGTAAGTCACATAGGGCCGGTTGATACGCGCCACGATCTCCCGAATGCCGGTGTCATCGCCGCAAATCACAACCAGGCCGTAGAACGGCAGGCAATGCAGAAAGTCAATAAAATTGTTTTGCAGGGCCTGGTAACTGCCGCCGCAGTATTCCAGGTGATCCGCGTCGATATTGGTCAGCACGGCATACACCGGTGACAAGTGCAGGAACGAGGCGTCACTCTCATCCGCCTCGGCCACAATGTATTTCCCCTTGCCCAGGCGGGCATGCGAACCGCTCATGTTCAGGCGCCCGCCAACGATATAGGTCGGGTCGAACATGCCCTCCGCCAGCAGGCTGGCGATGAGGCTGGTAGTGGTGGTCTTGCCGTGCGTGCCGGCCACTGCAACGCCTTCCCGGAAACGCATCAGTTCCGAGAGCATTTCCGCACGTGGGATGATCGGAATACGTTGCCGGCGCGCGGCCACCAGTTCCGGGTTATCTGCGGGCACCGCGCTGGAATACACCACCACGTCACTGCCGTTCACACATTGCGCCTGGTGGGCAAAATTGATGCTGACCCCCAGCTTTTCCAGTCTGTCCGTACTGCCGCCGCGGCGCAGGTCCGTCCCCGTCACCGTGTAACCCTGGTTATGCAGCACCTCGGCGATACCGCTCATGCCGGCGCCGCCGATACCGACAAAGTGAACGTGCCTGACCCGCCTCATGTTATGACCTTCAGGCATAAGCATGCTCCAGGCACAATGCGCCTACCGTTTGCGCGGCCGCGGGGAATGCGCACAGCCGGGCCTTTTGCGCCCGTTCCGACAAGCTGTTGTCCGCGCCGCACAACTGCCACAGCAGTTCTTCGACGGCGGCTTCGGTCAATTCGTTTTCCGGTAGCAGCGCCGCGGCGCCGGCGTCGCTCAAGTAGCGGGCATTGGCCGTCTGGTGATCATCAATGGCGTAGGGGAACGGCACCAGTATCGACGGCAGGCCTGCTGCGCACAATTCCGCAATGGTCAGGGCGCCGGCCCTGCACACGGCAACATCCGCCCAGCCATAAGCGGCTGCCATATCGGTAATAAACGGTTCGATCCTGACCTGGTCCAGTTGCAGACCGGCATACACGCGCTGGGTCTCGTCAAGATGCCGTTCGCCACATTGATGCCAGACGTTTACTTGCAACCGGTGGTGCAGGCGGTTCAGGCCCTGCGGCGTTACCCGGTTCAATTGTTGCGCGCCCTGGCTGCCGCCCAGCACCAGCACGTTCAGGCGTTGCCGCGACCCATCCGGGGCCTGTGCGGGCAAGTCAACTATGGCCTGGCGCACCGGGTTCCCCGTGGTAATGACCCTGGCATTGTCCCTGAAAGCGCCCGGAAAACCCTGCATGATGGTTGCTGCAAACCGGGCCAGAATCCTGTTAGTGGTGCCGGCGACCCGGTTCTGCTCGTGGATCAGCAACGGGATGCGCAGCAGCCAGGCTGCAATCCCGCCGGGACCGCTGGCAAAGCCGCCCATGCCCAGCGCCGCCGCCGGCTGCCGGCGCAGGCAGATGCGCACTGCCTGCAGGATCGCACTGAGTATCGTCAACGGCGCAATGAGCTTGCTGCGCCAACCCTTGCCGCGCACACCGCTTACCTTGACGGTCAACAATTCTATACCGTGCTCGGGCACCACCCGGTTCTCAATACCGCGCGGGGTTCCCAGCCAGAACAGCGGCACGCCCTGCGCACGCAGGTAGTCGGCCACTGCCAGCGCCGGGTAAACGTGCCCGCCCGTGCCTCCCGCCATAATCATGATCGGGCTCTGTTTCAAGGCGCCACCCCCTGTCTGGAAATCCCGATGCCGCGCGGATAACGGTTTTCCAGATCAATGCGCAACAGGACGGCCACCAGTATGCAACTGATGACGATACTGTTGGCGCCGTAACTGAACAGGGGCAGGGTGAGTCCCTTGGTCGGCAACAAGCCCACGTTGACACCCATGTGAATGAACGCTTGAACACCGATCAGCAGGCCGATGCCATAGGCCATGTACGCGGCAAAATATTTGCGCGACTGGTGCGCAAACGCGGCAATACTGAATGCCCGCCAGATAAAGAAGAGAAACGCGCTCGCAATCATCAGTGAAAAAAGCAGTCCCAGTTCTTCGGCGGCAATGGCAAAAATAAAATCGGTATGCGCCTGCGTCAGGTAAAACAGTTTTTGCACGCTACTGCCCAAGCCCACACCAAACCACTCACCCCGGCCGAATGCGATCAGCGACTGGATAAGCTGGTAACCGGAATTGAACGGGTCCTGCCACGGGTCGATAAACGCCTTGAGCCTGGCCAGACGGTAAGCGGGAATCACCGCCAACGCTGCCAGCGCCGCCACCATCAACGGTAACCACAGAAAAAAACGGCCTGCCGGGATACCGGCCAGGAACAACACGCCTATCGTGGTCAGGAAAATAACGACAACGGTGCCGTAATCCGGTTCCAGCAACAGCAGGCTCGAGAGCAGCGTTACCACTGCGAGAGGAGGCATAAAACTACTGAAACCCTGGCGCCGAGCCTCGGCAAGAGGCGCCAGGTGGGCGGCGACATAACTGATCATGCACAGCTTGGCCAGTTCCGAAGCCTGAAAATTGATCGGGCCCAGCTTGATCCAGCGCACGCTGCCGTTGACCTCGCGGCCAACGCCTGGAACCAGCACCAGCGCCAGCAGGGCAATGGCCAGGAACAGCAGCGGCACACCCATCTTCTGCCATAACCCGACCGGGATTCTGACGATCACAAAGGCCAGCGCCAGGCCCACGGCCACCGCAACCGCCTGGCGCTGGAAATAGTAGAGGGGATTGTCGTGCACCCGATCGGCAAGGGCCACGGAGGAGGACGCGACCATAACCAACCCCCCTACCAGCAGGAACATGAACACCAGGACCAGCCAGGGATCATAGTCATGCCACCCTGCGCTATCCATTTGCTGAATGTTGACTGCCTGCAGTTTCTGCATCAGTTCCCGACCTCCGACTCGAGCCCGGCGACGGCGCGTTTGAACGCATCACCGCGCGCGGCAAAATCCCTGAACATATCGAAACTGGCGCAGGCCGGGGAGAGCAGCACGGTATCCCCAGGCTGTGCCAGACGGAATGCCGTATGCACCGCGGCCTCCATGCCGGTGGCGTAACACAGTGCGCTCTGATCCGGTATAACGGCGGCAATGTCCGGCGCGCTCTTGCCTATTAATATGGTGGACTTGACGTGTTCCTCGACAGCTTGCCCCAACGGCGCGAAATCCGCGCCCTTGCCGTCACCGCCGGCGATCAGGAGAATATTGTTACGCTTGCCCGACAACCCGCGCAGGGCCGCCAGGGTAGCGCCGACGTTGGTACCTTTCGAATCATTGAACCAGTTGACGCCGTTGAGCCCGGCCACCCATTCACAGCGGTGGGGTAACCCGCCAAACTCGCGCAAGGCTGCCAGCATGGCGGGCAACGGCAGGTCCAGGGCGCTGCCCAGGGCCAGGCTGGCCAGGCTGTTCGCCAGGTTATGCAAGCCGTGCACCCTGAGTTCCGCCTGTCTCAGCAACGGTTCATTACGGCGCGCCAGCCAGGTCTCGCCGTTGTGTTCGCGCAGGTGAAAATCCGCGTCCGGACGTGTCAGGGAACAGGTGACGGCGCGGCGCCCCGGGCGGCGCATGGCGCGCACTGTTGCGTCATCCAGGTTGATGATCATGGCCCCGGCGCCGGCATAAATGTTTTCCTTGGCGCGGGCGTAATCACGCAGGTCCTGATAACGGTCCAGGTGGTCTGCCGACACGTTCAGGACTGCAGCGGCAACAGGCTGGTGCGAGTGCAGGGTCTCCAGTTGGAAACTGGACAATTCCAGCAAGTAATAATCCGGCGCCGGCGCGCACAGCAGGTCCAGCGCCGGCGTGCCGATGTTACCGCCCAGGCCCACCCGCAGGCCCGCCTGCTCCAGCATCCTTGCCAGCAGGCTCACCACCGTGCTCTTGCCGTTGGACCCGGTGACTGCAATCAGCGGCGCGTTGATATGACGGCAGAAAATTTCCACGTCGCCGACAACTTCCACCCCGGCACGGGCCGCGGCGCGGATGGCCGGGTGACCCGGCGCAACACCCGGACTGAGGATCAAGCGGCGCGCCCGGCACAGCAGGTCGGGCCGGAATTCCCCGGCAAAGAACGGCACCTGCGGGTAACCCTGCCGCAGGCTCGCCAGTTCCGGCGGCGCCGGCCTGGAGTCGGCAACTGCCAGGTCCTCGCCGGCTCCGGCCAGGTACCTGACGCAGGACCAGCCGGTCTTGCCAAGCCCCAATATCAGGGTATCAAAATGCGCATCGGTATCCGGCATTTCACACTCATACTGTAGTTGTCTTGTATAACCCACTGTTAACTGCTACCTGATCTTCATACTGGCCAGTCCGATCAGCACCAGGATGACCGTGATGATCCAGAAGCGCACGATTACCCGCGGTTCGGGCCAGCCTTTCAATTCGTAGTGGTGGTGCAGCGGCGCCATGCGAAATATTCGCTTGCCGGTGAGCTTGTAGGAGCTGACCTGCAGAATGACGGACACCGTTTCGATGACGAACACGCCACCCATGATGAACAGCACCAGTTCCTGCCGCACGATCACCGCAATGGTTCCCAGCGCCGCGCCCAGCGACAGCGCACCGATGTCTCCCATGAATACCTGGGCCGGGTAGGTATTGAACCAGAGAAAACCCAGGCCGGAACCGGCAATGGCAGCGCAGACGATGCAGATTTCGCCCGCGCCCGGTATGTAGGGAAAGCCGAGGTACTCGGCAAAACGGATGTGGCCGGTGATATAGGCGAACGCGGTCAGGCCGCCCACAACCATGACGGTCGGCAGGATGGCCAGGCCGTCCAGACCATCCGTGAGATTCACCGCGTTACTGGAACCCACGATGACGAAATAACTGGTCACGATGAACAACAGGCCCAGTTCGTAATTAAAGGATTTGATGAACGGCAAGATCAAGGTGGTCTCCGCGGGCGTTGCCGCGTTGGCATACAGGAAGGAAGCCACGAGCAAGGCGCATATCGATTGCCAGAAATACTTCCAGCCGGCGCTCAGTCCTTTCGGGTTCTTGCGCACGATCTTGCGATAGTCATCCACCCAGCCGATCAGTCCGAACGCCAGGATGACACCGAACACCACCCAGACAAAACGGTTTGATAAATCCGCCCAGCACAGGATGCTGATGGAGATGGAAAACAGGATCAGCGCGCCGCCCATGGTCGGAGTACCGGCCTTGCCCAGGTGCGTCTGCGGCCCGTCATCGCGCACTTCCTGCCCGATGCGGTACTTGTCCAGGTAACGGATCAGCCCGGGCCCGATCAACAGCGTGACAAACAATGCAGTCAGGGCGCCCAGGATGGTACGGGTGATGATGTACTGAAACGCATTGAATCCGCTATAGAACTGCGTCAGGTATTCGACCAGCCACAATAACATCAGGCGTCCTCCTCTGCCAGGGCATCCACCACGCGTTCCAGCGCCATGGACCTGGAGCCTTTGACCAGTAATACAACATCGGCGCGCAAGTCAGCCTGCAAGCTCTCGATCAGGGCAGCGCGTCCGGCAACGTGTACCGCGCCGGCGCCGAAACCTGCTACCGCGTGCGCCGCAAGCTCACCAATCCCGTACAGGCGCTCAACGCCCAGCGCACGGGCCTGCACACCGGCCTCCTCGTGCAGGCGCGCCGCGCCGGCGCCCAGTTCGCCCATATCACCCAGTACCAGCCAGCAGCGCCCCGGCAGGTCACAGGCCACCTCCAGCGCGGCGCGCAAGGACACGGGGTTGGCATTGTAACTGTCATCGAAAATATTGGCGCCGCGCCGCCCGGCTTTCAACTGCATCCTGCCCTGCACGCCCCGCACCCTGCCCAGGCCGGTTACGATCTGTTCCAGGGGGATGTCAACGGCGTGGCAACAGGCCGCGGCGGCCAGCGCATTCATCACGTTATGCGCGCCGAACAGGCTCAACTCGGCAGCGGCCTTGCAGCCTGGCGCCTCCAGTTCAAAGCGCGTGCGCCGCTTGACCGGGTCAAGTTTGATCCCGGCCGCGCGGACGTCTGCCCGCGTGTCCATACCAAAGGTGATTTGCCGCTTGCCGCGGGTACGCTCCAGCCAGAACCCGGCATACGTATCGTCACGATTGATAATCGCCGTGCCGCCCGGCGCCAGGCCGGCGTAGATCTCGGCCTTGGCCTCAGCCACGCCATCCACAGAACCGAAACCCTCAAGATGCGCCGGCGCACACTGGGTGATAAGTGCCACCTGCGGCCTGGCCAGGTGGCTCAGCCAGCTTATCTCGCCGGGGTGATTGGCGCCCATCTCGACCACGGCGTAGGCGTGCCCGGGCGCCAGCCTGAACAGGGTCAAGGGCACACCGATATCGTTATTCATATTTCCCCGGGTAGCCAATACCTCGGCATTGACGGACAGGATGGCGCTGATCATTTCCTTGACCGTGGTTTTACCGTTGCTGCCGGTCACGGCAATCACGGGCAGGTCGAAGCGGGCGCGCCAGTGCGCCGCCAGCAACCCGGACTGTTGCCTGGCATCATGCACCCTGATAACGGGCAAGGGATAGTCAGCGTCCCGATCCACCAGGGCCGCGCCCGCGCCCCGGGCCAGCGCCGCAGGGATAAAATCATGGCCGTCCCGGGCCTCGCCGCGCAATGCGATAAACAACTCATCAGGTTGCAGGGTACGGCTGTCATAACTGCACCCGGTGAAATGCCGATCCTCCCCGCTGAGTTGACCCTGGATGGCGGCACAGGCTTGTGACAGACGCATGCTGATCACCCCGCTTGCTCCAGCAGCATCCGTACCTGTTGCCGATCGCTGAACGGATAACGCTGGCCCGCTATGTCCTGGCTGGTCTCATGGCCTTTGCCGGCGATCAACACCACGTCATCAGGCCCGGCCTCGTGCAAGGCAAGTTCAATCGCACTGGAACGGTTGCGTTCAACACACACCCTGGCCTGCTTGCTCATGCCGGAGAGAATGGCCGCGATGATGTCGGCGCCGGGTTCGCCGCGCGGGTTGTCATCGGTCAGGATGACCTCAGTGGCGAGGCGTTCCGCCACCTCTCCCATCAGCGCCCGTTTGTCCCGGTCGCGCTCGCCGCCGCAACCGAAAACGCAGATCAGGCGCGCCGCACAACCTTCCCGCAGCGCGCGCAGCGCCTGCTCCAGGGCAGCAGGCGTGTGCGCGTAATCGACAATGATACGCGCCCCGTCGGCACGGGTGAAACGCTCCATACGGCCAGGCGGGGGGGCCAGGTTTTCCAGTTGTTCCAGCACCTGCTCCAGCGGCAGTCCCGCCAGGCACAGGGTGGAGACCACGGCCAGGAGATTACCGGCATTGAATTTTCCCGTCACGCCCGGGCGCACCTGGCCGCGCCCCCAGGGACTGGTAATATCCAGCACCAACTCGGCCCCCGGCGCCAATGTTGCGCGCACCAGCGGTTGCCGCGGCCCGGGCGCGAGGCCATAGCTGATCGCTTCCACCTGCGCGGGCAGGTTTTGCAGTAGCGCGCGCCCGTAAACGTCATCGCCGTTCACCACGGCCGCGCGCAATGATTCGAACCTGAACAGTTTTTGCTTGGCCTCGAAGTACTCATCCAGGCTGTGGTGATAGTCCAGGTGATCCCGGCTCAGGTTGGTGAACACGGCCAGGTCGAAATCGACGCCGTTCACGCGTCCCTGGTCCAGGGCATGGGATGACACTTCCATAAACGCCGTGTCCGCGCCGGCGTCGAGAAAACCGGTACACAGGCGTTGCAGTTCAAGCGCTCCCGGCGTCGTGTTAGCGCCGGTTTCCAGTTCCGGGAAGCAACCGTAGCCAAGGGTGCCGACCAGACCCGCCGGTTTCCCGGTGAGCGCTGAATGGAGCTGCGCCGCCCACCAGCAGACCGAGGTTTTGCCGTTGGTCCCGGTGACTCCGGTCAGGCGCAGTTGCCGCGTGGGTTCTCCGTAAAACCGGCCGGCGATCAAGCCCAGTTTGTCACGCAGGTTCGCCACCGGAACCAGCACCGCCAGGCGCCGGTCCAGGTCGGACAACAAGGCCGCGTCCACAACCACTGCGGCCGCCCCTGCCTTGATGGCATCCCGGATGAACAGGCTGCCGCGGGTTTGCGCGCCCCGGCAAGCCAGGAATACATCACCGGCTCGGATGTTACGGCTGTCGGCGCTGATCCCCTGCACCGTGACGTCTGCTTCGGTCACGGCGTCGCTGATCCCTTGCAGCAGCGTTCGCAATGGCATCCCGATGTGTCGATTGCGTGCCGGCAACATAATTATCCTGGTACTAGCCCGGATTTCTCAGTTGGGCGCTGTTGTTGGCGAGCAGCGCCCGTTGTTTTAACCCGATCAGGTTATCGGGCGGGATGTTCAATATCCGCAACGCGCCGTGCATGACACTGGCGAATACCGGCGCGGCCACCTTACCGCCGTAATAATCGCCGGCCCTGGGGTCATCGATCAACACAACCATGACCAGGCGCGGTTCCGTGGCCGGAGCAAAGCCGGCAAACAACGACAGGTAACGGTCCTCGTCGTAACCGGAGGCCGAGGCCTTGTGCACGGTGCCGGTCTTGCCGGCAACGTGGTAACCTTCCACCGCGGCGCGCTTGCCGCTACCGCCTTCCCCAACTACCGTACGCATCATTGTATTTACTTCAAACGCGATGGCTTCCGGCAATACGCGTTGGGCCGCAGGCGGCGCGCTGACTTTCTGGAAGCTGATCGGGTATAACAGGCCGCCCGACGCAATCACCGCATAAGCCTGGGCCAACTGCATGGCAGTCACCGAAATGCCGTAGCCGTAAGAGGCTGCGGCCAGGTCGACCTGGGACCAGTCACCGGGTTCGGCCAGCGTGCCCACCGCCTCTCCGGGGTAGCCGCTCATGGTCGGGCTGCCGAAGCCGACGGCGTTGTGCAACTTCCACAGCGGTTCCGCGCCCAACGACAGCGCGACCTTGGTGCTGCCGATGTTGCTCGACTTGCGGATGACGTCGCTCACGCTCAGCAGGCCGTAATTATTGATGTCACTGATCGAGTAGCGGCCGATGGAAAGGCGTCCCGGCGCCGTGTCGATCATGGTCTCGGGGCGGTATTGGCCGGACATCAGCGCCGCCGCGATAGTGAACGGTTTGATGGTGGAACCGGGTTCGAACACGTCCGTCACCACACGGTTACGGTAGTGCGTGCCACTGATACCGATACGGTTGTTGGGATTGAAAGAGGGTTGTACCGCCAGCGCCAGGATCTCGCCGGTGGTGACGTCCAGCAACAGCAGCATACCGCCCTTGGCATTGTGCTTGAGCGTTGCGGCCCTCAGCTCCCGGTAGCCCAGGTACTGCAAGCGCTGGTCCAGGGCCAGGACCAATGCTTCACCGGGTACCGACTGTTTGATGTTTTCAATATCCTTGACGACCGAACCGTACAAGTCCTTCAATACCCTTTTCTTCCCCGGCGTGCCCCGTAACCAGTCGTCAAAAGCCAGTTCGATGCCTTCCTGCCCGTTGTCGTCAATATTGGTAAATCCGACCAGGTGGGAAGCCACCTCACCGAACGGATAATAGCGCTTGTACTCCTTGACGATGTTGATGCCCGGTATTTTCAGGTCGCGTACCTGGCGTGCGGTAGCAGGCATCACATGCCGCTTGAGATAAAAGAAGTCCCGGTCCTGCCGCTCTGAGAGTGACTGCCGCAGCACCGCATCCGTCGTATCCAGCAGGTTGGCCAGTTCCTTCAGGTCGGCGCCGGAAGCCAGTACTTTTCCGGGCACGACCCAGACAGAATCCACCGGCGTGCTGACCCCCATGGGTTCGCCGTTCCGATCGGTGATCATGCCCCGGTAGGCGGGGATGGTAACACTGCGCACCGCTCTGGCATTCCCTTCGTTGATGAGAAAATCCTTGTTCAGAATCTGCAGGTAAAAAGCCCGGCCCGCCACCGCGAGCGTAGCGCCGACAAACAATGCCAGCACCAACCGTCTGCGGTCTTTGTATACGACTTTGAGCAGGCCGCTGCTCATGGTACTAAAAATACCCTGGAACCGTTATCCGGCGCGCGCATATCCAGGTCCTCCCTGACAATACGCTCGATGTGTTCTTCCAGCGTCCAGGTGCTCTGCTCGATCTGGAGCCTGCTCCATTCTTCATTCAACAGGTCACGCTCTTTTTTCAACTGCTCTATCTCCATGAAGACGTTGCGCGCCGCGTGTTGTGTACCCACCACGGCCACGGCGGTCACCAGCACCGCGCACAGGAGCACAAGGATGGCGGCCGTCTTCATCACAACAGCCTCTCCGCAACGCGCAAGGTTGCGCTGCGGCCGCGCGGGTTGTCCTCGTTTGCCGCCGCGTCCTGCTTCAGCGACCGTCCTATGGCCCGCAACGCCGGCTTGATCTGCTGCGCGGAAATGGGCAGGTAGCTGGGGTAAGGGTCGGCGCGGGATTGTTCCCTGATAAATCGCTTCACAATGCGGTCTTCGCCGGAGTGGAAACTGATCACGGCCAGGCGTCCGCCGACACGCAGTACGTGCAGCGCCTGTGCAAGCACCGTCTGCAACTCCTCCAGCTCATTGTTGATGCGGATACGGATGGCCTGGAATGCGCGCGTGGCAGGATGTTTGTCTCGCTCTACCGTGGGCGCCACCGTCTTGATCAGGTCGGCAAGCTGCCGGGTGGTGGTGATGGCCTGCTCGGCCCGCCGGGATACAATGGCCCGGGCAATACGTCCGGCGTAGCGTTCTTCACCGAACTCGCGTAACACTGCGCGTATTTCCGTCTGGCCGGCCCGGTTTATCCATTGCGCGGCGCTGGCGCCTGTTGCAGGGTCCATTCTCATGTCGAGACTCCCGTCCCGGAGAAAGCTGAAGCCGCGGGCGGCATCATCCAGTTGCGGCGAAGAAACGCCAAGGTCGAATAACAGGCCATCGACCTGACCCGACAAGCCCAGATCGTTGACAACCTGCGCCAGGCGGGTGAAAGAACCGGGATAACAAGCGAAACGCGGATCGCCGGCCAAGGCCTCTCGGGCAAACCTGAGCGCGTCCGGGTCCTTGTCAAACGCCAGCAGGCGGCCGCGTGCGCCAAGGCGCGCAAGGATTGCCTTGCTATGGCCGCCGCGGCCGAAGGTACAGTCCACGTAACAACCCTCGGGGCGTAGCGCAAGCGCTTCCAGGGCCTCATCCAGCAATACCGGTTTGTGTGTGTAATCATTCAAATTCAATAAGGCATGGTCACAGGGATAAGGATTGCAAGGCTTCGGCCGGCGCACCCTGCTCATCACCCACTTGCATTAACCAGTGCTCGCGCTGCTCATCCCAACTGGTCCGGTTCCAGATTTCAAATTTATTGCCCTGGCCCAGGATCACGGCCTGTTTATCGATTTGGGCGTAGTCCCGCAGTTCTGCGGGTATCAGGATTCTGCCGTGTGTGTCCAACTGGCAATCGGTTGCATAGCCGCGCATCATCTGTTTGGCCCGGCGACTCTGGGTATCAAAATCGGAGAGATCTGCCAGTTTCCCCTCGATCAGTTCCCATTCAGGCAGGGGGTATAACCACAGAGAGCGATCCAGGGGATTCAAGGTCTGTATCAGCGCGCCGCCAGCCTCCCCCACAAGCCGTTCACGATAACGGCTGGGGATGGCCATCCGGCCTTTACTGTCAAGACTGACACTGCTGAAACCCCGGAACATTCTTAAACCCCCTTAACACATTGAGTACCACTATTACCCACTTTTTCCCACAATTGTTAACTATAGAAAGCAAAACAGGGTTATGTCAAGCAATTCTTGTAACTTTTCCGTAAAAATCTGCCAGCGTTACAGGCACTTATGTGTGACTGTCCGAGGCAATCGAGAAGGGATAAGGGACAAAGGGTTATAAATTATGCAGTTGTGAGGGTTTATTGAGAAAAGACTACAGGGCACCTCTAAACATTAGAATTTCAGGGCACCCGCCTGTATCAACGGGTTATTTTCCGCTTGCAAGACGTTCCGGACCGCGACGAAATTACTCCCTGCTCTTCCCGACTGCCGTCAATATCCCCCGCAGAATGTTGTATTCGTTGCCGTCAAGCCGGGCGCGGTTGAACAGGCGGCGCAAGCGGCGCATCAGGTGGCGGGGTTTTTCCGGGTCCAGGTAGCCGACGTCGGCCAGTGTCCGTTCGAAATGTTCGTACAGGTATTCCATATCCCTGGTCGTGACCGGGGGTGCGGTATCGTCATCATCAAGGGACGGATTGCAGCCTGCCCCACTCGCGGCTTCCCTGGCCAGGCGCTGCTTGTTGAGTTCGTAACAGATGATCTGCACCGCGGCAGCTATATTCAGAGAGGCGAATTCCGCGTGGGTCGGTATGCGGATCATGGCATGGCAGACTTCCAGTTGTTCGTTGGACAGGCCGGAACTCTCGCGCCCGAACAGGATTGCCGCGCGGGAACCGCTGCCAACATGATCGAGTATCTGCGCCGCGGCGCTCTCCGGCGTGACTTCCGGCCAGGCAATGCTGCGGGTGCGGGCGCTGGTGCCGAACACCAGTTCGCAGTCTGCCACCGCTTCCTCAAGGTCGGAGAATACCTCTGCCCGGGCGAGGATATCGTCCGCGCCCGCGGCCCTGGCCGTGCACTCCGCGCTGGGAAAGCGCTGGGGAGATACCAGCGCCAAGCGCTCCATACCCATGGTCTTCATGGCCCTGGCGCCGGCGCCGATATTGCCGGGATGGGTGGTATTTACCAGGACAATTTTTACCTGCATGATAAAATCAATTAAGAATTACGAATTAGAAATCAGGAATTAGGAATGAATGTGCCGCTTTTGGCGACAGTTTACTATGAGTCGCAGGCTTTAAGTAAGCAGGAACAAGGTACATAGTGATACAACACTCCCATTCTTAATTCTTAATTCCTAATTCTTAATTTTTTCCGCAGGAAAACTAAAATGCATCCGATGTTGAATATGGGAATCCGCGCAGTCCGTTCTGCCGGTGATTATATCGTCCGTTGCATGGAACGGATGCACGGTATTGAAGTTGTCACGAAGAGTCGCAATGATTTTGTCAGCGAGGTGGACCGGCGCGCCGAAGCGGTCATCATCGACGTGCTGAGCAAAGCCTATCCGGACCATGCCATACTGGCCGAAGAGAGCGGCGCACAGGGGGACAGTGACTATCGCTGGATCATCGACCCCCTGGACGGCACTACGAATTACCTGCACGGCTTTCCCCAGTTCGCGGTTTCGCTGGCGCTGGAGCATAAAGGCGTGCTGGACCAGGGCATTATTTACGACCCCTTGCGCCAGGAACTGTTCACCGCCAGCAGGGGTGACGGTGCGCACCTGGACGGCCGCCGCATCCGGGTGAGCCGCAGGGACGCCCTGGAAGGCGCGCTCATCGGCACCGGCTTTCCCTTTCGGACGCTGGATAAAATGGATACCTATATCGGGATTTTCAGGGAGGTAAGCCAGGGCGCCGCCGGTATCAGGCGTCCGGGCGCGGCGGCGCTGGACCTGGCCTACGTCGCCGCCGGCCGCCTGGATGGTTTTTGGGAATACGGCCTGGAAATATGGGATATCGCCGCCGGCGCCTTGCTCATACGGGAAGCAGGCGGCTACATCAGCGACATGGACAACGGCGAACCCTGGCGCAATTCCAGCAACGTCGTCGCCGGCAACCCGGCGGTGCATGATCGGCTGTTGGAGATCATCCGTAACCAGTCTAGACTGGACGGAATAATTCCTGGCAAGTAAAATCTCCTGCAGGCGGGACTGGTAGCTTGTATGAAGAGATTCCTGCTTGCGCAGGAATGGGCGGGAGGAACCACCCTTGCAACACAGACCGGAAGAAGTGTTACTCTGGCCCCATTGATTTATAGGAACCTCTAATTTTTAGAGGTGCCCTTATGTTCGTCACAGCAATAGTAGCGTGCTGCGTGTTTGATCGCAGAGCTACGCGGGATGTAGGTCTGGCAATAATCGCACTGAACCATTTTTGCGATGTGTTTTTCGTCCCGCTCGGGCAGTCGTTTGGAGAAGAACCGCTTGAGCAGGGCAATCAACAACACCAGCGACAAGATAATAATTAACAGGCGTATCACACTTAACAGTCCCGACCATTTACACACAGCGTCAATAATACCGTACCAGGAGTATTCAGGAAATGAACCTGCATGAATACCAGGCAAAAATTCTTTTTTCGGAATATGGCATTCCCGTGCCGGATGGGCAACCCGCCCATTCCGTCAAGGACGCGCTGGCTGCCGCGGCGCAACTGGGTGGCAAAAGCTGGGTGGTAAAAGCCCAGGTCCATGCCGGCGGGCGCGGCAAGGCCGGAGGCGTGCGACTGGTCAACGGCAAGGATGAACTGGAAGATTACGTGAGCAACCTGTTGGGAAGCGTCCTGGTTACCAAACAGTCCGGCGCCGACGGCAAACCGGTGAATTGCGTGCTGGTGTCCTCCTTGTCGGATATCGCCTCTGAACTTTACCTGGGCATGCTGGTGGACAGAGGCAAGCGCCGGGTTGCGGTGATGGCCTCTGCCGCCGGCGGGGTGGACATCGAAGAGGTGGCGGCTACCGAGCCGGAAAAGATCTTCACGTTTGCCATCGACCCGGTGATGGGCTTGCAGCAATATCAATGCCGGGCGCTGGGCGTTGCCCTGGGGCTGAGCGGCGCCCAGGGCAAGCAACTGGCTGAAATCCTGTCAGGATTGTACCGCTTGTTTGTGGACAAGGACCTCAGCCTGGTTGAGATCAACCCCCTGGTCATTACCGCAGACGGCGACCTGGAGGCCCTGGACGCCAAGGTGGCCGTTGACGACAATGCCCTGTACCGCCAGGCGGAACTGGAAAGCTGGCGCGATCCCAGCCAGGAAGATGAGAAGGAAAACAAGGCCAAGGTGTTCGACCTGAATTACGTTGCACTGGACGGTGACATCGCCTGCATGGTCAACGGCGCCGGCCTGGCCATGGCGACCATGGACATCATCAAGCTGCACGGCGGCGAACCGGCGAATTTTCTTGACGTGGGAGGCGGCGCCACCACGGAACGCGTGGCGGAAGCCTTCAAACTGATTATGTCCGACACCCGGGTAAGAGCGATCCTGGTCAATATTTTCGGCGGCATCGTGCGCTGCGACCTGATCGCCGAGGGGATTATCAACGCGGTGCGGGAAACCGGCCTGACGCTTCCGGTAGTGGTGCGACTGGAAGGCACGCGGGTTGAGGAAGGCAAGGCGTTGCTCAACGAAAGCGGCCTGAAGATTATTTCGGCGGATGGCCTGAGTGATGCCGCGGACAAGGTTGTTGCGGTCAGACCGCATTCCTCATCATGTGATACGATGATCGCGCAGGATTTGTCCCGCCGGCGGGTGCCTGCGACCGAAAGCATAGCCGTAGCTACGGTTGAGGGAGCACGTGCCCGCCGGCGGGACAAAGACAAGTGAGGGCGTATCACATGATGAGGAATGCGGTCTCTTGTCGGGGAGAGAACTGATGGCGGTACTGGTAGACAAGCATACAAGGCTGATCGTGCAGGGTTTCACCGGCCGCCAGGGCACTTTCCACGCGCAACAGGCCATGGAATACGGCACACAGGTAGTCGGTGGCGTCACGCCGGGACGGGGCGGGCAGACCCACCTGGACCGGCCCGTATTTGATACCGTCCAGGAAGCGGTTGCGGAGACCGCGGCGGATGCCAGCATGATCATGGCGCCAGCAGCGTTTGCGGCGGAAGCCATTACCGAGGCGGCCGAGGCCGGGATCAAAACCATCATTTGCATCACCGAAGGCATTCCGATCATCGACATGGTGCGCGCCCGCGCCAGTATCGACCTGTGCCCCGGTGTCAGGCTGATCGGCCCCAACTGCCCCGGCATCATTACCCCCGGGCAATGCAAAATTGGCATCATGCCGGGTCACATCCACCAGCCCGGCTGCATCGGTATCGTCTCCCGTTCCGGCACCCTGACCTACGAAGCGGTGCACCAGACCACGCTGGCAGGGCTGGGCCAAAGCACCTGTATCGGCATCGGCGGCGACCCGGTGCACGGCATGAACTTTATTGACTGTCTGGCCCTGTTTGAGCAGGATGCGGACACCACCGGCATCATCATGGTGGGTGAGATCGGCGGTAGCGCCGAGGAAGAAGCGGCGGCGTTTATCGGGCAACACCTGAGCAAGCCCGTGGTGGCTTACATCGCCGGTGTGACGGCGCCACCGGGACGACGTATGGGCCATGCCGGCGCCATCATCTCGGGCGGCAAGGGCACCGCACAGGACAAATTTGCCGCCCTGGACGCCGCCGGCGTCACTACCGTGCGCTCGCCTGCCGGGCTCGGGGAGGCCATCGCGGCGCGTCTGACAGATTAAAGAAATGAACAGGATCGCTATCGCCCAGGTTGACCTGTGTGTCGGCGACATGGAAGGCAATACGGCGCGGGTGCTGGAATACATGACCGAGGCCAGGGACGTTGCCGGCGCCGATACCGTCATTTTCCCGGAACTCGCTCTCACCGGCTACCCACCGGAAGACCTGTTGTTGCGTCCGCATTGCCACGTACAGGTGGAGCGGGCCTTGCAGCGGGTCGCCGGCGCGGCGCGGGGCATAGACGTCATCCTCGGCTACCCCCGGCCGGTCGGCGCAAAGCTGTATAACGCGTGCAGCCTGCTCCGGGACGGGGAGATCGCTGCCACCTACCACAAGAGGAACCTGCCCAATTACGGGGTATTCGACGAAAAGCGCTATTTTGCCGAGGGCGCCGAGTTGGACCTGGTGGCAACCCCGCACTGCAAGGTCGCGCTGAGCGTGTGCGAGGACCTGTGGGACGCAGACCACGCCCGGGAAGCGGCGCAGGCCGGGGCGGAACTGCTGATCAACATTAACGCCTCACCCTACCACACCGACAAAGCTGCGGTACGGGAGGAACTGCTGTACCGGCGCGCGCTGGACTGCAACCTGGCCATCATCTACGTCAACCTGGTCGGTGGCCAGGATGAACTGGTGTTCGACGGCGGCTCCCTGGTCGTGGACAGCCGCGGTGAGTTTGTCTTCAAGGCGCCGCAGTTTGAGCAAGGCCTGTACCTGGTGGAACTGCAACGGGACGCCGGGCGCATCACCCTGACGGCCACATCGCCGCACCCCCCGTTGCCGGACTTCCACGAGTGCGTGTACCGGGCGCTGACGTTGGGCGTTAAGGATTACGTGACGAAAAATGGCTTCAAGGGCGCGGTGATCGGCCTGTCCGGCGGCATCGACTCGGCGCTGACGCTGGCCGTTGCCGTGGACGCGCTGGGGCCGGAAAACGTGGAAGTCCTGCTGATGCCGTCACGTTATACCGCGCACATGAGTGTGGAAGATGCACGGCAAATGGCGGCCGGATTGGGCGTTGCCTGCCATCTCGTGAGTATCGAAAAGCCCTTTTCAGCTTTTTCAGAAATTCTTGCGCCGCTGTTCAAAGACCTGCCCGAGGACACCACCGAAGAAAACATCCAGGCGCGCTGCCGGGGGTTGCTGCTCATGGCAGTCTCCAACAAGACCGGCAAACTGGTGCTGACCACCGGCAACAAGAGCGAAATGGCAGTAGGCTACGCCACCCTGTACGGGGATATGGCCGGCGGGTTCGCCCCACTCAAGGACGTGCCGAAAACACTGGTATACGAACTGTCCCGCTGGTGCAACCGGAATGGGGAGATCATTCCGCAACGTATCATCGACCGTCCGCCCACGGCAGAATTACGCTTCGACCAGAAAGACGAAGATTCATTGCCCGGCTACGACGTGCTCGACGCGATACTGGAGCAATACATCGAACTTGACCGGACCCCGGACGAGATCATCGCAGACGGTTACGACCGGGATACGGTGTACCAGGTAGCCGGCCTGGTAGACAGAAACGAATACAAACGCCGCCAGGCCGCCCCCGGCGTCCGGATCACCGAACGCGCCTTCGGCCGCGACCGGCGCTACCCGATTACCTCGCGTTACCGGGAAAGATAGTTCGACGATTACGCTGATGTTGCCGGCATTACCCGTTTATAACGCGGATCAATCCTCAACCACGATATCCCTGACGTCGTAGATGCCGTGGTGGTTGGGGTAGTTCAGTTCCAGGACGCGCACGGTGTCTGCGGACAGGTCGGGCATTTCCATCACCTTGTACGCCTTGGCCATCAGCACCAGGGCGTCCGGTACCGAGGGGGTGCGCGGGTAGGATTCCACCACGTTTCTGGCGCGGTTTATGGCTGCCAGGTAGGCGCCGCGTTTCATGTAATAGTCCGCGACGTGCAGTTCGTGCCGGGCCAGGCGGTTGCGCAGGAACACCATGCGCTTTTTTGCATCCTCGGCGTACTGGCTCTGGGGGTATCTTTCCAGGAGTTCGGAGAAAGCCTGGAAAGACGTCATCGCCGAACTCTGGTCGCGTTGGCTGGAATCGATAGGCAGGAAGCGTTCCGTCAGGCCTTTGCCGCGGTTGAAGTTGATCACACCCTTGAGAAAATAAGCATAATCGATGTGGATGTTCTGGGGATACAGGCGGATAAAACGGTCGCAGGCCGCAATGGCTGACTCAAATTCTTCCGTCTTGTAATAGGCATAGGCCAGGTCCAGCAGTGACTGCTGTCCGTACACCCCGAACGGAAAGCGGGTTTCCAGGAATTCGTAGTACTCTACCGCCTTGCTGTAATAGCCGGAATCCAGCGCGCCCTTGGCTTCGGAGTAGAGCCGTTCCACCGTCCAGTTTTTGGCTTCATCATCCTTGTCACCAAACCAGGCGCAACCGCTGCTCAGCAGGATGATTGTGCAAATACAAAAGACTAAATTGTGTTTCATCATTGTTCCGGTTCAAATCGCCTCGTGCGTTCATAATCGCATAAATACCGGTAGTAAGACAATCAGGATCTGCAGGTGGGGGATTAGCCTCCCTGTCACTGGATAGTGGGCAATCCCTGTCCACTATGACGAGCGGAGGGGCCTGCGCAATTCCCAATTCATGATTGACCTGATATACTTGGCGTTTTTATCTTGTGAGGTTCCGAGGGTTTGTTCGATGAGGAATGATGGCATTAACGGCGACCGTCGCCGGTTTCTTACTACCACGGCTTCCGTAGTGGGCGGCGCCGGCGCGCTGGCTGCTACTGTGCCGTTCGTATCCACACTCACGCCCAGCGCCAGGGCCAAGGCTATTGGTGCGCCGGTGGAAGCGGATATTGGCGATTTGGCGGTCGGCGAGCGGAAAATAGTCAAATGGCGCGGCATGCCGGTGTGGATACTGCGGCGCGACGATGCGGCCATAGATGACCTGGACGGCCTGGACGAGGTGGTGAAGGACCCGTCTTCAAAAGCCGAGCAGCAACCGTTTTATGCCAGGAACGAGTACCGTTCACAGCGCGCCGAATACCTGATCGTGCTCGGCATTTGCACCCACCTGGGTTGTTCTCCCGTGTATGCCAAAAAGGGAGAAGGAGAAGCTCACGACCTGGGCGCAGACTGGAAGGGCGGTTTTTTCTGCCCTTGCCACGGTAGCAGTTTCGATCTGGCCGGCAGGGTGTACAAGGGCGTGCCGGCGCCGTCCAACCTGGTAGTGCCGCCGCACCAGTACCTGAGCGATACCCGGGTCCTGATCGGTGATGATTCGGGTCTGGCGCAGTCATGATTAAAAGCCTGATCGCATTGCGCGACTGGGTGGACGCGCGTTTCCCCCTGTTGCAACTCTGGAACGACCACCTGGCCCGCTATTACGCCCCGAAAAACTTCAATTTCTGGTATTTCTTCGGCTCCCTGGCCCTGTTGGTCCTGGCCATCCAGATCGTGACCGGGATCTGGCTGACCATGAACTACAAGCCGTCCGCGGAAAATGCGTTCGCCTCGGTGGAATACATTATGCGCGATGTGGAATGGGGCTGGTGGATACGTTATATGCACTCCACCGGCGCTTCGGCGTTTTTCATCGTAATCTACCTGCACATGTACCGGGCCTTGCTGTACGGCTCCTACAAACGGCCCAGGGAACTGCTCTGGATAATCGGCATGCTCATCTACCTGACCCTGATGGCCGAAGCGTTCTTTGGTTACCTGTTGCCCTGGGGGCAGATGTCTTACTGGGGCGCTCAGGTAATCATCTCGCTGTTCGGCGCCCTGCCGCTGGTGGGGGATGAACTGGCCCTGTGGATACGGGGTGACTTCGTGGTATCGGACGTGACTCTGAACCGGTTTTTCTCCCTGCACGTGATTGCTTTTCCGCTGGTGCTGTGCGGACTGGTGGGCGCACACATGATTGCCTTGCACGAGACAGGCTCGAACAATCCGGACGGGATTGAGATAAAAGACCACAAGGATGCCAACGGCGTGCCCCTGGACGGTATCCCGTTCCACCCTTATTACACGGTCAAGGATATCGTCGTGGTCGTGATGTTTCTCATTATCTTTTGTGCGGTGGTGTTTTTCCAACCGGAGCTGGGCGGCTATTTTCTTGAAGCGAACAACTTTATTCCTGCCGATCCCTTGAAGACGCCGGAACACATCGCGCCGGTGTGGTACTTCACGCCGTTCTACGCGATTCTGCGGGCCGTGCCGGACCAGTTCGGCGGGGTGGTCGCCATGGGCGCGGCGACCATGCTGTTCTTTTTCCTGCCCTGGCTGGATCGCAGTCCGGTCAAGTCCATCCGCTACCGGGGCTGGAAATACAAGACCGCGCTGGCTTCATTCACGGTCAGTTTTCTGGTACTGGGCTGGCTGGGTCTGCAAGCGCCTACTACGCTCTATACCTGGATGGCGCGCTTCTTTACCCTGGTGTATTTCCTGTTTTTCCTGTTGATGCCGTTTTACACCAGTTCGGACAATGATAAACCGGTACCGGAGCGGCTAACATGACGGGCGTGTGTACTTTTATTCCCCGACGGTGGTCGCGCCTTGCACGCGCGCGGGGACGGAATTCACTCCCTGCCCCTGTTGCCCTGCTGCTGTTGCTGTTTGCCGCGCCCTGCTGGGCCGCCGGCAGCGGCGATTACATGATGCACGCCGAGGTTGACCTGTCTGACCGCAAATCATTGCAACGTGGCGCCCGTACCTTTGTGAACTATTGCCTGAGCTGCCATTCCGCCGCTTTCATGCGCTATAACCGCCTCGGTCAGGACCTGAATATCAGCGAGAGTGTGCTGGAGGAAAATTTCATGTTCGGCACCGACAAGACAGGAGACACCATGAAGGTTGCCCTGAACAGGCAGGAGGCGGAGCAATACTTCGGCATCGCCCCGCCTGACCTGTCGGTAACCGCCCGCTCGCGCGGCGCGGACTGGCTCTACACCTACCTGATGACGTTTTACCGGGATGTGTCCCGCCCCACCGGTGTCAACAACCTGGTCTTCCCCGACACCGCCATGCCGCACGTACTGTGGGAATTGCAGGGCTGGCAGGAACCCGTTTACCGGGAGGAAGTACAGGAAGACGGCACGATTGACGAGGTAATCGACTATCTGGAAGTCGTCACTGAACCCCCAGGCAAACCCGGGCCTTACCAGGATGAAAGCTATGCAGAGACGGTGAGCGACCTGGTCAACTTCATGGTGTACCTGGGAGAACCTATCAAGCTCAAGCGCAAGACCATCGGCGCCTGGACCATCGTTTACCTGTTGGTGTTGCTGGTGATCGTGTACCTGCTCAAGCGGGAATACTGGAGGGACGTGAAATGACGGCCTTGCTTAACGGAGGGCCGGTGGTGGTGCTGTACTCGGACCGTAACGGCCTTGCCAGTCACTGTATCCGCCTGACACTGGCGGAGAAGGATGTAGAGACCGACGTCAGGTATGTTGACGAGGGCGCTATCCCGGAACACCTGGCAGAAGTCAATCCGTATGCCACCACGCCTACCCTGGTGGACCGCGACCTTGTTCTGTACGACACCCAAATCATACTGGAATACCTGGACGAGCGTTTCCCCCATCCGCCATTGATGCCTGTTGACCCCATGTCCAAGGCAATTAACAGGCAGTTACGCTATCGGATCACGCGCGATTTGCACGCACCGGCCGAGGCGTTGGGCAGTGACAATGATATTGCCGCAGCAAGCGCCAGGAAGAACCTGCGTAACAGCCTGACGGAACTGGATCCGGTATTCTCCAATATGCCCTATTTTATGTCGGAAGAGTTTACCCTGGTGGATTGTTGCATGGCGCCGTTGTTGTGGCGCCTGGATGTTTTCAACATCAAATTGCCCGCGGACGCGCGCGGACTGCGCAAATACGCCCGCTCATTGTTCAAGCGCAAAGCGTTCCGCACCAGCCTGACCGATCCGGAACGCACCATGAAAGAGCGTGCGAGCTGATCCTTAATCCTTCCCTCGTAGCGACTCCCGGTACTCGAACAGCTTTACCACTTTTTGCACCCCCCCGGTGCGGCGTGCGATTTCTGTCGCAATCTCGCCTTCTTCACGGGAAACAAGGCCCATGAGAAAGGTGACGCCGTTTTGAGTAACCACCTTGATATGCAGGGTGCTCAGATCGTTTTCCGCGATCAGCTTGGCTTTTATCTTGGCCGAGACCACCGTATCGGCGCTGCGCGAGAGCAGGGAACTGGGCGCGGCGATTGTGATTTCATCAAATACCTGGGTCACTTTTTCAACGTTTTTTACCAACTCGATCACCGCCTGCCGGTCTTCCTCGGTAGGCGCTTCACCGGAGACCAGCACCCAGGTGTTGAAGCTGTTGAAGTTGATATGCGCCCGCTTGTTCAGCGCTTTCTGGTCGGCCAGGGCGAGTCTGGCCTTGATCTCTATCGCTTCATCTTCGATGACGGTGCCGGTCGTTCTGCGGTCGGCCGCCAAAGTCGAGACAACCGTAGTGGCGCCGGTTACCGCAGCCGGCGCGCAGCCCTGCAGCAGCAATGGCGTGACAACAGGAATCAGTAACAGGAGGTGGAGTCGCTTGTTCATGGTTCTGCTCCGATTAGTTTGTGATCAATCAGGTCACAAAGTGAATGGATAATCATCAGGTGCACTTCCTGTATGCGCGCGGTCGAGTCCGCCGGCACGCGTAGTTCCAGGTCGGTTTTCCGCAGTATTTCGGCAACTTGCCCCCCGTCCTTGCCGGTCAGCGCGACAACGCCCATACTCCTGTCATAAGCGGTCTCGATGGCATGGATAACGTTGTGGGAATTCCCGCTGGTGCTGATGGCCAGCAGGATATCCCCTGCCTGCCCCAGCGCCCGGACCTGCCTGGAGAATACGTCGGCGTACTGGTAGTCGTTGGCAATTGACGTCAATACCGAGGAGTCGGTGGTCATGGCAATGGCCGGCAGCCCCGGCCGCTCCAGTTCAAAACGGTTGATCATCTCGGAAGCGAAATGCTGTGCATCCGCCGCCGAACCGCCGTTGCCGCAACTGAGCAGTTTATTACCGTTCAACAGGCAGGCGGTCATTAATTCGGCCGCGCGCGCAATACCGGGAGCAAGCTGCCGGCCGGCATCCGTCTTGATGCGGATACTCTCCGCAAAATTGTCTTTAACTCGTTGAATGAAATCCATAAACTAAAACGCCGCCTTGAACCACTCGATCTTCATGCCGCGCGCTTCGCTGCCGGTCAGCGCGATCACGTCAAAACGCAGGTTGAAGCGGTCTAATGCGCCGTTTTTCAGCATAAATACCTGGCTGGTTTTCCTGATTTTGTTCCGTTTTGTGTGGTTTACGCTCTCGGCCGGATGCAAAAAAGCGGCGGTTTTTCTGGCCCGGACCTCTACGAATATAATGGTATCGTTTTCCCGCATGATCAAGTCAATCTCGCCGAAGCGGCTGCGAAAGTTGCGCTCCAGCAACGTCAGCTTTTGCTTTTGCAGGTAACGCAAGGCCAGGTTTTCGGCCATCCTGCCGAATTCAGCGCGTGGGCTATCTGCCAACCAGCAACTCCGGTTTGCCGTTGATGATTTTACCCCAGGGCAGCTTTCTGTTTATCCTGCCGTTGGCCGACATGCTGAGCAGGCCGGTCGCGCCCGCAAAACTGGCTTCGCCCTCGTAAGCCAGGCGGGGTAGATGTGGGATGAGGTTGAAGGCATCTGCGCCGAACGCGTACAGGCGCTGGTAGGCGGATGAAGCAGCCTGGAAATTGTCGTCGACAAGGGCCTTCAGGGATGAGGTTTGCGCAGTGGGCGATAAAATCCAGGGCAAGTCGAGAAATGCTACGCCGTCCATGTCTGCGTCGGCTTGCGGGTTCACATTGCCGGTAAAAATATGCGAGGTTGCATAGACGGGCACTTGTCCCGCTTCAAGGAAGCGTAATTGCGGGACAATCTGGCGGCCGTCGATGGGGAACGCGACCATGAAGATCATATCTGCATCCTGACGCCGGCGGGTCTGGTATTCCAGCTTCCTGCCCAGTAACTCCCGCAGCGCTTGTATGCGGGACTCGCTGGCGTCGATGTTCAGCATCTGCTTGACCGGCGTGGCGTAGTCTTTGACACGTGGGTCGTAGGTGATGGTTTCCAGTGTTACCCCACCCGTCTCCGCCCAGCTTTCCCGGAATACCCGCGCCTGACGCCGGCCCCAGGTATCGTCGGGAACAATGACCAGAGCCCTGCGATAGCCGTCAGCGGTAGCCCGCGCTGCCACCTGGCGCGCCTCATTCTCCGGCGACAGGCTGAACTGCATCAGCGCCGGCAGGATCTCGCCCCGCTTGCGGCGCGCCGTTTCCGGCGCCGTGCGGACCTGGTTCAGGCCCAGCGCCGGCACGGACAGGTCGCGTGCCGTGGACAGCTTTGTCATGGCCTGTTTTTCCAGCGGCCCGACAATGAAATCTGCCCCTTCCGCCACTGCCTGCGCATAGGCTTGCTCGATATTCAATGCGTTGGCCTCGTAGACCCGCAGCGGTGGCTGGTAGTGGCCGGACCGGTACCAGGCAGCCATAAAACCATCCCTGACGGCTTCGGCAGCTTCCCGGAACGCCCCGCGCAACGGCAACAGCAGGGCAATTTTCCGGGGGCGCCTGTTGTAGAGCCGGGCTATCTCGCGTATCTGCCCGACGATGGTGAAACCGGCAGGATGTGCCGGGTAGTTCTGTTGCCAGGATGCCAACGCCTGCTCCAGTGTTTGCAGGTCGGCCAGCATGGTGCGTTTGATGAACGCAAGTTCCAGCCAGCCGGACAAGGCCCGCGGGTCGGAGAGGTAACGCCGGCGCAGGGTGTCCTTGTCGGCCCGGTTCAGGTTTTCCCAGATTTTGGCCGAATTGGCCTTGATGGCGGCGCTCTCATCCAGGTAGAGGTGATAGTTGAGCCGTTCCTGTGCCGCGTTGAGAAAATCCTGCTGCTGTTCATATTCCAGCGCCCGCTCCCGATGTTGGTGCGCTTGCTGTTGACGTTCCTCCAGTAACCGGCTGTTGTCCGGTTCCACGTCCACCGGATCCGGGGCTTTCCTGACCACCGGCGTACAACCTTGCAACAACACACTGATGAGCAGGATATTGAAGAAAACTCTCATTCGGACATTTTATAGCGAAACAGGATAAACGCATAATGCTTTGACATTGCCTGTTCTCAAAACCCCTGTGTTCTCTGTGGTAAAACATTAGGGCACCTCTAATTTTTAGAGGTTACTATTACGTTATGGCAACTGAACCCGGTACCTTGTATATCGTGGCGACGCCGATCGGCAATCTTGAGGATTTGAGTCCGCGCGCGCAGAGGATCCTGGCGACTGCCGATCTGATCCTGGCGGAGGACACGCGCCATAGCGCCGGGCTGTTGCGCAGCTTCGATATCCGTACCAGGACGCAGGCTTTCCATGAACACAACGAGGAGCGTATGACTGCGCGCGTCATGGAGCAACTGCTCGCCGGCAACAGCGTTGCCCTGATCGCCGATGCCGGCACCCCGTTAATCAGCGACCCCGGCTTCAAACTGGTGCGCCAGGCCCATGCCGGGAATGTCCCGGTAACGCCGGTGCCGGGGCCCAGCGCGCTGGTTACAGCCCTGTCCTGCGCCGGCATTCCCCCCGGCAAGTTCCTGTTTGAAGGTTTTCTCCCGGCCAGAGGGGAAGCCCGGCGCAAACGCCTGACGGCGCTCGCCGGCGCTGCCCATACCCTGGTGTTTTATGAAGCACCGCACCGGATCAAGGCGTTGCTGGCCGATGCCGCGTCGATCCTTGGCCCTGACCGGGAAGCCTGCATCGCGCGCGAACTGACCAAGAAGTTCGAAACCATACGCCAGGGCACGCTGGGCGGGTTGAGCGACTGGATGGAGCAGGACCCGAACCGGAGCCGGGGTGAATTTGTGCTGATCATCGCCGGCGCCGAGGAGCAACAGACCGATAACGCCGAGCTGACCCGGCTGTTAAAAATCCTGCTCGAGTCCCTGAGCCTGAAACAGGCCGTGCGCATCGCAACGCAACTGACCGGCGCCGGCAGGAACGAGGTGTACGACCTGGCTGTTGGTTTCAGGCAGGAGGCAGATGGGAATAAAGGAACCTGATTAAAGGAACATCTAATTTTTAGAGGTGCCCTTAAGCGGTTCCCTGATAATCCTCCGGCAACGGACAACTGCAGAATAAATTCCGGTCCCCGTGCAGGTTGTCTACCCGGCTTACCGGCGGCCAGTATTTGTCGTCCCGGATAGTGTCCATGGGATAGAATGCCTGTTGCTTGCCGTACGGCATGCGCCATTCCGGTTCCAGCAGCAACCGGTGCGTGTGCGGTGCGTTCTTGAGCGGGTTGTTGTCCCGCTCCCAAGCGCCTTGTTCCACCCGGGCAATCTCCCCGCGTATGGCGATCATGGCGTCGCAGAAGCGGTCCAGTTCACGCTTGTTTTCACTTTCCGTGGGTTCAATCATCAGGGTGTCGGGCACCGGGAAGGACATGGTGGGGGCATGGAACCCGTAATCCACCAGACGTTTGGCGATATCGTCCACGCTGATATTGCAACTCTGGCGGATGGGGCGCAGGTCCAGTATGCACTCATGGGCAACCATGCCGTTCTTGCCGGTGTACAGGATCGGGTAATGCTCACGCAGGCGGGCCGCAATATAGTTGGCGTTGAGGATGGCGACCAGCGTCGCCCGGCGCAGGCCGTCGGCGCCCATCATGGCGATATAGGCCCAGGAAATGGTGAGGATACTGGCTGAACCCCAGGGCGCGGCGGCGATCGCGCCGACAGTGCCGGCGTCGCCCGCGGCCGGATTCACGCCTTCCACCAGCGGGTGATCCGGCAGGAACGGGGCCAGGTGCTGTTTCACGCCGATCGGGCCCATGCCCGGCCCGCCGCCGCCATGCGGGATGGCAAACGTCTTGTGCAGGTTGATGTGCATCACGTCCGCGCCCAGTTCCGCGGGGCGGGAAATACCCGTCAGCGCGTTCATGTTGGCGCCGTCCAGGTAAACCTGGCCGCCGTGTTCGTGCACCAGGGCGCAGATGTCAAGGAAACCGGCCTCATACACCCCGTGGGTGGACGGGTAGGTGACCATCAGGGCCGACAGGCGCGCGCCGTGCCGTTGCGCCTTGGCGCGCAAGTCGTCCAGGTCGATATTGCCGTCCTCATCGCAGGCCACCACCACGACATCAAGGCCGGCCATCACCGCGCTGGCCGGGTTGGTGCCGTGCGCCGACGCCGGGATCAGGCAGACGTTGCGCGCGCCCTGGCCCTGCTGTTGCTGGTATTTGCGGATCACCAGCAAACCGGTGTACTCGCCCTGGGAACCGGCATTGGGTTGCAGCGAGAAGGCAGTAAAGCCGGTGAGGTCGCACAACATCTCTTCCAGTTCCTCGAACAACTGCAGGTAACCCTGGGCCTGGTCCAGCGGCACGAACGGATGGATGGCGTTGAAGTCCCGGTAAGACAGGGCTTCCAGTTCCGTGGCTGCGTTCAGTTTCATGGTGCAGGAACCGAGCGGGATCATGGCGCGGTCCAGGGCAATATCGCGGCGCGCCAGCCAGCGCATGTAGCGCATCATCTCCGTCTCGCTGTGGTACATCTCGAACACGGGATGCTGCAATATGGCGCTGCTGCGTAACAGTTCTCCGGGAAGACATTCCTGCAGGCCGCGGTCCAGTGTGTCAATATCCGGCCCCTGCTCCGCCGTGGCGGCAAACACCTTCCAGACGGCAACGAGTTCCGTACGGGTCGTGGTCTCATCCAGCGCAATGCCGAGGTAATCCGCATCGTACACGCGCAGGTTGATCTGCGCCGCGCGTGCCCTGGCGGCAATGCGCCGGGCGCGGCTGGGCGCATACACCTTGATCGTGTCAAAGTACTGCCGAGTAACGATTTGGTAACCGAGTTGCTGCAAGCCGGCGGCAAGCGCCTGGGTCAGGCGATGCACCCGTTCCGCGATCACGCGCAATTCCTTCGGCCCGTAGTAGATGGCATAAAAACTGGCGATGACCGCGGGCAACACCTGTGACGTGCAGATATTGCTGGTGGCTTTTTCCCGGCGTATGTGCTGTTCCCGGGTTTGTAATGCCATGCGCAGCGCGCGCTGGCCCAGGTTATCGACTGATACGCCGATAATGCGTCCGGGCATGGCGCGTACGAATTTTTCCCTGGAGGCAAAAAACGCCGCGTGAGGGCCGCCGTAACCCATGGGCATGCCGAAGCGCTGGCTGTTGCCGACCACGATGTCAGCGCCCATTGCGCCGGGCGGCGTCAGCAGCACCAGGGCCAGGATATCGGCGGCGACCGTGACGATTGCGCCCTGCTCGTGCGCCTGCCTGATGGGGCCGCGCAAGTCCGTCACCTCACCGCTGCTGCCCGGGTACTGAAACAACGCGCCGAAGATAGCCTTGCCTGCCAGGTCCGTCAGCGGGTCGCCTACGCACACCTCGTAACCGAACGAGTGCGCCCGGGTGCGCAGTACCGCGCTGGTTTGCGGGTGGCAGTCCCGGTCCACAAAGAAGCGCAGGCTGTCGCTGCGCCCCACGCGCCGTGCCATACTCATGGCCTCCGCTGCGGCTGTGGCTTCATCGAGCATGGAGGCATTGGCGATTTCCATGCCGGTCAGGTCGATGATCATCTGCTGGAAGTTCAGCAGCGCCTCCAGGCGGCCCTGGCTGATTTCCGCCTGGTAAGGCGTGTACGCGGTGTACCAGGCAGGGTTTTCCAGCACGTTGCGCTTTATCACCGCGGGCATGATGGTATCGTGATAGCCCATGCCGATCATGGAGGTGAGCACGTGGTTGCGCCGGCGCATGCGGCGCAGGCGAATGCCCACCTCGCGTTCGCTGATGCTCCGGGTCAGGGCCAGCGGTTGTTGCGACAGGATGGATGCGGGAACGGCCTTGTCGATGATCTGCTCCAGGTCGTCCATCCCCAGGTAGTTTGCCATTTCCCGGATCTGGCGCCGATCCGAGCCGATATGGCGGCGGGTGAAACCACCGCGCATTTCCAGTTGTTCAAGTTTACTCATGGTCGATAATAGCGAGGTTTGATAAAAGGCAGTTGCGCGCTGCGGATAGTGTGCATACGCGCGCGGATTTCCACCTGCAATTCGGTTCCCGGTTCAGCGTACTCCCGCGGCACGTAACCCATGGCCAGCGGCGTGCCGACGCTGGGCCCGAAACCGCCGCTGGTGATCCTGCCGATCGCCTGACGCTGCTCATCCAGTATGATTGCACCTTCTCGCACCGGGATCTTACCTTCGACCCGGAAGCCACAGCGCAAGTTCCGGGGAGTGGTATTGAGGATGTGATCAGCCCCGGGGAAACGCGCCGGCGTTGACCCGTTCCGGTACTTGCCGGCGATGACCCGGTTCAGGCCCGCTTCCACGGGTGTTGTCGTCTCATCGATATCGTGGCCGTACAGGCACAGTCCCGCTTCCAGGCGCAACGAATCACGCGCGCCAAGGCCGATCCATTCCACCTCTTCATGCTGCAACAGGGTTGCTGCCAGGGGTGCGGCATCGCTGTTGGGCATGGAAATCTCGAAACCGTCCTCACCGGTATAGCCGCAGCGGTTGATGAATACGGGAATCCCGTCGATCTCGGTCTCCAGCGCACTGAGGAAGGGCATGACCCGGCATTCCGGCGACATCCTGCCCAGCACGGTTGCCGCGTGTGGCCCTTGCAGTGCCAGCAAGGCCCGGTCCGACAGCATTTCCACCTCGCATCCTTGCCCCAGGGCCTGTCTGAGACAGGCGTGGTCGGTTTCCCGGCGCGCGGCGTTGACGACCATGAACAGGTAATCCGGGGTGCGGGTCAACATCAGGTCGTCGATGATGCCGCCGCGCTCATTGGTCAGCAGCGTATAGCATTGCCGGTACGGCTCCAGGGCGCTGATATCGCCGGTGACCAGCTGTTCCAGCGTTTCCACTACGTAGTTCCCCCACAGGCGCAACTGCCCCATGTGGGAAACGTCGAACAGGCCGGCGCGACGGCGCACGTGCAGGTGTTCCGCCATGATCCCGCGCCGGTATTGCAAGGGCATCGTATAACCGGCAAAGTCGGTAAAGCGTGCGCCGTGCTGCGCGTGCAGGTCGTACAAAGGTGTTTTTTTCACTGCGTGAGGCGACGTTTTCTACTGTGTAACTGGCGTGAGAGGCATCTCTGGACTATTATATACCAGGGAGTCAGCCGGGCAATCGCTGTCGCACCGATTGCGGCAGAGGAAAGTCCGGGCTCCACAGGGCAGGGCGCCAGGTAATTCCTGGGCGGCGTGAGCCGACGGCAAGTGCAACAGAAAATATACCGCCAGACGTCTGGTAAGGGTGAAATGGTGCGGTAAGAGCGCACCGCGTGGCTGGCAACAGGCACGGCAGGGTAAACCCCGCCTGGAGCAAGGCCAAATAAGGGGGCAATAATGTGACCCGCATTGTTCCCGGGTAGGCCGCTAGAGGTGTATGGCGACGTACATCCCAGATGAATGATTGTCCAGGACAGAACCCGGCTTACAGGCTGACTCCCTGTTTTGAATTAAGAATTAAGAATTAGGAATTAGGAATGGGTTTGATTTCCAGGTTGGTTGAGTGGCAAAACAGGCGCGGTAAATTTATAATCCGGTTCTGGCCAGACCAGGGGATCTGTCCCCGGCAACCTGGAAGTAATTCCGCCTTTGATAACCTGCTGATTTGAATTGAAATCCGGTTCCATCATGCTCTACGCCGCCCCGCTGGCGGCGGTTCTGTTATACCTGTTGCTGCGTCATTCGGGTATTGAGTACGTTATTGCCGTGACCGCGGCGATCACTCTGCTTACCGCGACCTGGTGGGTGACGGAAACGATCCCGATACCGGCAACCTCGCTGATCCCGTTCTTCGCGTTCCCGTTGGCCAATGTCCTGACCCACAAGGAAGCGGTCGCGGGCCTGGGCAACCCGGTAATCCTGTTGTTGATGGGCGGGTTCATGCTGGCCAAGTCGCTGGAGAGATCCGGCGTGCACCGGCGCTTTGCCCTGGCGATCCTGACCGCGGTGGGTGGCAGCGGCAAACGCATCGTGTTTGCCTTCATGCTGACCGCAGCGCTGTTGTCCATGTGGATCAGCAACACGGCCACCACCCTGATATTGATCCCCATCGCGCTGGCGGTGCTGAAACAGGTGGAAGACAGGGCGCTGGCGATTGCCGTGGTACTGGGGCTGGCCCACGCGTCCTCGCTGGGTGGCGTGGCAACCCTGATAGGCACGCCGCCCAACATCATTTTCGCGGGTATCTACACCGAGTTCACCGGTTTCGAATACACGTTTCTGGACTGGATGAAGATCGGTGTGCCGGTAGTCCTGTGCGGCCTGCCGCTGATGGCATTATGGCTGACCCGCAACGTCACCTGGAAGGAAACCCTGGAACTGCCGAGCGCCGACCCGTGGCAGGTGAACGAAGTGCGGGTGCTGGTCGTGTTCGGCATTACCATCGCGCTGTGGATCACGCGCGCCGAACCAATGGGTGGCTGGTCGGGACTGCTGGGCACGCCAAACGTAGGTGATGCCACCGTGGCGCTGGCCGCGGTGACGGCCATGTTTATCCTGCCGTCCGGCAAGGGCGATCACCTGCTCGACTGGAAGACGGCCGTGGACATCCCCTGGGGCATGCTGCTGCTGTTCGCCAGCGGCATCACCATCGCCAAGGCGTTTTCCTCCAGCGGCCTGGCGGAACTGATTGCGCAACAACTGGCGGTGCTGGCGGAGTTTCCGTTGCCCTTGCTGCTGTTGTGCATCTGCCTGGGCGTGACGTTCCTGACCGAGATCACCTCAAATACCGCGACCACCACCTTGCTCATGCCCATCTTCGCGGCCACCGCGCTGGCCGTGGGCGTCAGTCCGGAACTGATGATGATACCGGCCGCAATGTCAGCCTCCTGCGCCTTCATGCTGCCGGTAGCCACCGTGCCCAACGCCATCGTATTCGGCACCGGCCATGTCACCATCCGGGAAATGGTACGAGGCGGCTTCGTGCTGAACCTGATCCTGGCAGTGGTGATAACCCTGGTCTGTTACCTGGCTCTGGGCGGTGGAAGCTAAGAAACCTGATTTGCACGAAGGCACAGGTTCAGTCAGGAATTACGTGTTGTCCCCTCTGTTGGTCATCCCTGCGCAGGCAGGAATCCAGTAGCTGACAACAGCGCGTCGTTTGCGCTCCTTGTTGTTACAACATCCGCTTCAGCGTCTCATCCCGGTTGATGAAGTGGTGTTTCAGCGCCGCGCCGGCGTGGCCGATGACCAGGAACAGCGTGGCGTAGGCCAGGTAGTAATGGACGTCGATGGCCAGTTCCCTCAGTGCTTCATCCACGTCCACCAGCGCGGGGAGGGTAACCCAATTGAACAGTTGAATGGGCTTGCCCGCGGAGGTGGAAATGAGGTAGCCGGTAACGGGGATCAGTAACATCATGCTCCAGAGAATGTAGTGCATGATCTTCGCACCGGTCTTTTCCCAGGCTTTGAGGCCGGTTGCCGGTCCCGGCGCAGGAGTGTATTGCTGCCAGCCGATCTTGAGCAGCGCCAGCGCCAGAACCAGGATACCGAACGATTTGTGGTAATGCAGCGAGTCGTTGTACCACTTGTCATAGTACGTCAGGTCCACCATGTACCAGCCCAACCAGATGAGACCGAGAATCAGGATAGCGATGAGCCAGTGCAGCAGCTTGCTGAACAGGCCGAAACGCGACAGGGAGTTTTTAATCAGCATAAATCAGACAACCAGTGCAAAACATCCTCGCCATTCGCGGCGATCATCCCTGTCCGCCACCCTGCGGGCAGGCCATCGGTTCTGCGCAAGCAGGCATGACGCAGCGTGGTTCTGTTTTCCGTTATTTCCTGATGCCCTCGATATACAAGTCCAGTTGCATCTCGTCCGATTTGGGGCCGAGGTCATACATCATGCCGAAATCGGAGCGGCGTATGCTCACACTGCCTTCAAAGCCGGCGCGGTAGCCGCCCCAGGGGTCATCCCCCTCGCCGATGAATTCAACGTCTATGGCGATGGGCTTGCTCACACCATGCAGGGTCAGTATCCCTTCCAGCGTGCCGGCGGCGGCGTCGCCGTTATATTTCGTGCTCTCGAACGTTGCTTCCGGGTATTTTCCCACGTTCAGGAAGTCTTCTTCGCGCAGGTGCTTGTCCCGTTCCGCATGGTTTGAATCGATACTGGCCGTTTTAATCGTCACATTGATGGACGAGGCTTCCGGGTTGTCCTTGTCCCAGGTAAAGGAACCGCCGAAGTCATTGAAGCGGCCGGTCAGCACACTGTAACCCAGGTGCAGGATGCGAAACTCAATCGCCGCGTGCATCCCCTCAATGTCGATTTCATATTCAGCGGCAACAGCGCTCTTGCCGAAGAGGGTGCAGGTTGCAGCAAGCAGTACGATATTGATAATACGTTGTAATGTCATGGAGTGTCTCCTTAATATCCTGGTCTCGTTTGGGACTGTCGATTATAAAAGATAACTGGGGTCAGAGTAAAAATATCTGAGAGCATACCTGTAATAACCGCCAGTGCCTGTAGTTTTAAGGAACCTCTAATTTTTAGAGGTGCCCTTTACCCTGACCCCGAAAATCAGCCAATCATCCCACCCCAACGCTCGGCAATATGCCGGGCGGAGCGCAGCGCCACGGCGTGAGCCGTGAAGGTGGAGTTAACGCTGGAACTGGTGGGAAAGACACTGGGGCCGCCGATGATGACGTTGGGCACGTCGTGCAGTTGCGCGTACTCGTTGGTGACCGAGGTAGTCCGGTCATTGCCCATGATGGTGCCGCCCATGATGTGCTGCCCGCCCGGCGGGCTGTGCCAGGCTTCAGTAGCGCCGGCAGCCCGGAAAATCTCCACACCCAGGTCAGCCGTTTCCTGCCAGAGATTGCGCGCATAGTCGTCCAGGTTGAAGTTGACCCGGGCCAGGGGCAGGCCGAACTTGTCCTTGCTGTCCGCCAGTTCAATACGGTTGTTTGCATGGGGCAGACACTCACAGACCCCGACCATGGCGCCCAGGTGGCGGCTGCCTTGTTTGACGAACTCATGCAGGTCGTTGCCGAACAGGTCGGCCCGGCTCATGGCAATGCCCAGCAGGTCATTCGGCTTGGTGCCGAGGCCGATCTCCCATTGGCGACTGCCATAGATATCCCCGCCTTTTTCCTTCTCAAAGCCGTCCTGGCTGAATAACTGGCCGCCGCTCACGCCATAGTAGCAGCGCGTTTCTTCCTCGAACAAACCGAAAATACTGACCGCAGGATGGGACATCAGGTAACGGCCCAGCGTGCCGCTGGCATTGCCCAGTCCGTCGCCATGGGCGCCGCCGGCCGAATTGAACAGGATGCGACAGTTCTCTACGGTAAACGCGGCAACGACAACGGCGTCTGCGGCTTGTTCATGCCGTTCCCCGTTCCTGTCATAATATTCAACGCCGGTGGCTTTCTCCCCTTTCGGGTCCGTCAACACCCGGGTAACGTAACTGTCGGACTGCATCACCGCACCGGCTTCCACCGCCCTGGGCAGGTACTCGACCAGGGGGTTGGCCAGCGCCCCGGTCGGGCAGCCCGCATCACACCAACTGTCATAGATGCAGGCCGGCCTGCCCTTGTACTCACGGGACAGGATAGCCGCCGGCAAGGGCGAGGTGCGCAAGCCCAGCGCGGAAAAACCGCGCCCCAGGATTTCCCCATGCTCGAACACGGGTAATGGCGGCAACGGGTACGGCGCGCCCGGAGGTCGCCAGATCTCCTTTTCCGCATCGCCGGACATGCCTACGTCTTCCTGTACCTGGTCGTACCAGGGACGTAGTTGCTCATAATCAATGGGCCAATCCAGCCCCTTGCCGTACAGCGTCTGCTCGCGCATGTCTTCAGGGTGATAGCGGGGCCAGACGGCATAGTGGTGCATGGCCGCACCGCCGTAACCGTGCCCGGCATTGAAGTTGTACCAGATGCTGTCCTTGCCCTCTTCGAACACGTGGGGCGCGCCCGATTTCAGGCGCCGCGCCCAGATTTGTGAACTGTATAAATCACTCAGCTTGCGATCCGTGCCCTTCTCCAGCACCAGCACGCTTTTACCGGCTTCGGCAAAGACCGCGGCATAAACACTGCCGGCGGCGCCGCTACCGACCACGACCACGTCTACTTTTTCTCGCTGCGTCATGTTACCGGCGGCGGTTCGATATGCGCCAGGAAGGGGATACCCAAATCCGCAAAACCTTCCATGGTGCCGTACACCACGTCCACTGCATCGTTGCGCAGCGCGTGGTACACCAGCGGTGGCGGCGGGCCGTTCCAGTCGCTTGCCGTGCCGTCCCGCAGCGACTTGATCAGTTCTGCCGCGTCCGCTCCATCAAGCCCGTTGACGCCCTTGCCGTACACCGCCTCACTGAGACGGGCAATTTCCGCCAACGCTGACCGGTAAAAAGCCAGGTATGGCGGCTCTACATTAAAACACTTGAGAAACAGCAAGCTGTCGTTGGGGTCCAGCGCCAACTGCTTGTCAACAAAATGTGCAACACCATTCTCCCTGGCCCCCGGCAGCAGATGCTCACAAATCCCCTCCAGGGTATCAACCTCGGCCCTGCTGAGAATGGCAAATGGAACCTCCCTGGCATAAGCCTGACGCGGAGTAAGCAATAACGTCTTCCCCGCCACGGTAAACGTGAGGGCAAGCCCGGACTGCTTGATAAAGTTTCTGCGGGTTACTGGCATTGGTGGTTATTGCTGACTATCGGCCGGTTTGTACAAGATTTTACTCATAATAAACAATGACAACGCCGATTAATAGCCCGGATTGCTCATACATAAAGTATCATGTACTCTACGTTCCCTGCTTTTCCAGTACTGCCTCCACAAAATCACGGGTAATCGTGCTCTCACTATCCAGAGTTCCTAAAATGAAGGATATTTTCTGCTGCCGCTTTTGTTTCGGCGTCATTTGTTCGCCAGCTTTTTTCAAGGCGCCAAGGACATCTTTTTCGCTCTGGGGACTTATTTCATTACACTCGGCCATTATGTTTCTCTCCGCATGCTCAACACCAAATCTTCGTGCTAAATCCCTTCCACCGTAACATAAGGCGCGATCTTCTCTAATCTCTTCTTCCCAATCCCATGGATTTTCAGCAGGTCGTCAACAGACTGGTAAGGCCTTCCCGCAGTGATTTTATTGGCGGTTACCGGGCCGATGCCGGGGATTTTTTCGAGATCCTTGTTTGACGCCGTGTTCAGGTCCAGGGGGCTATCATCGTGGGTACGGATCTGGTTTACGTTGTCACGTATTTTTATCAGGTTCTCTGCTTCGTCACGCAGGCGTTGGCGCGTCTCGGCCAGTATATGGGGTTGGGTTGATTGCCATATTCCGGCACGGTTGAGTAGGGCAACGGTGCGTAGATCCTGAAGTTCTTCCAGTACGGTATGGCTGGGTTTACCGTCCGGATTTGAGCGAGTGCTGCCGTGTATCCGGGCCAGGCCCTGTTCTACGAGGAGGTAGCCCAGGTCGTGTCCTGCATGAGTTTCGATGAAGGCATAATAACGCTTTGAGGTAGAACGTCCCAGGGCGTTGGCGTAACTGGTGTGGATGGTAAACGGCTGCGACAACGCCTGTTTCACGTATTCGGTGGCTTGTTCCCCATAGCGCACTACGTCGCGGGGTTCCTCCAGGCCGAAATGGAACTGTTGTTCCCGGATTCTCTCCAGATCGGTTTTGCTGCCGGACGCGGTTTCCGGGCAATCGACATAATAGAGCCGCAGGTACAATTCACGACCATCGACATTCACCATGAAACTGTCGCCGTCGTTTTTGTGGTCTTCAATCAGTGTGGCGTTGTTGATGGTGGTCAACTCGGAAGCTGCCTGGGTCAGGCTGACACAGCAGGCAAGGAGCAGGACAAGAACGTATCTTTTCATTAGAGGCGTATGCCACAGTGAATGCGATGTTCAACGGGAACCGTTCAGGCACCACGGTCAAAGGTGACATACTACAACAAAAAATGTGGAACGTTCCGTTTTGTAATTTTTGTTAAAACGTATGTGAGGCAATTATGAAGTAACAGGCAAGGAAGTATCCAACTGTTGCAGAAATTACCGTCCCATAAGCTCCAGCGCATTCTGCACAAAAAAGAAACCATAGAACAGCACGGCGCTGGCAACCAGGGCGCGGGTCCACCAGGGGCTTCTGACGGCGCGGGGGAGGGTTTTGTGGTTGAGTAGCAGGATATGGATGGCGCTGACGACCAGGATGAAGCCGGCGACGTTGGAGGAGATCAGCACCAGCGCTTTGGGTTGGGCCAGATTGATGGCGATGCAACCCCACAGCACGAATGCGCTGAGCAGGCAATAGTACACGCGCCGAATGTCGTCGCCGGCCAGTCGCCGGATGCGCCCGCTCATGCCCCAGACCAGGTCGGTATTCACGCGCGCCATCATGTCGATCGTGGCCAACTGGCTGCCGAACAGTATCCAAAAGCCGTTTACCAGGGCAACAAAACCCAACAACCTGCCCTCCTCCCGGGCCAGGTATTCGGCCTGGAATGCACCGATGGCAAGGCCGCTCAACTCCGTGCCGGCAGGAATGATATGCGCGGCCAGGATGCAGTTCAGGAACATGCCGACAAAACAGCCCACGGCCCAGACCAGTACCTGGTCGCAACGCACGTATTGCCACCAGACGCGCCAGCGCGCCAGGTTGGCCGTGGTTGCCGGAAACACACGGCCCACGGGGGATACCGTAACTTTTTTACCGCCGACCAGGGTGGGGATATAGCCTACCTTGCTGCCCATGCCGATGCCCTTGTCGCGCATATAATTGCTCACGGTGAGGTTGGCGAAGCCGCCGGCGCCGGCAAACGCGGCAAAGCCGCCGATGAGTATCCAACTGACGTTTTCCGGGATGAGCAGGAACTCGAACCCCGGCGTTAACCCGAAGAAACCCAGGAAACCCGCCCACCAGGTTTCCATGGGCACGATCAGCACGCACACGCTGAGCAAAAAACCGAACACGAACAACACCATGAACCAGTTTACGATTTCCAGGGTGCGTTCAACCTTGCCACCCACCGCGACAATGATCGCACAGAGTATCAGGTTACCGATGCCCAGCCAGCGCATGATGGCTTCATCGCCCGGTCCGGGCAGACGACCGCTAAAACCGGCAAACAACGGCGCCGCCGAGGCCGCGGCCCAGGCCGGCCAGCCGGCGTGAAACAGCGATAACAGGATGTACACCCCACCCCAGAACAACGGATGCGGCGCCAGCCGCAGAAATCCGTTCAGCGCCGGCTCGCCGGTATACACTGTGTAGCGCACGAATTCCAGGTTCATGGCAAGTTGCAGGATGATGGCGACCGTCACCACCCATAGCATGGTAAAACCGTATTCCGTCACCACCAGCGGTCCCAGCACCCATTCCCCCAGGCCGATGGACATGGACAGGGCAATGGCGCCGGGGCCGATAATCCTGATAGCGTTACGGAAATTAAAATCCGGCGGCGCCGGCAAGTCGGTGACGTCCCACGCTGGGCCGGTACCGGGCGAGGCCGGTAATTGGGAAGGGTCTGTTTGCGATGATTGGTTATTTTGCACTATTAATCCCTATCTCCCGCAACACCTGTTTCACCGCCGACACTGCCGCATCCATCTCTGCCGGGCCGAAATGCCCGATGCAACCGATCCTGAAACTGTCCCGGTGTGTTAATTTGCCGGGATAAATGATGTAACCCTTGTCGTGCAGCCGGCGATAGAACTCCTCGAAGCTGAATGCCTCATGCTGCGGAGGCAGAAACGTCACGATGATGGGCGCCTGCAAGCTCTCGGGCAACAGGGTTGCAAAGCCTAGTTTCCGCATCCCTTCGACCAGCGTCCGGCAGTTTTCCTCATAACGGCGGCGGCGCGCTGTGATGCCCCCTTCTTCTTCAAGTTGTTGCAAGGCCTCGGCCAGCGCCAGCAGGCAGTGGGTGGGTGGGGTAAAGCGCCACTGGCCGGTTTCGTTCAGGTAGTGCCATTGCCGGTACAGGTCCAGGCTCAGCGAGTGGGCGTTGCCCTCGGTGGCAGCGAAGGAGTCCTGTTCCGCGATGACAAACCCCAGTCCCGGCACGCTCTCAAGACACTTGTTGGCAGATGCGGCTAGCGCGGCAAAGGGAATAGCCGCGGCGCTCAGGGGTAGCGCGCCGAAGGCGCTCATGGCATCGATCAACAACTTGCGTCCATGACCGGCGACCACCTCTGCCACCTGCGTCAACGGGTTCATTATGCCCGAAGTGGTTTCGCAATAAATGACCGACACGTGTGTGATTCCGGCATCGACTGCCAGGGCGCGATCCAGGCCCGTCACGTCAACCGGCTGGTCTTCCGCCGTTTCCAGCACGCTGACCTCCCGCCCCAGGTAGCGGCAGATTTCCGTGATGCGATGGCCATAGGCGCCGTTCACCAGGTTCAGCAGCTTCCCCTGCCGCGGCAACTGGTTTGCGATCATGGCTTCCACCGCGAACGAACCGCTGCCCTGCAAGGGAATGCACAAGTGCGTCTGGCCGGCATCACACAGGGTTAGCAGCGTGTTGCAGACACGCCGGTTCAGTTCGATAAAATGCGCAGCGCGGGAACCATAGTCATGTAGCATGGCCTGTTTCACGCGCGCGGACGTGGTTAACGGCCCGGGGGTCAGCAGTAGCGGTTCCATTTTTTCGGTCCCATCGGGTAGCGCGTGATACTCTGGACTCAGCGCCAGCTTCGTGAATAATATTTTTTACCACAAGAGAATACCGAGATTGTAACATGACAGATACTGTTTTATATGAGACCGAGGGGGCTGTTGCCACGATCACCCTCAACCGTCCTGCCGCGCTGAATTCCTTTGACCGGGAAATGCGGGCGGACCTGGCTGCCGCTACTGCCCGGGCACGTGCTGATACGGCCATACGCGCGGTCGTGCTCACCGGCGCCGGGCGTAGTTTCAGCGCCGGCGCGGACTTGAAGGCGGGCTTCAAGACTGGCGCGGAAGTAGAGCAGATACTGAATGAAGAATACCGTCCCAGCCTCATTGACATCGCCGAGATGGACAAACCGGTCATCAGCGCCATCAACGGGTTTGCGGCCGGTATCGGCTTGTCTTATGCCCTGGTCTGTGACCTCTCCGTGATGGGTGAAAACGCGTTCCTGCTCTGTCCCTTCAGCAGCATCGGCCTGGTCCCGGACGGCGGTTCGACCTGGTTGCTCCCGCGCGCCATGGGGTATATGAACGCCTATCAACTGGCGGTTGACAATGAGCGCCTGCCGGCCGCGCGCTGCCGGGAACTGGGCCTGGTCAACAAGATAGTGGCAGATGATGAACTGTTGGCAAGCGCCCGCGTATGGGCGGAAAAACTGGCTGGTAAAGCCCCGTTAGCGCTGGCGCGCGCCAAAAAGCTGATGCGTCAGGCCTCGTCCCTGAGCTATGCCGACGCGATCACGAGTGAGGCCGCCCTGCAGCATTTATGCTTTGACAGCGCTGACTGCAGGGAAGGCATTAGCGCGTTCCTGGAAAAACGGGAACCCAGGTTTACGGGGACATGAACACAGCGGACGCGCCGCTTCAAGCAGTACGCTGGCAGGATGGTGAGTTATTCCTGCTCGATCAGACGCTGTTGCCGGGAAAGATTGTTATGGAACAGCAGACTTCCGCGGCCCAGGTGCGGGACTCCATCCGGCAACTCAAGGTGCGGGGCGCGCCCGCTATCGGTATCGCCGGGGCCTACGGCCTGGTGCTCGCGCTGCGCGACAAGCTGCACCTGGAACGGGACAGTTTCATTGCGGAAATGCGCAAGCAGGCGGACTACCTGGAAGCCGCCCGGCCTACCGGGGTCAACCTGCGCTGGGCCTTGCACCGGATGGTACAGCGCGGCCTGGAACCGGGCACTGCCGACCCGCAGCAGATCCATGCGGAACTGCTGGCAGAGGCCATTCGCATCCACGATGAAGATCGGCGCCTGTGCCGCAACATCGGCGCCGCGGGCAGGCCCCTGATCCAGCCGGGCATGGGCATACTCACGCACTGCAATGCCGGCTGGCTGGCCACGTCCGAACTGGGCACGGCGACCGCGCCCATGTACCTGGCGCACCGGGACGGTGTTGACTTCCGGGTATACGCGGACGAGACCCGGCCGCTGCTGCAAGGCGCGCGCCTGACTACCTGGGAGCTGATGCAAGCGGGCATCGACGTTACCCTGATCTGCGACAACATGGCCGCCACCATGATGGCCCGGGGCAGGATCGACCTGGTCATCACCGGCGCCGACCGGGTGGCTGCCAACGGCGATGCCGCCAACAAGATCGGCACCCTGGGTGTTGCCATCCTGGCGCGCCACTTCAAGATCCCGTTTTACATCGCAATACCGTATTCGACCATCGACCCGGATGCGGCTGGCGGCGCCGACATCCCCATTGAGGAACGCGCGCCCGAGGAGGTCACCTGCTGGGGCGCCCACCGCACTGCGCCCGACAACGTGAAAGTCGGCAACCCGGCCTTCGACGTCACTCCGAATAACCTTATTTCAGGTATCATCACCGAGCAAGGCATCCTGCGCAGCCCTTATACTGAATCGATTCGGGCCCACTTTAATTTGTCTTTGTGATATTTGCTATGTAGAATGCCGAATAACAGTGGCATACTGTTCATATCTATACGATATACTCACCGAAAGTTTACTTTAAAGGCACAGAAATCTCAGACCAAAGGGAATGGTGGTGGTACTCTGCCCAGTAGTGTTAAATTTCATTATCTAAAGGCATCGCATTTTAGAACTATACATGCAGACGGTGCTATCGGTAATGTTACGCCAAGTCGTCAAATCCACATGAAACACCACTTCGCCAGCGATAACACCGCTGGGATTGTGCCCGAGGCCTGGGATGCCCTGGAACGGGCGAACCGGGGGTTTGCCGCCGCTTACGGCGAGGATGAATGGACGGCAACAGCCTGCGAGTTGGTGCGCGCGTTGTTTGAGACCGATTGTGACGTGTATTTCGTCTTTACCGGCACTGCGGCCAATTCGCTGGCATTGGCCGGCATCTGTCGGCCGCAGCACAAGATCATCTGCCACAGGCAATCCCATATCGCCACTGCGGAATGTGGTGGTCCGGCGTTTTTCTCAGGCGGCGCCGGGATGGAACTGCTGGACGGCGCCGACGGCAAAATCCGGCCCGCGGATATTGAACAGACCCTGCAGCAGCCCTTCGACTTTCACTACCAGATCCACCGGGCCGTTTCTGTCACACAATCGACAGAGCTGGGCACGGTGTACGGTGTGGATGAGATAACGGCTATCGGAGCGCTTGCCAAAGACAACAATCTTTATTTCCACATGGACGGCGCCCGCTTTGCCAATGCCGTCACCACCCTGGGGGTAACGGCAAGGGAGATGACCTGGCAGGCCGGGGTGGACGTGCTCTCGCTCGGGGCGACAAAACTGGCCCTGCCGGTGGGGGAAGTCATCGTGTTCTTCAACAAGGCCCTGGCCGAGGCATTCGGGCACCGCTGCAAGCAGGCCGGACAGGTGGCGTCAAAAATGCGTTTTGTCGCGGCACCCTGGGTGGGGTTGCTGGAAACCGGCGCCTGGTTGCGGCACGCTCGCCACGCCAACCGCTGTGCGGCCTTACTGGCCGCGGGACTGGAACGGTTTGCCGAAGCCGAACTGCTGGCGCCGGTGCAAAGCAACGCCGTATTCGTGAACCTGCCCCAGGCTGTGCACCGCACTATGCGGGATAACGGCTGGGCTTATCACATAGTCAGTGGCGAACAGGGCGCGCGTCTGATGTGCTCATGGGATACCACCGAGGAACACATTGCCCGGTTTCTTGAAGACCTGGAACGGGCAATCAAGCATTTATCTCCAGAATAATCCGGCCCTGCGCCTCCCGCTTCTGTAACCGCGTGAGCGCGGCCTGGTAGTCCTGCAGGGGGAAGCGGGTAATCGGCGCGGGGCTGATTTTGCCGGCCTGGTACAGCGCAAAGATCTCCTGGAAACATTCCCGCATCAGTTCCGGCATGCGCTTGCGGTAATCGCTTACCTGCAACCCGCTCACCTCGATATTTTTCAGCAGCAGGTAATTGGCCTTGAGCGCGGGGATGCGACCGCCGGCAAACCCGATGACCACCAATCTGCCGCGCCAGGCCAGCGCGCGCAGCGCCGCAGCAAAATAATCGCCGCCCAGGGGGTCGAGAATAACGTCGACGCCACGTCCCTGGTTGGCCGCATGGACTTGTCGGCGCAGGCTTTCATGCAGGTCCGGAACGCTGAGGTCGATGGCCGCTTCGGCGCCGGCGGCCAGCGCCGGTGCCGCTTTTTCCGGCCTGGTTATACCCGCCAGTGTCCTGACGCCCAGGGCGCGGGCAAGCTGCAAGGCGGCATGCCCTACCGCGCCCGATGCGCCGAGAACCAGCGCCACTTCGCCCGCCTGGATACGCGCCCGTTCCCGCAACGCCATCCAGGCCGTGTCAAAGGCCAGCGCCATGCCCGCAGCGTCGCGATAAGACATGGATGCGGGCAAGAGGTAACACTGGTCGGCAGCCACTGCCACCTGTTCCGCATACCCGCCCAGTTCCGCCATGGCAAGCACCCGGTCGCCGACCCTGAGCCCGGTTACCCGTTCACCCGTTGCCCGCACTACCCCTGCCGGGGCCTTGCCGGGAATGAACGGGTATTCGCTGCGGAACTGGTATTTCCCGGCGATGACGAGCAGGTCCACGTAGTTCAGCGCGGTCGCCCGGATATCGACGACCACCTCATCCGCAGCGGGGGACGGCGCCGGCATATTGCCGAGTCGGGTTGCGCGCACGTCTCCGGGCTTATCCACGATCACGGCTTGCATGGTTTTTTTCTTCATGACGGTTGCTATCTAAGAAGCTCCGACTTAATCAGGGGTTCCTCCCCGTTCGTCGTTCCTGCGTATGCAGGAACCCAGTCGATTAACTTGTCGCACGCGACACATTATTGCGTCAGGCTGTGTGGAACAAGCCGGCCTGTTTCGATCATATCGAGCACCTCCCGCTTCAACACCTTGCCGCCGGGAGTCAGGGGCATGCTATCTATTTCGGCATAGTACTCCGGCAGGTCGTATTTGGACAGACCCTGTGCCTGCAGAAACTCCAGCACCTCGCCTCCATCCGGCGCCGCACCGTCCGCGGGGACGACTACCAGGCACACTTTTTCTCCCAACCGCGCATCGGGAAACGGGACGGCCGCGGCGCTGTCGACGGCAGGATGGCGTATGGCAAGCTGCTCTATCCGGGCCGGGTAGATGTTATGGCCGCCGCGGATAATCATGTCCTTCAGGCGGCCTTTCAGGTAAAGATAACCGTCCTCGTCCAGGCTGCCCAGGTCTCCGGTCATAAACCAGCCGTGGGCATTGAACGACTTTGCGGTCGCAGTTTCATCCTGGTAATACCCCAACATCAGGCTGGCCCCGCGCCCGCCGACCTGGCCGACCTCACCGGGGCCGGAGGCAACGTCGCGATCCTGCAGGGACCAGATTGTTACCTCGTAGCCGGGCCCGGCCCGGCCCGCGCTGCCGATGATGCGCGCGCAGTCGTCACCAGGCAGGGTATAGTTATGGGAATGTGCTTCCGTCATGCCGTAGCCGGTCTGTACCTTGATGCCGTAACCCAGTAATTCCCTGACCACCTCGCCGGGCGCCTGGGCGCCGGAAATACGAAAGCCCGTGATGGCGCCGGGCGCCACGGCGCCGGGTCGTCTCAGTTCCTTTACCAGGTCCAGCGCGTGGGCGGGGACACCGTAGATGAACGTTGCCCCCGTGCGGGTCAGGTCATCGAGCAGGGATGCGCCCCGCTTGAGTCCGCCCAGGACGATCTCGCCACCTGCGTTCAGCGCAGTAACCATGGCGCCGAACCCCAGGTTGTGGCTTAGCGGCCCCAGGGTCTGGATGACCGAGGCATGATCGAAGCCCCAGTCCGCAGCCAGTGCGCGGGCATTGGCCAGCAACGTATTGTCGCTGTGCATCACACCCTTCGGCTCAGCGGTCGTGCCGGAGGTCAGGGCCAGGTAAACCAGGCCGTCGGGATCAGCGGGCGCGGGCCGTTGGGACATTTCCGGCAGGTCATTGAAGTTGTCGAACACCGGGTTATCGACGTCATCACGGCTGACAGGAGGCAGGACATGATGCACGAGAGGAAATGGCAGCCGCGCCAGGGCGCGGTCGATATCCCGCGCCTCCCTGCCGGCGCCGTAACCTGCTTCAGTAATCAACAGCGCGGGACGAAAACGCTGCAGCAACCGCAGGACTTCGCCGGGCGTGTGATTGCGCTGCAATGATGGGCAACAGACCAGGCGATTTTTTGAGCAGGCCAGCAACACAACCACCGTTTCCAGCCGGTTCGGCAACCACAGCGCGACCTGCTGCCCCGGTTCGACCCCGGCCCCGGACAGGTATGCCGCCAGCCTGTCCGCGGCAACAACCAGTTGCCGGTAGGTCAGGCGGCGGTGGCGGTCGCGCACGGCAAAACGGCCGGGCGCGCGTTCGGCATGATCCCGGACAACCTGGTAAATGGTCTGATCCTGCCAGAACCCCGCGGCCCGGTAATGGCGCCGCTGCGCCGCGCTGTGTATCGTCGTTTTCGGGTTATTCATTGCACGCGCGCCGGTACATGTACGGTTGTCCTTTTGCGCAAACCGGGTTGATTATGTGATACTATACAGTTCACCGCCGTTCTCCGTTGAAATTTCATTGAATATCGTGTTGGGCAAAGACATGCCGGAGTGGCGGGCATTGATGGGGCGTGGCCAAGTGGTAAGGCACAGGGTTTTGATCCCTGCATTCCCAGGTTCGAATCCTGGCGCCCCAGCCAGTTGAGCCTATCCACAGGGGCAATGAATGTCGTTAGTAGATATGATGCTGTTTTCCGGAAACGCCAATCCGGCCCTGGCGTCTGCCATAGCGCGCAACCTGAATATGCCCCTGGGTAAAATCAGTGTAGGTCGTTTCAGCGATGGCGAGATCATGGTGGAAATTGCGGAAAACGTGCGCGGGCGTGACGTATTTATCCTGCAATCCCTGTGTTCGCCGGCCAATGACAACCTGATGGAATTACTGATCATTGCCGATGCCCTGAAGAGAGCATCGGCAGGGCGCATTACCGCGGTGATTCCCTACATGGGCTATGCCCGCCAGGACCGCAGAACAAGGTCGGCCAGGGTGCCCATCACGGCCAAGGTGGTGGCGGATATGATTGGAACCACGGGCATCTCCAAGGTGCTGACAGTGGACCTGCATGCCGACCAGATCCAGGGGTTTTTTGATATGCCGCTGGACAATGTCTATGCGTCCCCGGTATTACTGGGTGATATATGGAAGCACAGGTATGAACAACTGATGGTGGTATCGCCAGACGTGGGCGGCGTAGTCAGGGCACGCGCCATTGCCAAGCGACTGGATGATACTGACCTGGCCATTATCGACAAGCGCCGGCCCAAGGCAAATGAGTCGGAGATTATGAACATCATCGGCGACGTGAAAGATCGGACCTGCATCATCGTGGATGACATGGTGGATACGGCGGGAACGTTATGCAATGCCTCCAATGCGCTGAAGGATTTCGGCGCGGCCCGGGTGGTCGCCTATTGTACTCACCCGGTGCTGTCCGGCAAGGCGCTAAGCAACATCAACGCGTCGCAACTGGATGAACTGGTGGTAACGGATACTATCCCGTTGCGCGAAAGCGCTGAGAATTGTGCTAAAATTCGCCAGCTCAGTGTTGCCACCATGCTGGCAGAGAGCATCCGGCGGATTTCCGAGGGAGAATCGCTGAGTTCCATGTTTATCGATTGAGATTTGTAAAATGCAAGTTAGTGAATTAAAAGCAGAAACCCGCAATGACCTGGGGAAAAGCGCGAGTCGCCGCCTGCGCCGTTCGGGCCGGATACCCGGCATTGTTTACGGCGCCGGCAAAGAGCCGCAGTCTATCGCGTTAGTGCATGACGATGTGTTGCACCGCCTCGACCAGGAGGCGTTTTACTCCAGCATCCTGACGCTTAACCTCGATGCGCAGAGTGAGCAGGTAGTGGTAAAGGATTTACAGAGGCATCCCTACAAGCCCGATATCCTGCATATCGATTTTCAACGGATTGACGAGAAACAGAAAATTACCATGCGGGTGCCGCTGCATTTTGTGAATGAAGACCAGTGTGTGGGCGTGAAGACGGACGGCGGCGTGGTCGGCCACATCATGACCGAACTGGAAATAAGCTGCCTGCCCGGGAACCTGCCGGAATACATCGACGTGGACATGGCGAACGTGCACGTGGGCGAATCCGTGCATCTCAGCGACATCGTCCTGCCCGAAGGAGTGGAAATTTATGCGCTGCTGTCCGGCGGTGATGCGTCGGCTTCGGTGGCGACCGTGAGCCTGCCAAAAGGCACTCTGGAAGAAGAAGAGGAAATGGAAGAAGCGCTGGAGGAGATGGAGGGAACAGAGACAGAGGCAGAGACAGAGGCAGAGGAAGAATAGGATCTGCAACGGAACGTTACCGGTTACTGCCCAATATAATCATCTCCTTTCCGGGTGAGCGATACAACCGGATTGAAACTCATTGCGGGCCTGGGTAATCCCGGCGCGGACTATTCGGCTACGCGTCATAATGCCGGTTTCTGGTTCGTAGACGGGCTGGCAGATGAACACCAGGTCCGTTTTGCGCCCGAAAAAAAATTCTTTGGCGAGCTTGCCCGGATCAACACCCCCGCACTGGATTGTCTGCTGTTCAAACCCACTACTTTCATGAACGACAGCGGGCGGGCGCTGCGGGCCGTTACCGACTATTACCGTATTGAACCGTCCCGCATACTGGTTGTTCACGATGAGATAGACCTGGACTCCGGCGTAATACGCCTGAAAAAAAACGGCGGCCATGGCGGTCACAAGGGCTTGATCGACATCAGTGAAAAACTCGGCGACAACGACTACCTGAGGCTGCGCATAGGCGTCAGCCATCCGGGAGACAAGTCCAGGGTGTTAGCGCACGTGCTGGGCCGGCCCGATAGCGACGATAGCGCGCTGATCGGGCAGGCAATACAAAGTGGCCTGGAAGTCATGCCCCTGCTATACGCCGGCGCACTGGAAAAAGCCATGCATCGTTTGCACAGCAGGGAACAACCTTAGTACTTAGGGAAGCTCCAAGGGAACCAATACGAACCATGGGTTTCAAATGCGGGATCGTCGGCTTGCCCAACGTGGGCAAGTCCACCTTGTTCAATGCCTTGACCAACGCCGGGATTGACGCGGCGAATTATCCGTTCTGCACCATTGAGCCCAATACCGGCGTAGTGCCGGTGCCCGATCCCCGCTTACAGGCAGTCGCCGGCATCGTCCGGCCGCAACGGGTCGTGCCCACCCACGTGGAGTTTGTCGATATCGCCGGCCTGGTAGCCGGCGCCTCAAAGGGAGAAGGTCTCGGCAACAAATTCCTGGGCCACATTCGGGAAACCCACGCCCTCGCCCAGGTATTGCGTTGCTTCGATGATGACAACGTTACCCATGTCGGCGGCAGGATAGATCCGCTTGCGGACCTGGACACCATCAATACTGAACTGTGCCTGGCCGACCTGCAAACCTTGCAACGCGCCGTGCAGAAGGCGGAAAAAGCGGCGAAAACCGGGGACAAAGAGGCATTGACGCGCGTCCGCCTGCTGGCCGACCTGACCGGGCATATCGATGACGACGCGGTTGCCAGGGCCTTGCCTGCGAGCGGCGGCGCACGCGCACTGGCCCGGGAGTTGGGCCTGCTAACGGAAAAACCGGTGCTGTACGTGGCCAACGTGGAAGAAACCGGCATCAGCTCCAATGCATGGCTGGCGCCGTTGGCCCGGCGCGCCAAAGCCGACGCGGCCGGGCTGATCGTCATCTCCGCTGCCATTGAGACGGAACTGGGTCAACTTGACGAGCACAGTAAAACGGAGTTCCTGCACGAACTGGGGCTGGCCGAACCGGGTTTGCACCGGCTGATCCGGGCCGGTTACGAACTGCTGAACACGCACACCTTCTTCACCGCCGGCCCCAGCGAGGTACGCGCCTGGACCGTCAAAACCGGAGCCACCGCCCCCCGGGCCGGGGGGGTCATCCACACTGATTTCGAGAAGGGCTTCATCCGCGCCGAGGTCATCGGCTATGACGACTTCATCGAGTACCAGGGCGAACAAGGCGCCAAAACCGCCGGCAAATGGCGCCTGGAAGGAAAAGACTACATAGTGCAGGACGGGGACGTGATACTGTTCCGGTTCAATGTTTGACTCATAATGCCCACTCGCGCCAGCCGCGCAGGAGTGGAAAATACAGACCCAGGCGCACAGACCGATCATCCAGGGCGGACATCACCGCCGCGTATTTTTCCAGTTGTGCGCGGTAGCGTTCCTGTTGTAAATCCAGGAATTGTTCAATGTCGCCGGATTCATGGCGCGAGGCCTTGTAATCGACGATCCAGCGTGTGCCGTCCGCGTCAATGAAGGTCCTGTCGATGATGATATTCACAACGTCGCCCCCGTGGATGCCGCTCAGCGCGTATTCGCTCTGTTGTTCCTCGTGGGCGGCCAGCAACCAGCGCCCCCTGGGGTCTGCCAGGATCCCATTCAGCGCCTGTTCCACCCAGGCACAGGCGTTATCCAGTTCCGCTTCAGGCACGCCGAGAGCGTACAAGGCATCCCGGTAACGGGGACGGTGTGCGCGGATTTTATCCGCGTTCCAGTGTTCGGCTCCCTCAATGCTCATCCGCTGCAAATACTGGTGCACAATACTGCCCACGTGCTTGATGGCGCGTCCGGCCCACTGGTATTCGATGGGCCCGCTTTGCGCGCCGGCATCTTCCCGGGTAGCATCTGCTGCCAGGGGTGAGGTCCAGTGCAGGCCCGCTGGCGGCTCGGGCAACTGCCAGTCAGCGGGCAAGCGGCGCAGCGGCGCGCGCCGGCGCATGGCTGGTGAATTTTTCGGGTCGATTTGCAGCAGTTCCCTGGAAATGCCGGTCTGGAACGCTTTTCCCACCACCGGCCACAGTTGCCCCAACGGCTTGTTGTCGGATGGCTCTTTGGTTGCCAACCCGTGCTCCCCCTCATCCACCTCAGCAATACCGATCAGGTGCAGTTGTTTGCGCGCCCGGGTAGCCGCCACGTATAACAGACGCCCTTCCTCGTAGCGTTGCTTTCTTTTTTCCAGGCTGGTAATAAACTCGTAGATCGGCGCCACCGCCTCCTCGCTGGCCTTGACCGGCGCCAGGAGCAGGTCGGGTCTGGTGGGATAGGGGTTTTCAGACCACGCCAGTAATTCCTGCCTGGCAGTTGGGATTGTTCGGGACAGGCCGGGCAGGATGACGTGGTCAAACTCCAGTCCCTTGGCGCCGTGTACGGTCATTACCTGTAAACTGTCATCGGCCCGAGTATCAGCGCCGGCATACAGCTCTTCCATGCGCGTCTCCAGTTCTTCCTGGCTGGGCAGGCCGCCGCCCTGCTCCAGTCCATCCAGCAGTTCAAAATAGCGCCGGGCGTCGCGCAAATCGGTATCAGTCTCCAGGGTTGCCGGACCGCCCAGGTTCAGCCACAGCCCTTCCACCCAGCGCCGGAACGGCAGCCGGCCTTGCCGCGCCAACGCCTGGGAGAGGATTGCACACACGCGTTCTGCCCGGCTCCGACCTTCCGCGCTGAGCGCCGCACGTCTCTCCTCATCCTGCAGGCATTGCCAGATGGTGTTGTGCTTGCTGTTTTCACTCAGCGCCAGCAGGTCCGCCAGGCACAAACCACACCAGGGCGCGCGCAGCAACGCCAGCCAGGCGACGCGGTCGGCCGGGTGGCGCAGGGCACGGGTCAGGGTCAGCAGGTCCTGGATCACCGGGCGGGCGTCGAGTTGTTCAATATCCTTCGCGCGAAAAGGTATTTTCTGTTGTGCCAGTAATGGCGTGATGGCATTAAGCCGAGTGCGGGCGCGCACCAGTATGGCGATGCTGTCGGATGGAAATTCTGCCCGGATGCTGCCGATCTGCTGCAACACCAGTTGCGCCTCCCGTGCTTCCCCCTGTGCCTGCGCTGCGGCCCGCTGCTCATAGTTCGTTTTAGGTATCAATACGGGATGCACGTGTACGCCGGTCGTGCCCGTAAATTCACGGAACGCCTGTGCCGGTGCGAAATCAACCGCACCGCGCGCGCTGTCCGGCACGCCGGGCATTATCTCGGGAAAGACCCGATTGACCCAGTTCACCAGGGTCGGGTCGGAGCGGAAGTTAACCTCGATTTTCACCGCCTCGACAGGCACCTGTCCCAGCCGTTGTTCTTCCCAGGTGTTCAGGAACACCCCCACTTCCGCCTTGCGGAAACGGTAGATGGATTGCATGGGGTCGCCCACCAGGAACAGGCTGTGGCCGTCTTCCATGGACCAGCCCGCAGTCAGCTTTTCCAGTAACTCCTGCTGGTTGATGGACACGTCCTGGTACTCATCCACGAGTACGTGGCGGATGTGGTAATCCAGGTACAGCGCCAGGTCGGTAGGACTGTCCTCATCCCCCAGCGCCTGAATGGCGGCCTCGGTCAGGCTGATGAAATCCACCTGGTTGTGCGCCGCGCACAAGCGGCGCAATTGCTCATTCGCCCGCACCAGCAACACGTACAGCGCCCTGAGCACCTCCCATTCGGCATCCTGGTATTCAGTGGGCGGGAGCATCTTCACTTCCCGGAACAACTCCAGCAAGTGCGGTTGTTCGGAGAACCGGTTCAGCAGGCCGGTAAATTTCTCTTTCATATATTTGCCGTCCTTGCCCGCCGGAAATCCGTTCCTCTTGTCCACACTTTTGCGCCAATCGCCCTGTTGGGTCAGGCACCGGTTGGCAATAAACTGCCAGTCCTGCCGGCACTCTGCGCGGGGCTCGGGTAATTCCCCGCCCGGCCAGGGACAATCACCCAGCAGGTTGTCTGCCGCATAAGCGGCGCTGTCAGCCAGCTCCTGCGCATCGCTATCGGACAAGGCATCCAGGACGTCAGCCAATGAAGCCTCCACAATATGCTTGAGTGCATTCTCCATGGCGGCCCGGTCTGGCCGTTGCCCGACCAGGTGGCGCAGCCACTGATCCCGCTTCTGCAGCATCTTGATGAGCATGTCCCTGGCCTTGGGCAAGTCGTTGTCCAGGCGCTGCAACAGGAGTTCGGCGGCGACGCTGGCGCCGGACTGTGCTCCGTCCTGCGCGGTGGTCTCATCCAGCAGTTTCAGGGTGTTCGTCGCCGCTTCCCGGTACAGGTTGGCGGGGTGTTCGGCAAGCTCCGGTTGTCCGCCCAGTTGCGCCAGCAGCGGCATCTGCCGCGTCAGCGCCGCACAAAAGGAATCGATGGTCTGGATTTTCAGGCGCGCCGGGTTCTGCAGCAGTTGCCAGCCAAGCTGCTCATCTCTTGCCAATACCTCACAGGCCAGTCTCAATAACGGGTCTGTACTGTTTGCCTCCCGCGCGGCATTGCTCAGCGCCGCGGCGCGCTGTAATGCCTTGACGATAATGCGTTCGCGCATCTCCGCGGCCGCCTTGCGCGTGAAGGTGATGGCGACAATCTCTTCCGGCGCTTCCACCACCGTCAGTAAACGCAGGAAACGCCTCACCAGCAACTCGGTCTTGCCCGACCCCGCCGGCGCCTGCACGATAAAGGACTGCTCCGGGTGTAATACCCGTTCCCGGACGTCCTGGTCGACAGGAGACTTAGCCATCGTTATTGATATCCTGGTTGACTTCATGGATGCGGCACAGCGGGTGCTGGTCGCACCAGTCACAGGCGCGCGCCTTGGGTGTTACCGTGGCTACCCCCCGGCGGAATTCCTGCGCCAGGTTCTCCAGCACTGAGCGCCAGTAGTCGAACAGCTTCGCCCACTCCGGTGTATCCTCGCCGATCAGGGTTTTCAATTCGGCCAGCACATTTCTTGCCCGCTTGTCACTGGTAAATTCCTCGGTGTTCGGCAACAAGCCAGCGTCTGCGGCCAGACCTTCATAACCGAATTTATCACCCCGCTTGAGACTGGCAAACGTGAGTGCGGCCACGGGTTTCGGGTGGGTGACGGCGTACAGCGGCAGTTGCGGTTCCTCGGGACGTTCACCGGCCCAGTTCTTGACAAGACCCGAGCCACTTTTGTAATCGATGATCACGCGCCGGCCGTCCTCCAGCGCATCCACGCGATCCAGGCGTGTGGAAAACTCCACCTCGCCGATAGTCGCACGGGTACGCACTTCCACGTCAACTACAGTGAACGGCGCCCGTTCCAGTTCCAGCGCCAGCCATTCCTTCAGGATGTGCGCCAGTCGTTCAGCCTCTATCTCAGCGAAGCGCGCTGTATAAACCAGGGGACGACGTTTGCGATACTCCTGCAACATGGCGCCTGTCTTGGCCTGAATGAATGCTTCGAGTTCCGTTTCAGTCATAGTCATGAGGCGTTCCCGGCTGCGCAGTTCCGTCCAGACACTTTGCATGAGATCATGCAGCAGGTTGCCTCGCTCCATGGCATCCGTGCCTATGTCGGCGTGGTCCAGCCCCCTGGAATCCAGGCGGTGTCGAGCGAAGGCGCGAAACGGACACTTGGATTGATCCTGGAACAGTTGCGCGCCGCCGGCGCCGTAACGGCCGGTTACCGGCGGCGCATGGGTGTCTTCGATGGTTTCCAGGTTGCCGGCGTTGAATACAGCCGTTGTGTCCGGGTTGCTGTCTTGTTCTGCTGCGCCCTGCTCCGGTGTGCCCGGGGAGTCCGGGGAGCCTGGCTCGGGGCCGTGCATCAGGCCTTGCAACAAGGGGCTGGCCAACAACGGCCGGTCCTCATCAAGGCGGGCATGACTCAGGATGATATGCCTGGTAGAACGCACTAACGCGGCCTGCAAGGCCCTGGTTTGTTCCAATGCCGCGCCGGCGTCGGCGCCCGGTATCCCGTACTGCTTCTGTAACGGGATCGGAATGAAAGGATTGGGGTGCGGTCGTGACGGCCAGGATTCCTCGTTCAGCCCCAGCATCCAGGTGCGGTCAAAAGCCATGGCGGCGGCGCCCTGGGGGTCGAGGACCTGGATCGGCGTCTCCGCGGTTTCCGGCTGGAAGCCGGTATTCCCGGCACTGCGTCGTAATTGTGCGAGCGCCTCGCGCCGGGTCATTTGCGCCTTCACCACGCGCAGGGACACCAGCCCGTCCAGCGCCTTGTGCCAGGCCCGGATCAGTTGGTGCTCTGCACTGTCCGGCGTGCGCTCACCCGGCCAGCCCAGGACTTCCAGCACGCGGGTGAAAGTGTCCGCCCAGGCCTCCGGTGACTGGCGCGCCGGCAATCCGTCCAGCAGGGTGCGGATGTCACGCAATATGCGCACCAGAACCGGGACGGCCTGAGCGCACTCGCTACTGTCCTCAGCCAGGTAAAACAGGTCGTTCCAGCTCAGCGCCGGTTGCTTGCGGGAACGTAATTTCTGGTCCAGCAGCGCGCGTCCTGATCGCTCACGCGCATAACCACGGATAAACGGCGAGCGCAGCAGCAGGCCCAGCGCGTCCAGGGGCAACGGCGCCTTGCTCAACTCAAGCAGGGGAAAGATCACGTGCACCAATGGATAATCCGCCAGCGGCTGTCCCACGGAAATGCTGAAGGGTGGGCGTTCGGCCCCATCCCGGTAACGCAGGTGTGCCGGCGCCAATACGTCCTCAAGGATGTAACGGATGCGGGTACGCAGGTTGCGCAACTGTGGCGTGATGATGCCGACTGTCTGCTCCCCGTCTGTTTCGACACAGCGGCGTGCCCAGAGCGCCGCGGCCTGGATCTCCGCATCCACGTCATTGAAATCCATTACCCGCACGGTCTCGTTCCGGCGCTCTCCCCGGTGTTCTCGCACGGACACACCACCGGCCCTGAGTGTGTCAAACAAGGTCTGCTGTTGCGGGGTCAGCCGGTCAAATCCGACCAGCGTCAGTTCACTGCCGAACACGTGCACAGCGACGGGGGAGATATGCAGTAATTCATCCGCCAGCGCCGCGCTGTCAGTCCAGTGGTTGCGCTGGCATTGCGCGCGGAACTCATCGGCCCAGAGTTTGAATGCGCCGGCATCCTCATTCAAGGGAACGCCTGCGGGAAAGATCGGGATCCGGTATGCTCTCAGGTCCTGCCAGGCCGCGGCCGCCTGCGCGGCGACCGACGAACTCTGCAACAGCTTGTCCTGCTGCGCGGAACCCTCGATGATCTGCTGCCACAAAACACTTTCCTGCTCCGCACTCAACAGTATGCCGTTGTGCTCACTGAGAGCGTCCCGGCAGCGCCGCAGCCAGGCCTGCCAGGGCAGGATATCCGGGCTCTCCCAGGCGTGGTTACCCCGGCGTAGCTGTTCCTGTGCGTGGCGCAGGCGCAACCGGCGCGCAAGGCGCGTGTTGGCGCAGATAACAGTCTGTGCAGGCTCAACCAGCACTACTGAGACAGCCGGCGGGCCAGGGACTTCAGTTTCGTGACGCGTTCAATCGACGACGGGTGTGAACCGGAAAAGCCTCCTGACAGGTGTTTGGTCTTCTTGTACAGCAACTCCTGCAGGCGCACCGCCCCTGCCGGGTCATAACCGGCCTCCACCGCCCAGATAGCGCCCAGGTAGTCCGCCTCGCGCTCATTATCACGGCTGTAGCGGGTGTTGCTGGCAGTGCGGATGTCGGTTCGGCGCTGGGCTTTATGGTCCTCGCCGTGGTTCAGCTTCAAATGCCCCAGTTCATGGCCGATGAGGGCGGCGGCCATGTGCACGTCCAGGCCGAGCAGGTCCAGCATGGCAAAATTGATGCCGACAATATTGATTTCCACCGCATTGTCCTCGTCTATCGGCTTGGCGTCTGCAAGCGCCTTGCCCTGCCTGCTGGCCGCCTGCGCCCCGGCCTCCGCTTGATCCTTGTCGCTTGCTTCTGTGGGCACCAGTTCCGCCATGCCTTTGGTGGCAAACGCATTGGGTTGCTTGCCGTCGGTGATGAGCAGTTCCGAGCGCAGCTCCGAGACTTCCTCCAGGGCCTGCATCACCGAGTACAGGTAGATCATCTGTTTTGAGTCGATGCGCTTCAACAGACGGCCGTTCTTGTCGCGCAGCTCGACAGTGCCGGTATTCGTTTTGGCAATATCTTCAATGCGCCAGGTATAACTGAACGGCGCGGCAAAACTGTGGCTGAACGTGAGCATCAGCAGCAGGCATAGCGCCGGGAACTGTTTAATCATGAACCTTGTGTTGGCGGAAACAGGACACCGTTAAAGTATAAACCGTTCGGCGATTTTATGTGAAGTTTGTCGTCATTTCTGCAGCCGCGTGGGAACTTTGAGGAATGCCACGGGACTAATTCCGGTAGGTGCTTTCGCCCCTACCAGAAGTATCATGGTTGAGAAGTTGTTAAGTCATTACATAGCTACAGAACTATCAGTCATGACGCGTGCAGAAAAGCGCGTCGCGAGAATAGTCCTGTCCGATTATCCCTGTGCCGGATTGTTATCCGTTGCCAGGCTGGCAGCACTGAGCGATGTCAGTGGTCCTACTGTATTACGGTTTATCAAACGGTTGGGTTTTACCAGTTACATGGATTTTCAGGAGCGCCTGCTGGGGGAGATCAGCCAACGAAAAAACCATGCTTATGATTTGCATAAAGACAGGGCTGGCGAGGTCAGGGATGAAGGACTGGCACAGGGTTTTGCCAGGATGTGCCAGGATAAATTACTTGACAGCCTGGCCCGGCTGCCTGTGTCCGAATTTGAGCATGCCATTGGGCTGCTCTCCAACCGGAAGTCAAGAGTCACCGGCACAGGTGGCCGGTCTACGGATTTCCTGGCGCAATATCTTGCGCTACGCTTGCACGAACTGAGGCCGGGCATCGGGTTCGGCAGACCTGTCCATACCTGGAGCAGCGAATACGTGCTGGACATCAATAGCAGGGACGTGGTGGTAGTCATTGATATCAGGCCGTATCAAGCTGACACCGCCGATTTTACCAGGCAGGCAAACCGTAACGGGGCGGAGATAATCCTGATTACCGATCCCCGCCTGTCTCCCATTGCGGCCGTTGCAGACTGCGTATTACCGGTGGAAGTAGAAGGCCCCGCCATGGTTACTTCTGTCGTGAGTATCGCGGCGCTGATGGAACTCCTGGTCGCCGGTGTGGCGGACGCACTGGGTGAGACGGCACAGAGAAGGAGAAAAAGGCTGCATGAGTTACGCCTCGCCTCTGAATATTGATGAGTGAGGGAAGCGAAAACAATTGCGCCAGGATCATGGAGATTCCCTCGGCAGTAGTTGGCCTGCCAACCAGACCCTGTGCTATAATGGCGACTATCATGGCAAGGCCGTTACAATTTCCGGTCGTGATCTTCGTCCTGGCGTTGGTGGTCGGCTGCAATACCACGCCGGTCACCCGTTCCTCAGGGGCGCCGGGCGCCCCCGGTTCTCCGCCACCGGCAGGGTCACCCGGAGCGCCGGGTTCACCGGGATCATCAGGCCCGTCCGTTCAAGTGGAGGCGCCGGGCATGCCCGGGTTGCCGTCCTCCGGGTCAGGTTCAGGCGATATGCCGGGCACGCCTGCCCCCACTCCGGGCACGGTCTCCCTGCCGGCGCCGCAATCCGGTACAACTTCTGCCGGCGGCGCCGGCGCTTCCGCACCGGCCCAGGCCGGCGCCCGGCAACAACCCGGTGGGGCAACACCAGTCGGCGCCGGCGGACGGGAGCAAACCGAGGATGAAATACTGGCTGCAGCCTTGGAGGCATTGGAGAGCAGGCCCGCGGCCGGAGAGCAGGGAGCAGATGCGGCCGGGTCCGGCGCTGCGCCCTCAGCGACTGGGACCGGCGCCGGCGCTCCGGCAGTAACCGCGGCCGAGAAGAAGCAGGTTCTGGACGAGGAACTGGAACAGGGTTTTGCCGAATTTGACCGGGTGATGCTGAGTGAGCAGCAGGCCAACAGTGAACGGGCAGACCAGCAGGGCGGGGGCGGATTTGCCGAACAGGATGCTTTTCCCGCAGCCAGCGACTCCCTGGACGGGGCAGCCAACGAACCCATGCAAACCGCACTGGTTGACAGCGACCCCATATCCGTGCAGGGAGAGGGGAACATCCCAACCCCCAGCCACAGCCAGGTGCCGCCTGACCTGGCCGATGCCCGGAATGACGATATCATCGCGCGCCAGTTGCGTGAGGCCGCCATGAAGGAACAAGACCCCGAGCTAAGGGAAAAACTGTGGGACGAATATCGTAAATACAAACGAGACTTAAGATGAGAACAAGCCATATCAAGTCGATTGCGGTGGTTGTGGCGCTGTGTTTCAGTCTGGCCGGTTGTAACACCACCACCGTAAAAACGTCCAGTTACGAGCAGGTGGCCCTGGAAACGGAGGCAACACCGGAAGAGTTATTGCTGGACGTGGGGGTCGGCATCTTCAATCCCGGCACCGACGCCATCAGCGTCGAGGAAGAGGGTGTATTTCCCGAAATCCGCGCCGCGGAGGCGCGCTTCGTCCCATACCAACTGATGGAAACCCTGCAACACACCGGCAACTGGGGCGTGGTACGGGTGATACCGGACCGGCTCAGCGAAATGGACGTGTGGGCGGACGGTGAGATCCTGAAATCTGACGGCGAGAACCTGTGGTTGCGCGTGACCGTGGAGGATGCCACGGGTAAGCGCTGGTTCAGCAAGAAATACACGGAAGTGGCCGGCAAGTATTCATACGACGACCGCACCTCCAACAACCGCGAACCGTTTCAGAAGATCTATAACCAGATCGCGAACGATATGCTGGCTTATCGCAGCCTGCTCAGCGCCACTGAGATCAGGACGATAAGAACCGTCGCCGAATTGAAATTTGCCCGGGACTTCTCACCCGAATTATTCCACGACTACCTGACCGTGAATGAGAAGGGACGCTACGCGGTCAAGCGCCTGCCCGCCAAGGGTGACCCGGCCATGCAACAGATGCGCCAGATCCGGGAGCGAGACTATATCTTTGTCGATACGCTGCAACAGTATTACGCCTCTTTCGTCAACCAGATGGAGGCGCCGTACCGGGAGTGGCGTGAAGCCTTTTACCTGGAGAGCCAAGCATTGCGGGAAGTCAAGTCCGAAGCCAATACCCGCCTGATCGGCGGCGCCTTGGCGGTGCTGGCCGGCATCCTGGCGCAAGGGGTTGACAGCAGGACTGCGCGCACGGCCGGCTGGGTAGGCATCGGCGCCGGCGCCACGGCGATCCAGAGCGGCCTGCAAAAGCGCGAGGAAGCGAAAATCCACGTGGAAGCCCTGGAAGAAATTTCCGCATCGCTGGATTCGGAAATACAACCACACTCCATAGAACTGGAAGACCGCACGGTCACCCTGTCGGGTACGGTGAATGAGCAATACGGTCAATGGCGCCGGATCCTGAAAGAGATCCATGCGACGGAAACCGGGTCGGCTGTTGACACCGGACAATGACAGGCCGGTGGGCATGTTTCATCAGGTCGCTGGAAGAGACCTGCGTGATGATTGCGCTGGCCGGTGAGAAATGCGATCCAAAGAGCCTGGTTTTGTCCCGATAAAGCCGGCTGAGGTTGACCTCACTGCCGCTACCGGCGGCAAGGAGTCGAAACGCAGGCGTTTGCCTGGGCGACCAGGGTTATGGTTGGGCGGCGCTGCAGTGCTGTGCGCCGTGAGCGTTGTCTTCCTCTTGCTCCCCCGCTGGATTCCGTCCCCGGTCATCGAATCCGGCGGTAACACGAGCCAGAACGACCCCGCTACGCCCGCTACCAGGCCGCCGCGGGCCGCAGGGACAACGCCACCCTCCGCGCCGCGCGCAACCGCGCCGGACGCTGCCCCCTGGAGCAAGGCGCAGCAGTTCTCCGTGCGTAAGGACAGCCAGGCAATCCTGCAGGAATTGCTGGACGCACAGAAAGCCCTGGAGGAACGGGGAGTAAGCGTATGGGGCAGGAAGGAGTACGAGCAAGCGCTGGAACACGCCCGGTCGGGAGACGCGGAGTACAGCCGCCAGAATTTTTCCCAGGCGCACGACCACTATGCCGCCGCCCTGGACATCCTGAACGGATTGCTGGAAGGTGTGGAACAGTTGTTTGCCGATACCATGGAAGCCGGCCACGCGGCCCTGGATGCCGGTGATGCCGATGCGGCCGGTAGCGCGTTCAGTATCGCCCTCGCCATCGACTCCATTGACCGGGATGCCCTGCTGGGCATGGAACGGGCGGGGCGCCTCACCGAGGTGATGGCGCTGATCGAGCAGGGTGATGCCTTGTTGCGGGACGGCAAGCCCGAACAGGCCCGGGACGTATATCAACAGGCCCTGGATATCGACTCGCATGCGGCGCGCGCCCGGCAACAGCTTGAGCTGAGCAAAGCCCGCATCAACGATAACGCCTTCAACCTGGCCATGTCTTCCGGCTTCCGGTTGCTGGAACAGGAACGCCACGAACAGGCGCGGGAAGCGTTCAAGCAGGCGCTCAAGCTGAAGCCCCGCTCACGCTCGGCCCGTGACGGCATCGAGCAGGCCACACATCGTATCACCTCAACGCAGATCAATAGCGCGCTCAAGCAGGCGCAGAGCGCAGAGCACCAGGAAGACTGGCGCGGCGCCGTCGCTGCTTATGAAGCCGCCCTGAAACTGAACAGCAGCCTGGGCAATGCCCTGGAAGGTAAGCAACGCGCGGCATTGCGCGCGCAGATACACACCCGGCTGGAAGAGATACTGGCACAGCCGGAGCGCCTGTTTGACCGGGCCGTATACGATGACGTGACCAGTTTTCTCAATACAATCCAGAGCTTGCCGGATCCGGGTCCGATTTTATCCGCACAACTGGAACAACTCGTGCGCCTGCTCACCCTGGCTGCAACCCCGGTCACGGTAGAGCTGCGCTCCGACAACCAGACCCGGGTCACCCTGTACAAGGTGGGCGAACTAGGCTCTTTCACCAGTAAAGTCCTGTCGCTGCGTCCCGGCCGTTACGTGGCAGTCGGCCACCGTGACGGCTATCGCGATGTGCGCGTGGAGTTTTTTGTTGACCCGGATAAAGCCATGGAACCGGTAGTGGTCAGCAGCGGTGAACGGATAGCGCTGGGGAACTGACATCCACAGGCGGTGTATCTTGGCAGAAAAGATAAATCATCCGACCAACACGGCAGCCAGGATTGAAGCGGCAAGATTCGAGCCGCTTTCGTCAACAAAACCAGGTTGGTCAATCAAGATCAATCTGCGCCTGTGCCTGGTTTTCGCATTACTCGCCCTCGGCGCGTTCTGTGCCTGGTTCATGCTGACTGCCAGGGCAGTGTATATTGAAACGGAACCGTTATCCGCCACAGTCGATATCTCCGGTGTGCTGCAACTGAAGCTGGGCAATCGCCACCTGGTCCGCCCAGGGGCTTATGACCTGACGCTGACTGCCCAGGGGTACCAGCCACTGCAGGAAACCCTGCTCGTCACCGATACCGCGGCCCAGCACTATATTTACCGGCTGGAGAAGCTGCCCGGACACCTGCGCATAGGCAGCGGCGTCATCACGGGCGCGCCGGTGTTCGTGGACGGCGTCGCCAGGGGGGAAACGCCGCTGACGCTCAGGGACCTCCCTCCGGGAGAATATCTTGTGGAGATCAAGGCGGCGCGTTATTTACCCTGGCGTGAACAAGTAATACTGGAAGGACTGGGCCAGGAACAAATCCTCGATGCCGAACTGAAACCGGCCTGGGCGGCGCTCAGCCTGGCCTCGACACCGGCGCACGCGCAGGTATTCAGCGGCGCTGACCTGCTCGGCACAACCCCGCTCACGGTGGACCTGCTGCAAGGCAAACATGAGATCAGGGTGAGGGCAAACGGCTACAAGGCCTGGCAGGACACTATTACTGTGGTCGCGGGAGAGCCGCAGACCATTGATGACGTCAAGCTGGAACCGGCGGATGCCACTTTGTTCCTGGTCTCCGACCCGGCGCGGGCGAATGCCACCCTGAATGGCAATTTCCTGGGACTGACGCCGCTGGAAGTTCCCCTGACGCCGGGTGTGCGCGCGCAAATCCGCCTGTTCAAACAGGGCTACCAGCCGGCATCCAGGTCGGCGCAGGCACGCTCGGGTGAGCAGAAGAGGTTATCCATCAACCTGGAGCCTGAGTTGGTGCGCGTGGCAGTGAAGCTCGAACCGGCCGACGCCTCGGTGTACGTTGACGGGGCACTGGCCGCGGTCACTGACGGCGCACTGCTGTTATCCACCCGTGAGCACCGGATCGAGGTGCGCAAACAGGGCTACGTGGAACACAAGACCACCCTCACGCCCCTGCCCGGCGTGGAACAGCAGTTGAACGTGACCCTGAAGACCGTCAAACAGGCAAAACTGGAAGCCCTGAAACCGGTTAGCAGCGCCCCGGGTGGACAGGCGTTAAAGTTGTTTTACCCGGGCACAGTCACCATGGGCGCCTCGCGCCGGGAACCGGGGCGCCGGGCCAACGAGACTATCCGTAACGTGCAACTCACGCGCCCGTTCTACCTGGGTTTGAAGGAAGTCACAAACCGGGAGTATCGTTTGTTCAACAAGGATTTTTCCTCCGGTACGGTACAGGGCAACAGCCTGAACGGAGACAACCAGCCCGCGGTGAACCTGACCTGGGAGCAGGCCGCGAGTTATTGCAACTGGTTGAGCAGGGAGGCATCCCTGGCGCCGTTCTATATCGAGGAGAACGGCAAAATAACGGGATTTGATAAAACAGCAGACGGTTACCGCCTGCCCACCGAGGCAGAATGGGCCTGGGCCGCGCGCACCGGCAGGACAGGCGAGCCCCTCAAGTTCCCCTGGGGCGCAGAGATGCCGCCCGCCAACAACAGCGGCAACTACGCCGACCGCAAAGCCGCAAGCCTCCTGGGGCGCATCATCGGCGAGTACGATGACGGCCATGTCGTAAGCGCACCAGTGGGAAGCTTCGCGCCGAACGACAAGGGCCTCTTCGACCTGGGCGGCAACGTGGCAGAATGGGTCAATGACGTTTACGACGTGGTAGTCAGTGCCGATAAAAAAACCGAGCTGGACCCCATGGGGCCGGACCGCGGTGACCTGCACGTCATCCGCGGCGCAAGCTGGAGACACAGCAGCGTCACCGAACTACGCCTGTCCTACCGCGACTACGACAGCGAAGCCAGGAATGACCTGGGCTTCAGGATTGCCCGGTATGCGGATTGAAGGGGGCAGTGATACAATACAAACTTCCGCATGTATAGAATAGCCTTTTTTCTTGTCATCTTTGCTGCTGTTACGGTGGCGGCGCAGGAGGCCCCTGTGGTTGCCGAACCCGAGGCTGTGCAGGGGTCGCAGGAAACGGGTGCACAGCAGGCAGAAGAGGAGATAGCGGACGGCGCACCGGAAACCTTTGATCCGACGGAGGAGGTTTCTGAAGATTATCCTATCGAGTTCCCGGTGGACATATAGTGAAATTCAACCAGACCACAGATTTTTTCTACCAGTTGTTCACGCTGATCGCCGCGATGATCATCGTACACGCGCTGTATGTGGCGGTGGTGCGCCCCAATGCGGATGCGTTGCTGGAGGAGCAGCGCCTGCAACAGGAGGCCGGGGAAAGCTACGAGGTGCAACGTTCGGTTTTCATCGTGATCAAGGACTTCGAGCAGGAGGCCTGTTTTATCCTGGCCTTGTGGGTCGTGGCCATTATCGGCCTGAAGGCCAGGGTGGCGCTGGCTGAAAGACGTTTGCTGGGCCGTTCCCTGCTGGAGTTGCCGCCCGGCGCCACTATTCTGCCGGAGGACACCCGGCAGTACGTCCGGCCGTTACAGGCGCTGGCGCAGGATGAACGCGAATACCTGTTGCCGCGCGCCCTGCAGGCGGCGTTGCAACGCTTCGGTTCCACTGCGGATATCCAGGACGTGTCCTCGGCCATCAGGGAGGTCTGCGAGACCGAATCGGACCGGCTGGACTCCGAACTTTCCATGATCAGGTACATCATCTGGGCCATCCCTTCCATCGGCTTTATCGGCACGGTGCGCGGTATCGGCGAGGCCCTGGGGCAGGCCCACCGCGCGGTGGAAGGCGATATCGTGGGGGTCACCGTCAGCCTGGGGGTGGCTTTCAACTCCACCTTCATTGCCTTGATCATCAGTATTTTCATCATGTTCCTGATGCACCAGTTACAGTTGCTCCAGGAACGACTGGTGCTGGACACGCAACACTACTGCGACGTCAACCTGTTACGGCATTTGCAGGTAAGGTAGGCGGGTAAATGAATGCCGCGGTCATAGAACTCAACGATGCCGAATTAAAGATCTTCCAGGCCGGTGAGGTCGTGGCGAGCAGTCCCGGCATTGCCGTGCTCAGGGAAGATCGGATCGAGCTGGGGCAGGCAGCGCTGGAATCTACCCATCTTGACCCGCGCAACACTTTCAGCCGCTTCTGGAGCGGCCTGAACCAGGATAATTTCAAACACCGCTCAAAACTGGCCCGGCATAATGCCGACCTGGCTTATGCGCATTTGCTGTCCCTGCATGAATTGGCGGATGGGGTGGAGCAGGTGGCCATGGCGGTGCCCGGCAGCTTTACCACGGAGCAACTGGCATTGCTGCTCGGGCTGATGGAGGCCTCTCCGTTTACCCCGGTGGGCCTGGTGGACAGTGCGGTGGCGGCCACCGCAGCAACGGCCGGCGCCGGGAGGTATGAGCACCTGGACATCCACCTGCATCACACCGTGATCACTTCCCTGGACGTCTCTGATACGGTGCAACGCACGGCAGTGAAGGTCATCAACGAGGTCGGTCTGCTGGAAATTCAGGATAAATGCGTGAACCACGTCGCCGATCTGTTCATACAGCAGTCCCGTTTCGACCCCCTGCACCACGCGGTAACGGAACAGGCACTATGCAACCGCATGGCGCAATGCCTGCACGACCTGGCACGGGCGGCCGATGCGCGGGTCGATATTGAGTTCGAGCAGGCCCGTTACCAGGCCCGGGTAAGCCGGGAGCGGCTGGTGGAAGCACTGCGACCCTTGTATGGCAAAATCAGCGCTGCCGTTGATGCCGACCGGATGGCACTGTTGCACCCGCGTCTGGCCGGACTGCCCGCGTTCACCGAGCACCTGGCAAGCGCGCACCGGCAGGTCGAGGTTCTGGACCCGCGCGCCGCCTGCGCCGGCTGTATGGGCTATGTGCGGGAAGGCAGTGATGCGGAAGAAGAGGTGTATTTTGTTACCCGGCTTGAGGCCGCCGCCGACCCCGCCATCGGCTTCAGTGCGCCGGCAAGCCTGACACAACAACCTGAAGCCGGGCCAACCCATGTCCTGGCCGGCGCCGAGGCGTACCCGCTGGGGCCGGAACCCTTATACCTGTGCGCGCACGGCGCGCCGGCGCAACCCGGCACACAGGATGCGCTTTGCTCGGTGTCCCTGAACGGCGCCGCGGCAATCCTGTCCCTGGTTGCCAATGGTGTTGTTTATATCAACGGACAGGCCAGTGAGCGCGGCGCGGCGCTAAAGCCAGGCGACATTATCAGTTTCGCTCACTCGGAGCGTGAATTTGCCCTGATCAAGGTGTTGCGCTAATGCGCAATCGCAGACTGCTCACCCCTTTCAGCCTGTCCTTCCTGGACATCATGTCCTGCGGCTTCGGCTCGGTAGTGCTGTTGTTCCTCATCATCAAGCACAACGTTGACACCAACGCACCCATACCCGTGGATAACCGGGACCAGACCTCCGAAGTGATGTTGCTGGAGGAGGAAATACTGGCAGGCAGGCAGAACCTGGCCAAAACCCGCAACACCATCTCGGAACTTGATGAAGAACTGGTCGTGGCGCAGGGCATGGCACGGCGCATCATGGCGAAAATTGAGGAGACACGCTCCCTGATCGAACAACTGTCGGAAACCACCAGCACCGTGGAACTGGACCAATTGAAGCTCAATATCAAGCAACTGGAAGAACAGAAGAAGCAGTTGCAGGAAGACCTGAAGGACCGCGGCAACGATGTGCGACGCCTGGTCGGCGAGGGCAACCGCGAGTACCTGACCGGGCTGAAACTGGACGGTAAACGCATCCTGTTATTGCTGGATGTTTCTGCCAGTATGATGCATAAGAGCATTACAAATGTCATCATCCTTCGCAATGAACGTGATGGCGTGAGGCGTCGAGCGGAAAAATGGGTGCAGACCCTGAGAACGGTAGACTGGCTCACGGCCCGGTTTCCCCGGGGCAGCCAATACCAGATCTACGTGTTCAACACGGAAACCCGCGCATTGCTGCCGGGCCTGGCCGGTAAGTGGCTGGACGTCAACAACAAGGCGGAGTTGAACTCGATGATAGAAGCGCTGGCCAAGGTCGTGCCGGAAGGCGGTACCAACCTGGAGCGAGCGTTTGCAGCCATCAGCAAACTGCGGCCCAGGCCCGACAACGTGTACCTGATTACCGACGGCTTGCCCACCCAGGGCTCAAAGCGGATCAGGGGGGCGACCATCACCGGCAAACAACGTCTGGACCTGTTTACCCGGGCGGTGGCACAAGTGCCCGGCGGTGTGCCGCTTAACGTGATACTGACGCCGCTGGAAGGCGACCGAGACGCAGCCTTCGCCTACTGGCGTCTGGCCATGAGTACCAACGGCGCGTTCCTGATCCCCAGCAAGGACTGGCCATGAGGAAAAAGCGGCGGGAAAACGAAGCGTTCAGCATTTCCTTCCTGGACGTCATAACCTGCGGCTTCGGCGCCATCATCCTGTTGTTGCTGATTGCCAAAACCGGGGACAGTCCCATTCTGGAACGCGCCGAGGAATCCCTGCACGGTATCGTGAGGGAATTGCAGATCCAGTTGTTTGAAATCCGCGGCGAGGCAAAAATCCTGGACCGGGAACTGAACGCCAAACACGAGCAGCGTTCCGAATGGGAACAGCGGGTGGCGCGCCTGGAGGCGGAACTGGTGCAGGAGGAGTTGCGCTATAACAGCGTGCGCGACGATTCGGCCGTGGGCGAGATCATGAGGGGTGAGTTTGAACTGGCCCTGCAAACCCTGACGGAAGAGATGAAACGCCTGCTGGCCCAGACAGGCCGGGTGCAGACCGGCCTGATCGGCGGCATACCGGTGGACAGCGAGTACGTTATCTTCATCATCGACACCTCCGGCAGCATGGTCAACAGCCACTGGGAAAACATGATCAAGCAGTTGATCACCACGCTGGACGTCTATCCCCGCCTGAAGGGCATACAGATCATGAGCGATATGGGTGAATACCTGTTTTCCCAGTACCGGCGCAAATGGATACCCGATACGGAAGGCCGGCGCCGGGTTATCATCAGGACCTTGCGCAGTTGGCGCACCTTCAGCAACAGCAGCCCGGTAGAAGGGATTACCCAGGCGATCCGCACGTTTTATGACTCTGGAAAAAAGATCAGCATCTACGTGTACGGCGACGAATTCTCCGGTTCAATCAAGCAGGTGCTGGATGCGGTAGAACGCATCAACCCGAAAGACAGGGACGGCAAAACCAAAGTACGCATCCACGCCGTCGGTTTCCCGGTCCCGTCCAGCGCCCCTGAACATTTCCAGATGACCAACAGACACTACGCCGCGCTCATGCGCCAACTCACCCACGAAAACGGCGGGGCGTATGTAGGTTTGAATGAACCGGGCCGGGCGTTTTAAGTCCACTGCGTAATGTACGGATTATATTTGTGTTAATCTGTGAATATGCGAATGCAGATAACTGGCAAACTCATTTTCCCAATCGGCCTGGCATTGTTCCTGACTGCCTGCCAGCAGTCCATGTCACTCAAGGTGGACAGCGAGATTCCCAGTCCGGTGGTCTCCCGCATGCCGGTGAAGATGGGCGTGGTCTATAGTGATGAGTTGCGGAATTACATTTACGAGGAAGATTCAGAAGATCGGCCTGAGTGGAAGATAGACAGCGGCGCGTCCCACCTGGCCCTGTTCCAGCAAATCTTCACTTCCATGTTCGAGGAAACAACGGAGGTTACAACAACGGACACGGATGCCGGTGTCGATGCAGTGCTGCTGCCCAGCGTTGCAGAGATGCAGTTTGCCCTGCCTGCGGAAACCAAAACGGACTTCTACGAAGCCTGGGTCAAGTACAACATGGAACTCTACGACCGGGACGGCAACACCATCGCAAACTGGTCGGTGACCGGCTACGGCAAATCATCCACCGAGTTCATGAAAAGCCGCGACAAGGGCCTTAACGCCGCCGTCAACCAGGCCCTGCGCGACGCCGGCGCCCGGTTTGCGCTGGGTTTCCCCAAAATAGCGGACGTCGGCGCCTGGCTGGAGCAGTTTGATATCCGCAGATGAATCAACAAATCTGCGGATAATTAACATAAGTAGCCTGCAAGCGTGAAAATCCTGACAACCCTCATTGTCCTGTTTGCTGCAGCCCTGCTGGCGGGGTGCAAGAGCACGACGGTGATCGACGAGTACCGGGAGGCGCCGACCGCGCTGATAGCCGGGGGTGAGGCCATCGTGGTGCTGGGGCGGCGTCACAGTTCCGGCTATGAGACCGAAAATGACTTCATCAGTTGTGTGGGCAAATCGCTGCGGCAGGGACAGTCCGACATCAACGTGATTCCGGAGCAGGAATTTATCGACAGCATGTACCCCTACTTTGAAACCAGCACCGCGCCCATGGACGTAAAAAACCTGGGCAAATTGGCGCAAGTCCCGGCTATTGCCTCGAAATTCAATGAGTTCAACCTGCGTTATTTCGTCTGGATAGACGGCACCACCGAAAGAACGGACAAATCCGGCTCCGTGTCCTGTGCGGTGGGACCGGGTGGTGGCGGTTGTTTCGGTTTTGCCTACTGGAAGGACGAGGCTAACTACGAAGCCAGCATCTGGGACTTCAAGGAACTGGCCTTATCCGGCAAGATCAATGCGGAAACCAAGGGCACCTCGTTCATGCCGGCGATCATCATCCCGGTGCCGCTGCTGGCCCGCGTCCAGGAAAACGCCTGCAAATCCCTGGCCAACCAGATCAGGACGTTTTTCACCGAACAGCCGGGTTGATCTTCGTTTCATACAAAGCGACGTAATTCATGCCGCATCATAATTCGTCATTCCCGTGAATACAGGAATCCAGTAGACAGCCAAATTCCTTATAAGGAATGTTTTTTCACTGGATTCCTGCATTCGCAGGAATGACGAACGTGGCGCTGGATAACTAACCCACGTCTATTCCGAGCATGGCATGCAACAACACGTTGCAACCGGCTTCCACGTCTTCCTTGCCGGTGTTTTCAGCCTCATTGTGGCTTAACCCCCCTTCGCAGGGGATGAAGATCATACTGGTCGGCGCCACCCCGGATACGTAAACAGAATCATGCCCGGCGCCGCTGACCATCTCCTTGCTGGAATAGCCCAGCGCGTCCGTCGCGTTACGCACTGCGTTAATGCAATCCTGGTCGAAACTGATGGCGGGTGCATCGAACTCCTGTTTTACTTCCCAGTCCAGTCCGAATTTGCCGCACTCGTTACTGACGATGGCCTGCATTGCCTGCTCCATATTACCTAGCTGCCGGCGGTCGGGATGACGCATATCCACGGTCACGAGCAGGCGCTCCGGCACGGTATTGCGGGCGCCGGGTTCAGCCCTGATATCGCCGAACGTCATTCTTGCCCAGGGTTTGAAATCGTCGGCAAGCTGGTAGAGCTTGTCCAGGATCCCATACAAGGCCATAAACGGGTCCCGGCGCACTTCCATCGGCGTAGTGCCCGCATGGCAGGGTACGCCCTCGATGATCAGGTCATACCAGCCAATCGCCTGTACGCCTTTCACGATGCCGATCCGGATGCCCTCCTGTTCCAGGATGGGGCCTTGCTCGATATGCGCCTCGAATGCGGCCCTGAGCGGTCTTGGCCGGCATTCGGCAGCTCCCAGGTAGCCAATCCGTTGCAGTTCCTGTTGTACGGTTTTCCCTTCCTTGTCGGTACGGTTGTGCCCGTATTCCAGGTCGAACGCGCCGGCCCAGACGCCGGAACCCAGCATCGCCGGTGAGAAACGCGCGCCTTCCTCGTTAGTCCAGCAGACCACTTCAAACGGATGCCGGGTCTGCACGCCATGGTCGTTCAGGGTACGGATCACTTCCAGGCCGGCAAGCACGCCATACACACCATCAAATTTCCCACCGGTGGGCTGGGTGTCCAGGTGCGAACCGCAGATGACCGGCGGCAGGGAATTATCAATACCGGCACGGCGGGCAAAGAGGTTGCCCATGGCGTCGGTGCTGACTGTACAACCGGCTGACTCGCACCAGGCAACAAATAAATCCCTTCCCTGTTTGTCCTCATCGGTCAGGGCCTGGCGGTTACAACCCCCGCGTACAGTTTTGCCGATCTCCGCCATTTCCATAAGAGACGACCAGAGCCGATCTCCTGCTATTCTCAGTGAAGACGTGTTTGCCGATGTCATCTGTGGTCTCCCTGTCCCCTGCCTTGCGCGTGGGTTGAGTGTAAAATAAGAAATACCGTGCAGTTTATCACAGCCCCGTTTTTTTGAGCATGAATTTGATTAGGGTCGGACCAGTCTAAACTGGTGAAACCTACTGATAATAAAGAGAAACTTTTTCAAAAGATGTGCTATTATGGGCTTAAGCTACGGTTTTCACAGGATAAAACAAAACTTTAAGGAGAGTCCGGACTCACGGACTCAGAACAAATACACGGTATCTCCATGAAAGTCATCTGGCTGGTTAATCTCGCGATTCTTTTTGCCTTCATCAAGGTATTCGAAATACCTTCGATGATCCCGCTGCTGGTTGACGAACTGCACATCAGTTATGCCCAGGCAGGTTTGTTCATGACGGCTTATACCGTGGTCAGGTGTCTGGCGAGTCTGCCGGCCGGTTCCGTGACGGACAGGCTGGGCGCGGCGCCGGTGATTTGTGTTTGCCTGCTTGGCGTCGGACTGCTGGGTATCCTGGGCACGGTGGGCGACAACTATTATGTGTTGCTGGCGCTGAGAGTGCTGGTCGCCATCGGTATCTCCATCATCTTTATCGCGGCAGTGGATTCCATTCCCAAGTACATGCCGCCGGAGCAGGTGGGGAAGGGGATTGGTTATATCAACGGTTCGCTCAACATCGGTATTGCCCTGGCGATGTTCATGACACCGATCCTGGCCGATGCGCTGGGCTGGCGCTGGACGGCGCGTATTTTCTCGCTGTCCTTTTTGCTGCTCTTCATTATTTCCCTGCCGCTGTTGAGAAATCCGCCGCCAACGGCCGGACCTGACAAACCCGCGGACAATGAAGGCTCCACCACCATCGGCGCCTTGCTGCGCAACCCCTGTGTCATGCTGCTGGCATTTGGCGCCTGCGTCCTGTTTGTCGAACTCTACGGCGTGCTTACCTGGGTCCCGGTCTTCCTGGGTGAGGTCTACCAATACTCGCCGGCTGAAATCGGCGTCGGCGCCGTCATGTTTGGCATCGCGGCAATCCCGGCATCGTTGCTCACCGGTTTCCTGTGCTCGAACCTGCGCCGGATAATCATCCTGTGTGTCTCGGGCGGCATCCTGGCCTGCGCCGGTATTCTCATCCTGCTGCTTGCCCCGCAACTGCCGTTGTGGGCAACTGTCGCCGTCATTACCATGATTACCTGGGGGCATTCACAGGTCATCGTTACCATTATGAGTATTGCCGCGATGATCGTGCCTACACACAGCTCAGGCAAAGCGTTGGGTGTGATATTCACATTCGGTTACGCTGGGTCTATCCTGGGGAGTTATTCGGGTGGTTACCTGCTGGAACAGACAGGACACTACGACCCGGCATTTATGCTCTTTTCCATAGCTGCGATCATCAGCATTGTCGCGATGCTGGCCGTCAGCAGACTATTGCATAACAATCCGCCGACGCATTTCAAGTTGAAGCTGGGTTCCTGAGAGGAAACAGATATGACTGTCCCCAAACCGCGTAACTATTACACGCAACCCGAGTTTATCGACGTAAACGGCCTGCGCACGGCCTACCGGCGCAAGGGTCGGGGTGAACCGGTGCTGTTCCTGCACGGCGCAGGACTGACGCGCAGGTGGTTGCCCATGTATGAACTGCTTGCGGAGAAAGTCGATTTTATCGCGCCGGAACATCCGGGCTTTGGTGAAACCCCGCGCCCGGACTGGCTGGAGAGTTTCAACGATCTGGTCATCCATTACGATCAATTCCTGGCTGAACTGGATATTGATACCGTACACCTGATCGGCTGGTCCCTGGGAGGCTGGACTGCGGCAGAGTTTGCCTCCTACTATCCCCGACGCTTGAAGTCGCTGACCCTGATCGTGCCCATAGGGCTGCGCCTGCCGGATAATCCCGGCGTTGACTATTTCCAACTGTCGCCGGAAGAAATGGCCGGCCTGGGCTTCAACGACAAAAGTACGATGTTAGCCGTTGCTGAAGACCCGAATGATTTTGATGAGCTCTGCCACTCCCACTTTGAGTCCTCCACCTTTGCCAAGCTGGTCTGGTCGCCACGTTATAATCTGGCCCTGGAGCGCCGCTTGCAGAGGCTGCAATGCCCAGGCCTGGTGGTCAAAGCTGAAGATGATCGGCTCATACCCAACGAGATGGCCGACCGTTATGCCGAAGTAATACCCGGCGCAACAACCGTCACCATCCCGGAGACCGGTCACGTGCTGTGCGTCGAACGCCCCGGCGAGACCGCCGCTGCCCTGTTGAAGTTCATTGAGGAGAACGCCTGATGAACAAGCTGAAATTCTACTTTTTCCACCTGATGCCCTACGGCTACGTACCCAAATCCAGTGAGTTCGATTCGTCCTGGGTGACGCTTTCCAATACCCATTATGACCCGGTACGCGGGCATCAACTCTACAACGAGTATATCGACCTGCTGGTGGCGGCGGAAAAATACGGCTATGACGGCGCCATCGTGAACGAACACCACGCCAATGCCTACGGCACCATGCCCTCTCCCAACCTGATTGCCGCCATGGTGGTCACCCGCACGCAGCGCATGCCGGTCGGCATCGTCGGCAACGCCATCCCGTTGCATGGCAACCCGGTGCGGGTCGCCGAGGAGATTGCCATGCTGGACGTGATCTCCGGCGGGCGCATTATTTCCGGCTTCGTACGCGGCATTGGTTGCGAATACTTCAACAATCCCGTCTCTCCCACGGATTCCGTGGAGCGCTTCTGGGAGGCGAATGAACTTATTCTCAAGGCCTGGACCGAACCCGGGCCGTTCACCTGGCAGGGCAAGCACTATTACATCCCCAACGTCAACCTGTGGCCGCGCCCCATCCAGAAACCCCACCCGCCGGTATGGTTGCCGGGCATGGGCTCCCTGGAGACCCTGCGTGAATGCGCCCGGAACCGTTACACCTACATGATGATTTTCGCACCCACCTGGATGTGCAAATGGGCCTTCGACAAGCTGAAGGAAGAAGCGGAATTGTGCGGTTACGAGTTGCCCAGGGACCAGTGCATGGCGGCCATCCCCACTTATGTCGCGGAAACCGACAAGCAGGCGCACCGGGAAGCCAAGGCGCACATGCAATGGCTGTTCAACACCGGCCTCAAGATCAAGCCCACCCATTATTTCCCGCCCGGCTACCTGAGCGATCGGTCCTTCCGCGGTTACTGGTCGGCCGTGCTCGATAAAGGCGCCAAAGCGCCCAAGGACCTGAGCTACGACGACCTGATCAAGCAGGGGTACATCATCGTCGGTTCACCCCAGACCGTGGCGGAAGGTTACGCACAGTACTGCGATGAACTCGGCGCCGGCGGGGTGCTCTGCGCCGGTTCACCCTCCGGCCCCATGCCCAACTGGATGGCCCAGAAAAACATGCAGATGTTCGCCGAGGAAGTCATGCCGCTGTTCCGCGCGGCGGACGGCAAACCGGAATACTTGCGGGAGGAGCAGAAGATCGGAACCACCAACGCCGAGCGCGCCGCACAACTGGGTGAACCGGAAAACCCACCCACAGCGCCGGTCCAGGGCATGGATGATGTAGCCGACCTGCGCACCATCCACCTGCCGGAGATGATCGACGCTTCGCTCCACGACGGGGTTACCAAAGCGCTGATGGGGGAGGATTAAAGCGCGTTCAGGACTTCCAGCGCGTAAGCGAGTGTGCCCTCGCCGTCCACCCGCACCTGATAATCCTCAACGAATATCTTGCCGGCGATATTCATCTCCGGATCAATTACGAATACTCCTGGGTGAGGGATCCCGTATGCTGTATCCCCCCGTTCGTACTGCTCGTTCAGGATGCCAAGAGTCTTAATAGTTACCGCATCGACATCCGAGAGGAGCGGGTAGGTAATGGAAGCAGCATCAATGAACACCTGTTGCAGCTCCGGCGCATCATAAGTAATCGCAACAATGCCGATACCGGCCTCCTCGAAGTCCGCTTCCTGTTCCTGCAACTGCACGAGCTGCCTTCTGCAGTAGGGTCACCAGTCCGCCGAACGTACCGCAACAAAGACTGCCCCGCGCGCGCCCATAAACTGTTCGATGCTGGTGATCTCCTGCCCCATATAAAGTGCCCGGATAGCAGGGAACCTGGCGCCGATTGGCAGGCCCGGGCTGAAACCATCCGTATCTTCGGAAACGAACATACCGCCGGTAACGGGGCCTTCAAGGAGTCCAATGACCTTGCCGCCGAAAAGTTTGATGGGCGGGGTATCCAGCATGACAGCCGCAAAGGGCAGGCCCAGGATAATCGCGACCGCTACAAAACCTTTAAGGATTTTTTTCAAGTTACACTCCTTAGTTTAGATACAGAGTCTGTTATGTTACTTCCCATTTTGGGAATTATCATTCCCAAAATGGGAAGTAACAAGTATTTATTCGCTCTGTACCAATAATCTGATTTTATTTATAAAACCAGAACTCCATCTCCACCGCGGCATTGATGGGCAATGCCGTGGCGCCGACGGCCGTGCGGGCGGGCAGGCGCATGTCGGCGCTGAATACCGCTTCCCATGCCTTGTTGATATCCGGGAACCGGTCCATTTGCGTGGTGAAGATGGTTGCGCTGACCAGGTCGTCCAGGGTCAGACCGAAATCGGGCAGGGCTTCCAGCAGGTTGCTGAGGATCCTGGCTGTCTCCGGGCCGGCGCCGCCTGGTTCCAGTTGGCCAGTTTCCTTGTTCAGGGCGATCATGCCGGCGGTTTTGTAGAACGGCCCCGCCTTGACCAGCGGGCTGTAGCGGAACCGGGGCGCCGGCAGGTTGTTTGAACTCAGTGCTTCAATCATTGATATTATCCTCGTGCTTGTAAGTCTTCAGGGATTACCTGGCCGTCTTTTACGATGATGTCGTTGTCCAGCCACAGTGAGCAGTTTTTCATGGGCAGGTCCAGGTGGCAAGCGGTGTCGTTGTCGCCGCCGAACTCGGTGTTGGGGCCGGTGGAAAACAGAACGTTGCCGTAATAGGCGCGCCCGTCCATACAGATCCCCGGTAACGTCACGTCCCACTTTGCGTCCTCGTTCAGACCCCAGCCGAAATGCTTCAGCGTAATCCTGCAGGTTTTCGCCTTCCGAAAGCACCGCGAGCTTCTGGCTGGAATCCAGCCCGCAGAGCCGCAACTCCGCTTCGAACAGTTCGATCATCTCCTGCATGTCTGCCTGGTTACCCATTATGGTTCTCTATTTTCTTGCAGGGTCAGGTTGAACTCCACAGTCGTCTCTCCGTTATCAGATATTCAAGATGATAATACTCCAGGCGGCTTACACAATCATCTTGATGACGGCCTGGAACAGCGGGCTTTCCGGGTTGGCCAGTTCACCGATAATGGAAAAGTGGTCGTGACCGGCAACCTCCATGTGGGTGACGGGATACCCAGCCTCTTTGAGAGTGTCCGCATAGGTTGCAGTCTGGCGGCGGAATTCGGCGGACTCATTTCCACCGCAAGCAATGACGGCAGGCGTGGGCTGTCCGGACAGGTGGTAAATCGGGCTGTAGCGTCTGGCGGATTCAAGATCCAGCCGCAGTTTTTCATTGGGTTCGCATTGCAGCAGCGGTTCCAGGTCGTACAGGCCGCTGATAGCGCAGGCGCCTTTTACCACGTCCGCGGGCAGGCCGTACTGCTCCGTCCAGTCATCGCTGAGCAATTCCGCGGTAAGGTGACCGCCGGCGGAGTTGCCGCTCACGTAAATCCGGTCGGGGTCACAACCGTAATCCTCCGCATGGTGGTACAACCACTGCACCGTGTTTCTAACGTCGGCCACGATGTCGCCCATGGGCACGGTGGGCGCCAGCCGGTAATTGATGGGAACCCAGGCAATGCCGCGGGGGATGAACTCCCGCGCCGGAAAACGTCGCGGATCCTTGCTGTTGAAGAACCAGTAGCCGCCGTGGATGAAGACCAGGATGGGCGCACGGTCTGCTTCAGGAGTGAAGATGTCCAGGGTCTGGCGCGGCCCGGCAGGGCCGTAAGCCACGTCCAGCTCACCGGGCATCGTGCGCACAAGTTCCTCACTGAGTTCCTCGTAGCGGCGTACGTGGTCGCCCATGCCGGGCGTCAGGTTGGTAAGATACTGACGGCGCAGTTCCTCCAGCGGATAGTCTCGCCAATTCATTTTGTATTTCCTGGGTAAGATACGGGTATAACAACAGCAATTACCTCGTTATTCAAGTCTATTCGTAACGACATAAATAGCGCCGTGTTCGTCATTTGCGAAAGCAGGAATCCAGTAGAACCCCCCGCGTTGTTTGCGCACTTTATGAGGAGTTGCTTGTTTGACTGGATTCCGGGTCAAGCCCGGAATGACGAATGAAGCCAGAATGAACAAGGTTTATTGGCAAGCTGGCCATTTTCATCAATGGAAACTGAAAGTATGATTCTGTCCCGTCCATCCATGTTAGTATCCCGCTAATGGCCTCCGTACCCTATCGCACCCTCACCATCCTGTCGTTGTTGAACACCTTCGGTGCGGCGATATATTTTATCGCGCCCTTGCTGGTAGGCGGATACGTGACGCAACTGGGGTTCAGCAACCAGCAGGGTGGCTACATCATCTCTGTGGAGCTGGCCGGTTTTGCCCTGGCGCCCATCCCTGCCGCAATCTGGGTAAGAAAGGTCAGTTGGCGCCTGGCGTTGTATTGCTCCGTGGGTGTGATCATCCTGATGAACCTGGTTACCGGTTCACTCACGGATTTTACTCCCTACCTGGCCACCCGCTTCATGTGCGGATTTGCGGCCGGCATACTGCTGGCCGTCTGTATGGCCGTCATTCACCGCACCCCGGACCCGGACCGCAGTCTCGGCTACTGGTTCGGCCTGCAATTACTGGCAGGTTCACTGGGAGTGATATTTCTTCCTGACCTGATCGCGGATTACGGGGTCGGCGCGGTATTCCTGCTGCTGGCAGGACTGCATGCCCTGTTGCTGGTGTTCATCCGCTATATCCCCGACCACGGGGAAATTGAACAAGCCCAGGAGGTCAAAGCCACAGGTTCGGTGCCCATCCTGGTAGGGCTCGGTTTTATCGGCCTGTTTCTGTTCGAAGCCGGCATCATGGGCGTCTGGACTTACTACGAACGCATCGGTAATGCCGGCGGCATCGCGCCCCATACTATCGGTTATGCGCTGTCCGCCAGCCTGTTTCTCGGTTTCCTGGGTTCCATGGCCACGGCCGCGCTGTCCACCCGTTTCAGTCGCCTCCTTCCGGTTGCGCTGGGCACCGCGCTGGCAGTCTTCTGCACGGCACTGTTGCTGACGGATTTCTCTACCACCAGCTACGTAATCAGTGTAGGGCTGTTCACCTTTGCCTGGTATTTCACCCTGCCCTACATCATGGCATCCATCGCCAACGTGGATACCACGGGCAGGTTGCTGATCCTGTCCAACCTCGTAGCCGCGGTCGGCACCTCAACCGGACCCGCCTGCGCCGCCCTGTTGCAGACCTCAGACAGTTTCACCCCCGTCCTCTGGATGGGCATCAGCGTCATGCTGCTGTCCTTCCTGTTCATCGTAAGAGTAGCGGTGCAACCATCAAGAGGGTAGAAAGAAATTAATCCCTCTCCCGGACCTCCCACAATGCCTGCCAATGGTTGACCATATAAAAGGGAATGGATAACACCGGCTTTTCATATTGCAGCGGCGCGGTCGATATTTTAACTCCCCATCCTTGTTGTTTTTCTGCGAGATACTGGTGCAGGCTTCTGAGCCGCCCGGTTTTCCCGGCTTTTACCTCTATCGGGACCAGGTTGGTACCGGACTGGCAGACAAAATCAATCTCCGCACTGCTGTTTCTGGCTTCCCTGGCCCAGTAATACAGCGCCGGCCTGGTGAAACAGTCCTGACAGGCAATCAGTTCCTGCCCGACAAATTGTTCCATTAACGCGCCGTGGTAGATCGCCATCAAGTCCTTTTCCCGGATAATATCCGTCGCCAGACCACAGAGATTTTGCATCAGGCCGACGTCAAGAAACAGCACCTTGAAAAAATGCTCATTGATATTTGCTCCCAGGGGCAAACCCTCAGCAGATGACTTGACGACTTTGTGATACACACCGGCCAGCGTTAGTAATTCCAGGGCAGTTTTTATATTTCTGGAGAGTTCGTCAGGGTCAACCCTGGCATATTTGAACTTGTTTCCCACCTGTTGCACGGCGGACTGGAATACCTTGCCGACGTTTTCATGTCGTCCGGATTTTACATATTTGTTGAAATCGTCCCGGTAGGTCTGTAGCAGGGAGGTCTGGATCTGGCGGCAATGTTCGTAGTTCCCGGATTCCCGGTATTCTGCCACCACTTCGGGCATGCCGCCGATGAGCAGGTATTGTCTTACCCGGTCAAGCAGGGTGTCGTGAACCACCGGTTCTTCGAACAAACTCCGATTGTGTCTGAGCGCTTCAACTACCGTTTCCTGCCCCTGCGCAATGAGAAATTCTTCAAAACTCATGGGCTTCATATACAGGTATTGAACACGCCCCACCGGCATGGAAATACCGCTTGCATGCAGGGTTAATTCCAGCAACGAACCTGCCGCGATCACGTGCAGTTCCGGGGCTTCCTCATAGAAGTAACGCAACGCCGAAACAGCCTTGGGAAACGCCTGAATCTCGTCGATAAACAACAGTGTTCTGCCGGGAACCACCTTTTGCCCGGTCAGTATTTCGATCTTGTTCAGTATCTCCCTGGGGTTCATGCTCCGGAACAACTCCGCAACATGCGGCTCCGATTCAAGATTGATGACTGCCATATCAGCGAATTCCTGCTTGCCAAAGCGCTGCACGGACCAGGATTTGCCTACCTGACGCGCCCCCCGGATCAATAACGGCTTGCGCCCGGAAGAATCCTTCCAGGCTCGCAGCACGGCATCAATAGAACGCTTCATGGTTGGTACCTCCGGCAAATAAGAAGGCACTATAATACAGAAATGTCAAAAATACAAGGTTATTATTAACAGTAATTGTCAAAAATACAAGGTAATAAACAACATATTCTGTCTGAAATACCACCATAAAGTGGATTTATCTTGATGTAACGCTTTCGATGCCGGATGAGGGTACCTGGCTTGTGATTCAAATCATTGACACAGTGTCGGGTGTTATAATAGACTTTGCTCAACCTCACCGTTGGTGTGCCCATGCCTTGTCATGACAGGAAGGGAGCCACGGCCCGACAGCCGCCGCTAACGCGGCTGTTCTTTTTTGTGGAGCTAATGGTAGCATATCTCAGCGATATCCAAGGATACCTAAGCCCGTTGCTCTGAACGTCTTTAGTCGGGACAACCCAACCGAGCATATGAGATTATCAGGTCCAAACTGACAGAAAAGAAAGTGTTTCCATACAGCAAAAAACAAAAGAGGCTCCGGAAAACTCCAGAACCCCAATGTCGACCGGGAATACCCCAATTTTCAATTTCGAATTTAGTTCATAAGTTGTAAATGTCAAGGAACAGGCGCATATTGATTTCGATGATATCAAAGTTAGTAGCTGCCATCGCAATACACCTTGTTGCCCTGCATACGGGCAATATTCATCTGGTCCAATCTTCCCATATCAGCTGCGAATGTCCCACCTTCACTACTGATTCCCAGGATAAGGACCGTCTTGGGGTGGGCTTTTCATAGATTTCGACCTATCCTCTTCCGGGTTATCCTCTGTCAGTCCATTCATGAAGTCTGCGACTCCGTATTTGAATTTAAATTAGGATGGGTTGTCGCAGAGCGATTAGCAAAATAGAAACCCGTCATGGCTCCCGTCAAAGTGCCGAAGGCAGCAAGAATACTATCAAAACGCTCCCCTAGCGCAGGTGCGCCTAATACCAACACATTCACAAAGGAACCCACTGCCAAGAGGGCCAGTATCGCCCGGATTGAACCTCTGGGCAAATTCAGGCCCCTGAGTTCTTTTTCATTTTTACCCGGGGCTGCACATTTTGAATATAACGGAGCGCCTATGGCGATCAGCGCCATCCATAAGCATTGGACTATAACCAATGGTGAGCACCAAGTCAGAGCTTGTGGGTCCCCATCTTTATCCTTTGGCTGGGCAGTTTCTGTGGTGCTATCCTGTTCATCCAGTTGGGGGACCTCTTTGACGCTGTCCTGTTCCTGTGGTTGAGACGTCTGTTCCATAATATCCTGATCCTGAATGAGGTTTGCATCGTTTTTCATTCCGAGGGGTTGTTCTGCGGTCTCTTGCCCTTCTATCTGGGCCGTTTGTACAATAGCGGCGCCTTCTTGACTATCTGGCGGGGTGTTTTGGCTACTGATATCTCGGCTAAATGTAGACATCGCCGCAATCAGGATGGCAGCTATTACAAGTTGTTGCATAATCAGCTAAGCCTTTGTCATACGCTGAATGTACTACTTCTTGTTTTGTACTCTATCTCTCGCCGCACTAACGCTGTTCGATGGGCTAAAACCGAGCATCTCAAGGATTTCAGCTGTTTTTCGTTTCCCATAGACGATTTCCAATAGTGCGTTTCGAGCGATTGCGTCATGCCCTGGGATGAAGTAACTATCTGTAGCTTCATCACACCCACACCAACAATTTCCAGTTTTTTCTGGTCTTTTCTGTTGTGTGATCATGTTTGCCTCTTCTCTCTCAGTTCGGAACGCCGTCGTGGAGCTATCACTTAGTATTTTGAACGTTCACAAATATTACCAGCCGTGTCTGCAATAATATTAACACGCCACTCGACTTTCGGTTGCACACTTTTCACACGACACTTCCAACATCCATCGTTCTGTACTTTTTCTCCAGACTGGCGGAATCCCTCTGGCTGGCATCCGCCTCAACGTCTACCTGATAGACGACCCATAATATACCGCACCTCCTCATTCTAAACTGCCACCGACCCGGTTAAAGATGCGTAAAAGCAGCCAGCCAACTGATGCTACTCACCTCAAGAAACGACTTCTTCAATCAACACCTCTGATTGAATATATCGTCGCAGGTCAGCAGTGCTCAGAAAACACCGATACCCTGCCTGACTTGCGATGGCTAAAACCTCACTACTTTCATTCAACAGCAGGGCAACCGGCTGGCTTAATTCCTCCTGGATGCCATTCGGCCAAGCCAAATCAAACAAAGCCTTTTGCTGTCCAGTTACAGGGTCGGAAAAATCATAGGACAAGGTACCGCGAGGGAGTCCATTTTTAGAAATCCAGCTATTGACATCTTCAAGTTCTTTTTCCTCATCCTCACTTTCTATACTGCCAGGAACAGATATTGGTTCAAGCACTGGCATTGGTGTAGACGGTCCAGTGAGCCAACTTTTATCACCATGAAGCAACTCTTCCATGCGGTGATTTACCTCATCTGCAAGAAGAGCTTTTCTGGCCTCAAGGAATTCAAGGAAATTACTTACATTCCAGAGGACAGGATCATCGGGTATCCATTGTGATTTCAGTGCGCCCGGATGGGCCTCCTCAATTTTTGGGAAGTAAATTTCCGGTAATTTGTTACCTATAACCAGATTTGTATCCTTGGTCAAAAAACAGAAATTTGCGAGCGCATTCACATCTTGTCTGGAAAAGTCTCGATCATATAGTTGTGATTTTGGGAAGATATGATGGACTTCAAGACTGTTCATTTTTCCTAAAAGGCTTGCTTTAAGAGGCAAACCGGTTCCCCAGTCGAGGGCTTCCCCCATCCTTGTTAGCATGTAGAGCACCGGATAAAACCGGGCTCCCATACTCCAGCCTGTGAAATGTCCCGGTTCGACACGCAGTCCCCCGTGCCAAAGACGAAGCTGTTCTATAAGCTGATTAAGCCCACCATGCTCGCCTTCGAGAGCTTCAAGGTCTTGATCAATGTAGGATTCAGTTGAGCCTGAGAAACGGCCCCACATCCCTGCCTGCGCAAACCAGAATAGAAGCTTATCCCTCTCTTGTTCATTGAGCATTCCACCTCTTCGATCCAGATATCTCACAATCACTGGTACTGCAAACCGACCAAAGAAAACTCGATCATGGTCAAGCCCCAGTCGTCCGGCAATCATATTGAGACAATTATTAATATGTTTAACAGCGCGGTTTAAACCATCTTGTATTTCAATAGCATCTTTATCATGCAAATACTGAAATTTGGCTTCGCCGGTGAGCACAGTGTTTACCGAACGCAACAACCAGTCTATATTGAAGCCATATCCTGCGTCAGACCACCCCTTGAGTGTCGTTTTCATCGCATCTCTCGCTTCGGGCCAATCAGCACATATCTTGGCAAGGGCGAGGTCACCCTTGGAAAGCTTTGTGCCGCCGCTGTTAACCCGGTTGAAAATATCGACTACGACATCAATGGTTTTATCTGCACCTGTTAACTCCTCAATATGAAGATCAATATCTCTTATACCAAGTAAACGAATCAATCGCCCTGCATACATTCCAACTCCTTTCTGGGACAATTCCAGATTCTCACTGAGCTTGGAGGTAAATCCGTCAATACCATCTGTACCAGCCTTCATGAGTTGAGAGACATCAATCCATAGGGGATCATCTTTCATCTTTATCGGCTGATAAAAGGCAAAAGTTTGAGTATCTAAGTGAAAGCTAAGACCTGTAAAAGTGTAATCGTTCCCATCGAAGAATTTTGGGGCATGGCCACGAATGACGCCGTAAAGAGAGGTCATTCGTTGCTGGCCATCTAGTAGGAGTTTGACAACTCCTGGGGCTATTGGCCCATCTCCCCGAAATGCTGCGGTGCGTGCGTCAGTTGCCCAGACTAGAAGCCCACCTATCGGATGCCGGTAATAAAGAGAATCAAACAGCCTCCGTACTTGGTCCCGATTCCAAACATACCCTCGCTGAAACTCTGGAAGAGCTATGTGACCATAATCGATATAATCAAGAATTGTTGAAATTTGCACGTTATGTAGATTCCTTCGACAAAAAAATAATGTAAATAATCCTTGAACCTAGGTTCATCCAGTTCTGTGTACAATAACGATCCTTGTCGCACCTTACCAACATTTTACAGGCCCAACGCTAATGCTGGCGCTGAAAAAAACAGGTTCTTGTTCTCCGGCTCTCCTGACTAAAAACGGACCTACGCCAAACTTGCGTACCCCTTCTGTAATTGCCGCTTCCTCGGAATCAAAATCTCCTTCAACACGATCACCGTGTATCAACAAAACCCTGTTGGGGTACTTCGCCAATAGATTGTGTTGCTCGCGTCCGTAGAAATCGGACTCTGTTTTTAAGAGATTTTCAAAAGCTGCCATAGTTGCACCTCGCGTTACGTGGTCAAGCTAAATCGGTGTTCACTTTCCCGGAATCCGCGTTCACGTTGAAATCGGAATCAGCAATCAGGAAAAATTTTTCCAAGCGGGCCACCTGCTTTGAATTAAATTGCCCTATGTAATTTATTTTACCTCTGAGAGAAGCCATCACCTAAGGTCGCTTTTTAATCGTTTTATTTGTCGATAGACAGAATCAATGCATTCATGAGGAAAGAAGGACGCTTAACTGCTGTTCGATCTCAGACTTAGGAAGGAAAACTGTTGCATCGTCTTTCCAAATATTTAAAGCTCTTATCAGAAGCGCCTTATCACAGACATCGGCTGCTATAAATTCTTTGATGACCCAGAGCACACCATGGACTTCAATACCGACCTCGGACGCGACTTTGCGCAGAAGACTATCACCGGTCAGAAGAATTCCTCCCTCGTGACATTGTGTGGCCACCAAGCAAAAGCAGTCGTTAGCTGTTAGCCTCCCGTGTTGCCTCTTTAGTGCGAATACATCCACCATCCGTTTTGGAGGAAGGTCGGTAGGTTTCCATACCTCCACCATCGAGAATTGCCCATTCCTGGGGCGTGAAGTCAAGTAATTCTGACACACGTATTGGTAGCGGTACGATGAAACGATAAGGCAGGCGCGACAAAACATGCAGAAGCTGCCCTTTTCGAAGGTCTATCAGACAAGACGCATCATTGACAGCGACACAGGTCATCAGTCTTGTGGCCCTCGAATTTCCTGTTCGATAGTCGAAACCGGCAAACGTAAGAACTGCGCTGCGCGTACAGACGAAATCAGGTGTTCTCCCAAGGCCCACCAAACCAGTCGCTCGAAACGCTGTGGCCGTTCAAAGGTGCCAAAGCCCTCATCATTACGGATCGGCTCAGGTTCTTCAACTCGCCAAGTGCGTGCATAGCTGCGGAAGGCATATTCGGTCGCCGCTTTTGACAAAATATCTACCTGCATAAGCCGCATCAACAGTGCCACCGCCGAAACGCCATAAAGATGTTTTAGCCGAACCAACTCGTGATAAGTCATGCCGTGCCGATGTGCCCCGGCTTCCTTGACTAAATGTTCGCTTGGTACAAGAAATGCACCTGCGAAGCGGTTCATGGCTTTTTCAAGATTGATACCTGGATTACCAGTCGAGCGAATGACTCTGTGTGCGAGTTCATGGGCGAGAGTAAATCGTTTGCGTTCAATATTAGTACGATTGGACACAACGACGACTGCCGTGTCAGGTCTGCCCTCACTACGCTTTACATCACAAGCCATTCCGTCGAAACGATCCGGTAGATCCGCTTCGATAACTTTAATCCCCTTATCTTCCAGCAGCGCAGACATGCTGGGAATTGGATCCAGTCCCAGCAGCCATTTCTCCCGCAAAGCCCGGGCCATGTCATCAACGTACTCGATACTCTCAATCTCATCGGTCACCAGATCGCCAAAGGGATTGGCAAGCGGAACCAGTTCCAGAATGTCTTCAATTGCCAGATAGTCTTCGACCTTTTCAGTCACAATTGCTTCGACGCGGGCGCGATCTCGTGCCGAGGTGCCGGAATGTTTGCGGAACTCGACACCTTTCAGGGTTTCGACTTGCCCTCCCATGAGGAAGTCAATGGACACGCCAAGCGTTTTGCTTAGTCCGACCAGCACCGCTGAAGAAGGCATCATCTTTTCCGCCTCATATTTGCTGATTGCTTGTGCGCTAACTTTGGGTATAACGCTGTTTGCAAGGGCCTGCATTGATAACCCAGCCTTCTTTCGCGCTAATCTGAGTCTTTGTCCAAACATGGTTTTCCTCCTTTATTAATGTGGTTGATATTCACAATAATTAATGCAATATTTCAATCTATGGTTGAAATATTAGCAAAAAATTGTGGTTATTCAACTAAAATAAACTCATGGAGTCCAAAATGGCCAGGAAAAATCAACACGTTGTGCCGCACCCAGAAGGTTAGGCAGCAAAAGGAGCAGGTAAGCAAACCCGGGAACTAACCAACCTTCCCCAACACCCTCAATATCTTCTCCGGCGTAAACGGCTGTGAAGTCACCTCCGCCCCGAACGGTTCCAGCGCATCGTTAATCCCGTTCATGATGGCGCCGCAGATGGCGATGATGCCGGCTTCGCCGCAGCCTTTGGCGCCTAGTTGGGTGGCTTTGGTGGGGGTTTCGATGTGTTCTACCTCGATGTCGGGCATTTCGCCGAGTTATGAATTTAATCCTTCATTGCCCGCAGTCCATTCTCGGCGCATAATCTATCTCAATCGCTCCCACGACTGATGTTTACTCACGAGACTCAAGCTAGCGATGAAACAATCACCTGAACTCGCTGGCGGCGAGGGTTTCACCTTTGAAGGAGATGTGGCTGCGTTTTATCTCACCGCGCTTCTTGCCGAAGAGTATGCCCCCGGCATGGATGATCGAACCGTTGTCAGTGTGTCAGTTCAGCAGCGCGACTTCGGCGAACCTCTCGATGATGTAATTATTGACTTTGAAGACGCCGAAAAAAAGCCTGCCCGCCTCAGCCTACAAGTAAAGCGTTCGCTCACGATCAGCAATGCAATAACGAACAAACACTTTCGCGGCATCATTCTCGACAGTTGGGCTACTCTTGGAAAGTCTGACTTCCGCGTCAGTGCCGACCGTTACGGCGCTGCAGTTGGCACGATCTCCCCTGCCAAAGAGCGAGCGCTCAAGACCCTTTGTGATTGGGCTCGTGAAAGTCTGACGGCAGACCATTTCGACGCTCGCTTTGCAAAGGGGGGCAATGCCAGGGGCGGCATCAAAGCCGTCAAAAATGACATCGTTGCCTTACTGGAAGAATCGAAGGGGACACCATGCACATCTGAGGAAGTGCATCATTTTCTCGCGCACTTCGTGCTCATTCAGTTCGACTTCCTTCGTGAAGGCGCCACGGATCCCCCTAATGCCATTAATCGCATTCGAGATTGCCTTGCGCCCGATGATACAGCCAAGGCGCCTCTCATCTGGTCGCGGTTCGTTCAACTAGCCCGCGCATCAGCAGGCAAGTCAGGCCAATTTGATCGCGCGCGGCTTGTGCGCTTGATTTCACCAATCGCACGCCTTTGCGGCTCGATCTCATTGCGCCCCGACCTCGACAAGCTGACAGAGCTTGCAATGAGCTATGCAACCCTCATCCCGGATGATATCGGAGGCATGAAGCTCGACCGAGCCTCACTCCTTGAGGAACTGGACGCAAAACTCACAACTGCTCGTGTCGTCCAGGTGCGCGGTCTACCCGGAAGCGGTAAATCAGTTGTAGTAAAGCGGACATTACAGCGCGCGTTAGAACACGGACCGGTCCTCTTCCTCAAAGCCGAACAACTCGAAGGCACCAGCTGGACCAGCTACGCTGCCTCGCAGGGTCTTTCGGGTACCTCCTTGGAGCACCTTCTCCTGGAGATTGCGGCTGCCGGTACTCCCATACTCTTCATTGATGCAATTGATCGCATCAATAATGAGCACCAGCCCATCATCATTGATGTGGTCCGCACCATCGTGGAGTCACCGTTACTCGATAACTGGCGCGTCGTTGTCTCCCTTCGCGACACCGGCATTGAAATGCTTCGTAATTGGTTGGGTAACTTCCTTGATGCGCTGAAGGTCGAGACGCTTGTCGTTGGTCAGCTGAGCGACGACGAAGCAGACACGCTTGCAAAAGCCAAACCACACCTCAAGCCACTTCTGTTTGGACCAGCGCAGGTGATAGAGATTGTCCGACGACCCTTTTTCGCGAAGGTGCTGAACCAGGGTTACGTAGCCGACCCCAGCACTTCGACATTCGCTCCACAATCTGAAATCGATCTGATCGAGAATTGGTGGCGACGGGGCGGCTACAATGAAACAGGCCAACGCGCAATTGAACGCCAACGCGCGCTGCTCAACTTAGCGCGTGTTCATGCCCGTCAACTTAGCCAACCGATTGGCCTTGGCCAACTCAACTCCGTTACATACATCAATGACCTGAGATCGGACGGCATACTCCTGAATGTCCGCGAAGGGATCTCCGTCCGTTTCGCCCACGATATCTTCTTTGAATGGGCCTTCTTCCACGTCCTTGCCGATCGCGGGCCACAATGGATAGAAGTGATCAAGGACTGCGGCGAACCACCAGCGGTCGCGCGCGTCGTCGAACTCGCTTCCCAATGGGAGTATGCACATGGAGCAGACTGGCCAGTGTACCTCGCCCAAGCTGGGGATTCAGGTCTAAGATCACAATGGTTGCGAGCCTGGCTGGTGGGTCCTTTCGGAACTGCGAGGTTTGAAGTTGATGAGGATCAATTCGCGATGGCCGTCTTTGCCAATGACTTCTACCTTTTCAGGAAGACGCTCGTCTGGTTTCAGGCTGAGAAGACTACCCCGAATGAAATGATCCTTTCTGGGGAGTATCCACTAGAGCAACGACAACGGATTGCCTATTTTCTCGGATGGCCTTCCGACCTCTCCGCGTGGCGTCGCCTAATCGACTTTATCCTTCGACGCATTTCAGGCATTCCGCAGAGGCTTTATCCGGAGATCGTGGCTGTCTTCGATGTCTGGCAGAATATCCTGGCCGACATTCGCAACCCAACGTCCCGCGCTCTTCTGCAACAGTGCGCTACCTGGCTCGCCGCCATCGACGCGATCAGTACCGCCGATGGGCCTGATGAGAACTCTGCTTACTGGGCGAAGGTATCCGACCTGGATGCTTTCCGAAAATCTCTTGGACAGCTTCTACTGAGATCATCGAGAGCCGAGCCTGCCCTTGCAGCCAACTATTTGCAGCGAGCAATCAGCTCAAAGCAAATCCGCGACGAGGTATTTCATGACATCATCACCTTCTCACCCGTCCTCGCCCAGTCATTACCCCAGCCGGTGGTTAAGCTTTCACTGGCGTTCCTGCGAAGGGAGCTTCCGGACGAGCGAGTTGCCCGCGAGAAGCAGGAACAACATGATGCGGCTGACTGGCGCAAAGCAGCTCTTGCCAAGCCGGACGCCGAGCGCTCGCGTCAAGATGAAATCGCGCTTTCGGGGGCGCTTTCCCTACGAACCGTCGGCAATTTCAGCCACCACGACTGGAACAGGCTGTCGGTCCACGACGACCACCGATGCTTCCCGAATGCTTCACCGCTTCGAGAGCCCTTTCACTCGCTTTTCCAATCATCGCCCAACGACGCACTGCGGCTTCTTCGAGAGCTCTGCAATCACGCGATGATTGCGTGGCGACAACTGCATCGTCACTCACCCGACCGTCGCGGCACCCCCGTACCACTCGAACTGACGTTTCCCTGGGACACCCAAAAGTTCTGGGGCACTGATCGGGAATATCTTTGGTTTCGTTCAACGTGGGCGCCGGCAGCCATCGGTTGCGGGTTTATGGCGCTTGAAGAGTGGTGCTTCACCGAGCTTGAGCGTAACCGCGCCGTAGATGAACTGATCCAGCAAATCGTAGAAGGGAATGAATGCATCGCCATCCTGGGCATCGCGTCGATGCTTGCGCTCGATACCGAGACGGTGTGCGAAGCGACTTTTCCCCTCGTTACCTCACAACGACTGTTGACTGCAGACCGTAACCGAATGGTACAAGACTTTTCGTCAACGAATAACCTGATCGGTTTTACGAATAGCAACGATAATCACCACATTGAGGCGATCCAAGCAGCAAATGCCAGACCAGTCCGTAACAAACAGCTTAGCTGGATGGTACCTATGTTTTTCTTTGGGACGGCACCGCTCCGCCACCGGGTCCGCGAAGCGGTCCTCAATTTTAAGAACGATTTGCCCTACCAGTACGAAGAGCACCGCGACATTCTGGAGGCACGCGAGGACCTTACATCTCAGGCCTTGGAATATGCAGAGTTAGTTGACCCGGAAAACTATCAGGTTTACCGCACCAAAGAGGATTCGGACCAGGTTGCGGTTGTCCATGTTAGTCCTTCTGCTGCTAAGCCTGAAAACGTTACCAGAGCCGAAGGGGCGTCTAAGCGTCTTGCCCAGACAAACCTTTGGACTTGGGCCTCCAAGTCATTCGAGAAGAAGACACTGAGCGATACCTACACGGTCGAAGGGGCCATAGCATTGGCCAAGGAAGCGGACTCCCGCGACTTGTTCAGGCACCTGGACGACGAGGACGAAGAAGAACTATCGGGTATGCGTCGTGGCGCAGTCGCCGCTACCGCGGCAATCACGCTTAACTTTCGCGAGCGATGCACACAAGAAAACCTTGAGTGGTCTCGAGATGTCCTGGCACGCGCTATCCGTTTACCAGAAAAGCCTGGTCAGACGTGGCCGCCTGGTTCCGTCATCCCATGGCACCACGCGATCTACGTAGCGCGAGGCTTCGCAGCGGACCTCCACGAAGGCACAGCCGAACAGGGCACAGCTCACGACCTCCTTGGGCTGATTGCGCATCCACTCGAAGCCGTTTCGTTAGCTGCGCTCGAAGAAGCGTGCAGGCTTTGGTCTAAGGACCCCAAGCTCACTTGGGCCGCGCTGATCTTGGCATTTTCGCTCTGTCATATTCCTCCGCGGCCGCGTGGCCAACTTAGGCAACACAATGAAGCGCTCCACTCGTCAAGTGAAGCGCAAGCGGCGGTCGATGTGGCGGTTGCGTTCTATCAAAACGGTAGCGGATGGGTGCCCCTTCCGCTACCGCCTCCGGCCTGGATGAAGGTCAAACCCGGGAAGGGTCGAAGTGGGTGTCAAAGATTTGTAGAGTACGATGCAGATGATACGGTCGACGCAGATGAAGTATGGGGTGAACCGGATGTCTATTGGTACTCAAAGCGGGCGGCGGAAATTTTGGAGCGCATCCCCTTCGACGGGGCCCTAAGCAGTAGCGCAAAAAGCGCACTCCTCAACTTTCTGACAGGGGTTCTCGACTGGACCAATCAGAAGAATGTGCCGCCTTGGATGAAGCCCGGACGTCGAGATCGTTCGGCAACCGAGAGCTTTGAATGGACCCACGCCCTCGGGTCGGCACTCGGCCAGGTGGTCGGCCTTCTACCTCTTAGTGATTTTCAGGCCCGTTTCCTCGACCCAATATTGGGGATCGAGGGTGACAATTGCTGGGATCTTCTCTCTCCATTCGTAGATACTTACATCTGCTCCTACGTGTACGATGCGCCGGTAGTCCCAGAGGATGCAGTCGCGACGCTGGACCTTTGTCTTGACCGGCTTCTGCAAGCCCCAGCCTTACAGAAAAACGGCTACCGGAGAGGAAATCTCTATGGCTTCGATCTGCCCAAACTTGTTCGCACGTTAATGTTTGTCTCAGTCGAACGCGCGGACCTGGCCACTCGCTACGTCAACGGCGACTGGTCCGAAATCAGCCGCATCCTGCCGCTGATTGATCGTTTCGTTCGCGCTGGCGGATGGGCAGCTTCCGTTATGGACCCGTTCTTGACGCTCTGTGAGCGAGCCAGGGCCGACTACCCAGCCGAAGCCTTCGCGGATCAGGTGCTCGCAATTATCGGCGATGGACCCGACAACCTAAAGGGTTGGTATGGAACGTTCATCCCGGAGCGCATAGCGGAGATGATACAACACTTTGTACATCGTGACGCGCCAATGGCGCTGGCTTTGGCTCAGAAGTTCTTACATATCCTCGACATACTTGTCGACATGGGTGACCGGCGAAGTGTGGCACTTCAGCTCGGTGAGGCATTCCGCGAGATTCGTTTGCCACACTAGTACTCTTTCAATTTAATTCTGATTGATCGACGGGTCAAGATTAATCGAGTGGTGGCGTTTGCTGACAGATATCGAAAAGAAAGAAAAAAGGCGGCATAATGCTGATCCCTCACTTTACATCTGGTACCGTTTCTTTGGGCTGGTCAGTATCGTTGGAGTGAACCGCTTATGACAAGCTAACCGGTCAGAATTAAATTGAAAGAGTACTAGTCAGAGATACCTACCCCTCTGATATCTGAGGCTTTGTACTTGTATCGAAATCTTTAGCCCTTTCAGCAGTCCCATCTTCACTCTGATATTGGGAAGGAGAGTCAATTAAAGTAAGTGTTGACTGAAAAATGACAATAGCATTTTTCATCATAGCAGAAAGGTTATCGGTCGCGATTGTGTCTTCTGCTATGCTCGGGGTCATACCGCTAGCTTGGGTTAATTTGACAGATAGATGTGGATTATCGATGTTAGGCATCACGATGTCTCCATCCTTCAAACTGACGTTGGTCGTTGATAGCATCTCCTACAACACCTGGCTGAATTTGAATCTGTTGGCGACTGAGAACCCCCTCACTTAAGAAAGCATCTGAACCACCCCCCGCGCTCTCAATCAGTGCTCGCGTAAATGAATAATTCTTAGTTTGTGAACCTCCCAAGACCAAGTTTGGATCATAGGCGGTAGTCAGTTCTAATTCTGAGGCAATATCGTCATACAGAGTTTTGATTATTTCGTAAAGTTCCCAGCTTGGTTTCTCAATAGGTAAGGATAGATCATCTCGAGCTTCTCTTCTGTTTATTGTGTAGTCATGGCTGCCAGATTCGCTGCACAAAAAATCCAGGATTTTATTCATACCATCTTCATTATCCATGTGGTTAGCAAGGAGCCTGCTTCCCAACATGCGAATCTGTGAGCGCGCTCGAAAGGCGCTTCCAAGAACGAGAGGATGAACATTTTGCGCAAGTCTATCAAAGACAGTACCGATGTTTGGTTGAGTGCCCACACCAACTGTTTCTCGGGCATGCTCAAGGAAAGCGTTAATATCTTCAACACTCACTGGTACATTTGCCATAGGTTGTCCACCCGGAACTTGAGGATTCAGAGGTGTATTTACACTTGGATCAATAGGACCCAAAGTGGCTTGTTTAGTCATAACTAATATATCCGCTCCCAGACAAACTAACGTTCCGGCACTATGGCTTTTTGAAGGAATGATAATCTCTAGCTTATCGCAAAAAGCACGTAACAAATTAACGAGGCTCCAAGCTGATAAAGTATCCCCACCACGGGTATAAAGAAATAGAGAAAGCTTTCCAACAACACCAATCTTGTCAAGATGATGGACAAAGAAGTCTAGAACCTCCGCAGCCATTTTTGTCTCTAATTGGCGCCGGTCACCTGTGATATACGCCAGCACCTTAGACTGTCTGGCATCCTCCAGTTGTTTGTAGAATGAAATTCGATTTGAGTACATATACAGATTCCAGAAAAGGATTACAATAGATTATACCGTGATTTACAAGTTAATAACAGCAGATGAGGGAAGATGAGAGAGGAAACAAAGCAACCGCAAGGCCGATTCAAATCATTGACACAGTGTCGGGTGTTATAATAGACTTTGCTCAACCTCACCGTTGGTGTGCCCATGCCTTGTCATGACAGGAGGGAGCCACGGCCCGACAGCCGCCGCTAACGCGGCTGTTCTTTTTTTGGGGAATTGTGTAGTAGAGTATCGAAGTTTGGGGCGGTATAAATCTCGGGAGCTAGTCGTCGACAACGGGCTTGGTTCGGGAGCAAACCCATGTCTCTGAATGAAAACTTACGCAACGCCAAACGGCAAAAGAACGACGAGTTCTACACGCAGCTTTCCGATATCGAAAACGAGCTGCGCCACTACACTGGACATTTCCGGGACAAGGTTGTGTACTGTAACTGCGACGACCCCCGCGTCTCCAACTTCTTTCATTATTTCTCATACAACTTTGAGCGCCTGGGTCTGAAGACGCTCATCACCGCGTGCTACAGGAACCAGGAACGTGACTTGTTCAGCCGTCACGATTCGGAGCGGGCGATATGGCTCGAATACAAGGGGAACGCGAAGGGCGGCAGGGTGCCAGAAGTCGGGGATATCGGAATTCGGGAGTTTGAGGGGGACGGCGATTTCCGCAGCGCGGAGTGCATTGAGCTTCTGAAGCAGGCGGACATCGTGGTGACCAATCCGCCGTTTTCGCTGTTCCGCGAATACGTCGCCCAACTGGTGCAGTACGGCAAGAAGTTCCTGATCGTCGGGAGTCAGAACGCCGTCACCTACAAGGAGATTTTCCCCCTAATCAAGGACGGCACGATGTGGCTTGGCGTCACCCCGAAGGGCCAAGACATGCTGTTCGATGTGCCGGAGGGATACGCGCGGGAATTGGAGGCGACCGCAAAGGAGGGGAGCGCCTACAGAGTTGTCGAGGGAGTTATCAAAGGACGATTGGGCAACGCGGCCTGGTTCACCAATCTCGACCATGCCAAGCGCCACGAGGAGTTGATCCTCTACAAGCTCTACTCGCCGGAGGAATACCCGGCCTACGACAACTACGACGCGATCAACGTGGACAAGACCGCCGAAATCCCGATAGATTGGGACGGGGCGATGGGGGTGCCGATTACGTTTCTGGATAAGCACAACCCGGGGCAGTTTGAAGTCATGGGGATAACAGACAGGGACGACCGCTACGGCCTGAAAACGAAAAAATACACGTCCGCAGATGCGACTAACTATAACGACCTGAACGGGGAAGGAGGGGTTATCAAGGTGGGAGGCCAATACAAACGCACCTATAGACGCATTCTGATTAAGAGAATGCCGTCGCGATGAAAATTGCTCTGACGAAAGTCACTGTCCGCGACCTTGTGAAGGGCTACATCGACGACGGCGAAGGCGGGGTGCGCGGCTATGGCGGTAAACTCGACATCCGCCCGCCGTTTCAGCGCGAGTTCGTCTATAAGGACAAGCAACGCGATGCTGTGATCGAGACGATCAACAAGGGCTTTCCGCTCAATGTGATGTATTGGGCACTACGCGAAGACGGAACATATGAGGTCATCGACGGCCAGCAGCGCACGATCTCAGTCGCACAGTATGTGGAAGGCGACTACTCCCTTGACGGGCGGTATTTCCATAACCTGCAAGATGACGAGCAGGATCGGATTCTTAACTACACGTTGCAGGTTTATGTCTGCGAGGGAAGCGCCAGCGAAAAGCTGGCTTGGTTCAGGATCATCAATATTGCAGGCGAGCGGCTGACCGACCAGGAGTTGCGGAACGCGGTTTATGCTGGCCCGTGGGTATCCGATGCAAAGCGGCATTTCAGCAGGAAGGGGGCCACCTGCCCGGCTTATGCAATCGGCAGCCGTTATGTGAATGGGAGGGCGGACCGCCAGGAGTACCTCGAAACCGCAATCCAATGGATCAAGGACGAGGACCAGGCGGTCGAGCAGTATATGGCCGTGCATCAGCACGACAAGACCGCAACTGCTTTGTGGAGTCACTTCCAGGCGGTGATCAACCGGGTGGAGGCGGTTTTTCCGAACTACCGCACACAAATGAAGGGAGTGGATTGGGGTGGGCTTTACAAGCAACTCAAGAACGAGAAACTGGATCCCGAAAGACTGGAAGTCGAGGTTGGCCGCCTGATGATCGACGACGATGTGACGAAGAAGGCGGGTATCTACCCGTATCTCCTCACTGGCGAGGAAAAACATCTCAACATCCGAGCCTTCTCCGATGCCATGAAGCAGAGGACGTTCGAGATTCAAAAGGGGATATGCAAGGTATGCGCAAAGGTGTTTGAGATCGTGGACATGGAGGCTGACCACATCACCCCTTGGTCGGAGGGTGGCAAGACAAACGAGGATAACTGTCAGATGCTATGCAAGGGTTGCAATCGCAGGAAATCCAACAAATAAGTACCTGGCAGCCAATTCTTCCTGTATCGCCAGATTAATGCTGTCCGTTGCACTCTTACCGACATTTTACAGACTCAACGTTAATGCTGGCACTGAAAAAAACAGGCTCTTCTTCCCCGGCTCTCCTGGCTAAAAACGGACCTGTACCAAACTTGCGAACTCCTTCTGATATGGCCGCATTCCCGGAATCAAAATCCCCTTCAACATGATCACCGTGTATTAACAAAACCCTGTTGGGGTACTTTACCAAAAGATTGTGTTGCTCACGTTCATAGAAATCGGACTCTGTTTTTAAGAGATTTTCAAAGGCTACCATAGTTGCACCTCGCGCTACATGGTGAAGCTAAATTACTACTCAAATTAAAATTTTTCGTAACTACTCGCCCCCCTTATCCTGGTCCTGGTCGTCCGGGTTATTCTGGGGTGGTTTCTCTACCATGGAGGCGGCATTGCCGTTGAGCGCTATCTCGATGGCGGTGAGGGGATTGTAGCCCTGCAGCGCCATGGACTGCAAGTAGCTGGAGATGCGGCAGTAGGCGGCGGCGTAGTGGGGGGTACGGAAGCACCCGGCGACTTTCTGCTTGACCTTGGCCATGCGGAGGTCGCGCTCGGCGCGGTTATTGGTGAACGGGACCTGGGGGTTGCGGGCGAAGCGCAGCACGTCGGTTTCATACTTGACGAGGGCTTCATGCAGGTTTTGCGCATCGGATTTGGCGATACGTCCGCGTTGTCCGGTGAGACGCTGAGGGGGTGTGGGGAGTTCCCGTCTGGCCTGTGTGAGGAGGGTGCGGTAGCGTGTGCGCAGGGCTTTGTAGTCGGGGTCGCTGAGCGCTTTGTTCGGGTGGTCACGCACGGTGCGGCAGGTAGTGAGCAGGAGGTTGCCCAGACGTGTTGCCCAGGTATGGCCGTGGGCCTCTTCGATGAAGGCCAGGTCGCGCAGCAGGTGGCTGCCGCACAGGGCGTGTTCACAGTTCTCCCAGGCGAAGTAGCTGGCCCAGCGGTCGTGGACGAGGATACCGCCATAGCGGGGGACGATGCCGATGTCCTTGAGGGCCTCGCGGCCCCGTTTGCGGTGGCCGCGCTTTACGGTCAGGTTCCCGGCGCTGACGCTGTGCAGCCAGTGGGTCTTACGGTCGATGCGCAGGCCGGTTTCATCGGCGTGCAGCACCGGCTCGGCGAGCAGGCGCTCAATGGCGGCCCCCTCCCACTCGGCCAGGGCCTCGTGCAGGCGTGAGAGCCAAGCCAGCAAGGTCGCCTCGGCGATGGTGCGCCCGGTCAGCGCCTTGAGGGTCTGAGCGGCGCGCCGCAGTGAGAGCATCTGTGCGGTGAGCAGGTGCGTGGCGAAGGCCACGATGCCGTGGCCGTACTGCAAGGGGCCCGGCATCGTGTCCGGAAACGGCCCGCGGGTCTCGGTACGGCAGCGCGGGCAGGTCTTGATGTCGGCCTTCACGGTCAGTTCGGTTGTCTCGAAGACGATATCGACCTTCACGCGCCGCTCGTGGCCGCTGGGGTGGAGGTCCTTGAGGTCGCGCCCGCAGGCCCGGCACTCGGTGACCGCGGCGGTGCGGGTCTCGACCACCACGCGGGTTGACTCGCCCCGTGCGGCACGGTGGTCCGGCCCCTTGCCCTTGGCGCCGGTCTGCCGGCGTGCGGTCTCGTCCGGCCCGGTTTGGGAACTCGGCAGGCCCGAGTTATGCGTTCCCTTCGGCGTGGCCTTCTCCATCAACACCGCCAGCAGCAACTCGAACAGCAGCAGCATCGCCTCGAACAGGGCGCGGCCCTCGGGACTCAGCTTGCCCTCCGCACACAGCGCCGCAAAGCGCGTCTTGATGGCCTCGAACTCCGTGCGCAGCGAGGTCTTGTTCACGCTCGCCATGCCCTCACTCCGCCTCCACCGCCATCATCGCCGCCAGCACCGCCAGGCGCTCCGCCGGCGGCAACTCCCGATACCGCCGGCCCCAGCTCGCCGCCTTGCGCTTGACCTGCTGGCGGTGCGTGAAGTTGCGCCCCGCATAACGCACCCAGTGCACCCGGTCCGGGGCAAAGTTGAACCATACCTTCTCCGTGACCACCCCGGCCTGATTCATCACCTGCAGCGACACGCAGCGCCAGCCACACAACCGCTCGTCATACAACGCCGAGGGATACCCCGATAGCATCACCGCACACGGCAACCCCGTGAGCAGCGCCAGCAAGGCCTCGTGGTCGCCCTCCTCGTAGTCGTGCCGATAACCCCGCCCCGACTTGCGGGCACGCTGCAAATACGGCGGGTCGCTGTACACCAGCTCCGTGCCGTCGAACGGAAAGTCCGCTAAAAACCGGTGGCAACACCCCTGCACCAGCTCCACCGGATACGCACACTCGAACGCCGACAGCGCCCGCCCATCCATGTCAATGCCAATGTTGCGCAGCGCCGCCGGCTTGCGCCGCATAATCGCCCCGCCGCCCAAGTGTGTCTCAATGTACACACTGTGCGGCGGCATCATGGCAATCAACGGTTGGCACAGCCCCGTCGTCGCTTTCGAACCGAGATACGCATGCCCCATGGCGCCTACCATAGCGCCAGAAAACTATGATGTCAAGCACCCCTTGTTGCAAATTCAGGTAGAATTAGTGGGGAGGGGGTGAGTAGTTACAATTTTTCCTGTTTTTTCCTTGACACGGCGCTAAATCTTATACTGAGTTATAAGTAACAACACCGTTGGTATGCCCATACCTTGTCATAACAGGAAGGGAGCCACGGCCCGACAGCCGCCGCTAACGCGGCTGTTCTTTTTTGTGGAGTTAATGGTAGCAGATCTCAGCGGTATCCAAGGGTGTCCATTGCGAATAAAATACTCCGTGGTTAAAATCCTTATATTACTATTCCGAAAACAGGCAAGGCATGAACCCGCAAGTGATTCTTCCAGACAGTAAACAAATTACAACGTTCTGCCGGAACAACGATATCCTTAAACTGGCTGTGTATGGGTCAGCGCTGCGTAATGATTTCGGTCCTGACAGCGACATTGATCTGTTGGTCAAGTTCAGACCTGGCGCTCGAGTCGGACTATTCAGAGTAGTTGGGTTGGAAAAAGCCCTGTCATTCTTTTTTGGACAACGCAAAATTGATTTACGCACAATGGGGGATCTGAGTCCATATATTCAGGACAGGGTGGTGAAAGATGCACATATTCTGGTCGATTTGTCCACGCCATAAAACCTTGAATTGCTAACCGCCTGATAGAATCTGTCGTGACAACTTATGTTCATTGATGATAATACCCGGCTATTGCACATGCTGGATGCTGCGCAGGAAGCCATTGAGCTAAGCGAGGGGAAAACTCGGGAGGATCTGGATTCCGACCGTATGTATTCGCTGGCAATGGTAAGGCTTGTAGAAATTCTGTGTGAAGCGGCCTATCAGGTGTCAAAAGCAAAACGACATGAACTGGCGTATATCGATTTCGATAACATCATAGGCATGCGACATCGTCTTGTTCATGGTTACCACAATATCGACGACGATATTCTCTGGGACACTATACAGAACGATCTGCCTGATCTGGTCGAACAGTTGGAAATGGCCGTTAACCACGACAACACCAGACAATCACCAACTCTGAAGGGCGAATGGTAGCCGTCATCACAATATATCTTGCTGTCCTACGTACGGACAATATTCATCGGGTCTAATCTTCTCGTATCGGCCGCTAATGTCCCGCCTTCACTACCAGTTCCCAGGATAACGCTGCCAAGTCGTGGTTAATCACCCCCCGGCTTAACCAACCCTCCCCAACACCCTCAATATCTTCTCCGGCGTAAACGGCTGTGAAGTCACCTCCACCCCGAAAGGCTCCAGCGCGTCGTTAATCCCGTTCATGATGGCGCCGCAGATGGCGATGATGCCGGCTTCGCCGCAGCCTTTGGCGCCTAGTTGGGTGGCTTTGGTGGGGGTTTCGATGTGTTCTACCTCGATGTCGGGCATTTCGCCGGCCATGGGTAGCAGGTACTCGAACATGTTGCCGTTCAGCAACTGGCCGGCTGCGTCGTAGATGCACTCTTCATACAGGCTGGAACCGATGCCCTGGACGATGCTGCCGCGCAGTTGTTCCACTACCAGTTTTTCGTTGATGATGCGGCCGCAGTCATCCACTGCCCAGACTTTGTGCAGCGTCACCAGGCCGGTGTTCACGTCCACTTCCAGGGAAACGCCGAGCGCGCAGTTGGCATACACCATGAGTTGTTCGCGCTGGCTGTAATGGCGGGTGACAATCAGTTCCGGTTCCAGGTCCCTGGGCAGGGTGTGGGTGTTGAAATGGACGGTGTTGCCGATTGCCGCCAGAGATGAGACCTGCTCGTCCGTCTCCAGGTTGATGATGTTGCCGGCCCGAATGGTGAGTATGTCCGCGGGTTGTTCGTGAGCTACGGCGGCCACTTCCAGTATCTTTTCCCGCATCTCCCTCGCCGCCAGCAGGCACGCCTCGCCGGCGATGGCCGTGCCCCTGGATGCCCAGGTGCCGCCACCGAACGGTGTGGTGGCGGTATCGCCCATGACGACGTTGATCTCGTCCCGCGCCACACCCAGCACCGCGGAGATGATGGACGTCACCACGGCCTCGCCGCCCTGGCCCTGGTCGGTCAGGCCGGTGGCGCAGGAGATGTTGCCGTCCGCTTCCAGGCGCAGGGTACAGGCGTCCCGGGAACTGATCGGCGCGCCACCCGCGGCATACAGCGCGGGACTGGGCGACGTTCCCTCCACCACGGTGGCCAGACCGATACCCCTGTAGGCGTCTTGATTGCGCCTCGCGTCACGTTCCTCGCGCAACCCGTCGTAGTCCATCATTCCCAACAACTTGTCCAGGGAGGCCTGCTGGGACAGGCATTCGAGATATTCACCGGAGATAGCGGTAACGGGGTAGGCGTCGTCCCGGTACAGGTTGCGTTTCCTGATCTCGACCTGGTCCAGACCGATCGCCCTGGCAGCCGCATCGACCATCCCTTCCGCCACCAGGCTGGCAACGGGCATACCCACGCCGCGGTACTGGCCGGTGCTGACCTTGTTCTGGTACACCAGCGAGGCAACCGCGCGGTAGTGCTTGAGGTCGTAGGCCAGCGGCGTACAGATGGCGACCAGCAGGGGTTCGATTACACTGGTGCGGGGATGGATAAGATACGGCCCGGCGCCGGCCAGGTCGTCCACTTCCAGGGCCTGGATGGTCCCGTCGCGATTAACTCCCATGCGGGCTTTTACCCGGTGCCCGCGGGCATGGATGTCGGACACAAACGATTCCAGCCTGTCGGCGACGAATTTTACCGGCCGCCGTATCAGCATGCTGATCGCGGCAGTGGCGATCTCGTCGGAATACACGTGCAGTTTCAGCCCGAAGCCGCCACCGATATCCGGACAGATGATGCGCACGTTCGCTTCCTTCAGCCCCAGTTGCCGGGCGTAGATATAGCGCTGGATATGGGGCACCTGACTGGTCAGGTACAGGGTCAGGTAACGCCGGGACGGATCGTAGTCGGCGATGGCGCCGCGTGGTTCCAGCGTGACGCCGGTCTGCCGGTTGACCTCGAACATCCTCTCTATCACCAGGTCGGCCGCGGCCATGGCTTCCTCCACCTCACCCGTATCGATGTTGATCGACCAGGCAACGTTAGTCCCCAGTTGCGGATGGACCAGGGGCGCATCTGTGCTGCGCGCCGCCTCCGGATCCGTGACTGCCGGTAATTCTGTGTAATCCACCTCGACCAGTTCCGCCGCGTCCTCGGCGATAGCCCTGGAATTCGCCACCACCGCGGCAACCGGCTCACCCTGCCACCTGACGATGTCCGTAGGCATGGCCGCCTGCGGCGCGGTCTTCATCTCACCCAGGTTGGTCAGTTGCGCAGTCCAGGGTTGGCAGACCGCGGCCAGGTCCTGTCCGGTGAAAACGTGGCTGACGTCACAGACTTCCCGTGCTTTTGAAGTATCAACGCCGTCGATTTTTGCATGGGCATAGGGGCTGCGTACATAAACCACGTGGAGCATGCCGGTGAGCGAGATATCATCAAGATAACGACCCCGGCCGTGTATGAATCTACCGGCGTCCGGTCTGGCAAGACCCGAATCGTCGATGAATGGATCAGGCATCGGCAACCTCTGCAATGGCATCGACGATGGCATGGTAGCCCGTACAGCGGCAGTAATTGCCGGACAGGAATTCCCGGATCAAGTGCCGCTCGGCGCTGCCGGAGGCGGCCAGGTATTCCGCTGCGCTAATCAACATGCCGGGCGTGCAGAACCCGCACTGTGCGGCGTTATGTTTGAGGAAGGCCGCTTGCAAGGCGGCCAGTTCGCCGCTGTCGGTCATCCCCTCGATGGTGTCGACGCGGTGGCCGTGCGCTTGCGCCGCCAGGGTCAGGCAGGAACGGGCGATGCGACCGTCAAACCTGACCGTGCAGGCGCCGCAGACGCCTTGTTCGCAGCCGACGTGGGTGCCGGTCAATCCCACCTGCTGGCGCAGAAAATCCGCCAGGCTTTCCCGCGCGGGGATGTCCGCCTCTATGAGCGCTCCGTTGACCGTTATCGCAACGGAGATATATTGTTCATTTTTGCCTTGCATTTTCACTCGTCATTCCCGCGCAGGCGGGAATCCAGTAGCACAATCTTCCTTATACAGTTCCTCTATCACCTCGCCCAGGTAATGCCTTGCCAGGTGTTGTTTCATCTCCGTGCTCATATAAGTGTCACCGGTTATTTCAATCCCGGCAACGGCGTCGAGCGCCTGGCCGACCTGTTCCGCGGTCAGGCTTTTATGCACCAGTCGTTGCGCAACACCGGTAGCCAGGACAGGAGTATTGGCAACGGCAAAGAATACCGGGCTGAAGGAAGTGAACATGCCGTTTTCAAACTCGGCATTGACCGCCAGGCCGGTCGAAGCGAAATCCCCTTTGCGCCTGACAAATTCACGGAACGCGCAGACAGTCGTATCCCCGGCAACAGGAAAGGCGATCGACGTCAGCAACTCATTTTCCTGCAAGTCCGTCTCGTACAGGTCCCGGAAATAATCACGGGCCGGCGTAATCCTGAAACCCTGCCTGTTGCGGATGGTCATGCGCGCATCCAGGGCGACGCAGCAGGCCGGCAGTTCCGAAGCGGGGTCGGCCAGGGCTACGTTGCCACCGATTGTGCCGCGGTTGCGTATGGCTGCATGGGCCACGTGTCCGATGGCTTTTTTCAGCAGGGGGGCGTGGGTGGCGACCAGTTCGGATTGCTCGAGTTGCGCGTGCCGGGTCAGGGCGCCGACGTGAAGCATACCCTCCGCCAGTGCTATTCCCTTGAGTTCATCCAGGTCATTGATGTCGATAAGCAGGTCCGGCGCCGACAGGCGCATGTTCAGGGTGGGGTTCAGGCTCTGCCCGCCTGCCAGGATTTTGGCGGCGCCCGCGTGCCGCTCAAGCAGGTCAAGGGCCTGGTCTACGGACTCCGCTCGGGTGTAATTGAAGTTTGCCGGTTTCAATTCAGGGCACCTCTAAAAATTAGAGGTGGCCGTGCAGCATAAGGATGTGCTGCCATTTTTAATCACGTAAGTGATTGAAAATGAAGGAAACGGAAAATCGACATTTTTCGTTTCCGTCTCTAAAAATGCCAAGGATGGCATTTTTAGAGGTTACTTTCAGACGCTTGCTTCTATTGCCTTGCATACGTTCCCGGCCAGCTTGTCCCAGATGGCGTCGGCTTTTTTCATCATCATGCCGGCGCCATATTTGCCCAGGCGCCCGGTGATGGAGGATTCCGAACTGCAATAGACCTCGGTGGAACCATCGTCATTGGCTGTGAGACGCACGACGTTGTCTGCCGTCAACATACTGGCGCGGGTGCCTTCCTCGCCGCGAGTCTTGGAAATGATCTCCACGGGCGGCGTTTCCTCGATGATCTCCAGGTCCAGGTTGAACTTCGCCGAGATCGGACCTACCTTCACCGCCACCCGCGCCCGGTAACGGGTGTCATCGACCACACTGATCGCCGTGCAACCGGGAATGCACGGCGCCATCTTCTCCGGGTCTTTGGCAAAATCCCACACCACTTGCGGGGAGGTCTGCACGGTAAAGGTTTTTTCAACTTTCATAAGGATTATCCACAGCGCAAACACAGATTAACACAGATTATTTTTGATAGTTGCCACACATTACAAAGTATCCCTTCGGGGTGTTTTTTTCACTGGATTCCCGCCTGCGCGGGAATGACGGAAGAGGTTCGCAAATGACGCATAAATTTCCTGGTCATTCTGCGCAAGGTTTTACTCGAAAAGACCAAAATAATCTGTGCTAATCTGTGTTTGTGCCATGGATAAATTTTTTGCAACCCTGAACGCCCGTCCCGGTTTTTTGTCACTGTGGCTTGGCCTCGGATTTATCGTAACTATCCCGGCAGCGGCCCAGGGCGAAGAAAAACACTCGCACGCGGAGATTGAAGAAGTCGTCACCATCGGCACGCGGGCCTCACCACGCGCCGCACGCGATGCCGCCGTGCCGGTTGACGTCTTCTCACTGCACGATCTTGAGAGCGTCAATTCATCGGACATGGTGGATGTCATCAATACCATCGTCCCCTCGTTTAACGTTACCCGTCAGCCCATCTCCGACGGCTCCACCTTTATCCGCCCGGTCAGCCTGCGTGGTCTGGATTCGCACCATTCCCTGGTTCTTGTGAACGGCAAACGCCGCCATCGCGCCGCGCTGATGCAACTCGGCGGCTTTGGCGCGCATGGCCCCGACGTGGGCAGTATTCCTTCCATTGCCTTGCAATCCGTGGAAACGCTCCGGGACAGCGCCGCCGCCCAGTACGGTTCCGACGCCATTGCCGGTGTCATCAACTTCAACCTCAGGGAGAATCGCACCGGCTTCGAGTTGCGCAGTAAATACGGCAGCTATACGGAAGGCGATGGCGAGGAACTTACCGTTGAAGCCAACGCCGGTTTCGGCCTGGGCAGTGACGGTTTTATCAACATCAGCGGGCAATATTCGAATGCCCGACCAAGCAGCCGCTCGCAGCCTTATGATCTTGCCATCGGCAGTTCGGGACAGACGCCGTTGCAGGCCACGCAAAACCGGTTAACGGTGGACGGGGTGACGTATTACGGGCCGGATGCGTTTACCTATACCTACCGGCCCGACGGCACGATTGAACAGGTGTTGCCCGGCAGCGACGGCATACCGGACGACCCGGACACACGCTTCGCCGACAATTTCACCAGCGTCGGTGGCGAACGTAAATTCGACAGCCCGGCGCAGATCTGGGGGCAGCCGGAGCGTGAACAAGCGCTGTTCTTTGCCAATGCGGCGCTGCCGGTTTCGGAACTGTTCGAGCTGTATGGTTTCGGCAGTTACTCCTGGAAGGACCAGAATGGCGGTTTCTTCTACCGGCGCCCCGGTGTCAGCCAGTTATTGCCGTTACGACTGGCAGACGGCTCGATCCATGACCCGCGCGCCGGTCTGTATCCCGCGGGGTTCACGCCGCAATTTTTCGGGGAAGTGATCGATTACAGCATGGCCGGCGGCCTGCGCGGGGAATTGAACAACGGTTTCAACCTGGATCTTTCGCTGAGTTACGGCTCTGACGAGATCCGTTACCGGATCGCCAACACACTCAATCCGTCGCTGGGGCCGGAGACGCCGACACGCTTCCGGCCCGGCAACCTGATCAATGACGAACTGGCCGTGAATGCCGATTTCAGTTTGCCCGTGGAACTGGGTTTTGCCGCCCCCATGAATGCCGCGTTTGGTTTTGAATACCGGCGCGAGCGTTACCGGATCGAAGCCGGTGACCCGCTATCCTATGCCATCGGACCCTATGCCGGCGCTGATCCGTTTAATTTCGAGATTACCCAGGCTGAGGTTGATGCGCACCCGGACGATGATCTGAACGTTATAGAGTGCCGGATTCCCGGTCTGGAAGCGGTCGGTTCGCTGTGCCCGGCCGGTGACCCGAGCCATAACACGGTACCGGTCGGCTCGAACGGTTTTCCCGGTTACGCACCGGAGTTCGCCGGCAGTCTCAGCCGCAGCAACTACGCCGGGTATATCGACCTGCAGATGGATTTGACGGATGAATTACTGCTTAACGGCCTGCTGCGCTTCGACCATTTCTCCGATTTCGGTGACGTAGTCACCTGGAAACTGGCCGCGCGTTACCGTCTCACGGATTATCTCAACCTGCGCGGTTCCGTCGGCACGGGTTTTCGCGCGCCGACACCAGGCCAGATCTCGACCACCAACGTCTCCACCCGGGTCAACCCGAACGGCCTGCCCCAGGCAGAAGGGATCTACCCTGCCGAACACCCGGCTTCAGCCTTGTTCGGCGGCCGTCCGCTGGACGCCGAGGACTCGACCTCTTACAGTCTCGGTTTCGCCGCAGAACCGCTGGACGGCCTCACCCTGAGCCTTGATTACTACCACATCCGGCTTGATGATCGCATCGTGTTGTCATCACAGTTTGCCGTCGCGCCCGAACAGGTCGCACAACTGGCAGCGCTGGGTGTGCCGGGCGCCAACAGCATTGCCCACGTGCGCTTTTTCACCAACGACGTGGATTCGAAAACCCGCGGCGTTGACCTGTCAGCCAATTTCGAGTTTGACGGTTTCGGCGGCAGTAACATACTGCACCTGGCCGGCAACTACAATAAAACCCGGCTTGTCGAGCGCGGTCGTTTCGTTAACGCAGAAGCGCAGTTTGACTCTGAAAACGGCGCGCCGCACCTGCGCGGCGTGGCATCCCTGCATCATACGCGGGAGCGTATTGACCTGCTGCTGCGGGGGCGCTACTACGGCGATTATGAAAATACCAGCACGGCGGACCTGGCCGTGATCCAGAGTTTCGGCGCCAGGTTTATGGTTGACGCAGAAGCGACCCTGCATTTCGGCGATCGCTTTTCCGTGAAAGCCGGCGCGCACAACCTGTTCGACGTGTACCCCGAACGCGGCGAGTTCGAAACCTGTTGCGGCCGTATCTATCGCAGCGATTCCGTCGTTCCCTGGCAGGGAACTTTCCTTTACTTACAACTTCAGGTAACAGTTCCGTAACATCTATCTGTGTTAATTATCCGCAGATAAATTTTGCAAAGCCCGCAACACCCGCTCCGGTGTTGCGGGGATTTCGTTGATACGCGCGCCGGTGGCGTTTTTTATCGCGTTGGTCACCGCGGGCGCGGGGCCGACTGCGCAGATCTCGGCGACGCCCTTGGCGCCAAAGGGGGCCGAGTCTTCCGGTATCTCGATGAGCAGGGGATGAATCTTCAGTGGCACGTCCGCCATGCCGGGTATCTTGTAATCCATCATGGTCGGGTTGAGCATACGGCCGTTGTCCCACAGCATCTCCTCAGTCAGGGCATAGCCCAGCATCTGCACGATACCACCCTGGATCTGGCCTTCCACGGAGGCGGTATTGAGGGCGCGGCCCACGTCATGGGCGGACCAGAACTCCAGCACCTCCACCTGCCCCGTTACCTCGTCCACTTCCACCTCGGCAACCTGCGCGGCGAAGGTAAAGATGCCGATGGCGTCCGGCATCAGCGCAAAGCCGCCCAGCACCATGCGCTTGGGGTCCATGCGTTCCTGCGGGGTGTACAACCAGTTGTGAGTGCCCATGATCGGGCCGCCCGTTTCCCACATCGCCCTGCCGGCTACGGCCGCGAACGGCAGCGCCGCGTCCGGCACGCCTTTTACGCCGACTATGCCGCCCGGCCTGAGTTCCAGGTCAGTGGTATCGCATTCAAAGATCTCGCCGGCGTGACGATAAATCTGCTCCCGCACGTCGTCGCTGGCCAGTTTTACCGCGTTGCCCACCACATAGGTATTGCGGCTGGCCGAAGTCTGGAACTGGAACGGAGATGAATCCGTGTCCGGCGCGGCAAAGTTGACCTGCTCCATGTTCAACGCCAGCGACCCGGCCACGATCTGGGTAAATATCGTGTCCGATCCTTGGCCGATATCCACCGCGCCGCAGTTCAATGAAACGCTGCCGTCCTCGTTCAATAATATGTTCGCCCCGGCGCCGGCCAGGCCGGAGATATGGCTCATGGCGGCCATGCCGATGCCACGCCGTTTGCCGGGCCGGGCCGGCAGTTCGCCGTTACGCCTGGCAACCCAGCCGGATGCCTCCCGGACCTTCTCCAGGCAGACCCGAACGGTTGCTTTTTCTATGGATTTACCGCAGAAGAACATATCGCCCTGCTCCAGGGCGTTCTTGATGCGCAACTCCAGCGGGTCCATACCCAGCTTTTCCGCCAGGTCATCGAGCTGGGATTCCCCTGCGAAAGTAGCCTGGGGGTTGCCGAAGCCGCGGAAGGCGCTGGACCGGGACAGGTTGGTATAAACGTTCCAGGCTTCCACGCGCATATTCGGGATGCGGTAGGGACCGCGGCTGAAGAACGCCGCCACCGGTGAGACTTCCGGGCTTTCATCGGCATAGGCGCCACCGTCCAGTACGATGTGGCAATCCCGGGCGAGTAAGGTACCGTCTTTTTTGGCGCCGGTCTTCATGGTAATCACGCCGCCATGACGCCGTTTCATCATGGTCATGTCGTCTTCGCGGGAATAGGTCAGCTTGACCGGCCGTCCCGTTGCCTGGGCCAGCAACGCGGTGATGGGCTGGTTGGTAAACTCGCACTTGCCGCCGAAACCGCCGCCGATGCGCGGCGCAATGACCCGCACTTTGGACATGGGCAGGCCCGTCGCCATGGCGGTATACATCTGGGAGCGGGCCACCCCCTGGGTGGAAGACCACAAGGTCAGTTTGCCGTTGCCGTCCACCTCCGCCACGGTGGAACTGGGTTCCATGTAGGCATGGTACTGGGCCGGCACCCGGTACTCGCCTTCCACGATGACATCGCATTCGTCCCAGACCGCACTCGGGTCGCCTTCCATGAATTCGGTAAAGCAGATGGCGTTCGGTTCCCTGGGCAGCTCATACATGGAGGGATATTCATCCCGCTTTTCATGGATAACCGGCGCATCCGGTTGCAGCGCCGCCAGCACGTCGAACACCGGTTCCAGTTCCTCGTATTCGACTTCGATCAGTTGCAGCGCTTTCCTCGCGGTCTTCAGGTCCGTCGCCGCCACCGCAGCCACCGGATCACCCACGTAGCGCGCCGTATCCGTGGCCAGCGGTAACTGGTCCTTGATGAACATGCCGATATAGTTCAACGGCAGATCCGTACCGATCAGCACAGCCTTGACGCCGGGCAGTGCCTTGGCCTGGGTAGTATCGATGGACCGTATCCGGGCGTGGGCGTAGTGGCTGCCCAGCAGCGCCGCGTGCAACATGCCGGGACGGCTGATGTCGTCGGTGTACACGGCCCGCCCGTTCGCTTTTTCCGGGCCTTCTATGCGCGGCACGGAAGCGCCGATGATGTCGTTGGTCAGCGGGTTATCAGCCAGGTTTATGCTCATAAGTGTTCTCTTGTCCAGGTCATAATATGGGGTCAGTCAATGACAACACCGCATCGGCTATCTTCACATAACCCGTACAACGGCACAGGTTGCCGCTCAGTTCGCTGCGTATTTCGTCCAGTGTCGGGTTGGGGTTCCTGTCCAGCAGGGCTTTGGTGGAAATGATCATGCCGGGTGTGCAAAAGCCGCACTGCAAGCCCTGGTGTTCGATGAAAGCCTGCTGCACGGGGTGCAACTCACCGTTCTGTTCCAGTCCCTCTATGGTGGTAATCTGCCGCTCGGCGGAGGCCACGGCCAGCATCAGGCAGGCGCGCATGGGCGCGCCGTCCACCAGCACCGTGCAACTGCCGCAGACCCCGTTGTTGCAGCCGCACTTGGTCCCGGTCAGGGACAATTCTTCGCGCAATACCTGCAACAACGTCCGGCGCGTATCAGTGGTCACGTCGTAGGATGCGCCGTTTATCGATAAGGCGACCGCTTGTTTATCAGTCATGATTGCCCCATTTGGAGAAAGAAAGCTTAAATGTAATGTACCTGTCCGCCAACATCAACTGTTCAATGCTGCCCGCACCCGCGCCGGTGTAAACGGAATATGACGCAGGCGTTTCCCGGTCAGGGTAGCGAAAGCGTTTGCCACGGCCGCGGGCGCCAGGATCGAGCCGGTCTCACCCACGCCGCTGGGTTCCCCGTCGCCGGCCAGCAATTCCACTTGTACGGACGGCGCGGCCGCCATGCGCGGCAGCGCGTAATCGTGGAAGTTTCGCTGTTGTATCAGGCCGTTCTTGATGGTGATACGTTCCGACAGGGCATAGCCCAGACCGTGCACAATGCCGCCTTCCAGTTGCGCTTTTACATTGTCCGGCTGTATGGCCAGGCCCACGTCGGCGGCTACCCACACCTTGTGCACGGTGATTTTTTCCTGTTTTTCCTCATAAGAGAGTTCGGCCACCGCCGCGGCGACGGTATTCACGTAGTGGGTGTAGGCCAAACCCAGCGCCCGGCCTGGCCGTGCACCACTCCAACCGGACATCCCGGCAACCGTTTCCATGATACGCCTGCCCCTGGGGGAGTTGTGCAACAACCTGGTCCGGAACGCAAGCGGGTCCTGCTTGAGGCGTGCGGCCAGTTCGTCCATGAACGATTCGATAGCGAAGTTATTGGGCGTCGCGCCTACGCCGCGCACGGGATAAAGCCGGACACCGGTATCTATCCCGATATGCTCGACCAGCCGGTTGGGGAAGTCATAAGCGTCGCCCTCGCCTTGCGCCGCGCCGCGGTGGGATGAACCCAGCATGGACGTAACCGGCGTTTTGCCGAAAGCCTCGTAGCTGGGCTGGTCCAGCAGCTTGATGGATTCATCGCTGGCCACCCGGTGCTGCCAGGCCGGGATATTGCCCTCCGGGTCAAGGCGGGCGCGCAGGTAATGGGCGGTCATGGGCTTGAGGTGTCCGCTACGCAGGTCGTCTTCACGGGTCCAGACCACTTTTACCGGGCGCCGCAATTTCCCGGACAGCCAGGCGGCGTCCACTACAAAATCCATGGAAGGCACGGTACGCCGGCCGAACCCGCCGCCCAGCAGCGAGCGGTTCAGTTTGACGTTGTCCGGAGAGATGTCCAGCACCCGAGCGACCGCCTCAACCGTGTTTGCCGGGGCCTGCGTCCCGGCCCACACCTCGGCTTTTGTCCCGCCAGCGGTGACCGATACCACGGCATTCAACGGTTCCATCTGGGCGTGATAGACGTAATCCGTGCGGTACTCAGCCGCATAGACCTCCCCTCCCTCATCCATAAGAAGGGAAATATCCCCCTGCGCATCCCAGGGAAAACCGCTGCGGGACAGGTCGCGCGCCGCCGAGACGTGTTGTTGCATGGCTTTGCCGCTGTCGAACCGGCTCATGCCTTCCACCTCATGCCAGGTGACGTCAAGCCGGTCACGGGCTTTCACCGCCGCCGGATAATTTGCCGCAACCACTGCGACGGCTTCGGGCCGCGCCAGCACGTCGAGCACGCCCTTGACACTGCGCGCGCCGCGGTCATCAAGGGCGGTTACCGTCGCGCCTTCAACAGGCGCCCTGGATACGGCCGCGTAAACCAGCCGCGCCGGCCGCGCGTCCATGCTGTATTGTGCCGCGCCGGTGACTTTCTCCGCCAGGTCGCGGCGGGGAATGTTCCTGCCCACCAGGCGGTAGTCCTTACGCGGCTTGAACTGTACCGATGCCATATCGGCAACAGGGTTGTGCGCCCGCGCGGCAATGTCGCCGTAGCCCAGCGTACTCCCGGTTTGCGCGTGCACTACCGTACCGGCGTTGGCGCTCAATTCCGCTACGGGCACGTGCAAATGGTCTGCGGCGGTTTGCAGCAGCACCTGGCGCGCCTGGCGGCCAAAGCGGCGCAGGCGCGGATAGTAATTGGCTATCGACCTGCTGGAGGTGGTGAAGATCCGGTCGAAGAACACCGGGTCGCCATACACCGCACCGTAAGGCGGGGAGGATTCAATGCGCACCCTGTCCCAGTCAACGTCCAGTTCCTCCGCGACGATGAGCGGCAGCGCAGTCATCACGCCCTGCCCCATTTCCGCGGCGGGGTTGATGATGGTCACCGTCCCGTCGACGGCGATATTCACATACGCATTGATGGTAAAACTTTCAGAAGTGCGACTGGCATTGTCTGCGCCGCCGGCGCTGCGGCCAAAACCAAAAGGCTGGACGAAAGCCAGGCAGAAGGTCAGACCGCCAGCCTGTTTCAGGAACTGCCTGCGAGTAGGAGTTCTCATTCTCCTCACTCCTGCTTACAACATGCACACCTCGTCCACAGCCCGTTGCAACAACCCCGGAATGATCATGCGCCGGTACTCGGCGCTGCCGCGCACGTCATCCACCGGGTCGGTGGCCTGCACCAGTCTGCTGCCTGCCTCCTCGATGATATCAGCCGCCAGTGCGCTGCCGGTGAGCAACGCATCCACTTCCTCCAGGTGCACCGGCGTCGGCCCGACCGAACCGACTGCCACCCTGGCGTAAGTGCAGGTGCCGGCAGCCATGCCCAGGACCAGCGAAACCGACACGGTGGCGTAATCACCATGAGTCCGGCTGAACTTCAGGTGCCGGCCGCGTGCCTCCCCCGGTTGTACGGGAACCAGGATGGCGCTGAGGACCTCGCCCTCCTCCAGGGAGGTTTCCAGGTAATCGAGAAAAAAATCGCCCGCAGGAATGCGTCTGGCGCCGGCCGCGCCGACTGCTTCCAGCACGGCGCCGGCCGCAACCAGGGCGCCGGGAAAATCGGCATTGGGGTCGGCATGGCACACCGCGCCGCCGATGGTGCCCATGTTGCGGATCGCGGGGTGGGCGATCTGCCCGGCGGCGTCCCGTACCACCTCCCCATTGCCGCGTAACCGTTCGTCAGCGGCAATCTCAGTATGGGTGGCCATGGCACCGATGCGCACGTGCTCATCCTCCAGGCTGATCCCGGCCAGTTCCTCGATACGGCGCAACCCGACCAGTGTGGAAGGCTCAACCAGGTCCGCATTCAACATGGCCACCAGGGTAGCTCCTCCGGCAAGACACCGGGCCTCATCATCTTCCGCAAGAATCTCAAGCGCCTCGGACAGGCTGGCGGGTTCGATGTAGTTCATGTGGCAGTCCCCTTGTTTTTTTACGCGCCAAACATGCTACCACACTTGCGGCCCTGGAACCCTGAAGTAGAAGTATGGAGTGGAAGTATTGTTGACAATTTTGTAAACTCCCGGAACCTTAACCGGGGACAGACACATTCTGTCTCCCATTATCCATAGAGGGGAATAATGTAATGTCTTATCCGAAAAATTCTGGTGTCTGCAAAAGGATTGCTTCGTTCGTTGTACTGGCGTGTTTTACCCACCCCGCACTGGCCCAGGGCGGCAGTATCCTGGAAGAGGTGCTGGTCACCGCGCAGAAGCGCGAGCAGTCCATACAGGACGTGGGCATCGCCATTACCGCGTTCAGCGGCGCCCAGTTGCAGGAGATCGGCATCGTCAATAACACGGAACTGGCCCGTTACAGCCCCGGTGTGTATATTTCCGGACCCGGTGGCGGTGACCAGCAGCAGTTCACCATCCGCGGCGCCACCCAGAACGACTTCGGCGATCATTCCGAGGCGCCCAACGCCATTTACGTCGATGAAGTTTACCAGGCCTCCCAGCAGTCCCAGTTGTTCGCCACCTATGACATGCAACGGGTGGAAATCCTGAAAGGGCCGCAAGGTACCCTGTTCGGCCGCAACGCAACCGGCGGGTTGGTGCATTTTCTCACCAATAAACCGTCCCAGGAAACTGACGGGTTCCTCGACCTGACTTACGGGCGCTTCGACCAGGTCAGGGTTGAAGGCGCGGGCGGCGGCGCTTTGTCGGATACCGTGTCGGGCCGTGTTTCCGGCGTGTTCAGCAAGCATGGTGCGATTTATCACAACAACGTCGAAGAAGTCGGCATCCCGCCCACACCTGCGGTGCTGCAGGCGTTTGGCCGCGGGCCCGAATTGACACCCGACTCGAATGATTTCAACGATTCCTGGCGGGAGGAAACCTGGTCCATGCGTGGCCAACTCCTGTTTGAACCCAATGAGGACGTGAATTTCCTGGTCAAGGGACAGTACGCCAAGCAGAAGTTCGGCGGCTGGGCCTACCAGGGCGTGCCGTCCGTGGCCTTCGTGGACGACACCGATGGCGACGGGGCGTTCGACGACACGGTCAACACCCGCTTGCAGAGAGACGTGCGTACCCTATGTGAGGCCATCAACGTCACTAACGGAGAGTGTGTGAACAGCGTGTTCGACGGTGACTTCGACACCGTCAGGCCCAATGACCGGGGCGACCTGTTCGGCAGTTTTGAGCCGGGAGGTAGGGACGGGCTGGATGTCAACATGGATCACTCACCCACGGATGCCAATGCAATCAGGCTCTGGAGCCTTTCCGCCAAGATGGACTGGGACCTGGACTTTGCCAAGCTGGTAGCGGTAAGCGGTTATTCCAGGATGAAGCAATACCAGGGTGGGGATGTCGGCGCTGCGCCCACGCCGCGCTCCAATTTCATACGCCAGTTTGAAAGTGAATGGTTTACCCAGGAGATACGACTGGAAGGCGAGGCGGACCGGTTCCGCTGGATTGCGGGGGCCTATTACCTGCATATCGATACGCAGTCGGCCCAGGGCCTGGAAGACAAGCGCGGCGGCATCAATACCTTCGGCGGCCTGTTCTTCGGGCCGGTCTTCAACACCACGACCGGTATTCCGCTCGGCTTCCCCGGCGCCGGCACGCCCATCAACCTGATCACCGGCGAGACGGGTTTCGGCGTGGGTGGGGATACCTACCTGGAAGCCACCACCGCCGTCGACCTGCAAACGGATTCGTATTCCCTGTTCGGCCAGGTTGATTATGACCTGACGGAACAGTGGATGCTGAGCCTGGGTTTTCGCGCCATCATCGAGGACAAGGACTATTCCTACACTAACAGGCTGTATTACAACGACAGGGACGGCCGCACCGACGGCGCGGCATTCTACGGCGCGCAGCCTTTGGGCGTGATCTTCGCGCCCGCGATCCCCGTTGAGTTCCTGCCGCCGTTTGCCGACTCCTCATCAGATTTCCTCTGGTCGGGCAAGGTGCAGCTCAACTATACCCCCAGCGACGACCTGCTGATTTACGCCGGGGTCAACCGCGGGGTGAAAGCGGGCAACTTCAACGGGCCGTTGCTGACGCCACTGACCCAGGAAGAATACGGCTATGACGAGGAGATCCTGTGGCCTATGAAGCCGGTTTCAAGTCCACCCTGGCCGGCGGCAAGGCGCGCCTGAACGTCTCCGGGTTTTACTACGATTACAACGACTACCAGGCATTCCAGTTTGTCGGCACCTCCGGGGCCGTATTCAATGCCGATGCCGAATACTACGGTTTCGAGGTCGAGGTGCTGACCACGCCGACCGACAACCTGGATATCTGGCTGGGTCTCAGCTACATCGATACCGAGGTCAAGGGCCTGGAGGTAGCGGATAACGTGTACCGCAACGTGGAACCCACGTACACGCCCGACATGCAGTTTTCCGGTATCGGCCGCTACACCATTCCGAACGTGCTGGCAGGCTCCTTCACCCTGCAACTGGACGGCACCTTCGCGGATGACGCCTGGGGCAATATCAACAACTTCGACAGTCACAGGTTGCCGTCCAACTGGATCGGGAATGCCAGCCTCACCTGGTACAGCCCGGACGGCCACTGGCAGGTAACCGGTTTTGTCAGGAACTTCAGCGACAGCCGGGCGCAGAACAGCGCCTTCGACCTGGCGTTTGTGGACGGTTCGGACGAGCAGTCCTTCGAGAAACCGCGCCGTTACGGGGTGACCCTGCGTTATAACTACTGACTTCGTTCATCCGTCACGCCGGGCTTGACCCGGCATGACGGATGAAGGGTTGGTCAGGAATCGAAGAAATTCAGCACCACCCGTTCAAATTCCGCCTGATGCTCCACCTGCGCCCAGTGGCCGCAGCGCTGGAAGATGTGCATGCGCGCGTCCTGCATTTTCTTGAGCAACTGCAAGCCGACTTCCAGGGCGCCACCTTTGTCTTCCTGGCCCCACACCAGCAGGGTGGGACAGGCGATCTGACCCAGTTCGGAGTAGAGGTCCCGGTGCGGCAGACCCAGCAGGCGCATCTGGCCCGGGTCCCTGCTGGCCTCGAAACGTTCCTGCAGGGTTTCCTCACTGACCCGGGAGGAGTCGTATAACAGGCTTTCCACCAGACGCCGCATCTTCTCCAGGGTAGGGCCTTCACCGCCGTAGTAGTTGATGATGTTGTTCAACGCTTCCTGCGGTTGCGGTTGTATGACGATACCGGCGGAAGTGGGCTGGCTGCCGATCAGCACCAGGCGCTTGACGCGCTGCGGGTGGCACAGTTCCAGCCCCAGCGCGGCCTGACCTCCCAGGGAATTGCCGATGATATCCAGCGCGCCTTCGACGTCCAGCGCGCTGAGGAAACCGTCAATCATCCTGCCCGTGAAATCGAAGAAATCCTCGTCGCAACCATCGGGGAACCCCGACTTGCCGTAACCCGGCATGTCCATCATCAGCATACGCCGTCCCGCGCCGGTAATGGCCGGAATGTTCTGCTTGAAATTGCTCCAGGCCGTGGCGCCGGGACCGCCGCCATGCAGGCAAAGGATCGGTGCGCCATCGCCCACGTCATTGTAGTGGATGTTTACTCCTGCCACGGAGACATAATTGCTGGTGGAAGTTTCGGTTATGTCGGTCATCGGTGTATTTCCCTGTTCGCTGTTTCGGTGTTTTGTTTCAGGGCGTCCATTATACACAGAGATCACCAAGTCCTGATGTTCGGTCAGAAATTTGATAACCATCCGGTCAGGCGCAGTTTTTGTCAATTCCGCTACAACATTGGTATCAACGAGATAACCGCTCATTTTTGATGTCCGGACTTTCCCGGGCGGGATTCGGGGAGTATGGAAGTGTGTGTATGTAAGTGTGTATTGAAATTTTGACAGATTTCAATAGATAATATAATATACACAAGAAAACCGGAACAGGAGATTTCCCTTGACATCATATAATCATATCTCAAACATAATGGAGCCGAACGGTCTGCGGCGCGGCCTGTTTTCTGCCTTGCTCAGTCTGCCGCTGTTGGCCGTCCTTACGGGTCAGGCTGTGGCACAGACACCTAATGTCTATTTATTAGAAGACATTGATACATTCGCCGAAGAAGGTGATTATGAAATCTTGGTGGTTCCCACCCGGAACCTGACCGCCAACCTGACGGTGAACTACACGATTGGCGGCACGGCCACACCCGGCACAGACTACACCATCAGTTCGGGGGCGGACTACGCGGCCAGGACCGGTACCTTCACGATCCCGTCTGGGGCGGCTCGCTTTGCCGGCAGTGTAGCCTTCACGATAACGCCCATTTCGGACAACATCCAGGAAGGCGATGAGACCATTGTCCTGACCCTTGTTGCCGGAACCGGCTATGGTTTGGGGTTCCCGTACGAGAGGACTATGACGCTGATTGAAAGTACCGGCGATGCGTCATTCGAAGTGTCCGGCGCCCCTGCGGTGGGTCAGACCCTGGCCATCAATCAGACCGCCGACGATCCGGATGGCATTGGCACTATCCATAGATATTTATGGCAAAGGAGAAACCCTGGCGGGGAATGGTCCAATCTTAAAATAGAAGGCGGGGGCCAACGGGTGGTTGGCAGGGAATATGTTGTCCCCGCCAGGCTCCTGGGTCAGGAATTGCGCGGGCAGATCAATTACGTCGATGGTTTGGGTCTGGAAAATAGCGTTTACACGCCCCCTGTGGGGCCTGTACTGAACCCTATCACTGACCTGGTCCAGATGCGTGATCCAGAGCGGGAAGTCGCCGAGTTCGGCAATCACAAGGACAACGGCGGCGTAAGAACCGTTGTGGAAATCGGCGACGGGCTGAGTCCGAAGGGCTACGACCGCACCATCAACTACACCGTCGACGGCTCGGCGATCCGCGGTGACGGCAAAGACTACACCATTAATGGCTGCACATCCTCGACGTGCAGCGTGAGACTGCCCGCGAACCGCCACAGCGTCCCGATCACTATCAACGTGAACAACGACGGCCTCGATGAGAACGACGAGACCATCGAGTTGACCCTGAAAGACGGCAGCGGCTACACGGTGAACAATGCGAGGAACAAGACCACGGTCACGATTCGTGACGACGACACCCGGGGCCTTGACTTCAGGCGAAGCTGGGCGGACGTGAAGGAAGGCGACAGCCAGACCTACACCGTGAAGCTGAGGTCACAGCCGACGGCCGCGGTGACGGTCAAGATTATCTCCAACAACCAGGACGTGACGGTCAGCCCGACCTCGCTCACCTTCAACCCCAGCGGCAGCACCAAGCTCTGGAGCAGGACGCAGGAGGTGACCGTGTCGGCCGCGCAGGACGGCGATGCGGTGGACGACACGGCGACCCTGACCCACACCACGTCGGGCGGGGACTACGGCGGCGCCAATGCACTGAGCATCGACCGGCCGATCAGCGTGGACGACGATGACACCCGCACTACGACAGGACCCCAGTTGCCCCGGATCAGCCTCACCGGCGGGTCCGCAGTGACCGAAGGCGCCGCCGCCAGCTTCACGGTGAACGCCGACCCGGCGCCGACCGCACGCCTTACGGTCAACGTCGAGGTCACTGAGCTCCCCGGCCAGGATTTTGTGGCCGCGAGCCAGGAACGTGTCAGAACCGTGACCCTCAATGCGGGCGCGACCTCCGCGACCTTCACCGTGCCCACGGTGAACGACGGCGCCGACGAGGACGATGGCTACGTGCAGGCGTTCGTGAATGACGGCACCGGCTATGTTGCCGGGGAAGGGGCCCCGGTCCTGGTCCTCGACAACGACGATCCGATTCCCGCGGCATTCTTCCGTTCGGTGTCCTCTGACGCCCTCGAGAGCGGCGGCACGCACGGGGTGCAGGTGGATCTCAACTACCCGGCGCCTGCGGGCGGTCTCACGCTCCGCTACCGCGTTTCCGGCACGGCCACCGCGGGCAGCGGCAACGACTTCACCCTCCAGAACTCCGGCACGCTGAGCATCGCCGCGGGGGGCGCCTCCGCAACCATCCCCGTTGCCATCAACGACGACAGCGCCGAAGAGAATTCCGAGACGGTGATCCTGACCCTCACTGGCGGCACCGGCTACACGGTGGACAGCCCGAGCGTCCATACCCTGACCATCGCGGACAATGACAGCCACTCGGCGTCGTTCGCGGCGGGCGCTTCGAGTGTGGCCGAGGACGCAGGCACGCACAACGTGACGGTCAACCTCAGTCAGGCGGCGCCCGCCGGCGGCCTGACGCTGTCCTACACCGTCGCCGGTACCGCGACGGCGGGCAGCGGCAACGACTTCACCATCCAGAACTCAGGTTCGCTGTCGGTCGCGGCCGGGGCGACCTCCGCGGACATTGCGGTGGCCATCAACGACGACAGCACCGAGGAAAGCGACGAGACGGTGATCCTGACCCTGACCGGCGGCACAGGCTACAAGCTGGGCAGTGCGACGACCCACACGCTCACCATCACCGCCAGCGATCAGCTGCCCATCTCCGCAATACTGGCTCCCATCGGCGGTACCCCCCTGCCGGAAGGTGCAGGTTTCATTTTCAATACAGGTTTCAGCAGGTTGTTGCGCGTCAATGAGACGGTGACGCTGCCGCTGACCATCGGTGGCACGGCCAGGCTCGGAACAGACTACCGCCTGACCTGCGGGTCCGTGCCAGGCGCAGTGGTCGTCACCTGCAGCGACCTCGACGGCGACAATCCCACGATCACCTTTGACGGTTCGATGTTGCGGTCACCTGTCCTCCGTTTCGTGGGACCCCTGCATCTGGAGGCCCTTGAGGACAACACCACTGAATCGAACGAGACGGTCAAGCTCGCACTCGGCGGCAGCGCCCGAACGATCACGATCACGATCACGGATACACCGTCTTCGGTCGCGCTGTCGTTCACTCGTAACACCTTCAATGTCAATGAAGATGATAGTCCGTTTCAACCAGTCATTAGATTTACCCCGGCGAGTGGACGCGATCTCACGATTCCGCTGATCTTTACCAATGTCACGGCGACGAGCGGCGCGGACTACACCGCGCCGGCCCAAGTGGTCTTCGAGGCGAACGGTAGCACCAGACACTCCTTTGACATTCCCATCCTTGATGACACGGTCCATGAAGGGGATGAGACCTTCACCGTGGCCATCGACACGGCGAACCTGCCGGCGGGTTTCACCGCGGGGGCGCACCCCTCGGCGACGGTCACCATCGTGGACAACGACCCTGTCACACCACCGACAACCCCCTCGGCATCCTTCGCCGCCGGGTCCTCGAGCGCGGCCGAGGACGCCGGCACGCGCAATGTGACGGTCAACCTCTCTGCCGCCGCCCCTTCGGGCGGCCTGACGCTCAATTACAGTGTCGGCGGCACCGCCACGGCAGGCAGCGGCAACGACTTCACCATCCAGGGTTCCGGCACCCTGTCCGTCACGGCCGGGTCCAACACAGCGAACATTCCGGTGGCCATCAATGACGACAGCACCGAAGAAAGCGACGAGACGGTGATACTGACCCTGACCGGCGGCACGGGCTACACACTGGGTAGCACGACGGTCCACACGCTGACCATCACCGACAACGACACCCCCACGAACGCCTGCGTATCGTCGTCGCTGCTGGCCGATGTCAAGGGCTATGCGGGTGAGAACAGGCCCAACTCGCCGGACCACGTCGAACGCTGGAGCCGGGTGCTCGCCGCTTTCGGGGAAAGCAACAGCTACGGCAACAACCCGATGACCGCAACCGAAGCACAGACTTACGCCGACCGCGGCTGGAACCGTTGGATACCGGTGGTGACTGCGCTGGAATGCCTTGAGGGTCCGACACCACCGGACGCGCCGGTGGTCAGCATCGCTGCCGGCGACAACATCACCGAGGGTGGCAAGGCGCAGTTCAAGCTGACCGCAGACCCGGCGCCCGCGAGCAACATCACCGTCGCGGTGCAGGTGAAGCGCATCAATATCAGTGGGCCGAGCGGCCAGACCGGTTCGCAAACTGTGACCATTGGCACAAGCGGCACGGCCAGCCTCAACGTCGGCACAACGGACGACAGCAATGACTGGCCCGACGGCACCGTGTACGTCGCCGTCCAGGAAGGCACTGGCTACACGGTAGCGGCGGCGCCGGACAACGCAGCCTCGGTCAGTGTGGCCGACAACGATGCCACGCCGGGCGCCCCTGAACTCTCGGTGAGCGATGCGACGGTGGAAGAGGGCTTCCGGAACTGCATCTCCGGCCTCTATACCTGCATGAAGTTTACGGTCACACTCAGCAAGGCGCCGGCGGAGGGTGAGCGGGTGGACTTCATCTACCGCACCCGGGTGTCGAGCACAGGTAGTAGGCTGGCGACGTCGGGGCAGGACTACGCCCCGGTCGAGGGCCAGAGGGTGTTCAAGCCGGGCGACCCCCTGACCAAGACGATCGAGGTGCACATTTATGACGACAATGTAAACGATTCAGGGGAGACCTTTGAGCTGGTGATCTCCCATGCGTACGGCGCGAATATTGCCGACGCCGTGGGGGTTGGCACCATCACCAACGATGATCCGCTGCCCACCGCCTTCCTGGGCCGCTTTGGACGCGGCCTGGCCGAGCAGGCTGTGGGCGGCATCACCGCCCGCCTCAAGGCCGGGCGCACGCCGGGCTTTGCCGGCCAGTTCCTGGGGCACGCCCCGTTCGGGGGTGATAACAGGGAGGCTGACAACGCCGAGCGTGCACGGGCCCTGTCCCAGGACCGCGCCCCGGCCTTTGCCGGGAACGGTGTGGGTGGTATGGGCACGATGCCGGGCGGCAATGGCTTGCGTGACGTGGGCATGGAGAGTAGTGGTAGGCACGGCGCGGGGATGACGACGCGGTCCGCGGCCGGCCAGCTATCCCTGTCCGCGCCTACCCGCACCCTGACCCTGGCCGAGGCCCTGGCCGGCTCGGCCTTCACCTACACGCGCGAGGCTGATGAGACCGGCGGCAGCTTCGGCCTCTGGGGCCGGGGCATGCATGCCACCTTCAACGGCTCAGAAGGGACCCTGAACGTGGACGGTACCCTCACCACCGGCCTCATCGGCGCCGACTACGCCCGCGCAGACTGGCAGGCCGGCCTGGCCGTGCTCCTGACCGGAGGCAAAGGACGCTTCAGGGGTGAGACCGGCCACGGCACGCTGGATACGTCCATGACGGCCTTTGTGCCCTACGCCGCCAAACAGGCCGGCCGCCTGTCCCTGTGGGGCGCGGCCGGGGTGGGGCTCGGGGAGATGACCCTCTCTGAGACCCTGTCCGAGGTCCACAGCACGGAGTCCCTGAACACGGACATGGGCTGGCAGATGGCCGCCGGTGGGGTACGCAGTGACTTGGGGGTCTTCTTCGGTGAGACCGGTCCCGAGCTTGCCCTGGTGGGCGATGCCCAGTGGACCCGGACCACCTCTGATAAGACCCGGGGGCTGCGTGCCTCTGAAGCCCAGACCACGCGCCTGCGGGTGGGGGTCGAGGGGGGCTGGTCGTTGGCCTTTGCCGAGCAGTCCCTGCGTCCTACGCTGGAGGCCGGGGTGCGCTACGATGCCGGGGATGCCGAGACCGGGTTGGGCGTGGACGTGGGCGCGGCCTTGAGTTGGGAACACACCCGTTGGGGCCTGGCCGTGGAGTTCGAGGGCCGGACCCTTATCCTGCATGAAGCGAAACGCTTCACCCACAGCGGGTTCTCTGCCTCACTCACCTTTGACCCGGACCTGGCCTCCCTGCTGGGGCCGTCCCTGACCTTGACCCACCGCCTGGGCGGGCCGTCTAACGGGGGGATGGACGCCTTGTTTGCCGAGTCATTACCGGGCAGTGGCGGCAACAACAACACTGGCGGGCAGTGGCAGGCGGAGGCGGCCTATGGGATGGCCTTGTTCCGGGGCCGCTTCATCGGCGCCCCGACGTTGGGGTATGCCTTGTCCGGCCAGAGCAATGACTACCGCCTGGGCTGGCAGTTGACCCCGGCGGGTGTTAATAGTCTGCCGGTCAGTGCTGAGGTGGGGGCGATGCGTCGGGAGATGGTGGGCGCCGAGGCGGACCATGGGGTGACCTTTAACTTGAGGTCGCAGTGGTAGGGGTGGGGGTTTAATACCCCTCACCCTGTAGTTACTTGTGGTTGTCAATGGCTTTGGGCGCATCTGAGCAACGCTCGTGATCATTCTTGCGTTGCTTTTCCTGGTAATAACGGCCTATCGCTTTTACATCGTAATTAAAGCGGGCCGCGGTCCGGTCTCGTATTTCTCGAACTTTTTCAACGATCGGATCTTTTAACGTCATGAGCATACTCTCCTGATAGTTCTTCCGGGGTACAGATGATCGGTGCAACATACCCCTGTTCCAAGCTGTAGGCTCTTATTGCCCTGTAGTGTTGTGCATTGGCAATATGGGCACAATTCCAAGTAAGCAGGTAGTCCATCTCATACACACATGCCAGCCCGATATGCAACGCGTCGGTTGCTGCCTTGGCCGGCACTATTTGGTTACTGACTAAACTCTCTGCAAAGTTTATCACTTCATTAGTCACGTCGAGGCATTGGATTTCTTCTACTGCAGCCAGCCGGGCAGCAGCGGCTTCCGGGGCACCTTGCGAAACTTCGTCTCTGACGACCTCAGAGATAAATAGTTCAAAATCGTCACGCCTCGTCTCCCACCAATCACGCGTAATCACCTGGTGTCCTGCCGTAACGATATCCCGGCTCAGGCGGTTGGTCAGGTAGCTGATAAAACTTGTTTCCAGGTACACACTATTCTTATTTCTGCGCTTCTCCATAGTCTGTATCATGATTTTCGGGAGAGTTGGTGTTTGCTGTGCTTGAGCAGGGTTGGATTCAGGATATGGTTTCATTCATGCCAAAGTATAGCACGGGGCCATTTAATGCCGCAGAGTGAGTTAGTTCGTAATAGAGGTGTGACCTTTAACCTGAGGTCGCAGTGGTAGGGGGGGTGTTACCCCCTGACATACTGTCTCACCGCCCTGAAAATAGTCTGATACCCGGTGCAACGGCACAGGTTGGCGGATAGCATCTCCCTGATCTCTGCGTCGCTTGGCGCGGGGTTGTGTTCCAGGGTCGCGGTGATCAGCATGAGGAAGCCGGGAGTGCAGAAACCGCATTGCAGGGCGTGGTTTTCGCTGAATGCGCGCTGGAGCGGGTGCAGTTCGGCGTCAGCGGCCAGGCCCTCGATGGTTTTGATCTCCTTGCCTTCTGCCTGTAGCGCGAACATCAGGCAGGAACGCACCGGGACCCCGTCAACAACAACGGTGCAACTGCCGCAGACACCGTGCTCACAGCCGATGTGTGTGCCGGTCAGCCCGCATTGTTCCCGGATAACGTCTGCCAGCGTCTGGCGGGCTTGCACGGAAATCCGGTATTCCCGCTGATTGATGTTCAACGTGATGGGTATTTCATTATCCATTGCCGGAATCCCGCGCCGCCTCCAGCGCACGTTGCACAACAATCCCGGCCAGGTGGCGTCGATACTCTGCCGGGGTTTGTATATCTTCCATGGGCGTGATCAGGTTGGCCGCGAGGTCGGCGGCTACCAGGATCGTCTCCTGCCTGAGCCGCAGGCCGGTGAGCGCCTGTTCCACTTCCGTGAGCCGCCGCGGCACGTCCTCCACGCCGCCGATACCCAGCCTGACCCCGGTCATCCTGTCGTCTTCCAGGGTAACCATGACCTGGCACATCGCCAGGGCAAAATCCCCGGCGCGGCGGTTGAACTCGTAGAACCCGAAGCGGGCGCTGGGCGGCGGGTACGGCAGGCGCAGTGCGGTAATCATTTCATCGGCTTCCAGCGCCGTGGTCATGGGCGCTTCGATAAATGCTTGCGCAGGTATTTGCCTGCTGCCGTCCCGGCTTTGCGCGTGCACCGTGCCGTCCAGGGTGACGGCGGTCAGGCACCATTCCGATGCGGGGTCGGCATGGGCCAGGCTGCCGCAGAAAGTGCCGCGTTGGCGGATCGGGTCGTGCGCAATATGTTGAGACACCGTCGCCAGCAACCGTCCCAACGGGCCGGGGACGACGGGACTCCGGAACCGGGCATGCCGGGCCAGGGCGTGGATCAGCAGGGATTGTGGTTGCGCTTCAATGCCCTGTAGTGAAGCTATGTTATTGATGTCCACCAGGTGCGCGGGGAACGCCAGACGCAGCGCCATCATGGGCACCAGGCTTTGTCCGCCGGCCAGGATGCGGCCGTCTTCCGCCGCGACCTGTGACAGGATGAGCAGGGCCTCTTCCAGGTTGCCGGGGCGGTGGTACGTGAAGGGTGCGGGCTTCATGTCGGGTTTCAGTCCAGTGTTTCCTGCGGGTAAGCGCGCGAGTCGATATCCGGCGCGTGCCAGTGTTCGGAAGCAGCGGGACCTGCGCCGGACCGGATCGACTTCCAGATCAGGGCCGGGGTGAGCGGCGCCTGGTTGATCTGTACGCGGAACGGCGCCAGCGCGTCCTCAAGCGCGCCGGCAACGGCAGCCGGCGTCGGCAGGCAGCCCGACTCCCCTACCCCCTTCACTCCCAGTTCGTTAAACGGGGAACCCGATTCCAGGTGGAACAGACTGACCTCGGGCATATTGTCCGCCGTCACCAGCAGGTAGTCGGCAAACGTGGTGGTGACGGGTTGCGCGTTTTCATCAAAGCCCATCCATTCAAACAAGGCGTTGCCGATGCCGTGGGCAATGCCGCCGAGCACCTGTCCTTCCACCAGCGCGGGATTAATCATGCGCCCGCAATCATGCACCAGCAAAAACCGCAGGATAGTCACCCGGCCGGTGTCAATATCGACCTCCACTTCGGCCACGGCCGTACCGTTGGCATAGACCATATCGTCGATGATGACGCTCTCCGTGGCTTCCAGACCCGGCCCCAGGTCGGCCACAGGCAGTTTGAAGCCCGGCAGGCCCGACGCGGCGCGCGCCAGTTCCGCAAAGGTCAACTTCCGATCCGGCGTGTCCTTGACCTGCACGACTCCGGCTTTGATTTCCAGGTCGTGTTGCGCCACCTCCATGAGGCGGCCTGCCAACTTCAGCGCCTTCGCCTTCACTGCTTTGGCGGCGGCATGGGCCGAGGCGCCGGCGATGACGGTCTGGCGGCTGTTGAACCCGCCGAAACCCAGGGGGGTGGCATCCGTGTCCCCGCAGATGACACTGATCAGGGCCGGGTCGCCGCCCAGGTGTGCGGCAACCACCTGCGCCAGCATGGTCTGCGTACCCTGCCCCATGGCAGTGGCGCCGCTGGCGACAAGCACGTTGCCGGAGGGGTTGATACGCACCGTCACCGTCTCATACGGCCCGCGCCCGGTGCCCTCGACAAAGTTGGCCAGTCCGATACCGATATGCCGCCCCTGCTCCCGGGCCGCGGCCTGGCGCTGTTTGAAACTGTCCCACCCGGCGTGTTTCAGCGCCAGCGCCTGGGTCGCCGGGTAATCACCGCTGTCCAGGATCACCTCGGTATTGCCGCGCAGGCGCAGGGATTTGCGGCAGGGCATCTGTTCTTTCCGTACCAGGTTGCGGCGTCGCACTTCGGCCCGGTCCATACCCAGTTGCGCGGCCGCACGGTCCAGTAACCGCTCCATGACGAACACTCCCTGGGGTTGGCCGGCACCGCGCACCGGCGTGACCGGGACCTTGTTGGTCAATACCGCGTACACGTCAAGATGATAGGCGGGGATGTTGTAAGCCAGGGGCACGGCAATGCCCGAGGCATACGGCACGTTCAGCCCGCGCGCGGTGCAGGCGCCGTGGTCATGCAGCAGAGCGCCGCGCACTCCCCGGATGGCGGCATCGCCATCCAGCGCAATTTCCATGTCCCAGTACTGGTCCCGCTCCTGGGTGGCGCCGAGGAAGTACTCGTAACGATCCTGTATCCATTGCACCGGTTGTTGCAGGAGGGTCGCGCACAAGGCAATCAGGACCTCTTCCGGGTAACACACCAGTTTCGGCCCGAACCCGCCACCGACCTGGGGCGCGATCACGCGCACGGTCTCATCGGCTCGTCCGAGCAGGTCGCAGACGCTGCGCTTCACCGCGTGCGGGCGTTGGGTCGAAGTCCACAGGGTCAGGTGGCCCGTAACCGGATCAGGGTGGGCCACGACCCCGCGGCACTCGATGGAATGGGCGCCGCCGCGATGCAGGTGGAAGCTTTCCCTGATGACCAGGTGCGCGTCACTGAACGCCTCTCCGGTATTGCCGTAATCGAAATCGAACGCGGCCACCAGGTTGTGGGAGAGCTTGTCGTGCACACTCGGGCCGCCTGTAAGCAAGGCGGCACGGCAGTCAGCCACGGCATCCAGGGGTTCGTAGTCCACTTCCACCTGGTCTGCCGCATCCTCCGCGGCATAGCGCGAGGCGGCGATGACGACGGCCACGGCTTCGCCGGTATAGACGGCCTCAGCGCCTGCCAGCAGCGCGGGGTCCACACCCAGACGATAACTCTTGCTGGGCAGCGCAGAGGCCAGTCTCGTGGAAGCCAGCCGGTGTTCCAGGTGCGCCAGGGTATAGACCGCCACCACACCGGGCGCCTGCATGGCAGCCTCCGTGTCGATGGCATTAATCAGCGCATGGCTGTAAGGACTGCGCACAAACGCGGCGTGCAACGTCCCGGGCAGTTGCAGGTCGCCAATAAAACGCGCCCTGCCTGTTAACAGGTCGAAGTCTTCCAGCCGGGACCCGGATAGACCCGGAGTGGTATTACCCTCTGTGATCTCTATGTCCTCTGTGGCAAAACATCCAGGCTAAAGTGACGTCAGCGCTTGCACCTCACCCAGCTTCATCACCTCAGTATATTTCATCTTGAGATCAAACAGGTTGGCTTCGTGCTGGGCGACAGAGCGGTCACCTACGCAGTCTTCGACAATCACGGGTCTGAAGCCGTGGCACATGGCATCGACCGCGGAGGCGCGCACACAACCGCTGGTGGTGGCGCCGGTGATGAACAAGGTCTTGATGCCGTGCATTGCCAGGGATGAAGCCAGGTGGGTGCCGAAAAACGCAGAAGGAAACCGTTTGCGGATGATCAGGTCACCCGGCGCGGGGGGTAGTTCCGCCACTACCTGGCTGAGTTCGGAGGCTTCGGTAAACGCCAGGCACCCCGGCACCTTGTCGGTGAACACATTGGCATCGGAAGCGTCATCCGCATAGACCACGCGGGTATAGCTGATCAGCCAGCCGCGCGTGCGCGCGTACGCCAGCAGTTTGCCGGTCTGCTCGATGGCCGGCCGGATATTGCCGCCACCGAATACCTCCGGGTCGGCAAAACCGTTGATGAAATCCACTATCAACAGCCCTGCCGGCGGCGCCAGCGCCAGGCTCTTGCCGAAGCCCTGGCGGTCGTAAATTACCTGTTCTGAGGTGGTGTTCATAATGATTTTCTCCAAGCCTGTTCTGCAAGCCCGCGGATTTTACCTGACCTGCAGCGCCTGCGCCGCGGCTTGTTCTCCCGCAATTTTACCGAATACCGCGCCGGACATCAGCCCGGCGCCGCCCGGATAATTGAAATAAAACAAACCACCTACCAGTTCACCGGCCGCGTACAGTCCCGCGATGGGCTGATAATCCGTACTCAGCACCCTGGCATCGGTGTCGATACGCAGGCCGCCGAAAGTGAAGGTCACGCCGCAGGTGACGCCGTACGCGTGAAACGGCGGGGTGTCGAGGGTGTTGGCCCAGTTGCTTTTCGGCACGGCAAGCCCGTTCGTCCCGCGCCCGTCCCTGATGTTGGGGTTAAACGGAACCGAGGTCTGCACCGCCGCGTTATACGCATTGACATGATCCAGGGCGCGCCCGGCATCCACGCCATCCAGTTGCGCCAGGAGGCCTTCCAATGAGTCGGAGACCGCCTTGGTGACTTGCTTAATCCGGTACTCATCCCGTAACAGATGCAGGACTTTGCCGTCGAATAACTGGTAGGCGAAGTTGCCCGGCTGTTCCAGGATGGCCCGGCCGTATTTCGCATAAGTGTAATTGCGGAAATCCGCGCCCTCGTCAACGAAGCGTTCCCCCCGGGCATTGATCATGATGCCGAACGGATAGCTGTGTTTCTGAAAGGCATCGCCCACCGCCAGGTCGCCGAATTCCGGGGCGTTGCGATCCCAGCCCACCGCGTGACAACCGGACCAGTTCCCAGCCGGGGAGGCGCCGATGTCCAGGGCCATGCGAATACCGTCGCCCACGTTATAGCGGCTGCCCCTGACCTTGGCCAGGTCCCAGCCGGGGCCAAGATAACGGGTGCGCCAGGCGCTGTTGGCCTCGAACCCGCCACAGGCAAGTACGGTGCTGCGCGCCCTGAGCGCAAACGTTTTGCCCTGGTGGCGCACCCGCGCGCCGCGCGCGCGTCCACCTTCATGCAGCAGTTCCAGCGCCCGCGTCTCATAGCGTATCTCTATCCCTGCCTGGTCTGCCGCCGCCGTCCAGGCATCGATCAGGCCGGGGCCGCCGCCCCAGGCTTCCACCGTCAGGCCGCCCCAGAACTTGAATTTCCCGTCCACCTTGAAAGCCTGGCGACCGTAAATCGGCGTGAAGCGAATGCCCCTGGCGCGCATCCACTGCAAGGTAGCGCGGCTGTTTCTCACCAGCAACTCGCACAGGTCGGGGTCGGTGCGGTAATCGGTCATCCGGCCCATATCGTCAAAGAACTGCTCTTCCGTATAACTGCCGAAATCGGTTTGCGCCAGTTCCGCCTCGGTGAGATCGGGCATCAGGGCCTTGAGATCCTCCACGCCGTCGTAGGCAACCCGTAGCGCGCCGGCGGTGAAGCGGCTGTTGCCCCCCGCCTCTGCCCTGGGCGAGCACTCCAACATCACCACTGTAGCCCCCTGCTCACGTGCCGCATGGGCCGCCGCGAACGCCGCATTGCCGGCGCCGACAACCAGCACGTCACAGTCAGGCAGGGAGGTTGTCATTGTCTGGTTCCGGTGGTACTACCCCGGTTTCAGGTCGTTTTCAACGTACTCAAATACTTCGTTCAGCACATCCTTGTCGCCGACGTGGTTGGCCAGCAGCAGGATCACCTTGGCGTTGAGCTTGTGGCTCTGCTCGGCGCTGAGGCCCTCGTGCAGCGCGATCAGGCGGGCGTAAAAATCATCCGGGTCGGCAACGCCGAGTTCCGTGCGGAGGCTCACCCCTCCAGCGCCTCCCACATCTCGGCATCCCGCTGCGCGGTCCAGATCTGCGGGTCGGCAATGCCGGAGGCGATGTCGTAGGCGCGCGCCACGTCGAACGGCAGGCAGTGGTCGAAAATCACCCACTGGCCGAAATCGGGTTTCAGGGCGGCGTAGGTTTCCTTGTAGATGTCCTTGAGGTCCTTGCCCTGCTGCTGCCCGGCCTCCACCGCGCGGTACATGGCGGTAACGAAGTCGCGGGTGCCGCCTATGCCTTCCTGTATGGTTTCCGGCGTCACCAGGGCGTCGCCCCGTCCCGGCACCAGCGCCAGGGGTTGCAACGCGGTGATATTGTCCAGGGTGGCGGGCCAATCCAGCAGGTAGGCATCGCCGGTGTAAGGCGTGGCGCCATATTCCACCAGGTCCCCGCTGTACAACACCCGTTCTTGCGGCAGCCAGACCACGGTATCACCCTTGGTATGGCCGCGCCCCAGTTGCATGATCTTCACTTCCGTAGCGCCCATCCACAGCGACATTTCGCCACAAAAGGTTATCGTCGGCCAGGTCAGGCCCGGAATGCTCTCATAGCCGTTGAACAACCTGGGAAAGCGCTCGAACTCGGACTGCCAGTCCTGCTTGCCGCGCTCGACGATGAGGTCGTAGGTATCCCGGCTGGCGATGACGTGTTCCGGCTGGTAGGCGCTGGCGCCCAACACCCGTACCGCGTGGTAGTGGGTCATCACCACGTACTTCACCGGTTTGTCCGTGACCGAACGGATCTTTTCCAGCACCCGTTCAGCCATCAGCGGCGTGGCCTGCGTGTCGATGACCATCACGCCGTCGTCACCGATAATTACGCCGGTATTCGGGTCGCCTTCCGCGGTGTATGCGTAGGCGTTGTCCGCCAGGCGGCTGAATGTTATCTCTTTCTCACCCAGGTCTGCTTTGGAAGCGAATTCTTTTACCATTTATTTTATCTCTCTATGCTGTTTTTCTACCGATCTTCTCAAACAACTGACAGGGAACATTTTAGCATGATTCCCTATTCGGATTCCCCCTTCAGGCTCATTTTTCCGGAAACGCCCGGATTTGAAATCCGTTACCGTCTGCGCCGGAGTAATGTCGCAAAAAACCCTGTGTACTGCGCGTACTCTATGGTTACAATAAGTAAAATCGTCATACTCATATCACAGGGGTGAGCGCCATGGGGAATAACAGGTTACAGAATAAAGTTGCCATCGTAACGGGATCGGGCCAGGGTATCGGTGCGGCGATTGCCCGGGTGTTTGCGCAGGAAGGCGCCCGCGTCGTCGTGGCCACGCGTACGGAGAAAAACGGCGGGGAGACCGTTGCGCAAATCAGGTCGGAGGGGGGTGAAGCAAGCCTGGTCTGCGTTGATATAGGTTCGGTCGATGCCATCAACAATGTCGTGGATACCACCCTGGAAACTTACGGGCAGATCGACGTCATGGTGCATAATGCCGCCTCATTCCTGGGCGGCCTGATCGAGGAGTACCAGGACGAAGACCTGGACACGGTGCTGGCGGTCAACCTGAAAGCCTGCTTCCGCCTGACCCACGCGTGTATCCCCCACATGAGAAAACAGGGAGCGGGGCGAATCCTGGTCACCTCCTCCGTCACCGGGCCGCGGGTCGCCATGCCGGGCACGGCCTACTATGCGGCATCCAAGTCCGGCGTGAACGGGTTTATCCGCGCCGCTGCGCTGGAGCTTGCCGCGGACAATATCACCGTCAACGGTGTTGAACCGGGTTTTATCCTGACACCCGCCATGGACTTGCTTGCGGACGCGAACGCCAGGGCTGAAATGGCGCGCTATATCCCCATGGGTAAACTGGGTGAGCCGAATGACATCGCTTACGCCATGCTGTACCTGGCCAGTGACGAGGGCAAATACGTCACCGGGCAGACCCTGGTCGTGGACGGCGGTTCCACACTGCCGGAGAGCCCCGTCTATATGAACGAAACGGAAGGGGTACAGACCTTGCAGGGGTCCTGAGCCGCGCGCTCGTGACCACCGGTGCCGCGGGCAACGACACTGTGAACGGCGACGACGCCAGCGCCGGCCCTGTGAGCCACGGCGACGAATACTGGATGCGGCGGGCATTGGCGCTGGCCGAACGGGCCCGGGCGGAGGGAGAAGTCCCGGTCGGCGCGGCGCTGGTCATGGATGGGGATTGCATCGGTGAGGGCTGGAACCGGCCCATCTCCACCTCTGACCCGACTGCCCACGCGGAGATCATGGCCTTGCGCGCCGGGGCCGCGCACCGGCAGAACTACCGCCTGCCCGGCGCCACGTTATACGTGACCCTGGAACCCTGCGCCATGTGTGCCGGGGCTATCATCCTGGCCCGTCTCAAACGTCTGGTGTATGCCACTGCCGACCCCCGCAGCGGCGCCGCCGGCAGTGTGTTCAACATACTGCAATCCGCACAACTGAACCACCGCGTCGAACTGGCTTCCGGGGTACTGGAACAGGAGGCCGCGTCGCTGTTACAGACATTCTTCCGGGAACGGCGCGCGTAGCGCGGGAGCCACATGACAGACACGCAATGTGAAGCCCTGCTCCGGCAAGTCGCTGAGCAACTGACACAACAACGAAAAATGCTCACCACGGCCGAGTCCTGTACCGGCGGCGGGGTTGCTTATGCGATCACGGCACTACCGGGCAGTTCGGAGTGGTTCGAGCGCGGGTTTGTGACCTACTCCAACTTGGCCAAGCGGGAGCAGTTGGGCGTTCCCCATGAGTTGCTCATTCAGTTCGGGGCCGTCAGTGAACAGGTGGCCGCGGCCATGGCATTGGGCGCGTTGCAGCATAGCCGGGCCGATTACAGTGTGGCGGTAACCGGCATTGCCGGGCCGGACGGGGGCACCGGGGAAAAGCCGGTCGGCACCGTTTGTTTTGGTTGGGCGCGACGTGACGCCGCAGCCAGGACTACGCGCATAGTGTTTGACGGCGACCGGCAACAGGTGAGAGAACTTGCCATTCTGGCAGCCCTGCAAGGGGTCGTGGATCTGGTGGAACTGTCCGCATACAGGCCGGACCGCAAGGACAAAACCAAACCCTGACGCTGCTGTCATTGAGGACAGGATGGAGGAGCGATTCCCGGGGATTCTGTGGGATAAAAAATTTTTCAAAAAAATTTCAAAAAACACTTGACGTCCCGATTTTATGTTTTAGGATATGACTCATAGCTGACCGACAGGCGTCTGGGCGATGCTTCGGCGGTCAAAGTACCACTCCTTTACGGATAGCAAAGGGCATGGATTAGATGAACGGAGAACCCGTTAATACATATCATGGCGCGTTCAAACCCTGTCACGGGTTCGTGCTTTCCTATACCGGTTCCCTGCTCGGGGCCATTGAGGTTGACGGCATCGACCCGGACGGCATGTCGCGCAAGGACATGGAGGCATTCTCCATCGTCATCCGCAACCTGTTGAACATCCTGCCCCAGTCCATCGTCCTGCAGCAGTACTATGTCCATTACCGCGATCTCAAGATAACGTTTGCCCAGCGGCAAAACCCGGTCTGCAATGCCCTGAACCGCTACCGGGAAAGACACCTGAACGGGATGCGCCTGGCCGGCGCCCGGTGCGTGTTGTTCGTCGAGATGTTTCCCGAACGCCAGGATGAATCCAGTCTGATGTTGTTCCTGAAGCATTTGTACAGGTGTCTGCACAACACGCAGTCCAGGGACCACGTCAAGCGTTTCCTCCTGTACGGGGCGGCCCGCAGCGTTTCCACCGAGGCGCTGGCCAAGCTGGCGCCGGCGCTGGAAACACGCATCAGCGACATTATCAATTATTGCAGCGGCCTGTTCCGCACCCGGCAACTGGACCTGGACGAGATTTACCGGGTAATGAAATTCCTGGCCACGCTGGAAGTGAAATATCTGGACAGCGACCTGCATTGCCCGCAGTTTATCGACACCGACCTGTCCGACGGACAGGTAACACCCGTTACCCGCAACGGCATGGACATGTTGCGCGTGCAGAACCGTAACAACACGTATGCACGCGTGCTGTCGGTGAAACAGTTCAATTTTGACCGCTTCACGCCGGGACTGTTTGCCAGGGGGCCGATCAAGGCGCCGGGCAATTACGTGCTGACCACCCGTTACAAGGGGATGAGCGAGGCATCGAAGAGCTTGTTCTTTTTCAACCGCAAGAAAGAACTGGAGCGGGAGACGCTCAGCTTTGCGGACTTCATCAAGGGACTGGACAACAGCCAGGAAAAGGATCGGGAGATGCAGGTGTTCCGGCCTTCACTGATACGAAAATTCCAGGAACTGGACGAGGCGGCTTCGCTGCAGGACAACCTGGGACTGGTCGCCACCCACGCGCTGGTGTTCGACACGGACGCGCAGGAACTGGAGCGGACCACCGAGCGCGTGCAATCCGCGCTGCAGCAGAACCAGTTCAGCATCCTGTGGGAGACGGTGGCCCAGCCGGACGTATTCTTCGACCTGCAACCCTGCGCGGATCACCACGGCCGTTTCTTCCGGGATATTCCCCTGAACACCTCGCAGTTCTCCACCCTGTCGCTGTTCTACAAATCCGCCCAGGGGGCCAAAACGGTGGCCGACCTGGGCAACGAGGAAGCGCAATACGTGTTCATGTCCGCGGATGCCTCGCCGTATTATTTCTCACCGTTTTGCGGCGGGCGCGGTTTCCTGATCGGAGTGGGGCCGGTGCGTAGCGGCAAATCTTTCCTGCGTACCTGCACCGGAATCCACTGGCCCAAGTACGGCGGGTTTTATCGCGCCATCGATATCGATCCCGGCTCCGAACCCATTGCTCATGCGTTTGGCGCGGACGCCGGCATCGTGCGCTTTGCCGGTGGTCATGCGCGCGGTTTCAACTTTTTCTCCCAGGCGCAAGGCCCGGATGATACCCGCTTCATTGCGCACCTGAACCGGCAGCTCATGGCCATGATCGAGAGCAACGACTCGGAGGAGTTGCGCCGGTTGTCCGGCGCCGACCAGCTTGCGCTGGACCGTGCCGTACGCCAGGTATTGAGATTGCCGTGCGCGCTGCAAACCCTGACGACTCTGGTAAAACACTGTCCGGGGCCGGTGCAAAGGAAACTGGCGCGCGTTACCGGTAGCGGGCCTTACGCGCCGCTGTTCGACGCGCCGCAGGATGCCATCGGCAACCTGGACCGGCAGGTGGCAGTGTACAACCTGGCGGACATCAAGGACGATGCCGTCGCCAAACCGCTGGTAATGGCGGAGATCGCCTACCGGGTGCTGCGTTTCTATGAAAACCCGGACATCCGCACCCGCCCCAAGTGGCTGGACGTGGATGAATGCCACCATATTCTGGCCAACCCGGAATTGACCCGCACCCTGTTGCTGGACCGGGTACGCACCTGGGGCAAGATGCTGGCCGGTATCGGCATGTGGACGCAGTCCGGCATCGAACTCGGCAACGTGGAGCACTGGGAAGCCCTGCGCAGCGCCGCCTCGACCTTCATCTTCACCGCTGATCCGGAGCTGAACAAGGATGCCTACCGCGCCATCTTCAACCTGACGGAGGGTGAAATGGACACCATCCGCGGGATGATACCAAAACAGGAGTTCTACCTGATCCAGCGTGACCTGAACGTCTCCAAGAAATGTACCCTGTCGGTGGAACCGGAACAGTACGTGCTATCGACCTCCAGCCCGGCGGAGCAGACCCTGTATTTTGACAACGTGGAACGCTACGGGTTTGCAGACGGTGTCAGGAAGACGCTCGCGGCGCTTGGCAAAGAGCAGGGGGTAGCAGACAGATGAGAGCACGCTTCCTTATACCGATGCTTTGTTTGTTCCTCATCAGCGCGGCCTGGGGCGGCGGCATCCCTACCGTGGACGTCGGCGTTATCGCCCAGCAGATTCGCGCCTACCAGCAGTTGTTGCGGGATTTTGAAATCCAGTTGCAGCAGGTTGGCCTGGACACTGAGCAGTTGACCATGCTCAACCGGCAGTTCAGCCAGACCCTGAAGGAATACGATGACTACCTGCAACAGGTCAGGGGCTTGCAGCGGGTGATCTCGCGCAAGGACTGGGAAGGGCTGTTTCAGGAGCTGAGGAATCAATACGGCATCAGCCCTTACGCCCGCATTACCGGGATCGGCGCGCGCGGCAAGGCCGGCAGGGACGCCATCGACGCCGAGGTGGACAAACTCTACCACGTCCCCGCGCAGGTTGAGCAGGTGCGCCGCCGGCTTGCCGCCGCAGGCATCGACCCGGCGCCCTGGGCGACCCAGGCACAACGCCAGCGGGCGCGCTATGAGGCTTACCGGGACCAGTTGGAACTCGCCCGGGACGGCAACCGGGAACTGCTGGAGCGTCACCGCAACATCAAGGTTACCAGGGACAATTTCAACCTGGGCGACAAGAGCGACCTGAACGCGTTGCAGACCTCGGTCACGACCAACTTCCATATTATTGATGAACTGCAAGCCCTGAATAAAAACCGGAACCAGCAGTTGCTACACGCCAACCACGCGTATATCCAGGCACTGTCAGTGGCGGAAGCCCAGCGCCGGGCCGAGGCCGAGCGCCTGGAGAGGGTGGCCAACCAGACCCGCACGGCGCGTGCATTCCGTTGGCGCGACCTGCAATTTCAGGGACGCTGAGCAATGATGAAAAAGCGCCACATGACAGCCCTGTTATCAGCGTTCCCGGCGCCGGCGGCGCTGGCCGCACCGATCGACCCAGCCAGCTTCCTGGGAGAGTTCTTCAACAAAGCCAGCCGCCTGACCGATGCGCTGATCGGCGTCTCCACGGAGCTGTATCGTTTCTCCGAACTGGAATGGACCGCATTCACCGTGTTTGCCCTGGTCATCGTCCTGATCAAGTGGACTGTCGGCGCCGCGGCGGTGAAGGACGTGATCTTCGTCGTGTTGATGATCCTCATAGCCCAGTCCCTGTTGCAGTCCTATAACTATATCCTGGCCTTGTTCTGGGAAATCGCTTCGGTGTTGTCTGACGATATCAACCTGAACACCTACCAGGCGTTGAATCTTGGCGCCACGGGCATTGATTCAACCGGGGTATTCCTGCTGGACATGATCAACCACGTCATGGAGCGGTTTACCTTTGAACCGGCGCCCGAAAATTCCGGCTTCTTCTCCATATTCAGCAATTTTGCCGCCAACCTGCGCGATGCACTCTTCCTGTTGCTGTTTCTCGGCGTGCTGTTTGCCGTGTTTGCCGTGTCCTGGATCATTTCCGTGATCGGCGTCTGGACCCTGCTGCTGGGCAAGGTCCTGGGACCGGTGTTCATCCCGTTCCTGATATTCAAACGCGCCAGTTCTTACTTCGATAACTGGCTGAACTTCATGCTGGGCGCCGTGGCCTATTTCATCGTTGCGCAGATCAACATCGCCCTCACCACCTTGATCATGATCGAACTGTTCAATTCAACCATCATGGCGGGCGAGATCATGACTCTGACCCCGGACGACCTGCTACGCCTGTTCAGCTATGCGGGCCTGCTGCTGGTGGCGGCGTATGCCATGTTCCGTACCGACCGGGTGGTCAGCGACCTGATCCAGGGCGGCGTGAGCGCATCGGGGGCTATCAGCCAGGCGGCCGCGGTGATGTCCGCGAGATTGGTGAGGTGAAGCCATGGAATACACCAGGAAGACTATCGACAACATACCTGAGGGACTGGCCCGGCACCTCAACCCGGACAACATTCCGGGCCTGGTGGTAACCAACAACAGGCTGCTGGTCGGCAACCTGGTATTGCTGCTGGCGTTCCTGTGCGCGCTGGGCTACGGCATGGTCATGACTGTGATGGCCAAAAATAATGAAAAACTCATCTACGTCAAGCTGGCGCCGGACGGCACCTGGTTTATCGACACCCACTTCGCGCACAAGGACGAGACGGATTTTTTCCCCGCCACCATCGACCACCTGCTGAGCAACTACGTCACGCGCCGCTTCCGTGAGGACCCCGCCACCATCAGGAACGACTACGGCTATGCACTGGTGCTGATGGACCCGGCGCTGGCGCAGCATTTCAAATCGCCCTCCGGCTATGACGCGGCGGGCAAGGCAGCCCGGGTCAGGGCCTGCGCGGGCTGCGATATCAGGGACGTGGAAGTCAGGAATATCTACCACTTCGACATGGACCGGCTGGCCGACGGCCACCCCGATGAGACCAGCTACCGTACCAACGTGTATATCAACGAACTGCTGCGCGCATCCGCAGACCAGGGCGTGCTGCATACCCGCAGGGCCATCGTCACACTGCGCTGGCGCCTGACACCCAGGTCGGCCCTGCCCAGGGACCGCAACGTGCTGATGACCAACCCCATCGGTTTGAAAATTATTGAGGAGAAGGTACTCGATGACCCGGCTTAGTTATATCGTATTGCTCTTAATTCTCAGCATAAACGCCCATGCCGAAGGCGAGCCATGCCGCATCGTCAAGCATGAGCCGCACAAGTTCGTGCGCATCAAGTCCAGGCTGCACCACGGCACGCACATCGAACTGCCGGAACTCCTGGTCGCGCGCCCGGTCACCGGCAACCGCGACCTGTGGGACGTGGAGGGTGATAACAAGCACATCTTTGTCAAGCCCAACGATGCGGACACCAGGGAAGGCGGCAGTACCACCATTACCGCGGTCTCGCGCAGCAACCGCTCCTACCATTTCCTGGTGGAACGCTCGCAGGACGAATTTGACCTGTGCGTAGTGATTACCCATGACGGCGAATTCCTGCCGGAAGGCTCGTTCAGCGGTTTTGCCCAACGCGCAGATGAGCGGCGAGCCTTGTACCAGCAACAACTGGACACACTGCAACTGCGCCTGGATGAAGAACAGCAGGCCGGCGCAGAGCAGGTCAGCGCCGCGCTGGATACGTACCGCACGCAACTGTTCACCGGCTACGAGTGGAAAGGCGGGCGTTCTCCACACGGCAGGGACCTGGTCAGCGACGTCTATGATGACGGCCGCTTCACCTATATCCGGGTACGCCACAACCTGGCGGGCGCCATGTCGCTGTTTGCCGATAATAATGGCCAGGAACAGTTCATCGAGTACCGCTATGACGAGGATAAACGCATCTACATCGTCACCGGTGTTTTCGACCGCATCCACATGAAGACCGATGAGAAAACCCGCATCGTCATCACCCGGCACGGCGCTTCACACGGGTAACCGGGATCGTAAACCATGGCAACCAATATCAACGAGACGAACCAGGTCGAGGAACAGCCGGCGACCTACAACCGCAACTTCCAGGTCATGCTGATCGCGGGACTGGTGTTCGTTGTCATCGTCATGGTGTATGCCTCACTGTTCCGCTCCGGGTCCGGAGAGAAACAGATAGAAGAGCAGGTGCAACGGGAGATCAGGAAACAGGCGGTTTCCAATCCCGAGCAGGAGTTCCGCGCTCGCATCAAAAGCCAGGAGCAGCGCCTGTTGCAACAAAGAGAACAGGACCTGAGCGAACAGCGGGAATATATCGATGAGAAAACGGATGAACTGATGCAGAACAATGAACAAGTGCTGGAGGAACTGCTGAGCGGCACCAAATCGGCGCTGGAGTCCTGGGATGAGAACGAGACCGTGCGGGTGCGCCAATCGAGACAGGCAGATTTTGCCTTCGAGTTTTTTGCCGAGGGTCCGGCACAAATCAGCGCATCTCCAGGCACGTCGGGCCATGGTTTCCTGCAACAGGAACAAGCCGTGCTGGCCGCGTTGCGACAGAACCTCGAACAGCATCCGGCGCCGAGCCTGATGACTGCCGGCCTTGCTCCGGCGGCGCACGGCGGCATGAATTTGCCGGGTTTTCGGGATGAGTGGGCAGCCCTCCCGGACGCGCAAAACTTACTGGCGGATAGCCCCAACGCGGCGCCACCGGCATTGGCAAACTCGCGCCATTTCAACCTGGCCGGCCACCCCGAATCAGACCTTGCCCAAGCGCCGGGGGCCGAATTGGCGCTATTGTCCATCGGTTCCGTCATGCACGCCAAGCTGGACCAGAAGATCATTTCCGACTTTGCCGGCCCCTACCGTTGCCGGATCGAACAGAACGTGATGGACGTTACCCAGAGACAGGTCTTGATCCCGGCCGGCTCCCTGTGTACCGGGGAAGTAATACAGACCGGCTCAACCCACCCCAACCGCATCATCAACAACCGTATGGCCTTGTCGGTGCGCTGGATAGTGCGCCCGGACGGGAGCAAGATCAAGTTCCTCAGCCAGGCCCTGGATCATGCAGGGATCGGCGCGCTGAAGGGCAGGACTGACTACCACTTCATGACCAGGTTGGGCGGCACCGCGGCGTTTGCCCTGCTCTCCAGTGAGACTGCGCGGGCGGACTACAGCAGCGGCGGCGCCGGCGCGACGTTTGAGTCAGACGTGGGCCAGTCGCTACGCGACGCGGGTGCGGAACTGGCCTCTCCGTACGCCGGCCTGGTCCCCACCCAGGCTCTGGATTACGGCCAGAAACTGAGACTGTTCGTCTCGGAAGACATCTATATCAAACCGTGGAGAAAGGTCTACCAGCGCCTGCTGAGTCAAGGTTAATGAACAGACATGAGAGCAAACGAGAGTTGTCACGTGGCCGGCGCCGGCGCGCTATCCGGGCATTCCTGGCCTGCTTGTTGCCGCTGTTGTGCGGCGCCTGTTCCTGGTTCCAGACCTGGCAGGACAACTTCAAGACGGAACCAGGTCATGCCACGGCACAGATCGCACCGCTGCCCGTCACCGAAGTGCCGGTGCGCATGCTCTACCCGATCGGAATACAGACCGTGGACGAGGCGATAAGCTACATGCTCGAACCGCATGACTACCATCCGGCAGACTGGCATCCGGCCGGGAAGAAAGTTGCGCAACGGCGCTTTATCAACAACTTCAGCGCCGAACCCGTCCCCCTGCGCCTGGCCATGCAGCGCCTGCTGGGGCAAAACGGCCAAATCATCCTGGACAGTGACAGCAAGCTGTACACGTACCGGTTGAGAACTGCGGATGAGCCGGGCGTAGTCCTCGCTGATCTTGCTGTCGCGACGGCGCCGGACAGCGCAGCCGCCGGCACGGACGCGCACACGCAGGAGCAGGAACTACCCACCCGGTCAGGCGCCGAAACCGACAGCGCCGAAACCGACCGGAACGGGGACACTCACAACCAGACAACCTGGCGCGTCGTCGAACCCGTTCCCGCCGAGGACGATATGCAGGCCGTAGCCGAGGCGGGGCGCTGCCGTTCCATTCAATTTACCAACCGGGCCATGTTATCTGCGACTGTACAGGAGTACTTCCTGAACTGTGGTTTTGACGACGTTTCCTGGCGCCTTGGTGAGCCCGGCAGGTATGCCGATTACCGCCTGACGCAAAGCCTCGAAGTGCCATTGCCCGACGGCCACAAGGACCTGATCAAGCTGCTGCAAGCACGCTTCGGGATCAAGACACTCATCCATGACAACAAACAGGTCGAGTTCCATGATGAAGACAACACAATGTAAACCGGCCCGCCTACGTTACCCGTTTGGCCCCGGCAGGCGTACGCTTCTGCTGGCCTTGTTGGTCCTGTCTGCGTGCAGCGAAAACATTAAGCAACGGGAACAGGAAATCAGCAGCGCGCAGGCGCGCTACCGCCAGATCCTGGAAGAACAGCAAACCGTACGCGCCATCAACACCCGCGCCAAACGGGTTGACGTACCCCGGGAAAAAGCCTGGCTGTACCGGCCTTACCAGGCCACCTACAGCAACCAGGGCCTGCGCGAGACCCTGCGGCGGCTGACCCCGGGCTATCCGGTCGCCTACGCGTTGCCGGATAACTACAACCCGCCGGTCAGTTCCACCCCGCTTGCCGTTACCGTGGAAGACCACCTGCAAGCCATCAGCCTGCAAGCCAACGTGGGCTACGAATTCCGCCAGGGTATTTTGCTGATCACACCCATGATCACCAGGGAATATGAGGTGCCGTTGTACGGTGGCGGTAACAACATCATCAACGTCAGCAGCAACAACCTGGGCCGGGACCCGAACAAGGCAAGCGGCTATGAAAACAACATCAGCAGCCAGTTGTCCGCGGAGAACGACATCCATCAACTGGTGAATACCGTCCTGGGCATTCGCTACTGTGAACAGGAAAACAAAGAAGATGAGGAGAATTTGAAGGAGATAGGCACGTATACCTGGAATGACAAGGAATGTTATAGCATCAGTTCCACCGGCAACCTGCTCTCCATTACAGCCAGGCCGCAACGCATTGTCCTGTTCGATGAGGCATACCGGAAATGGCTGCAAACCGTCACCCGGCAGGCCAATATCAAGATCACCGTAGTGCGTCTGGACGTGACCGATCTGGCACAACAACACGTGGACCTGTCCGTAGTGCGCAATGCCAGCATTGCCGCCAACATCAGCAACCTGACGCAACAACTGAGCGGCGCCCAAATCAATACCGGCGGCGGCGTGTTCAGCCTTAAAATCGACGACCCCGGCAGCCCCTGGAACTCGTCGGAAATCATACTCCGGGCGCTGGCCCAGGTAGGCAATATTTCCATCGACGACAGCAAGGAAATCCTGGTCTATAACAACCGCCTGGTGACCATCCGCAACTACCGCGTACACCGCTACGTCGAACGCACCAGCATCCAGCAGACCGATGCCGGTGGCACCAGCCTGTCCACACCCACCGTGGAAATCGGTGAACTGGAAACCGGGCAGGCTATCAACATTCTGCCAACGCTGACCGATAACCTGATTGCCCTGCACATCGTCATCAACGAAGCCCAGATCGACGCCATGGACACCTACCAGATTGCCGGCACCTCCGGCGTACTGCCGATCAGTTCCGGCAATGACAATATTTTTGACGTGAGCATCGAGGATGGTGAAACCGTGTTGCTGGCCTCCACCCACCGGGAGGAGGTGGAAGTAAAAACCGACCGCTCCGGGTTGTTGCCGGTGTGGCCGTTTAACCGTTTGACCGGCAATTCCGCCACCGGGGGCAAGCGCCTGACGCAGACGCTGTTCCTGATCCAGGGGAGCTTCAGATCATGATCGAGACTATCAGCCTGGGCGCACGCGACATTGACCTGTGCCTGAACGCGGAGAGCCAGACCCTGCCGGAAGAGCGCCGCGCCTGGTTGTACGTGAATAAACGTTTGGGCGCGCTGAAGAAAAAATACTACCTGGAATCCGAGGGCTTCATTTTTTTCGACGAAGGCAAGGCCATTTCCATCGCCGCGCAGATCGTGCAGTGGATTCACACGGACATACGCCCCGGCCGGCATTATATTTTCCTGCCTTTTGACAACACGGTGTACCTGGCAACTATCCGGGTACAGGCGGATTATATCCTGGTGGAAAAAGAGGAACTGCTGGCGTTTGAAGATTGTATCGAGTTGATTAAAAACAACCCGCTGGAGTGTCAGGTAGCCGAACTGGGCGAACTCAGCAACGCGTTCACGCAACACCATATCGCCCTCAAGGACTTGCATATCAACCTTGAGCCGGGAAAGAACAACCCCTACCTGCTGCGGCGCGGTTACAGCTTGCCGGAACTGAGCCTGCTGACACTTGCACCCTGCATGATCGCGGGACTGGTTTACGTGTTCATCACCAACGTGGAAGCGCCGAAGATACGGGAAAGCACACAGCCTCCACCGCCCCCCAAGCCGGAAAGCACCCGGCAGATTGACGAGGACCTGGATGCCCTGGCCTCCCTGCTCACAAATTTCTCGGTATTGCTGGCCTACAACCTGGCAACTATCAGTATCAAGCAGGCCGGGGCGGGATACAACGTCAGCGCCACCGGCAACTATGTCCAGTCTTTTTCACTGGAACGCCTGCACAGCCTCGCGCAACGCCTGCAAGGCCGGTTTTCCGTGCAGAAAAACAGGTGGACCCTGACTTCCTCCCGGTTCCAGCCCGCCGCGGGAGAAACCGGGGACCTGGTTCCCCTGGCGACCAGCTTCGAGGAATACCGGCAATTCGCCGGCGCCAATGACGCTCGCTTCACGATTGTCAGCGTCAACCAGAAACATGACTCGGCACACGGTGTTGTCGAGATCAGTTATCAGCATCCCGCTCCCGCCACCCTGGATCAATGGGTCCGGCAATTACAGCACTCCGCGCTGCACGGCCACCTGAAAGAGGCCAGGGTCAGCGCCGGCAGGCATGCAGGGTGGGACAGCATCAGTATCGTCATCGAAATCATTGGAACCTGATATGAAATACCTGATCTTCCTGTTGTTCATAGCCGGCGCCGCGCATCGGGCCGGCGCAGAGCCGGACAAGCCCGATGCCGGTATCGAGCCGGCAGTAGGGCAGGCACAAGTGGCAAAACCGGCCGTGCCAGCGCCGCACGCGCCGCAACGTCCCGGCCTGTCTGCCGCGCGCCCGGCAACGCCGGAGCAAACCGTAACGCCGTCTGAAAGCGCTACCTGTCCCCATTGCAGTCGTAGCGAACAACTGGTGGTGGACCTGGTTTATTACAAGCAAATCCTGGATATCCTGGCAGAAATAAACCTGCAGCGAGAACAGATCAACGCCGGATTATTGCGCGCCACCCATGCCGAACTGGTAAAGCTCAGGCCCGACCTTGCGGCCTTGCTGAAACCGGAAAAAGCGCCGGCGCCACGCCCGGCCCCAGCGGCAAAGAAACCGCCGAAACCTGTCAAAAAGCCGGTGCAGCCTGCACCAAAGCCCAAGCCCCCACGGGAAGGCATAGATGGCCTGGTAGTCGGACACGTCAACGGTGAAAACCGGGAGCTGGGGATAACGGCCAGCGTGGTACTGGTGAGCAACGGACGGCCCCGCTCCCTGAACCTGGAGGGTGTCATCGAGCACAATCGGCGCAAATTCAAGATCGTCAAGGTGGATTACGTCGAAGACCGGCGCACCGGCAGCCGGCACGAAGTGCATCTGCAGGACCAAGTCAGCAAACAGGTTTACGTTGTGCCATGGCAATAATCTTTGGGCAATGATCTTTAGGCAATGATGTTCAAGACCTTCAAAAAACAGCATAAGGCGCCTGCCTTGCCGTCGTTCGAACAGGAGCACGCGGAGAATATGGTGTGTGAAGCGCCGCTGATCACCAATTATGAGGAACTGGAAAACATCCAGCCTACGACCAATGCCGATATCCTCACGGAAACCCGGAAAATGAACGGCGCCTGTCCCGGGTTCATTGCCGAGGACAAGCAACTGTATTGCATTGACCGTAGCGACCTCAACAAACACGAGGCGCTGGCACTGAACCAGTTGATCAACCTGAGCCGGGAAGCGCTGCAGCAGGAACCCATGATTCGCCAGACCACGCGCTCGGTCTTCGAATCCTGGATGAACAGGAACCAGGAACTTTCCCTGCAACAGCAAACCCGGGAAAGCTCCAACCAGGTCAACGAGTTGCTGATACAGGCCATCAACAACCAGGCTACGGACATCCACCTGGAAATCAAGCATAACAGGACCACCGTGTATCAACGCATCTACGGCCAGCTTTCTACCAGCCAGTCGTTCGACAAGAGCCAGGGCATAAAGATCATTGCCGCGGTCTGGAACATCTACGTGAACCAGCCGTTCAGCAACGGCGACGTGGCCAAGGACGGGCGTTTCAACTTCGATTACAACGGACAGAAATGGCTGTGCCGCGTGTCCTACGGGTATTCCAAGGTGACCGACGAACGCAGTCTGGCTATCCGCCTGCGGGACATGAAATATATCCCCGACCTCAGCGCCCTGGGCTACCACGAGACGCAGTTGCAAACCCTGAAACAGGTTGCCGCCAACAAAGGCATTACCTTAATCATCGGCGCGGTCAACTCCGGCAAGTCCACCACGCAAACGGCCATCATGAAGACCCGGCCGGCGCTGGAGAAAAACCTGGAGATCTCCGACCAGATCGAGGTGGAACTGGAAAACTTCGTGCAAATCCAGCTACCGATCGAAGGCACCGAGGACATTATCCGGGAAAACAAGGAACGGCTGCGGCGTATCTCCACCCGCCACGACGTGGACTTCATCGCCATCAACGAGATCCGCGACAAGGAAACCGCGGTCATGGCCTCCTCCATGATGCTGCAAGGGACTACCGGGATCGCCTCCATCCACGGCTCCGGCTGGGTGGACGCCATCAACCGGCTGGTGTCCAGGGCCGACCTCGGCATCAGCCCGGACATCCTGTTTTCCGAATCTTTCCTGAGCCTGATCATCGTCCAGTCCCTGATCGGCGTGCTCTGCCATCATTGCAAACTCGAACAACACTCCGATCCGTACTGGCAGAACTATTACCGTGCCGGTTTCGGCGCCGAAGCCGGTCAATATATCCGCTTTCAGAATAAATACGGTTGCAGCGCCTGCCGGCATACCGGCATCGGCAGCCTTACCCTGGTGGCCGAGTGCGTCCCGATCACCGAGGCCAACAGGTATTTATTGAAGGATACGACCAACCCCCAGGCAATGCGCGACTGGATGCACGCAAACGGCATCCTGAATATCCACCAGCACGCTTGCACGAAGATCAGCAATGGCGAACTGGACCCGTTACTCACCCAACGCAAGATAGGCAATTTCAACAAAGGGAACCTGTACGATGCCTGGCATAATTAAAACCTGGCTGCACCAGCTCAAAGCACTCTACCTGCGCACCCTGCTGTTCAACAACGATACCCGCGCCTACTTCTACGCCACCCTGCGGGAGTACCTGAGAAGCCATTTTCCCCTGCTTGGGGTGTTCAACCACGTGCAGCAGCACGGCAACAACCCGGCCATCCAGGAAATTGCCCGGCTCAGCAAGCGCGCCATTCGCAATAATCAGCCCTTCGCCACCCATTACCATGCCACCGGACTGTTTACCGAGCAGGAAAGCAAACTGTTGATACTGGGGGAGCGTTACGACTGCATGGATACCGTTACGGAGTTACTGCTGGACCAGGATGAACGGGCCCCGGCAATACTGCAAATCCTCTCCGGCAGCATGCAGTGGATCTTCATGAGCCTGATCATGACCGCCATGTCCATCTACACGCTGCCTTACCTGAAAAATTACACCAGCGGCTATGTCCTGTTCTTTGATTACGTCACCTTTGTCAAATCCTGGTGGCCGCAACTGGCAGCGCTGGCGGCAGCCGCGTTGGTCCTCTACCACTGGTGCATGCTCCGGCTGACCGGGCCGTTACGCAGCGCGCTGATGGCCTGTGGCTGTTTCCGGGTCCATGCCATGTTGACCGAACGGCGCTTCCTGAAAATCGGCGGCGCCCTGATCGCCACCCGCCTGCCGCCTGATGAGTACCTGCGCCTGATGCAAACAACGTTTTCCCGACAACGTTTGCTGGGTCAGGCGCTGCACAAAAGCCGGGCGCGCCTGAAAGAGGCCTCCCTGTTGCAAGTGCTGGGCGACGTCTTAACCCCTTATACCTACACCCACGTCCTGGCCTGCACGCCCAACCAGACCCAGGATGAGATCGCCAGGGGTTTCAACATGGCGGCCCGGATGCTGAACATCAGGCTGAACAGGGCCATCAAGGCCTGGCAGAGTTTCTACACAATGCTGTTTTTGTCCAGCAGCATTGCCATCACCATCCCGTTTGCCCTGGTTTCCATGGGTATGGGAATTCAACTGTAACCACTGGAGGAAAAAACCATGAATCAAGTCGCAATTGTCTTCGGACTCATCATCACCAGCGTCGTCGGTTTCGGCGCTTACACCGCGCTGGCGCCGCTGGTCACCCAGTCGGAGAACCGCAACATGGAAGCGGAAATCACCAACATTATCAACGCCGCATCGGAGTATCGCTGGGTTAACCGCAACGATACAGCCCTGGCAGGCGCCGACTTTGAGGCGCTGGTGGACAACGGTTACCTGGATTCCGAGCTGTATGCAGACGGTGGGGATGAGAGCGTGATTGAAACGGATATCACCGCGTCCCCGGGCGCCACGCCGCCCGTCGTCACCTACGATGCCGGCGATGAGAAGAGCTGTAACTGGTTGCTGGACCGGGCCACCACCGGCAAGTGGGCCAAGGTGGACTCGGACTCCGCCACCAATGCCTGCGCCACCAGCGTTATCACCGTCGTCATCAAGTAAGCCATGCAAGCTGTCTTCTACCAGGTGGTCCTGTCCCTGGCGGTCTTCATGGGGGTCGTGACCTTGATGCAACCGCAGCGGGACACACAAGCCTACATGCAGACTTTGCAGGCAATGCAGCGCGCCGGTATGGATTATATCGGCGCGCATTGCGACGCCCTGCCGGGGACAGTCACCCAGACCATGTTGCAGGCCGCGGGCAATCTGCCCGCCGACTTCAACAGCCAGGGCGTGACGTTTACCTGGCGCACGGCAGAGCATCCCGTGGTCAGCGTCGATGTCAGCGGCAACGCCGGTTATCTGGCCTACCTGCCCCGGCAAACGCTGGGCGGGTTTGACGCAGGTGGCGCTTATACGTTCATCCCGGATCACGATGTCACCGGGTTCCGCGCCGCCAACAACAGCTACAACCTGTTTGCCTACGCCGGCCTCGACTTTTCCTGTGACCCGTTATGAACGTCCTGCCCACTGTTTACTTCATGCTGGTGTTCAGCCTGCTGTCCCTGGGGTTGAGTTTTCGGATCGAAGAACGCGCCCGTTCGCTGGTGCCGGACCGGGTCCAGAACACCATCGTGCAACTGGCCCTGGCGCAGCATCGCTACGTCTCCGACCCGGACAACCCCGCGTCCGGCAGCTATGCCGGGGACATTGCCACGTTGCGTGACTACCTGCCGATCTGGGAAGCCGACCCGGGCTTTGCGGCGCCAGTGTTCGCGTTTCCCGCAACCGGCGGCTTCACTATCCGCTATCAGGCAGCCGACAACGCCGAAGCCGGGCGCATTGCCGCGCGCCTGGGCGCGGTGGCGCAGGTCAGCGCTGACACGGTCACCGTTGGTTTCGCCGACCCCACCGACCTGGCGTTGCTGGATACCTTTATCAGCCGTGATGATGCCGAAGATGAGTTCGTCAAACGCGCCGGAGACCAGATGAGCGGCGCCTTGAGTTTCAACGCCGGCATGGGTGACGCCATCGACCTGAACCAGAACAGCTTAACCGACGTATTGCGCGTCATAGCCCGTAACCCCGGCGCCACCGGCACCGTGGAAGCGGACATTATCATCGGTACCACCGCTACCTTCAACGACATCCTCATTAACCCGTAACGACTAACCAAGAAGGAGTTTGAACATGAACTACTTACAAAAATTATTTACCCTCATCAAGCTGTTGCCGCTCGTCCTTGCCATCTCCCAACCGGCCGGCGCACAAACCATCAGTGACACTGATAAACGCGTCAACACACACGGAGACCACGGTTACTGGCAGTCCGGCCAGCCGGACGTCATGATCCTGTGGCCGCAGGACCGGCAGAATATCGTTAAACGCTATAGCGGCAGTACGGAACATCCCTACCCGTACCGTTTGTGGGTGGACCCCGGCCGTGCCGGCGGCTTCCCGGTCGTGTTGAAAAATTCATCGACGTTCAATAACTTTCTTGACCACATCAAGGCGAGCGCCGACAAGGACTGGTGCCAGCTCGCAGAAACCTGGGGCAACTGGCAAGGCAGCCCGCCCACCGCCTGTGGCGTCCACAGCTATACCCAGCAGCGCACCTGCTCCGTCCCCACCGATGCGGTCAAGCCCTGTCCCGATCTTTGCCAACCCACTGTGCAGACCCGCAGCCGCAGCGTGGACAACGGGGCTTGCGCACCGCCACCGCAGAAACAATGTTCCACCAGCGCATGGGCGCCAAGCGCCAGTAGCATTTGTGCCGGGAACAGTTTCACTCAGACCCGCACCCGGGCGGATTGCAGCACCGAGCAACGCCGCGCGAACGGCAGCAAATCCTGTTCGAAGACCTGCGCGGTCACAGCCTGGTCGCCCGGCAGGGACAGCGCGTGCAGCAGGGATACCCTGACCCAATCCCGTACCCTGAGTGATTGCAGCACTGACAGACGTACGGTCAGCGGCACCCGGTCCTGTCCGTCAACCTGTACGGTTACTTCCTGGACACCTGCCACCAACACGGCTTGCAGTGGCACGTCATTTACCCAGACTCGCACCCTGGGCAATTGCTCCAGCGACAGCCGCAGGGCTACCGGCACAAAATACTGCCCGCAAACCTGCAACGCCGGTTCCTGGAGTCCCGCAACCGGCACAGTCTGTAGCGGCCAACAGTTCACTCAAACCCGCAAACTGAGCGATTGCTCCCAGGACAGCCGTGGCGCCACCGGCACCAAACGTTGTGCGCCAAGCTGCAAGATAACCTCCTGGAGTCCCTCAACCAGTACAGTCTGTAGTGGGCAGAAGCTGACTCAAACCCGTACCTTGAGCAATTGCTCCAGTGACAGCCGCAGCGCCACCGGCACCAAGTCCTGTCCCAGAGAATGTACGCCCACCGGGTGGCAACCCTCTCCAGGTACCGTATGTGCAGGGAGCAGTTTCACCCAGACCCGCACCCTGAAAAACTGTAGTACGGAGAGTCGTAGTGCTACAGGAACAAAGTGCTGCGGCACCGCGACGGGATGGAGCCCTGACCGCGCCTCAAAGTGCGGCAGTTTCACCCAGACCCGCACCAATACTTGTGGGAAGAAGGAATCCCAGACCGCGCAAGGCACGGCTTCCTGGTGCGGTTGCAGTTGGGGTCCTTATGGCCCGTCTACGGGTACGGTATGCAAAGGCCAGACGTTTACCCAGAAGAGCTATTACTCCTGTAGCGGCAGGTATAACCAGCCGAAGACGCGCACTGCAACGGGAACCAAGAGTTGTCAGAAAGCAGAATGCAGTAACGGCCAGAGTTATTGTGCCGCATATAAGCGATACCTGTGCAGAAACGGAAAATGGGAAGTGATAGCCCATGGCCCATACGCCTGTTTTACCCCTTGAAAAAGCGAACTGGAACATCCGGGGACAGAACGTGTCTGTCCCCGGCAACATGGAACAGACTTGTAATGAAAAATCGAAAATACCTCAAAGAATCATTCCCGTTCCGCGGGATGATCGTGTCCTTCGCGGACATGACCCAGCAACCGACCCGAGGGCTGCAATACGCCCCCGGGCGTATTCCCCTTGTGGTCCAACCACAGGAGAACTTCGATGAGAATAAAGCTTAAATACCTGGTGATTGTTTTTTTACTCCTTATCGTGGGCAGCCACGCCGTTGCCAGCCCTTTCATGGCTGAGGCAAGGGATGTGATGCTCAAATGCGCCCTGTCGGACGTAAAGCCACAGGTCATTTATCGTGCTTACGATAAGACCGGCCATACCAACCGCAGGAGCAGCAAAGTGGATAAGGATGAAAGCCTTGAAGACGCTTTGGTACGCAGCAACCTCGGCTGCATTATCAAAACGATCGACACGATGCTGACGTACAAAAAACTGACCCAGTAGCTTCCATTCGGTCTGCTGAACCGAAAAGCCGATCTCCGGATCGGCTTTTCTTTATATAGGGGCAGTAAAACCCTGTTCGTCCTGCGAATGCAGGAATGACGAATGAAGTATTTCTATTCCAAACTATGAACTTCCTGTCCCGACACCACCGTCAACAGCACCTGCGTATCACTGATGTCCTGCGCCGGAATATCAAACAGGTTCCGGTCCAGCACGATAAAATCGGCGGACTTACCTACTTCAATAGTGCCGGTGCGGTCCGCCTGTTTCCCGGCGAGCGCGCCGTTGATGGTGAAGATCCGCAACGCCGTCTCCAGGTCAACGGCTTGTTCCGGCCATAACTCACCGGAGAAGTTACCGTAGGGATCACGCCGGGTCACCATGGCTTCAATACCCGGCCAGGGGTTGGGGTCGGGCACCACCGAGGGCCAGTCGGAACCGTAGATGATATGCGCCCCCGCCTCCAACAGTGATCGGGTCGGCCAGAAGCGGCTAGCGCGTTCCTCTCCTATCACCTGGGACATCACCTGCACCAGGGGCGAGGGATACCAGAGGATCGGGGAGAACTCTGCGATCACATTCAACTCCTTGAAACGCGGCAGGTCATCGGGGTGGACCAGTTCCGCATGGGAGATCTCGTGCATCATGCCGGAGTCGCCGTTGGCCTTGCGCGCCGCTTCAATCGCATCCAGCGTTACCCGCACCGCGCGATCACCGGTGGCGTGGATCTTCACCGTCAGGCCCTGGCCATCCAGGTAGATCATGTCTTCAGTCAGGGTTTCGGGGGAGTGGATCAGCTTGCCGGTGAAATTATCACCGTGTTTCTCATCAGGCAGGTAGGGCTCCAGCATGGCGGAGGTGCGGGTCGGCGGCACGCCGTCCAGCATGATCTTGATAAACTCGGTGCCGACATTCTCCGTGGCATACTCGGCGCGCGCACTCACGTTCTTCCCGTAATCGGTCTCGGTCCAGATCATTTTCCAGGCGATGCTGGTACTGACCTTCATCGTGAGCCGACCGTCCTGATCCAGGTCACGGTAAGCTCTCAGGCCACGCCCGTCAGTCAGGGCATCCTTGATCGTGGTCACGCCCACCTTGTTCATTTCATGCATGGACCAGGCCAGCGCGGTCTGGTTCTGCTCATCGGTATAGGCCGGCAATTCCCTCAGAATGTTGTACGCGGCATTATCGACCAGGATACCGGTCGGCTCCCCACTTTCCAGGTCGCGCATGATGACGCCGCCCTGCGGGTCCGGCGTATCCCGGTCAATGCCCATTGCCGCCAGGGCCGGAGAGTTGAGCCAGGCCGCGTGTACGGTGGAATCGCCCAGGTAAATGGGATGCTCACGGGTGATCGCATCCAGAATATCCTTGTGCGGCACCGTCTCGCTTTCCAGCAGTTCCATGGCCCACTGCCCGCCGCGAATCCAGTCGCCGGGTGGTGTCTCAGCCGCGCACTCCGTCAGTTTCGCAACGATCTCAGCCACCGTGAACGTGAATGGAAACGCACACTGAAAGTTGTATTTCTCACCGGCTTCCATGGGGTGAGCGTGCATATCGTGGATTCCCGGCATCAGCATCCTGCCTTCAAGGTCCACAACCCGCGCCCGGTCCGAAACCTGCGCCTGCACCTCCTCGTTGCCGCCCACGGCGATGATCATCCCGTCCCTGACCGCCAGCGCTTCGGCCGTTGGTTGTTCGGGGTTCACCGTGTACACGAAGCCGTTGGTATAGACGGTCTCCTGCGCGTTATCAGCACAGCCGCCGGTGTAAACCAGCGCAGCCAGCAGGAGAATTTTTGCAAATTTCAACTCACTGATATTCATAATGATTCTTCCCGTTCGTAAAACTCATTTCCAGCCCATCAAACACTACCACATCATTATCGGCGACGTATTGTTCCCACAGTACCAGCATTTCTCGTAATTTGCCCGTCCGGGACTGTGCCAGGTCATTCTGTTCGCCCGGGTCTTCCTCCACATTATATAATTCCCAGCCTTCCCGGCCCCAGGGTTGATTGTTCCAGAGCAGTTTCCAGTCACCCTGCCGGATCATGCGGCGGTTGAACAATTCAAGGCCATAAACGTGTTCCGGAGAATGCACTACGGTTTCCTTATCGGTGAGGTGTGCAAAGAAAGGCTTGCCGACGATCGGATGAACCGGGCGTCCCTGAAACTCAGGTGCGGGATGCGACACATCTGCCAGTTGCAGGATAGTCGGCGCCACGTCCAGGATGGTGATGAACGCATCCGAGCGGCTGCCTGCTGTTATCCTGTCCGGAAACACGGCGATGGTAGGTGATAGCAGGCCGCCCTGGGTAGGGAAGCCTTTGTACATGTGAAACGGCGTGTTGCTGACGTGCGCCCAACCCGGACCCGTGGAAGCATAGGAACCGGGTTTCCCCATGTTTTCATAACTCAAATCGAAATTCGGCGGCACCCAGGCGGGGTTGCTGGCGAGATCGTGCGGGTTATTGCCCTCTGCGCCGTTATCGGAAAAGAACAGGATGAAAGTATTCTCGTATTCCCCGGTATCTTTCAGGTATTGGATCAGGCGGCCGATATTCTCATCCAGCGCCTCCACCATCGCCGCGTAGAGTTGCATGCGCCGCACTTCCAGCTTTTTCTGTTCTTCATCAAGGTCCTCCCAGCCGGGCCATTGCGGATGCCGGGGCGCGGGGGTCTGTCCCTGTTTCATGAGTCCCGCGGCCTGCATTCGCTCGATGCGTTGCGCCCGGATCTCGTCATAGCCCCCTGCATAGACTCCCTCGTACCTGTCGACATATTCCCGGGGCGCCTGCAACGGCCAGTGGGGCGCGGTGTAGGCAGCGTAGCCGAAGAACGGTTTGCCGTCAGCGCGGTTTTTATCGATGTACTCGATCAACTTGTCGGTGAAATACACGGAAGAATAAAAATCATCGGGCAGGGCCTGTAACTGCTCGTTGCCTTCAGCCCAGAAAGCGACCTGCGCGTATTCGGTAATCCCGCGCATATCGGAGAAGTGGCTTGCGCCGCCGTGTTTCAGCCAGAAGGCCTCTTCGAAACCCCGGTCCAGGGGGTAGTAGCCTTCCTCGTAGCCCAACTGCCACTTGCCGGACATGTAGGTGTGATAACCGGACTCCCTGAGCAGTCTCACAAACGTAACGATGTCCTTGTTCAGGAAGCCCTCGTAGCCGGGTTTGCCTTTCTGCTCCTCCGACCACAGGCCATTCATGGTGCCGAGGCCGGCGCGGTGGGCGTCGGCGCCGGACATCAGCATGGCACGGGTGGGAGAGCAGGTGGGCGCCACGTGGAAATTGGTCAGCATCTTGCCGACGCCGGCCAGTGCATCCAGGTTCGGGGTGCTGATCTCACCGCCGAATACGCCCAGGTCCGAGTAACCCAGGTCATCCGCTATGATCAGCAGGATGTTGGGCCGCTGATCCGGTTCGTTGGTAGCAGACTGGTCCGTACAAGCCGATAAACCCAGTAAACCGGCAGCCAGGATTATTCCATGTAATCTACGCATTTGAACCCTCTCTTGAACACATCAAAATAACGCCGCAACGGGTGCGGCGCTACCTGGTTGATTGCAACTTATATCATAACGAACGTCAGCGGATCATACTGGAAACCGCCTCATTAGAACACCCTGCCCGAACTTTGCACGCACATATAGTTTTTGTCCAAGCGGCTGTCTTGCGGGTCAAAAAAGGAACCGAACAGGTCTTGAGTCTTCTTCATGGCAGCGTCCTCAAACAGGAAAGTGTGGGTTGACATCAGTCACACGTATTATATCATCGCGATGAATTAATCGAGGTTCCTTTAAATCGATTCCGCAAACTACTATTTCAGGGTTTAACGCTGACGACCACAAGCAGGCCCAACGCCTGATCGAAAGCGGCAGGACGATAGGAAAAATTGCCATCTGCTACCAATAATAATTGCGCACTTATAGCAGGCAGGCACTGTTTTTTTAACTTCGATAACAGTAGAGGGGAATATGAATAAATCAGGCGAAGTAGGTACGACAAAACTGTTCGAGAACGACTCGATCATTCTGTGGGAGCTCGTGCTGGAACCGGGTGAGGAAACACCTTTGCACAAGCACGAGCACGATTATCTTTTTTACCCTCTGGAAGGCGCGCCGCTACAGGTTTTCGATATGGATGGCCGGGATCTGGGCACGATGATGGCGGAGACGGGAAAGATCTTCCCCCTGCGCATAGAAGGCGACGACCTGATTTCAATCGACGACCAGGGACACCGCGTACCGTGCACACACGTTGCACGCAATGCTGGGGAGACCCGATATCGCGAAATACTTGTCGAGTGGAAAAATCAGGTTCCGGTAACATAATGGAGATGAAGAATTATGGGAACCTCTATAAATTGACCATTTCAGGTCTGACCGGGTTTTTTATGGGAGTCAAGAAATGAATTTATTACGAACCTTGGAGCCGGCAAACGCCGGTTTCCCGAATGGTATCCGGTTTGCTACGGCCCTGGCCCTGACGCTGGCCTGGATCGCTCCGCCGGCGTTCTCCCAGGACAGCAGCTGGCTGGAAGAAGTCGTCGTCACCGCGCAAAAACGCGCAGAATCCGTACAGGATGTTCCCATCGCCATCAATGCCATCGTCGGCGATCAACTCGATGCCCTCGGGGTCCATGACACTGACGACCTGGTGACACTGTTTCCCAACCTGACACTGCAGAACAACAGCTCCATCAATTCCGGTGTGAGCATACGCGGCGTGGGTAGCAACAACTGGCATATTACCGGCCTGCAAGCCGTGGGGCAGTACCAGGACGAGGTCTCCCTGTTCAGCCAGTTCACGAGCCAACTCGCGCTGTTCGACATGGAACGGGTCGAGGTATTGCGCGGTCCCCAGAATACCCTGTTCGGCCGTAACACTACGGGCGGTGCCATCAACTATATCTCGCGCAAGCCCAGTACCGATGGAATCGAAGGTTACGTCTTTACCAATCTCGGCAATGAAGCCCGCGTGGACGTGGAAGGCGCGCTGAATATCCCGTTCGGCGATCGCGCCGCGTTGCGCATAGCGGGCCAGACCGTAAACCGCGACGGCATTTTCAACAACCTCTTCAGCGGCAAGGAAATGGGCGATATAAAACGTAATTCCGGCCGCGCACAACTCCTGCTCGAAATAAGCGACAGGACGGAAGTCCTCGTCAACGGCCACGTAGGTTACAACCGCAGCGGCCGCATCCCCAGGAAGACCATCGGTATATGGGCCCCTGACAGCCCCAACGTCGTGGACGGTGTGGCTACGCCGCATGCCATCAGTGCCGCCCCCATTGACTGTCCCAGCCTGCTCCAGGGCGGCTCCGGCCAGTTCAAGGGCACCAGTGACTGCCTGACCGTGCTACCTTTCACCGGGGGACGCACCGAGAGCACGACGCTGGACGGCTGGCGCAACATGCGGGACGGCGCCCCGGACCAGGCTGACGTGGATTTCGAGGGCGGCTTCCTGCGTATCAGCCATGACCTGGACAACATGAGTATCGTGTCCATTACGGCCTATGACGAAATGACGGTGGAATACAACCAGACCCTCAGCGGCAATTCAACCGGGCAAGGCTTCATGCCGGGGCAGAGCGGCCAGACCGAGGTGTTTTCCCAGGAAATCCGCGTGACGTCCACGGATGACAGTATCTTCCGCTGGATCGCCGGTGGGTATTACTCCAATGACGACAGCCGCCTGGCCACCATCATTTACCGCACCGACAACGCCGGTGCGCCCTTCGGCATCGTTCCCTCCATCGCCATCGACCAGGAGGTGGATATCTGGTCAGGCTATGGCCAGGTTGAATACGATTTTATCGACAGAATGACCATTACTCTGGGGTTGCGTTACACCGACGACCGCAAGTCCGGCAACAGTGCTGCCCGTGTGGCGGCCAAGACCGATAACGGCTCGCCGGGAGGTATGCCCCTGGGTCTCAGCACGTATATCGACCTTGATACCTTCAACCAGATCACCGTTGCCGCGGCCGACGGCAGCCGGCAATGCCCGCCGCCGGTGGGCGGCCTGCCCTGCCGCAGCGATATCCCTGTCAAGCAGGTACTGACGGAATGGGGCGGCAAGGCTGGAATAGACTATCGTTTCACCGACGATATCATGGGCTATGCCAGTTACTCCCGGGGTTTCAAGTCCGGCGCATTCGATACGCGCGCCCTGGCTGCCTTCCAGGGAACAGCCGACCAGCCTACGGAAGCGGAATTCATGGATGCCTATGAGGTTGGCGTCAAGTCAACCCTGGCCGACGGCGCCCTGGACCTGAACGGCGCGGTGTTTTTCTACCAGTGGGACGACCTGCAGGCATTTGATGTGGACAACCTGGGTCGCGTGGCCTTTCTCAACATCCCGGAAAGCGAACTCATAGGCGCTGAGGTGGATATCAAGTGGACGCCGACAGACAGCCTGTATGTACAGGCGGGCGTTGGCTGGCTGGATACGGAGATCAAGGATGCCGGGACCCTGGTAACACCGGTAGAAGGCGCGCCCCTGCCGAATTCGCCCGAGTGGAGCCTGACCGGGCTCGTCATCAAGACCTTCCCTGTAGGCAACGGCCTGCTGGCGCTGCAGACCAATATTCACTGGATGGATGAGCGTAACAGCAGCACCAGCGGTTCACAGCGAACGACCGTGGATGAAAGGTTTCAGTGGAATGCCCGGGCAAGCTACGAATTCGGTGGCGAGCAGCAGTATGAAATCGCCTTCTGGATAGATAACATCACCGGGGACAAGAACTGCGGAAGCATCGAGTACAACGGTAGTCTCAATTACCAGGCGGAGTGTAACAACCCCAACCCGGGCAAGCCCATGTATGGGCTAAACCTGCGTTATGACTTCTAGCCTGTTTCCCCTAAACTGTATAAACGCCACACTTGTTGTGGCGTTTTTTTGGGGAACTATATACCTAATTGTACTAACCAAACTTTTGTCGGTTATTGTAGATGTGGCGCAGGTTATCATATTGAATCCTAAACTTTGTTCCGTGATTGCGGAGGCCACGTCCGTTATTCGTCCTTGCATCAAAGTCAATTGCTATTATTCCATTCGCTATAGCCTCAATGAACATGGTGATCTGAGGCTCCCAATATAGATGAGCAGTTTCATACTTAACCCTGTTTCGACGCTTCACTCCTTTCACTGCGATGAGTCTTCGGAACTTTGACGCAAACGCATTCATCAGTGCATCATGCGTCCAGTAAGGCCAAACAATATCGCTCGCCGTGTCGTTTCTGACAGTAATTCTTCCGCTTTCGTTGCTTACGTAAAACCCTCTTTCTGACCGACCATAAATTGTATGACGGAAACTGGTTCGCCCCCTATCATCAGGCCAACCAAATTCACGCACCATGTGGTGCATGTGGCCTTTTGGTTGTGCTTCCAGGTGAAACAGGGTGAGCGGCGCAGAGCCGCTATGAAATTTGATCTCCCACTTTCCCGCGTCCGGCAAATCCAGGTTGCTTGCATTCAGGCCAAGTAATTCTTCCAGAATTAAACCAGGAGCACCAGTCCCGCGGTATCCATAGTAATCAGGTATCTGTGTCCATCCACGTTTAAGGACGCCGCGCAACCTTGCATAAAGGTCGGCGTCTGTCATAACCGTCATGGTTTGCGAGCAATGACGCGGTTAATCCGGTCATTTGCCATCTGTACATAGTACTCCGACTTTTCAATGCCAACCCATTCAACACCAGCATACTCTGCCGCAATCGCGGTTGTCCCGCTTCCCATGAACGGGTCCAGTACGGGGCCTCCAGTGACAGATTCAATGCAGCGAGAAGCCAAGTCAACAGGGAATGGGGCAGGGTGCGGGTTATCATTTTCCTGGGTAATTCTCCATACACAGCCCAAGGCATTAGCTTTCGGTGCCAACTTAAAATCAGGTTTAGCTATAAGGTAAATCACCTCGTAGTTGGGGAGGAAATAACCAGGATTGAAGTTAATTCCCCCTGCGCGTTGCCAGATTATAATCTGCCTGACGGGGAAACCATCAACAATGTCCGAACGATCTTGCAGTAGGCCGTTTTGAACTCGCCATTTATGGTTGTAGAAGATGGCGCCATCGGGCCGGAGCAGGCGCAGCATTGCAGAAAGACAATCACGCTGCCAGGCAACGTATTCATCATGCGGCATACAGTCTTCGTGAACATCATATCCGGCCTGTAGTGCGGCATTAGGCCATTTGCCTCCTCTGCCGTTCTTTAGGCCGTTTCCTGTGCTGTTTTTGATATTGTAAGGCGGGGAGGTTACTACAAGCCGGACGCTTTCAGCCGGCATCGACCGCATTACATTAACGCAGTCACCTTGATGGATGACTCCTAACCGGACTGGCGGACTGGCGGACTGGCCGCTTCTTCAGCTTATCATATTTTTTCTTCTTTTTAGCGCTATCGGGCTTTACAACTTGTTTTACTGCCTCATCAAAAGGCATATCAATAGGGTCTATGATTCCTCGTTCCACATCACACCTCCCCGATCAGTTGTTTGTAGGGCAGCTTTTTACCAACACTGTTTCTGACAAGTGTAGCAAGTGCTGGCTCGCCAGACAAACCTATTGTGTTGTGACGATAGACATATTCGGATACGTAACGATGCAGATGTTTCATGCTCCACCAATGATGTGTGCCGATATATCCCCGCTTCATCAAAGCCCAAAAACTTTCTATCCCGTTTGTATGCACTTCCCCATTGACATATTCGCCCGCGCTGTGTCTTACGGACTCATGACTATATTCTTTCAGTCCTTTGTAAGCTTTCCATTCATCAGTGTAGATTGTGGAGCCTTTTGCCACTTCATTGCTAATATGTCCATGCAACACTTTTTTCTTTGCGCCTGTAATAGGCATTGCCCGAACCGGACCGCCACGCTCCAGCATACCCATAACAGGCTGTTTCCCGACCGTTCCACGTCCGTCCTTGTGTTTCTTTGATTCGTGTTTATTCTTCTCTTTACCGCCAATGTAAGTTTCGTCTACCTCAATCTCACCAGTTAATGGAGTTTTCCCGCTTGTGCAGGCTTCACGGATGCGATTAGACAAGTACCAGGCCGTCTTTTGAGTTACTCCTAAATGCTTTGCAAATTGAACACTGGATATACCCTTGCGAGCAGTTGTCATCATGTTGATCGCCAGTAACCAGGTTTGCAATGGGAGGCGAGAGTCTTCCATAACGGTTCCGGTGCGAACGCTGAAACGCTTTTTGCATCCGGCGCACTTATAGCTCATTCCACCGCTTATCTCATATACCTTGTCGTGGTCGCAGTGCGGACAAACTGGCTTTCCATTCCAACGTTCATTTACAATGAATTCTCTACAAGTTGCTTCATCGGGAAACCGCTTGTAAAATTCAGGTATGCTCATGTGGTTTTTCATCTGATTTATCCTGTCAATTCAATTAACTGATACTTAATTGTACCAATTAAAAATCAGATGTCAAGGCTTTTTTGTACAATTAGGTATATAGTTCCCTTTTTTTGAATGTCGATAACGGCACGGGAGATCTTTGATGAATGTGGCTCTCAGAATAGTGTTTTCCATCCTCCTTGTCCCGGCATCCCTGGCCGGCCATGCTGATGAGGAAGCAAATCTGCGCCTGTTGCTCGACCAGTACATCACTTCGATAAATGAAGTGGACATAAGTTTAGCTGAGCAGATATGGAGTCAAACCGGGCAAATTTCCTTTATACATCCCAGGGGGCACCAGAGAGGCTGGGATGAAATAAAGAGCGGGTTTTACCTGGAAGCGATGGGGCCATTCGCAAAGCGGCGGCTTGAATTCCGGGATGTTTCAATCCACATCCTGAGTGAAGATACGGCCTGGGCGGAGTTCTACTGGGATTTCGAAGCGGAATTTCCCGATGGGAAACCCCTCGCAACGACAGGCAGGGAAACCCAGGTACTGAAAAAAGAGGCTGACGGCTGGAAAATCGTTCACATCCATTATTCGGGACCTCCAATAGAGGAGGAAGGCCAGGGATTTTAGCCCGCATTTCTCGCCGGGAGAAAAATCCGGGTAGGCGAATCAGCCGGTTTTCAACTGCGGCATGGCGTTTGCGGCAAACCGCTCCAGCGAGCGCATTTCTTCAATGTGCCCGATATCACCAAACGCGGGTTGCAACGCCAGGTAATTCACGCCGGTGATCTCCACCTGCCGGGCCAGGGTATCCGCCACCCGGTTGGCGTTACCGTGTACCATCATGCCAATCTCCACGGCCGTTTCAAAACGGGAGATCGGACCCAGGTGCGGGGCCTCAATATTTTTTTCCACCCATAATTTGTGCAGCTTGGCAAACCAGTGGTCATAGCCCTGGCGTGCAACTGCTTCGGCGGCCTGTTCATCCTCGTTGACGTAAACCAGGCGCCAGGCGCCGATAAATGGCTGTGCGGGTGCGCCCGCCGGACGCACCGGATCGTCCCGGCTTGCCTCCCACTCGGCGCGGTAGTTCTCACTGGCCTTGCGGATGATCTCAGTGCTCCCCAGGGAAATCGAATGCATGCCCCGTTTCGCCGCCTCGGCCTGACCTTGCGGCGACATGGACGCGCTCCACATCGGCACTGGCGACTGTACCGTGCCCAACGGCATGGGTACGTCATCATACTGGTAATACCTGCCCTTGAAACTCAGTCTGTCTGTGCCCAGCCCCTGGATGATCAGGTCAACACCCTCGCTGAACCTGGCCACGGACTCATCCGGATCAAGGCCGAAAAACGCAATCTCTATCGGCGAGACGCCGCGTCCCAGGCCGACTTCCAGGCGTCCGTTGCTGAGATTGTCCAGCATGCAAATCTCCTCGATCAAGCGCAGTGGAATGTACAGCGGGATGAGGTAAACCAGCGGCCCGATGCGTATACGCGCGGTCGCCTGTGCCAACGCCGCCAGGAAAATACCGGGTGACGGGGCCGCGCCCAGAGGCGTGCCGTGGTGCTCTGCCAGGTGGTAACCCCTGAAACCGGCAGCCTCCGCAGCCTGGGCAAACCTGATCCTTTTCGCGTAGGTGCTGCCCACCGGCTCGGCGCGCATGTCCAGGTGGTCGAATATGCCGAATTCCAAGCTCATGTTGGCGGCGATAATAACATGGATGGACGGGATATACAGGATTGGCGAAATGACCGTTTTCCATGTATCCTTGTCCCCTTTGTTGTCCCGATCAAGAGTGAACCCATGAAAATACTGGTCCCGATAAAACGCGTGGTGGATTACAACGTCCGCATCCGGGTAAAAAAAGACGGTAGCGGCGTGGAAACGGCCAATGTGAAGATGTCCATGAACCCGTTCTGTGAGATTTCGGTGGAACAGGCGGTGCGCACCGTGGAAGCCGGCCAGGCAGACGAGATCGTGGTCGTGACCATAGGCGGACGCCAGTGCCAGGACATCCTGCGCACTGCCCTGGCGATGGGCGCGGATCGGGCCATATTGGTCGAGACGGAGATAGCGGTACAACCCCTGGCAATTGCCAAGCTGCTGCGAGCCATCGTTGAAAAAGAAGCGCCGGGACTCATTATCACCGGCAAACAGGCCATTGACGATGACAATAACCAGACCGGGCAGATGCTCTCAGCCCTGCTGGGCTGGCCGCAGGCCACGTTTGCATCAAGCATCGAGTTTACCGGCGCAGGCATCCGGGTTGCCCGTGAGGTAGACGACGGCCTGGAAACGGTAGACCTGAAACTGCCGGCAGTGGTCACTACCGACCTGCGCCTGAATGAACCGCGCTACGTCAAATTGCCGAACATAATGAAGGCCAAGAAAAAGCCGCTGGACGTGATGACGCCCGAGGAACTGGGCGTAGACGTGACCCCTGGTATTGAGGTTCTCAAGGTGACCGACCCGCCCGCCCGCGCAGCCGGCGTCAAGGTGGCTGACGTGCCGGCGCTGGTCGATAAACTGCGCAATGAAGCGAAGGTGATCTGAGATGGGTATCCTGGTTATAGCGGAACACGACAATCACTCCATCAAGGCGGCAACGCTGAATGCTCTCGGCGCGGCCGTGCAACTTGGCGGGGAGGTAACGCTGCTGGTAGCGGGTAGCGATTGCGGCGCGGCCGTCGAGGCTGGCGCACGCATTAACGGAGTCAGCCGGGTGCTGCATGCCGATGCGCCGCACTATGAGCACGGTCTGGTCGAGGAGCTGGCGCCGCTGGTTGCCGCCTGCTGTGACGGCATGACCCATGCACTGGCGCCGGCGGACACCTTTGGCAAGAACCTGATGCCCAGGGTGGCGGCACTGCTTGACGTGGGCATGGTGGCGGATATTGTCAGTATCGAATCCGCCGATACCTTCGTGCGCCCGATTTACGCCGGCAATGCCCTGGCCACCGTGAAGAGCAATGACGCCGTCAAGGTCATCACCGTGCGCACCACGAATTTTGACGCAGTGGCGGCAGAGGGCGGCGCGGCCGCGGTTGCGACTGCCGGTGACCTGCCGGGCCCGGTCGGGCTATCTGGCTTCGTCAGCCTGGAAAGCCCCGAATCCGAGCGTCCCGAACTCACCAGCGCCAAAATCGTGCTGTCCGGCGGGCGCGGTTTCGGCAGCGGGGAAAACTTCCGTCTGCTGGAAGACGTGGCCGACAAATTGGGCGCAGCCGTCGGCGCCTCCCGCGCCGCGGTCGATGCGGGCTACGTATCAAACGATTACCAGGTAGGCCAGACCGGCAAGATCGTCGCGCCTGACCTGTACGTTGCGGTGGGCATCTCCGGCGCCATCCAGCACCTGGCCGGTATGAAGGAAAGCAAGGTGATCGTCGCCATCAACAAGGACGAGGAGGCGCCTATCTTCGAGGTTGCGGATTACGGCCTGGTCGCCGACCTGTTCCAGGCCCTGCCCGAGCTCTCCGCCGAGTTGGACAAGCTGGAATAGCCAACCCTGCCAATACACCCGGCCCTGCGGCCGGAACCGCAATGGAACGTCAACACCACCCTGTCCTGGCGGGAGTTTTTATGATCCTGGCGACAGTTTTCTTCTGCCTGTCCGACGTGCTGGGCAAATGGCTGACGGCAACCTACCCGGTGGTACAGGTAACCTGGATGCGTAGTGCTTTCGGCATCTGCACCATTCTCTGCGCAGCTACGGTCACGTCCAGCCTGGGCCAGTTGCGAACCCGCCGCCCCGCCTGGCACGTCGGGCGCAGCATAGTCAGCAGCACCATGGTGCTGGGCATTTTCTACGGCTTGAAACACATCCCCCTGGCCGAGTTCGTCGCGCTCACTTTTTCCGTGCCTTTTTTCGTTGCCCTGCTTTCCCCCTGGCTACTGAAGGAAACAGTCTCAAAACAGAGTTGGATTGCCATCATCCTGGGTTTTCTCGGCGTGCTGTTCGTATTGAGACCGACCCCGGACCATTTTCATATCGCACACCTGGCAACCCTGGGGATGTCCTTGCTCATCAGCCTGATGCTCATCAGCGCGCGTTACCTGTCCACCACGGAGACGCGCTGGTCGCTCAATTTCTACCTGCCCGTTGCCGGTCTCGTCATGTTCAGTTATCCCACCCTGGTTTACTGGACCGGCCCGACCCACGTGGACTGGCTGCTGTTCGCTCTGCTGGGCATATCCCAAACCGCGGCGCTGGGTTGCTACATAGAAGCCCTGCGCCTGGCCCGTCCCGCAGTCATCGCACCACTGGATTACTTGCGCATGATCTGGACCATCATCGTCGGCTACCTGATCTGGCAGGAACTCCCGGACCCGTACACCTGGACCGGCATTATCATCATCGTCGCCAGCGGCATCTACATCGTGCGCCACACTTACGTAAGCCCGGCGAAACATGTGTGACCAGCGGACAGACATGAGCAAATCCGGTATTGCACTCAAGTCCACCTGAGTCGGAGCGTCCGCAGAACGTGATCTTGCAGGTTCTGCGGTATCTCAAGATCCCGGGCGATGTGGCGCCAGGTTGAGAAGGCTTCGACGGTCTGCTCCAGGATCGCTTTGTCGCGGTGACGCGGCAACCCGGCGTACCTGGCGAGGTGTTTCACGTCCTCCCTGGTAAAGTCTGATGTCTTGTCATTGATACTGAGCTGGTGAAACCTTGTGAAATCGCTGCCGGCAGCGTGACAAAGATCATAGGCCGGCGCGATATCCCAGGCGCCTCTTCGGTCCATCATAAAGGTAAAGTTCTTCACGTGGTCGTCCCGGTTGCATCCCGTCAGGTTGAATAGCACGCGCCGGAACTGCTCCTCTATCGCCACCTTTGACATGCCCAGTTGGCGCATCGTCATGAAGAGTTGTTCGTAGGAATAACGTCCGCTCTCATAGTAGTCAAAGTGCGCTACTGCGGCGAAGGTCTGCACAAATTTTCTGGCGCCGTTTTCATCACGATCAAAGCGGCGGGTCATAAAATGGTGACGACCGTTTTCACTGAAAATGCGGCTCTCCATCATGTCGATGCCACATGCCTTGGCCACCAAATGATAGCTGTATTCCAGCGGGCCATATCCCGATGGGTCGGCAACTTCCCAGTCGCCACTGAACGCAACGCCGTCGAATTTTATGAGCCAATGTTCAAAACCGGGCGGCAGGTCTGACTGACCGGAGCGTACCTGGCGGGTCTCTGGGTTAAAGGCGATAACCGCCTTGGCGCGGGCGCCGCCGGCTGACGTGCCTACGCCCAGGATGTCGAGCAATGCGTTTTCTTCTCTGCCGGGTGCAAACCTGGTGTCCAGCGTTTCTTTCTCTGCAAATGCCATCGAGGCAAGCTCAACAAGCTGCTGTACCTCAACTGGCTTGTCCTTAGCCATGTCGTCACCTGTTGAGGGCTCAAACTCCAACGCACCCATACCGCGCCGTCCCGTATAGCACAAGCGGTCGACTGCGTTGAAATCCTCAGCCTGTCTGCCTGTTTGCGCCAGCCAAACGTCGATGAGCTTATTGCCATACTTGTCAGGGAGACTGTCAGCGAGCAGGCCCGGCAAGCCATGAAATGATCTTCGTTGCAGGTTTTGAAACTGGTAAATCCTGCCAGAGCGAACAGGCATGTGCAGCGGCGCCGGTTCTATCCCGAACGTTGCGAATCCGGGGTCGTATTCAAAACGGGCGTAACGCTCATCAGCATTCATGGAAACATAACCGATTGGCGTCCCCCACAGCTTGACGGTGGCTGTGCTCACCGGGTTTCATCTCCCCACGCAATGACAGGGTTTGCTTGAGCCGCCTTGCGATTCTTCGGGTTCGCCGCGCGGGCCTCCGCCATCGGCGAGTTGAATGTCTCGGGTAACAAGGCATCTATGGCGGCGGCCATATTCAGCGCCTTCAGGAGTTTGAGCCAGGACTCAAACAAGCCATCCTGCCCGCCTTCAATGCGCCGGAGCGTCGCGACGCCAATGCCCGCCTCTTCAGCTAGTTCAACCTGGGATAGCCCTTGCTGCTTGCGGATGCGGGCGAGCCGATTACCGAATTCGCGCAGAATCTCACTCTCTGGGGTAAGCTGATTGATATTCATAATATCACTTTTGATTTAAAATAAGATTTTTAAACCTGTTTCATATCATAAATGATATTTAATAAAAATACGACAGAAAAACCTCATCGCTTGAAAAATATTCTCTTTCGGCTACATTCCTTGTATGAAAACAGTTCGTGACCGATATTCAGGGAGAAACCCGTGACTACCACCGGGGTCGCATTGTAAAGGCCCAGCATGACTACTGAGCAACTTCGTCTTGATGTCTGTGGCATCGCCGTTGAAGTGGTACGCAAGAACATTAAGCACCTCTACGTTGGCGTTTATCCACCGGGTGGCCGGGTTCGGGTAAGCGCGCCGCTGCGTATCGATAAGGACGCCATCCAGTTGGCTGTTATTTCCCGATTGAACTGGATTCGCAAAAAACAGGCACAGTTCGAACGTCAGGAACGGCAATCTGAGCGGGAATACGTATCGGGCGAAAGCCATTACTTTGAGGGACACCGCTACCGGCTGGATGTGATTGAGCAAAACAGTCCACCTGCCGTCCTGCTGCTCAACCATTCCACGCTGGCGTTAGGCGTGCGGCCGGGCTCAGACCGGAGCCAGCGGGAAGCGACGCTTGACCGTTGGTATCGGGGACAATTACGCGATCGCTTGCCCGCACTTATCGATAAATGGGAACAGAAGATTGGCGTGACTGTGAATGAAGTCCGCATAAAAAAGATGAAGACCCGCTGGGGTACATGCAACATCCGCGCGCGCCGCATCTGGTTGAACCTGGAACTGATGAAAAAACCGCCCTCATGTCTGGAGTACGTTATTGTCCATGAACTGGCGCATCTGATAGAGAGTAAACATAACAAGCAGTTTCGCGACCTGATGGACAAACACATGCCGCAGTGGCGTACGCACAGGAATGAACTTAACCGCGCACCCCTCGCTCATGCAACCTGGGAATATTGACTGGTAACAGAATCAGAAAATACTCAAATCACCGCTTCAATCAGATTCGGCCCCGGTTCGGCCAGGTAGGCGGCCAGTTTTTGGTTTAATTCTTCCGCGGTGGATACCCGACAAGCGGGGACGCCCATGCCGTTGGCCAGTTTCACCCAGTCGATGACCGGGTTGTCTATGTCCATCATGGAACGGGCGCTGGCGCCCGGTGCGCCGGCGCCGACGCGTTGGTATTCAATATTGAGGATGCGGTATTTGCGGTTGGCAAGGATGACGGTGGTGACGTTCAACGCTTCACGCGCCTGGGTCCACAGCGCTTGCAGGGAATACATGCCGCTGCCGTCCGCTTGCAGGCACAGCACCTTGCGCTCCGGGCAGGCCAGCGCCGCGCCGGTGGCGTTGGGTGAGCCCTGGCCGATGGCGCCGCCGGTGGTGAACAGCCAGTCGTGAGGTTCCGTTGTCGCGCTGACCGGTATCAGGCTGCCTCCCGAACTGATCGCTTCCTCGGCAACGACGGCATTCTCCGGCATCAGGGCCGCGACACTGAGCGCGAGGGTTTCCGGGTTCAATTCACCCGTGGGCAGGGGCGGTTTTTCCAGCGGCATCAAGGTTGGGGAGACCCGACCCGCGCCGAGTTCGTCTACCACTCTGGACAACGCGTCGACCACGTCGTCCCCGGCCGCGGCCAGGTGGTGCACCCGGCAGTCTTCGGGGACCAGGTAGCTGGGCAGGTCGGGGTAGGCAAAAAAGCCGACCGGCGGCTTGGTGCCGGCAATGACAAGATGGCGCAGGCCCGTCAACGTTTCGATGATTGCTTCCGGAAAATACGGCAACCGCTCAATGCTGGTGCGCCCGGCGCCGCGGGTGATACGCGTGGTGAACGTGTGGGAAAAGACCCGGGCGTTTACCTGGTTGCCGATCACGCTCGCCAACCTGGACCCCTCTTCCAGCAAGGCCATATCGCCCAGCAACAGCGCGGCCGGTTCCCCGGTGCGCAGTGCCTCTGCCACGTTTTTCACCGCTTCATCCTCCACTTTGGGGCGGACAGGTATGGGCGCTTTACGGCCGGGTTCGACAGGACAGGAGTTCCAGGAACAGTCCGCCGGAATGATCAAGGTGGCAACGTGTCCGGGGGGTTGGCGCGCGGCCGTGACCGCGGCCACGGCATCGCCCGGTATGTCTCCGGCCGTTGCGCTTTCCCTTATCCAGGCGGAGACCGGTTTGGCATAGGCAGCCACGTCCGAGGCCAACGGCGCGTCATACTGTTTATGGCTGGTTGCATGGTCCCCGACAATGTTGACGATGGGCGCGCCGGCGCGCATGGCGTTGTGCAGGTTGGCCAGGCCGTTGGCCAGGCCGGGACCAAGATGGAACAAAGTCGCCGGCAGGTTGTCGGACATCCTGGAGTAACCGTCCGCGGCGCCGGAGGCCACCCCCTCCGCCAGGCATAGCACGCAATGCATGTCGGGCACCCGGTCCGCGGCGGCAACAAACTGCATCTCCGAGGTGCCCGGGTTGGTAAAGCAGGTGGTGATATCGTTATTAATCAGTGTTCTTAACAGACTTTCCGCGCCGTTCATAATCCCGTTTTCCGGTTATCGTCAAGTGTTGACGGCATATCGCCGAGAGGTGATTAGTATGATATATTATCGGGCAGATAGTTTGTAATGAGAAGGGACCCGCTTCTTTTCTCATACCCGTTGTCCGCTCACTATAAGGAGACAGACCATTTCTTCCAGACGTCAACTCGCCAATGCGATCCGGGCTTTGAGCATGGATGCGGTGCAGCGCGCCAATTCCGGACACCCGGGCGCACCCATGGGCATGGCGGATATCGCCGAGGTGTTGTGGAACGATTTCTTCAGACACAACCCGGCCAACCCCGACTGGGTGGATCGTGACCGGTTCGTCATGTCCAACGGTCACGGTTCCATGCTGCTGTATTCCATCCTGCATTTGACCGGTTACGACCTGCCCATACAGGAGCTGCAGAATTTCCGGCAGCTTCATTCGAAAACGCCCGGCCACCCCGAGTACGGTTATACCCCCGGTATAGAGACCACCACCGGGCCACTCGGGCAGGGACTCGCGAATGCCGTAGGCATGGCTCTTGCCGAACGCACCCTGGCCGCCCAATTCAACCGTCCCGGCCTGGCTGTCGTTAACCACCACACTTACGCGTCCGTCGGCGACGGTTGCCTGATGGAAGGTATTTCCCACGAAGCCTGCTCACTGGCAGGCACCCTGGGGCTGGGCAAACTCATCGTTATTTACGACAGCAACCAGATCTCGATCGACGGTGCCGTAGAGGGCTGGTTTACCGAAGACATACCCGGGCGTTTCGATGCCTACCGCTGGCACGTGCTTGCGGACATCGACGGGCACAACCCTGACGCGGTACGGCAGGCCATCAGCGCGGCGCAAGCAGAGACCGGCAGGCCCAGCCTGTTATGCTGCACTACCACTATTGGTCTGGGTTCGCCCAACAAGCAGGGCAAGGCATCGAGCCACGGCGCGCCGCTGGGTACGGACGAGGTCGCGCTGGTGCGGGAAACCATAGACTGGCCCTGGCCGGCGTTTGAGATACCTGAGGAGATCTACCGGGGCTGGGATGCCCGGCAACGCGGCGCGCAGTTCGAGGCGCAATGGAACGAGACTTTTTCCGAGTATGAACAGCGTTACCCCGAACAGGCAGCCGAGTTCAGACGCCGCAGCAAGGGTGACCTGCCGCAAAACTGGCAGGAAACCAGCCGGAGCTATGTTGAGACCACCCAACAGAAAGCGGAAAATATCGCCTCGCGCAAGGCTTCACAAAATGCCCTGAACGCATACGGCCCGGCGTTGCCCGAACTGGTGGGCGGTTCCGCGGACCTGACCGGCTCCAACCTGACCCTGCGCCAGGATTCCACTGCCATCAGCGCGACCGTTGCAGACGGTAACTATCTCTATTATGGCGTGCGGGAATTCGGCATGGCTGCCATCAATAACGGCCTCGCCCTGCATGGTGGTTTTATCCCCTATGGCGGCACCTTTCTGATCTTTACCGAATACGCTCGCAATGCCCTGCGCATGGCGGCGTTGATGAAACAACGCAATATCTTCGTCCTGACTCATGATTCAATCGGCCTGGGGGAAGACGGCCCCACCCACCAGGCGGTGGAACAGGCCGCAACCCTGCGCCTGATTCCAAACATGTCGGTGTGGCGCCCCTGTGACGCAGTGGAAACCGCGGTGGCCTGGAAAGCCGCCCTGGAAAACCGGAATGGACCTACCTCCCTGTTACTGTCACGGCAATCCCTGCCCGCCATGGAAAGAAGCGCAGAACAGATCGATTCGATTGAACGCGGCGCGTATATCCTGGTCGAACCTGAAGGCGGACCTGACTTGATTATCCCTGACTTGATTATAATCAGCACCGGCTCGGAGGTCGCCCTCGCGGTGGAAGCCGCGCAGCAAGTGAACGGGAATGGCGGGCGCGTGCGGGTCGTTTCCATGCCGTCGGCGGACGTGTTCGACAGCCAGCCGCAAGCGTACCGCGCACAGGTGTTGCCCTCCGCTTGCCGCCGGCGTATCGCCGTCGAAGCAGGGATACCGGATTACTGGCGCAAGTACGTCGGTCTCGACGGCAGGATTCTGGGGGTGCCGGGCTTCGGCGAGTCAGCGCCTGGCGCTGCCGTATACGAACATTTCGGCATTAACGTGGACGGCCTGATGCAACTGGTCGACACAATCCAAACGAATCATCTGACTTAATCAGAGTCCCTGAAACACCAACACCTGGAGTTACACACAATGACGATAAAGGTAGGAATCAACGGCTATGGCAGGATTGGCAGAAATATTTTACGGGCGCTGTATGAAAGTGGCCGCACCGACGAGATCCGTATCGTTGCGGTGAACGACCTGGGTGATGCCGAAACCAACGCACACCTGACCCGTTACGACACCGCGCATGGCAAGTTCCCCGGAACGGTTGAGGTGGACGGCGACTACATGCTGGTCAACGGTGACCGCATACGGGTGTTATCGGAGCGGGACCCGGCAAAACTGCCGTGGGGGGAGCTGGAGGTGGACGTTGTGCACGAATCCACCGGATTTTTTGCCAGTAAGGCAAAAGCCGGCGCGCACCTGCAGGGCGGCGCCGGCAAAGTCATCATCTCCGCGCCGGGTGGCAAGGACGTGGATGCGACCATCGTTTACGGCGTGAATCACGGCGTCCTGAAACAATCGGACACCGTCATCTCCAATGCCTCCTGCACCACCAACTGCCTGGCCCCGGTGGTGAAGGCGCTGCATGACCACGTGGGCGTGGTCAACGGTATCATGACCACCATTCACGCTTATACCAACGATCAGGTATTGACTGACGTATACCACTCTGACCTGCGGCGCGCCCGTTCCGCCACCTTGTCCATGATCCCGACCCAAACCGGCGCCGCTGCCGCGGTCGGCCTGGTTCTGCCGGAACTTAACGGCAAGCTGGACGGTTACGCGGTGCGCGTGCCGACGATTAACGTCTCGCTGGTGGACCTGTCTTTCCAGGCCGCGCGCGCGACCTCGAAGGAGGAGATCGACGGCATCATGCAGGCCGCCGCGGAGGGCCCGCTGAAGGGCGTCCTGGCTTGCAACAAGGCGCCGCTGGTTTCGATTGACTTCAACCATGACCCGGCATCGGCAACGTATGACGCGTCGTTGACCAAGGTGATTGAGGGCACTACGGTAAAAGTGGTTGCCTGGTACGATAATGAATGGGGATTTTCCAATCGTATGCTGGATACCACTGTCGCGTTGATGAATGCGGATTAGCCGGCGCCTCATACGAGTGTAACTTTGCCCCAGGCTGGTATATTCCCGGTAAAGTTGCGTTCATTTTCAACCTGATATGACCACCGAGTTCCTTACCCTGGATGGCCTCGACCCGGCGCACAAAACAGTCCTGATACGCGCGGATTTCAACGTGCCGGTCAATGCCGGAGTCATCCAGGACGACACGCGCATCCGCGCTTGCCTGCCCACCCTGGAACGTTTGCTGGCCGCGCCGGCCGCGATCATCCTGGTCTCACACCTGGGACGCCCGCAAGCAGGACGGTACGAAGACAAATTCAGCCTGGCTCCGGTCGCCAGGCATGTGTCCGGCCTGTTGCAACGGGAAGTACGCCTGGTGTCAGATTGGGAGCAGGGAATTTCAATACAACCCGGAGAAGTGGTGCTGCTGGAGAATATCCGCTTCATGCCGGGTGAGACGAACAACAGCGATGAGCTTGCCCGGCGTCTCGCCGGTTTGTGCGACATCTACGTCAACGATGCCTTCGCCACCGCGCACCGCGCCCAGGCTTCGACGCACGGCGTAGCCCGGTTTGCCCCTGTGGCCTGCGCCGGTCCGTTGCTGCTGGATGAAATAGAAACCCTCACAAAGGCCCTGGAACAACCCGGACGTCCCCTGACTGCAATCGTGGGCGGGGCCAAGGTTTCCACCAAGCTGCTGGTGCTGGAGAACCTGATCAAAAAGGTAGATCGCCTGATCGTCGGCGGCGGGATTGCCAACACGTTCCTGAAAGCTGCCGGTGAACCTGTAGGCGGCTCGCTCCATGAAGAGGGCCTGGTCAAGGCCGCGGCAGACATCCTCGCTTATGCCCGCGCTCACGACAAGCAGATCCCCCTGCCGCAGGACGTAGTCTGCGCCAAAACCCTGGCGGAGGATGCGCCGGCACAGGTCAAAACCCTGGCGGAAATGGAAGCGGATGACCTGATCCTGGACGTGGGGCCAAAAACCATTGCAGTGAACGAAGATATTATCCATTCCTCTGCCACAATCCTGTGGAACGGGCCTTTGGGAGTGTTTGAGATCGAACAATTTTCAAGCGGCACCGCGGCGCTGGCACGGGCAATTGCGGCCAGCCCCGCGTTATCCGTCGCCGGAGGCGGCGATACCGTATCTGCGATCAGCCGGTTCGGTGTAACAGAAGGGATGTCCTGTATCTCCACCGGCGGTGGTGCGTTCCTGGAATTGCTGGAAGGGAAAACGCTGCCGGCCATCGCCGTACTTGAGCAGAATGAGTACTGATGCGTAGAACAAAAATTATCGCCACCATGGGGCCAGCCACGGACAAGCCGGAGATGCTGGAAAACCTGGTCACAGCCGGTGTAGACCTGTTTCGCATCAACTACTCCCACCAGACCCACCTGGAACACAAGGAACGGGCGCGGGCGTTGCAGGAGATCAGTCTCAAGCACGGCCTGGAGATCGGCCTGATAGCCGATTTGCAAGGTCCCAAGATCCGTTTGCGGCGCTTTCACAACGGCGTAGTCCTGCTGCAGGAAGACGCTGAATTTACCCTTGACCCGTCCCTGCCGGACAGTGCCGGTGACAGCACGCAGGTAGGCGTCACCTACCCGGCGCTGGCCCAGGACGTCAAGCCCGGTGATGTCCTGTACATCGACGATGGCCGTATCGTCATGGAAGTCGTGAGCGTGGTAAAGACACAGGTACGCTGCCGGGTTGTCACCGGCGGGAAGTTATCGGACAACAAGGGGATCAACCTGAAGGGGGGCGGTCTCTCCACCGGCGCCCTGACCAGAAAAGATCGCAAGGATCTGTTGCATGGGATCGAAATCGGCGCTGATTATTTTGCCATCTCGTTTGTCAGCAGCGTCGCTGATATTGAGCAGGCGCGCGCGCTGCTGGACAAGGCGGGGTCAAACGCGGGCATTATCGCCAAGTTTGAACGGGCGGAAGCGCTGGAAGACGCGGCAGCCATCATACAAGCGGCAGACGCCATCATGATCGCACGCGGCGACCTGGGCGTTGAAATCGGCGATGCGGCCCTGCCGCCGGTGCAGAAAAAACTCATCAAACAAGCCCAGGACATGGACCGTCCGGTCATCACCGCGACCCAGATGATGGAGTCCATGATCGATAACACGATCCCCACCCGCGCCGAAGTATTCGATGTAGCCAATGCCATCCTGGATGGCACCGACGCGGTCATGCTGTCGGGGGAAACCAGCATCGGCAAGTATCCTGACCGGGTGGTTCAGGCCATGGCCCGCATCTGCGAGGAAACGGAAAAACAGAAGGAAACCCGCGAGTCACACCACCGCATCAACCAGGAATTCAAACGCATCGACGAAGCCATCGCCATGTCCACCATGTATGCGGCCAACCACATCAAGGCAACAGCCATTGCAGCCCTGACGGAAACCGGCTCAACCTGCCTGTGGATGTCCCGCATCAGTTCCGGCATCCCCATTATGGCATTTACCCGCCACACGGCCACCATGCGCAAGGTAAGACTGTACCGGGGCGTCTATCCGGTACAGTTTGACATTACCCACACGGACCCGCTGGAAGCCAACGAGGAAATCGTTGACGTCCTGTTGCGGCGGCAACTGGTGAGTACGGGCGATATCGTACTGATCACCAAGGGCGACCTGCGCGGACGGCGCGGTGGCACCAATAACTTGAAAATCGTCCGGGTCGGTGATACAACCGACTTGAACTTGTAGAGAGGTAGTAGAAATGAGCAATATGAGCGAACAGATGGCACAAACGGCCGCAGCTATGGTAGCACAGGGTAAGGGCATCCTTGCCATAGACGAGAGTCTGCCGACCATTACGAAACGCTTCGACACCATCGGTACCGAATCCACCGAAGAAAACCGGCGCACCTACCGGGAATTACTGATCACCGCAGCCGGCGGCGAGGAGTTTATCAGCGGCATGATCCTGTTCGATGAGACCTTGCGCCAGAAGACCCGCGACGGCGTGCCGTTCCCGCAGGCGATGATAGCAAAAGGCATTATGCCCGGCATCAAGGTGGACACAGGCGCCAAGGACCTGGCAGGACATCCCGGTGAAAAGGTCACCGAAGGTCTGGATGGCCTGCGTACCCGCCTGGCCGAATATCGCGAACTGGGCGCCCGTTTTGCCAAGTGGCGCGCAGTTATTACCATCGGTGATCACATCCCGAGTGACGGCTGCATTGAGGCCAACGCCCATGCCCTGGCCCGCTACGCAGCACTGTGCCAGGAAGCCGGCATCGTGCCCATGGTAGAACCGGAAGTGCTGATGGACGCGGATAATGATATCGATGTGTGTTACTGGGCTACGGGAAAGACCCTGAGAATGGTCTTCAATGCCCTTTGCGCGCAGCGCGTGGCGCTGGAACACACCATCCTGAAGGTCAATATGGTCGTCTCCGGGAAAAAGTGCCCGGTGCAAGCCGGCGTGCAGGACGTCGCGGATAAAACGGTACGCTGCCTGTTGAACACAGTGCCGGCATCACTGCCGGGTATCGTCTTCCTGTCCGGCGGCCAGAGCGCAACCCTGGCAACGGCCCACCTGAACGAAATGAACCGGCGCTATGACGACCTGCCCTGGCCACTCAGCTTCTCCTACGGGCGCGCCCTGCAGGAACCCTGCCTGAAAACCTGGGCCGGTAACCCGGCCAACTTCAACGCCGCGCAAGCAGCCCTGCTGCACCGGGAAAAATGCAACAGCCTGGCCTGCCTGGGGCAATACTCGGACGCACTTGAAGAAGCAGCTTGACTGAAGAACTCACCCCGGAAGCCGCCGGCGCCTGGCAGGCCTACCAGTCCATGAGCGCCGGCAAGGATGCCTACTTCTCACTACTGCAAGCCCTGGACGAAAAATACCGCCACGGCGGCAACCCCACCATCGCCGAAAACCTGAAACTCCAGCAACTGTTGGACGAACACGACCGGAAAGTGAAACGGTTCAAGCAAGCAATGTCCACCATCACCGACCCGGGCGCGAAACAGCAACTGGTAGAACTCCTCAAGGCGGCGGCGGATCCTAAAGCCAGCCATTGATGGGGTCTGCCTTATAGAAGGTAATCTATTTGAGAAACAGGGAGAATGGAATGCAGGAACAATTCAAACATAAGGAGTTCGGGATCGGAGCCAGTACACAGACAGATGCAAAGTGATTCCATGATAGAAAACAGCCGAAGAATGGATACCGTCCAATCCCCGGTAGTGCCGATAGTGGCCGACCTGATCAGGGAGACACCGGGGACTATCTCACTGGGTCAAGGGGTGGTCTGCTACGGGCCGCCGGAGGCGGCCTTGCGCAACGTTATTGCGCATGCTGCTGAACTGGACCAGTTCTACGGTCCGGTGGTAGGCATCCCGGAACTGACCGGGATGCTGACGCACAAGCTGGCTGAAGAGAACCGGATAACCGTCGGTGATGAGCGGCGTCTGGTAGTCACTGCCGGCGCCAACATGGGCTTCCTGAACTCGCTGTTTGCCATTACCGACCCCGGCGACGAGGTTATATTGCCCACCCCTTATTACTTCAACCACGAAATGGCGGTGCGCATGCTGGACTGCGTGCCGGTCTGCGTGCCGACCGACCGCCAGTTCCAGGTTGAGCCGGCGGTTATCGCTGCCGCCATGACGGAGCGCACGGCGGCGGTGGTGACCATCTCACCCAACAATCCCAGCGGCGCCGTCTATCCGGAACAGACGCTACGGGCAATCAATGAACTGTGCCGGGAACGGGGGGTGTATCACATCAGCGACGAAGCCTATGAATACTTCGTGTATGGCCACCGGCAACATTTCTCCCCGGCCGGCCTGGACACTTCGGTCCCACACACCATCTCCCTGTTCTCCCTGTCCAAAGCCTACGGTTTCTCATCCTGGCGCATCGGTTACATGCTCATCCCTGCACACCTGTTCGAGAATGTGCGGAAAATACAGGACACCAACCTGATCTGCCCGCCGCTGGCCTCACAATATGCCGCCATCGGCGCGCTGGAAGCCGGTAGGGAATATTGCGACACCAACATCAGGCAACTCGCCCGTAACCGCAGGTTTGTGCTCAGCGAGTTGGCAAAGCTGGATTGCATCATGGACGAACCTCGCCCGTACGGCGCATTCTATGCATTTCTCCGTCTCAACACGACCCTGCCCGACATGGAAATCGTCAAACGGCTTATCCGGGAACACCGGATAGCGGCGATGCCCGGCAGCGCCTTCGGCATGGAGGAGGGCTGTTACCTGAGAATTTCCTACGGCGCTCTGGACCAGTCCACCTTAATAGAGGGTATGCAAAGATTGGTTAGCGGCTTAATGGCAATAGTCTGTAAGAAACCGTAGTAAACCCTCATGATCAAGGTTCTGCTCACCCCGACTTATATAACCCATAACCGGGGACAGAATTAATTCTGTCCCCGGAAGTTATACGGCAAAATACGGAGGATGCGAGTGTCTGTCTTCAACCATACAACCCTGGTAATTCTGTTGCTGCCAGGACTGGTCTGTGTGAATCATTCCGTTGCTGCATACGACTTGCCCCAGTATTACGGGCAGGTGCCATGGGCCAGTGTCCACCGTGATTCACGCAATTCCGATTTTTCTCCCCTGCCAACTTCAGAAGATTTGGCAAGGAGTGTATCCATGCTCGATGGCGCTGCGCTGATCAACCCAGGCGTCATTGACCGCCACGGCAATCACTTCGTCACCAGCGCCAGGGGAGCCGGGTTCAGCCACTTGCATGCCTTCGACAAGAACGGTCGGTTACTGTGGGAAAGTCCGCAACAAACGACGGCTGATGATCTTGATTCCCATGCCGGATTTAATGCGCCGGTCATTGATGCACAAGGGGATATCTACATTGGCGATGGAAACCAGTTGTGGGCTTTTCATCCGGATGGTGAATTGAAGTGGGAAGCGCCGTTACCTGAACCGGACGATCCGTTTGTATACCAGGTTATTTCCAGGCAAGGCTATGTTGGCGGTATCACCACGCAGGGGAAAGTCCTTTTTTATGAAAGGGACACAGGGGCTCTGGCAATACCCGCGTTCAACCTGCCGGCCGGTGAAGCGCCGCGAAAAGGTCCTTCCTTGCCGGGTCTGTGGCAGGGCGGGTTAATGGATGAAGCAGTTATTCCGTTATTCCAACAAATCGCATTCGGCTACGGCGTACAGGTAGCCAATGCACCTGCCGTTCACCCTGAAACCGGTCGAATATTTATCACGGCAGCCGGACCGAAACAGGGAAACAGGTTTACCGGGATATTGTATGGTTTGGATGTCACGGAGGCTGGCGTTACGACTGCCATCAAATTACCCATGGGAGGGGGTAGCGGCACCAGTCCTGCGCTGTCAGTATCCGGTGATACGGTTTACAGCGCCGACGGTGACGGCAACATGCTGGCCGTTGATTCTTACAGCGGAGAAGTTCGCTGGTCTGCAAAAGGCGAAGGACTGTTATCTCCCGCTATCGGACCCGACGATACCATCTACACAGGAAATATTTTCGCGGCGCCGACCGTTATCGCCCTGAATCCCGACAACGGCTCAATAAAATGGGCGCGCACGTATGATGCTGTTGCCAACGAAGTGTTGCCGGTTCTGGAACCTGCTCCACCCCTGGTTCCGAACGGCAAACCGGTTGCCAGGCTGGTCAGCGTTATTTCCGTCTCAGCCAATCATGTCTGGGTGGGGATGAACCTGGGTTACAACTACCATCAACCGGGTACGGGTCTGATACTACCGATCCCGCATAAAACAGTTGTTTGTGCCCTTAATCCGGAAAACGGAGAACTGCTGAAATGTACCGAGGTCAGGGATACCGTTGAGGGGATGATTAAAATAGGTTACGGCGGCCGGATAGCAGTGAGCCACACAACCATTTTCGGTTCGTTTTTCTATTATGGGATCAATCCGTCACTACCTTCAGTCTATAGAAACCCGGTAAAGCCGACAGGAGGAATGACAATACTGCAAGCTGAATCACCCTGTAAACAGGTTGCCGCGGAATTCAAACATATCAAGGATGTTGCTGACAACATTCACGCCGGACAGTCCGCCGCAAAAGAAAGGTTGAAACATGTTGAATTTCTCATCCACGCGACCCGGCATACATTGGATGACATGAAATTCAATACCGATATTGCTGATGCAGCATTAGTGCAGGTCAAAACCGAATTACGGATGATGGAGGAGGAAATTAAACAAATTCTAACTGCAAAGCCCCATCATGCGGTTGATTTAAACACCCGGGGTCTCGAACAAAACGCGGTTATTTCATACTGTAAAGCGAAATAAACCTGTTTGTTTCAAGAGATTCCACTGGTGTTTGACAAAAGCTCATCCCTCACCTATAGTTGACAAAAAGGAAACTCAGCAAAGAGGGAACAGTGTGCACATTATATCCAGGAAGCTTTTTTCTGCTGCTGCAAACAGATATCCGAATGATGCAGCAGCCATTAAAGAACAAGCCTGTGAGCTCTTCAATCATGCGCCCTTTATCAGCCACATAAGCAATGGGGCTGAGTATGCACAGGCCTTGGCCCTTATGGATGAATTGATGGAGGATTACGATAACCAGAAGCCACTCATTGGCCTGCTTTCTGCTTCTATCACTCGCTGGGAGGATACATCTCCCAGGTTTAAATCATTCAATGACCGTATTGAAAGACTCAACGATGGCATTGCGACGCTGAGAGTCATTATGGAGCAACATCATCTCGGAGTTGCCGACCTGCCGGAGATTGGGAGCAAATCACTGGTATCCAGAATATTAAACGGTGAGCGCAGGCTGACACGTAATCACATTGAAGCATTAAGTAAACGATTCAATATAAGTCCGGCCCTGTTTTTTTAGCTGGGTTGGACGAAAATCTTCTTTATTTCTTCGTCACTCCAATCAAGTTTGTTGCAGGCTACGCCACCACCCAGTAATACTCATTGTAATTATCCATGAGTTGCAGAGTGCATCGATTTTTTGTGTTAACCGGCCAAGGATCAGTAGGTCCGATGGTGAACTGCTCGACCTCGAGATGGTCCTCAATTAGTTTCGTGTAATCGGTACCCGTTACTTGTTCTGAAGGCATTGCCCCAAATGTTGCAGTCCAGATATCAGATCAAGGGTCATCCTCAGACCAGTCATAATAGTGCAACCTTAAATTCAGGCTTTGTGAACGTCGGGTCGGTGATATAACCGTGTTGCCCTGGCAAGTTTTCCTGAATAAATTATGGGCGGGGGAGTTGCTGTGATGCCGGGAAATAATAGTGTCCCTCGCAGATAGTCCCTCGCAGATAGTTTGAAAATACTACAGTTATTTGAAACAATAAGTCCTCGGGCTCCAGACAATAAACATGTCTTCAATCCGTCGCCTTAGTTCTGCTTTTGCTGCATCAGTCATCAGTCAGAGCCAAAGCCCGTCTGTTTGCAATGCTTCGAGAAACCGCTTCACAGGCCATACGTCTATGCCATCTTCAGTACGGAAAGCGCGCTCGCCGTCATAGACGAGAACTCTGCGAACCAGGCGCGGCAGGTCGTTGATGGCGCGTAATCCTTTCAGCAGGCTGGTGTTATATCGGCTTGCAGCCTTCGCTTCAATAGCGAGATATTCGTCGTCCCGAGTGAGCAGAAAATCAACTTCTGTCCTGGATTCGACCGGCGCCCAGTAATGGATGTCATCAAACATCGGCTGTTCCTCCGCGTGAGCGCGCAGCAGGCTGAGTATCCAGCCCTCGAACAGGGCGCCGCGTTCCTCCATTGACACGGTTCCGAACTGGCGTTTCACTGCTCGCACCAGGCCCGGATCCACCCAATAGAGTTTCGGACGCCGCCGTTCCCGTACCCGCAGTCTCGCCTCAAACGCGGGCAGGCGGCAGGTAAGCAGCGTGTCTTCAAGCACGTCCAGGTAGCTGGTGACGGTAGTACGAGCTACACCGGCGTCCCGGGCAATGCCTGTTACGTTCAGGGTCTGTCCATGTAACAACGCGGCAACCGGCAGGAAACGAACGAAACCGGGGAGATTGCGGACGACCGCTTCCGCACGAATCTCTTCTCTCAGGTACAGTTGAGTATAGCTTTCGAGCACTTCGCGGCGATCCTCTGCAGCCCAGACCAGGGGAATGCTACCGTACCTGAGTACGTCATCCAGCTTGAAATCGGCGCCGAGCTCCTGTGGAACTAGCGGATACATGGCTTTGCGGTTTGCGCGCCCTGCCAGCAGGTTCGTACCCGCGGTTTTGAGTTTGCGCGCGCTGGAACCGAGCAAGGCAAAGTGAAGGCCGCGCTCTTCGATCAGTCGGTGTACCTCGTTCAACAGGGAGGGTATGCGTTGTACTTCATCGATAACGACCCACTCGCCTGGCGCTACGCTGGAAATCAATTCCCGAAACAACGACGGGCCTGCGAGGAGATCATGAAACAGCGCTTCATCCAGCAGGTCGAGGCGCAATGCCTGCGGCAAAGCAGTGCGTGCCCATGAACTTTTGCCTACACCGCGTACGCCGAACAGGAAAAAGCTGCGGACGGGTAACTGAGTGATCCTTTGGTATAGCATAAAGTCAAAAATAGCCGAAAAATGACGGTATTGCAAGCAATAAATAGCAAATCTTCTAAGACGGGTGAACTCTTATCCAGAGTTCAGCAAATGCCGAAAATCACCTATATCGCATTCGACGGGAATGAAACCACAGTAGATGCCAAAGAAGGCATGAGCGTCATGCAAACCGTTGTCAATAACGGAGTTGACGGTATCAAGGTATTCCACTACCTCCCCCGCCCCGACCAGCGCCTTGCGGCATTCTCCAGTTGATTATGGTGGCCCTGTGGCCAGTGGGTTACTCGCTTGGTGAAGCGTTTGGAGCCGTGGGCTTTGTGGAACAAGGTGACGTTGCCGCGTTTGAAGAACGGGATCAGCGCCATGCCGGCGAGGAAGCCGCCGATGTGGGCGAACCAGGCTACGCCGCCGCCTTCCGATGAAGTAAGCGCCGAGCTGATCAACTGAATAGCGAACCACAGGCCCAAGACCCACATGGCCGGCAATCTTACCAGTTGCATGAAAAATCCCAGGGGAATCAGTACCAGCACCCTGGCGCGCGGATAAAGGATGAGGTATGCGCCCAGCACTCCCGAAATCGCGCCGCTGGCGCCGATCATGGGGATCTGGGAGGCCGGGTTTTGCATTACCTGGCCGAACACCGCGGCGATCCCGCACAGCAGGTAGAACACGATAAAACGGCCATGCCCCATGGCATCTTCCACATTGTTGCCGAAGATCCACAGGAACAGCATGTTGCCGGCCAGGTGCATGAAGCCGCCATGCATGAACATGGAGGTGAACACGGTCAGGGTGGGCGGCACTACGGCCAGTTCCACCGGCAGTGATACCTTGTTAAGCAACACGGCGGGGATGACGCCCAGAGCATAGACTGCCGCCTGGTAGCCCTGCGAACCCAGTGACGCCTGCCACAGGAACACGAGGATACAGGCCGCGATGAAGGTGACGGTCAGTGCCGGAAAGATCTCCGTGGGGTTGTCGTCGTGAAGGGGGATCATTCCAGCAGCCGGTCCTGCGCTTCCCGGTATTTGGCAGCAGTCTGGCTGATGACCCCATCCGGCAATACCGGGCCGGGGGCCTGTTTATTCCAGTCCAGGGTTTCCAGGTAGTCGCGCAGGTACTGCTTGTCAAAACTGGGCGGACTGATGCCGACGCGGTAGGAATCCGCCGGCCAGAAGCGGGATGAATCCGGTGTCAGCACCTCATCGATCAGGTATAACTCGTTGTTGGCGTCAAAGCCGAATTCCAGCTTGGTGTCGGCGATGATGATCCCTCTTTGCGCGGCGTATTGCGCGGCCTGTTGATAGATGGTCAGGCTAAGCGTGCGCACCTTGTCGGCCAGCTCGGCGCCCAGCAATTCGACGGTTTGCGCAAAGCTGATATTTTCATCGTGCTCACCGGCCTCTGCCTTGGTGGAGGGCGTGAAAATGGGTTCCGGCAATTGTTGTGCCTGTTGCAGGCCGGCCGGCAGCTCGATGCCGCACACCGCGCCGCTGCGCTGGTAGTCTTTCCAGCCGGAGCCGATGATATAGCCGCGCACGATGGCCTCCACCGGCAGGGGCTTCAGCTTCCTGACTACGATGGCGCGGCCTTCCAGTTGGCCGGCCTCATCATTGCTGAGGCCGATGGAATCCAGGCCGCGCCCGGTCAGGTGGTTGGCGACCAGATTCTCTGTCCGGGCAAACCAGAAGTTGGACACCGTGGTCAGCACATTGCCCTTGCCCGGGATCGGATCGGGCAGCACCACGTCGAAGGCGGAGATGCGGTCACTGGTGACGATCAGCAGGTGGTCGTCATCCACATCGTAAATGTCGCGCACCTTGCCCCGGTTCAGCAGAGGCAGGCTGCCGATTTCTGATTGATAGAGTGATGTGTTTGAGTTTGTCATGTTAGCTCCTGGTTGAGTGTTTGTTGTTTGTCTTTATCTACTTACCTTCGCCCAGCTATCGCGCAGCGTTACGATACGGTTGAACACCGGCCGGTGCGGGCGCCAGTCATGCCGGTCGGCACAGAAGTAGCCCAGCCGTTCAAACTGGATGCGCTGTTCCGGTTCCGCCTGTGCCAGGTCCGGTTCGATGAGGCAATCGTCCAGCGTCTCCAGGGAATCCGGGTTGAGACAGGCTTTCCAGTCCTGTTCGCCCCGGTCGGGGTTGGCGGCGGAAAACAGCCGGTCATACAGCCTGACCTGCGCCGGGTACGCATGGCGGGCTGATACCCAGTGCAAGGTGCCCTTGACCTTACGCCCGTCGGGGGCATTCCCGCCGCGGGTAGCCGGGTCGTAGCTACAGCGTAACTCGAGCACCGCGCCGGTATTTTCATCCTTGATCACTTCGTTACAGGTAATGAAATAGGCATAGCGCAGGCGTACTTCCCGGCCCGGCGCCAGGCGGAAGAATTTCCTCGGCGCATCCTCCATGAAATCATCCTGCTCGATGTAGAGCACCTTGCTGAACGGTACCTCGCGCGTCCCCATGGAGGGGTCCTGCGGATGGTTGGCGGCCTCCAGCAGTTCTTCCTGGTCGTCCGGGTAGTTTTCGATGACCACTTTCAGGGGGCGCAGTACTGCCATACGACGCGGCGCGGTAGCGCCCAGTTCATCCCGAATGGCGTGCTCCAGCACACCCGCGTCGATCCAGGTGTCGTTCTTGGTCAGCCCGATACGCTCACAGAACTCACGGATGGATGCCGGTGTAAACCCGCGCCGGCGCAGGCCGGACAGGGTGGGCATGCGCGGGTCATCCCAGCCGCGCACGTGGCCGTCCTCCACCAGTTCGATCAGCTTGCGCTTGCTCAACACCGTGTACTCAAGGTTGAGACGGGCGAACTCATACTGGCGCGGGCGCGCGGGCGTTTCCAGGTTGTCGATAAACCAGTCGTACAAGGGCCGGTGGTCCTCGAACTCCAGGCTGCACAGCGAGTGGGTCACGTGCTCCAGCGCATCGGACAGGCAGTGGGTAAAATCGTACATGGGATAAATGCACCAGGCATCGCCACTGCGGTAGTGACGAGCCCTGCGGATGCGGTAAATCACCGGGTCGCGCAGGTTCAGGTTGGCGGCCCGCATATCGATCCTTGCCCTCAGCGACAGTTCGCCGTCGGCAAACTCTCCGGCTTTCATCCTGTGGAACAAGTCCAGGTTCTCGGCAACCGGCCGGTCCCGGTACGGGCTGTCGACTCCCGGTTCCGTCAGGGTGCCGCGGTATTCCCGCATCTGCTGCGCGCTCAGTGCGTCCACGTAAGCCTTGCCCTGCTCGATCAACTCAATGGCAAACTCGAATAAGCGGGTGAAATAATCCGAGGCAAAAAACAACCTGTCTTCCCAGTCGAACCCCAGCCAGCGCACGTCTTCCTGTATGGCTTCGACGTATTTCATATCTTCCTTTTCCGGGTTGGTGTCGTCGAAGCGCAGGTTGCATTGTCCCCGGTACTCCGCAGCCATGCCGAAGTTCAGGCAGATGGCCTTGGCGTGACCGATGTGCAGGTAGCCGTTGGGTTCCGGGGGAAAACGCGTGTGGATGCCTGCAGGGTAACGGCCCTGTGCCATGTCATCCTCAATGATCTTGCGGATAAAATGCGTTGGAGATGTACTAGCCCGCATATCTCACCAAGTCGCTTGTTGCAATCTGAAACATTTTTGCTGTCAATTAGTTATGATAATATTCGAACTTTTTCGACATAACACACTGCACTTGATGCGCCCTCGCTGGTCTTTTTTTCGCCTGCGGGCACGTGCTTCCTCAACCATAGCTACCGCTATGCTTTCGGTCGCAGGCACCCGCAGGCAAAAAAAATCCTGCGCGATCTTCGCATCACTTGGTGAGATATGCGGGCTATCCATCCGGAATCAACAAGTCAGGCAAATCGCCGTCCACACCCACAGCCCGGCGCATGGTGAAGTTCTTCAATGCCTGGAAAGAATTAAACAGTTCCATCCCGGTATTCCTCAGCGCCGGGATGGGCAAGGTCTGGTTTTCGAACAGGTATTTTAACCCCTCCAGGGTCATCATGGCCATATAATTTTCACCCTTGCGCCACCTCTCGTACTTTCTCAGTACGAGGCTGCTGCCGGGATCCCGCCCCATTCCCCTTGCCGCGCTGATGACCTGGCACAAACCGGCCACGTCGAGCAGTCCCAGGTTGGCGCCCATGCCGGCCAGGGGATGGACGCAATGCGCGGCATCTCCGACCAGGGCAATGCGCTCCGCACAGTAGCGTTGCGCCTGCGCCCTCCGCAGTGGAAAACTCTGTCTCAGTTCAACCCGGGTAAGCGCACCCAGAGTATGCTCGAACGCCTCCTCCAGCGCGCGCTGAAACGTCGCAGCGTCCATGGCAAGCAACGCTTCCGCATGGTCCGGCGCGGTGGACCAGACCACCCCGCAACGCTTTGCGTCGGCCAACGGCAAAAATGCCAGCGGGCCGTCTGTAAGAAAGCGTTGCCGGGCAACCTGTGCGTGCTCCAACTCCGTCTGCACGATGCCTGCTACCGCTGTTTGCCGGTAACAATGCAGCGGATACTCGATGCCGGCAAGCTGCCTGACCTTCGATCGGGTCCCATCGGCGCCAACCAGCAGTTTTGCCGATACTTTACGGCCGTCACTCAATTCCACACGGACGGCATTGCCCATCTTGCTGAGGCCAACCGGTTCGGCGCCGGCATGCAGCGCAATGCCCGGCTGCCTGGCCCGCACCGACTCCAGCGCCCGTACCAGCACGTTCTGCAACACGATATAGCCCAGGGCCGGCAGACCGATATCGGCGCTGTCGAAGCACAACTCGCCTGTGCCGTTTGCATCCCATACATGCATCTGCCGGAAACGGCCGATATCCGCTGCCGCAAGCAGCGGCCAGGCCTGCACCGCGTCGAGGATTTGCCTCGATGCGGGGGTTATGGCCAGCGCCCGGGCGTCTTGTACCGGCGCTTCAGCCGCAGGCTGAGTGGCACGTTCGACCAGGATACAGTCGGCGCCGTCCGCTGCCGCCAGTAACGCCATGGCGCTGCCGATCACACCGCCGCCGACGATGAGAAGTTCCGTATCCGGGGCGCGAGAGACAGGGGCGCGGCGACTCAAGGATGAAACTTCTCCGCCTGCCCTTTCGTTTGCTCGCGCCGGCCTTTGCTTGCCGGACACTTTGCCCGGTTGCTCGCCTCTTGTCTCTTGTTTCCCGAAACGCAACCCGGTGGTGCGCTGCATGAACTCCCGCTTCAGGCCGGGCAGCGTATCCAGCGCCAGCATGACGCTCCCTCGTAATGCCGACTTAAACGGGTTCGTGACACCGGACGTCTTTTGCAGCATATCCGTGAAACGGACAACCTGACTCTGGTCGGCTTGTCTGCTCGCTGCGTAGGCATCCAGGATCGCCGGCGCGCCCACGTCGCCGCCGTCCCGTAACGTCTCCCGCAACAGCCCGGCCAGGACTGCCGTGTCCCGCAGCACCAGATTGAGTCCCTGGGCGCCGTTGGGGTGGATGGTGTGGGCCGCGTTACCCAGCAAGACGACCCGAGCGCCGGTCTGGCGTTCAGGTTGCAGTAACAACAGCGGCCAGGACTGCCTGGGACCCGGCTCGGATAACTCTCCCAGACGCTTGCCGAATGTCTGTTGCAGCAAACGGAGATAGCCCTCATCGTCCAGTTGCAGGTAACGCGCGGCGCGGTCTGTCTGCGCTACCAGTACCGTGACGCAACGCAGGCCGCCAGGCAACGGCAGTACGGCCACCAGGCCACCGGGAATAAAACGCTCGTATGCCGTGTTGCGGTGGGCCCGCGACACCGTGACATTCGCCACGATGGCGGTCTGCTGATAATCATGCTTCCTGGCCTTGATCCCGACCAGCTCCCTCAGGTTGGAGAAGGCGCCGTCTGCGATCACCAGCAGCCGGCACCTGATCACGGTCTCGGCGCCGGCCTGCCGGACGCGCACAGACATTGAGTCGGGATTATGTTCCGCGCCGTGCGCGGCCGCGGGGCAGAACAGGTCGATATTATCGTGTGCGGCCAGTTCGCCGAACAATGCCCGCCCCAGTTCGTGTGCGGGGATTACGTGGCCCAGCGCATCAAGGCTGAGCATACCGGCGGAGAGCCTGACACAACCTATGCGGCCACGCGTGCTGACGTGCACCTGTTCAACGGGACAGGTAAGTGGTTCCAGTTTTGGCCACAGCCCTGTCTCAGCCAGTATCTTCCGGGAAGAAAGCGATAAGGCAATGCCTCTTGCATCATCACTGTGGGGATGATCCGCGCGCGCGGGGCGCTCCTCAACCAGGGCAATACTGACGTCCTCCCCGGCCAGGGCACAGGCAAGCCCCGCCCCCGCCATGCCGCCACCAATGATTGCGATATCGTGCATCGCCGCAACGCTCTGTGAACCCTGTGTCCTTGCAGTCTGGTTAGCTGCTTGCCGTCATCACCGCCTCGATCTCTGCGATGGTCTTGGGCGCGTCCTTGCTCAGCACCTCGTGCCCGGTTTTCGTGACCAGCACGTCATCTTCAATCCGCACGCCGATGTTCCACCATTCCTCGGCCAGACCTTTCTGCGGGGTGAAATACAGCCCCGGTTCGATAGTGAGCGCCATACCCGGTTCCAGCAGGCGCCACTCTTCACCAATCTTGTAATCACCCACGTCGTGTACGTCCATGCCCAACCAATGGCCGGTCTTGTGCATGAAATAGCGCTTGTAGGCTTCCTCTTGCTTAAGGGTTTCCAGGTCCCCCTGCAGAATTCCCAGGGTAACCAGCCCTTCGGTGAAGACGTCAATAACTGCTTTATGGGGTTCGTTCCAGTGATTGCCCGGCCTCACTGCATCGATAGCGGCAAGCTGCGCGGCCAGCACCAGTTCATATATGGCGCGCTGGCGACCGCTGAAACGGCCGTTGACGGGGAAGGTGCGGGTCACGTCACTGGCATAACATTCATACTCGGCGCCGGCGTCAATCAACAGGATATCTCCCGCCTGCATTTCCCTGGTGTTATCGCTGTAATGCAACACACAACTGTTCGCGCCACTACCCACGATGCAGGGATAGGCTGCGCTGTGCGCACCCTGGCACATGAATTCATGCAGGAGTTCGGCCTCGATCTGGTATTCCGTCATACCCGGCCGGCATGCCTGCATGGCGCGCACGTGGGCATCAGCCGATATGGCGGCAGCTTTACGCATTTTGCTGACCTCGCCGCGGCTTTTATAAAGACGCATATCGTGCAAAATGTGGTTCAGGGAAATAAATTCCTCCGGCGCGTGAACCCCACTGCGAACCTTGCCGCGCACCTGGTTGACCCAACCCAGGACGCGCTGGTCGAATGCCGCGTCGTTGCCCATGGTGTAATAGATCCGTCCCCGGTTTTCCAGCAACCCGGGCAGGATGTCATCCATATCGGCAAAGGGATACGCGTCTTGCGCGTTGTAGTCCTGGCGCGCGCCCTCCAATCCGGCCCGCGCGCCGTGCCAGGTTTCCTTTTCCGGATTACGCTCGCGACAGAACAGGATAAACTCACCCTGTGCGCGGCCGGGGATCAGCGTCAGCACGGCTTCCGGCTCGGCAAAGCCGGTCAAATAATAAAAATCACTGTCGGGGCGATAGCGAAAGGAGACGTCGCGATTGCGTATTTTCTCGGTCGCGGCCGGCAGGATGGCGATGCTGTCATCACCGAGCATGTCCATGAACTTCTTGCGGCGCTTGCCGTATTCACTGCGTTGCATATATTGTGCTGCGGGTTAAAAGCTCTACCGTACCGTTATACACGGTCAAAAGCAATGACTTCACCATGCTTGACCGTGATGCAACAGCGATTTATATTGACAGGTATCTGGGGGAAATTCGTGATGGGGGCAACAGCATGTCGGAAAAAAATCTGGAAAACGTAGATCTGGGGGTGCTTGAAGCGCGGGTTGATGAACTGATCAAGACAGTTGACGCGTTGAAAAATGAGAATTCCGCATTGCGCCACCAACAAAAAAACCTGATCGGTGAGCGTGCGGCGCTCATTGAAAAAACAGAACAGGCGAGGTTTCGTGTCGAGTCCATGATTGCGCGCCTGAAGGCTATGGATACCCGCTCATGACACAAACCAGACCGGTCCGGGTATCGATTCTCGACAAGGAATACCTTATCTCGTGCCCGGAAGAAGAGCGCGAGCAGCTACATTCCGTTGTGGAATTTGTGAACGAGAAACTGCTGGAAGTAAAAAACAGCGGCAAGGTGATCGGGACGGAGCGCGTAGTGGTCATGACCGCGTTGAATATCGCCAACGAGTTACTCGTATACAAACAACAAAACGAGCACTATACTGAATCCGTAGGCTCGCTGGTACAGCGCCTGCAAGCCAAGATTGATGATGTGCTGGTTGAAGAGTGATTGATTAAGCCCGTATTTCTCACCAGTTAAAGTTTAGGGTATCTTCTGTCGTGTGCGCGTCTGGGCCTGCAGAAACTTGAGCTTATTTCGTGTAGAAAGGGAACTGAACCGCGCTATTGTGTGCACGCCCACTTGTAGTGGGAAGCCTGATGTAGCGCCTGCTGTTCCCACTTGAACCCCTGGTTCAAGTTTATTGCCCGTAACGGCACGACGGTTGATACCCGCCTGATTCTTCCCCTTCATTCCGGGCCTGTCCCGGAATGAAGGGGAGTAAGGGTTGCCGGAGGCGACTCTTTGTATGGCTGGATTCCCGCCGGCGCGGGAATGACGGATGCCTTCCCTGGCTATTCAGTTCAAAAACACCCGGTAAGCAGGGTTGTTGGTCTCCTCCGAGTATTCAATGCCCAGTCCGTCCAGAAATTGCTGGAACTCGCCGGACTGCCGGGACGGCACTTGTATGCCCATCAGCACGCGCCCGTAGGCAGCCCCGTGATTGCGGTAATGGAACAGGCTTATATTCCAACGGCTGCTCAACTGTGTAAGAAAATGCAGCAACGCCCCGGAACGCTCGGGAAATTCAAAACGGTACAGTAACTCATCGTTGAGACCGGACGCATGGCCGCCCACCATGTAGCGGATGTGCATCTTTGCCACTTCGTCGTTGCTCAGGTCGATGACCTGGTAGCCCTTGTCGCGCAAATTGACCAGTAGCTGGTTCTTCTCCCGGACTCCGTGGCGTAACTGTATGCCCACGAAGATATGCGCGTCGTCGCTGTCACAGTAGCGATAGTTGAATTCCGTGATCTGGCGCGGGCCCAGGTCATGGCAGAGCTTGCGAAAACTGCCGGGGCGTTCGGAAATGGTGATACATAGCAATGCCTCCCGTTGCTCGCCCAGTGCGGAGAGCTCGGCGATGTGACGCAGGCGGTCAAAGTTCACGTTGGCGCCGCTGACGATGGCAGCCAGATGCCTGCCTTGCAGGTTTTCCCGTTGCACATATTGTTTCAATCCGGTCAGGGCCAGCGCGCCGGCAGGTTCGGGAATGGAACGGGTATCCTCGAAGATGTCCTTTACCGCTGCACAGATCTCATCCAGACTGACCATCAGCACCTCATCGACCAGTTCCCGGCAGATCCTGAACGTCTCCTCCCCGGCCTGCCGCACCGCGGCGCCATCGGCAAAAATATCCACGTGATCCAGTATCACCCTGGTCCCGGCTTGCAAGGCCCGGTACATGCTGGCCGCGCCGTCGTGTTCCACACCAATGATCCGGGTGCCGGGGCTGTGCGCTTTCACGTGCAGGGCAATCCCCGCCACCAGGCCGCCGCCGCCGACCGGGACAAAAATGCAGTCCGGTTGCTGTTCGCATTGCTGCAACAGTTCCACCCCGACAGTCGCCTGCCCGGCAATGACCAGCGGGTGGTCGTAGGGCGGAATGAATGTCCGACCCTCGGTAGCGGCGAGATCTTCCGCATGCAGGCGCGCCTCGTCATAGGTATTGCCGTACAGCACCACCCTGGCGTCCAGCCGCCGCACCGCGCTGACCTTGATCTCCGGCGCGGTCTTGGGCATGACGATGGTGGCGCTGAGATTCATCTTGCCGGCGGCCAGGGCCACACCCTGGGCATGATTCCCCGCGGAAGCGGCGATAACACCGTTGCGCTTCCGTTCATCATCCAGCGTGGCGATCAGGTTATACGCGCCGCGCAGCTTGTAGGAAAACACCGACTGCTGATCTTCCCGCTTCAGCCAGACATGGTTATCCAACGCGCGCGCGGCTTGCGCGGCGTAATCCAGGGGAGAACGGCGGGCAACGTCATAAACCCTGTCCAGCGCGGCATTGATTAATGGTTGGTATTCTGCAAACATGCCTATAAGATAACACCGCGCCGGACTTTAACCAAAATGAGCCAGGAAAAAAAACAACGAGCTGCCAGAGCCGCGCTCGATTACATTGAAGATGACATGATCGTGGGTGTCGGCACCGGCAGCACGGTCAACTGCTTCATCGATGAACTGGCACAAATCAAGCATCGTATCGATGGCGCCGTGGCCAGTTCAATCGCAACCGAAGTCCGGTTAAATCAACACAGGATCCCAATCGTCGACCTGAACGGTGTGCGCGACCTCTCGGTTTACGTGGACGGCGCCGATGAGGCCACCCGCCACCTGCAACTCATCAAGGGCGGCGGCGGCGCCTTGACCCGGGAGAAGATCACCGCGGCCGTGAGCGAGAAGTTCATCTGTATCGTCGATGATTCAAAGCTGGTAGACGTCCTTGGCACATTTCCGTTACCCATCGAGGTGATTCCCATGGCCCGCAGCCACGTGGCCCGGGAAATCCTGAAGCTGGGCGGGCAGCCGGTATTGAGGCAAGGTTTCACCACGGACAACGGCAACATCATCCTGGACGTGCACAACCTCTCCATCCTCAACCCAACCGAGCTGGAACAACACCTCAACCAGATCGTCGGCATAGTCACCAACGGCCTGTTCGCCATCCGCCGCGCCGACATGCTGTTGGTCGCCAGCGACCGGCGGGTGATCAGCCTGGCTGTTTGAGGTTGTTTAGCCACAGAGGGAGCCGCACGCCACCGTCTTGAGACAAGAGAGGCCCAAACCCTCCGCAAAATGAACTATAATTCGGGATCCCCATGAGCCAATCCAGTCTACATATAAGAAAAGCGCGTAATAGCGTTCATTTTTCTTTGCAAGTGATCGTCAACATCCGCAAAGAAAATGATGTCTATTACATTGGCAGTGATGCGTTTGATGTTCATAGCCAGGGCTACACGGAAGATGAGGCAAAAGAAAATATTATTGAAGCAATCCAGCTATTTATTGAATCCTGTTATGAGCGGGGGGTGCTTTCAGAGGCATTAAAAGAACTAGGTTTCGAACCCGACAGAGAACACGCCAGTTTAGGCTTGCAACAGGCATCTTCTCTGCTTCAGGTTCCTGATGCTTCAGGTTCCTTGATGATCGACGTCCCTCTGCCCTTGCTGGTTGCTGCTCATGTCCGTCAAACTCAAACCTACTGATTGGCAGACACAGGAGGCCATTTTTCTAAAATTCGGGTTTGTCTTTGAAAGAGAGAGGAGCTCTCACCGATGTTATACAAAAGAAGGTATTATCCGACCTGTAGTTATTCCTAAATACAAGGAAGTAGGGCTGGATATTATAAGGAGCAATATGCGAACAGCCCAGATGAATAGAAAGGAATATATGAAGCTCTTAAAAGAGATTAGTTGATTTTCAATCATTTGCGCATTCTCATCATAAATTATATTTCTATTTTCCTATTATATCTTCTTAATGGGCCGGTTATGGTACTCCTGTATAATCCGTCTTTGGGCTACACCTGAGATAACATGATCGGATTGATACAGCGCGTCAGTGATGCCGGGGTGGTGATTGATGGAGATGTGGTTGCGCAGATCGGCCGAGGTATCCTGGCTCTTGTCGGTGTTGAGAAACAGGATGATTCTGAAACTGCACAAAGATTGGCCCGGAGGATTACCCATTACCGCATCTTCCCGGATGCCGATGGGAAGATGAACCTGAGCCTGGATGATGTCGGTGGTGAGTTGTTACTGGTGCCGCAGTTCACCTTGCCGGCGGATACCCATAAAGGCAGTCGGCCCAGTTTCAGTTCCGCGGCACCGCCAGAAATAGGACAACGGCTATTCCAGGAACTTGTTGATTTCGCTCAACAAGATCGCGGCCGTGTACAAACCGGTGTGTTTGGAGCAAATATGCAGGTGAATCTGACTAACGATGGACCAGTGACGTTCTGGTTACAGGTTTGAAGCAGGAAATAACGAATCGCTCCACAGAAAGAGCAGGATCAGTTTGGTCCATCCTCCTGCACAGCCCGTTGACTCCATTCTATCCAGGAGCCATCGTAAAGGTGTAGTCTTTCAATGGGGAACCCCATCAGGTAGAGTGCGAACAGCGGTGTGGCGGCGCGTACGCCGGAGTGGCAGTAGAAGATATGATCGTGTTCGGGTTCAAAGCCTGCCTGCGTTAACAGCGCGTCGATCTCGGTGGCGGGCCGGAACTCTGACGGGCGGCCTTCTGCTGACTTGCGGAAATCCCGCCAGCCGGCGAATTGGGCCCAGCCGATGCGGCCTGCCGGCAGGCCGCCGATCTGTGTTGAGCCGTCCCATTCCCCCACGTCGCGAGTATCCCAGACCCGGGTCCCCGTATCTGTGCGGCCCTGGTTGACGTCGGCCATGGCGGCCGTCCAGTCGGCAAGGGCCGGCGCCGCGACAAATTTCCCGGCTACCCTTGCCGCACGTCCGGGCCCGCGCTCAAGGTCGTACCCCGCATCTTTCCAGGCATCCAGACCGCCGTCCAGCACCCGCACGTCAGGTTTTCCGTACAGGCGGAAGAGCCACCAGAGGCGTGCGGCATCGTAGGCATTATCATAAACGACCACGATGGAATCGTTGTCGATACCGAGTGCGCGCGCAAATTCCTGGAAGCGCTCACGGTTCACTGCCATACCGGCCTGGTCGGTGTAGGCCTTGCGCGGAGCATGGAAGGCGCCGGGAATGTGCTCAAGCAGCCAGGAGACACGCTTGACCGCAGCCAGCACTATTGGTTTCGGCCCGGTTCCGTCCAGCATCGACTTAACCTCATCTGCGGTAACCAGGGCATGCCCGCGCGGAAAACCCTTGTATTGCTCAGCCTGTACGGGACCGCACAGGAGCAGGAGGACGAAAGGCAGTAGAACCGCGCGGCTGAGCGCGACGCGCCTACCCGGCGCCTGCGGACAGTTATGAAATACCGTGCTTGTCGGTTGCATTGCCACTTCAGATTTAACCAGAGTTTCCCTCAAAGGAACCTCTAATTTCTAGAGGTGTCCTCAAGTATATCCTGTTCCAGCCAATTCCGCGGCGTGAGAAATTCCTCGACCAGGCGCGCTTCATCCGAGCCCGGTTCCTCCTTGCGGTTGTACTGCCATTGCACGCGTGGCGGCAGGGACATCAGGATTGACTCCACCCGGCCGCCGGATTGCAGGCCGAACAAGGTGCCGCGGTCGTACACCAGGTTGAATTCCACGTAGCGGCCGCGGCGGTACAGTTGAAAATCCTTGTGCCGCTCGGTGTACGGCGCGTCTTTGCGGCGTTCGACGATGGGGAGGTAAGCAGGCAGGTAGTGGTCGCCGACGCTGCGCATGAACTCGAAACACCTGGGGAACCCCCATTCGTTCAAATCATCGAAGAACAGGCCGCCTATGCCGCGTGCTTCCTCCCGGTGACGTATACAAAAGTAGTCATCGCACCATTGCTTGAATTTCGGATAAACCTCTTCGCCAAACTCCCGGCAAGCGGAATGGGCAACGCGGTGCCAGTGCCGGGCATCGTCCTCAAACCCGTAACAAGGCGTCAGGTCGAAACCGCCGCCGAACCACCACACGGGCGGCGCGCCCGGTTTTTCGGCAACGAAGAACCGCACGTTCATGTGGGAGGTGGGCACAAACGGGTTTTCCGGGTGGATCACGACTGAGACTCCCATTGCCTGGAAGCTGCGGCCTGCCAGCTCCGGCCTGTTGTCGCTGGCGCTGGGCGGCAGCCGGTCACCGTGGACGTGGGAAAAATTCACGCCTGCTTTCTCGATCACGGCGCCGCGTTCCAGCACCCGGCTGATACCGCCTCCGCCCTGCCGGCGTTCCCAGGCATCTTCCCGGAAGCGGGCGCGGGTATCCAGGTCTTCCAGTGCGCGACAGATGCCGTCCTGCAAGAGCAGTAACCAGGCTTTTACTTCATCTGTATCAATTGGTCCAGCCATGCATACCTGAAAACAGTGAATGAGTTTTTTCGTTATTTTACCTGTTTTCCTGTATCCTACGCGCAGATTTGGTTCCTATGTGATAATTGGCAAACAAACATGAGCAATGCACGACAGGCCTCCGTTGACAGGTCAACCAAAGAGACGCAGATAGCCGTGGCGCTGAACCTGGACGGCAAAGGTGACGCGGCGCTGGACGTCGGCGTTCCCTTTCTCGAGCACATGCTGGACCAGGTTGCCCGGCACGGTATGTTTGACCTGGGCATCAAGGCACAAGGCGACCTGGAAATTGACGCCCACCACACCGTTGAGGACGTTGGCATTTCCCTGGGACAGGCGTTCAGGCAGGCGCTTGGGGACAAGCGCGGGATACGCCGCTACGGGCATGCTTACGTGCCGCTGGACGAAGCGCTGTCACGGGTAGCGCTGGATTTCTCCGGCCGGCCCGGATTGGAATACCACGTTGAATACCCCCGGGCACGGGTAGGTGAATTCGACGTGGACCTGCTGAGGGAATTTTTCCAGGGGTTCGCCAACCATGCACTGGTGACCTTGCACATCGATAACCTGCGCGGCAGGAATACACACCACATCGCGGAGACGATCTTCAAGGCGTTCGGCCGCGCATTGCGCGCCGCCGTCGAACCGGACCCGCGCATGGAAGGAATACTGCCTTCAACCAAAGGCAGCCTGTAGCCTGTCGGCCATGGGCATACGCACGCGCCAAACCGTCGCCATCCTGGACTACGGTTCGGGCAACCTGCACTCGGTAGCCAAGGCGCTCGAACACGTGGCCGGACAGGACTATTCCGTGCAGGTCAGCGCTGAGCGCGACACGGTGCTGGCTGCCGAACGCATTGTCTTCCCCGGGCAGGGCGCCATAGGCCAATGTATGCAGACCCTTATCGACAAGGGTTTTCCTGCCCTGCTCAGGGAGTGCCTCCTCAACAAACCCTTCCTGGGTATCTGCCTGGGACTACAAACCCTGATGGACTTCAGCGAGGAGGATGATGGGACGGCAGGACTGGGGCTAATTCAGGGAAAAGTGCTCAGGTTTCCCGCAACTGCCAGAGATGAAAACGGCGATCGGTACAAGATCCCGCACATGGGCTGGAACAAGGTCAAGCAGTCGGCCGCGCATCCCCTGTGGAAGAACATCAGGGACGATGAGCGGTTTTATTTCGTACACAGCTACTACGTGCAACCGGACCATGAGTCAGATGCGGCCGGAGTGACGGATTATATCGTGAATTTCACCTCCGCGGCGGCGCGGGACAACCTGTTCGCCACACAATTCCACCCGGAAAAAAGCCAGCAACCAGGCCTCACCCTGCTCAGGAATTTCCTGGACTGGCGCCCTTGAGCGGGAATAAGGTTACCAAGGATGAGTAAGCACAATACAGAAACGCCTGCGCAGGAGTGGGAGAATAGCGAACCACTCCTGCGCAAACAGGGGTCTTTATCAGGTGATTCCTGACCTGACTCTGGCCCGGGGCCAGGTCAGGATACGGAGTCTTTCAGCGCCTTCAGTGGCGTGGCGCGCACGGCAACAGATGCCGGTTTCGCCGCGATGGTGATTTTCTCTCCGGTTGCCGGGTTGATACCGGGACGCGCAGCGCGGGCAGGTTTCATCACCCGGCTCAATTTAACGCCCATTGACGGGACGGTAAATTCTCCTGAAGCGCCATTTTGCAGGTGGCGCACGGCCAGTGCGGCCATTGAGTCCAATACTGCTCCGACCTGCTTCTTTGTCAGGCCTGTGTCTTCGGCAATATGAGTCAGGATTTGTGATTTGGTTTGCTTCTGCGCAATCGCTTGTGGTGTGTCAGACATGTCTACCCCTCTCTACGAAAGTAAGTTAGTAATGTTGTTTGTATATGGCGCCTGTCGTTTTGCCGGTTACAGCAATCCCTGATGTGGCTGATAAATCGAATTTCGTTATCCAACTTTCCCCCTTGTCTTACGATTATATTACAAAATAATTTGTGGAGATATACTATTTTTTTACGCGTAGCGGAATTATTCAGGGAAACGCCGACAAGCCCATCCCCGTATCAAGTACGGGGCAGGCTCTGCAGGACTGCCCACAACTAATCGGAGCCGGTCGCCGCTTCCCTTTGCACCGCCCGGTGGGCAATATCGGTGCGATAAAACAAGGTATCGCAAGCTATGGCTGCAACCGTGTGGTAGGCCTTGTTGCGGGCTGCGGTAACACTGTCTGCCAAGGCCGTCACGCACAGTACCCGGCCGCCATTGGTCAGTATCTCATCCCCGGCTTGCCGGGTGCCGGCGTGAAATATCTTCACTGTCTCGTCGGCCCGGCCAAGGCCGGTAATGGGCTTGTCCCGGGTTGCGCGGTCAGGATATCCCGACGATGCCATTACCACACCCACGGCCGGGCGCGGGTCCCAGGCAACCCTGGCGTTACGCAATTGCTGCGCCAGGGCCAGGTCACACAGGGCCGGCAAATCTCCCTGCAAACGCATCAGGACAGGCTGGGTCTCCGGGTCGCCCAGGCGACAGTTAAATTCCAGGACCTGGGGGTTGCCCTCGGCATCAACCATCAGCCCGGCATACAGGAAACCCCGGTAGGGTGTGCCTTCCTCTCTCATGCCGGCAATGGCAGGTTCAATGACACGCTGCATGATCCGCTCATGTAGTGTGTTGTCCAGGATGGAAGAAGGCGAATAAGCGCCCATGCCGCCGGTGTTGGGCCCGGCATCGCCATCGTCCCTGGCTTTATGATCCTGGGAACTGGCCAGCGGAACAACATTCTCACCATCGCTGAGCACGATGAAGCTGGTTTCCTCACCCGCGATAAAATCCTCGATCAGCACCCGGCGGCCGGCGGCACCGAATTTCCCGGCGCGCAACATATCGCTCAACGCATGTCCGGCTTCGGCATGAGTGCGGGCGATGACGACGCCTTTACCCGCGGCCAAGCCGTCCGCCTTGACCACTATCGGCAGACTCCTTGACTGCACATAATCCAGCGCCGCGTCAAGTTCGGTAAAGGTCTCACTGGCGGCTGCGGGGATGTGGTAGCGTTGCATAAATGCCTTGCTGAAGCTCTTGGAACCCTCCAGCCTGGCGGCCTGCTGCGAGGGACCGAAGCAGCGTAATCCCGCCGCGGCAAAAGCGTCGGCAATACCGGCCACCAGCGGCGCTTCGGGGCCCACAATGGTCAAGGCCACCCGGCGTTCACCGGCAAACTCGATCAGGGCGGGGATGTCAGCAGGCGAGACGGGCACATTTTCTACCTTGTCCTCCAACGCCGTGCCGGCGTTGCCCGGCGCCACGTACACCTTTTCCACCTCGGAGGATTGCGCCGTTTTCCAGGCCAGGGCGTGTTCCCGTCCACCCGCGCCGATAATCAGGACGTCCACAACTATACCGGTTCAGTGCCGGAAGTGGCGCATCGAGGTGAATACCATGGCCATGTCATGTTCATCCGCGGCCGCGATGACCTCCTGGTCCCGCACCGAACCTCCCGGTTGTATGACGGCACGAATGCCTGATTGTGCGGCAGAGTCGATGCCGTCCCGGAATGGAAAAAACGCATCCGAGGCCATTACCGCGCCGGCAACCTCAAGGCCGGCATCGGCGGCCTTGATGGCGGCGATACGGGCGCTGTACACCCGGCTCATCTGGCCGGCGCCGATACCGATAGTCCGGCGCTGCCGGGCATAGACGATGGCGTTGGACTTGACATATTTCACCACCTGCCAGGCAAACAGCAGATCCTCCAGTTCATCGATGGTCGGTTTGCGCCTGGAGACCACGTTCAACTGTTCCGGTTTAATCGTTCCCGTATCCGAGTCCTGCACCAGCAAGCCGCCGCTGACGCGCTTCAGTTCAAGCTGCGCAGGTTGCGCTGAGCGATCTCCGCTGACCAGCACCCGCACCCCCGACTTTGCTGCCGTAACGGCAAGCGCTCCCTCTTCCAGTTCCGGCGCCAGAATCACCTCCACGAACTGCTGGTCAATGATAGCTTGCGCAGTCTCCCGGTCCAGGCCGCGGTTGCACGCGATGATGCCGCCGAACGCGGAGACCGGGTCAGTCGCGTACGCGGCGGCATACGCCGCCGCGAGCGAGTCCGCCACTGCGACGCCGCAGGGGTTGGCGTGCTTGACGATGACACAGGCAGGACGCGTAAAACCTGACACACATTCCAGGGCCGCATCGGCATCGGCCAGGTTATTGTAGGACAGCGCCTTGCCCTGTAACTGGCGGGCGGCGGCCAGGGTTCCCGCGGCGGGTTCCGGCTCTGTATAAAAGGCCGCGGACTGGTGCGGGTTCTCACCATATCTCAGTTCCTGGGCAAGGCTGAACTGCATGGTATAGGTGTCCGGGTAATGCCGGCTGTTGCCCTCGTGGTCCAGCGCACCCAGGTAGTTGGCTACATTGGCATCGTAGTTCGCCGTGTGCGAGAAGACCTTCTGCGCCAGCCTGAAGCAGGTTTCTGTACTCAGCCGGTTGTTGTTTTCCTGCAGTTCCTGTAACAGTACGGGATAATCGGCCGCATCGACGACAACACCGGTGGCCTGGTAATTTTTAGCCGCGGCCCTGAGCATCGTCGGCCCGCCTATATCAATGTTCTCAATGGCGTCGGCCAGGGTGCACTCTGCGCGCTGCACGGTCGCCTCAAACGGATACAGGTTGACGACGACAAGGTCTATGGGGGGAATATCCAACTCTTCCATAATTCCGTCATCCCGTCCCGGCCGTCCGAGCAAGCCGCCGTGGATCTTCGGGTGCAGGGTTTTCACCCGACCGTCCATAATCTCCGGGAAACCGGTATAGTCAGACACGTCCGTGACCCGGATATTATGGGACTGGAGCAGTTTGAACGTGCCGCCGGTGGAGAGCATGGCGATATCCAACCCGTCCAGGGCCTGGCAAAATTCCACGATCCCGGACTTGTCCGAGACGCTGATCAGTGCGCGTCGTACAGGAAAATGCGGGTCGGCCATCAGCGGGCTATACCGTACTTCTTCAAGCGCCCCACCACCGTCCCCCTGTTCAGGCCCAGGGCTTGTGCGGTGTAGGTAATATTGCCGTTATATTGTTTTAATACGGTCTCAAAAAGTGGTTTTTCAACCTGGGAAATGACCAGATCATGCAGTTCTGATGCATCCTGTCCGTTCAGGTCCTCAAAATAATTTTGCAAGGCTTTTTCCACACATTCACTGAGGGACTGTGCGTTGGAATAGATTGAATCCTGTTTGCTCGAACTCATATTATGTTTTTCACTTCCGCATGGTTTTCTTCCGTCCCCTGCTCCATTCCTTCTGTATCCAGATACCGGTACTCTTTCACAATAACAATCTATCCATGTTCATGCAATCCTTTTTGGCATCCCTTTGACAAGTGGCCTGTTAATGGAAACGCAGGTGAAAGTTCGTTGCCTCCCCGGCGGGGCCGGCAAGCTCCAGTGTGACGTCCACCGGCACGTGGGAGGGCATGCCGGCGGCCGGATCGACGTCCGGGTTGAGGTATTGCTCGGGCCTGAAACGTCCGCGGGCAAGCGCCTCTCCGTCAACGCTGAAAATCAACAGCTCAATGTCCGGATAACGCTGGATGAATTTGGCCAGGTTGACCAGGCTGGCCCTGACCTGCAGGGCGTTTCGATAGCGGGGGTGCAGTGTTACCTCCCTGTTCAACAACCTGATGGCCGACAGGTCACGGAAGCGTATCGGTTCACACTGCCATCTCACACAAATTTTGTGCACCCAGGGCGCCAGCGTCGGGTAGGCGCGCACCATCCAGTCCCGGTTGAACCAGGCAAGCTGCGCCAAGGCAAGCACGGAGAACAGCACAATCATGCCAAGCCAGATGATGCGTACGGATGAACCGGTACTGTTTGTGCTCGCGCCGACCGGCGCCGACCGCAGGCCGGAAAGAAACTCGTCAGCTTCCTCGGTCTCCGTGGTTTCATCCTGTGCAAAGTCCTGTTGCGGCGCGCCGGGTTCCTGCGGAGTTTGAACCGGCGCGTCTACTGCGGGTTGCCCGGGCGCAGGTTCCGGTTCGATATCCGCAACCAGGGGTGGGGGCACGGTTTCTTCGGGTTGCCGACGCCGCGCCGATTGTGTTACCGGCGCATCATGCAAGCGCTCCAGCGCGTAGAAGGTCTGTGCGCAATAACCACACCTGACCCAGCCGTCGGCTGCCCCAAGCTGGTCGGCGCGTATGCGAAACAGGCGTTCACAGGATGGGCAATCTGTGAACATTTCACTTCAGGCCGAGCTTGTTTTCCAGGTAATGAATATCCGTGCCGCCGCTAATAAACGCCGCGTCATCCAGCAGTTTCTGCTGCAACGGGATATTGGTCTTGATCCCTTCAATGACCAGCTCCGACAGGGCCGTGGACATGCGCGCCAGGGCCAGTTCACGGGTTTCCGCGTGTGCGATCAACTTGGCGATCATCGAATCATAATGCGGTGGGATGCGGTAGCCGTCATAAATATGGGTTTCCATGCGAATTCCCGGGCCGCCGGGCTGGTGAAAATGCTTGACCTGCCCGGGTGAGGGCATGAAGGTGTCGGGGTCCTCGGCCTGGATGCGGCACTCCAGCGCGTGGCCGCGCAGCCGGATATCATCCTGCCGGTAACTCAGTTCCAGGCCGGCCGCGCAGCGCAGTTGCTCCTTGACGATATCAACGCCGGTTACCATCTCGGTGACAGGATGCTCCACCTGGATTCGGGTATTCATTTCTATGAAGTAAAACTCGTTGTCCTGATAGAGAAATTCCATGGTGCCGGCGCCGCGATAGCCCATGGTCTTGCAGGCGTCAACACAAGTTGTACCGATCTTCTCACGCATCTCGTTTGTGATCCCTACCGCCGGTGCCTCTTCCATGACTTTCTGGTGGCGCCGCTGCATGGAGCAGTCCCTTTCTCCCAGGTGTATTACGTTGCCGGCTTCATCCCCTAGGATCTGTATCTCGATATGGCGCGGCCGTTCGAGAAACTTCTCCATGTACAAGGTGTCGTCGCCGAACGCGGCAGCCGCTTCCGCGCGTGTCAGCGCCACCGCATTGCGCAGGGATGCCTCCCCGCGTACGATACGCATGCCGCGCCCGCCGCCGCCCGCCGCGGCCTTGATGATTACCGGGTAGCCCAGTTCCCTGGCAATCTTGCCAATCTCATCGATATCCTCGCCGATGTCGCCGTTGGAACCGGGTACGCAGGGCACACCGAATTTCAGCATCTGTTCCCGCGCTGAGATCTTGCTACCCATCAGGCGGATGGTATCGGCGCGCGGGCCGATGAAGATAAATCCGCTTTCCTCAACCCGTTCGGCAAAATCAGCGTTTTCGGCCAGGAAGCCGTAACCCGGATGGATGGCCGCGGCATCCGTGACCTCCGCCGCGCTGATAACCGCCGGGATATTCAGGTAGCTGCCGGCAGATGCGGCCGGGCCGATGCATACTGCCTCATCGGCCAGCAGTACGTGTTTCTGTTCCCGATCCACCTCCGAGAACACGGCCACGGTCCTGATGCCCAGTTCGCGACAGGAACGCAGGATACGCAGGGCGATTTCTCCCCGGTTGGCAATGACGAGTTTCTCAAGCATGGTTAAAACAAGCCACAGCGGTCACAAAGTGGTGTAACCCGGTTGTTTCACTGAGCGCGGATGATGAACAAGGGTTGCCCGTACTCCACCGGATCGCCGTTGGCAACCATGATGCGGCTGACGACACCGGTTTTCTCGGCTTCCACCTGGTTCATGATCTTCATTGCTTCGATGATACAGAGCACGTCGCCTTTTGCCACGGTCTGGCCCAATTGGACAAAAGACGGTTTGCCCGGCGCCTGGGCCTCGTAGAAAATCCCTACCATGGGTGAGCGCACGATGTTCTCCTCGGGTTCTTCTTCCTGCGCCGGTTCGGGCGCGGGTGCGCTGTCTGCAACCGGTGCGCCGTGCTGGGGGGCAGCCTGGACTTCCCTGGCCGGGGCAGCAACGGGGGCCGGCGCCTGCCGGTTACGGCTGACCCGGACGGAATCCTTGTCTTCATGGATTTCGATCTCGTCGATAGCCGATTCCTCCAGCATCTCGATCAGTTTTTTTACTTTTCGTATGTCCATCGGTTTGGATTACCCCTGCAATGTTTCCGCGGCCACCTGTAATGCCAGACGGTAACCCGGCGCGCCGGCGCCGCTGATCACCGCGACCGCCAGGTCCGACAGGTAGGAATGACGCCGGAATTGCTCCCGGGCAAATACATTGGACAGGTGGATTTCAATGAATGGGATGGCAACCCCGGCAAACGCATCGCGCAGGGCAATACTGGTGTGGGTAAACGCCCCGGGATTAATGATAATGAACTCAACGCCTGCTTTTTTTGCCTGGTGAACGCGTTCAACCAGTTCATGTTCGGCATTGGACTGAAAACAGTCCAGGCTATGGCCCAGGCGTCCGGCGGCCGCAACCAGGTCCCGGTTGATATCCTCAAGCGTAGTCGTGCCGTAAATCTCCGGCTCCCGTTCCCCAAGCAGGTTCAGGTTGGGCCCATGTAATACCAGCAGTTTTGCCATAACAACAAAATTATAAGGTGAAATCGGAATAGTTCGCTACAGTTTCCCACAAATTAGCAGAAAATGGAAGAAGTTATTGGAATTAAGTCTCGCTTATGGGCGCCTCTAAAAATTAGAGGCGCCCGGTTTCTCCCCGATGCTTGCCCGCACAGGCGATCAAAGCAATCCGGTAATGATGCTTTCCGCTTCCTCCGTCGGCAGGATGCCGGGTTTGACGTGGGCGACCTGGCCGTTCCGGTCGATGATCACGGTGTACGGCAGGGCACCAATATGGTTGCCGTAGGCTTCGGCCAGCTTGATGACTTCCAGTTCGCCGGCCAGTATCGGGTAGTTGACCTTGTGCTCCGTGACGAATTCGAGTACTTCTTCCGGCTTCTGCAAGGCGATGCCGATGAACTGCAACCCCTGCCCCTGATACTTCCTCTGCAGGGCGACAAACTCGGGGACTTCCTTGATACAGGGCGGGCACCAGGTGGCCCAGAAATTCAAGGCTACCACCTTGCCGTCCCACTCGGTGACGGAGCGTAGCTGACCATCAAGGTCCGGCAGGGTGAATGCCGGTCTGTGCTGGCCCACGATCGGCGTTGCAACGGCGTCTTGTTGTGCCGATGGGTGAGCGATTTCAGCCTGCTGGTAATGATACAGGCGATATCCCAGGTAACCGGATACGAAAACCAGGCCCGTCAACGCAACCCATAACATTGCCTTGTTCATGAGGACGGTAACTTGGCCAGGTGTTGCAGAAACTGTTTTGGCTTGACGTAACCGATAAGGCGAAATGCCTGCAATTCCTGTCCGTCAGTACGAAAGAACAGGACGGCCGGGGGGCCGAAGATTTGAAAACGTTTGAGCAGTTGCTGATCTTCAGCGTCATTGCGGGTTACGTCCGCCTGCAACAGCACAAGGCCGGACAAGGCCTGCTTCACTGCCAACTCGGAAAACGTGTTCTCTTCCATTTCGATACAGGTGACGCACCAGTCGGCGTAGAAATCCAGCATCACGAATTTGCCTGCCGCGCCGGCGGCCGCCAATTCGTGATCCAGGTCTGCCACGCTCTTGATGCGTTGGAAGTCCAGGCGGCTTTGCGGCGCAGGTTCTCCGCCGGGGTGTGCCCCGGTCAAATGGGCAAGCGGCCGCAGCAGGTCCTGAGAGCCGGACAGCGCGCCGATGATGAGAGCGCCGGCATAGATCAGTCCGGCGATACCGAGTGCCCTGAACGCCTTGCCAACCTGGGCGCGCCGGTCCAGCGCGCCCAGCAGCAGCGCGGCCAGAATGACCAACAGCGCCCACAGGACCATGGCGACGTTGCCGGGGATGACGCGTTCCAGGAACCAGATGGCGACACCCAGCATGATGACGCCGAAACCCTGTTTGACTTTCTCCATCCAGGCGCCGACCCGAGGCAGTAACGACCCGGCCGATGCGCCCAGTACCAGCAACGGTACGCCAAAGCCCAAACCCATGGCGAACAGCGCCGCGCCGCCCAGCACGGCATCCCCGGTCTGGCTGATATACAGCAACGCCCCGGCCAGAGGTGGCGCCACGCAGGGGCCGACAATAACCGCGGACAGCGCACCCATGAGCGCGCAGGAATACAGGCCGTTGCTCCCCGGTGACGCCGACAGTGAAGCTAACCGGGTCTGGATGGTGGCCGGCACGCGCAGTTCATAATAGCCGAACATGGACAAGGCCAGGAGCACGAACACCAGGCTGAAGGCGCCGATTACCCAGACATTCTGTGAAGCAGCCTGCAGGTTCACCTGGAACGAACCGGCCAGCACGCCCAGCAGGGAATAGGTCAGCGCCATGGCGAGGACGTAGGTCAGGGACAGCAGAAACCCGCGCTGGGTGGTCACGGTCCCGGACTGGCCGACGATGATGCCGGACAGGATGGGGATCATCGGGAATACACACGGGGTAAGCGACAACAGTACACCGAAGACAAAAAATGCCAGCAGGTTCAGGATGAAACTGCCCTGTTTGAGCCGCCCGGTGATGCGGTCCTGCACGGAAAGCCGGCCCTGGCTGACGGGTTGCAGGGTAACGCCGGCAACGTCCTCCAAGCCCACGCTGAGTTGTTTTTGTTGCGGAGGGTAGCACACCGATCCATCCTTGCAGCCCTGGTAGCCCACCTCGAACAGGGCCTGGGAAATGCCCATCCTGGAATGGAGCAGCGGCACATCCACGGCGATTTGTCCGGTATTTACTTCCACCTTGCCGAAGGATTCATCCTGTTTGACCTCGCCATGCGGGATCTGTACAGCGGAAAAATCGACACTCAGACCTGCCTCCAGGGAGCTGAAGGAAAACTTGTCGCGGTAGAGATAGTAACCTTCCTCAATGGCCCAGGTGAAGCGCACAGCATCAGGACCCAACGGCGTTGCGGACAGGCGAAAGGCCTGGTCAGGCTCGAGAATTCCATAACTGCCCAGGTTGTTGTCCGCAGGATTGACCAGGTTTTTCAGCCGCTCACTAATGGATTGTGCAGACGCGGCAAGGGCAACCAGGCACAACAGTGCGGCGATTATCCGGCTGGTTGCAGTGATCTTGTTGCGTGTATTCATTGACCTGGGGTAAATAGTAGGGCAATCCGTTACTCAAGCAGAGTATATAATAACCCGCCAGCTTGAAATATCATTTCTCAGCCGATACATTGAAAATCATATCCATAACGTGTTGTCACTCCCATGTTCAAGATCCTGTTCCTGCTGTTTCTTACTGTCCCCCTGGTTGAGATCTACTTTCTCATCCAGGTAGGGCAGACTATCGGCGCGCTGTCCACGATATTGCTATGCATTTTTACCGCGGCCCTGGGCGCCATATTATTGCGTATCCAGGGCATACTGACCTTGCTGCGCGCCCGGGAGAAGCTGAGCCAGGGGGAACTGCCCGCCGACAACCTGCTGGAAGGGTTGATCCTGCTCATCGCCGGTGTGCTGTTACTCACTCCGGGCTTCATCACCGACCTCATCGGTTTCCTGTGCCTGGTTCCCTCCCTGCGTCTGTTGCTGGCCCACAGGATGCTGCACCAGGCATTCCGCGATGACCTGCGCAGGCGCAACATCATCGTGGAGGGGGAATTCTGGGAAGAGGATAATCAGCGGCGACTCAGGTAATCCGCAGATGACGCAGATGAACGCAGATAAACTTATGCTGTAATCCGCCAAGTGGCAACGGAAAAACAGCAAAACATCATCGATTACCTGTCCGGCTTCATCAACGAGGAGCGCCGGGGGCGTCTGCAACAGATACTCGAACAAAGAACCCGCCACGTCACTGTCGTGCTGGAAGACGTCTACCAGCCCCAGAATGCCAGCGCGGTGGTACGCACCTGTGAATGCCTGGGAATTCAGGAACTCCACGTTATCGAAAACCGGAATGAATACCGCCTCAATCCCGCGGTGGTGCAAGGGGCATCGAAATGGATAGACCTCATCAGACATAACCGTGAGGAGCAGGACAATTCCCGCGCCTGTATCGAAGAACTCAAACAGCGCGGCTACCACATCATCGCCATGGACCCGGCCCCCGGCGGCAAGACCCTGGATGAACTGGATATCAACAACAAACTCGCCCTCTGCTTCGGCTCGGAAGAACCGGGCCTGTCCGCCACCCTGCAAACCCTGGCCGATGACACCGTGAGCATCCCCATCCACGGTTTCACCCAAAGCTACAACCTGTCGGTAAGCGCCGGCATCAGCTTGTACACCCTGGTCACGGCACTGAGAAACTCCCCCGTGAACTGGCAACTGGACGCAACGGACGCTACCGATCTACATATCAAGTGGCTGGCACAATCCACGCCGGCCGGAGAGCATTTGCTGGAGAGTTACCTGAAGGAGGCTGGAGAATTACCATAACCTCTGTTTTACCCTTGTTTTTCACACAAAAGAGTTGTTTTTATCCCCTGTTTTTTACATAATCGGGTTCTCAGTCCGGCAAGAGCAGGTTGGGCAGGAAGGGGTCGGACCATCCTAACTATTTGTTTCCACTCTGTTTACATGCGTATTTGTCCTGCTGTTTTTCCTTAAAGTCCTCTTTTTGCCATCAAAAACGAATTGTAAGGTTTATCAAATACAGATGCTGGCCCGACCCCATCTCCTTATTCGGACTGTTCTCATTCCTGTTCGGATAAAAACGGTGTAGAAACTAAAAACAACTGACGTTCCTCGTCCAAATCAATAAGTGGTCCGGAAACCGGTCCATCTTTAAATTCAATATGTTGCTTCATAACGTTGGACTTTGATTTCGTTTGTCAGCGCGCGCATTTGTGATGCATCCCACCAGGCCTGCATTCGCAACAGCATATCCATACTGACGTCAAAGGCCTTCTCAATGCGTAGCGCCATCTCAGGCGACAGCGAGGAGTGCCCATTCAATAGAGCCGAGAGTGTCGCTCGACGAACTCCCAGGATCTGGGCAGCCCTTGTCATGCTAAGACCTAACTCCTCAATGACCTCTGTGCGTATGAAGTCGCCCGGGTGCGAAGGAGTCATGTTTACTCTAATATGATCGTTAGGCATCAGTGGTAATCCTCCAGGTTTAAGCAGTCAACAGAGCCATCTTTTTCTTCAAATGTGATTCGCCAGTTTCCCGATACCGAAACACTCCATTCATTCTGCCGGTCTCCGGAGAGTCTGTGCACACGCCAGCCGGACGGCGCGTCAGTAACAAAATCATTTATGTTCTCAGCGAGGATCAATACCGTCAATATCCTGCGTACCCGACCGACAAGGGATTGTTGCAGGAAGCGAGGGTTGTTATCCTCAAGCAACTGGCGCAGGCCCCTGTGACGGACAGAGCGGATAATCATCTTATGATTGTACGGTAATACCGTTCATCAAACAAGTTTTTTGAACAGTTTCTTGAACAGTCCCGCATCAGAGGAACAGAGGAAGGGGTCGGACCATCCTCCCGCATCAGAGGAAGGGGTCAGACCATCCTAACTATTTGTTTCCAGTCTGTTTACATGCGTATTTGTCCTGCTGTTTTTCCTTAAAGCCCTCTTTTTCCATCAAAAACGAATTTTAAGGTTTTATCAAATACAGATGCTGGTCCGACCCCATCTCTCCCGGACCTCTCCTGAACCGTCCCTGCCAAGTGCTCAAAATGAACCGGAAAGTTACCTGAAGGAGGCTGAAGAATTACCATAACCTCTGTTTTACACTTGTTTTTCACACAAAAGAACTGTTTTTATCCCCTATTTTTTACATAAATTGCTTGTTTTTACCCCCTGTTTTTTACATAATCGGGTTCTCAGCCCGATACTGGAGCCCAGATGAAGCGCACACAATCAGACTACCTCAAGGAATGGATAAACCGCAAGACCAGGAAGTCGCTGGTCATTCGCGGCGCCCGGCAGGTCGGCAAAACCACCCTGGTACGGTTGCTTTGCGAAGAAACCGGTATGCGGCTTATTGAGGTGAACATGGAAGATCCCCAGGAGTTTCCTCTGTTACTGCACCAGAATGATCCCCACAAGGTATTCGAGGCTATTGCATTGAGCAGGCGCATCAGCAACATAGACCCGGACAGGTGCGTCTTCTTCTTTGATGAAGCCCAGCATTGCCCGGCCCTGGTCCCCTTTTTGCGATATTGTTTTGAGCGGGCGCCCGAATACCGCGTCATACTCACCGGTTCGCTGCTCGAATTCACCCTGGCGGCAGATAACTATTCATTTCCTGTTGGCAGGGTGGAGTTTCTCTACCTGGGCCCCATGACCTTCGAGGAGTATCTGGACGGAACAGGCAACCACGGCGCCGTGCAACGGTTGCAACAGGTTCGGGTGGATGAACCACTCGATGAGGCTCTGCACAACACGTTTCTTAACTACCTGAGAAACTATTTAATTGTCGGCGGCATGCCTGAGAGTATCAATACGTTTCGGGAAACACGGTCCTGGCTGGAAGTCGAACGGGTAAAGCAGACCATCATCACCACGTACCAGGCCGATTTTCACAAATACGCCGGCAAGGCAGACATACATTTGCTCAACCGGATACTTGCGGCAATGCCGCTTGAACTGGGGAAAAAAGTCATCTATACCCGACTGGCCCAGGGAAGACGCAGCGAGCAGGTCAGGGAAGCGCTTGATTTACTCGAACTGGCAAAAGTGATACAGCGCTGTTATCACAGTGCGGGAGACGGTTTACCCTTGGCCGCGCAACAAAAGATCAAGCATTTCAAATTGTTGTTCCTGGACGTGGGATTGATTCAGTCCATGCTGGGCATTTCTCTCGCCGCGGTTGAAACCACCCGGGAGATCAACGAGATAGCAAAAGGCAGTCTGGCGGAACAATTTATCGGCCAGCACTTGATGTATGACCGACCCCTGTTTGAAGCGCCCACTCTCCATTACTGGGAGAGACAGGTCACACACAGCACCGCCGAGGTTGACTACCTGGTTCCGCTCGCGGATCAGGTATTGCCGGTTGAAGTGAAAAGCGGACACAAGGGGCACATGAAATCGCTGAAACAGTTTCTCAAGGAAAAAAATTGCCACCGCGCCCTCAGATTTTCATCGGGACCGTTATTACTCAGGAATTACGATTACGCTGACGCTCACAACTTTCGTTTCCTGAATGTGCCGCATTACCTGGTTGGCCAGTGGAACCGTCTTGCCCTGTCATTACTCAACTGAAACCTTCATGAGCAGGACTTTGCGCGCCCAGCGTACCCAGGCGCTCAAAAAAACACTTGGGTACGGAATGACAGGTACTCGGGGTCGCCGTCGCCGATGCCCCAGTCACAGCTATCGCTGCTGCGGTCGCAGAACGTTTTCACGTAATTCAGCTTGAACATCATGTTGTTGTTGACGTACCAGTTCAGCGCGGCGCTGAGTACGTCGCCGGAATCCGCGCCGATGCCGGCGCCGAGGTCGGTGGAACTGTAGCGCAGGCCCAGTTCCCAGGCGCCCCAGCCACCGCCACCCACCGGGTCTTTTACCTTCACGCTGCTGAACGCGCCGTTTTTATAGCGCCGGTTCTCCCCGGTGAGAAAATAGCTGCCCTGGACGTAGAAGCCTTCCATGTCCGTATCCCCTGTGCTTCCCGTACCGTCAAAATCACCGTAATAGTATTCCGCGCTGGCCGCGAACGGGCCCCAGATGCTTGCCGCCTCCAGGTTCAACCCCCAGAAATTATCTGCCGTAATCGCCCCATCGGAATCCACGATCCGGTCCCCTTCGGATACGGCCGGCCGGACACGGAAACGGTTCACCCTCTTGCTGGGATAATGTTTGTAACCGAACGCCGCGCCGGTATGTACCAGTTGTTTTCCTGAAACATTGACCGGCAGCCAGGTGGCCCGTCCGGTCACTCCCCAGCCGTCGTCAATCTTGCGCTCGACGATGGAGTCCGTCTCACTTTCGGAACGTTGCCGCATCAGGTAGAAACCGCCTGCCAGCGTGTGCTGCTTGCTCGCGTTCTCCAGGGTAATGCCGGGTGAGCGCCCGCCGATGCCGATAGACTCCGAGGCGAACAGATCGGTGGGCGCGGCGCGCTCTATGAAAGTTATGTACTTGGAACTGGTCAGCGCGCTGAGAGAAAACGGCGCCTTACGCTGGCCGATGGTGACGGAAGCCGGGCCCAAGTCCCGGTACTTGATGAAGGCGTCTTCTATGGACATGCTGCTGTCATCGGCATCCTCCAGGTCGAACTGGAATTTCCAGTCCCAGTGTTCCCAGGCCGTGCCGGACAGGTAGATACGCGCCCGGCGAAACTGCTGCTCGCTGCTGCCCACGTTGCCGTCGCCGTCGTTGCCAACCAGGGTGAAGTCGTGCTGGGCGCGTCCGCCGATGCGGAACTTGTGCTCATCCGTCTTGAATTCCAGTTTTCCTGCCGTGGTAATTTTCGGTGACGGGCTGGCGGCTGCAACCACTTCAGGAGCAGGCTCGGCGGCCGCCTGCGCGGGCGTTTCTCCCTCGGCCGCGGCAGTGTTCTCGAGTAACTCATATTCTTGCTGGGTGATACTCCCCTTGTCCCTGAGGATTTTCAGCAGTTCCATTAATGTATCATTGGCCGCATGGGCCGGCGTGGTTAACATGGATAGTGCGCTGGTCAGAAGCGCGGCATATAGAAGCCTGAAGGTTGCTTTATACATAAGTTGTTCTCCTGAGAACCCTGTGAATTAATACCTGGCAGCCAGTAACATGGCTGGTGGCAAAAAGAATGCGTGAAATAGATTACGTTACAATTAAATTAAATTACGTTACTGTTAATGTTGGATGATCGTTCTGTTACAACCCGCAAGGACAGCGGTTTACGACAACACGCATGGCAGGGCTAGAACCCCCGGTGTTCCTTGATGCACTCGTAGGCCTGACGAATCTCGTGGGTGCGCTGGGTGGCGATTTTCATCATTTCTTCCGGCAGGCCTTTGGCGACCAGTTTGTCCGGGTGGTGCTGGCTCATCAGGCGGCGGTAGGCCTTTTTCACTTCGGCATCGCTGGCGCTGTCCGGGATATCCAATACCGAATAGGCATCGGCCAGGGATATGCGGCCGTCACTTTGCCGGCGATGGTGCAACTCGGCGGTCACCGACGCCAGGATGGATTCCAGTTCATACCCGGAGAAGCCGATTTCATCACAGACCAGGTGCAGCACACGGTTTTCCGCGGGGTGCAGGGTGCCGTCGGCATAGGCGGCATAGCAGAGTATTTCCACGAACATCCGTTGCAGCGTGGTGCGCCGGCCGATTTCACGCCGGAACTGGGAAAGCACTGCGTGGATATCGAAACCCTCTTCCTTGCCTTCATTGAACAAGGCTTTGGCCGCCTCGCGTTGTTGAGCCGAAAGCACCATATCCTGCATGACGCGTGAGGCCATGCGGATTTCATCTTTGGTAACCTTGCCATCCGCCTTGCTGATGTGGCCCATCACGGAGAAGATTGCGGTAAAAAAGGCCGCTTGTATCCGGTGCTGGTGTCCGCGCGGGAGGCCGCCGGCCTGAGTGCTGCCATGACGCCCGTGGCCCGGTTGTTCGAAGTTGCCGCTTACGCCCCGGTCAAAATTACGGCCGAGGGCAGCGCCCAATACCGCGCCGATCGGGCCGCCCAGCATGAAACCGAAGGCTCCGCCGGCAAGTGTGCCCCACCACGACATTATGCGTTGCTCCCGTTCATGTTGCGTGCAGGAACCATTCCCCCCGGTCTTACCAGGTGCAACAACTCTCCCGCCGCGGCTGTGTGCATGGCGCCGGCGCCCGCAAAACCAAGCACAGCCAACGCCGCGGTGGTCATCAACTTCCCGGTCTCTGTTCGGGGCGGTGGTGTGGCGCACAGGTAGCACAGCAGTTCATCCATGCCCGGATTATGGCCCGTGATCATTAGATTGCCACTGTCCCGGCCATAGTCTTCGACCAGACCCAGTAAAACGCGCAGCGATGCGCCATAGATGGCATCTTCGTATACAATATGCGCGACACCCAGCTTGTCATTGACCGCTGCCAGTGTTTGCCTGGTGCGCAAGGCGGGAGAGCACAGGATGATGTCCGGAATAACACCATTGTCTTTCATCCACTGCCCTGTCCGGGGCGCGTCGTTGCGGCCCCGCGGCGCCAGGGGACGGTCGAAATCGCCCGACACGCCACTGTTCCAATCGGACTTGGCATGCCGGAGCAGGATTAATCGAATTTTGTTCTGCATTGAATGATATGAAAAAACAACGGCCAGCTTACGGCGATTGTACAACATGAGCTCCCTGATGAGCGAAACTTTTGCCGCCGTGGACCTCGGCTCCAACAGTTTTCACATGGTGGTTGCCAAACTGGAAGATGGTCAGGTGCGGATCATCGATCGCATCAAGGATATGGTGCGCATTGCTTCCGGACTGGATAGCGACAACAACCTCACTGAAGAGGCCATGGAACGCGCGCTGGAGTCCCTGAGCCAGCTTGGCCAACGCATCAGGGAAATTCCCAGGACCCATGTCAAGGCAGTGGGTACCAACACTTTGCGCCAGGCCCATAACGGCAAGGAATTCATCCGGCGGGCGCGGGCGGCGCTGGGCCACAACATCGACATCATATCGGGCCGGGAGGAAGCCAGGCTGGTATTTATCGGCGTGGCCCACACCATCTATAACCACGACGGCGCCAGCCTGGTCATGGATATCGGCGGCGGCAGCACTGAACTCATTATCGGGAAAGGGTTTAAACCCAAAGTGGCCGAAAGCCTGTACATGGGTTGTGTCAACGTCAGCCAGCGCTTTTTCCCAGACGGGAAGATTACCGGCCGGCGCATGCGGGAAGCCGTATTATTTGCCCGTACGGAACTCGAAACCATCGAGGCCGGGTACCGGCGTATCGGCTGGGATACCGCGCTGGGTTCATCGGGGACGATCCGGGCCGTCGCCGACATAGCCATAGCGCAGGGCTGGAGTGAGAGCGGCATTACCCGGGACACGGTAGCAATGCTGCGTCAGCGGCTGATCGCCGCAGGCCACCACGACAAGTTGCACCTGGAAGGCTTGACGGAACGCAGAAAACCGGTGTTTGCCGGCGGCCTCGCCATCCTGAACGCCATCATTGACGCGCTGGCCCTGGACCATATTCAGGTATCTGACGGCGCCTTGCGGGAGGGGATCCTGTATGAACTTATCGGCAGAACACGGCATCAGGACATACGCAATACGACCGTAGCGGATATCGCGGTGCGTTACGGTGTGGACCAGGAGCAGGCGCATAAAGTAACCAAAACCGCGCAGGACCTGTTTGAGCAGGCGCGCAAACGCTGGCGCTTTGATGACGCTGACCGGGAAGCGTTGCTCTGGGCTGCGCAACTGCATGAAATCGGGCTGGCCATCGCCCACGCGCAATACCACCGCCACGGCGCCTACCTGCTGTCCAACTCGGACATGCCGGGTTTTTCCCGCCAGGAGCAGCAGAACCTGTCCCTGCTGGTACGCGCCCACAGGAGAAAATTTCCCGTGCTGGAATTTGACCAGGCAGTCATCGACGACCAGGAGCAACTGCAGCGTCTTGCCGTGCTGCTGAGACTATCCTGCGTGTTGAATAGAAGCCGTTCCTACCGCGCGCCGCCGGACGTCAAGGCAACCGCACATGCCGACAGCCTGTCACTGAAATTCCTCAAGAGCTGGCTGAAAAACCACGCTTTGACCCGCGCCGACCTGGAGGCTGAAGCGGAATATCTTGCAGCTATCGGGTTTACGTTGAGGTTTGGTTGAGAGGGATAGGTTTACATAAACATCGAATTTGCGCCATCAAAACTCCCTGTGCTCTTCACCAAAACAGCATATTTGTCTATGAAATCATTATAGGACTGTATAGCCACTTTATTTTCTTCTCGCCATTCCTCGGCCTTATTTTTTATTAGTTTCTCATTTAAAGCCTGTTCCAAGGCCAAGGCCGCAGGCAAATGAACGTTCAATTCCACACACATCTTCAACAAATCACGAGTTATTTCAATACCTATTGCCACTCACTCAGCCCCCATAGATTCGAACCAAATGCAACCAAACGATCATTTCCACGTATCTGCATATTCTCTGCAACACCCCTGATTTCCGACAATCGCTGCTTCAATTCTTGACTGCTCAGCGGTTCACCTGCATCTTCCAATATCTGGATGATAGAATCAGTGGCTTCTATCCGATCTCCAACCTTTAGACCCGAATCTGCTCTTGCCCACACCATACGGTTCAGAAAAGTGATTTTTGGAGAATGTTCGATGCACATACGCAGTATATAGGGGTTTAAGTCTTTATGAAGACCGTGGAATTGAGTAGTCAATCGATCAACAATCTCTTCAGAATGCCATTGTTTATTTATAGGGGCTTGGTAAAGCAAATGCTCTACCACGGTGCATATACTCTGACGAGTGGAATGGGGTAACGGGCAATGGTCAATATGACCATAAACACCCCGATCAAACAACCAAATACCTTCTCGCATAAGAGAATTGTGGACTCCTCGTTTATCCACTTCCTTCCCCAATAATTCGCTAGCCCTTTTTGCAATTTCTGAAAAATGCAAGGGTCCTTCTGCTTGAGCAAGTACCGCAGTCACCACTGATTCCGCTGATGCCCCATAAGCTATCAATAATGCTTGCGGACCTTCGCCTTCGTATTGTAGAAGTTCATCAAACTTTTCATGAAGAAGAGGTACTAACTCTCGCGAACTATATACTGACAAGCTGGTTTGGAAATATTGCTCTATATCACTTCGTTTCCAGTTTTTTTCTTTTGCTTTTTGTCTTAAACTTCTACGGAGTTCACGTAGTAAAGCACCCCATTCATTTTGGCTAATCCTGGTTACAACATTTCTCTCTTCCGCCTTGATGACAAACACTGCGTTTTCCGAGAATAATTGCAATACATTTGCAAGATAGACAAAATTGTCCCCGAAGCCTTTAAACCAAGGATCTTCAAGGTCCAATAGTTCCAGAATTAGTGGTTCCTCTCTATCCAACAAAAGCTGTCCTACACGGATTCCTATTAAATCGTCCCAGTATTCTTGAGCGATAATGCTATCGATATATTTTTTTTGGCGTTGTTTTACACGTTGCCGAGTTAGATCAAGTTTTTCTCCAATTTCTTCCAGAGTGAAAACTTCTCCTTTATACCCCAAACGTCCTTGCAAAATAATCCTGTCTACTTCGTCCAACTCATCCAATGTTCGTTCCAAATGTCTTATCAATGGCTGACTCAATACTTCTGAATTGATTTGAGCCAAATGACTGTCATCCCCAATATCTTCTGGCGCCAGCTCTGGTTCAGGTGCAGTCCAACCATTAAGTTTAGTCCCTAGGGACAAGCCATGCGCGCTCAGGGAATTTTTGATATCTCCCAAGGATGTCTTTCCAAGATTGGGTAGATAGAGTAACCTCAAATCAGTGTATTGGATCAATTGGCCGACATAATGTATGCCTGCTGAGCTTAGACAGTTTCTTGATCTTATAGTTAAATTCAATTTTTCAATGGGGAATGACAGGATTGAATTATTTATTGCACCCGTTTTATCAGAATATTTTCCAAGTCTACCTGAACTTTCTGTATGAAGCCCATGTGAATCTGCTCGATCTAATTTCGTTATTTCAAGCTCAAAAGATAAGCCGTATTCTGTTAATGCGTCATTAATTTCCCGTAAAGATGTTGTGCCAAGATTTGGCAAGCGTAGTAGTTCTGACCCCGTATATTGGATCAAATCGCCAATGCACCTAATCTGCGCTGCTTTTAGAGCATTTGCTGAGCTTACACTCAGCTTCAAATCATCGACTGGACGTAATAGGATTGAAATTTCAAGTTCGGGATTATCGACATCACGAAATTGATCAGGGTCGATTTCTGGTTCATCAATCTCATAACCCCACTGATTAAGAGCAAGGTAGCAGGGTGTTGTCACATCATCCATGTTTATATGTGTAACAGCAGACGTGCTGCTTTTATAGACAGCAGGCAATGCCCATTTCATTGCGCCAGAATACAATACTTTACCGGATGTGTTTTCTGGAAGTTCAATATGTTGAGCAATCCGAGGTCTCATAAAACCACAATGGATAATCGCGGTCTTATCCAATTCCGACCGCTCACTCCACATTTGTTTGACGCTATCTAATTCTCGGATTGTAGTAATGTCTTCAACCTGACAATCCTTCCCAATAATCAAATAAAGTTTCAGTGAGGACATGACGGTGCTGGTACTAGAGTAATAGCTTATCCCAGGGTAGTCTTCCCATATTCGCTATATAATCGTCATAAAATTGTCTTATACCTTGCTCAGCCAATCGTTCGATAGTTTGATAAATTGCTTCTTCTGCATCCTGCAAATTGGCTGCCTCAACTGCGTAAAATAACGCCTTGTCCGGGTCCAATTCAGTGACTCGAAGTGTACTATCGCTTTTATCAGACAATGGTGCAGGGTTGATACCCTTTTTTACCCCTAAAGCTACGGCCAATCGATATAAGTCGAATTTGATCAACTCTTGTCCACCAGGCTGAGATTTGAGGAAATCGAGCATCTCATCAAGATAACCATTCGCCTGTTTACTTAAGCCTATTCTCTGGGGTTCAACCATTTTATATAACTCTATCAATACGAGATTGTGTTGCAGAAATGCGTTTGATTGCATAGCGCGCCCCAATCCTGGACGCGAAGATTTCTGTATCCTGATTAGCGTGAAACTCACCTTCGTGTACCAACAAAACAACTTGTTCAGACATATCAGGCACATAACGCAGAATATTTCTGCGATGCTTGGGGTCCAAACGCCCCAGAGGAGTATCCATAATAATGGGGGCTTTTATTCCTGATGTCTTATTCAAACCATCAATTAACGACAATGCCACGATTTGTTCTGCGCCCGCACTTCTTTCATTGATTATCCTGTTATCTTTATCCAGAATCGATAGTCCGTAATTTTGGTTAATCTGAAGACCTGAATAAGTTTTTTCAGTAGTAATTTGTTTGAATGTATTCGTTGCATGATTTTCTACATCATCCTTTAACTTGAGGCGCAATTGCTCAATACCTTGACCAAATATTGTATGCAACTGCTGCATTGTATCAACACGCCGATTACTGACAGAACTTCTTGGACCTCCAAGCTTCGCCATTAGTTGAGATATCCTTGCCTGGGCTTGATTATTTCTCTCCTTTTTTTCATTCATTCCTTTTACCTCTCCATCGACTTTTGTGAATAATGTCAGCCAGCGCTGTCGCTCTTCCCGCTTCCGCATAATTTCATTCGTATCAAAATCCTTTATTTCTTCATTAATCTCTTCCCTTTTATTTTCGATAGTTACCAATTCAACCCTTTTTTTAATAATTTTATTTTGGTTATCAAGAATTCGTTTAACCTCGCCTTCTGAACGGAGACTTTCGAGTTTACCAATTGTTTGATTAAGTTCTATCAAGACCCCGGAATCAAATTTTTTATCTGTATGCTTTGCCTGTAATTCGTCTAATCTTTTCTTCATTGACTGCTTGAGACTAACAGATATAACTTGTCCACAGGTTCCACAAACTTCGTTATCTTCAATTGACTTTTGTAACTCGTGAATTTGCCCCCGTACCTCGATAATTTCATCCTTTGCAAGTTCATACTTGCTACGTTTCGCTTTTAAACTGTCAACTATGGTTTGCACAGAGTTGGCTAGTACATCCTTCCAAACAGTTTTTAACAATTTATGAATGTCTTCATTAGCTCGGTCAATTTCATCTTCTAGACCCTTCTGTTTTTCATCCAAGCGGGACAGCTCTATTTTCTTATTTTGTACAGCCTCCGTGTTATTCAAAAAGTCATCCAGGGCATCCACCTTTTCCTGATATTCTTCCTTTTGAGAATTTAACTTTTTAAGTTCCTTCTCGATATTTTCCAGTTCTATCTCGTGATTTTTCTGATCTTGTGCAAATTTACGTAGTTCCTCATTTTTCTGGGCGTCTCTACGCTGAATAGCACGTGCGTCCTTCAACAACACCTGTAATTCATCCCTAGCATGCACCAAAGCCGGAACACCCAGAATTGACTCTATAGATTCTTTAATTTTCTCTCCTTGTTCGCTTTTTTCGATTAAAAGGTTCTCGTATTCCTGTAATAATTCACCATCAAATAAAAAAAAGCGTGACACTTCCTTGGGTATTACCTGATTAACTTCATAATTTATTGCATCACCCTCTATAGGTGTGCCATTGATTTTTAGGCCGATAACCTCCTCAAAATCTGCGTCGTTTCTTGGCCTGGAAGTATTTTCCCGTTTTTCTATCTTCCGGTTTAGATCATACTTTCTACCCTTATGCTCAAAATGCAATGACACCGATATTGTCCAGTTACCCTCGTCTGCTGCATCACGATTGATCAGATTTACTCTCGGAATCTCGCGCAAGTGACGACCAAGAGCAACACCATAAAAACCCCAACGGATTGCGTTTAAGATACTGGTTTTCCCTCGCATATTATCTCCAAAAAGCAACATAACGTTTTGTGTTTCATGCTGAGGAAACTCAATTTCCTGCTTGTCCTTGAAAGGCATGAAATTATAGAAAATCAACTTGTTTATCTTCATAATATCTACTGCTCATCTTTATCAATGCTTGTCTCAATCAATTCGCGCATTTTTTCGACCGTATTGCGGTTTAGTTCGAACTGGTGCTTTTTTTGTAGTTCATAACACTGCTTTATCAACGCACCATCGACGTTTAATCCTTCTTGCTCCTTTATATCCAATAAAAGGGCGATAATATGGCTCGACTCAGACATTGCAGTTTTCCTCTTCTTCTACACCATTGCTATCCAACAACTCAAATTCCTCAGGGTCGATGCCTAACTGTATGGCTAGACTGGCTAAACCAATTGCGGCGCTACTATTCAATGCATTTTTCGCAAATTGGAAACCTCGCTGGAGCTCAGCCTTGAGCAAAGACAATTGTTCCGGCTCGTTTTTCAAACTCATAGGCATTACTATTGCATCGAAAATAATAGCTTTAGACTTGTCATTAGATATTCTTAATACACGCCCTCGCCTCTGAATAAATTGCCTTGGGTTTTGAGATGAGGCCAAAATCATCGCGTGTGAGATTTTGGGAACATCAACTCCCTGGTCTAAACATTTGATTGAACATAGGATACCCTCGAAATTCTTAAAATAATCAAGAGTTGCAGTAGAATTACCTGCCATGTTCGTATGATATTCCAGCGGAGAAAACCCTTCGTTTTTCAAAGAATCCATGACTTGCCTCAACTGGAACTGATCCTCACAATATATTAGCCAAGACTCACCATCATGGTAGTGTTTCACTATGGTTTCTGTTGCGAGGGGAATTTTCGAATTTGCCTTCTTTGCTATTCTCGAACGCTGGATAAGCAAATTTTGTAAATACGACGATATTTGAACATTTCCATCTTTATTTCTTTTAGCACGTGCAAATTCTCTCGAAATTTTATCTGTTTCTTCCGCCCACTGGGCAGCTTCTTCCGCATCAAGATGAATAATTTTGGGGAAATATTCATAAGGCACAAGACGCTGATCATTTATCGCATCCTCCAGTGTGTACGGAGGCTGGATAACATTCCCGAAATAACTGATTATTTTGTTTGTGCCTCCAGGGTCTCCATATCTTCTGGGTGTAGCACTCAATCCCAGTCGTGGTCCTGAATCGATGGAAAGTGCTCTAGAATTCTCCCTGCTTCCAATTTCATGCACCTCGTCAGCAACCATCATAATATGTTTACCCTGGTTCAGAAGGTTAACAAACGTATCTGTTCTAGCGGTCTGCATTGTTGCTAAGACTACCCTTTTCCCCAAACCCTTTAATGACGAGGTAAAATCGGATAACCACATATTTTTTTTCCATTTATTATGACCATCACCTGCTTTTAACAAAGACAGATCGCCAATCTCTCGCATCAGTTCTTTTGCCCATTGACGATGTAGCAGCTTATCTGGAACTAAAACGATGGCAACACCCTCGGGTTCTAGGTGCTCTTTCAGAGCAGTTATGGCAGTGAATGTTTTTCCACTACCTGTCGCATGCTCCAGAATCCCTCTTTTGTCCTGCTTTTTCCATTCTACAATTGCCTTAATCTGATGTTTAAAAGGTTTGCGTGTGATATTTGAGGGCGCTTCCTCTCTAACTTTATTTTTTACTTGTTGGTGACCAATGTTAAAAAAATCAATGATCTCATTTGAGCCAATATCATCCAATGAACTTCTGGCTATCGTTTTAAGCTTGTTAATCCCTATTTCGGGAAAAGGTATTACCTCCAGGTCCTTAATCTGTCCATTCCACAATCTTTCAAAATATTGCTTGTCTCGTTCTACTTGTCTTTCGTCTCTGCCTTCTCGCCAACTACAGAAGACATCCAGCGTTTCATGATTCCCCCTGTCACACCAACCAGTCCAAGTCTCATTGACAGATCCCTTGAAACTGACCACATTATTAAATTCATCACATAGAATACCTAACTTTGCATGAAAATCGCCTTGGGCTTCAGGCAAAAAAACGAGCCTTACATCCATTACACCCAATGAAATTAATGTAGCTAATGCTTCCGTATTTTTTATAATAGGTTGATTTGACAACAAAAAGTCAATATCCCTACAGATTGCGCCACATGCACCATCAAACTTGGTGATATATCCTTTATCAATTGCGATAATGTCGTCTTCTATCAGGTACGGAGAACTTACGAGTCGCAATTTCCCCCCACGTTTTGCAAAATTAATGACATCTGGCCCGATTAAGATAAAAACGGAGGAACGAAAATAACCAACGGATCGGTCGTATTCAATAGCCTCTGAAAGACATGGCGATAAAACTCACTTATCAAATCCGCATAACCTGTAAAGTACTCCTCTTGCAAATGAATATCTTGTAACAATAATTTAATTCCTCATATTACCTGCAGTTCATCAATACTGATCGTCTCATATAGTCTATTTCCCGTGCTGCTTCGACGTGAGGGATATCAAATCTGCCAAACATTTGATCTTCCCCGATGTCGCTAAATATCCAATACCGCGATGGAGATGCAACTTAAACTGATGTGCTAATGTTATATCGTCAGTTGATAAGTTATCGCGGAGACAGCGTGCTTTTAACGCAGCAAAGAATATTTCTTCATTACCGGTACCTGCAAATGTCCGCCAAGATATCTCTACATTGCTATAAGTATCTATCTCTGTTTGCGAAGGGATGCTCCTTTCCGCCAATGATAAGCAAAATGCCCATCTACAGAGAACGTTCCAATGCGCCAAACCGGTTTTTCGCTTCAAATTAGACAATCTGTCTTTCGCTTTGCTGGACAAGCGGATGTTCCAAGAATCACTCATATTCTTTCTTCAAACTCGTTAGAAACAATAGTTGTGCCAGTTGTATCATCGTGGTTGAGATAATAACTCTTTCCGACCCATGGTCGTAATTGACACATGTAATCTTCATCAATCTCTTCATCTGTGGCAAACAGTAACAATTGATGGCTTGCATTAGGAAAATATCGGTCGACCAGCCGATCTCGGTGAATGGAATCGAGACGTCCCATGGGGGTGTCAATGGCAACGGGTAATAATTTGCCTGATGCTTTAGCCATCCCCCATATCAAAGCAATAACAAGTAACTGTCGTTCGCCGGTCGACAACTGCTCAATCGCTATTGGGTGTTGCTCAGTGTCGCGCAAAATAATTTTGAAGGTCTCTGGATTTATGCTTAATGTGGAAACTAATCTGTCCTTGCGCAGCAAACATTTGTAACTTTCAAGGGCCGAATGTTCTACTCGTCCAATTTGGTCCTGTAAAACAGTAGAACCGAATTTTTCTAGTGTCTGTCTTGCCAGTTGTGAGTGTTGAACAAATCGTTTGGTATCCCTGTCCGCTAACTCAGATTTAGCAATTTTCCCCAATATTATATTGATATCAGCTTCCAAGCGCCCCCGTTCCTGATTTATTTTTCCAAGCTCCTTTTCAATGCCAGCTATTTCATTCTCTAGTTGAGTAATTTGAGCAATAAGCAAATCGCGTTTTTTGACAATCCCATCAATTGAGTCTTCAGGCGGAATTGCTGATTGCTCCAATTTTGCCGCTTTCATTTCATCCTTTGAATTGAAGAACTTTCCAAGTATGTTCCTGACACTTTTTTGCAATTCTGGTAACCTTTCTTGCAAAAGTATATTCAGTCGCACAACACCCGTATCACTTACATTAATCAGGGTTCTACAATTTGCTAACTTCTCCTGTTTCTCCATATCTGTTCGGCAGAATTCTTCCAAAGCTGCCAGCACGAAAGACATCTCCGGTAAGTTTTGTATCAAATCTAGCATCCTGGCATCACGTTCATGGAGATTATCAACCATAGCACGGGCATTCTGGATCTTTTGTTCTTCGGCAGCATGACCGGCTACGTCTTGTAGCAAATCTTGGATTAAAAGCAGTGGTAACTCACTGCTCGCAAGTTCTTTCATTTCGTCACAACAAGAATTAAGATTTGCTTCCGCCTGACTTACTCGACGCAGAATTTCTTCACGCCGCTCACGGAGACTGGCTCCTAAAGCTCTGTATTCTTGCATTACACCAGCAAGCTTGTTTCTTACTAAGTTGAGTTCTGTTTTCTCTAAAACTTCTTTTTTTTCTACCATTGACTCAATATCATTATGGAGAGAGCACAGTTCTTTTTCTTTCTGGTTTATAACAGAGGTATCGATGGAAGGTGCTGTTATGCTTTGCCGTCGTTCCAAAATACGCAAATCTTTTTGCAGGCGTTCTATCACGTCTATACCAAACAAATTTCCTATCCCATTCGCTAAAAGGTCTCGAATACCCTGCGGGGTTGCATAAGTAGCAATTTTCTCCCCGTCAAAGAAAAACAAATGAGAAATATTCACCGGAATGATGTCATTTACGTATTGGTCCCAATTTTCCGTTAGAAACTTCTCAGTACTGTTATCACGGATTACTTTCAGTTTTTCCCTGAAACCACCGTGCATAGATTTCCAAGTACGAGTGACATGATAAGAGGTATCTACACCATCTTCGGTACAGCGGAAAGTTACAGAAACGGATGACTGTTTGCCGGCCGCATGTTTACTAACCCTGCTAGCCATAAAATCTTTATAGCCGCTGCCATTGTATGAAACGCATTTAGCTGCAGGACCAAATAAGCATAATTGTAGGGCGTCCATTAGCGTCGTTTTTCCTGTGCCATTCAATCCGCCAAACATAACGATAGGTTTGTCGGCAGATGGTGGAGTTAAATCGATCTTTTGCAGGCCCGCATATACTCCAAAGTCGCGTAATGTAATTTGATCAAGAATCATCTGAAACTACGACTGCTTCTTGTTTTACTGAGGCCGCGTTGATCATCTGCTGGCGTTCACGGGCACGCTCAACTGCATCAGCTTCATCACTATAGAAGTTACGCTCTATAGCATTTTGTAATGACTCAAAAACACCTGCTCGGCGTAATTGCATTTTATGACGACATTCCACGGCAAGTAGTTCTCGTACCATTTCATATTGATTCTGATTTTGGCCACACAGTTTATGGAGTAATTGCATTTCCTGGGCACCGAAAACAGCACCGTTATTTAACTTGCACCCAGGGTAACTCTCACCAATAGCATCTTTGTAAATCCGAGGAAGGCTATCCTCCATCTCATGTTTTTCAACAACCCATATCCGTCGGATTTCCTCCATTTCATCTAACTGGATCAAAGACAGATTACTAACGTAGTCCGGCCCAGTGCGACGTACAAGTGTTTGTGTCTCTAATAGACGATGTAGCAAATGTTCACGGAATTCCTGTTTGTATGGGCCAGGAATAGGCCGCCCATTATATAGCTGTACTTGTCCGTTCATACGCCGATAATCTCGTAGATGACGGTCTCCACCTTCTGGCATCCCCCGAAAATCAATCTCCTCTCTAATCTGTAAGAGTGGAGTCATCCATTGCTTTTCCTCGTCGTTGTGAATCATTGCCTGCATCGATTTATCTTTCTCTACCAGCGTACAGACCCAGCAGCCGAAACGGCTATCCCCGCAACTTGGTGTGCCACTTGAGACCACTAATGGACATTCACCCCCTTCTGTCGCACCTTTGTACATGTGGAATAAATCCATATTATCCTGTCCCCATGGATTGGGCGCTTCCAAAAGGAAAAGCCAGACATCATCGTTCGACCAATTCTCAATCGGCGTGTAAACGGAGGAATTAGAAAGGTTGGCATTAGGGCTTATTTTTGCCTTTAAACGTTCTTTTTCGTGCCGTTCCATTGTTCTCGCACGCGCTGTGCTTTCCGTTTTTCTGGAACCAAGAATCAGTAGAGTTTCACCATATTTATCTACTACTGACGAAATGAAACGATGTGCAGGACGAATTTTTAATCGCTCAGTGCACCAGCGAAACTTCTGACGTGGCGCAGCATATCCGCGACCGATTAAATTGACCCAGAAACTATCTGATAACTCGGGCGTCAAGCGATGTGAGGTAATCGGCAATCCTTGCGTATCAGCAGTAATTTGCATTTTTTTTAAGGAATTACCTACCCATGCAGCGACAATTGGATTTTCTACCAATGTATCCGTACTAATAACATAAACCGGCTTTCGCGCTCGCTCTCTGCCGATACTTTGTAAAGCCAGCCAGACCAGTTGTAGAGTTGCTGTAGAGTCTTTGCCACCGCTGTATCCGACTGCCCAAGGAATATCGTCGGCGAGATATACATCTTCAATTTCCCTAACGATTGCAGCAACACCCTCGTCAAAATCGCCACATGCATCAAAATATGAACTAGGGATGTTACCGTTTTGCTTCGCGATCATTTGCTTTGTCAGTTGAATAGATTGAAGTAGTTTAGGTAGTGTATGTTAATTGAGATGGTACGCTATTGACTTTTAGTACACCAATCCGACCATTAAGCATGATGTGTTAAGGTTTGATGTTATTTGTTTTGAGTTAAGGATATAACTGTTAAAATGCGATCCGAAATTATCAGGCCTGATACCTAAAATCTCGGATAATCGTTCAAAATTTTGTCGCGTCCACATATTTTACAACACTTATAGCCGATACCTAGAGCATGTAACCAGCGGATTACACCTATAGTTTATCATTGAAAATTTCTATCCCATGCCAAATTTACAAGATGAAGTAGTGCTTAGGGGTTCTAATGACCCCTTTAAACATCCCTAGCTGGGAAATAAATTAACGAAGCCGATTGTAAAAAAGATTAGCGATGAATGACCAAAACCCAGACCAAATCATCAATGATGTAATGCAGATGGAAGAGCGAAATCGTCAAGCATTATCATTATTACTGGAACATCAACGAGAGAAAGATGGGCACCTTTTTGCTCTTAGTGCCCACATGGGGGAAACATCCTCTTATGTGACTACTGCTACTCTAAGCTGGGTTGCTCAAAATGTCTTATTCGCAGGAGATTTGCCGATATTCAAAGGAAGAGTTGACAATAAAACAAAAAAAGTCCCACTGGATGAAAACACGATTGACCATATTCAGCAACGTCAGCCAGATTGGAGACGGCAACTGCCAATGGCTCTCTATCTACTCATACGAAGAAACCACAAATTCCCTCCACTCTTGGTAGTGGGATATCAGGATTGGGTGTATACCCATAATGCCGAGCAGTGGGGATTAGATAGACGCGCCATGCAAAACAGCCTCACGGTAATGTCGCTCGAACCCAAAGCCATTTACTTCGATTTAGATATCAATAACACTAAATACTACGCGTTAGACGGCCAACATCGTCTGATGGCGATCTTGGGTCTTCATGAGCTTTTGACTAAAGGAAAACTGTTCTCACTAGATGTTGATGGGAAACCTAAACCTAACAGCTTTATCACTCGTGACACTGTTATTAAACAAATACAAGAGGAAACTGGTGAAGACGAACTTGCAATCCACAATCGATTAGAAAGATTGATGACTGAGCGTATTGGTATTGAGATTATTCCTGCTGTAGCCGATGGAGAAACGTATAAAGAAGCACTGTTCAGGTTGCGTAGTACCTTTGTCGATGTGAATGAAAAAGCAAAAAAGTTGACGACAGGCGAACTCGCCATCCTGGATGAAAACGAGGGATTCAGAGTAATCGCTCGAAATATTATGGTAACGCATGATTTACTCAAGGATAAAACTCATCAAAAGACAGATCAACTTCCCGAGTCATCCGTGTATTACACTACATTGAAGGCGCTCGTGGAAATAGCGAGGAATTATCTTGGTGCCAAGACAGAGTTTTCGCATTGGAAAAATCCTGTGCTTGGCGATAAAAATCTCGGTTTCATACGCCCGAACGAAACTGAACTCTCTAAGGGTACAGTTATACTATATGATTATTTCAATGCATTCAAACAGTTACCTTCACATCTGCGTTTCATCCAAGGGAAACCGGCTGGAGACATCAGGAAGAAAGACGGAGAGGACAATATACTCTTTCGCCCAATTGCTCAGATGGCTCTTGCCGAAGCAATAGCATTTCTTGAACGCGAACATGAGATGTCGTTGGAAAGTATAATCAAAGTGCTGGCAACACATGAAAAGTCAGGTCAGCTGAGGCTACGAGAGCATCAAGCACCTTGGTTTGGAGTGCTGTGTGACCCCATTGATGAGAAAATGCGTAGGAAAAAGGAGAATCGAACCCTTTGTTCTCGACTTTTTTGTTACCTATTAGGTGGTGGAATAAGAAGCGATGAAGAACGTGAAAACCTCCGGGTTGATTTTGCTGATGCGCGACGAATCAGTGACAACGATGTGGTAAACATGTACGGAAAATTAGTCAATAAAGAAAAAGTTCAGTTACCCAATCCCTGGCGATGACATTGGCTACGGCTTCATATTGCCCTGCACCAGCGTCGGATTCTAATGCAGGATTTGCTTCACTAGGAGACATTGATCGCTTAGGTGCTGCTTTTTGTGCTGCGGCTCACAATATAGCGACGATTACGGAAGTACAGAAATACCGCTTATTCAGGATGCGTTGCTTAAAAACGACGTTGGGAATTGTAGAGGCAGCCGGGATGCCATCTCGTGCCTTGGTTAGTGTACGCCTGAAACGATTGGATAGCATTCGACGCAAAATCAATCGCGGAGAAAATCAATTCAGGCTCGGCCAAATGGATGACGTCATAGGCGTCCGGGTCATTTGCCCGGATTATCAAACGGCGAATAATTTAAGTGGGCGCATTCAATCGTTGCCAGATTCTTATCGCTTGAAAGACTATATTCGCGAACCACACCCGACGAATACTGGCTATCGTTCCATACATCATATTATTCGATTTCAGCAACCCCTAACAGAGACAAAGAATATTCACGTCCGCTTCGAGATACAAGTAAGAAGTTTCTACCAGCATCAGTGGGCAATCTGGTCTGAACATCAGGGCGAAGCGGTCAAGGTGGGTTTTGGTTCTGAAGAGATAAAAGCCGATTTACGTGAACTGTCTAACCGTATTGCCCTCTGGGAGGAGAGAAATCCTTGTAAAATACAACATGAACTTCCACATTATACTGGCAGAGAAGATATAGTTGTAGCCTGGAGGCAAAAACATGCTGAACCATCCTGTCATTTTTTTCAAAATGAAGTTGAACGCGCAGTAAAATGGTTAAATTATATGGAAACCAAATATCCCGCTGAGAGGAATGATGCGCTTTTGCTAGTGGGCGTAGCAGCTCAGGGGGAGGCGAAAAAAGTTCTAGGGATGACACATCCTCTATACGTTGCAAATCGTATCATTGAGCCAGAATACTGGATGCCACCCAAATCCTGATCTTTGAACATAGTCAGACCACACACTTTGCAGAAATCCAATCTGGGCTGTATATGTTTCCATCTCAACTTTGACATCAGCAACGGCCTACCCACAGTACCAAGCAATGAAAATTTCCCTGTCGTCATGGGCCTTCTGAAGTCTTTCCGATCTTTATTTTGTAAATGAATGTTTGCCTGCAGGTTTCCCGTGTATACGAGAACGGCGGTAAGGGACGAGCTCAGCGGCAGTAATTCTCCAGCAGTAGTTGCTGAGTGTTGCGGGGTTTCTGGTTGCCGGGGCGGGCTTTTTTGTAGGTGCCGTCGCTTTGCAGGATCCAGGCCTGGGTGTTGTCGTTCAGGTAGTTGAGCAGGCCGAACTTGATGACCTGGTCCTTGGGCCGTTTTTCCTCGATGGGGAAACAGGCTTCCACGCGGTGGTGCAGGTTGCGCGGCATCCAGTCGGCGGAGGAGCACATAACCTGCTCGTTGCCGCCGTCCAGGAAATAATAGACCCGAGTATGTTCCAGGAAGCGGCCAATGATGGAGCGGACCTGGATGGTTTCCGATAGTCCCGGGATCCCCGGACGCAGGCAGCAGATGCCGCGCACGATCAGGTCCACCCGTACACCCGCCATGGAGGCGTTGTACAAGGCGCGGATAATTTCCGGGTCAACCAGGGCATTTATCTTGGCGATAATACGGGCATCCCGGCCCGCCCTGGCATTGGCGATCTCCTTTTCGATAAACCCGAGCAGGGATTTGTGCAAGGTGAACGGAGACTGTAACAGTTTCTTCAATTTTGACGCCCGCCCCAGCCCGGTCAACTGCAGAAACAGCATATTCACGTCTTCCGCCACCGCCTTGTCGCAGGTCAACAGGCCGTAATCGGTGTATAACCTGGCGGTGCGTGCGTGGTAATTACCCGTGCTTACGTGTACGTAACGGCGCAGGCTGCGGCCTTCCCGGCGCACGATCATGACCATTTTCGCGTGGGTCTTGAAACCCACCACGCCGTACACAACGTGGGCGCCGACCTCCTGCAATTCATTGGCCAGTTCGATATTGGCCTCCTCGTCAAAACGCGCGCGCAACTCCACCACCACCGTCACTTCCTTACCCTTGCGCGCAGCCTCCTTCAGAGCTTCGACCAGGGCCGAGTCATCACCGGTACGATACAGGGTCTGCTTGATCGATAACACGCTCGGGTCACTGGCTGCCTGGCGCACAAAGTCAATCACAGGCGCAAAGGACTGGAACGGATGGTGCAGCAGGATGTCACCATTTTTCAGGACATCAAAAATACTGACGTTTTTCTGCAAACGCGGCGGCAGTTCGGGAGTGAAGCCGGGAAAGGTCAGTTCGGGCCTGTCCACCAGGTCGTATATGGCCATCAACCGGCTCAGGTTCACCGGGCCGCTCACCATGTACAGGTCATCCTCGCCTAAATCGAATTGGCGCAACAAAAACGAACTCAGCTCCGCGGGGCAGTTCTCCGCCACTTCCAGTCGGACCGCGTCATTGAAACGCCTGGACGGCAGCTCACCCTCCAGGGCAATCAACAAATCGTCCACTTCTTCATCGTCCACAAACAGTTCGCTGTTGCGGGTGACCTTGAACTGGTAACAACCCGTCGCCGTCATGCCGGGAAACAGGCCGTCCACGTGGGCGTGGATGATAGATGAGAGCAGCACGAAGTTCCATTTTCCCTTGCTGATGTCTTCCGGCAGGTGCACCACCCTGGGCAGGGAACGGGGCGCCTGGACAATGGACAGGCGGGTCTCCCGACCGAAGGCGTCCTTGCCGTCCAGCGATACGATGAAATACAGGTTCTTGTTCAATACCCGCGGAAACGGGTGCGCCGGGTCCAGCCCGATGGGACTCAGCACCGGCAGCACATTGCCATTGAAATAGCGCTTTATCCAGCGGGAAACGGCCGGTTTCCAGGCGCCGCGGCGCAGTACATGGATCTTCTCACTTTCCAGCCTGGGCATGATGGAGTCATTCAGTACCGCGTACTGGCTCTCCACCAGTTCATGCGCGATCCTGCCAATCTGTTTCAGGGTCTCCAGCGGGCTGAGGTTGTCCGGCCCGGTCTGCACGGAACCGTACTTCACCTGCTGTTTGACGCCGGCGACCCGGATCTCAAAGAACTCGTCCAGGTTGGTGCTGGCAATGCACAGGAACTTCAATCGTTCCAGCAAGGGCAGGGATTCATCTTCAGCCTGGGCGATCACGCGCCGATTGAATTCCAGCAGGCTTAATTCTCGATTAATGTAATATTCGGGGCTGTTGAGGTTTAACGTGTCCACATTCGTACCCTGTTATGTCACTCCTCACGCCTGCGGGGATGTGTCCTTCCAGACAGAAGTGCGCGGGGTCAACTGCTTCTGACTGTATCTTCCATCTGCTCGATACTGATATGGCGCACGTCCTTGCCCTCGACGAAATATATTACATACTCACAGATATTGCGAGCATGATCGGCAATACGTTCCAGCGCCCGGGCCACCCATACCGCATCGATAACGCTGCTGATGCTGCGCGGGTCTTCCATCATATAGGTGATCAGTTGGCGCAATATGGCGGCATACTGTTCGTCGGATTCCGGCTCCTTGCCGGCCGTAACCAGAGCCTCCTGGCTGTCCATGCGAGCAAAGGCGTTGAGTGCGTCGCGTACCATATCCTTCACAAAAACTCCCATGGTGTTTATCCCGGTGTAATAGGAACGGGGCCCGGCTTCCTCCGCCAGGCTGATGGTCATCCTGGCTATCTTTTCCGCCTCATCACCGATGCGCTCCAGGTCGGTGATGGTCTTGATGACCGCCATCACAAAACGCAGGTCGCCGGCAGCCGGCTGCCGGCGCGCGAGCAGCGTCACGCACTCCTCATCAATGGACACCTCACAGGAGTTCAGCCTGACTTCGTTCTCTATGACCTGCTCCGCACCGGAAACATCGAATTGCTTCAACGCCTGCAATGCATCTGAAAACTGTTGCTCGGCCAGACCGCCCATGGCCAACACGTTGGAACGTATGGTTTCCAACTCATTATCGAACTGCCTGGAGATGTGCTGGGTGATATTATCCATAGTATTTTCCGCGCAAGGATTAACCGTAACGACCTGTTATGTAATCTTCAGTCATTTTCTCCGTCGGATTGGTAAACAGGGTATTGGTGTCGTTGAACTCGACCATCTCTCCCAGGTACATGTAGGCCGTGTAGTCGGATACCCTGGCAGCCTGCTGCATATTGTGTGTCACGATGACAATAGTATAGTTGGTTTTGAGCTGGTAAATCAGTTCTTCCACCTTCAGGGTGGATATGGGGTCCAGGGCGGAGCAGGGTTCGTCCAGCAACAGGATTTCGGGCTCAATGGCGATGGCCCGGGCAATGACCAGGCGTTGGGCCTGGCCGCCGGAAAGTCCCAATGCATTGTCATCAAGCCGGTCCTTGACCTCATCCCATAGCGCCGCATTTTTCAGGGACCTCTCCACCACCGCGTCCAGTGTTTTGCGGTTGTTGATACCTTGTATGCGGAGACCGTAGGCGACGTTTTCGTAGATGGATTTGGGAAACGGGTTGGGTTTTTGAAAAACCATGCCGACTTTTCTTCTGAGTTCGGACACGTTCACCGATTTGGCGAAGATGTTCTCACCGTTGATCCGGATCTCGCCGCTGGTATGCACATTGTCGATCAAGTCATTCATGCGATTAAACGAGCGCAGCAGGGTTGACTTGCCGCAACCGCTGGGGCCGATGAATGCCGTGGCCTTTTTCTCCGGAATCACCAGGGTAATATCCTTGAGCGCCTGTTTTTCGCCGTAATGCAGGTTGAAGTCGTTGACGTTTATACAGGGCTTTTCGTCTGCAATAGACAATTTTTCCACCTGTCCGCCCAACGTATTCATGCTCACGGCATGGGTGACCGGTGCGGTTGTGCCTGTGCTTGTTTGGTCGTTCACGTTTGTCTCGTCCGGTCAATTCTGCTCGGCTGTCCGATACTTTTCCCGCAGTGTATTACGGATTTTGATCGCAGTCAGGTTTAAACAGATGATTATCAGGATCAGTAAAAATGCCGTTGCATAGACCAGCGGCCTGGCCGCCTCCACGTTGGGGCTCTGGAAGCCCACGTCGTAGATATGAAATCCCAGATGCATGAATTTCCTGTCCAGGTGCAGGTACGGGAAGTTCCCGTCCAGCGGCATGGACGGGGCCAGTTTGACCACGCCGACCAGCATCAGGGGCGCGACTTCGCCGGCGGCGCGGGCAACGGCGAGTATCAGCCCCGTCATCATCGCCGAGGCAGTCATGGGCAGGACCGTGCGCCACAGCGTCTCAGCCTTGGTGGCGCCCAAAGCCAGGCTGCCCTCGCGGATTGCCCGCGGCACCCGCGCCAGCCCTTCTTCAGTGGAAACGATAACCACCGGCACCGTCAGAATGGCCATGGTCAATGACGCCCACATAATACCCGGCGTGCCGAAAGTGGGGGCGGGCAACGATTCCGGAAAAAACAACTCGTCAATCGTACCACCAAGAAAATAGACGAAAAACCCCAATCCAAATACGCCGTAGACGACCGATGGCACACCGGCAAGGTTATTTACGGCGATACGTATCAGCCTGGTAAACGGACCCTGCCGGGCATACTCCCGCAGGTAGACCGCCGCTACGACACCAAAAGGCGTTACCAGTACGGCCATGATCATCACCATCAGTACGGTGCCGAAAATGGCCGGGAAAATGCCGCCTTCGGTATTGGCCTCACGGGGGTCGCCTGATACGAATTCCCAGAGCTTCTCAAAATAAAATACCGTCTTGTCCGTGACGCCCATGGCATTCGGCCGGTAGGCCCGGACCACCTTGGCAAACGGCAGTTCGGCTTCCCGGCCACCGGCCAGCGTCGCCACGAATGATGCCCTGTTCAATCGTTCATACAAATCAGCGAGGCGCCCCGTATAACCGTTGTATTCCTCCTGCAGGGAGACGCGGCTGGACTCGATCTCCCCGAAAGCCGGGCTGTCCGGTGGTTCGTTGTTCATTGCCAGGCCTTTTTCGCGCAGGCGCAGGCGCTCCATCTCGTAGTTCACTGTCCCTATCAGGTCCTTCTCGATACGGTGTATTTCTCCCAGGATATTCTCACTCTGCACAACGTATCGCTGGAAGGATTCCCAGTCCGGGTCCGCATCCACTACCTCGCCGTTTTCCTTCACGGCCTTGAGGTAGCCGTAGAAATTTCCCCATTCATACCTTTCTACGGCCATGATATTTTCCGGATAGGACAGGTTATGTATGGCTGCATCGAGCACCCAGCGGTAGTCGAAACCCGTGTAATCCCGGTTGCCGATCCTGACCAAGCGCCGGTCGATAATGTCAATGTCCGCCGCGATGCGACTGTCATCCACTGCCAGCCTGGCGCGCGGCACCGCTTCGGTATCAATAAATTCGCCCGCCAGGGCGATAACGGACCCGTCATCATCGGTGTAATCAAATGCCGCAACATTGCTCGGCCAGAAGTGGCCCAGACCGCGCACCATGATCAGGGCGACGAGTCCGACCACCATGATAATGGAAAGACTGACCGCGCCCGCATTCAGCCAGATCCAGGGTTCGCCGCTATCAAACCAGCCCTTGAAGGTTGACTTAGCCCGCATAGCTCACCCGTTGCTGCGCCTGCTGCTCTTCATAACGAACTGTATTTCACCCGCAGTCTCTGCCTGACGACCTCGGCGATGGTATTGAACAGGAACGTCGCCAGGAACAGCACCAGGGCGGCCAGGAACAGAATCCGGTAGTGGGTGCTGCCCACTTCCGATTCCGGCATCTCCACGGCGATATTGGCGGACAGGGTGCGAAACCCTTCAAAGATGTTCATGTCCATGATGGCGGTGTTGCCCGTCGCCATGAGCACGATCATGGTCTCGCCGACCGCCCGGCCGAAGCCAATCATGACCGCGGAGAAGATGCCCGGGCTGGCGGTCAACAACACCACTCTTACTGCGGTCTGCCAGGGGGTAGCGCCGAGGGCCAGTGATCCCATCGTCAGGTGTTCGGGCACACCGTACACCGCATCTTCACAGATGGTAAAAATAATGGGAATGACGGCAATCCCCATGGCAATGCCCACGACCAGGGAATTTCTCTGGTCATAGTTGATCCCGAGTTCATCGGTCAGCCACAGCGGCATGTTGCCGCCGAAGAAGGCGATCTCCAGAGGCTGGCTGAGCGCGAATGAGAATATGCCCGTAGCGATGATAACGGGCAACAGCAGTACCGCCTCCCAACCCTCGGGGATCCTGTGGCGCAGGCCCTCAGGGATCCTGTTCCAGCAGTAAGCAGCAGTGATCACGCTGAGCGGTAACAGCAAGAAGCATATAAACAGGCCCGGCATATTCTGCTCCACGAACGGAGCAAACCACAGGCCGGCGAGAAAACCGAGTATGACCGTGGGCAAAGCCGCCATGATTTCAATAGTGGACTTGACGATGTCCCGCATGAATGCAGACATGAAATAGGCGGTATAGACGGCGCCCATGATAGCCAGGGGCACGGCAAACAACATGGCGTAAAATGCGGCCTTCAAGGTGCCGTATACCAAAGGCGTCAGGCTGAATTTCGGTTCAAAGTCACTGCTGGCGGAGGACGATTGCCAGATAAACTCAGACTTGTCCCGGCTTTCGTACCAGATCTGGCCCCAGATAGATGACCAGGAGATTTCAGGATGTTCGTTGTCTATTTCCCAGAATTGCAACGCGCCGGTCTCATCCTCCACCAGCATGGCATTCGCGCGCGGCGCCACGGCCAGTTGTGTCAACCCGTTAGCGCTGATTTTTTCCAGTTCCACTGTTCGATGCGCGGTGGCGTGATAAATCCCCAGGTAGCCGGTATCATCCGTCGCCAGGAAACCTTTCCTGAAGTATTCCGGCGCGATGGACGTGATCCTGGCTGACTGAGAGTTGAAACCGCGTATTTTTTCCAGGGTGTAGTTATTTTCCTGGTCGCGTACGGGAAACCACTGGAAAATGTTCCCGTCCGAATCACCTGCCAATATGGAAATACCTCCGCTGAGAAACGACAGGCTGGTAATTTCCGCCGGCGTAGTGACGGCCCGGACTCTCTGCACCAGTTCCGGCCTTTCCTTGTCGCTGATGTCGTAATAGGAAATCAACCCGCCCTGTTCGGCAACGTAGAGTTCCCGGTGCTCCACGTCCACCAACAGGTGGGTAACCTCGCCTGCAACCGGAATTTGACTGCGGGTTATAGTGATTTCGGACTCATCACCCAAAAACGACTCTTCCTCAGCTCTGTTCATTATCAACAGGCGCCCATCTTCCGTGAGCGCGGCAACGGTGAGCTGCTCTGCATCATACTGCGCGGCAATCAACGTAATCGCCCTGCCTGCCTCATCAATGATTATGGGCGTATTGCCTGCCGGCCAGTCTATCCCGGGGAGAATGACGCGTACATCATTCGGGTAGCTCACGTGGTATTCATGCAGGGCCAGCAGGGCAGTACCGTTATCCAGTCCGGCCGCGAGCAGGCGTTGCGACGGGTCGCCGGCGGCAAACGCGGTAATCTCCGCCGCAGGTTCCCCGGCCAGAAATTGCTGGTGTACCAGGCTGCCGTCTGCAGTGCTGAAAAACACGATACCGCCGCTGCCGGTGACGCGCAGGCCGATTTCCCGCTGTTCTTCCATGGCGTAATACAACGTCTCTGACTGTGTGCCCGCGGGAACCGGGTAGCTCGCCACTCGTTCAATATGCGGTGGTTTGAACATGGGCAGCACCACGTAAACCAGGTAAAACGCGATCAGCACGATGGCGACAATGACGCTGATACCGCCCAGCGCCATCATGTAGCGCATCATGACATCCTTCAGGTGGCGGTAAAAGCGATGTTTTTGCGCGGCCGCCGAGTTGAAATCAGCCAGCAGGGATGTCTGGTTTACCTCACTCATGGAGGAATATTGTTCTGCTGGCCGTAACTAATGGGGTCAGAAAAATCGTCAGTTGCTGGCTACGTCGAGGACGCCAATCAGGGCAAGCTGCTTGTCGGCGACCTTGGCAGGCAGGGGAATATAGCCATCCTTCACGACCACTTCCTGCCCTGTTTTCGACATGACCATCCTGATGAATTCGCGCTCCAGGGGAGGCAGCGGATCGTTCGGCAACTTGTTGACGTAGACATAGAGGAAGCGGGCCAGAGGGTATGAGCCGGCCACGGCATTGGCTGGTGTGGCATCGGTAAAGTCGGTTCCATCCTTGCTCAGCGGCACGGCGCGCACCCCGGATGTCTTGTAACCGATACCGGAATAACCGATACCGTTGATCGACTTGGTCACGCCCTGTACGACGGAAGCCGAACCGGGTTGCTCGTTGACGTTATTCTTGTAGTCTCCTTTGCAAAGCGCCACTTTCTTGAAGTAACCATAAGTGCCTGAGACCGAATTGCGGCCGTATAACTGGATCGGCCGGTTGCTCCAGTCATCAGCCAGGCCGAGTTGGCCCCAGCGGGTGATATCTTCGGGGTGGCCGCATTTGCGGGTAGCCGAGAACACTGCATCAACCTGCGCGATGGTCATGCCCGCAACCGGGTTGTCTTTGTGTACGTAGAGGGCCAGGGCATCGATGGCCACCGCGATGGGAGTCGGCTTGTAGCCGTATCTTGTCTCGAAACTGGCCACCTCCTTGTTTTTCATCCTGCGGCTCATGGGCCCGAAGTTGGCGGTGCCTTCCGTCAGGGCCGGCGGCGCGGTTGAAGAACCGGCTGCCTGGATCTGTACATTAACGTTGGGATAGAGTTTTTTGAATTCCTCCGCCCACAGGGTCATCAGGTTCGCCAGGGTATCCGAGCCCACACTGATGACGTTGCCGGACACACCGCTGGACTTGCTGTATTCAGCCAGGTCGGGGTCCAAATCAACCGCCTTGACCGCTGCGGAAACAAACACCGCGAGGATAAAGGCTGCATTGAACATTAGTTTGTTTATCACGACATATTCTCCCTGCGAGGTTTATTCAAGATAGCATTATGGGGTCAGGTCCAGTACTCTTTCAACTTAATATTGACATGTTCAGCGGGTCGGGAAGCGGTTGAAAGAGTACTGTATTGAACAACACGTTTATTAAGGAAATGTGACAGTGGCAGACTCCGGTTGCCATTATCATCGATATTTCGGGTCGAGATAGGGTGTCACAACCCTGCCCGTTGAGTGGCGCGGGCAAGTTGAACCACCCGGTGTTCGGGTATAAGGCATTTTACTGCTGTGCCCCTGCCGGGCTCACTGGTTATGTCTAATTCGGCCTCGTGCTGGACCATGACGTGTTTGGCAATGGCAAGCCCGAGACCGGTGCCTCCCTTTTCCCTGGAACGGCCCTTGTCGACACGATAGAAACGCTCTGTTACGCGATGAATATGCTCTGGCGCGATACCCTCGCCGGAATCGGACACTTCCATACACGCGCCCGTTGCAGCGCGATACCATTTTATCCGGATTACGCCGCCGGACGGGGTATACTGCACGGCATTGAAGACAATATTGGAAAAGGCGCTGTAAAGGCTGTCATAATCGCCTCTCACCAGCAGGTCAGGCTGTGTTTCCAGGGAAAAGATATGGCCCTGCTTGCCGCTCAGGGTCTGGGACTCGCTGTGTATCACTGAGAGCAACTCTGCCACGTCTACTTCAGTATCCAGGTTTGCAGAGTGGCTGCTCTCCAGTCTGGACAATTTAAGCAGGTCCTCGATCAGGTTCTGCATGCGCCTGGTCTGGCTTCGCATTTGTTTTATTCGTGGCCGCCATTCCGGCAACAGGTCATTGGCTTCATTTTCCACTGCTTCGAGATAGCCGGAAATCACCGTGATGGGCGTGCGTAGTTCATGCGAGGCGTTGGCAATGAAATCCTTGCGCATCCGGTTGGCGCGCTGGATATCAGTGACATTACCCGCCACCAGCAACAGGGAAGATTCCGCATATCTGGTGATCCTGATTTCCAGACTGATCTCCGTATCCGCCGGGGATGAGATAACGAGACTTTTTGACGCTGAGTCCTTGTCCACGTCGGCGAGGTAATCCAGCAACTCGGGCTGCCTGATAATATGGGAAAAACGCTGTCCCTGGTCCCTGGGTAAGCGGACCCCCAAGTAATCGGAGGCTTTTTCATTGGCCCACTCCACGTGTCCGTAAGTGTCCATGACGATAACGGCATCGGGCATGGCCTCAGTTGCTTCCTCAAAACGCGACAGGAAACCGGCAAGTTTCTCCTCCCGCTGTTTATGGTGTGCGCGCAGGGAATCGATTTCCCTGATTATTTCATTGACGATACCGGGGACATCGGGCGGATTTTGATCGTTGCCGTTGCGCAGGAATTTGCTGATGTATTTCAGCATCCGGTGCTGCCAGACAAGACAAACCACGAGTCCGGTTGCAAGGCCGGCAAGGATATTACCGGCAAGCAGGCCGGCAAACCCGCAGAGGATAACTACGAAACCCAGCCGGAACAGGTCAGGACGCATTGAGTACTCTTTCAACCTGATATTGCCATGTTCAGCGGGTCGGGAAGCGGTTGAGCGCAAGGCGCGCCGTGCCGGGAATGGCGAGTCCTTGCCAAGCGGTGCAACGCCGCGGGCGACCGCTTCCCGGCCCGCCCGCAGGGAGCCACACAGCGACGCCAATACGGCGTTGCAGCCCTTGACAAGGGCGCGCCATTCTCTGCGGGCTGCGCCTTGTCTTGGCGTCGCTGTGTGGCTCTGAACATGGCAATATCAGGTTGAAAGAGTACTACTTCTTGTTGGAAAACCGGTATCCGACGCTGCGAACTGTTTGAATTAAATGACTGTAATTATAGGGCTCAAGGGTCTTGCGCAGGCGCCGTATATGCACGTCCACAGTGCGCTCTTCAACTACGGGGAGAATTTTGCCTTTCATGGATTGTCTTTCCTGGAACATGTGATTATTACACAGATATTATATTACAACATCGTGACAGGCCAGAATAAACGGTAACCATTCGAAAACCGGCAGTAATAGAATTTACCAAAAGAGCTTGACAATGACAGGAAGTGTCATATAATTGTCACATTGTCATAAAACTGTAATATTTGTCATATTTATGACATGCTAACTTGAACTTTAACTTTTGTCAGGAGATGCACCATGGTTAAAAAAATCTTTGCAGTAAGCCTGTTGCTTATCCTGTCCGGCGCAGCCTGGGCTGATGAAACTCCACCGGTTAATGACGCCAAAGGAGTCAAACACGCTTACCAGGCCAACGCCATTCAGGAAGGCAACCTCACACAAGCTGAACGGGAACTTTTGCTGGTTATTGCAGAAGACCCGCACAACCCCTACGCCCTGCTGAACCTGGCCTACGTTTACCAGCAATCCGGGCACAACGATCAGGCGCGCATACTATATAAGCGGGTGCTCGACCTGCGCGGCAACCCCCTGGCCGAGTTGTCATCCGGCAAACCGGCGCGGGTAAAACGTATCGCCCAACGCGGCATTACGGAAACAGGAAAGTAGCCGGTTCCGGCCGGGCAATGCTGCGGGCTAACCCGGATAGCAATCGGTGATGACGCTGTTCTCCATGTTGGACCAGATCATCTGACCGATACCGTCATCGGCAACGGCGAACAGGAGATGTTCCCTGCCTTCGGGGCTGTCCAGCACCATGTGATAAGCGGCCATACCGGTCCCGGTATCCGTTATCTGCGCATTATTCCGACGTGCGCTCCATAACGCGACATCATCAATAAGGTGGATGAGGCCCAGTTCGTCCTCCATGCGGACCAACAGCAATTCGCCGTTTACCTCAGCCGGAGTTTCCCTGTAGATCGATTCGTCCGACAGGCCGGCTGACAGGTTTCGCCCGGCCTGGTTAAACCCGGCCGGGCTTTCGCAGCGGGTAATTGCGCGGGGTATCGGCAGGTCCGGCGCCGGTTCGCCGGGCATCTGCAGGGCAGCCGCACTCAGAACAAGGATGAGACCGATTGTGGAATTTATCAAAGGTGTTCTTTTTCTTTAAAACCAATAGCGGAACTCTATTTCTTTTGTATTACATTTATATGACGTTCCCGGGTCATTTCTGTTACGACGCCGATCTGTCGTTCGCCACTCATAAAAAAAGCCGCGCAGCAGCGCGGCTTTTTCATCAGCGGGAGGTACCCGGTTACAGCGAGCCTTCGATTATCCAACCCTGGTACCAGAGATCGCTGCCGTCCGGGTTGACCGCGCCCAGGTAGTCCGTTGCGTCCAGGTAATCCGGGTCGGCGGTGCTCTCCGAGTTCATGGCGTTGTAATCGGCCCAGTCAATCGGCGCATCCAGTAGCGCCTCGGCGGCCTGGGAGGCATAGTTCTCGTCCAGTTCGGCCTCGACCATGTGTATGTTCGATTCCATGCCTTTCACCGTGCCGTCCTTGTAGAAATTACCGGTCCCTTCCGCCGCACAGTCGGCAATGATATTGTTGAAGACCAGTGCATTGGCATTGTCGGTAGCCCTTGACACATCCACACAGTCCTCCAACAAGGTAAAACCGGGTGCCGTGGTGATGACGGAGTTATGCAGAAAACCGCCGGAAGCCGCCTTGAATACCAGCGCCTCCGTTTCATCGTCACTGTCGGTGACAAAGGTGGCATTGGCGATGGTCGGCTTGGATAACGGCATGGCTGAACCTTCGGTATCAGCCTCAATGGCGTTGCCGCCACCCGCAGGCGACTGCTTGACCAGCACGTACTGCATGTTGCCCATGTAGCCCTCATCCCAATCCACGGAATCATCCAGATTACCGGTCAGCACGATGTATTTTACATTCGCCGCGCCGCCGTAGAACTCGATGCCGTCATCCGAATTGTCATTGACCTGGAGGTATTCCATGGTCGTGCCGGAACCTGCGCCGACCAGGGAGATGCCGTTGATTTCGTCGCCCGGGGCAAACTCGTAACCGCCTTCGGTCACGATTACATAGCGCAACGTGCCGCTGTTGTCATCGGCGGTGTAGCCGCCGGCGAATCCCGACTCGCCCTCGGCGTCGATATTACATGCCTCGGCCGGACACTGGTTGTGTTCACCGTAACCGTGGATGATCAGGCCGCCCCATTCGCCGCTGCCGCTGTAATCGTCGTCATCGGAACTGAACACGATGGGCGCGCTGGCCGTGCCTTCGGCCTGTATCCTGGAACCGCGGGTAATCACCAGGTTGGCGAATGTGCCGCCACTGGCCTTGATCTCCGTGCCCGCTTCGATTGTCAGTGTGGCACTGACCACATCGCTGCCGTCCGCCAGCACACCCTTGGTCGCGGACATTTCCCTGTTGCCGTTGCCGACGGTCACCCGGTCTTCCATCAACCACACGATGTCGCTGGTCAACAGGCGACTCTCCGATATCGTGGCCGGCAAGGCGCAGACGTCGTTGCCGTCGTCATCCCTGCGTTTCGCCCCCGCCCAGTCCGGACAGTTCTCCGACACAGTTGAGTCGGAACCGCCGCCGGAGTCGGGAGTGTCAGTCGTTGTATTGTTGGTTGTCGTCGTGGTCGGCGCATCGATATTGATTGTCGCATCGTCACCCTCGGAACAACCGTAAATGCCGCCCAGCGCGATTGCCGCCACCATAACCCGTATAAAATACCTAAGTCTCATGTTAATCTCCTGAATATAGTTTGATGGAAGCTCTAAACAAGTCCATCCTGGACTTGTTTAGAGCACGCAAAACAAAAATGCGATTTTTGTTTTTCTCACAAATTCAATGACTTATCGTCATCGAATTTGGCGATACATCCCTGTATCGCAGGAACCTCTGACTTAATCAGAGGTTCCTGATGTTTAACCCGAATTTCCTACCAGGTGCTCCACCCTCAGTCAGAAATTCCAGTCTATGCCCAGCTTGAATTCCACGCCTTCCTTGTAGCTCTGGAATATTTCTCCGCCCTGAGTGAACTCAACCTCCTCGTTCAACAGGTTTTCCGCGCTTGCCTTCAACAGAAAATCATCGGTGAACCGGTATTTGTAATTGACCTTGAGGTCGAGCCTCGGCTCCTCGATAACGTTGGGCCGCCCGGCAATACCCACGTCCTTGATGGATTTGCCGCTCTGGTTGAGCAACACCGTGAGTTCCTGGTCCCGCACCAGGTCGTCATAACCCACTACCAGGTTGAAGGTATAATCCGGTTGACCCTGTAGTTTCCGACTGGTGCCGTCTGCCAGGTTAGCCTCCGATTCGATGACACTGGCGTTGACGAAGACAAAAATTGACTGCGACAGGTCGTCGCTCAACGCAAAGTCCTTGCGTCCTTCCACTTCGACCCCGTAAAGTTCAGCCGATTCAGCATTTCTGAAGGTGCGTGAATTTCCCGCGGTGCCGGATGCCGGCTGCACCACCCGTTCGATGGGGCTTTCCAGGTCCTTGTAGAACAACGCGACGCTGACGCTTTGCCGGTCGGCGAAATACCATTCCCAGCGCGCGTCGTAATTGGTCACTTCGGAAATCTCCAGGTTCGGGTTGCCCCTCACCCGGAAGTCGAATTCGGTATCGTAGAACGTCGCGTTGGAAGTCTCCTTGAAGTCCGGGCGTGACACGGACTTGTATAGCGCGAACCGGAACTGGTGGTCTTCCCGGAAGAGCCAGTTGAAACCCAGGCTGGGCAGCATGGCCGTCTCGTCAATTTTCGAGCTTACCGCCTCCTGCACGCCGGCCAGACTGAACGTCTCGGTAGTCTGCTGGTAATCCTCGAAGCGGATCCCTGCAATCAGTTGATAGTCCGTGTTGAACAGGTAATCAGCGGAGATATACACGCTCTTCAAATCCAGTTCCGCTTCGTATTCGTCGCTGGCCAGGGTCTTGTCGGCAAAACTGAAGCCGGTGTTGTTGTTGCCCGTTATGGTGTCTTCCCCGATCACCTCGCTGACCAGCGCATTGGGCGCCCTTACCCTGTCGACCAGGGCCTGTTCGATGTTGAAGCCGTAGCTGCTGGAATCGGAATCTCGTTCGCGGCAGATCACAGAGAAACCGGCCTCCATGTTGAATTCCGTTTCGGCATTGGAAACAAACTCATAGGAGATGGCGCCCGACACGTCCACGTTGTCGTCAGTCAGGTCGTCGTAACGCCGCAACAACTGGTTCGCTTCCAGCAGGAAGCCGTTGAGCGCGAACGGTTGCCGGTCGTTGGGCTCTTCGATATCGTAACCCTCCAGCAGGTCCAGCGGATCAGTCAGCGCCGAGTCCGCATCGAACCGCACTTCGCGCCGGTCCGGGGCTACGCGTTTTGCCTGGCTCAGTGTTCCCTGCCAGTCAAACTGGAGCGTGCCCGCCTCGTTCAGGAAATGCGACCCCCTGAGCTGCTGGGACAGGAACTGGCGCTCGACCCAGTCGATGGTGTGGCGCATGGTGGAGTTGAACTCATCCCCCTCCTGGCCGATGGTGCGCTTCACCTTGCTCTGGGTGGCGCGGGAAAGAATGGTATTGGCTTCAAAGGTATGGTCGCCGATGGTCAGGCCGACGGAAAACAGGCCGCTGATGTCTATGTCGTTGGCATACTCCTTGAAAGCGAGGATGTCCAACTGGTCGCCCACCTCATCGGAGGCCTGTCCCGGTGAATAGGTGTTGGTGATACCGTCATCCTTCTGCGACCAGCCGTTCTTGTAGTTCACCGCGGCGAATATGCCCAGGTCCACAGGACCGATGGCGAACAGGTCGCCGTAGTTGGCGCCGATGGAGACGTCCGGGTAGGCAACGGCCTTGTCCAGGTCCAGGTCCTCACTGATAAGGATTGCGCCAAGCCGCCGCAATTCCCGTTCAACCGTGTCGTTAATCTCGAATGTCGCGCCGCTGTCGGTATCGGTAACCGTTCCCAGGCTCAGGGCTTCCGCAATGGCGGTAACGGCTATGGGTTCTTCGCGCTCCCCGGCATCCCAGCCGACCCAGTCGAAACCGCCGTCGGTGGGATCATTGAACACATTGCGGCCGGTAACGCCCACGGTAGCGTCGCTGGAAATCGATATCTTGCCGGCCCGCTCATCCGGGAACGTCCGGGTATTGATCACCAGGTTGCCGCCGGTGCTCTCTCCCGGCATGGGCGCTATGAAGGTCTTCTTGATATCCAGTTGGCTGACGATATTGCTGGGAAACAGGTCCAGGGGCACGGTGCGCCTGGAAGGGTCCGTACTCGGCAGGGTAGCGCCGTTGAGAGTGGTGGTGACATACCTCCCCCCCAGTCCGCGGATAAACACGAACTTGCCATCCTGCACGGTCACGCTGGGCAGACGTATGACAGCTTCAGCGACATCGGTATCGCCGAAACGGGCCAGGTCTTCAATTCCCAGCGTATCCACCACGTTGGTCGTATCCCGCTCCACCAGTTCCATACCCTCAGGCCGGTAGGCGCCCAGTACAACGACCTCCTCCGTCACGCCGGCGGCATCCTGGGTGAGCCCGAAATCCGCGGACCTGGCCACGTTGGCAACCAGGCGCATGGCGCTGATCGAGCGGCTACGGTATTCGGGGTGTGTTATCTCCAGGTTGTAGATGCCGCGCGGCAGTTCCAGGCGGTAGCGGCCTCCTTCATCCGACCACACCTGCACGTCCTCGCCCTCCACGGTGATTTCAGCGCCGGCCACAGGGGTTCCTAAGGACGTGACTTTGCCTTCCAGCACTGCCCTGGGCGCCTTGGCGCGAGCCCCCGCGGTTTCCGTTTCATACCAGGATTCGATCGTGACGTCCGGGTCGCCCGGGCCCAGTGTTACGCTGACATCCGTATACTGCCCCAGTGCGTAATTGATGCGGAAACTGTGAAGCGGGCTGCCGTTTTCCAGGATCTGCAGGCTGTGGGTCCCGGGGACCATATCGAAATAAGCCGCCCCATCGATACCGGTCGTTTCCTCGGTTTCCCCATCCAGCACCACCGTGAGTCCACTCCTCGCAGCGCCATCCTTGAACACATAGATCACCAGTTCATCAAATGCATACGCAGAAGCCGCGCTGCACAGGAAAAACATTATGCCTGTCAGCCAGGTTGCCGGATTTTTGGTTCTTTTCATTGCGGGGACCAGTCTGGTTTTCATTGCGGGGACTAGTCTGGAAGGTTTATGTGACATTCCGGCGATGTTTCCATGACATTCCAGCGAAAGTTAAATGACATGGATGTGACGCGTAGACTTCAGGCATGCCCTCGCATGTCGTCAACGGGGGTCCATCCCCGGTCCCGCAGGCCGGCGGGAAGAAGCAGGAATTTGTCCGGGTCAGTTCAGCGCGAGTTGCCATTCCATGGCTACGCGATCCTGGCCGGCGCGCCCCAGGATCGGCAGAATTCGTCGCAACGGTACCGGTGCATCTGCGGAGAGTTGGCCCAGGCCTCGGAACCTGAGGGTCTGCGCTGAAGGTTCTTGTATGAATTGTCCGGTCACGGAGAGCAAAGCCGGGCCGCCGAGCGTCCTGACCTTGCCGGTGATCCCTGCCTGCTCAAGGGCCTGCAACTCTACCTGGTAATTTCCCAGGGGTCTGTCCGTTGGTAACCATACAGCGCGGATATCCTCGAAATTCACTGTCAGCCGGCCGGCATCCGGCAGGGAGCCGTATGCTGCCGAAACAGCCTCGCCCCGTATCGCCAACCCGCCATCAAGCCCCGCTATCTCCAGTTCGGGGAAGGTCGGCAACAGCGCCGTCAACGGCAGTTCCCCGTCAATTTCCTCCAGACGCCAATCATGCAGGCCGAAACCGGCTGAGCCGGAGAGCGCTTTGGCCCCGTCATCGATCCGGAAATCCAGTCCCAGTCTTCCTCCGAACAACGACAGGAATGCAGGGTCGAGTGTAACCTTGCTGATATAGGCCCGGCGCCCCCCCGGCAGCCTGAATGTCAACCCGCGTATGGCCATACCGGAAATCGTGCCCTCGGCGCCGGTCCAGCCGACTTCAACCGGTAGCAACCGGTTGGCGCCTGCCAGTATCCACGCAGCCGGCGCGCGCAGCAGCAAGGCACCCAGAAAAACCACCAGGGCCGTTGCGCCAAGGCACATCCAGCGTCTGTCCACTAATGTCCTGGTAGGCCCGGCGCCCCCCCGGCAGCCTGAATGTCAACCCGCGTATGGCCAGGAAATCGTGCCCTCGGCGCCGGTCCAGCCGACTTCAACCGGTAGCAACCGGTTGGCGCCTGCCAGTATCCACGCAGCCGGCGCGCGCAGCAGCAAGGCACCCAGAAAAACCACCAGGGCCGTTGCGCCAAGGCACATCCAGCGTCTGTCCACTAATGTCCTTGCGGGCGTCGGCAACAATCATGACGTCTCCCTTTAATGATAGACCGCGCAACACGGTACTGCATTACGCCGACAAACTCAATTACTAGGAGAGGGTAAGACAGGCCTAATCTGGCATTCAGGATTATATACCCGCTAATACCATTGACCTAGCACGAATATGAAACCAAGACTCCACGGGGAAAACCATCTCTATTTGGTCAAGAAAAAAGATCAATTCAGGTATAAGTTTATTTGTGTGTGCAGGTCCAGCTAAACGAGTCACGATATTTGACAGCCCATTTTCAAGCCACTCAAACCAAGAATGTTGTGTTTGATGCGCCCCGGCTGTTCGCAGCATCATCAGTAAGATAGTTAAGAGTTCGTCCTTGCTGATGGTCGGGGCGATATTGATGAGCATATTCAAGATTTCGTCCGTCAACACTGTATCCCGGCTTGTTGCCGCGATAATGCTGGCTAACTGCAGACACATAAAAACGTCCTCCTTATCATCATCCTCAATGTTACTCGCCAATGTCTTTACTACTTCCCGAGCATGCTCCAGTTCTAGTGGACCCAGAACATAGAATTGAGAATACACCGTTAAATATTCCCAATAATGCTTCGTATTGTCTGCAGGCATCTGCCTCTCCTCCTTTCAGTAGAAATAAGGACACAGGATACCGTTGGTTATCCACGTCAAACGCGCCGGTTATCGACCTCCCCGGGGGTGGCAGCTTTGCCGTGTAATCGGTGACAGCTTTGATGTGTAATACGCATCAAATCAGGTGTTATTCGTCCAGTCTGCATTATTCACCGTTGAAAAACCGAAATCTAATGAAAAAACGCCATTTTCGTTAACTGATCAGGCTGGATTTTATGAAAATACTCTGTTTACAGGTGCTTGATATTCATACAAAAAATCAACTAAAATTCCGAACGGCTTGGGTTAAACCAGGCGACCATGCCGCCGGAGCGGGACTGGTCAAGGACTGGATAAAGATTGTGAATGCGGCGTATACGCCGGAACTGGACTTGGAGGAGACGCCAGAGAAAAAACCTGATGATGACTCCAAACCGAAGTGATAAAGCAACTTTACTAAGTTGTCCTTACACTCGGGGATGATATTTCAGGGTAATACCATATTTATCTTACTGAACAGGTTCTTAAACCGCTCAAGGGTCTCAGCACTGAGTTTAACATTCTTGCCTAACTCGGTTGACCCAATCCGTGCTGGAGTAAAATGATTAAAATTGTTTTGAGGAAAATTATCAAGGAAGTATTTTTCAACCCTTTTAATAATGCGTGGCATTTTTCCCAGACTGTCTTCAGAAAGACTATTTTTAGTAAAAGGATAGGCTGTTTTGACTAATGAGAGGTATTCTTCAACATCAAATAGATCTTCAATATCGGCTTCATTTTCATTAACGAATTCGGATAACTGGATTATTTTTTTGGAATTCAAGAAGTTATTTTTTGCGAGATTTCCAATCAGCTGTGTGCTATGAATAGAGACATCTAAAAGAACACAAATATTCAGTTGATTAGCTCCAATTAATGACACAAAGGTTGCCAGCTTGTCAGCTCCGCCCACCGGCGTAATGACCCATTTATCGCTCAACGGGTCTCTTCCAGAATCTGCCAATATCGCCGACATTGTTTGTAGATAAATCAAGTCCGATGGGCCTTCTACAAGCAGGCAATTCGGGCCGAGAAACAGTGTCTGTGCCAAGCTATATCCCAGTGCAGCCTGTAACGGGAAAACTGTATTATCATCCTCACTTAAATATTCAGAAGATACCTTGACTCCCTTATTGTCAATATCCTCTACTATTCGCGTGCGGCCTAATTGATTCGCATCAATCATGAAAGGCGAGTGGGTTGTATAAAGTACTTGATGATATGGCGCCAGAACATCATCGATAAATCTCAATAAGTCGGCTTGTGCACTGGCATGAAGATTCAGGCCAGGCTCATCAAGGAGGATTATCATTTGTTCATTGTCTTCAGACAATTTTTTGAATGCAGTCAGAAATGAGAAGAACCAGACAAACCCACGTGATCGTTCATCAAACGGAACTGTTACGCGATGCTTATTGTTCTTGATGCGAACATGGAAAACTCTCCGAGAGTTGTCCGAATCAGACCTGTGTATGTCAAATTCTACTTCCAGTGAGGAATTTTGCTTCCAATAATGAAATACATCGTCTGTAATCTCATTTGCAATAGCTTCCAGGCTCGCTTTATGGTGTTCATAATTTGAATCATCTCCAAGTTCTTGAGGTGTCATACCGGCTAACGCCAGTAAATCATGCAAGGTTTGTAAACCTTCATCTTCTGACGACTGATTAATATCGTCTAATAACGCTTCCCCCTTCATAATTCGATAATCGTCAAAGAAGAAAATTTTCGGCAGTTGTTGCTTCAAACATTGCGACCAAATCTCTAAAGAAATACCTTTTTCTAACACCTTATTTAAGTAACTCAAGCATTCTTGTGCTTCTGTATCACCATCAGATGCCTGAAGAGCACTAACCAGAGATTCAAGACTTCTTGTTGCCTTTGCTTTTTGAGCAGTATTTCCTGTCAATTTGCTATTGGTTGTGTAGTGCTCAACCCATTTTTTTTCATCAACACTGAATGATGTATACCTTTTTCCCTCGTAATTTTTTGTGATGGATATCAGGGTTCCTGCTTCCACACAATCTCCAAATTTATCAGTGACCAAAGCAATATCGCTATCTTCTAATTCAAAAATTGCTTCGACTACAGTAGCAATTTCTCGCTTATTTTCTTGGACATCGCGTTGATACTGTACAAGACGTTTTCTGGGGTAATCTCTTACTACATCGTAGGCAGCATCCGTTACTGGGTTTAAACGATATAACGCCTGAAAAAGTGCTGTCTTTCCTGCTTCGTTTTTCCCAACAAAACAAGTGACGTCTGGCTCGACTGGAATATTATTGCTGTCGTCTATATTTTTGTAATTCCATACTTGAAAAGACTTTAGTTTCATGATGTATTCCTGTTAATGGTTACCCAATTCAGTTAATGACTAATAATTGGCTTTAACGAGCAGGATAATAGTATTTCCAGATAGATGAAGCTGATAATTTGAGGAGAAAAAATCAGCTGATACGGTATTATTTCAGATAGAAAATAAGAAGTTCTATTTTATATTGTTTCATCCAGATTTGGTAGACCCGCAACAATCTCCACCGTCTTCATGCTGACGGCCACCACCTTTCCTAGCAGTTCAAGAATGTAACGGGGGTCGTCGGACCAGTCGTTCGGGTCGTTGATTATTTTGCTGTCCTTGTGTTGTGTGACCTGGTAGCGCTCCATCACCCACTCAATGGCGCTCTTGCCGTTGACGATATACTCATAGGCTTCAAGCGGTATCCCTTCAACGGTAATGTAGTCGTTGTATTTAATTGTCGTTTTGTCAGGGGACTTGGCGGCACCACCAAAGCGCATTTTGCTCACCCGGTAGAGTTCCTTGTCATCCGGCGCGTCCTGTCCCCCCGGTTCCTTCTCCTCCACAGTCACAGTCAGTGGCCAGCCTTCCACGCCTTCATAGCCGACATGGAGTTCAGCCAGCATCCTGCCGGCGTCGGAAAACCCCTGGAAATCCTTCGGACTTTCAACCCTGGGGATACGCGGCAGCAGCTTCTTGAGGTCTGCGGCAAACCGGGTCTTGTAACCGGGACTGTGCAACAGGCCGTAAACATAGTAGAAAATCGCATCGGCATCGATGGCGCTGTCCTGGTATTGTTCCTGGAATTTAGCCACCGTCTCTTGCGGGATGTTGTCCACCCGGGAGTGTTTCGCCTCGCCCATCTCCAGTGCTGCCTGCTTACCCTGCCCGCCGGCTGAAAGATAACGGTACCGGGGAAAGCACTGTCCATTAAATAACAACTGTATATCAGGCACGGTATCCACCATTAGAGCAGAAAAATCCTTGCTGGAGCCAATGCCGGAGACGCAGATGACAAGGTTGTCCGAGTCGGGATTTGGGAAGATACGATGTTGCTGATAAATCATGCAGTTGAACTGCTTACAGAAATAAAAGTGTTGTTTTGTGAAAGGACGATAAATACCTTCCCGTATGTTGTCATCGTTGTATCGACCATATTTTTCCTTAAGAAGATCGTTTGTTATTTCCCTGTCCAAATGAAGCTGTGTTGAGTCATAATTTATAACTTCATCTAAATCAGGTTTCGATTTCCCCGCTTCCTGATATTCCTTGCAGAATTTCTGATACCGTTCCACTGCTGTGTTGTAGAAAGTAATGGTTTTCTGCATGTTCTCAGTGAGTGTGGCTTTTGAGAAGTTATAGACCCAAGCATCTCTATGCGTTTTAACGCCGTTGCTGTACAGGGTAAACACACCAAGCACCGTTCCCTTGTTTCGCTTGCTATCTTTGTCCCCCAGCGGCATATACTTTAGAAAAGCCTCACTGCGCTGGTTGATCCAGTCGTGGTATTTGTTCGGCGTGATCTTCTCCCAGAAGTTCTCCATGTTACCGATACTGCCGAAGCCACTGATGGTGTCCAGTTTCTGTTGCCGGTCAAGGTAATCGCCGATGTCGTGGTGGCGGATTTGACACTCACCCTCAGCGTCCTTTTTCTTTACCAGGAACAGGATGGCAATGTTGGTCCGTGTGCCCTCACCAAAGACATTGCCTTTTTCCTTGCGGCGTTGCTCGCCAGATGTCCGTGCATTCCCCCGCAGGTTGAAACAATAGATGCAGTCAAATTCCTCTGCCAGACAGCGGCGGAACCCGTCCATGGCATTTCCGTCAATCCAGCCGCCGTTGCTGACATAGGCAACAATACCCTCATCGCCGATGCGGTCAGACGCCCAGCGGAAGGCCCGGATATAGGAGTCGTACAGGCTGTTTTTGTTCGTGGCCGTGGAATGCTCGGCATAACTCCCTGCAATGCTCTCATCCAATCTGCCATAACGCAGGTTGGCGTTGTTGTCATTGGCGCTGCTCTGCCCGGCCGAGTACGGCGGGTTACCCAGCACCACCCGGATGGGGGTGTCCTTCTGCAGCATGACGCGCTCGGAGTTGATCGGAAAAATCTTGTCCAGCATGTCGCCGTCCCGCTCGTTGATCTGGAAGGTATCGGTCAACACGATGCCGGGGAAGGATTCGTACTCGATCTCGCTGCCTATACCCTCCTTCTTTCGCTTTGCCTCCAACCGCTCGTGGTAGGTCTCTTCAATGTTCACCGCGGCGATGTAGTAGGCCAGCAGGACAATCTCGTTGGCGTGCAGTTCCTGCCGGTATTTGCGCTCCAGCGCCGAATCCGTGATCAGGCCGGAGGTCAGCAGCCTCGTCAGGAAGGTAGCGGTTCCAGTAAACGGGTCTAGCACATGCACGTTCTGTGAGGAGATACTCTCCCCGAATTCCTGCAGCAGCAGGTCGTTGACGCTGTGCAATATGAAATCCACGATCTCAACCGGTGTGTAGACAATTCCCAGGCTCTCGGCCATCTTGGGAAGGCCTCTTTGAAGAACTTCTCGTAGAGTTCGATGACCACCTTCTGGCGTCCTTCGGCGTTGTCGATCCCGCTGGCGCGCCGGCGCACGCTGTCATAGAAGCCTTGCAGGCTCCTGGTCTCGGTCTCCAGATTTTGCTCATCCAGCAGTTCCAGTATGTCCTGCATGGTCTTCGAGACCGGGTTGCTGCCGATAAACGAGTAGTCCTCGAACAGGGCATCGAATACCGGACGGGTAATGAGGTGCTGAGCCAGCATCTCGATGGCGTCCGCCGCCGATACTTGAGGATTGATGTTCTGGCGCAACTCAGTCAGGAACTCATCAAATATCTCCCGGTAAGGGCCTTCGCTTTCATCGACCAGCCGGGTGATGCGGGTGATGTTGCGCCCGGCAATCTCGGCCACGTCCTTCGCCCAAGACTCCCAGTACCGGCGGTCGCCGCATTTGAGGACCAGCTTGGCATACAGGGCTTCTTTGAGGTCCCTGAGGTAGAGCGGCAACTGCATGGTTTGAGGGGTCGGCTCTGATACGCCAGCTGTGTCATCTGTGGTGCCAGAGAACCCGATACCGCCCGGGATAATCTTCTCCGGCTGCTTTTTGTTGAGTTCTATGCGGTTGATCTCGGCGTTGAAGCGGTCGTCGTGAGCGCGCAGAGCTTGCAGAACCTGCCAGACCACCTTGTAGTTCTTCTCGTCCTGCAGTGCCTGCTCGGGGGAGGTATTGGGTTTGACGCAGACGGGCAGGATCACGTACCCGTACTCCTTGCCCTCGGCCTTGCGCATGACGCGTCCCACGGCTTGTACGACATCCACCTGGGAGTTGCGCGGACTGAGAAACAGCACCGCATCCAGGGCCGGGACGTCCACGCCTTCGGACAGACAGCGCACGTTGCTTAATATCCGGCATTCGTTCTCACCAGGCTCATCCTTAAGCCATTGCAATGCCTGGTTGCGCTTGAGGGCATTCTGGGTGCCGTCCACATGTTGGACGGTACAGCCCAGTGTGTCCTCATCATCCGGGCTGCCCTTCCGGTACTGCTCCACAATGTCCGGGAACCCCTGCGCCACGGCTTCAGACATCTTAATGCTCTGGCAGAACGCCACGGCCCGACGCATGGGCGCCGTGTCCGTCAAAGGCAAGGCCTCCTCCTCAGCAATACGTTTCGCAAGGCCATTCCAGCATCCGACAATCTTTGAGGCATCATCCAGGTTGATGTCTTTGCTGCCACCCAGTAGCGACTGCAGCGCAGCATCAACGTGGTCCTCATTCACCATCAGCACCAGCACCTTGTAATCGCTCAACAGGCCCATGGCCACCGCTTCGGAGAAATCCAGCCGGTGCAGCGTCTCGCCGTACTTGTCAGTATCGTCCATGGAGTAAATCTCGGCCACCTGGTCCTCCTCCCGGGCGCGTTGCTTGGCGCTGTCCTTGTAGATGCGCGGAGTGGCAGTCATGTACAGGCGTTTGTCTGCTTTCAGGTAATCGCCGTCATGGACTCGGGTGAAGTGTGAGGCTTCCTCTCCCTTGAGGTCGACACCGGTCGTGCGGTGGGCCTCATCGCAGATCACAAGTTCAAAGGGCGGCGCGCCCCGCTGCTGGGCGTCGTGCACCGCACCGATGGAGTGGTAGGTCGTGAACACCAGTTGGACGTGTCCTGCCGGCAACTCGCTTTCCAGGCCGTCTGCCAGTTTCCGCCCGTCCGTCGTGGGCGGAATGGCCATGTCGTAAGCGTTAATATCTTCATTGGTGCGCCCGACCTTGCTGTCAGAGCACACGGCGAAGGTACGGATTCCGGCCCACTCGTGGTGTGCCGCCCACTCGCGCAGGGTCTGTGACAGCAACGAGAGTGAGGGCACCAGGAACAGCACCCGCCCGCCGCCGCCAACCTGCCGCTCGGCAATCTTGAGGGCCGTGTACGTCTTGCCGGTACCGCAGGCCATGATGAGTTGGCCCCGGTTGGCTTTGGTGAATCCCGCTATGATGTCATCCACTGCCTCCTTTTGGTGGGGCCGTAACTGCCGCGGGATTGTTTTTTCAATTCCAATATCCGGCAGCAGCACCGACCAGTCCGTGCCTTCATCGTTGCTGAGGTCGGTCAGGTCGAGGCGGATACAGGGCGGTTTGCGTTTCTCGATTTCCCGCTCCGCATGCACCGACCATTTCGCCGTGGTGGAGACAACCACCGCCAGGGAGAACGTGATATTCTCATCACCCCAGTGCCTGCCGGTTGCCGCAAGGAAGGAGTCGATGTCCCTTTTCTGCAGGGTGTGGGTGTCGGCATAGCACTTGCACTGTATGGCCCAGTAGTCCCCGTCAAGGGTCTCGGCCACCAGGTCAATGCCGACGTCACGCCCGTCCATGGCGTGCGCACCGGCCCACTCGTCCCACAACAGAACGGTTTTTAACTTATCGCGATACAGGGGGGCCTGCAGGAAATACCGGACCATCACGCGCTCAAACTGCTTCCCCTGGGTGTGGCTGCTGTCAGCCAGCCTGCGCAGCTCGGCGTGGACCTGGTTAACCGTTAGCCCGGCGGTTGCCTGCAACGAATCGTCGGTTGAGGAGAATGTGATGGAGGATTGGTATAAGTCAGTCATGTCCTGTGACACACATCACAGCGTTTGTGCTGTCAGGTCGAAACCACTGGGTGATAGTTAGCCTTATAGAGGGGAGATTGTCAACTCACACACTGTCAAGCCACTGCCTGGGCGCTTTTACACTGGCTGCGCCTCCGACGGGACACCCACCGACCGGGAGAACATGCTCCTTATCCGACAGATAGTGCAATTCAATATTAAACACTTTTCTGCTTGATGATATGTGGATGCGTAACTGCTAACACAACCAGAGACTGGAGCGCAATCGGATCGCCATTCTTAGCCGCTAACCGAAACCAAGCCACTGCTTTGTCAATATCCGGCTTGATCCCCAACCGTCCCTCACCCAGGTGTAGTTCCGTCGCCAACCAACATTGCGCTGGCGTATGGTCGCGTTGGGCGGTCGTCACAATCAGAGGGTGTGACGATTGTTATTAATTTCGGAAAAATGCGGTGAAGTAAAACAACAGGGCTTGAAATTATTCCTATAGACTTGTAGGCTGGTCTATAAGTCCATAGTGGAGATATTTCACGATGAAACAAATTGGCTCTTATGACGCAAAAACCAAACTCCCCGAAATATTACGCCGTGTCGAAGCAGGAGAGATGTTTACCATAACTAACCGAGGCAAACCAATCGCAGACTTGGTGCCAAGCCGTGCGTCTGCCCTTCTGAAGGCACAAACTGCCATCAACAATATCATGCAGGCAAAGAAACACCCCGTGTCTGACAAGACCCTGACCGACCTGAAAGAAAGCGGCCGGAAATGAAGAATTTTGTACTGGATAATTCAGTAACCATGCGCTGGTTATTGGAAAGTGAGAAACCGGCAGACCAGAACTACGCTGAGACAGTTCTGGACACTCTCACAAATAACAGGGCCATAGTCCCAAACCTATGGCATTTGGAGGCCGTTAACGTGTTATTGAGCGCTAAAAGGCGAAAAGATATCGCAATCGCTGAAGTTGAGAAATTTATTTCACAACTGGAGAAGCTGCCCATCCAGGTCGACCCGCTGACAGCAAACCAGGCATTCAGCAGAACACTGGCGCTGGCGAATGCTTACAAACTCAGCAGTTATGATGCCGCTTACCTGGAACTGGCTGTCCGGGAGAGTTTGCCACTTGCGTCTTTGGATAAAAATCTGGTTAAAGCTGCTAAAAAAGCAAATGTGGAAATCTACCTGAGGTGACTGCTCCCCGCCCCCGGCTCAACCCCATACCGGGGCAAGCTCTAAAGGACGGAGCTTCCTGCTTCACAAGCTGCGGCGGGAAACGGTCCCGTCTTATGCAAGCCTCCACAGGCAGAGACGGACAGCCCTGCCGCCTTTAACTTCAAAATCCCCTGCTGTCTGATAGTGCGGGCAGCATTGACGTCGCGGTCATGTTCATGGCCACAGGACCCGCAGGTCCACTGCCGCACGGACAACGGCATGACATCAGCGCTGACCCCGCATACAGAACAGGTCTTGCTCGATGCGAACCACTGGTCAACCTGAACCAGATGCTTGCCCGTCCACCGGGCCTTGTAACCGAGTTTCCGTAACAACTCACTCCATGACGCATCCGCAATATGCTTTGCCAGATTCCTGTTCTTCAGCATGTTCCTGACCCTCAGTGTCTCCACGCAGACCGCTTGGTTCTCGTCAATCAAACGTTTCGACAGTTTATGCTGACAGTCATTGCGCGCATTCGTTACCTTCTCATGCACCTTCGCCACCAGCACGCGCGCCTTGTTGCGATTGGCTGATCCCTTCTGTTTCCGGGACAGTGACTTCTGCTTACGACGCAGGTTCGCCTCGACTTGCCTCAAAAATCGGGGGTTGGCCTCCTTGTAGCCATCACTGGTAATCGCCAGGTGAGAGATCCCCATGTCCAATCCGATGACTGCTTCCTCGTCCATACAGCCAATGGGCGCCGGCAACGGCTCACCATCGTCACACAAGACGGATGCGTAGTACTTCCCCGTCCAACTGCGGGAGACCGTCACCGTTTTTATCTTCCCGACCAGTTCACGATGCAATACCGCCCGGACGTTACCCACCTTCGGCAGGTACAGACTGTCACCGTCCACCACGTTAACCCGCTGCGGGTAGGACAGGGATTGTTTCCCGTACTTGCGCTTGAAACGCGGGTAACGCGCCTGCTTCTGGAAAAACCGCCCAAACGCAGTGTCCAGGTGCAGCAACGATTGCTGTAATGCCTGACTGTCTGCCCCCTTCAGCCAGGCCGTATCTTCTTCCCGTTTCAACTCAACCAGTTTGTCCAGCGTCATGCGTTGTGTAATACGCTCTCCCCGTTCCTTCCAGGCATGACTGCGCCAGTCCAGTGCATAGTTGTAGACCCAACGCATGGCGCCGAACTGAAAGGTCAGGGCCGCCTGCTGTTCAACAGTGGGATACAGGCGCACTTTGGTGGCTTTGAGCATGCCCCTATTGTATCATTGGTCTATGGCCAGATGAATGCCGTACCGGCAGACATTGTATATTCGTCCTGCATGTCCAACAGCCTGAAGGGGGTGTCCAGCCGCAGGCTGCGCAGTGACAGGCCGGAAGTGGCGGGACGTTACCGACATGGGGTATTATGGTCGCCCTCCTATTTTGCAGCATCCTGCGGGGGCGCGCCGCTTGACATCATCCGAGAACATGTTGAAGCACAGCGAATGTATTGAACAGCTTGCGCCTTATATCCCCGCCCTGACCAATCGTCAGGACAGGCGATTGGCACAGGCAACTGCCCGAAGGGTGGCGGGCAGGATGCCTGCCATGAGCGACGGGGTTTTACGGCGCGTTGGATAAGGATTGACCGGCAGAATGGATTAAACAGGGCAGGCGTGCGGGGGCAGGCTCCGGCAAACGGGTAGACAACCGGACGTTGCGCGCCGGCCTCTGGTCCCCGCTCAACTCCATACGGGGACAGGCTTTCGCGGGAGTGGTACGTCATCGCGGCAGGTCTTTCGCCTGCATAGAAAAGTATACGGTTACCCTGCGGTGTGCAGTACGCTGTGGAAAAACGCTGTGCCTTGGCGTCTCGCGGGTCGCGGCGATTTGAACGGCGGCAACTTTTCAACCGACGGTCACCTTGTCGTAATATTCATGGCTTACGATGCGGGAATGCCTGAATTTTCATGATGCCGTCTCCGCTGAAATCCTTGTTTTCACCGTATTACGCCCTCCGCAGCGCGGAGGCCGCGCTGGTGGTTGCGCTGGCGCTGGCGCTGGCCGAGTTCGTCTGGTTGCTGTTTCCCGGCCCAGGCCAGGGAGATAGCCGGGTGCCCGTCGCCGCGTTGTCCCTGGCCCAGGCCGGGTTAGGCGCACCGGCACGCGGCGGCTTGGGAAGACAGCTTTCCCCCGCGCTCTTGTCATTGTTCGGCGAAGCCGGAAATAACCCGGGCAAACCGGCGTTTCGAGCGGAAGAAATCAGGGAAACCGGCTTGGACCTGACCCTGAAAGGCATCCTGGCAAGCCGCTCCGGCACGCGCAAGCTCGCGGTGATTTCCCGGGGGGGCGAAAAGGAAGACGTCTACCGGATCGGGAATCAAATCGCCGGCGCCGAAATCACGCATATCGAGGCGCGCCGGGTCATACTGGAGCGCAACGGCGTCGCGGAGGCGCTGACCCTGGAAACGGCCGAACCGCGCTATGGCAGCAGTTTCGCCGGGCTCAGGGCAACTGAAGGCATTACCATGATCAGCGCGCGCGCGGGGGTCGTCTCGCGCAACCTGTTTGATCGGCAGTTGCAGCGCCTGCCGGAAGTCCTGAATCAGGCCCGGGCGGCGCCGTACTGGGACAATAACGGCCATGAGGCAGGTTTTCGCATCGTCGATATTGAACCTGACAGCGTATTTGAAAAACTCGGCCTGCTGCGGGAAGACGTAATCGTCTCGTTGAACGGCGTTTCCGTGCGCAACAACAGGGAGGCCCTGGCTGCGTACCAGTCGTTCAAGTCCGCCGATGCGCTGCAGGTCGGGCTGTTACGCGATGGCCGGCAAGTGACCATCGATTTTTCCATCCAATAACCGGAATTCAACATGGTTTCTCTTACCCGGGCGGTTTTTCCATTGCTTCGCTGCCTGTGCCTGTGCTCGCTGCTGGCGGCCGTCTCCGCCGCAGGCCGCGCGCAGGACATCAATTTTGATTTCGAGGAGGCCGAGCTGCGCGCCGTGATCCAGGCCGTGGCGGAGTTTACCGGCCGCAATTTCCTGGTGGACCCGGCCGTCAAGGGCACGGTGACCGTGGTGGCGCCGCAAACGTTGACGGAGGAAGAGGCCTACCGGGTATTCCAGTCCGTGCTGGAGGTGAACGGCTACGTTACCGTGGAAGCGGACGGCATCACCAAGATTGTGCCACAGGATAAAGGCAAGCTGGGCGGCGTATTCTCGTCCGGCCGGGAGGCCGGCGGGGATGATATCGTGACCCGGGTCATCCGCCTCGAGCACGTCCGGGCGGAGCGCCTGGTGCCGCTGCTGCGCCCGCTGATCCCGAGCTACGGCCACCTCGCCGGCGACGCCGAATCCGGCTCCCTCATCCTGACCGACCGGGCCGCCAACGTGGCGCGACTGGTGAACATCATCGAACGGCTGGACCGTCCGGCCGGCGCCGGCGAGGTGGAGCTGGTGAACCTGACCCACGCTTCGGCGGAGGAAATGGCGCAGCTGTTCAGCCGCCTGCACCGGAACAACGGCGGGCCAGACGCGCCCGGCGATGGGCTGGTCGTGATTGCCGACCCACGCACCAACAGCCTGGTCATCAAGGCGGACACCGATACCCGCAAGGAGATCAAGGACCTGGCGCTGGCGCTGGATACGCCGTCGTCCGGGCGCGGCAACACGCATGTTATTTACCTGAAGAACGCCAGCGCGGAAAACCTGGTGGAGGTGCTGGAGAGCTCCCTGACCAACGCGCCGGACGCTGAGGGCGGCAGCCTGTCAAAAGAGATCTCCATCAAGGCCGACCCGGAAACCAACGCCCTGGTAGTCACCGCGACGCAGTCGGATTTCGCCATCATGGAGCAGGTCATCAGGAAGCTGGACGTGCGCCGCCTGCAAGTGTACGTGGAAGCGCTGATCGCGGAAGTGGACGCCCGCACCACACAGGAAATCGGTGTGCAGTTCGGCATCGGTGACGGCGTGCGTGCGGACCGGCGCGGGGTCGTCGGCGCGACGAACCTCGGAACAAACGCCGGTACCAACCTGGCAGAGGTTCTGGCAAACCCGCTTGCCGCCGGCGCCGGCCTGTCTTTCGGCTATGTCGATGGCATTATCACCCTGCCGGACGGCACGGAAGTATACAATCTCAATGCCCTGGCCAAGGCGCTGGAAGGCCAGAGCGACGCCAACGTGCTGTCCACGCCGAACATCCTGACCATGGATAACGAAGAAGCCGAAATCGTCGTCGGCCAGAACGTGCCGTTCATCACCGGCTCTTTTTCCCAGATCAGCCAGGGAACGGCCGTGGAGAACCCGTTCCAGACCATCCAGCGCCGGGACGTGGGCCTGACCCTGCGCATCAAGCCGCAGATTACGGAGGGCAGCGCCATCAAAATGGAAATCTTCCAGGAGGTCTCCAACGTGGCGCAACGGGGGGAGGCCCGGGATATCGTAACCAACACCCGTTCCCTGTCCACTACCATCGTCGCCGAGAACAACCAGATGGTGGTGCTGGGCGGGTTGATACAGGACGACGTGTCCAACAATGTGCAGAAGGTGCCGTTGCTCGGGGACGTCCCTATCCTCGGGCAACTGTTCCGCTACAAAAACCGCACGCGCCAGAAGACCAACCTGCTGGTTTTCCTGCGTCCGCAGGTAATAAGAGGGCCTAAGGATATGGACGAGCCCACCCGCGACAAATATGAATACCTGGGCAGGTTGACCGACCAGGAGGCGCTCAAGGACAATGAAGATGCACAGTCCATGCTGGAGGAATGGGAGTTGATCACGGGGGATACTGTTATTGACGATGCGGGCCCGGCAGCACAACAACCGGGCGCGCCCGCGCAACAAACCCGGCCCGGGCAGTCACAGACGGAAGCCCCGGCCGACGAACAGGAAATATGAACCGGCCCGCCGGCAGCGAACGCGCGCAGCAGTTGGGCTGGCCTTACGAAACCGGGCCCGATATCTCCAAACTGGACCCGGACCTGGCCGGGCGTTTCGGATTCGGCGAGGTGCGCCGCGTCGGGGCATTGCCGGCGTATCGGAGCGACGATACCACTATCGTCTGGGTGCGCCCCGACCTGGACTGGAGCGCCTTGCTGGAGACACAGGCCGAGTTTGAGGGCGGGTTCACGCCGGTGATGATCCCGGAAGACGTGTTCAACCTGGCCATGCAGCGCGCGTTCGAGCGCGCCGGCGCCGCGGCGGACGCCGTGCAGGGCCTGGACCAGGTTATAGACCTGGAGTCCCTGTCAAAGGACCTGCCGCAGACCTCTGATCTGCTCGACAGCCAGGACGACGCGCCGATCATACGCCTGCTGAACTCGGTGCTTACCCAGGCCGTTGAAGAGGGCGCGTCCGATATTCACATCGAACCTTTCGAGGCTCGCCTGGTCGTGCGCTTCCGCGTGGACGGGTTGTTGCGGGACGTGGTCGAGCCGCCGGTGGTCCTGTCCGGCCGGATCGTCGCCCGGGTCAAGGTGATGGCGCGCCTCAATACCGCCGAGAAGCGCGTGCCCCAGGACGGCAGGATCAGCTTGCGCATCGGCGGCCGCCTGGTTGACGTAAGGGTGTCAACCCTGCCCACCCATTACGGTGAGCGCGTGGTCATGCGCATCCTGGAAAAGGAACAGGGACTGCTCACCCTGGAACAGCTTGGCATGCCGGAGGAAGTGCGGTCCCGGTTCAGCGAACTGATCCGCTCCCCCCATGGGGTGTTCCTGGTGACTGGTCCCACGGGCTCGGGCAAAACCACGACCCTGTACGCGGCGCTGCAGCAGATCCACAGCCCGGACATCAACATCATCACGGTGGAAGACCCGGTTGAATATGACCTTGAAGGGGTCGGGCAGATCCCGGTAAACGTCAAGACCGGCATGACGTTCGAGAAGGGGTTGCGCTCGATTCTCCGGCAGGACCCGGACGTGATCATGGTGGGAGAGATCCGCGACCTCGAGACGGCGCAGGTCGCGGTGCAGGCCAGCCTGACCGGCCACAGGGTGTTCTCGACCCTGCACACCAACGATGCCGCGGGCAGCATCACGCGCCTGGTGGACATGGGCATCGAACCCTACCTGGTGGCCTCGAGCCTGTTGGGCGCCATGGCGCAACGCCTGGTCAGAAAATTATGCGCCGGGTGCCGTATCCGCCGGCCGGCCGACGCCGCCGAACGGCAACTGCTCGGAATACCCGGAGACGCAGACGTCTTCCTCTACCACCCGGGCGGCTGCGCCGCCTGCTTGTTCTCAGGTTACCAGGGCAGAACCGGGATTTATGAACTGCTGGTGGTCGATGACTCGTTGCGCGGCATGATCCACGACAACCGGGGGGAACACGACTTGCGCGAGGCGGCGATCCGGAACGGGATGCGCGCGTTGCGCGCAGACGGGGTAGCCAAGGTCCTGGCCGGCAAAACCAGCCTGGAAGAAGTCGTCCGGGTATCCCATCATTAACCTTCCCGGTTGAAAGAGTACTGGAATGGCCGCCTTTGAATACATTGCCCTTGATGAAGCCGGCCGCACCCGGCAAGGCGTGCTGAACGGTGATTCCGCGCGCCAGGTCCGGTCCCGCCTGCGCACCCTGGGGCTGTACCCGGTGGAAGTGCATGGGGTCCGGGAACGGGCTGCAACGCCGGCCGGCCTGAACCGGGCCCGGCGCATTTCCGCCGCCGCCCTGGCGCTGCTGACCCGCCAGCTCGCCACCCTGTTGCGCGCCGGCATGCCCCTGGACGAAGCGTTACGCGCCTTGGGCGCGCAGACGACCGCGCGGCGGCTGCAGGCCGTCCTTGCCGACGTGTGTGCGCGCATTACGGAAGGCGCTTCCCTGGACGAGGCAATGTCCGTGTACCCGGGCGTGTTCCCGGAGTTCTACCGCAGCATGGTCGCTGCCGGCGAGGCCGGGGGGCGCCTGGAAGAGGCGCTGGAACGCCTGGCGGACTACACCGAAACCCGGCGCGCGCTGCGCCAGTCACTCAGCACGGCGTTGATTTACCCGGCGATCCTGACCCTGGTCTCAATGCTGGTTGTGGCCGTGCTCCTGATCTACGTCGTGCCGGAAGTGGTAAGGGTTTTCCAGCAGACCGGCCAGTCTCTCCCCTGGTTGACTACCGCCCTGATCGCCAGCAGCCAGGCGCTGCGTGATTTCGGCTGGCTGTTTTGCCTCGGGGCTGCGCTGGTCCTGTTGCTGGGGCGTTTCCTGCTGCGCCGGACGGTTATCCGGGCCCGCGTTGACCGCCTGCTGCTCGAGATGCCCTTTATCGGCAGGATAACCCGCATGCTGCATGGCGCCAGACTGACCCGCTCCCTGGCCATCCTGACGCAAAGCGGCGTCCCGTTGCTCGAGGCGCTGGAGATAAGCGGCAGGATGGTCATCAACATTCCCCTGCGCGCGGCTGTGGAAGACGCCGCTGTGCGCGTGCGCGAGGGGGGGCGCCTGCACCAGGCCCTGGATGACTGTGGCTGGTTTTCGCCGTTACTGGTCCAGATGCTGGCCTCGGGTGAAGAAAGCGGGGAACTCGATGATATGCTGGCGCGCGCCGCCTCCTACGAGGAGAATGAACTGCAGACCGTACTCACCACCGCCGCCGCCCTGTTCGAACCTCTCATAATCCTGGTGATGGGCGCGGTCGTGCTGGTTATCGTGCTGGCGATCCTGCTGCCCATTTTTGAAATGAACCAACTGGTGGGGTTGTGAAGATTTCAGCCGGCTTCAGCGTGATTGCGTATAATGGGACAATGATGACAGGTACCGTCGCAACACGCTCCTTTACTGCTCTGCCGAGGCGTCGGCGTTGCTGCAAAGGCTTTACCCTGATTGAATTAATGGTCGTGGTGGTTATCCTCAGCATTCTGGCCGCGGTTGTCATCCCCCGGGTGATGGACCGGCCGGAGCAGGCGCGCATCAGCGCCGCAAAAAACAATATCCGCGCCATCTCCTCGGCGCTGGACATGTATAAACTGGACAACTTCAGGTATCCGACAACGGACCAGGGCCTGGAGGCGCTGGTAGCGCCTCCGGACCTGCAACCGCAGCCGGAAAACTGGAACCGCTATATGAACAAGATACCCCTGGACCCCTGGGGTAGCGAATTCCTGTATTTGCAGCCCGGCGCGCGCGCCGAAGTGGATGTTTTCAGTCCCGGCCCAAACAAACGCCCCGGCGATGAGGATGATATCGGATCCTGGGACTTGTAAGGAACCTCTGATTAAGTCCGGAGCTTCCATAACAGGGTTCGCCGGTCAGACCCATTCCCGGCAACCTTAACACAAACCTGCCGGCAACTATTACTCTTTCAACCTGATATTGCCATGTTCAGAGCCACACAGCGGCGTCAAGACAAGGCGCAGCCCGCAGGGAATGGCGCGCCCTTGTCAAGGGCTGCAACGCCGTATTGGCGTCGCTGTGTGGCTCCCTGCGGGCGGGCCGGGAAGCGGTCGCCCGCGGCGTTGCGCCGCTTGGCAAGGACTCGCCATTCCCGGCACGGCGCGCCTTGCGCTCAACCGCTTCCCGACCCGCTGAACATGGCAATATCAGGTTGAAAGAGTAATATTGCTTCCGACAGCAACAACCGGGCGGGCGGGAAACGCGGGGTTCACCCTGCTTGAACTGCTGGTTGTGATCATGCTCATCGGCGTGCTGCTGAGCCTGGTTGCGCCAGGCCTTGACCGCGCGCGCGGCAGGGGGCTGGCTGACTCCGCCGACAGGTTGTGCCTGACGCTCAACCACGCCAGGCAGGAGGCCGTGCTCACGTCCCGACCCTGGCGCCTGGAGGTTGACCCGGCGGAGAAAACAGTCCGCTTCCGGTATCGCCGCGACGAGGAATTTATTCCGTTGAACAACCCGCCGTTTACAGAAACCCGGTTACCACCGGGCATTGAGATAGCCGAACTCACTATCAACGGCCAACCTGTCGCGGGTTCCGGGCAGGTATACCTGTTCCCCACGGGCGCACAGGATGCGTTCAGCCTGACGCTGGTCGAGGGAGAACGCCGGCGCACGTTGTCCATGGGTTCCGTGGGCGCTGCGGAGGTACGCCATCAGTAAAATTGCCCATTGTCCTGTGCGCGGCTTCACCCTGCTGGAAGTTCTGGTTGCATTGACGGTCATGGTATTTGCACTGGCCGGCTTCTGGAAGGCGCTTAACATGAGCGCCGCCTTGTCCGGCGCCTTGCCGGAGAGGGTGCTGGCAAGATGGGTAGCGCACAACCGCGTCGTCCTGCGCCAGGCCGGACGGCAGTGGCCGGAAACGCAGGTGTACCGGGGCCGCGCAGAGATGGCGGGAAAGACGTGGTACTGGGAAGAAGAGGTAAGCGCCACCAGCGAGCCGCGACTGCGACGCATAACGGTCAGGGTCGGCGCCGCGCCCGAGGCGCTGACACTGGCAACCCTGGAAGGCTTTATCAGGCAGCCGGACTAGATCACCAAGTGATGCGCCCTCGCTACCGGACTACCTGGGCAGCAATGTCACTTCCGCCATGACCTGCCCGTTGCGATCCCGGAGGCCGGTCACACGCATTCCGGTCACGCGGGCATGACCTTCATCCTGCAACCGGGCAATGAGCGCCAGCAGGTCGGGAAAACTGACCTTGTCGAAACTGAGCGCTACGCCCTGCCCGGCCCCGGGCTGCATGGCGGACAGCTGCTCGCGCAGGCCGGCTTCGTGCAGCAACGTTTCAACCCGTGCCGCAGACAGCGCCGGTTGCGCTTGTTCCCGCGCACCTGCCGCAGTTGCCTTGCGTAGCGTTTCAACCTGCTTAACGTGGGCCTGCATCCAGGCAAGGTCCTCTTGCAAACCCGGCAATTCGGCAGACAACCGACGGCGCTCTTCCAGTAGCGGTTCCAGCGCCAGCAACAGCGCAACAGCCGACAGCAGTACGCCCACAGCCACCAGGCTCAGCCTTTCCCTGGCGCTGCGTTGCCGCCACCAGTTCATGATCGCCCTGCCAGACGCATGCGGCTTACCACCTTGTCGTCCTTGAGTTCTGCGTTTTCCACTTCCGGTTTCAGTCCGGTAGCAGACAATTGCTCTTGCAGCGCTTCCAACGCCTCAAAGTCCGGCAGGCTCAAATCCAGGACCAGTTGTCGTCCGTCGAAGTTGAATGCCGTGAGCCCCGCACCGGCGCCGTTGCCCAGCAGCGGCGCCAGCCGTTCCAACCAGAACAGGATATCAACACCCTGTTCCCGTCCACCGGTGACCGGCCTGGCTGCGGCGTTCAGCCATTGCTCCATCTGGTGGCGCGGGTTGACCAGGCGCCTGGCGTCGGGGAAAGCCTGCCGGTAGGCAGTTTCGATAGCGGTTGTCAGGCGCTCATGCTGTGCCTGTATGCGGGAATACTCAACAAACCACTGCGCGGTCAATACCAGGACCAGGGCCGCAGCCAGGCCCGCGGACGGAATGAACCGGCGTGACTGCAGTAACCTGTCCCGGCCCGGTTGGTACTTTCCCGTCAGCATATTCACCTGCTCCGGCGGCGCGGGCTGCCGCGCCAGGCAGGCGGGACGGGACAGGTCCGCCTGCGTCCGCGCCAGGTCAATGCCACGCTCGGTCAGCCAGTCCAGCCAGTTCCCCACCAGTTCGTACTGTTCCCGGTCGCGCACCCGCACTTCCAGTCTGGCGGGGGGCTGCCGGGAATGTTCCAGGGCAAGCTGCAATCCGGCGGGAGGTTGCGCGCCAACGTCCTCATCCAGCGCGGCGCCGCCGGCTGCCGCGGGAAACCGCAGCAATAACGGCTTTTCCAGGGCATCCAGGAACCAGGCGCCGGGCGCGGGCTCCGGCAACAGCAGGTAGTCCGGCGTCAACAGTTCGAGACGCAGGCCGCGCGCCTGTGCGGCCGCGGTCCACGCCGTCACCTGTTCGTGTTCCACCACTGCGACCGGAGTCCCGTCCTTGCCGGCAGGTCTTGTCAGCGGCACAAAATGGTATGTCTCAGGCGTCCGGAACAACCTGTCCTCAAGCGCAAAAGGCAAGGCGGCAAAAAAACGTTTCCGGTGACGCGTCGGAATGCTGACCGAATGTATGCGCACCCGGACACCGGGCGCACAGAGCAGTATGCGCGCGCCCGGTGGGGCCGGCAAGGACTCCCAGTCAAGACATTCCCCTTCCTGTAACGGAACGTCCTCCCCGTGTGCGCGCCTGGCATAATACAGGCCCTGCCGGCGCAACTGGACCCACCAGTAGTCATTGCGCTCATCCATCATTCCCGCGTCTCCTCCTCGTCCCGGGGGGCGGTAATGACGAGGGATAAGCGACTAATCATACTCGCGCCAGTGACCCCGCACCGAGACGCCGTCCCCTGCGCGCTTGTAAAGCGTTGCCGTGCGCCGTCGGGCATTGCCGGTCTCTACCAAGGTGTGGGCGAGAAAGAACTCAGACTTGACGTCAAGCAACTGCTTCAGAGTTTCACAATCGGGTGTCAACTGCTCCATTTTACAATGATTTTGGATATCTTTTTGTGATTTGAACGGTTCCTGTCTGGCTTTCCCCCTCAACTGCTGGGCTTTTATCAATGCCTGCGCTTGCGCCAGCCCGAGGCTGGTGAAGACTGCCGCCAGCACCTCCCGGCTGGCCGTATTGATATTGATCTTCTTCACATCAGGCGGCAGCGCGCTGACGTACGGCCTTAACTTGTACCATACCTTCCTGTCCACGCCGCGCACCAGGCGCAGTTCTGCGGGGTCATTCAAGGGTTTGTTGGCGGCAACGTAAGGCGGATTCATACCCAGGTAGTAACCATCTTCGGCACCCCAGGGGCCGTAGACGTCACCACCTGTATCCATCCAGTCAACAATCGCTTCGGCTATGCCCGGATTCAGTTCCAGGATACGCAGCAGTTGTTCGAGCGTTTTCCTGGCTTGCGCGTTGACCCGGTTCTCTTGCACCAGGTTATTCAGGTTGATGCGCGCCTGCATGTCTTCCATGCCTTCCCCATAACCCCGTACGAAGCCGCGACCGACCGGCAACGGCGCCGGGGTCTGAGCCCATACATCCTGGAAGCTGTCGTAAGCACGATCATCCTCGTCCAGGATAAGGCCCGCCCAGTCCTGAACCGCGCGCACGGCCAGCGCAGACTGCAGGAAATCCGCGCCGTTCCCCACCTGGCGTATCCAGACCTGGTTGGAAAAACTCAGGCGTCCGATTATCGCCGTTAATATTGCCAGGACCAGCAGTACCGTGACCAGCGCCACCCCGCGCGCGCCATTCTCTGCGGGCTGCGCCTTGTCTTGACGTCGCTGTGTGGCTCTGAACATGTCAATATCACCTGGAAAGAGTACTAGCGTGGGTGTCCAACATGGAACAGCCACCTGTAAGCGCCTGCGTCTTCCAGTTCAATGGTCAGCTCCACCGCGCGGGGAAGAGCTTCGTCGTTATCAGCGAGTCCCTGCGCCTCGCGAGGCGTCCCCACCGCGGAGGGAAGATCTTGCATTCCTCCGATATTCATCGGTGGCGGCCAACGCGTCAGCCATAAGCCGGCGTCCGCCAGGTAGCGCAGACGGATATCCCCGATACCTTCCAGAAGCAGGTTGTCCCGGGACGGCATTCCATACGGCCGGTCGAGTCGCGCCCAGGTCCGGCGGTAAAGCCCGCCATTGTCAAGGCGGTAGCCGACGCGCAGGAAGGGGCTGGCCGGCCCCGCGTGAAAATCGGCATTCACGCTCCGGGTAAATTCCAGCACGTTCTCATAAGCCGCGGAATTACCATATTCATAACCGTTAAAGGGCTGGCCGGCGCCGCCCGGCGCCCGGTCCACAGCCTGTTCGAAGTCGGCATGAACCAGGTTGAAGACCGTCTCCAGCCGCTGCCAGAAACGTCGTTGTTCCTGCAACCGGTCCTGCACAACCAGCCCCTGGCTCAACGCCCCGTACGCGGCGGCGGCCACCAGTGAGAAAATCGCCATGGCAACGACCAGTTCCAGCAGGGTCATTCCCGCGTGGCGACCCCTGGCTCGCGGGGACAGGCTTAAGCAGGCCCCCACATGTTGTAAGCGCGGGTCCATCTCCCGTAAGCAGGGTCCCCTTGCAAGGAATGTGCGTTCGCGCTGTTTATGGCGGGCACGCAGGGAATCGATTCGCCTTACAAAACCCAGCCGTAACAGGTCGCTGCGCATGGCTGTCTGCCGGGATCAGTACTCAGTTCCGGGTGGAAAAGCGATATCCGACGCTGCGTACCGTTTGAATCAAGTGGCTGTAATTATGAGGTTCCAGGGTCTTGCGCAAGCGCCGTATATGAACATCCACAGTACGCTCCTCAACGTAGACATTCTGGCCCCAGACATGGTCCAGCAACTGGCTGCGGCTGTACACCCTTTCCGGATGGGTAATGAAGAAATGCAACAAGCGAAATTCCATGGGGCTGATCTCTACAATTTGCTCGTTCACGGTAACCCGGAACGTTTCCGGATCCAGGGCCAGGCCATGCACGGCGATAATGCCGTCAACGTCCGTATTTTTCGTGCGCCGCATCACCGCCCTGATACGCGCCAGCAATTCCTTGCTGGAAAACGGTTTGGTGATGTAATCATCGGCGCCGGTGTCCAGGCCGCGCACTTTGTCTGCTTCTTCTCCGCGCGCGGTCAACATGATAATTGGGATATCCTTGGTATCGGGATTTTTGCGGATGCGCCTGGCGTAATCCACACCATTCATGCCGGGCAGCATCCAGTCCAACAGCAGCAGGTCGGGCTTGTCATCAGCGATCAATGGGCGGGCTTCCTCGACGTCGGCGGCTTCCCGGAAAGTATAGCCTTCCTTCATGAGAGTGTAGCCGAGCATTTCCCTGATGGGCGCCTCATCCTCAACGAGGAGAATTTTACCTTTCACGGGTTGGCTTTCCTGGAGCATGGAAACATTACACCTGCATTATATTACAGGATAATGACAGGCGGAAAAATACCAGGGCGCCGCTAAAAATCAGAGGTGTTTCTCAGCTCCCGAACGCGCCGGCATTGATGATGAAATGCAGCCAGATGCTGACGATATACCCCAGCAGGATTGCCCAGGACCATTTAAGATGGGCAAAAAACGTGTACACACCCCGGGCCTGACCCATCACCGCAACGCCGGCCGCCGAGCCGATGGACAACATGGAACCGCCAATACCGGCAGTCAACGTGACCAGTAACCACTGGCCGTGATCCATCTCCGGGCGCATTTCCAGCACCGCGAACATCACCGGTATGTTATCGACCAGCGCCGATGCGAAACCGACCAGGATATTAGCGTAGGTCGGGCCCAGGTCCACGTAGAAAAATTCGGACACAACGGCCATGTAGCCGAATGCGCCGAGCCCGCCCACGCACAGGATGATGCCGTAGAAAAACATCAGCGTATCCCATTCGGCGCGTTGCAGGTTGCGGTAAATGTCATAGGAACTGCCATGGCCGTGCAAGTCGTCCACCGCGGACAACTGATCGTCACCCAGATTCATGTCCTTGCTCGCGTCAAAACGCAGGTCATCGCGCTGTTGCAGGTAGTAGCCGAATAATTTCAGCAACCCCAGGCCGGTCATCATGCCCAGCACCGGCGGCAGGTGCAGGAAGTTATGAAAGGATACGGCCATGGCAATGGTCACCAGGAACAGGCCGATGACCACCACGGCGCCATGCCTGAGCCGGGCTTCTTCCTGAATGGATTCCGGTCGCCCCTTGTCTATCGCAAGGCTCATGATGCCCGCGGTGACCAGCCAGCCGGCCAGCGCCGGCAGAAATAATACAAAAAACTCGTGGAACTGGACCAGGTTCTGTTGCCACACCATCAGGGTGGTAATATCGCCAAAGGGACTGAACGCGCCACCGGCGTTGGCGGCAACGACGATATTGATGCAACCGAGGGCGACAAAACGTTTGTCATCGCCACCTACCGCGGCGATGACCGTGGCCATCAACAAGGCCGTGGTCAGGTTGTCGATGATGGGCGAGAGCACAAAGGAAATCAGCCCGGTGATCCAGAACAGTTGGCGTAACGTGTAGCGTTGGGCTATCAACCAGGCGCGCAAGACGTCGAACACGCCCCGTTCGTCCATGGTGTTGATATAGGTCATGGCCGCGAGCAGAAACAGAAACAACTCCACGAACTCCAGCAGACTGTGGCGTAACGCCACTTCGCTGATATGCTCCTGGCCATGCTGGACATAGGCCAGCGCAACCAGGAACCAGATAATACCGGCCGCAACGATGGTCGGTTTTGATTTGCGCAGGTGTATGGTTTCTTCACTGATGACCAGCGCGTAGGTGAGCACGAACACAACCAGCGCGGCTATCCCCGTCCAGTGGCCGGTGAGGTTTAATCCCGCCGCCGGGTCGCCGCCCGCCGCCCCTGCCGGCACCGCGACAATAACAAGAAACAGCCCAGCCAGGAGCGCGCCGGCAGTCAGAAGGGATTTACCCGCTTGGTTGATCATCATCATGTTTTGGTTCTGTTCCGGGGGACTTACATCTACATGGTCAGGATGCTGAGCAGGTTCTTGTAGTCTTCCTCAACCCTGTTGTCTCGCTGGCGCAATTCGTCTACTTTCCTGTGGGCATGCAGTACGGTGGTATGGTCGCGCCCGCCGAACGAATCGCCGATTTCCGGCAGGCTGTGGTTGGTCAACTCCTTGGCCAGGGCCATGGCTATCTGGCGGGGACGTGCGATGGAGCGGGTTTTCCGCTTTGAAAGCAGGTCTGCGACCTTGATCTTGTAATACCCGGCAGCTACCTTCTGGATATTTTCCAGGGTGATCTGGCGTTCCTGCAACAGCAGCAAATCGCGCAAGGCATGTTGGCAAAACTCAATGTTGATAGGTTGGCCGGTCAGGTTGGCATTGGCAATGACCCGGTTCAGGGCGCCTTCCAGTTCGCGCACGTTGGAAACGAAGTGTTTGGCAATGAAAAAAGCGACGTTGTCCGGCAGGTCGATCTGCGCGCTTTCGGCCTTGGACTTGATGATGGCGACCCGGGTCTCGTATTCCGGCGGTTCAATGGCCACCGTGAGGCCGCTGCTGAAGCGTGAACGCAGCCGTCCCTCTATGCCGTCAACCTCCTTGGGATAGCGATCGCAGGTCAGCACCACCTGGTTTTTACCTTCCAGCAAGGTGTTGAACGTGTAGAAAAATTCTTCCTGTGAGCGGTCCTTGCCGGCAAAGAACTGGATGTCGTCGATCAGCAGCACGTCCAGGGAGCGGTAATTGCGCTTGAACTCCTCAATGGTATTGTGGCGTAACGCGTTGACCATGTCGGCGACGAAGCGTTCGGAATGCAGGTAGGCAATATTCATTCCGGGGCGGCGTTCCAGGATCGAGTTGCCGATGGCGTGCATCAGGTGCGTCTTGCCGAGTCCCACGCCGCCACACATGAACAGGGGATTATAGGCCGTGCCGGGATTCTCCGCGACCTGTATGGACGCGGCGCGCGCCAGTTGGTTCGACTTTCCCTCGACAAAGGAATCAAACCGGTAACTGCGGTTCAGGTTCTCGGGCAGGTGACCGCGGTTGGCGGCAGTTACCCGTGGCTGCAGTTCCCGCTTGCTCCCTTTCTTCTGGCTGCCGACCTCAAGAGACAGGGCCAGCTTCCCCCCTTTTTCCTCTGAGTGCAGCAACTCATTGATACGCTCCAGGTATTTTTCGTTGACCCAATCCAGCACAAAGCGGTTCGGCGCCAGCAAGCGCAACTTTCTGCTGCTCTCTATGGCCTGTAGCGGGCGAATCCAGGTATTGAACTGTTCCGGCGGCAACTCTCCGGAAAGTTGATCGAGACATGTTTTCCAAACTGACATCTGTGCCCAGCGCCCTCACGAGAAGCAAAACGGGAAAAAGACTTTCAAGTGTATACTTGTTGGACAGGCTTATACAACAGGAAATCTAGCGGCGCAGGCAAATTACTGGAAGGAACACTATAATACGTATGACGGGCAGGGTAGAGGTTCTACTTATGTCAACAAGTGGGAATACCATATGGGAGAGTAGAGTATGAAGCATTCTATTTTATTCGGCACAGGCCTCTGTCTGCTTATGGTGTCTATTATGGGGCAAGCGGCAGATTCATCGACGGATGAGGACGACTGTGTCAACAGGATTGAGAGGCAGGAACTGTTCACTGATCTTGATAAAAAAACGGATAAAACAATCCTTAGAGCACTTGAGTCAGGCAGGCTGTTTTATAAGGAGTTGCCTTCTGGCTATTGTGTTCTGACTTATGAGACGTATCTAATAGGTCGTTATCCTGATGGAGGATTAACCATATTATCGGTAATTCAAGGTCACACGCTAGAGGCACGGCTGCATAAGCTTGGGAATGAGCAAGTTTTGCTATTATTTTACCATGCGGGCGGGAATGCATATGTGTTTGAGGCATATAAATTCGCTGGTTCACACTCTCGCGCTCACAGAATCGAATTAATAGAAGGAAGCTCTGCAGCCAGCAACATGGGAAGCATTGATGTGGAAGGTGATACGGTGACCATCAACAATATAATCGACCTATTCCCTCCTCAACACCCTTACGGGACGAGAGCTATACTCACAGATGTTTATCGCTACCGGGATAACGCGTTTGTGTTAGTTAAGAGTGGACACAGCGAGATCTTTGAGCCCCCCGTAGAGGAAGAGATGGGGTCGGACCATCCCAATTAATTGTTTTCATTGAGTTTATACCTCACTTTTGCCTGTTATCCCCCCTTAAACGCCCCTTTTTACCAACAAAACCGGGGCTGTAAGAGTTCCATGCTGTATATTCCGGCGAACGTGAACACTGTGGGAGAGATGGGGGCGGACGAGTATCTGTATTTGATAAAACCTTAAAATTCGTTTTTGATGGCAAAAAGAGGGCTTTAAGGAAAAACAGCAGGACAAATAAGCATGTAAACAGAGTGGAAACAACTAGTTAGGATGGTCTGACCCCTTCCTCCTTCCTCCCCTGTATCGATGGCTGCCGGCATCACAGCAACTGCAAGGACTGACAGTGACACCAAGCAGGGTATAATAAGAAGTATGTGTCATTGTAAATTACTCAAGTTCAGATGCCTGCTAATGAGCTTGCTACTATTTGTGTTTTCGCTGCCGGCCGCTGGGGAGTTTGAGACAACTAAAAAGGCAGCTGAGCAGGGAGATGCTGAGGCACAGGTAAATCTGGGTCTCAAGTACGGTATTGGTGATGGGGTCCCCCAGGATTATGCCGAGGCCGTGCGCTGGTTTCGCATGGCCGCCGAGCAGGGATACGCCGAAGCACAGTACAATCTTGGTGTCATGTACGATAATGGTGATGGGGTCCCCCAGGATTATGCCGAGGCCGTGCGCTGGTATCGCATGGCCGCCGAGCAGGGATACGTCAACGCACAGTACAATCTTGGTGTCAGGTACGATAATGGTGATGGGGTCTCCGAGGATGATGCCGAGGCCGTGCGCTGGTTTCGCATGGCCGCCGAGCAGGGACTCGCTGAGGCACAGATTAATCTTGGTCTCATGTACGAAAATGGTGATGGGATCCCCGAGAGCAAGGCCGAGGCCGTGCGCTGGTTTCGCATGGCCGCCGAGCAGGGACATGCCCAAGCACAGATGCACCTTGGTGTCAGGTACGATAATGGTGATGGGGTTCCCGAGAACAAGGCCGAGGCCGCGCGCTGGTTTCGCATGGCCGCCGAGCAGGGAGGCGCCGAAGCACAGTACAATCTTGGCTTCATGTACGCTAATGGTGATGGGGTCCCCAAGGATGATGCCGAGGCCGTGCGCTGGTTTCGCATGGCCGCCGAGCAGGGAGACGTCAACGCGCAGGATAATCTTGGTATCATGTACTTTCGTGGTTATGGGGTCCCCGAGAACAAGGCCGAGGCCGCGCGCTGGTTTCGCATGGCCGCCGAGCAGGGAGGCGCCGAAGCACAGTACAATCTTGGTTTCATGTACGCTAATGGTGATGGGGTCCCCGAGAACAAGGCCGAGGCCGCGCGCTGGTATCGCATGTCCGCCGAGCAGGGATACGTCAACGCACAGATTAATCTTGGTATCATGTACGCTTATGGTAATGGGATCCCCGAGGATATCGTGCAAGCCTATGCCTGGTTTAGTATAGCTATCGCAAACGGCTCAGAACCTATTAAAGAAGCAAGAGAAATAACAGCCGGACGTATGACAAGTGCTCAGATTGCCGAAGCACAGAAATTGTCGCGTGACTACTGGGAAGCCTACGGAAAAAACCAATAGTTACAGGGGAGAGATGGGATCGGGCCAGCATCTGTATTTGATAAAACCTTACAATTCGTTATTGACGGCAAAAAGAGAGCTTTAAGGAAAAACAGCAGGACAAATAAGCATGTAAACAGAGTGAAACAAATAGTTAGGATGGTCCGACCCCTTCCTCTACACGGAGCAGCGAGGGCGCGAGGATATGTAGAAGAGACGCGCCGAGTAGCAAAAAGTTGGTTCGATAGCATTAAACGAGGTTTACAATCAATCGCAGACAATATTATTCCTGACATTGACCACGCGAGACTAATTGGTGAAGAAGTGCGTGCTGGTCGACCAGGTCATAACAATATAGGTGACGCCCAAAGACACGCCGAATGGAGTCGGCGGATGTATGACGAAATTAACCCGATTACCTCAATAATGGCTGGATATGGACATGAACTGGAAGGATTAATCATTAAGAGACAACCCATAAACGAAATGCTGATGGATTTGCACAATAATGCGGTTGGGAGAGCAGCAGCAGCGAGCGGTGTTTCTATAGACCAATCTCAACTGATCGTGGTTGATCCTTCAGATCCATATACAGATGCAGTCAGGCAATACTGATGAGAGTGAACGTATTGAAATATTTGTGTTTGGCGGGTGTGCTACTCGTAGTTGTTAGTTGTTCCGAAGACGGAATAGCAACATTGACTATTGTCAACCAGTCCGAAGATACCGTGGTTTTGGTGCGAGTCACGGTTAATGAGAATATACAAACGGTCAAAGATTTGCAGCATGGAGAAGAAGCCGAAATGCAGTTTTTGGTAAAACGTGACGCAGATTATCATATCGAGATAGAGTTCCTTACGGGAAGAAAAATAAAGAAGGAAGTTGGTTATCTTACGTATGGTTTAAATACAGATGATATTATCACTATTACCCGGACGGGTATTGAATTTGACAACAAGACCAATTGAACTTCATCAGCTGCGTATTCCGGTTGAACGTGAACGCGGATTCTGGTTCATCGTGAACACCGATTCTGGTTGAACGTGAACACCTATTCCGGTTCATCGTGAACACGGATTCCGGTTGAAGGTGAACACGTTTCGGGCGTTTCCGGAATCGGTGTTCATGTTCCCGGAATAGCCGTTCACGTTGCACCGGAATCACTCCCCACGCGTGGGACTTGTAACCCAGTGGTAGGTTATCTCCATTTTGGAGGAGCCCACCATGCCAACCCAGCGAGTGACCATGCGTAAACTACGAGAGACCTTACGGCTCCGGCTACAAGCCGGCCTGTCCATCCGTGCCATCAGCCGCAGCACCAAGCTCAGTGTCGGCAGCGTACAGAAACTCATCAGCCGGGCTGAGGCATTGCACCTGGTCTGGCCGTTGCCGGGGGAACTGGACGAGGCCCGGTTGGCCGCGTTGTTCTACCCCGGCGCCGATACCGGTACGGGCGCGCGCTGCCAGGCACCGGACTGGGCGGCGGTCCACGACGAGATGAAGCGGCCGCACACGACCCGGCAACTGGTGTGGGAGGAATACACCCGGCGCTACCCGAACCGGTGTTACAGCTACTCCCAGTTCTGCGACCGCTACCGGCACTGGCTCAGCCAGCAGCAACGCACCCTGCGCCAGACGCACAAAGCCGGGGAGAAGTGCTTCGTCGATTACGGCGGCGATACCGTGCCCATCATCGATGCCGGCACCGGGGAGGCACACCCGGCGCAGCTCTTTGTCGCGGTGCTCGGCGCCTCAGACTATACCTTCGCCGAGGCCACCTGGACCCAATCGCTCCCCGACTGGCTGGGCAGCCATACCCGCGCCATGACCTTCTTTGGCGGAGTCCCCGCACTCATCGTCCCCGATAACCTGCGCAGCGGCGTCAGCCGCGCCTGCCGCTACGACCCCGATATCAACCCCAGCTACCAGCAATGGGCCGAGCACTACCAAACCGCCATCCTCCCCGCACGCCCCTATAAACCGCGCGATAAAGCCAAGGCCGAGCAAGGCGTGTTGCTGGTGCAGCGTTGGATCCTGGCCCGCCTGCGACATCACCAGTTCTTCGACCTTGATGAGCTCAACCGCCATATCGCCACCCTGCTGACCGACCTCAACAATCGCCCCTTCAAACGCCGGCCCGGCAGCCGACGCACGGCCTTTGACGCCCTCGATAAACCCGCCTTAAAGCCCTTGCCCGCCCATCCCTATGAGCATGTTCACATCCAATCGGCCACCGTCCATATCGACTACCACGTCCAATACCAGCAGCGCTATTACTCCGTACCGCACCAGTATGTGGGCGAACGGGTTGAGTTACACGCCTCCAACACCTTGATTGAACTCTACTTCCGCCAACGCTGCGTCGCCACCCATCCGCGCCAGGACGGGTACGGCTTCACCACCCACCCGGCTCACATGCCCGCACACCACCGGGCACAGCAACAGTGGTCGCCCGCGCGCCTCCAACGCTGGGCCACGCAACTCGGCCCGGACGTGCACGCCTGGGTCAGCCGGCAACTCAAAAGCCGGGACCATCCGGAACAGGGCTATCGCACCTGCCTGGGGCTGCTCGGACTCAGCAAACGCTACCCCAACCACCGCCTCAATGCCGCCTGCCGACGCGCCAACCAGGCCGGCCTGGTGCGCCTCAAACAGGTGAAACACCTCCTGCAGTCAAACCAGGACCGGGTGGCTGATGCCCCCAACACAGAGTCCACCCCACCGCTGCCCCAGGACCATGAGAATATCCGCGGGCCGCACCACTTCAACTAACCGGAGAGAGAACCATGACCGCAACCGCCCACACACTCACCCGCCTGCGCGACCTGCGCCTGTCCGGCATGGCACAGGCCCTCACCCAACAAACCGAACAACCCGCCACCTATGAGCCCCTCCCGTTCCTCGACCGACTCGCCCTCCTGGTCGAGTCCGAATGCCTGCAACGGGAACAACGCAAACAGCACCGCCTGATCCGTCAAGCGCACTTCAAACTGCGCGCCACCCTCCAGGCTATCGATTATGAACATCCCCGCAACCTGCAACAGGCGCAGGTGGCCACCCTGGCTCAGGGTGAGTGGCTGCAACGCACCCATAACCTGCTCATCACCGGCCCCTGCGGCGCAGGTAAAACCTTTATCGCCTGTGCCCTGGGACACCAAGCCTGCCTGCAGGGAGCCTCCACCCGTTATTACCGCCTCCCTCGCCTGTTCCTCACCCTCACCCAGGCCAAGGCCGACGGTAGCTACCACAAACGCCTGGGCCAACTCGCCAACACCCGACTGCTCATCCTCGATGACTGGGGCATGGAACCCCTCAACACCGCACAACGCCATGACCTCATGCACCTCATGGATGACCGCTATCAGGCCACCTCGACGATGATAGTCAGTCAACTGCCCGTCGACCAATGGTATGCCGTTATCGGTGATAATACCCTCGCCGATGCTATCCTCGACCGACTTATCCATAATGCCTACCGACTGACCTTGAAGGGGGAATCTATGCGCAAAAAACAACGAATGGTTGACTCATCGTGAACACTTGAGGTAAAAATTAACCACACGCCACGCGTTGCGTGACCCAGTGTTCACAATGAACCGGAACAGGTGTTCACGTTCGAACGGAATCCGTGTTCACGTTCGCCGGAATACGCAATCAGCCGTAAAGAAACGGGGTCAGGTCGCACAGGGAGAGATGGGGTCGGACGAGTATCTGTATTTGATAAAACCTTAAAATTCGTTTTTGATGGTAAAAAGAGGGCTTTAAGGAAAAAAAGCAAGGCAAATAAGCATGTAAACAGAGTGGAAACAAATAGTTAGGATGGTCTGACCCCCTTCCTCTCCTCACCAAATAGTTCGACGATTACGCTGATGTTGCCGGCATTACCCATTTAGCGCGTTGATGACTGCTGTCGGATTGTTATCCACTACCTTAAGTAACACTCGCGCCGCGCCTCTCGGTGCCCGAAGTCCCTGCTCCCAGTGCCGTAGCGCTCCAAGTGAAATACCGAAAGTGGCGCAAAACCGTTGTTGACTCATGCCGGTTTTCTTCCGAATTGCTTTCACGTCGATGACTTCAGGCCGATGCACCCTGGCCCTCGATGTATCGCCCTTGGCATGGGCAATTGCGTCTTCCAGGCCGGCAACTATTTCAGTGTATGCTCTGCCCATTTTTTGCCTCCAGAATATCACCAGCTTTTCGACTACTTTAGCCAAAAGATTTATTTCCTTTTTTGATAAATTGGCCTTTTCGTTCTTGCCAAACGCGGTTAGTAGATAAAGCGGCATTGTTTCATCATAAAAATAATAAATAACACGGATTCCACCACTTTTGCCAATACCAGACCGAGCCCAGCGTAGTTTACGAATACCCCCACTTCCTTCCATAATCACTCCAACATAGGGGTGCTCGGAAAGATAACTGACCAAATCTCCTCGCTCACTATCGGACAGCAAGCGAGAAACTTTCCTTTCGAACATCCTTGTTTCTGCAACAGTAATCATACAACCGATAATATACTACAATGGAGTACTATTCAAATCATTTCTCGAAAAAGCAGCGCTTCGGGCAGGGCAAAGCCGTGAGGGCGGGCGCGTGTTACTCCCTGATGTAACAAACTGGCATGAAGGAAAAAATTACTAACACTCTTCATTGACAACTGCGCAAACAAACAAGTAAAATGCCTGCAAATTTCGGAAACCGCGCAGAACATTAATGAAACGTACATACCAGCCCAGTAACATCAAGCGCAAGCGCCGGCATGGCTTTCGCGCCCGCATGCGTACCAAGGCCGGACGCCTGATATTGAAGGCGCGCCGGGCCAAAGGCAGGAAGCGCTTGTCCGCTTGAGCCGTTTTCAGCGTAAACACAGACTCAACAACGCCGCGGAGTTCAACAGGGTTTTCAACACGTCCTGCCGCTCCAGGGATGCGCAATTTGTGATCCTGGCGTGCAGGAACGGCAGGCAGTATGCGCGGCTGGGGATGGCGATTGCAAAAAAGGCAATAAGGTCGGCCGTATCCAGAAACAAGGTAAAACGTACCATTCGGGAAAGCTTTCGTACACATGCAGGCAGGTTGTCGGGGCTTGACATAGTAGTGCTGGCGCAAAAGCAGACAAAATCGGGTGAAAGCAGGATAATGAACCAGTCTCTCAGAATGCATTGGCAAAGGATTCTGCGATGCGCGCAGTAATACCCCGCATCATTCGCGCCTACCAGCGATTTATCAGCCCATTGCTGGGCATGAACTGCCGCTTCCACCCCTCCTGTTCCAGTTACGCCTGCGAGGCCGTGGAAAAATATGGCGTGTTGCGCGGCGTCTGGCTCAGCGTCAGGCGTGTGTGCCGCTGCCATCCGCTGCATCCCGGCGGCGTTGATCCCGTTCCCTAGCCCGTAGCTTCCCCCAGGTAAACAGTCCACATGATGGATATCCAGCGCCTTGTCCTGATACTCGCGTTATCGCTGGTATCCATGATGTTGTGGCAGGAATGGCAGCAGGACTATGGTTCCACGGCGGCCGGTTCCGGCAACCGGGAAGCAGCCGCGCCCTTGCAGGACCCGGGCATTCCACAGCTAAAACCGGATGAGATGACGGAACCGGATTTACCCGGCACAGACAGTGCGGCAGATGCCATTGGCGCCGTGGTGACGGTGGAGACGGACGTGCTGCGCCTGAACATCGACCAGGGTGGAACCATCGTATTTGCCGAGTTGCCCGATTACCCGGTATCCCTGGATGCAAAAGACCAGCCCTTCGTATTACTGGACCACACTGACTCCCTGTACCACGTCATTCAAGGCGGCATCGTCGGCGAGTCGGCGCCGACCCACAAGGCAACGTTCTCAGCGGCGCAACAGCGTTACACCTTGGGCACGGACCAGCAGACGCTGGAAGTGCCGCTCAGTTGGTCTTCCGAAGAGGGCGTAACAGTTACCAAGGTATTTGTCTTCGCGCGCGGGTCGTACCGGATTTACATCAACTATCTCGTGGAAAACGGCTCCGGCGAGGTCTGGGAAGGCCGCCAGTACACCCAGATAAAACGGGACGACCCGTCCAGGGAAGGCCGGCGGTTGCTCTATACCTATACCGGCGCGGTGCTCTCCAGTCCCGATAACCGTTACGAGAAGATCAGTTTCGGCGATATGGAAGACCAGGACGCGGACGCGCAAATCAGCAACGGCTGGGCCGCCATGATCCAGCATTATTTCCTGACCGCGATCCTGCCGTCAAACATCGAAGACGCCTACCGCTATTACACCCGTACATTTTCTTCCCGCTATTACTCCATCGGCAGCGTTTCCCCGGCCTTGCGCCTCGATCCCGGACAACAGGGGGAGTTGACCGGCCAAATCTACATCGGCCCCAAAGTGCAATCCGTGCTGGAAACGCTGGCGGACAAGCTGGAACTGACGGTCGATTACGGCATGCTCTGGTTTCTTGCCAAACCGCTGTTCTGGTGCCTGGAACGCCTGCACGGACTGACCGGCAACTGGGGCTGGTCCATCATCCTGGTAACGATCCTGCTCAAGCTGCTGTTTTATCACCTGTCCGCCGCCGGCTACCGCTCCATGGCCAACATGCGCCGGGTGCAACCGCGCCTGATGTCCTTGCGCGAGCGCTACAAAGATGATCGCGCCCGCCTCAACCAGGCCATGATGCAGATTTACAAGGAGGAGAAAATCAACCCGTTCGGCGGCTGCTTCCCGATCCTGGTGCAGATCCCGGTATTCCTCGCCCTGTACTGGGTACTGCTGGAAAGCGTGGAATTGCGCCAGGCTGATTTTATCTTCTGGCTGAACGATCTATCCAGCAAGGACCCGTTCTACGTCCTGCCCATCGTCATGGGCGCCACCATGTTGATCCAGCAGAAACTCAACCCCGCGCCGATGGACCCCATGCAGGAGAAAGTGATGAAGGCCCTGCCGTTCGTATTCACGATATTCTTTGCCTTCTTTCCCTCCGGGCTGGTGCTGTACTGGGTCACGAACAACGTCCTGTCCATTGCCCAGCAGTGGCTCATCATGCACAACCTGGAGAAAGAGGGCCTGTCCACAGCCAAGTGACGACGCGCAATCCAGGGCAAGCTTCCGACACCATCGCGGCCATTGCAACCGCGCCGGGACAGGGGGCGGTGGGTATCGTAAAACTGTCCGGACCGGACAGCGGGCATATCATCAGTGGGCTATGTGGGCAAACGCCCGCACACCGCGAGGCCCGTTACACCGCATTCTACGACCAGCACGGACAGGTACTGGATCGCGGGCTAGCGCTGTTTTTCCGGGGTCCCGATTCCCACACCGGCGAGGACGTAGCCGAGTTGCACGGCCACGGCGGGCCGGTGCTCATGAACCTGTTGCTGCAACGCGTATTGTCGCTGGGCGCCCGCTATGCGCGCCCCGGCGAGTTCAGCGAACGCGCCTTCCTCAATAACAAGATCGACCTGCTGCAAGCCGAAGCCGTGGCAGACCTGATCAGCAGCGCCTCCGAACAGGCGGCGCTGAGCGCGGTACGCGCCATGGAGGGCGCATTTTCTTCCCGCCTGGATGAACTGGCGCAGAAAGTAATCGAATTGCGCATGTTTGTGGAAGCCACGCTGGACTTTCCCGAGGAAGAGGTCGATGGCCTGACGCAGGCAGAATTGAATGAGCGACTGGCCGATTGCCGACGCTGCCTGGACGAGATTTGCGCGCGGGCGGAACACGGCAGGTTGCTGGCGGAAGGTTTGAAAATAGCGTTGCTGGGCAAACCCAACGCGGGCAAATCCAGCCTACTGAACCGGCTTGCCGAGGCTGAGCGCGCCATTGTCTCCCCCCGGCCCGGCACCACCCGGGATACCATTGAGCAGCGTATTTTGATCGACGGCATCCCGCTCAGCGTCATCGACACGGCCGGGATAAGAGAGGCCGGCAACCAGATTGAACAGGAAGGGGTCAGGCGCACCAGGGCGGCGGCGGCTGATGCGGATATCGTGATCCTGATTGCCGATACCTGCCGCGATGACCTTCCGGATTTACGCGCGCTCGCGGCAGAGCTGGGACCTGGAAAAAACCTGTTGTACGTCTTCAACAAGATCGACTTGTCGGGACACGCAGCCGGCAAGCCCGCGGCGCCGGCAGACCGGCGGGAGATTTACCTTTCCGCAAAAACCGGGGCAGGAGTGGATGCACTGAAGAACGAGATTAAAGACCTGGTCACCGGCGTGGACTATTCGGAGAACAGTTTCATCGCCCACACCCGTCATATCGACGTATTACACAAAGCCGCAGCGCAACTCAGGGAAGCCGCAGCACGATTCCAGCAACACCGCGCCACTGAACTGTGCGCCGATGATCTCACCCGCGTGCAGCAGACCCTGGGGGAGCTGACCGGCGAGCACACCCCGGATGACCTGCTCGGCGAGATCTTCTCCCGTTTTTGTATCGGCAAATAGCCGGCAGACTACTCAGTCCGCATCACCGCAACGTGTTCCTGCCAAGTATTATCCTGACAGTTAGACCTTGTTGAAAGGACTTACCGTGTTATGCATAGAATACAAAGTGGGCGTCCATCAAGTCGGCCATATCGACGTCCTGCAAGGTCACCGTGCCGCCGCCGTGGGCGGACAAATCAATCACCGCACCGCTCTCTCCCTGCTCCATAGCCAGATCTTCCAGTGACTGAATCTGCGTAAACGCGGCAAGGTCAATCCTGTCTGCTCCGTTACCGAAATCCAGGACGGTGTCATTCCCGCCTCCAGCAGTGATAATGAAGCCATCAGCGCCTTCACCCCCGTCCAGCATATCGTCATCGGGACCACCCCAGAGCCGGTCATCACCGGCGCCGCCTTGAAGGGTATCATTGCCAATGCCGCCGTACAGCCTGTCATCCCCGGGACCGCCCAACAGCAGGTCATCACCGCCGCCGGGACCGCCGTACAGCACGTCATTGCCGGCATCACCGTCAATCCTGTTGTCTCTCAGGTCACCCGCCAATACATCAGCGAAGGTGGAACCATGGAGATTCTCAATGTCAGGCACCTCCATGGTCTGGATGTTGCCGTCGGAGTCGACATATTCGACTACCTCTGTGCCCGCAAACACATCACCTTCAGCCTCTGCACCCCTGGCCGTACCGTCATGCAACCGCACAACCACACCTTCAGAGAAAAACACGGCAGTAAACATGTAGGAGGCCGTGTCGTTGCCGGCGCCGCCGAACAACAGGTCCGCGCCAGGGCCGCCACCCAGCGTGTCGTCACCTTCCCTGCCGTACAACTCGTCATTACCGTAGTGGCCGGCCAGCCGGTTAGGACCCTGGTCGCCGGCCAATATGTCATCGTAAAAAGAACCGACCAGATCTTCGATATCTGACACTTCAACTTGTACAGTAGCGCCCGCGGGATTCACGTACTCAACCATCTTCCTGCCGGGGAAGGTATCACCCTCAGCATCGCCACCCCGCGCGACCCCGTTATGCAAGCGCACTTCCACCGCCTCTTCTGAATCGACGTAGGAGACAATATCATTACCGTCACCACCCCATAGCACGTCAGCGCCGGCGTGGCCGTTCAGATGATCATGGCCGCCTCTGCCGTCCAACTCGTCATCACCGTCCAAGCCGAGCAATCGGTTGGAGCCCTCAGAGCCGACCAGTATGTCATCAAAATAAGAGCCGTACAGGTTCTCCACATCGGCAATCTCAATTTCTACGGTATCTCCGGCAGGATTTTTGTATCCGATCGTCTGCTTGCCGGGAAAGGTATCGCCCTCTGCGTAGCCGCCTCGGCCGACACCTTCATGGAGGCTCACTTCCACCCCTTCACCCGATGCGCGGTAGCTGGCTGTATCATTGTCGTCGCCACCAATAAGCACGTCCGCTCCGCCATCGCCGTACAACACGTCATTGCCTTCCTTGCCATCCAGCGTATCATCACCGTAATAACCAAACAGCCAGTTTGCATCCTGGTTACCGACCAGCACGTCGTTATGGGCAGAGCCAAACACGTCTGAGATATCAAAAATTTCGATCTCCTGTCCTGCTTCCTCATTATCATCCCCCTCCAGGAAGCGAGTGATGGCACTCTTCTCAAAGTCGGAAACTTCGCCATCCGATTGCCCGGCGCCAAACGGCACATACCGAAAGTTTTTCATGTTGGCAAATATATCTCCTTCCGCATCACCACCACGGGCCGTGCCATCATCCAAACGTACTTCCACGCCGGCGTCGGAATGCTGGTAGGAAGCCATATCCCAGTAGCCGCTGCCAATGAGGGTGTCCGCCCCGGGGCCACCTTCGAGCCAGTCCCATCCTCCCCCGCCGTCGAGTTCGTCGTCACCGGCGCCACCGATGAGCCTGGTATGCAAACGATAGTCGCTCCCGCCAGTGCCGACGAGGCTGAGGGAGCCCGCGTCAACGTCATACACCGCCAACTGGTAGCGGCCGGAATTGTCCTGGGTCGGGTTACCCGTGAAGGCGCCGACGCTGAGGTAGTACGTGGCCGTGACCTCGGGTGAGAACATCAGCCTTGAATTAACCATTCCCGCGGCATAGTCCACGTCGTCATGAAAGCCCACCTGCTCCCCTGCCTGGTTGTAAATCCTGAGCACTGTATCCGTGTCCGCATCAGGCCCGATACCTTGCAGCCTGATGTCATAGGTTTTCCCTTCGCTCAGCTCTACCTTGATCCAGTCCTGATCAAACTTGCTGTCCAGCGTGCCCTGGAAGCGCTCGCCCACGGAGACTGCCAGGGAGGTTTCAGGATTATTGTCCTCTTCGTCGAATACGGTGACCTCGTATGTTCCCGAGTCGTTAAAATGCATGTTCGGGTAAACGCCGGCGCTGATGTAATACACGCCGGTGCTGTCCGGGGAGAACTCCAACATCGAGAACAGATTCCAGCTTTCTGATTCGATGTCGTCATTCTCGGCGACCTCCTCACCATCAGAATTGAAAATCTTCAGCAGGGGGTCAACTATGGCCTCCGGCCCGATGCCGCGCAGGTTGATGTCATAGTTTCTCCCCTCTACCAGTTCCACCCGGATCCAGTCTTCATCGAATTTGTCCGTGAACTCACCCGTGAAACTGTCGCCGACAGCTATTGAGTAGGTCGTGTCCGCCGATGCGGGCGCATCCTGGGTAATATCTTCAATCAAGTGGGCCATAGCCTCCCCCTGTCATTAAAAAAGTATTCAGTCTGTCTATAATGAACCAACTCTCAAATACTACCTTATACTATGAATGAAAGGGGAAGCAAGTTTCTGTTCATCACGCTCAGCAATGTTGGCGATGCCTTGCTGACCACGCCGGTATTGCAGTTTTTGCACGAGTATGACGCCACGGCAACCATCGACATTGTCGGCGACGTGCGTTCCTCCATGCTGTTCCGGCATTGCCCTTACCGGGGTGAGATGTATCACAAACATAAAAAACGCTTTTTACGCGGCGTACCGACCCTGGTAGCAGCGCTGCGCGGGAAACACTATGATCTCGTTGTCGATTTACGCACAGAGTTCCTTGCTTACCTGACCAGGGCTGAAAAACGGCTTGTCAAAACCAACCAGGACGAGTACGCCCATGCAGTCGAAAAACACTTTTCCACCGTTTCCGAAATTGCCGGCGCGCGGGAGATACCCCCTGCTGCCTTATGGCTCAGCCAGGCTGAGCGGGATTATGCGGATGAGGTATGCCGTCAGTTACCCGGGCAGAAGTGGTTGTGCATCGGCCCCGGGGCCAACTCGGAGAAAAAGATCTGGCCGGCGGAAAACTACGCACGCGTGGCTGACGAACTCAGCGGCAGGTTTGACGCGCTGGTGCTACTGGGCAGCGACGCGGACAACCGGCACGGGCAACAGGTGGCGCAACAGGTGCGGTTGCCCTGTGTCAACCTGTGCGGGCACACCACGCTGTTGCAGGCCGCCGCGCTGATAGCACGGATGACCCTGTTTCTCGGCAACGATTCCGGCCTCGGCCATGTCGCTGCCGCACTCACAACCCCCTCTTTCACCCTGTTCGGCCCGGGCAACCCGGAACGCTACCACCCCTGGGGGCCGCACGCAGCCTGGCACACCGCGCCGCAGGGAATTATTGAGACGATCCCGGTCCGAAGCGTGCTCGATAAAGTGCGCGCACATCTGGCCCGTGTTGCTTAAAGCCCCATCCATGTTAAAATTAGCGCCGGTTTTTTGAAGAAGATGAGGAGAGTTACCACATGTCCATGGCTGATCGCGACGGCGTCATCTGGTTTAACGGGGAACTGGTCCCCTGGCGCGCGGCGAACGTACACGTCCTGACCCACACCTTGCATTACGGCGTCGGGGTATTCGAGGGTCTACGCGCCTACGCAACGCCGCGCGGCTCTGCCATCTTCAGGCTGCACGATCACACCCGCCGCATGTTCAGCTCCGCGCACATCCTGGGCATGCGCATACCCTACACTTTTGATGAAATAAACGAAGCCTGCATAACGGTAGTGCGGGAGAACGAACTGTCTGCCGCTTACGTCCGGCCAATCTGCTTTTACGGGTCTGAGGCAATGGGCTTGCGCGCGGACAGCCTGAAAGTGCAGGTCGCGGTCGCGGCCTGGGAATGGGGCGCTTACCTGGGTGAGGAAGGACTGGAAAAAGGCATCCGCATCAGGACCTCCTCTTTCACCCGGCACCACGTGAACATTTCCATGTGCAAGGCCAAGGCCGTGGGCCATTACATCAACTCCATCCTGGCTTTGCAGGAAGCCGTTGAGTGCGGCTATGACGAGGCGCTGTTGCTGGACAACGAAGGCTACGTGGCAGAGGGCAGCGGCGAGAATATCTTCATCGTGCGCGACGGCACCCTCTACACCCCGGACCTGACCTCCGCCCTGGAAGGAGTGACCCGGGACACCATCCTGGTCTTTGCCCGCGACCTGGGACTGGAAGTGAAGGAAAAACGCTTGACCCGGGACGAGGTCTATATCGCTGATGAGGCTTTTTTCACCGGCTCTGCGGCAGAGGTGACGCCCGTGGTGGAACTGGACAACAGGACCATCGGTAGCGGCCGGCGCGGCCGTATCACCAAAAAGCTGCAAAGCATGTTTTTCGATCAAGTTCATGGCCGCAAAGTCAGGCATCCGGAGTGGCTCACCTATGTGGAGGAACCGCTGGAAGTGGCTCAAGCGGTATGAGCACCCAACCAAACGACCGGCAGCATTATGAAATCAGCCCGCAAGACCTGCCCCTGCATTGCCCGTTGCCGGGCATGAGCCTGTGGAATTCGCACCCGCGGGTGTACCTGCCGATAGAGGAAACGGGCACCGCGAAATGCCCCTACTGCGGAACCGATTTCACGCTGGAAGCCCCAGACTGACTTGGCCCGGCAAGCTGAAAACAGCCCTGTCATCCTCTGGCAGATCCATGATGGAAAACGCGGCCACCTGAGCCAGTCCACCGGGCTGATCGAAGCCCTGCGCCGACGGGTAAAGCTGAGCGTGCACCAGGTGCGCGCGCCGCCGTTGAGTCAGGTCCTGGCTTCCTGTGTCAGTGGAACCATCGGCTGGGCCGGTGATCTGCCGGCGCCGCAGGTAGCGGTCGGCGCCGGTCATGCGACCCACGTGCCGTTACTGGCCATCGCCCGCAGTTACCAGGCCCGGACCGTCGTGCTGATGCGCCCCAGCCTGCCCATAAGCTGGTTTGACTTTTGCCTGGCGCCGGCCCATGACCACCCACCAACACGAGATAACGTCATCACCACCACGGGCGCCGTCAACCCCATGCAGGCAGGACAAGACCACGACCCGGCACATGGCCTGATCCTGGTTGGCGGGCCGTCCCGACATTACCGGATGGATACGGAGACGCTGCTGGCGCGCATCAGGCTGTTGCTGGCGCGCACCGCACCGCGCCGCTGGTCTTTGTCCAATTCCCCGCGCACGCCGCTACAATTGACCCGGGCATTGATCGGACTCGAAACTGCCAACGTCGAAGTAGCGCCCTGGAACAACTCTCCACCAGGCTGGCTCGCTGGTACTCTGGCGCGCGCGCGCGACGTCTGGGTGACCGAGGACAGTGTTTCCATGATCTACGAGGCGCTGACTGCCGGTTGCCGCGTAGGACTGCTGCCGCTGCCGAGAAAATCCACCAGCCGCCTGCACCGGGGCATCGACCAGTTACTCAAGGAAGGCTTCGTGTGTGTGCATGATGATCGGGATGCCGATGCGGAACTGCCGGCGCCGCCCCGCACGCTGGATGAAGCCAACCGTTGTGCCGGACTGTTGTTGGAGAGGGGTTTGTTGCAGGGCATCAGCGCGGGGTCGTCATGCCCCTGACGGTGTTGCAAACCCTGCCGGCGCTGGAGACCGGCGGCGTGGAACGCGGCGTCGTGGACGTAGCCACAGAACTGGCGCGCCGCGGCCAACGGGCGCTGGTCATGTCTGCCGGCGGCGCGCTCACGGCTGAACTCGAAGCCGCCGGCGTGCAACACCACAACTGGCCCATCGGGAGAAAATCCCCACTCACCCTGCTGCTGGCGCGCCGCTTGCGGCGTGTCCTGCAAGAAGAAAAAGTGGATATCCTCCATGCGAGTTCACGCCTGCCGGCCTGGGTCTCCTACCTGGCCTGGAACAACATGCCTGCCGGCAGCCGGCCGGTCTTCATCACCAGCGTGCACGGACCTTACCGCGCCGGCCGCTACAGCGCAATCATGACCCGCGGACAGAAAGTAATAGCCATCTCCAGGTACATTTATGATTACATCCTGGCGCATTACCCGGAGACGGACCCCGGCAAGATCGCCCTCATCCATCGGGGTGTGGACCCTGAACGCTTCCCGCGCGGCTACCGGCCGGCGCCGGAATGGCTGGCGCGTTGGCAACGCGAGCATCCGCAACTGCCGGGCAAGGCGCTGATCACCTTGCCCGGCAGGATTACCCGCTGGAAGGGACATGCGGATTTTGTCGAGATTATTGCACGCCTGAAACAGGCCGGCACAAACGTCCACGGCTTGATTGCAGGTGGCGCGGCGGCGCGGCGTCAGGGGTTCCTGCGGGAGTTACTGCGCATAACGGGCGAGCGCGGACTGGAACGCGACATCAGCTTCCTGGGGCAGCGGAACGACCTGCGGGAGGTGCTTTCCGTTTCCGACGTTGTGCTGTCGCTGGCAAACATCCCCGAAGCCTTTGGCAGGACTGCCCTGGAAGCCTTGTCACTGGGGCGGCCGGTAGTCGCCTGTGCCCACGGGGGCGCCCAAGAGGTGCTGGAGGAACTGCAACCGGACGGGCTGGTTGAACCGGGCAGTGTCAGCGCGGTAGTCGGAAAAATTCAGGCGTTCCTCGAAACCCGACCGCACATCGCCCCCAATCGAACCTTCACCCTGCAACAGATGCTGGACCAGACCCTGGCCTTGTACGAGGAGGCACTCAGCCGATGAGAAATCCGTTCAAAAACCTACGGGAACGGCTCTACCAACGCTTTGTACATAAATTCTATGCCCGCGACCTGTTGCTGGAACTGCAACTGCAAGCGCGGCGCGAGACGCTGGAGTACATCAACCGGAATATGCGGCGCAGTGTGATCTGCCGCAACAGGCAGGCGTTGTTTGACTACGCCCTGGACCATGCCGGGCGCGACGGCCTGGTTGCCGAATTTGGCGTGGCGCAGGGCGACAGCATCAGGTTGCTGGCCAGGTTGACCGGCGGCATTGTGCACGGTTTCGATTCCTTTCTCGGCCTGCCCGAAGACTGGGCCGGCGCCACCGAGAAACGCGGCGCGTTTGCCGGGCGTCCGCGGCGGTTGCCGGGCAACGTCAACATCCATGCAGGCCTGTTTGCCGAAACCCTGCCCATCTTCCTCGAAAAACACGACCAACCCATGCGTTTCATGCACGTGGACTGCGACCTGTATAGCTCCACCCGCACGGTATTCGAGCTATTGGGCACGCGCATTGAATCCGGAACGGTGATCGTCTTCGATGAATATTTCAATTACCCGAACTGGCAGGATCACGAGTACAAGGCATTCCAGGAATATGTCCGTGATCAGAACAGGCGTTACGAATACCTGGCCTTTTGCGCCAGGGGTGGTTCGGTCGCGGTAAAAATCACAGGCTGAACACAGATATTTTGCCTAACCATGTTCATTAAAGGCTTTAGTGACCATATTTACGCGACTAAAGCCCTGGTCGGCGGAAACTGCTGTTTACACTGATGCGCCGGGACATACTGATCATCAAACTCGGGGCGCTGGGAGACGTGGTCATGGCGACCGGTCTGGTTGCGCGTATCCTGCAACATCACGCGCCGCGCCGTTGCGTGCTCCTCACCAGTCCCGCCTACGGTGAATTATTTACTTCCCAACGCGGCCTGGAGCTGAAAACGTTTGACCGCAGCAGCCTGCGTTCCACCCTGGCAACTGTGCTGTGGCTACGTAAGCAAAGGTTCCAGCGGGTCTATGACCTGCAGTCAAACGACCGCACCGGCGTGATGTGTGCGCTGTCCGGTATTGCGGAACGGGTGGGCAACCACCCGCGGTTCCCCTATAACCTGCACCCGGCCAGTCGCTACACCGGCCAGCGCCACATCCATGCCAGGATGCTGGAACTGCTTGAGGCGGCCGGTATCGCCACAGACGACGCCGCGCCCCGCCTGCACCCCTCCGCAACAGACCAGGCAAAGGTCAAGCAATGGTTACAGGAACGGGAACTGACCGCGCGTAAACTTGTGATTATGCACGCGGGAGCCAGCGCCGGCCGCCCGGAAAAACGCTGGCCCTATTTTCGCGAGCTGGCGCTGGCGCTGGCACAACGCGGGCTTCTCACCCTCTGGACAGGCGCCGCGCAGGACCGGGATACAAACGCTGATCTGGCCCGCGCCACCGGCGTGGACGCCAGCGGCGCCTTTTCGCTCCTGCAACTGGCAGCCCTCTCGGCGCATGCCCGCGGTGCGGTCACCAACGATTCCGGCCCCATGCACGTGCTGGCCTGCGCCTCCATCCCGGTCTACGGCCTGTTCGGCCCCACCGACTGGCGCCGCAACCACGCAGTTGGCCAGCGCGAGTGCGTCCTGTCGCCGAACCGGGACGAACCTGTATTCAGACCCACCCGACTGGCAGACCTGAAACCCGGGCAGGTACTCCGGCAACTGGAGCAGGACGGAGTCGTGGGATAAAAAAGTGTTGTAAGCCGGGGACGAACGAGGCATATCACAACGTGATAGAATCTCCCCCTGAGAGAGCCACCCATGTCCACCCAACCCCAACAACCCGGCATCCCCGCCGCAGACCGCCTCATCGTCGCGCTGGACTTCAACCGCGCCCCGGAGGCCAACCGACTGATCGAACAACTGGAAGGCGTTGTCAACTTCTACAAGGTAGGCTGGCAACTGTTCCTGGGCGCGGGCTGGCCATTCATCAGCGCCTTGCTGGAAGCCGGCAGAAAAGTCTTCCTGGACCTGAAAATCAACGACATAGACCGCACCGTACAGGCCGCCCTGGCAAACATGCCAAACGAGTTCGCCGGCAGGCTGGAACTGCTCACCATCCACGGCAACAGCGCCACGGTGAAGGCAGCAAAACTGGGGCGCGGCGCCAACGAGAAACCCTACCTGCTGATGCTGACAGTATTATCCAGCATGGACGAGTCCGACCTGCGGGAACTGTCCGCCAGCAACGCCAAACCGGACACGGACAGTGTGGTGCTACACCGGGCACAACAAGCCCTGGACGCCGGCTGTGAAGGCCTGATCGCATCCGGCAGCTCCGTACGCGCCCTGCGCCGGGAGTTGCGCAACCGGGAGTTCCTGATCGTTACCCCCGGCATCAGGCCGGCCGACAGCGGGCATGACGACCACAAACGCACCCTCACCCCCAGCCAGGCAATCACCTACGGCGCCGACTACCTGGTAGTAGGCCGCCCGATCACCAAGTCACCCAACCCCATGCAAACGGCGCAGTCAATCATTGCGGATATACAAACCTCACTATCAGGAGAGCAATAATATGGTCGCAGAAGTCACCCCCGATAAGGCCTGGAAAATACTCCGGGATAACCCGAATGCGGTATTGCTGGATGTACGCTCCAGGATCGAATTCGATTATATCGGCCACCCTGTTGGCGCTGTGAATGTACCGATACAGGAGCCGCCGGCTTGGCAGACTGACCCGGCCTTTGCCGACAAGGTTGACGCGCAACTGGGAGAGGCCGGCAAGGAGGCCACCGTCCTGACCCTGTGCCGTAGCGGCAAGCGTTCCATGCTGGCGGCGCAACTGCTGGAGGCGCAAGGCTATAACGACACCATAAATATCGCTGAAGGCTTTGAAGGCGACCTGGATGCAAACCGCCAGCGCGGCAACCTGAGCGGCTGGCGCTTTCATGGGTTGCCGTGGGAGCAGTCCTGATTACGACCCTCGCTGTTTCTGGATAAATGCAAAGCACTGAGACGGGAAACTGGCAGGATCATATCGATCCTTTGACCAGACGCGTGCTGGTGGCTGCCGGTTTTACCCAGGGCGTTATACTTTACCTGCTGATAGAGTATCTCCCGGAAACGACCTTCTATTCTCTCCAATTTGTCTTTTATTCACTGACAATCGCCTGGTTCTGGATGTTGATATGCGTCACCCAGGACATCCGGGATTCCCGCTTATGGCTATTGCTGGGAGGGTATGGCCTGGTCCTGGCGCTGGTTGCTCTCCATAGCGGAGGGCAATGCAGTGATGGCGCCCCCGGCAGATGCGGGGGAGGTGTTCACCCCTATATCGTTACTCAACTATTTTGCTGGTGCCTGTTCTCTTTTGTTTTCCGCGCCCTGCTTGAACAGCGTAGTGGGTTACCTGCTTACCCGTTGTTGTTCAAATATTCCTGGCACAACTTCTTTGTGGTGACACTGGCCGCGTTCTACCTGGGCATGTTCTGGAGTGTGCTGTTCCTGGGCGCCTGGCTGTTCAAGATAGTTAATATTGAGGTGTTCTGGGAGGCCCGGCAGGAACCCTGGTTTATTTTCCCTGTTTCCGGCGCAGTGATTGCCTATGGCGCCACGGTGGTGAGGAAGAAACTTACCATCGTGACAATATTGTACCGGATATTGCATACCGTCATCGGCGGGTTGCTGCCCATGCTTGCGCTTATCAGCGTCTGCTTTCTGCTTGTATTGCCCTTTACCGGCCTGCAACCGCTCTGGAACACTGGAATTTCAGCATGGATACTACTCTGGTTGGTCGCGTTTCTGCTGTTCTTTACCAACGCCTCCGTTCAATATGGGAACGATCAACACTGGACTGGGTTGTGGCGATGGCTCATCCGGAGCGCCCTGGTAGTGTTGCCGGTTTATCTGCTGCTGGCCGGGTATTCACTGTGGCTGCGCATTGACCAGTACGGCTTGACGTCGGACCGGGTCTGGGGTGTTATCGTATGCCTGATTTTGAGCGGTTATTCACTTTGTTATGCGCTGGGCATCGTGCTGAAGCGGGGGCGCTGGACACACCATCTGGGCAGGATCAATACGAGCATGTCAGGAGTGATAATTGTGGTGCTCATCCTCGCCAATACCCCGTTATTAAATGTCCAGAAGAGGGTCGCGGACGATCAGGTGGAGCGCTTGCTCAACGGCACAACCTCATTCGACGACTTTGATTTGGACTATCTCATGCATGACCTCGGCAAGCCCGGAACTGCAGCACTGGAGAAACTGGTAAACGATGCGCGCTTTAACTCTCTTGCCCACCCGGACGATTTGGCTGAAGCGATCAAGCAGGGCGCCCCTGAAATACGGCTGCAAAACCTTTCCATACGGAATTACATCACGCCATTACCAGAAGAATTACAGGTACCTGAAACAATGTATGCGCTGCTTCATGGCGAGTTGCGAAGCTGTATGAGGCACGCCTGTTATATTATGCAATTGCCACTGAAGGAAAATGTGGTTAATTTTGTAGTGGTGAAAGTTGAGGAAAGGCGCTACGGGGAAGAATATATATGGGGCACTGTCCACCAGGAAATTGCCGGGGAATGGGATGACATCGGCTATATCCGTGTAGATAACAGGGGGGACATACACAATTTCAGAGCCGCGCTCATGAACAACGATATCCGGGTTATCGAACCCGAATGGAGAGATATACAGGTTGGCGATACACGCCTGCGTATCGAATGATTGCTTGACAGACCAAGCAGATACCACGGCATCACAACATAAGTACCCCACACATCCAGTCCATCCATGTTCAACCTCACCTTTGACCCTGCCATGAATCTCAGCGCCGCGTTGATACTCGGCTACGTGTTCCTGCTGGCAGGATGGCATAAGTGCCGGGCGCCGGTGGAGTTTGCCACTACGCTGGCGAACTACAAGGTGTTGCCGGAGGCCCTGGTGCGGCAGGGTGTTTACCTGATCCCCGTGGCGGAGATCATGATCGGGGCCGCGTTGCTGATACCGGCCACCCGGCCGGTTGCGGCGCCGGCAGCGGGCGGGTTGCTGTGCGTGTACCTCGCCGCCATCGGCATTAACCTGCTGCGCGGCCGGCGCAATATCGATTGCGGTTGCGGCGGGCCGGCGCAAAAACAGACGCTGAGCGAATGGATGCTGGCGCGTAACGGCCTGTTGTTGGTACTTGTCCTTATCGCCGGCAGCCGGGTCGAGCCGCGCCTGCTGCTCTGGTTCGACTGGCTGACTGTCATCCTGGCGAGCGTGATGGGTTGCCTGTTTTACAATATCACCAACCAATTGCTGGCGAACAAAGACCTGTTACAATCGCTGGTGCAAGAGGAATATCATGCTTGAAGCCTTAATCGTCTCCAACCTGCTGCTCTGGGTCACCGTGGTGGTCCTGGGGGTAATGGTGTTTGCCCTGGTCAGGCAGATAGGGGTGTTGTATGAACGGGTAGCCCCGGCGGGCGCGTTGATGGTCAACCAGACGTTGCGCCCCGGCGACGCCGCACCGGAAATGGAGCTGGTCACCATCGAGAACAAGAAAATCCGGGTCGGCGGCGTGCGGGAGAATGCGCGCAGTCTGCTGCTGTTTTTCCTGGCGCCCGATTGCCCGGTATGCAAGACCCTGCTGCCGGTGCTGTTTTCGGCACACAAGGAAGAGCACAAATGGCTGGATATCGTGCTGGCCAGCGACGGTGCGGCGGAACAGCACCGGAAGTTTATTGAGCAGCAGAAGCTTTCCCGCTTCGATTATGTACTGTCGGAAATCCTCGGGCGCAGCTACGGTGTGGGCAAACTGCCCTACTCAGTGCTTATCGATGAACAGGGCAAGGTCGTGACCATGGGCATCGTCAATTCCCGGGAACACCTGGAGAGCCTGTTTGAAGCCAAGGAACGGGGCGTTGCCTCCATTCAGGAGTACGTGAAGAAGTACCACTCCGCGGAAGTTGAACAGGGCGCGGGCTAGCGCAACTGGCTGTCCTTGCTGCCGCGCCGGTTGTAACCGCTGAATACCGTCTCTTCCTCGTCACGCTCTGACTGACAGGCGACGCAGAGGCGCACTCCCGGGATGGCCTGGCGGCGCGCCGCGGGAATCGCTGCTCCGCACTCCTCACAATGAGTCCGACTCTCACCCTCGGACAGACGACTGCGCGCCAGTTTTACCGCATCGTCCACACTGGCGTCGATCTGTTCCTGTACCGCCCCGTCACGGGACCATCCTCCGGCCATCGGTTTTCTCAGTAGCCCCGCTGAATATCCACGACATTCAACATGCGCTCGCCGTTGATGTAACGGCGCAGGTTTTCCGTGATGACGAGGCGGTTGCGCTCAAAGCCGCGGTCGGTCATGTACGCGATGTGGGGCGTGATAATGACATTGGGCAAAGTCCACAATTCATGGCCCCCGGTCAGGGGTTCCGGATCGGTGACGTCCAGGCCGGCGCCAGCCAGACGGCCGTCCTTGAGTGCGGCAATCAACTCGGCGGTGTCGGTGCTCTTACCGCGCCCGATACTGATGAAATAAGCGCCGGGCTTGATTGTGGCAAAGAACTCCTTACCAAAAATCCCCGTTGTCTCCCTAGTCAGCGGCAGCGCATTGACGATCACGTCCGCCTGTGCGGCCAGTGCCAGCAGTTCATCCGACAGGCCGACGTAGTCAACAAAATCCGGCCCTTCCCGGCTGGAGCGGCGTGTCGCGATGACCTTCATATCCAGCGCCGCCGCGCGCCGCGCAACTTCGGTGCCGATGCCGCCCAGGCCCACTACCAGCATGGTCTTGCCGCCGATCTCGATCATGGGAGCAGGCGTATCCGGCGGTCTCTGCCAGGTTTGTTGCTGTTGCATATGGTGAAAATAGTGCAGGTTGCGGGTCAACATCATCAACATGGCCATGACGTGTTCCGCGATGGGCGGACCGGCAGTGTGTTGCGCATTGGTCAGGATAAAATCGGCCTCCTGCGCTGCCGGAGAGAGGAGACAGGGATCCACACCGGTGCCGAAATGCTGTAGCCAATGTAACTTTTTGGCAATCCTGATCAGTTGCGGACTGCACCTGCCAAGGATCACCTGCGCCTCAGCCAGGAGCGCACCTTCCGCGCCGTTGAATTCCTGCCCGGATACCGTAACAATCTCGACGCCGGCGCTGACTTTCCTGAGCGACTCCAGCAGTTCCTCCCGGATGTTTGCACGCCATGGAGGGACCATTACGACAATCCGTTCCGGCCGTTTCCATCCCGGCATTGCGCGCACCGGTCGTTCCGCTTCAACCAGGCGCAGTTGCTCAATGAGCGCCTGCGTCATGGCATCGGGTTGCGCGGCTTGTACGGCCAGGCCTGCCAGCAACAGCCACAGGGCGGCCAGACTGATAATTTTCTTCATGACAATGTATTTCCTCCGCCAGTTTACCCCGGCATGGCTGCCTGGTGATCGGGTTTACCCATACCCATCTGTGCCAATGTCCCCGTCGGCTGCGCATTGCTCAAGAATTCTACAATCTTCACCATCGCCTCGGTATCCAGCTGGCAATAACGCAATAATTGCTCCTCAAGTTCCGCTTTCCTGGCAGGCGTGGTGGCAGGGCTAATCGCCTCAACGTAACCATCGGCGGCAGCCATTCCCTCGGCTATTCCCGCCAACAAGGAATAATCCAATTCCGGGGCAACCGTGGGGGATACCGCTTTCAGCGACCACGAACCCAGCATGTCCGGATGGTAATAATATTTCTCCACAATCCGGCGCAGGTCAACCAGACGCTCAACGATACGTCCCAGCGGCGCGGCCAGGTCCGGGAACCTGGCAATGAGACCTTCGATAACCTGTTTTTCATAGGTCGTGTACATGAATACCGGCCCGCTGGCTCCCAACGCTTCAATCAGGTTCTCTGCCAACGTTCTCATGGGCGGGGCGCCGGACAGATCCAGAAATTCGCAGTGGCGCAGTTCTTCCGGCCCTGCGTGGCCAGGTCCGTAGTCGATATGACACGACCACTGCACCGGTACGGAATGATAGGGGCGCATTCCTTCCCACAAAGGCAGGACCGGGCCTACACTTTCAAAATCCAGGTAATAGCGCGGGTAGGCAAACTCATCAATAACCTGTTTCGCCTCATCCGCTATCTCTGCCTCGCCCTTGCAGGTGGCGGCATGAATGCGCAAACGCTTATTGTCAAAGCCAAGCGCGTCCACGCCAACATCCCGTATGTCACGGCAACCGGCCTTGACCCAGTCTGCCAAATCCGCTTTCCTGCCGCCCAGACCCGTGACGGGGTATTCGGCATCCGCGGGCCAGCACTGCGCCATAAAGTCACAGTCATAGGGATGGAAGCAATGGCCGCCGACCGGCACGTCAGGCAGATCACCCGTAACGGCCGTTCTGGCCTCGCCGATCAACCTGGCAACCTCCCCCTGAAGTTGCAATGCGGTGGCCGTCAGGTCTTTTTCAACCAGCACACCCTGGTAATCACCGTCTCCCTGATACACAAACCCGGTATCCACGTGGGCAAGGGATATTGCCTTCAAATCCAGCCCGGACCGGGTCATCACCCGGTACTGGATGGCACAATCGAGCTCATATTGGGGTTTGACACTGGCGCCCGCTTTTACTTCAATCGCGCGCCAACCGCCGCCCTCCACGGGCAACAGGACGTCCGCGCGTACCAGTACTCCATCGTGTTGAAATGTGGCTTCATAGATGGGTTTGTCATATCCGTTTGCAATGAGTTCAGCCGTTGCCCTTATCGCATCCTGTAATCTTTCGGAATACGGTATCTCCACCCCGTCTCCCGACCCGAACACCTGCTTGGCGAGCTCTCCCACCCGGTTGCCCAGCGCAAACAGGGATTCCTTCCCTGAATCCGTCTCGGCCAACTTCGGATGATGCACCGACAAGTACAGCTTCTTCATGCATTGCGAGGCCGAGATCAGGCGGGATTTGGAGAGGTAGGGTTTTTTGTTCATATTCCACGCTTAGATGTTCCTATAATACCATTTCTCCCGCTTCCCGGTACCGTTTTGCCCCAGAATGTTTGCCGCAGGATCGCAGCTTCAGAATGTCTTTATACAGCCTTCCTGAATACCTCCAGCCAGGGACAGGCTTCCTCAACCATCAACTCCAGTAACACTGTCGCCCGGGTCATGGCGCAATACAGTATTTTGTGGTTTCTCTCATCAATCTTCACTGCTTCGTCCAGGTCTGTCAGGATGATAACCGGCGCTTGTTGGCCCTTATAACGGTAGATAGTCTCGAACAGGAGATTGCCCGCCGTGTAAATCTGGTTTTCATTCTCATCGTAGTTGCCGGTAAAGCGCCTGATGGAATAATTGCCTAACCGCTCGGTTTCTTTTAACGCGGTCGATCCCGTCCCGCGACAGGAGATAATGGCAATATCATCCATCTTAAATCCGGTCTTGACCAGTTCATTTATGCGATGGGCAAGTTTTCCTTCCAACTGGCTTTTGTTGCCGTACTCAAACAAGTGCACACCCAGTCCCGGCAGCGTGTTGCGTTGGCGGAATTCCTGTCCCAGGGATTGCTTGATAAACCTGGCTATGCTGGTGGGTGTTCTGAAATTCGACGTTTCGTTGTAGGTGACGAAACCGGGCAAGGTGACCGTATCCCTGTCATACAGGTTTTGCAGCGGGTCTTCCAGCCAGAGTTGCGTGGCGTCTTCCATGAGGAATAACTGTATGATGTCATACCACTCTGCATGAAAATCCTGGCCTTCATCGACAATGAGGCAATCGTATTTCGGCGCGCCGGACAAGTCCGCGGCGACCAGTCTTTCCTGGACGTCATTCCAGAATCCTTGTTCCCCTGCCTGGTTAAAATCGATGGAGACGCCGGTTACCCTGGCCATCTCCCGGCAAAACCCGAGATAGGTGTTCACGGTCACGCCGCGGCTTGCCACCTCGCCCAGCTTGTCTGCCAGGGGCCGGTTGAAACAGAGCAGCAAAGGTGTTTTTTCCTGGGCCAGCATCCTGTCACAAAACGCCATGGTCACCTGTGTTTTGCCCGACCCTGCCGTGCCGGTGACACGCAGCCTGAACGGTTCAAACTCCAGGTTGTCGATGACATCGGACAACCCGGAGAGCAACTGGCGATACACCCGCGCCTGGCTGGACTTGTAACTGGTTACCTCCGGGACTATGCGCAGACTGGAGAGGAAAAAGTCGTGTAATTCATCGACCCGCGCCTGAGACAGGGCAGGCTGCACATCGAGCAGGTGTTTTATACGGTCACTGAGCCCGTCTTTGCTGCTCCCGTCAACAACCCGTTCCCGGTCAATCCCCGCCGCGTTGACGTTGATCACCTTGTAATCGGGACAGTAAATCAGGTAATCAATATTGAGTTGTTGTGGTTGTTGATGCTGTTTATTGAACTTGTCGCGAATATTGTCAATGTTGCGCTGGATTTGTTGCCCGACAACCTTCTTCGTCGGGCCGTAACTTTTCACCAGCCCTTGCGCTGTCTCCTCCAGCATCCCGTTCTTTTGCTCGATGACCAACACCTTGCCGGTGTTATTCATGACGATAAAGTCTATCTCCCCATAAGCCGTATTTTTCTCATAAGCCCGACTCCAGTGCACACTATGGAACACGGAGTAGTCCGCTGACAGTTCGGCCTGCAATTGCCTGAGCGTATCGACCTCGGCGGAATTGATATCCGGCACACCGGGACCGGGGAGATCGGAGGGATAGATTTTAGCCATACAATGAACAGTTGCCGGAATTCCATTCAGTATAGCGAGGGTGGTGTGTGAGTGGAACAACCATACTCCACGAGCGCCATGACAACAGGCATCACAAGCCGGTCTGCGCGAGCCGACATCTTATCCTGAAGTTTCCAAAAACCTCTCTCCCACCGCGTTTTCTTGCGACACAGGCCGTCGCACTGCTATGGATAATTGTCTCACCGGTCTTAATGTACGGTGCAATTCAGCAACAACTTCACGCTTTACCATTGAAGTATAAAAGTATGCGGTTGCCTTTGGATTGAAGCAGAGTTCCCTGATACTATTCCCAGCCGACACTATCATAATGTGGAGCTTGAAAAGCATGGCCAAACGCCCTGACGGCCAGGAAACCCTGCTGTTCGCGCTGGAATTGCTGCGCCGCATACCCCGGCGACGCCGCATAACTGCCGGGGAGTTGCACCGGCAGTTGCAGGAAGCAGGACTGCAAAAAGACCTGCGCACCGTGCAACGCCAACTGAAACTGTTGAGCGAGCACTTTGACATCGAATGTGATGACCGGGAAAAACCCTACGGTTACCGCTGGAGCCCGCAGGCCAAAGCGTTTTGTGTACCACGCCTGAGTTTACAGGACTCACTACTGCTGACCCTGGCGCAGCAATACCTGCACTCGGTACTGCCGGCCCGGCTGATGAAGTCCATGCAGGGCTTCTTTACCCAGGCCAGGTACGAGCTCAAACAACCGGATGAGCGCCCTCCGGAACAGGAATGGCTGTCCAAGGCGCGTATCGTCGATACCACCCAACCCCTGCTGCCACCGAAAATAAAACCTGGGGTGTTCGATGCAGTCAGCAACGCCTTGTACGATAACAAGTGGCTGAAACTGCGCTACAAAAACGCCGAAGGCTGGCAGGACGACTACCAGGTCATGCCCCTGGGCCTGGCCCAACAAGGCCCCCGGCTCTACCTGGTCTGCCGCTTCCAGGGCTTCGATAACGAACGCAGCCTGGCCCTGCACCGGATTATCACCGCCCAGGCCACCACCCTGGGTTTTGAGCGCCCCCCGCAGTTTGACCTGAAGCAATACGACAACGACGGCCGCTTCGGCTTCGGCGAAGGCAAACGCATCCGCCTCACCTTCAGGATAGCGAAGCCAAACGGCTTACACCTGCTGGAGTCACCGTTGTCCAAAGACCAGTCGGTAACGGAACTGGATGAGGAGTATGAGATCACGGCTACGGTGGTGGATACGGAGCAACTGAACTGGTGGTTACGGGGGTTTGGGGAGGCGGTGCGGGGGGTTATAAAAAAGTCTCTGAAAAAATAGAGCGGAGGAGTTAAACATGCAAGAAACAACTGACAAGCCCAATATTTTTAACTATGCAACCAAGGAACTTTCCCAGGATGCAGTTATCTGCTGGCTCATCGAATGGTCCTCTTATGAAGGGCAAGAATACGAGAAACTAAGAGAATGTGGTCAGGAGTTTGTCAAAGCACTGTTTGCCAAACATGGCACGGAAGTTCCTGAAAATTGCGAAAAACCGCAAATCTGGCAGCAGAATGAGGGTATTGATGTGCTTGCGCGCATTGGGGATTATGTGCTGTTAATTGAGGATAAAACGGGTACGGGAGATCATAGTGGGCAGCTTGAAAAGTACTATAATCGTGTACTGGCTAACAATACGAAAGCAGGAAAAGTTGACAATGAAAAAGTATTGTCTATCTACCTGAAGACAGAAAATCAGTCTCTTCATGATAAGCTCAGAATAGAGGGATCAAAAAAGTATAAATATAAAGTTTTTGAGCGAACTGATTTTCTGAATGTGATCGAGCCTTACCGTGAGGCGCACCCAATAATCAGCGACTTCTATGACTATCTCAAGCCTAAGGAAGCAGCTACGAATAGCTGGGAGGGCTGGCAAAAAATTGGCAATGAAATTGAGGGAATAAATTATCAGTCATGTCAGGGTTTCTTTCGCAAGCTCGAAAGCCAACTTTATGTGCTTAACAGTGATAGTGGATTAGTAGGTTTTGATAAAAAAGACAGTGCCGAGACTGCCCCAAATACCGGACAAAAAGATCTTCCTTGGGGATGGGATTGGGTCAATAATCCTTCTGGCGGTTTTTTAGGTTTCTGGTGGTATTTCAGAACAATAGTATCATGTAACCAAAATGTTAAAATTTACCTGCAGTTGGAAATTAAACCCAAAGAACCTGAGACCAAAAAACCTGGGAGCGAAAAACTTTGTTTCAAGGTAGGTGTGAAGACGTCAGATAAGAGTCTCCTCGACGAAATTAAATGGGATTGCCATGACCGAATCTTAAATGCTGGCAACAATCTTCTATGCAAACCAGACGTGATGAGAATAGGAGGCACGATGACTGTTGCTCAATGGGGTAAAGACGGACAAAACCCTTGGCTGGCATTCAATCCAAACGGTGTGCTGGACATACAGAATACCGTCAATAATCTGGTTAAGGCGCAAAGCATATTGGATGAGGTGGTGGTTAATAAGTAGAGTCAGTGTACAGACCATGAGGATTTAATCTAATTCCTAAAATCAGCACAAAAAGACGGATCACACTTCCTGCTAATCAGTGCAAGGAAGCAGGTATCCAACCGGGCGATGAGTACCGGAGTTTTGTCGCGGATGGTCGCATTACGATTGTAATAAAGATTCCAGCAACGGCGAAAGGTTGTCTTCATCACATAGCAGGCGATCCAGCGATCAGCGACGAAGAGTCTCGTCAAAGCACCCTGAACTGCCTTAGTTGAAACTAGAATTCCCTCTCACGGCATCAATACGTTTGCCCGGCTTCTATGAGATGAAATTCAGGTAATACCAATCCCTGTTGTTCAAACAGGATGCATCTCCTCACGGATAACTCAGCGCAGGGTGCTTTCAAGCGATTCATCCTGACGCTGCACGTGATGACGTAGCGTGTCATTTATCAGGGATTGATAATTTCCCCGCCCCGTACCTGTTCTTTAAACCGGCTCTCCCTGCTTGCAAGATGCAGTAGCGGGACCTGTCTCTCTCCTCCACTTTTTTGGGGAGACCTACACACGATCTTCATACGACACGTTTTGACGCATGGCCCTGGATAATAGCCGCACTGTGAACAAGCCGGTTTAACGCTCCGGAAATTCATACAACACTGAAGGTTAGAACTTTTAATCACACGAAAGGTATCAGGTAATGGCTAAGGCTAAATTGAGAAAAATTAACGAGAAGGGAAAGATACCTGGCATTCTCCAGCCTTGGAGGATACCCGGTGTACCTGACGATCAAGTCAGGGTTGTATACAAACCATCACCCGAGTCAACTTATGATCTTATTGTCAGACAGGATGCTGATATATTCAAGGCATTAGCTGATGTATAAAGATGCTCAGGTAATAATTCCTGATGTAAATGTACTGATAGATAGGCATGATGACTTGATTTACAAGTACGGAGGTCACTTAGGAGTTCGAGACATGAATGCATTGATGTCAGCACTAGACAGACCTCTAAAGCTTATCGATTACGATGGAGTTAGAAAGGATTTATTTGACGTGGCTGCCTCTATTGCTTTCGGAATTATAAGAAATCATCCTTTTGTTGATGGCAATAAGAGAGCTTCGTGGTTAGCTATGAGAACATTCTTAATGGATAATGGAGTAAAAGTTAAGATACGAAAATCCGTTGTACAGTCGAAGGTACTTGATTTGGCTAACAAGGTAATCGAGCAAGATGAATTTGCTGAGTGGTTGAGGTCTTCTAAGTGGAAACCAGCTAAAATATCAGGCGGTTTGAACTTCCAGAACGTTCTAAGGGTGAAGGCTTTACTGCTTTTACGATTAATGACGTTCTGGAAATGAATGTTGTTGAAGCTATTGACGTAGGTGTGACCTGTTAGGAATAAGAAAGAGATTGATAGTAAGGCATATATTCCTTACTGTTATGGTGGTTTCATAAATTCACAAATCAGGCAGCGCCATGACTACGCTAACGATTACCGCAAAAGGCCAGGTTACCCTGAAGCAAAGCCTGTTAAGACACCTGGGTGTCGGCCCCGGGCAGAAGGTCGAGGTTGACACATTGCCCGAAGGCAAGGTTGTGGTGAAGGCGGCTCGGCAAGAGGGGGCCATATCAGACTTTATCGGCTGCCTTTCCCAGCACAGTTCACAGAGCCTTACCATTGATGAAATCAAGGACATCACGGAGCAAGGCTGGGCACAGGAAAATTGAAATTACGGTTGACACCGATGTCCTGGTAAGGGTTGCCGTCCAGGACGATCCGGCACAGTCTGAACTGGCAGCTTCGGTTATGCGGGAAGCGACCCTTGTGGCCGTTCCATTGCCGGTACTCTGTGAGTTTGTGTGGGTATTGAAGCGGGGCTACAGACTGTCTGCCACTGTCATCGTTGACGCAATCCGGCGCTTGATAAAATGCGATAACGTGGTCATGAACCGGCCTGCCGTCGAAACGGGACTGTCCGTGCTTGCTGCGGGTGGGGATTTCGCCGATGGGGTGATTGCCTACGAAGGAAACTGGTCGGGCGCACAGGAGTTTGTTTCTTTCGATAAACAGGCGGTATCCATTCTGCAATCCCAGGGTAATTCTGCCCGCCTGTTGCCGGGATAAGAAGGTACGTTTCGTCGGGGCGCGTGCGTAGTGACCTGCTCATGAGAGTTTAAAAGCAAGCACCGTGACCCACCTGGACCCTGTTGGAACCTCGCTAGGGAAAACCAGGCCTTCTACCGTACCCACCACATTGGCCTGACCTGGCCAAGCGTGTTTTTATGCGACACATCTTGTCGCATAGCCGTTGATAATAGCTGCATCAAACTTATTGTGATAAACGGCAAGACACCGTCGTTTCGGCCAAGAGGGTCTCATGGGCAAACAAAATTCATTCGACAACACGTTCAACTCACCCAAGATAGAACCCTTGGTCCGGCTCTGGTTGTTGCGGTTGCTTGTGCCTATGGGTGTGGCACGTGAATGCTTTGTCGAAAGACAATGCCTGGATGAAGATTATATCGATTCTCTCGTAGCAATATTCGATACCGGAAACAAGTGGTCGACCAACGCAGAAGACGGAGTTTGTCCGAAAAACGCTCTCAACAACCTGCGTCAGATCTATCACAGAGAAGCAAAAAAACTTGGCAAAGCCAAGGCGCCCAGACTATTGGCGCAAAACGTCAAGCGCCTGTCAAAACTGGCCGAGTTGTCCCGTACCGATTGCCGCATACTTGAGTTTGCCGTGCTTTTGAATGCTGAGGAAGTGTTGCGAGATACCACTGAACTGCTGCACCACTTGTCCTTGGCCAAGCTCCGCCGGGCGCTGGCGATGATCCTCAACCTGCCCGAGGCTGATATACGCAGGTCGTTGAATAATAAGGGTGCTCTGATCAAATCCGGATTTGTAACTCTAGGTAAAGAGTGGAGCCTTACGGACCAGTTGAAAGTGATAACGTCCGGTTTCGCCGATGCCATGTTGTCTGTGGATGCAGACCCGGCAACCCTGTTACGAGACATTGTCTTCCCCAGCGAGCCGGCACACCTGGCCATCGATGATTTCTCCCACAAGGCGAACGAAATAGACGTGTTAGTACCTTATCTCAGGCAATCACTGATGGCGAAACGCCTGGGTGTAAACATCCTGATGCATGGTGCCCCCGGTACCGGCAAAACCCAACTGGCCAGAATCCTTGCCGGGGAGACCGGCTGTAAACTGTTTGAAGTCGCCAGCGAGGATGAGGACGGTGACCCGCTTGACGACAAGAGTCGCTTGCGTTGCTTCCATGTTGCACAAGCCCTGTTATCCGGGCAGAAATCGCTCATCCTGTTCGATGAGATTGAAGACGTTTTCCACGATAGCGACAGTTATCAATTCAACGCTGAAATCGGCTACGGCAAAACCAGACGTAGTTCCAAGGCCTGGTTCAACCGGCAACTAGAAGAAAACCGGATTCCGAGCTTGTGGATAGCCAATTCGATTCACGGCATCCATCCGGCCATTATGCGCCGTTTCGACATGGTTATCGAGATGCCGACGCCGCCCCGGCGACAGCGGCAGAAAATCATCCGGGCAAGTTGCCGAGAACTGCTCAGTGAGCAGGATATAGAACGTGTCGCTGACGCGGAAACCCTGACACCCGCAGTCGTCACCCGTGCCAGCGCAGTGGTGACGGCCATCAAGGATAAACTGGCGCCGGCTGAGCGGGCGCCGGCCCTGGAATTGCTCATCAACAATACCCTTGAGGCACAGGGGCACAAACGTATACAACGCAATGACCCGAACCGGCTGCCGGCAACCTATGATCCTGCTTTCATTCACGCGGATGCCGACATTGAACGTATCGCCATCGGCCTGCAAGAGACAAAGGCCGCGCGCCTGTGCCTGTACGGGCCCTCCGGTACCGGCAAGACCGCTTACGGACGCTGGCTGGCACAGCAACTTGACCTGCCCCTGCTCGTCAAACGCGGCTCTGACCTGATGTCCATGTGGGTAGGCGAGATGGAAAAGAATATCGCCAGTGCTTTCCAGCAGGCCGAGGCAGAGGGCGCGCTGTTGCTTATCGATGAAATTGAGGGGTTTTTGCAGGACCGGCGCTCGGCAAGTCGTAACTGGGAGGTAACCGGCGTGAATGAGATGCTGACACAAATGGAGTCTTTCCCCGGGATCTTCATCGCCTCCACCAACCTGCTGGACGCCCTGGACCAGGCTGCTCTACGCCGCTTTGACATGAAGATCAAGTTTGACTTCCTGCTGTCGCAACAGGCACGGACATTGCTGGACAGTTACTGTGGCGTCCTCAACCTGAATACCCCTGACAATGCGCTGGCGGCGCGTCTGGGCCGGTTGCATAACCTCACCCCCGGAGATTTTGCGGCAGTGGTGCGCCGGCACCGGTTCAAGCCGGTGGACTCGGCTGCGAACCTGGTCAACGTGCTGGAGGTAGAGTGCAGCCTGAAGGAAAACTCCCGGCGCCCCATCGGGTTTTACTGAGGAAAGCCTGATTGAAACACGGGACAATATAATTCTCTATCGCACGCCTCAAACAGGAGGATGACATGAACGTGAACCTGTATGCCGATGACAATCTGGACATCAATCGCTTTCTGAAATCTCATCCCTTGGCGATAGATCGCCAGGGAGCTTTCCTGCGGGAAGCGCAACACCGCGGATTGCTTGACCTTCTTGCCAGAGAGCCGTCACGGGAGGCTTTGCGCGAGGAATTAACCCGGTTTCACACTGATGAATACGTGGAACTGGTAGCCACTGCAGAGGAGCAGGGATTAAGCATGCTGGACGGCGGCGATACACCGGTCTTCCCCGGCATATATCGTATATCCACCTACATTGTTGGCGCAGCGCTGGAGGGACTGGCCCGGATAATGGACGGACAATGCCGGCGTACCATGCAGGCTATCGGCGGCATGCACCACGCCGGGCGCGGTCATGCCGCGGGCTTCTGCACGTTCAACGACTTGGGCGTAGTGATTGAAACTTTGCGCCAGGTGTATAGTGTTCAGCGTGTCGCCTATATTGACATCGATGCGCACCACGGCGACGGCGTATTCTACGCGTTCGAGGATGACCCCGACCTGATCTTCGCTGATATCCACCAGGACTCCGCATGCTTTTTTCCCTGTACCGGCCGGGAGAGCGAAACCGGCAAGGGCAAGGCGGCTGGCACGAAGCTGAATATCGAACTGCCACCGTTTGCCGGCGATGCCGCGTTTATGCTGGCATGGGAAAGGGTGGAGGCACATTTGCGGGCATTCGAGCCTGAGTTTTTCGTGTTCCAGTGCGGTGCCGACGGCCTCAAGGGCGATCCGCTGGCGCAACTTGAATATACCCCGGCCGTACATGCACACGCGGCACGCAGTTTGGTAATGCTGGCTAATGAGTTTGCCGGTGGGTGCCTGATGGCTTTCGGCGGTGGTGGTTATAACCGCTACAATCTGGCCCGGGCCTGGAATGCCGTACTCGGAGAATTTGTAACGGGAAGTTAACCCACATAACACCTTCACGGACCTGAAATCGGCGACCCCACCCTTGTCGATGCCATCCTCGACCGCCTGGTGCACAATGCTTACAAACTCAACCTCAAAGGAGCATGCAGATTAAGCGCCAGTTCTTGGTGGGCAGCTCACATAAACAGGATCAGGAAAAAATCTTTACGAATCGGCATAAAGTAAAGAAACATGGTAGCATGGGTAACATATACCAACCATGAGTATTTAATCCAATGCCAAAAGTCAGCACAAAAAGACAGATCACACTTCCTGTTGAGCAGTGTAAGGAAGTGGGTATTCAACCGGGCGATGAGTACCGGAGTTTTGTAGCGAATGGCCACATTACGATTGTCAGAAAGATTTCCGGAACTGCGAAAGGTTGTCTTCACCATGTAACAGGCGATGCAGCGATCAGCGACGAAGAGTCTCGTCAGAGTGCCCTGAACTGAGGACCGATAAGTGATTGCCGTTGATAGCAATGTTTTACTCAGGTATTTACTGGGAGATGATGAGCAACAGGCCGAAAAAGCAGATGTCCTGATCAACGGTGGAGAACTGGTGTTAATCACTGATGTTGTGCTGGCGGAAGTGATCTGGACATTGGCAGGCCAAAAGTATCGACTGGATAAGGAAGAGATGATCAACACGGTAGAAGCGCTGTTCAAAGAACCCAACCTCCGGTTTGAAGATGATCAGGTCGTATGGCGAGCACTTCACGCCTACCGAACCGCAGAATCGGTAAAAGTGGGTCAGCGCAGGAAGGAAACTGACTTCGCAGACGCCCTGATCGCATACAAGACACAAAAGATAGCTGCCTTGCAAAAAACCCGGTTGCAGGCGTTATACACGTTCGACAAAGCTGCAAGCCAGTTACCGTTTTCCCGGCTTTTATGAGGTGATCCCTGCTATCGTCTATGGCAACGCCCCTGATTAACTCTAATGGAGATTGGTGATGAGACAACGTATATTCAGGTTACTGTTATCCGGAATACTGATGATGGCGTTATTCGGATGCAGAACAATCCATAACTATGAATTCGAGCTTGTCGAACTCCCCCTCCTGGGTGGGGAACTAGATATATTTGTCAATGGAACCCACAGTAAATCCTATGTAAAAGACGGGAGGAAGATGACGGACCATACATTTCCTTACTGGATAATGGTTACTTTCAGCGTGCCTAATGATCATGAACTTCATAAGTTAATCATTAAAGACATAGAGTTGGTTGGAGAAGACACAGGCAATCATATTCGCTTACAAGACGTTGAAGATGACCGGGTCATGTTTTACACTCAGAGGGACAATAAGAAACATATTGGCATGAAGTTCGGTCGGGTGTTAGCCGGCCCCCTTACGGCTGATGGCCACGAATATGAAAACTACACGCTACGGGCCACGGTGGTGGTGTATAGGGACGCAACCCGTTATGAGAGCGAGGCAATTTCGGTACGGTTGGTAACGAAATACTCGAAAGATTACACCAACGATTCGTTTGATGCCTTTATGGATGTGTGATAGTCGGATAAGGTTTGATCATTGGGAGGTTGGCTTGTCCTTTTACAATAGAATCAACTCAATGGGCATCATGTCGGACAAACTCTTAATCCGGTTAGCAATTTTTCTTTATATCGCAGTAGTCTTTGAATTACAGGCAAGAGAAAATGACTACTATGTGTATGACGACGTGCTTAGCCCATCACGAATGATTGTAATAGATGTGACGGAAAGTCGGATCATTGTAGGAGATGTTGGCAACTCAATAGAGATTTGCAATAGTGCGTCATATTTTTGTTTCAAAAATCAATATATTGCCTTTGCAGTACCGGTTGAAGGCATTAAAACGCGAAATGAATGGGAGTATGACGGCGTTCAATTTATAAATTATGGCGCCAGGACAGTAACATTTTTAAACAGCCACATCGACGTATACCTTATTCACGCCAATATGGAGGAAATAGCTTTCCGTTTTCTTTATTCAGAAAAATACGGATTAGTAGTAATCGGCATATTAGAGTCACAGAATTTGATTGGTCGGACGTATCTTATCAGAGGTCAGTATGGTTTTGCGCATCAAAAATAGAGATAACCCCGCCCGGCTGGCTGAGGGCCAACGACAGCTCGGTGTTATCCTGGCCGGTGCGAGCGTAGTGACCTGCTCATGAGTGCTTAAGAAGCAAACACCACATCAGGATTGCGCGGCAGTATCTCACTCAACTCTTTCCCGATTTTCTGTCGGGCCTGACGCAGTTCGTAGCTTTTTTGCAAATTCAGCCAGAATGTCGCTGACGTGCCGAACCATTTACCAAGACGCAATGCAGTATCGGCTGTGATATTCCTGCGTCCGGCAATAATCTGTGTGATGCGATTCGTAGGTATTTTAAGCTGACGTGCCAACTCTGCCGCGCTGATACCAAGCTCGGCTAATTCTTCTGCCAAAATCGTTCCCGGATGTATTGGGGTTCTCATAAGCATTTGTTTGCATTAGTGATAATCAGTTATCTCAACATTTTCAGGTCCGTTCCGGAGCCATTCAAAACAAATTCGCCATTGTCTGTTAATGCGGACACTATACTGACCCTGTCTGTCGCCTGACAAGACTTCAAGCCTGTTACTCGGTAACGCGGCAAGGTCATTTAAACTGTCAGCAGCATCAAGTATTTCAAGCCTCTTTTCCGCTTGTTTTTTAAAACCTTGAAAGGCGGTTACACGTTCACCTTCAGCAAAGATTCGAGTCCGTTTATCGCGATAGCTCTTGATCATCCTTGCGTTATTGTAATAGCAATATGCGTTACGTCAAGCGTAATGGCTAGAATGGATCGATCTTTTGCAAAGCCAACCTCCCCAACAGTGGGGAACGGTTATGGCCCCTGGTGACAAAGCCCTGCCATTTTGCCGGTAGTTCCCGCAGTAACTTTCTAGCCTGACCCTGTTCCGGAAAGGCCGCGAACAGGCTGGCGCCGGTGCCGGACAAGCGGGCTGTGGCGCGGGCATTGAGCCAGTCCAGCGCGGCGGACACTTCCGGGCAGGCCTGTCTGACCACGGCTTCACAGTCGTTGCGGCATTTGCCTTGCAGGAACTCACTCATGGTGACTCTGGGGGTTGCCCGTGGCAAGTCCGGCGCGTTGAAGACCTGTGCGGTGGCGACCGGGGTATTGGGATAGATGACTAAATACCAGTCTTCCGATAGCGCCACCGGCTGTAACTGCTCGCCCACGCCCTCGCCCCAGGCGGCGAACCCGTGTACGAAGACCGGGACATCCGCGCCCAGGCTCAGCCCGGCCTCGGCAAGTTGGTTTGTGGTCAAGCCGGTGTTCCACAGGTGGTTCAGCGCCACCAGGGTTGTGGCCGCATCGGAACTGCCACCGCCCAGCCCGCCGCCGATGGGGATTTTTTTCTCGACGCGGATTTCTGCGCCCCTGGCACTGCCGGTGAGTTCCTGTAAGAGTTGCGCCGCCCTGACTACCAGATCGTCTTGCTCCCGTACCTGGCTGTAGTTGCCCTCGCACCTGATGCTACCGTCGCCGGTGACGCTGAACCGTAACGTATCGGCCAGGTCCAGGAACTGGAACACCGTCTGCAACAGGTGGTAGCCGTCGTCCCGCCGCCCGATGACGTGCAGGAAATGATTGATTTTCGCCGGCGCCGGCCAGGGTTCCGGCAACTGCTGTGTTTTGTCCCCTGTGTCCTGCCCTTTGCTCACGGCAATTCCCATTCTCTGACAGACAGGCGCACGCGTACCTGTTCGTTTTCCAGGTCCAGTCTCGCCGGCATGCTGATGCCGCTGACACCTTTGTATCTTTTATAGCGTATCGACCAGCCGCCCTGGCTCAGGGTGCTGATCCTGTTTTCTGCGTCAAGCAACAGTTGATCCACCACCAGGGACGGCGCCGGCAGTCCCCGTATCCAGTACACCAACTCGGACACCGGGAAATGCCACCCCACTGCTTGTTGCAGCAGCGCCTCTGCGTCCGCGGCGTGCAACAGGTTGTTGTCCGGCGTGCGCAACGAGACCGCGTCCGCGGCGCCGTTCAGTTCATACATGCCGCCGGAGAATGGGGCGATCACCCGCAAGGCGTACTCCTCGGGGCGCTGCGTCCAGTACAGCGAACCCGATCCGGAATCATCCGGTGTGCGCACGGCTATCCTGCCTTTCAGGTCCCAGGTTTGCAGCCGCATCAACGCATCCTTGCGCGCCTCCCAGGCGGGTGCGAGGGTAGTTTCCACCGGTGCCTGTACGCAGGCTGACAGGACGATTGCCGGCAGCAGTGCAAGGATCAGGCGCACAGGAATGATGTCGCTTAGGGATTGAATCGTTCAATCACGTCCAGCAGTCGGGCATCTTCAGGGGTTTGTTGCAGGGCCGCTTCCCAGACTTCTTTTGCCTGTTCCCGCTCGCCCCTGACCCACAGCACTTCGCCCAGGTGTGCGGCAATTTCCGGGTCCTGCCTGATGCTGAGGGCTTTTCTCAGGTATTCAATGGCTTCATCCAGCCGTCCCAGCCGGTACAGCACCCAGCCCATGCTATCCAGGATATAAAAGTCGGTGGGCCGCAGTTCCAGGGCCTTTTTGATCAAGTCGTAGGCTTCGTCGTAGCGGTCGGTCGTATCCGCCAACGTATATCCCAATGCGTTCAAGGCCTGGGCGTGTTCCGGTTCACGCTGGAGTATGGTTCTGAGATCTGCCTCCAGCACATCCATCCGGCCGATCTTTTCTGCGGCCATGGCCCGGGCATACAACAGGTCGGCATCGTAGCGGTCTCCCAACGCCTCCGTATAAACTGCAATCGCCGCTTCATACTCTTCCACCTGGATGAGCATATCACCCTCTGCCTGAATCAAAATCAGCCCCTGTTGCGCGCTTTGCGGCCGGATGGAACGGAGATGGTCGCGCGCTGAGTCCACCCGTCCGCCGCGCGCCAACAACATGGCGAGCCGGACCTGCGCATCAAAATAGTGTTCACCTTTATGCACTCCCTGATACCAGGCGCCGGCCTCGTCATAGTTGCGCTTTTCTTCAGCAATACGTCCGAGATAGTAATTGGCGGAGTCCGTCAGGTGTTCCTGCCCGGATAATTTTCTGAACAAGGTTTCGGACTCCTCCAGGCGGTTGCTCTGCAGGTACAACAGTCCCAGGGCATACAACACGTCTGTGTTTTCGGGCTCCCGGGCGATGAGCAACTCGAACTGGCCCAACGCCTTGTCATACTGCCTGACTTCCATTAACAGCCTGGCATAGGCCATACGCAGGTTGAAGTCGTTCTGCGCGCGCGTTGCCAGTACCTGTTCCAGCCATGACACTGCTTCCTGCTGCCGGTTCAGGCGTTGCAGAATGGAGATATAGCTGAGCGCCGCATTGTCATTATCGGGCGCCTGTTCAAGAGTATCTTCCAGCAATTCCCGTGCTCGCTCCAGGTCTTCCAGCCGGGCGGCAACGTGGGCGAACGCATACAGGGCGCCGGGGGAATTGTCCCGGGAGGCAACCAGTTTATCCATCACCTCCAGCACCGCGCCCTTGTCCTTTTCACTGCCGAGCAGGTTAGCGATCATCCACAATTTCTCGTCGGAAGCGCCCTCGGAATAAGCAAAAATATCCTGCAGGTGCGTAACGGCCTGGTCCAGGTCGCCGGCGCGCAATTTCATGACTGCCAGCACCTGGTGCGGGTCGGGATTGCGCGGGTCCAGTTCCACCCAGATCCGGGCCGCGGCCAGCGCCGCGGCATCGTCCCGGGCATAAACCGCGATGCGCGCGGCCCGCTCAACAAGCCGGTGGTCCCTGGTGGAACGGGCCAGGCTCAGGTAATTCTCGATGGAAATATCAAGCAAGCCCCGGTGTCCCGCAATTTCGGCGAGCAGCAGTTGGTAGAGTAACTCTTCCGTCAGATCAATGCGGGGACGTACCGGTTCTACCCGGGTGATGCGGGCCTGTGGCGCCGTATCTGCTGCTACAGCTTCAGGCTCGACCGGCGTTACTGCGCTCAGGTTGGTCTGGGCACAGGAAGCCAGCACGAGTGTGATCGTGCAGGCCAGGGCGATGTTCGCAAGGCGATAAAATGTTTTCATGGCGGGTTCACTGGACATCCTTGCGATTATATCCTGAAATCAGAACAGGACAACGTGATAGACTATACAACAAACTGAGCCGGGGTCAGAGTAAAGCCTTTTGTAAACTATACTGTTCCGGCGAGTTTTTACTCTGACCCCACAGATCTTGAATTATGGCGCTTTTGGCTTTTGGTCTCAACCACACGACAGCTCCCCTGGAGGTGCGCGAAAGGGTAACCTTCGGTGAGGACGCGCTGGCCGGGGCGCTCACCGAGTTAACCGGGGACACTGGTATTGATGAGGCAGCTATCCTTTCCACCTGTAACCGCACCGAAATTTACTGCAACTTGAACGCCGCCGATCCGGCCCGGCCTATCGACTGGTTCTCCGGCTTTCATGGCTGCCGGAAAAACGAATTGCGCGGTTACCTGTATACCCACCCCGGCGCCGGCGCGGTCAAACACGTGCTAAGGGTGGCCAGCGGACTGGATTCCATGGTGATCGGGGAACCCCAGGTACTGGGGCAACTCAAGCGGGCATACCAGACCGCCACGGAAGCGGGCAGCATCGGCAAAATGCTGAACCGGCTGTTCCAACATTCGTTCAAGGTCGCCAAGGACGTGCGCAGCAATACCATGATTGGAAACCATCCGGTATCCGTCGCCTATGCCGCGGTGCGTCTGGCCCGGCAGATTTTCGGCGACCTGTCACGTCAGACAGTGCTGCTCATCGGCGCCGGCGAAACCATAGAGCTAGCCGCCAAACACCTGCATGAGAATGGCCTGCAGAAGATGATCGTCGCCAACCGCACCCTGGAGCGAGCGTACAACCTGGCACAGCAGTACTCCGCTTACACCATCACGCTGGAAGAAATACCCCGACACCTGGACGAAGCTGACATCATTATCTCGTCCACCGCCAGCCCGACGCCGTTATTGCAGTGGAGTATGATGGACATGGCGCTGTCAAAACGCAAACACAGGCCGGTGTTCATCCTGGACATCGCGGTGCCGCGGGACGTGGCCGCCGAGGTGGGGGAACTGGAGGACGTCTACCTGTACACGGTGGACGACCTGCAAGGCATTATCGACGATAACATCAAAACCCGGCGCGAGGCGGTGCGGCAGGCAGAACAGATCATCGACACCGAGGTCACCCAGTTCATGGATTGGGTCAACTCGCAGGACGCCATCGCCACCATCCGGGCATTGCGCCGACACGCGCAGCAGGCGCGTGCGGACGTGCTGGAGACGGGGCTGCAAAAGCTGCGCCAGGGTGCGACGCCGGAAGACCTGCTGCGCGAGATTACCCGCACCCTGACCAATAAATTGATCCATCCCCCCAGCGCCCGGTTGAACAAGCTGGATGTCGGCGAAAGACAGGCCATGCTGCGCGCGGTGCAGGATTTGTACAACCTGACACCGGAAGATTTACAATCCGGCGAGGATAAAGAGTAATTCCCCCGGTCCGGATTTGAGCCATGAAACAAAGCCTGCAAGAGAAACTGGAAAAGCTGGGTGAACGCCAGACGGAGATTTATGCGCTGCTCGCCGTGCCCGAGGTCATCAAGGACCAGAACCGTTTCCGCGACCTGAACAAGGAAGCGGCGGAGATCACCCCCATCGTCAATTGTTTCAGGAACTACCAGTCCAGCCAGCTTGCCCTGGACAATGCCCGCACCATGCTGAAGGACCGCGACCAGGATATCCGTGAGCTCGCCGCAGAAGAAATGGAGGCTTCCCGGCAACAGCTTGAAGCGCTGGATCTGGAATTGCAAAAACTGCTGCTGCCGACAGATCCGGCGGATAACAGCAATATCTTCCTGGAAATCCGTGCCGGGACCGGCGGAGAGGAAGCGGCCCTGTTCTCCGCCGACCTGATGCGCATGTATTCCCGTTATGCGGAGCAGTCGAACTGGCAGATTGAATTGCTGAATACCACGGAAAGCGACCTGGCCGGCTACAAGGCCATTATCATGCGCGTGATCGGTAAGGGGGCTTATTCACGGTTGAAGTTTGAATCCGGCGTACACCGGGTGCAGCGGGTGCCGGAAACGGAATCCCAGGGCCGCATCCATACCTCGGCCTGTACGGTTGCGGTACTGCCCGAGGCGGACGAGATCAGCACTATCGACCTCAACCCGAACGACATCAGGACAGACACCTTCCGCGCCTCCGGCGCCGGCGGCCAGCACGTGAATAAAACAGACTCCGCCATTCGTCTCACCCACCTGCCCAGCGGCATCGTGGTGGAATGCCAGGACGAGCGCTCCCAGCATAAAAACCGGGCCCGGGCCATGGCCTTGCTGCGAGCGAAACTGCTGGCCGCGGAGAAAGCGAAACAGGCCTCGGAAATCGCCGAAACCCGGCGTAACCTGGTCGGTTCCGGCGACCGCTCCGAGCGCATCCGCACCTACAACTTCCCGCAGGGACGGGTCACCGACCATCGCATCAGCCTGACCTTATACCGGCTGGAAGAGATCACGCAGGGCGCGCTGGACATGATCATCGACCCGCTTATCAGCGAACACCAGGCAGACCAGTTGGCGACGCTGGGCGAATAGCTAATGCAAACCGTCAAGCAATTATTACATTTTGCGCATGCGCGACTTGATTGGTCGGACAGCCCGCGCCTTGATGCCGAGCTATTACTGGCTACGGCGCTGGGCGCCGAGCGCAGTTACCTGTATGCCCACCCGGAAATGGCGCCGCCGCAAAGCTCAGTCAGCGACTTCCTGCGCTTGCTTGACAATCGCCGCGCCGGCTGTCCGGTCGCGTACCTGACCGGGCACAAGGAGTTCCGTTCCCTCAGTTTCCGGGTCAACCGCCATACCCTGGTACCGAGGCCGGAAACGGAACTGCTGGTGGAAGCGGCGCTGGCGCGTATCCCCAGGCACAGCAACGCCACCGTCCTTGACCTGGGAACCGGCAGCGGTGCGATTGCCGTTGCCGTTGCTGCCGAGCGCCGCGCTTGCACGCTGCTGGCCGTTGACCTGAGCCGGGACGCGCTGGCCGTCGCCCGCGGCAACGCCGCGGCAAACAACGTTACCAACATTACCTTCCAACAATCGGACTGGTTCGGCAGCCTGCACAACCACCGCTTCGATGCGATCCTGTGCAATCCCCCTTATGTGCATTATCCTCGCGCCGGACTGCCGCCCCCGGAAATGGGCCTTGCACCGGACCATGCACCGGGCCATGAACTGCGCCATGAACCCAGGCTCGCCCTGGATGGCGGTCACAATGGCACCGCCTGTATGCGCCGCGTGATTACAGCCGGGCAGCGTCACCTTAACCCGGAGGGCTTCATGATTGTGGAACACGGCCATGATCAGGGCGAGTTTGTGCGGGAGCAATTCCGGCTTAACCGTTACCGTAACATCAGCAGCGGACGCGATTATGCCGGTCATGAACGCTACACCTGCGCGGAACGGCCATGAACGACGATCAACTGCTACGCTACAGCCGCCAGATCATGCTGCCGGAGATTGACGCAGAGGGACAACTGCGGCTGGCACAGGCAAGCGTACTGCTGATAGGCGCCGGCGGACTAGGTTCCGCCTGCGCCATTTACCTGGCTGCGGGTGGGGTCGGGCACATCATCCTCACTGACTTCGACCACGTTGACCTGTCCAACCTGCAACGCCAGATCCTCTATAACACCACCGATATCGGGCGCCCCAAGGTAGAGGCCGGCGCCGAGCGTCTGCGCGCGCTTAACCCCGACGTGGAACTGACCCTGCTTGATCATGCACTGACGGAAGCTGAGTTGAAAGAGCACGCCGGGCAGGCGGACGTGATTATCGACGGCAGTGACAATTTCGCCACGCGCTTCGCCGTGAACCGGGCCTCCGTTGCCACCCGCACACCCCTGGTGTCTGCCGCCGCCATCCGTTTTGAGGCGCAGGTCAGCGTGTTTAACCCGCAGGATGAAACCTCGCCCTGCTATCGCTGCCTGTACCGGGAAGATTCCGAGGTTGAGGCAACCTGTACCGCCAACGGGGTGCTGGCGCCGTTACTGGGCATCGCCGGCAGCATACAGGCCACGGAAGCCATGAAACTGATCATGGGCCTGGGTGACACCTTGCAGGGACGCCTGCTGCTGATCGACGTCATGTCCATGGAATGGCACAGCGCGGTCTTGCCGAAAGATCCGGGCTGTCCGGTGTGCGGGTGTTTTTAGTGGGGCTGAATACGGTTACAATGACTGTTCGTATCATTACCAATGGTTGGTTAAGGATCTGAAATGCGCTTCATCCCGGCAGTAGTCAGTTGTTTCCTGTTGTTCTTCTCCCTGTCCCCGACAGCGCAGGAGGAGGCACAGATATCGAAGGAATTCACCAAGACTTACCGCGCCTATAACGCTGCCTATGCGCAACGGAACTACCCGCGCGCCGCAGAACTGGCGCAAAAGGCGCTGGACCTGGCCGTGGCGGAACTGGGGCAGGAACACGAGAAGATTCCCGTGCTGCAGATCAACCTTGCGCACGTGCTGATCATCATTGGCGAACTGGAGGAAGCGGAGCCCATTTTACTGGCAGCCAAGGACAGGTTGATCAAACAACTCGGCCCGGACAGTCCGGACCTGATTACCGTCCATGAGGATCATGCCAAAATCTACGCGGCCAGGCAGGAACTGGACCAGGCGCGGGAGGAACTGGACACGATCATCGCCATCATTACCAAGGCGTCGGGCGCGCGTGCCGCGGGCATCGCCAACGTGCTGGTACAGCAGGCGGCGATACATATCGCCCAGGAAAACGTGGCGGAAGGTGAAGCAGCCTACCGTGAGGCGCTGGCGATTTACGATGAGAACTTCGGCAAGGGCAACGTGCGCTCCGCAGACGTCATCTCACTGCTCGGCGATGTTGACCTGACCCGCCAGCAATACGAGCAGGCAGAGCAGAAATACCTGGAAGTGCTGCGTATTTACGAGGACAACCTGCTCGAGGACGACCCCATCGTGCTGGCCAACCATAACCGCCTGGCGAAATTGTACGTGGCGCTGCGCGATGACAAATTCGCCGACCATGCCGACAAGGTCATCCGCCACACTCCGGACCAGGACGGCCCGGCCGTACCGTTGTTCGTGATGCAGCCCAAATACCCGGTGTTCGAAGACGGCGCCAGGCCCACAGGGTGGGCATTGGTGGAATTCACCGTCACCATCGACGGGCGGGTGCTCAATCCCGCCATCGTCGAATCAAAACCGGGGCGGGTATTCGACCAGGTCACCCTGGACGTCGCGCCGAAGTGGCGCTTCAGACCCAAGGTGGTGGACGGGCAGCGCGTCGACCAGGAAAACACCCGCGTGCGCCTGGTGTTCGTGCGGGACAACATCGAGGTGTATTTCGGGGAGCTGAAGCTGTAACTCCGGGCCGGGAAATGTATCGACTAACCCCCCTTATCGCAACCCTGCTTGGCGCCTGTGCCTGCTTCAGTGTGTTGGCCGCCGATTACAACAAGCCCCTGGAGTTCTCCACTCCGGCGGGGATAACCATTATCCACGCGGGAACGTTACTGGCGTTGCCCGGCGCCGCGCCCGCTACCGGGCAAAGCCTCATCATAGCAGACGGCAAAATAGTCGGCGTCCGTCCCGGCTATATCACCGGGAACAGCGCCGGCGCCGATGGGGACGCTCGCATCATTGACTTGTCCGACGATTTTGTCATGCCGGGCTTTATCGACCTGCACGTGCACCTGAGCGGGCAGAGCGGTTCCAACCGAAAGTTGGAACGAGTGACTTACAGTGACGCCGATTATGCCCTGAATGCCGCAATGTATGCGCGCAGGACACTGCTGGCCGGGTTTACCACCGTGCGTGACCTGGGTTCCCGCGGCGATTCCATCTTCGCCCTGCGCGATGCCATCAAGGCGGGGAAAGTGCCGGGCCCGAAAATACTGGTGTCCGGTGATACCATTGCCGCCACCGGCGGCCATGGCGACAACCACGGCTTGCGCCAGGAGGTGCTGGATGCGTTGCCCAGCACCGGTATTTGTGACGGGCCGGATTCCTGCCGGGCTGCGGTGCGGCGCCAGGTGAAACGCGGCGCCGATGTAATAAAAGTTACCGCTACCGGCGGCGTGTTAAGCGAGACCGCCACCGGCACCGGACAACAATTTACCGATGAGGAACTGCGCGCCATCGTCGAAACCGCGCACAGCCTGGGGCGCAAGGTCACCGCCCATGCCCATGCCAAAGCCGGCATTGAAGCCGCGTTGCGGGCAGGTTTTGACTCCATTGAACATGCCATGTGGGCCACTGAGGACACCATGAAACTGTTCGTTGAAACAGGCGCCTGGATGATCCCCACGGTGTACCCCATCAGCGCGGTGGGCGATACCCCGGAAAAAATGCAACAGGGGCCGTTCAAGGACATGCCGGCGCCGATCATGGCAAAATTGCTGGCGCTGGGACGCCAACCCAAGGATATGACCGCGCTAGCCTACAAAATGGGCGTTAACATCGCCCTGGGCACCGATTCTGCCGTGTCGCCACACGGGGAAAATGCCAACGAGTTCATCGAATACGTGAACATCGGCATGTCGGAGATGGAAGCCCTGGTAGCCGGCACCATCAATGCCGCCATCGCAACGGGCATAGACAATCAGGTCGGTTCCCTGGCGTCCGGCAAGGCGGCGGACATCGTCGCCATGCCCGACAACCCCCTGCATGATATTCACGCGGTGCTGAATGTCACATTCATCATGCGGGACGGCGTGATCTTCAAGCAAAAGTAGCAGTCTCACCATGAAAAACTGGCTTTCCGTGCTTGTCATCACAGCCCTCAGCGGCATCACCGGCGCGCGTGCCGACAATCTGCTGATCGAAAACGTGGCCTTGATCGACGGCGCCGGCCGCCAGCCGCTGCGTGGGGTCAGCGTCCTGGTTGAGGACGACCGTATCGCCGCAATCCGGAGAGGAAAATTCAGCCAGTCCCGGCGCGCGCATGCACAGGTTATCGATGGCGCCCGGAAATACCTGATTCCCGGCCTGATGGACGTGCACGTGCACCTGGCGGGCAGCCTGAAGGTCACTGAGCAGGGGTTGCGCGAGATAGCGATAGACCGGAACAAGGGTATCAGGGCGCTGCACGGTTACCTGTATAGCGGGGTGACGACAATCTATGACTGCGGCAACGTGCCGGATTATATTTTTGCCCTGCGGGACGAGGAACGCAGCGGTGCGCTCACCAGTCCGCGCATCTTCGCCACCGGCGGTATCGTGACCTATCCCGGCAGCCACGGCAGCGGTCCCGGCGCCACCACCGTAGACGACTGGCCGGAGGCGATACCGCTACTGGATGAACACATCAAACGCGGGCCGGATATTTTGAAGCTAACGCTGGAGGAACGCGGCTGGGGCATGCGGCCGTTGATCCCGAAACTGCCATTGCCCCTGATGGAAAAGATTATCGAGTATTACAACGACCACGGCATCCGCACCACCGCGCATACCGCCAGCGAACTGCGTGCAAGACAAGCCATATTTGCCGGCATCGATACCCTCGCCCATCCGGTCATCATCGGCCCCGTCAGCGACAGCTTCGCAAACCTGATGGGAGCGAAAAAAGTGCCCATGGCCACCACGCTCACTATCGGTGAGAACTACAGCCGCCTGGCCGAACATCCCGAATACCTGGACCAACCGCTGTACCAGGCAATATTCCCTGAAGCGGAAATAAAGGAACTGAAAGAGACCACGCGGCAGCAGTACCAGGAAAGAAAATGGACCTGGTGGATGAAGCTGATGACCCCGGTTGCCCAGGAAAACCTGCGCAAAATCCACGCGGCAGGCGGCGTGCTGGCGCTGGGCACCGACCAGACCCACGGCGCGGCCGTGCACCGCGAGATGGAACTGCTGGCAGCAGCCGGTATTCCGCCCCTGGACATCATCCGTATCGCGACACTGAACGCGGCAAAATTCCTGGGCAAGGAAGACCAGTTGGGCAGCATTGAAGAAGGGAAACGCGCGGATTTGGTGCTACTCAACGCCGACCCATCGGCGGACATCAACAACGCCAAAGACATTCACATGGTCATCAAAAACGGCCGCATCATCGACCGGAACAAGCTGGAACTGCCGGTTAATGATTGATTGGGTAAGTCGGGAACTAAAAAAACAACACCAACGCCCACACCAGGGCCAGGTTTACCAGGGCCAGGAACACGGCGGCAGAAGCGATGTCCTTGGCTTTGCCCGATAACTCGTGATATTCGGCGCCGATGCGGTCTACCACGTATTCAACACCGGTATTGATCAATTCGACGATCAACACCAGCAATACACTGCCTGCCAGCAACGCCCGTTCAATCCCATTGTCGCCCAGCCACAGGCCGAGCGGCAATAACACCAGCGCCAGCGCCAGTTCCTGCCGAAACGCCGCCTCGGTCTTGTAACAGGTGACCAGCCCCTGCCAGGAATACGTCGCAGCCTTGATGATCCGGGCCATCCCGGTCGGTTTTTTCTCGTTAGTCATTGAAAGCTGGTTCTGTAAAAGGCCTCACTTCGGCAAGTGTAACCCCGTTCAACGCGTTTTGGGTAATATGTTAAACACCACCAGGTGGTCCAGCTCCAGCCGGATGCCTATATCCTCACCAACAGCATGGTCGTGGTGGCTGGGGACCAGACTCAGGATGCGGGCGCCACCGGGTAGAGTCAAGGTATAGAGGAACTCGGCGCCGCGGAAGACCTTGTCGCGCACGGTGGCGGTCTGCTTGCTGTTGTCGTCGTGTACGATATCGTCCGGGCGCACCAGCACCGATACTCGTGTTTGCGGCGCCTGGCCGTGGGGGGCGGCGCTTTGCAGAGTGCCCAGTTCGGTTTCCACTGCCGTGGCGCTGATGGCGATACCGTCCAGAAACACGCCTGCGCCGATGAAGTCGGCGACCTGCGGGTTGGCGGGACGGTGGTACAGGTTAAAGGCGTTGTCCCATTGCAGCAGCTTGCCGTCCCGGATAACGCCGATCTCATCGGCCATGGCAAAGGCTTCCAACTGGTTGTGGGTGACCAGGATCGCCGTCATGCCGTCCTGCTTGAGGATCATGCGCAACTCCCTAGCGATCTGCTCCCTGAGTTCTATATCCATGTTGGAGAAAGGCTCATCGAGCAGCAGGATGTTCGGGCGCGGCGCCAGCGCCCGGGCGATGGCGACCCGCTGTTGCTGGCCGCCCGATAACTGGTGCGGGTATTGGTGCTGGAACCCGGTGATCGCCAGCATCCGCACTACCTCATCCACTCTGCCCTGGCGCGCGGTTTCCGGTAGCCGGCGCAGACCGAACGCGATATTGTCACGCGCGGCAAGATGCGGAAACAGGGCAAAGTCCTGGAACACCATGCCCACGCTTCTTTGTTCCACCGGGAGTAACGTGTCGGGACCGCTTGCCAGGCCGCCGTTGAGCAAGACCTCGCCGCGTCCGGGCTGCTCAAACCCGGCTATGGTACGCAGCAAGGTAGTCTTGCCGCAGCCGCTGGGACCCAGCAGGCAGCCGATGCTGCCCTGCTCCAGACGCAGGGAGACGTCTGCGACAACGGTCTTGTCGGCGAACGAAACGGTCAGGTTGTTAACTTCAAGCATAGGCGGCACGGGAGCGTGAGATGGCCCGACTGAGTATGATAACCGGAATGATGCCAACCAGCACGATGGCCAGGGCCGGGAGCGCGGCCTCGGCCAGGCGCTCTTCGTTGGCCAGTTCATAGGTACGCACCGCCAGCGTATTGAAATTGAACGGCCGCAGTATCAGCGTCGCCGGCAATTCTTTCAGCACATCCACAAACACCAGCAGCAATCCGGTCAGCAGGCTGCCGCGCAGGATGGGAATGTGCACCCGGCGCAACAGGCTGAAGCCGCTGACACCCAGGCTCTGCCCCGCCTCGTCCATGGACGGCTTGATCTTCGCCAGGCCCGCTTCCACCGTGTTCAGGGACAGCGCCAGGAACCGTACCAGGTAAGCAAATACCAGGATCACGATGGTGCCGCTCAGCAACAGTCCGTGCCCGGCCCCAGACAGCAGGTCATACCAGTGACTCAGGTGGCGGTCGAGCCAGGTGAAGGGGATCAGCACGCCCACCGCGATCACTGTCCCCGGCACCGCGTAACCCATGCCCAGCAGGCGGTTTGCGCCGTTCGTGGCCAACCCCGGGCGGCGGCGTCTGGCATAGCAGACCGCCAATGCCAGGATGACCGCCAGCAGCGAAGTAATGAACGCCAGTTCCATGCTGTTCCCTACCAGCGCGACAAATTCACTATCCAGGGAGGCGCGCCAGGTTTGCACAACCCACGACAGTAACTGGCCGGCGGGGATGATAAACCCGAACAGCACCGGCGCCGCGCACAGGCAAAAAGCAGCCAGGGCGAACTGCTTGTGCAGGGGCGTCTGTTCCAGGCGGGTATTGCGGGCGCTGGTGTGATGGTAGCGCGACAAACGCCGCGCACGCTGTTCCAGAACGATCAGGAACAGCACGCAGAACATCAATAGTGCGGACAACTGGGCCGCGGCGATGCTGCTGCCCAGACCGAACCAGGTTTTGAAGATGCCGGTGGTGAACGTCGCCACCCCGAAATACTGCACGGTGCCGTAATCTGCCAGGGTTTCCATCAGCACCAGTGACAAGCCCGCGATGATGGCCGGGCGCGCCAGCGGCAACACGACCTTGAAGAACGCCTGGGCCGGCTTGACTCCAAGTGTGCGGGCCACCTCAACCACACAGGCGGACTGTTCCAGGAACGCGGTCCGGGCCAGCAGGTAGATGTAGGGGTACAACACCAGAGACAACATCAGGATCGCGCCGGGCAGGGAGCGGACGTCGGGAAACCAGTAATCGCCGTACTGCCAGACGAACTCGGCGCGCAACCACGACTGCAACGGGCCGGCCACGTCCAGCATACCCGTGTAGGTATAGGCAATGATGTACGCGGGCATGGCCAGGGGCAACAGCAAAGCCCATTCAAGCTGGCGGCTGCCGGGAAACCGGTACAGGGTCACCAGCCAGGCCGGCAACACCCCCAGGGGTAAGGACAGGCAGCCCACGCCAACGGCCAGCAGCAAGGAATTGCCGACGTATTCCGCCAGTACCGTGTCATACAGGTGTTGCCAGATATCGCCACTGGACAGGAACACCGAGGCTGCGATGACGAAGACGGGCAGCAGGAGCGCGCCTGCCGTCAGAAGCGTAACAGCCGTCCAGGGGGAGGCAGCCAAAGCGCCGTGTTTTGACAGCAGTTTTGCTTCAGGCATGTAGGTGTCGAAGCTGAGTTATTGACACTGGATTATAGCGCTTGCAGCCTGCTGATCATAAAGAGCTATGTTGTCTCTCGTGCGTCATTTCATCAGCGGCGGCGAGACTACTTCCAGCCGGCCCGGTCCATGGCACGCACGGCATCCTGGTTTTTTTCTCCCAGCACCGCCAGGTTCAGGTCATCGGCCTTGAACGCGCCCCAGGCTTGCAGTATCTCACCTCCCGCCACACCCTCACGGACGGGAAATTCGTGGTTCGCTTTCCCGTACCATTCCTGTGCCGGAACGCTGACCAGGTATTCCAGCAGGCGTACTGCGGCGTCCCGGTGCTGCGCCGAGCGCGTGACTCCGGCGCCGCTGACGTTCACGTGGGCGCCCCGTCCAGCCTGGTTCGGCCAGAACAGCGCAACCTTGTTGGCCGCCTCGACTTCAGTCGTGATATCCGAAGCCAGCATACCCGCCAGGTAGTAAGTATTGACCAGCGCCAGCTTGCACTGTCCGGCCGCCACCGCCTTGATCTGGTCCCGGTCTCCGCCTTTCGGGTCTCTGGCAAAATTGGCCACCAGCCCCTTGATCCACTGCTCCGTAGCGTCCCCACCATGGTGCGCGAGCAGGGCGGCAACCAGTGACTGGTTGTAGATATTGGACGAAGAACGCACACAAAGCTGCCCGCGCCAGGTGGGGTCGGCCAGCGCTTCGTAAGTGGAAAGTTGCGCCGGCCCGACAGCCTCCCTGGCATGTACGATCACGCGCGCCCGGATTGACAGGCCGTACCAATAGCCCTGGGGGTCGCGATAGATGTCCGGCACAGTACTGTCCAGTTCAGTGGACGAGATGGGTTGCAGCAACCCCAGTTCCCTGGCGCGATGCAGGCGTCCGGCGTCCACGGTAACCAGCAGGTCAGCCGGCGAGCGTTCGCCCTCCAGTTCCAGGCGTTTAATCAAGGCATCCGCCGTGCCGGTAACCAGGTTGACCCGAATGCCCGTCTCCTCTGCGAACCGGTCGAACACCGGCTTAATCAGGGCCTCCTTGCGACCGGAGTAAACGTTGACTTCTGCTGCCTGACCTGCTTGCAGGCACAGGAACAGGGGGAACAAAAGCAGTATGTGTTTCATATTGTTTCCAGGTTGCCGGGGACAGAATTTGTCTGTCCCCGCGGCTGTTACATCAAAAAAAAGGGGCGTAACGAAATATACGCCCCCGATCCGAATACGACAAGAGTTGTGTTGCTGAGAGTTGGAAAGTACCTTTACCTGACCCTTGAGGAAATGCGGGTCCTGTTCACTCTTGCCGCGGGAAAAATCAAAACGTGATGCGTACCCCGCCGGTCACGCTACGGTCCTTGCTGGGCCGGGCGCCGTAGGGATGGCGTCCCAGGATAGCTTCCTCACCGGTCACGTTCTCCATGCGCCCGAACAACGCAATCCGCTCGTTGAACAGGTAGTGGGCGGCGACATCCACTGTGAGTGTGTCGTCAGTGCGTTCGAACTCGCCACAGGCGGCGCGTACGCACACCCCATCTACGTAATTGGCGCTGACGTACGCGTTCCAGCGCGGTTGTTCCACGCCGGCTGATATGCGTAACTGGTGTTCCGGAATGTAAGGGATGGGATCGCCTTTGCGCACGTCACCGAAAAAGTCGGTATCTGCAATGTCCGTATCAAACTCAGAGTCAATATAGGTGTAAACAACCGACAGTGGCGTGCCGAACGTCCGGTTTGGGGTCAGGTTGGTTTGCAACAACACTTCCACACCGGCGACGGTCGCCGCATCACCGTTAAATGCGTCACCCACAGTACAGTCTGCGCCCGATGAGGACGTGCATTCACCCAGAATGTTGTCGTAATCACTGAGAAACCCTATCACTTCTGCGCGCAGACCGTTGTGCAGATAACGCAAACCCAACTCATAGTTAATCGCCTCTTCCTCTTTCACGTCCGGCGCGTTGCTGGGCGCGGTAAATCCCTTGTGCACCCCGGCCAGTAGTATCCAGTCATCATTCATGTGGTAGAGTACGCCCAGGCCGGGCAGCCAGACCTCGGTGTTGTTCCTGCGGCTGTCCCGGAAGATATTGCGCGCCCCTGCCTGTTCACCCTGGTCACGCCAGCGGGTGCGCTTCTGGTCGATATCCTCATAACGGATTCCCGGGCTGAATACCCAGTCGCCCCATTCGATCTGGTCATAGACGTGGATAGAGACTGCCTGCGCCTCCTGCACGCGATTACCGGCATTGCCAAGCATCCCCAGGTCATCCAGCGCCAACCTGCCGTTTTCCTGGTGATAGCTGCTGTTGCGCTGTAGCCGGTCTTCCTCGTCTTCATGGTAGCGCACACCGATTTCCAGGTTATGACGGGTGGCGCCGATATCCCCATTCCAATTGACGTTGAACTGCACACCGCGGGAGAAATATTCCCGGGCATTGGCACGAAGCTGTATGCTGCCGGGCGCGGTATCGACCGTGCCGTCCAGGATGCCCTGCAGCTCTACCGGTGTCAGCAAGCCCACCGGGTCACCCTGATTCACTGCCCTGATCACGTTGAACCAACTGGTTCTGCTTAATTCCTGGGCATTTGCGCTGCCGTCCGGGTCCAGGCCCTCAGTCTTGAACCAGTTGCGTTCGTGCTCGTTGTTGTAACCGGTCACGGCGATGCTCAGGTTGTCCGTGAGCGCCATCCGGTAACGCAGGATATACTGGAAGTGCTCAGTGGCAATATTGTCCAGTTCAGACAAGCCATAGCGGCGATAGGCGTCCTGCTCAAAATCCGCATCGGTCAGCCCCAGGTAACTCTGCTCCGAGGTCTGGTCCGCGTACTGGAATTTAAAGTCAAGCTGGTGGCTGTCATCGGGTGATGCATAACGCAGCTTGAGCGTATAGTCCTCCAACCTGAGACCGGTATCGCCGCCGCTGTTATCAATTTTCTGGAAACCGTCCGAGCCCCATTGATGGGTTTCTACCAGGAAGCCAAGACCATTCCCGACCTCGCCACCATAATGGGCATGAACCCGGTAAGTCGCATCCTCACCCCCTTCCGCCATGACCGCGCCTTGCAGTTCATCCGGTATGGGTGTCGAGATCATGTTCAAGGCGCCCCCGATGGTGTACGGTCCCTGGGTAATCGCGGCAGGTCCTTTCAACACTTCGAAGGCATACATACGGCCCGCGGTGGGAAAGTAGTAGGCGGACGGCGCCGAGTACGGCGCCGGCGCAATCAGTACGTTATCTTCCAGCAGGGTAATACGCCCGCTGCGCTCGGTGGCGACGCCGCGGATGCTGATGTTGGGGCGTAACCCGTAACCGTCTTCCAGTTGTATTGAGACACCCGGCACCTCGCGGCTGATGCGCTGGATATCGGAATAGGAGAATTTCTCCAGTTCCTCCTGACCAATGAAATGGGCCGAACCGGCCACGTCCTGCACATCGGCCTGGCTGCCGATGACGGTGATCTCGTCGTCAACTTCGTGGTCATCGGCAAACACCGGGGAGTAAACAAGAGACAGCGCCAATACCGCGCAGACCGTTCCGGCAACCTGCCGGCTACGCCTGTTGTTTATCCTGCCCCGATGCTGTTGTTGCAAACGGGAGATTACGGATACAGGCTGCAACAATAGTTTTCTCACCAATAGCTTCCTCATCAATATAGGGGCGTGTACAGACAACAACGACAGGTTAATACGAGACATGGAGCAAATGATAATTATTCTCATTTAAGATTGCAAGCGTTTTTTTTCACATTTTCAGCTTGCTGTATGACTGGAAAGCGCGGAGAAAAGAGAGGCCGGATTGCAGCTATTTGGCAGCCGCAGTGACCAGGCCGGAGGAAGCAAACACAAATGCTTCGGAAAGATAATCTTCCAGACACTCATCACAGGAACCGCACACGCGTTCCGCATCCAGCCTTTGCCTGACCTGATCATTGGTCCGGGCGCCTTCAGTGATGGCTTGTCGAACTTCTCGTTCCGTTATCGCATTACATACACATACGTACATCCGGGCACACACCCCACTCGCAAATTCGTCTGTAACACGAACAATAGAACAAATGAGAATCATTTGCAACAAATATTTTTTGAACTCTGTTTGCCCCTGTAGGGCGACCGCATTCCTGCCTACGCAGGAATGGATGAGTAAGGAACCACCACTGCTTGCGCAGGAGTGGTTCCTTCCTGATTCTTCACAGGATTTTGCATGGAATGGCTAATCCGTGAATCACATCTTGGATTGCTGGTAATTCTCCAGGCCGACTTTTTCTATCAGTCCAAGCTGGGTTTCCAGCCAGTCCACATGCTCTTCCTCGTCCTCAAGGATAGCCTCCAGGAGTTCCCGGCTCACGTAATCCTGTTCGGATTCGCAGTAAGCGATGGCTTCCCGCAACAGCGGTATGGCCAGGTGTTCCTGTTTCAGGTCGCATTCCAGCATTTCCCTGGTATTCTCGCCGATGTACAGCTTGCCCAGGTCCTGCAGGTTCGGCAGTCCTTCCAGGAACAGGATCCGCTGAACGAGCTTGTCGGCATGTTTCATCTCATCCACGGATTCGTGGAATTCATACTCGTTCAATTCCTTCAAGCCCCAGTCCTGCCACATGCGTGCATGCAGGAAGTACTGGTTAATCACCGTCAATTCATTCTTCAGAACCTGGTTAAGGTACTCGATAATTCTTTTCTCGCCTTGCATAATAGTTCTCCGAAAATAAAATAGAAGCAAATCGCAAACACTCTGCGCCATGCTTGCAGAGAACGGCGCTTCGCTCCTTACTTTGAAACCTGTGCCGGATCATATCAGGATAAATTCGGTATGTAAAGCATAACTTATTGATTTATAAATGAAAACAATTCTTATTATCAGTAGCAGAACATGTCCGCTCCATTACTTGAAAACCTGAGTCTGCCGGCATTTGGCCAGATCCGGCCCGAACATATCGAACCGGCCATCGATCAATTGCTGGAAGAACACCGCACGCTGTTGAGCTGCCTGTTGGAAAAACCGGGCGCATACACGTGGGAAACTCTGTTCCAACCCCTGGAAGAGCAGGACGATAAACTACAACGCGCCTGGTCCGCGGTGCGCCACCTGCACTCGGTGGCCGATAACGACGAGTTGCGCCGCGCCTATAACGCCTGCATTCCGAAATTGTCCGATCATGAGACGGCGCTGGGTCAGAATGAAGACCTGTTCCGCGCCTGCAAGGCCCTGGCCGGGGGTGAGGAATATGCCCGACTGGACCGCGCCCGGAAGAAGATTATCGACAACACCTTGCGCGACTTTCGCCTGTCGGGCATAGACCTGGGGCCAAAGGAAAAAGACCGGTACCGGGAACTGCAACAGAAACTTTCGCAACTGCAGACGCGTTTTGAGGAAAACCTGCTGGATGCCACCCACGGCTGGACCCGGCCGGTCACGGACGAATCATTGTTGAGTGGCTTGCCGGACACCGCCGTCGAGTTGGCGGCGCAAACCGCGCGCCGGCAGGACCGCAGCGGCTGGCTGTTCACCCTGGAATATCCTTCCTATGCCCCGGTGATGACGTATGCCGATGACCGGGAGTTCCGGCGCGAGATGTACACCGCCTACAACACCCGCGCCTCGGAACTGGGTCCCAACGCAGGGAAATGGGACAACGGGCCGCTGATGGCAGAAATCCTGTCATTACGGCAGGAACTGGCGACGTTGCTGGGCTACAACGACTACGCGCAATACTCGCTGGCGAAAAAGATGGCCGATACGCCACAGGAAGTCATGGCGTTCCTGCATGACCTGGCCGTGCGCAGCAAATCGGTGGCACAACGGGAACTGGCCGCGCTGGAGACCTACGCGGCCGAGGAGTACGGGCTGAAGGATATGCAAGCGTGGGACATCCCTTACTATGCGGAGAAACTCAGGCAAAAGAAGTTCGATTTCTCCCAGGAAGACCTGCGTCCGTATTTTCCGGCAGACCAGGTCGTTGCCGGGCTGTTCTCCGTGGTGAACCGCCTGTATGGCCTCAACATCGCTGCGCGGCAAGGCGTTGAGACCTGGCACCCCGACGTACAGTTTTTTGAAGTGCGGGACGAGCGCGACCGGCTACGCGGTTCGTTCTACCTCGACCTGTACGCGCGTCCGCACAAACGCGGCGGCGCCTGGATGGATGAATGCGTGGTACGGCGGTTGCACCACGACGCGGTGCAGTCTCCGGTGGCCTACCTGACCTGCAACTTCACCCCACCGGTGGCGGATCGGCCGGCCCTGCTCACCCACGACGAGGTACTGACCCTGTTCCATGAGTTTGGCCACGGTCTGCACCATATTCTCACGCTGGTCGATTATGCCGGCGTATCCGGTATCAACGGCGTACCCTGGGATGCGGTGGAACTGCCCAGCCAGTTCCTGGAGAACTGGTGCTGGGAGCGGGAAGCATTGGACCTGTTTGCCCGCCATCACCAAACCGGTGAGACGCTGCCTGCGGACCTGTTCGACAAGATGCAACAGGCGCGCACGTTCCATGCCGGTATGCACATGGTGCGGCAACTGGAACTGGCCCTGTTCGACTTCCGCCTGCATCACGAGCGGCGCGGGCAGGATACGCGTGACGTCCAGTCTTTGCTCGATGAAGTCCGGCGCGCGGTGGCCGTGGTCAAGGCGCCGCCGGACAACCGCTTTCAACACAGCTTCGGCCACATCTTTGCCGGCGGTTACGCCGCCGGCTATTACAGCTACAAGTGGGCCGAGGTACTCTCCGCCGATGCCTTCTCGCGGTTTGAGGAAAACGGCATCTTCGATACCGCTACCGGCAGGGATTTTCTGCACTGCATCCTGGAACAGGGCGGCGCGCGGGAACCCATGGACCTGTTCGTGGAATTCCGCGGACGCAAACCCGTCATCGACGCGCTGTTACGGCACTCGGGCATGGCGCCGGACACAGCCGCACAGGCCTGACTTCCCATGTGGACCATTGCAAGCTGGAATGTCAATTCCCTGAAGGTACGCCTGCCACAGGTATTGCAATGGCTGGAAACCCACCAGCCGGACGTACTGGCCCTGCAGGAAACCAAGACCCAGGATGAGAATTTCCCGGCCCAGGCCTTTACCGAAGCCGGTTACCAGGTGGCGTTCGCCGGTCAGAAATCCTACAACGGCGTTGCTGTCGCCAGCAGAAACCCGGCCCGGGTACTGCATACCGCCCTGCCTGGCCTGGATGACCCACAGCAGCGCGTGCTGTGCGCCCTGGTTGATGACGTTTGTGTGCTCAACCTGTACGTGCCCAACGGTTCCGAGGTCGGCTCGGACAAGTATGCCTACAAACTCGACTGGCTGGCACGGCTGGACGAGTTCACCGCTGACCTGCTGCAAACCTACGACAAGGTCATCCTGCTCGGTGATTTCAACATCACGCCCGCGGATGAGGACGTGCACGACCCGGCCCTGTGGCGCGACCGGATCCTTTGCAGTCAGCCGGAACGGGGCGCGTTATGCGCGCTGCTGTCCCGCGGCCTCACGGACACGTTCCGGCAGTTCGAGCAGGAACGGCATTCCTTTTCCTGGTGGGATTACCGCGCCGGCGACTTCGCTCGCAACCGCGGACTGCGCATCGACCTGATCCTCGCTGCAAAAGAACTCAGCCACCACTGCGCCGACAGTTGGATAGACATCAACCCCCGACAACAACCCCGCCCCTCCGACCACACACCGGTCGTGGCTGAATTCAGGCTATAAACCACGTAGGGAGCAAGAGGTATAAAATGGACAATGCAGGGCACGGCGTTATTTCAGTCCCAGCCTTGTCCTGGCATCGTCGAGAGATACTTCACGACCTTCCTCCAGGTCCGACATACCGATTACTACCGCGCGCATGAACTCCCTCTCTTCTTCAGCCTTTTCGTAGTCGCCAAAAAGTGTTGTCAACACTCTGACGTTCGAATCATAGCGACGAATGGTATCATGGGAGACGAGTGAGTTATTCAAATAAAAAGTGCCATAAATGGTTGAATCCAACAGAACCCCCCGGAATGATACACGGCGAAGACCCGGTTATACCGACCATGGTTACGATCTCGTTGACTACATACTTGGAATTACCCGTGAAATATGGGAGGAACGAGGTGTCGGTCCTGCGCTTGAACGATATTACGCCGATAACGTGTTGCTGCGTTCTCCCGCCGGTATTGTGACAGACAGGCAGGGTGTTGTCGCATCCACGCTCCAGACACTGCATGAGTTTCCAGACCGCCAGTTGCTGGGAGAGGATGTCATCTGGCGCGGAGACGAAGAAAATGGCTTTATTTCCTCGCATCGCCTGACGTCGGTCATGACGCACACGGGTAGTGGCATTTATGGGAAGGCGACAAACAAACCAGTGCGCGTGCGAGTGATCGCCGAGTGTGTAGTGCGTAACGATCAGGTTGTAGAAGAGTGGTTGATTCGCGACCAGGGAGCGATTGCCGCCTGCCTTGGTACTGATGCTGAAGAGCTGGCGCGAATTCAGGCGGAAAATGATCTGGGTATCCACGGTAAAGTGATCTTCTTCACGCCGAATGCCGATGTGTCGGGCAATTACGTGGATGTTATTGACGACAGTGAAGAAGCGCATGCTTATGCGCGCGGGTGGCAGGCTATCTGGGGAGACAAGGAACCGGCTGTGATCAGGCAGCTTTATCATGACGGAGTCTGTGTCTGCGCCCCCTGCGGCGATATCCTGCACGGCCATGTTGATATGGACCGTTTCGTCCTCGGCTACCTTGCTGCTTTTCCCGACATGGTGCTCACGGTGGATAATCTGATAGTCAACCGTGCCCCCGGTCTACCCACACGGCTTGCCATGCGCTGGCATATTGAGGCAACACACAGTGGTTGGGGTTGTTTCGGCGCACCCGGCGGGGCAGACGTTTATATCATGGGCCTGACCCATGCCTGCATGGTTGACGGCCGGTTGACCATGGAATGGATTCTCATTGATGAGGTGTCTGTATGGAAGCAAATCCTCGCGCATTCAGGGGTGGGGTAGATATTACTGTCGGGGAAACCCACGACAGCTGGCCAGCCTTCAATAGAGTCTCCAACAGCCATTAACAATGATGCAGCTTTTGCATGGACTGCTGTTATAATAAAACTGCATTCGAAGTACATTATTCCTCCCTGGTGTAACGTGCGTTGGCGCACCATGGGTTTATGACAAGGAAAATCAAGATGAGTGAAAACAAATCTGCCAAGCCGCTCAAGCGGGAACATATGCCGACTGATTACCGTATTTCGCTGGACTCATATATCGGCCGTAATGGGATAGGAGGCGGTTTTACCGAACAGGAGAAACGTATTCCGGAAGACTTCGGACCTGAACAATCGATGCTCGGTTTTGAAGATACTTACCGGAATATTATTGACTATATCGTCCGTATCACCTACAAAATCTGGGAGGACCGCGAAGTCGAATATATAGGCGATACCTATTCGGATACTTCCCGCGTCTACGATGACTACGGCCTGCAACTGGGAAGCAGGAAAATCATTTCAGATACCCACCATACGACAGGCGCATTTTCCAATATTCAATTAATCGCTGATGAAATTGTCTGGGCAGGAAATGGCGATGTCGGTTACCACACATCACACCGGACCATCATCCGAGGCACCAATGATGGTGACAGCAAATACGGACCTGCCACGAACAAGGATGTCGATATCATGGTCATTGCCAACTGCGTCGCCCTGGAAAATGAAATCTTCCTCGAACACGTTTTATACAACAATTCCAGCCTGTTGCAGCAACTCGGCCTTGACCTGAATGAGGTGGCGGCAGAAATGGCCGCATCACCCCCTGCCGGCTGGCCGAGAGATGCGCAAACCTGGTCGGACCTACGCAACGCGGCCCGTCCGGCGCAACCACTATCAATCAATTCTCCCGTTTCCGGCTTTGATGTGGACGCCTTTGCCCGCAGCAACTTCGACAGGCTATGGAACAAGCGTGATTATGCTGTGCTGGGTGAAGCCTATGCCAGCAACTTCCGCTTCCATGGACCCACCGGACGCACCCTGGCAGGGGTAAAACCGTACGGTGAATTTCTTCGGTCATTGTCGGGCGCATTCCCCGATATCCGCCTGCAGGTGGACGAGGTTTACTGGATGGGCAATGACGTGGATGGATACCTGACATCAGAGCGCTGGAGCGGCACTGCCACACATGCCGGTGATGGTATCTACGGGAGGGCAACCGGCTGCGAAGTGCAGGTCTGGGGTATTACGCAGCACCATATCGCAGACGGGCGTATCATTGGCGAATGGATGCTGTTCAATGAGCTAGACTTGATGATGCAGATTATGGCGCCTCGGGGCTGAGAGGACAAGAGCATGGGCGAATTCCAGGATAACAAGCAACTGGTAAGAAACTATTACGGAGAGCTCGATACTGCAACGGGTAGCGATATAAACCGTGTGCTGATGCGCTATACCTCGGATGATTATTTCTGGCGGGGAATGCACCCTTTTTATGAACAGCAGGGTGCGGACGCTGTCGCGGAAATATTCTGGAAGCCGTTTCGTAGTTCATTCAGATTCATGCAAAGACGCATGGACGTGTTTATGGCGGGCGGGAACGACATAGACGGAGGCCGGACGGAATGGGTTTGCAGCATGGGCCACCTGATGGGGTTATTCGACGAAGACTGGCTCGGTATTCCGTCGACCGGGAAAATGGGTTTCCTTCGTTACGTTGAATTTAACCGAATAACTGCCGGAAAGATCAGCGAAACAGCCTTGTTCTGCGATATCATCAGCGTCATGAAACAGGCAGGCGTGGAACCTCTGCCTATGCAAACCGGCGCCTTCTTTATTACCCCCGGACCGCGCACCCACGACGGATTGTTGTACGAACCCCAGGACCCGGCGGAAAGTGCGAGGACGCTGAACCTGATAAACAGGATGATCGATGATCTGGTCGGTTCCGACCTTGAGTCCCCCCAGGACGAGCTTGCCGATACATGGCATGACGACATGATCTGGTTCGGCCCTGCCGGTATAGGTGCGACGTACACTCGCGAGCGCTACCAGGAACAACACCAGGGGCCTTTCAGTGACGGGCTGGACGACATTCGCTTCAACGGACATATCTGCCGGTTTGCCGAAGGCAGGTTTGGCGGGTTTTTTGGCTGGTCCAACCTGACGATGAAACCGTGCGGCGGTTTCTTGGGACTGCCTGCCTCGAACAAGGACGTGGACATGCGGGTTGTAGATATCTATCGCAGAGATGGTGACAAGCTGGCCGAGAACTGGATTTTTATCGACCTGCTTTATTTCCTTATGCAGCAGGGTATCGATGTGCTGGATAGGACCCGGCGCATCCTTCGGCGTTGAATTCCGAACTACAGCGCCGGGCGGGTTGAGGGGGAAGAATGAAAGATTTCGGAATATTGAACTGGACCATAGTCGGCGTATATGTAATCGGCACATTGCTGCTGGGCGCTTACCTCAGCAGGCGGGTGAAGACTGCGGAACATTACTACCTGGGCAACAGGACCCTGCCCTGGTGGGCAATCGGCGTATCCGTTGTTGCAACGTATTTCGGCGCACTCAGCTTCCTGGGCGGCCCGGCATGGGCCTACAACGAAGGCTTTTCCGTCATCTTCATACATGTGAATTACCCCATCGCTATCGCGGTCGTCATCACCCTGTTCCTGCCTTTTTTCTACAACAGCGGAGTTGCATCGATTTACGAATACCTGGAACAGAGATTCGGCTCGACATCGCGCTCGGTCATGTCCGCTATTTTCCTGTTCGGTAATATTGCTTACTCCGGCATCATGCTGTATACCGTCGCCCTCGTCCTGCAGTTCATCACCGGCATGGATGTCGTTGACGCTATAATCATCGTCGCCTTCATAGCATTGACCTATACCATGCTGGGTGGTATCTCCGCGGTGATCTGGACCGACGTCATCCAGTCCGTGATCCTGTTGTTTGGCGTTCTCATCATTCTGTTCATGTTGATTAACGAGCTGCCGGCCGGCCTGGTTGCTTCGCTGCAGGAACTGAAAACTGCAGGCAAGGCCGAACCGTTTAATTTCTCCCTCGACCCGGCCATGGTGGCTACCGTATGGACCGGCGTGATCGCGATGTCGATATACCACGTCGTTGTTTACGGCGTGAACCAGATGATGGTGCAGCGTACCCTGACGGCCAGAACCCTGGGCGATGCCAAGAAAGCCTATATCATGATGGGCTATTGTGCCTTTTTCGTGTATGTCTTGTTTTTCCTGATGGGCATTCTCTTCTACAGTTACTACGACGGCCAGGCATTCGATAACGACAATACCATCGTGCTCAGTTTTGTCTCATTAATCGGAATCCCGGGGCTGATGGGAATTGTTACCGCAGCCATAGTTGCCGCTGCCATGTCCAGCCTTGATTCCAGCCTGAATTCCATGGCCACCGTTACCACGGTGGACTTCTACCAGAAGTTCGTCAATAAAACCGGCACCCCCGAACATTACCTGAAGGTATCCCGGTTGTTTACCCTGGCCTGGGCCGTATTGATCGTCATTCCGGCAATTATGTTTACAAAAAGCGACGGTTCGGTACTGGAGGTCCTGAGCAAGGTAGGATCGTTTTTCGTGGGCGCAAAACTGAGTACGTACTTCCTCGGCTTTTATTCCAGACACACCACTGAAAAAGGGTTGCTGATCGGCATTGCGGCCGGTTTCTTCAGTCTCTGGTACGTGGAGATGTATGCGGATATCGCCTGGCCCTGGTACTGTCCTCTGGGCGGCGCAGTCAGTATAGTGGTGGGGTGGGGCGCCAGTATCCTGCTGGACGGTTTCAAGACGGGATACCACCCATACACTATTCGTGGTCAGAAGGAATTGTTTATCCGGGAGGGACGGGCTGAAATGCAGGATGGGTGGTATGTCGTACCGGGGAAAGTCGATAGAAGCAGTTACCTGCTTATCCTGTTCTTCTGCCTGTGTATTGTCGCCCTGTGGACCTTCAAGGTAATAATCTGATCTTCATTGCAAGGCCAGGGAAACCGCTTCCCGGGCATGTATTGCGGTTGTGTCAAACAGTGGAATCCGCGTATGTTCCTGTTGTACCAGCATAACGATTTCCGTACAACCTTCAATCACTCCTTCCGCTCCTGCAGCGGCAAGCTGGTCGATTATCCGCAGGTATTCCTTCCTTGAATCCGCGACAATTTTACCCAGGCACAGTTCCTCGTATATTACCCGGTGAATTGTATCCCTGTCTCCTTGGGCAGGGATCAATACGCTCAAACCCTGTTGCTCCAGGCGGCCCCGGTAAAAATCCTGCTCCATGGTAAATTTCGTGCCGAGTAATCCGACGGTGGTGAGGCCGGCTTCCCTGATACGCTTGGCGGTAGCATCTGCGAGATGCAGGAGAGGAATGCTGATGGCTGCCTCTATCTGCGGCGCCACCCTATGCATCGTATTCGTGCATAACAGCAGAAAACCGGCACCTGCTGCTTCGACCTGCAGCGCTTTTTCAGCCAGGAACTCACCTGCCGCCTCCCAGTTTCCCTGGTGTTGCAGTTCCTCAATATGCTGAAAGTCGACGCTCACCATTGCTACAGGCGCGGAGTGCAGGCCTCCTAGCCTGTGCTTGGTCTCTTCGTTTATCCAGCGGTAGTAGAGTTCCGTGCTTTCCCAACTCATACCGCCCAGTAAGCCGATCGTTTTCACCGGGACTCACTGCCTGCCCGCTATAGAAATATGCGCCATGGGGCCGGGTCTCAAGTGTGGTAGGTTGTCATACCGGTACTGTGGTATTGTCTGCATTCGGATGCATAAGCGTATCACGATTATTTGGCTATCATGGGAATTTCTTCAAAATCGACCCTGGAAAACAAGCGTATCTACAAGGCGTTGACTGATCTGTACGGTGACTTCGATCCAGAACGGTTAGTCGATGCCCTGACGGGTTTTTTTCACCCGGATGCAGACGTCAACGTGGTTCAGCCCATTAATCACGTCGCTGGCGCAGAAGGATTCATCAACCGCCTGGTGGAACCAATGCTGCATTCCTTCGACCACCTGTATCGCCGTACCGACATGCTGTTCGGTGGAGAATACCAGGGGGCAGAGTGGGTGGTCAGTCACGGCCACTACGTCGGCGAATTTGTAAATGCCTGGCTGGGCATCCCGCCTGCCGGTAAAATCATCTGGCTGCACTATGCAGAGTACCACCGTATGGAGCATGGGAAGGCCGTGGAGACTTACCTGTACCTGGATATGATGGATCTGCTGCGCCAGATCGGCATCCGGCCGCTGGCTGAGAGCAACGGGTATGAGGGCTTCGTACCTGGTCCGTCGACCGCTGACGGCATCATCCTCGATGCGCAGGACCCGCGCGTGTCACACGCCAGCCTGACCCTGGTGGAAGAGATGCTGAAGCGGTTATACACGGAAGATGAAAGCTGGCGGCCATACTGGCACCGTAACATGTACTGGTACGGACCGTCCGGTTACGGCAGCTATATCGGTGTCGACGGCTTCGCCCGATTCCAGTTACCCTATGAGAGCGTCTTCGATCCTGACAGGGTCTCAAGTACGTACCGTGTTTCGGGAGATGCGCGGCTGGATGGACAGGTGCGCGGCCATTTCGCCAGATTTGCTGACGGAAACTACGTGGCTTCCGGAGGCTGGCCGTCTCACGGCGGGTTCCTGGTTCAGCCGTGGCTGGGGCTTGACGCCAGGGGCCGGATGTTCACGGTGCGCGTCGCCGATATCTGGCGCAGGCATGAACACCTGCTGGTTGAAAACTGGGTGTTCGTGGATCTGGTAGACATGTTACTGCAACTGGACTGTGACGTCTTCAAAGAGGTCGGGATTGAGATTAGTCTGGACTAACCCGCATATCTCACCAATCATAGCATAGAGCGATAAACAGGCTATCCGACATTGATTCATACACTGCATAGGGTCGGCAGGACAGGTCACCACACAAACCGGTGAAGCACATGGCCTGTTTGTCGTAAAAATCGGGTGATATAGCGACTTTTACCCTGCCCAGGCGGGTGTGAAGCGTTGCTTGGGCCAAGGACGGCCGTTCACGGCGGGACAGCCGTGTTGGTCAGGGGACAGGTGCGGTCCGGCAGGTCAGCCGGGCGGGTCGGGCACGGGGCGCTCTCGCAGTTGTCTGAGCACGGCGGCGAAGCTGGCCTGGTGCGGATAGCCGGAGGCGAAGGCCAGCCAGACCCGGCGGGCGCTGATGCGCACCACGGCGGCCAGTTTGAGGATGTGAGCACGGATGGTGGTGCATTGCGCCCGGGCCCAGCGGGTGCCAGCCAGTCCCAGGCGGCGCAGGCCGTGCATCAGCAAGTAGGCAAACGAAGACAGGTACAGGCGTAACTGGTTGGCGCGTAACGTGGCCGTGCTGGTGCGGTCGGCAAACAGGCCCAGTTGCTGCTCCTTGATGCGGTTCTCCATCTCGCCACGAATACAGTATAGCTCCTCATACAACACCTGGGCGCCGGCTATCTTACGGTCCAGGTTCGTCACCACGAAGCGCGGGTTGGCGCCCTTGGCCAGGTGCTCGGCTTTTCCCACCACCCGGCGCGTGCGCGACCAGCTCTTCCGGGTGCGATAACGTAACTCACGAAAGCGCCGTGAGGCCCGGCCCGTCTGCAGGTAACGCCGGTGCGACTTGCGCAACGCCTTGGCCAGCTGTTTCTCCAGCCGGGCATTCTTCGCCAGACCCAGCAGGTAACCCACGTCATGGGCCTCACACCAGGCCATGAGGTCTTCCCGGCAAAACCCCGAATCCCCCCGTACCCTCACCGGCACCGTCGGCCAACGCTGCCGTATCTGCCCGACAAGCCGGGCCAACTCCTCCACGCTCCCCGCCGCCGCATCCTGGTTGGCCGGACGCAACCGGGCGCACAGCAGGTGCTCCCCGCAGAAGATATACAGCGGCAGGTAACAGTAGGACTTGTAGTAACCGTGAAAGAACCGTCCCTCCTGCTGACCGTGTAACGGGTCGTCGGTGGCATCGAGGTCCAGCCACACCACCGACGGCGCCTGCCGGTGTGACTCCAGAAACACGTCCACCAGCAACCGGTCCAACCCCGCCGGGTCCGCCACCACCTTCTGGTAGCGATGACCCGCCGCCTGCGCCGGCACCCCCAACTCCAGCCGGTTCAAGGTGCTCGACCCCGCCAGCGGATAGCCCCGGTCACGGGCCCGGCGACGGCTATCCCCCGTCAGGTCCGCCTTCCCTACCAGTAACGCCAGCAGACTGTCACGGCGCAACGTATCATGGTCATTGATATCCTCATAGCCCAATGCCAACCCATAAATCCGTTGCGCCAGCAACGCCGCTACCGGGTGTTCCACCTTCCCCGACTGGCGGTAGTCCGTAAAACACCCGGCCAGCCGGGAGAATACATCCAGGCGCTGCTCCACCTCACGCAGCAGCAGCCCGCCCCCGTCCGAGGTGAGCCGGCCGCCGTCAAACCGACCCGTGACCCGGCGCCGACCAAAGGCTTGAAATTCAAGTTGGGTTGCCGTACACTCTGTATTCATGGGGTCTCTCCTCCGTTTTGATGTAACTTATTGATAACAGTCACATTATACGCGAAGTTGAGACCCTTTTACAATGGTTTGTGAGAAATCCGGGCTAAACCGGCGCTGCCGGTCCGGTCAGCCGGGTGGGTTGACGTCAAATAAGAAAACCGTCGCGGAATGGAACATTCCGGGACGGTTTTACGCAGGTTAAACGCCCCGCACATGTCACGGGGCGTAATGTTTTAGCGATCTAGTACCTGTAACCGAGCGTCACTCCCCAGGTTCTGGGCGGGCCATAATCCGTAATGGCAACGTCACCGCCAAAGCGTGTGGCTTTCAATAATACGGCTTCATCCTCTACGTTGTGGACAAATGCCCGCACACTCCAGTCTTCGTTCAGAGATCTCCAGGTCAGGCTGAGATCGGTTTTCGTGAAGGAGTCCTGTTCACCAAAAGCAAAAGGCGCATCATCGGCCCGGTAATCATCGGAGATGTAAACAATAATTGCCGGCCGCAGGCTGCCCATCTCACCCAAGTCTATATGGTAGCTGCCCAGCAGCGTTGCCGTGATATCCGGTGAGTTCTGGACCTGCAACCCGTCAAGCTGGAACAGGTTGGCGATGCCGTTAATGGTTTCCCCACCCTCCTGGAAGACGTTGGGTGTTACGAAATCTCCGTACTCGACATCCTGGACCGCAATACGAGCGCCAAGTTGCAGCTCGTCCGTGGCCGCCCAGTCTATTTCCAGTTCAAGACCGTATGCATCGATTTCACCCGCATTGTCGCTGAACGCCAGCGTGGTCGCGCCCGTATCCACAAATCGAGTAGACAGCAGGTCTTCATACTCGTTGTAGTATATCGACGCGTTGAACAGCAACCGGCCATCGGCGAACAGGTTCTTGCTGCCGATTTCATAGGCGGTGACTGTCTGTTCGTCGTAGGAGCTGGTTCCACTGAACGCGCCTTGCTGGTTGCCCGCAAGGAAACCCGTGGATGCAGTGAAATACACCATTGAATTCTCCCCCAGGTCAAGTTCGGCGCCGGCTTTCCAGGTAACCTTGTCCCATGAACCCTCACCGTCGGAGACACTCAAAACACTGAAGTCGATCGTAGTCAGGTCATCCGGATTCTGGCCGTAAATTTCCCAATCGCGCTCATCATCCGTATAACGGATACCACCGAGAATCCGCATATTATCGGTAATCGCGTAACTCGCCTGTCCGTATGCGGCAATGGAAGAACTGTCCACCCGTATCTGGCTTGCCCAGCCGGCATACAGGTTCACCGGCGCGCCGTCGGGGTTGGGGGCGTTGTCCACCAGATCATAGTAAATGTCCTGCCACAGGAAAGCATTGGTCAGGTCTTCCTGGAGAAAGAACATACCCGCGACCCATTGCAGCCTGGATTCAGGACTGGATGTCAACTGTATCTCCTGCTGGGTTGTCTCGGAAGTGATGTCGTTCCCGCACGAGAGGGTGGGATATGGCGAGAGATCACAGTCGGCCCAGCGGTATTCTTCGTAGTCCATGTAGGCCAGTGTCACCTTGAGGGTGGCAAAACCAAAATCCATGGAAAAATCACCTGCCAGGGTCACCTCTTCGAGATTGCGCTGCGGGATTGTATCGTCGGAGATCCTGTACGGACTCGACTGGGTGGGCGTCACGTTATCAGGGCCCGGCGTGTCAACATAATCGAAACCGGCACCGTAGCGGCCACAGGTTCCCACGCACTCGTCAGAGCGGCCAATCCTGGGCCTGAGGGAGCCGTCTACCCCGTTGGTCAGGCCGGTTTCCAAATTAACGGGGATACCTTCGATGAAGTAACCGAAAGAGCCGTTGCCGTTTGAATTATCATCCCAATATTCCGCGCGCAGGTTGATATCCACCGAGTCACTGGGCGCTATCGACAGCAGCCCCCTGATATAGGTGGTGTCTGCGTCCTTGAGGCCGCCCTTGTCTCCAAGCGTAACATTTTTCACATACGGATCGCGGTGCTCCCGCACGCCGGCCACCCTGAAGGCCGCCTTTTCACCAAGGGGGACGTTGATAAAACCCTCACCGCGGATCTGTTCATAGTCGCCCCCGGTAACAGCCGCACCGTAATCGACTTCGTTAAAGTCCGGTTTGTTGCTGATTACGTGTATCAGTCCTCCAAACGAGTTCCGTCCAAACAGCGTACCCTGGGGGCCTCTCAGCACTTCGACCCGGTTTACGTCGACAAACCCGGCGAGGGCTTGTCCATGGCGGGGCCTGTAAAGGCCATCGCTGTAGAAGGAAATGGCGACATCGTTAGCTTCGACCTGTTGTGTCCTGGCGCCTCGCAGTGCCGGCCGCGGATCATTGCCCGACAGGCCCAGTTGCAATCCGGGAGCCAGTACGTCGAGTCGAAAAGCATCGGTTATGCCCAGATCGACCAGGTCACTGCCACTGATGGCTGTGACTGCGACGGACACATCCTGCAGGCTTTGCTCACGTTTCTGCGCGGTAACGACGACTTCTTCGATTACCTGGGCGCTCGGTCCAGTCGAAAAAACCATTAATAGTGCGAGTACCGTAAACAAAAACGGAGTTCGTTGCATGATGAGCATGATTTATATCCTCCAATTACTTATGACTAATCAGGCGGGCATCCAATCCCGCCTGGTATTCTCTTGAATGAGTATCTGATGATAATCGGGTTTATGTTGATAATAACACCACAAATGTACTTCGAATGCAACAAATATTTTGTAAATATTTTGTATATAACTGCGAACTGTGTACAGCACGAGTTTCATGGCTGGGGACTATTGCGCGGTCCAGCCGCCATCGATTCTGAGGCTGTCGCCCGTGATCATTCCTGACCGGGACGATGCGAGGAATAACACGGCTTCGGCGATGTCTTGCACATGGGCAATCTGCCCCATTGGTATGCGACTGATGATGAATTCATTGAATTCGGGGTTTTTGATCATTGCACTGGTCAGGGAAGTCTCTATGAATGTGGGAGCTATGCTGTTTACCCTGATGCCGTGCTGTGCAAGTTCGACCGCCATAGCCTTGGTCAGGCCTTCAATGGCGTGCTTGGTCATACAGTAAACGGTTCGCCCCGGAGAACCGACGTGACCCATCTGCGAAGACATATTTATGATGGAACCGCCGGTCTGCTCTCTCAGCATGACCCTGGCCGCGGACTGGGCGGTACGGAATGCCGCTTCCACATTGAGTTTCAGCATGGTATGAAGGGCTTCGGTATCCACAGACGTAAACTCCTGCGGTTTGTTGGTTCCCGCATTGTTCACCAAGATATCCAAGCCCTGCAGGGTTTCAATCCTGGCATAAAACGCCTCGGACGTGACGTCTTCCTGCCATGTCTCAACCAGGTCAGGGAAAGCTTCATGGAGTGAGTCCAGGTCCTCCCGGGTCCTGGCTACGGTGATCACCCGGGCGCCCGCACCGGCCAGGGCGCTTGCGCAAGAGCGGCCGATACCGCGGCCCGCGCCCGTGACCAGAGCGGTTTTACCCTTGAACATACCGGAATCGGTTTTCGTTGCATCAGCTGTCATTTTTTCTCTTTATGGTTGCATCCGAAGTACAATATACTTTGGCAAACCGGTTTAGTAAATTAAAGGCAGATTATATTGGAGGCTAATCGTAAATGATCAGGCATATGAAGACAGGCAGGCCCGGAAAAGAAGTGGCGACCCAAGATGCCATGGTGAGGCAGACGGTAGAGGGAATTCTTGACGATATCACTCGGCGGGGTGATGCGGCTTTATGTGAGTATTCGGAAAAATTCGATAACTGGAACCCGCCGTCTTTCAGGTTAACTGATGAGGAAATCCAGTCCTGCTACAAAGAAGTTTCTGACAGGGTTAAGGATGATATTGGTTTTGCCCAGACACAGATACGTAATTTTGCCGTCCACCAGCGCGCTGCCTTGCGGGACGTGGAAGTGGAAACCTTGCCGGGAGTAGTCCTGGGTCACAAGAACATCCCGGTTAACAGCGTGGGATGCTACGTACCCGGGGGCAGATACCCCATGGTGGCCTCCGCGCACATGAGTGTGGTAACTGCAAAGGTGGCTGGCGTGGAGCGGATTATAGCTACTGCGCCGCCCAACCGAGGAAAATCTCACCCGGCTATCGTCGTTGCCATGGATATGGGCGGCGCCGACGAGATTTACTGCCTGGGCGGTGTCCAGGCTGTGGGAGCCATGGCCATCGGTACGGAATCCATTACCCCCGTGGATATGCTGGTTGGACCTGGCAATGCTTACGTTGCCGAAGCCAAACGCCAGTTGTTTGGCAGGGTGGGAATAGACCTGTTCGCCGGCCCCACGGAAACCCTGGTGATTGCGGATGATTCCGTCGATGCCGAACTTTGTGCCGCGGACCTGTTAGGGCAGGCGGAACATGGTCCCAGTTCGCCTGCGATTTTTCTGACAACGTCAGAGAAACTGGCTGAAACCACCATGGTGGAAGTAGAACGGCAGTTGAAGATATTGCCGACTCGAGACATCGCAGGACAGGCCTGGCATGATTACGGTCAGGTTATAGTTTGTGATACCGATGCAGAGATGGTGCAGGTGGCGGACGATATAGCCTCTGAGCACGTCCAGGTCATGACCCGCAACCCTGATTACTTTCTGCAGAATATGACCAACTACGGTGCGTTGTTTCTGGGGGCGGAAACAAACGTTTCCTATGGCGACAAGGTTATCGGCACCAATCATACCCTGCCGACGAAGAAAGCCGCGCGCTATACGGGAGGTTTATGGGTGGGTAAATTTCTCAAGACCTGCACTTACCAGAAAATCAGCAGGGAGGCTTCGTTACATATCGGTGAATACTGCTCCCGCCTATGTGAACTGGAGGGGTTTATGGGACATAAGGAACAGGCGGATATACGGCTACGGAGGTATACCGATAAAACAATGTAGTAGAATAATACGCAACCCAGTCGCGGAACCTCAGCAATGGCCGATAACATACTCCCGGAAATAAAAGGACCGTGGGTAACATCTTATGATGTTGCCAGGTATGCCGGCGTGTCGCAGTCTGCAGTATCACGTTGTTTCAAACCCGGCGCCAGTGTCTCCAAAAAGATGCGTGAACGGGTGATGCGGGCTGCGGATAAACTCGGTTATCAACCAAACGCCATCGCACGCAGCCTGATCACCCGCCGTTCCAACCTGGTCGGTGTCATCCTGTCGGATTTCACCAACCTGCATTATCCGGAGGTGCTGTTCGAACTTAACCAGGGGTTTTCGAAACACGGCGTGCATATCCTCCTGTTCACCCTGCGCCAGGAGCGCGACATCGATGAAATTATCCAGCAAGTGTTCCAGTACCAGGTGGAAGGGGTGGTAGTTGCGAGTACTTTATCCTTGGAACAAATCGACAGGTTTGTAAAGAGGAACCTGCCTCTGCTTTTATTTAACCGTACGATCCAGGACAGGTCAGTGAATTCCGTATGCTGTGACCAGGAGGCCGGTGAAAGAATCCTGGTCAATTCCCTGGTGAATACGGGCCACAAATTATTCGGGTTAATAAGCGGGCCCGAGGATTCCCTGGTCAGTGTCCAGCGCACTTTCGGAGCGCGTGATCGCCTTGCCAGATTGGGATTTGACGACGTGCCGATTGTCCAGGGTGACTATACTTATGAAAGCGGCGAGCAAGGCTTGCGTGAACTGATGAAGCACTTTGACAACGGACCTGATGCGGTCTTATGTGCAAATGATGTCATGGCAGTAGGCTGTATGGATGCCGCCCGTAACGAGTTTTCCCTGCGGGTGCCGGACGATATCTCGATCGTCGGCTTTGACGGTATCGCGCCGGCACTCTGGTCCGGTTACGACCTCACCACCATCAGACAACCGGTGCAGCAAATGGCGGAGGCCGCTGTGGAGATGGTGATGGAACGCGTGGACCACCCGGACAAGACACCGGAAATGCGCGTATTTTCCGGGGTGTTGCAATCAGGCAACTCGGCGCGCATCGCATAAAACAGGGTTGGTTACTTCAGGAAAAGAGCATGGAAACCAGTACCAATCGAATCCTTACCACTCACGTCGGCAGCCTGCCCCGTTCCAGCGCGGTGACGGAAGCTGTCTTCGCAAAAGAAAACGGTGAACTTGACGATGAAGGAGCATTTCAGGAGACCATAACGGAAGCGGTACAGACGGTTGTCAGGCGCCAGGTTGAAGCCGGTGTGGACGTAGTCAGTGACGGCGAGATGAGCAAGATAAGTTATGCGACCTATATCAAGGATCGTATGACGGGCTTTGCCGGTGACAGCCCGCGCAAACCACCGGCTGACCTGGAGGAGTTCCCGGGGTTCCTCGAACGCCAGGCCCGCTCAGGCGGCACGCCCGGTTACAAACGGCCGCGCTGTACCGGTGAAATAAAGGTGAAGGATCAGGAGCAGTTGAACAGGGATATTGCCAACTTCAAATCTGCACTTGCTGCGGATAAACCGGCGGAAGGATTCCTCACCGCGGCGTCTCCCGGCGTCATTGCGCTGTTCCAGCCTAATGAATATTACCCCGATCACGAAAGCTATCTCCTGGCCCTGGCCGATGCAATGCAGGTTGAGTACGAGGCCATTATCGACTCGGGTTGCCTGCTACAACTCGATGCACCGGACCTGGGACTGGGCCGGCACATGATGTTTAAGGACCGGGACGATGAAGAGTACGTGAGGTTGGCCAACCTCCACGTTGATGTATTGAACCATGCGGTGCGCAACATTCCGGCAGAGCGTATGCGCCTGCATGTATGCTGGGGTAATTATGAGGGCCCACATCACCGGGACGCGCCCATGGAGATGGTGTTGCCAATCGCCATCAGGGCCAGACCCCAGGCCTTGTTATTCGAGGCAGCCAACCCGAGACATGCCCACGAATGGGAGGTCTTCAGGAACAGCCGTATCCCCAGGGACAAGGTGCTGGTCCCGGGGGTGATCGATTCGACGACTAATTTTATTGAACATCCGCGGCTTGTAGCAGAACGAATATGCCGGTATGCGGATATTGTCGGGCGCGAGCGGGTAATTGCCGGGGCTGATTGTGGGTTCTCCACCTTTGCCGGTTTTGGCGCGGTGGATGAAGATATCGTCTATGCCAAACTGGCAGCGCTGGCCGAAGGATCCCAACTGGCCAGCAACCGGTTATGGAAGCGGAGTGCTGCATGAAACCCTCCGGGACATCATTTCGTCAACGTCTGTTGTCAGGTGAAGTCCTGACAGGCACGTTTGTAAAAACACCTTCACCGATCATCTGTGAAGTGGTTGGACTGACCGGTCTGGATACCGTATGCCTGGACGCGGAACACGCGCCTTTCGGCAGGATGGAACTGGACGGGTGTATAGCTGCACTGCGCGCAGCAGGGATGCCAGGCCTGGTGCGGGTCGCGGCTAATTCACCGGAATACATCCTGCAGGCGCTGGACTACGGCGCTACCGGAATAGTCGTCCCCCACGTTACTACGCCTGAACAGGCAGCAGCGGTTGTGAAAGCCGCCGGGTTCGGCGCGGGCGGGCGCGGCTATGCCGGGTCAACCAGGGCAGCTTGCTATACCACCAGACCCATGGGGGAGCACCTGTCGAACAGTGCGGCGGAAACCACGGTGATTGTTCAGGTCGAAGACCGTGAGGGGGTGGATGCCGTAGCTGAACTTTGTGCGGTGGACGGTGTTGATTGCCTGTTCATCGGCAGGGTTGACCTTACCGTATCGCTGAACGCGGACTCACCATCTGCCGATGTGGTGCTGGAGGCGATAACAAAAGTCTGCCGGGCGGGGCAGGACGCGGGAAAACCCGTAGGCATGTTCATCTCCACCCCGGACGAGGCCGAAAAATGGATGGACTATGGTGTAAACCTCTTCTTATGCGGTTCCGAGCACTCGTTCATACTGCGCGGGGCGAATCAGGTATCGAGCCTGCTAAAATCCTGATCCCGGATCGAGTAAAAGCGATGGGCCGTGCCGGCAAATAATTGCTGTCGTTCGCCCTCAGAAAAATCACTGGAAATCTCGTTATAAGCAGTCCAGATGTCTGCATAGCTTGCATATAGGCTGTCGACGGGGAAGTTGGAACCGAACATGCAACGTTCGGGAGTAAAAACTTCGATTGCATGAAGCACTATCGGTCTTATAGAAGCGGCGCTCCAACCGTGATCGAACATCCCGAAACCGGAGAGTTTGCAGTATACATTCGGCAATTCAGCCAGTTCTTTTATGCCTGTCTTCCAGTGTGCCAGTCCTGCTTCACTCTGATCGAATGGCGACCCGCAATGGCACAAGGCGAACTTTAGGCCGGGAATTTTTGCCAGCACTGCTTTTGCCTGCCGCAGTTGGTGCGGGACAAGTTGCAGGTCGAAGGACAAGCCGTATTCCGTCAGCCTTGCCAGATTCTGTATCCATACTGGATTATCCAACAGTTGATTGCTTCCGGTAACAGCATCTTCTTCCGGGGAACGCCCTACAATCTGGCGTATTCCGCGCAGGTTGGGGAACCTGCTGTGCTGCTTTATGCCAGCGATGGCTTCGGGTTCAGCCAGGTTACAGAAGGCAACAATGCCCTGGGGGAAACCCTTACCCGGCCTGGTGTCCGCTACCGATTGCAGCCACCGGGTCTCCTCCACTGCCTTGGATTCCTCGACCCCAACCTGTACGTGAATCGACGCGGTAACCGGCAGCCCGCCGGTATCCTTGAAAAAATCGCTGATGAGGTAGTTTTTCTGGATCGGGGTGGGGTCGCCGAAAAAGCGCTTAACCCCCCTGGCCATCAACCAGGGGTAATGGCAGGCGCGCAAATCCCATAGATGGTGATGCGCGTCGATGATGTCGGGGATCCGGGCCATGTAATTCCTTTAGATGGGAAAAACGCTTCCGGGTAGTTAACTTTGCCGGACCTGTTCCAGGACGTCTACCCCCATCTGCAGCAAGATGTCAAGAATATCAATGGGTACCCAGTTCTCTCTCACCAGTCCCTCGTCGCACAGGTAAAAATCCATTACCCTCATGTTGATTTTGCGCCCGCTTGCCGCTAGACCCAGCCAACCGTCACCGGCGTGCGTGGTCACGACGCTCGGCCAGCCTGCAGTTGCGGCGAATTTACCATCACCGATCTGCAGGTAGTGGTTGTCCCCGATATAGCGTTTTGGGAAGGCGATCCTGAAAGGGCGCTGATGGCAGTCCACGAAACCTTGCAGCCCTCGTGCGGTCCCGATTCCACCGGGACCGTACCACATCATTTTCGGGTGCCAGTATTCTTTCTGTGACATATTCAGCAAGTCATCCCGTTGGACCAGGGTATTATCCAGTGTTTTCTGCATTGCCAGGCAAAGCTTGAGACTCGCCGCCGATTCTTCCTCGTCATTCTCCGTCAGCAGGCAACCATCGGCGGAAATGGGGCCAGGCCACATTTCATCGCTGCCGAGACTTGCCGGCAACAACCGGATACCAGCCTGGCGGATCAGGTCGAGCACATCGATAAGCACCGTGCTCTCGATAATCCTATTGCCATCAAGTCGGTGGACCTCGCCGTATCTCAGGTAGATCGACCCGCCGGTTGCCGGGATGTCGATCCAGTTCCGCGCAAATGTGCCGGCGTAATGACCGACCATGCCGACGTAATCCCTGTTCCGGTAGCTGCCTCCGATAACCAGGCTGTCGCGTCTTTCCAGGTCCGGGAAGGCCTGCATGAGGGGTTGCCATACGGTTTTCTCTATGGCGGGAACGCCATTGACCTCGTTCAACGGGTGGGAGCCGCGCCAGTGTGCTCCAGGGTGATAAGCATTTACCAGGGCATCCCTGAGATTGCCGGGGCCGGCATCGGCAATCTCATCCATCAATGCTTTAACGTGCGTTTTGTTTTGTAATACGGTGAACTGCATGGTCTGTTTCTCCCGGGATCAGGCAGCGGGCCTGTGTTTACTTGTTTGGTCGGATTAAGCGAAACATATATTGCAATAATATTGCATTCGAAGTAAATTTTAATTTTTTGTTAATAATTAATTTGACAGACCGCCATGTGGAGCCAAGAACAAATGGAGCAGCGACTCATTCGCTATCAGGAACTAATACCGTGCACGACGGCATTTATTGATACCAGGACACCGGGAAAGCAAAAGGAAAACTTCACCATCATCGGTCCGGGTGTGGCGGAGAACCCGGACCAGCACGTACATATCAATATCACTCATGGTTTCAATGTCGGTGGAGTCCGACAGGAGCCTCACTGCGTAAATTCACAACACAGCCATGAGACGGCTGAAGTATTTATTGTACAGAACAGCCAATGGGCATTTCGTTGCGGAGTGGAAGGGGAAGAAGCAGAGACTGCCGTCGGTCCCGGCGATGTAATTTCCATTCCTACCAGAGTGTTTCGCGGGTTCGAAAATATAGGAGAAGAAACCGGCTACATGTATTCGGTGCTTGGCGGTGACGATCCCGGCAAGGTCACATGGGCGCCGAACGTATTCGAGATGGCCAGGGAGTATGGCCTCGTATTACTTGAAAACGGGCAGTTGATCGATACTGCAAATGGAGAAAAGATACCTGACGGGGCATCGGTGATGTCGCCAACCTCCCGGACCGTGGTCGAAAGCATGCGTAAAATCAATGGCCGGGAATTGCAGGAGTGTGTTTACAGTGCGGATGAATTTGCTGCTTCACCCACAGTGCTGTCTGCAAGGGCTGAAGGAATGGAAGAAATGCCTGTCATTGGGGAAGCAAATCCTCTTGAGGGCATTTCGGCGGGGAAGATGGCCTGGCCCCATGGGTTTCACCTGAGATGCGTAAAAATGTCACCGGGCAGTTTGATTGAAAGCCACCACAGGCTGGAAGAAGAAGTAATTTACGTGTTTGCGGGGTCTATGGTCATCGAGTGGCGCGGCGGCAGGCTGGAGTTGGGCGCAGGTGATGTGCTTACCATCCCCAAAAAACTGGACCGGTTATTCAGAAATGCCGGAGAGGAAACCGCGATTATATACGTGATCCGAGGCAGCGACAGGCCGCAGGCCCCGCAATGGGCAGTCTGAAATTTCACAACAGACCGGGAATTGAGGTATCAATAAATTATGAGAGATTCCTAACAATTCCGAACAGAGAGAGTTGCAGAATTTGATTGTTTCCTCTACAATCAGCGCCCGGAAATGAAACAGGGGTTAACGATGAAAGCCGATATTCATCCTGCATACAATGAAATCAATGTTACCTGCAGTTGCGGCAACACCTTTACCACGCAGTCGACGTACAAGGGTGACCTGCATATTGAAGTGTGCTCCGTCTGCCATCCGTTTTATTCAGGCAAGCAAAAAATCCTGGATACGGCCGGCCGGGTGGACAAGTTTAATCGCAAGTACAGCATGTGAGGCAGGGCTGTCGCGGGCATGGATCTGAGCACGCAGCGCCGGTCACAGCCTTCATAGTTAGCGTGTTTCTTTGAGTTTTACTCTAAGATAAAAAAGATAAATGCTTGTCGCGGTTGAAATTAATTTGTTATCCACATTTTCTGTGGATAACTTTGTGGATACCGTGCTGTAACAGGCCAGATAATACGGAAAATCACTGGATTTGTGACAAAACTGTTAAAATTTAAGCACTTCAATAAATTCTTTATATTTCAAATAGTTAGTAACGCTGTTGTGGTCTTCGGACAGAGTCGCCGAAGGACTGCCGCAGGTACCACCCGAACCGCCCCGATCTGTGCATAAAATTCCGTTTCGCACTGGAACGGAACTTTTTATTGCGCTTGATGTCATATTAAGCAAAGGAAGTTTACTCATGGCTATCCCCAACTGCGATAGCAAACTAACCCCGGTCTCCCCAACCGGGTTATCCGGCCCCGGTGGACCCCCTCCCCCTCACGACCCCGGGGCCAACTTTTTTTCAGCCCGCATTGCTTGCCAATACTCTTTCACGCCTGCCAACCAATTGCTAGACCCACTCATCCAACGCCTGGTACAGCTCGTCCAGTCCCTGTTTTTTTGTGGCTGAGAATAACTGTATGCCGGTGTCAGCACCGAGTTCCCGCGCGACCGTTGCCAGTGTCCGGGTGGCTGCACTGCGGGACAGTTTGTCGGCCTTGTTCAGCAGGACGTGTGCCGGCAGGCTCCTGCCCGTACACCAGTTCAGCATTTGCCGGTCGGGTTCGACCAGGCCGCGCCGGATATCGACAATAAGGATCAGCCCCGCCAGGCATTGGCGCTGTGCCAGGTAGGTATTGATCAGTTGTCCCCAATGTTGCCTCAACGCGCCCGGCGCCCTGGCGTAGCCGTAGCCCGGCAAATCCACCAGACGCGCCGCGTCATCGACGGCAAAAAAATTGAGCAGCCGGGTCCGGCCCGGCTGCCGGCTCGTACGCGCCAGGTTCTTCTGGCGCGCAAGCGCGTTGATCACGCTGGATTTGCCCGCGTTGGAGCGCCCGGCAAAGACAACTTCCTTGCCGGCATCGGCCGGAAGTTGCGCCAGCAGGTGTGCGCTTTGCAGGTAAACCGTGTTATGATAGCGGCTGTTATTCATGGGTTTCGGCAGCGCTATCCACCCTTGCCACGTCAATAAATAGCGCTATGTACGAAAGATAATACTTGAGGTAACCCCGGATGTTAAACAAACTGATCTGCGGCCTGGTTTTGCTGTCGTTCCCGCTGGCACTCCTCGCCGCGGGTGACGTACAAGCAGGCAGGCAAAAGGCGGCAACCTGTACCGCCTGCCACGGCCCCGACGGCAACAGCAACAACCCGACCTGGCCCAACCTGGCCGGCCAACACGCCGAATACATCCGTAAACAACTGGAAGATTTCCGTGACGGCAGCAGGAAGAACGACCAGATGTCGCCCTTCGCCACGGCGCTGAGCGACCAGGACATCGCTGACCTCGCAGTCTATTATGCCAGCCTGACACCCAGGACGGGACAGACCTTGCCGGAAAACCTGAAAATGGGCGCACGCCTGTATCGCGCCGGCGATGCCAGCAAGGGCCTGGCAGCCTGTATGGCCTGCCACGGTCCTGCCGGGACCGGTAATCCCGCGGCCAACTATCCCAGGATCAACGCCCAGCACGCTGCCTATACGGAACTGCAACTGAAAGCATTCAAGGCCGAAGAACGGGCCAACGACCTGAACGGCATCATGCGCGATATCGCCGGACGGATGTCCAACGACAGCATTGAGGCCGTGGCTGATTACCTGCAAGGACTGCACTGACCGTCACGCCGGCGCGTGCCACCAGGACAGTAATGCCTGCTTCTACCGCGACTAAAGCCTGGTTGCGGTTCCTCGGTTCCATGAACCTGGCCGTCACCTTGCTGGTGGCGCTGGCGCTGGCTTCTGTCATCGGCACGATTCTCAAACAGAACGAACCCTACCAGAATTACATCGTCAAGTTCGGCCCGTTCTGGCACAGCTTCTTCGAACGACTGGGCTTGTACGATATCTATTCCAGCGGCTGGTTTATCCTGATCCTGGCCTTCCTGGTAACCAGCACCAGCATCTGCCTGTACCGCAACGGCCCCAGGATCATAGCCAGCACGCGCCAGTACCGCGAGGATATGCAGGAAGCGCAGTTACTGTCTCTGCCCGACCACAGCCGCCACCGCACCCGCCTCACACCTGATGAGACCGTGGCAAAACTGGCAGCCTGCTGCACAGACCAGGGTTTCAAGGTCAGGATAAAAGCGCGGGAAGCAGGCGCCACCGTGGCGGCAATGAAAGGCGCAAGCAACCGCTTCGGCTACCTGTTTACCCATTGCGCGGTGGTGATTATCTGTATCGGCGGGTTTCTCGACAGCAACGTGCCGCTGAAGTTCAGGTCCTTGCGCGGCGAGTTGCAGGCGGAAACCAGGGAACTGCCCATCAGCCAGGTCCCGGCGCACAGCAAGTTACCGCTGAATAACACCTCGTTTCGCGCCAGTGTGTCCATACCGGAAGGGCGCGCCGTGGGCGCGGCCTTTATCAACCTGGGCGCCGGCTACCTGGTGCAACCCCTGCCGTTTGTGATCCTGCTGGAGGATTTTCGGGTGGAACACTACCCCGGCGGCCAACCCAAATCCTTTGCCAGCGACCTGGTTATCCAGCAGGGCACTGAGCGTATCGAACAGACCATCGCAGTCAACCATCCCCTTACCTACCAGGGCTATACCATTTACCAGGCCAGCTTCGGCGACGGCGGTTCAAAACTGGACTTCACGCTGCATGACCTGGCTACTCCGGCAACCCATGAACACTCACTCAAGGTTAACCAGTCCCTTGCGCTGGAACATGGCGGCGAGACCCTGAACCTGGAACTGGAAGAGTTCCGCAAGTTCAATATCTTCCCCAACGAGGACCCGGCCATAGACAAGGAATTCCGTGATTTCGGCCCCAGTATCAATTACAAGCTGCGCCGGGCCGACGGGCGCGCCCATGAATACCTCAACTACATGTACCCCATTACCCTGGAGGGACGGGAATTCCTGTTGAGCGGAGTACGCGCGGCGCTGGAAGAGGAATTCCGCTACCTGCATATCCCCGCCGACGATGACGGCTCACCCGATCGTTTCCTGGCGCTGTTGAACCTGTTGCAGGACAGCGCAAAACTCGCCCGAATTTATGCTGAGCAACAGGAGCTGCTATTGCCGGGCAATACACCGGATGGAAACATCACCGCACAGGATGTGGGTAACGTAGCCTTGAGGATTGTGCGCCTGTTCCTGGACGGCGGGTTTCCACTGCTGCAACAACAGTTCGACCCGGCCATGAGCGCAGAGACAACCCAAACCGTGAACAGCGCATCCATGAAAATTCTGCGTTTCGGCCTGGAACAGGCTTACCTGGCCCTGCTGGCTGATGCCGGGATGGAAACCGAAGCGATCTCTGACAGGGATATACAGTTTCTGAATGACTCTATCGTCACCCTGTCAGCCCTGCACCAGTACGGCTCCCCGCACTACCTGCAACTGACCGGTTTTGAGCACGTGGAAGCCTCGGGGCTGCAAATCACGCGGGCGCCGGGGGCGAAGTGGGTGTACCTGGGTTTCACCCTGCTGATAATCGGCGTGTTCCTGTTGTTCTACGTGCCTCATCAACGCCTGTGGGCATTGGTCAAACCCGCTGCGGGCGGCGCTGAAATAACGCTGGGCGGCGCGCGCACGCGCCATGCCCGCGATTTCAGTCGTTACTTCAAGCGGATTTCGCGTACAATAGCGGAAACACTGCACTGAACTAACCCGACCGAAGTCCATCAGATAAACCATGAACACAAGCGTCATCACAGACAGTGCCGCCCTCCCCGCAAACAAGCGGCTCTCCCTGGGCGCGGTCGATTACCTGTGGTGCGCGTTGCTGCTGGGCAGTTTCGGCTTTGTTCATGCCAGTTTCGGCCAGGCCATGAACGGCTATGAATGGGTGATATTCACTGGCGTCGCGCTGACCCTGGGTTATGCCGGCATTGCCTGGTCCACACTCCGGCGCCTGCTGCTCATCGTAGTCGCACTGGCGCTGCTCTCCATCCACCTGTACGGCGCCGACCTGGGTCGGACCGAAGAACATTTCCTGTTACAGTATTTCCTCGCCAGCCAGTCCGCAATCATGTGGATGAGCGTGCTGTTCGTGCTGGCAACCCTGAGTTATTTCCTGGCCCTGTTTACCGGTTCTGAATTCCCGGGTACGGTCGCGACCGGCCTGACCTGGTGCGGCGCCGGCATGGGCCTGGTCGGGATGCTGGTACGCTGGCATGAATCCTACCTGATCAGCCCGGACGTAGGGCACATCCCGGTCAGCAACCTGTATGAGGTTTTCATCCTGTTCTGCGTCACCACTGCCCTCATCTACCTGCACTATGAAAAACGTTACCGCACCCGCGCCCTGGGCGGGTTCGTGTTGCTGGTGATCAGCGCCGCCATCGGCTTTCTGCTGTGGTACACCTTCGCGCGCGGCGCCCATGAAATCCAGCCGCTGGTGCCGGCCTTGCAAAGCTACTGGATGAAGATCCACGTGCCGGCCAATTTCATTGGCTACGGTTGTTTCAGCATCGCCGCCATGCTGGGCCTGGCTTACCTGGCCAAGGGCGATGATGCCAACCCGCGCGTCCTGCTGGCGCGGCTGCCGGCCCGGGTGGAGATAGACGACATGATGTACAAAGCCATTGCCCTCGGCTTTGCCTTCTTTACCATAGCAACCATCCTGGGTTCGTTATGGGCGGCCGAGGCCTGGGGCGGCTACTGGTCCTGGGACCCCAAGGAAACCTGGGCGCTGATCGTGTGGCTGAATTACGCGGCCTGGTTGCACATGCGTATCAGCAAGAACTGGCATGGCTCAATCATGGCTGCCTGGGCCATCGTGGGCTTGTTCGTGACCCTGTTCGCATTCCTGGGCGTCAACATGTTTCTTTCCGGCTTACATTCCTACGGTGAACTCTGATGAACGTAATACGCTTACTGGTTTCATTCCTGCTACTGGCGATGGTACTCCCGGCTTCAGTCCAGGAACATTCCCACGATCATGACGGGTCTGCCTACACCCGGATCAAACCCGCCCTGCCCACCCTGTCAGGTGACAAGATAGAGGTCGCGGAGATTTTCTGGTATGGCTGTTCCCATTGCTTCTCGTTTGAACCGCACGTGAAGTCCTGGCTCAAGAACAAGCCGGAAGACGTGGCGTTCCGCCTGGTGCCGGGCGTGCTCAACAGTCGCTGGGCGGTCCACGCGCGCGGGTACTTCGCGGCGGAGAAAATGGGCGCACTGGAGCAGTTCCATACGCCCCTGTTCAACGCGCTGCACGTAAAACAGCGCAATATTTTCACCCGCGACGCCCTGATAGACTTTGCCGCAGAGATGGGCCTGAACAAGAAGGAATTTACCAGGCACTACGAGTCCAACGAAACCGAAGTAAAAATGAAACAAGCCTTCCTCATGGCCCGCGACGCCAAAATTACCGGTGTCCCCGCAGTCATCGTAAACGGCAGATACCTGATCTCCGCCTCCTCAGCCGGCTCCTACGAAGGGATGATAAAGACCATCAACGACCTGATCCGGGAAGAACGCCGCCGCTGAATGCTACGGAACCGGCGCGCTGGCGCAATCCTCGGCCAGGAAGCCCAGTAGGGTGCGGTAGAAATCCAGGTAATGCTGGTAGCCCAGGGTATCGACCCGGTGTGCGGCGTCTACCAGTTTCAGGTACTTGTAGGGTTTGTTGCGTTGTTCCAGTTCCAGGGCGAACAGGTCGCTGTGTTTGATGGGCACGATCAGGTCGCGATCGCCGTGTACCAGCAGTACGGGCACGTTTACGGCGTCCATGTGTTTGATGGGTGAGAGCCCGCCGCGCCATTTCTGGATTACGTCGCGGAAGCGGTAACTCCATTCCTCCTTGGCGATCAGTTCCATACTGCTCACCCCGGCGCCGGCGATGGCGCAGCGGTAGATGTTGGGTTCCCGCATGGCTCCCACCATGGCCGAATAACCGCCGTAACTCCAACCGAAGATAGCCATGCGATCCGGGTCGGCGATACCCTGCTCCACCAGGTAGTGCATGCCGTCATCCACGTCATCCTGCATCTTGTAACCCCACTGCTTGTTCCCCGCGGTGTAATACTCGAAGCCGAAGCCGGTGGAACCGCGGAAGTTGGGTTGCAGCACGGCGTAACCGCGGGTCGCCAGCACCTGCGGCCACTCGTCCCAGAATGACGAGTTCCAATGCAGTGAATCACGGCTGCGCGGGCCACCGTGGGGATGGGCGATGGCCGGATAGGGCGGCTCGCCGCTGGTGGGCAGTGTGAGCACCGCATTGAGTTTCATGCCGTCCCGAGCCTCGTACCAGATCACCTTGCGTTCACCGAGTTGTTCGGGTTCAAGCGCTGCGGCGCGGCCCAGCAGGCGAATGCGGGACTTGTCCTCCAGCAGGTAGTAACGCCCCGGTTCCCTGGGTCCCATGGTATGCACGATGATGTACTTGTCCTGTGCCGCCCGGTCGTGGATCTTGTTGAAGTTGCCCGGCGGCAGCGCCGCGTCGATGGATTGCTGCAAGGCTGCGGCGGCCTCGTCAATATAGTGAATGCCGGGGGCGTCACCCACGTAGTAGAAACCCACCAGTTGTGGTGGTTCATCCCCGTCCACACAGGCCTGCGAGATGCAGGCCCGCACGATGTTACTGGCGTCATAGCGGTTGGTGGCAAACAGCAACTCCGGTTCTGCCTCAGGGTGTTCCATGTCAAACAGGTAGATGCCTTCCGTATCTCGATCTTTCGCCCAGAGCACGTAGGCCCGGTTGTAGTCCGGCGGCTCAAAGCCCAGGAAGTCCACGTAGCGGTCTTCATCCACGTCCCAGGTCAGCCAGTCCGTCCAGTCGCTCCAGCCGCCGTCCTTGCCGGTGCGGAATTGCAGGGTAATGGTGTTGTCGTTGCGGTTGATACGGCCGCGCACCCGGGCATTGCCGTCCTTGTCGAACTCGTAGCCGCCGTAATCTGCCGAATACTTGAATACCGGTTGCGGCTGGCCGTTATTTACGTTCACCTTGAACACTTCGGCGCCGTTTTCCTCGGCGTTAAACCACTCTATCAACACCTGCTCGTCCTCTGCCGGCAGGCGGCTCACCACCCTGGGACTGAACAGGCGCTGCACGTAGGTCTCAAAGGCAAAACGTGCAATGTTGGACTTGCTCGGCAATTCCACCCAGCGCCCGCCGTCCAGGCCCACGGACAGCAGCTTCCAGGCATAGGTCTTGACCTTGCCGGGTGCGCCGATGCCGGCGGAATTGTAGCCGATGCGCCGCCCCGGCACTTCCACCGGCTGGCGCGTGCGGATCAGCAGACGCTCATCGTTGGCCCAGTTGACCCCGACGATGTCCATGTGTTCGGAGCCCAGGGTATAGGGGTCGCGCTCCAGGTGGGCGGTCTCATACACGTCCACCAGGTAATTTGCGCCCGGGCCGGGCAGGCGCATGACGGCCAGATGCTCGCCGGACGGGGACAGGTCCACGTCGCGCACCAGCGGGCGCATGGCAAATTCTTCCAGGGTGGGTGGTTCCAGCGCCGAGCTTGTGCCGGCAATCAGGAACAGCAGAAAAAACAGGCTTTTGCTGTTCACGGGAGTCTGGAGGACGCAAACCACCGCTGCCTCTGCAATCTCTGTGCCCTGTGTGGTTTACAATGAAGACAGAGCATAACTGAACGAAGCGAAGATCCTGCGATCAAACAGGCTGTAGCCGGCGCCCAACGGGATGTTGTAGGCAACGTTCGTTCCGGTGGAGGGGCTGGATGAGCCCCATCCCACTGCCGGCGGCGTCACGTCGAACACGTTGCGCACGCCGACGATAAACTGGTAGCGCCGCTTCGGGTCGCGATAACGGATCGACAGGTTGTGATAAAACCGGTCCCCGGCCTTGAACAGGTTGGTGACGCTATCATCCTCGGGCAGCTCGTAGATCGGCTCCTCATCGGTGGCGCCGACGTAGTCCGTGGTCCAGATAAAGGCAAAATCACGCCACCTGAACACCGCGTCCATCTCACCGCGCCAGCTTGCATAAGCATGGCGGCCGGCGTAATTGGTGGGTTTCTCATCGCCCAGGCCGTACTGGTAGGCCAGCAGACGCGTCGCCAGGATATCCACGCTCAGGTCGCCGAATGAGAATTCACGATCGGCGCGCACGGTGATGTCATAACCGGTGGAACGCTCCACCGCGACGTTGATAAACGAGGAATTAACGCCGACGAGCGCGCCGTTCCGATCGCGCGCGCCCACCAGATCGCACTCCTCGGCGGTAAGATTCAGCGAATTGTAGCAGCGCGACAGGATTGTGCCGGCGCTGAGCCTGGAAATGGAGTTCTTGAGATCAATATCGTAATAGTCAAAGGCCATACTGAGGTTCAGGCCCAGGGCCGGGAAACGCCCCGCCAGGTCCGGTGTCAGCACAAATCCCAGCGTCCAGGAATCCGAGGTCTCGGCCTTCAGGTCAGTATTCCCTCCCCTGGTCACCCGGATGGACGAGGAGGACGTGTAATCGGGGGGGATAACGCCCTGTTCCTCCAGCGCGGCACAGTTCTGGTAAAGATTGCTGCCCGGGTCATGGTCCTGGGACGGGTCACGGAAGCGGTCACAGGGATCGGCGCTGGAACTGACGAAACTGGTCTGCCGGGCCAGGTTCAGGTGGTACAGCGCCGGCGCCCGGAACGAGGTGCCAAGCGCCGTGCGCATACGCAGCGCCGGGTTCAGCGCGTAATTGAACAACAGGCGCCAGGTGGTATCGCTGCCATAGGAACTGTAATGGGTGTAGCGAAACGAGCCGTTCACGGTCAGCTCCTCGGCCAGGCTGAACTCGCCCAGCTTGAAGCCGGAGAGCAAGGGCACTTCCACTTCCGTATAGCCTTCAATCACGCGGTCATCGCCCCGGGTGATGCCCGCGGCGGTGAAACCCCACTGGTTGTCTTCTATTGAAGCGGCGGGCGGGCGGTCGTTGAGGCTGCGGCTGCGCCAGTCCATACCCAGCACCGCGCGCGCCTCGCCGGCCGGCACGTCAAACAGCCGCCCCTCCAGCGACACCCCTGCGGTCCAGAGATCGTAGCCGGTCTTCACTTCCACCTCTTCGCTGATATACTCCGCCGCCGCGGGAGAGACGTCGCCGTCGCGCAGCGCTTCCTCGCTGATCAGGTCCAGCGGAACACAATCCGGATCAGGCCCTTCTGCCCGGATACGATCCACGGTGAATTGTTCAAAACTGGCAGCCCACAGCAACTGGCTCTCATCCATAACGCATTCCAGGTTCCCGTCCGGCCCCACCGCGGCGGACAGGGCGCGCGCCACCTTGTCTTTCAGCCAGGTATCGTAGCGCCACTCGCCGCGGCTCCAGGAGTAGCCACCGTCAACCTTCCAGGAAAACTCGCCCAGGTCGCCTTCCAGCGCCAGGCGCAGCGCGCCAACGTCATTCTGCACTTCCCTGACCGGGTCCAGCATGTTGTGGCTCATTACCACCGGCTGGGCGGTGCCCCCGAACAACCCGAACGGGTTGGTGGGGTTGTCGGGATGGACAAAGGGGAAGAACTGGCGATGCCCGTTGTTATAGGTTTCATCACGGTGGGTGAAATAGAATTCATAGCTGGCGCTGACCGTCCCCAGCAACTTGCCGAGGTCGAAATCCATGAGGCCGTCACTGTACGCCTGGATGCGCCGGCGCTCCGGTATCATGTCTTCCTCGGCCCAGTTCAGGTCATCCCGGTAGCCTGCTTCAGGAACCCGTTCGTCGCCAATCTCGCCAAACCTGCGCCAGGGCAGGCCGGTGCCGCCGAGATTGGCATCGGGGTCGCGTACCAGGCTGAAGGGAGTGCCCACGCCGTACACGTCCACGAAGCCCTTGACCGCGCCGAAACAGCGGCCGCTGCGGGTGGGCGCATACAGCGAAGGGTGCACGCCGCCGTCAGTCAGCGGCCGTTCATCGCAGAAACTGTAGTCCTGTTCGTCCCGCCCCACGGGGCCCAGGGTTGAGAACTCCAACGCGGCATCGATGAAACCCCGGTCCCAGGTCTTGCCGAACAGCGCGCTCACGGAACCGTAATCCAGTTCGTCCTGGTAGTACCCCTCGAGCACGACCTCATCGAAGCGTTTGCGGGTAATGATATTCACCACTCCGGCAATCGCATCGGCGCCGTAAATGGAGGAGGCCCCGTCCTTGAGGATTTCAATACGGTCTATGGCAACGTCCGGGATGGAGTTGAGATCTATGCTGTTAACCTGCCCGCGCGTGCCCGCCGGGGTGAAGCGCCGGCCGTTTACCAGGATTAGGGTACGGCCCGGGTCGAGACTGCGCAGTCCGAAGCTGTTCACGCCAGGGCCGCCGGAGACCACGAAGCCGCTGAAAGAGTTGTCGATTTGCGTGCCGGAGGCCAGCGCGCTGGATTGGAGGATCTCGGAGGTGTTGGACATGCCCGCCAGGGCCGCGCCTTCCTGGGTGATGACCGTGAGCGGCAGCGCCGTGGCAAACGTGTCGCGGCGGATGCGCGAACCGGTCACGATGATCTCCTCGGAGACCGCCGGCGCCGGGGGCCGCGCGAGCTTGTCATCTGCCTGCTCGTCCGGGTCGGTCTCTGCCGTTTCGGCCTGTTCATCGTCCTGCTGTGCCGTGTTGCCGTCGTCCTGCGCCGGCGCTTGCTGTTCTGCCTGCTCCTGTTTTTCTGCGCCGGGCAAAATCGGTACAACTACCAGTAGAGCAACCAGGAGAAAAAATGATCTCAGCATGTTTGCATAACCTCCAACCTGGTAAAGCTGGTACTCTGTCACTTCAGGATGTATTGGCCAACCGGATGCCGAGTTCACGCAACTGCCCGGGCGAGGCCGGAGCGGGGGCGGCGGTGAGCAGGCAACTGGCAGTCTGGGTCTTGGGAAAGGCGATGACGTCGCGGATGCCCCTGGCCCCGGCCATGATCATGACGATACGATCCAGGCCCATGGCGATGCCGCCGTGGGGCGGGCAACCGTAGGACAAGGCGTCGATCAGGAAGCCGAATTTATCCCGGGCCTGCTCCTCGTCGATGCCCAGCAGTTCCAGCACTTTCAATTGCAGGGCCGGATCATGGATACGGATGGAACCGCCACCCAACTCCATGCCGTTCAGCACCAGGTCGTAAGCCCGCGCCAGGCTCTCATGCAGGTCGGTGTTCTCCTGCGCTTGCTGTGGCGCGGTAAACGGGTGGTGCAACGAATCCCAGCGCCGTTCCGGTTCGTTATACTCGAACAGTGGAAAATCCACCACCCACAATGGCGCCCAGTCTCCCTGCAACAGGTCCAGGTCCTCACCCAGCTTCACGCGCAGGGCAGACAGCGAGTCATTGACAATACGCGCCTTGTCGGCGCCGAAAAACACGAGATCGCCGGTTTCCGCGCCGGCGCGCTGCAGCACGGCCTGAACGGTTTCCTCGGGCAGGAATTTCAGGATGGGCGACTGCAACCCGGCGCTGCCCTGCGCCAGGTCGTTCACCTTGATATAGGCCAACCCCCGGGCGCCGTATTTGCCCACGTAAGCGGTATAGTCGTCAATGGCCTTGCGGGTGAGTGCGTTGCCGCCCGGCAGGCGCAACGCGGCAACCCGGCCGTCGGCCTGGTTGGCCGGACCGGAAAACACCTTGAACTCCACCTGCCGCATCAGGTCGCCCACCTCCACCAGTTCCAGCGGATTGCGCAGGTCCGGCCGGTCGGTGCCGTAGCGTTGCATGGCTTCCCGGTAGCTCATACGCGGGAAGGGGTCTGCCAGTTCAATACCTTGCACCTGTTTGAACAGGGTGCGGATCATGTCTTCCACCAGGCCGGTGACGTCATCCTCGTTGACAAACGACAATTCCATGTCGAGCTGGGTAAATTCCGGCTGCCGGTCGGCGCGCAAGTCCTCGTCACGGAAACAGCGCACGATCTGGTAATAGCGCTCCATCCCCGACATCATCAGCAGTTGCTTGAACAACTGCGGCGACTGCGGCAGGGCGAAGAAGGCGCCGCGCTGGGTACGGCTCGGCACCAGGTAGTCCCGCGCGCCTTCGGGGGTGGCCCGGGTCAGCACCGGGGTTTCGATATCGAGAAAGCCCTTGTCATCCAGGTAGGCGCGGATGGCGCGGGTGACCCGGCTGCGCAGTTTGATATTCTCCTGCATATCCGCGCGGCGCAGGTCCACGTAACGGTAACGCAGGCGAATATCGTCATGTACGTTCTCATCGTCCAGTTGGAACGGGGGGGTCCTGGCCTGGTTGAGCAACTCCAGCGTGTGACCCAGCACTTCCACTTCACCGGTCGGCATCTTCGGGTTGAGTGTGCCGTCCGGACGCCGGCGCACCCGGCCGGTAATGCGCACCACGTACTCATTCCGCAATGTCTCGGCCACGGCAAAGGATTCGGCCTGGTCGGGGTCGTACACTACCTGCGCCAGTCCCTCCCGGTCGCGCAAGTCGATAAAGATCACCCCGCCGTGGTCGCGGCGCCGGTGCACCCAGCCGCACAAGGCGACTTCTTCACCGATCATGTCGGCGCTTAACTGTCCGCAATAATGAGTACGCATGGGATGAATAAAGAGATTACTGCACGGCTGCGTCTTCTGCAGCTTGAGATAACCGTTTGATCTTCCCGTCCGGCACGATGACACCCATGGAGATGATGAACTTGAAGCCGTCTTCCACCGACATGTCCAGTTCGATGATTTCGTGTGCCGGCAGCAACAGGTTGAAACCCGAGGTGGGGTTGGGCGTGGTCGGCAGATAAATGGACTGGAGCCGCTCACCGGTGATGGCCTCGTCCGTGTCAACCTGTTCGTTCACCAGGAAGCCGATACACCAGCTATCCTTACGCGGGTATTCAACCAGCACCACCTTGCGAAATGATTTGCTCTGGGTTGCCAGCAGCGTGGTCGCTATCTGCTTCACACTGTTGTAGATGTTGCGCACCAGCGGGATGCGTCCCAACAGTGCCTCCCCGAGCTGCACCAGGCGCCGGCCCAGCAGGTTGGCGGCAAATATGCCGGTGACGACGAGGATAACAACAGCCAGCACAATGCCGAAACCCGGGATGCTGACCCCCAGCAGCGCTTCCGGCCGATACTCCGGCGGCAACAGCAACACGGTGCCGTCAAGCAGGTCGACAACAAACTTGATGATAGCTACGGTGATAACCAGGGGCAACCACACCAGCAATCCGGCAATGATGTATTTGCGCAAGGCAGTCATGGGTTAATTCCGGCACTCCAGCATAAGGTCGGTGCAGCATATCATATTTCCAACGGATTCGTGATTCCCGCGCGCTCTGTTCGTCCTGCGAATGGAGCGCGCAGGAATGATGAGCGGAGGAGACGCAAACAACGAAAGAACTCAGGTTATTCGGTGGGGGAATGTGTCGCGGCGCCGGTCGCGTCAGGTTTGGCCCTGGTTTCCTTGCTGCCGCCATCCTTTGCCTGCGCGCCACTGTCTCCGGCATCGGAGCTCTTGCCAGCATCGGACTTGGCGCCGGCCTTGTCATCATCCTTGGCCACGTTCCTGCGGGATTGCTCATCCTTGAAATCCGTTTCATACCACCCGCCCCCCTTGAGACGGAAGGCAGCCGCAGACACCAGCTTGCGCAAGCCGGGTTCCTCACACGCAGGGCAATCGCTCAATGGCGCATCGGAGATCTTCTGCAATTTCTCCAGCCTGTGGCCACAGGCATGACATTCATACTCATAAATCGGCACAGCTTTATCCTCAAATGTATCTACCGGAGGAAAAATGGTGGCCCGTCGCCGAAAATTCAAGCCCTCCGGCTACTAACCCGCAGACGAAAAAAATCCTGCGCGATCTTCGCATCACTCGGTGAGATATGCGGGCTAACCTTGCTTCATGCCGCAAGTCATACGCCGTAAAGTATTGTCCTTCAGCCAGAAGTGGTGGTACAAGGCTGCCAGCACGTGCAAGCCCAGCAACACCAGCAGAATAATCGGAAGTATCTCATGCAGGGTTCCCATCAGTTCGTTCATGGCTTCATCCTTGTCCATCGGGAATGCCACCTCGAACAGGCCGAAGAACGGCACCGGGTAACCGGCCGTGGCAAACCGGGCCATGCCCACCAGGGCCTGGGCTATCAGGACAATATACAGCCCGTAGTGGACAGCCCTGGAGATGACGCGCTGCCAGGCCGGGATATGCAACATCGGCGCCGGTGTCACGTTCCACCAACGCCAGAGCAGTCGCGCCGCCAGCACAAACAGCAGCAGCAGGCCGAAAGAGGCATGCAGCAACACCAGTTCCAGCTTTTCCTCTCCCCGCGGCAGATCTCCCGATTTCGAAGCAATCACCAACAGCGCAATGACGATAATCAGCGTCAACCAATGCCAGCTTTTACTGACAACACCATATTCTTTTGCAGTATTCTTGACAGACATCGCAACCTCCTCTGAGGGTGGTGGGTCGTGCGGTCAAAACAGCAGAAACAGTTTAGCACTACGAGAAAAGAAGGGGAAGTCTGACCGGCAGTCGTGGGTTGTGAGACGTTTAATCCTTATTTGTATCCAGCATGAACTTGACGCCGCCCCTGCGGTCGCCCCTGGGTGTTTTGGGCATGATTATCAGCCAACATCAATACCATCAAGCGGATCCCTGCTTCCAGGCTTGCGCGCGCGTTTCCTGTCGCTCAGAAAATCCTCCGGCACAACCAGGCCTTCAAGTGCGTTGAGCAAGCTGCGCCAATCATCCGGCCGTCTTGTCAGGATAATGTCTCCGGTTTTTTTTATCACGTCTCCACCCGGGTTAGCGGTTTGTTATCAGCAACCGCGTCAGTATCACTTCGTACAGGTCCGCCAGCGTTTCCAGGTCGGCGCTGCGCACGCACTCGTTCACCTTGTGGATGGTGGCGTTGACCGGTCCCAGTTCCACTACCTCGGCGCCCGTGGGCGCTATGAAACGCCCGTCGGAAGTGCCGCCGTCAGTGGATATCTCCGGCATGATTCCGCACACGTCCGCAACCGCGTCCTGAACCGCGTCAAGCAGCTTCCCTGACTGCGTCAGGAAGGGCTGGCTGCATGGCCGCCAGAGGAGGTTGTAATCCAGTTCATGCCTGTCAAGCAGTTCCCCGATTGTCTCCTTGAGTCGCTGTTCAGTCCATTCAGTGGAGAAGCGCAGGTTGAAACTGACCTCAACAGAGGACGGTATCACGTTCTCGGCGCCGGTTCCGGCATGGATATTGGAGATCTGGAAGCTGGTGGGGGGATAGTGGGCGTTGCCCTCATCCCAGACCTGCCGGCTCAACTCCACCAACGCCGGGCCGGCCAGGTGTACGGGATTCCTTGCCAGCGCGGGGTAGGCGGTGTGTCCCTGGATACCGGATACGGTGAGCACGCCGGACAGGGAACCGCGCCGTCCGTTCTTGATGACATCACCGAGTTTTTCACGGCTGCAGGGTTCGCCTACCAGGCACCAGTCTACACTGAGTTGATTCTGCTCCAGGTATTCCACGACCTTTTTCGTGCCGTTGACTGCGATACCTTCTTCATCACTGGTCAACAGCAGGCTGACGGTCCCGTCATGAGCGTTGTTGGCCGCGACGAAACGCTCCAGAGCAGTGACCATCGCGGCTACACTGCCTTTCATGTCGGCAGCTCCGCGGCCGTACAGGTAGCCGTCCCGTTCCCGGGGCTCGAACGGCGGCGTATCCCAGTCTGTCTCCGACCCCGGCGGCACCACATCGGTATGGCCCAGCAAGGTGAAGACCGGAGCACCCTCCCCATGAGTGGCCCAAAGGTTTGTCACGTCCGCGCAGGGCAGGTGGGTAATGTTAAAGCCGCTTTTTTCCAGCCGGTCACCTATCAACTGCTGGCAGCCGGCGTCGTCCGGCGTTACCGACGGCCTGGCTATGAGTTCCCTGGTCAATTCAAGTGTCATGGTCGGTTATTGAATTACAATTCGGGACAGGAATCAAATGTAAAAGGGGACAGACCCCTGCTTACAATCAGCAGGGGATGATTGATTCTGTCCCCGGAGATGCGCCCGGCAGGGATCAAATGTCGTCCGGGAGCGTCTGCGCCCAACTGTTGCGCACCGTATCGATGCTAATAAACATTTTTGATTGGCGGCGCTTAGCGCGCGCTTTAATGCGTCAGCGAGCAGCAAACTAACATCAGAGGAGTAATGAATAATGCTGCACAAGATGACCGATAGCGGTTCAATCTTGTCTGAAGGTGGTGGGTCGTGCAGGAATCGAACCTGCGACCAACTGATTAAAAGTCAGCTGCTCTACCAACTGAGCTAACGACCCGGACAGGGGGGCATGATACCGGAGATTTGATGTGGGGTAAAATTCAAGTAACCTCTAAAAATGCCATCCTTGGCATTTTTAGAGACGGAAACGAAAAATTGCGATTTTCCGTTTCCTTCATTTTCAATCACTGACGTGATCGAAAATGGCAGCATATCCCTATGCTGCAAGGGCACCTCTAATTTTTAGAGGTGCCCTTCACCTGAAAAGTGAAAATATGCGGGATTATTTCAGGTGGTGATGTTTATGTGGCCGGCGGGTGTTGCGGGAGGTCCGGTAGGGGTTGGCGCCGTGTTTGAACTCGATGAACACCGGTGTGCCTGTCAGGTTCATTCTCTTGCGGAAGAAATTGGCCAGGTAGCGCTGGTAATGGGCGGGGGTTTCCCGGGTCTGGTTGCCGTGGATAATGATGCGCACGGGATCGTGGCCGCCCGGGTGGGCATATTTGAGTTTGATGCGCCGGCCGCGCACCAGGGGTGGCGGATTGGCGCTCACGGCTTCCTGCAGTAACGCGGTGATGGTTGAGGCGCTGAAGTCCTGCGTCCGCGACCGGTTAATCCTGTCGATACTGTCGAACAGTTTCCCCACACCCGTTCCGTGCCGCGCCGAGATGTAATGAATACAGGCATAATCGGCAAACGCGGTTTTCCTTTCAAGCTGCCGTCTGATATCGGACTTCTGCCGGCCGCTGAGGCCATCCCACTTGTTGACTGCGATGATCAGCGATTTGCCGGACTGGTTGACGATGCCGAGCAAGGTCTGGTCCTGGCCGGCGATGACGTCCTGGGCATCCGTCATCAGTATCACGATCTGGCAGGTTTCGATGGCTTTCAGGCTTTTTATTACGCTGAATTTTTCCACCTTGTCAGTGACCTTGTGGCGGCGGCGGATGCCGGCCGTATCGGTCAGCAGGTACTCCTTGTGCCGGCGTTGCAACGTAACGGTAATGCTGTCGCGGGTGGTGCCGGGTTGCGCTGAGGTCAGCACCCTGTTTTCTCCCGTGAGACGGTTGAGCAGGGTCGATTTGCCGACGTTGGGCCGGCCGATGATGGCCACCCTGGCGACTCCGGTGTGTTCCTGCGGCGGGGCGGCTTGTTGCGGAAACGCGGCAGTGATGTGCTCCAGCAGGTTAGTGACTCCGTTGCCGGTTTCCGCCGAGAGGGGAATGGGCGCGGCAAGCCCTCCTACGGCATGAAATTCGGCGAGTGCGTTGTCGGCGCCTACGCCGTCGATCTTGTTTACCACAAAAAAAACCGGTTTCTCCAGTGTGCGCATGACGGCGGCCAGTTCCATATCGCCGGCGCTCAGCCCGGCGCGGCCGTCCACCAGCCACAGCACGGCATCCGCCTCGGTCATGGCTTGCATGGTTTGCTCACCGACCAGTCCGTGCAGCGAGTCATCCGGGGCCACACTGCCCGCTATCCCACCGGTATCAATCAGCAGGATGGCGCCCGCGCGCAAATCGGCATAGCCGTATTGCCGGTCCCGGGTGACTCCCGGTTCATCCGCGACCAGCGCCGCACGGGTGCGGGTTAAACGGTTGAACAGGGTCGACTTCCCCACATTGGGGCAGCCGACAATGGCGATGATGGGAGACATTGGGAATTAGGAATTAAGAATTAGGAATTAGGAATTGGGAATTGGGAATGAGTATGCCGTTCAGGGGATGGTTAGCCAATCAGTCGCAGATTTCCAATAAGCCGGTTCGAGGCATACGGTAACGCAAGCTCCCCATTCCTAATTCTTAATTCCTAATTCTTAATTCCTGATCAAGCTCATCGGTAGGTGTAAGCAGCCAGTCGTCCATCGCTGCAATACGCGTACGCGATGTTACCCACGACGATGGGTTTGGCGATGATGGGGTCTTTGCACAGCCGGGTTCTGGCGGTGAATTCGCCGGTTTTCTTGCTGATCCAGTGCAGGTAGCCTTCCAGGTCACCGACCACGGTCTGGTCGCCAACGGACACCGGCGCGGTGATCGACCGGGCGTGCAGGTCTTCCAGTTCCCACAATACCGACCCGCTGAAGCGGTCCAGCGCCCAGACGTGGCTGTCCTCATCTGCTACGTAGATATTCTGTTCATCTGCGCTGAAGCCGGCATAGGACGACAAATCGTTACTCCACATGATGCGTCCGGACTCAAGCTGTACCGCGGCGACGTATCCCTGGAAGGTAGCGATATAGACCACACCGTCCACGATCGTCGGTTGCGCATCGATATCGACCATGCGTTCCAGTTCGGAACGCCCGCGCGCGGCGGCGATGCTGGTTTCCCAAAGCAGTTTGCCGGTGCGTAGGTCCAGCGCGGCCATCTTGCCGCCGTCGAACCCGGCGACCACGATGCCGTTGTCGATGGCCGGTGTGCTGGTGCCCCTGAGCGTCAGCGGCGGTACGGTTCTGTCGTAAATCCACAGGCGCCTGCCATCATCGCCGTCCAGGCCGAACACCTTGCCGTCTATGGTTCTTACCACAACGATATTTGCATCCCGTTGCGGGGCGGACAGCACTTCGCTCGATACCCGGGTGCGCCACAGTTCGTTGCCGTCTTCCACGGACAGCATCACGACTTCGCCCTCCATGGAGCCGACAATGAGCGTGTTCTCGCCGTAGCCGGGCCCGCCGGTTATGCGGATATCCCCGCCCCGAAACCAGCCGGAGTCCGCATCTATCGATTCGGATGCGGTAATTTTCTGCTGCCACAGGCGTTTGCCGTTGGTCGCATCCAGGGCGCTGATGCTGCCGGCTGAATCGACCACGTACACCCGCTGGTTGACCACCACCGGGGCAAGTTTCAGGTATTGTTCGTCCGTGCCTACGCCGTTGTTCTTCTTCCAGAGATCAATAACGTTGATGAGCGGCCTGAATTCGTACAGGGGATTGGGGGGTTCGGCGTTGTCGCTACCCCCCTTGAAATAACTGGTGACCTTTTCCGTCGCCGCGCAGCCGGACAGGATCAGTGCGGCAAACAGGAGCGTGACGAGCGACTTAACCCGCATTGTTTCTCATCAGTACTCTTTCAACTTAATATTGACATGTTCAGTGGGTCGGGAAGCGGTTGAGCGCAAGGCTATCACTGCCCGATGTTATCGAGCTTGAGTTCAACAGCGGTAATGTCCCGACCGGCGGCGCGCGCCGCGTCGATGGCGCGCTGGTAAGCGTCGCGCGCCGTTTCAAGGTCTCCCTGCATGACGCTGATATCGCCCAGCAGTTCATCGTAGCGGACCGCGAACGCACCCTGGTCCTGACGCTCCAGCAGGGCGCCGGCCTGTTCCGGTTCATTGCGGCTGATGAGGATGCGCGCCAGTCGCATGCGAATGACGTGAGACAGTGAAGCATCCTTGTTCTGTTCAAGAGCCCGGCGCAGGTGGTTGCCGGCAGTCTCCAGGTCATCATCGGCTACGGCCAGCCTGGCCAGGGTCATCAGGGCAAATACGCCGTAGGAGGTGTTCTCATATTCTGCCAGTATCTGCTCGGCAAATTCCCGCATTTCGGCATCATTTTCATTCTGTAAGGCAGCGATCATGTCCGAGTACAGGGCCGAGGCCGCCTCCGCCTGTTCCACCTGCGCCCCCTGCCAGTAACGCCAGCCGAATATGCCGGAAACACCCAGGGTCAGTCCGAGCACAACTGACAAGCTGTTCTCACGCCACCATTTTTTAATGTCTTCGACCTGCTGTGCTTCGGATGAATATACGTCCAAGGGATGCTCCGGTTACCGGGTAAAAGGGTGATTATAAATGATAACCCGATTCAAGTCGCTGGGGAATCGGGAATCTGTTGATGGAGACTCCTGCGTGCGCAAGAGTGGCTGGCAAGAAAACTATATTGTGTTAGAATCGCATCTTTGTCTATTTTCAACATCCGGAGCGTTATGAGAAATCGTGAGAGTATGAACACATCAGGAAAAACTGTGGCTGGTATTGCCCAGCTTGTCTTGATTGCCTGCCTGCTTGGCAGCGCTACGACGGAGGTACTGGCACAGGCCGGCGCGCTGGAGGAAATTGTAGTGACTGCCCGCAAGCGCGAAGAAAGCCTGCAGGATACGCCTATCTCGGTCGCCGCTTTTACGGCCGATGACATAGAACAACGGGGCATGGTGGATTTTGCCGATCTCGGGGAATTTACGCCTAACGTTGTGTTCGATTTCACCTCCCCCATTGCCGCCGGTAATTCGGCTGCCATCATCATGATTCGCGGCATAGGCAGCGCCGATTGGGCTTTGCCGGTTGACCCGGGAGTCGGTGTTTACCTGGACGGCGTGTATATTGCTCGCAGTATCGGCCAGGTGATGGATACGGCAGATGTCGAGCGAATCGAAGTATTACGCGGTCCCCAAGGCACCTTGTTCGGGCGCAACACCATCGGCGGCGCTATCTCCGTGGTCACCAAAAAGCCGACGACTGAGAGCCTCCATGGCAGGGCGGAAGTGACGGCCGGAAGTTATGACCGTATCGACGTAAACGGTTATGTCAATATTCCCATGGGCGAGACCCTGGCGGGAAGTGTCTCGGTCTCAAGCAGGAACCGGGACGGCTACGTGAAAAACCTCGGCTGTACTCTAAACTGCGTGCCGGGAGCACCCAAAGAGCCTGATCTCGGCGATAACGAGGATTTATCCGGGCGCGTTGCGTTTCGCTGGACACCATCCGATGCCTTGACGGTTGATGTTACAGGCGATTATTCGACCACCGACGAGGCGCCTGCCCCCAATGTCCTGATTGGAACGATTGACAGTGGTGCTGCTGCGGGGTTTACCCCCTTTAACAATGTGTTGTCGGGCGACCCGCAATGCACCAGTTCTGACCCGGGCAGATTAAATAATCCCAACTGTTATAACGCCCAATGGGCAATAGGCCCCTTCAGGACCCACAGCAGTCACCACAGTTCCACGCCTGAATTGCAAACGGACGAGCGCTTTGGTATCAGTGTACGGCCGGCGTCCGAGTTGAACGTCTGGGGTGTCAGCGGGACCATCGAATGGGATTTCAATGATCACCTCACTTTAAAATCCATCAGCGCGCACCGCCGGGTGGAAGATGGTTTCTGGTCCCGGGACAGCGGTCATTCGGGCAATCAGAACCACGTTCTGGCCCGCACTACCAATGACTATGAGCAGAAACAGACCACCCAGGAACTTCAGTTGCTGGGCAATGCCTTTGATGACCGTCTGAGTTACATCCTGGGACTTTATTACCTGAAAGAAACCGGCAAACACCTGGACGTGGTGGAACTGGTATTGAATACCGTGTTTGACAGTGGTGGCTCCATCAAGAATGAGAGCAAGGCATTTTTTGCCCAGGGGACCTACGACATAACTGACCAGTTGTCATTAACGGCTGGTGTGCGTTATACGGATGAGGATAAGCAGTTCAATGCGGATTCCAAAGTGGGCATCGACCACAATGGCCTGGTCAGGGGCTTGCCCGATTGCCGGAATAATCCGATTCCCTTGCCCGGAGACGGCGCCTGCGTATTACCGCCCGAGCCGGCTAATTCAGATACCAGTGAGTTGCAGCCTTACGTCAATCTGTCCTACCAGTGGACCGGGGATTTAATGACTTATGCATCCTATTCGGAGGGTTTCAAGGCCGGTGCTTTTACCCAGCGGGTGTTCCCGCCGGCGACGGCAACGCCGACAGCCGGACCTGAATTTGTAAAGGTGTATGAACTGGGCTTCAAGTCCACCTGGCTGGATAACCGGGTGCGGTTGAACGGCACGGGTTTCTTCACCGATTACACCGATTTGCAGGTGTTCGTAAATGCGGCAACCGGTACGGGTTCGCCGGAGCAGCCCGTTATCGGTCTTGCCACCAAGAACGCGGCAGAGGCAGAACTCTGGGGTTTTGAACTGGAAATGACCGCTGCGCCGGTCGCCGAAGCGTTACTGCAGGTGGGCATAGGCTACCTGGATTCGAAGTACGTTCGACTGGATGATGACGTGGTTGAATTCGATATAGATGGTGAGTTGACCAATGCGCCGGAGTGGAATGTGACTGTGGCAGCTCAATACGAGTATAGCCTGGGTGATATGGGGTCGTTGACGCCACGCCTGGATCTGTCCTACACCAGCAAGGTATATAATGACGCAAAAAATACGCCGTTATTGACCCAACCTGGATATACCTTGTTGAACCTTGCCCTGACCTGGCGCGATGCTGATGACAGGTGGTCGCTTACCGCGGCGGGACGCAATATCACCGATGAGGCATACGTCACTACGGGCGTTGCCGGTTCGGGTATAATAGAGGGTGTATACGGTATGCCGGCCACCTGGTCTGTGAGCCTGCGCCGGAATTTTAATTAGCCCCGGTACTACAACAGCCTGTTAATCTCATCCACCAGTTGTTCCCGGGGGACCGCGTATTGTGCGCGGTCCGCCCGTAGCGGCTTGATCAACACGGTGTTACCCGTCACTTCGTCGGCGCCCAGGATGAGTGCATACTCGGCGCCGGATTTGTCTGCTTTTTTGAACTGGCTCTTGAAACTGCCGCCGCCGCAATGCAGCATCAACGGCAGGGACGGGATCTCGTTGCGTAGACGTTCTGCCAGCATGAATCCGCTTTTGACGGCGTCCTCGCCTACCATTACCTGGTAAAACCGGGGTGCCCCGGCCACCGCTTGCGCCTCGTCCAATTCCATCAATTCCAGGATGCGTTCAAGCCCCATGGCAAACCCTACTCCCGGCGTGGCCCTGCCGCCGACCTGGGCAACCAGATCGTCATAACGCCCGCCGGCACAAATAGTGCCCTGTGCGCCCAGCCTGTCGGTGGTCCACTCAAACACGGTGCGGTTGTAGTAATCCAGCCCGCGCACCAGGCGCGGGTTAATCTCGTAATGGACCCCGTTGCCGTCCAGCAACTCACGCAACAGGGTGAAATGATCGGCCGACTCCTGATCGATGCAGTCAAGCAGCGACGGCGCGCCGCTGATCAAGTCCTGCATGGCAGGATTTTTACTGTCGAGGATGCGCAGCGGATTGCTCTCCAGGCGCCTGAGGCTGTCATCATCCAACTGGTCCCGACGTTCGGACAGGTACTCGACCAGCAGTTTGCGGTAGCCTTGCCGCGCCGCGTGAGAACCCAGGGAATTCAGTTGCAGGCTCACGTCCCTGACGCCCAGCGCGTCCCAGGCGCGCGCGCAGAGCAAGATGAGTTCTGCGTCAATCTCCGCGCCTTCCATGCCGAAGGCCTCGGCGCCGACCTGGTAGAACTGTCTCTGCCGCCCTTTCTGCGGCCGTTCGTGGCGGAACATGGGGCCCTGGTACCAGACCCGTTGCGGCCCGGCATAAATCAGCCCGTGTTGCAGCAAGGCGCGCACGCAGCCTGCGGTGCCCTCCGGGCGCAGGGTCAGAAGCTCGTCGTTGCGGTCCTGAAACGTGTACATTTCCTTGTTCACGATGTCGGTGCCGGCGCCGATACTGCGCGCGAACACCTCGGTTTTTTCAATGATGGGCAGACGTATCTCCCGGTAACAGTACGCATGCAGGACAACTTGCAGCGTGTGTTCGAGCAACTGCCATCCAGGCGTCTCGCCGGGTAACGTATCGTGCATCCCCCTGACGGCTTGCAGCTTCTCCATGAGGAGATGTATCCGGGGTTATTGATCTTCCCCGAGCACAAAACGGGCGATACCGATGCCTGTTATGTACGGGGTGAAGTCGAAGGGTACATTATTGAATTCAACACTGGCCGCGTCCGCATTGCCAAGCAGGACCGAGAACGGGGCGGTGCCGCCTAATTGCAGCGTCTGGCCGGCGCGGGCCAGGTCATAGAATACTTTTTCGTTATCGGCGTCAAACACCTCGATCCAGCAATCGATGTTCACTACCAGCCTGATCCGATCCGGACCGTTGCCGCTGGTCAGCGCGGACCCTGCAAAGGAGGTGGCAGTAAATGTATCTTGGGGTTGTTCACCCGGGTCTGCCACGGGTATGTCCGCCGACTGCACCTGCGCGCCGGGCGCTGCCGGCGCCTCTGCCGTGGATGGCGCCCTCGTATCGGTAGGTTCCGGCGCGGGTTCAAACTCCGCATTTTCGGTGTTCGGCGCCCGGAAAAACGGATCCTTGGGGTGTTCGACAATCGTGATGGGGTAGTCCAGGCGGCCCGATACGGGGGGAGGAGGTTCCTGCGGTATCAGTGGCAACAGAATGTCCCGGTTGTACCACAAGGCAAATGAACCCAACACCAGGACGAACAGGAACAGGTAAATGCTCACACGCAACCACCTGTTTGACTCTTGCGTCACCGGAATCGACGCAGCGGGTGTCTCAGGAGACTGTTCCGGTTGTTCATACGGGGCTTCGTTCCTGTACAGGGTCAGGACATGTTCCGCCGACACATTCAGAAATTTGGCGTAACTCTGCAGGTAGCCGTGAATATAAGCCCGGGATGGCAGGCTGTCATAATCATCCCGTTCCAGTGCTTCTATGATCTGCCTCTTCAGGTAGATCTGCGCGGTGACATCCGCAATGGAAAATCCTTTTTCCTCTCGCAGGTTCCGCAGGTAGGCGCCGGCGGTAATCTTTAATTCCGTATCCTGTTGGTCTGACATGATTTAATCCGGTGTTTGTTGCTGTCTGTTTCTGGCGCGTGCCTGTACGCGTCCGACCAGTTGACCGCAGGCCGCATCAATATCGTCACCACGGGTTTTCCGGGTAATGGTAATGATCCCGGATTCTACCAGAATATCCCGAAACCTGTCTGTGGTCTCCATGGAGGCGCGCGCGTACGCGGTACCGGGGAACGGATTGAAAATAATGAGATTGACCTTGGCCGGGAATCCTTTCAGCAAGCGCGCCAGTTCCCGGGCGTCATCGGTAGTATCGTTGACCCCGCTCAGCAGGACGTATTCGAACGTGATCAGCTCCCCGCCCGTGGCTTCGCTGTAGCGGCGGCAGGCGGCCAGCAGTTCCTTGATCGGGTAAGACCGATTGATGGGAACCAGCTCGTCCCTGAGTTTATCATTGGCCGCGTGCAATGATACCGCCAGGCTGATCCTGCTGCACCGGGACAGCTTGATGATGCCCGGCACGATGCCGGCGGTGCTCAGCGTCACGCGTTTATTGGCCAGGCCAAAGCCCAAATCGTCCGTTATCAGTTCCACCGCATGCACAACGTTATCAAAATTAAGCAAGGGTTCGCCCATACCCATGAGCACGATATTGCTGATGATGCGCCGGCGCTCGGTGAAATGCCCCAGTTGCTTGTTGGCCAGCCACACCTGGCCGATGATTTCGGCCACACTGAGGTTGCGGTTGTACCCCTGTTTGCCGGTGGAGCAGAAGGTGCAATTCAGGGCGCAACCCACCTGTGAAGAAATACACAAGGTGCCGCGGTTGGTTTCCGGAATGAATACCGTCTCTACGGCATTGTTGCCGTCCACCTGCAGCAGCCATTTGCGCGTGCCGTCTGCTGAGACCTGTTCGGAGAGGATGGCCGGCAAGGCCGAACAGGCAGCGTCGGCCAAACGCGCGCGCAAGGCCTTGCTCAGGTTGGTCATGTCGGCAAAGTCGGTCACCCCCTGGTGGTAGACCCACTTCATTACCTGCGAGGCGCGAAAAGCCTGTTCCTCCATGCCGGTGAAATAATCCCGCATGGCGGCCTGATTGAGGTTAAATAAATTTACACCGGGTTCCACTAGCTCACCGGGTGCGCGGGCAAATTTCCTCTGCGCCGAAAAAGAAACGGATCTCATTCTGCGCGGTATCCGGCCCGTCCGAGCCATGCACCGCGTTTTCGCCCTGGTCGCCGTCGCGATCGCAGAAGTCTGCCCGAATGGTGCCGGATTCCGCATTGCGGGGGAAAGTGGCTCCCATCAGGGCGCGGTTCCTGGCAATGGCGTCTTCGCCTTCCAGCACCTGCACCATGATAGGGCCTGAAATCATGAAATCCATCAGTTCACGGAAAAAAGGCCTTTCCTTGTGCACTGCGTAAAATTCGGCAGCGCGCTGCTCGTCCAAGTGCAGCATTTTGGCCGCGACGATTTTCAGGCCGGCGTTCTCAAAACGCTGGTAGATTGCGCCAACCAGGTTCCCGGCTACGGCATCGGGTTTGATAATGGACAGGGTTTGTTCTATAGCCATCTGTTTATTGCTGTTCTTCGTTGTTGAATTTGAAATATCCGGATGTGTCCGGGTTGAATGGATTTTACTAATTTTTGCCGGCAGTTGTCAGCTACAACAAACCGGTTTCCAGGCGCGCCGCTTCGCTCATCATCTCCGGGCTCCAGGGCGGGTCGAAGGTCAACTCAACATTGACATTGTCAACGTTGGGCGCCATCGCAACTTTGCTCTGTACGTCCGCGGCCAGGAAATCGCCCATGCCGCAGGCGGGCGCGGTCAGGGTCATGAGCACGTCCACCTGGTTTTCCCCCGCCTCTGAGCGTGCTATCCGGCAATCATACACCAGGCCCAGCTCAACGATGTTGATCGGAATCTCGGGGTCATAACAGGTGCGCATCTGCTCCCACAGGTGCTCTTCATTCACGGAGCCGTCCGCATTGGGTTCCAGGTCCAGGTTGAGATAGTCGGCCGGATCGAAACCCAGGGCATCGGCATCCTGGGGGCCTACCTGGGCCAGGTTGCCGTTGATGTTCACCGTGTAGTTCCCACCCAGCGCCTGGGTAATGAACACCAGGCTGCCTGCGGGCAAGGTGATGGGTGTGCCCGTGGGAATGAGTATCGCATCGCACTCGCGTGCTACGGTGACCGGGTCGTTGGTGTACATGGCTACTCCGTAGAAACCGGGGCGTTATCACCCGCCAGCAGCGCCCGCAGGGTATGCCAGCACAGGGTTGCGCACTTCACCCTGCTGGGGTAATCCCGCACGCCTGCCAGCACCGCCAGTTTGCCCATACGGGCCAGGTCAATCGCCTGGGAGCTGTCGGTCAGCAGTTCGTGAAAATCAGTGAAGATGGTTTCAGCTTCCTGCAAGGATTTTCCCTTGACGCCCTCCGTCATCAGTGAAGCCGAGGCAATGGAGATGGCGCAGCCATGGCCGTCGAAGCTGAGGTCGGTAATGCGGTCACCGGCCTGGTTCAGGTACAGCGTCAGGCGGTCGCCGCACAAGGGGTTGAAACCTTCCAGTATTTTTTCGGCGGGGTCCAGCTTGCCGAAATTCCTGGGGTTGCGATTGTGATCGACGATCACTTCCTGGTACAGGTCTTGTACGTCAAACATGGTCGTTATTTGAAAATATCTTTGGCTTTGTTAATCCCGACAACCAACGTGTCCACTTCTTCCCTGGTGTTGTAAAAGGCAAACGAGGCCCGGGACGTGGCAGGAACGCCGTAGCGTTCCATCACCGGCATGGCGCAATGGTGCCCGGCGCGGATGGCGATGCCGTCGTGGTCCAGTATGGTGCCGAGGTCATGGGGATGGATCCCGGCCAGTACGAACGACAGGATGCCGGCTTTCCGTGCAGCCGTGCCGATCAGCCGCAAACCCGGAACGTCGGCGGCAGCCCGGGTGGCATACTGTAACAGGTCATCCTCGTAGGCCTGAATCCGTTCCATGCCGATCTCACTGACGTAGTCCACCGCGGCGCCCAGGCCAATGACGCCGGCAATATACGGCGTGCCGGCCTCAAACTTGTAGGGCAGGTCGTTGTACAGGGTTTTTGCAAAGGTGACCGTCTTGATCATGTCACCACCACCGTGGTAAGGCGGCATGGCTTCCAGCAGCGCCTGTTTCCCGTACAGCACGCCGATGCCCGTCGGCCCGAACAGCTTGTGGCCGGAGAACGCATAGAAATCACAATCCAGCGCCGCCACGTCCAGCCTGGTATGCGGCGCGGCCTGGGCGCCGTCAACCATCACGACGGCACCAACGGCATGGGCCAGGGCCGTGATCTCGGCAACCGGATTAACCGTGCCCAAGGCATTGGAAATATGGCCGATTGCCACGATCCGGGTGTTTGCACCCAGCAGGGTTTTATAGGCCTCCAGGTCCAGTTCGCCGGCGTCATTGATCGGGATGACTTTGAGCACGGCGCCGGTCTGTTCAGACAATAACTGCCAGGGGACGATATTGGAATGGTGCTCCATTGTCGAGATGATGATTTCATCCCCGGCCACCAGCCTGCTCCTGCCGTAACTTTGCGCCACCAGGTTTATGGCTTCCGTGGTGCCGCGCACGAAGATGATTTCCCGGTGGCTCGCGGCATTCATGAAGGTCTGGATCTTCTTGCGGGCTGCCTCGTAAGCCTCCGTTGCCAGTTCGCTCAAGGTATGCACGCCGCGGTGGATATTGGCATTGTAATCCCGGTAGTATTCGTTCAGCGTGTCGATGACCTGTTGCGGCTTTTGCGCGGTGGCGGCATTATCCAGGTACACCAGCGGCTTGTCGCGCACACTGCGCGCCAGCACCGGGAAATCCGCCCGGTACTGGTGTACGGGAAATTCAGTATTATTCTCCGCGTGTGCGGCCAGCGTCATGACATGAACTCCCTGATCAGGTCGGTATCGGGTAACTCGCCGGCAATGCTGCGCTCCAGCCGGGCACGTATTTCCGGAAAGCGGATGTCCCGCACGATCTCATCGGCAAACGCATAGGTCAGCAGACTACGGGCCGTCGCTTCAGTCACTGCCCGGGAGCGCAGGTAGAACAACATGTTTTCGTCCAGTTGCCCCACCGTGGCGCCGTGGCTGCATTTCACGTCATCCGCGTAGATCTCCAGTTCCGGCTTGGTATCCACCTCGGCATCACCGGACAACAGCAGGTTGGCATTGGACTGGTGCGCTTCGGTTTTCTGTGCCTGTTCATGGACGATCACCTTGCCGTTGAATACACCCCGGGCGCGCCCGTTCATGATGCCCCGGTAGTGTTCGCGGCTGGTGGTGTGAGGCTGTTTGTGCCGTATCAGGGTGTGGTTGTCCACGTGCTGGCTGTTATTACCCAGGTACAAGCCATTCAGCATGACCTCGGCGCCGGGTTCATCCAGGTCAACGTCGATGTCCCAGCGCGCCAGCTTGCCGCCCAGGGACAGGGCATGGCAATCGACACGGCTGTCGGCGTGCTGCCTGATGCGGGTCGCGCCGACGTGGTAGGCGCGCTGGCTTTCCTGCTGGATCTTGTAATAGTCCAGGCGCGCGCCGGCCTGCGCCAGGATGCTGGCATGGCTGTTGGTGAAATATTCCGAGTCCGTGGCGCCCGCGTAAGTCTCAATGATGCTTGCGCGCGCATGCCGGCCCAGCACAACCAGGTTGTGCGGGTGCGACATGTGACAGGCGCCGGCGTCGGCCCCCGCGGTGCTGAAATAGATGATATGTATCGGCTGTGAGAGTTCCGTTTCATCCGGCACGTGCACCAGCAAGCCGTCGTTCACGAACGCGGCATTCAGGGCGGTGAACGCCTGCCCGATGTCTTCGTTGCCGAAATGACGCGCAAGCAGGGCGGCGCTGCCACCCCCGTCCGCTTGCAGCGCGTATGCCGTCGTCCCGGACGGCAACTGCCTGGTGCGCGACAGTTGTGCGGAAAAGTTGCCGTTGATGAATACCAGTTCGTGGCAGTCGAGCCGGCTGAAGCGCAACTTGTCAACCAGCGTGTCGTCAATAGCTGTTGGGGCGGGTTGCGCGGGTGTGAATTGCCGCCTGGTAATGGGCGTGACGTCAGTGTATTTCCACTGCTCCATCCGGCGTGTGGGGAAACCGTGGGTTTTCAGGAACTCCAGGCCGCGTGCGCGCCGCGGCGCCGGCCAGGAGGCTGCCGGCGTTGCCCGCCAGCGCTCGTACTCGGCGAGGTAATGGCTGACGGCTGCCTCACTCATGCGGCTTTGGCCTCCTGCTTGACCCAGTCGTACCCTTTTTCCTCAAGTTCCATGGCTAGTTCACGCGTGCCGGACTTGATGATTTTTCCATCTGAGAGCACGTGCACGTAATCCGGCACGATGTAGTTCAGCAAACGTTGGTAGTGGGTGACCAGCACGATGGCGCGAGACTCGTTGCGCAAGGTATTGACACCTTCGGCGACGGTTTTCAAGGCGTCGATATCCAGGCCCGAATCGGTCTCATCAAGGATGGCCAGGCGCGGTTCCAGCACCGCCATCTGGAAGATCTCGTTACGTTTTTTCTCACCGCCGGAGAAACCCTCGTTCACGGAGCGGTTCAACAGGCTCTCGTCCATCTTCACCAGTTGCATTTTTTGCCGGACCACCTGCATGAACTCGACTGCATCCAGCGTGCCCTCACCCTGGTGCGTCCGGATCGCGTTAAGTGCGGCCTTGAGCAGGTAAATGTTATTCACACCGGGAATTTCCACCGGGTACTGGAAGGCCAGGAAAACACCTTCCCGGGCCCGTTCTTCCGGGGCGAGTGCAAACAGGTCGTGCCCGTCGTATTCGATGGAACCGGCAGTAACCTCATACCCTCCCCGCCCGGCCAACACATTCGCCAAGGTGCTTTTGCCCGAGCCGTTGGGTCCCATGATGGCATGCACCTCGCCGGCGTTCACCGCCAGGTTCAAGCCCTTCAGGATCTGCTTGTTCTCGACCCCGACCTGTAAATCTTTAATCGTTAACATCGTTAATACAATTCCTCATAACTTGCTATCAATGCTCTGCTTGCTTTACACAGTTCGTCATTCCTGCGAACGCAGGAATCCGGTAAGTAAACCTGTCACACCAGGAGTCTGCCCTCGCATGTTGTAAACGGGGGACACATTATCCAACCGCGCCTTCCAGCGTGATATTCAACAGTTTCTGTGCCTCCACCGCGAATTCCATGGGCAGTTCCTTGAACACGTCTTTGCAAAACCCGTTGACGATCATGTTCACTGCGTCTTCCTCATCTATCCCGCGCTGGAGACAGTAGAACAACTGGTCCTCGCTGATTTTGGACGTGGTCGCCTCATGCTCGACAATGGCGTCGGCGTTCCCGGTCTCGATATAGGGAAAAGTATGGGCGGCGCAGGTATCGCCCATCAGCAGGGAATCACACTGCGTGTAGTTGCGGGCGTTGTCTGCGGTTTTGCCTATCTTGACCAGGCCGCGGTAGGCATTTTGCGCCTTGCCCGCGGAGATACCTTTAGAGATGATGGTGCTGCGGGTATTCCTGCCGAGGTGGATCATCTTGGTGCCGGTATCCGCCTGCTGGTAATTGTTGGTGACGGCGACGGAATAGAACTCGCCGCGGGAATCATCGCCGCGCAGGATGCAACTGGGGTATTTCCAGGTAATCGCCGAGCCGGTTTCGATCTGCGTCCAGGATATCTTCGAGCCGTTGCCGCGACAATCGCCGCGCTTGGTGACGAAGTTATAGATGCCGCCGACGCCGTTTTCATCGCCGGGATACCAGTTCTGCACGGTTGAATACTTGATCTCGGCATTGTCCAGGGCTACCAGTTCCACCACCGCCGCGTGCAACTGGTTTTCATCGCGCATGGGTGCGGTGCAGCCTTCCAGGTAGCTTACGTGACTGCTTTCCTCCGCCACGATCAGGGTTCGCTCAAACTGCCCGGTGTTGGCCGCATTGATGCGGAAGTAGGTGGACAGTTCCATCGGGCAGCGGGTGTTTTTTGGAATGAAACAGAACGAGCCGTCGGTGAACACCGCGGAGTTCAGGGCCGCATAATAATTATCCGCCGCCGGCACCACGCTGCCCAGGTATTGCCGCACCAGTTCAGGGTGGTTTTGCACCGCCTCGGAAAATGAACAGAAAATCACGCCGGCATCCGCCAGTTTTTCCTTGAACGTGGTTGCTACGGAAACACTGTCAAACACTGCGTCCACCGCCACACCGGCCAGCATCTTCTGCTCGTGCAGCGGAATACCCAGTTTCTCGTAGGTTTCCAACAGTTTCGGGTCCACCTCGTCCAGGCTTTTCGGGCCGTCCGTTTTGGCTTTCGGGGCCGAGTAATAGGAAATGGCCTGGAAATCGATAGCCGGGTAATGCACGTGCGCCCATTCCGGTTCTGTCATACGGGTCCAGTGGCGGAAAGCTTCGAGGCGCCATTCCAGCAACCACTCGGGTTCCTCCTTCTTGGCGGAAATCAGCGCGATGACCTCTTCGTTCAGGCCGGGCGCGACGGTATCCGTATCGATATCCGTGACGAAACCGTGTTCGTAGTCCTTGTGTACCAGTTCCTCAACGCTTGTTGTCTCGTCTATCATGGTCTACTCGGGGTTTGCCTGGTTTTCGGAAACAGTGAAACTCTCACCACAGCCACAAGTCTCGCTCACGTTTGGGTTAAGGAACCTGAAGCCCTCATTCAGGCCTTCCCGCACGAAGTCGAGTTCCGTCCCGGACAGGTAACGCAGGCTTTGTTGATCGACGACGACAGTAACGCCCCTGGTTTCAAACGCCCGGTCGTGTTCATTCACCGCCTGGGCGGCCTCGACTACGTACTGGTAACCGGAACACCCCGTGGGCTTCACGCCGATCCGCAAGCCGACCCCCTCGGCAGTTTTTGCCAGGTAGCTTTTCACGTGCTCTGCGGCGCGCTCGGTTAATGCAATTTCATGAATAGTCATCTCGTTACCTCACATACGAAACATCACGTGGTCCTGCCGGGCCGATACCTGTTTCACGGACTGCCGCTGCACCAGGTCGGACAGGCTGATCCCACTCAAAAAGCCAGTAATATGCTCACTCAGGTCTTCCCACAGATCGTGGGTCAGGCAACGCTGCTCAGCCTGACAGTTCCGGTGGCCGCCGCAACGCGTGGCGTCCACCTGTTCATCCACGGCGCGTATCACCTCCGCCACGGAAATATCGGCGCCGGACTGTTGCAGCCGATAGCCGCCACCCGGCCCCCTGGCGCTGGCGATCAACCCGTACTTGCGCAAACGCAGGAACAACTGCTCCAGATAAGACAGGGAAATCCCCTGCCGCCGGGAAATATCCGTGAGACTGACCGGCCCGAAATCTTCATGCAGGGCCAGATCCAGCATCGCCGTCACGGCATACCGGCCTTTGGTTGTCAAACGCATAACAGAGGTCCTGCGAATTAAAGGAAGCGCATCCTGACATATCCGACTATTTTAGTCAAGTATTTTTACGACTTTGTGACTGTGCCGGCTTCCTGTCAGCTATTTTGCTCTGCAACTTTCTTCAACAGGCGCTCCAGGCGCAGTTGGGGGAGGAGCCATTCGGGGGATAGTTCGATGGTTTTGCGGTAGTCCGCCGCGGCGTTGTGGAAGTCCAGGTTGTTTTCATAGGCCATGGCGCGGTTGAAATGGGCGATGTGGTCCTGTTTCAGGGTCAATTCGATGGCGGTGGTGTATTGTTGTATCGCCAGCTCATATTTTTTGCCCAGCAGGTAGATGTTGCCCACGTTCACGTAGACCTCGCCGGTTTGCGGGTCCATATCCAGCGCGGTGCGGTAGTCCTTCAGTGCTTTTTGAAAGTGCTCCATGGCGCCGTGTACGATACCGCGGTTAACGTAAGTAGCCAGCAAGTCCTTACGTTGCAGTCTGCCGTGGGCAATCGCCATATTGCATTCTTGCAGGTCTTCCCGGGAGGAGGCATTCATCTGAATGGCCAGCGTCGCGGCCATGTAGCAGTTACGCGCATAGGAACTGCCACCGATAATACTCATGGACTGGGCCTGACTGTGCGCAGGCAACAGCACAAGTATGGGGAATAACAGCAGCAAGGTTAACCGGAACCAGATCATCAGCATCACCCTTGAAGATAAACTAATGATACACAACTATCACATCACCTTCACGCCAATCAGCCAGTCGTGCAGCGTCATGATGAACGCCAGGTAAAGCAACAGGCCAAACACCACGGCGAGAAGATCGTTCGCGGGGCCTGCCGGAAAACCGGGCACGGGGCGATTCCTGCGATGTTTCATGGAGATGCGCCCGGCCACTGCCCAGGCCAGGAAACAGCCGAACAGCAATACGTCGGCAAGGGCACCGTTGGTCAGTAAATGGGCAAATGCCCAGATCTTGACTGAAGTGAAAACCGGATGTTTCACCGCACTCTTGATCCGGCCCGGGAAAAGGCTGGCCGTGAACAGCGGGAACACGAACAGCATCAACAGAAAGTTGACGTGAAGCAACCAGGCGGGCGGCGTGTACAGGACAACGGGGTCGATCCTTGCCAATCCGTAACCCCTTATCAACAGCACCAGTCCGGCCAGGGACGCCAGACTGTACAGGCCTCTCCAGGCGACAGTCCCTAACCGCTCAGCCATGGCGTCGCGCCAGCCCACGTTGACGATGGAAATGGAATGTACGGCAAAAAACAGTATTAAACCGGCAAAAAACAGTAACATAGCTTCACCCATAACGAATTCATGCATGTCAGGAAACACAAAAAATCAACACCTTACTTTGTATTCCTACCTCGGTGCAGTATAGTGAAAGCATCAGATAACTACAAATCAGGCCGTTTGCTGTTGAGCTGACAATCGAAGACCGAGTCGACATGAACCAGGAACGCCAACCCTCTCCCGAACTCTTCCTCAAGGCCGTGATGGCCTATCGTGATTCTGCGGTGATAAAAGGTGCGGTGGAGTTGGACGTGTTCAGCGCGCTGGCGCAGGGTGTGGATACTGCGGCGGGACTGGCTGAGCATTGTCAGGCGGATGCGCGGGGTATGCGTATCCTGTGCGATTACCTGTGTGTGCTGGGGTTGCTGGAGAAGACAGGTTCTGCCTATGCGTTGACCGGGGATGCGGCGGTGTTTCTGGACCGCAACTCGCCCGCGTACATGGGGGACGTCGTGAACTTCCTGCTCGATCCGTTTTTCATCAGGGATATCGGTGACGTTGCCCGGGCGGTGCGCAAAGGCGGGGTGGTGACGTCGGCCGAGGGTTCGGATGTACCGGGACATCCCATGTGGGTGACCTTTGCCCGCTCCATGACCGGGATGAACCGAAAGCCGGCTGGCCTGCTGGCCGATATCATCTGTGCGGACCTTGCGGACAACGATGCCGGGGAGCAGGTGAAGGTACTGGATATCGCCGCGGGTTCCGGAATTTTCGGCATTACCCTGGCGCAGCAACATTCACAGACCGAAGTTGCCGCGGTGGACTGGCCCAACGTGTTGGAAGTGGCGCTGGAAAATGCGCAACAAGCCGGTATCAGCCAACGTTACCACACCATTCCTGGCAGCGCTTTTGAAGTGGAAACCGGGACCGGCTACCAGGTGATCCTGCTGTGTAATTTCCTGCATCATTTCGATGCGGCGACCTGCTCGACGTTCCTGGAACGAATGAAGGCTGCGCTGGCGGATGGCGGCAAGGTGTACACGCTGGAATTTGTGCCCAATGAGGATCGGATATCCCCACCCTTTGCCGCCGGGTTCGACCTGCACATGCTGCGCCAGACTCCGGCGGGTGATACGTATACCGCTGCTGAATATGAGGATATTTTTGCCGCGGCCGGGCTGGCGGTGAGCGAGGCGACGCCGTTAACGGGTACTGCGTATACGGTGATCGTCGCGGGGCATGTTTGAGGCGCGCCCAGGAGATTCCTGCTTACACAGGTGTGGTGCGGGAGCGTAAGAAAAGCCTTTGTCCGTTAAACGCGCATTACTGGAACGGGTGGAATCTGTCGCAAATTCCATCGACCTGCCGCCGGTTGACTGGGTGTACATCCCGGAACCCGACCCCGGGCCGGGGCGTCATACGGAGTTCGGCGTCGTCACGCTCAGCGATGGTTCGGCCGGTTTGTACTACGCCTGGCTGGGTGACTCGCAGAAAGGGATGGGCAGCCGTTATGACCCGGCCGGGTTCCGTGGCAGGCATCCTGTTGAACTGGCGCGCTATTGTGCCGCTGATAACGAGGCGGAGTGTTCCCTGGGACTGGCTGCCATCAACGCTATCACCCGTCATGTTTTCCAACAGGCCGGCTTTACGCCCGAAGACGCGCCGGATTCCATGGGCATACTGGATATTGCCGCCACCGACCACGTCGGCATGGTGGGTTATTTCCCCTCCCTGGTGAAACGCCTGAGGAACGATGGAGTCACGCTCACGGTCATCGAAAAAAAGCCGCAGTTCCATAAACGGGAGAAGAATTTCCTGGTCAGCGCCGACCCGCACAACCTGGGCGGCTGCAACAAGGTCATCCTGACGGCATCCACCCTGCTCAACAATTCGATTGATGAACTGCTCGATTATTCCCGCAGTGCGGAAAAAAGGGTCATGATCGGTCCTACGGCAGGGTTCTTCCCCGATCCGCTGTTTGCACGCGGTATCTCAGCCCTCGGCGGCTCTGAAATCCGTTCACCTGAGCAGGCCCGGCAACGCCTGAGCGCCAACCAGGGCCTGGGCGAGAGCGCCAGGAAGTTTCTTGTTTCAGCGGCGGACTATCCTGGTCTGGAACAGATGATCAACAGTTTGTGAACTGACCTCGCCAGGCGGGACTCCCTGTTCGTGAGAACCTACTCCTTATCCAGCTTCTTCCTCAACCCCTCCACTTCCTCGTCCACCTTGTGCATGTGATCCAGCAGGGCATCGAGGGTATTCTGGATTGGGTCGGGCATGTCCTTGCTGCCGCCGTAGGCATCGAAGCCGATTTTCCTGGCCATGGCTTCGCGCTGGGCTTTTTTCAGTTCTTCCTCTGCCTTGGTCTCCCTGGCGATTACCCGTCCGGGTATGCCGACTACAGTGGCGTTGTCGGGCACGTCTTTGACCACCACCGCGTTGGAACCGATCCTGGCGTTAGCGCCCAGGGTAATCGGGCCCAGTACCTTGGCGCCGGCGCCGATGATGACGCCGCTCTTCAGGGTCGGATGGCGTTTGCCTTTCTGCCAGGTGGTGCCGCCCAGGGTCACGCCGTGGTAGATGGAGCAGTCATCGCCGATCTCTGAAGTCTCACCGATGACGATGCCCATGCCGTGATCGATAAACAAACGCCGGCCGATGTTGGCGCCGGGATGGATCTCCACACCCGTGAGGAAGCGTGACAGGTGCGCGGTGAAGCGCGCAAACAGGTAGAGTTCCTTGTTCCACAACCAGTGATTCATGCGATGCAGTATGATCGCATGCAGGCCGGGGCAGGCAACCAGCGTTTCCAGCGCGCTGCGGGAAGCGGGGTCGCGCTCGAATACTACCTGTATGTCTTCTTTCAGGGTGTTGAACATGTTTTCAGTTTTTAGTAAAGGAACCATACGCTTTCCGCATACGCTCAATTTGTTCAAGCAGGCGCGCGGTGGCGGCTTCATTGGCTCCCAGTTTATCACGTTCCTTCTGCACAACTTGAGAGGGCGCTTTCTCGATAAAGTTCCGGTTCTGCAGTTTCCCGCTTAATCGTTTCCGTTCAGCCTCCAGTTGTGCCAGTTGTTTGTTCAGTTTGTCAATTTCCGCGGCGGGATCGATCAGGTCGGCCAGCGGCACCATCAGCGTCATGGCGCCGGCCTGGGCGGTGACCGCGTCATCGGGCACGGTGTCCACGTACTGCGCGCCGGTGACGCCGGTCAGCGATCGGATTTGTCCGAGATTCGCCTGTAGCCAGGCCTGTTCCTGTGCGCTGCCGCCGTTGACCTTCAGGTCCAGTCGCTTCCTGGGTGCGATGTCACGCTCCGCGCGGATACGCCGCACCCCCAGGATGAATGATTTCAGCCATTCCATCTCCTTGCTTGCATCAGCATTGCGCGCGACGGTTTGCGTCCAATCCACCGGCGTAGCACCATCCCCTGAGACCTCGCTTGCGCCGATTATCCCGGCAATTTCTCCGGTAGAGGGATAGGGCTGCAACATCACGGTCTCCCCGCTCCCGCCCAGCAGCGGCGCTACCTTCTGCCACAACTCCTCGGTGATAAAAGGCATGAACGGGTGCAACAGGCGCAGCAGTAGTTCCAGGTTATGTAACAAGGTTTTCAGGACGCCCCGCTTCTGTGCCGCGGCAGCGTCCGGGTCGTTCAAGACAGTTTTTGACAGTTCCACGTACCAGTCGCAATACTCGTCCCAGGTGAACTCGTACAGCGCCTGGGCCGCCAGGTCGAAGCGATACGCGGCGATGCTGCGCTCAACCTGTTCCACCGCCTGTCCCAGGCGGATGCTGATCCAGCGTTCCGCGCTGGCGTACTGCGTGACGCCGGTATTGATCTCCAGGTCCTGTTGCTCAACACAGAGCATGACGTAGCGGGCCGCGTTCCAGAGTTTGTTGCAGAAATTGCGATAGCCCTGGATGCGGCCCGTATCGAAACGGATATCGCGCCCCTGGGTGGCAAGCTGGGCAAAGGTAAAACGCAAGGCATCCGTCCCGAACGCGGGAATGCCGTCGGGGAACTGCTTGCGCGTGGCTTTCTCAATCCTGGCCTGCAACTGCGGCTGCATCAGGTTGGCCGTTTGTTTGGACACCAGCGCCTCGAGTTCTATGCCGTCGATCAGGTCCAGCGGGTCCAGGATATTACCCTTGGACTTGGACATCTTCTGCCCTTCGGAATCGCGCACCAGTCCGGTCACGTACACCTCCCGGAACGGTACGTCGCCCATGAATTTCAGCCCCATCATGATCATCCTGGCGACCCAGAAAAAGATGATGTCGAAGCCCGTGACCAGCACACTGGTGGGGTAAAAGCGTTCCAGCTCACTGGTCTGTTGCGGCCAGCCCAGGGTGGAGAACGGCCACAGCGCGGAGGAAAACCAGGTGTCGAGCACGTCCGGGTCACGAGTCAGTCCCACTGAACCGGCAAGCCGGTATTTCTCCCGCACGTGGGCTTCGTCCCTGCCCACGTAGATGTTGCCGTCGGCATCGTACCAGGCCGGGATGCGGTGCCCCCACCAAAGCTGGCGCGAGATGCACCAGTCATTAATGTTGCGCATCCACTCGAAGTAGGTTTTCGACCAGTTCTCCGGCACAAAACGGATGGCGCCGCGCGCGACTGCAGCAATCGCCGGATCGGCCAACGGCTGGATCTTCACGTACCACTGGTCGGTGAGATAAGGCTCGATCATGGCGCCGGAGCGATCGCCGCGCGGCGCCATCAAGGTGTGGTCTTCGATCTTCTCGATCAAACCCTGCGCTTGCAGGTCCTTGACGATCTGACGGCGCGCAACATAGCGATCCATGCCCTGGTACGCAGCAGGGCCGTTTTCGTTGATCGCGGCGTCAATGGTGAAGATGTTCAGCAACGGCAGCTTGTGGCGCTGCCCCATTTCGTAATCATTGAAATCGTGGGCCGGCGTGATCTTCACACAGCCGGTGCCGAAGGCCGGGTCCACGTGCTTATCAGCAATAATCGGGATGGTACGGCCGGTCAGGGGCAGTTCCACCCTCCCTCCCACCAGGTTGTGATAGCGCTCATCATCGGGATGTACCGCCACCGCCGTATCGCCCAGCATGGTTTCGGGGCGCGTTGTCGCCACCACCAGCCAGCCCTCACCATCGCCACGCGGGTAGCGGATGTGCCAGAGGTGGCCTTGTTCTTCCTCCGCCAGCACTTCCAGGTCGGAGACGGCTGTGTGTAACACCGGGTCCCAGTTCACCAGCCGCTTGCCGCGATAGATCAGCCCCTCGTCATAGAGGCGGATAAACACGTCCCGCACTGCCTGGGAAAGGCCCTCGTCCATGGTGAAGCGTTCCCGGCTCCAGTCCATGGAGGTGCCCAGGCGTCGGGACTGGCGGGTGATGGTGTTGCCGGAATGCTCCTTCCAGTCCCACACCGCGTCGATAAACTTCTCCCGCCCCAGGTCATGCCGGGACTGGCCCTTGCCCTCCAATTGCCGTTCCACCACCATTTGCGTGGCAATACCGGCGTGGTCGGTTCCGCACTGCCACAAGGTGTCGCTTCCCTGCATGCGCCGGTAGCGGATCAATATGTCCATCAGCGTCTGCTGGAAGGCATGCCCCATGTGCAGGCTGCCGGTTACGTTGGGAGGTGGCAGGGCGATACTGTAGGCTTCAGTCCCGCCGCGCGGCTTGAAATACCCCTGCTGCTCCCAGCGTTCGTACCAGCGCGCCTCGATGGTTTGGGGATTGTAGGTCTTATCCATTCATGCTGCCGGAACCCTTATGAGGGACCAACACGGGTATGTCTGCGCGTTCAGTCACGGCGACGGTTTCTGCAAGCACCGGTAGTTCGTCATCGACGCTGACAATTGCCACCACTTGCTCCAGAACCGGCACGTCAGATTGCCTGTACTCCTGCGTCAGTTCAGGCAAGCGCTTACGAGTTGCTCCGCTGCCTTCCGTCCCGGCGGGGCGTTCGAACTCAGGCACGGGCATCCCCGATATTGTGGCTGTGCAGCTCCAGTCCCCTGTCCCGGTAATCCTGGTAGCGCGCCCTGGCCTGCCGGCGCGCATCCGGGTCGGACGGTACGACCTCGAGTATGCGTTCACAGCCGTCCAGATGCGCCGGCACGGCGCCGGACAGGTTGATCAGCACCGCACGCGCCAGCGGGGTTTCACCTTCCCAGCCGATGATGACCGGATAATCTGCCACGGCCTCGGCAACATCGATGGCGGCATGCGGCAGGAAGCTGATATCCTTGAAGGTCCAGAGCAAATCGTCAAGGGTCCCGGCCTCGTCCCGGGAAGAGGCGTGGATGTAGATCTCGTGACCCCCTTGCCTGGCTTTTTCAACCAGTTGGCAGATGAAACGGTAAGGCATCGTCTGCTCACCGACAACATAAAAGTCTGCTCTGGTCACGCCGGTCACCGGCTGGTTCTCTGCCCCGTTCGTGTTGGGTTCAGGTGTTCTTCTCACCGTGCTGAACCAGGTATTGCACCAGCAAGGGCACGGGACGCCCGGTCGCACACTTGTTCTTCCCACTCACCCACGCGGTACCGGCAATATCCAGGTGCGCCCAGTGGAATTTTTTGGCGAATTTGGACAGGAAGCAGGCGGCGGTGATGGTGCCGGCCTCGCGCCCGCCGATATTGGCCATGTCGGCGAACGGGCTGTCCAGTTGTTTCTCGTACTCTTCCCACAACGGCAGTTGCCAGGCCCGGTCCCCGGCGCTTATTCCCGCCTGCAACAGTTCCGCCGCCAAGGGTTCGTGATTGCTGAGCAGACCCGTGGCATGTTTGCCCAGGGCGACCACACAGGCGCCGGTGAGCGTGGCGATATCCACCACCGCGGCCGGTTCGAACCGTTCGCTGTAAGTCAGGGCGTCGCACAGTATCAGGCGGCCCTCCGCGTCCGTATTCAGCACTTCCACAGTCTGGCCGGACATACTGGTAAAGATGTCGCCGGGCTTGGTCGCCGTGCTGCTGGGCATGTTCTCCACAGCCGGGGTCAAACCTACCAGGTTGATGGGTAATTCCATACCGGCAACGGCAGCAACCGTGCCGAATACCGAGGCCGCGCCGCACATGTCGAATTTCATCTCATCCATTGCCGCGGAAGGCTTGATGGATATGCCGCCGGTGTCAAAGGTAACTCCCTTGCCTACCAGCGCCACCGGCTTGCTGTCATCGCCCGCGCCCTGGTAGCGGAAAACTATCAATTTTGCCGGCTGCGCGCTACCCTGGGAGACCGATAGCAGGGAATGCATGCCCAGCTCGCTCATCTCCGCCTCGTCCAGCACCGTCACCTTGACCGTGGGATATTTTTCCCCCAGTTCCACGGCCTGTTCAGCGAGGTGTGTCGGTGTGCAGGCATTGGCGGGGCGATTGGCTAGGTCGCGGGTGAGTTTTACCCCCGCGGCCAGGGCCACACCCCGGGAGAGCGCGGTTTCGCTTTGCAGCAGGTCCCGGCGCGTGGGCGCCACCAGGGTGATCTTGCGCAAGCGCTTTTTGGGTTCGCTTTTTTTGCTCTTGAACTCTTTGAACTGGTAGAGTTCGTGGTCGATAAACTGTACCGTACTCTGTATCTTCCAATGCTCATCCCGGTCCTTGACGTCCAGGTTCGCCAGGAAACTCATGGCTTCGGTCGCGCCGGTCTGTTTCAGTTGCTTGACACTGCCGGTGATAATTTTTCGGTACTGCCGGTCATCCAGGTCGGCCTGTTTGCCGCAACCGACCAGCAGCAGGCGCTCGGCGGCCATGCCGGGCACATTGTGCAACAACAAGGATTGGCCAATTTTCCCGTCCATGTCGCCTTTACGCAGCAGACCGGACAGAAACCCGCCGGCGGCATCGTCAATAGCCTGGGCTGCCGGGGTCAAGCGCCGGGCTTCATGTATCCCGACCAGCACGCAGGCGCTACGCTGTTTTTCGGGGCTACCGCTTTTGATACTGTATTCCATGATATTCTTTCGCTGTTTATGATAAAAATCAGACGATAAATGTTATCTGATTACTGCCATTAACACCAGCCCGACATGATCTTGCGACGTTACATTCATAGAGAAATCGCCGAGAAGCTTGGTTGGATCATCGGCCTGCTGGCGCTGATTATCATGAGCAACCGCTTTGTGAGGTACCTGGCGGATGCCGCCGCCGGCGTCTTCCCCGCGGACCTGGTGTTCCAATCCCTGTTGATGAAAATGCTGACGACCTTGCCGAAGCTGATGCCTATTGCGATTTTCCTGGCAGTGATGCTCGGGTTGTCCAGGCTGGCACGCGACCGGGAATTGACCGTGGTGTCCACGTCCGGCAGCGCGTACCGGGTACAACTGGTCGCCGTCTTGCAACTGTCCCTGCTGTTTTCCCTGATCGTCTTCGCCACCAGTTTTTACGTCTCGCCCTGGGCCGCGCAGAACACGGCAACGTTGCGCGCCAGGGCCGAAGTGGAGGCGGAGACTGCCGGTATTTCAGCCGGGAAATTTAACGAGATGAGCCGGGGTGAGCGGGTGATTTACATCGAACAGGCCTCGGACGATCGAACGCGCATGGAGAATGTGTTCCTGCAAGCCAGGAGCGGCCGGCAAACCAGCGTGATCAATTCAAACAGGGCAACCTACCGGGAGCTGGCGGCCCTGGGCGGCAAGTTCATATTGTTCGAGGACGGGCGGCGCTATACCAGCAGCCGGGACGCGCTGGACTATCGCATCACCCGCTACCGCACTTACGCGGTGCTGGTTGAACAGAGCGATGCGCAAGGCGACTATATCAAACTGGAGTCAGTGCCGACGGCAACCCTGCTTGGCTCGGACAACCCGAAACACCAGGCGGAATTACAGTGGCGCCTGTCCTTTGTCATCGCATCCGTGTTATTGCCTGTGCTGGCGCTGGCGCTGAGTCGTTATTCGTTCAGTGAACAGAAGTACTTTTCCGCGTTTGTGGCCGTGCTGCTCTATATCATCTACAGCAATATGCTGAGTGTCGCCAAGACCATGCTGAAAAGAGACGACATACCGGCCTTGGTCGGCCTGTGGTGGGTACACCTGGCCTTGCTCGGATTGATCCTCCTGGCTTTTCTGCTGCCACGCCTGCGGCTGAGAATGAAGCGGGCAGGTTGACCGGACCACCACGGCATGAAAATCATACAGCGCTATTTTATTGTCAACCTGGCCTGGTCCACCGCGCTCGCCCTGGCAGTACTGGTTGGCGTTTTTGCGTTCCTGTCCCTGATCGACCAACTGGAAGACTCCGGACAGGGCAATTACGGCGCCGAACAGGCCATTCTCTACGTGCTGCTGACCCTGCCCAGGCTGGCCTATGAGATCATGCCGATCGCGGCAATGATCGGCGGCATGAGCTGCCTGGCGCTGCTTGCCCGGAACCGGGAACTGGACATCATCAGGCTTGCCGGCGGCTCGGAATCAGCCGTTGACTGGTTCCTGGGTAAAGCTGCCCTGGTCGTTGTTTTGTTCTGTATCCTGCTTGGCGAGTATGTGGTTCCCGCAACGGAAATAAAAGCCCGCTATCAACGTTCCATTGCCTTGCAGGAACAAATAGCCATGCAGACCAGGCATGGTTTCTGGGCCAGGGATGGCGACAGCTTCATCAATATCCGCAAGATCCTGCCCGGCAACGTTATCGAGGAAATTTATATCTACGAATTCGATGAACAGTCCAGGCTGCGCAGCAGTATCGCTGCCGCGCGCGCGCGTTTCAGCGAAGGCCGCTGGGTACTGGAAGAGGTGGACAGGGCGATCATCGGCAACGCCGGGGTCAGCATGGAGCGCCATCACAGCGCGGCCTGGGAATCCTGGGTGGACGACGATTTGATCAACTTGATTATCATCAACCCCCTGTATATGTCCGTGTGGAACCTCTGGGACAACATCCGCGCGCTGAAAGCCAATGCCCAGAGCACGGCTGTTTATGAACAGGCGCTCTACGGCAAGCTGGCGCGCCCGTTCACCATCCTGGCCATGATTCTCCTGTCCGTCCCCCTGGTCGTCACACCCGGGCGCACGGGCGGCCCGGGGCAACAGGTATTTACCGGCGCGTTGATCGGCGTGCTGTTCTACTTCGTCAATTCGGCATCCGGCCATATCGGTATCGTCTATGGCGTGTACCCGCTCATCAGCGCAACTGCCCCCACCCTGCTGTTGTACCTGATCCTGTTCAGGTTCTACCGGCGCAAACCAGCATTGTCCCCGAGCACCGATCATGAAAAGCCAGGCGCTCCTTATCGAGCAAGCTCCAAAGAAATCCAGCGCCAAATACGCACCAGGATACGCCTGCAAGAAAAAACCTTGCGCTGAGGCTCTTCCAATCCGGCGGGTCACCGGCCGCGGTAATCAGGTAGATACGCCAGGCGCGCATGCCAAGGGTTTGCCGTCCTGTTTTCCACTGCCAGACGAAATAGAACCAGGCAATAAGCAGCAGGTACGCGGAATATAACGGGTTGCCGGCGGCAAGGGCTTCACCGCCGCTAACGGCCAGCGCCGCCATGGTGGCAAAGAACAGCACGGAAAACAGCAGGCAGCAGTCGTAGGCAATGGCCGCCAGCCTGCGCGCCAGCCCACAATGGTTGTAGTTATCTATAACGGCAAACCCACGTACTGCTCGGCCAGGCTGCGCATGGCCGCCTCGGAACTTGCCAGGAAATCCAGTTCGTTTTCCTGCATACGCAGGTCAAACTCAGTCTGCCTGGGAAACCGGTGCAACAGGTTGGTCAAGTACCAGGATACCCGCACCGCGCCCCATACCCGCTTCAGTGCAGTGTCGGAATAACTGTCCAGGCCGCTCATGTCCTTGTCGTCATAGAATACGGCCAGTGCACGGGACAAGTAATACACGTCCGAAATGGCCAGGTTCAAACCCTTGGCCCCGGTGGGGGGCACGATATGTGCGGCATCGCCGGCCAGGTACAGACGCCCGTAGCTCATCGGCTCAGCGACAAAACTGCGTAACGGGGCGATGGATTTTTCTATGGATGGCCCGGTGACGATGGCATCTGCAATCGCTGGGGGAAAGCGCCGTTTCAGTTCCGACCAGAAGCGATCATCGGACCAGTTGGTGATGCTGGCATCCAGGTCGCATTGTATGTAATAACGGCTGAGCATGGGGTTGCGTTGCGACGCCAGGGCAAAACCGCGCGGGTGGTTGGCGTAGATAACCTCTGCCAGCGGCGGCGTCTCCGACATAATGCCCAGCCAACCGAACGGATACACTTTCTCGTAGGTGCGCAGCAGGTCCGCGGGGATGGCCTTGCGGCTGGCGCCGTAGGAGCCGTCACAACCAGCGATGAAATCGCAATCAATGCGCTGTTCCTGCCCATCCTTGACAAAGCTGACCCAGGGTTTGTCCGTATCCACCGCATGGGGAGTAACGTGTGCGGCCTGGTCGATGATCGTTCCATCCATGGCGTCGCGGGCGGCGTACAGGTCCTCAGTAATATTGGTCTGCCCGTAGGCGACCATCCGCTTGCCGCTGTACTTACGGGTGTCGATCAGGCACTGTCTCGATCCTGCCCAGACAATCATTGAGCCATCGTGCAGCAACCCCTCCCGGTCCAGGCGTTCACCAACGCCGGCCGCGCGCAGTATTTCGACAGAACCCCACTCCAGCAGACCGGCGCGGATCCGCTGCATCACGTAGGCGCGGGAACGCTGTTCCAACACTACGCTCTCCACCCCCTTGAGGTGCAGCATCTGCGCTAACAGCAGGCCGGCGGGCCCGCCCCCGATAATTACCACTTGTGTCCGCATTTGGCTATACTGTATGAGTAGTTTTGGAAAATCCGTTGCCGCTGCCGCGCTTCCAAACGCCAACTGCCATTATAATGTCATGTTCTTAAAATTGCTGCCCCAATTCCTGCTTGCCGGCGCCATGACTGCGGCAGGATTGTTGAGTCCAGTGTCCATGGCAGCGTCTCCTGTCGCACAGGCATCCTCAGCGCCGGGCAAGCTGGTGGATATCGGCGGCTTTCGCCTGCATATTCATTGCGAGGGCGAGGGCGCGCCCACCATCATTTTCGATTCCGGCGTCGGCGGTTTTTCCCTGGAATGGTCGCGGGTACAAGCCGTGCTGGCGCGACGCACTCGGGTCTGCTCCTATGATCGGGCCGGCTACGGCTGGAGTGACCTCGGGCCACTGCCGAGGACCAGTGAACGTATCACCCGGGAACTGCATACCCTGCTGCAAAATGCCGAAATGACCGGCCCCTATATCCTGGCCGGGCATTCATTCGGCGGCTACAACGCGCAGTTATTCGCAAGAAATTACCCGGACGAGACGGCGGGCCTGGTCCTGATAGATGCCTCCCACCCGGAACAGATTGAGCGTTTGCCAGGCCGGAAACCGGGCAAGGCCAAACGCACCAAGCGCGGCTCAGGCAGCTATACCGTCTCCTGGTTTTTCCCGCACCCCAACTTTCCCGACGAAAACGCACTAATGGCCCAACTCATTATGCAGAGCTGGCAACACAAGATGACCTGGCGCGAAGAAATGACAGTATTCTCACTCAGCGCCAAACAGGTGAAGGCTTCCAGCCCCATGCCGGAAGTGCCGGTTGTGGTGCTGACCCGCGGCCGCAGCTTCTGGCCGGGTTACTCCAGTGGCGATGAGACGGAACGGATCTGGATGGAGTTGCAGGGTGAACTGTCCGAACTGGGCTCCAATCCCGTACACCTGATAGCGGAACGCAGCGGCCACGTGATACACCTGGACCAACCCGGCATCGTCATCAGCGCCATGCAGACCATGCTGGATGCGAATTTTCCGGGAGAGACCTATGAACAGAAATGAAGTGCTGGTCACTCTCCGGGCACACAAGGAAATTCTGTCTCAACACTACGGGGTCAACGAGCTTACCTTGTTCGGGTCCGTCGCCCGGGACCAGGCCCGGGATGAGAGCGACGTTGATATTCTGGTGGATTTCGATGGACCCGTTCACTGGCAACGATATTTTGACGCGCAGTTTTATCTGGAGGATTTACTGGGACGCCAGGTTGATCTGGCCACAGACAAAGATTTACGCCCGGAAGTACGGCCGTATGTAGACAAAGAGGCGATTAATGTCTGGTGAAACAGGAGAGCACAGGGATTGGCGCTTTTATGTAAACGATATGATTGAGTTTGTCGAAATAGTCCTGGTCCAGCATCAAACAGACCTTCATTGATTAGTAGTAAAGTAGTAATAACAGGATTCTCCAAAGGAGAAAACCATGACCCAAGAGAACGAACTACTGGAACGTATTACGATGCGGCCGGATATCCTGGGCGGCAAACCAATCATCCGCGACATGCGCATAGCCGTGGAGCACGTTCTCGCCAATCTGGCGGCAGGAGAAACTGTTGAAAACCTGCTCAAGGACTACCCATTCCTCGAGACGGAAGATATCCAAGCATGTCTTCTTTTTGCTCACCGCTCATTGGCGGGGGAACATGTGTATGATCGCATTGAGGTTCGCAAAGCTTCGTGAAGTTTTTGCTTGATGTATGCGCCGCGTCGCGTTCCCTCCATGCGGCTCTAACAGATCTTGGGCACGATGTCCTGTCTGCTCACGACCTCTTTCCCCATGCCTCTGATGAAACCTTACTGGCATTCGCTCAGGATGAGAAACGTATCCTTATCACCGAGGATAAAGATTTCGGGGAGCTCGTCTTTCTGAGGGGACTGCCACATCCTGGCATCGTCCGGCTTGTTGAAATGACGCCAATGGAAAGAGCAGACGCCATGCGTTTCTTGATTGAACAACATACAGATGCGATGCAGGATAGGGCGATCATCGTTGTCACCAGAAAGCGTGTACGTATACGGGCTCGCCACGAGCACGTTTAGCAAAACCAACAATGCCTTTCCAGGAACTGAGCAACTTGATAGATTTCTCGATGTCTTGAGCTTCCAGCTTATTGTGGTGATCGGTCCCGATATGGGCAAGGATATTTCTGACAACATAAGGAAGTGGCCCTGCGCGCGCCGCGCTGCCTTGAGGCGAGATGTAGCTTTTCATACATTCTAACCTGTCCTTTTCTGACCTACCCTCTATTAGTTCACTCATTTTGTCCTGTGTCTTCGTGCTATTGGTATGATATTTCTGCTCGAATTTTCCGTACAATAGGAAAAACTCACCGATGCCATGTTCATATAGCCCCCGGCCCTCAATAATTGCCTTTAATACAGCCGGCAGAGCAGGGGCCATCTCATCCAGCATGAAGGCTTTGGTGATCATATCCCTTGCATGCTCGATCATTTCAAGTCTGGTTGTTATCTTCCAATCCAGTTCGAGCATGACTCCTGAGAGAGTCACTGGGGCGTCTCCATCATGCACCTTTTTTGGGGCCAAAATTTCCACCTTATGTATGTGTCCCTGATCCTTGAGCCTCTTTGCCAAGCGCTCTCCTTCCGCCATGATTTTGGTCATCATCCTGTCCCATTCATGCTTGGGTTTTACGGTAACAGAAACTTCACCAGTTTCATTTGTGTGGCGATGTGTTTTCACATTCATTAAAAATTTTCCGGAGTTGCGTTAGCGGATGATATTAAGTAGGAATGGTTTTCTGAGCAGCCAGGTCAAGATTATCTTTATTATCGTCAGGGACGATACCAAATCGTTCCAAACGCAACTTGTTGATTTTAGATTCTCCCGCAATCCGTTTCAGTACTGAAGTTGCTTTGTCGTGAATTTTCTTTTCTTGAGCGGAATGGTTAGAAAGCCTGCCGAATTGCAAACAGCTTTGCACATATTTGGAAAGATAGTTCCCATCAATAGATTTGAACAGCTTGTAGTAGTCATCCACCGTCGCAGCCACAAGGACTTGTACATCTTCCTGAGACCAACCATCTTTATTTGCCAGACGACGGACCACATCATCTATATCGTGTTCAACTGTGGCAGAGGCCAATATTTCATTGAAACGGTCAATTATCCGCCCATCCGTTATGTTGTCTGAGAATGGGCCATCCAGATTGAATAACCCGGTTTCAGTTTTACGCTGTTCAACGTAATAATCTATAGCCTCATTTGCCCAATCGTCCCGGTCTAACCCGCGAAGCACATTGACTGTTCCATTCAGGTTAGTTGGGGTAACATATTTTGCGTGTTTCTTTAAAGCATTAAAAAGTTTTTCAGCCACCTCATCACCGTTATTTTTGAAGCTGTGATGATAAATTTCCCATGCTTCTGTAAAAGATTCATCCCCTTTCATCGCGACAGCCTTTTCATGCACTTTTTTAGCGGCTTTATTGAATTCATTGTGGTCCTTGATATAACCAACCTCTATCAGCCTGCTAATTTCCGGGGCTAATTCGGCTAAATTATTGAGATAGTAACCATAATTTTCCAGAGTAGCCCGCCATTTAGCATCTTTCTCCTCACTATAACGGTCTTTTTCTCGCATCATCAGCCATTTGGTAAAGTCATTTTGGTTTTTTACGTGTTCATAGCTTGGAGACACATCATCAGAGCTATAACGACACCAGACATAAAGACAAAGGGTGCGCAAAGATTGGTACAGGACTTCAGGATCAAAAACTTCGACATGACGTTTTATTTCTCTGGCGAAATGTTCGATCTTTTTTAGAATTCTTATATTATCGATCCCGAGTTTGTTACAGTTATCAGTCAGTTCCTTATGGAGGTCGCTGTCTTCCTGAAAAGCAATAGCAGCGCATTCGCTGGCGCTAGGCTTGTACTCGAATTCAATATCAATGACTTTATCCCGGTACTTATCGAATTCTTTTTTTTCGTCTTCGTTATTGATCTCCCCCTCATTACAGAGAATTACCACCTTGCATTTTTTCTCCTCTTTCAAATGTGTTATGAGCCCCAACATATCAACCATTGAAAGATTTTTGCCCTTTCTTTCAAGGTCATCCAGACATATCAGACTGTTATTCATGGAGAGAAAAGCAACTGACTGCATGGCATCAGTAAAAAGATTAGCCTGTGGCTGGGAAGACAGGGTCTTTAAGCCCTTTCGCCACGTGGAGCTAATAGTGTTAAGTGTATTATTGCGTAATGACTTAATTGATACTTCATGACCGATTTGTGTTTTGGGGAGGGCTTGTTGAAAAATCTGAAGTCTGAGATCTTTAAGCGAATCAATTCCGAATAGGGACACATATGAATATCGTGCATTCTGCAACTCGTCTTTCGTATCTTCGACCCATTCTTTCCATGCGTATGTTTTCCCTGTACCCCAAGCACCTCTGATACAAATAGTTACGGGGTCAGGTGTGCTTAGGAATTCAGATATTCTCTGTTTTATCTGTCGTTGTGCCAGCATTGCAGGCCTGTCTGGTTTTTTCTCAGCCATCATATCCCTGTGGGCCACTATGGCCCGCGTTTCAGGTTTGTTTGCCACCTTTCCCACCATGAACACTCGGCTCGTTGCACCATTGGCGGCGGATTAAGTCGAATCCTTCTTTAACTGACGGAGAAATTCCAAGCAGGTCGAATATTGCGTTATCCAAGGCAATGCGGTTGTTGTCTTGGTAAGCTTCATTCGCCGGTAAAAATGTTTCTTTTTCGAACCGTTTAAACAACTCATCCCATGAACTGAGATCGCCCTTGTTGAATTGCCGTGTATCCAGAGCAAGAAGTGAAGGTATGGCGCTTATTGTTACTCGAGTTCGGCCCAGTTGTTGTCGGGTGCCGCCCCACCAATAACTCATCAACCCCAGGGTTGAATTGAACCAGAGAAGAATCACCGGTTCTGAAAAATCGTCTGACGCGATAAAATTTGGCCAGGCTGTCCCCCCGACAGATTTTTCTGGCGTAAAACATGCTCCGAGACTCTGAGAGTTTAATCGAAAATCTCGGGTTAGGTGAAGTCGGGAAACAGAGTATTCCCAGATATTCGCAACTCGTTCTGACTGTCCAGCGCGCACTCGCAATTCGCAATCAGGTTGAACGATAAAACAACGTTCCTGCTCTGCATCATGATTCCACAATGCCGGGTAGGTCGGTGTGGATGTCTGTAATGGGATTTTATCAAAGGGGCCACGAGGGAGTGCACCGATAAAGTCTCTGTCAACCAAACCCCGGCGACCAAGTGAGCGCAGTGTAGTAATCGGCAGATTTCCAGTTTGATTTGTTCTTGGGTGCAAGAAGACACCTTTGGCCAGTGAAAGCATGAATTGCGCGAGCACTGGTTCAACCAAGCCGGCGCAACCTCCTTCAAAATAATCCGTGCTGATGCTACCACCATTACTATACTCATCCCCCAGCGTTATGTGACCGGTACCGGAACCTTTACGGACGGCTTCAATGGATTTGGCCGCTTCGGTTGCTGCTACATGATGTACAGGCCGACGTCTCAGGTTGGCGAACTGGATTGTGTTTGTACTATCTTCCTTATTGTTTTTTGAAGGAATGTCTGCTTTCTTTTTCGCGACCACCAACACTTCCGCCATACCCGTGTCTGCGGAAAATGCTTGGTCGGTTTTACCGGTATTGGCGATAGATACAATCACCATGTCCTGGTAATGCCTGGACAATAGCTCCCGTGCATCACTCCATGATTCGCCCTGCGCGAATGACGCTGGTAGCACCAGCGCCAATACACCACCGGGCTTCAGCTTGACGTGGGCAAGGTCCAGGAAATTCGATGCCAACCCTGCGTTACCGTTCCCTGCCGGTTCCGAAAGTGAGCGGCGTATGATTTTAAGTCGTTCGCTCATCGCCTTCTGCTCATTGTGCTCCGTACCAAAACCGGCGAATGAGGGTACTGGCACTGATGTGGATTCATGATTGGTCGGACGCGTAAACGGCGGGTTCATGATGATGACATCCATGGATTGGTGGGGGACGCTTATACCTGAATTGACCTCCTCGCCGGCTTTGCCTGTCAACTGCTCCCTCCCCAGGCTGAATAGCGGCATGGTTTCTTCCTGGGCAATCAATTCCAACGAACCGATATGCGGGACGTTATTCTCATCGTGTCCGTAGGGCATGGTGATAATCTTTGTGTTGCCGAACGTCACCCCGGGATGCGCATTGGATAACGTGGATGCAGTGAGATGTGTGGCGGCAGGCATGATGTCGCAGGCATACAAGGAAGTCTCAATCATGCCGGCATGGATACTTGCATCGTCTTTGCCCGAGCGCCGAAAACGAACTCGAATCGAGTGATAGGCAGCATTCAATAACGCGCCTGTGCCGCAAGCAAGATCGCCGACCCGTAGAGCCTTGACTGCATTCTCATCGCTCCAGTCGACGTCCAGTCGCGCTATGGCAAGCTTCGCTAATAACGTTGCAGAGATTGGCAACGTGTAGAAGGTCGCCAGAAATTTTCTGTCTGAGATAAGTGTCTGAAACATCCGCCCGGACAGGTCATTAATGCCTGTTGCGCCAATTTCTGTCAGCCTGTCGGAAGTCTCCACAAGCCGTCTCAGGATATGACCTGCCTGTTGGGCGGGGATAAATGACAGAAGATCTGATGCAATCTTGAATATCGGCCAATAGTTGATTTCCATTACAATCCAGCGCCAGCATTCAACCAGTTTGTTTCGGCTCAGGGTGCATGTCTCTGACTGTAGTTCAGACAGGGTGGGAACTCCCTGCTGCCCTTCTATCCGAGAGTGAAAAATAATGGCATTGGCGATAATGGCCGTTGCCATACGTGAAGTTTGTTCACCCATTTCCTGGCGGAGTTCCTCGGCAATTTTCTCATTGGTGTGCATCGGCGCTTGCTGCAGAATATTGGCAGCCTGCGCTACACCACGTTCAAGTTCGTCCGTGCTGGTCGCCAGTAAGGATTCAGAGATGGAAACCGACTCAATACTGGTTGCAAGATCATTGATATCCCCTTTAAGCCAGCCCGTTGCCGGCCAGCGTTCCGGAGTTAAATCCCTTTTCATGGAAAAAATACAGTAGTCAAATACAATGCTTTCAACATCGGACCTGATGTCTCCCTGAGGCGAGGTTTTCACATTGGTTGGAATTCTTACTGCAAAAGTGTGTTCAATAATCTGGCGAGTGCTCGCCAGAGATTCATTCAGCCGGGCGCGTGCGTCCTGCTCAACAGTAACAGCAGGAAAATATTCTGTTTCTACAATAACCGGTGTGCTGTTGGGCACCGCAATAACAATATCGGGCTGCTTCCCTGGCGCCCGGTCCATGACCCGGGTTTGCTCAGCGCCAAGATGCTGCGTCCAAAGCGGGTGCTTCCCGCGTAGCGCCTCTCCCAGTATGACGTTAAATGCCGGTTCTGTTGTGGATGCTCTTGTCAAAGTTTCGGATACCGTTTGATGAATGGAGGCTTGCTGTAGCGAACGACACCCTGAGATAATTGGCGCTCCATAGGGGAATCGAATCCCTGTTTCCGTAGCAGAATACGGCTTTTTGATTCGGGTTTCGGTTGCTCATTTGTCACGACAACGGTGCCGCGGACAACGGCATTTGCAACCAACCATCTGCTTCGTTGAGTTCATGGCATATCGAAACCCAGACGCCGGGCATATTTCTGGAAAGCGCCGTCTCGCAGACCGGTTAGAGCATAAGCTTCCCGAAAGCTTAGTCGCCCTTCCTCGGCGGCACGGATAACACGCTTGGCAAACGACTCGCCTACGCGCGCGCTTTGGTTTTGGTAAAAATCTCCCCCACCTGCATTTTGTGTCTGCTGACGCTCCCGGTTGAGGTATTCGCGATAGAATGCAAAAAAATCTTCGCGGTCCACCAATCGCAGATCCATCGCGCGACGCCCAGCAACGACAGGACTGACCTTGAAACGTCTGGCCAGTTCGATAAAAGGTTGCCGGTCACGTTTCACATCATTCCAATGAGCCTTTAATTCCCGTCCCGGTAACAGAAATTCTGCCGCGGCCTTGTCACAAAATACTTCAATATCTGTTCCATCCGGAAATACATTGTCGAATGCGGTTACTCCCTCACCGGAACCACCCAGCCATATATGCGCCAGCTCATGTGCTAAAGTAAACATTTGGGCTGACTTTGCATCGGAACCGTTAACAAAAATGAGTGGCGCATAAGCATCACACAGGGCAAAGCCTCTAAACTCACTCACGTCCAGCTTGCGACTGGTGTTGTTCCCAACCACGCCGTTGATCACTGCCATTACGCCTGTCTGCTCAATGACAAGGCGTAATTTCCCTACCGCTTCTGTCCAGGTACGCAGCTTGGCGGCCCAGTCTGTGTCAATACCAACTACACGCCGCATTTCCATACCAACCGCTACGGGATCGTCCGCCAAACGGGCGCTGCCCACGAAACCCAGTGGTTCTGCTTCGCATTCGAGTCTGTCTTCTCGCAACCAGGCCTGTCGCCGTTGCATAGCGTAAATGGTATCCAGCAGCTCAGGACTAGGGGGGCGTATTTCACCTTGAACAGTGCGAAAATCCGGGATTGGCATACTTTCCCTGGGAGGTTCGGGCAGAAAAAAGTAACCGAATGGTGTATGAGTAGCTTTGGCGAAGCGCTCAAGCTGCTTCAAGGTAGGGAGTTTTTCTCCGCGTTCCCATGCCGGAAGACCTGGAAATCGGTGCGTCAGGTCATCCACATCCTGACTGGCTCGATCAAGCGCCCAACGAATGAGTGCGGTGTGAACGGGGACACGGTTCATGTTACATCCGGTTCGAGGTGCTGATCGTTATAAATCTGTTCGTGTCAGTTCCAAGGATGTATTCTTTACATCCTTCCTGAAGTAATTGGCGCTCCCTAGGGGAATCGAACCCCTGTTTCCGGCGTGAGAGGCCAGCGTCCTGGGCCGCTAGACGAAGGGAGCGGATACCATGTGGTATTATAATAACAACCTATGAGAAAAAGCCACGACAAAGTTTCCTACCTGCATCCCAGGCCTGACGTTGTTCCCCGTGAAGGTCATAACATCTCGACCAGAAATATCAGTGAGGGTGCGCTGAAGGTATTGTACCGCCTGAAGAACGCGGGCTACGGCAGCTATCTGGTCGGGGGTAGCGTGCGGGACCTGCTGTTGGGGCGTGAGCCCAAGGACTTTGACGTAGTGACCGATGCCACGCCGCAACAGGTCAGGGAGCTGTTCCGCAACAGCCGGTTGATCGGGCGTCGTTTTCGCCTCGCCCACGTGCGTTTCGGCGATGAGATTGTGGAAGTATCCACGTTCCGCGCCCCGCATCACGACAGCAACGGCGCCGGCCATGCGGTGGACGGCCGCATCATCCGCGACAACGTTTACGGCAGCATTGATGAAGACGTATGGCGCCGCGATTTGACCGTTAATGCCCTGTTCTACAACATCGCAGACGAGTCCGTGGTGGATTACGTTAACGGCATGGATGACATAAAATCCTGCTGTATCAGGTTGATCGGCGACCCGCGCCGGCGTTTTATTGAAGACCCGGTGCGCTTGCTGCGGGCGGTACGGTTTGCAACCAAGCTGGGGTTCAGGATCAGCCCGGATACCGGGAAGCAGATCCCTGAACTGGCTTCATCATTGCAGGAGATTGCGCCCGCCCGCTTGTTCGAGGAGTGCCTGAAACTGTTTTTTAACGGTTATGCCTTACAGACCTTTGAACAACTGCGACAGTACGGTCTCTTCAAGGAGTTGTTCCCGCAAACGGAGGAAGCGCTGGCACAGCAGCAGGGCGGCTTTCCCTATACGTTCGTGGCCAATGCGCTGCGCAACACCGACGAGCGCTTGGCGCAAAACAAGCCGGTCACGCCGGGTTTTCTCATCGCCGCGCTGTTGTGGCTGCCTATGGACAGGCTGGCAAGAGAACACATGGCCCAGGGCATGAATGAAATGGATGCCATCATGCTGGCAGGAGATATTGTTATCTCCCGGCAAACCAGCGCCGTCGCGGTGCCGCACCGCTTCACCGGCATGGCGCGGGACATCTGGCAGTTACAACCGCGCCTGGCGCGCCGCGCCAATCGCCGCCCACACCGGTTGATGGCCAATCCCAGGTTCAGGGCAGCTTACGATTTTCTGCTGCTACGCGCGGAATCCGGGGAGGACGTAGGCGAACTCGCAGAGTGGTGGACCCGGTTCCAGGAGGGTGTGCCCGATGCAACAGGCCAGACCCGGCGCAGGCGCAGCCGGCGCGGGCGCAACCGGGGGCATTAATTCGTCAAGAGTGAAGCGATTTGGTGTAAATTACCCTTCCTGCACAAGCAGGAATCTCTCCAAATGGACGCTTGCCTGCGCAGGAGTGGTTTGCCGCGCGCTCATGACCTGGCCCAGAGTCAAGGTATGACAGATGGACTGTTACCTCGGCCTGGGCAGTAATCTAGACAAGCCTGCCGCGCAGTTGGACGCGGCCCTGGTAGCGCTGGATAATGTTCAGGACACCAGACTGGTAAATTGTTCCTCGTTCTACCGCAGCAAACCCTTGGGACCGAGCGACCAGCCTGACTTTCTGAATGCAGTGGCATTGATCGATACCGGCCTGCCGGCGCTGCAACTGCTGGGTCAACTGCAATACATTGAAGACCGCCAGGGACGGGTGCGGAACGGGCCCAGGTGGGGACCGCGCAGCCTGGACCTTGACATGTTACTCTACGGTCATGAGATCATTGACGAGCCTGGGCTACGCGTGCCCCACCCGGAGATCAGGCATCGGAATTTTGTGCTGATGCCGTTGCTGGAACTGGCGCCTGACCTGGAAATCCCCGGCATTGGCCGGGCCGATGAACTGTTGGCGCGTGCCGGACATGCGGGTATAACAAAGTCATGAGTGACAAGATAAGTATTGACCGCTTGCGGGAAATGAAACGGGCAGGTGAGAAAATCGCCACCCTGACCGCGTATGACGCGAGTTTTGCCGGGATACTGGACACGGCCGGCCTGGATGTCGTCCTGGTGGGAGACTCGCTGGGCATGGTCCTGCATGGGCAGGAGGACACCTTGAGCGTCACCATGGAAGACATGGTTTACCACAGCCGCATGGTCAGCCGCGGCTGCCGGCGTGCGTTGGTCGTGGCGGATATGCCGTATCAAAGCTACGAGACGGTAACCGCAGCCTGTGAGAATGCGCACCGACTGGTGCAGGACGGCGGCGCTGACGTGGTGAAACTGGAAGGCGGCGAAGAGCAGCGGGCGCAGACCGTAGCCGCCATTGTCAAACAAGGCATTCCGGTATGCGGCCACGTCGGCCTGCTGCCCCAGTCTGTGCGGGAATACGGCGGCTACAAGGTTCAGGGCAGGGAGGAACAGCAGGCGCAACGCATCATGGCCAACGCCCGCGCCCTGGAGGCCGCCGGCGCCGGCATGGTGGTGCTGGAATGCATCCCCGCCACCCTGGCCGAACGCATCAGCAAAGCACTCACCATCCCCACCATCGGTATCGGCGCCGGCATACACTGCGACGGCCAGGTGCTGGTAATCTACGACATGCTCGGTATCTCCCCGTACCGCCCGCACATGGCCAAAAATTTCCTGGCAGAGAGCGGCAACGTAACGGCTGCCATACAGGAATACGTGCGCGCGGTAAAAGCCGGCGAGTTCCCGGGGGCGGAGCATTCGTTCAAGTGAAACATAGTGCCTGGCTGGAAAGAATGCGCTCTCCTTCACTTTAACGTACGATTGAATTTGACGTGCCTAATACGTTTGGCTTTATCACGTATATTGATTTTACAATTTACTAATTTTTTCCGCTCACTTGGCCTTATTCCCTTGGAAACACAAAAAGCTCTGAAGTCAAATGGTTGGCCATCAGTCGCCGGATCATTATCCAGAAAATACTCTATGAATCCAGCACCCCCCTGCAACTGTTCCTTTATCTTTTCAGCATCGATAGATTCACTGTCCTTTATCTCAATCAAATCAATCCCGGTTTCGATATGAGATAAATTGTAAAACACAAACTCATCACAACGCTTTCCACCTCTTTCGGGGTGTTTCCGGAAAATACAATCCACTGAATATACAACGGGATTCTTCAGTTTCCCGAGCGTGTATTTCCCACGGGTATAGTGGCGGATTTGATTTACATCACATGCGCTATACTTTTCATAAAATATCCGTTTGACTTCCCTCATTCTCCCTCCGTTCCATTAAATCAATCGTCTCATTGTACAGCGCAGAAGAAACATCCAGATGATCCTTTGTCAGAAGACCTGTCTCAGGATCGAAAGGTATTTTTTTGACCGTAGTCTGCTTGCCGCTCCGACTTGGTTTGAAAAAGTAAACGGAGCATTTTGCCTCATCCAGTCTTGTCAGATCGCTTTCAGAAACATCTGACGCATAGATGAAATTACCGACCTGCTCCAGTATGTTGTCGCTGTGCGTAGTAATCAATACATTAACCCTTGCATTAACAAGCCGGGCGAGAACATCAGAAATATCCCTTTGAGCAGCAGGGTGCAAATGAGCTTCCGGCTCTTCAAGAATAAACAAGTCACCGGGGTGTACATAGTGGCGGAGAAACAGGGAAACAGGGGCTACTTCAGATACTGCTGAAGATGCGTTCATCAATGGTAAATCATAGTGTTGGTTGTCCTTTGTGAATTTATAGCGAAAATCAGGATACTGCGTCTCTGATCTTTGTACATCGATCACGCCGGATAGAATATGCCGCTCTATTCGAGTGTTAGCATCATCTATTGCTTCTTGTGTATCAGAATAATTGTCACGACGCATATTACGTCTGTGTCTGGTTCCCAGGCCCGAGAGTCTCGACCGGGTTCGTTTATACTCTCCATTTTCGATGTTGATTAGCTTTGTCATAAAGTCAGATAAAACACCATTAAACGGTGGAACAAGCGGGAGATTACTCAGTCCAGCCATGGGTGCACGCTTAATCAACACACTGACGAGAGTGCGATGACTTTGCATTATGCCTCCACGTATGGCTGGCAGGTAATATGCGTCAATCGGCGCTTCAAGTTGTTTCCATGGCAACAGTGTCGATTGGAAATGCTGAAGAAGAACCTCAGGGTAATATCTCCGGGCAAAATCTTCGTAGATTTCATCTGGCAGGGAAGATATTTCCTCGCCTGAATCCCCTTTGACTTCATACGACAACAACTCAGCAAAACGCTGATTTATTTGCCTGGTTAATTGCCTCTTTTTCTGTAAGGTTATTTTGCTGTTTCTTGGATTGGTAAGGTCCAGAACCAGTTGATTTTCCGAGTCCGAGATTCTTGTGGAAAATCCTGCATCGCTATTTTTTCCATCAAGCAGAACTCTCCCTTCTTCTCCCAGACAGTACACAATCTTGTGTTCCCATGCATTACTGATAATTTGTGCCCATTTAGAGAAACAGACATCTATCTCGGTCGATGCGCTGACTTGAGATTTTCTCAGGTTGTTGAATATTTCAAGATGATTTTGTCTCTCCCTCCTGACCAGCATTGATAGCTTCCACGTATGCTCTTTATCTGCAAATACTTCGAAAATTGAATAGAGCAACATCGCGAGATACGATTTCCCCGTATTGCTCGGCCCAACAAATATTGTCATGGGACTGATGTCAATATTCTGGGCCTCGCGAATGGGCCCGAAATTTTTCACAGTGAGTTTCATTTCATATCTCTAAACGGATAACTGTTTAAGTGGATGGCATAAGGAATAGTTAAGACTCTTCGTGAAACAAAATTCACGAAATTTTTCATCAGCACCGCAAAGTTTCCCGTATTCCTCTTCCTACGTATTATAATCCCACAGAAAATATGAGAATGAAAATGTTGAACCCACAGGCCGCAGACAAACACATCACCGCACCTTTCACCGAGACGCCGATCATGGAGACCGTATCCAGCCTGGCCGATTTGCGCGCGCTGGTAGGCAGGTGGAAGCAGGCCGGATACAGCATTGCCCTGGTGCCCACCATGGGTAACCTGCATGACGGGCATATCTCACTGCTGCACCATGCGCGCGAGTGTGCCGACCGCACCGTGGTCAGTATCTTCGTCAACCCGATACAGTTCGGCCAGGGAGAGGATTACGAGAAATATCCCAGTACCCTGGCCGACGACAAGAACAAACTGGAAAAGTACGGCCTGGACCTGTTGTTCACCCCGGACCTGGGCCAGCTTTATCCGGGCGGTACTGATACCGACACCCGCATCAACGTGCCTGAATTATCCAACATTCTCTGCGGCGAGTTCAGGCCCGGCCATTTCTCCGGGGTCGCCACCGTGGTAACCAAACTGCTCAGTAACGTGCAACCGGACGCGGCCCTGTTCGGTGAGAAGGATTACCAGCAATTACTGGTGCTCAAGCGTATGGCGCGGGATTTGTGCCTGCCGGTGGAGATCGTCGGACTGCCCATCGTGCGCGAGGCGGACGGTCTGGCGATGAGTTCCCGCAATGCCTACCTGGCGCCGGAGGAACGGCGCCGGGCGCCGGAGATCTACCAGACACTGAAAGCCGCGGCTGCCGGTTTGCGCAAAGGCAGGAGCGACCTGGAAGCGATCGAGCAGGAAGCCATGCTCAGGCTGGAGCAAGCCGGGTTCAGGCCGGAATACGTCAGCATCCGGCGTAGCGAAGACCTGCGTGTGCCAACGTCGGAGGATACCCGTTTGTCCGTCCTGGCCGCGGCCTGGCTGGGTCCGGCCCGCCTGATTGACAATATAAAGGTCAGGCTCAGCTCATCCTGACCGGACGCTTCTGCACGCCAATTTGCCGCATTGCTGTCCTGCCGGATGATGATTAGCCCGCATATCTCACCAAGTGATGCGAAGATCGCGCAGGATTTTTTTTGCCTGCGGGTGCCTGCGACCGAAAGCATAGCGGTAGCTATGGTTGAGGAAGCACGTGCCCGCAGGCGGAAAAAAGACCAGCGATGGCGCATCAAGCGCAGTGTGTAATGTTGAAAAAGGTCGGATACTACCATAACTTATTGACAGCAAAAATGTTTCAGATTACAACAAGCGACTTGGTGAGATATGCGGGTTAGGTAAACTCTGAAGATTATGAAGTATCGATTACGACTAACCACCACACTCGCGTTGCTGGCGGCAAACCTGTTTGTCACGCCAGGACGCGCAGACGCGCCGGGCTTTTCCTCGAACAATGCCGCGGACCATGCCCCCATCGGCGTCATGGGCGATCACGTGCATGACAAGGGTGAGTTCATGCTGAGTTACCGGTTCATGCACATGGACATGCAGGGCAACCGTAGCGGCACAAACCGCATCGATGTGGACACTCTGGTAACCACCATCCCCAACCGGTTTTTCGGCAGGCCCATGCAGCCTCCCACCCTGCGCATCGTGCCCACAAAAATGCGCATGGACATGCACATGGTCGGCGCCATGTACGCGCCGGCGGACTGGCTGACGCTGATGGCGATGGGCATGTATATCGAAAAGGATATGGAACACATCACCTACATGGGCGGCATGGGCACGAACGTGCGCGGCAGTTTCAGGGTGAAGACCGACGGCATCGGCGATACCCGCCTTGCCGGCCTGATCAAGGTGTACGATGGCGACGTCCATGGCCTGCACCTGAACGTCGGGATGAGTTTCCCCACCGGTTCCACCTCAAAGACCCATGCAATACTGACCCCCATGGGCGCCCGGCCCACGCTACGCGTACCCTATGCCATGCAGCTTGGGTCCGGCACCTACGACCTGTTGCCGGGCATTACCTGGAACGGCCACCAGGATCACTGGTACTGGGGCGGCCAATACCTGGGAACGTTCCGGCTGGACCGGGACCAGGGCTATGCCCTGGGCGACAAGCATACCTTGAGCGCCTGGCTCAACTACCAGTGGCGACCCTTCATCAGTACCTCGCTACGCCTGCAATACGCTACGCTGGGTGCTATCGACGGTATGGACCCGATGATCGCAGGCCCGGTGCAGACCGCCAATCCCGACAACTACGGCGGGGATGAACTGAACCTGAACCTTGGCGTCAACCTGATGGGACAGACCGGCGCCCTGGCCGGCCAGCGCCTGGCTGTGGAACTCAGCCTGCCGTTGCAGCGCGACCTGAACGGCCCGCAGATGGAGACCGACTGGACCATCAGCGCCGGTTGGCAGTACGCGTTTTAGGGGGTGGGGGTATCGTGCAACCACCCGATCCGATTACCGCCTGCCTGATCATCATCGGCAATGAAATCCTGTCCGGCCGCACCCAGGATGCCAACCTGGCTATTATCGGTAAAAAATGCGATGCCCTGGGCATCCGCCTGAACGAAGCGCGGGTGATTGCCGACACCGAAGCGGAGATTATCCATACCGTCAACACCTGCCGCGCGCGGTTCAGTTACGTGTTCACCACCGGCGGCATCGGCCCCACCCATGACGACATCACCGCGGCGGCCATCGCCAGGGCATTCGATGTCGAACTGTTGCGCAACCAGGAAGCCATCAACGCATTGGACCGTTATTACGAACCCAAGCGCCTGACCGAAGCCAGACTGAAAATGGCGGACATACCGGCCGGCGCCAGTCTGATAGACAACCCCGTAAGCGGCGCGCCGGGGTTCCAACTGGAGAACGTGTTTGTCCTGCCCGGTGTGCCTGCCATCATGGAAGCCATGTTCGACGGCCTGGCCAACAGGCTCGTGGGCGGCGACCCCATCATTACGGACAACGTCACTACCAACCTGCCGGAAAGTGAGATTGCCGCCGACCTGGGCGTGTTGCAGGAACAATATCCCGATATCAGCATGGGCAGTTATCCTTATTTCAGGAAAGGAAAACTGGGCGTGAACCTGGTGCTGCGCGGCACGGATGCGACCAGGATGGACGCCGCGACAGCAGCATTGTCAGCGGTGATTGTCCGCCTGAACGGCGAGGTACTGAGCCGGCCTCCCGCATGAAAATCGACGACGGCATCAGCGCGCAACGTTCCGCCTGGTCATTCGGCGGCGAGGTGGCGGAGACCTTTCCGGATCATGCCAGGCGCTCCATCCCTTATTACGAAGACGGGCACGACCTCATCTGTTTCCTGAGTGACTTCTTCGTGGCGCCGGACAGCAACGTGTATGACCTGGGCTGTTCGACCGGCGACCTGCTGAAGAAGCTGGCCGTGCACCAGGAACACAAGCCCGGCGTGCGCTGGACGGGACTGGACCGGGAACAGGCCATGATCGAGCGCGCCGGCAAGACCTGCGCCGGGCTGCAGAACGTGGAGTTGCGCTGTGAGGATATCCTCACGAGTGAGTTCACAGCAAGCGACATGATCATCAGCTACTACACCATCCAGTTTGTCGAGGAAAGACACCGGCAGGCGCTGTTCGATAACATTTACCAGGCCCTGAACTGGGGCGGCGCGTTCGTCCTGTTTGAAAAAGTCGGCGCGCCTGACTCCCGCTTCCAGGACATGATGTCCTGCCTGTACCGCGAGTTCAAACAACGCGAGGGTTTCAGTTCCGATGAGATCCTGAACAAGGAACTCAGCCTGAAGGGTGTGCTCAAGCCGTTCTCCAGCGCCGGCAACCTGGGCCTGTTGAACCGGGCAGGATTCAGCGACGTAATGACGGTGATGAAATACGTCAGTTTCGAGGGTTTCCTGGCGATCAAATAGCCGGCGCGTCGGGGGCGGATTTAAGCAAGCCCGTTGCGAAGCATAGATAAAGCGCTGGAAAGGCAACAGGATTTAAACTACTATTGCAGGGTCAGCCACCACTTATTGACACGAACATGGATACAGACACAACCCCCGCAGTCGGATACGAAGACCCCGAAACCACCACCGAGGTCGTCCACACCAATTGCCGCGCCTGCGGCCATGCCGGTTGTGGCGTATTCGTCACACTGGAAAACGGCAAGGCCGTGAACATTCGCGGGGACAAGGATCACCCCATCAGCAAGGGCTACCTGTGCCGCAAGGCCAGGGGCTTCATCACCGACTTGCAGTACCACAAGGATCGCCTGTTGTACCCCAAGAAACGGGTCGGTGAGCGCGGCGCGGGCAAGTGGGAACGCATAAGCTGGGACGAAGCGCTGGATACCATCGCGAGCAAATTCAATCAAATCAAGGAAGAGAACGGGCCGGAATCGGTCATCTTCGGGCACGGCACCGGACGCAGCCACCACCGCTTTGTGTATCGGGTCGCCAACATGTTCGGCTCACCCAACGTACTGGCGAACGGCCACGTCTGTTACCTGCCCAGGCTGGCCGTGTCCAAGCAACTGGGTATGTCAGTCCCCATTGTGGACTACGACAACCACCCCCAGTGCGTCATGTCCTGGGGCAGCAACACGATCAAATCCAACCCCGATGAATATATCGGCGTTAACCTGGGCCTGAGCCTCAAACGCAAGCCCAATTACATCGTGGTCGACCCCCAACGCACCCAACTGGCGGAAAAGGCCGATATCTGGTTGCAACTCCGACCGGGCACCGACGTGGCGCTGGCCATGGCAATGATGCACGTGATGGTCAAGGAAGACCTGTACGATCACCACTTCATCGAAAACTACACCACCGGGTTCGACAAGTTCTGCGCACGCCTGGAAGAGTACCCGCCGGAGGTGGGCGAGGAGATTTCCTGGGTACCGAAAGAAAAGATTATCGCCGCGGCCAGGTTGTTCGCCAGGACGAAACCCGCGGCCATCCAGTGGGGCGTCGGCATTGAGCATGGCGTCAACTGCGCCAACTCGGACCGGGTATTGATTTACATGTCGGCCATGACCGGCAACCTCGATGCGCCTGGCGGCAACGTCATGTTCGGCCCCCCACCGGGCCTGCCGCGCATGGAATTCTGCGGCAACCAGTTCCTGGATAACGTCGACAAAATGCTGGGTGGCACCCGCTACCGGCTGGCCGCGTCCATCAACCGCATTACGCCGCACGTGATCTGGGATGCTATTGAGACCGGCGAGCCTTACCCGGTGCGGGGAATGATCATCATGGGCAGCAACCCGCTGGTAGTCAGGGCGAACACCTCGCGGGTATATGAATCCCTGAAGAAGGTCGAATTCCTGGTGGTGGCGGACATCTTCCCCACCCCGACCACGGAACTGGCAGACATCGTGTTACCCGCCAAGACCTGGATGGAGTTCGACAATATCGCAGATTACTGGAAGTCGCACGGCTACATCTTCCCCAGGCCCAAGATCGTGGATGCCCCGGGCGAGGCATTGGCGGACGTCGAGATCCTGAATGAACTGGGCAAGAAACTGGGCTTTGCAGACTCCTTCTGGGAGAACTATGAAGACTCCCTGGACTACATCCTGGAACCTGCCGGTGTCACCTGGCAGGAATTCAAGGACATGGAGTACCTGCGCAACGAACCCAGGTACCGGAAGTACGAGACTGAAGGCTTCAAGTCCAAATCCGGCAAGCTGGATTTCTACATACAGCAGAACGCAGACTGGGGTTACGACCCGCTGCCGTTCCACCAGGAACCACCGGAAAGCCCGGCCCGGGAACCGGAGTTTGTGGAGAAATACCCGCTGGTGCTGACCACCGGCACGCGCGTACAGGAATATTTCGGCTCGGAACACCGGCAAAGCCCGATGCTGCGTAAAATGCACCCCGACCCCCTGTTGCGCATCCACCCGGACACGGCCGCCGCCAGAAACATAGCAGACGGCGACTGGATTTACATAGAAAGCCCGCGCGGCAAAGTCAAACACAAGGCAAAAGTAACCGACGGCATCGACCCCCGCGTAGTAGCCGCCGAGTTCGCCTGGTGGTACCCGGAACAGACAGCCCCCGACTACGGCTTCCGGGAATGCAACATCAACTTCCTCACCGACGACAAAAACCCCGGCCCCGAATCCGGCTCCACCAACCTGAAAGGGCTGATGTGTGAGGTGAGCAGGGTTTGATATAACTTCAAGGGCCTTCCTCTCATCCTGTTTATACGTGGACGATCACAGGTATAAAATGGTACTGAACACTGGCCTTAACTTGCTGTACTGAATAAAACGAGGTTGAAGTCGCTATAATGGGCAAGAAAATACGAAACTGGCTACGAGGAGCAACTACTACGGTTGAATTGTGGCCTGACACATCTTCAAGGCTGAAGCAGGAGTTTCTCAATCGCTCGGATAAGGAAGCCCTGCATCAGGATTGGCAGCGCGTTGGCAATGATATAAGAACTGCGATAGGGAAACATGAGCAAGAGCAGACCAAGACGTAGCACTCAGAAGAGCGCACCAACCAGGCAACCACAGCAAAGCAACCAGCAGGTCGTTCAGGTCACTGAACAATTCAGTGGCCCTCTGCCCCATCCGGATGTACTTGAACGGTATAATCAGGTCGCTCCTGACGCGGCTGATCGTATCATTGCCATGGCAGAACAGGAAACAAGTCATCGCCGCAATATAGAACTAACTATTGTCGATAATGAATTCAGGGAAGCAAGAATGGGACAAATCTGTGCTCTTACCATCGGTTCTTTAGCTATTATTTCCGGTGCGATTATATCCGTATCAGGCGCGCCATGGGCGGGAGCGATAATAGGGGGAAGTGGTGTGATTGGGCTCGTTTCCGTGTTTATTCTCGGCAGAAGAAGTTCTTGACTGAATTAGCCGGAGGCTGAGACTGTAAGGAATCTTGAGGATTAACCCATCTAAGATTCCATGTGTTGCCACACCGCACGCGTGGCCTGGCAATCTGCTAGAGCCCGATGAGCATCTCCATCAAAACCGTACCCGATATAACGGGCCGCAGCTGTCAGCTTGTGCCAGCGGTAATCGTTGTGGTATTCGTTCCAGTCACCTTTAAACTTGGCATAACGCAGCATACAACAACGCACCGCGCCCGCATTCTCCTTTACTTCTGGAAGGAACTCTAAATCAAATTTGGCATTGTAAATTACAACGGTTTTGTCTTTCACCGCATTAATAATCGAAGGCATCAGAATATCTAATGAAGGCGCATCAGCTACGTGTGCTGGACTGATGCCATGAATTTCCTGAGCATCAGGCCAGCGCTTACGATAACTCGGATGCACCAAACTATTAACCAGAATTTTACCTTCAGCATCAACTATGGCAATTTCTAAGACTTCCTGACGCCCTCTTATCCCGGTGGTTTCAGTATCAAGAAAAACAACTCGCCTTCTAGCCAAACGAGAATCTGTTACCGTAACAAGGGGGAAAACAACTGGCTCTTCGACAGGATGAGAGTCCAGTCCATCATGCAAAATAATTTGCTCCGTTGCCCTCATCACATAAAGCAATAGCCACAGTACACAGATGATAAGAAATAAATAACCCCACCAGTCCATCAGTTGCTTTGGCTCCAGTTCAAATTGTTTTTATAAGGTACGCTCGAACTAAATGAGCAAAGCGCATAATACCCATTAAGCAAAATGGCTCACTAACTGGATACATTTGACTTGTCGCATTAGTAAAACAGATTCAACCCTGACCTGGGGTCTTCATGTTTATTGGGCAATATGTTGCAATGATAACTGAAAACTGGTCTGCGTCAGCCTATTAATTGTAGCCTTGCGTCACGTTCTTTGACATAGGAAAACCATTGGGCATACTACTCAGATGGAAATCGTAATTTGGATCAAAGAAATCGCCAACGCCGCTATTGTCGAAATATTGGCGGGGTTCGCATTGCTTGTACTCTTGGGGGTGCTAGGCCATTGGCGCCTGCGCCGACGAGTCAGTATTCTGGAGAATAATCTCGAAGTGCAGATGAACGTGGGGCAAATTAATTTGGGGCAGATCAATATAGGCCAACAAGATCCTACTCGGGTGGAATCTATTTCCAGTCCATCCATTGATCACATTGTGGTCATTTCACAAACGGAGTTTGATGCTCTCCCAGAGAAGGAGAGTAGAACGCTTTACCTCACGACAGCGTAGAGCTAACTGTATGTTACATCTGGGCAAGATAAGGGTGATTAACCACCTACGTTTAAATTACCGCTGTGTGGATAGATCAGCATCGTCCACCGTAAAGGTTTAAATTGCTCACGTCATTACAATTATGTCCCGGCAGGTACATATTTTTCTATGCAGCTTTAATGGTAAATATTTTACCCTCCAATGAACAGCATTTTCAGCGCATTTGCCGGTGAATCTTCTGCTATTTGCAGGTATCGACGTATAAGGTCTTTTTCTGCCTTAGGCTTAATTTCGATACAATATCTCTTCAACGATCAATTCCGTACGTGGCTTCAAACTCAGCGGCAAATTCAGCAAGCAGCCGTCCAGACCTTGACAAGACCATTCAAGCAGAGCATAGTTGCCGCCGTGACTGAGGTGTCACTCATCGGATCGAAATAGAGGCTTCCGCGCTGAGTGCGAACCAACCAAACTTCACATGAACTCGTGGAGGTTCACTTGAACAAACAGACATCAACTATTCATTCGCCGTCAAAACGTGAGCGGGAACACACGGATCTGCTCGAACGCGCACTTGCCCGTCCCGGCGTGCGCGAGGTGATGAACGTCCATGACAACTGGCGGGAGAAGGATCGGGGCTTGAACAGCTACAGAGCGGCGACGAAAAATCCCGAGCGAATTACCACGACAAATTCATCGAAATCTCCATAATCTGGGCAGGTCTGGAAATACCGCTTTGCTGATCTGGAGCGAAATTCTAACGAAACTGGCCAAAGCTCGGGACCAAGGCGACAACCCCGACTTTGATTGGGTTCGACGAAAATACTTGGCGGAACTCTATCGGCATCAAGTAACCACATATCTGCCACGAATTGGAAGCTGTGTAGAGACTGCCGTGGCTAGCATTTCCCTCTTCAAAAATTCTGAGTGGAAAGCCCTGAGTTCCGAACTGTGCACGAAGCCAAGTCTCGGCACCGGGCAAGGGCTGGCGCCATGAAAGCCACCGAAGCCAAGTTTCTGGACTTCCTCAAGAAGTCACCACAATTCGTCATCCCAATCTACCAGCGTACGTACTCTTGGACCGAGCGAGAATGCCTCCAGCTTTGGGATGACATCGTCCGTACCGGCAGCAATGATGCTATTTCAGCCCACTTTATCGGTTCCATCGTCTACATTGAAAAGGGCCTGTACCAGATATCCAGTCAGTCACCTCTACTCGTGATTGATGGCCAGCAGAGACTGACCACGGTCACATTGATTCTCGAAGCCCTGGCACGCCAACTGGGAGACAGCGAGCCCATTGACGGCTTCTCGGCCAGGAAACTGCGCAGTTACTACCTGCTGAATCCGTTGGAGGAGGGAGAACGCGGATTCAAGCTGCTGCTCACACAGACCGATAAGGCGAGCCTGCTGGCCTTGGTTCAACAGAAAGCACAACCCACCAATCATTCCCTGCGCGTCACCGAGAACTTCGCCTTCTTTGAGGAGCAGGTGAAGAACCTTGGCGCCGACCTTTCCGTGCTGTGTCACGGCCTTGCGAAGCTGGTTGTCGTCGACATCGCACTCAGTCGAGACCAGGACAATCCACAGCTCATCTTTGAGAGCATGAACTCGACCGGACGCGCGCTGAGCCAGGCCGACTTGATCCGCAATTTCATCCTGATGGGGCTGGAGCCCGCTCACCAGACTCGGCTGTATGAGGATCATTGGCGACCGATGGAGGTGGGTTTTGGCCAGGAAGGGTACGGCTCACATTTCGATAGCTTCATGCGACACTACCTCACGCTCAAGACGGGAGAGATACCGAACGTTCGAGCGGTATATGAAGCGTTCAAGTCTCATGCGCGAACACCGGACATAGACGCTGCTGGGGTGGATGCGCTAGTCGCGGATATTCACGCCTTCGCAGGTTATTATTGCGCGATGGCATTGGGCAAAGAAGCTGATAGGAAGCTCGCTGAGGCTTTTCGTGACCTGAGAGAACTGAAGGTGGATGTCGCCTATCCGTTCTTACTTGAGCTCTACGACGATTTTGCCAACGGAAAGCTCGATAATACCGACTTCGAAGCTGCCGTACGGGTGGTCGAAGCGTATGTGTTCCGACGCGCGGTGTGTGCAATTCCTACAAACTCACTGAACAAGACTTTCGCCACTTTCGGACGTGCGCTGCGAAAAGACCGGTACCTTGAGAGTGTTAGGGCACATCTGCTGACGCTCCCGTCATATCGCCGGTTTCCCGGCGATGAGGAGTTCAAGCGTGAGTTTATCGTACGTGACCTCTACAACTTTCCCCGTCGAAGCTACTGGCTACGCCGACTCGAAAACCATGGCCGCAAGGAGCGTGTTCCGGTCGGCGAATATACCATCGAGCACATTCTTCCGCAAAACGAGAATCTGTCTGCGAAGTGGAGGAACGAACTAGGTCCTGAGTGGCATCGCGTTCAGGAGAGCTGGTTACACACACTCGGCAATCTTACGCTCACCGGTTACAACGCCGAATACAGTGACCGGCCATTTCCGGAAAAGCGTGATATGAAAGGGGGCTTCCGGGAAAGCCCACTCAAGTTAAACGAAGGTCTTGGCGCTCTGGATAAGTGGGATGAAACGGCTATCAAGAACCGCGCTGAACGCCTCGCTGTGATCGCCACGGGCGTGTGGGCGGCGCCTTCGTTGGAAGCCGAAGTGCTAGAGTCCTACCGTCCACGCGGCGAGAAAACAGTGGGCTACACGATCGACGACCATCCGCTGCTCATGATCGGTGCACCCATGCACGGCCTGTTCGATATTTTTCGTAAGGACATTCTGGCGCTCAACCCGTGCGTTTCAGAGGAGTTTCTGAAGCTCTATGTCGCCTACAAGGCTGAGACCAACTTCGTGGATGTCGTGCCCCAGAAAAGCCGCCTCCGCCTGTCGCTCAATATGCAGTTTCACGAGCTTCATGATCCGAAAGGCCTTGCCAAGGATGTCACCAGCCTTGGTCGCTGGGGAAACGGTGATGTAGAGGTGGGCTTGAGCAAGTCGGAAGAGTTGCCGTATGTAGTGGGTCTGGTCCGGCAAGCGTTTGAAAAGCAAATGGGAAACGGGGAGGCGGAAGCGTGAGAGAGCCACCAAGTGTGATATCAATCAAACAAAGGATTGCGAACTGCCAACATCGGGAAGCGGGAGAAATCTCGATCTGCCGTCAAAAATTCGCGCACCCCATGAGAAATACAAATCGCTGCAATGCGAGCATCATGTATGGCCGGGCCTTGGGCCCTGCCGTCTGCAAGCTGCAATCTCAGTTTAGGCCAATGGTCGGCCATTCCGCCCAGCAACACCAGTGATGGCGACGCCAGCCAAGCGTCAACCTCCTCAAGGACTTATTCTACAGTTGAGGGCGGATCATAAATCCGGGAATGGGTTAAGATAGCCAGAAACTGGCGCCACCCGCACATACAGTTTCGTCAGCAAGCCCTGAAAAAAGGTTATCACCACCTCAATTTTCAGACGCAAACGTTCGCTTGTTGAAAATGTCTTTTTCAACAGAAACCAGCTTCAATTGCCGTGCATCAGGATGCGTGGGATTAACCAGGGCAATATTCTCCAGGCCGCCCGGTATCGCGGCGCTTGGGACAAGCAGCAACGCCGAGGTTGCTGCCTGGAGCCAGTGGCTACCCAGGGTCTGGGTCGCGGTCGGGTATGGATAATCGTTCCAGCCCGCCGGCAGGTCTTCAACCCTCCATTGCTCAGAGCCCATCTCGCAAGTCTCAAAGATGCCGAGACGATAGCTTTTCGGAATTAGTCCGGGTGAACGCAGGTAGTTGGCCATCTCCAGCATGGCCACGCTGGCGGAGCAGGCGAAATACAGGACCGGCAGACCCGCCCTGTTCCAGCGGCCCCCATCCTGGTAGCTTGCTCCCCGTCCACTGTAATTTTCCAACAGTTTTTCGGGGCAGATGCGATACAACCGCATCAGGCAAATTCACCGTACTCTATCTTGTTCAACGCACCCTGCACCAGCGCACGCCCGGCAAAGGTGTCACACATTTCCAGGGGACTGTGTCCGCCCAGGGCCGGGATGGTTATTTCCAGCCATTCACGCGCACTGTCGATATCACCAAAGACCGTAATGGCCCTGGCAAAGACGCACAACATGTCAAGTATCCCCTCGGACTGGACCGGACTGAGCGCCTTGCGGCGATAATATCGGTTCAGGTTTCCCCCGGTTGTTTCCAACAGGCGGACGAACACCTCGCGGTGCCCCAGTATAGTGACCGCCTGCCTGATCACGTCGCCAGGCAGACCCTTACGAGCGGCCTGAATGAGAGAGTTCCGATCCGAGAATACCACTGCAGGGACATCAATACCCTCAATATGACAGCCGTGGCCAGCGTCGTGGTGTAATATCTGATTCATCTTGCCTCGATCCTGAAAATAGCTTCGATTCCAGAATAGCATCTAAATGATGAATATTCTACATCATTTGGATGTTCAACTCAGGCCAGCCTGACCCTGAGGGTGAGCGATCCTCGTCCCCATCCGCCTTGAAGGCACGCTTAGGGTACAACTGTCACCGTCTTAATACCATAAATATGCCCGCGCCGATCAGCAGCGCGCAGACGACGTGGTAGAGGTGCAGACGTTCATCCAGGAACAGGATTGCCATGATGGCGGCAAAGACCGGGATCAGGTTCATGAACATGCCGGCGCGGCTTGGCCCGATGAGCTGGTTGCCGCGGTTCCACATCAAGGTGCCGAATACGGTCGAGATCAGTGACATGGCGATGATGGCATAGAGTACGTCAGCACTGAAAGGCACCGGTTTGTAGACGATGGTTTCCACGATGTAGAACGGGAATATCAGGATGCAGCCCGCTACGATGATCATAAACAGGACTTCAGACGGGTTCATGGTCTGCGGCGTTTTCCGCAGGTTGACGGCGTACAGCGAGTAACCCATTGAACCCAGCAATATCAACAACCCGCCGATGTCGAGCTTCATGCGCAACAACGTTGGTTCAAATTCCATGCCGGTCATTATGACTACGACGCCGATGAACCCAAGCGCCACGCCGCAGAACTGTGACGGACGCAACCGCTCGTGCAGAACCAGCGCAGCCAGCAATACTGTGGAGACAGGTTGTATGGCATTGATAATGGAGGAATTAATCGCCACGGTGAAGTTCAGGCCAATGAGCAGCAAAGTCGAGCTGGTAACCAGGACCCCGCCCAGCAGCATAAAGGGCCCGAGATGCTTACGGATCGTCGGAACGTTCGCTTTCAGTCCCGGATAAACGAACGGCAACAGGACAAACGCCCCCAACAACCAGCGCCAGAAAGATAACCCCACGGGAGGTGCGACCAAAGCCATCCCGCGCCCTACAACGTGAAAAAGCGCAAACGCCGCGGCAGCCAGGGTCAGGAACAGGCAGGCGTATAAGCCGCTACGGGAGCGGAACAGGGCCTCGGCTTCCAGCCCATGCGCCTCCGAAATTTGGATTGTCGTTTTCATATAGACACCAGTATCAACTCAGATGAACTGCGTCAAGCGGGCATTCACCGACGTCTTGCTGTCATCATCGATGTGAACGCCCTGCGCATCCCCGCCTTTTGCCGAATCGTGCATAATAGGCAAGTGTGGCTGTACATTGAATAGTAATGGAGAGTTGAAACCGTTTCTGCAGTCGACGTATCAAGCAGGTGATACCATGGCAAAACTGGCAGACCTCAAAAAGCGCCTGATGGAAGACCCGGAATTTCAGGAGGAATATGCCCGCGCCGATGATGAATTTACCTTGATCGAAGCGCTGATTCGGGCACGTGCGGCAGCGCAGCTCACGCAAGCAGAGCTTGCCCGGCGCCTCGGTACGACACAGTCCGCCATCGCCCGCCTTGAAAGTGGTGGTGTGTCACCCTCCTTCGCTACCTTGCGCCGTTATGCCGAGGCAACCGGTGCACGATTAACTATAAACCTGACCCAGGCTGATACCTGACTTGAATCTTATTATTTTCCCTATCAACAATACCGTTCACAAGGACAACACCGTGCGGATCTAGTGGCGTTGCTTACGGGCCACCGCCGGCGTTTTTTGCCAGACGGGCAGGAGGAAATGGTGCCGGGAGAGAGACTCGAACTCTCACTCTGTTGCCAGAACCGGATTTTGAATCCGGCGCGTCTACCAGTTCCGCCACCCCGGCCGGTGATGAAATGCTGAGGGTGGGCGATTATAGCAGAAAACGCCTGCGCGCGCCGGTTTCTTGTTAGACTCTCCGGCCATGTTGCGCCAGGATTTCGACTTTGACTTGCCGGAAGAATTGATCGCCCAGTATCCGGCGGCGGCGCGGGATGCTTCCCGGTTATTGGCGCTCGACGGTGTGAGCGGCGAGCACTCCGACAGGCAGTTCAGTGACATCATGGCGCTGGTGCATCCCGGTGACCTGCTGGTGTTTAACGATACCCGGGTGATACCGGCCCGGTTGTTCGGGCATAAGGCGACCGGAGGAAAGGTTGAAATACTGGTGGAACGCCTGCTGGACGGGGATAGATGCCTGGCTCACGTGCGGGCTGGCAAGACGCCCAAACAAGATGGCTTGCTGATCCTGGACGGCGGTATTGAGCTGCGGGTCTGCGGCCGGCGGGACGACCTGTTTGAACTGGAATTGGCAAATGGCCAGGCCCTGACAGAGGTGCTGGAACAGCAGGGGCATACACCCTTGCCGCCTTATATCCGGCGTCGCGATGAAGCGCTTGATGCGGACCGCTACCAGACCGTGTACGCCAGTAAACCCGGCGCGGTAGCGGCGCCCACGGCAGGGCTGCATTTCACCCATGCCTTAATTGAGGAACTGGAAAACAAGGGAGTAACATGCGCTTATGTGACCTTGCACGTCGGCGCAGGGACCTTCCAGCCCATCCGGGCAGACCTTATCGAAAACCACCGGATGCACAGCGAGTGGTTTGAGCTCAGCGCAGAGGTCTGTGAACAGGCCGACGCAACAAAACAGGCCGGCCGGCGGGTCATTGCCGTGGGCACCACCTCGGTCAGGTGTCTGGAAACAGCGTCGGCAGGCGGCCGTATGCGGCCGTTTCGGGGAGAGACGGATATTTTTATCTATCCCGGCTTTGAATTCCGCGCCGTGGACGCCATGATCACCAACTTCCACCTGCCCGGTTCCACGCTGTTGCTGCTGGTGTGCGCGTTTGCGGGACGAGAGAATGTCCTGCGCGCTTACCGGCACGCGGTGGCGGCAGGCTACCGGTTTTTCAGTTATGGTGATGCCATGTTTATTACCCGACGCGTGACACGGACAGGTTGAACATGAAATTTGAACTACTGGCACAGGACGACAAGGCTCGGCGCGGCCGCATTACCTGCGCGCGCGGCGTCATCGAGACCCCGGTGTTCATGCCGGTCGGTACCTACGGCACGGTGAAGGGCATGACGCCGGAGGAACTGGTGTCGCTGGGCAGCCAGGTTATTCTCGGCAACACCTTCCACCTGATGCTGCGTCCCGGCACGGAAATCATCGAACGGCATGGCGGTCTGCACGGTTTTATGCACTGGGAGAAACCGATTCTGACCGACTCCGGCGGTTTCCAGGTGTTCAGCCTGGCGGATGCGCGCAAAATTACGCCCGAGGGCGTGCATTTTCGCTCGCCGGTGGACGGCGGCAAGGTGTTCCTGAGCCCGGAGGAATCGATCCGGGTACAGCATAGCCTGAATGCCGACATCATCATGATCTTCGACGATTGCACCCCGTATCCGGCCAGCCTGGAGCAGGCGCGCGCCTCCATGGAATTGTCCCTGACCTGGGCGAAACGCTGCCGGGACGCCCACGGCGAGCACCCGTCCGCGCTGTTCGGCATCATCCAGGGCGGTATGTACAAGGAACTGCGGGAAAGGTCGGCGGCGTCCTTGGTGGAGATGGGGTTTGACGGCTATGCCGTCGGCGGATTATCGGTGGGAGAACCCGTCGCTATGATGATGAACATGCTGGAACACACCGCGCAGTATATGCCCGCGCACAAGCCCCGCTACCTGATGGGTGTGGGCACTCCCGAAGACCTGGTCGCTGGGGTACGGCGCGGCATCGACATGTTCGATTGCGTGATGCCGACACGCAACGCGCGCAACGGACACCTGTTTACCTCCACGGGCGATATCCGCATCCGCAACGCCAAGCATCGCAACAGTGAACAACCTCTGGATGAGGAATGTGAGTGCTATACCTGCAAACATTACAGCCGCGCCTACCTGCACCACCTGGACAAGACCAATGAAATCCTCGGTTCCCGCCTTAATACCTGGCATAACCTGCATTATTATCACAAGTTGATGCGCGGGTTGCGCGCGGCGATAGAGAACGGCCGACTGACGGATTTTGCGGCTGAATTTGAGGCAAAACGGCGTTGAATTTTGCCCCCTCATTCGTCATTCCTGTCCATTTTATTCATAAGAGACTATGTAATGCCGGCATTCAATAACAGCTCATTCACCCGGTTCCTCGCCGCCAACCACGCCTGGGTGCTGGTTGCCGCGGCGTTGCTGCTGCTGTCTGCCGAGACGCTGTCCCTGGTCCCGCTGGGCATCATGGCGGCGCTGGGGATTTTCCGGGTCGGCCGGGACCCCCGGGCAATCTGGGAAGACAAGGCAACGAGGGTATTGCTGTGCCTGTTCCTGTGCCTGTGGTTGCCGCAACTTGTTTCCCTGGTGGGCGCGGTGAACCTGGAACGCTCGGCAAAGATCGCCTTGTTATACCCACTCTACCTGTTTTGCGGAGTGTTCATCGTGCAGGAACTGCGGCGGCCCGGCAATCTCTCCCGCCTGTCTCTGGCACTGCTGCTCATCGTGATTTTCTGGTGCGTGGACGGGCTGGTCCAGTACGCCACCGGAACCAACCTGCTCGGTTACCCCTATCAGGACGGCATGTTGAGCGGCATGTTTTACCCGAAGCTGCGCCTGGGCATCATCCTGGCCGTGCTGGTTCCAGTTGCCCTGGAAACCGTCAGGAACCTGAACCGGGACAGCCCGTATCCCTGGCTGTTGCTGATCCCCTTCGCCGTGGTCGTGCTGCTCAGCGGCAGGAGGAGCGCCTGGCTCATGCTTATTATCGGCCTGTCCGCCTACCTGCCTCTGATCTTTATCTCCCTGTCCGTCAGAGCCAGGTACATCATCGCGGGCGCGTTGTGTGTTGCCGTAGTACTGGTCGGTAGCATGTATTACAAGAGCCCGGACATCAATCGCCGTATCGCGTTACTGAGCGGCATGCTCAGCAGCGAATACCAGGCCGAGCGGGCAACGTCCCGGCGCACACCCATCTGGGATACGGCAATTAACATGTTTCGGGAAAACTGGTTGAACGGGGTCGGCCCCAGGGGTTTCCGTTACGCGTACAGCAGCTATGCGGATGAGGACAACTACTTCGTGCGCCAGGGGCAGGACGGCCAAACCCACCCGCACCTGGTGTTTCTGGAGATCGCGGTTGAGACCGGAGTAACGGGGCTGGCCGGGTTTATCCTGTTTTATCTCACCCTGCTGCGCTACTGGTGGCGCGGGAGACACTCCACAAGCAGCGGCGCCTGGACCGCGGCGTTGCTGGCCGCGACCTTCCCGCTGAACGCACACCTGGCGTTCTACGGTTCCTACTGGAGCGGTTTTTTGTGGTTACTCACCGCCTGCATGCTGGCAGCGGTTCAGGAATTACGAATTAACCCAAGTTTACCAAGATTCACTGGCATTTAGTCGGATGTTGCTATTTTCTGCCGGGTTCGTCATCGTAACGCATTGATTTTTGGTGAGTGACGGGTTGTCTGGCCATTGTAGTGCCATAATATGAATATTTGTCTTGACATCGGTGTGGTAGATCGGTATCCTCTCCCCCTATGTTCATCCGCCGCACCCTCACCCGCCGTACCGACGGCCAGGCCTATTACTCCCACCGCCTGGTGCACAGTGAGCGCGCGGGCACCAAGGTGCGCCAACGCACCCTGCTGAACCTCGGCAGCGAGTTTGCTATCGACAAACAACACTGGCCGACCCTGTGCCAACGTATTGAGGCGTTGCGCCAGGGCCAGACGTCGCTGCTGGCGAGCCTGCCCGCCGGCGTGGAGAGTGCGGCACAACAGATTAGCGCCCAACTGCTGGCCCGGTCTCGACCGGACGAGACGGGAACGGCGCCGGTGTGGATGGCAGTAGATCTGGACTCGCTGGCCTTGACCCGCCCGCACAGCGTGGGCGTGGAGCAGGTGGGGTTGTGGGCCCTGGCACAGGTGGGGCTGGACGAGTTACTCGCGGCACAGGGCGTCAATGCATCCCTGTGCGCCGCCGCCGTCGGCTCCATCGTGGGCCGGCTGGCGTGCCCGGCCTCGGAGCGGGCCACCCATGCCTGGTTGTGCGAGCGCAGTGCCCTGGGCGAGTTGCTGGACGTGAACTTCGAACGCATGGGCGCCATGCAGTTGTACCGGGCGTCCGATGCGCTGCTCAAACACCGTGCGGTCATTGAGACACACCTGTTCGCGCAGGCCATGGACTTGTTTGACCTGGCCCCGACCGTGACGCTGTACGACCTGACCAATACCTACTACGAGGGCGAGGCGGCAGCGCAGCCGCTGGCGCAACGGGGACACTCGAAAGAGAAACGCAGCGACTGCAAGTTGCTCACCCTGGGACTGGTGCTCGATGCGAGCGGCTTCGTGCGCCGCTCACGGGTGTTTGCCGGCAACGTGCGCGAGGCGACCACCCTGGCCGGGATGCTGGAGGCGCTCAAGACCCCGCCGGGGGCGTTGGTCATTCTCGACCGGGGCATCGCCACCGAGGCGCAGGTCACCTGGCTCAAGGATAACGACTACCGTTACATCGTGGTGAGCCGGGAACAACAGCGCCGGTTCGACGGTGAGTCCGCCCTGGCCCATCGCACCCGTGGGGGCGAGATGGTGCACCTGGAGCAGGTGGCCGATGCCAAGGCCGGTGAGGTGCGCCTGTACTGTTACTCGGCGGCGCGGGCCGAGAAGGAACGCGCCATCGCTGAACGCTTCATGGCGCGCTTTGAGCAGGGCCTGACCGCCCTGCATGAGGGCCTGTCCCGGCCGCGTACGCGCAAGCAGCCAAGCTACGTCCGGGAACGTATCGGACGCTTGAAAGCCCGCAGCCACGGCATCGGCCAGCACTATACCATCGAGGTCGACACCGATGCCAAGGGCCAACGGGCCGTGGCCGTGCGCTGGCAGCGCCAGCCGGTCACCGGCTCGATGCTCACCCACCCCGGCGTCTATTGCCTGCGCAGCAACCTCACCGACTGGGACGCGGCGCGGCTGTGGCAGACCTACACCCTGCTCACCGACATCGAAGCAGTGTTCCGCGCCTTGAAATCCGAGCTGGGATTGCGCCCCATCTATCACCGCACGCCCCGGCGCGCCGAGGGCCACCTGTTCATCACCGTCATCGCCTACCAACTGGTCCAGATGATCCGCCGTCGTCTGGCCGTACACGGCGATGAATCCTGCCGCAACGCAAGTTGGGCCACGCTGCGGCGCATCCTCGGCGCCCGTCAGCGGGTGACCGCCACGGTCCGGCGCAAAGACGGACGTACCGTGCACGTGCGCAAGGCCACCCGTCCGGAACCGCCGCAACAGGCCATCCTGGACGCCTTGGGAATTCGTGGACCACCCGGCGGTACGCAGAAAGAGATCGTCTGAGCACAGTACCCGCAAAATGACACGAATGTAGTGCCATAAGCGGAATTGTTTCAATCTAACCCATTGACATATAACGACTTATTTTTTAGGTTGGTAAACTTGGGTTAAGAATTAGGAATTAAGAATGAATGTGCCGCCGATGGCGGCTGTTTTTCAATACTTCATCAAGTCCTTCACAGGCCAAACCAGGGTACGCAGAGTCGTAATTCACCCATTCCCAATTCCTAATTCGTAATTCCTAATTCCCAATTTCCCCCTCTCGTGTGCGCATGCTTTCATACAAGCTCTCGAATCTCGGGATCACCCTGTCCGCGGCATAATGCCCCCGAAACGCGACCCATGCCGCGCGCGCGCGCTGTTGGCGCCCGTCCGGGTCGCCGATAGCCGCCCGCAACGCCGCGGTCAAGGGTTCCTCCGCTGCCTCACAAAGCCAGGCGCTGTTCTCATCCAGTATTTCCACCGGACCGTGGCATTTGGTGGCAATGATGGGGATACCGCAGGCCATCGCTTCCAGTACTGCGATGCCGAACGGTTCATACCTGGAAGGCAGGACGAACAGGTCACCCTGCAGCAGGAAACTGCGTATATCGTCCTGCCAACCGGCAAAAACGACCTTCTCACCCAGGTTCAAACTTGTCGCAAGCTCCATCAACCGGCGCCGTTCCACGCCGTCCCCCGCCAGGTACAAGCGTATATTGGCGCCTGCCACCCGGCTGAAGCTGCGCAACAGCAGGTCGAAACCTTTTTTCTGCACGAACCTGCCATGGGCCACTATCCTTGTCACTTCCGGCTCGCAGCGAGGCCCGGCAACAGGGGGAAAACTGGAAAAATTGGGGATCAACCGTATCCTTTCCGCGGGAATGCCCTGTTGCGCCAGGTAATCCCGTTGCGCCCGGGTGGTGGGTGTGAAAACAGCCGTGTTGCGGAAATATTTCAGGTCCACGAAATCGTGCGTATGGGCAACCAGCGGAATGCTGAGTTGCCGCGCGGCCGGGCCTGCCAGGTGGGCCGCGCGCCCCAGGGACGTTTGTATGAGGTCGGGCGCGAACTCCCTGACCAGCGTCAGGATTTTCCGCGGCGCCAGCGGGTCCCACGGCCCCAACACCCGCACCGACCCGCAGTGCAGGTTGGCCCGCTTGTCCAGGTGCAGCGCCGCTTTGGAGCGAACATTGGAAATAGCGAGAACCTCGTGGCCGCGCCGGGCCAGGCCATTGGTCAAATCCACGAAAAACCTTTCCGCCCCGCCAAACTTTTTGGCAAGCATGACCACGCAGATCTTCATCCGCTCCCGGCCAGTGCCCGGGGAAGGTATGGAATACCCCATGGGGGTCATATTTGTCTGTTACCGTCCTGGGTGGAGAAAGCTGCGAACAACCGACCGGTCAGGATGGAAACGACGACGAGACAGTTGCATAAGTAACCCCGGGTTGGATCAGCCGACCCGCCCCCGGGGTCCCTCTCCTGTTTCCGGAAACGAATGACGGCCGGACAATGAATAGTATATTATAGACACCCTGGAAAAATTTGAGAAATCGGCATGTCTGAGTGTATCGAAATCGTTGACGTCAGCCCCCGCGATGGCTTGCAAAGCCAGCCGGTGTTATTGAGCGTTGAACACAAACTGGAATTGATCAACCGGCTTGTCGAGGCCGGTGTGCGGCGCATGGAGATAGCCAGTTTCGTCAACCCGAAGCGGGTCCCGCAGATGGCGGACGCCGAAGCAGTAGTACGCGGCCTGCCGCGGCGGGAAGACGTATCGTATATTGGGCTGGCTCTGAACCTGCGCGGTTTTGAACGAGCCATGGCCTGCAAGGTCGATGAGGTAAAATGCGTGGTGGTGGCCTCGGACACGTTCAGTCAACGCAACCAGGGCGCCACCACGGAACAGACCATGGAACTGGTCGCGAAGATTACCAGGGAGGTTGAAGCGGCCGGCATCGGCAAGGCAGTGACGATCAGCGCCGCGTTCGGTTGTCCTTTCGAGGGCGAAATGCCGATGGAGAAAGTCGTGAACCTGGTGCAACGTCTCGCCGCAATGGGGTATCCCGAAATTTCCCTGGCGGATACCATCGGCGCCGCCGGCCCCTCAGACGTTGCCGCCATGATAAGCCGTATCAGACGCCTTGAACCCGACCTGATCCTGGGCTGCCATTTTCACAACACCCGCAACACGGCGGTGGCGAACACCTATGCGGCCATCCAGGAAGGCGTCCGCTCCTTCGATGCAAGCTGCGGCGGCGTAGGCGGTTGCCCGTTCGCCCCGGCCGCGACCGGCAACGTGGCCACCGAAGACCTGCTCTACATGATCCACCGCATGGGTTTTGAGACCGGTATAGACATCAACAAAATCATCGAGGCGGCAAAGTGGCTGGAAGGCCCCCTGGGCGCGTCCATGCCCGCCATGCTCACCCGCGCCGGGGTGTTTCCCGTGGCAAGGGCGGCGTAGACAATTCCAGGCATCATATCGCCTTGGTGGCGCCCAGGAACGCCACTGCGGCGATTCCAATCCAGTAAACGTAAGCCAGACTGCGTGCTTGGCGGATGGACTTGTCCAGGATAGCTTCTACCTGTGGAGAATCGCCCTCCGTAGCGAGCCGCCTGAACAGATCCGTCCACTCGCGCATTACAAAACGCAACTTCAACCCGATTACCAGCAATAAGGCATAGATCAGCAGCTTGGCCGAAAACCACGCAGCGCCTGCTCCGGCGCGAAACGGCCCGTAACCCAACAACGAACTTACGCTTGCAATCAGAAGCAGTGGAATAACAACAAAGCGGATGGCTTCATCAATCTTTGTCAGCCGTATGCCGGCATCCGTTTCACGTTTGCAGAAGGCCATCCAGGTCAAGGACAGCCAGGCAGCGAATACTATCCACATAATAACCAGCCAGATCCCGCCATAGCCGTGCATTCCCCACAAAAATCCCATGTGCAGACCCAGCGGCAACATCAGGATGATGCCGGTACGGGCAAGAATGTCGATCCGATAGGCAGTCTCCATGTGCCGGCGCCGCTCATCCATGGGCAACTGACGATTGATAACATTGTAAGAGGTCTGAAAAACCCCCCATTCACCGCCAAGCCAGTAAACCATGGCCAGAATGTGCAGCCAGCGTAGTACAGCAAGTTCCGTAACTACCATAAGCGTATAACCCCGATACGATTCAAGATTCTGAGCAGTTGATATAATGTTATAACATTTCAGACAGGATGCAAATGAGAAATAAAGAAAGTGGTTATTCTTGACAGGCCGCGCCAAGGTAGTAAAACGATTCTGGCCAATCTATTAAAGGAACCTGATTAAGAGGTTCCCGCGGTACAGGGATGTACCGCCAAAATCAATCTCGGATATAATGGGCTAATTCCGGTTGAACCAGTTTTCCAGCCGGAGACCTTCGACTTGAGAGAAATGCCTCTGGTTGTTGGTCACAAGTGTCGCATTGGTTACCAGAGCATGGGAGGCTATCATCGCATCGGTAAAACCGATCGGTTTGCCTTTTTCGAGCAGTGCCGTCTGCGTAGTAGCTAACTTATCCGCACAATCAGTTGTCCAGTCCGCCACATAATCAAGACGTTCACATATCTTATTGATGCGGTTGTGGTAATTCGCAGAACCGACCCGTTCAGCGCCAAAACGTAACTCCTGGTAGGTAATTACAGATATGCACAGGATATGTCCTCTGCTTGCTTTATCTTGCAGAGCTTCCAGGACGGAATGTGAATGCTGCCACATGATATAGCTACAGGTGTCCGTGTCGAGCATATATATCATTCAGGTCACTCGGCTTTCATCAATCGCAAAGATATCCGGACGTTCGGCCAGGAAGTTATCGTCGACCGGCTTGCTTTCTTCGTCCAAAGTCAGCCAGGACTTGCGCGCTGGTTCCAGGATAAGCTTCTGTCCCACTTTCTGTACGGTAAGTTCGGTCACACCCTCGAAAGCATAGTCCTTCGGGATGCGGACAGCCTGGCTACGGCCGTTTTTGAAAATCTTTGCGGTATGCATGATCGCCTCCTACATTGGGATATGACAGCATATGCCAGATAGTAGCATAATCCGGTAAAGTAAGGTTGAAGCAACCCGGATTCACCTGAAACTCCATTCAAACCAGGTCTATTTTCTTCACAGCATCATTACTCCCAACCCCAAATCCAACACTCCGCACAGCATCAGTTCCTGACCAAAATAAATACCATTTCAGAATAGTCTTGACCAAAATAAATTGTTATTTATAATGGTCGGATGCGCTACCTGTTGCCCAAACTGCGAAAAGACCTGGATAAGAAAATGGTTATCCTCGCCGGGCCGCGTCAATGCGGTAAGACGACCCTGGCCAAATCACTGTTGGACAGAGAGGGTCAATATCTGAACTGGGACATCGTTAAGGACCGCAGGATTATTCGGGATATTGCCTGGCCCAAGGATGCGTCGCTGGTGGTGCTGGATGAATTGCATAAGGCGCCCAAGTGGAAGAACCTGCTGAAGGGGGTGGCAGATGAATTTGGCAACAGTCCGCCCATGCTTGTCACCGGCAGCGCTCGTCTTGATGCTTTTCGCAGAACCGGTGATGCATTGACCGGCAGGCATTATTTTTACCGGTTACACCCCATCGACGTAGCTGAATCAAAACGCTTTTTACCTGAGGTTGACCTCGCTGGCCGTGTGCAGCGATTACTGCAAACAGGAGGGTTTCCGGAAGCCTTGCTGAATCCGGATGAAGCGCGGCGCTTGCTGAATGATCGGCTGGATCTGGTCGTCAGGGAAGACAGTCGTGACCTGTCCCGCATCAGTTCCTGGCGCGGTGCGGCCGACCTGGTGGAATTGCTGCGCGATTGTGTGGGCAAACCGGTCAAGTACGACAGTCTTGCCCGGGACCTGGGGGTCTCTCCGCCAACGGTCAGAGGCTGGATTGAACTGTTGGAGAAACTTTATATCGTTTTTTTGCTACCGCCCTATTCAAGTCGTATATCCCGCAGTATTCGCAAGGAAAAACGGGTGTTTTTTTTCGATTGCGCCGCAGCCTATGATGATACACAAGGCGCACAACTGGAGAACCTGGTTGCCTGCTGCCTGTTGAAGCATGTCCAGTTCAGGAAAGATACCACCGGGGAAAACTGGGATTTATTCTATTTGCGGGACAAGGAAAAACGGCAAGTGGATTTTGTCGTCACGCTCAACCGGCAGGTGTATTGGCTTATTGAGGTAAAAAAATCGGATGACACCATCAGCAACAGCCTCAGGTATTATACAGACAGGCTGAAGCCGAAAGGAGCCATACGGCTTGTATTACAACTCGACCGCGTCCGGGAAAAGGACGGAATTAAAACTGTACCACTTGGAAAATGGCTTGAGACTCTTGACTGAATCTGCCTTCACACCCTCTCTTGCTGTAAGCCAACCGGGTAATCAATCTCCTCCCCGGTGTTGAAGCAATGCGCGCTGATATCCTGATGGGCCTCATGCTACTCGCCGTAGCCGGTAACGCGGTTGAGGCCGCAAATAATACTGCGGCAAAGACAACTGTTTTCCTGGACGGCAACATATTGACGATGGATGATGAGCGGCCCATTGTGGAAGCGTTGGCAGTGCGGGACGGCAGGATACTGGCAACGGGTAGCCGTGCGGAAGTTGCGGCTGCGGCCGGCGCCGAGATGGAAGTCAGGCGCCTGGCTGGTTACACCCTGTTACCGGGATTTATCGACAGCCACGGCCATATCAGCGCCGTCATTTCTTTCATGGCGTTTGAAAACATCGCGTCCCCGCCGGTAGGGGAAGTCCGGAACATCGCCGATATCCAGCACCTGCTGTCAAAAAAAGCCTCCGCAACGCCGGCGGGGGACTGGATCATGGCCGCCGGTTACGATGATTCGTTACTGGCAGAACAGCGCCATCCTGATCGCTTCGACCTGGATCGGGTATCCAAAGAACATCCGATCATGGCCTGGCACGTGTCCGGCCACCTGATGGCATGTAATTCCCTGTGCCTGGAACTGGCCGGCATCTCGGCGGCAACGGATGACCCAAAGGGAGGCCTGATCCGGCGCGTGGAGGGCAGCCGGGAGCCGAACGGCGTGCTGGAGGAAAGCGCCGTGTACCGGGTGTATTTCGACCTGTTACCGGTACATGAGACCTCAGGCCGCCTGGCATTGCTGGAGCGTGCGCAGGATTATTACGCCGGTTTCGGCATCACCACCGTGCAGGACGGCGCGTCATCCCCGATGGATTTGCAGACCTTGCAACAGGCATCGCAACAGGGTTTACTGAAGCTGGACGTGGTGGCCTATCCCTGGTACCTGCATGCGTCCGTCCTGGAGGGACAGTTTCCCTATGCGCAAGACTATGCCGGACATTTCCGCATCGGCGGCGTCAAGCTCAGCCTGGACGGCTCCCCTCAGGGCAAGACGGCCTGGCTGACGGAACCCTACCATGTTCCGCCCGCAGGTCGAACTGCGGACTACCGGGGCTACGCTTCGATGAGCGATGAGACAGCCGCTGGCTATATCAGGGAGTTCTTCGCCAAGGGTGTTCCGGTACTTGCTCATGCCAACGGCGATGCCGCCGCAGACCAGTTGCTCGCGGCGGTAAGGAAAGCCAATGCGTTGCACGGCAAGGCAGACCGCCGCACCGTGATGATCCACGCGCAGACGGCGCGAGATGACCAGATTGACCTGATGCAGACGGAATACGTCATGCCTTCCTATTTCGTGGCTCATACCTTCTTCTGGGGCGACTGGCACCGGGATTCGGTGCTGGGGCCCGTGCGCGGCGCGCGTATCAGCCCGCTCGCAAGCACTCTCACCCGGGGCGTACCCTTTACCATACATAACGACGCCCCGGTAGTGCCCGCAGACATGATGCGCCTGGTCTGGTCCGCAGTAAACCGCCTGACCCGCAGTGGCAAGACCCTGGGCGCAGCGCAAAAAATTTCCGTGGTTGAGGCCCTGAAAGCCATCACCATCAACGGCGCCTACCAGTATTTTGAAGAAGACAGCAAAGGCAGCCTCAAAGCGGGAAAACTGGCCGATCTGGTAATCCTCTCCGACAACCCGCTGGAGGTCGATACGCAGGCGCTCAAGGACATCGAAGTGGTTGAGACGATCAAAGAGGGTGTTACGGTCTACCGGAGAAATTAGACTTAATCAGATGGTTCCCGGGATTACGACTATAATCATTAACCTACCGTCAAACGGATAACCGACAATGAAAACGATTATCATCGGCGCCGGCGTTGAAGGAGTGGCCACTGCCTGGTATTTACAGCGCTACGGGATTGACGTCACTGTGCTTGAACGGAACGAAGGGCCCGCGCTGGAATGCAGTTTCGGCAACGGTGGCGGATTAACCGCCGGCATCCCTGAGCCCTGGAATGCGCCGGGTATACACAAAGTGCTGTTGCAGTCCCTGGGCCGGCAGGATGCGCCCATACTGTTACGCCTCAAGGCCATTCCGGGGATGTGGTCCTGGGGTCTGCGTTTTATCCGGGCATCCCGGCGGGAGGCGTTTATCGAAAACGTCAAACGCAACTGCGCGCTGGCGAATTATTCCCTCGCGCTGATGCAGGAAATCAGGGACGGGACGGGTATCGATTACCGCCATTCCGGTAGCGGCACCTTGCTGCTGTTTCGCAAGCAGGAATCCCTGGACGGGCATACCCGGCATGCCGGGTTTCTGCGTGAAGAATGTGGCGTGGGCAACAGGACGCTGGACCGTGCCGGCGTGCTTGCCCTGGAACCTGCCCTGCAACCGATCGGGGACCAGCTTGCCGGGGGCATACACTTTCCCGGTGATGAAGCCGGAGATTGCCATATTTTTTCCGGGAAAATCGCTGAAATGTTGTTGCAGCGCGGAGTCCATTTCCGTTACGGCGCTACGGTTTCAAGGATCGCGCGGCATGGTTCGGCGCTCAAGGTCGAGTTGTCCGGGGGCGAAACACTTACGGCAGATACGGTTGTCATTGCCGCCGGCGCGTACAGTCCGGGACTGGCGCGCGCGCTGGGGATACGCATCCCGGTGTATCCGGCAAAAGGCTACTCCATTACGATTTCCATGGCGGGCTGGGACAACCGATCCCATCACATCGTCGGCGACATGGACTTGCACGCCGCCGTGAATCCGCTGGGCGGAGAGGTGCTGAGGGTCGCCGGCACGGCAGAATTTACCGGCTATGACAAATCGATCACGCCCGCGCGGATCAGCAACCTGGTCAGGCTGGTGGAAGCCATTTATCCTGAACTGGCGGCCATCATGGATCGGGGGGCGCTGAACCCGTGGACGGGATTCCGGCCCATGAGCCCGGATGGCGTGCCGATTCTCGGAAACACCGCGACCCCCGGACTCTACCTGAACACCGGCCACGGCCATCTCGGCTGGACCATGGCGGCGGCATCGGGACGGGTAGTAGCGGATATGATCACGGGCAGGACACCGGCAATCGATACGGATCATTATTCGATAAACAGGTTCTGACAGGACGGCACCGGTGCTCTGTTCATTTCATGCGGACCCGCGTATCCGGCACGGCGTGTAAAGAACGCCTGATACGACGTGAGACGTAAAAAGACAATAAAGCAAATAATATCAAATAGATAGGATGATATCAGGGGATGTAATGAAATGCAAACAAACCGGGGGTGGCGGTACTGAATTCCGTCCCCATCACGCACTGTGTGTGCAATGTGCGGCCTGACCCCATTAAACGCGGAGAAACCTGATTTATTCTGAGAATACATCCAGTTACGGCAATACGGTTGTCAGTATATTCCAGGCGATAGAATCCTATGGCGTGGACGGCCATGCCGTGTTGAGTGAAGTCGGCCTGGATTTACACCAGGTGAGCCAGCCGCTTTACCGGGTGCCCGGTAATGCCATGGCAAGGCTGATTGTGGCTGCAGAATCCGTCACCGGCGACCCCTGTTTCTGTTTCAGGGTAGCCAGTTTTATCCACCCTACCACCTACGGTGCGCTGGGGTTTGCCCTGTATTCGAGTAACAATATCCGTGCATTTTGCGAACGGCTGTCACGGTTTCATTCCTTCATCACCACCAACCACGTTTGCCTCTTCGATGAAGCAGACAAGGAGCCGAAGCTACTGATTAAACCGGCTGACACCACGATAGAGCAGCACGTTTATCGCTCCCTGGTGTCCGGCTACATGGCAGTGATGGTGCGGTTTTTACGCGAGATGAGCAGCCCGGACTTCCGCCCTGTCAGGGTGGAAATTGCCTGTCAGGCTCCTGCAGGCTGCGAGGCGATTTACGTGGAGTATTTCAAATCGAACGTGGAATTTTCAGCCGTTGACTATGCCCTGGTTTTTGATTTGAATGAGATTAACAAGCCGTTCCCTGCGGCAAATGCGGAATTGGCGCGGCAAAACGACCAGATCATGATGAAAATGCTGGCGGATACGGTAAAGGGAGACCTGATTATGCAGGTCAGGTCAAAGCTGGTGGAACTATTGCCTTCGGGAGAATGCAGCAAGGAAGATATTGCCAGGGAACTGTACATGAGTGTGCGTACATTACATAACAAGCTGGAACGGTTGAATTCCAGTTACCAGCACGTGCTGGACGACACCCGGCGTGAACTGGCCGAGCAATATATGCAGCAACAGCAACGTTCGATCAGTGAGGTGGCCTATTTACTGGGATTTTCCGATTGCAGCAATTTCTCCCGAGCCTTCAAACGCTGGACCGGGGAGTCGCCAAGCCAGTTTCGCTCCAGGAATTTAATCAACTGAACCGTTCAGGGAGTATTCACATGTCAAATCCAGATTTCTTGCCCCGCATGATCATTCAGGATGGTGTTGTTTATAATAATATGTTGCAGAACTGACCAGGGCAAAATCCCTGGTTGATTAAAGACCGGTATACGGACACCTTATTGTTAAGGAATACTGGTTTGCCATAATTGATAAGCTTGCATAATATGATTTAAGGGACAATCAACATATCGTAAATTCAGCTAATAAGTGCAACACCGGAGAGTTCAGTCAGCTGGACTATTTTGCAGTTTGACTGAAACCAACTCAAGGGTGATTGCCGAGAGCCAGAAAATACACACAGCTGATAGAACCTGAACGATGCCACATTTACATGATGAAGTAACTACGTTATACCGGCACAGTGATTGTCAAAGGCATAGATAGGGACCGCACGACGGTCTGGTGGGAATTGCGCCGCAACATTGGAGCCCGGAGGGGGAAATATATGAAATTCAGTAATCCTTTGAGGAAATTACTTGTATTGGTCATCACGGCCATTGTAATGAATGTTTCACCTGCGGCAGAGTTGGAAGAAATAGTTGTAACGGCGACCAAACGCGCTGCCACTGTGCGGGATATTCCCATGTCCATCCAGGCGCTGGACGGTGGAACGCTGGAGGCTCACGGAATTACCGAATTGTACGATCTATCAACCTTTATACCAAACTTGAATATTGGTGACGGTCTCTCCAATACCTTTGTAAACATACGTGGTATGGGGAATGGAGACGACAGCATTTTTGAACAACCGGTTAGCCTGTTTGTTGACGATATCTACATGCCCCGTTCAGAGGCCTATTCCACAGCTTTGCTGGATATTGAACGTATTGAAGTACTGCGTGGCAGCCAGTCAGTGCTGTTTGGCTTGAACTCCACGGCCGGCGCCCTCAGTGTTCATAGTCGCAAAAACCGGCCCGGTGATGCATTCGAAGGAAACATAAAGGCATCCTATGAAACGGAATTCGATAGCTGGGCTGTAGAAGGTGCTGTAGGTGGTTCCCTGGGTGAGAATTTTGCCGTTAGACTTGCCGGAAAGACTACCCGGGGAGACAACTATTACGAAAATACCAACACTGGAAAATCAGTCGGCGATGCTGATTTTGATGCCGTTCGTTTGAGTGCTGTCTGGGAACCTGCCCACAACTTGACAGTGGAAGGTAAGGTTGAGTGGGCAGAGCGGACCCGGAGTGGTGTTAATGCATCGCTGTTTACCGAGAGCCACCAATGGACACCGGAAAATCCTTCCGAGAGCAATACGGCCGGAACCTATGCAACGATTCATTCGGATGCAGTTATACAGGGGAACCGCAGATTGGCGGATACCAATGAAGAATTTGGTTTCTTCGAAGAGCAAATTAATGCAACCCTGAAGATAGTGAATGAGTGGGCTAACGGACATACGCTCACTGCGGTAGTCGGCTACAGCGAGATCGACAGTGTCAGAGGGGTCGATTTGCTTTTTTCGCCTGCACCGGACTGGTCTGGTTATGCCATAAAGGAATTTGAACAGATAAGCACTGAATTGCGCATTGCTTCACCGGAAGATCAGTCGATATCCTATATTGCAGGCATCTATTACCACAACACTGATTTGCTAAACGGTGGGGATAACTTCTTTGACCTGGCCGCCTTTGGTGTTCCCATTGGCAACATACTTGTACATATCGACTATGATCAGGATACGGAACTGGTTTCACCATTCGCCACAGCAACGTGGAATTTCCGGGACAATCTCCGATTTACATTTGGCGCGCGCTATGTGAACGAAGACAAGAGTTACAATCGTAACGCGTTTAATGAAACGGACACAGGCGGCACGATTAATGCTTTCCTGCCGCCGCTGGGTTTCCTGCCGGACACTGACACCGCTCCCTATGATCGCAACTTTGCTACCTGGACCGGGGGTCCGGACTTGTTGGCAGCGGTCATTGGTTTTGCTGCGCGTTCAGATGGATTATCGAACAACAGGACATCAAAAAATTTCATGGCGGAAGGGCATATTCAGTGGGATATAACTGATGACCACATGGCCTACTTCAAGGCCGGAAATAGTGCCAAGAGTGGTGGCTGGAGCTCGGCCGTACAGGCAACGCCGGACAGGTTGCCATTTGATGACGAGAAGGCGCTTTCGTTTGAAGTGGGCATGAAGTCGAGCTTGCTCGATGGTGCTGCAGAACTGAATATCGCCGTATTCTATACGGATTACGATGATTTACAGGTTAATTCTTTCGACAATAACGGTGATCCTCAAATTAGTAATGCAAGTAGTTCTGAGTCCTACGGTGTTGAACTTGACGGACGCTGGGCGGTGACTGACTGGCTGTATCTGACCGGCGCTCTGGCTTATTTGGAAGCAGAATTTGTTGATTTTCCTGTTGGGCCGGGTACTGCGGATGGTGTAACCCGTCCGACAGGCAGTGACTATTCAGGATTAACCAGGCCCCATGCACCCCAATGGAGCGGAAATTTTAGAGCCGATGTAGTATTTCCTTTTTCTGGTACCGTTAATGTGGTTGGTGGACTGGGAGTGTCGTTTAAAGATGACTATTTTACCGAGGGTAGTATCGATCCCGCCGGTCTTCAGGACTCCTGGGCCAAGTTAGATGCTCGAATTGGTATCGCCTCTGCTGATGATAAATGGAGTATTATCTTTCGTGGCAAGAACCTGACCAATGAGTACACAAGCAATGCTTACCAGTTCTTTGTTGGAAACAGTCTGGCCTTCCTCGCTCCTCCTCGCACCCTTACCCTCGAAGCGGAATATCGCTTCGGTCAATAAAGTACGAATATTATCATAACTTATTGACAGCAAACATGTTTCAGACTATAGCAAGCGCATTGGTGAGATATTCGGGTTAGCCCATTAAACAGGTTGATATTGGATTACAAAGTATTCTTGTAGACCACGCCGTCTTTCATAATGATGCGAAAATTCCTGTCTGGATCGCTCATGACGTTGATATCTTCCAGGGGATTGCCATCGATGAGCAGGAGATCCGCATAGGCCCCAGCATCAATCACACCGGTTGTACCTTCCCAGTAGGGATTATTTGGTCCCATCAATTTAATGAGATCTGCCGCATTGGACGTTGCCGTTTTCAGTGCCTCGTAAGGGGACATGTATTTTGTCAATTCCAAAAATTCCCGTGGCGCGGAATCATCCAGTTGCACGGCCTTATCCGGGGGCGCCAGCAAATCTGTGCCGAACACCATTTTGACTTTGTGTTTGACCGCTGCTTTCATCGCCAGGGGATAGGCATCAGCAACCTCACGCCATTTTTTAAAACTCAAGGGAGTTAAATAGTTTTTCAAGGTGTCTTCCGGAACGCCAAACACCGGTGCCAGGGTTGGCCCCATGATTGAACCTTCCTCAGCCATGAGCCGGGCAGTGTCTTCGGTGATCATGGCAGCATGGATAATATACTTCACGCCGTTCTTCACCGAATGACGGACGGATTCGTCTGTCAGCGCGTGGGCGGAAACAAAGGTACGCCAGGCAGCTGCTGCCTCAACTGCTGCCCGGGTTTCTGCGGGTGTGGACTGGATTGAATGCAAGGGATCAAACTGACTGGAAACACCACCGCCTGTCATAATTTTAATAAATGTCGCACCTTTGCGTAAATTACTGCGGACGCAACGACGCACTTCCGTAGGTCCGTCCGCGATGCAGGAATGTGATTCTTCAAACCAGTGCCTGACACCGCCACCTATGTTTGGATGGGGATCATAAGCATTGCGAAAATCACCATGCCCGGTGGTTTGTGTTACCAAAGCTTCGGCGGAATAAATTCTTGGTCCGATAAATACGCCTGAATCAACCAGATCCTGAACGAACTTTGCCGGCCCACCCGTATTCATAATGGTGGTAAAGCCATTCATCAACATGCCTTCCGCACGTCTCGCCGCGATTGCGCCGTGCTGAAATGGACTCATATTGTTTCGATTGGCAGTTACCTGTCGAAAGATTGAGAGGTGGGTGTGCATGTCGTGCAGGCCCGGGATCAGTGTGCGGCCACCACCGTCGATGATAGTAACAGTATCATCTGCTTTCAGGTTTTTACCTACTTCCTTGATTAGTTTTCCTTCAACAAGTACTCCCGAATTCATCAATAGATTTTCATTTACACCGTCGAAAATGTTGACATTGTGAATGAGGATTGAGGTGGGTGCCGGAACCTCCGCAAACAGGTTTTGGGACAAGCCTGTGAATAAACTGATTATGGCCAGTACAATTTTACTGTTTAATCGATTCATAATTGTGCTCTGGTATTATGTAATTCTCAATTTGTTATCTTTGTCGAGATTGTTAATTATCAGGGTTCTTCGGCACTACTCTGACGGTCGGGCAACCGCCCAGTGTTATCGTGTCTTCATTTGTTACCATACCATTACAGGCTGTTGGCCAGTAAATGATTCAGGTACAACAGGCGACTGCTTTCATCCCGTTTTTCTGCCGGTGCGCTGGCAAAGATTGCAATTACCACATTTTTTTCACTGTTTATGTAGATTGATTGTCCTGCATATCCACGGGTACACATGGCTCCCTGTTCTCGGTCATAGATGTACCAGTAATTTTTATAGGCCTTGATGGCGCCAAAGGCACTGAAATCCGGGCCAGCCCCATTCAGGTGATTGGCAAAAATCTTTTCCTCGGTATCCGAGTATTGATATGTATTGCTTATCCAGTTTGAGGGAAAGATGGTTTCTCCTTCCCGTTTTCCGTCATTTACTACGGCAAGACCAAATCGTGCTGCATCACGCAAAGTTGAACTGAGTCCCCCGGCAGCGAGCGCGGTATAGTTTGGATCGGTTGGGATAAAAGCGTCGTGTTCCGCCCCCAGTTTTGCCCAAACGTATTGCCGTAAAAACTCGTGCAAGGGCAAACCGGAAACACTTTCCACCAGCCAGCCCGCGACATCAACGTTGATGTTTTGATAACGGAATGCAACGCCCGGTTTGTTGACTGGGTGTGGCATGACCAGGGGCACTATACCGCGCACACCACGGGGTACAGACGGCATCTCTTTATTTATTGCCTGCGTATATACATGGTAAGCCGGAAACATACCCGCCCTGGCATAGTATTCATATTGAAAATAACCGGGCGAAAGAGCATCAGGCTCATCATTGTAGGCAAGGGCGCTAGTCATGTTTAGGGTTTGACGAATGCTTACCTGGTTGAATGCAGATTTGTTCAAGGGATCCAGGTAATCAGCTGGAGTTTTTTCTATATTGATATTTCCCTCATCGATGAGAATACCAAGAGCCATGCCAATCAGGGATTTTGCGCCAGAGAACCAGCTATGGTGGGAATGTTCGGTAAATCCCTGAAAATAACGTTCGTAAATAATTGTGCCGTCCTTAATCACAATGTAGGCGTCGGCAAATGCCCTGTTTAAGGCTTCCGACAAGGTGATTGCCTGTGCTACGCCGGGAAGCAGAAATTCCCTTTGTCCCAGGGAATCATCTAGAGCGTAAGGAAGTTTGAAAACTGTACCGCCCCGGGGCAAAACTAACGAAGGTTTTACACTGAAGTTTCTTGCCATCCAACGAATATTATCGGCGTGGGTCCAGTTGCCTTCTGTTACCGGCTGTTCCGGGTAGTCGACAAGACCCTTCAGGCTCGGTTGTGCCAATATACGCGGGCAGGACAGGGCCAAAAACAATACGATGACCATCGCCGAAAAACCCATGATCCCTTGCGTTCTATTCGAATTTTTTGAAATCAATGGTGGCCCCTTGATGCTTCTTCATGAGCATATTTCACCATGTCTACCGCATCAAAAACCGGCAGACCGGTGGCCTGTCTGACGGCATCCGTATAAGGCGTCATGTCAGTGCATTCAAACACCAGTTGTCCAATATCTCGATTTTCCTCAACCAGTTGCAGGGCGGTATTGACGACACTATGCTCGACTTTTTTATTATCGAAGTCTTCCTGTACGGCCGACAACCAGTCATCCAGGTAGTCCGACTCGCTCATCCCGGCGACGACCAATGGAATACTCTTATCCACACCACATTCTTTCAGTAGAATATCGTCCCAACCATGAAAGACTTCTGAGCTGACAGTGAGGACACCGATCTTTTTATCTTTGTCCATCTGCGCGTAGATTTCCGGGATAAACATCACCGTGGAACTGTAGACAGGGATATCAACCGCATCAGCCAAGGCTATTTGAATACGGCCGGAGATGCCGCAACCGCCTACAATACTTCTTACCCCTTCAGCTTCCAATTCCTGTGCTGCCTGTATCCAGTTGGGCAAGTTCCAGCCACGCCATTCCGGGTTGCCGGCATGCAGGCCTTCCGGGGCAAACTGTTTATCGACAAATTTCAGACGGATGGGAAAATCATATGTAGGGGCATAGCTCTGGTGGCCTGCTTGTGAAATATTCGGCCACCATTGACCAAATATTAAAATACCGACGTTTTCGCCGAAATAATACTTGTGCTTTTCCCGTTCGCTGACTTCTCTTTCACTGGCTTCATTTTTACTGGCATCCCAGCCCAAGATCATTCGTTGACGTATCATAGTAACTAATATTTCATATGCGAGAATTTAACATAACTGCTCCAAACTGAAACACGAAAAAACAATCATCATTCACGTGAAGACGGGAATACAGTCTAAGTGTCGCGGCGGACGACTTGTTGGGTCAATACCAGACAAGTACACTTATGACGTTATTTCTTTTTATAACTGTTGTATTGATCGAGTGCTTTGGCGGCCTCCAGTACCTTGACAAATTGATCGCCACGGATCACTTCATAAATCTCAATATCTTCAACTAGTTCTGTTGCCATTCGCTGGTAGAGGATGGTGGCTGCATCTATCGAGTCTGGTACAGCGATAATTGCCATGTTATAGGGAGTACCGACCTTCATATAATAATCGATGAGTTTCGCTCCCTTGATATTTTCAATAAAGCGACTCGCGGTAACTGCCGGGTCTGCTGGATTTTCCACCAATTGTTTGAATATTTCGGGGCGGGGCTTTGCTTCAACGACATAATATTTCAGATTCTGCTCCGAAACCTGAGTATCAGCGGACACGCCGGTTGTTACAAAACCGCCAATCAGTAAGGTGCATATAATTTTATTAATAGTCATCATTTTTTCCTTAGTTTAGTGTTGCTGCTTCTCAAATATAACTTCGCAAGTCGTTGAACGCACGGCGGCCTTCACTGGCGGCAGGCCCCCAGTGTTGTAAACCCTGCAGTTCGGAATGACCAAAGGCAATGCGACCGTGACGTTGCCTGATAACTTCACTCGCAGGTTTTTGCCCCTTCCTGCCAAAGAAAAAACCCGGTTCCGGCATGAGGTAGGCATGGCCCCAGCGGTTGAGAATAATTCCGGCAATATCTTTTTCCGCCTTAAAACCTGTCGCTGAAAATAACTCATTCATCTGACGGAGAATCTGTTGCTCATAATCGGCATAACTGGTGGAAAATAAAAGCATGCGACCGATGTTTCCCTGCAAGGAAGCAGGTTGGCCGGGATGAATAATTGGCACATAAAACGTAAGAATGGCCGGCAAGCGCGGATCAAAGGGCGGTTGCCTGTCGCCAACGGCCATGGGCCGGCGAATGTTGCAGGCAAAACCAAACTCGCCCTCGTAAATACAACCCGAGACCCCCAGTTTCTGCATGAACTCCCAGTTATTCAGCGCTACGTTAGCTACCAGGAATGGCGCATGGTTGAATGAATCGAACGCCCTTATGCAGTTTACCGGAAGATCCTTTACCACATGTTTGTTAACCCAGCCGCCCGAGGCCATGACCACGGAACGTGCTCGCACCCGGTAGACTTTGCCGTCTTTAACGTAGCTGACCCAGACCCAGTGGGAATCTTCAACGCGATTGTTGCTGTGTTCAACACGTACTACAGTTGCGGACAGACGCATGCGTATTTTTTCATCTTCTCTGTCCAGGTATTCAAAGCGTATATCGCCGTTGATGATGTCTTCGAAATTATCTCCGCCGGCGATGGCCCGGGGCATGATGCGTTTGACGAAATGGCGGGCAAAGCCTGAGTTACCGCCTGGGAAGGAATGACGGTTGTCTAGATGAACATCATGGTAGCCCTTGAAACCGGGCAGGCCAGTGACAAAAAGGACATAGGCAGAGGTCGCATCACAGGGGGAACCCACACCGGCAGCGATAATCGGATCCACATAGGCGGTCACGGCCGGGTCGAGACCCAGTTCCTTTTCCAGGTAGTCCTTGATTGACATGGAATCCAGCCAGGTGGCCAGGCCTTGTTCCGGGTGGGGCCGTTTTTCCGTGGTCGACCATTCCAGCAGCGAGGCGCGAACTTTGTCTGTGACAGGCAGATCACTTAGACCCTTATCCCATGTGTTCACAACATGTCTGGGTTTGCCTGTTTCGGCATCTTTATAAAAATGGCTTACATCGATATGATCCTGCAGCCAGTGCAGGAACCCGTAATTGTCGCTTCCGAAACGAATGGGGCCTACAGCCGGTGAAGGGTCGGCGTAGCTAAACTCGCGTGGGATATTCAGGCGGTCATAGTAATAGGCATCACCACTTGCATAGGCCAACTCTTCAGCGCTTCCCGGGGGAGGGATGGAAAAACCATTAGAGCCTTGGGGACCGGTCAGATGATAACCATTTACATTAAATTCGTTTTGTTTTGATTCACCGCCGAATACCGGATGGTTGTCCAGGATCAGGCAACGGCCTGTGTCGGGCAGGGTTGTGGAAAATTCGTAAGCTGCACCGAGTCCTGCCATACCAGCGCCGACAATAACCATGTCATAGATTTCACCGGTATCAATCCAGTCCTTGACCACCTGATCAAATTTACCCTGGTGAATTGCATGGGCATTCGCCAGAACCTCGGGAGTGTTGCCATGAGAAGAGGCATAATCACCGATACCACCAAAGCCATACCAGTCTTTAGATAGCGCCACCATCGGCGGATAGGTGCGAGTGGAGAGAGCGGCACTGGCCAGTGGGGCTTTTGTATACAGCAGGCTGGAACCAGCACCGGCTAGTGTTGAGTTGATAAAATCCCGGCGGCTGATCTTCAACATTAACCGTCTTCTGTTAGAATCATGTACGTAATTGCAACATTGATAATTTTAGCGAGTCGCTGCTTGATGATATAGTCAATTAAGGCAATGCGATGGTCTTACTGAATGAAGTCTGGTTTTGAGCTGGATAAATCAATAATAGCATTATCAAAATTGACCGTATAATCCACGCACAAACCGCCTGGGATGACCAGATCAAGGGGGAGTCTGGAACCGGGTAAACTTGCAGACTTGGTGATCCTGTCTGACAATCCATTCAAAGTCGATCCGTTTATGATTAAGGACATCAAGATCATTTGAAACGATAAAAGAGGGTATGACAATCTACCGGGCAGACTCTATTTGAACTACCGAATTATCGAATACAGCTAAGATACAATCGTGAAAATCATCATCATCGGCGCCGGCATACAAGGGGTCACTACCGCCTGGTATTTGCAGCAATATGGGGCTGATATCACAGTGCTGGAACGTAATGACGGGCCTGGACTGGACAGCAGTTTCGGTAATGGCGGCGGAATACACGCAAGCATACCTGAACCCTGGAACGCCCCGGGTATACACAAGGTCCTGTTGCATTCATTGGGCAGGAAGGACGCCCCCATACTGCTACGCCTCAAGGCCATTCCCGGGATGATGTCCTGGGGTCTGCAATTTTTACGATCATCACGACAAGATACGTTTATCGAAAATATCAAACGCAACTGTGCTTTGGCCAGACATTCCATAATTCTTATGAAGGAAATCAGGGAAGAAACCGGAATTGATTATCGATTTTCCAACGCCGGCACCTTACTGATTTTTCGCAACCAGGATTCTCTGGAGAGTTACATCGAACATGCCGGGTTTCTGCAGGAAGAATGCGGGGTGGAGGGTAAGCCCCTGGATCGTACCGAATTGATTACCCGGGAATCTTCCCTGCAACCGGTGCGGAACCAGCTTGTAGGGGGAATACACTTTCCCGGTGATGAGTCAGGAGATTGCCATATTTTTTGCAGGAAGCTGGCAGAAATTTCAGCGGATAGAAATGTGCGGTTTCATTACGGCGCCAACGTCTCCCGAATAAATCGGAACAATTCGTTGTTCAATGTTGAACTGTTTGGGGGCGAAACTCTAAAAGCAGATGCGATTGTTGTAGCTGCCGGCGCCTACAGTCCCAGGCTTGTACGTTCGTTTGGTATCCGGGTCCCCGTTTACCCGGCAAAAGGTTACTCATTGACAATCTCCATGGACGGTTGGGATAACAAGCCACGCCACCTTCTGGGCGATATGGACCTGCACGCGGGAACCAATCCGCTGGGTGATGTTCTGAGAGTGGCCGGCACAGCAGAATTTACCGGCTATGACAAGTCGATTCCGGGCGAACGGGTACAGAACCTGACCAGGCTTGTAGAGGCTATATTTCCTGAATTTGCGGAGATAATGGATAGAAACGCGCTCAATCCATGGGCGGGTTTTCGACCAATGAGTAGCGATGGTGTGCCAATCCTCGGGAAAACGCCGATAGATGGGCTTTACCTGAATACCGGCCAGGGCCATCTCGGCTGGACCATGTCGGCGGCATCAGGCCGGATCGTGGCAGATACCATCATGGGGCATACCCCGGAAATGGACATCAGTCCTTATTCGATAGACCGGTTTTGACATGTCCAGGATATTAGCGGGGGCCCCCGGAGGATGGCCGCAGCGCTACAACATGATGATCCTGTTGCTGGCCGCTCTTTTGCTCTGTTATATCGACAGGATATTAATTTCAGTCGCGGGGATCGAGATGCAAAGGGAGCTTGGCTGGTCCGATGCGGACAAGGGCCTGGTCTTTTCTGCCTTCTTCCTGGGCTATCTCTGCACGCAGTTACTGGGCGGCATCCTCGCCAACAGGTTTGGTGGGCGCAACGTGTTCTTGCTGGCCGTATTGGGCTGGTCACTGATGACTGTCCTCACGCCGGCGGCGGCTTATGCCGGTTTCACCCTGTTGGTCCTGGCCCGGTTCCTGCTGGGTTTCGGGGAAGGAGCGGCTTATCCCTCGGCCTATAACCTGATCTACGGCTGGATGCCCGGAACTGAAATTTCCAGGTCCGTAGGTTTGATCAGCGCCGCTGCCGCCTTGGGAACGGTTTTTGCCCTGTTGGTAGTGGGCAAGTTCATTGAGTTATGGGGGTGGCCCTCGGTATTCTATACCTTTGGAGCCATGGGCGTGGTCTGGTGCGTGCTCTGGTATTTTATCGTACCTGCGACACCTGTATCTTCACAGGAACAGGACACAGAAACAAGGAATGTCGCCATCCGCACCGCTCCCATACCCTGGAAAAGCTTTTTTTCACACAGCCCCATACTTCCCCTCTACGTCGCGTTTATCGCTTTCGGTTGCGTTTCTTACACTGTTGCCAGTTGGTTGCCCAGCTATTTTGTCGACACCTACCAGTCGGGGCTGGTGCAGGCGGGGGCATATTCCATACTGCCCTGGATAGTGAATGCGGTTGTAACGGTGTGGGCCGGGGTACTGGCAGACCGCTGGATAAGGGGTGGGCAGAGCCGCTTGGGGGTAAGAAAAAAACTGTTCGCCCTGGGAATGGCGGGAACGGCTTTAGGCTGTCTGTTGCTGACCATTACCTCGCAAGCGTGGCATGCAGTGGCGGCTGTCAGCCTGCTGTTCGGTTCTCTCGGCATTACCGTCCCGGGCTTCATACCGGTAGTCGGCGAACTGTTTCCACGGCATGGTGAGGTCCTCTATGGCTTCATGGCGGCAACGGCGTCAATATGCAGTTCTGTAGTTGTCGCGCTCACCGGTATCCTGCTCGATAAAACCGGCTCTTACAATGCCGTATTCATGTTGCTTGCTGTGCTCTGTACCCTTGGCATCGCGCTGTTTCAGTCTTATGCCAGTGTTACGCCTATACTGCCTGAAGATAGGGAACCTGCTGACCCTGTGGCATGAAATCAGGCCGGTCATGCAGTTTCAAACAACTCATATTCACATTTCAACAAAAAATACCTGGGCTTTATATGAGAAACTTAACCGATAAATTACTGGGTGAAAAAATCAGGAGAACGTGTGATGCATGAATACGACTACATGTATAAGCCGGCAACGGTAGTGGATTTCGGACTTACCCCGGAACAGGAAGCGCAAGCCAAGAGGTTACACGAGGAGATCATCGTTTTCGACGGACTGATGGAATGTACCTGGTACGATAACTTTATCAATATAGCCGAGTCAGGAGGTACTACAGCAGGCTGTCTGTCACTGGGTATTACCGATATGCACGGCTGGCAACGGGGCGATACCTTCCTCACCGAAAGATGGTGGTCGTGGGACGCCCTGGTGAACGACCTGACCAGCCTCGGGGACATTGTCAGGAAGCATCCCGATGATTTGATGATCTGTCTGAATGCCGATGATATCCACCAGGCAAAAGAAACCGGCAAAATAGGTCTGATGCCGGGCGTCCAGAATTCGCATTTTCTTGACCGGGATCTGTCCCGGCTGAACAAGTCTTACAACATGGGGCTGCGTATCGTGCAACTTACCTATAACAAGGCAAACCTTGTTGGTTCCGGTTGTATGGAAAAAGAAGATGCCCAGTTCGGGCTCAGCCGTTTTGGTGAAGAAGTGGTTGGGAGAATGAACGAACTGGGGATGTTGATTGATACCGGCCATTGTTCAACGGCAACATTGATGGCTGCCGTTGAGGTATCGGACAAGCCGATCTGCAGTACTCACGCCGGCCTCCGTTCCATCGTCAACCAGCCGCGTTCGCATACCGATGAAGCGTTGAAAAAACTGGCAGATAACGGTGGCGTATTTGGCGTAATCAGCGCCCCGAGCGCACTGACCGGTAAGCAGCGCTGCAGCGTTCATGACTACCTGGATAATATCGATTACGCAGTCAATCACATGGGGGTTGAACACGTTGGTTTAGGTACGGACTTTGTCCTGCCGTCATCCATGGAACAAATTCTTGACGGACCTGATTGGGGAGAGGTGGAGAGAGAGGCCGTGGGTGTCTACGTATCCGTATGGCCCTGGTCGGATGGCCATGAAGGCATGGAGAATAATTCCGGTTATCCCAACCTGACCCGTGGCCTGGTTGCCCGTGGCTACAGTGATGAAGATATTGCCAGGATTATGGGTGGCAACTGGCTCAGGTTGATAGAAGAAGTCATCTGAATTGCCCTGATAAGGGTGCAAAGCCATGAGTACTGATTTGCCTTATCCCGCTACCACTGAACGGGCAGGATAATAGTCAAGGAGATATCCATGATCAGGCTCGATTATTATATTAGGCGCAAAACCGGCGCCAGCCCGCAGAATTTTGAAAACTGGTGGACCGGCCTGCATGCCGATTTATGGCGCAATCACGCTGAGACGCTGGGTATCAAACGCCACGTGCAACTGGTGGATGATCCTGAAAACCCCATCGGCATCGGTTACCGCAAGGCCTATGATGCCACCGGCGAACCTTTCGATGGCCTGGCCACAACCTGCTGGGCGGATATCCGCATACTACAGGCTGCGCTGGAAACCCCTGCCGGACAGGTGGCGTACCAGGAAATACTGGCGGACGAACTGGAACACATCGATACTTCCCGTTGCCGTTTATCCTTCGGCGTAAACCATGCCGTGATTTTTCCACGGGAGAAAATCGAGGCAACAAAAGAAACTGACTATACCCGGGTGACCTACTTCCCCGATGCCCTGCCCGGCCTGGCTATCCCCGAAGTGCAACGCCACTGGATTGCGGTGCATGGCGGCCTGACCCAGGACTATGCGCCCAACTCCCCAAATGCCAAATACATACAGGTGCATTGTTGCGAGAATGAACTGGCATCAAGAATGCGTGCCGACCGGAACATGGCGAAAAATGACCGGCATTTCGGACACGCCGAGGTCTGGACCTCGCCCGCTGACCAGGAACGGGCTGCCAATAACCCCAGGCGCCAGGAACTGTTCCCGCTCTATATTGAAGACATCGAAAATTTTGCCGATTCACACACTGGATACCTGCTCGCCGGCAAGGATCATTACGTGGTGAACAAGGAGATTTACACTTCACCCCTGCCGAAACCCGGGTCAGAAGTCAAAGGGTCAGAGTAAAAAAATCGAGAAATGCCTGTGCGGTACCGGCAACCACCTGTTTTTTTCCTCTGACCCCATATATTATTTTCCTCCGGCACTTTAAGAACTGACAGGAACATGAGCGTAAATATCGACATGAGCGGCAGGGTCGCGTTGGTCACCGGCGCGGCGCGGGGCATCGGCGCGGCGACTGCGCGGGCATTCGCCGAGGCAGGCGCGAACCTGATGCTGACTGACAGGCTGGAGGGGGTGAAACAAGTTGCCGCCGACCTGGAAGGCTACGGTATCAAGGCGGTGGCTTACGTTGCTGATATTTCCAGACCGGAGAACTGCGAGGCTGTTGCCGGACTGGCTATGTCTGAATTCGGCCGGCTGGATTACGCTTTCAACAACGCGGGCGTCGGTTCTTCACCGGTACCCGTGGGCGAGATGGCGGACGAGGACTGGCACCGGATCATGGACGTCAACCTGAACGCAGTATATTACTGCATCAAGCACCAGGTGCCCGCGATGCTTGCCGATGGCGGCGGCGTCATCATCAACAACAGTTCTTTCTGCGGCGTCGCCCCGCTCCAGGATTCCAGTATCGAATACACATCCGCCAAGCACGGCGTCATCGGCCTGACCCGGCAGGTCGCCCTGAACCACGCGGCCGAGGGCATCCGCTGCATCGCAGTGTGTCCGGGTTTTATCATGACGCCGTTGACGGACGCCGACCAGGGAAGTTGCATAAGCAAGGAAACCCGGGAGTGGATGCTTAACCGTACTCCCCAGGGCCGCCTGGGACAACCGGAAGACGTCGCCAGGGTCGTCCGCATGCTGTGTTCGGAGGAAGCGGCCTATATCAACGGCGCGTGGATCCCGGTGGACGGCGGCCTGCTCTTGTCCTGAAACAGTGCCCATCCCAAAATCAGGTATTTCAGGTAAATCAAATTGCAAGGGTATGGATTCTCCCCTTCTCAAGATTACGGATCTCTGGAAACGAACCACCATTTCATGATGTTCCTGCCCCTGAATTGATACTTTCGGGTGATGTATAAAGGCAAAAAATACGTTACCGTTTGAATTCAGGCCACGGCGTTTGCCGAAACAGGAGAACAAAATATGAGTAACAAACCAGTCGTCGTCTATGGCGCCAGCGGCTATACCGGCCGCCTGGTGTGCGAATATCTGAGGCAATACCAGATTCCCTTTGTCGCCGCAGGCCGCAACAGGGAGCGCCTGGAAAAGATCATGTCCATGGTGCCCGGTATCGAAACCGCGGACTATGAGATTGCGGAGGTAGAGCACAGCGTTCAAGGACTGGCGGACCTGTTCAAAGGTGCTGAGGTAGTCTGCAACGTGATAGGCCCCTTCGAGTACCTCGGCGAACCGGTCGTGGAAGCCGCGTTGAAAGCGGGCTGCCATTATATCGATACCACCGGCGAGCCGGCGTTCATCAAATCTGTTAAAGCGAAATTCGGCAGCCTTTATGCTGATGCCGGTCTCGCCCTGGCGCCCAGCGTTGCCTATATGTATGCGCCCCTGGACATCTGTGCCCGTTACTGCCTGGAAAAAGAGGGCATAGACAGCCTGGAGGCCGTGGCCTCAGCCACTGCCATCCCCACCTATGCGTCCACCCAATCCATTTTTGCCCTGTTCAAGGAACCCGCGACATTCCTGGAGAATAACCGCATAGTGGAATGGCCGGCGGCCAGAGGTTACGAGGTGATGGTGTCGGGCCACGCCATTACCCAGTTTGCCCATCCCTGGGGAGGGGGTGGCCTGCCGATCTGGTTCGAGGACGACTACCGGGTGCGCAATTGCAGGCAATTGACCAGTTTTACCAACCGGCCCATGTTCGAGGCCGTGGTAAATATTCACAAACACTATGAGGAGAATATCAAGCCCCTGCCCAGGGAGGAGCAGGAAAAGGCCTTGAGTGAGCTCGCCGTGGGGATGCAACCGGGAGAGCCGCCCCGGGAGAACATGTTGATCCACCGCACCAGCGACCAGGTGGTGGGTACGGGCAGCTCCGCGCAACGCACGGTCGTGTTGCGCAGCGGACCGGCCTACCACCAGACCGGTATCTTCCAGGCGGCCGCGGCCAACAAGTTGCTGCACGATGGTACTGACAAGGCTGGTTTTGCCTCACCCTGCGAAGTGGCTGGTCACCGTTACCTGCTGGGTGAGTTGAAAAATTTTCTGCCCACTGAACTGGAAATCAGCTAACACATCGCGATGCGCATTATCGACTTCTTCGACCAGGGCGTTCGCTATTACACCGACAAGGTAGCTATTGTCGACAACAACAGCCGCTATACCTACGCGGAGGCAGACCGGCAGGTACACCGGATTGCCGCGGCCATTCACGGCAACGGTTTCGGCAAGGGAACCCGCGTCGGTGTGTATTCGCCCAATTCAAACGCTGCCTGGCTGGCATTACTGGCCTTGATGCGGGCGGAAGGGGTGTGGTTGCCGATCAACCCGCGCAATAATGCTGCCACCAATATCGACCTGGCCAGCCGGTTCGGCATGGACATGCTGTTCTACGATTCCTGTTTCAATGAACAGGTGAAAGAGATACAGGCGGCAGTGCCCGGAATAAGGGGATTTGTCTGTATTGAAGGCGCGGGGAGCGTCGGCAGGGGACTGGCTGAATTTACCGGGGGACACGGTGACTATCACCAGACAGGTCCTCAGCAAGCAGGTGAAGTGGCTGCGATATTCCCTACCGGCGGCACCACCGGCAAATCCAAGGGTGTGTTGATGAACCATGAAGCCCTGGAGACCTTCGCAGCGAATTATTATGCGCATTTCCACTACCATGAAGACAGCGTAAACCTGGTAGTCGCGCCGATGACCCATGCTGCCGGTATCATGGGTTGCCTTCATTTCACGCGCGGCGGCAAGAACGTGGTGGTCAAAAACGTGGACCCGCTGTCGATCATGCAGGATATTCAGACGCACAGAGTGACGCACCTGTTCCTGCCGCCCACGTTGATGTACATGATGCTCGCCCATCCGGACGTGGGGAAATATGACTACTCGTCCCTGCAGCACTTCGTCGTCGGCGCTGCCCCCACCTCCCTGGAAAAACTCAAGGAGGCGGTAGCGGTATTCGGACTCTGCATGTCAGAAGCCTACGGCCAGGTTGAGGCCCCGGCCGCGATTACCCTGAAAGCGCCCTGGGATTACCTGGACGAGCGCGGCAACATCAATGAACAACGATTAAAAAGCATCGGCCGGCCCGGCTGTTTCAACCAGGTGAACATATTTGACGAAGATGGAAAAGAAGTTCCTCGCGGCCAGCCGGGAGAAATTTGCGTAAAAAGCCGCCTGGTCACGCTCGGTTACCTGGATGACCCGGAAGCTACGGCCGAAGCGTTCCGCAACGGTTGGTTGTGGACGGGGGACGTGGGCATCATGGATGAGAACGGTTACATCCGGATCATTGACCGGCGCAAGGACATGATCATAACCGGCGGTTTCAATGTCTATCCCAACGAGGTGGAACAGGTGTTGATGGAACATGCCGCGGTGCAGGAAGCAGCAGTGATAGGCGTACCTGATGAAAAATGGGGTGAGGCGGTGAAAGGGATTATACAACTGCGTCCCGGACAGGATGTGAGTGAGGAGGAAGTCATTGCGCTGGTGAAGGAAAAACTGGGCAGTGTCAAGGCGCCAAAGAGCATAGATTTCATCAACGAATTCCCAAAAAGCGCGGCGGGGAAAGTATTGAAAACCGAACTGCGCAAACCGTACTGGCAGGGCAGGGAAAGGGCGGTCAACTAGGATGAAACAAAATGCCTGCATCGCCGGCGCCGCCATGACCCGTTTCGGCAAGTACCTGGACCGCTCCCTCAAATCCCTGGCCCATGAAGCGATCCGGGACGCATTGCGGGATGCTTGCCTGGATGCAAGCGCCTTGCAGGCGGCCTGGGTGGGTAACGCGGGCGCGGGCGTGTTATCGGGACAGGTCTGTGTGCCGGGACAGGTGATACTCCGGGACATGGGCATCGGCGGGATCCCGGTCATCAACGTGGAAAATGCCTGCGCGTCTTCCGCCACGGCTTTTCAACAGGCCTGCTCCATGGTGAGCCTGGGCGCCCACGACATTGTCCTCGCCTGCGGTGTGGAAAAACTCTACAGCGAGGACAAGCAAAAGGTCTTTTCCGTATTCAGCGGCGGTATCGACATTGAAAAGAGCGACCAGTTGCTGGCGGAGATTGAAGACAAGCTGGCCCGGTCAGGTCTGAATGCAGACATGGGCGGAGCAGGGAAGAACCGTTCCCTGTTTGTCGACATCTACGTCTCCTGGGCGCTGGACCATATGAGCAGGTACGGCACGACCCGGGAACAACTGGCGGCGGTGTCCGCGAAGAATTCCCTGCACGGCAGCCTCAACCCCTGCGCACAGTACCGGGATGTGCTGACGGTGGAAGACGTGCTCGGAGCCAGGGAAGTCGTATGGCCTTTCACCCTGCCCATGTGCTCGCCCATCGGCGACGGCGCCGCGGCCCTTATCATAGTCAGCGAAAAAAAGGCCAGGGAATTGGGCATGAAACGCATGGTAAAGGTGGAAGCCGCCAGCCTGTCCAGCGGCTATGATTACGACGACGACACACACAATGAACCGCCGCGCACCGGGGCAGCCGCCATCTACGAGGAGGCATCCATCGGCCCCGATGAACTGGATTGCGTGGAACTGCACGATGCCTCAGCCATTTCCGAGATCATGTATTACGAATACCTCGGCCTGTGCGCCGACGGCGCCGGCGGCGAGTTTGTGGAGGCCGGACACAGCAGGCTGGGAGGCAGGTTGCCGGTAAACACTTCCGGCGGGCTGATGCGCAAGGGCCACCCGGTCGGCGCCACGGGCGCGGCGCAACTGGTCGAACTGGTCCGGCAGATACGGGGCGAAGCCGGCGCCAGACAGGTGGAAAATGCGCGCCTTGCCCTGGCGGAGAACGGCGGCGGGTATATCGGCAGGGACGTGGCGGCGCTGGCGCTGACAATCCTGAAATCTGCCGCATAATACGGGGAAACAGGACGCATGCCGCGACGCTACACCATGATGTTGTTCCTCATGCTGGCCCTGTTCCTGTGTTACGTGGACCGCGTGCTCATCTCGCTGGCGGCGGTAGACATGCAGAAGGAACTGGGCTGGAGCGATACCGGCAAGGGGTTGATCTTCTCCGCTTTTTTTATCGGCTATTTTGCGATGCAGATCGGGAGCGGGATCCTGTCCCGGATACACGGCGGCCGTAATGTCCTGCTCATCGCGGTGCTGCTCTGGTCCCTGTTTACCATGCTGACCCCACCTGCAGCATATGCGTCGTTCACCATACTGATCTTCACCCGTTTCATGCTGGGTTTCGGCGAAGGAGCGGCCTACCCCGCGGCATATAACCTGGTCTACGGGTGGATGAAAGAGGGAGAGATATCACGCGCCATCAGCCTGACCACGGCCGCCAGCACGGTGGGAACGGTATTTGCCTTCCTTGTTGTGGGGAAACTGATCGGACTATACGGCTGGCAATGGGTGTTCTATTTCTTCGGCAGCCTGGGGGCGGTGTGGGCAGTGTTCTGGATACGGCATATCCCCGCCAGGCCCGGCACTGGAGTGCCTGAAAACAAGGAACACGGTAACGGGAAAAATGCCGCGCTGAACATTCCGTGGAAGATTATATTCACCAGCGCTCCTTCATTGGCATTGTTTTACATTGCAGCCTGTTTCTGGGGGGTGATCTTTCCCTTGGCAAGCTGGTTGCCCAGTTATTACGTCGACACCTTCCAGGTCTCGCTGACACAAGCCGGGATATATTCCGTATTGCCGTGGCTGGTGGTGTCCGTCTGTACCATCCTTGCCGGCATCCTTGCAGACAGGCTGCTGGCAAGAGGCACGGCAAAAATCAGGGTGCGCAAGGGCTTTATCGGTGTCAGCACCGGGGGCGCGGCAATCAGCCTGTTGTTTCTCATGAACTCTCCCTCCCTGGTTTTATCCATTTTCCTTGTCAGCCTGCTGTTTGCCTTTATAGGTCTTATCGTTCCGGGTTTTGCGCCAAACGCGGCCGATATCCTGCCCGGCCACGGCGAAGTGCTGTATGGTTTTCTGGCTGCAACGGGCTCATTGTCAGGCGCGATCGTTACAGCACTGATCGGCATATTGCTGGATAGAACCGGCAATTATGAGAGCGTATTCCTCCTCATGGCTGCCCTCTCCCTCTCGGGTCTGTTAGTATTTCAGTTGTTCGGCAAGGCCGAACCTATGATTAAAACAGGAGTAAGAAATGTATGATTTTGGTTTAACGCCGGGGCAGGAAGAGCGAGCCGGAGAGATCCACGAACAGGCAGTCGTGATCGACATGCTCACTGAAAGCTCCCTGCCCGAGGGGTTGTTTGACGACATGCAGGCAGGCGGCCTGACCTGCGGCAGTTTCACCATCGGAGCAGGCGGGTTGCATCACTTCGTGGACGGAACGCTTCCACAGCACAATGACTGGTGGTCCTACGACGCGACGGTGCGAGACCTGAGTTACTGGAACGGGATTTTCAATGATCCGGGGAATAACCTTGTCCCCATCCTGCGCGTTGCTGATATTGAACACGCAAAGACCAACGGGAATAACGGAATTTTATTAAATGTCCAGAACTCCATCTGCGTCGGTACGGACCTGGACAACCTGGATTTTTTTTACAACCTCGGATTGCGGGTAATACAGATAACCTATAACCTGCAGAATTTCATGGCTTCAGGTTGCCTGGAAGACCCGAACAAGAACCTGAGTAACTTCGGCATTCAGGCCATAGGGAAGATGAATGAACTTGGCATCCTGGTTGATACGGGTCATACGGGTGACGGTTCGCTGAAGCATGCGGTCGACGTGTCGGAAAAACCGATATCCTGCTCTCATGCCGGACTCGCAGCTAAATCCAAAGAAGGGAATCCCCGGGTCCAGACCGATTCTGCCTTGCAGAAGCTGGCCGACAACGGCGGCGTGTTCGGCCTGAGCGCCATACCGGGAATGTTGACCGGGGATGTGCGTTGCACAATCAACGATTATCTCGATCACCTCGACTATGCAATCAACCTGATGGGGGTTGAGCATGTCGGTATCGGTTCCGACTTCATAGCCGGCGCCACCCTGGAACAGATCGCCACGGCCCCCGACTGGAAAGGCAAGCAGGTACCGACATCCGTCGAAATCTGGCCGGTTTGCGCAGGGCATGAGGGCCTCGAAAATCATTCCAAATATATGAACCTGACCCGCGGCCTGGTAGCCCGTAACTATTCGGACGGAGATATACAAAAGCTGATGGGTGGCAACTGGTTAAGACTGTTGTCGGAGACGATTGGTTAATGGCACCGTTCACCGCCTTGGCGGGAACATGATGCGTGTGCCGGAAGCTACCTGGGATAAGGGAATTTGTTCCGCATAACCTGACGCTATCTGCCCTGTCAGGCAGCTTCAGGTTGCCTGACAGGATTACGCCAGCACTCCCACAGTGATTGCAGTTTTGCACGCGTCCTGGCGACGTTCTCCGTCTTGATGTAACCGTACCCGCGCACCTGTTCCGGCAAGCCGGCAATCTCGATAGCCAGCGAGTAGTTTTCGTGGTCCAGGGTCTGCAGCAATTCGGCAACAGTCTGCTCATACTCGCTGATCAATTCCCGTTCCAGCTTCCGCTCAGGTGTCCAGCCGAACGGATCGAACAACGTGCCACGCAGGAACCTGAGCCGCTTGAGCAGTCCGAACAGCGGCAACAGCCAGGAGCCGAATTCCATTTTGCCGGGCCTGCCGGTGAGCTTGTCCTTGCGCGCCAGCAGGGGTGGAGCAAGGTTGAAACGCAGGCTGTAATTGCCTTCAAACTGCTCGTCGAGTTTTTGTTTGAATGCCGGGTCGCAATACAATCGCGCAACCTCGTATTCGTCCTTGTAGGCCATCAACTTGTAGGCATAGCGGGCAACAATTGCGGTCAGGCCCGTCCTGCCGGGGAACTGTTTCTGCTCCACAGCCTCAGCCGAACGCACCAATGCCGTGTAGCGTTGCGCGTATGCCGCGTCCTGGTAATCCTTCAGATCCGCCGCGCGCCGCGTGATAAACGCTTCCAGCGGTTCGTCTGAAACATCAGTGTTAGCCTTGTCCGGATTACTGCACAGTTCATTTACCGCTTCAGGGTTATGCGCGGCGCGGCGTCCCCAGGCAAACGCGTCCTGGTTCCATTGTACGGCCACACCGTTCATTTCTATCGACCGCATGATAGCCTCTTCCGACAACGGGATGAGTCCCTTCTGCCAGGCGTAGCCGACCATGAACAGGTTGCCCGCTATCGCATCGCCGAGCAGGCGCGTCGCCAGGCGGGTGCTTTCGATCATCTCGAGACGGTCGCGGCCCAACGCGCCTTGCAGGCGTTTTCGCAGGGATGAGCCGGGGTAGCGCAACTCGGCGTTGCGGGTGAAGTCACCGGTGATGGTCTCATGGGTGTTGACTACGGCGTGTGTTTTGTCGGGGCTTAACACCGGGAGGACGCTGTCGCCGGCCGCCACGATTAGATCGCAGCCGAGCAACAGGTCAACGGCGCCGGCGTTCAGGCGCACGGCATTGATGCTCTCTGGCGTTGCGCCGATACGCAGGTGGGTCAGTACCGGCCCTCCCTTCTGGGCAAACCCCATCTGGTCGACAACCACGATGCCGCGGCCGTCGATATGTGCGGCCATACCCAGCAGCGCGCCGATTGTGACCACGCCGGTGCCGCCCACTCCTGCGATCAGGATGCCATGATTGCCTGCCGTGAGATCGGGTTTATCGGGTTCCGGCAGTACCCGTAACGTGCTGGGCAAGGCGCCGGCAACAGGGCCGATCCCCTTGCCTTTGCGCAGTCCGCCCCCGACCACCGTGACGAAACTCGGGCAGAAACCATCTGCGCAGGAATAGTCCTTGTTGCAGGAAGACTGGTCGATACTGCGCTTATGGCCGTAATCCGTGTCCAAGGGTTGTACCGACACGCAGTTGGACTGGACGCTGCAATCGCCGCAACCCTCACACACCCTGTCATTGATGAACAGGCGCTTTGCCGGGTCGGGGAACATGCCGCGCTTGCGCCGCCGGCGTTTTTCCGCGGCGCAGGTCTGGTCGTAAATGAGGACAGTCGTACCCTCAACCTCGCGCAGGTCACGCTGCACCCGGTCCAGTTCGCTGCGATGATGCACGGCTGTGCCCGGCGCAAACCCGGGAGTGGCGCCGTATTGTTCCGGTTCATCCGTAACAACTTCAATCCTCTTTACCCCTTCAGCGTAAACCTGGTGGGTAATTTGCCGGACTGACAGCGGACCGTCCACGGGCTGGCCGCCGGTCATGGCGACGGCATCGTTGTAGAGAATTTTATAGGTCATGTTCACGCCGGACGCTACGGCCGCGCGGATGGCAAGGGTCCCGGAATGGTAATAGGTGCCGTCCCCGATCTGGGCAAAGATGTGCCGGGTTTTCACGAACGGCGCCTGCCCGATCCAAGGCGCGCCCTCGCCCCCCATCTGGGTCCAGTTATAGACGTCCCGTTCCATCCAGGTTGCCATGAAGTGACATCCTACGCCGGCGGTCGCACGACTCCCTTCAGGGACTTTTGTAGACGTGTTGTGGGGACAGCCGGAGCAAAAATAAGGCAACCGGGAAATTTCCGGAGCCGGTCTTGACAAGGCCTGTTCCTGCTGGTTTTTCAGGAATTTAAGGCGCGCCTGCAGCCTGTCATTGTCATGGAAGTAGCTGATCCTGGCAGCGATTAACCGGGCGATCCGGTCTGCATCCAGTGTCCCCGACGGATCGACAAGCAACTGATCGTGTTCGTCGTGACGGCCGACGATGCGCGGCCGTTCGGATTCCGGCAGCAGATAACAGGCCTTGCGCATCCCGTGTTCTACCTGTTCCCGTTTATCTTCGATGACGAATACTTCTTCCAGTCCCCGGGCAAATTCACGGTAGGTCTGCTCGTCGACCGGGAAAGGCATACCCACCTTGAGGACCGTGATGCCGATCGCTGCGGCTACGCCTTCGTCTATGCCCAGGTCCAGCAAGGCCTGTTGCACATCGCGCCAGGTTTTGCCCATGGCCGCAATCCCGAACCGGGGCCTGGCGGACGGGTGCGATATGAAATTAATGTGGTTGGCGCGGGCGAAGGCAAGCGCGGCGGGCAGGCGGTAATGGCGCAGGCGCGACTCCTGCTGGGAAAACATATCCCCTTGCCGGGAATTGACGCCGCCGGCCGGGAATTCAAATTCTGGGGTTAAAATTTTTATATGTTGATGATCCGCCCGGATGGACGCCGCAGTCTCTATCGTCTCAGGCAGCAGTTTGTAGCCAATCCAGTTGCCGCTGAACCGGGACATGGCGATGCCCAGCAATCCCATATCGAACACTTCCTGAATGTCCGCCGGGTACAGGACCGGCATCAGCAGGTCTTCGAACAACAGTTCAGAGTGCCAGGCGGAGATGGTGGACGTCATGTTCGGATCATCGCCGGACAGGATCAGCACACCACCATGTTCGGCCGAGCCATGCCAGTGGCCCTGCCGAATGGCGTCCAGGCTGCGGTCCACGCCGGGCCCCTTGCCGTACCACATGCCATAGATGCCGTCGTAGTTGGCGTCGTTGAAATAATGCACCTGTTGCGTACCCCATAGGGCAGTGGCTGCCAGGTCTTCATTCAGGCCGGGCCAGAACTTGACGTGATGATCCTGTAAATGCTTTTCGGCGCGCCACAGTTGCTGGTCGATGGCCGTCATGGGGGAGCCGCGATAACCGGAAATGAAGCCCGCGGTATTCAGGCCGGCAGCCTGATCCCTGCGCCGTTGTACCAGCAACAGCCGGACAATGGCCTGGGTACCGGTAAGATAGACCCGGCCCTCGTCCAGGGTATATTTATCATCCAGTTTGACTGCGGCCAGCGCCATGGGTTGACGTCCCGTTTAATACAGTTCCAGTTCGGCTTCTACTTCTACCGGTATCCCGAACGGCAATTGCGCCATGCCGACCGCCGAGCGGGTGGACAGGCCGCGTTCCCTGCCGAAAATTTCCAGTATGGTATTGGAGAAACCGTTTATCACCAACATCTGGTTCGTGAAATCCGGTGCCGAGTTAACCATGCCGAGCACCTTGACCCAGCTTTTTATCCTGTCCAGTTCGCCCAGTTCCCGTTGAATCGTGCCTAGCATGGACAGGGCGGTTTTGCGGGCGGCTGCCGCGCCCTGCTCCACGCTCAGGTCGGCGCCGACCTTGCCCAACGGCCGGGCGATACTGCCGTCGGCCTCCTGGGGACCGTGGCCGGAGACCAGCACCCGCTTGCCGGTCACTTTGATAAAAGCGAGAGGCGCATCCATTCCCGGTGGTATCGCCAATGGCGCCGGCAATACCAGGCCGAGTTCCTTGATACGTTCATCAGGATTGGTTGAATTCAAGTCTTCAGTCACAATCTATCCCTCCACGATGATGGGTTTTAACAATGACATTATGCTGGTCGGACGGCAGACCGGCTTATCAAAATCGGCATACCAGTATTCGGAGATATACACCCGTGCAGGGATGGATAAGCCGCCTGCCGGGAAAGATTGGTATTTATATACTACAACTCGGATAATATTAAAAGAACCTCTATAAATGCCATCCATGGCATTTATAGAGACGGAAACGAAAAATGTCGATTTTCCGTTTCCTTCATTTTCAATCACTTGGGTGATTGAAAATGGCAGCATGTCCCTATGCTGCACGGGCGCCTCTAATTTTTAGAGGCGCCCTTAACAGACGGATACACATTTACGGAGACAACATGCCGGTCTTACCCCGACGCTCGCGTCTGAACCACTGTCATAACATTGACGATTTACGCGAGGCGGCAAGAAAACGTCTGCCCAGGTTCATCTTCGATTATCTTGTGGAGGAATGAGTGAATAAGCGAGGTATTGCCATCATCGGCGTCAGCGAGGTCCCGACCCGGCGCATGCCGGAACGCACACGCTGGGATATCCTGCTCGATGTCTGTATCGGCGCGGTGCGCGACGCGGGCATCGACAAGAACGACATCAATGCGGTGATCTCTCCCAACCCCATGGCACAACCCCAGATCGCCCTGGAAATGGCGCTGGGCAGAATCCCGGAAGTGTTGGGTTTGCACGGCTGCCGTGATATCTGCGTCACCAATGCCGGCGGCACGTCAACTACCAACTGTATCCGCATCGCCGAACAGTTGATCGACTCCGGTCAGGCCGATTTTGTCCTCATTCCGCACACCACGGTGCAGTCGGACATACCGGCTGAGGACCTGATCAATTTCTTTGCCACGGCGCCGCTGGACAAGGAGTGGGAATACCCCTGGGGGGTGTCGTTCAACGGGTCCATGGGCTTGATCACCCAGCGCTACATGTACGAAACCGGAGCGACGGCGGAGGACATGGCGGCAGTGACGGTTGGACTCAGGGCCTGGGCGGCGCTGGACCCCAATTCCATCTTTTATGAAAAACCGGTGACCCTCGAAGAGGTACTCAATTCCCGCCTGATCAGCACGCCCCTGCATGCCCGGGAGTGCAACCTGCTGGCGGACGGCGGCGGGGCGCTGGTATTGACTTCTCATGACATTGCGAAACAACTTGGCGGTAAGGCCGCCTACAAGCTGGGTCATGGAACGCGTTTCATGAGCGCGACGCCGGTGCTGCGCAAGGACGTGTTTCATCGCCGGGCCTACGGAGAAACGAGCAGCGATGCCCTGGAACAGGCAGGTCTGTCCATTGAAGACATGGACCTGCGCCAGGTCTACGGCGCTTATCCATACACCCAGTGTTCCGCTCTGGAAGCGTACGGTGTCTGCGATATCGGTGAGGGGGCGAAACTGTGGGCGGAGGGGCGCTGCAGTCCGGGCGGCGACCTGCCCTGCACCACCATGGGAGATGCTACCGGCCGCGGCCACGTAGGCTCGGGTGTGAGCATGGCATTCTATATCGATACTGCCAGACAGTTGTTCGGCGAAGCGGGTGATCGCCAGGTCCCGGATTGTGCGCACGCCATTCTGACTACATCAGGTGGCTCGGTCATGAACGCCTGTACGACAGTATTCGGGAGGGAACCGCGATGAGTGAAAGACAACGGCCCCTGCCGGAAATCCAGCCGTTTTCCAAGCCATTCTGGGACGGTACCCGCGCCCACAAACTGCTGGTGCAGCATTGTTGCGATTGTGACGCCCTGATCTTCTACCCGCGTCGGGAATGTCCGGAATGCTGGTCCGCCAACCTGGACTGGAAGGAAAGCAGCGGCAAGGCAACCCTGTATTCTTATTCCATCACCTACGAAGGCGTAGAGGAGAAGTTTGCCGACGACTTGCCCATCATTCTGGCATGGGTGGACCTGCCGGAAGGGATCCGCATGACCACCAACATTATCAACTGCGCCCCGGAGGACGTGGCAATCGGCATGGAACTGGAAGTGGTTTACGTCAAGGCCACGGATGAATTTACCCTGCCGTTCTTCCAGCCGGCAAAATAATGCGCCGGTCAGGCCCGACCCAAGCCGGTATCAATAGATGAACGCTGTCAGCATAAACGACAAATACGCACTGGACACAGGACGCATCTACGTCACCGGCAACCTGTTCCTGGTGGGGTATGGCTGGCAGAAAGGGCTGATACCCCTGTCCGAACAGGCCATCATGCAGGCCATTGAACTCAACGACGTGGCGGTAGCCTGGAACCAGGAAGCCTTCCGCTGGGGGCGGCGCGCGGCGCATAATCTCGAGGCGGTAACGGAACTCGCCGCAGATACCGCTGACAATCGTGCCGCCTTGCAGATCGCCGGCCTGCCGGAACAAATTCGCGGCTACGGCTACATCAAGACCGAGAGTGCGGCCAGGATCATGGATAAACTGCGATCACTGATGTCCTGTTGGCGTAATCCTGCCGCGCAATCGGAAGCTGCTTGAGAGCGTAGAATATTTCAGGCAACAGCTAGGCTGGCCTGTTTCGCTTTGATCGGTATATTTTGTCGACGTCAATTGTCAGGGATCAAACCATAAACGGACCTGGCCGACTCGGGGCTGATTAATTCATCGGCAATTTCATCCAGCACTGCTTTGCTGTCGCGCTCAAGCGGGTTGCCTACGCCTCCTCCTCCAGGCATTTCCAAAATTAAACGCTCGCCTGCCGGTATTGACTGTTGTCCCTTCGCTCTGAGGGTTGTCCCGCTGCTGGTATAGAGTTTTCCTGCCTTGCCTGCATGACCATGAAGGCGCCCCTCAGCGGGGTTTTGCACGCGCTCAAACATGGCGGACAGTGTAAAGGCTTCATCATTGACATGACCGTATTCCATTACTTGTCCATGACCGCCGCGGTATTTCCCGGCGCCACCTGAATCGGCCAGTAACTCCTTGCGCCAGATAATAATGGGCGATACTGCTTCGGTCACTTCAACCGGTGTACAACGCACACCCGAGGGAAAGCCGGTGGCGGACAAACCATCGAGGCCCAGGCCCGCGCCCATGCCACCGGCGTGCGCATTGACAAGACTGAAAGATGACGAGTCTGTGCCGCCATACAGCATCGGTCCCCATATACAGGACGCGCTTTCTGCGGGAACCTTGTCAGGAATGACCTGGTGCAGGCAGCCAAACAGAAGATCCGGCAGGAGATGGCCAATGCTGCCACGGGCAGATACCGGCGCCGGTCTGACTGCATTCAGCAAACATCCCGCGGGGGCGCTTACCTTGATTGTTTCAAGTGATCCGGAATTATTGGGAATCCCGGCGCCGACCAGACAGCGTATTCCGTAACACACATAGGCGGTGGTATAGGGGAGTGGCACGTTGATGCCGTAGCTCGAGGCGGGGGAACTGCCGCTGAGATCTACGCTGATATGATCACCATGTATGTGCATGCTGGCGGCAAGTGTCAATGGTTGTTCGTAACCGTCTATCTGAATTTGGTGGGAGAACTCGCCTGGGGGGAGCGCCGCGATGGCATCCTGCATCGCTTTTCGGGATCGTGAAATAATCCGGTCTGCCAGTACCGATAATGATTCGAGTTGAAACTCGCGCAACATTTCACAGAGTCGTTGTGCCCCGCGTTGATTACAGGCAACCAGTGAATGCAGGTCGCCTTCCACCAGTAGTGGTTCCCGGACATTAGCCCGAATAATGGCCATGAGCGTGTCGTTCAGTTCACCGGCATGGACCAGGCGGGTAATGGGGACGCAGATTCCTTCCTCAAATATTTCCCTTGCATCAGCGCCGAAACCCCGTCCGCCAACGTCCACCACGTGACAGGTGGCGGCGCAGAGCGCGACCGGATTGCCCTTGAAAAAACAGGGTGTCACAACGGTGAAATCATGCAAGTGACCCGTGGCGAGCCAGGGGTCATTGGTAATGTATACGTCGCCATCGCACATGCTGTCAAGGGGGAAACGTTCGATAAAATGCTGTACGGATTGTGCCATGGCGTTAACGTGTCCCGGCGTGCCGGTGACTGCCTGCGCCAGCATTCGGCCCGAGGTATCGAATATGCCCGCGGACAGGTCTCCTGCTTCCCGCACAGCGCTGCTGAAAGCGGTGCGGATAATGGTCTGTGCCTGCTCTTCAACGATGGCCAGGAGCCGATCCCACATGATCTGAATATCGATAACGTGCAATGATTTATTCGGTATGCTCATGACATCAGTTTGCTTCCATGATGATATTCAGTTGGGCATCAATCCTGGCCTGCATGGTCTCCGGCACCAAGGTTGTTGTTTGTTCTTCCCGTATGACAGCAGGACCTTTAATAGAATGTCCGGGCTGTAACTCGTTGCGATGATAACTGGCTACTTCAAGTGTGCGCCGGCCCTTGTCAACGCTGATACACTGTGTATCGCTGCCTTCGATCGGAATAGTCTTAAACTCGCTTCCCTGCTGCACATCGGTGGGCATGACTTCACTGACTCTCACTACCAGTGTGACCAGTTCAATATCGACACCGGGAATGAGACGTCCATACTGTAATGTGTACTGTTCTTCAAAAGCATTACGCAGGGTCTCCGCATCAATCGCTGACAAGCCGTCCAGGACCGTATCCACTTCATGGCCTTGTCCGAGATAGCGCATGGTGGCTTTGACGGCTCGCTCTAACTCCACCCCGGGTTTTGCCATGCACACCAATGCACCGGCATGATCCGTCATGATTTCAATCTTCTCCCGGAATTCCCGGGCATTCATTCTGTGCAGTGGCATTACCCAGCTTTGAGTGTGTTCAAAACTGACGGGGGCAAGTAGAAAACCTATGGCAGAACCGACCCCAGCCTGGTGCGGAACGATGATCCGCCTTATCCCAAGCTTGTGCGCGACCGCGCCTGCATGCAAAGGAGCCGCGCCGCCGAAGGCAACCAGAGTGTATTGAGCTATATCGCGGCCGGACTCTATCGCATGTACCCGTGCCGCATTCGCCATGGCTTCATTGACTACCTCGTTCACGCCGGCGGCGGCCTCGGTTGCGTCCAGATCAAGCGCTGTGGCGAGTTGGGTTTCTACGGCCTTGCGCGCGGCATCCTGTGATATTGTTATCTGTCCTGCGGCGAAGTCTGTTGTGCTGATATGGCCAAGGAGTAAATCAGCATCAGTGACGGTAGCTTCTTTACCACCGCGCCCATAACAGGCGGGCCCTGGCTCAGAACCAGCGCTTTGCGGTCCGACTCGCAATCGTTGTAATTCATCAATTCCTGCTATAGAGCCGCCACCGGCGCCGATTTCCACCATTTCAATTGCCGGTATGCGCAGCGGCAAACCACTGCCCCGGATAAAGCGATACAGCCGGTCCACTTCAAATGTGCCGGACTGCCGTGGCTGGGCTTTATCGATAAGACAGAGTTTGGCGGTAGTACCGCCCATATCGAACGATACAACCCGATCAATGCGCGTCTTGCGGGCAATGTCGACAGCCAGAATGGCGCCGCCTGCGGGGCCTGATTCCACCAGGCGTACCGGCAAGCGTGCGGCCACATCCACGGTTGTCAAACCGCCGCTTGACATGAGCAACAGCAGTGGGCAGTTGAAACCATGGTTTTTCAGACCTGTTTCAAGTGCGCCCAGGTAACCGGCCATTAACGGCTGCAGGTAAGCATTGGCGGTTGCGGTGGACAGGCGGTCGTACTCTCGAATCTGCGGACTGATTTCCGCAGAAAGACTGATAAACAGGTTAGGCAATGCATGGCGCAGCAGCTCCGCCACGCGTTGCTCATGGGCCGGGTTAGCATAGGAATGCAAGAAACCGATAGCGACACTTTCGATATGGGCATCCTGGATTTTACCAATCAACCGTTCAACGCCGGCCTCATCGAGAGGCACCAGGATATTGCCTTTGGCGTCTATGCGTTCCCTGACCGGCCAGCGATAGCGCCTGGGGACCAGCGCAGGAGCTTTCCGTATGGCCAAATCGTATTGATCAAAGCGGTTCTCGTAAGCTGTTTCCAGGGTGTCCCGGTGGCCTTCAGTGACGAGCAAGGCGGTGTGTGCCCCGCTTCTTTCGATAATGATATTGGCGCCCAAGGTAGTCCCGTGGATTACGCAATCCACGGCGCCGGGATCGATTCCAGATTGTGCCAGCAACTGGTTTGCGGCAGCAAGAACGGCAGCGGCAGGGTCTTCATGTGTAGTGAGTTGCTTTGTGCTGATAAGCCCTGCAGGACCGTCCAGTACTACGTCGGTAAAGGTGCCGCCGATATCAATCGCCAGGCGGATTTGGCCTGCTGCCGCGCTCATCAGGTGTGCTCTTGCCGGGCCTTATTTTATGGCGATGGGGTTGGCCGGCGAACCGGTGCCGCCGACGATTTTCAGCGGTGAGGCGATAAACATACAGTCATAACGGTGGTCGGACGCACAGTCTTCGGCCAGTTCCTCCAGGTTCATTATTTCACCAAACAGCATCCCCTGGTCGCGTATCAATGCCCGGTGCAGCGGGAAGTGGGTGCCTGTGGTGGAAGAAAAAGTCTGTTCATTGCCCAGGGTATCGGTGCACAGGGCCGGTATTTCCATCTCATAAAACCACTGTACCAGTTCTTCTTCATAGGTGAGACCCGGTTCAACAAGGTTGAAACTGCGTTCAGGTTTTTCCACGTCGTCACCGAAAAACTCATCGGTACGGCCAGCAAAAAAAACATTCAGCCAACCTGTTCGAACAAGCAGAATGTCACGTTTTTCGATTTGACAGCCCTGCTGCTCAAGACAAGCGTGCAACTCATCGAATGTAATGTGATAACCGGCTTCCAGGTGGGGTAATTGTTTAAAACGCGCCAGGTCGGCTACAATCGCTCGGCCTACCACGCCATGCTCCGCAACAGGTCTGATACTGCAATGCTGCAAACCGCCTTTGGTACTGTTGGCGTCAAACCCGTTGTAGAGTTTATCGTCGTACCAGACATGTCCGAGGGCATCAAAGTGTGTTGTGCCATGCAAAGGAAGTGACATGATGTCTTCGCTGGATTCACCGCCGCCACAACACTTGATGCGTTTTATCTTTCCGGCTTCATAATGGCCTTTGTCACGCAACATATAGCGCTGTGGTTGAATGCGTCCGGGAGCAACCGGATCACCTCTTTCCGTACAGACATTGATCCCCAGCGTGAAGGTTCGACCTTTACGAACTGAGCAAACAGATCGTAACACCTGTGTTCGGTCCAGGTAATGGACTGCGCCGGCTTCGTCCTTGTCTCCCCATTTTCCCCAATTACTTGGTGTGTCTTTCAATAATTCTGTCATGCTGATCTCAGACATCAGTTAAATCCTCCCGTTGTATGCGTCAATCAGGGTTAAGCAGAGTATTCGTCGTCTTTCTGTCCAGGGTAACGACTCATCAGTAGAATAAGGACTGTGGCGATACCCATAAGAACGGCCATGCCACCCAATATTTGTGTGTAAGAACCCAAAGCATCAAAACCAGAGCCCATTAACCAAGGCCCGGCAACACCACCCAGCATGTGCATGGTTAACAACACACTGTAGATACTGCCAAAATGAAGGGTACCAAAATAACGCCCGACCATGTAGGCCAGCACGTCACCTTCACCACCCCAGGCGAAACCGAGCAGGGCGGTACATATCACCAGAGTAACGCCGTTGACTCCCGACCATAACAGCAGGAAAACCGCAATGCTGACGCCCCACAAACAGGCAATCACCCAGGGTGCAAAAAACCGATCGAGCAGCGCGCCGGCCAGTAACCGGCCCAGGAGCTGGGCAAAACCAAAGGCTGAGGCGGCAATTGCGGCAGTCTGTGCGGAAAGGCCGCGGTCCGTCAGCAGTGGCGCCATGTGAATTAAATAACCCAGCAAGGTGGTAGACCCCAGGAAAAAGGCGCTGCCGATTAACCAGAAATTTTTCGATGTCAGGGCCTGGGATAATTCCAAACCCTCATCCTCAGTGGAGGAGACAGGCGCATTCCCGGCAACGTCCGAGTCCTGACAGGTTTCATTCAAACCCAGGTAAACCAGCGGCAGGGTGATACACAACACGGTTATACCAATCAGGCCATAGGCCTCCCGCCAGCCAAACGTCACAATCAGCATAAAGGCGAGATAGGGAAACACGAACTGGCCCACACCGGTCCCGGAATTGGCGATGCCCAGAGCCAGGCCGCGATGGCGCGTAAAAGAACGGGTGATCACTTTGAAGTAGGGCAAGGTGGAGGTGCCGCCGGCAACCAGTCCGATAACGATAAAAACCCCATAAAACTGATACAGATTATCATCGATAAAATAAAAGCTGAGCAGTGTCAGCGCGAAAACAACCACACAGGGAATGATGACACGCCGGCTGCCCACCCGGTCCACCAACCAACCGATGATGGGCAGGCCTATCACCGTAAAAAGCAGGAAGATGGAAAAAGCACGGGATATCTGGCCGCGACTCCAGTCCATCTCCTGCAGTATGTTCTCAAAGAAGACGCTGAAGGTGCTACCGATCACGACCATAATACTCAGCATCAGGCCAAGCCAGGCACTGGCCAGGTTCATATAGCGGGCTTGATTATTCAGAAAAGACCTCGCTGGGAACAACGTTCCGGGTATTTGAACGCACTTAAAACCAAGTATGGTTAAGTTCGTGTGAATTCACAATAGCAGAGTGTTGCCACAGGGATATGCAGTCAGTACGGGCCAAACAACGGAAACGGGCACTGTTGCGGCGACAAACCATAGTGCGTTCACTGGCAAAAATAGTCAGCCGCAGTGGGTGAATCCTTATTGGTATTGCTGCTTGAAGAAGAGTCGGATCAATATAACTCCAGTTCCGCCTCAACCTCTACCGGGATGCCGAACGGCAGTTCCGCCATGCCCACTGCCGAGCGGGTGGACAGGCCGCGTTCCCTGCCGAAAATTTCCAGTATGGTATTGGAAAAACCGTTGATCACCAGCATCTGGTTGGTAAACCCCGGCGCCGAGTTGACCATGCCCAACACCTTCACCCAGCTTTTCACTTTGTCCAGTTCGCCCAGTTCCCGTTGCATCGTGCCCAGCATGGCCAGGGCAGTCTTGCGCGCGGCTTCGGCGCCCTGCTCAGCAGTGAGGTCGGCGCCAACTTTGCCCAGGGGCCGGGCAATGCTGCCGTCGGCCTCCTGCGGACCGTGACCGGAAACCAGGACCCGTTTGCCGACCACCTTGATAAAAGCCAGCGGCGCCTCAACGCCCGGCGGTATCGCCAACGGCGCGGGCAACACCAGGCCAAGTTCCAGAATGCGTTTGTCAGGGTTGATCGATTCTTTGCTCATTGTGCGCCTCGTTGTGATAACGTCCTTACGTGAGGTTATTATGCCACCATGCAACTGTCGGGTTCAAAAAAACGGTGCCAACTCAGCCCGGAGACAGAATCAATTCTGTCTCCGAATTGACATAAAGATTGAAATCCAGCCACGTCACAAACGATAATGTCTGAAAACTAATCACAGGTATGGAACCAGCATGCCGACAATACCCCGACAGTCCCGACTGCACAACTGCCATAACATCGAAGACCTGCGCGCAGTGGCGCGGAAGCGCCTGCCCAGGTTTGTTTATGACTACCTGGAAGGCGGCGCCGATGATGAGTTTACCCTGTCCCGCAACCGCGGTGTGTTTTCCGAACTGTACCTGCTGCAAAGAGTCCTGGTGGACATCTCCGGAATGGATACCTCAACAACCGTCCTGGGTGAGCAGGTCGGGCTGCCGCTGATCCTGACCTCAACCGGTGCGAACCGGCTGTATCATGCAGAGGGTGAACTGGCCGTGGCCCGGGCGGCGGCCCGGGCGAATGTCGTGCAGGTACTGGCGTCAACCGCCATGGTCTCTTTCGACCAGGTGGCGGCAGCGACGGATGGCCCGAAATGGTGCCAGATGTATGTACTGAAAGACCGTGGATTCACCCGCGAGTTAACGGCGCAGTGTCGTGAACTGGGTTACCAGGCCATGGTGCTGACCGCGGACTGCGCGGTTGCCGGTAACCGCGAACGGGATTACCGCAACCAGTTTACCCTGCCGCCCAAGCCCTCCCCGAAGGTATTGCGACAACTGGCGGCGCGGCCGGGCTGGTTGTGGGAATACCTGACCTCACCGGCTTACGATTTTCCCAATTTTGCCGGCGCGCTGGAGCGCCATGACGATATGGCTTCCATCGTACAGTGGTTCGGCAGCCAGTTGGACCAGACATTTACCTGGGAAGACGCCGCCAAACTGGCGCAGGACTGGGGCGGGCCGTTTGTGGTCAAAGGCATTACCCACGTGGAAGATGCGAAGCTGGCCGCGGACATCGGCGCGCAGGGAATATCGCTGTCCAGTCACGGCGGACGGCAACTGGACCACGCGCCCTCACCCGTGGAAGTCCTGCAGGAGGTCGTCGATGCAGTCGGTGACAAGCTGGAAGTATACATTGACAGCGGGTTCCGGCGCGGCACCGACATCATCAAGGCGCTGGCCCTGGGCGCCCGCGCCTGCCTGGTCGGACGTCCCTACCTGTACGGCCTGGCTGCCGGGGGCGAAGCAGGCGTCACCCGCGCGCTGGAGATCTTCCGCACGGAACTGGAACGCGACATGGCGCTTATGGGTATTACCAGTATCGCAGGGATAACGCCTGATTGTGTGCGCCGGCGTTAACATCAGGTCACTGGATGGACCCTTGCTGACAACACGCTGGGACACTGTCCCCGGAGACCAGTATGCCTGTATTGAGTGAACAATCTCCCATCACGTTCCAGGATAAACTACCCGACGCTGTGGACGTAGTCATCATCGGCGGGGGTATTGCCGGGATTTGTACCGCGTTGTTCCTGGCAAGGGACGGTGTCTCGGTGCTGGTCTGTGAAAAAGGGCGGGTGGCCGGTGAGCAATCCAGCCGTAACTGGGGCTGGGTCAGGCAAATGGGGCGGGATGAGGCGGAACTGCCCATCATGATGGATGCCATCAACCTCTGGGAAAGCCTGGCAGAGGAAACGGATAACCAGGTCGGCTTCCAGCGCGGCGGCGCCATGTACTTGGCAGACAACGAGGCAGAACAGGCGGAATTTGAACAGTGGTTGTCCATTGGGAAGCAATACGGTCTTGACACGCGCGCGGTAAGCCGGCAAGAAGTGCAGAAATTGCTTCCCGGCGCTGCCGACAAGTGGTGCGGCGCTATCTACACCGCCAGCGACGGCCGGGCCGAGCCGTTCCAGGCTGTTCCCGCTATTGCCCGGGTTGCCCAGGCCGCGGGTTGCCGCATTACCGAACAGTGCGCCGTGCGCAGCATCGACGTGGAAGCCGGCAGGACCTGTGGCGTGATCACGGAACGGGGACGGGTGCGCGCCGCGGCCGTCGTCTGCGCGGCCGGCGCCTGGTCCACGACTTTCCTGCGCAACCTGGGAATCTCATTGCCGCAACTCGTGGTGCGCAACACGGTGGCGCGCACCGGGATCGCACCGGAAGTCTTTCCCGGCTGCGCCGGGTCGCACCAGTTTGCCTTCAGGCGGCGCCAGGACGGCGGCTATACCCTGGCGCTGAGCGACCACCTGGAACATTTTCCGGGAGCGGACAGCTTCAGGTACCTGTTCAGGTTCCGCCCCGCCTTCAACCAGATCCGCCACGCGCTGCGCCTGCGCCCGGGCCAGGACCTGTTGGCCCGGCTGTTCCCGCAACGCCGCTGGCAGGCGGATGAGATCACGCCGTTTGAGCGCACCCGCGTGCTCAACCCGGCGCCTTCTCCCTGGGCGGTGAATGAACTGCGCAGACGCATGAACAAACACCTGCCGGCCCTGGCCGGGGTGGCAATTGAGGAGTCCTGGGCGGGGATGATCGAGGCAACACCTGATTTCGTCCCGGTACTGGACCAGCTCCCCGACTATCCCGGCTTCTACCTGGCCACCGGCTTCAGTGGCCACGGCTTCGGCATAGGCCCCGGCGCCGCCCGGGTAATGGCGCGCCTGGTACAGGGCAAACCACCGGGTTACGATCTCACCCGCTTCCGCTTCTCCCGCTTCGGCGACGGCAGCCCCGTCATCCCCGGCCCGGCGGTGTAATAATCTGACCGGGTCAGTCTTCCGGCAAGTCAGCGAGCTTCGGGGCCTTTGTTAACATCGAACCCGAAACCGGGTGTGATGCAAAGTGTGGTCACGATCAGTTCGTTATTTTTGGGGTCGCCCTTAAGAGAAACTGAACAATCCTGTCCCGGATTTGTCCAAGAACGTGGAAAACTGTAATGTGGTTCCGTATCAGGTGTGGAATGTGTTTGGTTTTCCGCGAAATTGGCAGAATTATTGACGAGGTAAAATGTTGATGAAATTTATTCAAGAAAGTGCGTTCGTGGACGCGCCGGCAAGTGCTGAGACTCCCTACAAGCTGTCCGTCGGTACGGGCTTAAGGGGTGTTTTTTCCAGTAACGTGGACCGGGACTGGGTGAAGGTTGAACTGGCGGCGGGAAAAACCTATGACATCAATCTGGCCGGCGCCGGCAGTAACGCTGATGCGGATACCATCCTGAGGATTTACGCTGCGGATGGGGAACTGCTGGCTGTTAATGATGACACGGACTTTGCCGCGGGTGAGCTGAACTCCGAGCTGAGTTTTTCCCCGGAAGTCAGTGGTGTTTATTACCTGGGCGCCGGTGCGTTCAGCGGCAACCCAACGCAGGACCACTCCGGCAACTACACACTGACCATCATTGACCCGGAGGATGCCGGCGCGCCGGCGGACAGCATGCCCTACCTGGAACTGGAGGGTGGCGCGGACAATGACGTCCTGCTGGGCGATACAGGTAATGACCTTATCGGGGGGGGTGGCGGCGCAGACAGCCTGCTCGGCGCGGACGGGGAGGATTACCTCGCAGGAAACGCCGGTGACGACCTGCTGGAGGGCGGGGCCGGCGGTGACCTGTTGTTTGGCGATGATGCACCGCCGCTCCTTGCTGCAGGCGTGCTCGGTATGGGAGCTGGCGACGGCCCTGGTCTGGGCGAGATCCTGCTTCCCGGGGGTCATACAGACATGGACGACGGCGCCGGTTCGGCGGCGGACTTGCCCACGCTGTCGCGTGCAGACGTATTAGCCTACCTCTCCACCGCACTCGCGGCGGGCAACGACATGCTGGCAGGCGGGGCCGGCAGTGACTGGCTGGAAGGCGGCGCCGGTGACGACGAGTTGCTCGGCGGTGAAGACGATGACCTGCTGTTCGGGGACAACTCGTTTCTGCATACCGCCAGCCTGTTATTGACAACGGCTATTCCTTACGACCTGACGGACAGCGCCGGCACGGACCAGCCGCAAAGCAATGACGACCTGTTGGGCAATCTTACGTTGATGCTGGTCATTGACGGGTTGACCGAAGGCCATGACCGGCTTGACGGCGGGCCCGGTAATGATTGGCTGTATGGCAACGGCGGTGATGATGAACTGCTCGGCGGGACAGGCATGGATTCCCTTGACGGCGGGGCCGGTGACGACAGGCTGGACGGCGGGGAAGGCGCGGATGGACTGTACGGCGGCGCCGGTGACGATGAACTGTACGGCGGCGCCGATGATGACTGGCTCGTAGGTGACACCGGAAATGATATTTTGGAAGGCGGAGCAGGTGATGATCAGCTCATAGGCGATCATGTTCCTTTTTTCGTGGCGCTCGTGGATGCAGTCGAACCCGTTGCTGAGGACGCGGATTTTGTTGCCGTTGACGGTAACGTCTTGTTGGTTGAAGGGTTGCTGCCATTACCCGGCGGACCGGGTGAAGGGTCGCTGCTGTTGCCGGGCGGGCCGGGTAACGGGTTACGGCCGGCCATTGGCGTGTTTCCCGGCGGCCATGACGAGTTATCCGGCGGGCAGGGCGACGACATGATTAACGGTGGCTATGGCGACGACCTGCTGTCCGGCGGTCCGGGCGCAGACGTCTTCCTGTTTGCGCCCGGGGATGGGCACGACCTGATCACCGATTTTCATGCGGCGGAGGATAAAATCGACCTTACGGCCTTTGCCGACGTCGCCTCCGTGGACGACCTGGTGACCCGGCAGGAAGAGGGCAGCCTGATCATTGATCTGTCCGGACAGGATGGCGGGGAGATCACCTTGCAGCAGGTTGCTGCGGAACACCTGGCAGACATTCATTTCATTTTCTTTTCCGACACGGACCCTGCTGTGTTGACCTGATAACACCGAAGCGCACGGTGGGAACAACGGACCTGACAATCCCGGTTGCGTTTACCGGCAAAGACCATAAACTGGACGGTTATGGACTTTTCACCCACACAGGAACAGCAAATGGCGCTGGATTCGTTCCGGCGCTTTGCCGAATCCAGGCTCAAACCGGCCATGGCAGCGTACCAGGATGGGTTCGTCCCCAAGGAAGAGATGCGGTCGCTGCTCCGCCAGCTTCAGCCGTTCGGCGTCGTCAACGGTCCCGCAGCGGAGGAAGACGGCGGTTTCGGTCTTGACCTGCTCACCTACGGCTTGTTGTTCGAGGAACTGGCGCGCGCCTCGGCGGACCTGGCGGTGGTCGCCCTGTTGCAGATGGAATCCGGCAAACTGCTCGCCGGCGTTGCCGGTGATTTGGTCAAACCGTACTTGCAAGCCATCGCCACCTGTGAAAAGTTCGGCTCGATCGGTATCAGTGAACCGGACGTGGGGTCGAATATCGCCGAGATCAAGACCCGCGCCCGGCGCGACGGCGATCATGTCGTGGTCAACGGGGAGAAACAGTGGATTTCCAACGGCCACTACTCGGATTTCAACATCTGTGTCGTACAGGTGGAAAACGGCAGGGAAAAAGAGGGACTGGCCTTGTTACTGGTGGACCGGGAACACGGTTATACCAGCCGCAACATTCCCAAAATGATCCTGAACAGCCAGTCCACAGCGCAATTATTCTTCAGTGACGTGCGCGTGCCGGCGGCCAACCTGCTCACCGCGCCGGGTAAGGGCCTGGGGAAAATGCTGGGACTGCTGGAGGCCGGGCGCCCGCTGGTCGGGTTGATGGCGGTTGCCGTGGCGCAGGCGGCCCTGGATGATTCCATTGACTACGCCCGCAACCGGAGACAGCACGGCAAGGCTATCGCCGAACACCAGTTGGTACAGGCCATGATCGCCGAGATGGCTACCGAGATCGACGCGGCCCGGCTGCTATGCTACCGGGCGCTGGACCAGGTTGAAAAAGGGCAGGGCAGCGCGCTTGCCAGTTCCAAGGCAAAACTGTTCGCCACCGACATGGCCTTGCGCGTGGTGAACAAGGCCATGGAGATCCACGGCGGCAACGGCCTGACGACAGAGTTCCGGGTGGAGAAACTGTACCGCCTGGCGCGCATCTTTCCGATCACCGAAGGAACTGCGGAAATGCAGAAATTGATCATCGCCCGCGGGTTACTCGGGGTGGCGGCGTTTTAATCGCTGCCGGAGAAACCATGAGCAAGCCGGGCTGGGGCAAATGGGGAACCTGGGAGGAGACGGAAGCGCACCTGGGCAAGGTCATCGGTGTTGCCGAGGGCGCGGACGCGGTGGAACAGGGCACTATCCGGCGCTGGATGGAGTCCAAGGAGTTCGACTGTCCCATCCACCTGGATGACGCGGCCGCGCAGGCGGCGGGATACAAGGGCGTGGTTGCGCCGGACACCATGATCTTTACCTACGGCCTCCCCGCCTACTGGCAACGCGGCGACCCCCATGAGCAACCCGGCGCCGAGCCCAGGCAGATTCCCATCCCGGTGATTTTTGATGTGCCCGCGCCCTGCAACCTGAGCTTTGCCTCCAACATCGACGTGGAGTATTTTGCGCCCATGCACCTGGGCGACCGGATTACCCGCACCAGCCGGCTGGTCAGCCTCAAGCGCAAGACCCTGCGGGTCGGTGACGGCGCGTTTCTGCGCCAGGAAGATACCTATACCAACCAGCATGACGAGGTAATCGCCATTGTCACGCTGGATATCTTCCGGTTCGTCGCGCCGGATAGCAAAGATGACTGAGATACCGGACTGGTCCAGGCAAATCACTCTGGCTGACGTCGTCGTCGGCGCAGAGATTCCCGCCATCTCCATGCCCATCACCCTGCAACGCCTGGTGCTGGAAGCCGGCTCCAATCGCGACCTCTCGCTTATCCACCACAACAAGGAGGTGGCGCAATCCACCGGCGCGGCGGATGCCTACATGAACACGTTTTTCATTATCGGCCTGTTCGAACGAATGCTGCGCGAGTGGATGGGCGCCAGGGGTCGGCTGAAAAAAATAGGTTCCCTGCAGATGAAGTCGTTCAACGTCGTCGGCGACGTTGTGGTTTGCCGGGGCAAGATCACCGGCAAGCAAGACGATGGCACGGTGACGCTGGAGATATGGATGGAGAATGGGGAGAGGGTGACCGTTACTGCGGTTGCCGGTATTATCCTGCCATCCGCTTTGGTCTGCATTGCGGTGTAGCTTAGAAGAACAGCAGCTTGATGATGAACAGCGCCAGCACGGCGTTCAGCACCAGCTTGATCAGCCGCTCGCCATGGGCGATCTGTACGTATGCGCTGAGCCAGGCGCCGATGGAAGTGCCCACGGCCAGGGTCAGTCCCAGCGCCCAGAACAGTTCCACCTGCCAGGCAAATACGATCAGGGCCGCCGTGGTGTACACGGTGACGATGAAGGCTTTGTGCATGTTCACCCGCACCAGGTCCAGGCCCAGGGTTTTATACAGGATCGGCATAAACAGGAAACCCGCCCCCACCTGTATGAATCCCCCCCAGATGCCCAGGATGGCCATCAGCACGTGCGCGAGCACCAGGCGCGGTTTCTGCGGTGGCGCCGGGGTGTATTCGGGGGTTCGTTTTTCCGTGGCCATGACCAGCATCACCGCCAGCATGATGACCGCCAGGATGCGATTGAACCAGACCCCTTCCATGCGCGCTCCGATCAGCGCGCCGGCCACCGCGCCGGGCACCGCCGCCAGAGCCAGGGTCAGGCTGAGTTTGAAATCGGAATAACCTTTCCTGAAGAAGGCGACCACCCCCGTGGCCATCTGCGCCAGTATCGCAATCCGGTTGGTCCCATTCGCCACCGGCGCCGGCACCCCCATGAACAACATAACCGGAATGCTTAACAAAGACCCACCCCCGGCCATCACGTTCACAAAACCGACCACGATGCCTACCAGTAACAGGATGATGTATTGCCAGATTTCCATTGCATCACATCCGCAGATGGCGCAGATTAACGCAGATAGGTTTTTTGTAGTTAAAGGTCAAGAATCACACTTCAGTTTTCGTGCTCTGGCGAACCTGGTACTTTGAACATGTCAAAATATAATCTGCGTTATCTGCGGATGAATCACTGTTTGCCATAATCCCTGAATTTCTCCAGGTTGACGTCCATTTCAGCAGCGCTCAGCAGTACCGGTGTGCCGGCCTGGCGGCTGAGCAGGTATTGCTTGGCCAGCTCTTCCACCAGTTGCGCCATGTTGAAGGCGCCGGCCACGTCTTCACCCAGCGCGATCACCCCGTGGTTCGCCAGCAGGCAGGCGCGGCGTCCGGACAGGGCGGCCAGGGCGTGGTCGGACAGGGCCTGGGTGCCGTATGTCGCATACTCGGCGCAACGGATGGAAGCGCCGCCGGCGCCGGCCACCATGTAGTGGAACGCAGGCAGGTCCTGGCGGGTACAGGCCAGCGCGGTGGCATACGGGGAATGGGTATGGACGATGGCATTGATCTCCGCCCGCGCGGCATAGATGTCCTGGTGGAAACGCCATTCACTCGAAGGCTTCAGGTCGCCTTTCCCCCGCTTGCCGCGCAGGTCCATGCTGACAATATGTGCGGGCGTCAACGTCTCGTAGTCCACACCCGTGGGTGTGATCAGGTAACCCTGCCCAATCCTGGCGCTGACGTTCCCAGCCGTGCCCGTACCCAGTTGCTGCTCATGCAGGGACCGGGCCGCGGCTATGACGGCCTCGCGTAAAGCTGTATGATTCATGAAAATAAGGAACCTGTGACCTGGTCAGAGGTTCCATAATAGTATGGAAGTTCTGAAACCGAAACCACATATTATTCAACGATAATTGGGCCAGAGAATGAAACCTTTTCAGTTCAAAGCGTTATTCCTGTATTTTTGCCTGAGCGCCGGGATAGTTGCGGACGAGTTGGCGCACCCTTTTAACGCCCGGCAGGCGGTGGACCTGACTCATGCCCTGCACCAGGACATGCCGTTCTGGCCGGGGACTGCGCCGTTCAAGCTGGAACGCCTCGCGGATTACGACCAAGGCTATCGAATGCACCGGTTTTCGCTCTGGGAAAACATAGGCACCCACATCGATGCGCCGGCGCATTTTGCCGAAGGGCAGCGCGCCGTGCACGAACTGGGGGTGAGCGACTTGATCATCCCCGTTGCGGTCATCGACACCCGGGCACAGGCGGCACAGGATGACGACTACCAGTTGTCCGTCGAGGATGTGCTGGCCTGGGAGCAGCAGCATGGCCCCATCGAACCCGGCGGCCTCGTCGTCATGAACACCGGCTGGCACAGGAAATTTGCCGACCCGCACGCCTACGTCAACCAGGATGAAGCCGGCGTGCTGCATTTCCCCGGGTTCTCAGTCGCTGCCGCAAAGTTGCTGCTGGAACGGGACATTGCCGGCATCGGTATCGATACCTTAAGCCTGGACCCGGGCAACGATTTAAGTTTTCCCGTACACAAGATCATTCTGGAGGCCGGAAAGTTCCAGGTCGAAAACATGAATAACCTGGATGCCCTGCCTGCCGCAGGCGCCGTTGCCGTAATCGGCGTACTACCGGTTAAGGACGCCTCCCAGGCCCAGGCCAGGATCTTCGCGTTCATGGAATGAGATCGTTTACAGATCTGTCATCACAGTTCAGCTTGAGCGTATCCCAATTCAGGGAGTCATTGAACCGTTCACCATCAACCGCTTTTTGCTGATAAGCATTGCAATCTCCCATAAGGAGATATCACAGATGAGTAATTCATTCTCAGAATGCTCGATTGCCTGCTTTGCTTCATTTGTAAGTTTATCAGGGTCCAGTGCATCCCAGACTATTGTACAGGTATCCAGCAATATCATTCCATGAGGGTTTTGCTAACACCACATATTGTCCTACCTGCAATGAAACCTTTTCAGTCTAACGCTTCGCTCCGGGATTTTTGTATTTTTCCGATAAGATCATTTGCTATAATCTTTACAGGAAGAACTTCTGGTATTGTGGAGCAGAAATGACCGATAGATTTAATTTCGAACCTGAAGAGTTCAGCGTTGAGATTCCTGAAGATTTGTATGAGGAAGCGAAGCGAGAGGGTTTATTGGAACCTGAAGCCTTACAGATATTAATTCGGGAACACCTGCGTCGAATGGCGGGTGATGAATTGATGAGAATGACGGAAAAGTGTCATAGGGCAAATACCAGAGTGTTACCAATGACGTGGGATGAAATAAACGCCTCCATTGAGGAGGTGCGACGGGAAAAACAAGGACAGTATGAAAGGAATACTGAGCAAAGCACCCTCTCTGGTTCTTGATACAAATATCGTACTATCCGGCCTGCTGTGGCAGGGGGCGCCCCATGAATTGTTACGTCAGGCCAGAGCAGGCAAGGCCGTACTTTTCACCAGTACGCTGATGCTGTATGAGTTACAGGACGTATTGGAACGAGATAAATGGTGTGACCAACTTGCCGTCACGGGAAATACGCCTGATGGTTTGATGGATCAATACCTTACATTAGTCAGATTGGTAGAACCGGAACGAATCAACTTTTCTCCTCTGCTGGATTTGTCCGATAATAAATTATTGGCAACCGCCATCGCGGCGCAGGCTGATGCTGTTGTAACGAGGGACAGAGGTGTACTGAGAATAGCGCGTTATGAAAATATATCGATTTTCAACGAAATCCAAACGTTAGCATTCATCAATAACAATTTCGTGGCCAGACTATGATTCAATTAACTCTGCAACTCCCCAATGCCGTACTACAAAATGCCCGAAAACAAGGGTGGCTGAATAACACCGTTCTGACGGCAATTTTGCGAGATCATCTGGAATACAGAAAAGCCAATCCTGGTTTAAAACACTCTCCTTCAAACACCGGTTCCGAATTGGAACATCAAATCCGCGCCGAAGTGGCCGCAGTATTGGATTTAAACAAGAAGGGCATGCAAATCTGAATACTTGCAAAAATTGGAACACTTAGAGCAAGCGAAGTAATGACTGAAGAATTTGTCGGCATGGAGTGTTCCGTGGTTGATTTTTCGCAATGGCGTTGAGGTTTTCCTATTCTTAATTCGGGAGTAGCATGACAGTCCAATCAGAGATCCAAGCTAAGCGTAAACGGGGAACTGAAACGAGTGCGTTTGGTGCACCCGGAAGAAGCAGTCATGATTCCTCGAAATTTTACAATGCCAGGCTATATGAAGGATTAGATAGCGGAGGAAAACTAAACAATGCTGAGAATACTATTCCCCAGGAATATTTGAATAAAGTTTTTTGTAAATCAAGCGAAGCCATGGACGAGTTACCGGACAACAGTGTGCACCTGATGATCACCTCGCCGCCTTATAACGTTTCCAAGGAATATGATGATGATTTGAGCCTGGATGAATACCTGGAACTGCTCAACAAGGTCTGGGAGGAGACGTACCGGGTGCTGGTTCCCGGCGGCCGCGCCTGTGTCAACGTTGCCAATCTTGGACGCAAGCCGTATATCCCATTGCATAGCTATATCATCGAGGGAATGCAGAACATCGGTTTTCTGATGCGTGGGGAGATCATCTGGAACAAGGGTTCCAGCGCCAGTCCGTCCACCGCCTGGGGCAGTTGGCAGTCGGCTGCAAACCCGGTGCTACGGGATGTACACGAGTATATCCTGGTGTTTTCCAAGGATTCATTTTCAAGGAAACGGGGGGACAGGGAGAACACGATCAAAAAAGAGGAATTTCTCGAATGGACCAAGAGCGTTTGGGATTTCCCGGCGGTATCGGCTAAAAAAATCGGCCATCCGGCGCCTTTCCCGGAAGAGTTGCCACACCGGCTGATCCAGTTGTATTCGTTCAAGGATGACGTAATTCTCGACCCTTTTGCAGGCAGTGGCACTGTTTGCCTGACAGCCTTGAAGGACGGCAGGCATTACGTAGCCTATGAGGTCGATCCTGAATATGTCAAACTGGCTGAAACGAGAATTTCAGCTTAAGGAACCTCTTAAATCAGAGCTTCCTTAACATTATCTTTGGGCAGTTTGTTACAACTTCACATGCCGTCCCAGCGCCCAGTGCACGTGTTCTCGCACCAGGGCGGAGGGGTGGTCCTGGCGTTGGTTCAGGGCGTTGACGACTGTTGTTGAGGTGGGGGCGTTGCCGAGGGCGACGGCAATGTTTCTCAGCCAGCATTCGTAACCAATGCGTCTTATGGCGCTGCCTGCCGTCTTTTCATTGAAGGTATTTTCGCTCCAGAGGAAGCTTTCGACCAGGCTCACTTCATCGAGTCCGTGGCGGGGTTGGTAATCCGGTTCCCCGGAGTACTGCGCAAAGCGGTTCCAGGGGCATACCGCCTGGCAGTCGTCACAACCGTAGATGCGGTTGCCGATGGCTGTGCGGAACTCCTCCGGGATGGCGCCGCGGTATTCAATGGTCAGGTAGGAGATGCAGCGCCGGGCATCGACCCGGTACGGACCGACGATGGCGCGGGTGGGGCACACATCAATACAGGCGGTACAGCTACCGCAATGGTCTTCGGCAAACACCGGGTCGGTCGGCAGCGGCAGGTCGGTATAGATTTCGCCGAGGAAGAACCAGGAGCCTGCCTGCGGGTGCAGCAGGTTGCTGTGTTTGCCGATCCAGCCCAGTCCCGCGTTGCGCGCCAGCGCTTTTTCCAGCACCGGGGCGGAGTCGGTGAAGACGTGGTAGCCGAACGGGCCGGTAGCTGTTTCTATCCGTTGCGCCAGTTTTTTCAGGCGGGCGCGCAGCACCTTGTGGTAGTCCCGGCCCAGTGCGTAACGGGATATGAAGGCCAGCTTGCCATCGGCCAGCACGGACGCGATAGGTTTGGCGCGGGGCGGCAGGTAATCCATGCGCGCGGAGATGACCCGGAGGGTGCCGGGCCGCAATTCTGCAGGCCGGGATCGTTTCTTGCCGTGGCGTTCCATGTAGGCCATCTCCCCGTGCATGCCCTGCTCCAGCCAGTCAAGCAGACGCCGCTCATCCTCCGCCAGGTCAATACCGGTGATGCCGACCTGCTGAAAACCGAGTTCCGTTCCCCAGGTCTTTATTTGTGTGGCAATAGCTTCGGGTATCACTGGCCTGGACCAGGTCAGGAATCTTCTGATAAAGACTCCTGCTTGCGCAGGAGTGGTTCTCTGCCGCCTGTCTTTATATTCATAACCAGGTAAATGACCAGCAACGCGGTTGCCAGGGCAAACCATTGAAATGCGTAGCCCAGGTGTCGTTCTCGGTTGAAGCCGGGTTCGGTTCCGTTCCAGGTCAGCAAGCCGCTTGCTCCGGGTTCCAGGCGCACCACGTAGGGGAGCAGTTCCCAGCCGTTGCGTGCGGCGATTTGTGCCAGGTCGATGCGTTGCACCCGCACCAGGTTGTCTGCCAGTCGTTCGGGAACGTCTTGCCCAAGCTTTATGCCGGCGACCGGGACCGGCTTGGCAACACCGTTCAGCTTTAGCGGTCCCGCCGGGGTAAGCACCTGCGGCGCGGTGCTGCGGGTTGCCGGAGCTGCCGCCCAGCCGCGATCAACCAGCACGGCTGCACCGTCCTCCAGCATAAACCGGGAGAACACCTGGTAGCCCACCGTGCCCAGGTAAACCTGGTTATCCAGCAGCAAGACAGTCTCAGGGTCGTAGGCGCCGTCCAGTATGCACCTGCGCCAGTGCATGCGGTCCGATTGTGCGCGCTGCCGCAATGCTTGTGCCAAGTCAACAGGCGTGGCCTCGATATGGTTCCGGTAGGCCGTCTCCAGCGCCAGCTTCTCGTCGGCCCGGTCCAATTGCCAGAAGCCCAGCCTGAGAAACAAGACAAACACTACCAGTGCAGCCAGGCTGGGTAACAGGGTGGGAGTGAAATGCAGACGCATCAATTTGGACAAAGATGCGGTACTGGGACAAAACAGGCTATACTGGCGTTGAACAACCACCTGTAAACCAGCATGAGCGGTCCGTTAATATTCAAAGCCATCGTCGTCGTATTATTGCTTGTCATCCTGATCTCCCTGGCATCGGGTATGGTGTTTCTCATCCGGGACAAGGGCAAGAGCGAGCGCACGGTAAAGTCACTGACGTTGCGGATCGTCTTGTCCGTCGCGCTGTTCATCCTGTTGTTTATCGGTTTCGCGAACGGCCTGATCAAACCGCACGGCGTGAACCCGGCAACCCCGCCCGCAACGTCGCCGTAACTCCCCGCGCAACACCCGGGGCCAGAGTAAAGCTGCGGTTAAAGCCCGTCCATGAACAGGTTGTTATGACCCCGGCGCTTACAGCCAGTACACGAAGATAAACAGGCCCAGCCAGACTACGTCCACGAAGTGCCAGTACCAGGCCACCGCCTCGAACGCGAAGTGGTTCTCTTTGGTGAAATGCCCCTTGATGGCGCGCAGCAGGATCACCGTCAACATGGTTGCGCCCATGGTCACGTGGAAGCCATGGAAGCCGGTGAGCATGAAAAACGTCGAGCCGTAGATGCCGGAATTCAGGGTCAGGCCCAGGTCCCGGTAAGCGTGAATGTACTCCTCGGCCTGCAGGAAAACGAACAGGAAGCCCAGCAGGACCGTGGCGAACAACCACCAACACAGCTTGGCGCGCTGGTTTTTCTTCAAGGCCCAGTGCGCAAAGGTCACGGTCACGCCGCTGGACAGCAGGATGACGGTGTTGATGGCAGGAATGCCGAAGGCCGGGATCACATCCTTGATTTCGGTAAATTTGCTGGCCATCCCCTCCAGCGTCATATCCGGGGTCATGAACAGCGGCCAGGTGTTCTCAAACTCCGGCCAGAGGAATTCATTGGTGGCGGCGCCGCTGCCTTCGCCTCCGAGCCAGGGCACGGAGTACATGCGGGCGTAGAACAGGGCGCCGAAGAATGCCGCGAAAAACATCACTTCGGAGAGGATGAACCAGCCCATGCCCCAGCGGAAACTGATGTCCACCTGCTTGTTGTAAGCGCCGCTCAGACTTTCGTCTATCACATCCCGGAACCAGACGAAAAACATGTAAAACACGGCGACACCTCCCAGCAGCAACAGGTGCGAACCGAAGCTCGCCATCTCACCGTTGGCGAGGTAGTGGTTAAACATGGCTGCCGTGCCGCAAAACGCGATAAACAGGGCCAGGGAAAATAATACCGGCCATTTGCTGGGTTCGGGAATGAAATAAGTGTCTTGCTGGTTGGACATGTGTGTTCCTCAGGTATGTCAGCGTTGTTCGTTATCAGGTGGGGTTGGTCTTGCGCGCCGTTGCTGCAGCGGCCAACACCTTGTCCCCCACGTCAAAAAAAGTATACGACAGCGTCAACGACGAAAACCGTTGCGGCAAATCGGCATCAACAATGAACCGCACCGGCATTGCCTTGCTCTCCCCCGGCGCCAGCACCTGTTCGCGGAAACAGAAACAGTCCATTTTGCTGACGTATATGCCTGCCTGCACCGGTGATACGCTGGGTATCGCGCGCCCGGTTACCGTGCGTCCCGAGCGGTTTTCAACCATAAACATCACCTCGGACAGTTCTCCCGGACGCACCCGGGTCTTGTGGCTTTCCGCCTCGAACGTCCAGGGAATGTCCCTGGTATTGGTGTCCAGCACCACTGTCACCAGGCGTTCATTGTCCACCGCGCCGCTTACGTCCGCCGCCGCAACAGCCTGGGTGCTGCCGCGCCCGGTCAGGTCGCAATACACCCGGTACAGCGGCACCAGCGCATAACCGAATGCAAACATGCCCACCACCACCAGCAGCAGCTTGCGCACGGTTTTGTTGACGTTGCTGTCCGGCATAACGGTTACAGGTAGCTCAGTATGAACCCGACATAAATGGCCACCACGAGCAACGCCAGCGCCAGCGCCAGGCGCACATTGGCCTTGCGGCGGCGGGCGACAAGCTTACGGTCATTGTTGTCAGGCTCCGGGTTCACGCGCGCCCGTCATGAATGTGCGACCGAGGCATCCACCTTGGGCGGCACGGTAAACGTGTGGAACGGCGGTGGCGACGGCAGCGTCCACTCCAGGCCGCGCGCGCCTTCCCACACCTGCTCGTCCGCTTTTTTACCCCCGCGCACGCACTTGATGATAATCCATACGAACAGCAACTGGCTGAACCCGAACACAAACCCGCCGACGCTGGAAATCATGTTCCACTCGGTAAACTGCACGGCGTAATCCGGGATACGGCGCGGCATGCCGGCCAGCCCCAGGAAGTGTTGCGGGAAAAACAGCACGTTGACCGAGATAACCGAAACCCAGAAATGGATTTTGCCCAAGGTCTCGTCATACATGTAACCGGTCCACTTGGGCAACCAGAAATAGGCGGCTGCCATCAGGGCAAACAGGGCGCCGGTCACCAGCACGTAATGGAAGTGGGCCACCACAAAATAGGTGTCGTGGTACTGGAAGTCCGCCGGCGTGATGCCCAGCATCAGCCCGGAGAAGCCGCCGATGGAGAACAGGGTCACGAACGCCAGGGCAAACAGCATGGGTGTCTCGAAGGTCATGGAGCCACGCCACATGGTGGCCATCCAGTTGAAGATCTTGACCCCGGTGGGCACCGCGATGGACATGGTGGCATACATGAAAAACAACTCGCCGGCCAGGGGCATGCCCACCGTAAACATGTGGTGCGCCCAGACAAAGAACGACAGGAAGGCGATGGCCGAGGTGGCGTACACCATGGATTCGTAACCGAACAACGGTTTACGGGAAAACGTCGGGATGATCTGCGAGACAATACCGAACGCCGGCAGGATCAGGATATACACTTCAGGATGGCCGAAGAACCAGAAAATATGCTGGAACATGACCGGGTCGCCGCCACCGGCCGCCACGAAGAAACTGGTGCCGAAATACTTGTCCGTCAATAACATGGTCACCGCGCCGGCCAGCACCGGCATTGCTGCAATCAGGAGAAACGCAGTAATAATCCAGGTCCACACGAACAGCGGCAATTGCATGAAGCCCATGCCCGGCGCGCGCATGTTGAACACCGTGGCGATGATGTTGATGGCGCCCATGATGGAGGAAATGCCCAGGAAATGGATGGTAAAAATCAGGTACGGAAAGCCGTCGCCGGACTGGGTGACCAGCGGCGGATAGATGGTCCAGCCGGCTGCCGGCGCGCCGCCTTCCATAAAGAAAGTGGACAGCAGCATGGCAAAGGCAAACGGCAGGATCCAGAAGCTCATGTTGTTCATGCGCGGCAACGCCATATCCGGCGCGCCAATCATCATGGGCACCATCCAGTTGGCCAGTCCCACACCGGCGGGCATGATCACGCCGAATATCATTACCAGCGCGTGCATGGTGGTCATGGAGTTGAAAAACTGCGGATCCACAAACTGCAGGCCCGGCTGGAACAACTCGGCGCGTATCACCATGGCCATGGCGCCGCCGACAAAAAACATGGTCAGGGCAAACACCAGGTACATGGTGCCAATGTCCTTGTGGTTGGTGGAAAACAGCCAGCGGCCCAGGCCGGTCGGCTTGTGGTCGTGATCGTCGTGGTGGTGTTCGTGTGTTGCAGCGTAGCTCATGCTGTTACCCTCGTATGCTCTGTTCTAGTACTCTTTCCAGGCGATATTGACATGTTCAGCGCCTGGCGGCAATCGTGGACGGCTGCACCATATCGCCCACGTCATTGCCCCACGCGTTGCGCTCGTAGGTAATGACCGAAGCGATGTCCACGTCATTCAGTTGCATGCCGAACGGCGCCATGGCAGTGCCCGCAACCCCGTTCATAACGGTATCGATATGGTCTTCTATCGGACCCGTGGTGACCGGACTGCCGACCAGGGGTTTGAAGGCGCCGGGGATCCCCATCCCGTTGACCTGGTGGCAGGCAACGCAAAACGTGCCATACACCTGCTCGCCGCGTTCCACCAACTCATCCATGGTCCACTCGCGCTCAGCGCCGGCATCCGCTTCCATGGCTACCATCATCATTTCTCCCACCCAGTCGTAATACTCATCTTCGCTGACGGCCTTCAGCACAATGGGCATGAACGCGTGGTCGCGCCCGCACAGTTCCGCGCATTGTCCGCGATACGTGCCTTCTTCTTCGATAATGGCCCAGGATTCATTGATGAAGCCGGGAATGGAATCCCGCTTCCAGCCCAGGTCCGGCACCCACCAGGCGTGAATCACGTCCGAGGCCGTGGTCATGAAGCGGATCTTCTGGCCGACCGGCACCACGACCGGGTTATCCACTTCCAGCAGGTAATTGTCTATTTCGTTGGGGTCGATGCCGGACTTGAGTTGCCTGGCCTCATTGCTGTCCGACGCCAGGGTGCTGAAAAACTCGATCTCCTCCTCAACATACTCGTACTGCCAGCGCCACTGGTGGCCGGTGACCTTGATGGTCAGGTCGGCATCGCCGGTGGATTCAATCAGGATCAGGGACTTGGTGGCGGGAATCGCCATGACGACGAGGATGACTATCGGGATCGCGGTCCAGATGATCTCCATGGTGGTGTTGTGGTGGAACTGCGCCGCCTTTGCACCCCGGGACTTGCGGTGGTGAAAGATGGACCAGAACATGATGCCGAAAACGATCACTGCGATCACACAGCAGATATAGAATATCGTCATGTGCAGGTCGTAGATGTTTCGACTCAGTGGGGTGACCCCCTCGGTCAGGTTCAAGGCGTATTCCGCCCAGGCCGGCGGTGTTGCCAGCAACAGCAAAGCGCTTACCGCCCTTGTAAAGGTTTTCATATTTCCGACAGGCATACTGTCTTCCTCTGCGTCATTGTAATCATCTGTTTCTCCACGTCATCAGGCATAATCAGTGTATTGCAGACTGTAATACTTCCGCCAGACCCTTGCGTTCCTCTTCATTGAGGAAACGGCCTACCTCGATTTCCCTGCCGTGGGAACACAATAGCAATTTACTCGGATACCAGGCAACCCAGGGACGGCGCAGGATCACCCGGGTCCAGTATCTCTGGAAATCGTGGCGCCGCACAGGCCTGTTGCGGCCTGTTTCCACAAACACGGAATCGTCGGTAATCGTGATAACCTCCTGCGTGCCTCCACGCCAGGCGGTTACATAGAGCGCCGCACCCAAAGCCAGCACTTCCAGCCCCGAAAACGGCAACACCAGCGTGAAACCCCGCGCCCAGAAGTAACATCCCACTGCCAGGGTAACACCGGCAATACCGCAGAATGCCAGCGACAACTCCTTCCACGACATCGACCGGTTGGGCGCAATCACGAAGGTACGCCGTTGATCATACGTGGCTTTCAGTTCCCGAATCATGCACTGTTAATCGTCAATGTCAACCGTTGCCGTTATGTGCCCATTATATTGGGTCTGTTCGACGGAACCTGACGCAAGGATATACAGCACGCCGGAATTATTCAAGCGCGATTCTGGCGCCGAGCGCGGGCGCGTCGAAATGCGCCATCCACGGCACGATGCCCAGGCAGCGCGCGGGTAATTGCCCGCGCAGGTAGTCCACGGTTGCCTGCTGTTCCGCATAATCACGACCGACTTCGTTGCCCAGCCAGCCAGCGCAAGGCAGGCCCGCGGCGGCGATGGCGTCGGCCGTGAGCAAGGCGTGATTGATGCAACCGAGGCGCAGCCCCACCACCAGCACCACGGCCAGGTCCAGCCGCCGCACCAGGTCTTCGGTCTGCACGTCCGCGGCCAGCGGCACCCGCCAGCCGCCGACCCCTTCCACCACCACCCGGTCCGCGCCGGCGGCCAGCGACTGGTAGGCCACGGCCAGGGTTTCCAGCTCAACACTGATCCCGGCCTTGGCTGCGGCGACGTGGGGCGCAATCGGTTCGGCAAACGCGTAAGGGTTGACCTGCTCATAGGCAACCGGCAAGCTGCATTGCGCGTGAATCTGCCGCGCGTCTTCGTTGCTCAGCCGCCCATCCCGCCACTCACTGCCGCTGGCAACCGGTTTCATGCCGTTCACTACCAACCCGCGCGCCTGCCACGCCGCCATCAACGCCAGCGTCACCCAGGTCTTGCCCACACCGGTATCGGTGCCGGTAATGAATACATTACTCATGGCCGAACGCGTGGAAGGCAACCGGAAACACCCCAGGCTCCAGGTCTTCCTGCCGTTTTTGTTTCACCTCCGGCACCCAGGCATGGCCGTAGATGGCTTCGAACGTGGCCGGTATGCCGTCGTCGTGGCCGTGACGGCGCCGGTATGCCGCCTGCATGGCGTGCAGCGCGCGCGCGCCGGTCAGGGCCTTGCGCCGCCCTGCGTTGACGTTGCCGGCGCCCAGGGACTTGAGCTCCTGCAACAACGCCGGTACGTCCTCATACACCAGGGTGAAGGGCTCTGTCTCCATCACCGGCTCAACAAAACCGGCTCGCACCAGCGCATCGCCCACGTCGTGCATGTCCGTAAACGCGTTCACGTGCACGTAATCATCCGCCGCGGCCCAGCTTTCCCGCAACTCCATCAGGGAATCCGGGCCGAACGTGGCAAACAGCAACAGGCCGCCGGGCCGTAGCGTCCGGTACACCTCCGCCAGCGCCTGGTCCAGCCGGGACACCCACTGCAACATCAGGTTGGAGAAGGCAAACTCGACGCACTCCCCGGTCAGGGGTAACGCTTCCGCGTCCGCGCACAGCAAACGCTGCCGCGCACAAAAACCCTTGCCTTGCCCGGCCTGCTGCAACATCCCGAAGGCCAGGTCCAGTTGGATAACCTGCGCGCGCGGGTAGCGTTGCGCCAGCTCTGCGGACAGGCGGCCGGTGCCCGCCCCCAGGTCCAGGATGCGCAGCGGCGCCAGCTTGATCACATCCAGCCGCTCCAGCAGGCGCGCGCCAATGGCTTGTTGCAGCACCGCGACCTGGTCGTAACGGCGGGCCGCACGGTTGAAATTGCGCCGCACGCCCGTCTTGTCGCGCCGGTAGGCGTCCTCGTTCATGACCGGAGTTGCGCCAGCCGCTCCAGCAGCCGATCCACCTGGTCTTCGCTGTGGCCCGCGCTGAGCGTGATCCTGAGCCGTTCATGGTGTTTCGCAACCGTGGGCGCACGGATTGCGTTCACCCAGATACCCCCGGCGCGCAGGGCTTCACTGCCGCGCAGCGCCGCTTCGGCGCTGCCCACCATGAAGCCCTGGATCGGCGTGGCGGAGGGCAGCACCGGCAGTTCCAACTCACGCGCGCCGCGCACGAAGCGTTGGATCAGCGCGCCCAGTTTTTCCCGACGCCAGCTTTCCCGGGCGACGATAGCCAGCGCGGCCCTGGCCGCGGCGGCCAGGGCCGGCGGCATGGCGGTGGTGTAGATATAACTCCGGCCGCACTGGATCAGGGTTTCTATCACGTCTTCGGGTCCGGCCACGAACGCGCCCATGACGCCGCAAGCCTTGCCGAACGTGGCCATGAGTATGGGAACCCGGGTCTGGTCCAGAGAAAATTGCTCCAACGCGCCACCGCCGGTCGCGCCCAGCACACCGAAGCCGTGCGCGTCGTCCACGGCCAGCAGGGCGCCATGTTCGGTACACAGTGTGGCTATGTCCGGCAGCGCGGCGATGCTGCCGTCCATGCTGAACACGCCGTCTGTCGCCACCAGGGTGCGACCCTGGCCGAGCAGTTTCTCCAGCCCGGTCAGGTCGTGATGGGCGTAACGCTGCAAGCCGGGCCGGGCCAGTAACGCGCCGTCTATCAGCGAGGCATGGTTGTCCCGGTCCATCACCACGCGATCTTCCCGGCGCGTGGCGAAGCTGGTGAGCACTGCCAGGTTGGCCAGGTAACCGCTGGAAAACAGCACCGCGCGGGAGCGGCCCAACTGCTCTGCCAGCGTCTCTTCAAGCTGCTCGTGTGCGCGGCTGTAACCGCAGATCAGTTGTGCTGCGCCACTGCCCACCCCGTAACTCGCGGCCGCGCATTGAAACGCCTGCACCAGCCTGGGATCGTTGGCCAGGCCGAGGTAATCATTGCTGGAAAAGTTGACGTAGCTGCGCCCGTCGGCCTGCACCCGCGCCCCTTGTGCGGAGGCCAGCGTGCGCCGGGTGCGGAATTGTCCGGCCGCCCTGATCCGATCCAGTCCGGTTGCCAGTGAGAAGCTATCGGACACCGGCGGGCCCAAGGTCAACCGTGCTGTGCTGCCGGTATTTCCCCGGGGGTGTGACCGGTATCGGAGGTCAACCCCAGTCGCTCAAACAGGGACTGATCCTTGCTGAATTGCGGGTTGTCCGTGGTCAGAAGCTTCTCTCCGTAGAAGATGGAGTTGGCGCCGGCGTAAAAACACAGGGCCTGGGTTGAATCGCTCATCTCGGTCCGTCCCGCGGACAGGCGCACATAGGCGCCGGGCATCAGGATGCGGGCGCAGGCAATGGTGCGTACCAGGTCTATCGGGTCGGTATCGTCCTCTGCGTCCAGCGGCGTGCCGGTGACCTTGACCAGGGTGTTGACGGGCACGCTCTCCGGGTGTTGGGGCAGGTTTGCCAGGGTCTGCAACAGCGCGGCCCGGTCCGTAACCGCCTCGCCCATGCCGATAATCCCACCGCAGCAGACGTTGATGCCGGCCTCACGCACTTGTTGCAGGGTGTCGAGACGGTCCCGGTAGCTGCGGGTGGTGATGACCTGCTCGTAAAACTCCTCGGAGGTATCGAGATTGTGGTTGTAGTAATCCAGGCCGGCCTGTTTCAGGCGCTCGGCCTGTCCGTCTTTGAGCATCCCCAGCGTCACGCAGGTCTCCAACCCGAGTTGCTTGACCCCTGCAACCATCTCGGCCACCTTGTCGATATCCCGGTCCTTGGGGCCGCGCCAGGCCGCGCCCATGCAAAACCGGCTGGCGCCCGATGCCCTGGCGCGCCGCGCCGCGTCCAGCACCTGCTCACAGGACATTAATGCCTCGCTGTCCACGCCGGTGTTATAACGCACACTCTGCGGGCAATAGGCGCAGTCCTCCGGACAGCCGCCGCTTTTGATATTAAGCAGGGTGCTTAACTGGATACGATTCGGGTCAAAACTGCGGCGGTGCACCGTCTGGGCGCGATGCAATAAATCATTCAGGGGTTGCCGGTAAAGTGTTATGATCTCATCCAGGCTCCAGTCATGCCTTGGGGCCGGCAAGGGAACTGTTTCCCTGGTTACTGTTTCTTCGCTCAACATGGATGAATATGTTAACGCCGAATCGAATCCTGTCAACACCTGTCGCCTGTCAGGGCTGACAAGCCATGTTGTTCCGTCTTGCCTGTGTGCTGTGCGGCGCACCCGCGGGCGCCGGCGCGGACGGCTTTTGCCGGGCCTGCCGGGAGGATTTGCCGCCGTTACCGCCGGCGAGTTGTCCCGGTTGCGGCGCGCTGTCGGAAAATGCTGCGGTCTGTATCCGTTGCCTGGCCCATCCCCCCGCGTTTGATGCCTGCATCGCTGCCTGCAATTATCGCTACCCGGTGGACCTGATGATCAGAAAACTGAAATACCAGGCCCGGTTGGACCTGGCGCGCGCCCTGTCCCGACCGCTTATCGAAAGGCTTGAAACCGCAGGCCACGCGCCGCCGGACTGCCTGGTTCCCATCCCGTTGCACCGCGCCCGGCAACGCCGCCGCGGTTTCAACCAGGCCAGGGAAATCGCGCTGATGCTGGCGCGCAAGCTGTCCGTGCCCGTCGATGACCGGCTGGTGCGCCGCCACAAAGCCACGGCACAACAGTTCGACCTCCGCCCCGAACAACGGGCGCGCAACGTCAAGGACGCGTTTTCCCTGATGGAGGCTAAGAGCTACAGAAATATCGCCATCATTGACGATGTCGTGACAACCGGCGCCACCGCCAACGAACTGACCCGCCTGCTGAAACGCAACGGGACGGAACACGTGCAAGTCTGGTGCCTGGCGCGGGCGGTGGTGGGGGGTGGGAATTAGGAATTGGGAATGGATGGGAGGTTGGCGTTGGCTGCAACTGCCTGGCTCCCGCCCTCAAGTATCCAGATTCTGCACCGTCAGGGCATGTGTCTCGATAAATTCCCGGCGCGGTTCTACCTGGTCGCCCATGAGGGTTGTGAACATTTCATCCGCGGCGACGGCATCCTCGATATTCACCTGGTACAGGCTGCGCGTGGCGACGTCCATGGTGGTCTCCCAGAGTTGCTCCGGGTTCATCTCGCCCAGCCCCTTGTAACGCTGTACGTGCAAGCCCTGGCTCGCTTCCGTCAGCAGCCAGTCCACTACCTGCACCGCTGAGCGGGAGGAATAGTGTTTATCCTTGAGCCGCACGCTCACACCGCCGGCATCGAACTGTTCTTCCGGCGCCAGCAGGCGCAGGTAGGCGGCAGAGGAGAAAAAGCCGGGGTTAAAGACATTGGCGGAGGTGACGCCGTGCACGTCGATGTCTATGCGTCCGCCGTAGCCGTTGCCCGCGCCCGCGGCAAACACCTCGGCCCGGTACTCGGCGCGCTCGGATGAGTCGGCAGCCAGTTTGTCGCGCAACTCGTTGAACCAGGCTGCCACCCGTTCCCGCTCCGCGCAATCCCCCGCCGCCAGCCTGGGCATGGCGCAAATTGCGCCCACAACCTGGGGGTGGTAGCGTCGGGCCAGGCGCACCTGCTCCTGTTTCATGCTCAGGTAGCGCGCGCTCAGTTCCTGTTTTTGCCCGTCCTCGACCACGTCACCCGCGGCGTTCTCCAGTTCCGCGTCCGCCATGGCCAGTTCCAGCAGGTAGGCCTCCTTCTCCATCTCATCTTTCAGGTAACGTTCCTTCTTGCCTTTCTTGATCTTGAACAGGGGGGGTTGCGCGATGTAGATGTGGCCGCGCTCCAGCAGTTCCGACATCTGCCGGTAGAAGAACGTCAGCAACAGCGTGCGGATATGCGAGCCGTCCACGTCGGCGTCGGTCATGATGATCACCCTGTGGTAGCGCAACCTGCTCACGTCAAATTCATCCTTGCCGATACCGCAACCCAGCGCCGTGATCAAGGTGCCGACCTCGGAGGACGACAGCATCTTGTCAAAACGTGCTTTCTCCACGTTCAGTATCTTGCCCTTCAACGGCAAAATCGCCTGGTAGCGGCGGTCCCTGCCCTGTTTGGCGGAGCCACCCGCCGAATCGCCCTCCACCAGGAACAACTCGGAGGCCGACGGGTCTTTCTCCTGGCAGTCCGCCAGCTTGCCCGGCAGTCCGGCGATGTCCAGGGCCGTCTTGCGGCGCGTCAGTTCCCGCGCCTTGCGCGCGGCCTCGCGCGCCCGGGCGGCATCGACGATCTTCTCGCAGATGATCTTTGCCTCGTGCGGGCGCTCCAGCAGGAATTCCCGGAGTTTCTCATGCACCGACGACTCCACCACCGGCCGCACTTCGCTGGACACCAGCTTATCCTTGGTCTGCGACGAGAACTTGGGGTCGGGGACTTTTATGGACAGCACCGCGGTGAGGCCCTCGCGCACGTCATCCCCGGCAACGGCAACCTTGGACTTGGCAGACAGGCCGGTCTGTTCCATGTGGGTGTTCAGGCCGCGGGTCAACGCGCCGCGGAACCCGGCCAGGTGCGTGCCGCCGTCCCGTTGTGGAATATTGTTGGTGAAACAGAAGATATTTTCCTGGTAGGAATCATTCCACTGCATCGCCAGTTGCACGACGATGTCGTCCCGTTCCACGTCGATGTTGACCACCGTTTCGTGCAGGGGAGTCTTCTTTCGATTCAGGTGCTGCACAAATTCTGCAATGCCGCCCTGGTACTCGAACAGGTCAGACCTGCCGTCACGCTCATCCCGCAGCTCGATCCTGACACCCGAATTCAGAAAGGACAACTCGCGCAAACGTTTCGCCAGGATGTCGTAATGGAACTCGATATTGGTGAACACCTCGCCGCTGGGCAGGAAGCGGATCGTTGTGCCGGTGAGGTCGGAGGGCGTGGTCTGCCGCAGCGGCGCCAGCGGTTTGCCCTCGCCGTATTCCTGCCTGAAGACGTAACCATCCCGGCTGATAGTCAACTCCAGTGTGCGCGACAACGCATTCACCACCGAGACCCCGACCCCGTGCAGGCCGCCGGACACCTTGTAGGAGTTATCGTCAAACTTGCCGCCGGAATGCAGGGTGGTCATGATCACCTCCGCCGCGGAGACACCTTCTTCCTCATGGGCGCCAACCGGAATTCCCCTGCCGTTATCCACCACGGTGATGGATTCATCCGCATGGATCACCACTGTTATCTCGGAACAGTACCCGGCCAGCGCCTCGTCGATACTGTTGTCCACCACCTCAAACACCATGTGATGCAAACCGGTGCCGTCATCCGTGTCACCGATGTACATGCCGGGGCGCTTCTTGACCGCCTCCAGCCCCTTTAAGACCTTGATTTTCGATGAGTCGTAATTGTTGTCGTCCACTACTTTGTCCTGATGGGAAAAGAATCATTTTACCACCTTAAGGCCTTTCGCCGCAATCCGCGTGTCAGGAACAATAGGCGCACGCACGGGGCGCGGGAGGCGCATGGAGCGCACCCCGGGGTGCTATTTCATCTCCGCCTGAACGCGGTAAGCGTCTGCGTATAGTCACTCGGGTACAGGTTGGGGATGGCGTATTCCTTGCGGGTCATCTTTACCAGGCCGGCGCCGGGGGCGTACCATTGGGTTTGTTCCACCTTGATGATGCGTATGCCCAGCATGAGGCGGCGGGGCAGGTCGAGAAAGCCCACTGCGTCGATGCGCAGGCAGTTGGCGAAGCGGCCGGCGCGGACGTCCACCTGCTCATCCAGGCTGGTTATGGTGTAATCCAGCGTCAGGTTCTGACTCAGCGTGCCCCAGTTGTCATCCAGTTTTTTCGGCAGGTCGAACAGGTACAGCCTGGACGCGGCGCTCCATTCCGTACCCACTTGCAACGGCTGCCCGATGACCTGCCGGGCCTCCCCGGCGCCCGGTGCGCGGCGGCTGACCCCGTCCCCGGTACGGGTGAAATAGTAGGTTTTTCTGTTGGCGTGGAGCTGCGGGTAATAGGTTACGCCGTCAACCGTGCGGGCCGGCAGGTTGCGCACGATGGACTTCTGTATGATCCCGTGCTGCACGTCCGGGGTCTTCCTGTTGATGTCGTAGTGCCACTCATAACCGGGCGTGGTCGGGAAATAGCCGGTGTCGGGCGGCGCACAGGCGGGGATGCAGGCGATGATGATGCCGTACAGGCGCCAGCAGCAGAGACGGCGAGAGGATGGAACGGATTGCAGCTCCGGAGTTACCGCGCTCACGCTCGAATTATGCAATGTCGTCCCCGGCCTTCCCGTTGCCGCCGCCGGCATCATTTCCTCAGCTTCATGTCACGCTCCAACTGCAGTTCCTGTTCCAGGAAGGCCATGCGCGCCTTGATGCGTTCGGCCTGGTAATAATCCGGGCGGGGCGTTTGCTGGCGTAGGATATGCTTGAGTTGCTCGATGGCCACCTGGGTCTCGCCGGTGAGGAAGTAGTATTCGGCGTTGGCGATGCCGGATTCCACCTCATCGCCCGCCTCGGCCTCGGCCCGGGTCAGGTAATCGTAGTAGGTGATGTCGGGAGACTGGAACTTGCCGAACGCGCGCAGTTTATCACGCGCCAGGCGCGGTTGCCCGCCCTTCAACAAGGCGTTGCTGTAGTTCAGCGCCAACGGGCGGTAGTCCGGGTACAGTTGTTCCGCTTCTGAGAAAATCGCAAACGCCTCATCGTAGTTCCCCTGGCGCACCTCAATGTCCGCCGCAGCCAGCAGGTAGGCGATATTTTCCGGCTCTTTTGCCAGCAACCAGCGTGCCTGTTCCCGCGCCGGCACATACTGGCCGTCTTCGGTCAAGGCGATGATATAGCCGTAGCGGTCGGCGTGATGGTCAGCCCCGTCCTGCGCCTCGGCAAGCCGGCGGGCAAACAGTTCCACCGCAGCACGTGTGGTTTGCTGGGAGCGGGCGACCAGCTTTGCCCGCACCAGCAGAAAGCTCGTGCTCTCCTCGTAGTCAGCGCCAACGGCATAGCTGGCCGCCCGCGCCGCGGCGTCGGCAATACGGCGAGTGGTGAGTGGATGGGTGCGCAGGAACTCCGGCGCCTGCGCGGAAAAACGCGAGCTTTGCTGCAATCTCCTGAAAAAGCCCGCCATGCCGCGCGGGTCGAAGCCGGCGCGCGCCAGCAACTGCATGCCGATGCGGTCCGCCTCCTGTTCGTTGGTGCGGGTGAAGTTGATCTGCGCCTGCACGGAGGCGCCCTGCACCGCCATCAGCGCGGCCTGGCCGGCCTCGGGGTTCTGGGTAGCGACCAGGATGGCACCGAGCATGGCCGCCAGGGTCGGTATGCTCATCTTCTTGGACATTTCCACGGAGCGGGCCATGTGCTTCTGGGTCACGTGGGCGATTTCATGGGCCACCACGCCGGCCAGTTCGCTTTCTCTCCGGGCGCCCATAATCACGCCGCTGTTAATCCCGACGATACCGCCGGGTGCGGCAAACGCGTTGATCAAGGAGTCGTTGATCACGAAAAACGTGAACTGCTGTTCGTTATTATCGCTCTGGGAGACCAGGCGGTAACCGATCGACTCGATGTAGTTGTTGATTTCGGGATCGGAGATAATGTCCGCCTGTTTGCGCACCTGGCTGAGGAATGCCTGCCCCAGGCGCCGTTCAAACTCCGGACTCAGGATGCCGCCGGTGGAATCGCCGATATCAGGCAAGTCCAGAGTGGTGACCTCGGCATGGGCCGGGATGCACAGGCAACAGGCCAGCAGGATGCTGACCCCCGTCTGCATCATCAGGCTGGTTTTTTCCTTGGTCATAGTGTCTTCGAGTTAACCGGGTTGGTGAAGTTCCCGCCATCACGATCGCAGGAACCCGCGCCGCGCTACGCGCCCCGACAAGAAACGCGGCGCAGCGCGGGTTTACCATGTAACATATCGCATTTTGAACCTCATTTCATGGCACGAAGGAGTTTTTTTGATGACCGGGGCAAAAAACGCTTTTTACGCACAATCCGGCGGAGTGACCGCCGTTATCAACGCCAGCGCCTGCGCGGTGATAGAAACCGCACGCCGGCACCCCGACAAAATCGCCAACGTCTATGCCGGGCGCGACGGCATCATCGGCGCCTTGACCGAAGACCTGATCGACACCGGCAAGGAGCCTGACGCGGCCATTGCCGCGCTGCGCCATACCCCTTCCGGAGCATTCGGCTCCTGCCGCTACAAACTCAAGGGACTGGAAGACAGCAGGGCGGAATACGAACGCCTGGTCGAAGTCTTCAAGGCTCACAACGTCGGCTATTTTTTCTACAACGGCGGCGGCGATTCCGCCGATACCTGCCACAAGGTCTCGCAACTGTCACAGCAATGGGGGTTCCCGATCCAGGCCATCCACATCCCCAAGACGGTGGATAACGACCTGCCCATTACCGATAACTGCCCCGGCTTCGGTTCGGTGGCAAAATACATCGCGGTATCCGTGCGCGAGGCCTCCTACGACGTGCGCGCCATGGCCCGGACGTCCACCAAGGTATTCATCATCGAGGTGATGGGGCGCCACGCCGGCTGGATTGCCGCCGCGGGCGGACTGGCCGCGGATGAGGACAACGACATCCCGGTGGTGATCCTGTTCCCGGAAATCCCGTTCGAACAGGAACGCTTCCTCGCCCGTGTGCAGGATTATGTCGAGAGCCACGGTTACTGCTCCGTGGTCGTGTCCGAGGGTGCGCGCCGGGCCGACGGCCGCTTCCTGGCGGAGCAGGGCACCCGGGACGCGTTCGGCCACGCCCAGTTGGGCGGCGTCGCGCCGGTGGTGGCAAACCTGGTCAAGCAGGAACTCGGATACAAGTACCACTGGGCCGTGGCCGACTACCTGCAACGCGCGGCACGCCATATTGCCGCGCAGACGGACGTTGAGCAGGCCTATGCCCTGGGCCGATCCGCAGTGGAGCTGGCCCTGGCCGGGCGCAACGCCATCATGCCGATAATAGTACGCAAATCAGACAACCCGTATCGCTGGGAAATCGGCCACGCCGACCTGGCACAGGTGGCCAACAAGGAAAAGTTCATGCCGCGGGACTACATCAGCGCCGACGGTTTCGGCATCACACCCGCCTGCCGCAACTACCTGCAACCCCTGATCCGGGGAGAGGATTACCCCCCCTACCACAACGGCCTGCCCGAGTACGTACGCCTGCAAAACGTCCCCGTGGCAAAAAAACTGGCAAGCGGATTTGAGCTGCGCGGGTAACTATACACCACACACTATTGTTGTTGGGCAGGTCCGACTCCAGCCTCCATTTTTCTTATAATCCTGTTACCGGGGCACCTTTTGCAGGACGCAATAATTCCTTTGAATTTCATTCTATTCAAGAGTACACTCCGTATTAGTCAAACCAATATGGCATGTACTCCTGAATGGTTAATATTCACAGAGTCCTGGATCTCGATCTTGCACAGGGCCAATCCGCGTTTTTATGGGGGCCTCGCAAGACCGGCAAGTCAACCTACCTGAAACAGGCGTTTCCGGAAAGCATCTTCTATGATTTTCTCAGGACGGACGTGGCGTTTGACCTTATCAGAAGACCTTCCCTGCTACGCGAACAACTTCTCGCAAACAGGGAGCGGGCAGCGGCATCTCCCGTCATCCTTGATGAGGTGCAAAAAGTCCCGGCGCTTCTGGATGAAGTACATTGGCTGATTGAAAATGCCGGTTTAAATTTTATCCTCTGTGGTTCGAGCGCCAGGAAGTTGATAAAAGGCAAGGTAAACCTCCTCGGAGGACGGGCCTGGCGCTTTGAAATGTTCCCGTTTGTCTTTCCCGAAATCAAGCAGTTCGATTTATTACGCGCCCTGAACCAGGGTCTGATACCTTCCCATTATCTCCAGCAGCAGCACTATCAACGGTCATTACGCGCTTATGTACAGGACTACCTGAAAGAGGAAGTATTCAATGAGGGCCTGGTGCGAAACGTGCCCGCGTTCTCGCGGTTTTTTGAAGCGCTGGGATATTCCCACGGAGAGTTAATCAACTATGCAAATATTGCGCGGGATTGTGGGGTCGATGCGAAAACCGTAAAAGAATATTTCCAGATATTGGCAGATACCTTATTGGGGACTTTTGTACCACCGTATAAAAAAAGGCAAAACCGGCAGGTAATCAGCAAGGCTGCAAAATTTTACCTCTTTGATGTCGGCATCGCCGGGTATCTCAGTCAACGCAAAATAACCGAAGCGCGCGGAGAGCAGTTCGGCAAAGCTCTGGAGCATTTTGTATTTATGGAGCTCAACGCCCATCGTTCCTACCTTGACCTGCATTACGAGATAAGTTTCTGGAGAACAAAATCCGGCCTGGAAGTGGATTTCATACTGGGCGAAGGAGAGGTCGCCATAGAAGTAAAAGGCTCAAGCCGAGTAGATAAAACAGATATGAGGTCCCTCCGAGCTTATATGGATGAGTTTAAACCAGGATTGGGGATTGTTGTATCCAATGAAAAACACGAACGTAAGGTCGATAATATAACCGTGCTGCCCTGGCAAATTTTCCTCAACAAATTATGGGCGGGGGAGTTGCTGTTCCCAACAACATTGACAAAGTAGCCCCGGTTTTGCTGGTAAAAAGGGGCGTTTAAGGGAGGACAACAGGCAGAATAGACACTTAAACTCAATGAAAACAATTAATTGGGATGGTCCGATTGGCTCACCTGGCCCATCTCTAGATTCAACAACGCAATCAACTCTGTATAACCGTGAAATTCAGCATAATACAAAGGGGTATGACCATAACTGTCTCTTATGTTCGGATCAGTACCGTACATCAATAATAGCCAAGTGGAACCGATCCTATTGTTAGACACAGTGTAAAAGATCGGGGTTTTTCCCAACTCATTGGGAATATTAGGATCGGCGCCGGCATCCAACAGCGCCTTCAGGATAACCGTATTCTCCGGAATGAACTTCTTGTAACCCCGCTTTATGTTCTCTACATCTGATACAGAATTGATCCAGCCAGTTGCATACATGATCACTGTTTCACCATATTCATCCATTTCGTTAATTTCTACACCCTCCTTTAACTCGCTAATAACAGCTTTGTAATCACCCGCTATGATTGCTCCTTCCAATGCACTGAATCTCTCCACAGGCTCACAACTGCTCCAAGCAAAAATTACCGGCAGGAAAGTTTCTAAAGCCAGACACAAGTAGCTAGTTATCACGGTAGCGCTTCCCCCACTCTATTAATTCTGGAACATCGGACTTTACTGGATCAAAAAAATCAGGTGATAGTGGTCGCCAAACAAAGTTGTTTACTGCTGGCTCCCATCTTTGAATGTAGGACATTCCATACGGGGTCAATTCATAGCCTTCTTCAAAGAAAAACCTGACTTCTCTTGTACCTCTGATCACTTCTATATCGCCACAGGGATTGGTACATCTGTAATCGTTGGCAACTTGCACTTTTCTTCTGCCCTACCAAGTAGTGGAGGAAGGGGTCAGACCATCCTAACCCGGATTTCTCACAAACCATTGTAAAAGGGTCTCAACTTCGCGTATAATGTGACTGTTATCAATAAGTTACATCAAAACGGAGGAGAGACCCCATGAATACAGAGTGTACGGCAACCCAACTTGAATTTCAAGCCTTTGGTCGGCGCCGGGTCACGGGTCGGTTTGACGGCGGCCGGCTCACCTCGGACGGGGGCGGGCTGCTGCTGCGTGAGGTGGAGCAGCGCCTGGATGTATTCTCCCGGCTGGCCGGGTGTTTTACGGACTACCGCCAGTCGGGGAAGGTGGAACACCCGGTAGCGGCGTTGCTGGCGCAACGGATTTATGGGTTGGCATTGGGCTATGAGGATATCAATGACCATGATACGTTGCGCCGTGACAGTCTGCTGGCGTTACTGGTAGGGAAGGCGGACCTGACGGGGGATAGCCGTCGCCGGGCCCGTGACCGGGGCTATCCGCTGGCGGGGTCGAGCACCTTGAACCGGCTGGAGTTGGGGGTGCCGGCGCAGGCGGCGGGTCATCGCTACCAGAAGGTGGTGGCGGACCCGGCGGGGTTGGACCGGTTGCTGGTGGACGTGTTTCTGGAGTCACACCGGCAGGCGCCGTCGGTGGTGTGGCTGGACCTCGATGCCACCGACGACCCGTTACACGGTCAGCAGGAGGGACGGTTCTTTCACGGTTACTACAAGTCCTACTGTTACCTGCCGCTGTATATCTTCTGCGGGGAGCACCTGCTGTGCGCCCGGTTGCGTCCGGCCAACCAGGATGCGGCGGCGGGGAGCGTGGAGGAGTTGGCCCGGCTTGTCGGGCAGATACGGCAGCGTTGGCCGACGGTGCCGGTGAGGGTACGGGGGGATTCGGGGTTTTGCCGGGAAGACCTCATGGCCTGGTGTGAGGCCCATGACGTGGGTTACCTGCTGGGTCTGGCGAAGAATGCCCGGCTGGAGAAACAGCTGGCCAAGGCGTTGCGCAAGTCGCACCGGCGTTACCTGCAGACGGGCCGGGCCTCACGGCGCTTTCGTGAGTTACGTTATCGCACCCGGAAGAGCTGGTCGCGCACGCGCCGGGTGGTGGGAAAAGCCGAGCACCTGGCCAAGGGCGCCAACCCGCGCTTCGTGGTGACGAACCTGGACCGTAAGATAGCCGGCGCCCAGGTGTTGTATGAGGAGCTATACTGTATTCGTGGCGAGATGGAGAACCGCATCAAGGAGCAGCAACTGGGCCTGTTTGCCGACCGCACCAGCACGGCCACGTTACGCGCCAACCAGTTACGCCTGTACCTGTCTTCGTTTGCCTACTTGCTGATGCACGGCCTGCGCCGCCTGGGACTGGCTGGCACCCGCTGGGCCCGGGCGCAATGCACCACCATCCGTGCTCACATCCTCAAACTGGCCGCCGTGGTGCGCATCAGCGCCCGCCGGGTCTGGCTGGCCTTCGCCTCCGGCTATCCGCACCAGGCCAGCTTCGCCGCCGTGCTCAGACAACTGCGAGAGCGCCCCGTGCCCGACCCGCCCGGCTGACCTGCCGGACCGCACCTGTCCCCTGACCAACACGGCTGTCCCGCCGTGAACGGCCGTCCTTGGCCCAAGCAACGCTTCACACCCGCCTGGGCAGGGTAAAAGTCGCTATATCACCCGATTTTTACGACAAACAGGCCATGTGCTTCACCGGTTTGTGTGGTGACCTGTCCTGCCGACCCTATGCAGTGTATGAATCAATGTCGGATAGCCTGTTTATCGCTCTATGCTATGATTGGTGAGATATGCGGGCTAACTATTTGCAAAAACGAATTTTAAGGTTTTATCAAATACATATGCTGGCCCGACCCCATCTCTCTCTGATTTCTGCTACAGATCGTGCGCCAAACGGAACCGGACGCCCCTGTTGATGCGGTAGCTGACTGGTTTTGGCGACCCTTTGCCAAGTCAGTCAGGCTTAATTCGTAGTCTCGGGCAGGCTTATCCCGCGCTGCTCCAACCACTCAATGAGATTACGCAACGCCTTTTCCTGCTTACTGCCGGGAATGTACCTGTCCTTGTCCGAAGCTATGACATCAAGCAGCGTTTCGCCATGGTTGTTTTGCAACCGGTAGTCCGCGCCGCGTTTCAACAACTCCTTTACCAGATCAAACCGGCCCAAGTTCGCAGCACTTATCACAGGCGTGGCCCCCAGACTGACTGCGTTGACATCGGCCCCGTAGTCTACAAGCAAATTCAGACAGCGTATGTCATCCGGCCTGAAAATAAGATCAATGACTTCAAACAGAGGTGTCTCCTTAAAACCACCGCTGGATATCAGGTTGGGGTCTCCACCATGCTGTAAGACTGCTTCTAACAAAAGATACTTCCCATAACTAGCAGCCCAATGTATGACTGATCCTCCATCGTCATACATAATATTAGGATCCGCCCCCAGTTCCAGTAGTCTGATCACCCCCTTTAAATTTCTCTTCTTAAGCGCCCAAAAAAGGGGAGTAGCATTACTGGTTCCTCGCGCATTGACCTCCACCCCTTTCGCCACCAGCGCATCGACCTTCTTCATCTGGCCTCTGCCAGCAGCCTTGGCTAAAGCACGCACTTGTTCGTCCGGAAACATTGTCTCCAAAGACATATAGGCAACGAGCCTTTTTTGTTGCCGTTCGCTAAAAGCCTTCTCCGCCGCCTCCATCCCTTCAAAATCAATCCATGGGTTTTTGGCTTTGCAACCACACAGCACCAGACTGATGAGTATCATAATCGCAAATAACTTGATTTTACGCATGTTAACACCCCATGGCCCTATTGGTTGGTATGGTCCGACCCTATCTCTAGTCCGACCCCACATCATGGTTTTGCGAGTATCCGACGCTTTAATTCATTTCCCAGATAAAGACAACTGCCGAAGATCAGTATTTCAATGAATAAAAACAAACCGGTCGGTACTAAAAGAGCCGGTACCAATAGCAGCACCAACCCCCACCGCCAATGATGTATCCTTAAAAAAAACGGCACCAAGAACCAAGGGATCCAACTAATGTAAATGGCATGTCTCTTGGTCTGTTGAAAAATTTCCTTAGGGGTTTTTTTATTGATTTCTTCTTTCAGTAAGCGCATCCGCTCTTCTCTTTTTCTTTCTGCTTCTTCCAGCTCCTCTAGTGTATAAATTCGTTCTGTATCCGCAAGTAAAGCATGATTGGTCTCACCAAACACCACTACTTCTGGCACATAGTGGCCGTACACTACTGCGGTCACATCGCTTACTATCGCCATCATCGTTGAAACGACGATAAATAAAAACAATCTCATATAGGGGCTCAAGGGTGATGCACCCAGGGCTGGTTAACAATCCGCTCAGGCCGCGGCGGGTGGCTGCTTTAGAGCCCGTTCGATGGAGCGTTTAACAAACTCATTCAGATTAAGGTTGTTTTCTTTCGCAACGATAAGCGCCTGTCTGTGTAGCGCCGGGCCAATACGTACATTGAATGAGCCCTTGCAAGGCTTGACGGGTTCCCTGCCAAGTGTTTCGCAATCCAGCAGGTAGTCATCCACGGCTGTCTTGAATGCCTGTTCCAGCTCCCCAACGTCCCGGCCTTCATAGCTGACCAGAGGTTCTATGAATTCCAGTTTCCCAAACAAGCAGTTATCCTCTATGCTGGCCCGCACAGAGCCGTAGAAGCCTTTGTATCTGAATAAACTCATAACCAAACTCCAAGTCTTGTAGCGCGCTCCCTGACTATTCCGGCTGAGAATCAGATGTATAGCCTATAACATTATACTTCCCGTCAGCATATCTGAGCATAATCCAGTACCCATCGCTCCAGGTACAAAAGTCTGCTTTTGCAAGCTCTACCTCAACATCGTCTGGTAAATACCACAGCTCAAATATAGGTTTTTCCTCGATGACATCCTGCACATAACGAATACTTTCATAAGAATAACTGAATTTGCAGTCAGTTGGTTCATCGTCGTCGTCAAAAAAACCCTGAAACAGATCCCCGACAGCTTGGTCTACCTTAATTGCATCAAACGCCTGTGCCTCAAACACCAGCAGGCACAACACCATGCCAACGGTTTTGGTTAATCGTATCATCTAATCCTCCGGTGGACACTATGGAACATCAATATAATCTTCCGGGTTGACCACCTTATAGTCAACCCTAAGCTTGACATGTACATGGTTGGTAATGCCCGGATAGCGACCGGTGATATCCTGTGCCGTCCCCAATACCTGACCTGCCCGAATGGTTGAACCTTTCTTTAATGAGGTATCAAAAAACAATTAATTGGGATGGTCCGACCCTATCCCTCATCCCTCGCCCTCGGATGCAGCTAAACCGTTAAAAAGCAGTAAAAATATCCTGAACTTCCGAGGATGTGAATAACTTGTCTTCATCGACATAAATGTAAATTAGAACGTCCTGATCAACTACTCTACTATTATCCACATCACGTATTATCCCTTTATATCTTTTAAAGTATTTGTTATAAGAATAACCAACTTGATGTCGTTGAAAAAACCCCTCTATCTCGACAGAGCTTGCCCCTACCTTCAATTCATTTGAAATCAACTTCCTGACTTCTTCCGCCTTGGTATTATTGATATTAATCAGCATTAGCCTATCCCCATCATTGCAACCCACATTCAACATTGCCACAAACAAGAGAGCGACGAAGGCCGTGATAATCCTCATGACAGTAACTACTCCAACGATACGATAACTCAGAAGCGGGATGGTCCGGCCCTATCTCTTCTTACAGCTCAGGTCGGATACACTACATGCTTTTCAACCCGGCGCACGAGCTCGTAGTCATTACGAAATTCCTCATTATTTATTTCATAATATACTTTAAGCCGAATCTCAGATCCGTTTTTATAAGCTTGCTCCAGAACGTGATTTTCTATCTGGAACAGTTTTATGCTGTTTTGATAATATTTAGCCCTGTCAAACCCCTCGTACAGAATAATATGTTCATCAAAACTTGTCTCCAGATTCCAGTCGTCACTTTCAATGATGGCCTTATTTATGGTTGCTTGTTTGTCCTTGTCGGATGAATACATCCCCAACCAAACGATGTATTCCTTGCGATGATTTGTTGCTACGAGCGACACGACAAACAATATATCGTTCGTAATATATGGTTTAAGCTCAAGCGCCTCTATATCCAGTTGCTCATAGAAAGCCTCGGATGGCTCGTGGTCGTAAAAAATCAGATCAACAAATTGACAACCTGACGAAAAAATTGCGCCAGCAGAAGCAACCAAAGCACAGATAAATAACCTAAAACGCATCTAATTCGGCCCCCGTACGTTTCCTCCTATTGCATACGGTAACAAATCGATTACTAGATGTCCTGTGCCTTTACCAATGAAGCTCCTATTCCGGTTACTTCGATGATACCGTCAGGTATTGGTGCTGGATTAACATAATTATAGGTGCCACAGTAGCGATCACTGGTAATCATTTGATGTGTATCACCATCAAACACCTCTTCTCGACCATCCGGATGCATGGAACTCTTACAGTCCCGGTTTTCCTGGTAAAAAGGGGCGTTTAAGGGGGGATAACAGGCAGAATTGACGTATAAACTCAATGAAAACAATTGTGGGATGGTCCTACCCCATACCTCTCCTAGTTTTCGATTATGTTGTTGTTGTTGTTGTTTGCGGGCACATCGACTTGGTGCTAGAATACATATAGTTACCCGCCGTCAGCGTGCTGTCGGCTCAAGGGCTGCTTCTTCGGAGCGGCCCTTGCTTTTTTTATCCATGAACGATTATGCGAATCAGAGTTTACGTTGACGGCTTCAACCTGTACTACGGAGCGCTCAAGGGTACCCAATTCAAGTGGCTTAATCTTGTAGAACTCGCTCGCCACGTGTTGCCGGCGTATCATACAATTGACAAACTCATCTATTTCACAGCTCGAGTATCCGGCGTATCAAACCGCCGTGCCCCTGCCCGTCAACAGGTCTACCTGAATGCACTAAATACCTTGCCGGAAATAGAAATTCATTTCGGCAGCTTTCTTGCCAAAACGGCGTGGCGTCCTCTCAATAATCTGCCGATTGCCGATAAAACAATTAATGCGCCAATACCGGTAACACTGCCGGAAGGTAATCACCCTGTCGAGGGTTCGGAGACATTGCCCGTTGGTAGTTATCCGACGAGAAATAATGGAAAGAAAAAACGACACAAGATTGCCAGGCCTCTTCCTGATGCTGTGATTGCCGAAGTTCACACGATGGAAGAAAAAGGCTCGGATGTAAATCTCGCAGTTCATCTACTGAATGATGCCTGGAAAGAAATGTTCGATGCGGCTGTCGTCATCACAAATGATACGGATCTTGTAACACCTATCCACATTGTAACCGCTGAGCGAAAAAAACCTGTGTATGTCATTTGCCCCGGACGTTGGCAGGTGGCTCCGAAATTGAGAAAAGTCGCAAGTCATGTGCGACATATTCACCCGGCAATGCTTAAAGCTGCACAATTTCCCGACCGTATTTCGAATACGAAGATATCAAAACCTGCTGGGTGGTGAGGCATCAACATCTCTTGATAACACAAAAAAATCATGGCAAACAGGTCTGTGAATGCCAATGGTTTTAGTCAATCGCATCATCCGTCTCCCGATGGACACTATGGAACATCAATATGATCTTCCGGGTTGACCACTTAATGGTCAACCCTGAGCTTAACATGCACATGGTTGGTAATGCCCGGTTGAACAGGGAGTAACCATTGGAAAATAGAGTTCTTGAAAGGTCCTTAAATAGCTGCTATTCTAGGTGCTGATAAAAGGTCTTTGGAGAGGCGGTTATGACTATCAAATTTTCCGAGGATTTGGTTCCACTAACTGATCTGAAGATAAATCCCTCTCGTGTTGTGAAACATACGACTGAGGTCCATCGGCCCGTGCTGCTTACCCGCCGCGGCCGGGGAGTGGCCGTGGTCCAGTCGGTAGGTGATTACGAGAAGGCAGAGGAAGAGCGGGACTTCATGCGAGCGGTTGTCATGGGCCTGTCGGACCTGGAAGCAGGGCATGAAGTATCTCTTGATGGTGCCAGGACGCGACTCGGCTTGAAATAGCGTCATGCCACGGAGGGTCATTACTTTTGCGGAGTCCGCGCTCTGCGATCTCGAGGAGGCGCAGTCCTGGTACACGGAGCAGGGGGCGCCTGACGTCGGAACAAGGCTGGTGGAGGAAGTCTTCCAGTGCGTCCAGGCCTTGGTCGACCACCCCGATATGGGCCGTGTGGTCCCCGAATTCGATCAGCCTTTCCTGCGTGAACTCATCCATCCACCATTCCGCATAGTGTACCGGCGTGATTCCCAACGGGTGAGGATTGTTCGCATCTGGCGTAGCGAACGCCTGCTGGTGCTCCCCACGGATGTCAGCTGATTCCACCTGGCTGTGATTCAAGGGTGCGGCACATGCGCCGGGGCTTGCCGTTGACATAGACGCCGATTGGAATTCTTACAGCCCCGGCTTTCCTGGTAAAAAAGGGCGTTTAAGGGGGATAACAGGCAGAATTGACGTATAAACTCAATGAAAACAATTGTGGGATGGTCCGACCCCATCCCTGTCCATCCCATCCCTGGCGGCTCATAACGGCCATACCGGTTTGACCAGGCCCTTTGCTGCCAGCTTTCGGTCCTGAATGGCGCCCTCTGGCAGTTGCGGGGGATTTTTCGGTGCAGGAAAGCTATAATTGCGCCATGAGCGCACAAGCAGACAACATTGACTGGAACAAACTGGTCAACCTGTTCAGGCCGGGGTCTGGCGCCATGCCGCCCAGGTTGGCCGGCAGAGATGCCGTTCTGGATGAATTGTCCACCCTGCTCAATGACATAAGCAAATTCAACCGGGCACCCGCCGGCGATGCCGTGCTGTACGGGCCGCGCGGGAACGGCAAGACTGTGCTGCTGAGTGCTTTCAGAAAACAGTGCTTGGGAGCGGGTGCTGACGTCATATCGCTGACGCCCGATGCAATCAGGACCGAGACAGACCTGGCGGCCCACTTGCTGTACGATGACAGCTTGTTCAGTCAGTTCCTGGAAGCCATCAGGTCCCGAACCGGCGCGGGCCTTGGCCTGGGGTTCGCCAGGGTGACATGGGACAACCTGAACCAGGTAGAGCGGGACAATTACAAGCGCCGTCACCTGGTTGACCTGCTGGTGGCCCGTTGCCGTAGTAAACCGCTGGTGGTAACGCTGGACGAGGCGCACACGCTGGAGCCGGAAATCGGGTGTACCCTGCTGAACGCCAGCCAATCGGCGAGAGAGACCGAGGCCCCGTTCCTGCTGGTGCTGGCCGGGACGCCGAACCTCAGGTCCCACCTGGACAGCATGAGCGCCACGTTCTGGGATCGCTCGGAAGTGCTCGGTATCGGGCGCCTGGACGCGGTCGCCACGCGCGAGGCGCTGGTGGCGCCGTTGCAAGGCTACAACGTCACTTTTGATGAGGACGCGTTGGAGGTGGTCGTCACCGAGAGTCAGCGCTACCCATACTTCATCCAGCTCTGGGGAGGAGCACTGTGCGAAGCACTGGCCGCGCGCAGGTCAACGAACATCAACATGACGACAGTTGAGGCGGCCCGGCCTGCCTTTACTTCAAAAAAGGTTTTCTACTATGAGAAACGTTACGAGGAACTGGAGAACCGGGAAGTGCTGAAAGCCGCTGGAACAGTGGCTGCAATGTTTCAGGATGTAGATGTCATTGGCAGCGAGGTATTGAAAGGGAAACTGGCCGCCGACCTGTCCCTGGACTCACGGGGCACACTGGATGTGATCAGGGATCTGTCCCACTTGGGCTTTATCTGGAAACCGCCGGCCGGCGCGTCCGTTGAACCAGGCATTCCCAGTCTCATGCACTACCTGCTGACCGAGCGGCAAGGCCTGACAGGTTCCCTGCCAAGTGTTTCGCAATCCAGCAGGTAGTCATCCACGGCTGTCTTGAATGCCTGTTCCAGCTCCCCATAAATCGCTACCGTTATCCAGTTGCAGCGTCAGGTGTTTGACGACAATTAACCTGGCCGGGGTAACTACCGCTGAGGAGGTGACGCGGGTGTCTCAAGAGTGATGTGCCGGTCTTGACCTCATGGGTACGTCGCGGCTTGCCGTTGACATAGACGCCGTCTGGAACTGTTACCGGGCCAGCTTTTGCAGGACGCAATAATTCCCTTGAATTTCACTCCATTCAGGAGTGCACTCCGTATTAGTCAAACCAATATGGAGTGTACTCCTGAATGGTTAATATTCACAGAGTCCTGGCAAATTTTCCTCAACAAATTATGGGCGGGGGAGTTGCTGTTCCCAACAACATTGGCAAAGTAGCCCCGGTTTTGCCGGTAAAAAGGGGCGTTTAAGGGAGGACAACAGGCAGAATTGACGTATAAACTCAATGAAAACAATTAATTGGGATGGTCCTATCCCATCTCTTCGAAGCTACAGTAACTTATCAAAAACCACAGCATCCTCTTGAGGAAATATTATATGAAATCTTTGTAAAATATCTTCCATAAACTCCCTTGTTTCATCCAAAGCTAAAACAGAAGAGCTGGAAAATAATAACCCACAAATGTTTCTGGAAGCCCCATTATCACTATTGCAAGATCCTGACAGCTTTCCAGATACAGAAAAATATTTATCCATGCTTTTATAGAAACACCTCATGTTTGCAGGAATAACATACAAACTGTCATTAATAAAATATGCCCCTATCAAGATGTAACTTTGTTTATTAATGTCAAAAAGATTCTCTGTGCCTTCAGAGCTTTGGATGCTGAGTTTGCGCAGGTTAATACTGAATATAATTTTATCTTTATAATATGCTCCAACTGCTTCGCCGTAATATTTTTCACTGTCTTCAATTAAACTGATCTTATATCCCCTAACTCCTGTATCCAAAGAAATATCAAGTAACATGGTACCAAAGCTGCCTTCAGCAAACCAAACTCCTACTATGGCTTCTACCCTGTCGTCCCCCTCTACTTCATAGCGGCCAACTAGTGGCTGCTGGATCACATCTTTACATCCTGCTGTTATCATCACGACAAGAAACAAGAGTCCAAGCATAAAATGTACTCGCAGCATCTTGTATTATCTGAACAGGCAGAATTGAGGTATAAACTCAACCAAAACAATTAGTTGGGATGGTCCGGCCCTATCTCTTCTTACAGCTCAGGTCGGATACACTACATACTTTTCAACCCGGCGCACGAGCTTGTAGTCATTACGAAATTCCTCATTATTTATTTCATAATATACTTTAAGCCGAATCTCAGATCCGTTTTTATAAGCTTGCTCCAGAACGTGATTTTCTATCTGGAACAGTTTTATGCTGTTTTGATAATATTTAGCCCTGTCAAACCCCTCGTCCAGAATAATACGTTCATCAAAACTTGTCTCCAGATTCCAGTTATCACCCCCGATGATGGCTTTGTTAACCGACACTTGCTTGTTTATACCAGATGAATACAACCCCAGCCAAACAATATATTCGTTGTAATTCATGGCTTTAAGCGAAACAACTAACAGTATGCCATCTGTAATATATGGTTTAAGCTCAGGCGCATCTATCTCTAACTTTTCGTAGAATATTTTGGACGGCTCATGCTCATAAAAGATCAGCTCATCAACCTGACACCCAGATGAAAAAATTGTGCTGACAGAAACAACCAAAGCACAGATAAACACCCTGAGACGCATTTAATTCGGCCCCCGTACATTTCCTCCTATTGCATACGGTAACAAATCGATTACTAGATGTCCTGCGCCTTGGCCAATGAAAGCACCAATTGTCCCTGCCAAGTGCTCAAACTGAACCGGAATCAGTGTTCACGTTCGCCGTAATACACCAGCATGGAACTCTTACAGCCCTGGTTTTGCTGGTAAAAAAGGGGCGTTTAAGGGGGGATAACAGGCAAAAGTAACGTATAAACTCAATGAAAACAATCAGTTGGGCATGTTCTATCCCATCCCTCATAAAATCATGAGGAAGTAATATACCAACCCTCTTTGTCCAAGCCCCTGTATTCACCGCTGGCAATATAACCATCAACATGTGGCTTGACTTCAAAAAGATATGTTAATCCTTTTCCTCTCCCAGAGACGGCTATACCAACAGCCCAAATAGAGAAGCTGACAGCAATTAAAGGTGTATTGTCCGCACCCCAATCTCGGGCACAAACCAGCGAGCGCAGCCCTAATCTATCCATCATGTCCCAAGCTTTGGCCCGGGCGGTCAGGTTCGGGTTTTCCTGTATCAACTTCACTATATCGATCTGGCCCACCTCCGCGCCAAACCACCGAACCTCAGGGTTCTGCTCACAGAATGCAATCAACTCTTCCAATTCTGAAACATGCCTGTTAAAAAACAGCTTGATTTCCTCATCCGAAGGCTCGGGGGGAGACACATCACAGGCAGCCAAACTGACCAGGCCTGCCAAGATACAAACCAGATAATGGTGTCCACACTTACTTCCTTGAGTCATAGTGCTTCCAACCCTTCATAATGAGAATTGACGTATAAACTCAACGAAAACAATTAATTGGGATGGTCCGACACTATCTCCCCCCATCTCGACACTCTTCTAAACTCTATGCCTGTCTCGTGGATAATAACTTTATCCGATATGCTTGCCCTCCTCATAAGGTAGCCAACATCTTTCCACATAGTTCTTCCCGTATTAAATTCAATATCGATATGGTAGTCTGAAGGACGTTTTATTAAAAAACGCATTTTAGCCTGTTCACCATGCTTCAAGTCTCTAACCGTTTGTATATTCTCATCGACTGTGACCTGAAGCAAAACAACAGTCTCATCAGACTGATTCACAATGGTCAACTCTGCCACCCCTTTTTTGGAACAACCTACTATTGCGAGTAGAACGCTGACCAAACAGAGAAATTTCAACAAGCTCACTTTCATCAGTATTGCGTAACTACATCTGTGTATGGGTCTAAAGGATCAATCACCATTAGCCGAGATTGATCCACCATTATCCCGCTTGCGGCTACCGCTCTGCCAACCGCATTCAAAGCGACCCGAACCGGCAGTGCTTCAGTGCTTGTCTTCCCACTCAATATTCAACTGCTCCTTGGCATCAAACCGGGTCTTCGCCGCGGTCTTGTCCAACCGCTCCAACTTGTTAAACCAGCGCTTGTAACGCTTCCAGTCCTTCTCCTTGATCGGTCGTCCGCTCCGGTTTATCTGCCAGACCAACCCCTCGTAGACCTCCTCCCACTCCGCTTCGCTGTACGTCCCCCCAGCTCTGATAGCCCGCTTTAACACATGGGTAACCTCAGCCAACCACATGAGATTCCCGTCCATCTCTTCCTCATACGCCCATTGCTCCGCGTCACCCCGTTCCACCTTGAGCTTGCCGGTACGCCAATGTCTGCCTACTACCCTGAGGTTCTTCAGGTCGGAGTCAGGGTAACTCTCCGGATACCGCCACGCCTGCATCTTTAATATCACATCGAGGTCGTCCACTGGGAAGTCAAAATACGTTCCCGGCACAACCTCGTATCGTTCAATGAACCGGTCGCTTTTAAGCAGAATCTCCCTGCGCCCCCGCACATCATCAGCCCGGGTGACGTAGAACATGCAGCGCTTCCTGTCGAACGAGCCGTAATCCACACCAACCATTATAATCCAGAACTCATAAATGCCGCCCGGCAGTGTTTCCCGGTATAAATTAAGAATGTGATAATGTTCCCTCTTCGTCGCAAGGCGGAAGTTGGCAAGATAACCTTCGGCTTCAACGAGAGGCATATCCTTGCCAAAGTTCCATAAACCACCCACCGAATTGTCACGCACATATTGATCAAAGCCTTTGCTGCCGCCTTCCTGGTAGTACGTGGGGATACCTTCCTCGATGACCCAGTTTGCGGTGGCTTTAATATTTCTTACCGCCCTCCGTTCATAGAACGCATCGTCCTTAACCTCTTCAGCATAACTCGCGACTGACACCGCCAGCAGGAGAGCCAGCCATCTCAGTGGTACCCACCGTTTCACGCTATCACCTCCACTTGAAATGCGGCAGGACATCTGCCGCGAAGTGTCCGGCGGGGTTGACCGGACTGAAAAAATTAAACGTCCTGCATGAGATACTGACTCATGCCGACCCCATCCCTCACATCCCTCCGGTTATAGCGAAATAACAAGTATTCCATATAACAGAAAAGAAGAGATGCAGCTAAACGCAGCAATCAAATATAGTGTTCTACAAAAATGAGTTTCGCGAATAATTTTTTCATTATCCAAATTGAGGTATCCCTTTAATAACAACCATTTGGTTACAAGATGGCTGTTATGCAGGGTATTATTCAGTAAAGAAGGAGATCCTAATTTTATCCATTCCTCTGCATGTTGAGACTTTAAGCTCTTTAATAACCTGTGTAGTTTGACCATACTGACAGGTATAGCTATAAAAAGCGTTGAAACAGCTCCAGTAAGAAAAAAAGCAAGCAATACCTCGTACATTGATCCCGCTCCGGACCTGAAGCCATTTATTTGCTTGAAAACATATAAAATGATGTGGCGATAAAGAGGCCAAGTACTATGAAAACTAAAGATCTACATACTATCGCTTTTCTAATTATCTGATGATCGTTCAGTGAATTAAACTGCCCCAACAAGAGCCATTTTACTACGAGATAACTATTTATTACAGTAAGGTTCAGAAATGATGGGGAGCCTAATTTTTTCCACTCTTCAACATGAAACATCTTTAGACAATTTAGCAACTCATGTAATTTGTACAAATATAAAATGGCGAGTATTGTAGGTAACACATAAAACACTGCAAAAACAAGCATGATAGAAAAAGTGAATTGGGTTCGTTAGTGTCGATAGTCTTGAACAAATAATTACTTACTTTTGTTTCCATTTTGTTATTGTGTCAGTATAAATCTCAATTAATTGGGATGGCCCGACCCCATCTCCCCACCAGCAACCGGGACCCCTGTATCGGCCAGCTTCAATAACGCAATCAACTCTGTATAACCGTGAAATTCAGCATAATACAAAGGGGTGTGGCCATAACTGTCTCTTATGTTCGGATCAGCACCGTACATCAATAATAGCCAGGTGGAACCGATCCTATTGTTAGACACAGTGTAAAAGATCGGGGTTTTTCCCAACTCATTGGGAATATTAGGATCGGCGCCGGCATCCAACAGCGCCTTCAGGATAACCGTATTTTCCGGAATGAACTTTTTGTAACCCCGCTTTATGTTCTCCACATCTGATACAGAATTGATCCGGCCAGTTGCATACATGAGCGGCGTCTGCCCGCGCTCATTACTCTTATCGATATCAATATCATTCTCCAACTCCAGGATAACCGCCTTATAATCCCCTGCGATGATCGCGCCTTCCAATGCACTGAATCTCTCTACAGGCTCACAACTGCTCCAGGCAAAAATTATCGGCAAGAAAGTTTCCAAAGCCAGACACAAGTAGCTGGTTATCACGGGAGCGCTTCCCCCACTCTATTAATTCAAAATGAATATTTCCGCCTGTGCTGGCATAAATTGCAAATTAATTGGGATGGTCCGACCCCATCTCTTGCCCATCCCTTCCCGTCTATATTTTAGCGCTCACCTCAGTATGCCGTACTTCATGTTCCTCTGAATATAAATTATGGTGTTTGAGAAATATCTTCCCCAATCCGGTGGTATCTCTTGGAACTGAATCTTAAATATCTTTTCCCCTGCCAGTTTCTTAGCGCCTACATTAAAAGTTGCCAGCCTTGTCCCTACATGTATGTTTTTAAATGTTGTTTTAAAATTTTCAGAAAACAACAGTCGGCCATTATCATCAATCAGTTCCATTTTCCCTGTCAAAATAAACTCCGCGGGAGGAACCGTTCTTGGTGGTTCGTTTTGTTCTGTCTGGATTAACTCCATCACTACCTTATACTCACCAGTATATTTGAATTCAAGTCTTCCCGAATTACCTTGACTGCTTAAAGCAGGAATTTCTAGGATAATTGCAGGTTCGAGATATTTACCCGTTGGTAACAGTTCTTCCTTGATTCTCCCAAGCCACGAGGCTTGTACAACCAAACTTGGAGTAAATAAAAAAAATAGTAGCAATGTTACCTTCTTCATAATGGCTATCTGCCCCAGTCAGGATACAAATTAACAGGTTGAAGTTCTCTCGTTATCCCCATCCAAGGAGGAAGAGGGTCAGACCACCCTAACTATTTGTTTCCACTCTATTTACATGCTTATTTGTCCTGCTGTTTTTCCTTAAAGCTCTCTTTTTGCCATCAAAAACGAATGTTAAGGTTTTATCAAATACAGATGCTGGCCCGACCCCATCTCTCCCTGAGTAATTCTGCCCCGATATCACGCTTTTTCATGCTCAAATTTACCCATGCAATGCCCGGACAGCATGTTCCGGGTCTACGTCCAAAATTCTCAGCAGGGCCTTACTCGGTCCGGTCGGATGCCGGCGTCCTTGTTCCCAGTTTTCCAGTGTCCGCTTGCTGACACCGATTAACATGGCAAATTGATTCTGGCTCAGTCCGATTTTTTCACGGATTACCTTTGCCTCCGGTTCCGGAAACCTGGTGACCCTCGCAGCCACTTTTTTACCCTGGACAATTTCATCCATTTCCTGAACGCTGGCCAACAATTCATTAAACAGTCCATTTTTCATCTGTCCACTATACGTCAAAGGCGTATGTTGTCCAAGCTGCTTACTGATGGTGTGTTCGTGGTGCGGCCCATGACCGCCGGTGCGGGGCTGGCCTGAGTTGACACGGGGATGGACTTGTTCAGGGCTTCCCTATAAACTACGCACTTTTGTTATTAACCTCTGCGCGGGGTGGATCAGGCTGGGAGCCGGGTAGAACCGGTTGCGTGAATGGACTCCTGCCTACTCCTGCGCAAGCAGGGTCTTTACCGAGAGATTTCTGCTTGCACAGGAGTGGGTGGTAAACACCCGGCTTGAACCATCCCGTGTAAATTTACCTGGAGAATATAAATGTCGTCTTTGGCCCTCGCCTTGATATGCAGTATCATCGCCATCCTCTATGGCATCTTTTCCGTGCGCTGGATTCTCGCACAGCCGGAAGGCAACGAACGCATGCGGGAGATTGCCGCGGCCATACAGCAGGGCGCGGCAGCCTATCTTAACCGGCAATATACGACCATCGGCATCGTGGGCCTAGTCCTGTTCGTGGCGCTGGGCTGGGTACTGGACTGGTATACCGGTGTCGGCTTTTTGATTGGCGCAGTGTTCTCCGGCGCCGCCGGTTATATCGGCATGAACATTTCCGTGCGCGCCAACCTGCGCACCGCCGAGGCCGCCAACCGGGGCATCAATGCAGCCCTGCTGGTGGCTTTCCGGGGCGGGGCCATTACCGGGTTGCTGGTAGTGGGCCTGGGCCTGCTGGGCGTGGCCGGTTACTATGCCATACTGCAGGAACTGGGCGCGGACCGCGACACCATTCTGCATGCCCTGGTGGGACTGGGTTTCGGCGGTTCCCTGATTTCCATTTTCGCCCGGCTGGGCGGCGGCATTTTCACCAAGGGGGCTGACGTGGGCGCGGACCTGGTCGGCAAGGTGGAAGCCGGTATTCCCGAAGACGACCCGCGCAACCCGGCGGTGATCGCGGACAACGTGGGCGATAACGTCGGCGATTGCGCCGGTATGGCGGCCGACCTGTTTGAAACCTACGCGGTGACAGTGATCGCCACCATGCTGCTGGGCAGCCTGGTGGTGACCGGCAGCGAGAATGCGGTGCTCTACCCACTGGCCCTGGGCGGGGTTTCCATCATTGCCTCCGTCATCGGCTGCTTTTTTGTCCGGGCCAGCGCGGGCGGCAGTATTATGGGCGCCCTGTACAAGGGACTGATCGTGGCTGGTGTGCTGGCCGCCATCCTGTTCTATCCGATCACCAACTGGATGATGGCCGACGTTGCCGGCATGTCCGCCGATGCCTTGTATGGCTGCGCGCTGATCGGCCTGGTCCTGACCGCGGCCATGGTCTGGATTACGGAATATTACACCGGCACGGACTACGCGCCGGTCAAACACGTGGCCACGGCTTCCGAGACCGGCCATGCCACCAACATCATCGCGGGCCTGGGCGTGTCCATGAAATCCACCGCGCTGCCGGTGCTGGCAGTGTGCGCCAGCATCTGGGGCTCACACGAACTGGCCGGGCTGTACGGCATTGCCATTGCCGCCACCGCCATGTTGTCCATGACCGGCATCATTGTCGCGCTGGACGCCTTCGGCCCCATTACCGACAACGCCGGCGGCATCGCCGAAATGGCGGAACTGGATGAGAAAATCCGCAACATCACCGACCCGCTGGACGCGGTGGGCAACACCACCAAGGCCGTGACCAAGGGCTATGCCATCGGTTCGGCCGGGCTGGCCGCACTCGTGCTGTTCGGGGACTATACCCATGCCCTGGAAAAAGCCGGGATCCACGTGGAATTTTCCCTCTCCGATCCCATGGTGATTATCGGCCTGTTCATCGGTGGCCTGGTGCCCTACCTGTTCGGCGCCATGGCCATGGAGGCGGTGGGCCGCGCGGCCGGTTCCGTGGTGCACGAGGTGCGGCGCCAGTTCCGGGAGATCCCGGGCATCATGGACGGCACGGGCAAGCCGGATTATTCCCGCGCCGTGGACCTGCTCACCAAGTCGGCCATCAAGGAAATGATCATTCCTTCCCTGTTGCCGGTGCTGGCGCCGGTGATCGTGGGCAAGGTACTGGGGCCCGTGGCGCTGGGCGGTATGCTGCTGGGTACCATTGTCACCGGCCTGTTCGTCGCCATTTCCATGACCACCGGCGGCGGCGCCTGGGATAACGCCAAGAAATATATCGAGGATGGCAACCTGGGCGGCAAGGGGTCGGAGGCGCACAAGGCCGCGGTGACCGGCGATACCGTGGGCGACCCGTACAAGGATACTGCCGGGCCGGCCGTGAACCCGCTCATCAAGATCATCAATATCGTTGCGCTGTTGATCGTGCCGTTGCTGGTGTAGCCCGGATACGGCGTCGTGCTGGTTGCCTCGCTGCTGTTCCTGCTCGCCCTGAATGAGCCGCACCAGTTTTCCAGGCTGGACCTGTGGCAGAGGAAATGCGACGCCGGCGACGCGCAGGCCTGCGCGCAGTTGGCGGAGGCGCAGGCCGGGGTTGAAAAACTGGAACGCCTGGACAAGCTGGCGCAACGCTATGGCGACCGCGCCGACCGGGATGCGTTGGTGGAAGACGGCAAACCGCGGCTGAACGTGGCCTACGTAGAGGTAATGCGGGATTTCATCGATGCGGAACAGGCCTCAGGTCACGGGGAACTGCTGTTTGATGAGGAAGCCGTGAACTATTGCGCCGACCATTTCCACAATTACTGGCTGAACCGCAAGCTGTGGTGGCCCACCGACGAGAACGGCGATCCAAGCTGGATCGACATCTACTATTACGTCGTGGATCACTACCACGGCATCTGCCTGCGGCGTTATTTCAACACGCTTTGAACTGCCGGCCCGTTATGCCGGCGCTGGCTGTGCCACCACCGGGTCATCCCGTATCGGCCAGTGCAGCAGCGCGGCGATGAGGCCCAGTAACACGGCCAGTTGCCACATCAGGGTGTAGGAACCGGTCGTCTCGAACAGGTAGCCGCCCAGCCAGGCGCCCAGGAAGCTGCCTATCTGGTGGCTGAAGAACACGATGCCGAACAGGGTGCCGCCGTAACGCACCCCGAAGATCTGGGCTACCAGGCCGCTGGTTAACGGGATCGTACCCAACCATAACAAACCCATGGCCGCGGCAAACAGGCCCAGGGTCAGTTCGCTCAGGGGCAGGCTGATGAACACCGCAATCACCAGCGCGCGCCCCAGGTACAGCCCGCTCAACAGGTATTTTTTCCGGTAACGCCCCCCGTACAGCCCGGCGAGGTAGGTACCGAGAATATTGAACACCCCAATCAGGCCCAGCGCAAACGCCGCGCGCATGGGGGCAATGGCCGAGTCGTTCAGGAATGCCGGCAAGTGGGTGGCGATAAAGGCCACGTGAAACCCGCACACCAGGAAACCGCAATTCAGCAGCCAGTAGCCCGAATGCGCGCCGGCACAGCGCAACGCCTGCGGCAACGTCTCGCCAGGCAGGGGTTCGGGGCCGGCCTCTGCACTGGTCTGACGCTGGAACACCAGGGTCAGCAACGGCACGATCATCACACACCCGGCCAGGATCAGGAAGGCAACGCTCCAGCCGTACAACCCGATAAACAACTGGCTCAGCGGTACGAAGGAAAACATGCCGAACGACCCACCGGCCGAGACGATGCCGAACGCCAGGCTGCGCTTCTCCGGCGGCACCAGCCGGCCTATGGCGCTCAGCACCACGGTAAACGTGGTGCCGCTCATGGCCAGGCCAACCAGCATCCCCAGGCTCAGGTGCAGGCCGGCCGCGCTGGTCGTGTGGGCGGTGAGCGCCAGTCCGACGATATACAACAGGCTGGACAGCATCAGCATACGATAGCTGCCGTACTTGTCCGTCAACATCCCGGCGAACGGTTGCGCCAGGCCCCAGACCAGGTTCTGGATGGCAATGGTCAGCCCGAACGCGGTGCGCGTCAGTTCCAGGTCGGTCACCACCGGTTGCAGGAACACGCCGAAGGACTGGCGGATACCCATGCTCACGGCAACGATAGTGCCGCCGACGAGTATCAGTAACATAAATTGTGACTGGCGCATAAAGGTTCCTGCCTAGGGACAAACGTGTTGCCAGTATAACGCAGTAGCGGAAACTATATGCGCCAGGGATTTGCGCTTGAATTAACACGGGACTTTATGTCATGCTGATTTCCTCACAGAAAGAACAGCAAGAGGCAAACCAAATGGCAGCATCAGCTCATCGCGCGCCGTTGTCGGAGGTGCAACTCCGGGTCAGGGCGCTGGAGTCGTTATTGGTGGAGAAAGGCGTGGTGGATCCGACCACGCTGGACGGCATTATCGACCATTATGAAAACAAGGTGGGGCCGCATATCGGCGCGGCGATTGTCGCCAGGGCCTGGACGGACCCCGAATTCAAGGCCCGGTTGCTGGAAGACGCCTCCGGCACGCTGGCGGAGCAAGGCTACAGCGGTATTGAGGGCAGCCACATGGTGGTGGTGGAAAATACCGACCAGGTGCACAACCTGGTAGTCTGCACGCTTTGTTCCTGTTACCCCTGGCCGGTGCTGGGACTGCCGCCCAACTGGTATAAAAGCACGCCGTACCGGGCCAAGGCGGTGCGCGACCCGCGCGGGCTGTTACAGGAATTCGGACTCGAGTTGCCGGCACAGACGGAAGTGCGGGTCTGGGACAGCAACGCGGAGATCCGTTACCTGGTGCTGCCCAAACGCCCGGCGGGCACGGAACACATGAGCGCGGCGGAATTGCAGGCTCTGATTACCCGCGATTCCATGGTGGGCACCGGACAGGCGAGCCGGCCGCAGTAACCAGCGTACGGAGGCATCCCATTATGAACAGCATTCACGATATAGGCGGCATGGACAACATCGGGCCCGTGCCTATCGAAACCGACGAGCCGGTGTTTCATGCGGACTGGGAGAGTAAGGTGTACGCCATGACCCTGGCCACCATGGGCGCCGGTATTTTTGTGACCGATGAAGTGCGTTTCATGACCGAAACCATCCCGCCGCAGGATTACCTGAGCTTCAGCTATTATGAGAAGTGGTTGTACAGCCTGGAACAGATGCTGCTGTACAAGAACGTGATCACGCAGCAGGAACTGGAATCCGGCGCCGTCAGCGCGCCGGAACTGGCCGCGGACATAGAGGCCGCCTCGCTGGAGCGTATGCAGTACGGCATGAAAAACCGCATGCCGGTGTTCGTGGACAGCGACCTCCCGCCCCGCTTCAAGGCGGGTGACGCCATTATCGCCAGGAATCTCAATCCGCTGCATCATACGCGGCTGCCGCGCTACCTGCGCGGCCGGCGCGGGGTGGTGGAATTGGACCACGGCATTTTTCTCCTCCCCGACACCAATGCCCACGGCGGCCCGGACAGCCCGCAACACGTGTACAGCGTCCGGTTCAGTGCCCGGGAATTGTGGGGCGAAGATGCCCCGGCCAAGGATTCCCTGTACATCGACCTGTTCGATGACTACATGGACCCTGCCGGATAATGCCGGCGCCCGATCTTGATACCCTGGCCGGGATACCCCTGGACGAGGACGGCCCGGTATTCAGCGAACCCTGGCAGGCCCAGGCCTTTGCGCTGGCGCTGAAGTTGCACGAACAAGGGCTGTTCACCTGGGCGGAGTGGGCACAGCGGCTGAACCGGTCGATAGACGCGGCCCGCGCCGGTGGCGACCCGGACCTTGGCAACACCTATTACCACCACTGGCTGGCGACCCTGGAAAGCCTGGTGGCCGACAAGCGCCTGGTGACCAGCGCCGCGCTGGTCCGGCGCAAGCATGAAGTGCAAGCCGAACACCAACGCCTGCACGAACACAGCCACTGACCAATTCCTAATTCCTGATTACCATCGCGAGGTGACTATGAATTCAAAAGAAGACAAGTCGTTTTTTTATAACTACTCCATCGTGCTCGGACTGCTGGCCGTGCTCATCATCCTGTTCCTGGTGGTTGCGCTCTACCTGGGTACGGATGAGGATGCCGTTGCGCGCAAGCAGGCGAACAAGGTGTCCGCGAATACTGTTCCGGTAGGCGTGGTCAGCCTGGTTGACGAGGAGGACGAAGCAATAGAGGTGGCTACCGTTACTGAGGTAGCCACCATCGAGGCACCCGCGGCGATGGGCAAACGGGTGTATAACGGCCTGTGCATCACCTGCCATAACGGTTTGCCCAACATCCCCAAGGTCGGAGACATAGCCGCCTGGGAAAGTCGCATTGCCCAGGGAATGGCGTTGTTGTATGAGCGCTCCCTCAAGGGCTTTATCAGTGAAGGAGGCATCATTGCCATGCCGCCCAAGGGTGGCAACATGAACCTGACCGACGCAGAAGTGAAGGCCGCCGTGGACTACATGGTGGCGCAAAGCCAGTAACCCATGCCTGCCGTCAAACTGACATCCAACCCTTTCTAGTACTCTTTCAACCTGATATTGCCATGTTCAGAGCCACACAGCGACGTCAAGACAAGGCGCAGCCCGCAGAGAATGGCGCGCCCTTGTCAAGGGCTGCAACGCCGTATTGGCGTCGCTGTGTGGCTCCCTGCGGGTGGGCCGGGAAGCGGTCGCCCGCGGCGTTACACCGCTTGGCAAGGACTCGCCATTCCCTGCGCGGCGCGCCTTGCGCTCAACCGCTTGCCGACCCGCTGAACATGGCAATATCAGGTTGAAAGAGTACTAGGTCGTCCGCACATGCGCGCCCTGCTGGTATTTGCTACAGTCTTCCTGAGCGCCATCCTTGCCGGCGCACTGCTTGCCTATCCCGTTTATGAGTTTTTTTCCTCGTTCGGTGAGATACCGTTCAGAAAAGTAGTCTCCCGAACGACGCAGCTCAGCGGCTTGCTGTTCAGCCTGCTTTATTTTTTCTACTGTCGGGGCCCGTCGTTACAGGGGCTTGGTCTCAAGTTCCGGCGCGGCCATATCCGTCTGCTGCAAGGACTCGCAGCAGGGTTCGCCTTGGTGGCGATCATCGAAACCAACCTCCTGCTGCTGAGCATCCACGACCTCAATGAAAGCCGCTTGTTCTCTCTCGGCAGCCTGTTGCAACTGTTGTTGGCCGGGTTGCTGACCGGCCTGCTGGTAGGTGTTGTTGAAGAGATCATGTTCCGCGGCGCGCTGCTCGGCGGGCTGTCCCGGCGCACCAACCCGGCCGCCGCCCTGGTGCTGGTCAGCCTGGTTTATGCCGCCGTGCATTTCCTGAAATTCCGCGACCTGCCGGCGGATGCGGTTATTCACTGGTACACCGGCCTCATCATGCTGCCCGCAGCCCTGTTCCAGTTTGCCGACCCGGCCCGCTATGATGCCATGCTCACCCTGTTTTTCCTGGGCCTGCTGCTGGGCCTGCTGCGCCTGCGCAGCGGCAACCTGCTGCTGTGCATCGGGCTGCACGCGGGAGTGGTCTGCGCGGAAAGACTGGTCCAGCACCTTGCCGATTTCCTGCCCCACAGCCCGTATGCCCACCTGGTCAACCGCTTCGACCCGTTCGTAGGCAACCTGGCCTCAGTCTGGCTGCTGGCTTTCAGCGTGCTGTTATATTTCTCTTACCGGCGCAGAGGTTCCCAAGCCGGAAACAGGTCAGGAAGCGCCTGATGCTTGCCGCCCATTCCTGCACAAGCAGGAGTGGTTCTCTGCCGCTTATTCAGTCTCCAGCGCGCGGGAGGTGAGCTCGTGCCAGGGCTGGTAGGACTCCTGGAATGCCAGGTAAGATTCGTAGACGCGTTTGAACTCGGGGTCTTTTGCAGCTTCGCTTTCCAGGGTCTGACGGGTGACGGCGCGCAGTTCCTGCATGACGTCCGGCGGGAACGGCAACACCTGCACACTTTTTTTCGTGGATAATTCCTTCAACGCCCGGCTGTTGTGGTATTCCATGGCGCTGTAGGTCCAGGCGCCGGTGGCGGCGGCGGCCTGTTTGACTATCTCCTGCAGGTCAGCCGGCAGGCTGTTCCAGCGGGGCTTGTTGATCAGCAACTCCAGTTCCGTGCCCGGTTCGTGCCAGCCGGGGTAGTAGTAATACCGGGCTGCCCGGTTCAGGCCCAGGCGCAGGTCATGCAGCGGGCCGACCCATTCCGTGGCGTCGATGGTGCCGCGTTCCAGGGCGGTGTAGAGCTCACCCCCCGACATAAGAACGGGATTGCCGCCGGCCTGGTCCAGCACCTTGCCGCCGAGCCCGGGGATGCGCATACGCAAGCCCTTGAGGTCGGCAATACTCTTGATTTTCTTGTTGAACCAGCCACCCATCTGCACCCCGGTGTTGCCGATGGGCAGCGCCATCACGTTGAACGGCTCGTATAATTCGTTCCATAATTCCAGGCCGCCGCCGTGGTATAACCAGGCTTCCACGCCTTTTTGTTCCATGCCGAAAGGCACCGTGGAGAAAAACTGCGCGGCGGGCACCTTGCCGGCCCAGTAATACGCGGACCCGTGCCCCAGTTCCACCGCGCCCTGGGACACTGCGTCGAACACCTGCAGGGCGGGTACCAGTTCCCCGCCGGCAAACACCTTGATATCCAGCCTGCCGTTGCTCATGGTGCGCACCCGCTCGGCAAACCGCTCCGGCGCTTCCTGGAACACGGGAAAATTCGCCGGCCAGGTGGTTACCATCTTCCAGCGGTAGGTTGTGCCGGTGTCAACACCCACCTCCCCGCTTTCACGCGGGGCGTCGCCGCCACCACATGCGCTGAGCAGCAGGGCCAGTAATAGACTGCCGGATCGTTGTATGGATCGTTGTATTATGGTCATCGTTATACTGTTGGGTATTTTCTGATGGAGACTTCTGCTTGCGCAGGAGTGGTTCTCACACGGGTTGCAAATTCGCATACGCCAGCACCAGCCATTTTGCGCCGGCTCGTTCGAAATTGACCTGGACCCGGGCGTGGCTGCCGCGGCCGTCCAGGTTCATTACCGTGCCTTCGCCGAAACGGGCATGCGCCACGCGCCGGCCGGGGGCAAACAGGTCAGCGTCGGCATCGGCGCAGACCGGCTGGCTGAACGCGCCGGGCGCAACCAGGCCGCCCGGGCGCGCTTCGGTGACAAGCTCCCTGGGAAGCTCATCCAGGAAGCGCGACGGCCGGGCATAAAAATCGTTGCCGTGCATACGCCGGTAACGGGCGTAACTCAGCGTCAGTTTGCGGCGCGCGCGGGTGATGCCCACGTAGCACAGCCGCCGTTCTTCCTCCAGTTGCGCGGGGTTCTCAGAGCTGCGCTGGTGCGGGAACAGGCCTTCTTCCATGCCCGTCAGGAACACCCGCTCAAACTCCAGGCCCTTGGCGGTGTGCAAGGTCATCAGGCTGACGTAATCGTCGCCGGCCGCGGCCTGGCCCTCGCCGGCATCCAGCGCGCTCATGGTCAGAAACGCGGTCAGGGGTTCCACCTCGCCGTGCACCTCCGGGTCTACTTCAAACTGTTCGGCCGCGTTGACCAGTTCATCCAGGTTTTCGATCCGGTCCAGGCCGCGTTCCCCTTTTTCCTTACGATAGTGATCGATTAAGCCGCTGGCCTTGATCACGTCATCCATCACCCGTTCCAGGCTGTTACCGGTGATAGACTGCGCCATCTGCTCAATAAGGCCGGCAAACCGCTCCAGCGCGGCCAGGGCGCGGGCGGGCAACAGCTTGTCTGCCAACAGCGCGCGGGTCGCGTGCCACAACGGGGTATTATCCTGCCTTGCGCGGGTGCGCAACGCCTCCAGACTGCGTTGCCCGATCCCCCGGGGCGGCGTGTTCACGATCCGCTCGAAAGCAGCATCGTCATCCCGGGACACGGCAAGGCGCAGGTAGGCCAGGGCATCCTTGATCTCCATGCGCTCATAAAAGCGCTGGCCGCGCACCACCAGGTGCGGCACCTGGGCCTGCCGCAGCGCGTCTTCCAGCACCCGCGAAGTGGCGCCGACCCGGTACAGCACGGCATTGTCCCGGTAGGCAACCCCGTCGTGGTGTGCCGTCCTGATCTGTTCCACCACAAAATGAGCTTCGTCCTGCTCGCTGTAGGCGGCGTACACGTCCAGCTTGTCGCCCGCGGCGCCGTCCGCCCACAGGTCCTTGCCCAGGCGGGTCGTGTTGTGGGCTATCAAGGCATTGGCGGCTGTCAGTATATTGGTGGTGGAACGGTAATTCTGTTCCAGCCGATACAGTGTCGCGGCCGGAAAATCCCGCGCAAAACGCTGCATGTTTTCCATACAGGCGCCGCGGAAACTGTAAATGGACTGGTCGTCATCACCCACCGCAAACACGTCATTGCCCGCGCCCACCAGCAGCCGCAACCAGGCATACTGCAGCGCGTTGGTGTCCTGGAACTCATCCGCCAGTACGTGTTGAAACCGCTCCCGATAGTGCTGCAACAGGTCTTCCCGGTCACGCAACAGTTCGTGGGTGCGCAGCAGCAGTTCGGCAAAATCCACCAGTCCGGCGCGCTCGCAACGCTGCTGGTAGTTGCGGTAAATCGCCACCATTTGCTCCAGCGCGGGATCGTGGCCCAGGTCAATGTGTTGCGCGCGTAACCCGTCGTCCTTGCGTTGGTTGATGAACCACTGCGCGTCCCTGGCCGAATACTGGCTTTCGTCCAGGTTCATGTCCCGCACCACCCGCCGCAACAGGCGTTGCTGGTCCTCGCTGTCGAGGATCTGGAAACTGTCCGGCAGTCCGGCTTCCTGCCAGTGCAGGCGCAGGAAGCGGTGCGCCAGGCCGTGAAACGTGCCCACCCACATGCCGCCTACCGACCTGTTCAGCAGACCCCCGATCCGTGCGCGCATCTCCGCCGCGGCCTTGTTGGTGAAGGTAACCGCCAGGATGTTACGCGGCGCGGCCTGCCCGGTTTCCAGGTACCAGGCGATACGGTGCACCAACACCCGGGTCTTGCCGCTGCCGGCCCCGGCCAGCACCAGGATATTGCCGCTCGGCGCGGCCACAGCCTCGCGCTGCGCCTTGTTCAGTCCCTCCAGTACGTTTGTTACGTCCATCGGTGAATTGTACCCGTCTCATCAGTGTTAGAATAGTCCGAATATCAGAATGGGCAGGAATAATAATGCACCCCGGACACCACGACCTTCACGCACTCATCGAACAGACCCTGACGCTGTGCCGGCGCCAGGGCGCCGGCGCGGCGGAGGCGGATATCAACACCGGCAACGGTTTGTCGGTGAACGTGCGCATGGGTCAGGTGGAGACTCTGGAGCACCAGCGCGACAAGGGCCTGGGCGTCACGGTTTACCTGGACGGCTGCAAAGGCTCCGCGTCCACCTCGGACTTCTCCGGCAAGGCGCTGGAGGCCACCGTAACGGCCGCGTGCACCATTGCCAGGCACGCCAACCGCGACGAGTGCGCCGGCCTGATCGACCCCGCCTACCTGGCCGCACAGATACCCGACCTGGACCTGTGCCACCACTGGGACATTACCCCGGAAGCGGCCATTGATCTCGCGCTTGAATGTGAGGGCGCGGCGCGGCGTGTGGACAAACGGCTGAGCAACTCCGACGGAGCCATGGTGGCAACTTATAGCGGCGCCCACCTGTACGGCAACACCCACGGCTTCATCAACGGCTGGGACTGGTCGTCCCACAATATCGACTGTACCGTGATTGCCGAGGAAAACGGCCGCATGCAACGCGACGGCTGGCATACCAAGGCGCGCGACCGGCGTGATCTCGACGGCGTCGAGCAGGTAGGCCGGGAGGCCGCGCGCCGCACCCTGTCCAGGTTGAACGCGCGCAAGCTGTCCACGCGCAATACACCGGTGATCTTCGAGGCGCCGGTCGCGCGCGGGCTGTTCTCTGCGTTCATCGGCGCCATTTCCGGCGGCGCCCTGTACCGGCGCGCCAGCTTCCTGCTGGACCGGCTTGGCGCGCAGGTGTTCGCCCCGCACGTACAGCTTGAGGAGCAACCGCACCTGCCCAAACAACTGGGCAGCGCGCCGTTCGATAACGACGGCATGGCCACCCGGCGCAAACACCTGGTGCGGGATGGCGTGCTGGAGAGCTACGTGCTGAGCGCCTACTCGGCCCGCAAGTTAAACCTGGCTCCCACCGGCAACGCCGGCGGCGTGCATAACCTGGTGGTGCAAACCGGCGCCCAGGACCTGCCGGCGCTGCTCAGGCAGATGGATACCGGCCTGTTCATCACCGACATGATCGGCTTCGGCGTCAACCAGGTCACCGGCGATTATTCCCGCGGCGCCGCCGGCTTCTGGGTCGAACACGGCGAGATTCAATACCCCGTGGAAGAGATCACCGTCGCCGCCAACCTCAAGGACATGTTCCAGCACATCGTCGCCATCGGCAACGACGTGGACCCGCGCGGCAACGTCAAAACCGGCTCGGTGCTGATTGAGAATATGACCGTGGCGGGGGAGTGAGTCGCAGGACTGGTTCTCGCTCACCCATCATACAGCCTCGCATACACCCCTCCGCGCGCCATCAGTTCTGAATGTGTGCCGGCTTCCACCAGCCTGCCGTTGTCGAGTACGGCGATGTGGTCTGCTTTTTCCACTGTGCTGAGGCGGTGGGCGATGATGATGAGGGTGTGGTCCTGCCGCAAGGTGTCCAGGGACTGTTGAATGCTGCGTTCCGATTCCGTGTCCAGGGCCGCGGTGGCCTCGTCCAGGATCAGGATGGGGGCGTCCTTGAGCAGCGCGCGCGCCAGGGCGATGCGCTGGCGCTGTCCGCCGGACAGGCGTGAGCCGTCGTTGCCGATGACCGTATCGAAGCCGTGTTCCAGCACCTCGATGAAACCCAGGGCATCGGCCAGGCGGGCGGCTTCCCTGACCTGCTCGGGCGTGGCCTTGCGGTTGCTGCCGTAGGCGATGTTATTGAACACCGTGTCATTGAACAACACCACCTGCTGGCTGACCAGGGCGATATTCTCCCGCAGTTGGGCCAGGCCAAGGGTGCGGATATCATGCCCGTCCACCCGGATCTCACCCTCGTCCGCATCATAAAACCGGGCGATCAAATCCGCCAGGGAGGTCTTGCCGCCGCCCGAGGGGCCGACGATGGCCAGCGCCTGTCCCGGCAGGGCGCTCAGGGACACGTCCTGCAGCGCCGGCCCCTGCGCCGGGTCGTAAGCAAACCCCAGCTTGCTGATTTCCACCCGGCCTTGCAGTCTGCCGGCGCTCACCGTCCCCGCGTCGGTTTCCGCGTCCTGGTCGATGAAAGCGAACACGCTTTCGCAGGCGGTCAAGCCCTTCTGCAAATCCTCGTTGATGCGCGCCAGGCGCCGCAGCGGACTTAACAACATGAGCAGGGCGGCAAAAAAGGAATTGAATTCGGCCACGGTGATCTGGCCGGCCGCGGCGTGGGCCGCGGCCCCGTACACAAGCGCGCCCAGGGCCAGCGCCGTGATCACGTTGATGGCCGGCGTGCCGAGCGCGGAGGCGGCGCTGAATTTCATGTTCATGCGGCGGTTGGCGTTGGCCGTGTCAGCGAAGCGCGCCTGCTCCTGTGCCTGTGCGGCAAAAATCTTGATGTCCCGGCGTCCGGCGACGGCCTCATTGAGCACGTGGTGCAGACCGGCCATGGAATCCTGCACCCGCCGGCTGATCTTGCGCAGGCGCCGGCGCAACACCAGCAACACGGCCAGGATGACCGGCCCGGCCAGGAATGCGATCAGCGTCAGCAACCCGTCGATGTATGCCATCCAGGCCACCAGGCCGATAATGCTCAGGGTATCCCGGCTCAGGGTGGTAACGACGCTGGTTGCCGCGTCTTTTAACTGGGTCGCATCGTAGGTGAACCTGGACACCAGGCTGCCGGGGGTATGCCGGTCCAGGGACGCGCAGGACACGGCGAGCAGGCGCGCGAACATTTCTTCCCGCAGGTCCATGACCAGCTTTTCCGCGACCCAGGCCAGCGCGTAGCGGCCGCAATATGAGGCCAGCGCGGCCACCAGGAAGACCAGGAAGATCGGCAGCGCCACGCCGGTCATGAGATCGACCTCGGTGTGGCGGAACACGGCTTCGGTAAGGTTCTTGAATAATGCGGCGATGGCCGGACTGGTCAGCGCCAGCACGATCATGGCCAGCACGGCGACCAGAAAAATCCGCAGATAAGGCTTTACATAAGCCAGCAAGCGCAAGTAAAGTACGAGATCTGAGGGGTTCTTTTGCTGCATAGTAACAAAATGTAACAGATTCGGTTCCGACCGTCATTTCTGTGCAAGTAAGAATTTAACTTATCGGCGCTGACAACCAGTCCATACATAACCAGAGCCATGTCAAACAAGCACCCGGTTATTGCGGTTACCGGCTCTTCCGGGGCCGGCACTACCAATATCAAGGAAGCCTTCGAGAAGATCTTCAACCGCCAGGGCATCAAGGCGGCGGTGATCGAGGGAGACAGCTACCACCGTTATGACCGGAAAGAGATGGAGCGACTGGGCCGGCAAGCCGCGCTTGAGGGCCGCCGCCTGACCCATTTCGGGCCGGAAGGCAACCTGCTCAAGGAGCTTGAGGCCGGTTTCAGGGAGTACGCCCGGCAAGGCACCGGCAAGCAACGCCATTACGTCCACAACGAAGCGGACGCCGCGCGCCACGGCGGCGCGCCGGGCACACTGACGCCCTGGCAGCCGTTACCGGAAAATACGGATTTAATGCTGTATGAGGGTTTGCACGGCGGCCTCATCACGGACGAGGTGAATATCGCCCAATACGTGGACGTGCTGATCGGCATCACGCCCATCATCAACCTGGAGTGGATCCAGAAAATTCAGCGCGACAAGACCGTGCGCGGCTACAGCAGCGAAGACGCCACCGACATGATCCTGGAGCGCATGTACGATTACGTACATTACATCACGCCGCAGTTCTCCCGCACCGACATCAACCTGCAACGGGTGCCCACCGTGGACACCGCCAACCCGTTCGGCGCCGTGCATATTCCTTCCAGCGATGAGAGCTATACCGTCATCCACGTGCGCAACCGGGAAAAACTGGCGGTTGACTTCCTCTACCTGCTGGACATGCTGCACGGCTCATTCATGTCCACCCCCTACACCATCGTCATCCCCGCCGGGAAAACCAACTTCGCCATCCAGTTGATCATCGAACCGCTGATCAAGCGGATTATGGGCACCTCTAAAAATTAGAGGTTACTTTATGGCCTCGAAGTAGAAAGCCGGGCCGGCCGCGCGCCCGGTTCTTCCTGCGTGGCGGTGGCCAGGTGCAGTCCCTGTTGATAATACGTCTGGGCCGCGGCGTGGTCGCCCTGTTCTTCCAGCAAGGTGGCCAGTTCCCGGCAGGCACCGGGCTCGGGCCTGATGCGCACGCTTTGTTCCAGGTAGTTCCCGGCCTTTCCCCAGAGTTGGTTTTTCAGGCACAGGCGGCCCAGGGCCAGCAACAGGGTGGCGTCCTCCGGGCGTTTCGGCAGGAGGCGTTCGGCAAATTCCAGTTGTCCCTTCAGGTTGCGGCCCTGCACCAGCCCGAACAGGTTCACCAGTTCCTCATCCCACTGCCGTTTCAACGCGCGCCGCAACATGCTCTCGCAACCGCGGTCGTCGCCGTGGCGTACGCGTTGGCGCACGTAGGCGACGATCAGCGCGTGCTCCCTTTTCAGCTTGTTCGGAATGGCGCGCCACACCGTTTCCAGCGCCTCCAGGCCATCCTCCTCGCCGGCGCGGCGCAGCAACTCGGCATAAGACGTGAGCTGCTGCGCCCTGGCCTGTTGCGCCGGCAGGGCGCCGCGCCGGCTGCACTCCGGCACCAGGGCAGTGGCGCGCGGCCAGTCTTTCAGCGCGGTCGCGGTCTCCAGCAACATCAGCATTACCTGTTCATGCTTCCGGTCCAGCGCACCCAGCGTGTCGTCGGCCCGGTCGGCCTGCTGCCGGTCGAGCTGCAAGCGGGCCTGCGTGAGTCCCAGCGCGGGGCTGTTGCTGTCATCATGCCGGCGCGCCAGGGCCAGGTAGTGGGCGCAGCGCTCGGCCTCTCCCTGCCGGTAGGCGGCCTGGGCCGCGCCCAGGTAGTTCACCAGCGGGGTGCGCGCCAGGGACGCGCCTTTGCTGAACGACTGCTCGGCGCCGCGCCAATCCCCTTCCAGCATTGCCAGTACACCCCGGTTAAGGAGTTTTTCAGCGCGCCGCTGCCGTCTGAAATCGGACCAGCGGCGCAGGTCGGCGGGTGTACGCAACAGCTTCCCCAAGGCCCGGAATAACCCATAACCAAACAGGAACAGCAGCCCGGCGAGCACCACGAACACCACCATGCTGATCTGGACTGTCCATTCCCCGTAGCTGAACACCACCTCTCCCGCAGACTGTTGCAGCGTCCAGCCCAGGGCGACTGCGACCAGCAGCAGGGCCAGCAGGACAAACAGTATCCGCATCATTGCGCGCCGCGGTAGGTATAGGGCCCGTCCTGCCGCAGCAGGTACTCATCAAAGGCGTTCCAGGTTGCCTCCAGGGACGGGACCGGACGGTCAAGTTCCAGCGCCGCGGCGTCCCGCAGGATTTCCAGTGCGCCCTGCACGCCGGCGTCGTCAAGCCGGAAAAATTCCTGCAACCACGCCGTGCCGGCCTGAATGGATGCCTGGTACTGGTTCTCGTCCCGGGCCAGTAGCGCCAGGCGCGCGGCGTCCAGTTGCAGGCGCAGGTTGCGGTGCAGGAAAAAGCGTTCCGCCGGCGCCAGCAGCGCGGCCGACTGTCCACTGTCCCGGGTGATCACCACCAGCGACTTTAATTCCTGCCAGACGTTACCGGCCAGTTCTCGCCAACGCGGCTGCGGGTCCGGCTGTTGCGGCGCTGGCGCGGAGGTTTCCCCGGCCGCGCCGGTTTTCAGCGGTAACTGCCGCGCGCGCGCGGCCAGGTCGCCCAGCGCCAACGCCGTACCGGAAAAATCCGTGCGCGGGTGCGCCTGCAGGCGCTGGATGTCGCGCGTGAGGCGCGCGCGCACCGGTATCAGCGCCGGGTCGGGGATGTCCCTGAGCAAGGTGTCGGCGGAACGCAGAACAGCCAGCGCGGTATCCACGTCCCCGGCCAGCGCCAGGCGCTGGGACGCAACCCGCAACAGGAATTTTATCTCCTCGAATTGCCACCCCGTAGCGCTGCCGGCCTGGCGTTGCAAGGCTCCCAGGTGTTGTACGGTCGCGCGCAGTTGTTCATCGGCCTGATCCTGCCGGCTCTCAAGCCGGCGCTGGGTCTCTGCCAGCAAGGTATGACTGTGCTGCAGCGCGTCCAGCCGGTCTGCCAGGGCGGCGCGCTCGGTGCGGTCCATGTTCCGACGTTCATTCAGGTCATGGATGAAGTACCCACCGGCGCCGATACCGGCGGCTGTCAGGCAGAACAGCAACAGGGTGGAGAGCCAGGACCGGCCGGGCCTGTGTTGCGTCTCAGTGCCGGTCGCATCCGTGCCGGCAGACTGTCTGGGGGATTGCCCGCCGGCCTCACTCGCGGCCGCGCGTGCGGCCTCGGTGCGGGCAAGCTCCATGGCGGTTTCTCTGTCATCAGCGGCAGCGGCCGGTTCGGCTACCTGTTCCTGCGCTATGTCATCAACCTTGTCGTTCACTCGGATCTGCTCTCATCGATATTGAGCAAGGCGTTAACCAGCCCCGCGTCGGTATTGTCCGTGGCGACGGCAACACGTCTGAACCCGGACTGGGTTGCCTGTTGCCGGATGCGTTCGCTCATCACTACCAGGCCGGTTTCCAGCAGGCGGTCGCCCTGTTCGTCCGGCGTCAGTGCCACCAGGTTTTCCAGCCCCGCCAGGCTGGTGATGATCACGACGTCCGGCCTTTGATCATGCCAGAATTTGTTCATCTCTGCCTGGCTTATGCTGGGTTTTTCCCGCCGGTAGACTTCCAGGTAGCCAACCTCGGCGCCGCGCGCCAGCAAGCCTGCGCGCAGGTTTTCGCGCCCACCCCGGCCGCGCACGATCACCACCCGCTGGCCCCGGACCCTGTCCCCGGCCAATACCGGCAACTGCAACAGCGCATCGCTGCCGCCGCTGCCGACCTGTCCGACCTGCCCAAGCCCCTGGGCCGACAGGCAACGCGCCGTGGCCTGACCCACCGCCAGCACCGTCTTGTGCCGCATCATATCAATCAGGTCCGGAAACAGGTCGCAGGCATGGACAACGGCATTTTTGCTGATAAAAATGATGATCCCGGCGCGTGCAAGCCGCTGTCTGTTTGCTGCGGAACACACGTCCGCGCGGACCGGACGGATGACCAGGGTCGGCAACACCAACGGCGCGCCCTTGTTCTGCTCGATCAGCCGGCAGAGTTCGCCCGCCTGCTGCGCCGGGCGGGTGACCCAGATCGTTTTTCCCGACAGTTTTGCTGTTTCAAGCATTACTTTCCATTACCTCAGCCAGGATCGCGTCAGCGCCCTGCAGCAGTAATTTTTCGGCCAGTTCATGGCCGAGTTGCGCGGCGTGGTGCGGCGCGCCGCTGAGACTGTCCCGCACCACCCTGGAACCGTCCGGGTAACCCACCAGCGCGGTCATGGACAAGGTCGCGCCGGACAGGCGCGCATAGCCGGCAAGGGGCAGGTGGCAGCCGCCGTACAGTTTTCGGGACAAGGCCCGCTCCGCCTCCACGCATAGCCGGGTCGGTGTGTGGTCCAGGGGTGAGACCAGCCGCGCGACCCGCGCATCGTCCGCCCGGGTCTCGATGCCCAGCGCGCCCTGCCCGATTGCCGGCAGCATCTGCGTGGTATCCAGGTAAGCGCCGATCCGGTGCGCCTGCGCCAGTCGCTTCATCCCCGCCGCGGCCAGGATCAGCGCATCGTAGTTCCCGTCATCAAGCTTTTGCAACCTGCTGTTGACGTTGCCGCGAATATCCCGCAGCGACAACGCCGGACGGGCGGCCTTGAGCTGGCATTGCCTGCGCAAACTGGAGGTACCGACCCGGGCGCCGTCCGGCAATTCGTCCGGGGAGGCATAGCGATTCGAGACAAAGGCGTCCCTCGGATCTTCCCGTTCCATGATCGCAGCGATCTGCAACCCCGGGGGGAGATCCACGGTCACGTCTTTCATCGAATGCACGGCCAGGTCGGCCTCATCATTCAACAAGGCCTGTTCCAGTTCCTTTACAAACACGCCTTTTCCACCCATTTCGGTCAACGGTTTGTGGATAAACCGGTCGGCCAGCGTCTTCACGGTCTTGATCGTCACGTCCAGGCCCGGCTGCGTCTCTTCCAGGCGGGCGCGCACGAAACGCGCCTGCCATAAAGCCAGCGGGCTTTCTCGGGTAACGATACGAAGGCTTGCAGTAACCATGAATGAGCATACACTAGTTCCAGGTGATATTATCATGTTCAGGGCCAGTACTCTTTCAACTTGATTTTGACATGTTCAGCGGGCCGGATCAGTGGGTCTGCAAGCGGGTGAGTGCAAGGTGCTTGGCGCCGGGAATGGCGAGTACCGGCGAAATTTATCCAACCTGACAGTACATATTGATGAAACTGGGCGTAATCATGGATCCCGTTGCCGGGATCAAGGTCGAAAAAGACACCACCCTGGCGCTGCTGCTGGCGGCCCAGCGCCGGGGCTGGGAGCTGTACTACATGGAGATGAACGACGTTTACCTGAGCGGCAACCACCCGCGCGCCAATGCCCGTATCCTGACCGTTGCGGATGACGCCGCGGACTGGTACCGGTTGCAGCGCCGGACGGAACTGGCGCTGCCGGAACTGGACGTGATCCTGATGCGCAAGGACCCGCCGTTCAATATGGACTACATCTACATGACCTATATCCTGGATCACGCCGCGGCGGCCGGGACACTGGTGGTCAACGCGCCGGGGGCGCTGCGTGACGTGAACGAAAAAGCGTTCATTACCCGCTTCCCCCAGTGCATAGCCCCCACCTTGATCAGTCGCGACCCGGCGCAGTTGCACGCGTTCATTGACCGGCACGACGAGGCCGTGCTCAAACCCCTGGACGGCATGGGCGGCGCCTCGGTGTTCCTGGTGCGGCGCGCGGATGCCAACCGGAACGTCATCGTGGAAACCCTGACCCGGAACTCGCAACGCTTCATCATGGCGCAGCAATACCTGGCAGCCATCGAACAGGGCGACAAACGCATCCTGCTGATAGACGGGGAACCGTATGACCATGCCCTGGCGCGTATCCCCGGGCGCGGGGAGATACGCGGCAACCTGGCCGCCGGCGGCGCCGGCAAGGGGGTGGACCTGAGCGCGCGGGACCGTTGGATCTGCGCACAGGTGGGGCCCGACCTGCGCGCCAGGGGACTGGTGTTTGTGGGGTTGGACGTCATCGGCGATTACCTCACCGAGATCAACGTCACCAGTCCCACCTGTATGCGGGAACTGGAACGTATTTACGACGATGATATTGCCGGCAAGGTGATGGATTGCATCGCCGGCAAGGCAGGGGAGCGGTCTTGAATCCCTCCGCCGCAGCGCCGGCGGCGGCGCGGCAACTGGAATTGTCCCTGGCCGAGACGCGCGCGCTTAACCCGGCGTTGACATCCGCCGACCGGCTGAGTTTCACCTTCTGCCTGGCCCTGCTGTTCCATGCCCTGGTCGTGCTGGGGATCGTGTTTGCGCCGCAGGACAAGGCCGGCCCGCGTTACGAGTTTATGGAGATTACACTGGTGCAACAATCCAGTGAGCCGCCGGAAGAAGCCGAGGCGTTGGCCCAGGCCAACCTGCGCGGCGGCGGGGAAGCCGCCGCCGCGTCCACTCCCGCGCCGCCCCCGCAACCGCTCCCGCAGCAGCCGGTGGAACAAGCCGAGGCGAGGGAAGCGGCGGAAGCGCCTTTGCCCACACCCCCGCCGCCGACAGCGGCGCCCGAGCCGGTACCGAACACCGTCGAGCAACTGGCGGTTGCGGCGGAAGCAGCCGTGCCCGCGTTGCAGGAACCCAGGGCCGAACCCAGGCCGGAACGCCCCAGCGCCTCCGAACTGGTTGCGGACAGCCTGAAGCTGGCCGCGCTCAGTACCGAGGCGGAGCGCCGGATGGAGACCTCGGCAAACAATCCCAAAAGGACGTTCATCTCCGCCAACACCCACGAATACAAGTATGCGGCCTATATGGAGGCCTGGCGCGCAAAAGTGGAACGCGTGGGCAACCTGAACTACCCCGAGGAAGCCAGGAAACACAAGATCTCCGGACAACTGGTGCTGGACGTCGCCCTGAACCCGGACGGGAAGATAAACCAGATCACCATCCGCCGCTCTTCCGGCCACAAGGTGCTGGACGAGGCCGCCATCAGGATCGTCGAACTGGCCGCGCCGTTTGCGCCGTTCCCCGATGACATTCGCAAGGAAACCGATGTCCTGCATATCAACCGCACCTGGCAGTTTATCGACCAGAGCGGGTTCAGGTAAACATGCATGGAAACCCGTCCGGTTGGCTATTTTGCGCCGATAACGATACTATGACATTATGGTTTCCGTTCTTTCATACATTCACGGGCTGGTGCTCTTTCCAGTTCATGCGCACCGAGGTAACCCATGCAGTTCAATAATTTAAGCAACCAGTTTCTCATCGCCATGCCCAGCCTGAGGGACCCCAATTTTTCCCAGACGGTCACCTACATCTGCGCGCATAATGACGATGGCGCCATGGGCCTGGTGATCAACCGCCCGGCAAACTGCGAACTGGGCGAGATCCTGACGCAGATGGAGATGTCGCCGGACGACCGCGCCATTGCCAAACTGCCCGTCTACCAGGGCGGGCCGGTGCACACCGACCGGGGGTTCGTGCTGCACGAACCGGACAGCCGCTGGGACTCGTCGATCCGCGTCAGTGACGCCCTGGGCATTACCACGTCGCGGGATATCCTGCACGCCATCTCGGAGAATACCGGGCCGGAGAACTTCCTGATTGCGCTGGGTTACGCCGGCTGGACCGCCGGACAACTGGAGGAGGAAATAAAGGAAAACACCTGGCTTAACGTATCCGCAGACCCGGAGATCATCTTCAACACCCCGTGCGAGCTGCGCTGGACCTCGGCCACGGCCTTGCTGGGCATTGAACACCACCAGCTCTCGACCGGTTGCGGGCACGCCTGAGCCGGGAACCCCGGGCCAACAACGTTGTCGCGTCCCACCACCCTGCTGGGTTTCGACTTCGGCACAAAACGGATCGGGGTGGCGGTGGGCCAGACCCTGACCGGCACGGCCACGCCGCTGGAGATCGTCACGGTGCGTAATAACCGTCCGGACTGGAACCGCATCGGCGCGCTGATCGGCGAGTGGCAACCGCAAGCCCTGCTGGTGGGCGATCCGTTGAATATGGACGGCAGCAGGCAAGCCCTCAGCAAGGCCGCCGACGCCTTCGCCCGCAAACTGCACGGGCGCTACCGGCTGCCGGTGCTGCGCGCCGATGAACGGCTCACCAGCGTGGAGGCCGAGACCCGGCAACCCGCCGACAAGCCCAGGGACCACGTCGCCGCCCAGGTGATCCTGGAAAGCTGGTTGCGGGATGTCGGGGAAATCTGATGATGGTATAATGGCCGGGATGCCGCGCAATAACCTTGACGTACAAAGCCTGATCCGGACCATGAAATCCGGCCTGGACCAGTATTTACAGGAGCGCAACAGAACCCACCCCCTTTTCGTCGGCATCCACACCGGAGGAGTCTGGGTGGCGCAGCAGTTGCACGACCTGTATCAGGCCTCCCAACCACTGGGCAAACTCAATATTGCGTTCTACCGGGACGATTTCAGCCGCATCGGTCTGCATCCCCGGGTGACACCTTCCAGCCTGCCCTTCGACGTGGCTGACCGGCACGTAATTTTGATCGATGACGTGCTCTATACCGGCCGCACCGTGCGCGCGGCGATGAATGAACTGTTCGACTACGGCCGCGCCGCCAGCATCTGCCTGGCGGTACTGGTGGACCGTGGCGGCAGGGAGTTGCCGGTACACGCGGACGTGGCCGGCATACACCTGGACCTGGCGCCGGAGCAGCAGGTCAAACTGTCCGGTCCGGATCCCCTGGCGCTGGAAATCACGACCACGGCATGAGCGCGCACGCCATACAACTGGACCGGCACGGGCGCCTCAGGCACTTCCTGACCACGGAAGGACTCAGCCGCGACATCCTGACCAGCATCCTCGACTATGCCGAATCCTTCGCCAGCGTAAGCGGGCGCACGGTGAAGAAGGTGCCGCTGCTGCGCGGCAAGACCGTGGCCAACCTGTTTTTCGAGTCCAGCACCCGCACCCGCACCACCTTCGAACTGGCGGCCAAGCGCCTGTCCGCGGACGTGCTGAACATCAACATTGCCACGTCTGCCACCAGCAAGGGGGAGTCGCTGCGGGACACCTTGCATACCCTGGAGGCCATGCACTGCGACCTGTTTGTGGTGCGCCACGGCAACAGCGGCGCCGCGCATTTCATCGCCGGGCAGGTGGCGGACGACGTGCACGTCATCAACGCCGGGGATGGCCGCCACGCCCACCCGACCCAGGCCATGCTGGATGTTTTCACCATCCGCCGGCACAAGCCTGCGTTCGAGTCCCTGCGCGTGGCCATTGTCGGCGACATTGCGCATTCACGGGTCGCGCGTTCGAAAATCCACGCCCTCAATACCCTGGGGGTGAGCGAGATCCGCGTCATTGCGCCCAAAACCCTGCTCCCGGTAGATATCGAGAGTCTGGGCGTCAAGGTGTTCCATGATTTGCAGGAAGGGCTGCGTGACGTGGACGTGATCACCATGTTGCGCCTGCAACGGGAACGTATCAGCAACGCGGTGTTGCCCAGCGAGGAGGAATATTTCCAGTGCTTCGGCCTGACCGAGGCGCGCCTGGGCGTGGCCAGTCCGGATGTGATCGTGATGCATCCGGGCCCGATCAACCGGGGGATTGAGATCGATTCGCAGGTCGCGGACGGCACGCGCTCGGTGATCCTGCAACAGGTCAGCCACGGCATCGCCATCCGCATGGCCGTCATGGCCATGGTCACGGGCGCCGCCGGCACGGGGGCGGACTGATGCGCATCATCATCCGTAACGGCCGCCTGCTGTGTCCCGCGCAACAGCTTGACACTGTGGGCGACCTGTACCTTGCGGATGGCCGCATCGTCGCCGCGGGCACGCCCGTGCAGGATTTCAGCGCTGATCTGGAGATCGCGCTGGACGGCCAATTCGTGTGCCCGGGTATCGTTGACCTGAGCGCGCATACCCGCGAGCCGGGCTTTGAGCACAAGGCGACCATCGCCTCGGAAACGGCGGCCGCGGTGCGCGCCGGGGTGACCAGCATGGTGTGTCCACCCACGACGCGGCCGGTGACGGACAACCCGGCCGTGGTGGAACTGGTGCGCCGGCGTCAGGCCAGCCTCGGGCAGACGCGCATCTACCCGCTGGGCGCGCTGACCAGGGGCCTGGACGGGCGCCAGTTGACGGAAGTGGCGGCCCTCAGGCAGGCCGGTTGCGTGGGCCTGTCCAATGCCGACCAGCCGGTCGTTGACACGGAGGTGCTGCGCCGTGCGTTTGAGTACGCGGCCGGTTTTGGCCTGCCCGTGTTCATCCACCCGGAAGACAGCTACCTGAGAAACCAGGGCGTCATGCACGAGGGGAAAATCAGCACGCGCCTGGGCCTGCCCGGCATTCCGGAAACCGCCGAGACCATCGCCATCAGCCGCGCCCTGCTGCTGGTCGAACAGACCGGGGTGAGGGCGCATTTCTGCCGCCTGTCCTGCGCCCGCAGCGTGGAGTTGATCGGCGCGGCAAAGGAGCAAGGCCTGCCGATCAGCGCCGATGTGGGAATCTGTTACCTGTACCTCACCGAGACCAACGTGGACGGTTTCAATGCCCAGTGCCACCTGTGGCCGCCCTTGCGCACCGATCGCGACCGGCAGGCGCTGCTGGACGGGCTGTGCAGCGGCGTTATCGATGCAGTCTGTTCGGATCACCAGCCCCACGATGAAGACGCCAAGGCGGCGCCGTTCAGCAGCACCGAGGCGGGGGCATCGACACTGGAGGCGCTGGCGCCACTGGCCTTCAACCTGGTTGCCACCCGCGCCTTCAGCGCGCCGCAGATCGTTGCCGCACTGACCTGCCGGCCGGCTGCCGTCGTCGGTATCAACGCCGGGACACTGGCGCCCGGCGCGCCGGGCGACCTGTTTATTTTCGATGATCGGCAGCAGTGGACGCTCACGGCGGCAGCATTGACCAGCGCCGGCAAAAACACGCCGTTCGACGGTTGGGAGATGTGCGGCCGGGTCACCCACACCATGATTAACGGCAAGCCGGCGTTCGTATATGAATAGGCCGGCGCGCCACCCCGCCACCCGCGGCACCATTTTTGTTGAAGATGCCGCGCTGGTGCAGCACCAGGCGCTGGCTGCCGACCAGTATTTGTTACGCCTGGCTGCCGGCGCCTGCGCGCAGCAGGCCCGGCCGGGAAGTTTCGTCCACCTGCGCTGCCATGATGACCTGCCCATGCGCCGGCCCATGTCCATCATGCGCGCCGACCCCGACGCCGGCTGGATAGACATACTCTACAAGGCGCATGGACAGGGCACGCAAAAACTGGCCGGCGCCAGGGCCGGCGACCGTATCAACCTGCTTGGCCCCATCGGTACACCGTTCAAACTGCGCGACTACCGGCGCTTCCCCCTGCTCATCGGCGGCGGCGTTGGCATTCCCCCCATGGTGTTCCTGGCCGAACACCTGAGGCAACAGGCGCCCGCAGCGACGCCGTTGGTGATCATGGGCTCGGAGATCCCTTTTCCGTTCCAGCCAAAGCCTTCAAGGATCATGATAGACAGCATCCCCGGCGCGGCGCTGGCCTGCATGCCGCTGCTGGAGGACTGGGGCATCGCCAGCCGCCTCACCAGCAAACAGGGTTATCCCGGCTGTTACGATGGCTTCGTCACCGACCTGGCGCGCGCCTGGCTGAGCCAACTCGGCGCGGCACAACGCGAGCAGGTAGAGATATTCAGTTGCGGCCCCACCCCCATGCTGCAAGCGGTAGCAAGACTGGCCGGTGAATTTTCCCTGCCCTGTCAGGTCTCGGTGGAAGAATACATGGCCTGCGCGACCGGCGGCTGCGCCGGCTGTGCCGTGCCCGTCTACCGCAACGGGGAAACCTCCATGCAACGTGTCTGCGTGGACGGCCCGGTATTCCAGGCCGAAGAAATATTTCCCGAAATGGTTAACAACAACCAGAAAAGTGAAGAATAACAACCAGTTTTTCCACCACCGTTCACCACCACAACTGCTTGCCGGCGCGCCTGTTATTTTTTTATCCTATTGTTTTACAAGATTTTTACTTGATTTTCCCAAAAATTTACGATTCTGGCACGGAACCTGCGTCATATAGGGCAAGAACGATAACCCTTACCATTAACCAACTTGGAGACATATAATGAACTGGCAAACTCCTGAATACAGCGACATCCGCTTCGGTTTCGAAGTTACGATGTACATCAACAACAAGTAATAATCTATTACGAGTTGTATAAAAAAGGGCCGCAAGGCCCTTTTTTGTTGCCTGCGCTCCGGCTATCCTGGCAATAAAACCTTCCGGTCGTATGCATAGACGAGAATATTGGTATCGAAAAATACCTTATCGGTGATAGCGGCCAAGTCGGTCTTCATAAAGGTCATCCCTGGTCCACGTGCGCGGGCCGAGGTCGCGGCTATGCCGCCGGATTGATTCCCTGAGCGTAGCAACACGCTCCTGTTTGACGCCGGTATCGTTATTGGCGACAGCAGTCAGGTAGTCTCGCACCATGGCCGTCAACGTCGTATTCTTGTCGATGGCTATCTTGCGCACTTTCTTCATAATGTCCTCATCAATACTCAGCGTAATATTCATATTGTCATCCCCAGCTTAAACGCACATATTAAGTGAGAGCCATAATAAGGGTAAAACTGGTTGTAAGTCAATTTTTGCGGAAATACTTGAGACTGCCAATCACGCCTTGTGGAATAGGCAGAGGGACTACCCTTAAACCCGGTTTGGATTTAGACTGGCGCGATGAATGAGCTGTCTGATCGATTGCAACGGGTGCGCCGGGGGATTGCGCAGGCGGAACGGGAGTTCGGGCGGGGGGTCGGGAGTGTGAAGTTGCTGGCGGTGAGCAAGACCCGGGGCGCTGGGGAGGTGTTGGCACTGGCGCGGTTGGGGGTGGCGGACTTTGGAGAGAATTACGTGCAGGAGGCGCTGGGGAAAATCGGGGAGTTGCATGAGCATGCGCTTTGCTGGCATTTTATCGGCCCGATCCAGTCCAACAAGACCCGGGCTATTGCCGAGGGTTTCCATTGGGTGCACTCGCTGGAACGCAGTAAAATCGCACAGCGGCTGAATGCGGCGCGTCCTGCCGACCTGCCGCCGCTGAACGTCTGCATACAGGTCAATATCGACGCCGAGGCGAGCAAGTCCGGCGTCGCGCCGGACGGGGTGGAACCACTGGCGGAGCAGGTCCGCCTGTTGCCCGGGCTGAAGCTGAGAGGGTTGATGGCGCTGCCCGCGCCGGCTGATGATTTTGCCACGCAGCGGCGCGCCTTTATGAAACTGCGGCAGTTGCAGGAACGGCTTATTGACAACGGCTTCCCGCTCGACACCTTGTCCATGGGGACCACCGGCGCTATGCGCGCCGCGATTGCCGAAGGCGCGACCATGGTGAGGATTGGGACGGCGTTGTTCGGGCCGAGAATGTCCTGATCTGGCCAAGTCAGCCGGATGACAAGCCGGCGCCGGCTGTTTTACCAGGAGACTCTTGCTTACGCAGGAGTGGCGCTCTCCCCCGGAAGATACCCCTGTAACCCCTGAGCCCCAAATCCTGCTATGATAGCCCTCATGCAGGATCAGAACATCACTTTTCTCGGCTGCGGCAATATGGGGACCAGCCTGGTCAGTGGTCTTGTTGCCGATGGCTATCCTGCATCCTCCCTGTGCGGTGTTGACCCGGACGACAACCAGCGGCGGCGGCTTGCTGAGCGCTGCGCCATACGCACGGTTGCCGCGCCGGCCGAGGGAGTTGCCGGCGCCGACGTGATTGTGCTGGCGGTCAAGCCACAGGCTGTCCCGGCCGTGCTGGCCGAAGTAACACAAGTCCTGCAAAGCAAACGCCCGCTGGTAGTGTCCATTGCCGCCGGGGTGCGCAGCGCGGCCATCAGCGCGGCGCTGGGCGGGACCTGCCCGGTGGTGCGCGCCATGCCCAATACGCCGGCCCTGCTGCGCGCCGGCGCGACCGGCCTGTACGCCGGTGCGGGCGTCAGTGCGGCGCAGCGCCGCAGCGCCGCACACATCATGCAGGCGGTCGGTACCACTGTGTGGCTGGATGACGAGGCGCAACTCGATGCCGTGACGGCCGTCTCCGGCAGCGGCCCGGCTTATTTTTTCCTGATCGTGGAATTGCTGGAGAAAATTGCCGGCGAGATGGGCCTGTCCGCTGAGCAGGCGCGCCTGCTCAGCGTGGAAACCGCGCTGGGAGCGGCCAGGATGTTGAAGGAAAGCGGCGAAGATGCGGCGACGCTGAGGCAACGGGTGACGTCACCCGGCGGCACCACGGAGCGCGCGTTGCAGGTATTCGAGGAAGCGGGGCTGGAAGCATTGCTGCGCCAGGCGCTGACAGCTTGCCGGCAACGTTCGCTGGAACTGGGCGGACCGGTGGATTGACACGTGGGCAACTCCTACCTGTCCGATGCCTTGCTGTACCTGGTCAATACTGTTTTTGCCCTGTACATCCTGCTGGTCACGTTGCGTTTCCTGTTGCAGACGTTCAGGGCCGATGCCCGTAATCCCCTCTCGCAATTCCTGTTGCGGGCGACCAATCCGCCGTTGCGCCTGTTACGCCGTTTCCTGCCGGGGTACGGCGGGGTGGACTGGTCCTGTCTCACCCTGATGGTGGCGCTACAGGCCGCCAAAGTCTCCCTTGCCGGCCTGCTTGCTTATGGCGTTTTTTTTGCTCCGCTCGGCCTGCTGCTGCTCAGTGTGGCCGAGCTGATGCGCCTGATCATCTACATTTTCATGTTCGTTATTTTCTTCCAGATTATTCTCAGTTGGGTCAATCCCGGCGCGTATAACCCGCTAACGGTGCTGCTGCACCAGTTGTCAGAACCCCTGTTACGCCCCGCCCGCAGGCTGCTGCCCTCCGTTCAGGGGGTTGATTTCTCTCCCATCCTGGTGTTTGTCCTGCTGCAACTGTCATTGATACTGCTGGTCAGGCCCCTGGCAGACCTGGGACATGCGCTGGCCGCTTGATGGTGTGGTTGCCAGGCGCGCGCCGGGTATAGTATTCTTGACGTTCCAGTAACAAGGAGTATTCCATGTCCCGCATTAAAATCGCCCTGATCGCAGCCTTGTTAATGACCGCCGGCTGGGCGGCCAATGCCGAGCAGTCAAAGTCCTTCGGGGATTACACTATTCATTACTTCGCCTTTACCACGGACATGTTATCGCCCGAGGTGGCCCGGCTCTACGAGATCCGGCGCAGCAAGAATCGCGCCATCCTCAACATCAGCGTGCTTAAAAAAGTGCTGGGCACCACGGGACAGCCGGTGAAAGCGCAGGTGGAGGCCACCGCCACCAACCTGAGCCGGCAGATGAAAAACCTGAACATCCGCGAGCTGAGCAGCAACGGGGCAATCTACTACATCGCGGAAACTTCCGTGAATAACGAAGAGACGCTGAACTTCGAGCTGAACATCATCCCCGAGGGGGAAACTGTCGCCTTGAGTTTTTCGTTTCAGCAACAGTTTTTTACGGACTGACGCACGGCGCCGGCGCTACAAGTCGTAGTCAATGATCAGCGGCGCATGGTCGGAGAAGCGTTGCGCCTTGTAAACGGAAACGGCCCTGACGCGTTCGGCCAGGCCCGGGGTGACCACCTGATAATCTATGCGCCAGCCGACGTTCTTGGCCCAGGACTGGCCCCGGTTTGACCACCAGGTATATTGGTCCGCCTCCGGGTTCACCACCCGAAACGCATCAACCAGCCCCATCTCACCGAACACCTTGTCCAGCCAGGCCCGTTCTGCGGGCAGGAAGCCTGAGTTTTTCTGGTTGCTGCGCCAGTTCTTCAGGTCGATCTGCTTGTGCGCGATGTTCCAGTCGCCGCAGATGATAAATTCCTGGTCCTGTTGCAGCATGTGCGCCAACACCGGCTCGAAACGTTCCATGAAATCGTACTTGACCGTCTGGCGCTCAGCGCCGGACGTGCCGGACGGCAAATACAACGAGATAACGCTGAGCCCCGGAAAATCAGCCTGCAGAAAACGCCCTTCCCGGTCGGCATGGTCCCAGCCCAGGGCATCAGTGACCCGCTCCGGTTCACGGCGGGCATACAGGGCGACACCGCTGTACCCTTTTTTCTCGGCGCTGTTGAAGTAGCCGAAATAGCCCTCCGGTTGCAGCACCCGTTGCGCCAGTTGTTCGGTCATGGCCTTGATTTCCTGCAGGCAGACCACGTCCGCCTGCTGCTGCAACATCCAGTCCAGAAACCCTTTGTTGCAGGCCGCGCGGATACCGTTGGCGTTTAATGTGATTATCTTCATGGTAGTACTCTTTCCAGGTGATATACTTTGCGCGTGACCGTTGAATAATTTCACGCTTTCCGGGGAGGACAGAACATGCCCGTCTATGATAACACCGACCCTGCCATCAAATCCATGCAGGGGCTGCACGCGTATTACTACTTCCTATCGAATTGCGCCCAGCGCGTGACTATCGCGCTGGAGGAGAAAGGACTGCCCTGGACAGCGCACGCCATCAACCTGTTCACCCAGGAAAATACCTCGGATGAGTATTTTCGGATCAACCCCAAGGGGCTGGTGCCGGCGCTGGTGCACGACGGCGTGGTCGTGACCGAGTCCATGGATATCCTGCGCTATCTCGAAGAACGTTTCCCGGACCCGCCGCTGTATCCCGCCGATCCGGACCAGCGCCGGCAGACGGATCGCTGGATGGACAGCGCCACGGAAAATCACGTGGCGGTGGTGAAGACCTTCATGTACTCGCAGATCCTGGGCGCATCGAAGAAGCAGGAGATGATGGAGCACTACCTTGAGAAACAGGATGACCAGGAATTGATCGCGTTCCACCAGCAGACGCTGGCGGGCTTTTCCCAGGACCAGGTCGATGCAGCCGAGCGGCGCCTGTTTGGCTTCTACGATGACATCGAACAGACACTGGGACAGCATCCATGGCTGGTCGGCGACAGTTTCAGCTATGCCGACATCGCCTGGTTTGTCACGTACTTCATGAACCGGCGCGTGGGCGCGGTGGATTTTCGCAATTATCCCCGCATCCGTGACTGGGGGGAGCGCATCAAGCAACGGCCTTCCTTCCAGGGCGGCGTGGCCCGGTTACAGCCCTGGTATGCCCCGCTGGTGTGCCTGATGTTGCGCACCAAAGCGCGCCTGAAACGGGGCGGGCCGTCACCCCGCGCGCCGCGTCTCGCCGCGCAGCGCACCTGACGGCAACTCATGGAGACCTATCAGGTCGAATTTATCGACTTCGCGATCCGCAACAAGGCGCTGCAGTTCGGCCGTTTTACGCTTAAATCCGGCCGCGTCAGTCCGTATTTTTTCAACAGCGGCCTGTTCAACGACGGCGGCAGCCTGGGGCAGTTGGGCGTGTTCTACCTGCACGCCATCGAACACGCCGGCCTGCGCTTCGATATGCTGTTCGGACCGGCCTACAAGGGCATTCCACTGGTGGCGGCGGTTGCCATTGCCTATGCGCAGGCGCACCAGCGCGTGCTGGCGTACAGTTTCGACCGCAAGGAAGAGAAGGACCACGGCGAAGGCGGCGTGGTCGCCGGCGCGCCCCTGCACGGCGCCGCCTTGATTATCGACGACGTGATCACGGCCGGCACGTCCGTACACCACTCCATCGACCTGATCCGGCGCCACGGCGCCCGGCCCGCGGGGGTGGCGATCGCCCTGGACCGGCAGGAACGGGGGCAGGACGGCGCCGGCGCCTCCGCCATCGAGGAAATACGGCAGCGTTACGACATCCCGGTCGTGCCCATCATCACCCTGGACAACCTGATCGAGTACCTGCGCCGGCAACCGGGTTATGCAACACCGCTGGAGGAAATGGCCCGTTATCGGGAGGAATACGGGATCTGAGTACTGTCAGCCACAGAGGACAGACGGTGAAAACCCGTCAAAATTTATCTGCGTTACTCTGCGTCATCTGCGGATAGTCATTAAAACGGCAACTGCAACGCCGCGTCCGCGGTCTTTTGCAACAACCCGCGGAACTGCTCCTGTATGCGCTTGAGGGCGGCGTCGTTGTCGGCCTCAAAGCGCACGGTCAGCACCGGCGAGGTGTTGGAGGGGCGCACCAGGCCCCAGCCATCCGCGAATTCTACCCGGATGCCGTCCGTATCAATAATCTGCGCGTCGGAGAACGCGGCGTTGTTCCGGAGTTTGCGCATGTAGGACTGGTGTGAGGTCTCCGGCAACTGCACCCGCAATTCGGGTGTGGAGACCCCCTCCGGTATACCGGCGAACAGCGCGGCCGAGCTGGTCCCGCTCCGCGCCAGGATCTCGAGCAGGCGGGCGCCCGCGTAAATCGCATCGTCGAACCCGTACCAGCGTTCCTTGAAGAAGATATGTCCGCTCAGCTCACCGGCGAGCGGGGCCTGCGCTTCCTCCATCTTGCTCTTGATCAGTGAATGTCCGGTTTTCCACATCAAGGGTGTGCCGCCGGCCGCCTCGACCACGGTTTTCAGGTGGCGCGAACATTTCACGTCGTAAACAATATTGGCGCCCTTGTTGCGGGCCAGTACGTCCTGGGCAAACACCATCAACTGCCGGTCGGGCCAGATAATGTGGCCGCTGCTGTCGACCACGCCCAGGCGGTCGCCGTCCCCGTCAAAGGCCAGGCCGATGTCGGCGCCCCGGGCGTTCACCGCATTGATAAGCGCCGCCAGGTTTTCCGGCTGGCTGGGGTCGGGATGATGGTTGGGAAACGCCCCGTCCACGTCACAATACATCTCTTCCACCCGGTGGCCCAGGGCGCGAAAAAGATCGGGGGCAACCACGCCGGCCACGCCGTTGCCGCAATCGATGACGATGTCCAGCGCCGCCGCGTCCCCGGCGGGAGGGGCATCATCGACGACCCGGGCGATATAATCCTCGCGCACCCCGGCGGCCGACAACGCGCCGCGGCCGCGGGTGAAATCGCCAGCAAGGATACGCCGGTAAATCGTCTGTAACGCCTCTCCGAACAGGGTCTGCCCGGCGAGGATCAGTTTCATGCCGTTGTATTCCGGCCCGTTGTGGCTGCCGGTTACCATCACCCCGCTGTTGGCCGGCAGGCAGCGCGTGGCAAAATACAGTAACGGGGTCGGGACCATACCGACGTCAACCACGTCGCGACCGCTCGCGCGCAGGCCCGCGCACAAGGCTTCGGACAAGGCCGGGCTGGAGTGCCTGCCGTCACGCCCGACAATGATGGTCTGCTCGCCCCGGTCGGCCGCGATCGTGCCGATGCCCTCTCCGATAAGCCGGGCAACGTCAACCGTCAGGGTACGGCCCACCACGCCACGAATGTCATAGGCGCGAAAAATGGAGGCGGGAACGGCGGGGTCGGTCACTACGTGGTCAATCCAGTACGTCTTGTTGCCTGCTGTGTTGCAGGGTTTGTGCGCCGTGCTCCCGGTAGCGCGCGGCAATAATGTCCAGCAATTGCCGGGCCAGCATTTCCTTGGGCGCAGTGCCCAGCGACTCTGACCCGTCCGGCCAGAATACCTCCAGCGCGTTCTCCGCACTGTCAAAGCCCAGGCCGTCTCCAACCCGGTTGGCAGCGATCATGTTCAGGTTTTTCTGCACCAGCTTCTGTTGCGCGTTGGCGTGGAGGTTGTCCGTCTCCGCGGCAAAACCGACAGTAAACGGCGCGTCGGGCCGCGCGGCCACTTCGGCAAGGATATCGGGCGTCTGTGCCAGGGGTAACAACAGTTCGGTTTCCTTTTTCTTCATCTTGCGGCGCGCCGGGGTGCGGGCCCGGTAGTCCGCCACCGCCGCGGCGGCGATAAAGATGTCGCTCGCGGCCGCACAATCCAGGATTTCGGTGCGCATCTGCGCCGCAGTGGTCACGTCTATCAGTTTGACCCGGGGCGGCGGCGCCAGGGTGACGGGGCCTGACACCAGGGTGACGGCAGCGCCCGCTGTCTCAGCGGCCCGGGCCACGGCATAGCCCATACGGCCCGAGCTGCGGTTGCTGAGATACCGCACCGGGTCGATAAACTCCCGGGTCGGCCCGGCGCTGACCAGCACGTTGACCCCGGCAAGCTGGTGCGTCCTGCCGGCCGCGGCCAGCGCGCGCGCCAGTTCCTCGGGTTCCAGCAAGCGGCCCGGCCCGGTCTCACCACAGGCCTGCGCGCCGTCGGCGGGGCCAAGCAAGGTAACGCCGCGGGACTGCAAGCGGACGATATTCTCCTGCGTGGCCGGGTGTTGCCACATTTGCCGGTTCATGGCCGGGGCCAGGAACAGCGGCGCATCGCTGGCCAGGCACAGGGTGGATAACAGGTCATCGGCCAGGCCGTTGCTCAGGCGGGCGATGAAATTTGCCGTGGCCGGGGCGATGAGGATCAGGTCGGCCCAGCGCGCCAGCTCGATATGGCCCATGGCGGCCTCGGCGCCGTGGTCCAGCAGTTCGGTATGCACCAGGTTGCCCGATACCGCCTGCAGGGTCAGGGGTGTAATGAATTCGGTGGCGGCCGGCGTCATGACCACCCGCACCGACGCGCCCTGCTCGCGCAGGCGCCGGGCCAGCTCCGCGCTCTTGTACGCGGCAATGCCCCCGGTGACACCGAGCAGGATGCGTTTGTCGGCCAGTGTTTGCATGGCGTTAGTCTAACGCATATCGGGCGCGACCGCATGTTTTGCTGCCACTCGGGACGAAAAATCAATGTTGACAGATAATAGCTCCCTTATATAATGAACTTGTTTTTTTACCCTTTACAGAACAGGGAGGTTCAAATATGGCAATTCGCCACTGGCCCCAAACCGAACAGCCGCGCTACAAGCTGCTGCATAACGGTTCACACACACTGTCCGACGCCGAACTGCTTGCCATCTTCCTGGGTTCCGGTTACAGCGGGCACAGCGCCGTGGACATGGCCCGCGACATGCTCGCCAAGGCTCACGGTTTGCGCCCGCTGCTGGAACAGAACCGCAGCGTCCTGCTCAAAACCAAGGGCCTGGGCGAGGCCAAGTGGGTGTTGTTACAGGCTGCGCTGGAACTGGGCCGGCGTTACCTGGAGGCGGAAGTGCGCGCCATGCCCATATTGAGCGACCCGGACAAGACCAAGACCTATGTCAAGGCCTGGCTGTGCCGCTATCCGCACGAGGTGTTCGCCTGCATGTTCCTGGACAACCGGCACCGCATCATCAACAGTGAAATCCTGTTTACCGGCACCATCGACGGTGCCAGCGTGTACCCGCGCGAGGTGGTAAAACGCTGCCTGGAACTGAACGCCTCGGCTATCATCTTCGCGCACAACCACCCCTCCGGTATCGCCGAACCGAGCCAGGCCGACCGCAACATTACCGTCAAGCTGACCCAGGCCCTGGGGTTATTGGACGTGCGCGTGCTGGACCACCTGGTCGTCGGCGACCGGCTGGTGACGTCCATGGCGGAACGGGGGCTGATGTAGGCCGCTCGAAAAATTTGTCAGCCGCACGATATATGTGTATAATCCGCTTCCTTTTGCAGAATTGAGAGAACACTGCCATGTCACGGGTGTGCCAGGTAACCGGAAAGAAACCCATGTCGGGAAATAACGTTTCCCATGCCAACAACAAGAGCAAGCGGCGTTTCCTGCCCAACCTGCACGAACGCAGGTTCTGGGTGGAGAGCGAAAACCGCTGGGTCAGGCTGCGGGTCAGCAACAAGGGTCTGCGCATCATCGACAAGCTGGGTATCGACCAGGTACTGACCGACGTCCGCGCCCGCGGCATCAAGGTATAGGAGACAAGCATGGCCAACAGCGCACGCGATAAAATCCGCCTGAATTCATCCGCCGGCACCGGGCATTTCTACACCACCACAAAAAACAAGCGGAACACCCCGGACAAGATGGAAATCATGAAGTTCGACCCGGTCATCCGCAAGCACGTGATCTACAAGGAAGGGAAAATCAAGTAGTTCCAGATTCGGACCCGGCGCCACATGCTGACCGTCATCTCCCCTGCCAAGACGCTGGATTTTGAGACGCCGCCCCAGGCGACGGCGTTTACCCTGCCTGATTTTCTCGACGATTCAGCGGAGTTGATCGATGCACTGCGGGAATTTGAACCCCACCAACTGGGTGACCTGATGGGCATCAGCCCGAAGCTGGCTGAGTTGAACTCGAATCGCTACCACATCTGGTCGCTGCCGTTTACCGCCGATAATGCCAAACCGGCCGTGCTGGCGTTCAGGGGTGACGTGTACACCGGGCTGGACGCCGACAACCTCAGCCCCGATGACCTGGCGTTCGCGCAACAACACCTGCGCATCCTCTCCGGCCTGTACGGCGTCCTGAAACCGCTGGACCTGATGCAGCCTTACCGGCTGGAGATGGGCACGAAACTGAACAACCGGCGCGGGAAAGACCTGTATGCGTTCTGGGATGACCGCATCAACCAGGCCCTGGGCAGGGACCTGGCGGGGCAGGACAACCCGGTGCTGGTGAACCTGGCGTCCAATGAATACTTCAAATCCGTGCGGGCCAACAAGCTGGCCGCGCGCATTGTCACCCCGGTGTTCAAGGAGGAACGCAACGGGCAGTTCAAGCTGATCTCGTTTTTTGCGAAGAAAGCGCGGGGACTGATGAGCCGTTACATTATCCGCAACCGCCTGTCAGACCCGGAGGATCTCAAGGAGTTCGACCTGGAAGGGTATGGTTACAACGAAGCGCTGTCAGCTACCGACAGCCCGGTGTTTACCCGGCGCAGCAGTTAACAAGCAGGGGACGGATTTGAGTCCGTCCCCGCGCTACTTAACTGCCTGCCTGCGCCGCCCGTTACCAGCTATACAGTGCCCGGAAGTAGTAGAAACCGCCGTTGAAGCCGTAGGGCGAGGTTTCGGCGTACTGCATCCCTGATACCTCTCCCGGATAGCCGACATTATGCTTCTGGTTGGTAGGGGTGGTGTCGATGAAGTTCTCGGCGCCGGCTACCAGGGTGATGTTGTCGTTGAGTGAATAGCCCAGCTCGGCGTCCATGAGGAAGCGTGAACCGGCATTCAGGAGCGCCGAGGCATTGTCGGTTGTAAACTCAACAAAGCCGTCATAGTAACGTCCCCGCAACATCATGCGCCACGGCCCCTGCATGTGGTTCCAGGTGGTGGTGAAACGGAACTCCGGATTGTTCTTCTCCAGTTGCGTCACCCGTTTGTCGTTGATCAGGTCAGGGTTGCGTTTGTCCACTTCCGTGTCGGTCCAGTTGCCGGCAAAGCTGAGGCTGGAATCGCCCCCGGCCATTTCGAACGGCAGGGTGGCGACGATGTCGATACCCTGGGTAGTGGTCTCGAAATCATTCACGTAGAAGCGCACATTCGTAAAGGCGAGCGCATCCGCCACACCTTGCGACAGCAGCGTTTGACGGTCTGCGTCTGTCAGCGCCTTATCACTGCTGCGGGCGATGCGGTCTTCCACATTGATGTTGAAATAGTCTATGGTCACGTCCATATCGCCCACGTTGAACACCATGCCGAGGGTAAAGTTGGTGGATTCCTCCGGCGTCAACGCCTTACCCCCAACCAGGGCCGAAGCCGGGTGGGTGGGCGGCAACGTGGCCTCGTCCGCCAGCATGCCCTGCGTGAAGGCAGTGGTCACATTCTGTACATTGGCCTGGCCCACCGTCGGCGCCCGGAAACCGGTACTCACCGCGCCGCGCACGGCCAGTGTATCCGTCACCTGGGTGCGCGCGCTGATCTTGAAATCCCAGGTCTCGCCGACACCCTTGTGATCCTCATAGCGTCCCGCCGCGCCTACTATGAGGCGGTCGTTAACCTCGGCTTCCACGTCGATATAGCCGGCATAACTGTTGCGCGACCAGGTTCCGGAAATGCGCGGGCTGAAGCCGGTAAAGCCGTTGGAGCCGATGCCGAAGCCCTGCTCGGCCAAACCGCCGGGACGATCATCGATGAACCAGGAATTCTCGCCGCCCGGGGTCACCTTGAACTTCTCCTGGCGATGTTCCACACCAAAGGCCACGTTCACCGGCGCATCGAACATGGGCAGGTAGAGAAGCTTGGACACGTCCAGGTTGATGGAGTAATCCGTTTCCGTATAAGCGCCGGGTACGTACTCGATAGGAATATTTGCCGCCGAAATATCGGGCTTCGCCAACAGTTGCGGGTTAATCGTATGACGCATGAAGTACGACGCCTTGTGGCGTCCGTATACGCCGCTCACGTCCACGTGCCAGTCCCCGGGCAGGTCGCCACGCACCCCGAAGGCCGCGCTGTAGTCTTCCATGGTGCCGCCGAAGCGGGGCACAAAACCGCCGGGAAAGCGGGTGATAAACGAATCACAGTCGGGGCGGGCCTCGACTGCGGCAATGTCCCCGGCGTTGGCCACATCATCCATAATGCGGATCACGGGGCAGGCTTCTCCCACGCCGAGGCCGTTAATATCCGCGACCTTAACCGTGTCGTATCCGCTCACGGGGTCAATATCGCCATTAAATACGCCGCCGCGGGTGTGCGGGTTACGGAAGTAGAAACCGCCCTCAACCTTGCGCTTGGCGTAGTTGCCGTAACCGTAGGCCTCGAAGCTGTCGCTGAGGTCAATGCCCATGTTGCCGAAGAACTTGTAGTCATACTTGAACTCCGGGCTCCCCCAGACCATCACGGTAGGATGAAACAGGTGCTCATAACCGGGGTCGTCAATATGTGGGTTGCCGGCATCTGCCAGGGCCTGAGCGTCGGGTCGCTGGAAGGCGCGGCTGGTGGGGTCGGCTTCCTTGTACTCCATGCTCAGGTTGAGAAAGCCGCTGCTGCTCATGGGCAGGCCGATGTTGCCGGCGAAGTTGAAACCGTCACCGTCGCCTTCGTAGTGCTGGCCCCAGCGGGCTTCTACGGTGCCGCCTTCGGCATCGTCTTTCAGTTCAAAGTTGATCACGCCGGCGATGGCGTCGGAACCGTACTGGGCGGCGGCGCCGTCACGCAGCACTTCCACCCGTTTCAGCGCCACCGAGGGAATGGTGGACACGTCCGGCCCTTGTGAACCGTCCGCCACGCCGTTGCCCAGGAAGGTGATTACCGAGGCCCGGTGGCGGCGTTTGCCGTTCACCAGCACCAGGGTGGAGTCCGGCGGCAGGCCGCGCAAGGTGGCCGGGCGCACCAGGGTGGCGGCGTCGTTGATGGCCTGTTGGTCCACCTTGTAAGACGGGATCAGGTTGGACAACGCCTGATCCATATCGGTGGAGCCCATGTTGGACAGGTCCTCGCCGCCGAACACGTCCACCGGCACCAGCGACTCAGTCTGCGAGCGCCCGTCCTGGCGCCGGCTGCCGATGATGACGATCTCTTCGATCACCGTCGCCTCGGTCTGTTGCGCCGACACGTTGGTCAGGGTTAGTGGGGGTATTGCCAAAACTGCGCCAAAGAGGTATAGAAGTGACTTGGACTTTGTCATTTGGTTACTCCTTGAGAAACTATAGGGTGAATACTTTGCTGATTATACCACGAGCAGGCTTTGATTTCAACACAACACATCATACTCCCCCCAACACAGCGCGTTACCATGATGTCAGCGCTGGATATTTTACGGGAAAGAACGGCAATACATCAGTGATATTATGATTTTTTTTCAGCGCCTGTCAGCTTATGCCGGAACTGCCCGAGGTTGAAACAACACGGCGGGGGATTACGCCCCACGTCGTGGATAAAACCATCCGAGCTGTGGTAATCCGGCAACAACGTTTGCGCTGGCCGGTGCCCGCCGCGCTGGCCACGGCCCTGGCCGGCCATTGCTTCACCGGGGTGGAGCGACGCGCGAAGTACCTGATCTTCTACCTGGAACACGGCAGCATGCTGCTGCACCTGGGCATGTCCGGCAGCTTGCGTGTGCTGGCAGCGGGCGTCCCGGCAAGCAGGCATGACCACGTTGACGTCGTGTTTCAGGACCACACCTGCCTGCGCCTGCGCGATCCGCGGCGTTTCGGTTCCATCCATTGGACTGAGCAGGACCCGTTGCAGCACCCCCTGTTGCGCCACCTGGGGCCGGAGCCGTTGGGGCCGGACTTTACCGGCGAGTACCTGTACGGTTTGTCCCGCAACAGGACGCAGTCGATCAAGACCTGCATCATGGACAGCCGCATCGTCGTCGGGGTGGGCAATATCTACGCCAGCGAAGCGCTGTTCCGCAGCGGCATCCATCCCCTGCGCAAGGCCGGGAATGTCTCTCTCAAGCGTTACCTGGCATTGGCCGGGGCCATCAGGGAAGTGCTGCGCGCGGCGCTGGCAAGCGGCGGGACCACCTTGCGGGATTTTGTCGGTGGTGACGGCGCGCCGGGCTACTTCAAACTGGACCTGAACGTGTACGACCGCGCCGGGCAGCCATGCAGGATCTGTGCGGGCAGTATCAGGCAGCTACGGCAGGGACAGCGTTCCACGTATTACTGTGCGCGCTGTCAGCGCTGACCATTCAGGCAATACCGAACGGCCTGACGATAATAATCACCAACAAAGGGATCACAACGGCAATGAGGAGGTTCAGCCGTCCCTTGATCTCCACGATGTCTTTTTCCATACGAAAAACACGCTCCTGTTCCTCCGAGGCCTTGGCAGCCCTGTCCTCGGATGCGCCAGCATCAATGAGTGCTCTATACAGTGCGGTGGACATAAGGAGATTTTATGTTGAAGCCGGTCAGGAGTCAATACCGAACAACTACTCCACGACTACGGCCAGTCCTTCACCTCTAGGGTCGCTGGCGCTGTGCACCCGGTTCTCCGTCCGGTCCCATAATATCGCCTGCATGTTGCCGTAGCGGCGTGTGATTTCCTTCAGTTCGTGGCCCAGTCCACTGAGGCGTTGTTGTTCAAACTCGGTCAGGCCGTGCAGTTCGAACTGCACCTGGTCCGGTTGGTACTGGTGGTGGAAGCGGCGCAGGCTCACCCAGGAATCCGGCAGCTTGCCCTCGGCAAAATCCAGTGCCGCCAGCATTACCATACTGATGATACGGCTGCCGCCCGGCGTGCCGACGATACCGACCCGGTCCGGCGCCTCCAGGAACGTGGGGGTCATGCTGGACAGCGGACGCTTGCCCGGCGCGATGGCGTTGGCCTCGTCGCCGATCAAGCCGTAGGCATTGGGCGTCAAGCGCTTGATGGAGAAGTCGTCCATTTCGTTATTGAACAGCACGCCGGTGCCTTCCGCCACGAAGCAGGAACCGAACAGGGTATTCACGCTCAAGGTGCCGGCGACGCGGTTGCCTTCCTTGTCCAGTACGGAAAAATGCGTGGTCTGGGTCCCGGTCTGCGTCATTTCGGGGCCGTCGCCGAGGACGTCGCTGGGGGTGGCCCGCTGCGCGTCAATGGTCAGCGCCAGACCTTCCAGGTAGGCCGGGTCCAACAGTCGCGGCACCGGCACCTCGAAAAAATCCGGGTCGCCCAGGAACAGCGCGCGGTCGCGGAACGCGCGCCGCATCGCTTCAATGACGTGGTGCTTGCGCTGCACGTTGCTCATCTCATCCAGGTTGAACTGCTGCAGGATATGCAACGCCTGGGCCATGACGATGCCGCCCGAGGAAGGCGGCGGCGCGGACACGATGCGGATGTCCCGGTACTGGAATATGATCGGCTCGCGTTCCACCACCCGGTAGGATTCCAGGTCTTCCAGGCGCCAGATCCCCCCGTGCCGGCGCGCTTCCCGCACCATCTGTTGCGCCACTTCACCCCGGTAAAAACCGGCCCGGCCCTGCTCCGCAATAGCTTCCAGGGTACGCGCCAACGCTTCCTGTCGCACCAGGTAGCCGATACGGGGCGGTTTGCCGTTTTGCAGGAAAATCTCCGCCGCGGGCGGGTACCGGTTCAGCGTGTCCGTCATGTATGTGGCCAGCCGATGGTAGCGCGAGGTTACCTTGAAACCTTCTTCGGCGTAACGTATTGCCGGGGCCAGGGATTGGCGCAGCGGCAGGCGGCCGTAGTGTTCGGCCAGGTATGCCAGACCTGCCGGCATGCCGGGAATGCCCGCGGCCAGCGGGCCTTTCATGGAGGCATCCTTGATCACGTTGTCCTGCTCGTCGCGATACATGCGCTCGTGCGCCAGTGACGGGGCGGTCTCGCGGCCGTCCAGCATCACCTGCTTGCCGTCGGCGGCGCGATGCAGCAGCCAGAAGCCGCCGCCGCCGAAGCCGGAGCTGAAGGGTTCCACCACACCCAGGGCGGCGCTGACGGCAATCGCGGCGTCAAACGCGTTGCCGCCCTGCGCCAGGATTTCCACCCCGGCCTGTGTTGCCAGGGGGTGGGCGCTGGCTATGGCATGGGCCGGCGCGTTGTCAGCCTGCGCCGGGGTGAGGGCGCACAGCAAGATGACGATGAGGTATGCTCTAATATAGATCATGGCAACTGGGCGCCTCAGCCGGAAAACCGGTCCTGCAAGGCCGCGTTCACCGGGCCGGGGACGAAGCGGGTGACGTCACCGCCCAGTGCGGCGATCTCCCGCACCAGGCTGGAGGAGATGTAGCTCAGGTGCTCGGACGGGGTCAGGAACAGGGTTTCGGCCTGGTCGTAGAGCTGCCGGTTCATGCTGGCCATCTGGAACTCGTACTCGAAATCGGACACGGCGCGCAGGCCGCGCACGATAATCCTGGCGTCTTTCTGCTTGGCAAACGCCGTCATCAGCCCGGAAAAATTGGTCACTTCCACGTTGGTGACGTGGGCCAGGGCTTCCCGGGCCAGGGCAACCCGTTCCGCGGTGGAAAACGTGGTGGTTTTGCCCGTGCTCCTGGCGACCCCGACAATTACCAGATCGAACATGCGCGCGGCGCGCTCGACGATGTCCGTATGACCGTTGGTGATCGGGTCAAACGTGCCCGGATACAGCGCCGTCAAATTCATTCATCTCTCCTGTGTAGCGGTACAAACTGTATTCTACCTGGCCGGCCTGCGCCTGTTTCAGCGCCTGCAAGGCCGGACCGGGGGGCGCGGCGCCCGGTTCGGCTTCGGTATAGACGTATGCGGCAGGCCTCAAGTGTCCCTTGTTTGCCAGCAGGGCACAAGTTTTTTTCACGTAATCCCGGTGAAACGGCGGGTCCAGGAACACGATATCGAACGGTTCCTGCGCCTGTTCCAGCCAGGCGAGGGCATCCGCGCAAATGATCTCGGCCTGTTGCGCGTCCAGGGTTGCCCGTGCGGCTTTGAGTTGCCGCACCAGTTGCCGGTTCTGCTCAACCAGCGTCACGCCGCGGGCGCCGCGGGACAGGGCCTCGAAACCCAGCGCGCCGGCGCCGGCAAACAAATCCAGGCAGCGCGCGCCGCCCACTGCGCCGGCCAACCAGTTGAACAGCGTCTCCCGCACCCGGTCCGGCGTGGGCCGCAAACCCGGGTGGTCCGCCACGGCAAGTCTGCGTCCGCGCCAGGCGCCGCCGATAATCCTGATCTTTCCCGCAACTGCCGTCATGGCGCGTCCCGTCGTACCACGGCTCCGGAAACAACCGTCACTTTGCCGGCTGCACCGGCCCCACCATGACGGTGATGAAGCGTTCCGGGTGCAGGCGCCGTTGGAACGCGTCCCGGATCTGTGCGCTGCTCACCGCATTCACCCGGTCCACAAACGTATCGAGGTAGTCCGGCGGCAGGTCGTAGAAGGCGATCATGGCGACGTTGTTCAGGATCTTGCTGTTGCTGTCCAGGCGCAGGGGAAAACCGCCGCTGATATTCTGTTTGGCCGCAACCAGTTCTGCTTCCGTGGGGCCTTGCTCAATAAATGCCTGCAAGGTCGCGCGCAGCACCTGCAAGGCCTGTTCCTGTTGCCCGCCCCGGGTCTGCAGGCTGGCCGTGAACGGCCCCAATTCCCGCCGCGGCGAGAAATAACTGTAGGCGCCGTAGGACAGGCCGCGCTTTTCCCGGATTTCCTCGTACAAACGCGCCACAAAACCACCCCCGCCCAGGATATGGTTGCCCACGTACAGCGGAAAATAATCCGCCGCGCCGCGCTTGATACCGGGTTGGCCGACCAGTATGTGTACCTGCGAGGACGGGTGTTCGATGCGTATTTCCTCCCCCCGTTCCAGCGGCGCAACAGGTGGCAGCGGCCCCGGCGGTTGGCCGCGCGCCAGGTCCGCGCTCAGGTCTTCGGCCAGCATCGCCGCCCGGTCCCGGTCCAGGTCCCCGACAATCACCAACCGCACGTTGCCGGCATGGTAGTATTCCCTGTGGAAATTCATCACGTCGGCGCGGTCCAGCGCGGCGATGCTGTCCTCGGTACCGTCGCTGGGGCGGGCGTAAGGATGCTCGCGGTAGATGGCGGCCTGGTAGGCGTCACGGGCAAGCGCCGCGGGCGACTGCCGCTTGCGTTCCAGCGCGACCAGCATTCGCTGTTGCTGCCTTGCCACCGCCTGCTCCGGAAACGTCGGCGCCGCGAGAACCCGGCGCAGGTTCCGCAGCGCCGGTTCCAGCAAGGCCGGGTCGGACAGGCAACGCAGGCTGACGGAGGCAAAATCGTACCCTGAATCCGCACCGTAACGGGCGCCCAGCCGTTCGAATTCATAACTGACCCCGGTGGCGTCCAGCGTGCCGGCGCCCTGGTCCAGCAAGCTGTTGACCAACCTTGCCAGCCCGTTCCCGCCGGCCGGTTCCCGCACCGCGCCGGCATCGAACAGCAGGCGCACGTCAACCATGGGCAGTTCCCGCGCCGCGACAAAATACACCGGACTGCCCGCTGCGGTCTGCCAGCGCTCGATCTGGGGCGTAGCCCCGGCGCCCTGCATGGCCGCCGGCAACAGGGCCAGTATGGCGATCCCGCGCGCGCATCCTGCCCGTAGCTGTGTAAGCAGAAGCCCGTAAAGACTCCTGCTTGTGGCGGGATGGTTCCCCTCCCGCCCACTCCTGCGCAAGCAGGAGTCTCTATCAGACAAGCGCCACAACCCAGTCCGCCCGTTCATTGGCGTATCGGCTCCAGTGCTGCCACCGTCAATCCGTCATCGCGGAAATACTTGTCAGCCACCTGTTGCACCTGCTCGGCGCGGATCGACTGGATTTGCGGCACGTATTCATCGGCCACGCGCCAGGGCAGGCCCACTGTTTCGTACAGGCCCAGTTCCATGGCCTGGTAGAACAGGGAATCCCGCTCGTACACGTCGCCGGAAACCACCTGCGCTTTCACCCGCGCCAGTTCCGCGGCGCTGATCTGCTCCTGCTGCAGTTGCTCCAGTTGCGCCCGCACGGCCTGTTCCAGTTCCTCCATGGTTTTGCCCCGGGCCGGCGCGGCCTGTATGGTAAACAGGCCCGGCAGACGTCCGCTCAGGTCGTAGGAGGCGCTGACGCTGGCGGCCACTTCCTGTCCGCGCACCAGGTTTGTTTCCAGCCGGGCGCTGTAGCCGCCGTCCAGTACCCCGGCCAAGACCTCCAGGGCATACGGCTCCCAGGCTGCAGGGGTGTCGGCGGCAGTGCGCAATACCGGGGTTTTATACGCCAGGAGCAAATGCGGCAACTCGGCCGGGCGCTTCACCGTCACCCGTTTCATGCCTTGTTGTGTGACTTCCGGCGGCGTGCGCACTACCACTGGCGGGGCCGCCCGGATGGGCCCGAAATGTTTCTCTGCCATCCGCCGGACCGCGTCATGCTCGACGTCTCCAGCCACCACCACAACCGCATTGCCGGGCGCATACCAGCGCTCATACCAGGCGCGCAGGTCCGTGACTGCCATGGCGTCGAGGTCTGCCATCCAACCTATGATCGGGAGTCTGTAGGGCGAGGTTTGAAAGGCCGTGGCCAGCGCGGTTTCATACAGGTAGGCAACCGGGTTGTCCTCCGTGCGCAGGCGGCGTTCCTCCTTCACCACCTCGATTTCCTTGGTGAAGTCCTGCGGCGTCAACAGCAGGTTGCGCATCCGGTCCGCTTCCAGTTCAAAGCTGATTTCCAGCCGGGACTTTTCCAGCGTCTGGAAATACGCGGTGTAATCCCTGCCGGTGAACGCGTTCTCATTGCCGCCGTTTTCCGCAATGATACGGGAGAACTCCCCGCCGGGATAGTTTTCCGTGCCCTGGAACATCATGTGCTCCAGCGCATGGGAGACGCCGGTGATACCGTCATGCTCGTAACTCGACCCGATCCGGTACCAGACTTGCGACACCACCACTGGCGCCCGCCGATCTTCCTTCACCAGCAGCCTCAAACCGTTGTCGAGGTTGTATTCATGCACCTCCGCTTGCAGCACAGGGGCCGGCAACAGCACAGCAAGCAATGCGATCCGGCACAACAAGATTTCAATATTTCTCATCATTCAAACTATAACACGCCGACGCCGCGACCCGGACTCATACTAACACTTGTTCCGAAACCAGATAAAGTATAAGGCGAACGAGTTAGGGCTCCGTTTTGACCTGACGGCTACGTATTTCACTGAATCCTGCCACCCTTACGCGGCCAGATACGAGAGGGCGCGGACGGCAGGATCATCCAACGCGCCGCCCTACGCGCCGGCATGGCCAGCATGCGCACGGACGGACACTGGCCGGGGTGACTACCGTACACACTTTTGTTGTTAGGCAGGTCCGACTCCAGCCTCCATTTTTCTTATGACCCTGTTACCGGGCCAGCTTTTGCAGGACTGCCTCTCCCTGACGTATTTACGTTGACAAATCCTGACAACACTCTCAAAATCCGGACTATGGGTGAGCGGTTACAAGTAATTCTTGACGAACATGAACTGTGCGCAATTCAGCGCAGCGAAAAACGCCAATACGTTTCAGTAACAGAATGGGCCCGCCGGGCGTTACTGAACGCATGTTCACAAACACCCTCGATAGATATAAAGAAAAAACGTAACTACTCGCCCCCCTTATCCTGGTCCTGGTCGTCCGGGTTATTCTGGGGTGGTTTCTCTACCATGGAGGCGGCATTGCCGTTGAGCGCTATCTCGATGGCGGTGAGGGGATTGTAGCCCTGCAGCGCCATGGACTGCAAGTAGCTGGAGATGCGGCAGTAGGCGGCGGCGTAGTGGGGGGTACGGAAGCACCCGGCGACTTTCTGCTTGACCTTGGCCATGCGGAGGTCGCGCTCGGCGCGGTTATTGGTGAACGGGACCTGGGGGTTGCGGGCGAAGCGCAGCACGTCGGTTTCATACTTGACGAGGGCTTCATGCAGGTTTTGCGCATCGGATTTGGCGATACGTCCGCGTTGTCCGGTGAGACGCTGAGGGGGTGTGGGGAGTTCCCGTCTGGCCTGTGTGAGGAGGGTGCGGTAGCGTGTGCGCAGGGCTTTGTAGTCGGGGTCGCTGAGCGCTTTGTTCGGGTGGTCACGCACGGTGCGGCAGGTAGTGAGCAGGAGGTTGCCCAGACGTGTTGCCCAGGTATGGCCGTGGGCCTCTTCGATGAAGGCCAGGTCGCGCAGCAGGTGGCTGCCGCACAGGGCGTGTTCACAGTTCTCCCAGGCGAAGTAGCTGGCCCAGCGGTCGTGGACGAGGATACCGCCATAGCGGGGGACGATGCCGATGTCCTTGAGGGCCTCGCGGCCCCGTTTGCGGTGGCCGCGCTTTACGGTCAGGTTCCCGGCGCTGACGCTGTGCAGCCAGTGGGTCTTACGGTCGATGCGCAGGCCGGTTTCATCGGCGTGCAGCACCGGCTCGGCGAGCAGGCGCTCAATGGCGGCCCCCTCCCACTCGGCCAGGGCCTCGTGCAGGCGTGAGAGCCAAGCCAGCAAGGTCGCCTCGGCGATGGTGCGCCCGGTCAGCGCCTTGAGGGTCTGAGCGGCGCGCCGCAGTGAGAGCATCTGTGCGGTGAGCAGGTGCGTGGCGAAGGCCACGATGCCGTGGCCGTACTGCAAGGGGCCCGGCATCGTGTCCGGAAACGGCCCGCGGGTCTCGGTACGGCAGCGCGGGCAGGTCTTGATGTCGGCCTTCACGGTCAGTTCGGTTGTCTCGAAGACGATATCGACCTTCACGCGCCGCTCGTGGCCGCTGGGGTGGAGGTCCTTGAGGTCGCGCCCGCAGGCCCGGCACTCGGTGACCGCGGCGGTGCGGGTCTCGACCACCACGCGGGTTGACTCGCCCCGTGCGGCACGGTGGTCCGGCCCCTTGCCCTTGGCGCCGGTCTGCCGGCGTGCGGTCTCGTCCGGCCCGGTTTGGGAACTCGGCAGGCCCGAGTTATGCGTTCCCTTCGGCGTGGCCTTCTCCATCAACACCGCCAGCAGCAACTCGAACAGCAGCAGCATCGCCTCGAACAGGGCGCGGCCCTCGGGACTCAGCTTGCCCTCCGCACACAGCGCCGCAAAGCGCGTCTTGATGGCCTCGAACTCCGTGCGCAGCGAGGTCTTGTTCACGCTCGCCATGCCCTCACTCCGCCTCCACCGCCATCATCGCCGCCAGCACCGCCAGGCGCTCCGCCGGCGGCAACTCCCGATACCGCCGGCCCCAGCTCGCCGCCTTGCGCTTGACCTGCTGGCGGTGCGTGAAGTTGCGCCCCGCATAACGCACCCAGTGCACCCGGTCCGGGGCAAAGTTGAACCATACCTTCTCCGTGACCACCCCGGCCTGATTCATCACCTGCAGCGACACGCAGCGCCAGCCACACAACCGCGCGTCATACAACGCCGAGGGATACCCCGATAGCATCACCGCACACGGCAACCCCGTGAGCAGCGCCAGCAAGGCCTCGTGGTCGCCCTCCTCGTAGTCGTGCCGATAACCCCGCCCCGACTTGCGGGCACGCTGCAAATACGGCGGGTCGCTGTACACCAGCTCCGTGCCGTCGAACGGAAAGTCCGCTAAAAACCGGTGGCAACACCCCTGCACCAGCTCCACCGGATACGCACACTCGAACGCCGACAGCGCCCGCCCATCCATGTCAATGCCAATGTTGCGCAGCGCCGCCGGCTTGCGCCGCATAATCGCCCCGCCGCCCAAGTGTGTCTCAATGTACACACTGTGCGGCGGCATCATGGCAATCAACGGTTGGCACAGCCCCGTCGTCGCTTTCGAACCGAGATACGCATGCCCCATGGCGCCTACCATAGCGCCAGAAAACTATGATGTCAAGCACCCCTTGTTGCAAATTCAGGTAGAATTAGTGGGGAGGGGGTGAGTAGTTACGAAAAAACTTCATGCAATACGCGCCGCGTCCCTGCATGATTTCCCTACCGTAAACATCGACCAAGTTCTGTGTGAAATGAAATACACATGATTTAGTAGCTGAAAAACAGAGGACACACCATGCAGCCCTTGTATAATTATGAAGCGCCGAAAAAAACTACAAATCTTAGTGTGAATAGTGATTTGTTGAGAATGTGCAGAGAGTTGGACATTAACCTGTCTGCAGCTCTGGAACAGGCTTTAAATGAGAAATTGATAAAAAATAAGGCCGAGAAATGGCGGGAAGAAAATAAAATGGCTATACAGTCTTACAATAACTTTATAGACAAATATGGCTGTTTTGGTGAAGAGTACAGGGAGTTTTGATGGCGCAATTCGATATCTATGTAAACCCGAATAAGACTAATCGAACTGCTTATCCCTATCTGGTCGATGTACAAAACCCGGTTATTTCAGATATTGCCACCAGAATAGTGATCCCATTGGGGAAAGCGGAGTTGCTCAGGAACAGAAAGATGGGGCGGCTCACACCCGAAGTCGAATATCATGGAGAACGGCTACTCTTGCTGACACCACAAATTACATCCGTTCCTGCTAATGTTCTGAAATCCCCTGTCGGTTCCCTGGAAAATTTAAGAGATAACATTGTCTCAGCCTTAGATTTTGCTGTTACGGGAATTTAAATCGAACCAGCCGCCCTACGCGCCGGCATGGACAGCATGTGCACGGACGGACACTGGCCGGGGTGACTACCGTTGAGGAGGTGACGCGGGCGACTCAAGGGTGATGTGCCGGTCCTGGCCTCATCGGTGCGTCGGGGTTTGCCGTTGACGAAAACAATTAATTGGGATGGTTCGACCCCGTCTCTCTCTGCGACAATGACAGGCGGGCAGAGAGCAGAAGAAGTCTTTGAATTATTGTATCAAACCTTGATGGCGCCATACAGCAGCACCAGCGCAAACAGGACCATGACTGTACCCAAGGTGATTGTTTCGATCATAACTTTCTCATCTCTTCAATATAGTGATTTATTCGTGCGAAAATCTTCAGACACGTTCGCCGGAATATACAACATGGAACCCTTACAGCCCCGGTTTTGCCGGTAAAAAGAGTCGTTTAAGGGGAGATAACAGGCGGAATTAAGGTATAAACTCAATGAAAACAATTGTGGGACGGCCCGGCCCCATCCCTCATCCACGGCTTTGTTTACCAATCTATTTCAACATGCTCGATCCATTTATCATCATAATAAAATAATATTGCGGTGGATGAGATTGAAGAGATCAGTATTGGAATGCTGAGCTTGCGCCAATCAATATCGGAAGTATCAATAGTTGAACCATCTTTCAGATAACTGAACTGTATCGATTTCATATTTATAGCGCCATAATCATAATAAAGAGACATCCCTTTTAATCCAACGCCATCTTTCAAAATATCTTTAACTACAAATGATTCTGTATCACTTGTTTTAATCGCAAACACTAAAAAATAGTCAAATTCACGTATCAGATTTAAAACGTGATCAGTCCGTCCAGGCGCATCCTCACTTTTGTTTTTGTTATAAGATTCATCCCTTCTTCTAGCCAAAAATAGAATGCTTCTTTTAATATCACCGTGATCGACAAAATCTAATACGTACGGCGAGCCGTAACTTCCATAGGGGTTAATCTCTGGAAATCGGTCACCATGTACTGCTTCTAATCCTTGTGTGGCGGCTAACCTGTCCATAAGTTGGAATACGCTTTCCTTGTTTTCAGATGAACCCCAAGACAGCTGGGCCATTGGAAAACCTATAAGCAACAATAAACAGGGGAGAATTCTGGCCATTGTTAATCCTCTTTTTTCCGAAGTTGCAAATGATAGTGTCTATCGCCGTAATGATGCGGCATTCCGCCAGGATCAAAAATTAATAATTGGGATGGTCCGACCCCATCTCTACTGCCTCGATATCACGCTTTTTCATGTTCAAATTTACCCATGCAACGCCCGGACGGCATGTTCCGGGTCTACGTCCAAAATTCTCAGCAGGGCCTTACTCGGTCCGGTCGGATGCCGGCGTCCTTGTTCCCAGTTTTCCAGTGTCCGCTTGCTGACACCGATTAACATGGCAAATTGATTCTGGCTCAGTCCAATTTTTTCACGGATTAGCTTTGCCTCCGGTTCTGGAAACCTAGTGACCCTGGCAGCCGCTTTTTTACCCTGGACAATTTCGTCCATTTCCTGAACGCTGGCCAACAATTCATTAAACAGTTCATTTTTCATCTGTCCACCTCTCAACGATCGATTTCAGCATTTTCACTTGTTCAGACGTTAAATCTTCCTGTTTGGTTTTTTGGTAAATATACAGCATGTAGATCTGTTCATTTTTCCTCATCCAGTAGTAAATCACCCTGACGCCGCCGCTCTTTCCACGGCCCTCCTGCCTCCAACGGACTTTTCTCAGTCCTCTTGTGCCTTGAATAATGTCGCCCATGCCTGGGCGATTGACCAAGGCTTCTTGAAGTTCCCTGTATTCATCATCGTCCATCAATTCTTTGATACGTCGTGTAAAGATACGGGTTTCTATGATTACCATGGCTATCAATTATACGTCAAAGGCGTATATTGTCCAAGCTGCTTACTGATGGTGATGACGCTGTTTAAGGTTTGACTAGCCTGATCCCTCTACCGTAATCTACGCGCCATGCGTTGAGTTGCCAAGTGCTCAAAATGAACCGGAATCAGTGTTCACGTTCGCCGGAATACAACCCCATCCCTGCATCCCTAGCCTAAAGCCGTTACAGCAAGGTTCATCAGGCCTTCCCGGATAATTTCGTTTTTTACGGGGGGATTATTGCTGCATCAAAACAGATCGGCAATGCCGTACCTGTCCGGTTAGGTAAGATCGTCATTAACCAAGTTGTTAAAGATTTGAATCAGATAAAGACAAGCCGGGAATCTCGAATTTACGGGTGTCTAGTTCCGGGGTGAGGCTCAATAGTAGGAAACGAACAAACACAAGCTGCCTCATAAAATGGGCTGAACAATTATTGTCTGTTGTCTAATTTTTGTCCAATATACACATTTCCCCTGTGGTATCGTATATATTGCGGATGCGGCTTATATTTTGCAGAAGACGGGAGTATTGGACGCTCATCTGGATCTAAAGTTCGGTTGAATTGTTCAGGAATTTTGTGTGTTACTTATAGCAAAGAATAGTCGCCATTTACTGAGATCAGGCCCCGGTCAAACATCCAGTGGATAGTCCCGGAAAGCACTAGTCCATTGCGTATCGAATCGATCAGAAATGGCTTAAGGGACTGGCTCGAAAAACGGGGCACCTAAAATGGAAAAGCTTAAAAAAATATTATTCTACTCTGGACTGGCGGTCATAATAATCGTCGAGACTCTTGACTTATCAGGTGTTCTAGATATTACAGGCAAAAAATTAGATATTGTATTAGGACTATCTTTATTAATTGCTAGTTTTTTTGTCGAGTTGTACAGTAGGATTGAGGGAATTGAAGCTAAAGTAAAATTGCTAGAGAATCGGAAATACATCAATATAAAAGATAATGTATCGGATGAGATGAATCTAGTTATTGGAGGGCTAATTTCTGATTTAACAGATAATTTAAAAGCAATGATAGTGGAAAATCGTTTTCTATTAGATGATGTAAAAAGATTTTCTACTTGTTATCAGCTCATGCTGAATAAGTTTCCTAATTCAATATTTTATGCCACTAGCGATCTTCACGACTCAAAGTTTTGGGACGAAAATACAGTAAGCGTCGTGAAAAGATTTATCTCTACAGGGGGTAAGATAAAAAGATTATTCATTGTTGAAGATACTGAACAACATTTATCTGAAAATGAAATTACTATTTTGACTCAACAAGAAGAAGCAGGTGTTGAGATATATGCAATAAGTCTAAAAGATCTGGCAAGCTATAAAAATTACATAGTGGAGAGTGAAGGAATAATTGGATGGGATGTATTAAAAAATCAGAAAGGTGAAATATATAGCGCGGAATTGAATGTCAGGAATGAAAGAACTAGAGCCTGTGTAGATAACTTCAAAGAATTAATGAACCATCCAGGACTTCGTGTATATGACAAATATAATTCCTGCTTTACACCTTTATGATTGGATAACCAAGATTCATGTGGTTTTATGAGTCGTTATTATCCGCCGTCCTGTTCGCAGGCGCAGGATTATTCTTTAAAGCGTCAAGTAGCAAAAGTCTAAATTCTGCAACTTTCTTTTTTTACTTATATTTTATTGGCACTTTAATCAGTGCGGTTTATCTATTTCTAGAGAACAAATTTCAGTTCTCAACTCCTATCGTCGTTTCGGGGCTAGTCATAGGCGGCAGTCTGGCATTAGGAAATTCTTTATTAATAAGGGCACTTGATAAAGGGCCTATCAGTCTAACATCACCGATCATTAATCTTAATATAGTATTCCTAGTACTAGCAGCTGTATTTGTATATGACGAAACTATAACCAATATCCAGGTTGTTCTTATCAGTTGGCTTATTTTGTCTGTCCTGATGCTTTCAATAGATCCCCATGAGGAATTGAGAATTAAAGAGCGGTCTTGGTATGTCTTAGTTATATTAGCGAGCGTGTTTCTTGCTGTCAGAAATGGTGGATTAAAAGTAACAAATGAAATGGGCTTGGATAACAATGTTGTCCTATTTTACTCTTACGCAATACCTGCCTTGGCCTTTTTATTAATAAAACCAAGAAGTTATTTACTTGAAAGAAAAGCGCTTTTATTAGGTGGAATGGGAGGGATGTTCTCAATACTAGGAATGGTGCTTTACGCTCATGCTCTTTCTGCTGGGCCAGCTAGTATTGTCATACCTGTATTTTGTACTTATAACGTTTTTCTTGTTTTAGGTGGATATTTTCTATTTAAAGAACGATTATCTATAATACAAAAGCTTTCGATATGCTTGGTAATTTTTTCATCTTTATTTTTGAGAATATTATAGGGCATCAGGGTAATATCAAATTTGTTTCGCACTTTTTTCTCAGGAGTGATCCCGATCCTTATTCATGCTGGCTGAGTAACTTTGTTATCATTGACCCGGGCCGTATTTCATAATTTAAAAAGCTTCCGAACTATAGTAAAACGTAGTTGATGGTCGATTTTGTAGTAATCACACGATATGTTTTAAACAGCATGAAAGAAACCAAAATGAAAATTTATCCAGCCACAACCATAGCGCCTAATAAATGCAAAGAGGGTTGTGTTTATATCTCATTATGGAGTGCGCTAAACACTGCCGACCCTTCTGGCAATGGCGGGGACTGGCATTCAGGCCAGTTACGTCCTGAAAACCTGCAATACGCTGGTGAAAACTGTGAGGTCAATACACTTCCCTGGCTGGGCGAGAAAGGTCTTTACACGTATCCGAATTACGAATCCCTGCCACGCTGTAAATCCCGAAACTTCTGGAAAAACTTTCCTGGACCGTATGTCATCGCCAATCACCAGCGCGCGGCTGTTGATCTCCTTTATGAAGACTTTGTGCTCACCCGCGAGACCAAAGGCTTAACGGTTGACATGTATGGTTGGATTGATAAAGAGGAAAATATCCAGGCGATCATGGACGACTTCCAGCTGATCATAGACGATCTCAAAACAACACACCTGGCCGTTAACCTTGGAGATTGGCACAACTACCAGAGAATAATCTGGAAGAATGCCGCATGAGCGACATCTCTGATCGCATACATAAAGTATTAATTCAAACCATTGTTAACGCGCTGGCAGACAAACCTCTGGTTTTAAAAGGCGGCACCGCGCTGATGTTGGCCTATGACTTGGATCGTTATTCAGAAGACATCGACTACGATTCAAACACTAAAATAGATTTGCCATCTTGTCTGAATGACGTCATGAGCAACCATACTCGAATGCGTTATGAAATCGCCACCAAAAAACACACCGACACAACCAGTCGGGTGTACATCACTTACTCAACAGAGAAGACCAAAGACGTTACACTAAAAGTAGAAACTAAAAACAACCGTCATCTATCTGTCGACGATATCCGTTCCGAGCCCGGCTTCAAGGTCTATACCATCGACAAAATCTGCCAACATAAGCTCTATGCCTCATCTGAAAGAATAAAAGCCCGCGATTTCTATGATTTAGGCTTCATTGCCAGACACTATAAACACAAACTCACCGACAAAAACCTGAACAAGTTGAAAGAGCTGGGCAATGACGTGTCGATTCATGCGCTATACAAAAAACAATGGACTAAAGATGACTTCGTTAAAAACAAACCCTTCAATGCAACGATTACAGCACTTAATTCCGTCAAGACTTACCTTCAGAATAAAGATAAAGAATCCGAATACGATTTAGAACTTTAACCAGGAATACAGGAAAGCACTGGCCGGGGTGACTACCGTTGAGGAAGGGGTCAACGACGGAGGCATAACTCCCGGTCCGTCACGGTCGAACCCGCGTCCGCGCGGGAAAAACTGCGCGCCAGCGCGCCGCCGGGACTGGTCTAAGACGGGGTTTTTAACAAACATGGCAACGGGTGGAAAATTTTTTCGGCGTCTGGCTGACGGGCTGGAGAAAACCCGTGCGCGCCTGTTCGGCGGGGGCGCGGGATGGTTACAGGGGCGCAAGGGGTTGGATAAGGAAATGCTGGAAGAACTGGAAAATCAACTGCTTGGCGCGGATGTGGGGGTGGAGACCACGGCGCTTATCCTGCGTGAACTGGAGGCGGCCTGCCAACGCGCGGCGGGCGGGCAACCCGAGGTATTGCCGGCCTTGCACGGCGTGATGGCGGACCTGCTCAGCCGTTGTGAACAGCCGTTGCGCGTGCCGGAGAAAAAACCGTTTGTCATCCTGATGGTCGGCGTCAACGGGGTGGGCAAGACCACCACCATTGCCAAACTCGCGCGGTTGTTGCAACAGCAGCGCCATGCGGTATTGCTGGCGGCCGGGGATACTTTCCGGGCCGCGGCCATTGGCCAGCTTCAGCACTGGGGGACGCGCATCAAGACGCCGGTGATCGCCCAGCGACCGGGCGCTGATTCTGCCGCGGTGTTGTATAACGCCCTGCAGGCGGCGCTGGCGCGGGGCGCGGACGTCGTCATCGCCGACACCGCGGGACGTTTGCACAACAAGGACAACCTGATGGAGGAGTTGAAGAAAATCCACCGCGTCATCCACAAGTTTGACGCGCAGATTGAGATTGAAACCCTGCTCGTGGTGGATGCCGGCACCGGCATGAACGCGCTGGTGCAGGCGCGCGAGTTCCAACAGGCCGTGCCGGTTACCGGCGTGGCCCTGACCAAACTTGACGGCACGGCAAAAGGCGGGATGGCGTTTGCGCTGGCACAGCAGCTTGCCCTGCCCATCCGTTACCTGGGCGTGGGCGAGGGCGTGGATGACTTGCAGCCTTTCAACGCCGATGAGTTTGTGCGAGCGTTGCTGGACCTGCCCGCCTGATCAGGCTGACTTGAAAAATGCCCACTTAAGGAACCTTTGATTAAGTCAGAGGGTCCTTAATAAACTAACGTTAGCACTCTGACAAAAAGAGTGCTAAAATGGGCGCTATTGTGAGTTGATTGGAGATTCTGTCGTCTGAATCTCTGTGGAGGTAGCCCTATGAACAACATGATTGCATTACAACCGGCCCTGGCTGCCGGTTCCATCGAGGCGTACATACACTCGGTGAACGAGGTCCCCATGCTCAGCGCCGAGGAAGAGCGTGCCCTGGCCCGGCGCCTGCATGACCTGAACGACCTTGATGCCGCACGGCAACTGGTGATGTCTCACCTGCGCTTCGTCGTGCGGGTCGCACGCGGTTATAGCGGCTATGGCCTGTCCCAGTCAGACCTGATCCAGGAAGGCAATATTGGCCTGATGAAAGCGGTAAAACGCTTCAACCCGGAACTGGGCGTGCGCCTGGTTTCGTTCGCGGTGCACTGGATACGGGCGGAAATTCACGAGTTTATCCTGCGCAACTGGCGCATCGTCAAGGTCGCCACGACCAAGGCGCAGCGCAAACTGTTCTTCAACCTGCGCTCCAGCAAGAAGCGGTTGGGCTGGATGAACCGGGACGAGGTCAACGCTGTTGCCGAGGACCTGGGGGTCAGCGCCGCCGACGTGCTGGAGATGGAAAAGCGCCTGAACGCCCATGACGCCTCTTACGACGGGCCGGCCCGGGAAGACCCGGAAAACGACACCTTCGCGCCGGCTGGATACCTGCAGGACGGGCGCGCTTCGCCGGAAGAGCAACTGGCGCTGGCGCAGAGCGACCGGGCCAACCGGGAAAAACTGACCGGCGCCCTGCGCTCCCTGGACGAGCGCAGCCGGGAAATTATCCGGCAACGCTGGCTGAACGAAAACAAGGCCACCTTGCACACCCTGGCCGCGCAATTCGAGGTCTCCGCGGAGCGCATCCGGCAACTGGAACAAAATGCCATGAAAAAACTGCGGCTGGCGTTTGCCGGCTGACCGGTTATACCAGCCAGCGCGCCAGTGCGGGGATGTAATGGTCTATCAGCAACAGCGCGAACAAGGCCATCAGATACCAGATGGAATAACTGAATGTGTGCATGGCCACGCGCTCTTCCTCAGTGCGCAGTAATTTGACGGTGAAATAAAGAAACCCCCCACCCAGGCCCAGCGCGCCCAGCAGGTAGGTGATGCCGCTCATGCCCGTCAGGTAGGGCAGCAGGGTCACTATGAACAGCAACAAGGTGTACAACAGGATGTGCAAGCGGGTGAAGGCAAGCCCGTGCGTCACCGGCAGCATGGGAACCTCGGCGGCTTCATAATCCTTGCGCCGGGCGATGGCCAGCGCCCAGAAATGCGGCGGCGTCCAGACAAAAATGATCAGGAACAACAGCAGCGCGTGCGGGTCCAGGCTGTTGCTGACTGCGCTCCAACCCAGCACCGGCGGCGCGGCGCCCGCGGCCCCGCCGATGACGATGTTCTGCGGTGTGGCGCGTTTCAGGAACATGGAGTACACCACACCGTAGCCGATGAGCGAGACAAACGTCAGGCCCGCGGTCAACAGATTCACCCGGAGACCCAGGACAAGCATCGCCAGAATGCATAGAATCACTGCAAAAACAATGGCTTGTCTGGGTGACAGGTTGCCCTTCGGCAAGGGGCGTTGCAGCGTGCGCGCCATGACCGCGTCGATTTTCTGATCCACGACGTGGTTGATGGCCGCCGCGGACGCGGCAGCCAGGCCGATGCCTGTGCAAGCGCTGAGCAACAGCGGCAACGCGACCATGCCGGGTGTAGCCAGCAACATGCCCACCAGCGCGGTGAACACGATCAGGCAGACTATCCTTGGCTTGCACAGTGCGAGGTAATCCTGCCACAGGGCGCGCTGCGCGGCCATGGTCAGCTTGCCCCCCAGGCGGCGCGGTGGTACAGGGCCAACAGCGACAGCATCAACAGCGCGGCCACGGCATTGTGCGCAACCGCAATGGGTAACGGCAGGCGCAGCAACACGTTGGCGACGCCCAGGCCGACCTGCAGCACCAGCGCCAGCAACACGGCCAGGGCTGGCGCGCGGGTGGGCGCGCCGCCGCGCAGCAACAGGTACAGCGCGGCGCTGAGGATCGCCAGTGCGGCCAGCGCCGCGCCGGCCCGATGGGTAAGGTGGATGGCGGTGCGTGCCGGCGCATCCAGGATGCCGCCCTCGTAATCGATCTCCCCGGCGCGCCAGACCACAAAGGCTTCCCTGAAGTCCGTCTCCGGCCAGTAGGCGCCGTCCCGGCAGGTGGGAAATTCCGGGCACACCAGGGCCGCGTAGTTGGCGCTGGTCCAGCCGCCCGTGACCATCTGCATGGCCAGCACGAGCAGTGCCGCCAGCGCCAGTCCGGCGCCACGCGTGGTGCCCGGCGGGCGAGCGGAGCCCGGCAACTGCCCGAGTAGCAGCCAGAACAACAGGCCCAGGATGAGCATGCCGCCCAGCAAGTGGGCGACGACGATAAGCGGCTTGAGCAACTCGGTCACCGTCCACATTCCCAGCAACGCCTGCAACAACACCAGGCCCAGCAGGATGTTGCACAGGTTTTTTTCTGCCTGCCTGTTACGCCAGGCCAGCAGCGCCAGCGCCAGTACCAGCATGCCCAGCAACGCCGCGGCGTAGCGGTGCGCCATTTCCTTTACAGCCTTGTCCCGGTTGAACGGTCGCGCTGTGTGTGCCTGTTGTGCCGCCAGCGCCTGGGTATCCTGGGTAACGAACAGGTCGCCGTAACATCCGGGCCAGTCCGGACAACCCAGGCCGGCGTCGGACAAACGTACGTAAGCGCCCAGGATGACCACGCAAAATGCCACCACGAACGCGCTGAGCGACAGCGTGAACAGGGCGCGCGCCGGGCCTTGCCTGGTGTTGTCGGTGTTCATCCGCCGCGCGAATACTTCAACAGGCGGGTTAAATCCTTGATGATGCCCCTCGGTTCCGTGCTCCCGTCATAGCTCATCATCAGGTTGCCCTGCGGGTCAACCAGGTACAACCGATCCTGGCCGAACGGCTCGTCTGCGGGCGTGCGCGCAAACAGGGGCTGCAACTCGTCTGCGGGCGCCGGGAACAGCAGCAGTTGGCCGGGGTAATCCTGCAGTTGTGCGCGGCTCAGCGCGTCGTGCGCGCCGTGCGCCACCAGCACGACCCGCTGCATGCGCGGGGCGTGTTTGCCTGTGGCCAGCCGTAACTGGCGCATTTTATACAGGTTTTGAACGCAGCGCTCCCCGCAGGCGCCGTCCAGCAGGTAGAGTAGCGTCCATTTACCGTGTAACCCGGCCTCCACCCCGTTTTCCGCTGCCGGATCGACCAGCGCCCAGTCAGGCAGCGGGCGCGGCGGCACGACCAGCACCCCGTGTTCGCTGCCGCCGGACCCGGCCCGGCCCAGGTCGGTATAATTGAACAGGTACCAGGACAACAGTGGCGGCAGGGCAAACAGCGCGCACAGGATAATCACGATGGTCTTCGCGCCCGGCTTCATTGCTCACTCTCGCCGGGCCGGGTCGGAACCGTATTGGCTTGTATCATTTTTTGACGTTATCATGCAGGTTGGGTTTGACAGGTAACACCTATGTTCGATTTTCTTAATAATTGGTACCGGCGCTATTTTACCCATCCGCAGGCTGCCGTGCTAGTCGTTTTGCTGTTGAGCGGCTTTATCATCCTGTATTTCATGGGCAGCATGCTGGCGCCGATGCTGGCCGCGGCGGTGTTTGCCTACCTGCTGGAAGGCCCGATACAAAAACTGACCGCCAGGGACATGCCCCGGCTGGCCGCGGTATCGCTGGTATTCCTGCTGTTTGTGCTGGTGATGGGATTCATCATGGTCGGCCTGTTGCCTATCCTGTCCGGGCAGGCCAGCCAGTTTTTCCAGGAACTCCCCGGCATGCTCAATCGCGGGCAGGACGTGTTGCTGCATCTGCCGGAACGCTATCCCGGTATTTTTTCCGCTGAACTGGTCAACGAGATCGTCCTCGCGCTGCGGCGCGGGGCCAGTGATTTCGGCCAGGAGCTTGTGTCCGTGTCCGTGGCGTCGATCCCGGCCATCATCACGCTGCTGGTGTACCTGGTCCTGGTGCCGCTGATGATCTTCTTTTTTCTCAAGGACAAGCATGCGATCCGGGGCTGGCTGAGCCGTTTCCTGCCCAGCGATCGCAGCCTGGTCAGCCACCTGTGGCGGGAAATGGATGCACAAATCGGCAATTACATCCGCGGTAAGGTGTATGAGATCGCGATCGTGGGCGCGACCACGTACATCGTGTTCAAGCTGTTCGGGTTGAATTACGCCTCCCTGTTATCCATCACCGTGGGCCTGTCCGTGCTCATTCCCTACATCGGCGCGGCGGTGGTGACCCTGCCCGTAGCGCTGGTGGCCTACTTCCAGTGGGGCTTTGACCCGGTTTTTATCTGGCTGGTGGTAGCCTACTTCGTCATCCAGTTCCTGGACGGCAACATCCTGGTGCCGGTCCTGTTCTCGGACGTTGTCAACCTGCACCCGCTGGCGATCATCATCGCCATCCTGGTGTTTGGCGGGCTCTGGGGTTTCTGGGGTGTTTTTTTCGCGATCCCGCTGGCCACCCTGGTGAAGGCCTTGATCAACGTCTGGCCTACGCAGGAGGAGGAGTTGGGCGCATAGTCCCCGGCGCCGCTCGTTATTCGGCACCCCCCAATTCCACAACACTCTTCAGCACGTCCCTGACGTGCCCTTTCACCTTGACCTTGCGCCACTCCTTGCGTAGCGTACCGGCCGCATCGATCAGGAAGGTGCTGCGTTCCACGCCCATATACTTCCTGCCGTACATGCTTTTCTCCTTGATCACGTCGAACAGCGCGCACAGTTGCTCTGCTTCATCAGCCAGCAGATCGAACGGAAAGTCTTGATTTTCCTTGAATTTTTCATGGGATTTCACGCTGTCCCGGGAGGCCCCCAGGATCACCGTATTGCCTTCGGTGAAGGCCTCGATATTATCACGAAAATCCTGCCCTTCGCGGGTGCAACCGGGGGTGCTGTCCTTGGGGTAGAAGTAGATGACTACGTTTTTGCCCTTGAGGTCGGACAGCTTGATCGTTTTATCGCCGGTGGCCGGCAGCTCGAAATCCGGCACCGCGGCGCCAATGGTTAATTCGCTCATGTTGAATTCCTGTGGTTTGCTGTTGTGAGTGGGACAGAACCACGCCTGTGCGGGTGGTGGGCCCTCATTTCACCGGTTCAATGATTGCGTCCAGGTTCAACTGGTCGCAAAACTCCAGAAAGTCGTTGCGCAAGGAGGAAATGGAGATCTCGACCGGTACGTGAATGCTCAGGTGCAGGGAAAACATCTCGGTGCCGGTGTGCGTGGCTTCGTAGGAGGTCGTTGATAAATCACGAATCTGGATGCCGTTATCCAGTATGAAGCGGGTAATGCGGTTTACCACGCCAACACGGTCGCTGCAGACCACGTCGATGGCGTAGGGCATGAGGTTTTTCTGCGACTTGATCAGTTCCGTACGCCGCATATTGATGGACAAGTCCTGTTCCTGTCCCAATCGGCCCAGCGCGTCCTCAACCTTTACCACGGCATTCCAGTTCCCGGACAGCAGCAGCAGCATGGAAAACTCCTGTCCCAGAATGGTTATCCTGCTCTCCCGGATATTGCAACCGGCCTCCGCAATGGCGCCGGTGAGCCGTTCCGGCAAGGCGGGGTCATACTTACCGATAACGGTCAGCGCTAGGAACTGTATCATTATTGAAGTCCGGGTGAGGTAACCAAACGGGGCAAATGCATACCCTCTTAATCTGGTGTATTATACACCGTATCCGGCGAGGGGGACAAACGTGCCCGTAATTATGTACCCGGCGAACCCAATAGTCTTGCTTTTTATATATACCTTATGATAAACCTGTGTAAAGGCAGTCTTGTTGCCATCGTTACCCCCATGAAAAGCGGCGTCGAACCGGATACCCCGCTGGACCTGGCGGCATTGGAACGCTTGCTTGAATTTCATATTGAGAACGGCACCGACGGCATTGTCGCGGTGGGCACCACGGGCGAGTCAGCGACACTGATGCCGGCGGAACATTGCCAGGTTATCAAGCGGGTCGTGGAGATTGTCAATCGACGCGTGCCCGTCATCGCCGGCACCGGCGCGAACTCGACCATCGAAGCGGTGGAATTGACGGCTTATGCCAAACAGGCCGGCGCCGATGCCTGTTTGCTGGTCACGCCGTATTACAACAAGCCGACCCAAGCCGGCCTGTACCAACATTTCAAGGTAGTCGCCGAGCAGGTTTCCATCCCGCAGATCCTGTACAATGTCCCCGCGCGCACGGCCTGTGACATGTTGCCGGAAACGGTCTCCAGGCTTGCCCGTCTCGATAATATTATCGGGGTTAAGGAAGCAACCGGCGACCTGGCGCGGGTCAATGTGCTTCGGGATAGCTGTGGCGATGACTTTCTGTTGTTGAGCGGCGACGATGAAACGGCTTGTGAATTCATGCTCATGGGCGGAGATGGAGTAATTTCCGTGACTGCCAACGTGGCGCCGGCCGCGCTGCGTTCTCTGTGCCGCCTGGCGCGCGCCGGCAAGCGGGATGCCGCCCTGGCGCTGGATGCGAAACTGCTGGGCTTGCACCAGACCCTGTTCCTCGAGGCAAATCCGATACCGGCCAAGTGGGCCCTGCAACGCCTGGGCCTGATCGAAGCCGGGATCCGCCTGCCCATGACCTGGCTGTCCGGGGAATTCCACTCTCGGGTGGAAGCGGCCATGCAACAGGCTGAGGTACTGTGATGCCGGAATACATGAAACAAACCAGAGATTCTTCTATGAAATCACCTGTTTTTGCTGTCACGCTTACCCTGTCAGGCTTGTGTTTTCTGGCCTCCTGTGCCTACATGCCCGATGTTGGAAAGCTGCTTCCCGACAAGAAGACCGAATACAGGAAAAGCGAGAGCATGCCGGACCTGGAAATCCCGCCGGATTTGACGGCTGACGCCATCAATGACTCCATGAATATCCCGAACGAGCAACCGGTCACACTGTCCCGTTACAAAAACCCGCGCGGGGCGGTGGGGTTGGACGTTGGCTCGGGCAGCACCGAAGCCGGGGAGCAATGGCTGTCACTGTCGTTGCCGACCCAGCAACTGTGGCCGGGCCTGCTCGATTTCATCGAGACACAAGGCTACCCGGTCGAGCTCGACGACGCGGAACTGGGCGTGCTGGAAACAGGCTGGTCAGCAAGCACCGAACAGACCGGCCTGCAGTACCGTTACAAATACAAGATCTTTGCCGAACCCGGCGACTCGCCCGATAACACCATGCTGATCATCAGCCAACAACGCCAGACCCGGATAGACGACAACGCAGACTGGCTTGACCAAGACAAGGATCAGACACTGGAAAGACAGTTTGCCACTGATCTTGCACAGTTTTTTGGTCCCGATCTGCCAACCGCACAACCCGTTGTCAGCGCTCCCGCCAACGACAGCGCCGCGGCCGCGCCCGGTGACAGTGCAGATAATGCGTTGCGGGTAGTCGATGCCGGCGCCGGTAAAATGTACCTGGCCATACCCGAAACCATTGAGCAGGCATGGAAAAATACCGGGGTTGCCCTGAGCAACAGCGGCCTGGAGATAACGGGCGGTGACCCTGACAAGGGCCTCTACCAGGTCACCAGCGGCGATCTGCCACGCAAGAAGAAGGGTTTTTTGTCGAAAATGGCTTTCTGGAAAGGCGGCCAGGACGCCTCCTGGCAAATCAGCCTGACGGGGGTTGGCAACAAAACCGAACTGATCGTGGTGAACGAGGATAATGAGTGGGAAGCCACGGACGATGCCGCCCGCATCCTCTCGCTGATTCGCGACCGCTACCCGCAATCCCGCTGATTTTCCTGTTTTTTCTCGGACTGAACAGGGTCGGTAATATGGCCATGTTCCACGTGAAACATTTTGCCTGGCTTGCGTTCGGCAGCCGGCAATGAGTCCGTTGCGGTAATAAAAACCTGGCCGTCCTGTTCCGCGAGCGCGTCGATAACCCGCGTTAATCCTTTCCCGTCCAGTTCCGCCGGCAGATCATCCGCCAGGATCACGGGGGCGCGTCCGGTCCTGTTTCTGAATACACAATCCAGGGCCAGTGACAAGGCAACGATACATAGCTTGATCTGGCCGCGCGAATAAAATTGCCCGATTTCCTTTCCGTCCTGACGTAACGTCATATCGCTCCGGTGCAGGCCCTGGCGTGTGACGCCTCTCTCCATATCCCCTTTTCGCTGTTCCTGCAGAAACCGGTCCAGATCTGTATCTGCCGGCCAGCCGCGCTCATACTCCAGCGTGGTCACCGGTATCTGAAGCCGCTGTGCGGCATTTCCCATGGCCTCTGCGAGTTCGTTGATAAAGCCCGTGCGTTGCGTGGTCATGGTCTTCGCCGCGCGCCACATTGCCTGTTCCCATGCGCCAAGCTGCTCGGCCCGGTTTGTACGCAGCAGGCTGTTACGGTGTTTTAACGCCTTGTGGTAATCCCGCCAGGTATCGATATAGTCTGGTTTCACGTGAAACATTGCCCAATCCAGCCAGCGCCTGCGATACACGGGACTGCCTGATACCAGCCTGTGACTTTCCGGAATGAGTGTAATAACAGGGAACATTGCGGCCTGTTCGGATACCTTGCGCACGGTCCGGTTGTTATAACGAATGGTCAGCGCCGTCCTGCTGCGTTCCACTCCGGTGACCACGCGGGACTGATCCGTCTGTCGCAGCCCGGCCCCGACCTGCAAGCTGCCTTGCTGATAACGGATCACCTGTTGTATCGCACCGGTGCGAAATGAGCGACAACGCCCCAGAAAATAGATAGCTTCCAACAGCGCGGTTTTGCCGCTGCCGTTGGGGCCACAGACCAGATTAAGCCCGGGCGCGGGCTCAATCCTCAGATCAGACAGGTTACGAACGTTTTGAACGTGCAGCCATTCTATGTGCATCGGCTATGACTGCCGGTAAACATTCCTGTTAGTGTGTTGGGCGCCTCTGAAAATTAGAGGCGGCTGTGCAGCAAGGATGGCATTGTTAGATGTTCCTTTTTGGGTACCCGAACGGGTTTCCCGGGTTATATCATCAAGGGCATGACGATATATTTGCATCTATCCCCTTCCTCGGGCAGTACCAGGCAACCTCCTTTCGGAGATGCAATGGAAAGCCTTACCTTATCAGTTTGAATAATACTGACCGCATCGAGCAGGTAGCTCACATTAAACCCGACGACAAACTCCTCTCCTGAATATTCCACATCGATCTCATCTTCCGCCTGTTCCTGCTCCGGGTTGTGGACGTGGGACCTCAGCTTGTCCGCTTCCAGCGTGATCTTCACGCCCCGGTATTTATCAGTGGACAGGATTGAGGCACGGCTGAGGCTTTTCTTCAGTACTTCGCGTTGCGCCAGGACAGTTTGTGCGGCCTGCTGCGGGATCACGCGGTTGTAATCCGGGAACTTCCCGTCTATCAGTTTGCTGGTAAATATCAGGTCGTCCATCACGATGCGTATGTGGTTCCCACTCATAACGATCTCCATCTCGTCGTCCGAATCATCCAGCAGACGCAACAGTTCCTGAACGCCTTTCCTCGGGACGATAAGCTGTCTTTTCTCCTCCAACGGCGTGCTGATATCAACCTCGCACAAGGCGAGCCGGTGTCCGTCTGTGGCAACGGCACGCAACATGCCGGCCTCGGCCTCCAACAGGACGCCATTCAGGTAATAACGCACGTCCTGCCGCGCCATGGCGAATGCGGTTCGCTCCAGCAGCGACTTGAACACGGCTTGCGGTAACGACAAGCGCACGTCCGCCTCCCCCGGCTCCACCCGGGGAAACTCCTGTGCCGGCAAGGACAACAGGGAGAACCGGCTCCTGCCAGAGGAAACGTTAACCCGCTCATCCTCAACCACCATGGACATTTCGGCAGCTTCCGGCAGGGCCCGGCAGATATCCAGGAACTTGCGTGCCGGGACGGTAATTTCTCCGAGTTGGCCAAACTCTCCCCTGATGGCGGACGAAAGTTCAACCTCCATATCCGTTGTGGTCAAGCGGAGTTCCTGGGGAGAAATATTGATCAACACATTGGCCAGAATAGCCAGGGTGGGCCGGGTTTCGACCACGCCATTGAGGTCATTCAGCGTGGGTAATAATAACTCTCTGTTGATGCTTATATTCATTGTATTGTGTTTATAGACCTGGAATGATTCTTAATCGTCTTATTTTTTGTTTATAATCAATAGCTTATATGGGTTTCACCATGTTCGACCTTGTGTGCATTCGCTTGACAGCCTGTGTACAACCGGAGCAGGTATTACCCGTACCGTAAAACAAACAGGTTATACACAACATACATTATCTATCTATAACATGATCTTGTACAGTCCAGGGAACCAAGTATACCATGCCGCAGGACAGCCTGCGCGGGTTGGCGGCGGCAACGCATGGTCGCGCCGGTACGGGCGGGCAGGACAGGAAATTTGTCTGGATTTGTGAGTTTTGCCACATTTTTGCCGATTTTTTCCTTTGCCTCTGCGAGGGGACTGCTAGACTCCTTTGTGCGTGGTCCAGGAGATCACGGAAATTAAAGCTTACTACTCAAGGAGACCATCATGCAATTATTCAGGAAACTTGCAATTCTCGCTCTGCTCAGCCTGCCCGTGACGCTGTTTGCCGAAGGGATGATTGATATCAACACGGCGGACAAGGAGGCGCTGATGACCCTGAGCGGCGTCGGCGCGGCCTTCGCCGAGCGGATCATCGACTACCGGGAAGAGCACGGAGGCTTCATGTCCGTGCAGGAATTGACCGACATCAGGGGCATAGGGCCGGCGCTGATAGAGAAAAACAAGGACGTGCTGACTGTCAGTAGCGCGCCCGAGTAGCGGGGGGGCGGGGGTGATTGCCGGGGCTACCAGGCGCTTGCTTCCGGAAACATCCGGAATGAGTGCCCGCGTATCCCCGGCGCCCCTGTTTCCTGTGCGCAGTTTACGGTATCCTTCATCCTTTGACGCACAGGCAAACAGACAACGTGGATACCCTATACCAGCCCCGGGAGATTGAGCGGGACGTCCAGGCCAACTGGCAGGCCACGCGCGCCTTCAGGGCCGTCGAGGACCCCGACCGGGAAAAGTTTTACTGCCTGTCCATGTTTCCCTATCCCAGCGGGAAGTTGCACATGGGGCACGTGCGCAATTACACCATCGGCGACGTGATCGCCCGCTACCAGCGCCTGCAGGGCAAGAACGTGTTGCAACCCATGGGTTGGGACGCCTTCGGCCTGCCCGCGGAGAACGCGGCCATAGAAAACCGGGTCGCGCCGGCCAGGTGGACCGACCAGAACATCGATTATATGCGCAGCCAGTTGCAACGACTGGGGTTCGCGTATGACTGGGAGCGGGAACTCGCTACCTGCAAACCCGACTATTACCGCTGGGAACAGTGGTTCTTTACCGAGTTGTACCGGAAAGGATTGGTGTACAAGAAGACCGCGCCCGTGAACTGGGACCCCGTGGACCAGACCGTGCTGGCCAATGAACAGGTGATTGACGGGCGCGGTTGGCGCTCCGGCGCGCCGGTGGAGCGCAAGGAAATCTCCCAGTGGTTTCTGAAGATCACCGATTACAGCGAGGAATTGCTGGCGGAACTGGACAACCTGGGTGGCTGGCCCGAGTCGGTGCGCACCATGCAGCGTAACTGGATCGGGCGCTCGGAAGGGGTCGAGATAGATTTTCCCATCAACGGCAGTGACGGCAAGCTGACGGTATTTACCACCCGCCCGGACACGTTGTTCGGTGTCAGCTACATGGCGGTAGCCATTGAACATCCCGTGGCGGCGGCGGCCGGTAACCCGGCGGTGGCCGCGTTTCTGGAAAAATACCGCAACGCCGGCACGTCCGAGGCCGAACTGGAGACCATGGAAAAAGAGGGGCTTGCCCTGGACGTATGCGCTACCCACCCCCTTACCGGGGAAACCCTGCCGGTCTGGGTGGCCAATTTTATCCTGATGGGTTACGGCACCGGCGCGGTGATGGGCGTGCCCGCACATGATACCCGCGACTGGCAGTTCGCCAACAAGTACAACCTGCCTGTCAAGCCGGTCATTCGCCCCCTGGACGGCGCCGTGATCAATTTTGCAGAGGGCGCGTTCACCCAGCACGGCATCGTGGAGAACTCCGGTGAGTTTGACAGCCTGAGTTCCGGGCAGGCGTTTGCCGCCATTGCCGAACGCCTGCAAGACAGCAACCGGGGGCGGCGCAAGGTCAACTACCGTTTGCGCGACTGGGGCATTTCCCGGCAACGCTACTGGGGTTGCCCCATCCCCGTAGTGACCGACGCTGCAGGCCGCAGCGCGCCCGTGCCCGCGGCCGAGTTGCCCGTGATGCTGCCTGAGAACGTCGAGTTCTCGGGGGTGCGCTCACCCCTGAACGACATGGAGGAGTTTCTGCAGGCCACCCATCCCGACAGCGGCCGGCCGGCGCGCCGGGAGACCGACACCTTCGATACGTTTTTCGAGTCCTCCTGGTATTTCGCGCGCTTCTGCTGCCCGGACAACCAGCAGGCCATGCTTGACGAGCGCGCGGATTACTGGCTTCCCGTGGACCAGTACGTGGGCGGCGTGGAACACGCGGTGCTGCACCTGCTGTATTCCCGCTTTTTTCAGAAACTTCTTCGAGATCAGGGTCTTACCCGTCACGGAGAGCCGTTCAAAAACCTCTTGACGCAAGGCATGGTGGTGGCGGAGACCTTCTACCGGGAAGCACGGGGGCGCCGCACGTACTATAACTTCAAGGAGTTGGAGTTCAGCCGTGATGAGAAGGGCCGCATCAGCGCCGCACAGCTCAAGGCAGACGGTGCGCCGGTGACCATCGGCAAGCGGGAGAAGATGTCCAAGTCCAAAAACAACGGCATTGACCCGCAGGACATCATCGATAAATACGGCGCGGACACCGTGCGCTTGTTCATCATGTTTGCCGCCCCGCCCGAGCAAAGCCTGGAATGGTCGGATGCGGGGATTGAGGGCGCGTTCCGCTTTCTCAAGCGGCTGTGGAAGTTTGCCTGCGAGAACCGGCGCGAGGTCCCGCCTGGGCCGTACAGCTATACCCGGGAACAGCGGGACGCACGCCGCAAGATCCACCAGACCATCGTCAAGGTGAACGACGATATTGGCCGGCGCTATACCTTCAACACCGCCATCGCGGCGGTGATGGAACTGCTGAACGTGTTGAACCGGTTGCAGGATCAGTCCGACCCTGCGCGGGCGGTGCGGCGCGAGGGGTTGGAAGTGATGACCCTGTTGCTCTCGCCCATCATCCCGCATATCACCGATGCAATCTGGCGCGCCCTGGGGAATACCACGGCGCTTGTCGACGCCCGCTGGCCACCGGTTGACGGCGCCGCGCTGGTTGAGGATGAGCGCCAACTGGTGGTGCAGGTAAACGGCAGGAAACGGGCGCAGTTGCAGGTCTCGCCGGCGGCCACGCAAGAGGAGATCGAGGCCATGGCATTGCGGGATGAAAACGTACAGCGGCATATTGCCGGTAAAACCATACGCAAAGTCATCGTCGTGCCGCAACGCCTGGTCAACGTGGTGGCCGGATAGCAGGATGCGCCGGCCATAAGCACGCCCCCCCGCTGGCGAGAGCCGCGCCGGCTGCAGGAACAGCTTTTCCTTGTATCAGGCGCAATAACACCGTATCCTGTGCAGCAATGAGAATTCCGGTTTGGTCTGTTGTTCTGTTCGCCATAATCCTGGCACAGGGGTGCGGCTACCACCTGCGCGGCCAGAGTCCCCGGGTTGACCAGGCGCGCGGCGATTACAGCGTGTATATCAGCGGCGCCGACAGCCTGCTGGCGGACTCACTGAGATCACAGTTGGCGACGGCCGGGGTCACCATCAGCGCCGGCCGGAAAGATACCGACTATACGCTCACACTGTACGGCGAGGAGTTCGTGCGTCAGGTGGCCAGCGTCTCTCCCGCGACCGGCAAGGTTGAAGAATACCTGGTTGTTTTCACCTGCCGCATCAGCATCAGCAACGCGCAGGGAGAAGACCTGGTCAGTGGGCAGAGCATCCGGGTCAGTGGCGATTATGCTTTTGACGAAGACGCCGCCCTGGGGAAATTTGCCGAAGAGGAAACCATCAAGGAAGAACTGATCACGCAGGCCGCCGCGCAGATCGCGAGACGGCTGGGCACACTGGCAAAATAAAGTCGGGATAAATGCGACTCAAGCCAGAGCAACTCCAGACGCACCTGCGTAAACCCGACCTTCTCCCGATCTATTACCTCAGCGGCGACGAGCCCCTGCAACTGCTGGAAGCCGCCGACCAGATCCGGTCCCGCGCCCGCGCGCTGGGTTACGAAGAGCGCGTGGTGCTGGACTCGGCCACCGGGTTTGACTGGGGCCAGTTGCATGAGGCCGGCGCCAACCTGTCCCTGTTTTCCAGCAAGCGCATCATTGAGCTGCGCTTGGGCGCCAGCAAGCCCGGCCGCGAGGGCGGCGCGGCGCTGGCGGAGTACGCAGCCGGGTGTTCCCCGGACAACCTGCTGTTGCTGACCTCGGAGCGCATCGACCGCAAGGCCCAGCAGACAAAATGGTTCAAGGCGCTGGAACAGCGCGGCGGTTGCCTGCAGGTCTGGCCGGTTGACGGGGCCGGGCTGCCGGGCTGGATCGCGGCGCGCTGCCGCGCGCGCGGCAAACGCATCAGCCGCGCGGCCGCGCAGCTCGTCGCCCAGCGGGTGGAAGGAAACCTGTTGGCGGCACAGCAGGAAATCGACAAACTGGTGTTGCTGGTGGAACAGGAGGACATCGACAGCGACGCGGTGTTGAATATGGTGGTGGACAGCGCCCGCTACGAAGTATTCGACCTGATCGAGAATGTGTTCCTGGGCCAACCCGAACGGGTCGCAAGGATGTTGCGCGGGCTGAAAAACGAGGGTGTGGAGCCGCTCAATGTGTATGGCGCGCTGATGTGGGGCTTCCGCCGCGCCGGCGCCATTTGCCACGAACTGGCCCGCGGCGCCCCGCAACAGCAGGTATTCAGCGCACACCGGGTCATGGAGCGGGACCGGAAAGGGCTCAACAAGCTGCTGCAACGGCTCAGCCCGGCCCGCCTGTCCGCCCTGCTGGCCGACGCCATGGAGGTGGACAAGGCCCTGAAAGGCGTGCGGCACGCAGACGGCTGGCAACTGCTGGAACGCTTCATGCTGACACTGGCCGGCTACCAACTGGAACAGGCATCGAGACCATGACAACCATGCGTGATTACATGCAGTCGTTGGGGCAGGCCGCGCGGGCTGCGGCGCGTGCCATGGCGCGCGCGGACACGGGGGCAAAAGACGCCGCGCTGCATGCCATCGCCGAACGGCTGCTGGCGCGGCGCGCCGAGATCTTCTCGGCCAATGCAGACGACCTTGCAACGGCGCGGGAGCAGCAACTGGCCGGCGCGCTGCTGGATCGGCTTGAATTGACCCCGGCCCGGCTCGAGGCCATGGCCGACGGCCTGCGGCAGGTGGCGGCGCTGGCCGATCCCATCGGTGCAATCGCAGACCTGAATTACCGGCCGACCGGCATCCAGGTGGGCCGCATGCGCGTGCCGCTGGGTGTGGTGGGCATCATCTACGAGTCCCGGCCCAACGTTACCGCCGACGCCGCCGGCCTGTGTATAAAATCCGGCAACGCGGTGATCCTGAGAGGCGGCTCCGAAGCGATTAATTCCAACCAGGCCATCGCCGCGTGCATTGCCGAGGGCCTGCAGGCCGCGGGCCTGCCGGGCGCGGCGGTACAGGTGGTGGAAACCACCGACCGCGCCGCAGTGGGCGAGATGCTGGCGCTGAACGAGTATATCGACGTGGTGATTCCACGCGGCGGCAAGAGCCTCATCGAACGCATCAGCAAGGAGGCACGGATGCCGGTGATCAAGCACCTGGACGGGGTATGCCACGTGTACGTGGATGCCGATGCGGACCTGGACAAGGCGGTAACCATCGCCTACAACGCCAAGACCCAGCGCTACGGCACCTGTTGTACGATGGAGTGCCTGCTGGTGGCGCAGGCGCAGGCAGAGGCGTTGCTGGCCCGGCTCGGCCCCATGCTGGCGGCGGCCGGCGTGGAGATCCGCGGCGATGCCCGCGCGCGCGAAATCCTGCCCGGGATAACGGCCGCGACCGAGACGGATTACTTTACGGAGTATCTGGCGCCCATCATGTCCCTGAAGGTTGTCAGCGGCCTGGACGATGCCCTGGCGCACATTGAGCGCTACGGTTCCATGCACACCGATGCCATCGTGACCGAGAACCTGGGGCACGCGCGGCGTTTCCTGGCCGAGGTTGATTCCAGTTCGGTGATGGTAAATGCCTCGACCCGCTTTGCCGACGGTTACGAATACGGCCTGGGCGCGGAGATCGGGATCAGCACCGACAAGTTCCATGCGCGCGGGCCGGTCGGGCTGGAAGGGTTGACCTCACAGAAGTTCATTGTTATCGGTGATGGCCACATCAGAAAGTGACCTCATACAGCGCGTGGGTTGAGTGAGTAACGGAAAACCCATCGGTCTGATCGGCGGCGCGTTTGATCCGGTACATAACGGTCATATCCACTTGGCGCGTGCCTGCGTTGACAGCCTGGACCTGCAGGAAGTCCGCTTTATCCCGGCCAATATTCCGCCCCACAAAGCCGGGACCAGCGCCGCGCCGGCGCAGCGTCTGGCCATGCTGGAACAGGCATTGGCGCCGTACCCGCAGTTGACGGCCAGCGCCGTTGAACTCCAACGGGGCGGGGTCTCCTACACCATCGACACCCTGGTGAGCCTGCGCGCCGCGGCGCCGCAGCAACCGTTCTGCTTCATCCTGGGCGCGGACGCGTTCGCCACCCTGCCGGACTGGCGCCGCTGGCAGGAACTCACCGAGCAGGCGCACCTAGTCATTATCGAACGCAAACAGCAGCACGCGCCACGCTGGAGCCAGGCATTGCGGGAGCATTATGCCGCGCGCGCCTGCGCTGCTGTCGCACACCTGCACGCGCGCCCCGCCGGCTGTATTTACAATGCGGCCCTGAGCGTGCCGGCGGTTTCTTCGTCCCAGGCGCGCGCGCGGCTGCGCGCAAACGGGAACTCGGCGCACATCCTGCCGCCCGGCGTCCACAACTACATCAAGGAGCACGGTTTATACACATGAACAAACTCACCCGCCTGATTACCGACACCATGGAAGACCTGAAAGCCCAGGACGTGCAGACCTTTGACGTGCACACGCTGACGACCATGACGGATTACATGATCATTGCCAGCGGCGGTTCCGACCGCCAGGTAAAGGCCATTGCGGACAAGGTGATCGAGGCGGCGCGCGCCAGGAAAATCAAGCCGCTGGGCGTGGAAGGCCGGCAGCAGTCGGAGTGGATCCTGATCGACTTCGGCGACGTGATTGCCCACGTCATGCACCCCGACACCCGGGACTATTACCAACTGGAAAAACTCTGGTCCGTGCCCGATCGCGCCGGCGCGCGCCCATGAAGTCGTGACAATTCCCCGACCCGCTCAACATGTCAAAATTAAGTTGAAAGAGTACTAATTTGAAATCCTTCCCCTGATGGGTTAGGGTTATTCATTCGCCTTCGAGCAAGCAGCGGCCGCTGGTTTTGAGCAGGCGCCAACTGCAAGCGGAGGTTCTGAAGATATGCACAGCGCCACGACAATCCCGGATTTTCGCTTGCCACCGGAACAGGTGCCGGAGACGGTAGTTGAACACCTCGCACGCCAGGAACGGGACGAGCATATTCGCCTGATCAAACACCTGCTGCAAGAACAGGACGCCGTCCTGGTTGCCCATTACTACACTGACCCTGACTTGCAGTTGTTGGCTGACGAGACCGGCGGCCACGTGTCCGACTCCCTGGATATGGCGCGCTTCGGCCATGCGGCCGACGCTTCCACCCTGGTCGTGTGCGGCGTGCGCTTCATGGGCGAAACCGCGAAGATACTGAACCCGGAAAAGCGGGTGATAATGCCGGACCTGCACGCCGACTGTTCCCTGGACCTGGGCTGCCCCATCGACGCGTTCGACGCCTTCTGCAACCAACACCCGGAGCGTGTGGTGGTGGTGTATGCCAACACCAGTGCCGCGGTCAAGGCCCGGGCCGACTGGATGGTCACCTCCGGCAGCGCGGTGGACGTGGTCCGGCACCTGGCGGAGCAGGGCAAAAAGATCATCTGGGCGCCGGACAAGTACCTGGGTGAGTATGTGCAGGCGCAGTCCGGGGCCGACATGCTGCTGTGGCAAGGCAGTTGTGTCGTACACGAGGAATTCAAGGGCAGGGAGTTGGCAGAATTGAAACGCCGCCATCCCGGCGCCAGGGTGCTGGTGCACCCGGAATCCCCGGCGCCGGTCATTGCCCAGGCCGACGTGGTCAGCTCCACCACAGGCATTATCAAGGCGGCAACGGAACTGGAGACGGATACCTTTATCGTGGCCACCGACAAGGGCATCTTCTACAAGATGCAACAGGCCGCCCCGCACAAGACCTATATCGAAGCGCCCACGGCCGGCCGGGGCGCCACCTGCAAGAGCTGCGCCCACTGCCCGTGGATGGCCATGAACAGCCTGACGAAATTGCTGGACACGCTACGCCGGGGCGCCAACGAGATCTTTGTCGATGAGGCGATCATCACCCGCGCGCGCCTGCCCATCCAACGCCTGCTGGATTTCACCACCCGCCGCGGACAGTCGGTATACGGCAATAACGACGCTTGAAGCCCCATTTCTCTTTCCCCCCGTTCGTCATTCCTGCCTCCCGTCGTATTCCTGCCCCCCCTGGCTCGCCCGTGTTAGAGAGCTAGTTTCGGGAAACATTTCCGCTGTAATCTCTGTGTCCTCTGTGGCAAAATAGAGTCCGGGCACATCACGCAAACGAGATTATGGCAGGACACAGCAAATGGGCGAATATCCAGCATCGCAAGGGCCGGCAAGACGCCAAGCGGGGCAAGTTATTCAGCAAGTTGATCCGGGAAATTACGGTTTCCGCCCGGCTTGGCGGATCTGAGCCGGACGGCAACCCGCGCCTGCGCGCGGCCATCGACAATGCGCTCGCGGGCAACATGCCCAAGGACACCATCGAACGGGCGATCAAACGGGGCGCGGGCGGTGCCGATGGCGAGAGCCTGGAGGAAGTGCGTTACGAGGGCTACGGCCCGGGCGGCGTCGCGGTAATGGTCGATTGCATGACCGACAACCGCAACCGCACCGTGGCGGAAGTGCGCCACACTTTTTCCAAGTGCGGTGGCAACCTGGGCACCGATGGTTCGGTCGCGTACCTGTTTACCAAGGTGGGCCTGCTGTCCTATCCGTCCGACGCCGATGAGGACGCGTTACTGGAGGCGGCGCTGGACGCCGGCGCCGACGACGTCGCCGGCAATGACGACGGATCGGTTGACGTATTGACGACCCCGGAAGAGTTCCTGGACGTCAAGGACAGCCTGGTTAACACCGGTTATCCACCCGAGCGCGCGGAAATTACCATGCGCGCGGCAACCGGCCAGACCCTGAACCTGCAAGGCGCGCAGACCATGGTGCGCTTGCTGGACTCACTGGAAGACCTGAACGACGTGCAAAAAGTGTATTCCAACGCGGAGATACCCGATGACGTCCTGGCCCAGCTTGACTGACGGCGGGCTAGTACTCTCATCCGCTTGCCGACCCACTGATCTGGCCCACTGAACATGTCAATATTAAGTTGAAAGAGTACTAATGCACAACGTCAGGATACTCGGCATTGACCCCGGCTCCCGGCAAACGGGTTACGGCATTATTGACATGAGCGGCAACCGGGCCGTGCACGTTACACACGGCCGGATAACGATTCCGGCCGGAGAGTTGTCCGACCGGCTGCGCCGGATCTTTCGCGGCCTCAGTGCCGTGCTCGGCGAGTTTCAGCCGGATGAGTGCGCGGTGGAGAAGATATTCATGTACCGCAATGCCGATTCCGCGTTGAAACTGGGCCAGTCCCGGGGCGCCGCCATCACCGCCTGCGCCGAGCGTGACCTGCCGGTGTTTGAATACACGGCAAACCAGGTAAAGCAGGCGACCACGGGCAAGGGCCACGCGGACAAAACCCAGGTGCAATACATGGCAAAAGTACTGTTGTGCCTGAACGAGACACCCGCAGCCGATGCCGCGGACGCACTGGCCGTTGCCCTGTGCCACGGGCACTCCCGGGAAAACCTGTTGCGGCTGCGAACTGCGCAGTCCGCAGCCGGACAGGTGCAATAATGATCGGTTTTCTACGCGGCAGGATAGCCGGCAAGCAACCGCCGGGGCTGACCCTGGACGTGCACGGGGTCGGGTATGAACTGGAAGCGTCCATGAACACGTTTTACCAGTTGCCGGAGGTGGGCGAGGAAGTGGAACTGCTGACCCATTTGTCGGTGCGGGAAGACGCCCACACCTTGTACGGGTTCCGCCACGCGGAGGAACGCCACCTGTTTCGCACCCTGATCCGGGTCAACGGCGTCGGGCCCAGGATGGCGCTGACGATCTTATCCGGGATCAGCGCCGCGGAATTCGGGCGTTGCATCGAAAGCGGCGACAGTGCGCGCCTGGTGCGCCTGCCGGGAGTCGGCAAAAAGACGGCACAACGTCTTATTGTTGAAATGCGCGACAGGCTGGATGAAGGCCTGGGTGGCGCCGCTGAAAGCCACGCCGAGGCACGCGCCGCGGATCCGCTCAGCGACGCCGTGAATGCCCTGATTTCCCTGGGCTATCGGCCGCAGGAGGCCTCCCGCCTGGTGCATGCGGTCTCGAGTGAGGACATGGACAGCGAAGCCTTGATCCGCGCCGCGCTGAAGGCCGCGCTGACCTGAGCGCCGGAGCCACGCGGTGAACGATCGCAACCCCGTTCTTTCCGTCCGCAGCGAAGCGGACGACGCGGCGGCGGAAAACACCTTAAGGCCGCGCTCGCTGAGCGCTTACCGCGGCCAACCGGTGGTGCGTGAACAAATGGAGATTTTTATCAGCGCGGCCAGGCAGCGGGCCGAGGCCATGGATCACGTGCTGATTTTCGGTCCGCCCGGTCTGGGCAAGACAACACTGGCGCATATTATTGCCAATGAACTGGGGGTGAACCTGAGGCAGACCTCGGGCCCGGTGCTGGAACGCCCCGGCGACCTCGCGGCCCTGCTCACCAACCTGGAACCCCGGGACGTATTGTTTATCGACGAGATCCACCGGTTAAGCCCCGTGGTCGAGGAGATCCTGTACCCGGCCATGGAGGATTACCAGATAGACATCATGATCGGAGAAGGACCCGCGGCGCGCGCCATCAAGCTGGACGTACCCCACTTCACCCTGGTCGGCGCCACCACGCGGGCCGGACTGTTGACCTCGCCGCTGCGTGACCGCTTCGGCATCGTGCAGCGTCTGGAGTTCTACTCAAGCGCAGACCTGGCCGATATCGTGGTGCGCTCGGCCGGCATCCTGGACGTGCCCATCGCGCCTGCCGGCGCGCAGGAGATTGCCGCGCGCGCGCGCGGCACCCCGCGCATTGCCAATCGCCTGCTACGGCGCGTGCGCGATTACAGCGAGGTCAAGGAGGATGGCAGCATCAGCGCCGCGATCGCGTCCCGCGCCCTGGATATGTTGAACGTGGACGGCACCGGGTTTGATATGATGGACCGCAAGCTGTTGCTCACCATCATGGAGAAGTTTGACGGCGGCCCGGTGGGTATCGACAACCTGGCCGCGGCCTTGGGGGAAGTCAAGGATACCATTGAAGACGTGATTGAACCCTACCTGATCCAGCAGGGCTACATCCTGCGCACCGCGCGCGGGCGTATGGCGACCCGTCATGCCTGGGCGCACTTCGGGTTGCCCATGCCGGCAAGCATGGCGCCGGCGCAGGATCTGTTTGATCAAACCGATGCGGACGGATAACCTGATCGGACTCAGATTTAATACGGGAATTTGCCCATGACCCCTGACATGTCTTTTGTACACCTGATCATCCACGCCAGCATCCCGGTGCAGGCGGTGATGCTGATACTGTCGCTCGCGTCCGTCGTTTCCTGGACGCTGATCTTCAAGAAACGACAGGCGCTGAAGCAAGCCAAGCGCGCCGCCGACGCGTTTGAGGATGAGTTCTGGTCGCTGGAAGAACTGACACTCCTGTACCGGCGCGTCAGCGCGGAAGACTACGATGCCGGCGGCATGGAACTGCTGTTCGAGGCGGGCTTCAGGGAGTTTGTGCGCCTGCAAAAGCAGGGCGGGGTAACGGCGGACGCGCTCATGGAAGGCTCACTGCGCGCCATGCGGGTGGCGCTGAACAGGGAAGTGGAAGAACTGGAAGGGCACCTGTCGTTCCTGGCCACCGTCGGTTCCACCAGTCCCTACGTCGGCCTGTTCGGCACGGTGTGGGGCATCATGAACAGTTTCCGCGCGTTGGGCAACGTGCAGCAGGCGTCGATTTCCATGGTGGCGCCGGGCATTGCAGAGGCCTTGATCGCCACCGCCATGGGCTTGTTTGCCGCGATTCCCGCGGTGATTGCCTATAACCGGTTTGCCAATGACGTGGAGCGCCTGATCAACCGTTACGACACGTTCATGGAGGAATTCGCCGCCATCCTGCACCGCCAGGCCCACAGGTGAGACAGGACGGGTAACGGCCATGCGCGCAAGAATTCGCAAACGCCCGGTGTCCGAAATAAACGTCGTGCCTTATATCGACGTGATGCTGGTGTTGTTGATCATCTTCATGATCACCGCGCCGCTGCTCAGCCAGGGGGTCAAGATCGACCTGCCGCAAGTGCCCTCGGAGCCCCTGCCGACCAGTGATAACGACCCGGTCATCGTCAGCGTGGACGCGGCGGGCAACTTTTTTATCAATTACGGTGAGAACCAGGAGCAACCGGTCGCGCCCGAGGCGCTGGTGAACCGGGTCAGCGCGCTGGTCAAGTACCGCCCCGAGTTGCCGGTGCTGGTAAAAGGGGACACCAGCGTGAGTTACGGGCGGGTGGTGCAGGCCATGGCCCTGCTGCAAGGAGCCGGCGTGAACGGCATCGGCCTGATCACCGAACCGCCGGAGCAATAAGGCGCCATGCGCTATCTGACGCTGCGTTCACTGCTTTATTCATTGCTCCTGCACGGTGTCGTTGTCGCCGCGCTGGTGGTGAATTATGACGCGACGCGCAAACCGGTGTTCACACCCAAACCCAGGGAAAATATCGTCGAAGCGGTCACCGTTGATGAACGCGCGGTAGAACGGGAACTGCAGCGCCTGAAGGAACTGGAGCAGGAAAAACAGCGCGCGATGGAGCAAAAACTGAAAGACCTGGAAGTATTGGCCGAGGCGGAGGAGGCCAAGCGGCGCGAGGCGGAGCAGCGCAAGGTTGCGGCAGAGAAAAAACGCAAGGAGGAGGAACGCAAACAAGTGGCGGAGCGCAAACGTATCGAGGACGAGAAACGCCAGGCAGAGGTGGAACTGAAACGGATTGAGGAGAAGAAACGCAAGGCAGAAGCGGAACGCAAGCGCATTGAAGAGGAACAACGCCAGGCCGAGGCGGAACGGCAGCGCCTGGAAGAGGAGAAACGCAGAAAAGCGGAGGCGGAAGCGGAGCGCAAACGCCTTGCCGAGGAACAGCGCGCGCAGGACAGAAACACCTTGCAGGACATCGTTGAGCAGATCTACCTGCTGGTGACCGGCAGCTTCAACAAAACCGGCTTGCCTAAAGGACTGGAATGCGTATTATCTGTACAAACCATACCCGGCGGTGAAGTGATCAGCGTGACCATCAACAAGTCCAGCGGCAATGAAGTCTTCGACCGGCGCGCGGTCAACGCAGTTGAGAAAGCCTCGCCGTTACCGTTGCCGGCGGACCCGGCGGTATTCGACCGGCTGGGCCTGAGAAAATTCAATTTCAAATTTGCCCCCAGGGATTAACGTGAATTACCCGAAATACCTTGCTTGCCTGCTGCTTGTTGCACTGTCAACCCTGCCGCCGCGGCTGCCGGCCCAGGGAGAACTGGAGATAGTCATCGATACCGGGGTTGAAAACACCCTGCCCATCGCCGTCATTCCTTTTGGCTGGAACGGTGATCCCGGCGCCCAGCCGCTTGACATGCACGTCACCATTACCAACGACCTGGAACGCAGCGGGCGGTTCGCTGCCATGGACGAACGCGAGATGCCGCAACAACCGGCAGAGTTCGCCCACGTCAACTTTCGCGACTGGCAAATGTTGCGCATGGAGAACGTCGTTATCGGCAGCCTGAAACAAACCGGCGCCGGCGATTTCGAGGTAGAGTTCAGGTTGCTCGACGTTTACAAGGGGACGCAGCTTACCGGTTTTCGCATCCGCGCCGCGCGCCCCCAACTGCGCCGTGTCGCGCACCGCATCAGCGATATCATATTCGAAAAACTGACCGGCGTACGCGGCGCGTTCGATACCCGCATCGCCTACGTCACGGTCAGGCAGACCCCGGCGGGCGGCGCGCGCCACAGCCTGCAAATCGCCGACGCCGATGGTTTCAACCCGAAAACCCTGCTGGAATCGGAGCAGGCGCTGATGTCGCCGGCCTGGTCGCCGGACGGGCAATACCTGGCCTATGTTTCCTTTGAGGGAGACAGCTCATCGGTGTTTGTGCAAAACATCCGCAGCGGCGCGCGCAACGAGGTGGCGGCCCATGAGGGCATCAACAGCGCCCCGGCGTTTTCCCCGGACGGCAAGCGGCTGGCCCTGACCTTGTCCAAGGAAGGCAACCCGGAGATCTTCGTGCTGACCCTGGCCGACAACTCGCTGCAACGCATCACCGACAACCGGGCCATAGACACGGAGCCGAGTTGGTCACCGGACGGCAGCCGGCTGGTGTTTACTTCCGACCGGGGCGGTTCCCCGCAGATTTACCAGGTTGACCTGCAAAGCGGCGCGCTGACCCGGCTGACGTTTGACGGCGCCTACTTCGCCAGGCCGCGCTACTCCCCGGACGGCACCGGGATTACCATGGTGTACGGCCAAAGCGGCGCCTACCGGATCGCCTATCTCAATCTGGACCGCGGCGGACTCAGTATCCTCACACCGAACCGGCTGGACGAATCCCCCAGTTTTTCCCCGAACGGCAGCATGATCATCTACGCCACCAACGGCCGTAGCGGTTCCGAGCTGGCCGCGGTCTCCGCCGACGGCCGGGTACACCAGCGGCTTGCCCTGCAGGACGGCGAGGTGCGGGAACCGGCCTGGGGGCCATTTCCGACCGACTGAATGTGGCCCACAAAACGGGTAATCAATGTTATGCTTTGTCTTATACAACCGGAGAACAACCATGATTAAACAATTACTGCTGTTGCTTGTGCTGGGCGTGTTTGCCGCAGCCTGCACCACCACCCCGAAACAGGAGCAGGACCCGGACGTGGTGGAGGGCGCTGACGACACCGCCGCGGCTGATGAGGCCGCTGCAGCCGGTAGCGAGGCACAGGCATTCGGCGCAGCCGCGGACCAGGATGCCATCCTGCAGCAACTGGGGGATCCGGAGAGCCTGTTGTCCGTGCGCATTATTTATTTTGATTATGACAGCACCACCGTGCAGGCCCAGTTTGAGGAGATCATCCGCGCCCATGGAGAGTTCCTGCAAGCCAACCCGGGCGTGACAACCACCCTGGAAGGACACGCGGACGAGCGCGGCTCCCGCGAGTACAACCTGGCCCTGGGCGAGCGGCGCGCACAGGCGCTCAAACAACAACTGGTCGTGCTGGGCGCGGCGCCGGAACAGGTCCGAACCGTGAGCTATGGCGAGGAGCGTCCCGCGGACCCCGGCCACGACGAACCGGCCTGGGAGCTGAACCGGCGGGTGGAGTTTGTTTACTGAGCGGATGACCGATGCGGGCTGAATTCAGGCTGGCTGCGTGCCTGCTGATCCTCGCCCACACCGGCGCCCCCGGTGTGGCAGCCCAGGAGTCCGCGGCGCCTGAACCGACCCTGCAACAACGTCTGGAGCGCATTGAGGCTGCGCTCGCCAACCAGGGCTTGTTGCAGATGTTGCAGCAACTTGAGACCCTGGAACTGGAGATCAACCGCCTGCGTGGCGAGGTGGAGGTACAGAACCACACGCTGGAGCAGTTGAAAAAACGCCAGCGCGACATGTATGCGGACATGGATCGGCGTTTGCAGCGTTTTGAAAACCCGGCGGCGCTGGACACACTGCCCGGCGCAGGCGCGCCGCCGTTGCAGACACTGGCACCCCTGGGCAGTACTGACGTCGCAGGGGGCGCGGCAGGCGTGGGGACGTCGTTAACCCTGGAACTGGTCAACCAGGACGCGGCGCCTGATGCCGGTGGGCCCGGCGCCGGCGCCCCGGAAGCAGGCGTTCCCGCGCCAACTGTGCCGGGAGCTGAACAGGACCTTCCCCTGGCGGCTGTTACTGCGGAGGCCCCGGCATCTGCGTCTGCGGCAGCAACCGGCGCGGCGCCGGCAACAGAAAACCCGGAAACAGTAGACGCGCAAACAGAAATGGCGGGAATGGAGGCGACGGCATTGGCAACCCCCGGCACGGCACTGCCCGACGCCACGCAACCACAGGCAGGGCCGGAGTCGTCTGCGACACCAGAACTGCCGGACACGTCGATAGCCACCGACGCGTCGCCCCTGCAACAGAACCCGCAGTTGATCCAGGCGGAGTACCGCCAGGCCTTCAACCTGTTAAAAGAAGCCCGGTATGAGCAGGCGGTAATGGCGTTGCGGGGGTTTCTGACGCGCTATCCGGACAGCGAATTCGCCGCCAACGCCCAGTTCTGGCTGGCCGAGGCGTATTACGTAAACAGCCTGTTCGGACAGGCGCTGGCCGAATACGGCTTACTGACGCAACGTTATCCCGACAGCCCGAAACTGGCCCAGGCCAAACTCAAGGCCGCCTTCAGCCGGCACGAACTGGGACAGGTAGAACCGGCAATACAACAACTCGAAGAGATCATCCTGCAACACCCCGGCACCACCGCCGCCAGCCTGGCCCGGGACCGTCTTGCCGCCATTGCAGCAGAGGCCGCGCCGGCAGCTACTGCCTCGACCAACTGAACAAGCACGCAGTTCAGTTGTCTCCTGCCGTTCGTTAAACCGCCGCCCGCGCCCATTGTTAGGGCCTGACTCCTACACGACACCATAAAGCGACAGGCCCGGAATCCGGCCGGCAAACCACCCCCTTGCAACGCACGCCTGCATGTGCGCCTATTGTCAAGGGTACTCAGAAATTCAGATTTCGCACGATTAGATATTGTTCAAGCTCCGCCAGGCGTTCCGGAGTGCCGACATCGAACCAGTGGCCCTGGTATAACTCCCCCGTAACCTGGTGGTTGTCCATGGCCTGGCGCAGTAGCGGGGCCAGGGGGAATGTGTGTTCCGGCATGGATTGAAACAGGTCGGGGTGGTAGATGCCGATGCCGCTGAAGGTGTGGGTGGGTTGTCCGGTGCTGTGAACCTTGCCGTCGGTCAGGGCAAAATCGCCGTGCGGGTTGTGTGCCGGGTTGGGTACCAGGACCAAATGGGCGAGGTCGGGTGGCGCCGGTAGCAACGACGCAAAAGGAAAATCGGTCCAGGTATCGCCGTTGACGACCAGGAACGGGTCATCGCCCAGCAACGGCAAGGCGCGTTTGATGCCACCGCCGGTTTCCAGGGGGCTGTCGCCCTCGGCTGAGTAGCGAATATCCACGCCGAAAGCGGCGCCGTCACCTAACCATGCCGCTATGCGCTCGCCAAAGCGGGCATGGTTGATGACCAGATCGGTGATGCCGGCCCGCGCCAGGGCTTCCACGTGATACTGCAACAAGGGTTTGCCGCCCACCGGCAGCATGGGTTTGGGCAGCTTGTCGGTCAGGGGGCGCATGCGCTCGCCCCGTCCCGCGGCCAGGATCATCGCTCTCATTTTCAGCGGTCGTGTTTTTCAGGGGATTGATGTGTAATTTGAATAGTAACATCCCTGCCACCGGATAGTGGACAATCCCTGTCCACGATGACGAACAGGAGGAACAGCCAGGCCGCCGACGTGATAAACTGCGGGTATCCTGTAATAGTAACCTCTAAAAATGCCATCCTTGGCATTTTTAGAGACGGAAACGAATGTGCGATTTTTCGTTTCCTTCATTTTCAATCACTGACGTGACCAATCGGCAGGACAGCCGATTGGCACAGGGCAAGCTGCCCGAAGGGTGACGTTCAGGATGAACGTCATGATTAAATGGCAGCACATCCTTATGCTGCACGGGCACCTCTAATTTTTAGAGGTGCCCTAATGACTGGCGGCCCGGCGCGTTATCCGGGTTTGGAGTACGGAAGTATGTTGATTGCAACCTTATCGGTGCTGGGCGGTCTGGCCCTGCTGGTGCTGGGGGCGGACCGGTTCGTTTCCGGCGCCGCGGGCGTTGCACGCGCGCTGGGGGTCTCGCGCTTGATCATCGGCTTGATCGTGGTGGGCATTGCCACGTCCATGCCGGAGGTGTTTGTCGGCGGCGTGGCGGCGTGGGACGGCAAGACCACCATCGCCATCGGTAATGCCCTGGGTTCGAATATCGCCAATATCGGCCTGGTGCTGGGGACGACGGCCCTGTTTGCCCCCTTTGTGGTACGTTCGCAGACCTTGCGCCGTGAGTTCCTGCTCATGCTGGCGGCAATGCTGATCGCGTTTTTGTTGATGTTTGATCTGCACCTGTCACGTATGGACGGCCTGATATTACTGGGCGCGCTGGGCCTGATGCTGGTATGGATTGTCAAACATGCAAGAGCCGAGGCGGCGTCCATGCAGGGTGAAGCACAGGATGAAAGAACACCGGCGCTGGCAAAATCCATCCTCTTCCTGTCGCTCGGACTGCTGGTATTGCTGGGCGGCGCCGAACTGTTGGTGCGCGGCGCGGTCTATATTGCCAGGGAGTTCGGTGTCGACGATCTGGTCATCGGGCTCACGATTATTGCGATCGGCACCAGTTTGCCGGAACTGGCGGCGTCGCTGATGAGTGTGGCCAAAAACGAAATGGATATTGCGATCGGCAATATCATCGGTTCAAATATGTTTAATATGCTGATGGTATTGGGCATACCGTGTATCATTTATCCTGACAGCTTCGGCAGGGAAGTCCTGTTGCGGGATTTTTCCGTGATGGGGGGGCTGACCCTGCTTATGGCCTGGATGGTGTTTCATGCCGGCAAGGACCGCTACAGCCGCAGAGAAGGCGCCGTATTGCTGCTGTGTTTCGCCGGCTACCAGTATTTACTGTTGCAGGGATAGAATACCTGATAGAGCATTCAAAATGAACGCGGTTGCAGACATATCCTCGACAGCGGTTACCGGCGCCGGCAAACAGGCGGACCCGGAGCGGCTGATACAGGCTGCCCGTGCGGTGATCGACACGGAGCAACAGGCGGTGGCAGCGCTCAGGCAACGCCTGGGCCGCCAGTTCGTGCGCGCCTGCGAGCTGATGCTGTCATGCCGGGGCCGGGTGGTGGTGCTGGGCATGGGCAAGTCCGGACATATCGGCCGCAAGATCGCGGCCACCCTGGCGAGCACCGGCACCCCGTCGTTCTTCGTGCACCCGGCCGAAGCCGGACATGGTGACCTGGGCATGATCACCCGCGACGACGTGGCCGTTACCCTGTCCAATTCAGGCGAGACCGCGGAGATTGTTACCCTGTTGCCGGTCATCAAGCGCCTGGCCCTCCCGCTCATTGCGCTCACGGGTAACCCCGCGTCCACTCTGGGCAAGGCCGCCGCGGCGTGTCTGGACGTCAGCGTCGCCAGGGAGGCGTGCCCGCTGGGCCTGGCGCCTACGGCCAGCACCACCGCCTGCCTGGTGCTGGGTGATGCCCTGGCCGTTGCCTTGCTGGAGGCCCGGGGTTTCAATGCCGATGATTTTGCCCGCTCCCACCCCGGCGGGTCATTGGGGCGGCGGCTGTCATCGGTGCGGGACGTCATGCACAGCGGCGCCGACATACCGCGGGTGCAAGAGGACACCCTGCTGAGCCGGGCCTTGCTGGAAATGAGTGAAAAAGGACTGGGCATGACCGCAGTGCTGGACGCACAGGGCGCGGTGTCAGGCATATTTACCGACGGCGACCTGCGCAGGGCGCTGGATGCCGGTCATGACGTGCATACGACAACCACTGCGGAAGTGATGACGAGAGCTGCCAGGACGATTGCCGAGACCGCGCTGGCCGCCGAGGCCTTGCGCATGATGGAACAACATCGTATTAACGCGTTGCTGGTGCTGGACGCCGGGCGGCGGCTGGTCGGTGTGCTGAACATGCACGATCTGCTGCGCGCGCAGGTGCTGTGACGGATGATCCAGCGCCTGCTGATCCTCGCCTTGCTGATCGGCGCTGCCGTAGTCAGCGCCTGGTTGCTGAACTGGCTGTCCGCGGATGCGGGCGGCGCGGTGCGGACCGATGCCCAGGGGCCGGATTATTACATGGAGGACTTCAGCACTGTGACCATGGATCGGGACGGCAAACCGAAGAACAAACTGTCGGCGGACTACATGGCCCACTACCCGCATAACAACAACACCGAACTGCTCAAGCCGCGCATGGAAATTTACCGGGAGAACGAGTTGCCTTTGTATATTGACGCCGAAAAAGGCCGCGTCGTGGGAGATGATGATACTATTTCCCTTTACGGTGTCGTAAAAATGCGCGAGTACGATGAGGCTGGCGAGCCGGTACTGGAAGTCAGCACGTCCAATGTGGAAGTGCGGCTGGAAGAAGAATATGCGGAGACCGACAGCCCGGCGATGATTGTTACCGGTACCGCCGTCATCACCGGTGTGGGGATGCGCGCGTATTTACCCGAAAACCGGGTGGAAGTGATTAAACATGAGAAAACCATCATCAATGCTACGTCGGGCGGTTGACCTTGCCATCATGGTGTGCTGCCTGCTGGGGAGCCTGGCGGCTTTTCCCCTGTCGACGGACAAGGACCAGCCGATAGAAGTCGAAGCGGACGAGGCGGAGCTGGATGATATGAATGACGTCAGCATCTACCGGGGCAACGTGATTGTCAGGCAGGGCTCCATCCACATGACGGGTGACGTGATGACGGTGTACAGCAAAGGCGGCGAGGCACTGGATTACATCATCATCGAAGGCAACCCGGCCACCTACCAGCAACTGCCGGACAACAGCAAGGTACACGACCAGGCCAGGGCACAGCGTATGGAATACCATGAGACGAAAAACCTGGTGGTGTTGATCCGGGATGCCTGGGTAAAACAGGACACCTCGACCCTGGTCGGGGAGCGCATAGAGTACAACACGGAACTCAGCCGGGTGAAGGCTTGGGGTCAAGCCGGCGGCAGTGATACGGCCGCCGCGCCGGAGGCCAAACCGAAAAGCCGGGTAAAGCTGATTCTGAAGAAGAAAGCACCCGGGTCGTGATGTGGCAGAGAGTGGTATGAACGTTTTATCCGTCCAGGGCATATACAAATCCTACCGCGCGCGCCAGGTGGTAAGCGATATCAGCCTCACAGTGAACGGCAGTGAAATCGTCGGGCTGCTGGGGCCCAACGGGGCGGGCAAGACCACCAGCTTTCACATGATCGTCGGCCTGATCCCGTGTGACCGGGGCGAGATTTTCCTTAACGAACAAGACATCAGCCTGCTGCCCATGGAGAAACGGGCGCGTTTGGGGTTGGGCTACCTGCCCCAGGAATCATCGATCTTCCGCAAGCTCACGGTGGAGGAAAACATCCTGGCCGTGCTGGAGTTGCGCAAGAACCTGAGCAAGGCTGAAGCCAGACAGCGCGCGGAAGCGCTGTTACATGAGTTTCATGTATCGCACCTGCGCGACAGCCTGGGCATGAGCCTGTCCGGAGGCGAGCGGCGCCGGGTGGAGATCGCCCGGGCGCTGGCTACCGATCCGCAGTTCCTGTTGCTGGACGAACCGTTTGCCGGCATTGATCCCATTTCCATCAACGACATCCAGCGGATCACCGGCTACCTGCGCGAAAAAGGCATCGGCATACTGATTACCGACCACAACGTGTGGGAAGCGCTGGGCGCCTGCGATCGCGTGTATATCGTGAATGAAGGCAAGATCCTGGCCGAGGGAACCCCCGACGACATCCTCACCAATGAAACCGTGCGCGACGTGTACCTGGGGTCGGAATTCAAACTCTAGCCGCATCGGGTTTTTGCGCTACACTTCAAAGATGAAGCAATCTCTGGGAATCAAGCTAAGTCATGGCCTGACCATGACGCCGCAGTTGCAACAGGCTATCAGGCTGTTGCAGTTGTCCAGCCTGGAACTGAACATGGAAGTGCAGGGGGCGCTGGATTCCAACATGATGCTGGAGTTGGACGAGGAGGGGGGTGACGTAACGCAGGCCGCGCAGACCGAACTGAACGGGGACGACTATGCCGAGGCCTACGCGCAGGAGACACTCGCGGAAGACCTGCCGGTGGATGCCGCCTGGGAAGACGTCTACGATGGCGCGGCCTATCACGCCGGTAACGGCGAGAGCGCCGGGCATTACATTGACGAATACCGGGATGGCGGCGTGCAGAGCCTGCAACAGCAACTGCTCGCGCAACTTGACATGGTCACGCTGTCCCTCACCGACAAGGCCATCGCCCTCGCCCTCATCGACGCGATCAATGACGATGGCTACCTTGCTGCCAGCCTGGAGGAAATCCGCGCCACCCTGGCGGCCGACGTTGACGTCGAGGAAGACGAGATCACGGCGGTATTGCGCCTGGTCCAGACCTTTGAACCGGCAGGGGTGGGCGCCCGTGACCTGTCCGAATGTCTGTGCCTGCAACTGGCGCAACTGGCGCCGGATACCCCCTGGCTGGATACGGCCCGGACCGTAGCCGGGCGGCACCTGCAGATGCTTGCCGCGCATGATTACAAACGCCTGATGAAGCAACTGCAACTCAGCCCGGAACAACTGGAACAGGTGATCGCCCTGATCCAGTCCCTGCACCCGCGCCCCGGCAGCCAGGTACAGGAAACCCGACAGGAGTACGTGGTGCCGGACGTGCTGGTAAGAAAGACCGGCGCGGCGTGGAAAGTGGAACTGAACACGGAGGCGCTGCCGCGCCTGCGCATCAATGCCGGGTATGCCGGCATGATTCGCCGTGCGGACAACAGCACGGATAATGTCTCGCTGAAAAACCACCTGCAGGAGGCACGCTGGTTTATCAAAAGCCTGCAAAGCCGCAGTGAAACCCTGCTGCGGGTCGCCTCCTGTATTGTAGAGAAACAGCGCGCGTTCCTGGAGCGCGGCGAAGAGGCCATGAAACCGTTGGTGCTGCACGACGTGGCGGACGCACTGGGCCTGCACGACTCCACGGTGTCCCGGGCCACCACCCGGAAGTACATGCACACACCCAGGGGCGTGTTCGAACTCAAGTACTTTTTTTCCAGCCAAGTAGGCGCCGACCGGGGCGATGCCCGTTCGGCCACGGCGATTCGCGCGTTTATCAAAAAACATATTCAGGCCGAGCGGCCGGAAAAACCCCTGAGTGACAATAAAATCGTTGAACTGCTGGCGCAACAAGGCATACAAGTGGCGCGCAGAACGGTGGCAAAATACCGGGACACGCTGTCTATTCCATCTTCCAGCGAGAGAAAAAGAGCGAGCCTGAGCCTGCGCTGAGGCACATGCGCTATTCACACCGACCATAAAGGAGGCGATCATGCAAATCAACCTGTCCGGCCACCACCTGGATATCACTCCGGCGTTACGTTCCTACGTTGAGACAAAGCTGAAGCGCATCGCGCGCCATTTCGATCACGTTATTACCGTGCATGTGGTGCTTTCGGTCGAGAAGGAACGAAAAAAAGCCGAAGCCACCATACACGTCAACCGCGGCAACCTGTTCGCGGAAGCGGAGCAAAACGATATGTACGCGGCCATCGACAGGCTGGTGGACAAACTCGACCGGCAGGTAAAAAAACACAAGGAGAAATTATCGGATCACCGCGGCTGAACGCGGTTCCGTTGCCAACCCTTCCATGCTTATCTCAGACATTCTCACCCGTGAGCGTATTCTCTGCAACGTCAGCCTTGCCAGCAAGAAGGCCGCGCTGGAGACCCTTGCCGACCTGATTGCCAACGCGGCCGGCACGGTGGGCGGCCACGAGGTTTTTGACAGCCTGCTGGCCCGGGAGCGCCTGGGCGGCACCGGCCTGGGCAATGGCATCGCCCTGCCGCACGGGCGCTTGCATGACAACGCGGCCACTATTGCCGCGTTCATCAAGTTGAAACAAGGTGTGGATTACGACTCTTTCGACCGGCAACCGGTCGATTTGATCTTTGCCCTGCTGGTGCCGGAAGACTCGACAGAGGAACATTTACAGGTGCTCTCACAGCTTGCCGGCATGTTCAACCAACCGACGTTCCTGGCGCGGTTGCGGCAGGAAGATTCCGCGGAAACGTTGTACCAACTGCTGGCGGGCCAGGACGCTTGCTGAAACAAACTGTAACCGTTGTCAACAAGTTGGGCCTGCATGCTCGCGCAGCAGCCCATTTTGTGGAAAAAGCGATGGCCTATGAGGCTGATATCCGGGTTAAATCCGGGGATAAAAGCGTCAACGGCAAAAGCATCATGGGTTTGATGATGCTGGCCGCGGCAAAGGGCGCAAGCCTGGAACTGAGCGCGTATGGCAAAGATGAGGAAAGCGCGCTGAAGGCGCTGGTGCAACTGGTCGAAAACCGCTTCGGGGAAGCGCGGTGACCCTGTCGCTACACGGCACGGGCGTTTCCCGCGGCATTGCCATCGGCCGCGCCCACGTCATTGAGCGCGGACGGCTGGATATTCCCGAATACCATATCGACAAAGGCCAGACCGCCGCGGAAACCCGGCGCCTTGTCGATGCCGTGAGCCAGGCCAAGCAGCAGTTACGGGCCATCCGCACACACATCCCGGCAGCAGCAGCGCCGGATATCGCGCCGTTCATAGACACGCACCTGTTGATGCTGGATGACGCGGTCCTGACCCAGGAACCACAGCGCCTGATCGAGGCGGCCGGGTATAACGCGGAATGGGCGTTGCAATTACAGCGGGATGCCCTGGTGCACGTGTTCGATGAAATGGAAGACCCCTACCTGCGCACCCGCAAAAACGATATCGATCACGTCGTTAACCGCATTCAAAGAATACTGCTGAAACAGAAGCCGCTACGCCACGAAGAACCGGACAGTCGCCTGAGCGGCTATGTGTTGATAGCCGACGACCTGACCCCGGCTGATACGGTGCTGATGCAGCATCACGGGATTGTCGCCTTCGTGACCGAATACGGCGGACCCACTTCCCATACCGCCATCCTGGCGCGCAGCCTGATCATTCCCGCCATCGTCGGCCTGCATGAAGCCGGACGCTACGTGCGGGAAGATGACATGGTTATCGTGGATGGGAATGCCGGCGTCATACTGGTCGATCCGGATGAGCACAGCCTGCGCTATTACCGGCAACGGCAGCAGCAGGACAAGGACTATTACGCCGGGTTGATGCGCCTGAAAGAGGCGCCGGCAACGACCCTGGACCAGGTGCCGGTACGGTTGCAGGCAAACGTGGAACTGCCCCAGGATTTCGAGATTGCCCGAGAGGTGGGCGCCGCCGGGGTCGGTTTGTACCGGACGGAATTCCTGTACATGAACCGGGAAGCGCCGCCGCAGGAGGAGGAGCATTATGACACCTACCTGTCCGTGCTTGACACCCTGGCCGGGTTGCCGCTGACGATACGCACCATGGACCTGGGCGCGGACAAGCAGGCAAACGGACGCCGGCAGGGTGCTGCGGCGCAGGCCAATCCCGCGCTGGGGTTGCGGGCCGTACGTTTGTGCCTGAAGCAACCGGCCATGTTCCGCACCCAGTTGCGGGCCATTCTGCGCGCCTCGGCCCACGGCAAAGTGCGCCTGATGATTCCCATGCTGTCCAACATGCAGGAAACATGGCAGGTGCTGGAACTGGTCGATGAGACCAAGGCGGAGCTGCGCGCACAGGGGATAGACTTTGATGCAGACATTCCCGTAGGCGCCATGATCGAGGTGCCGGCCGCCGCCGTGTGCGCGGATATCTTTGCCGGGCAACTGGATTTTCTGTCCATCGGCACCAACGACCTGATCCAGTACACGCTGGCGATAGACCGTGTTGACGACGAGGTAAGCTATCTCTATGAACCGCTGCACCCGGCCGTGCTGAGGCTGATACGCATGACGCTGGATGCCGGCGCCAAGGCCGGTATTCCGGTTGCCATGTGCGGAGAAATGGCGGGGGACAGCAAGTTTACCCAGTTGCTGCTGGGCCTGGGCCTGCGCGAGTTCAGCGTGCACCCGGCCTACCTGCTGGAGGTAAAAAAGAATATCCTGGAAAGCAGGCTGGACCGGCTCAGCGCCGCCGCAGACGCCGCGCTGCTGGCCGCCAGCGCGGTAGAGATCGAGAAACTGCTGGAAGAATTGTAAGCAAGCCGTTACGCTCCCTGCCCGGAAGGGGAACGCCACTACGCTTGCCTGCTGTTGCCCGGCAGGAGCAGGCCGGAATGAGAGGCAAATCATGCCGGCAATTTAATTCCGCAATCTTTTCCTCTATCCTTTACGCCTATGCCTGAACTATCCCGACAAGAAACATTATTCGAGTTCCTGGAAGGCGGCGACTTCGGCCAGGTCCGGTCGATGCTGGAGTCGTTCCATCCCTCCGAGATAGCCGACCTGCTGGAGAGCCTGCCGGGGCGCCACCGGCGCACGCTCTGGGAGCTGGTCGATCCGGACCTCGAAGGCGACGTGTTGACGGAAGTGCAGGACGCGGTGCGCGCCGGCCTGCTGGCGGATATGCAGCCCCAGGAAGTGGCGGCAATGGCCCGGGAACTGGACACGGATGACGCCGCCGACATTCTGCAGGACCTGCCTGAAGAACGGGTGGACAGCGTGCTGTTGTCGATGGACGCGCAAAACCGGGAGCGCATCGCCTCGCTGCTGTCCTACCCGGAAGATACGGCCGGTGGCCTCATGGACACGGACGTGGTGTGGGTGCGCGCGGACGTGTCCCTGGACGTGGTAGCCCGTTACCTGCGGCAACTGGGGGAACTTCCCGATCACACGGACAACCTGGTTGTCGTGGATCGGGAAAACCAGTACCTGGGCGTGCTGGCCCTGGCGGATGTGTTGGTCAACCGGTCGGAGGACAGTGTGGGTGAGCACATGGCGGAAGGTGTCGGGATCGCCGCCGATATGCCGGAAGAAGACGTCGCGCGCCTGTTTGAACAGCGCGACCTGATTTCCGCGGCAGTGCTGGACCAGGACCGGAAACTGCTCGGCCGGATCACCATCGACGACGTGGTGGACGTGATCCAGGAACTGGCGGAACAATCCGTGCGCAACATGGCCGGCCTGGGGGAGGACGACCTGTTCGCCTCGGTGCTGTCCAGTACCCGGCGGCGCGCGCTATGGCTGGGCATCAGCCTGCTCAGCGTGTTTCTGGCCGCCTGGGTAATCGGCCGCTTCGAGGCTACCATACAGGAACTGGTGGCGCTGGCCATCCTCATGCCCATCGTCGCCGGCATGGGCGGCATCGCCGGCAGCCAGGCCCTGACCATCTCCGTACGCGGCCTGGCGCTGGGCCAGATCTCCAGGCAGAATGCGCGCTCGCTGGTGCTCAAGGAGTGCACGATTGGGTTGCTCAACGGCGCGCTGTGGGCAAGTGTCGTCGGGTTTGTCGCCACCCTGTGGTTCGGCAATCAGGGACTGGGCCTGATCATCGGCCTGGCCATGATCATCAACCTGGTCTGCGCCGCCCTGGCCGGCTCAATGATCCCCCTGATACTGAAAAAATTCGGCGTAGACCCGGCCATCGCCGGCGGGGTCATCCTGACCACGTTCACCGACGTGATAGGTTTTATGACCTTCCTGGGCCTGGCTACGGTGTTTTTGTTGCCGTAAACCTCACCAACTGAACAACACCCACTGCGGCACGATGAAGTCGTCGTAGATTTCACTCATCCGGGTTTCCATCTGGCCGTCACCGTCGCGATCCACCAGGTAGTAAGCCGGGCCGGCAGCGGGGATGATGCGGGTCATGTAGTGCCGGCCGTCCAGGCGGTATTCTTCGATGATTGCATCGTCCCTGCGGATAATGGTCACCTGCGGCTCAATCGCCTCACCACTTTTCAGCGGGTCCGGCAACTCCGGCGGCGCCGGCACCGGCGCAAGCTCTTCCTCCTCGGAGGTCTGTGCTGCAACTGACGTTATCAGAAACAGGCTGAGTATACTGGCGCTAAGATATTTCATTTAATTGTGTAATCTTCATGGTTCAGTCATGCTTGGCATAATATTGGCACGATAATGGCGTGATTCCAAGCAAAACTCTCGGGTCTTATAATCCATTCACCCGCGGGTATGGTTTAGAATCAGAATTACCGGTAACATAGCACGCAGCCATTTTTCCTTACCCTCTCCATGCCCAAAAAACTTCTCACCCTGGTCGACGGTTCCTATTACCTGTTTCGGGCTTATCATGCCATGCCGGGGTTGACCAATGCGGCGCGGGAGCCGACCGGGGCTATTTTTGGGGTGGTCAACATGTTGCGCAAGTTGCTCAAGGCCGAGCAGCCGGATTATTTTGCGGTGGTGTTCGATGTCAAGGGCAAGAGTTTTCGTAATGACATTTATCCGGAGTACAAGGCCAACCGGCCGCCGGCGCCGCCGGACCTGGTGGCGCAGATCCAGCCCTTGCATGAGATCATCCGGGCTCTGGGGGTGCCGTTGCTGTTGATTGATGACGTGGAGGCCGATGACGTTATCGCCACCCTGGCGACGCGGGCGCAGCGGGTGGGGCTTAAAACCCTGGTGTCAACCGGGGACAAGGACCTGGCGCAGATCGTCAATGACGATATCCACTTGATCAATACCATGAACAACACCCGTTTTGATCGCGCCGGTGTGATCGAAAAATACGGGGTGCCGCCGGAGCGCATCGTCGATTACCTGGCCTTAATCGGCGACACGTCGGACAACGTGCCGGGAGTTCCCAAGGTGGGGCCAAAGACCGCGGTGAAGTGGTTGGCGCAGTACGGCACGCTGGATGAAATCGTGGCCCACGCGGACGACTTTCCCGGCAAGGTCGGGGAGTACCTGCGCGAGCACCTGCACCAGATTCCCATGAGCAAGGACCTGGTGACCCTGAGGGACAACCTCGATCTGCCACTGGAACCCCGGCAGCTATTAATCGCCGGCCAGGATCAGGTGGCGCTGAGGGAGCATTACCAGCGCTGGGGCTTTCGCAGTTGGCTGCCGGACATCAACGGTGGGGGCCGGGCCGCGTCCGGCTCGACTACGGCCGCGCAGCAACAGCACTCCTGGTCGGGAGAACAACAGACTACCGCGCCCGTGCCGGCACAGGAATTGCCTGACGAACACGGGGGCGGACAGACCCATGCAGAACTGCCTGGCGCAACTGCGCACCGTGATGCCGGAGACCTGTTTGCTGATCAAGCCGGCGCGGTGCCGGAACAGGAAGCTGCACCGCCGGTAGAAGATTATGAAACAGTCCTCACGGTCGACCAACTGGAGCGCTGGCTCGACAAGCTGGCCGCGGCAGAGGTGTTTGCCTTCGATACGGAAACCACCGACCTGGATTACCTGCGCGCGGAGCTGGTGGGGCTGTCTTTTTCCGTGCGCCCCGGCGCGGCGGCTTATGTGCCCGTGGCCCATGCTTATGACGGCGCGCCGAAACAGATCTCGCGCCGCAAGGTGCTGGAAAAACTGCGACCCCTGCTGGAAGCGGACAAGCCGCTGATAGTCGGGCAGAACCTGAAGTTTGACCGCAACATACTGGCCGGTTACGGCATCGAGCTGAAGGCGGCTGCGCATGACACCATGCTGCAATCCTACGTGCTGGACAGCGTGGCCACGCGGCACGATATGGGCAGCCTGGCGCGGCAGTACCTGGATCAATCCGTTACCAGTTACGAGGAAGTTGCCGGCAAGGGGGCCAAACAGGTTTCCTTCAGCCAGGTTGCTGTCGAACAGGCGGCCGCCTACGCGGCAGAAGACGCGGACGTTACCCTGCGCCTGCACCGCAGGCTGTGGCCGCAACTGGCCGCAGAACCGGGGCTGCGCGAGCTGTACGCGCGCATTGAAATACCCCTCTCGAAGGTGCTTGCGCGCATGGAACGCAACGGTGTCATGATCGATACGGATATGCTGGCGCGGCAAAGCGCGGAACTGGCGCAACAGATGCAGGCAGTGGAACAACAGGCCTACCAGGTGGCAGGCCAGGAATTCAATATTGGCTCCCCGAAGCAGATCCGCGCAATTCTCTACGACGAAATGGAGTTGCCAATCACGGCCAAAACGCCGACCGGAGAGCCTTCCACCGCGGAGGCGGTGTTGCAGGAACTGGCCGCGGCCGGACACGAACTGCCGGCCTTGATCCTCAGGCACCGGGAGTTCAGCAAGCTCAAATCCACTTACACGGACCGGTTGCCGGAACAGGTCAATCCGGTCAGCGGGCGGGTGCACACTTCCTACCACCAGGCCGTTGCCGCCACCGGCAGGTTGTCCTCCTCCGACCCCAATTTGCAGAACATCCCCATCCGCACCGAGGAAGGCAGGAAGATACGCCAGGCGTTCATCGCCGCACCCGGACACCTGTTGCTGGCTGCGGACTATTCCCAGATCGAGCTGCGCATTATGGCTCATTTGTCCGGAGACGCCACCTTGCTCGCCGCGTTTGCGGCAGGCAGCGATATTCACCGGGCTACCGCAGCTGAGGTGTTCGGGGTGGATATGGCCGATGTCAACCCGGCACAGCGCCGGGCCGCCAAGGCCATCAATTTCGGCCTGATTTACGGCATGTCCGCGTTTGGACTGGCCCGGCAACTGGGCATTGCCCGGGGCGCGGCGCGCAGTTACGTGGATACGTATTTCGAACGCTACCCCGGTGTCAAGGATTACATGGATGCCACCCGCATCCGCGCCCGGGAACACGGATTCGTGGAGACCCTGTTCAAGCGCCGTTTGTACCTGCCCGAGATCAATTCGCGCAGCGCCGCCAGACGCCAATACACCGAACGCACTGCCATCAATGCGCCCATGCAGGGGACAGCCGCGGACATCATTAAACGGGCAATGATCGAAATTGATAAAAAACTGTTGCGTTCCGAAAAAAATATCAGGATGATTATGCAGGTTCATGATGAACTGGTGTTCGAGGTAGGGGAAAGTGAAGCTGCCGGCTATGCGCAGGAGATTCGCCGGCTGATGTCCGCGGCGGCTGATCTCAGTGTTCCTCTGGTGGTTGATATCGACACCGGCGCCAACTGGGACGAGGCGCACTGACAAGCCTTGCAAGAGGCGTTGCAATGATCGACAAGCGGCGCCGGAATAATGATGGAAGATTTCCGGCATTGCCCTGATACTGTGCTAACATTTACTGTAAATGTGTTGGTTGCTTACATGTACCTTCCTGGTTCCCGTCCAGGATAATTGTGGTGTCTGAGATAGTTACAGAACCGGAAACATGCCATGCTGTTAATTCCCGCGATTGATATAAAAAACGGCAAATGTGTCCGCTTGCGCCAGGGCGATCTGGGCGAGGAAACCATTTACAATAACGACCCGGTCGCGATGGCGACCCAATGGGTCGAGATTGGCGCGCAACGATTGCATATCATCGACCTTGACGGCGCGGTGTCAGGACGCCCCGTGAATGCCGATATCATCCACGATATCGCCGAGGAGCATCCCGATATCGAGATCCAGGCCGGTGGCGGTATTCGCGACGAAGACACTATCCAGACTTATCTGGACGTGGGCGTGAACTACGTGATCATCGGCACCCGCGCGGTGACGACCCCGCACTTCGTTTCCGATATCTGCCTGGAGTTTCCGGGCCACGTGATTGTTGGCCTGGATGCAAAAAACGGCAAACTGGCCACCAACGGCTGGTCAAAATTATCCCATCACGACGTTATCGATATCGCCCAGCGCTTCGAGCAGGATGGGGTATCCGCGATTATCTTCACCGACATCAGCCGGGACGGCATGTTGAGCAGGGTCAACATAGAGTCCAGCGTGCAACTTGCCCGGTCGGTGACGATTCCGGTGATAGCCTCCGGCGGGATCAGGGACCTGGAAGACATCAAGGCCCTGTGTTCTGTTGCCGCCGAGGGTATCGCCGGCGCCATCACCGGGCGCGCCATCTATGAAGGTACGCTCGACCTGCAACAGGCCCTGGCCCTGGTCACTGAGCATTGCAACACGGAAGACCGCGGACAAGGGGCCGGGGACGGCAGTTAATTGGGCCTGGCAAAACGCATCATTCCCTGTCTGGACGTGGATGCAGGCCGGGTTGTCAAGGGGGTCAGGTTCGTTGATATCAGAGATGCCGGAGACCCGCTGCAAGTGGCGCGCGGTTACGACAAACAGGGTGCTGACGAACTCGCCTTCCTTGATATCACCGCCAGCAACGAGGAGCGGGATACCATGTTGCACGTGGTGGAAGCCGTTGCCGCCCAGGTGTTCATTCCTTTGACCGTAGGCGGCGGTATCCGCACCCTGGATGACATTCGGCGCCTGCTGAATGTCGGCGCCGACAAGATCAGCATCAACACCGCGGCGGTCAAAGATCCGGAGTTTGTGCGCCAGGCCACCCGCACATTCGGTTCACAGTGTATCGTGGTGGCGATAGACGCAAAACAGGTGAGCGCGGCCGGAGAACCGTTGCAATGGCGTGTGTTCACCCACGGCGGGCGCCGGGAAACGGCGCTGGACGCGGTTGCCTGGGCCAGGCAGATGGCCGCTTACGGCGCCGGGGAGATTCTCCTGACCAGCATGGACCGGGACGGCACCAGGGACGGCTTCGACCTGCCCCTGACCCGGGCGGTGAGCGCGGCGGTGACCATCCCCGTGATCGCATCCGGCGGGGTCGGCAACCTGGATCACCTGGTCGCGGGTGTGACCGAAGGGAAGGCCGACGCGGTATTGGCGGCCAGTATTTTCCATTTCGGCGAATACACCGTGGCCCAGGCCAAACAGCAGATGGCGCGGCACGGTATTGAGGTGAGGAGTTGAGCCATGGCCGACCCGAATGATATTGAATGGCTGGAGCAGGTGAACTGGAATACAGACGGCCTGGTGCCGGCTGTCGCCCAGGACGCTGCCACCGGCCGGGTGTTGATGCTGGCCTGGATGAACCGGGAAGCCCTGCAGCTTACCTGCCGCGAGGGGCGCGCGGTATACTGGTCCAGGTCAAGAAACAGGTTGTGGCGTAAGGGAGAACAGTCCGGCCACGTGCAGACGATCAGGGAAATACGGCTGGATTGCGACCGGGACACACTGCTGCTACGGGTCGACCAACAAGGGGGCATTGCCTGCCATACCGGCCGGGAAAGCTGTTTCTACCTGCGCCGAACGGACTCAGGCTGGGTGGCGGCCGACCCGGTGCTCAAGCACCCCGCGGCAATCTATGACAACTGACCCGGCGCCATCGGCGCCACACCCGATAAGACATCCGGGTTAATGGGGAGAACAGCAAATGAATATTATTTATGAGTTGACGGATGTGTTGATTGAGCGTAAAAAAGCTGATCCATCAACGTCTTATGTCGCTTCCCTGCATGCGCGCGGCAGAGCCGGCATACTGGAAAAAATAGAAGAGGAATCATGGGAACTGGTCGAGGCGGCGACCAACGGCGAGCCACGCGACATCATACACGAAACCGCAGACCTGTGGTTTCACAGCCTGGTGCTGTTATCCCACCTGAACATCCACCCCGCCGAAGTCCTGTCCGAACTGGAGCGGCGCTTCGGCACGTCCGGCCATGAAGAGAAGGCGAGCAGAAAGGCGAACAAGGAGAAACCGGGGTGAATTCTGCTTTTCTCCGTGTCCGCTGTGGCATAATTAGCGTGACTACTTTTTCTGAAGGAGACGCGACATGAGTTTTGGCATCTGGGAACTGGGGATCATTATGGTCATCGTTGCCCTGTTGTTTGGAACCAAAAAGCTGGGGAGTATCGGCGGCGACCTGGGCAGTGCGATCAAGGGGTTCCGTACTGCAATAAAGGACGATGAGCCTGAGGCCGGCGACGACTCATCAGGCGGCAAGGTCATTGAAGGCGAGGTAGACGATGACCGGCAGGGAAAGCCGTCCGCATCCTGACTTCCCATGTTTGACATCGGTTTCTGGGAGCTGCTGGTCATTGCCGTGGTGTCGCTGCTGGTCGCCGGCCCGGAGAAACTGCCGGGCCTGGTCCGGGACGTGGGCAGGTGGGCGGCGAAGCTGCGCCGTTACGTGATGCAGGCCAAGTACGAGTTTGAGCAGCAGTTGCGCATTGACGAGGTGCGGGAATTCTCCGAGCAAGTGGAACAAATGGATAAACTGATGGACATCGCCCCGGACAAACACGGCAAGCCCAAGACCGCCAATGACCCATGACGGACAGTACTCCCCGTCCTGAGACCGACACGGAACAGCCTCTTATCGCCCACCTTGCTGAGCTGCGCAACCGGCTGTTGCGTTGTCTGGCCTGCGTGTTTGTCGTGTTCCTCGGCCTCAGCGTGTTCGCCAATGACATTTATTCACTGATAGCCGGCCCGCTGCTGGCGCAATTGCCGGAGCAGAGCAGTATGATCGCGACCGAAGTGGCGGCGCCGTTCCTGGTGCCGTTCAAACTTGCGTTCTTTGTCGCGGTGTTCGTGTGCGTGCCCTACCTGTTATACCAGGGCTGGGCGTTTGTAGCGCCGGGATTGTATGAAAATGAACGGCGGCTGGTGTTTCCACTCATCTCCAGCAGCGTGTTGTTGTTCTACCTGGGCTGTGCGTTCGCGTTCTTTGTCGTGTTTCCACTGTTGTTCGCGTTCCTGACCTCGACCGCCCCGGCGGGGGTGACGGTCATGACCGACATCAGTCATTACCTGAACTTTATCCTCAAACTGTTCTTTGCTTTCGGCATCGCCTTTGAAGTCCCCATCGCCATTATCTTGCTGGTGTGGACCGGACTGGCCTCGGTGGACACACTGGCGCGCAAGCGGCCCTACATCATCATCGGCGCCTTCACTGCCGGTATGCTCCTGACTCCGCCGGACATCATCTCCCAGGTGCTGCTGGCGGTGCCCGTGTGGCTGCTGTTCGAACTCGGCCTGGTCCTGGGGCGGTTTGTCAGGCGGCGGGGTGAGGATGAGACGCCGACTTGATCCGGTCCGGAGGCGGTGAATAACACGTCTTCTTGCATGGTTTCCCGGCGTCATTTTCTCACCTTGCCAGCCGGTTTGGGCCTGGCCGGTTTAAGTCTGGCCGGTTGTGGCTCGGGGCCGCTCCTGTTCAACCCCTGCCTGCCCGCGCGCTTGCCGCAACGCCTGGCGCGCCATGCACAGGTGCGGCAGGCATTTGCCGGCTTGCGGCCTGAGTATGTCTGGGATGCCCATGTGCACCTGCTGGGTAACGGTGACAGCGGTAGCGGCGCCTGGATAAACCCGCGTCTGAGAAGCCTCCGGCATCCGCTCCTGTATACCCAGTCGAGCTTCTTCCTGAATGCTGCCTGCACACTGGAGGATAGCGCGGATGAGAGCTTTCTGGCGCGCTTACTGGCCCTGAGACAGGGATTTCCACCGGCAAGCCGGTTCATGCTGCTGGCTTTCGATTACAGCTATGACGAGTCCGGCCGGCGCCGTCCCGACCTCAGCGCGTTTCACATCCCCAATGAACTGGCCGCCCGCCTGTACCGGGAACACCCGGAACAGTTTGAATGGATTGCTTCAATACATCCTTATCGCGAGGACGCGCCGGCAGCCCTGGAACAGGCGCACAAGACCGGCGCCAGGGCGGTGAAATGGCTGCCCCCGGTGATGGGTATGAACCCCGGTTCAGCGCGTTGTGACGCCTTCTATACAGCCCTGGCGCGGCTGAAGCTGCCATTGCTGGTACACGCCGGGGATGAGCACGCCGTACACGGCAGCGGACGCCAGGATTACGGCAACCCGTTGCTGTTGCGGCGACCACTGGAGCACGGCGTAACCGTGGTCGTGGCGCATTGCGCCTCACTGGGCCGGGGTCGCGACCTGGACCGGGGCGCCGATGGTCCCAGGGCAAGCAATTTCAGCCTGTTTGCGCGGCTGATGAATGAGCCCCGCTTTGCAGGACTGTTATTCGGCGACATCTCGGCCGTAGCCCAGCGCAACCGGCGCGCAACGGTACTGCAAACACTGCTGGATACCGAATCCTGGCACACACGCCTGGTAAACGGTTCGGACTATCCCCTGCCCGGCGTCATCCCGCTGATCTCACTTCGACAACTGCAAAACCGCGGCTTCCTGGACCAAACCGCAGCGCAGGTATTGAGCGAGGTACGCAACCACAACCCCATCTTGTTCGATTTCATGCTGAAACGCCTGTTACAGCACGGAAACAAGCGCTTTCCCGCCGCAGTCTTCGAAAGCCGGAGGGTTTATGATAAGAGCGTCTCTGAAAATGCCAAGGAGGGTACTCAGAGGTTCTTATAGTTCCTTGTAGTTAGCCGCGGTCTTCTGTCTCAGTTCATCGGCACTAACGCCCGGCAGCAGTTGCACCAGTTTCATTCCCGTTTCATCGAAGTTGAAGACTGCCAGGTCCGTGATCAGTACGTTGACGGCGTGGCGGGCGGTGAGGGGCAGGGTGCAGCGGGGGACTACCTTGGGGTTGCCTTGCCGGTCGCAGTGGGTCATGGTGACGATCAGTTTGCCGGCGCCGCAGGCCAGGTCCATGGCGCCGCCGACGCCGAGCAGGGGTTTGCCCGGCACAGCCCAGTTGGCCAGGTTACCCTGTTCGTCCACCTGCAGGCCGCCCATGATGGCCACGTCCACGTGCGCGCCCCGGATCATGGCGAACGAGGCGGCGCTATCGAAATAGCTGGCGCCGGGCAGCGCGGTGACCGGCACCTTGCCGGCGTTGATGGGGTACTCCATGGCGCCGCCGGAGGCGGGCTCCGGTCCCACCCCCAGCATACCGTTTTCGGAATGCAGGACGATGCCGTGTTCCGGCTTGATCAGGTCCGCCACCAGGGTGGGGATGCCGACGCCGAGGTTGACGATGTCGCCCCGCTGCAACTCGGCCAGCGCCAGCCGGGCCATGGTCATGCGCGCCTCGTCCACCTTTTTCAGGCTGGCCGCCACCGAGGCCGAAGTGCCCAGGTGCGCCGGGTCAAGCTCGGCCTGCACCAGGTAGTCCACGAAACAGCCCGGGGTGTGGATGAAATCCGGATCCAGCGCGCCCACCGGCACGATCTCCTCCACTTCGGCGATGACCAGCCTCGCCGCGGTCGCGGCGGCCTGGTTGAAATTATTTTCCGTCATCCGGTATTGCAGGTTGCCGCCGGTATCGGCGCGCCAGGCCCGGATGACGGCGACGTCGGCCCGTAGCGCGGGCACGAATACCATCTCTTTCCCGTCGATAATCCGGGTCTCCTTACCCTCAGCCAGCGGTGTGCCGGCCGCGGTGGGCGTGAAGAATCCCCCCAGGCCCGCACCGCCGGCGCGGATGGCCTCGGCCAGGGTGCCCTGGGGCAACAGCTCGAAGTCCACCTGCCCGGACTGGGCCGCAGTGACGGCTTCCGGGTTGCTGGTAAAGAACGACCCTATGACTTTTTTGAACATTCCCTTGCGCAGGCAACGCCCGCCGGCCAGACCGGGCTCACCTACGTTGTTGCCGATATAGGTGAGGTCTGTTACCCCGGTCTCGGCAATGGCGTGCATGATATTGGTCGGGTTGCCGGTCATGCCGAACCCGCCCACGATCAGCACGTCGCCGCTGCGCACCTTGGCGGCGGTCTGTTCCAGGGTGATCTGCGGTACGTTTCTCATGGGGCAGGAATAGCGGGGTGAGCAGGGGGATTCCCGTGGAAGGCGTTTTCAAGCAAGGCGCGCACCTTTTCCCGGGTGACAGGTTCAGGGTTGTTAATCGGTTTCTCCACGGTTACCGCGGCGGCTTCGTCGAGATCCGTCTCTGTTACCCCGATGTCCTTGAGTGCGGTCGGAGCACCGAGATTTCCCGCCAGGTCAAACAGGCCGGTAGCGGCATCGTTGACACCCAGGGCCTCGGCAATCCTGCGCGTCGCCGCGGGCCTGGCGCCGGCGTTATAGGCCACGCTGTGTGGTAGCAACACCGTGTGCGTTTCGGCATGAGGCGTGTTAAAGGTGCCGCCGAAGGTATGGCACAGGCGATGGTGCAGGCCGGTGGTGCCGGTGCCCAGCGCGGCCCCGGCCAGGCTGGCGCCGTACAGGGCTCCGGCGCGCGCGTCCATGTTGTCCGGTTCACTTATGATCAAGGGCAGGCTGTGTGCCAGCGCGCGTATGCCCTCCAGCGCCAATACTGAACTGATGGGGTTGGCGTCTTCTGCGGCCGCGTTGGCAACGGCCTGGGCCATGGCGTTCATGCCGCTGGCCGCGGCGAACGCGGGCGGCAGCGTCAGGGTCAGTTCCGGGTCGTAAATGGTCAGCGTGGGCACCACGACGTTATCGCGCCGGGTAACCTTGCGGTCGCCGCGGGTCAGCGCCCACAGGTTGGTCATTTCCGAACCGGCGTAACTGGTGGGCAGCACGATATTGGGCAAGCCCAGGTGGAAGGCCAGGGCCTTGCCAAGACCGGTGGTGGAACCGCCGCCGATGGAAACGGAACAGTCGGCATTCAGACGTTCCACCTCCGCCGTTGCCGCATCCAACGCCTCAACGGGTACGTGCATCATGGCCCGGTCGAACAGTCCCACGGCCACGTCGCCCAGCAGGGCTGCGATCTCCCGTCCGCTGTCCGCCTGGTTCGGCGTGGTCAGCACCAGCGCCCGGGAGTAGCCGAGCCTGGCCAGTTCTTCCGGCAGGCGTGCGCGTGCGCCGACCGCGAAAATAACGTTCCAGGGTAGTGCCGTATAGTGAAAATTCATGAATGTAACAGCTTGTGTCTGGCGGCGGATTGCAAGCAGGGACTCATACCCTTTGGCAACGTAAATCCGCCCCCATTGAGAATACGGTGTTACTCAGTCATCCCTGATTTCACCAATCACTTTCAGCACCTCGTCCTTGTTGGCTTCGATTTGCGGCGACATCATCAGCGAGGTACCGAGCGTTTCATAAGGCTCATCGCAGGTGAACGCGGGTTTATGCGAACAACAGGCCTCAAACAGCGCGCCGGAAGGCGTGCGGATATAAATGGAATCGAAATAGCCGCGATCTTTCACGTCGGAAAAGTCCGTGTAACCCAGCCCTTCGGTAAAGAACTTGATGGCATCCTGCTGCTCGCGGGTAGGCACGTTATACGCCATGTGGTGGATGGCGCCCTCACCCACAGTCCAGGAACCTGCCTTGCGATCCGGCTCGATCTCGAAGTCCGTGTAGGTGCCGCTGCCGCCCTCGCCCATGGCGAAGCGTACCCGGTTGCCGTCTTCCGCCTCCTTGCGGGAACCCCAGGCCACTTCCAGGAACTCTTCCATGAATTCCATGTCGCGCGTGGACACGCCGGCCGCGTGGGTGCCGCGGATCATGTTCTCGGCCGGCACCGGTCCGGCGGAATACGGCACACGGGCGTCGCCCTCGACGCCGACCAGGGAGAGGCGGATATTGTGCGGGGAACGGAAATCCAGATGTTTCTCGCCGAAACGTTCGGCCTGCGTCACCTCGAAACCATGCTCGCTGAGGCGGTTGTACCAGTAGGGCAGGGAGTCTTCCGGCACCGACAGGCTGACAAAGCTGACCTGTCCGCTCCCTTCCGTGGCCTTGACGCCGACGTGCGCCACCGGGAACGTGGTAACCAGCGTACTTTCCTCGCCGACGTCATTGCCGTAGTACAGGTGGTAAACCGGCGTGGCGCCGTCGTAGAACAGGGTGCGCTTGACGCATTTAAGGCCCAGCACCTTGGTGTGGAAATCGAAGTCTTCCTGCACGTTGCCGACCCCGATCGTGATATGGTGGTGACCGGTCAGACTCGTGCCTGGCAGTTTATCGGACATGTTGCTTCTCCTGCGGAAAATCTTTTGTCTGTTACAAACTATAATCGAAAATCACGGTGTCGTCATCTTATTAAATCGAACCACCCTGTACAGGTTAGCGGGTTCAGGTACAATAGTCAAGAATTGTTCCGGAGCTTGCCGGGCGCGGGCCATACGGGTGGGAACCGCGCCGCTCACTCAATCTCTTCCACGAAAGCAGCCATGAACGAATCGACCACCTTTTCGATATAGTCTTTGCGTGCGCGGGTTGTCCCGGGCCCCTTGATCCCGCAATACCTCTCCAGCATGGGCTTGTGCAATATCATACCCCAGAAGTACTCTGACGCCATGGCCGGATCAGCACACCTGATCCTGCCTTTTTCCACCATGGCGGAGAGATATTTTGCCACGCCCGCCATGCCGCGTTTGGGGCCATGTTCAAAATAGGTTTTGCTGACATAGGGTATCCGCTCCGCTTCGGAATAGATGATGCGGCACAGGTTAACATGGTGGTTTGACGTGATGACCTTGAGGCCGGTCCTGCCGATCAGTTTCAGCCCTTCCTCAAGGCTGAGGGTGGTCAGGTCCAGGTTTTCGATAGGCGCCAGGTGATCGCGTAATTCCTCCTCCAGCACGGCAATGAACAGCGCCTGCCGGCTGCGGAAATGTTTGTAGATGGTGCTTTTTGAGGAGCCGGAACGCTTGACGAGATTATTCATGCTGGCTTTTTCATAGCCCAGTTCCAGGAACATTTCCGTGGCGTGTTTAATCAGGTCCTTGCGCTTGAGTATGGCGTCCTTGCGCATTTTTTTGACACCAGGAACAGGTATTTGCTGAACCGTCTGGTGCATTTTTTGTTCAGTGCTCATGAATATCCCGGTCTCGCGAGTAGGCGGAATGTTATACTACCACGCGATTAATACACTCGTTCCGGGAAAATAATATGGGTTTATTGGTAGATGGCAAGTGGCATGACCAGTGGTATGACACCGAAGCCAGTGACGGGCGGTTCATCCGCTCGGAATCGCAATTCCGCAACTGGATAACTGCAGACGGATCTCCCGGCCCTTCCGGCATGGGCGGGTTCGAGGCGGAAGCCGGGCGCTACCACCTGTATGTCTGTCACGCCTGCCCCTGGGCCAACCGCACCATGATCTTGCGCAGTATCAAGGGCCTCAAGGACATGATTTCCGTTTCCGTGGTGCACTGGCACCTGGGCGCGCAGGGCTGGACGTTTGCGCCCGGCGCGGGTGTTATCCCCGACCCGGTGCATGGAGCCGACTATTTGCACGAGGTGTATACGGCAGCCGACCCGCAATACAGCGGGCGGGTGACCGTGCCGGTGTTATGGGACAAGCACAAGGACACCATGGTCTCCAATGAATCAGCCGAGATCATCCGCATGTTCAACCGCGCCTTCGACGGGATCGGCGCGGCGCCGGGCGATTATTACCCGGAGCCCCTGCGGGGCGAGATCGATGCGATCAATGAACGGGTATACGGCACCTTGAACAACGGTGTGTACCGGGCCGGGTTTTCCACCACCCAGGAGGCGTATGAAGAGGCCGTCTACCCCTTGTTCGCCACCCTGGACTGGCTCGAAGACAGGCTGCAAACCCGCCGCTACCTGATGGGAAACCGGATCACCGAAGCAGACTGGCGCCTGTTCACCACCCTGATACGGTTCGATCCGGTGTACGTGAGTCATTTCAAGTGCAATATCAGGCGGCTGGTGGACTACCCGAATTTATGGGACTATACCCGCGATCTCTACCAGCAGCCGGGTGTTGCGGAAACCATCAACATGGATCATATCAAGCAGTCCTATTATGGCAGCCAAACCATGGTGAACCCGACCGGCATCGTCCCCGTCGGTCCCGATTTCCATCCGGAAGCGCCGCATGAACGACATTTATTGTCCGCAGATGATGCAGGTAAAGGCGGTTAGTCCATACATAATGTTGAGAACCTTCAGGGGAGTATCATGTCCGTAACAACCGTATTCGGCAGCATAGACCACTACGAGAAGGGTGGCGTTGAGATCACCGGCAATGAGGACGCCAGGGATTACCTGTTCTCCAACATGTTCGAAGTAGCCGGCAATGCCGGGCCGTGGGAACGAATCGTCATCGCGAAAAACCTGGAGAATACCATCGAGTGTATCCGCGCCGAAGGCGACAGTCCCTGGTATATCTGCAGCCACGATGAGACCGCCTTGTTGATGCAGGGCAGCATGGAAGTCCGCTTCATACAGCCCGAGGACGGCGGCCTGGTCCCGCCGCAGGAGCAGCAAGGTTCCGTGAAGCTGTCCGCACAGCCTGAGGGCCGGGCAATGGGACAGGTCAACGCGACCAGAGGTCACCTGGTGCTGTTGCCGGCCGCCGCCGCCTACCGGTTTCGCGCCGCGGAATTGAGTGTGATATTACTCCAGACCATCCGGGGCGATGAGTCCGTCGAGAAGTGGGCGGAAATTTGCCAGCACTGATTTGAAGAGAGCACGATTATGGCAGCTACAGCAGAAACATTAACCGAACTACCGGTGTTGACCGCCGCGCACCGGGAAAGCGAACCGCATCCGGGCAACGGCTACAAACGCTTCGAGATAGGCTCGTTCACGTTTTCCCGGGACGAGTATTTTGTGCGCATCCAGTGTCCGACCGTCACGCACGTTATGGACGTGGAGGCTTTTCTGCGTTCCCTGATGCGCGACGTGGCCTGGGGGTTTTTTTACGGCTGGGTCAATTTTGACGAGGTGTTCGGCACCGTGAACAACTACGGCACCGTGGACGTGTTCATGGGCGCCTATAACCAGGCTTACAAGGATTCCGGCAGGGATTTTACCGAGCGCTTCGATGCGGACGTGTTACTCCCCTGCTTCCGGGCCTTGTTGTCGGACTGGACCAATGCCGGCTTCGACCCTTTTGCCGCGCCGCTGGAAACCGGCAGTGCGCATGGGCCGAAAAACGGCAATAACGATGCGGCCGTGAATTTTCAGCGGGAACTGGCAGAGCGTTTTGTCGGCCTGCCGGGCGACAGCCCCATCCGTTCCGACGCCAACGGGCGCCCGGTGAACCGGCAGTTCGCCGACGTGGACCAGTCCGAACCGGACGTCCATACCGAGCCCGGCTTCGAGGGCCAACTGGCGGGCTTCAACCTGTTCAAATACCTGTCCCGCTCGCCGGTGACCTGGAACCCGTCCGTGGTTTCCGTGGTCCGGAGCAGCGCTTATTGCCCCACCTCGGAAGAACATATCCTGCCGGTGGACCACGGCAACGACCGGGTGGAATGGTTCATCCAGATGTCCGATGAGATCACCTGGAAAGTGGCCGACAAGGATACCGCCGCGCCCATGTCCGTGGTGACCATGAAAGCCGGGGACGTAGCCTGCATGCCCGCCGATATACGCCACCGCGGTTTTTCACCCAAACGTTCCATGCTGCTGGTGTGGGAAAACCTGGCGCCCGGCCTGGAGAAACGCTACGCCAGTGGCGAACTGCCGCCGGTACCGGCGTCGTTTTAGCCCCGGTTGGTCACTCCTGCGCGCGTGGTGAAAGAACCCTCTTAACCCCAAACCTCCCGGGCGACCTCGACAATCATCTCCAGTTTTTGCCACTGCTGCGCCTCGCCCAGTATGTTGCCCTCCTCGGTGGAGGCGAAGCCGCATTGCGGGCTGAGGCAGAATTGCTCCAGGTCGGCGAAGCGGGCGGCTTCGTCGATGCGCCGCCGGATGGCGTCCCGGCCTTCCAGGTCGCCGGACTTGGAGGTGACCAGGCCCAGAACGACCCTCTTGTCGCCCCGCGGCAGGAAGCGTAACGGCTCAAAGCCGCCGGCGCGGTCCGTATCGTATTCCAGGAAATAACCGTCATAAGCCGTCTCGCCCAGCAGGATTTCCGCCACCGGCTCATAGCCTCCTTCCGCGATCCAGCTCGAACGGAAGTTGCCGCGACAGACATGGGTGGTCACTACCATGTCCTGCGGTTTGTCTTGCAGGGCATGATTGATCATGTCGGCATAGATGCGCGGGAGCGGTTCCGGGTCGTCGCCCCGGTCGCGCGCGGCCTGACGCTCTTTTGCGGAACATAGGTAGGCCCATACCGTGTCGTCGAATTGCAGGTAGCGGCAACCGGCGGCATAAAACGCCTGCACCGCCTTGCGGTAAGCCTCGGCCGTGTCGGCGAAGAACTCATCCAGTCCGGGGTAGACCTGTTTGCTGATCGAGACCCTGCCGCCGCGGAAATGCAGTACGGAAGGCGCCGGAATGGTCATCTTCGGTGTGACATTGGCTACGCCATGAAGAAAGCGGAAGTGGTCCAGCATGTAATGCCCGTCAAAACCGACCCTGCCGGTCACAGTGATGGTTCCCGGTTTTGTTTGTACACCCTGAAACTGAATGCCATGCTTGCTTTGCACCAGTGCTACCCCCTCCAGTCCGGCAAGATAGTCAAAGTGCCACCAGGCACGCCGAAACTCACCGTCCGTGACAGCCTGCAGACCGGCGGCTTCCTGGCGCGCAACCACTGCACGGATACATTTGTCTTCAATCGATTTGAGCGCCTGTGCGTCTACGGCCCCGTTTTCAAAGTCAGCGCGGGCGGCTTTCAGCCGGGACGGCCGCAACAGGCTGCCTACCTGATCTGCGCGGAAGGGAGCTTTTAATGTCATTGGTACATACTATCCACATTACTAGAATGGTAAAAGTATAAGGTGATAATTCCGGTTCTGCACCTATTCGTAACATCAGCTATGAGCGACGGATTGGAAGGATTCAGAGGGTGATATTCAGAATATTGTTCCCAACCTGAGTCTCAATATGGGTGTGGGTGTCGATGATTAGCATATTGCACTCCTATTCCGGGAAGAATAGCCAGTGTCAAGAAAATTTTTTCCTTGGGAAGGAATGGAATTTGCAGGTCAAAATCATCGAAGCGAAAGCTGAAGATATTGTTCGCGGCGGGATTAAGTTGCATCTGCGCCGACGGCAAGAGTAAGACAAGGGGTAAAACCAGCGCAATCACGTGCATGGAATCGGGTTCGCCGAGGGTGAACCTCGTTCTGTACGAGCCAGGGCCAGCTACTCGACGGGCGGATGTCGTCGGCGCGCGGCGCGGTCCTGCGCACGGGCCAAGTACAACATGGCCAGCACGCCGACCACCAGCACGCCGCCCGCGCTTAAGAATGCAATGTTCATCACTCAGTCCTCAAGGTTGCAAAGCCAACACAAGGCCAGTCCCGGCCCCACCCCCAGGCTGGCTATCCAGGGATCGGCACCTTGAAACACTCCACCGATTAAGCTGGCGCCGGCCAGCACCAACCCAAAGCGGCGCCCGTCTTCGCGGACATTAGCCAAGTTCAGTTTCATCAAGATCAGTATAGCCGATCAATCAGCCGCTGGCCACCTCGCGATGGGTCATGCCGTCCTGCAGTAACCGTCTTGCGGCGTTGAGTTTGACATCATCCATTTTGGGTTTGCGCCCGCCCGTGCGTCCTTGCCGGCGCGCCGCAGCCAGCCCGGCCCGGGTACGCTCCGCGACCAAGTCACGCTCCATCTCGGCCAGAGACGCCATCATAGAATTTGACAATAAATCAGAAAGATGTTACAATTCAAACTGTTAGCTTAGAGGCTTCATTACTCGACAACCGCCACGAGGAACACATCATGCTGAAGCACCCCCCCTGTTCGCCGGGTTACTTCCCGTCGCCACTCTCGCGGTCGCGCTGACGATTGCCCCCACTCCCGCCAGCGCAACCTCCGCCGCGGTCTGCACCAGCGCGTGGAACGACTGTTCGGCGCGGCATAACTGCACCCTGGACAATATCGCCTGGGATAATAGCCGGAATAAATGCGGCATCTCAGCCCGGTGCAGCCCGAGGAACCAGACCAACAACATCTACGCCACGGTAGACGACACCAAGAGGCTGCATAATTGCAACGGACAACTGCGCGTCGGCGGTTGCGGCACCACCCAGACCTGCACCGACGCGTGGAACAAGTCTTCGGCGCGGCATTCCTGCGACCTGGACAATATCGCCTGGGATAGTAGCCAGAGCAAATGCAGCATCAAAGCCGACTGCAAGACGGGCGAATTTGACCCCCAAAAAGGATATGCCGTCGTAAAATCCAACCACGTCTACGTCACGGAAGACGACGCCGAGGATCTGAGTAATTGCGCCGGAGACTTGGTCGTCGGCAGTTGCTGACCTGACTCGCGGGCCCCGGAGGAGTGGCGGGTCGTCGGCAGGGTTAGGCTCGACGGGAACGACCCGCTACGCGTGCCATCCGGGGAGTTGTATTGCATTCGGGTTCCTTGCATGATGGCTTCGAGATGACCAGGTAAATCTATTTTGGTGCTTGAATCATAGTCAATGTCTTCTGAGTACCGATCCAGGTTATAGGCAAGCATTAATGCAGTACCGCCTTTTAGCACCAAGGGCTTGTCTGATAGTCCTTTAACAATTTTCTCAATAAGGGTTCTGTGTATTCGGTCAGGAATGTCGCTCATGCAGCTTCTTTCCAGATCCAGGCTTGGTAGTTTTTCCAATCTTCGAGATTGACGGCCCGGGGCGTCTCGTTGAGATCATCGATGATGTGCTGAAAGTCATTGAAGATGGCCTGGATGGTCTCAGTTTTGTCAATCCAACCGTACAGGTCAACGGTTCGTCCTTTGGTGTCTCGGCAAGTTTCTCGTTGGTATCGAGTTCGGAGTCGTATCCCTTTGTTAAAAGTGGGTGCGGGTTCGGAAGATGAGCCGGGATCATGCATTATGATCTGATAAGGAATCTACAGATACGCGAGTATACTACAGAGCCAGGGTAAAGATATTACAAACATTATGAATCACACAATCCAACAGTTAGTTCAGAAATTTGGCCCGGACGTGATCCTGACCGGCGCCGATGTTTCGGAAAAATACCATGCCGACAGTTCCGGCCAACCTACTCGTGCGCCGCTGGCGTTGGCGCGGCCGGCCTCGACCGCGCAGGTCTCGGATATCCTGCGCGCCTGCGCTGCTGCCGGGCAGAAAGTCGTGGTGCAGGGCGGCTTGACCGGTCTCTGCGGCGGGGCTACGCCGCAGGAGGAAGAGCTGGCGCTGTCCCTGGAGCGGCTGAGCGGTATCGAGGAGCTGGATCCGGCTTCCATGACCATGACCGTGCTGGCCGGCACTCCCTTGCAGGCCATACAGGATGCGGCGGCGGATGCAGGGTTCCAGTTCCCACTCGATCTGGGCGCGCGCGGCTCCTGCAACATCGGCGGCAACATTGCCACCAATGCCGGCGGCAACGAGGTGATCCGCTTTGGCATGACCCGCAACCTGATCCTGGGGTTGGAAGTGGTGCTGGCAGACGGCACCGTCATTACCTCGCTCAACAAGATGTTGAAGAATAATGCCGGTTACGACCTGAAACACCTGTTTATCGGCACCGAGGGCACCCTGGGCATCGTGACGCGTGCGGTGTTGCGCCTGTTCCCCAGGCCGGCGGGTTTCAGCACCGCGCTGGTGGCGCTGGAATCATTTGACGACGTGATCCGGTTCCTGCATTTCATGGGCCGGGAATTCAGTGGTGCGCTGAATTCGTTCGAGGTGATGTGGGCCGGTTACTACGACTACATCGTTGATCACGTGCCCACGGTGAACAGTCCGTTCGCTGAGCGCTATCCGATTTACGTGTTGACCGAAATCGGCAGCAACGCCGGCCAGGATGTGCTGGAACTGGCCCTGGGGCAGGAACTGGAGGGCGAGCGGATACTGGATGCCGTGATCTGTAAATCCGAACGGGAGCGGGCGGCGATCTGGGCCATCCGGGACGGCGTGGCCGAAGCCATGGCCGTGATCCGGGACAATGCCAATTTTGACGTGAGCGTGCCTATCAACGCGATGGCCGGATTCCTGGCCCGGCTTGAGAAAGAAATCAAGACGCTGTTGCCGAATACGAAATTACTGGCGTTCGGGCACATCGGTGACAGTAACCTGCACCTGGTGTTCACGGTGGAACGCAAGGAAGACAAGCAGATGATCTATGATCGGGTCTATGAACAGGTGGGCGCCTGCAACGGCTCCGTCTCCGCCGAACACGGTATCGGGATGATGAAGCGGGCCTACCTGCAGCAGTCCAGGAGCGCGCAGGAACTGGCGTTGATGAGGTTGCTGAAACAGACCTTGGACCCGGCAAATATATTGAATCCGGGCCGGGTGTTGGGCTGACCTCCGAACAGGGAACGATAGCGCGGCGCAAGCAGGAATCTGCCCGGGGTGTCTTGCCCCGTTGCTTACCCCCCCGGCGCCTGCTTGAATGCCTGGTATAGTTTATCCAGTGCGCGCCAGGCCGGGCCGGGTTTGCCGTTGCTCACCGGTTGTCCGTCGAGCCTGACCACCGGCGCGATGCCCAGGGTGGAGCTGGTCAGCCAGATTTCATCGGCCTGCAGCAGTTGCTCCCTGCTCACGGGGACTTCCCGGCATGGGTAGTGCGAGGCGCCGCTCAGTTCCACTACCAGGTCGCGGGTAATTCCCGGCAACAGCGCGTGGCTCTTGGGCGGGGTGCTGATGGCGCCTTCGGCCACGATGAAGACGTTGCTCGCCGCGCCTTCGGTCACGTACCCGTCGCGGTGCAGAATGGCCTCGAAAGAACCGTCCTTCCCCCGGGCGTACTGTTTCATCATCACGTTCGGCAACAGCGCCACCGTTTTGATGTGGCAGTATTGCCAGCGGATATCCTCATGCAGCACCGCGCTCACGCCCTGGCTTACGTCCGCGTGTTGCAACGGTTTGCAATACATGAAAACGGTCGGCACAAAATCGGACTGGTAACAGTGGCTGCGTTCGGCAACGCCCCGGGTAACCTGGATGTAAATGGAGGAATCCGCCGTGACCCGGTTTAATCTCAACAATCGATCTATCAATGACTGCCATTTCCCGGCGTCGTAATCCAGTTGCAGGGAAATTCCGTCCAGGCTGTCCTGCAAGCGTTGCAGGTGTTCGTCCAGCCGCAACGGCGCGCCGGAAAATACCGGGATGACCTCGTAGATGCCGTCGGCAAACGTGAAGCCCCGGTCCAGCACCGACACCCGCGCCTGCTCCAGCGCCATGAAGCTGCCGTTCAGGTAAACCGTGGTCAATTCCCGGAGGCCCAGTGCAGCTTGATATGGTCCTTGAGGCGTTTGAAGAAACCCCCGGCCGGGATGTCTCCGGCCGCGCTCAACGGCAGGGATGCAAGGACTTCTTCACCCAGTGACAACTCCAGTTGTCCCAGGTGCTGTCCCGCCGCGATCGGTGCGGTGGGGTCTTCGGTAATGCTCATGCCGGTCTCGATCCGGTCAAACTCCCCCCTGTGCAGGGTCAGCACCAGTTCGTCTTCCACCACCAGGTCCAGGCTGTCCAGTTCCCCTTTCCATACCTTGACGCTGGTGATGGTCTCGCCGCTACTGTAGAGCTTTCTGGTTTCATAAAACCTGTAGCCGTAGCTCAGCAGGGCTTGCGTGACCTTGGCCCGGGTCCTGGGGCCGGCGCTGCCCATGACTACCGAGACCAGGCGCCTCCCGTCCCGCAGCGCCGAGGCCACCAGGCAGTACGCCGCGTTTTCAGTATAACCCGTCTTTATCCCGTCCACGCTGGTGTCCGACCACAGCAAGCGGTTGCGATTGGACTGTTTTATATCGTTGTAAGTGAATTCCTTGACGGCATGCAGCGCGTACACGTCCGGGTACTCCCGTATCAGGGCCAGCGCGAGGATTGCCAGGTCCCTGGCAGTCGTATAATGGTTATCATCCGGCCAGCCGGAACTGTTCGTGAAGTGGGAGCCTGCCATCCCCAGTTCCGCGGCGTACCGGTTCATCAGATCGGCAAACGCCTCTTCAGTGCCGGAAATATGTTCCGCCAGCGCCACGCTGGCATCGTTGCCGGACTGGATAATCACGCCGTTTAACAGGTCCGCCACACTGACCTGGGTGCCGACCTCTATGAACATGCGCGAGCCACCCATGCGCCAGGCCTTCTCGCTCACGGTTACCTGGTCGTTCAGGGTGATGTTGCCGGCGCTGATCTGGCTCGCGGCCACGTATGCGGTCATCATCTTGGTCAGGCTGGCAGGCTCCACCCGCTGGTCCGGATTCTCCTCCACCAGGTAACGGCCGCTGCCGGCGTCAACGACCAGGTAGGAGCTTGCCTCGACCTCGGGCGCGGGCGGGATCACAGTCGCGGCGCCGGCGGCGCAATGCAGGCTGATGCCGGCAAGCAGGACAAGTAGTTTGACGTTCAGGTATTTCATGGATTTATTACAACGGTGTAAATGATTCATTCCAGCAGGATGCGGTGCTGATGGATACCCAACGGCCCCAGGCGGCTGACCACGTCGTCCGCGGTCTCAATATCATCCAGGGGGCCGATCTTGACCCGGTAGGCAGTGGTCTCGTTCAACGTGGTTTCATCCACCTTGACCGGCGCCTGCAACGCCGCCAGCTTGTGCTTCAGGTTCTCTGCATTGGTGAGGTCGGAAAATACGCCCACCTGTATGTAAAATTCCGCTGGGGCCGTTGCTGCGTCAGCGTTGGCGCGGGTTTCCACCGGCGCGCCGCCCCGTTGGTGGGACTTCGGGTTAAGCGCGCGGATTTCCACCAGCGCCGTCCCCTGGTTCAACATATCCAGTTTCAGCGCGGCCGTGTAGGACAGGTCAACGATCCGGTTGTCATGAAACGGGCCGCGATCATTGACCCGGACGATGATCTGTCTGCCGTTTTCCAGGTTTTTTACCTCCAGGTAACTGGGCAGCGGCAAGGTCTTGTGCGCCGCGGTCATACCGTACATATCGTAGATCTCGCCGTTGGAGGTCTTCTTGCCGTGGAATTTCGGCCCGTACCAGGAGGCAATCCCTTCCTGGGTAAAGCCGTCGCTGCTGTCCAGCACGTAGTACCTTTTGCCGAACACCTCGTAGGTCTTCATGTTGCCAAGTTCGCTCCTCGGCTCGACTTTCGGTACTGCGTCGGGAATTATTGCCAGCTCCTCCACGGAGCGTTCGGCAGGTGTCTCAATCTTTTTTTCCGGGGCGGCGGCACAACCCGCCAGCGCGGCCAGCAGCGCCATCGGCGCGACTGTTTTTGCTAGCGCGGGCACAGAGTGGATCGGGGGCGTTTTCAGCATGGATGCAAGCTGCAAGGGTATCGTCATCGGGTCGGTTGTTAAGCGGGTTTTCCGTAAAATACCTCTGTGGCTTGAATCAAAGCCCGGCCTCATATTCCGCCCGGATGGCTTCTGCAAGTTGATACACCGCCATCGCATACAGTGTGCTGCGGTTGTAGCGGGTAATGACGTAGAAGTTATGGCGCGCCAGCCAGTACTCAAAGCCTTCCTTGGTTTCCAGTTGCAACAGTTTGACTTTTTCCGCGCCAGCCACTTCATCGTCAGCACTGATCCCGGCCGCCGCTACCTGTTCCATGCGCAGTTTCAGCTCCAGGCCCTTGGTAAGCAGCGCGGAGACGTCGCCCTCCGGTGTGCTGGCGGCGCTGGCAATTCCCGCATCCTTCTGCCAGCCGTGTACTTCCAGGTAATTGCCGACGCTGCCGATCGCATCCGCCGGGTTGTCCCAGATGTCGATCAACCCGTCCGCGTCGAAATCAACGGCATAGGCGCGGTAACTGCTGGGCATGAATTGCGGAATACCCATGGCGCCGGCGTAGGACCCCGTCAGTTTGTGCAGGTCCAGGGACTGGTCCCGGGCCAGCAGGAAATAGTGCTTTAATTCCGAGGTAAAAAACTTGCTGCGCTTCGGGTAGTCAAAAGCCAGCGTGGACAAGGCATTGATGACCTTGAAGCCGCCGGTGTTGCCCCCGTATTTTGTCTCGACCCCGATCACGGCAACCATGATCTCCACCGGTACGCCGTAGCTTTGCGCGGCGCGTTCGAGTTGCGCCTGGTGCCCCCGCCAGAACTGCGCGCCGCCCTTGATGCGCGCGGGTTTCAGGAATATGGCCCGGTAGCGGTGCCAGGGAAAGGCTTCAGCCGGCTTGGTGATGGCGGCAATGATTTTTTCCGACAGCTCCACCCGGCCCAGGGCGTCCTGTAGCTGTTGGGCATCGTAATCGTATTCCGCCACCATCTCGTCGATAAACGTGGCGACTTCGGTGCGTTGCAACAGCTCGGCCCCGGCATGGCTGGACGCCAACAGCATACCTGCGGCGATGAGGGTGGTTAATTTCATAGTTAATCCGACAGTATTCGTTTATGGGTGTGAACCGCCATGAGGATACCGAATCCGGCCATGATCGTCATCATGGACGTGCCGCCATGGCTGATTAGCGGCAGCGGTATGCCGACCACGGGTAATTGTCCTGACACCATGCCCATATTAACCGCAATATAGACAAAAAACGCCGCCATGACACCTACTCCCAGCAACTTTCCATACAGTTGTTGCGACTGTACGGAAATATACAGGCCCCTGGCAATGATGAACAGGTACAGGCCGACTAGGACGAACACCCCGATCAGCCCGAACTCTTCGCAGAACACTGCAAAGATGAAATCCGTGGTTCTTTCCGGCAGGAATTCCAGGTGCGACTGGGTGCCGTTCAGCCAGCCTTTCCCGTACAGCCCGCCGGAGCCGATGGCGATTTTGGACTGGATGATATGGTACCCGGCGCCCAGCGGGTCCTGTTCCGGGTCGAGAAACGTCAAGATACGCCGCTTCTGGTAATCATGCATCAGGTTCCATATCACCGGCGCCGATGACAGGGCCAGCAGCGCAAACCCGCCCAGCAATTTCCAGCTTATACCGGCGATGAACAGCACGGCAAAGCCGCTCACGGCTATCAGCAGCGCGGTGCCGAGATCCGGCTGTTTCGCGACCAGTAACACCGGTACGGCGATGAGCGCCAGCACCATACATACCTTTGTTACGCTGGGAGGAGGCATTTGCCTGCTGAGATACATGGCGATGACCATGGGCAGGGCCAGTTTCATCAGTTCCGAGGGTTGAAAGCGCAGCGGCCCCAGGCCCAGCCAGCGTTGCGCGCCTTTGCCGGTTTCACCAAAAAACAGCACCAGCACCAGCAGCAACAGGCTGCCAAGATAGAACCAGAGTGAGGCGCCGGACAGGCGCGCCGGGGGGATCCAGGCAACGGCGAGCATCGCCGCCAACGCCATCAGCAGGTGGATGGTACGGCGTATCAGCAAGTCCGTGCTCTGGCCGCCGGCGCTGTACAAGGCGATGTAGCCAATCAGGCACAATGCCAGGATACCGCCAAGCAGCGGTGCATCGACATGCAGTTTTTCCGCCAGGCCGACGTCTTTCATCCGTGGCGTTCCCTGTTCTTCTTGTGAAAGTAGTGATCCAGCAGTTCCCTGGCTATCGGCGCCGCGGTGCGGGAACCGCCGCCGCCGTTTTCAACGATCACCGCCAGCGCGATTTCGGGTGTCTCCACCGGTGCAAACGCGATGAACAAGGCATGGTCCTTGAATTCTTCGGGTATCTCGTCTTCATTGTATTCTTCGTCCTGAGCCATACCGATGACCTGCGCGGTGCCGGTTTTGCCGGCAAACCGGTAGTCTGCCCCGGCGCCGGAAGCTCGCGCCGTACCCCTTTCCCCATGCACGACCTCCTGCATTGAGTGAATGATCCGGTCCCAATACTCGGGGTCTGCAAAGACAACCTCCCTGCCCTGCCTGGCCGCCGCCTGGATGACCGGCTGTCCCAGCACCGCATCCCTGACCTCGGAGAGCAGGTAGGGGCGCACCTGTTTGCCGCGGTTGGCAATGACTGCCGTGGCCACGGCCAGTTGCAGGGGCGTCACCTGGGTGGCGCCCTGTCCTATCCCCACGCTCATGGTTTCCCCGCGATACCAGGGTTGGCCCAGCGCCTCGCGTTTCCATTGGGTCGACGGGATCAGCCCCGCGGCCTCCCCGCCAATATCGATCCCCGTGGGCTGGCCGAAACCGAAACCCGTTAACGTATCGTGCAAAGTGTCTACGCCCATGTCCCTGGCCAGCACGTAAAAATATACGTCGCAGGACTGGAAGATAGCGTTTTCCGCGTCCATGTGGCTGTGGCCTTCCCGTTTCCAGCACCGATAACGGCGGGAACTGCCCTTGAGTGAAAACCAGCCGCGACACCAGGTTGTCGTTTCGGGTGTGCGTAGTCCCTGCTGCAGGCCACCCAGCGCCAGCATGGGTTTAATGGTCGAACCGGGCGGGTATTTGCCTTGCAACGCCCGGTTCAATAGCGGGGTATCCTTCGAGCGCAGCAGTTCGGCATAGATGTTGCGATCGATGCCGCCGACAAACAGGTTCGGGTCAAAGCCGGGTGTGCTGACGGCCGCCAACACCGCGCCGTTGCGGTTGTCCAGGGCCACGATCGCGCCGCGCCGGCCATGCAGCGCCCGCGCCGCCAGCAGTTGCAGGGAGGCATCCACGGTGAGGTGCAGGTCCTTGCTGGGCTCGGGCGGTTGCCGGTAAATGTCGCGGATTACCCGCCCCTGGGCGTTCACCTCCACCTGCTCGTAACCGGGATAGCCGTGCAACAGGTCTTCGTAGGCTTTCTCGATGCCCGATTTACCGATGTGATTGGTGCCGCGGTAGCTTGACTTGTTAAGTGTTTCATACTCGGCTTCATCGATCATCCCCACGTAACCCACGGTATGCGACAGGCTTTCTGCCAGCGGGTAATAGCGGCTGACGCTGGTCGCGACATCAACACCGGGGAGCAGGTGCCGGTGCGCCGAAATCAAGGCAACTTCTTCGTCATTCAGGTCTTGTTTGAGCGGGATACCCTCGAACCGTCGGCGGCGTTTCCTCAGTTCCCTGAAATGCTCAATATCATCCGGGGCAATGTGAATAAGCTGACTTAGTTGAGCAATTACAGCCTGCTCGTCCGCAACCCGCTCCGGCACCAGTTCCAGGCTGAAGGAAATGCGATTGTCGGCCAGCAGGATGCCGTCCTTGCTGAAGATCCTCCCCCGGGACGGCACCACAGGCATGATTTTTATCTGGTTATTCTCGGACAAGGTGGTGAAATGCTCATGCCGGGTGACTTGCAGGTAGAATACCTGTGCCATAATCGTCAGCAAAATGAGCAGGATCAGCGCCGCGATCAGGTAAATGCGCCGGTGCACCAGGCTGATGCGTTGGTCCGTGCCAACGTAGGCGCTCGACGTCACCATGGGAAGCAAGCGGCGCGCGCAGGAGAAAAGGCGGCGCCCATTCAGAAAGCTTTATATTTGTGGCGCACCGCGTTCATGGTATAAAACAGCAATGGCCACAACAACATGCTGCTCGCCGCCGGCGCCCAGAATGTCCAGTGTTGCGGGGGCACGCCGGTGACGCCCCGGATCCACAGGGTAAAAAACTCCAGCAACAACAGGTAAAAACAGATGACAACCGACTGTTGCAAGAGTGGAAACACCCTGATTTGTTTGTGCATACGCAAGGTGAGATAAGCAATAATGGACAGCCCCAGGGCATTCTGGCCCAGCAAGGCGCCGGTCTGCACGTCCAGCAAAATCCCCAGTATCCAGGCGCTACCGATACCAACCCGGTCGGGCAGCACGATACACCAGAAAATCAGCGTCATGGCAACCCAGGACGGGCGCCACTCGGCCAGTCCCGCGGGCAACGGCACACTGGTCAGGATCAGGGCGATAAGAAAAGTGAGCAGTATCGCCACACTGCCGCTATGTCCGGCGCGCTGTGTCAACGCGACATTGCCATGTCGGAAGCCGTGGCGCCTGACTGGTCCGGCCAGAGCAGCAATGCTTCCCGGGTCATGCCGATTTTGGCGCTGGGCGTCAACAAAATGTCTGCAAACAACTCGCCGGGATCGCGCCTGATGCTGGCGACGGTGGCCACTGGATAGCCCCGGGGGAATTTCCGGCCAAGGCCGGACGAGACGATGAGATCGCCTTCCGTGATATCGGCGTTAATCGGGATATATTCCAGCGTCAGCACATTGTCCTCACCCAGGCCGGACGCCACCGCGCGCAAGCCGTTGCGGTTTACCAGCACCGGTATGGAATGCGCCTGGTCGGTGAGCAGCAACACAATACTGGATAACAGGGAGGTATGAATAATCTGGCCCATAATCCCGCCGGCGTTGACCAGGGGCTGGCCCGCAAAGACCCCGTGCGCCTGACCTTTGTTGATGAGCACCTTTTTGCGGAAAGGCTCCAGTTCGACCCCGATCAATTCCGCCACCTGTATCCGATCATAACGCTCCACCGAGGCTTCCAGCAGAGCCCGCAGCCGCCGGTTTTCATCCTCCAGCGCAGCCACCCGCTGCAAGCGGGAATGCAGACCGAGTTGTTCCTGGCGCAGCCGGGTGTTTTCTGCCAGCAAGGCCCGTCTCGAGGCCAGCGCCGCGGCAGCCTGCCGGGGCAGCTCGACAGCCAGGCTGGCCGTGTACTGGAGTGGATACACTACGGCGGAGACGCCGCTACGGAAAACTTCAAGGTGGAAGTACTTGTGGTCGGTCACCATCAGGGCTATCGAAGCCAGTACAAACAAGACCAACTTGGCTTGCGGTAACAGCCTGTTGACGAATAATGTGTTAATCGCGTTCCCCTATTCGAATACCAGGATTTCCTCACCCAGTTCATCCAGCAGTTCAAGGAACCGGCCGCCGCCGCGCACCACACAGGTCAGCGGATCTTCGGCCACCACGACCGCGAGCCCGATCTCCTTCATCAGCAATTGGTCCAGGTCCTGCAGCAAGGCGCCGCCGCCGGTCAACACGATGCCCCGTTCGATCACGTCAGAGCCCAGTTCGGGCGGTGTTTTTTCCAGGGCGTGCTTCACTGATTCCACGATACCCGACAACGGCTCCTGCAATGCTTCCAGAATTTCGTTGCTGCTGATGGTAAAACTGCGCGGAATGCCTTCAGCCAGGTTGCGCCCGCGGATCTCCATTTCCTTGACCTCATCCGGCGGGAACGCGCAGCCTATGGTCTTTTTGATGTTTTCCGCAGTTGCCTCCCCGATCAGCGAGCCGTAGTTCCGGCGTATGTAATTGATGATGGCTTCGTCGAACTTGTCACCGCCGATGCGCACCGAAGCCGAATAAACGATGCCGTTAAGGGAGATGACCGCAACCTCAGTGGTGCCGCCGCCGATATCCAGGATCATCGTGCCGCTGGCGTCACCGACCGGCATGCCCGCGCCCATTGCCGCGGCCATGGGTTCTTCTATCAGGTAAACCTTCCTTGCTCCCGCGCCCAGGGCCGATTCGCGAATCGCCCGTTTCTCGACCTGGGTTGAACCACACGGGACACAGATCAACACCTTGGGGCTGGGTTTGAAAAAAGTGTCGCCATGGACCGAGTGAATGAAATACTGGAGCATTTTCTCGGTAAGCGTGAAATCCGCGATCACGCCGTCCTTTAACGGCCGTATCGCCTGGATATGTTCGGGCGTTCGTCCCAGCATATTCTTGGCCGCGGCGCCCACCGCGCGGATGGCTTTCATGTTGACGGCGCCGTGTTCCGTCTTGCCGACGGCAACCACCGAAGGTTCGTCCAGGACAATACCTTTCCCGCGCACGTATATCAGGGTGTTCGCGGTACCCAGGTCTATCGATAAATCGCTGGAGAAGTATCCCCTTAGTCTGCTTAACATTCCTTACGTCTCACAAGAACAAAATGCAACTTTATCAGTAGTGTGCATTTTGGGCAAGGGGTGAAATGTGATAGATTGCAACTAACCCGCATATCTCACCATGAGATATGCGGGTTAGTCCAACGAGGTTGAAATTATATGCGGGTTAAAACGAAAGAGGTACGGGAGATTGCCTGGCTTGCCAGGCTCGCTATTGATGACGCAGCCGTGGCAGGGTATGCCGGCGATTTGGCTGACATCCTGACCCTGGTCGAGCAGATGCAGGCTGTGGACACGTTCGCGCTGGCGCCGCTGGCGCATCCGCTGGAACTCAGCACGCCGCTGCGTCCCGACCGGGTCACTGAAGAGAATCAGCGGGATGATTTTCAGCAAAAAGCGCCCCTGACGCAGGACGGATACTATCTTGTGCCCCGCTTCGTTGAATAATCAATAGCCCGGCTGCCATGTACGGACATACCCTTGCGGAACTGGCGCAGTTATTGCGCGCACGGGAAATCAGCAGCACTGAGCTGGTGCGCAGTTGCCTGGCGCGGGCAGAACGCCTCAACCCTGAACTGAATTGCTTCATCTCCCTGTTCCCCGACCACGCGCTGCAGCAGGCGCAGGCGGCCGACCGGTTGCTTGCCGCTGGCGCCGGCGGGCCGTTGACGGGCGTGCCGATTGCGCACAAGGACATTTTCTGCAGCGCCGGCTTCAAGACCAGTTGCGCATCGAAAATGCTGGACAACTTCATCGCCCCATACCAGGCGACCGCGGTGGCCAAACTGGCCGCGGCCGGGAGCGTGATGATCGGCAAGACCAACATGGACGAATTCGCCATGGGTTCATCCAGCGAAACCAGCTATTACGGCCCGGTGCGGAATCCCTGGGACACCAGCCGGGTGCCGGGCGGTTCTTCCGGCGGCTCGGCCTGCGCGGTCAGCGCCGGCATTGTGCCGGGCGCGACCGCCACGGACACGGGCGGCTCAATCCGGCAGCCAGCGGCACTGTGCGGCGTCACCGGGTTGAAGCCCACTTACGGGCGGGTCTCCCGTTACGGCATGATCGCCTATGCCTCCAGCCTGGACCAGGGCGGCCCTATCGCACGCACGGCGGAGGATGCGGCCCTGTTGCTGCGCGCCATGTCCGGGTTCGACCCGCAAGACGCCACCAGCGCCGACGTCGCGGACGAAAACTGCGTTGAGAGCCTGCATAACGATATCAAGGGGCTGAAAATCGGCCTGCCCAGGGAATACTTCAGCGCCGACCTGGAACAGCCCATTGCCACGGCCGTGACTGCCGCGCTGAGCCTGCTGGAACAGGCAGGCGCGTCGGTGGTCGAAATCGAACTGCCGCATACCCACCTGTCCATACCTGTGTATTACGTGATCGCCTCGGCTGAATGTTCCTCCAACCTGTCCCGTTACGACGGCGTGCGTTTCGGTCACCGCTGTTCTGATCCTGAGGATATCAGCGACCTGTTCTGCCGCTCCCGCGGCGAGGGTTTTGGCGCCGAGGTGCAACGCCGCATAATGATCGGGACGTATGTGCTGTCAGCCGGCTATTACGATGCGTATTATCTCAAGGCGCAGCGGCTCAGGCGCCTGTTGCGGGACGAGTTCCGCGCCGCGCTGGAGCAGGTCGACGTGATCGTCACCCCCACCTCACCGACACCGGCATTCCCCCTGGGTTCCCGCATCGACGATCCGGTTTCCATGTACCTGTCCGACATCTACACGGTGTCCGTGAACCTCGCCGGCCTGCCGGCTGTGTCCGTCCCGGCCGGGTTCAGCGACGGCCTGCCCATCGGCATGCAGATCATCGGCAACTACTTCCAGGAAGCCAGGCTGCTCAACGTTGCGCACCAGTATCAACAGTTGACCGACTGGCATAAACAGACCCCGGAGGACAGGTTGTGAACGCGCAATGGGAAACCGTCATCGGCCTGGAGCTGCACGTGCAACTGGCCACCCGCAGCAAGATTTTCTCCGGCGCCCCCAACCGTTTCGGCGCCCCCGCCAACACCGGCGCCTGTGCCGTGGACCTGGGCCTGCCCGGCGTCCTGCCGGTTGCCAATGAGGAAGTGATACGCATGGCCGTCATGTTCGGCCTGGCCATTGATGCGAATATTGCCAGGCAGTCGGTGTTTGCCAGGAAAAATTATTTCTACCCGGACCTGCCCAAGGGTTACCAGATCAGCCAGTATGAACTGCCCATCGTCAGCACCGGCAAGGTACGGATCCAGGTGGACGGGGCCGCCCGGGACATCGGCATCACCCGCGCGCACCTGGAAGAGGACGCCGGCAAGTCCGTACACGAAGGCTTCACCGGGTTTACCGGCATAGACCTCAACCGCGCCGGGTCGCCGCTGATCGAGATCGTCTCCGAACCGGAGTTGCGCAGCGCCGCAGAGGCGGTTGCGCTGATGAAAAAAGTCCATGTGCTGGTGCGTTACCTGGAGATCTCGGACGGCAACATGCAGGAAGGCTCCTTCCGCTGCGACGCCAACGTCTCCGTCAGGCCGGCCGGCGCGCGCGCGTTGGGCACGCGCACCGAGACCAAGAACATCAATTCCTTCCGCTTTGTGGAGCAGGCGATCAACCATGAGATCGACCGGCAGATCGGCTTGCTTGAAGCCGGTGGAGAAGTGGTTCAGGAAACCCGCCTGTTCGACCCGGACCGCAACGAGACCCGCACCATGCGCGGCAAGGAGGAGGCGAACGACTACCGCTACTTCCCTGATCCCGACTTGCCGCCGGTTGTGATCGATGATGACTATATCGAAGCAATTCGACGAGGTTTGCCGGAATTACCGGAACAAAAACAGCAGCGCTTCATGGCGATATACGGCCTGTCGGAGTATGACAGCAGCCACCTGGTGGCGAGCCGGGACATAGCTGATTATTTCGAGGACGCCGTCACTGCCGCCCCCGGGCAGGCCAAGCTGGTCGCAAACTGGATCATGGGAGAGCTCGGTGCTGCCCTGAATCGTGAGCATAACACCATCAGCGACAGCCGGGTCAGCGCCGAGAGGTTGGCGGCGCTGGTACGGCGCATTGACGACGGCACTGTTTCCAACAAACTTGCCAAACAGGTCTTCGAAGCCTTGTGGGAGGGCGAGGAAGAGGTCGACGAGATCATCGAAAAACAGGGACTGAAGCAGGTCACGGACAGTGGTGAGATCAGCCGACTGGTGGATGAGGTCATCGCCGAAAACGCCGCGCAGGTGCAACAGTACCGCAACGCCGCGCCGGAAAAGCGCGGGAAGATGATCGGCTACTTCGTCGGCCAGGTGATGAAGAAGTCCAGGGGCAAGGCAAACCCGAAACAGGTCAATACTTTGCTGTCTGAAAGGTTGTCTTAAGCCACAGAGGACACCCACATCCTCCGTAGCAAAAAATAATCAGGTAGTTTCCCGCACCGTCAGCCCCAATTCCTCGATCATCCGCGCGCGCATGATGAATTTCTGCAACTTGCCAGTCACCGTCATGGGGAAGTCATCGACAAAGCGGATATAGTGCGGCGCCTTGTGGTACGCGATGTTATCCTTGCAGTATGCCTTGATCCCAGCCTCATCCACCAGCGCGCCCGGCTTCAGTTTGATCCAGGCGCAGAGTTGTTCCCCGTACTTGTCATCCGGTATACCGAACACCGCCACGTCCTGTACCTGGTCATGGCCGTACAGGAACTCTTCCACCTCCCTGGGGTAGATGTTCTCCCCGCCGCGAATCACCATGTCTTTTACCCGCCCGACGATGTTGCAATAGCCCTCCTCATCAATGGTGGCCAGGTCCCCGGTGTGCATCCAGCCGGCTGTGTCAATCGCTTCCCGTGTCCGCTCCGGATCGTCCCAGTAGCCTGACATGACGTTGTAGCCCCGGGTACACAACTCACCCTTCTCGCCCCGGGGGACGGCGCGCCCCTCGGCATCGATGATCTTCACCTGCACGTGGGGGTGGATACGCCCCACGGTGGACACCCGCCGCGGCAACGGATCATCGGTGCTGCTCTGGAAACTGACCGGGCTGGTTTCCGTCATGCCGTAGGCGATGGTGATCTCACTCATATTCATCTCGGCCACGACCCGTTTCATCACCTCAATGGGGCAGGACGACCCGGCCATGATGCCGGTGCGCAGGCTGGACAGGTCATAAGCATCGAAATCCGGCAGGTCCAGTTCGGCGATGAACATGGTGGGCACGCCGTACAGGGCGGTGCAGCGTTCCTCACTGACCGCGGCCAGGGTCAGGGCTGGGTCGAAACCGTCGTTGGGTATCACCATGGTGGCCCCGTGGACGGTACAGTTGAGGTTGCCCATCACCATACCGAAGCAGTGGTAGAACGGCACCGGGATACAGAGCCGGTCCTGTTCCGTGAACTTCATGGCCTGCCCGGTAAAATAGCCGTTGTTGAGAATATTGAAATGGGTCAGGGTCGCGCCCTTGGGCGAGCCGGTGGTGCCGCTGGTGAACTGTATGTTGATCGGGTCGTCGGGTTGCAGCACGGCGGATAACTCCTGCAGCCGCTGCCGTTCAGCCGCGCCGCCGGCAGCAGCCACGGCCGCGAAGTTGTAACAGCCGGGCGTTTCCTCATCTCCCAGGCGCATGACGCTGCGCAGTTGCGGCAGTCTTTGGGCGGACAGGCGCCCCGGTTCGGCCGTGGCCAGTTCCGGCGCCAGTTGCGCCAGCATGGCAAGATAATCGCTGCTCTTGAACGTAGCCGCCGTGACCAGCCCCTTGCAGCCCACCTTGTTCAGCGCATAGTCGAGCTCATGGGTGCGATACGCCGGGTTGATATTCACCAGGATCAACCCGGCCCGTGCCGTGGCAAACTGGGTAAGCGTCCACTCGGCACAGTTGGGCGCCCAGATACCGACCCGGTCGCCCGGTTCAAAACCCAGCGCGATCAGCCCGCAGGCAAGATCATCCGCCCGCTGCAACAACTCCGCGTAAGTCCAGCGTATCCCCTGGTGGCGTACCACCAACGCCTCCCGCTGCGCAAACCGCTGTGCCGCTTCCACCAGAGCATTGCCGATGGTCTGGTAGATCAGCGGCTTGCCACCCACGCCGCTGACGAAGCTGAGTTGGTTGTTCATCTGGTGTTCACAGTTTCAAGTATTTTTCAATCAGGGATTATGATGTATGACCGTGTAGAGAACAAGTAGAGATGGGGTCGGACCATCCCACAATTGTTTTCGTTGAGTTTATACGTCAATTCTGCCTGTTGTCCTCCCTTAAACGCCCCTTTTTACCAGGAAAACCGGGGCTGTAAGAGTGCCATGCTGTATATTCCGGCGACCGTGAACACTGATTCCGGTTCACTAGTTATTTAAGAATCTCCCCACCCCAAAGCGACTTGAGAAAATCCAGCACGGGCAGGATGTGAATGTCATCCCAGAGCGCTGGGCGGTTGCCCAGGTAAATGCCATAGCAAGTCGTTTTGCTCTTGCCCAGGGCTTGTGTCACCCGGTTCAGGCCGCGGTTGAAGCGTTTGTCCCAGCGTGGTGATGCCTTGATCTCAATGGCAACAAAACCTTCCGTGGTCTCACATAACACGTCCACTTCCGTACCGTCGTAGTTGCGCCAGAAATACAGCGGGTAATGCTGGCCGGTGTAACTCAGGCAGGCGCGCAGCTCGTTCAGGATGAAGGTTTCCAGCAATGGCCCCAATTCCTCACTGGTGGGCTGGTAGGGAAGCCTGCCGGTCAAGGCTCGGGCTACGCCGCAATCGAAGAAATAGAATTTGCTCTGTTGTACCTGTTTCGTCGCGGCCTTCAGTTTCCAGGCGGGCAGCCAGTAGCCTAACAGGGTGTCGGTCAGTATTTCAAAGTGATTTTGGACAGTCTGGCGGCTGATGCCGGCGTCGCGGGCTATCCCGGTAAAATTGGTCACCTGGGCATTCTGGCGTGCCGCGATCTCAAGAAAGCGGGCAAACGCGCCGATGTTACGGGTCAGCGCTTCAGCCTGCACTTCCTGGATGAGATACGTCTCAACGTAGCTGCGTAGATATTCCTGTGGATTGTTACTTGTCAACGCCAGCGGCAGAGTGCCATACAACAGCATTCGGTCCGGGTCCAGATTAAAAGACAGTTCGGCAGATACCAAGGGAAACAAAGTGGTTGTCAGTGCCCGCCCGGCCAACAGGTTCACGTCGTGGCCGCGCCGCAACTTGCGGGCGCTGGAACCGGACAGGACAAAACGGAGTTGATGTGTCTCAATGAGGCGATGGGCTTCATTCAACAATTGCGGCGCTTTCTGCACTTCATCAATGATGACCCAGCTTCCGGCAGGCAACGCGGCTGTTTCCCGGTACAACACCTGGGGATCCTTGTTGAGTCGCAATGCTTCGCCCGTATCAAGCAGGTCGTAACAGGCCGCTTGCGGAAAACGCGCGCGTAGCCAAGTGGATTTGCCGGTGCCGCGCGGGCCGAACAAAAAGACGGATTGAGTCGGATATGACAGTAATCTTGTATACATGGTTAGCGATTTTACCGGAAAATCGCCATATAGTCATGCGTTTTTACGAAAAATTGGCGAACAGAACGCTTGGGTCCCTCGCCGGAGTGAGTACCAGGGCCTTGCCCATCTGTGAGCAGCCTACCGCAGAGTGATCGGCGCCAGACGGTTGCCCACTCACCTCAGGCGGCGGCCGCGACGGACGGCAGACCGGACAGGGCCATGGCCAGTTCTTCTTCGGGGTAGTCCTGGTCGTACAGCTTGCCGGCGAAATAGTCCATGTACGCCTGCATGTCGAAATTGCCGTGACCGCACAGGTTGAACAGGATCGACCGGCTGACGCCCTCTTCCCGGCATTTTACGGCTTCCTCGATTGCCGCCACCACCGCGTGGTTGGCTTCCGGCGCCGGGATGATCCCTTCCGCTTTGGCAAACTGCAAACCGGCCTCAAAACAGGCCAACTGCGGATAAGAGCGCGGGTGCACCAGGCCCAGATCTGCGGTCTGGCTGACCAGCGGCCCCATACCGTGGTAACGCAGGCCGCCGGCGTGGAATCCCGGCGGTACGAACGTCGAGCCCAGGGTGTGCATCTTCACCAGCGGGGTAAGATGCCCGGTATCACCGAAATCATAGGTGTACCTGCCGCGGGTCAGGGTGGGGCAGTTGGCGGGTTCCACGGCGATGATATGCACGTCCTGCCCGCCGCGCAGTTGCTCGCCCAGGAACGGAAACGCGATACCGGCAAAATTGCTGCCGCCGCCGGTGCAACCGACGATGATATCCGGGTAATCATCGGCCATGTCCAGTTGTTTCATGGTTTCCTGGCCGATCACCGTCTGGTGCAACAGTACATGGTTCAGCACGCTGCCCAGCGCGTAGCGGGTGTCGTCCCGCTGTACCGCCCGCTCCACCGCCTCGCTGATAGCGATGCCCAGGCTGCCGGTGCTGTCCGGGTTATCCGCCAGCACTGCGCGTCCCGCTGCCGTGGTATCACTGGGGCTGGCGATACAGGTGGCGCCAAAGCTTTCCATGAACGCGCGGCGGTAAGGCTTCTGGTTGAAACTTACCTTTACCATGTACACCTCAATCTCCAGGCCGAAAAATGTGCCGGCCAGCGCCAGGGACGACCCCCACTGTCCGGCGCCGGTTTCCGTGGTGATGCGTTTCACGCCTTCCTGTTTTGAATAAAACGCCTGGGGCACGGCCGTATTGGGTTTATGCGACCCGGCCGGGCTGACGCCTTCGTACTTGTAATAGATGCGCGCCGGCGTATCCAGCGCCTGTTCCAGGCGGCGCGCCCGGTACAGCGGCGAGGGACGCCACTGCTTGAGGATATCCCGTACCGGTTCCGGGATGTCGATGTAACGTTCGCGGCTGACTTCCTGTTCGATCACCGCCATCGGGAAGATGGGCGCGAGGTCGTCCGGCGTGATGGGTTGGCCGGTGCCCGGGTGCAACACCGGCGGCGGCGCTTCCGGCAAGTCCGCGACGATGTTATACCAGCTTGTGGGTATGTCGGATTCCTGTAGCAGGTATTTGGTTGAGTCGTTCATGTCCTGTCTGCCTCATGTTTCATTTGTGCGTAGTGTGACACAAGATAGGGGAATTAGGAATTACGAATGAAGGCGCCGCGGCAACGTTTGCCCGGCGCGGTGACGTCCAACTACTTATTCCGGCGCCGATTCCTGCTGGTTATTCTCAACGGCGGTTTTTTTGCCTTTCGTATGCTTGACCAGGTCCATAAAATTCCTGAGGGTAATCCGCTTTATCTCTTCAATCTGCGGCTCCCAGGCTTTGCCCTCGCCGACGAAAACCGTCAGGCCCTCCATCGATGCGCACATGTACAAGGCGATGCGTTCCGCCTCCATCCTGGTCAGGGTCGGGTTGATTTGCGGGATGAGTTCGTTTAACGGCTCCCTGGCCTTGGCATACAACTCGTCCACCAGTTCGGCAACACGGGGATCATGGTTAGCCAGCGCCCAGAGTTCGGGAAAGAAAATGGTGGTTTCCCGGGTGTTCAGGTCATCAATCCAGAACTTCAACACTGCCCGCAGTTGCCGTTCCGGGGAATCGCCGGCAATCAGCCGGCGCCGCTCGAATTCGACCAGGTAGTCGTTAATGACGTACTCCAGCAAATCCTGCAACAGGTCTTGCTTGGTTCGGTAATAATAATTGAGGTTGCCGATGGCCATACCGGCCCGGTCCGAGATCTTGCGCATGGTAAAACCGGCATACCCGACATCCAGGAACACCTCCCTGGCCGCGTCCAGAATGCTGGTCAGGCGGGAGATCCCTTTTTCAAGGGTGGCAGTTCCGGAACGATTTAGAGCTTTGCGCTGGCGTATCAACATTTTGTCGTACCGCGTTTGTGCAGGGAACGCCGTTGATTCTACACTATTTTGAAATTATTTTGAAAAAAATCTTGACTTGCCTTGACGGCTGTCCTAGTATCCCCGAAATATCTCTGTGTAACACAGGCATTATATGAAGATCAGGAGGTGTCCCATGATCAAGAGAACCCTGTTATTGCTGCTGGTTAGCGCCAGCGTCGGGCTGGTCAACGCCCAGGTGCTGGAAGAAGTCATCGTTACCGCGCAGAAGCGTGAACAGAACATCCAGGACGTCGGCATTGCCATCACCGCCTTTTCCGGTGAGCAGATGCGTCAACTCGGTTACACCAACGCCCAGCAGATCACCGCGCTGGCGCCCGGCGTACACACCGTGCAGCCCAACGGTGAGGCCAACTACGCCCTGGCCATCCGCGGCGCGGCCAACAGTGACTTCGTTGCCAACCAGGAAAGCCCGGTCTCCCTGTACGTGGACGAGGTCTATATCTCACAGATGTCCGGCGCCGGGTTCATGTTATTCGACATGGAACGGGTGGAGATCCTGCGCGGGCCGCAGGGCACCTTGTACGGCCGGAACGCCACCGGTGGTCTGGCGCACTTTGTCACCAACAAGCCCGAGCAGGAATTCGGCGGTTACGGCCAGGTCACCGTGGGCGAGTACGACCAGGTGAAATTCCAGGGCGCCGTGACCGGTGCATTGACCGAGGGTCTGTCGGCGCGGCTGTCGGTCTCCACCCATCACAACAGCGGCTACGTGGAAAACCGCCTGGATCCCGGTGACGACCTGAATAATGCGAATGACTACGCCGGCAGGATGCAACTCCTGTTTGAGCCCAGCGAGGATTTTTCCCTGTTGTTGAACGCTCGTTATTCGCTGCAGGAGATCCGCACCGGTTTCTTCGAGAACGTCAGCGGTTCGCTTGATGCCGCGGGTAACGGCGTTAAGGAGAACAACTGCGCGCAATTCACCAACTTCAACGGTTATTGTGACGACGACGGCGACAATTTTGCCGGTGACTGGGACAAACTCGGCCACAATGACCTGGAAACGTCCGGATTTACCGGCACCCTCAAGTGGAATGTAGGCGACCAGCTAGTGACTGTCATCATGGATCGCCAGAGTGTCGAGCGTGACTATATCGAGGATTCCGACGCCAGCCCGTTCGCCGACTTCAACTTCTTTCTCAGTACCGATGCCGAACAGTGGTCAAACGAGATCCGGGTGAACGGAGAAACGGATGCCTTGCGCTGGGTGGCGGGATTTTATTACCTGAACATTGAAATTGCCGATGCCAACGGGGCGGAAATTCCGTTGCTTGGCGTTGACCCGTCCGGCGCCTCAGGCACGGACGGCATGGGCAACTACACCGGCCTTGACAGTCCGTATAACCAGGAAAAGGATTCCTGGTCGTTGTTCGGACAGCTTGAATACCAGCTCAGCGAGCAGTTTACCGTGATCGGCGGGTTTCGCTGGATAGATGAGAAGGTTGATTACAGCTACACCAACAACTTTGTCGCGTTTTTGAACGACGGCAGCGTGGAACGTAACGGCAATCCCAATATCCTTGCCAATCTCGGTGAATTCAACGGTGAGTACAACGAGGGGCTGTGGTCTGCCAAGGTCGAGATCGACTGGCAACCCAATGATGACCTGCTGGCTTATGCCAGTTGGAACCGCGGCGTGAAAGGTGGTGGTTTCAACGCACCGCTTGAATCATACCTGGTGGCGGACTTCGGCACGCCCGAGTACGATGCGCAGTTCGGTTTCAATGAGGAAGAACTGAATGCCTTTGAACTCGGTTTCAAGTCCTCCCTGATGGACGGCCTGGCGCGCCTGAATGTGTCTGCCTACTACAACGATTACAAGGATTTCCAGGCATTCACCATCGTTGGTCTTGCCACCAACGTGGTCAGCGCCCCGGACGCGGAAAGCATCGGGTTTGAAGCCGAATTGTTTGTCTCCCCCGCAGATGGTCTTGACCTGGCTTTTGGGGCATCGTACAACGATATGGAGGTTACGTTGGCAGACGGCACCAAAACCACGTCCATCCAGTCGCCGGAATGGAACCTGAACGGCTTGATCCGCTATGAATGGCCGGTCATGAACGGCAGCATGGCGCTTCAGGGCGATATCCATTACCGCTCCAAACATTATCATGCGGTAACGCGGGCTGACGCGGTGACCGAAAACGGCTATCATATAGCCAATACCCGCCTGTCCTGGACGAGCGCGGATGCGCAATGGGAGGTTGCCGTGTTTGCTGAGAATGTCACCGACGAGAACTACGTGGTGCAGTCGTTCGACATTGCCGCGCTGCTGGGGTGGATTGAGGAATACTACGGCCGGCCGCGCTGGGTAGGCGGCAGTGTGAGTTATAATTTCTAGTACCAGGTTATCATGGGGGATGCTGGTCCGGGTCTCTCCGGAAATGTGGAGACAACAATGAAACGCGCCATACTTGGCCTGCTGTTGGGCTTCGCTTGCACAGCATCACTGGCGGAGTTGCCGGTGGAGACGATTCCGCAGGTGGAGACGCTGCCGGCAAGCTATCCGGACACCTGGCTGTATGCCCACGACACCAATTTTTTCTCACTGAGTGACGCCAAGGTGGTGCTGGTGGACGTGGCGGCGGAGAACCGTCACTACAAGGGTTCCGTGCCGTCCTCCCACTTCCCGTCGTTTCTTGCCGCGACCACCCGCCCGGAGTTGTATGTAGCCGAATCGCTGTACTCCCGGCGCCTGCGTGGAGAGCGCATCGACCTGCTCACCATCTATGACAAGGTCAATCTTGCCCCCATCGGCGAGGTGGTCCTGCCCGGCGCCAAGCGCGGCATGATCGTCACCCACAAGCATACCTTGCAATCCCTGGACAATGAGAAGTTCCTGCTGGTGTACAACTTTACCCCGGCCACCTCAGTGAGCGTGATCGATATCGAACAGCGGGAATTCCTGGAAGAAATTTCCCTGGGCGGTTGCGCCATGATCTATCCGTCGCAACAGCGCAGCTTCACCAGCCTGTGCAATGACAACACCATGCTGGTCACGCACCTGGATGCAGCCGGCAAGCTGACACAGCAGGTGCGCACCGAAGCGTTTTTTGACGCCGATACCGATCCCATCTTTGCCAAGCCGGCCCTGATCGGCGGGGTCTATTATTTCCCCTCCTTCAAGAGCATGGTGCATCCGGTGGACATGAACGCGGCCGACCCCGTGATGCCGGATGCTTGGTCACTGCTGCAGGAACAGGACCGGCAGGAAAACTGGCGCCCCGGCGGCTGGCAGGTTGCCACGGCCCATGAGGCCAGCGGGCGGCTGTTCATGCTCATGCATCCTGACGGGAACAACGGTTCGCACAAGGGTGGCGGCAGCGAAGTGTGGGTCTTTAACGTACAGAGCAGGCAACGGCTGGCCCGCATCGTCCTGAAACAATGGGGCGTGTCCATAGAAGTGACCCAGGGTGATGAACCCTACCTGGCCGTGGTCAATGGCGACATGGACCTGGACGTGTACGCCGCAGACACCGGGGAGTGGCTGCGCTTCATCGGCGGCCGCGCCTTTGAGACACCGTTTATTCTGCATGCGTCGAGGTGACTGACCCCATGTACTGGCTTGATAAAATCACCGAAAAGATTTCCCGGCAGGTCGCAAACAACACCTCGCGCCGGCACTTGCTGAAAAAGATAGGGCTGACCCTGGCCGGCGGCGCGGCAGTGCCGTTGCTACCGGTGGCCAGGGCCGCGGACACCGGTGGCGGCAGCGGCTATCACGGGGTGGCGCCGCAAACCAGCGCTAACCCGGACGCCGACCCGGGCGATCCGGCTTCCTGCGATTACTGGCGCTACTGCGCCATCGACGGCTTCCTGTGCAGTTGCTGCGGCGGTACCCATACGTCCTGCCCGCCGGGCACCGGCATGAACCCCATGACCTGGATCGGCACCTGCAAAAACCCGGCAGACAACCTGAACTACATCATTTCCTACAACGACTGCTGCGGCAAGACGTCCTGCAGCCGCTGCCTGTGCAACAACAACGAGAACGACACCCCCCCCTACCGCGCCTTTTCCAACAATGACATCAACTGGTGCGTGGGCATGGAAGACAGCACCATCTATCATTGCACCACTGCTATAATTCTGGGCGTCGCTACAGAAAAGGATTAGCTAATCAGTTTCCGGGGATATGTTGACATATCCTCACCGTGTGGGCGGTATGCCCTATGGCAACTGGCCCCAACTAAATCGACGTAATCGCCTGCTTTTCTCCTTGCAATCAGTTGGTCATAAAGACATACTGACCGGCATGGTTACGCTTGTCAGTCAACGCATTTGTTGATTCTGACAAAATACAGGAAGAGGTTACATTAACGTCAGGTGATAGACGATGACAGAGAAGTTTGAAATGCTGAAAGTCGAAACCATAGATTTCGACACGGACAACCCCAGAATTAAAAAAGCCCTCGAAAAATATGGTGACGGGCTGAACGCGGAACGCATCCACTTTGCTTTGCGTTCTGCCACAGAAGAATCCAATGGTGCCTCATCTTATAACCGCCTCAGGGGTTCAATTCGGGCAAACGGCGGAATCACGGTGCCGATTACCGTCAACCACGATGGAAACAGAATGGTTTGCATAGACGGGAACACCCGGCTTGCGATCTATAAGGAGTTGCTTAAGGAAGGGACATCCGGCAACTGGTCTGAGATCAACGCAATAGTACTTGATGACGCGAGACAAGAAGAGATAGAGGCAATTCGCGTTTCAGCACATCTTGTTGGCGCCAGAGAATGGCCTGCCTACGAAAAAGCGAGGTATCTGCATTATTTACGCAACCAGAAATTTATGGACTACGATCAGATGATCGCCCTCTGCGGAGGCAACAGAAAGGACATCGAGCGTAGAATTGAAGCATACCATGACATGAACGAATATTACCGGGATTTGGTTGACGACACCGCGTTCCACATTGATCGTTTCAGCGGTTTCGTCGAATTACAAAAACCGGGCATCAAGGAAGCCATTTTTGAGGCCGGGCTTGAGATGGAGGACTTTGGCGGATGGATTCGGGACGGCAAAATATACAGCCTGCGCGATGTGCGAGATTTACCCAAAGTTTTACGCGACGAAGAAGCAAAGGAAAAGTTCCTTGAAGGTGGGCCTCGTTCAATAGAGGACGCGATCAAAATATGTGACAACAAGGCAGATAAACAAAAGGGAGAAACGTCGGGCAAGGTAACGCTACGAAGCGCGTCGATTTACCAGTTGACAGAGGCATTGGCGCGCCGTATAGCCGACATGCCTCTCTCCGAATTGCGTCACCTCATGGATAGAGAACGCGATGATGCCAAAGAACAAGTGCGAGCGCTTGAAGATCTGGAAGAACAGTTGCAATATCTGTTAAGCAATGTCTCAAAGTGATGTACACAGGGATCTGGTTCAGTCAATAGTCGAGAAACTTGCGCAACGCTACCCGGGCATCAACCTCGACGCTGACTTGCAACAGTTTCCGGGCGACGAACTGCCGCCACTCATTGATGGTTACAGGCCGGATGTATATGCTCGGCAAGATCATAAAGGTTTGCTTGTAATCGCAGAGGCTAAAACAGATAATGACATCGACACTCCGCATACCCGTGTGCAATTGACCTCATTTATCAGCTATCTGGAAAAGCAAAAACATGGTTGTTTTGTTCTCGTTGTAACAGGCGTTGGCGCAACCCGCGCCAAAACCCTGCTCCGGTTTATGCGTATGGAATTACAAGTCAAGAACACGAAGCTGGAAGTGTTTGACACCTGTGATTTATGGTTGCTTGACTCTCAAGGCGGAGTACAGTGGCTTTTAACCTGAGAAAGCCCCCGAAGTTAACCCCTAAACTGGATGCCTACCCGTATCAGATTGATGCTGTAAGGGCAGTTAAATCACTCTCCTACGCCGCGATATTTCACGAACAAGGATTAGGAAAAACCAAGATAGCGATTGATTTATTGTTGCACTGGCTGGAGGCAGATGTTATCGATACGGTGTTTGTTATAACCAAGAAAATACTGGTGCAAAACTGGTTCGAAGAAGTAGTCGCTCATTCGTACATAACTCCAAAGATTTTATCTGGTAATCGACGTGAAAACAGCATAGCGTTAAACTCCCCCATATTGATCTACATTATGAACTATGAACTGGTGTCGGCGAATTTTGAATTGTTACGGCTGTTCCTTGATACCTGCCGGGCTGGCGCCATTCTAGACGAAAGCCAAAAAATAAAGAATCCGGAAGCTAGGATTACAAAGGACTTTCTCACTATTGCAGATGGTTTTACGCGTCGCGTTATTATGACCGGCACGCCCGTTGCTAATCGCCCCTACGACATTTGGTCACAGATCAGGTTTCTTGATAATGGAAAAGCGCTGGGTGGTTCCTTCGCCGAATTTGAAAATGATTTTGATCTGCCGAAAACACAATATGCCGGACATGAGTACGCTGGCCGTCTCTCCGGTATTCTGGAGAAATTAAAGCCGTTCTCCATACGCGAGACAAAAAAGACGGCAGGACTGGAACTGCCCGACAAAACGATCTTGACACATCCTGTCGAAATGGAGCCCGGGCAGGCCGCCATTTATGAGGCATACAGAGATACTCTTGCGCACGAATTTGTGATTGATGGAGAAGTGATTATTGACGAAGCGGAAAGTATCCTGAAACAACTTCTTCGTTTGGTGCAGTGTGCGTCAAATCCCGCGCTGGTGGACAAAACATACAAAAGCAGTCCCGGGAAATATACGAAACTGCTCGAGTTATTTCAGGAAATAGACGTTCTATCGTCAAGCAAGGCTATAGTATGGACCAGTTTTATAGCCAATGTGGAGTGGCTGAGTGGCAAGCTGCAACATTACAGTCCACAAAAATTGCACGGCAGCATGACGATTGTAGAACGCAACGAAGCAATCAGGAAATTCAAGACAGACAGCGAATATCGAATATTGATCGCTACGCCCGGTGCAGCAAAAGAAGGCTTGACACTGACAGTTGCCAATCACGCGGTTTTTTTTGACCGCAGTTTCAGCCTTGACGATTACCTGCAAGCCCAGGATCGCATTCACCGGATTTCCCAGACTGATGACTGTTTCGTGCACAACCTTGCGGCGAGCAACACCATTGACGAATGGGTGGATACGTTGTTGAATGCAAAACACCAGGCGGCGCAGTTAGCACAGGGGGACATATCCCGCGCCGAATTTGCCCTGACGTTTAACACTGACCTGTCTGGCGAACTGAAACGTATTCTGGCGCCCACGAAATACAAACGAGACTTTCAGAGGACAAAAATCACATGACTCGCTCTATTAAGATAATGGGGAATGACATAGAGGTTTCTTCTGATTTTCTGGAACTTCATAAACTGAGATTCCTACCCGATAACCCAAGAGTTTACGCCTGCACTCATGGAATACCCGGATTTAACGAATTGCCGGTAGAAAAACAGCAAGATCTCATATATGAAAAACTTCTGGAGGAGCCCAGCGTCAAAAATCTGGAGCCTGAGATAAAAAGACACGGAGGGCTCTTGGAAGCAATATTGGTTCGCCTCGATACTATGGAAGTTATCGAAGGCAACTCTCGGCTCGCGGTATATCGTAAACTCCACAAAAAACATCCTGGGGAAGACTGGGAAATTATCCAATGCGATATAGTCAGCAGCCTGACAGAAGAACAACAATTTGCATTTCTTAACCAAATTCACGTAAAAGGGAAAACACAATGGTCTGCGTATGAAAAAGCCAATCTTGCTTACGTAAGAAAAGAGAGGGGCTGGAAAGTGAAACGCATTGCCGAGTTGTTCGGTGAAACTGAGACAACTATTCGTAAAGGCATTGATGTAATTGACCTGATGAAGAGTAATGGGGATAACGATAGAAACCACTTCAGCTATTACGAGGTTATGGCGACAACACGGAAAATTTTGCAGGAAACCGAAAAGAATGAAGATTTGAAGAATCTGCTTTTGGACAGGGTCAAGAACGCAGGCCCGGATAATGAAGAAAATGATTTCACGGCATTGGACCTGAGAAACAAACTACCAGCGATCATAGATAAACCCAGGATACTGAAAAAATATATCGAAGATGACTTGACTTTTGATGATGCCTATCAGGAAGCAAAAACCAGTAAGGCGCAACAACGGGTAAGACGCGCACTCAACGCTATTGAGGCCATTGAAAAAAAAGAACTGGAAAAATCAGACCAGAACACACTAAACGCGATAAAACAGGATACTCGCAAACTGAAACGAGCAGTCGAAAGAATAGAGAAGATGATTGAACAAATAAGCCAATGACCCACTTCAGAATCCTCTTGGTAGAACCCGGCTACCGCAATAAATATCCGCCCCTCGGCCTGATGAAGCTGGCGGCGTATCACCGTGAGCGCGGCGATTTCGTCAGGTTGGTCAAAGGCGATGACAGAGCGGCATTGCTTGAGGTGTGGGACCGGGTTTACGTGACCACGCTGTTCAGTTTTGAATGGAAACGCACCGCGCAAGCCATTGATTTTGCCATACAAGCCGCTGGTAATCAGTCGGAGCGCGTGTTTGTAGGGGGTATAGCTGCCTCCCTTATGCTGCAGGAGTTTATCAACGAACCGCGCTGGGCGGGTGTGCGCTTTATCGCGGGCTTGCTGGACGGTCCACCTGCACAATCTTTATCCCTGTCCGCCGCCGATGGTGATTTTGGCACAGATGATATAAGTGGCGTCCCCATTGAAGAACGAACGCCGGATTACAGTATCCTTGAACATATCGACTACACCTACCCTGTGCACGATGCTTATTTTGGCTATGCGTCCAGGGGCTGTATACGCAAATGTCATTTTTGCGGCGTGCCTAAACTGGAAGGTACACAGAGGGAAATGCCATCGCTGGCGAGTCTGGTGCAAGGCATTGCTGACCAGCACGGCGAGAAGAAAGATCTGATTTTGATGGACAACAATGTTACCGCATCCAGCCGCTATCGGGAGATCATTGCTGAAATCAGGGGGCTGGGTTTCACTCCGGGCGCCACATTGACGCGCGATGGAAAGACGGTAAAACGCCGAGTGGATTTCAACCAGGGGGTGGACGCCCGCATTCTGGCAAAGTCGCCAATGTATCTCAGGGAAATGGCCACTATCTGCATCAGCCCCTTGCGTATTGCATTCGACCACATCGGCGTACGCAAGGTATATGAAACTTCGGTGCGCATGGCGGCAGACAACGGGATTACCTCTTTGTCGAATTATATGCTCTACAATTTCATGGACACCCCGCAGGATTTGTACGAACGGCTGGCATTGAACATAAGGCTCAATGATGAACTAGGCATTCGTATCTGGTCTTTTCCAATGCGTTACCAGCCGGTAACGTTGAAAGATAGGTCGCACGTTGGGCAACGTTGGAACCGTTACTATCTACGCACATTCCAGATTATTCTGCAAGCCACTAAAGGGGTTGTAAGTGGAAACCCTGCCTTTTTCAGACGCGCGTTTGGTGAAAATAATGAGGAATTCATGCGACTGTTAAGCTATCCGCTAGGCATGATATTCCATCGGGATCATTTTGAATACGGTGATGGTAAGCCTATGAAAGACGAATATGAAGCCTCGCGCAAGCGATTATCGAAAAGCCAGGAAGAGGAATTACTGGCTCATCTCGCAGAGCCGGCAGGCAGCGAAAAGGAACGTTCCAGATACTACGGGCGCATTGCTGGTTCACGCGGTGCGGATGCGCTCGTGCGCAAGGTCATCGCCTACCACGTTTTGGGCACCAAAAACACTGCTGTAATTGATGCGGAACGAGTCCTGTCACTGTTTCCCCGTATCAACCCGGACCCTGTATTGCCGGACAAGGAGGAGATGGTGGAAGATGCCGGATTGTATGAACAGGAAGAGTCCGGACAGAGTTCAACAGCCGGACACAATACGTCAGTGCCAAGGAAGCAAAGCGTCGGCCTTTAGCAGGTTGTGAGATGCTCGAACACGATATCCGGATCGCTTCAGACGCCTTCTTGCCCGATAGGTTGATAGGGAGCGGTCTGTTAAGTCTAGTTACGTCCGGCATACATTCTACACCGCTGAGCATTTACCGTGAGTACATTCAAAACGCGGCGGACTCTATCGCCGCGTCAGGCACGCCGGATGCGGGCAAGGTGGAAATCAACGTCGACCCTGCCGGTAGGCGCGTAGTCATACGGGATAATGGCTTGGGGCTGTCGCGAGCGCAAGCGTTGCGTGAGTTGACTCCTGTTGCAAACAGTGCCAAACGTGTCGGGGTTGACCGCGGATTCAGGGGCATAGGAAGACTGTCTGGATTGGCTTTCGGCGATTCGGTCACCTTCTGCACCCGTCAGCAGGCCGACGAACCCGTTATTTCTGTACGTTGGGACGGCGCGGGTTTGAGAAAAAAGGTGACAACCAACTTGTCTGTGGAACAACTCATTGCGGAAAGTGTCAGTGTTGTGACAATACCAGAAGGTGAGTGGCCATCGCGATTTTTCCAGGTAGAAATTGACGGGATAGCCCGTTTTGCAGCAGGGTCGGTCCTGAATGCAAAGGTTGTGTGCGATTACATTGGAGAAGTCTGTCCGGTTCCGTTTGCCCCGGATTTTCAATACGCTGGTGATATCAACAAGTTCTTTGCGAAAGAGCAGCCCCCTCTGGAACTGAACATTCACCTGAACGGGGAGGAAACGTCGATAGTAAGGCCCCATGGCAAAAATGGAGCATTGCCGGAACAGTTCGAGTTTACGGAGGTTGAAAGTATCTCCATACCGGCTATAGAAACAGACCGGATTGCCGCCATCGGTTGGATCGCGCACTCTTCTTATCCTGGTGCGTTGTCCAAAAAGACCGGCATCAGAGGCATTCGAGCCCGCATCGGCAATATCCAGATTGGCGATGAGACTCTGTTTGACCACCTTTTTGTGGAGAACCGCTTTAATCGCTGGTGCGTGGCGGAAATTCACGTTCTTGACGCACGTATTGTTCCCAACGGGAAGCGAGATTATTTTGAACCTGGGCCGCATACCCGCAACTTGGAAAATCAGCTTGGCGCCATCACACGCAAGATAGAAAAACGTTGTCGCGCCGCGTCAGCAGAACGCAACAGAAAGCAAAAATTCCGGTCGTTTCTGCAGGACATGGATGCAAGTTGTGAGTTGGTGGAGTCCTCTTACCTTGCCAGAGAAACAGCAGAATGGTTAATCAATAAAAAACTGGAAGATATAGTGACACTGAAGGCAAGCCTAGAAAAGCGATCTGAAAAAAAGAATGAGGTTGGCGTGCTTGAAACGTTGATGGCAAGACTGCTTGAATTAAGTGATACCTTAAGTCAGGATGCGTTACCCGGAGTCACTACCACAGAGAAGCAGATTTGCCAGAAGATATTTCGTGCGCTAATTGAAATCTCTCCGTCTTCAAGGGAAGCTGCAAACACTATAGAAGCAATTATGGCGAGGCTGAAAAAGTGAACTTCAACCTGGGCGAGACCGCGGACATGCTGCGCGAGTCCGTGCATGATTTTGCGCAAACGGAAATCGCGCCGTTGGCTGATGAGATAGACCAGTCCAACGAATTTCCCGCGCCACTGTGGCGCAAGCTGGGTGAGATGGGTTTGCTCGGCATCACCGTCGAAGAGGAGTACGGCGGCGCAGCCATGGGCTACCTGGAACACGTTATTGCCATGGAAGAGATCAGCCGGGCGTCCGCGTCCGTGGGCCTTTCCTACGGCGCCCATTCCAACCTGTGCGTCAACCAGATACGGCGTAACGGCAACGAACGGCAGAAGCGCCAGTACCTGCCCGGTTTGATCAGCGGCGAACACCCCGGCGCGCTGGCCATGTCCGAGACCGGCGCCGGTTCCGACGTGGTGAGCATGCGCCTGCGGGCGGACAAGAAGGGCGATAGCTACGTGCTTAACGGCAGCAAGATGTGGATCACCAACGGGCCGGATGCGCAGGTCCTGGTGGTTTACGCCAAGACTGATCCCGAGGCAGGGCCGCAGGGCATTACCGCGTTTATCATAGAGCAGGGTTTCAAGGGCTTCTCCACCGCGCAGAAACTGGATAAGCTGGGGATGCGCGGCTCCAATACCTGCGAACTGGTGTTCGAGGACTGTGAAGTGCCGCAGGAAAACGTATTGGGTGGGGTCAACGAGGGTGTCAAGGTGCTGATGAGTGGGCTGGATTACGAGCGAGCCGTGCTTGCCGGCGGCCCCATCGGGATCATGCAGGCCTGCATGGACGTGGTCATGCCTTATATTCACGAACGCAAGCAGTTCGATCGGCCCATCGGCAGGTTCCAACTCATGCAGGGCAAGATCGCCGATATGTACACCACCATGAGTGCTTGCCGCGCCTACGTCTACGCGGTCGCCGCGGCCTGTGACCGGGGGGAAACCACCCGCAAGGATGCCGCCGCCGCCATCCTCTACGCCGCGGAAAAAGCCACCTGGATGACGCTGGAAGCCATACAGGCCTTGGGCGGCAATGGCTACATCAACGAATTCCCCACCGGCCGCCTGCTGCGCGATGCAAAACTGTATGAGATCGGCGCCGGCACCAGTGAGATCCGGCGTATGCTAATAGGCCGCGAGCTTTTCGAGGAAACTGCCTGATGACTATCCGCAGATGACGCAGATGAGCGCAGATGACATGAGTCTTCTTTCCGAAAGGATGTATCCTCAAACCGACATGCACAAGATTCTTAACAATATAAATCTATCTGCGCTCATCTGCGTCATCTGCGGATAATATGTCTATTCTGAAAACAGCGCTGAATCCCGATTTTGAAGAGTTCAAGACCAACGCTACCGCCATGCGCACGCTGGTTGATGACCTGAACGGCAAGGTGGCCGCCATAGCACGGGGTGGGGATGACAAGGCCAGGGAGAAACACCAGTCCCGCGGCAAATTGCTCCCGCGCGACCGCATAAAACACCTGTGCGACCCCGGTTCGCGCTTCCTGGAACTGTCCCAGCTTGCCGCCTGGGGCATGTACGACAATGCCGTACCGGCCGCGGGGCTCATCACCGGCATCGGCCGCGTGGCCGGGCGTGAATGTGTCATCGTCGCCAATGACGCCACCGTCAAGGGCGGCACGTATTACCCGCTGACGGTGAAAAAACACCTGCGCGCGCAGGAAATTGCCGGCATGAACCACCTGCCCTGTATCTACCTGGTAGACTCCGGCGGGGCGTTCCTGCCGAAACAGGATGAGGTGTTCCCGGACCGCGACCATTTCGGGCGCATTTTTTACAACCAGGCCAACCTCTCAGCCCGGGGCATCCCCCAGCTTGCCGTGGTCATGGGTTCCTGTACCGCCGGGGGCGCCTACGTACCGGCCATGTCCGATGAGAGCATCATCGTCAAAAACCAGGGCACCATATTCCTCGGCGGTCCGCCCCTGGTCAAGGCGGCCACCGGTGAAGTGGTCAGTGCGGAGGAACTCGGCGGCGCGGACGTGCATGCACGCCAGTCGGGCGTTACCGACCATTACGCGCTGAACGACCACCATGCCCTGGAACTGGCCAGGCAATCCGTCAGCCATTTCAATATGCCGAAACGCTCCATGCCGGAGACCCGCGAGGTGACGGAACCGCGCTACGATATCGAAGAGCTCAGCGGCGTGATCCCGCCGGACACGCGCAAGCCGTTTGAGGTGCGGGAAGTCATTGCCCGTATTGTGGACGGCAGCGAGTTTGCCGAGTTCAAGGCTTTGTACGGCACGACCCTGGTGTGCGGGTTTGCCCATATCTACGGCTACCCGGTGGGCATTATCGCCAACAACGGCATCCTGTTCTCCGAAGCAGCCCTGAAGGGCGCACATTTTATCGAATTATGCAGCCAGAGAAAGATTCCCCTGGTATTTCTGCAGAACATCACCGGCTTCATGGTGGGACAGAAGTATGAGGCCGGAGGCATCGCCAAGGATGGCGCCAAGATGGTAACGGCCGTCGCCACCACCTCGGTGCCCAAGTTCACCGTCATCATCGGCGGCAGTTTCGGCGCCGGCAACTACGGCATGTGCGGGCGCGCTTACAGCCCGCGTTTCCTGTGGAGCTGGCCGAATGCCAGGATTTCAGTCATGGGCGGCGAGCAGGCGGCCAATGTGCTGGCGCAGGTGAAGCTGGACAACCTGCAAGGCGACTGGCCGGAGGCGGAGCAGGAATCCTTCAAGCAGGAAATCCGGCAACAATACGAAACCCAGGGGCATCCGTATTACGCCAGCGCGCGCCTGTGGGATGACGGCATCATTGCGCCCCGGGACACCCGCCGCGTGCTGGGCCTGGGCATCTCCGCAGCCCTGAACGCACCACTGGAAGACACCCGGTTCGGTTTGTTCCGTATGTAGGCAGACATGGCATACAGCTACATTACCCGCAACCGGGACGAGCGGGGCGTAACCACCATCAGCCTGAACCGCCCCGACAAACACAATGCCTTCAATGAGGACTTTATCGCGGAATTGAGTGATGCCCTGGAGGAAATCCGGCAGGACCAGGATTGCAAGGCGATGATCCTGCGCGCCAACGGTAAAAACTTCTCCGCCGGCGCGGACCTGGACTGGATGAAACGTATGGCTGCTTATACGCGCGCGGAGAACGTCCGGGACGCCAATGCCCTGGCGGAATTGCTTTACCGGCTTAATTTCCTGCCCGTACCCACCATCGCCAGGGTCCAGGGCGCGGCCATGGGCGGAGGCTGCGGCCTGGTGGCGTGCTGTGACATGGCCCTGGCGGCAGACAATGCCGTGTTCGCCTTCAGCGAGGTAAAACTCGGCCTGATCCCGGCCACCATCAGCCCCTACGCGCTACGCGCAATCGGGCAGAAACAGGCGCGCCGTTATTTCCAGACGGCAGAACGCTTTGATGCTGAACGGGCCCGGGAACTCGGCCTGGTGTCCGAGGTCATGGCGGCAGCCGCGCTGGATGAGGCTGTGGAAAAAACCATCGATTTAATCCTTGCCAACAGTCATGAGGCGGTACGGGCGGCCAAGCAACTGGTCTTCGACATCGCCGGCAGGCCGATCACCCCGGCACTCCTGCAACAGACCAGTGAGAGCATCGCCGACATACGCGCCTCCGGGCAGGGCAAGGAGGGCTTGTCCGCGTTTCTGGAAAAGCGTAAGCCGGCGTGGTTGAAGTGACCATTGTTTAATAAATTATTGATCGCCAACCGTGGCGAAATCGCCTGCCGCATTATCCATACCGCAAGAAGGTTGGGTGTTGGAACGGTCGCGGTGTATTCCGAGGCGGATGCCAATGCGCGCCATGTGAGTCTGGCGGATGAAGCCGTCGCCATCGGGCCGGCGCCGGCCCGGGACAGTTACCTGGCCGCGCAAAAACTGATCAGCGCGGCTGAGCGCACCGGCGCGCAGGCGATCCATCCAGGCTACGGTTTCCTCTCCGAGAATGCCGGTTTTGCCGCAGCCTGCGGGGGCGCCGGTATCACCTTCATCGGCCCATCGCCCCGGGCAATCGAGTCCATGGGCTCAAAAAGCGCAGCCAAAACCATCATGCAGCAGGCCGGCATCCCCCTTGTCCCCGGCTACCACGGCGACAACCAGGAGCAAGCGTTCCTCCTGGGCGAGGCGGAAAAAATCGGTTTTCCGGTCATGCTCAAGGCATCGGCGGGCGGCGGCGGCAGGGGCATGCGGGTAGTGAACAGCGCGGCAGAATTCAGCGAAGCGCTGCGTTCGGCAAAGCGGGAGGCCTTGGGCGCGTTTAATGACGAGAAGATGCTGCTGGAAAAATATCTGGAACAACCCCGGCACATTGAGCTACAGATCTTCTGCGACAACCAAGGCAATGCGTTGCACCTGTTTGAACGGGACTGCTCGATCCAGCGGCGCCATCAAAAGGTACTGGAAGAAGCCCCGGCGCCCGGCATGACGGAGGCAACGCGCAGCGCAATGGGCGCCGCCGCAATCAGCGCAGCCCGGGCCATCGATTACACCGGGGCCGGCACGGTCGAATTCATCGTCGACACCGGCGGCAGGTTCTATTTCATGGAAATGAACACCCGCCTGCAGGTCGAGCACCCGGTAACCGAATTCATCACCGGCCATGATCTGGTCGAATGGCAACTGCGGGTCGCCGCGGGCGAATCACTCCCGGCGCACCAGGAAGCGCTTGCGCTCAACGGCCACGCCCTGGAAGCGCGTATCTACGCGGAAGACCCGGAACAGGGTTTCCTGCCCGCAACCGGCAGCCTGAGCTACCTGCGCTTCCCCACCGAAACGCCACAGGTACGGGTGGATACCGGCGTGCGGGAAGGTGACACCATCTCCGTGCATTATGATCCGCTGATCGCGAAACTCATAGTCCATGGCAGTGATCGCAAGGAGTGTCTGCGCCGTATGCTGGAAGCATTAAGCGGTACCCGGGTGGCCGGTGTGACTACCAATATCGACTTTCTCACCTCGATCATCGTCCATGAAAAGTTCCACACGGCGAATTTCGACACCGGTTTCATAGATCACCACCTGACCGACCTGATTCCGGACAAGACCCCGGCCAGCCCCGATATCCTGGGACTGGCCGCACTGTACCGGGTGTTGCAACGCGCCGCCCACACCCATCGGGAGGCGTTATTATCGAGCGACCCGGCTTCTCCCTGGTGGGCAACGGACGGTTGGCGCCCCAACCTGGTCGAAGCAGACTGCTTCACGTTCCACGACGGTTTGACAGAGCATCAGGTGAGGATCACTGTTGCCGACGACAAGCAGGAACAGTCGGGACACGCGTACCTCATCCACGCAGGGGAGCGGACCCTGCCCGCCTCCGGCAATCTGGACGCGCACGGCGCGCTGGTAGCCACCCTGGGCGGGACACAGCGGCAGGCCCACGTGGTCGAAGATCATGAACAACTGATCATCTTCGCCGCCGCCGTTACCTGCCGCCTGCAGCAGGTAACGGACAACGGCCATGCCACCGAAGAGGAAGCCACCGGCAACCTCATCTCCCCCATGCCCGGCACCATCATCGAAGTCATGGTGAGCGAAGGGCAACAGGTCAAGCAAGGCGCCACCCTGCTGGTACTGGAAGCCATGAAGATAGAACACACCATTGTTGCGCCCCGCGACGGTACGGTGCAGGGACTACACTACCGGGCGGGTGATATGGTGGAAGAGGGGGTAGAGTTGTTACGACTGGTGGATAAATAGGATGAGTGGGATATACAGGTGATAGATCACTTCACAGCCCATCCAGCGGATAACACCTCGGCCTGCTCCAGCACCGTCTGCGTCGCCTTCTCCTGCTTATCAGGTGGGTAATCATAAAGGTTACCGTCACTGCCACCTCCACCACATGAAACTGGTGATAACCCGCCATCTTCTTCACCAGCGCGCCGCTGTCATCGTCCTCAAATACAATGAAATAAGGTGCAATAATGTGAGATAATGCACCGGAAACGACCATTGTGAAAACCAAACCATGCCAAGACAGACAATCACGTTCAGCGAACCCAACCATGACTGGATTCAATCTAAAGTCGATAGCAGGGAATTTCGCAATCATACCGAAGTGGTAAACGATGCCTTGCGTAAAGCCCGTGAAATGGAAAGCGGGATTGAAGCCATACGCCGCCGCTTGATTGTAGCTGAAAACAGCGGCTTCACCGCTATGACAATGGATGAGATATGGGAAGAGGCCAGACGGGATGGTAAGGTATCGCCTTAGTAACATAGCAAAAGAGGATTTACTGGCGATCGCCCGCTGGGGTGATGAACACCACGGCATCGAACGATCAAATCAATATCGGGACTCACTATTTGGTCACTGTTGTATCAATCCTTGAATGTATCCTGAATTTAGGCTACTTTATTAGCTAGATTAGTCCCAGCCGAGGTGGAGTATTATGTTCGTCGTTAATGTTCATCAAGCCAAAACCCAGCTTTCCCGACTGTTGGCGCGGGTCGAGGCCGGCGAAGACGTCGTTATCGCCCGCCGGGGTGAGCCTGTTGCGCGTCTGGTTGGTTGTAAGCCCCGGAGCAAGCGTCAGGCTGATATTCTCAAGGGAAAGGTCGTCATTCCCGATAGCTTCTTCGACCCACTGCCGGAGGAAGAACTGACAGTCTGGGAAGGCAGATAACGGTGCGTGCGCTACTAGATACCCACACGTTTCTATGGTGGCTTGCTGATAGTAAACGGCTTTCCCGAAAGGCACATAGTGTGATCGTGGACGAAACAAATGACATTGTAGTCAGCGCAGTCTCCGCCTGGGAAATTGCCACCAAATTTCGGATCGGCAGACTGCCGGGCAGCGAGGCCGTGGCGGTTGATGTGGCTGGCCATATTGCAGGTCAGGGCTTCGTGGAATTGGCAATCAGTGTTGCTGATGCCGAATACGCCGGACGTCTGCCTGGGCCTCATCGCGATCCCTTTGACCGGATGCTGATAGCCCAAGCCCTGGCGCGCGAACTGGTAGTTATATCAGTCGATGCGGTGTTCGATAAGTACGGCGTCAATCGGTTGTGGTAACGATAGATGATTGATCCAAATCATCCAGCAAACGGGATTATCTCATTCCGGAACCTGATTTAGTAACGCTGTATCCAGGTATGGTTTCATGTCCGCATTACTCAACAGCAATAACAAACTGAAACTGGGGATTTTCTCCGCGAACTGCTCCAGCGGGCAGGCCATGACTGGTATTGAAGAGCGCTGGGACAGTTCCTGGGACAACAACCTGAAACAGGCGCAACTCACGGATGAGGCCGGCCTGGAGTTCCAGTTGCCCATCGCCCGTTGGATTGGTTACGGCGGCGCCACCAACTTTCAGCATAACGTGCTGGAAACCCTGACCTGGGCCGCGGGACTGTTGGCGCAGACGAAAAACATCACCATCTTTGCCACGACCCATACCGGGTTTCACAACCCCGTTATTGCCGCCAAGCAACTGGCCACGCTGGACCGGATCGGCCACGGTCGCGCCGGTGTCAATATCGTCTGTGGCTGGAACAAACCCGAATACGAAGCGCTGGGGTTCAAGTTGCCCGATGACCATGAGACTCGTTACCGTCTGGGGCAGGAGTGGTTCGACGTTGTCAAAAAATGCTGGTCGGAGCATGAGGGAGACTTCGACTGGAACGGTGAATTTTACCAACTCAAGGGCGTTCACAGTTACCCCAAACCGGTTAACGGCACGATTCCCGTCTTCAACGCCGGCGGCTCAAGGGAAGGCAAGGCGTTTGCGACGAGGAATGCGAACTATCTGTTCACGCCAGTTATCGAACATGAAAAATCGAGAACAGACATCCGGGAACTGAAACAACAGGCCGGGGCCCTGGGACGCGAGGTCGGTGTTTTTGCCCTGACCTACGTTGTCTGCCGGCCCACTCAACAGGAGGCGGACGAATTCCATGACTATTATGCTCGTGACAATGCCGACTGGAGCGCGGTGGACCGCGTCATCGAAATCATGTTCGCCAACGCCGAATCCTTTCCCAAGGAGGTGATCAAGATGTTACGCGAGCGGATGGCCGGCGGGCACGGCGGGATGCCCCTGGTCGGGACGCCGGACAAGGTGGTGGCCGAACTTGAGAAACTGCATGAGATCGGTTGTGCCGGCGCCACCCTGTCATTCGTGGACTTTGCCGGAGAGTTTCCCTATTTCCGGGATGAAGTGCTGCCCAGGCTGGAAGAAAAAGGCTTGCGGGAGAGAACTCAGGTAGGGTCAGAGTAGTGTCCGACGAATTGCTTACTTCGACCCCGAACGTCCCGTGTACTGATCATACCTCCCCAGAAACATAAACAGCACCGTGGCCAGGGCCAGCAGGGCCAGGCATACCTGGAGGATGGGGATATAGTTGCCGTGGATATCGAAGGATCGGCCCATGATGTACGGCCCCAGGCTGGTGCCGGTCATGTGGGCGATGAAGACCCAGGAGAAGATTGAGCCGAAGTGGCGTAATCCGTAGTACCGGCCGGTCAGGAAAACCATCAGATCACTCTCCGTTCCTATACCGATTCCCATCAGGATGGCGGCAATGAAATAAAGGGTCAGGTGTTGCCCGTAGATAAGCAAGCCGACACCGACCAGTACCAGGAGAAACACCGCGAGCGCCACCATGGGCGCGAACAGTTTGTCGATAATATAACCCACGATGACACGGGCGCAGGCCATGCTGATGCCCATGGTGGAGACGACCAGTGCAGCCGTGTTCATGTCAACGCCCCGGTCGGTAAGCAGGGCCGCCAACTGGCTGAAGAGGCCGTTCAGGGAAAAAGCAATACAGGCAACGATGATGATCATGAGCCAGAACACGCGGGTTTTCAGCGCCTCGCCCAGCGACAGGTGGCCGCCGGTGTCGGTAGCCTGTTGCTGGTTTGACGTGGTCTGCGCGGCGCCGTCCGGCAACATGCCCACGTCTTCGGGTTTATCAATGAGGAAGAAATATACCGTGGGGAATACGATAAACAGCAGGAACAGGCCCAGGCTGATGTATCCCGCGCGCCAGCCGCCGATGCTCAGGGCCCAGTTGCACACCAGGGGGGCGAGGGTAAAACCCAACCCGGCCCCGGCTGAATTGATGCCGATGAACAGCCCCCGGCGCTTGTCGAACCAGTTGGAAACGACCCGTGCATAGCCGATCGTGTTGGTCGGCGCACCCAGCAAGGCAGCAAGCAGCATCATGGTATACAGCAGGGGCAAGGTGACGACGTACAACGGCCCTGTCAGTATCACCAGTATGGACAAGGCGATGGCCGTACACAGCACCCGTCTGGCGCCGTAGCGGTCTATCAGCCTGCCGCTTACCAGTACCCCCAGGGCAATGCCCACGGTGAGCAGGGTCAGGCCCAGGGATACATCGCCGCGGCTCCAGCCGAATTCCTGGGTCAGGGGTTTGATCATCACGCCGGTGCCGGCAAACAGGAGCACTCCCGTATTCCCGATCATGCCCACGAAGCAGGCCAGGGCGATGGAGGAGCCGAAGAAGAACCTGAACTTTTTTTGAGGTTGCATATAAGGAGTTATTATCTACTGGATTCCTGCATGCGCAGGAATGACGGAAGGGGTTGGCAGGTATAACGACAGGATAGTTGGGGTCAGTGAATATGTCACGGGTGTTTGTCCAGTTCGACCCAGCGAGTGATTTTCAGGTCGTGTAACGGCGCCGCGCCGCGTTCCTTTACGTCCAGGGAGTGCTGCCGACCGCAGGCGGGACATAGATAGCCGACCAGTTCCATGGTCTCGTGCAGTGTTATCCCCGGCGGCAGAGCGTCTGCTTCCAGGCTGTGCCAGGCGGCATGTTCCTTCCAGTTGCCAGCGGCGTTGCAGAATACGTGGCCGCACTCGCATTCGAATTGCAGTTGTTCCTGCCGGTTGTGCGCCAGCACCAGGCCGGCGCCGAAACGGGAAAGCGCGGCGCCTGTTTCATGCCCCTGCGCGGCGCCGTGCAGGGGAGGGGCGGCGTTCGCCAGGCGTTCCCGGCGCATGTGTTCGCGCCGCTGCTCTGTTTTCGCCGGGGCTTCGCCAGGGACCACGCCGTAAATGTCAAGCGCCCGCCGCGCCGAGACATACCCGGCCGCCACGTCTGCTGCCACCGCTTCCGGCGCACGTTGCAGCGGGTCGCCGTAACCGCCACCACCCTGCCAGGTATATTGCACGATATCACCGGGGAACAGCGGCAATTCGTCCTGTTTGGCTGCAAGCACCTGTGCGTGTCCCCCCAGTTCATCCAGGTCCAGCGGCGCGCGGATGTCTTCCAGCTTCAGGGGCAGTTCCCCTTGTGAGTATTTGTTCCTGACGTCGGACTCATGGATGATCATGGCATTGCTGCATACTCCCGGGAAACCGCCGAACTGGCCATACGAAATAGGCACTTCGACTCCATGGGATGTAAGTGAACAGCGCAGGCGTTCCACGCCGTGGGGTGTCCAGGCGGTACCGGCCGCGCGGCCGCCGCGCTGCTCGCCGTCTCCCCCCGTGTCCGGGAAGAAGGAACGGTACAGGAACAGCATGGGGCTGTGTATCTCATTGTATTCGATATTCGGGATGTGCGGTCTGGGCGACACGAAACAACCGGTCTGGTCCAGGCCGTCGCCGAACGGGTTGGCGCCACCGCCGCCGATTTGCGCGTCGATCAACTGGTTGCCGAAAGGTTCGCCGTGCTGGTTGGTATCGCCGGTAAACAGCGCCGCCATGGTGCCGTGGGTCACGCCCTGGGAATGCTTCCGGCTCTCTTCCGACAGCGCCAGCAGCTTTGATATGGCATGGGCGGTGGTCAACGTGATCACCCAACCCTGGCCGATGGTTGCCGCGCCGGTAGCCGCCGGTGCGATGGCGTTACAGATCAGGCCCTTGGGCGCAATTACCTCGATACTGTTCAGGATGCCCTGGTTCCAGGGTATGCCGGAGCCCAACAGGGGCGCGACGCCGCCGAAGATGGCGCCTACCAGGCAACCCTCCGTGCAGTTGATATAACCGGACGCCTGCGGCGATGAGTCGGACATGTCTATGGTCAACCGGTCACCTTCCTTGATAATCCTGACGTCGGTGCGGTAGACCTTGTTTTCCCTGCCGTCATGATCCAGGTAGCCGCAGGTCCTGACCTCGCCATCGGGCAGGGTTTGCAGGTGTTCCCGGGTTTTTCGTTCCGAATAACGGATCAACTCTTCCATCACGGTCAAAACGGTGTCCGCGCCGTATTGCTCCATGAGTTCGGTCAGCCGGTCCCGGGCTACCACGTTGGAGGCGATAAACCCGCTCAGGTCCAGCCCGACCATTTGCGGCTGGCGGGTCATGTTCATGATCATGCGCCAGATGTCCTTGCGCAGTTTGCCCTTTTCGACGATACGCATCGGCGGCATCATCAGGCCTTCCTGCTGTTTTTCCGTAGCCCGCACCGAGACGGAACCGACGGCCATGCCGCCCATATCCACCTGGTGCGCGGTGACACCGGCCCAGGCCACCAGCCGCCCCTGAAAAAACAACGGGGCCATAATACTCACGTCGGGGTGGTGTACGGCGCCTTTGTAGGGATCGTTGACGATGTACATATCGCCTTCGGCAAACTCTTCATCGGCAAAGTCTGCCATCACGTGCCTGAGGATGACAGGCATTGCGCCGGAGTGAAACACCACCTGGGGACCCATCGATGCAAGCCTGCCGTCTGCCGTGAATAGGGCATTATTGAAATCGCCGGCGCCCGCCACGATGGGGGATACCGATACTGCTTTCAGGGCAAGGGCCTGTTCTTCATTGATCGCGGCCAGCTTGTGGCGGATGATCTCGAAAGTGACAGGGTCCACGGAAAGCGGTTTTTTCAATGTGTCCCAGTCGGCAACGGCCGGGCCCAGTACATAATCATCATGTTCAGCCATCACACTCTCCGGATGGAAATGCCCAGGAACTCATCGACTGTTGCCCTTTGTCCTGCATGAATTGCAACCGTTGTCGTCTCATATTCAATAATCGCGGGCCCGTCAATACGGTTGCCGTGCTGCAATGCTTCCCCCCGGAATATGGGCGTATCGACGAATTCCTGTTTCACCATATCATAAACCGGACGACGTCCTTTAACAGCCTGATGCGCGTCCTCTCCTGCGGATGGATAGCGGGCACAGTCAGGACGCGGCAGCAGGCCGACGGCCTCAACGACATAGGTGACGAACTCGAACCCGGCTTTTTCGGGCACAGCCTCGGCGCCGTAGCGTTTTTTATACGCATCAAGGAAGCTTTCAATGAGACCCTCAATCGTGCCGGGAAACGGTATCGCCAGGGACTTTGTCTGGCGGATAAAACGTACCTCCACCACGCGCCGCAAGCGACGCTGATCCGGCGGCACATTCTGCTGGGCCAGAGATGCGTTGGCCTGTTCTTCGAGATCACTGAATATGGCCTCGATGCCGGCAAGTTCAACGGCGCCTGTTCCATCCCTGCCGTAGCGTTTCGGTTCTGCACGGCCCACGCTTAACGTAATATCGGAGGCAACCGCGCCAAATGCACAAAAAACGGACTGGCTGGCCGGGATAATGACCTCATCCACCACATCCAGGGCAAAAGCCGGCGCATGGGCAGGACCCGCGCCGCCGAATGCATACAGTACGAACTCGCGGGCATCGTGGCCCTGCTCGATGGTGACGGTCCTCAGTAAATCCGCCATGCGCGCATCCACAATCCGCTTGATGCCGGCGGCCGCTTCCGCAACCGACAGCTTGAGCGGGTCGGCCACATGAACCCTGACTGCCGCACGCGCTTGTTCCCGGTCCAGAGCCAGTTTCCCGCCCAGAAACCCGGCAGGGTCGATGATGCCGAGAACCACGTCGGCGTCGGTCACGGTCGGGTGTTCTCCTCCACGGCCGTAACAGGCGGGACCGGGTTCTGCGCCCGCGCTCTCAGGTCCTACGTAGATGTATCCGCCTTCTTCTACACCCGCGACGGACCCTCCTCCGGCGCCAATAGCCCGCACGTCCAGCATGGGCAGCAACAGGTGATATTTATCCGCAACGGTTTCCTTGCGTCTGCTCGCTTCTCCCCCTGCAATCACGGCCACGTCCGTGGAGGTCCCCCCCATGTCGAATGAGATGATATTTTCGTGGCCGCACATATTGCCCATGTACTGCGCCGCGGTGACGCCGCCGGACGGACCGGAGAGCAATAACCGCACAGGCGCCCGGCCAGCTTCGTCGGGGGTCATAACCCCGCCGCAGGAATCCAGCAAAAACAAGCGGTTGTTACCCAGTCGCCGGTTAAGCTCATCGGTATAGTTGCGTACCAGGGGACCCAGGTAGGCGTTGATGACAGTCGTTGCCGTGCGTTCATATTCTCCCAGGCGCGGCACCAGTTCGCAGGACAACGACAGGTAAACACCGGGCAGTTCCCCGGCAAGGATTTCCCGGGTCCTGTTTTCATGGGCGGTATTCTTGAACGACCAGAGGTAAGAGACGGCCACTGCCTCAATACCGGCCTCCTTGATCCTGGCGGCGGCATCGTACACTTCCTGTTCAGCCAGCGGCGCAATCACGTCACCGCGATAATCGATACGCTCGCTGATTCCGAATATCAGCGAGCGCGGAACTATCGGGTCAGGAACACTCCGGTTTGAATAATCGGTCAACTCGGAGGGACTGAGACCGGCGGTCATGCCCATCATCCGCTGCATGATCATGGTGTCCTCAAACCCGCGCGTGGTCAGCAGCGCCACCCTGGCGCCGCGCCGTTCGATAAAAGCATTGGTCGCAGCGGTAGTGCCGTGGGCGATCCGGTCGATGCGGCCAAGCAGGGTAACAAGATCGGTCTTTCCCTTCTCTGCTGCCGCAGTGAGAGCCTGCAGCAGCCCTTCCTGCAACCGGCCCGGCGTCGATGGCGACTTGGTCGTACTGACGGCACCGTCATCACCCATGACGACGACATCAGTAAAGGTGCCGCCGATATCAATTCCTATGGAACTCATGGCTCAGACATTGTACGGAAAAAAGCGCATATGAATGGTTTACAATGCCAGTTTCTCAAAAACATATCAAATGCACAGGAGATAAATCAGGTGGAGAAAACAGAACGTGATGATCTCGAGTATGCCGGTTTCTGGATACGCGCGTGGGCATTCCTCATTGACGGTTTTTTGATCACGCTCATTACCACACCTTTATCACCGATCATGTTCGGGTTTGCTTATATCGCAACGACAGATCTCCTGCTGGATTTTCTTGTCACCTCGTTGCTGCCGGCGGCATACGTGATCCTGTTCTGGGTTTTCAATGGAGCGACTCCGGGCAAGATGGCCATATCCGCCAAGGTCGTTGATGCGGTTACGGGAGAGCATCCAACCACTCCCCGGCTTATCGCCAGGTATGTCGGTTACCTGTTGTCAATGTTACCGCTCGGGCTGGGATTTATCTGGATAGCGTTCGACAAGAGGAAACAGGGCTGGCATGACAAGTTGTCGGGGACGGTGGTGGTCCGGAAAAAGCCCGAAAATGTCGTCTTCTCCCGTCAATAACAGCAGAAAAAGAGAATTTCCATTACGCCAACGCCTGGCTCTGTGCTTCCACCACGGCCAGGGCGGACATGTTGACGATGCCGTGCACGGTGGAGGAATTGGTCAGGATGTGCGCAGGTTTGGCGGCGCCCATCAGCAGTGGGCCCACGGTGACACCGCCGCCCAGCAGCTTGAGCAGGTTGTAGGAGATGTTGGCGGCGTCGATATTGGGCAGGATCAAGGTGTTGGCGCGGCCGCGCAGCTTGGAGTGGGGAAACACGTTGGCGCGGATGGTTTCCGAGATGGCGGCATCGGCGTGCATCTCGCCTTCCACCACCAGGTGCGGTTCCCGCTGCTGCAGGATTCTGACTGCCTCGCGCATTTTTTTCGACGAGCCATTATCACGCGAGCCAAAGTTGGAATGAGAGACCATGGCAATACGCGGTTTGATGCCAAACCGCTGCACTGCTTCTGCGGCAAGTAGCGTCATGGCGACGATTTCATCCACGTCGGGCACCGGTTTCACGTGGGTGTCGCACAGAAAGAACGTGCCACCCGGCAACACCAGCACGGTGACGGAGGAAAAGTCCTCAACCTCCGCACGTTTGCCGATGATGTCGCGCACGTGGGTCAGGTGGTTGATAAACGGCCCGATAGTGCCGCACAGCATCGCGTCCACGTCGCCGCGCAACAATAACAGGGCTGCCAGGGCCGAGGATTGCGTGCGCACGATACGGCGCGCCTCATCAGGTGAGATACCGTTCCTGCCCATGATACCGTGATACAACCCGGCCAGTTCCGGGCAGCGACGATCCTTGATCGGATTGATAACGTCGAAATCCCGGTCCTTGACCATGCCCAGGCCCAGGTCCCTGATGCGGCGGTTGATGACTTCTGCGCGCCCTACCAGCAGCGGCCTGGCCAATCCTTCATCGATCACCTGTTGCGCGGCCTGCAGCACGCGCCGTTCTTCCCCTTCGGCATAGGCAATACGTTTCGGGTCCCGCGCGGCCTGGTCGAATACCGGGTTCATGATGGTGCCGGTCTGGAACACGAACTGGATCAGGCGCTGGCGGTAGCTCTTGAAATCGGTAATGGGCCGGGTCGCCACGCCGCTGTCCATGGCGGCCCGGGCAACGGCCGGCGCCAGGCGCACGATCAGGCGCGGGTCGAACGGTTTGGGAATGATATAGTCGGGGCCGAATATCAGGTCGCCCCCGCCGTAGGCGCGGCTTACCACCTCGGAGGATTCCGCCATGGCCAGGTCGGCGATGGCCTTCACACAGGCGATCTTCATCTCTTCGTTGATGCAGGTGGCGCCCACGTCCAGCGCGCCGCGCAACAGGTACGGGAAACAGAGGACGTTGTTGACCTGGTTGGGTAGGTCGGACCGCCCGGTGGCAATAATGGCGTCGGGACGGGCAGCCCTGGCCTGCTCCGGCGAGATTTCCGGCACCGGATTGGCAAGCGCCATGACGATGGGTTTGTCTGCCATGTTTTTGAGCATGCCGGGTTTCAGCACATTCCCTACCGACAGGCCCAGGAACACATCCGCGTCCTTGATAGCCGTGCCCAGGGTTCTGGCCCGGATGGCCCGGGCATAACGCGCCTTGTACGGGTCCATCGCCGCCTGCCGCTGCGGATAGACTACGCCGGCAATGTCGGTGACGACGATATTTTCCTTCCTGAGCCCCATGGCAACCAGCAAATCCAGGCAGGCCAGGGCCGCGGCGCCGGCGCCGGACGTGACCAGCTTGATTTCCGCCAACTCCTTGCCCACCAGGTGCAGGCCGTTGCTGATGGCGGCGGCCACGATGATGGCGGTGCCGTGCTGGTCGTCGTGGATGACCGGGATGCTCAAGCGTTCCTGCAATTTTCGCTCAATGATAAAACACTCCGGGGCCTTGATATCCTCCAGGTTGATGGCGCCGAAGGTGGGTTCCAGGCTGGCGATGATGTCCACCAGCCGGTTCGGGTTGGTTTCGTCGATTTCCAGGTCGAACACGTCGATGCCGGCAAATTTCTTGAACAGCACTGCCTTGCCTTCCATCACCGGCTTGGCCGCCAGCGGGCCGATGGCGCCCAGTCCCAGCACCGCGGTGCCGTTACTGACGACCGCGACCAGGTTGCCGCGCGTGGTCAGCTCGGACGCCAGCGCCGGATCACGCACGATCTCTTCACAGGCCGCAGCCACCCCCGGTGAATAAGCCAGGGCCAGATCGTGCTGGTTGGTCAATGGCTTGGTAGGGTGAATAGTCAGCTTGCCCGGCGGCGAACGCCGGTGGTAAGCCAGCGCATCATCCCGTACCTCACCGATTTTTTGCTGTATTGTTTTTGATTTTTTCATTTACAACGTTGGGATTTCTGCAAGGCTTGGTCCAGGTCCCAGAGGATATCGTCAATGGTTTCCAGGCCCACTGAGATGCGTACCATGTCCGGGGTGACGCCGGCGGACAGTTGTTCCTCCTCGGAGAGTTGCCGATGGGTGGTGGAGGCCGGATGAATGATCAGGGTTTTGGCGTCGCCGACGTTGGCCAGGTGGCTCAGAAACTGCGCGTTTTCGATGAATTTGACCCCCGCTTCCACACCGCCCTTGACCCCGAAACACAGGATCGATCCCGCGCCTTTAGGCAGGTACTTCCGGGCCAGGTCATGGTATTCGTTGTCTTCCAGGCCGGCGTATTTCACCCAGGAGACCGCATCATGCCCGGCAAGATATTGCGCCACCTGCAGGGCGTTTTCACAATGGCGATCCATGCGCACCGGCAGGGTTTCCAGCCCTTGCAGGAACAGGAACGCGTTGAACGGACTGAGGCTGGGCCCCAGCGTGCGCAACGTCTCGCAACGCGCTTTCATGGTAAAACCGAAATCGCCGAAGGTTTCATAGAAACGCACGCCGTGATAGCCCTTGGACGGTTCGGTCATGCCGGGGAACTTGCCGTTGGTCCAGTCGAACCGGCCCGATTCGACCAGCACCCCACCGATCGAGGTGCCGTGCCCGCCGATGAACTTGGTGGCGGAGTGGGTGACGATATCGGCGCCGAAGTCCATGGGGCGGCACAGGTAGGGCGAGGCAAACGTATTATCTATTACCAGCGGCACACCGGCCTCATTGGCCACCGCCGCCACGGCTTCCAGGTCCAGGATGTTGTTCAACGGGTTGCCGACGGTCTCGGCGTAAATGGCTTTGGTTTTTCCGCTCAGCGCGCGGCGGAAGTTATCCGGGTCGTCAGGGTTGACGAAGACCACGTTGATGCCGAATTTCCTGAAGGTCACGTCAAACTGGGAATAGGTGCCGCCGTACAGGGTGGTGGCCGAGAGCAGCTCATCGCCTGCTTCCATCAGGGTGAGCAGGGCGACCATCTGCGCGGCCATGCCGGAACTCACCGCCAGCGCCGCGCGCCCGTTCTCCAGCGCCGCCATGCGTTCCTCGAACACCGAGGTGGTCGGGTTCATCATGCGCGTATAGACGTTGCCGAAGGTTTGCAGGTCGAACAGGCTGGCGGCGTGGTTGGGGTCATCAAACACGTAGGACGCGGTCTGGTAAATCGGCACCGCGCGGGAACCGGTTACCGCGTCGGGGATCTGGCCTGCGTGCAGGCACAGCGTTTCAATACCGAATTCTTTGTCAGCCATAAATTAATTTAACATGGATGAACGGGATTTATCCGCAGATTACGCAGATTACCGCAGATGGTCATGAGTCAACTTTTCACCAGGATATATTCTCAAATCGACACGCTTAAGATTTTTCTGAGGTTCTTTCGTAACTACTCACCCCCTCCCCACTAATTCTACCTGAATTTGCAACAAGGGGTGCTTGACATCATAGTTTTCTGGCGCTATGGTAGGCGCCATGGGGCATGCGTATCTCGGTTCGAAAGCGACGACGGGGCTGTGCCAACCGTTGATTGCCATGATGCCGCCGCACAGTGTGTACATTGAGACACACTTGGGCGGCGGGGCGATTATGCGGCGCAAGCCGGCGGCGCTGCGCAACATTGGCATTGACATGGATGGGCGGGCGCTGTCGGCGTTCGAGTGTGCGTATCCGGTGGAGCTGGTGCAGGGGTGTTGCCACCGGTTTTTAGCGGACTTTCCGTTCGACGGCACGGAGCTGGTGTACAGCGACCCGCCGTATTTGCAGCGTGCCCGCAAGTCGGGGCGGGGTTATCGGCACGACTACGAGGAGGGCGACCACGAGGCCTTGCTGGCGCTGCTCACGGGGTTGCCGTGTGCGGTGATGCTATCGGGGTATCCCTCGGCGTTGTATGACGAGCGGTTGTGTGGCTGGCGCTGCGTGTCGCTGCAGGTGATGAATCAGGCCGGGGTGGTCACGGAGAAGGTATGGTTCAACTTTGCCCCGGACCGGGTGCACTGGGTGCGTTATGCGGGGCGCAACTTCACGCACCGCCAGCAGGTCAAGCGCAAGGCGGCGAGCTGGGGCCGGCGGTATCGGGAGTTGCCGCCGGCGGAGCGCCTGGCGGTGCTGGCGGCGATGATGGCGGTGGAGGCGGAGTGAGGGCATGGCGAGCGTGAACAAGACCTCGCTGCGCACGGAGTTCGAGGCCATCAAGACGCGCTTTGCGGCGCTGTGTGCGGAGGGCAAGCTGAGTCCCGAGGGCCGCGCCCTGTTCGAGGCGATGCTGCTGCTGTTCGAGTTGCTGCTGGCGGTGTTGATGGAGAAGGCCACGCCGAAGGGAACGCATAACTCGGGCCTGCCGAGTTCCCAAACCGGGCCGGACGAGACCGCACGCCGGCAGACCGGCGCCAAGGGCAAGGGGCCGGACCACCGTGCCGCACGGGGCGAGTCAACCCGCGTGGTGGTCGAGACCCGCACCGCCGCGGTCACCGAGTGCCGGGCCTGCGGGCGCGACCTCAAGGACCTCCACCCCAGCGGCCACGAGCGGCGCGTGAAGGTCGATATCGTCTTCGAGACAACCGAACTGACCGTGAAGGCCGACATCAAGACCTGCCCGCGCTGCCGTACCGAGACCCGCGGGCCGTTTCCGGACACGATGCCGGGCCCCTTGCAGTACGGCCACGGCATCGTGGCCTTCGCCACGCACCTGCTCACCGCACAGATGCTCTCACTGCGGCGCGCCGCTCAGACCCTCAAGGCGCTGACCGGGCGCACCATCGCCGAGGCGACCTTGCTGGCTTGGCTCTCACGCCTGCACGAGGCCCTGGCCGAGTGGGAGGGGGCCGCCATTGAGCGCCTGCTCGCCGAGCCGGTGCTGCACGCCGATGAAACCGGCCTGCGCATCGACCGTAAGACCCACTGGCTGCACAGCGTCAGCGCCGGGAACCTGACCGTAAAGCGCGGCCACCGCAAACGGGGCCGCGAGGCCCTCAAGGACATCGGCATCGTCCCCCGCTATGGCGGTATCCTCGTCCACGACCGCTGGGCCAGCTACTTCGCCTGGGAGAACTGTGAACACGCCCTGTGCGGCAGCCACCTGCTGCGCGACCTGGCCTTCATCGAAGAGGCCCACGGCCATACCTGGGCAACACGTCTGGGCAACCTCCTGCTCACTACCTGCCGCACCGTGCGTGACCACCCGAACAAAGCGCTCAGCGACCCCGACTACAAAGCCCTGCGCACACGCTACCGCACCCTCCTCACACAGGCCAGACGGGAACTCCCCACACCCCCTCAGCGTCTCACCGGACAACGCGGACGTATCGCCAAATCCGATGCGCAAAACCTGCATGAAGCCCTCGTCAAGTATGAAACCGACGTGCTGCGCTTCGCCCGCAACCCCCAGGTCCCGTTCACCAATAACCGCGCCGAGCGCGACCTCCGCATGGCCAAGGTCAAGCAGAAAGTCGCCGGGTGCTTCCGTACCCCCCACTACGCCGCCGCCTACTGCCGCATCTCCAGCTACTTGCAGTCCATGGCGCTGCAGGGCTACAATCCCCTCACCGCCATCGAGATAGCGCTCAACGGCAATGCCGCCTCCATGGTAGAGAAACCACCCCAGAATAACCCGGACGACCAGGACCAGGATAAGGGGGGCGAGTAGTTACGTTCTTTCTTATATCGCTTACATGCTACAGGTGGCGTTCCTGCAGGCAAAACTTATTACAAAACAAATTTTATCTGCGTTAATCTGCGTCATCTGCGGATAAAAATTTACCGATTTATAAAAAGAGGACGTTTGGCGGTGATGACCCGGGTATTCACGCCGGCATAATTCAGCCCGCCGTACAGGCGGGCATATTCGATTTTCATGCAGCGGTCCATGACCACTTTCAGTCCGGCGCCCTGCGCCAGTTCTGCCGCCTCCTCATTAATGATGTTCAGTTGCATCCAGACAACTCGGGCACCGATGTCAATGGCCTGCCGGACAAACGGCATGACCCGGTCCGGGCGTTGGAACAGGTCGACCACGTCAACCTTTCCCGGTATGGAAACCAGGTCGGGGTAACAGGTTTCCCCCAGTATCTCCTGGTAATTGGGGTTGACGGGGACGATGTCAAAGCCGTGATTCTGCAGGTACTTGCCGGCAAAATAACTGGGCCGCATCGGGTCGTTTGACAGGCCGACTATTGCCACCCTTTTGTTTGTGGCAAAGATCTCCATCAGGTCGTTGCTGCTAACAGAAAACATGCCTGTTAACCACCCATGTTGCGCGCCTGATCGCGCAGGATGAATTTCTGGATCTTGCCGGTCGAGGTCTTGGGCAGCGGGCCGAACACCACGGTTCTGGGCACCTTGAAACGGGCCATGTTGTCGCGGCAGAATTCCAACACGTCTTCTTCCGACAGTGTTTCCCCGTCTTTCAGGGTGACGAATGCGCAGGGGGTCTCGCCCCATTTCTCATCGGGCCGGGCGACTACCGCCGCTTCCATGATTGCCGGATGGTGGTAAAGCGTATTTTCCACCTCGATGCTGGAAATGTTTTCGCCGCCTGAAATGATAATATCCTTCGAGCGGTCCTTGATCTCCACGTAACCGTCTTCATGCCAGACGGCCAGATCGCCGCTGTGGAACCAGCCTCCCTTGAAGGCGCTCTCCGTTGCGGCGGGATTTTTCAGGTAGCCCTTCATCACGATATTGCCGCGGTGTAATATCTCACCGATGGTTTCACCGTCCCTGGGGACAGGTTCCAGTGTTTCCGGGTCTGCCACCATTACGGCCTCCTGCAATGGATAGCGGACACCTTGCCGCGCCTTGATTTCAGCCTGTTTCTCTATGGGCAGTCCGTTCCATTCCTCGCGCCAGGCACAGACTACCGCCGGCCCGTAGACCTCAGTCAGGCCGTAAACATGCGTAACAGGGAAATTCATTTCCTCCATGGCCTGCAACACGGCCGGCGGAGGCGCTGATGCTGCGGTCATGACCTTGACCTGGTGATCAATACCCTGCTTTAATCCGCCGGGCGCATTGGCCAGCAGGTTCAATACGATGGGTGCGCCGCAAAGATGATCTACCTTGTATTCCCTGATCTGGGAGAAAATGTCATCCGCCCTGACCGCGCGCAGGCAGACGTTGGTCCCGATCACCGATGCGATGCCCCAGGGGAAACACCAGCCGTTGCAGTGGAACATGGGCAGGGTCCAAAGGTAAACGGGGTGGGCGGCAGTATTCCATACCAGCAGGTTGGAGATCGCGTTCAGGTAGGCGCCGCGGTGATGGGTCACGACCCCTTTCGGATTGCCGGTAGTGCCGGAGGTGTAACACAGGGCGATTGCGTCCCATTCATCCTCCGGCAAACGCCATTCGAAATCCGGATCCCCTTCCAGCAGGAAGGCTTCATAGTCAATCTCGCCGATCAGCTCGCCGCCGTCGTACATGGGGTCATCGACGTCAATCACGAGGAGTTCCCGGCCTGATATCGCGATGGCCTCCTTGATGATGCCGGAGAATTCGCGGTCGGTAATAATCGCCTTTGCTTCGCCGTGGTCCAGCATGAAGGCGATGGCATCCGCGTCCAGCCGGTAATTCAGCGCATTCAGCACCGCCCCGGCCATGCCCACGCCGAAATGGGCCTCATACATGGCCGGTATGTTCGGCAGCATGACCGACACCGTATCGTTTTTGCCGATACCCCGCTTGCGCAGGGCCGAGGCGAGGCGCCGGCAACGGGCATAGGTCTCGGCCCAGGTGAAACGCAACTCGCCGTGGATAACGGAGATATAATCAGGATAAACAGACGCCGCCCGTTCGATGAAGGTCAGGGGAGACAGGGGGGTGTAGTTGGCCTGGTTCTTGCCCAGGCCGGCTTCATAGATGTGTTCAGCGTTCATTCTTTACTATCAACTTCAGAAAAAATACCGGCCAGCCGGTAAACGTCATAGTCTACTATAGAAAAAAGACCTTAGCCGCTTTTGTAAATCTTTTATCATGACCGCTATGCCCAAGGTATGTTACATCGACAATGACGACAAGCCGCACGAGATTGAGGTCGAATCCGGTTATACACTCATGGAGGGGGCGTTCAATCACCAGATTAAGGGAATGCTGGCTGAATGCGGCGGGGCCGCGGCATGCGGCACCTGCCACTCCTATGTGGACGCAGACTGGCTGGATAAATTACCTGAAATCGAAGACCTGGAAGAGGCCATGCTGTGCGCAGTTCCCGGGCGCCGCAGCAACAGCCGTCTCGCCTGCCAGATCCGGGTAGCCGATGAACTGGAGGGAATCATCCTCCGGATAGCGGATAATTAATCTGCATCATTACGACGTTACCCGGCGTGGTGGATGTCCTTGACAATACCATTCCCGCGAAAACGGGAATCCAGTTGCATCTTTCGAAGAAACTTACCTGCCCGCTTCAAACACAGGTTCAGTTTCGTCTTTTTTAGCGGCCTGAAACAGGTCAATGTTGTCTTTTATACTGACCGCAAGAGGACGCCGGGCGATCTGCGCGGCTTCACTGGTCGGGATCACGCTTTCCCAGAGGCGGGCCGGTATGTCGCGGCCTGGTTGGCGACGGCGCACCGGGTCCCACTTTTCCGGCAAAGGTTGCCTGGCGATATCGGCAAGCTGCTCACCGGAAGCATCGATATGCGGCGCTAATTTTTCAATTATATCGTTGAAAAACGTTTCCCTCGCTGACTGGACCGACGCGGTCCGAAACCCCTCGTCGAGCAATATGTCGGCGGAAGATTGCCGGCCGGTGCCGAACCATGCCAGAGCGTGGGGCAAGCGCTTCATCAGCGCCAGGCCGGCTTCGTTTTTTTCCGCCGGGGAAAAGTTTTTTATCCAGCCGTCGATACACAGTTGGTGAAAATAGCATTCCTCGCCAAAGCGCCTGACCAGATTTGCAACAGGCGCAAAATTTCCTTCCATGAAGGTCGCGGAGAAACGCCATAACGCCAGGTCGGCCAGGAACAGGGTGGTGATAAAATCGGCCCAGCTCTCCGGGGGCTGGTCCAGGAATTCAGGGCTGTGGATCCGGCTTGCGTCACGACCAAATTCAAGCTGAAATTCAGGGCACCCATAAATTTCTTCGAGAAACCTGAACAGCGCCCGCGTGTGGCCCAGTTTTTCCTCCGCGATACCGGCCATGGAGGTAAAATCCGTCAGCTCGCGGCCGTTCAGCATGCAGTTGATATACCAGTGGCCCAGTATCCAGTTGCTGTCGGCGATGCACAGCAGTTCTGCCTGGAGCAGCGGCTTAACCTTGTCGTTCAGTTGCATATTTTCTGTCTGCCCGGACTGCCTTACTCAGGCAGGCGTTGTTCCCATTTCAACCAGCCGAAACTGTCGTGGCAGTCCTCGCATTTGTACAGCATTTCCGCGACGCTGGGGCCGTACGGGCTGACCATCCTGGTGTTCGGGGATTCACACCAGGGACACAACACTTCACGCTCAGGGCGTTCCGCAGTGGCGCCGTTATTGCCGGCATGCTGGTCTGCTGAGGCAGGCATGATGATCAGGCCATGCCGATGCTGCCGCGCCTGACCGGAGACAGGCAGGCTACGAAAGACTCCGAGGGCGCCACACACAACTCAACCCACTGCCGTTCCGAATACATAAACCGGGCACGGGCAACCGCCAGGTCCTGGTTGGGCGCCTGGATACTGCCTATGTGGGACAGGGGTCGTTCCAACTGATCGCGTCCGAAAACCTCGAACGTCATATTTGCGCCGCTGTTATCACTCATAATCAAGTAATCTGTCCAATTTTCGCTAACAGCCACTGAAACCCTGGTCTGACATCAAATTCGATAGCCGTGTTGCTGGGCATACCGTTTTGCCCGGTCCGACATTTGTGACCGGTCCCAGCGCCCCTCCCAGTCAACCTTCACCCGGACGGATTTGACACCGTCCAGCCTGGTTACCTGTTGCTTGACCTGCTCCTTTAACATGGTATAGGCGGGACAACCCAGGCAAGGAAAGACAATGGATACTTCCACGTCTTCCCCGTTCCCGATGGAAATATCGCTGACCATCCCCATCTCGTGGAGGTTGACGTTGATATGAGGGTCGAGTACCCGCCCTACCGCGGCGCGCACAGTTTCCATGGTGACTACCACAGGGCTTCCCCCCATTCCTCACGGCGTAACCGGTCATAGGCGCCGGGGCGCATCGGCCCGCCTTTGCGGGAGTGGGACCAGTATTCCTTCTGGGTGCATTCCTCCCACGACCATTGATAGTTCTCTGCGTCGTACAGCATGGGATACGGCATATCCAGCACCCACTTGTTTTTTTCCCTGTCGAATTTTGCCGGGATTTTTATCCCCAGCTTGTCGCAGAACGCGCTGGCGGACTGCAACCATTTGTCACGCATGAAATCATTGCCCCAGCCGCGCACGCGATATTTCAACATGTCGGGGCGGTTGCGCAGATCATCGGGTTTGCCGAACCACATCACGCCGAACGGGAACAGCCAGTCCACCGCCTTTTGCACCCACTCCCGGGTCTCTTCCGAGTGGTTCCAGTAAAACTCGGTCCAGAAGGCGCCGTGGCGCATGTGGAACCCTTCTTCGAAGTTGACCTTTCTCAGGGTCCTGCGGTAGGGGGCAAAACTGCAATGCAGTTCGATGTCCTTGGTCCAGTGCAGGCCGGCGCGGTCCAGCAGCGCCTGCATCACGACGAACTCAATGTAGTTCCGTAGCGGCACTTCCATGATCGGCCAGGTCCAGATGGTCTCGACGTCATCCTCAAAGGCCCGCTGGTGCATGTCGACGCCGAAGCGTTCCGCGAGCAGTCCCTGGTGGTAGGCGTGGCCCACCTCGTCGAGGATGGTGGCACACACCGCGATCTTGGCGCCGATGTCGGGGGCGGTGCGGTAAGCCGTGTACGCCCAGGTCAGCACGGAGACCTCGCTGACCGCGGCCAGGTCGGCCGTCATCTTCAATATTGCCCGGAACTTCGGTGACAGATCATCCATGTCCTCGAAGATCTCGCCGGCCTCGATGCGTTGCAGTATGGCCGCCTCGATCTCGTTCAGTTCCTGTTCCGTGTGTTCGGTATTTTTTAACCCGGGTTGTGCAGTGTTTGCCATATTTTGAGTTTTGTGTAGTGTTAGAATTAGTATAGCGAATAAATACCGGCCGGACATTATACTAAGCACGGTGCATTTACCTGAACCCGTAAACTACATTAAATGACAGCAATCTTGCCAAAAAAAACGATTATCAACGACATTCAGTGGTTTATGGAGCGTGAGGGCAAGGTCATCGCCACCTCCGAACCATTCGAAATAGACCAGGACAGGATACAGGCGTTTTGCGCGGCCATCGATAACGGGGAATGGGTCCACTGGGATGAGGCGCGCTGTAACGAGCGTTTCGGCGGCGTGATCGCGCCGCTGTTTCTGTTGCCGGCCCTGTTTCCGACCCTGTTCTTCCAGTCATTCGAGTACGGTGACATCAATGCCTTGTTTTACGGCACGGACAGGTTCCGCCTGCTGGCCCCGATTGTGGCCGGGGCCCGGGTAACTGCCACCACCCGCATCGCCGAAGTGGTGAGCAAGGATGACGCCGTCACCGTGCATTACGAGGTCACGTTCCATATCGTGGGCCGGGACAAACCCGTTGCCGTGGGCGTCTTCCTGTTACGTTACTGGTAGCCGCGCCGATGCCTGCAAGCAATGCCAGCGGACCGTTAACCGGTTACAAACTGATCGAAATTGCCGGTGTCGGCCCCACCCAGTTGACCGGGATGCTGCTGGCGGACATGGGCGCCGAGATCGTGCGCGTCGAGCGCCTGAACAAGGTGGAACTGGGGGTGGCCATGCCCGCCCGCTGCCAGTTGATGAACCGCAGCAGGCGTTCCATTGCCATAGACCTGAAACAGCCGCAGGGCAGAGACCTGGTGCTGGACCTGTGCGCCGGCGCCGATGCGCTGTTCGAGGGTTTCCGTCCCGGCGTCATGGAACGCCTGGGACTGGGGCCGGAGGTATGCCGGCAACGCAACGGGAAACTGGTCTACGGACGCATGACCGGCTGGGGCCAGGACGGTCCGCTGGCCGAAACCGCAGGGCATGATCCCAACTACATCGGCATTGCCGGCGTACTGGCCTGTATCGGCAAACAGGACGCAGCGCCAACCTACCCGCTGAACCTGATCGGTGATTTCGGCGGCGGCGCGCTGTACCTCGCCATGGGCCTGCTGGCCGCCCTGCTGGAGACGGCAAAATCAGGACGGGGACAGGTGGTGGATGCGGCCATGGTGGACGGTGCGGCCTCCATGATGACAGCGTTTTACGGATTGCTGGCCGGTGGGCTCTGGCAGGAACGACGCGGCAGCAACATCCTGGACGGCGGCGCCCACTTCGTGAATACCTACCGGACCAAAGATGATCAGTACGTGGTTGTTGCGCCGTTGGAAGGGCGGTTCTACCAGGCGTTGCTGGACCGGCTGGACATCACCGACCCGGACCTGCGCAACGAACAATACAACCAGGAACGCTGGCCGGAGTTTACTGGGCGATTGCAGCAGTTGTTTATGACGAAAACCCGCGCTGAATGGTGCGAAATTTTCGCGGACTCGGATGCCTGCTTCGCGCCGGTGCTGAGCCTGACGGAAGCCACGCAGCACCCCCACGCGCAGGCCCGGGACGCTTACGCCAGCATCGACGGAGTCATACAACCCGCGCCCGCGCCCCGGTTCAGCCGGACCCCTGCGGAGATACAATCCCCACCGCCCGAACCTGGACAGCACACTGAGGAGATATTGCTGGATTGGGAGTTCAGCGCTGAGCGCATCGCCGAACTGGCCGCCGGCAATATAATTTCAGGAATTAAGAATTAGTGACACCCAAAGGCAATAAGCCATGATCAAACTATCCTCCTACGGCTTCGCAGACGAATACCAGCAGGTGTTCGATACGGTGTACCGCTTCAGCCGGGAGGAACTGCATCCGCTGAACGACAGGATGGACCGGGACGACTGGTTCCCCGAAGAGCGTTTCCGCGCACTTGCCGACGTCGGACTGCTGGGGCTGACGGTCCCGGAAGAATTCGGTGGGCAGGGGCTGGATTTCCTGGCGCAATGCGTCGCCGCTGAAGCCATGGCCTACTGGAGCCACTCGTTCTGCGCGGCCTGGCTTTCCAGCGAGAATATCTGCGTCCACAATATCGTGCGCAACGGCAGCGCCGGGCAAAAACGGAATTACCTGCCGCGCTTCTGTGATGGAAGCGCAATCGGCGCCATGGGCATGACCGAACCGGGCGCCGGGTCGGATGCGCTGGGCAGCATGAAGTCGGCGGCAGTCAGGCAGGGCGATAAATTTATTCTCAACGGCCGCAAGATGTTCATCTCCAACGCGCCGGTGGCCGATATTGCGGTGGTCTATGCCAGGACGGACCCGGAGCAGGGGCATCACGGCATCTCCGCCTTCATCGTTGAGAGAGAGTTTCCTGGTTTCAGCAGCGCGCAGAAACTGGACAAGATGGGTTGGCGCGGCAGTCCCACCGGTGAACTGATTTTCACCGACTGCGAGGTACCGGCAGACAACCTCATGGGCGGCGAGAACAAGGGGGTTGCCGTCATGATGAGCGGCCTCAACGTGGAGCGCCTGGTACTGGGGTTCTACAACCTGGGGGTGGCGCAACGGGCATTGGATTTATCCGTCGAGTATGCCCGCACCCGTGAACAATTCGGCCGCCCCATCGGCAATTTTCAACTGGTGCAGGCGATGCTGGCCGATATGTACACCGACGTGGAGACCATGCGCGCGTTGACCTACCAGACCGCCGGGCAGCTATTCGCTGAGAACCGGGAAGGTGTCAGCCAGGGCGAATTGCAGAAACGCTGTGCCGCGGTGTTCCTGCAAACGGGCCGCGCCTGTATGCGCGTGCTGGACAACGGCGTACAGGTACACGGCGGTATGGGCTTCATGCGCGAGACGGAGATCAACCAGCTCTACCGCTGCGGCAAACTGCTGGAAATAGGCGGCGGCACGGTGCAGATCCGCCAGTTGATCATCGGCAGGGAACTGCTGGAATAACGGGTTAACCTGTCAGCGCGCGCAGCGCCGCCCCCGGGTCGTTGGCGCGCAGCAAGGACTCCCCAATCAGAAACGCGTGCACGTCGTTATTGCGCATGAGTTCGACCTGAGCGCGGCTGTGTATGCCGCTTTCCGTCACCACGGTGCGGTCGGGGAACATGTCGGGCAGCAGGTCCAGCGTGGTTTGCAGGGACGTTTCAAACGTATGCAGGTTGCGGTTGTTGATGCCAATCAGGGGGGTGCGCAACAGCAGCGCCCGTTCGAGTTCCTCCCGGTTGTGCACCTCCACCAGCACATCAAGACCGATATCAGTCGCGCGGGTCGCCAGTTCCAGCAGGCGCGCATCATCCAGGGCCGCCACGATCAGCAGTATGCAATCCGCCCCGATGGCCCTGGCTTCGTACACCTGGTACGGGTCGATGATGAAGTCCTTGCGCAATAGCGGCAGGTGGGTTGCGTCCCGGGCCTGTTGCAGGTGCGTATCGGAGCCCTGGAAAAATTTCTCATCGGTCAGTACGGACAGGCACGCGGCGCCGGCCTGTGTATAGCTTTCGGCAAGTCCGGCGGGGTCGAAATGCGGGCGGATAATGCCTTTGCTGGGTGAAGCCTGCTTGATCTCGGCGATGATCGCGGGGCGGCCACTGTCGATGGTCTTGCACAGCGCGCCATAGAAGCCCCGGCACGGCGCGGCAGCCCCGATCTGCGACTTGAGTTGCGCCAGGGGTAGCGCCGCTTTTCTTGCCGCGACCCATGCGCGCTTGTACGCCAGGATGGTCGCGAGGATGTCAGCCGCGCTCAAGATGGATACCCCGTGTGGTGGAGAACCGCGCGCTCAACCGGCCATGCGGGTGGTCAAGGACGCCAGTTCCCGCAATTTTTTCAGCGCCGTTCCCGCGGCAACAGCTTGTCGAGCCAGTTCCACCCCCTGTTCCATGTCCGGCGCGAGACCGGCCACGTAGATGGCGGCCCCCGCGTTAAGCAGTACGATGTCCCTGGCCGGGCCCGGTTGGTTTTCCAGCGCCGACAGCATCAGCTCATGGCTGCGCCCGGTGCTGTCCACGACCAGGTCGGACAGGTTTCCGGGCGTCAGGCCGAATTGCTGCGGGGTTATCTGGAATCGGGTGATGCGTCCGTCCCTGAGTTCAGCCACGTCGGTCGCAGCGGCATGGCTGATCTCATCAGTGCCGTCCTGCGATCGCACCACCATGCAATGTTCACTGCCGAGCCGTTGCAATGCCCGGGCAAACACGTCCAGCAATTCCGGTTGGTACACGCCGACCAACTGGCGTCTGACGAAGGCCGGGTTGGTCAGCGGCCCGAGCAGGTTGAAGATACTGCGGGTGGCCAGTTCCCGGCGCGGTCCCGCCGCATAGCGGGTGGCCGGGTGGTGCGCCGGCGCAAACATGTAGCCCACACCGACCCGGTTAATGCATTCGGCCACTTGCTCCGGCTGCTGGCCCAGCTTGACGCCTGCCTGTTCCAGTACGTCGGCGCTGCCTGAAACACCGGAAATGGAGCGGTTGTTGTGTTTGGCGACCTTGCCCCCCGCGGCCGCGATGACAAACGAGGCAGTGGTGGAAATATTGAAGGTACGGGCGCCGTCACCGCCGGTGCCGACGATATCCACCAGGTGCGGGCCGTCCACGCGCACCCGCACGGCAAAGTCGCGCATCACCGCGGCCGCGGCGCTGATTTCCTCAATGGTCTCGCCTTTCATCCTCATGGCCACCAGGAACCCACCGATTTGCGCATCGCTCAGCTTGCCCGACATCATGTCGCGCATCACTGCCCGCATGGCCTCGTCGGACAGGTCCTCGCCGCTGATGACGTCATTCAGTGCCGTCTGGAAATTCATCAGTGCGGGTTAGTTGATTTGCAGGAAATTCCTGAGCAGGTCATGGCCGAAAGTGGTCAGGATCGACTCGGGATGGAATTGTACGCCGTAAACGGGATAGTCCTTGTGCCTTACTCCCATGATTTCATCGACATCCCCAGCTTCAGAGCAGGTCCAGGCCGTCACCTCCAGGCAGTCCGGGAGTGAGTCCTGTTCGATGACCAGAGAATGGTAACGGGTCGCCACGAACGGGCTTTCCAGGCCGGTAAAAACATCCGTGTTTCGATGATGTATGTCAGAGGTCTTGCCGTGCATGATACGGTTGGCATGGACGATGCGTCCGCCCAATGCCTGGCCGATGCTCTGGTGCCCCAGGCACACCCCCAGGATCGGGACCTTGTCCATGAACTCGTTGATCACGTCAACCGATATGCCGGCTTCGCTCGGTGTGCAGGGTCCCGGGGAGATCACGATGTGTTCCGGCCCCAGTTCGTGGATCCGCTCCAGGGAAACCTGGTCATTGCGGTAGACATCAACCTCCTGGCCCAGTTCACCGAAGTATTGAACCAGGTTGTAGGTAAAGGAATCGTAATTGTCAATCATCAACAACATGGCCTGCTACCCTGCCGCGGCCAATGCTGCTCTCATCGCCGCGATAGTGGCGGCGTAATCAGCGCTGCCGAATATCGCTGAACCCGCCACAAACGTATCCGCACCGGCCGCGGCGATCGCGGCGATGTTATCCACTTTCACGCCGCCGTCAATCTCCAGCCGGATGTCCCGGCCAGACGCGTCAATGATTTCCCGCGCCGCCCGCAGCTTGTCCAGGGCCGCGGGAATGAAACTCTGGCCGCCGAAACCGGGGTTGACGGACATGATCAAGATCATGTCTATCTTGTCGATAACGTGCCGCACCGCGTCCAGCGGCGTGGCCGGATTAAACACCAGGCCGGCGCGACAGCCCTGGTCCTTGATCAGCTGCAGGGTCCGGTCCACGTGGCGGCTTGCCTCGGGGTGGAACGTGATGATGTCGGCCCCGGCCGCGGCAAAATCCGGGATGATCCGGTCCACCGGTTCAATCATCAAGTGCACGTCCAGGGGTGCGGTAATACCGTGATCCCGCAGCGCGCGCGCCACCACCGGGCCAAACGTCAGGTTCGGCACGTAGTGGTTATCCATCACATCCACGTGGATGTAGTCGGCGCCCGCGGCAACGACGGTCTCCACCTCCTCACCCAGGCGGGCCATGTCGGCGGAGAGTATTGACGGCGCGATCAGGTACTCAGGCATAACGCGGATTATATAGGAGTTGCCGGGGCACGGCTATGTCAACCGGGGCAAGCAGGCGCACACCTCATTATGCGCAGTTAGTAAGGATTTTTAATTTAATTTATGATAATATTGACATATCATACTAATACTATTAGAATTACCGTTCCAGAAAGTAAATTGTTGTATGGATGTGAGTGATTTTGTTGATTGGGGGGGCCTTAACAATGAAATTTTCACGAAGACAATTCCTGGCCGGAGCGGGTGCTGCGTCTGCCTTGCTGGCCAAAGGATGCGCCAGTGCTTACGGCAGCAGAGCATCGTACCTGAGTCAGATTCTTGAACCGCAGAACCGGAACACAGTGTTTCACTGGGTGGATATTGTGTTGCAGCAGGTACGCGACCAGCGCGTCACACCACCCCGGGCGGCGTATAACTATGCCATGCCCATGGCCGCCGGGTTTCTGGCTGCCAACGGGATCGTCCAGGCTTATGAGGAACCATTTGGTATCGGTCATGGTCCGAGTGGCGCAGACCCGGAGGTAGCCTATGGCGCTGCGTTCGCGCTAGCCGCCGCGGAAGCGTTTCAACAACCGTTTCTGATTGAACGTCTCGCGTTCCAGAGCCGATTCCCCGCTGGTGAAGCCAAATCCCTGGGGGCGGAATGGGGACGCGCGGTCGGTTTGCACGTGGTCAAAATGCGTACCAACGACGGGAGCGAGCCCGAGGAAGCCACCTATTATCTCGGGCGTTATCCCCGGCGTGGCGACTCGTTGCGTTGGAGTCCCACCGGCCCGTTCTACGGCGCCAGGCCGGGGCCGGCTTTTTCTTCCTTCACGCGTTGCCTGTATCCCGGCCACGGCCACATCAAACCCTGGACCATGAAAAGCGGGTCACAATTTCGCGCAGTTGACTTCCATGACCCGGCAAGCCCGGAATTTGCTAATGAATTCAACAATATAAGGAGGCTGGGCGGCATGGACAGCAAGATCCGGACTGCCGCCGAGGAGGAGATAGCGCTGTTCTGGGAGGACGGTCCCTGGGGCATCACCCCAGCGGGACACTTTATCTATATCGCGATACAACTGTTGCAGTACCTCGATCTCAGTTTCATAGACCTGGCGCGTGCCTTTGCCTTAATCGGCATGACCCAGTGCGATGCCTCCATCAGCGCCTGGGACAGCAAGTACCACCATGACATCATTCGACCGGAAACCGCCATTCGGGTTCGAGCGCCGGAGTTTCAAAACCCGGACCCGCGCGTCAAGCTGCAGCCTGATTGGCTCAGTTTTATCCCGACTCCGGAATTTCCTTCCTACACTGCGGGGCACTCCACTTTTGGCGGCGCCGGCGCAGAGATGATAGGGCTGTTTTGCGATCGTGACGACGTTGCGTTTTCAGGACGTTCACCTGATGAAGTGCTGTGGCCGCAGTTAAGGGGCGTTACCCGGCATTGGAGCAGCCTGAGCCAGGCGGCGGAAGAGAATGGCATGAGCCGTCTCTACGGCGGAGTGCACTGGGAGCTGGATCATACCCAAGCAATGAAGGCCGGCCGCGCCATCGCCCGTCAGGCCTTCCATTCCACCTTCCCAAAAAAGGTCTGACGCCATGAACGTTTACAGCAACTTGCACGCCGTACTTGTTTTCCTCGTGGCCTGCGTCGGTGCAAACGCCGTCTTCAATACGGCGGCGGCACAGGGCGTGTCCCTGAATTATGACCGCTTGTCGTCGCTGGAGGAACCGCTGGCGCTTGAACTGGCAGACGTTACATTAAGGCTGAACGGACTGGTGGACACCCCGGTGAGCTTCGGTTTGGATGGAGACGGGAATGACGACGAAGGTTTCATTGGCAATTTCCACGTCAGCGCCGCCACCCAGTTGCCGAACCGCTGGCGCGTCAACCTGGCGTATTTCGGCCAGTACACCACCGACCCGGAAATGGCCGTTGATATGGGAGAAAACTATCAGGACAACGTCGCGCTGTCCGTGGGCGGCGCCTGGGGCACGGTGCTGGGCGGCAATCTCTCCGGTATAGTGCGCGAACAGACACGGCGCTTGCGTGGCGCCGGCAATGCCTTCCTGGCTTTCGATGACGCGTTCGGTGGGCTGGAAAACTGGGGCGGCGGTTACGTGGGCCGTTTCGGGCCGGTGGTAATGAGCGCCGTGGTGGATGAAGAAAGCAATTTCGACCTGGGCGCCATGTTCCAGCGTCCCCTCGGTACCCGGGACTACCGTTTCACCGCGCGCTATACCCAGGGAACCTATACCCCCGAGCATACCACCTACCGGTACGAGACCAAGGGAGCGGGCCTCGTCGGCGAGTTGGTCTACGGCAGCATGTTGTTCGATATCGGCGCCGGCTATGAACATTTTTCCGCAACGCTGCCGCTGGTCCCGGACACGATGCAATGGTATGTTTCATCCGGCGCTCATCTCAAGATCCGCATGCTCACCTTATCCGTGGAAGGCCATTACGGCCAACTGGATGGCGAGGATAAAATCTCCGCCGCGCTGGGACTCCGGTATGACGTGGCACGCGGCCTGTCTGCCAACCTCGGCCTCAACCACGAAGACGCCCGGGCAGACGTCGGACACCTGAATTTCATTGATACCAAAGACACCAGGGCCGTGTTGTCGATGAGGTACAGTTTCTAGCGCGTGTATGGAAGAAGCTGAAACAAAACTGCATGATCCGGGCTACATATGGCAGGGTGACCCCAATAATGAGAGTAACTGGATTCCAGGCATCCCCTCGCTGATGAAGTATATTGAGCAACGAATGACGCAATCTGAATAGCTATCCGGTTTCAAACCAGATGGTTGAAACCAATCTGAATGGAGCCGCAGGTGACTGGTCATGCTATTATCGCCGCATGATCGCGCTGTTTACCGATTACGGCTGGGCGGGGCCTTACCTGGGGCAGGTTGAAGCGGTGTTGCACCGGCTGTTGCCTGGTGAAAGGATCATCAACCTGCTGGCCGATGCCCCACGCAACGATCCCAAAGCCTCGGCTTACCTGCTGGCCGCGTTCAGTCGGGCCTGTGCCACGCCGCCTGGGACGATTTTCTTTGCCGTAGTAGACCCCGGCGTCGGCAGTTTCCAGGATCGGCCTGTCATCATCAACGCAGACGGACAATGGTACGTCGGTCCGGACAACGGCTTGTTTGACCTCGTATGCCGGCGCAGTTCTGAAGTGCAGTGTTGGCGCATCGACTGGCAGCCCGAAACATTATCGGCCAGCTTTCACGGCCGGGACTTGTACGCGCCGACCACGGCCATGATCAGGAATAATGAGACACCCGGCGAGGCAATAACCTGGGAAGACCGGCACGGCTGGCCGGACGATCTTGAGGAGATCGTTTACATCGACCATTTCGGCAACTGCATGACCGGGGTCAGGGCTGAGATGCTGGAAAATAACAGGGTGATACAGGTAAACGGCTTTACCGTTTCCTATGCCGACACCTTTGCATCCGTCCCGCGTGCTACTGCTTTCTGGTACCGCAATTCCCAGGAACTGGTGGAAATCGCTGTGAACGGAGATAGTGCGGAGGAAAAGTTGAAACTGGAAATCGGGGTCGAGTTGGTTCTTTAAGAATAAAATACAGAGTTTACGCTTGAGCGGAACTGTTATCGTCGTTGCGTGACGGTAGCCCTGCGGGCATGACCGTTTGTTCCTGTAAAGCTGCAAAACCTGTCAAGCGGCGTACTCGCAAGCGAAGATTACTTACTAAAAGGTGCCGGCCCGCTGATGTTGATGGCGCCGACCATGCCTTGTTGTTCGTGGCCGTCCTTGTGGCAGTAGAGTTTCAGGTTTGTGCCCTTGGTCATGGGATAGAAGAACCATTCGACGGTGGCGCCGGGTTTTAGTTCTATGTCATTGACTGCGCCGTGTATTTCCGTGACGGTCTTGCCCGATGCGTCCGCGACTTCCACCTTGCGGGTGAAGATGCGGGTTGCGAAGGCATCCGAGGTGAAATAATGGTCGTCCGAACTGGGGTTGTGCAGCACCAGTTTGTAGTATTTGCCCCGTTCAAAGGACAGCGTGTCCGGGACGAACTTCATTTCTTCATCGGCGCTGCCGAGACTTACTTTGACCTCGATAGCCTTGGGGCCATGACGCCTTTCTTCGGCACCCAGTAAAGCGGCATGTAACAGGATTACCACGACCAGAAGTGTCTGAATTTTCATGTGTTTCTCTCCCTTAAAAGGATTGTTGACAAGCGCTCAGCCGAGGAACTGTTCCACTGCTGAATTGAGCGCGTCCAGTTGTTCCAGCGGCGGGACGTGGCCGCAGTTGGGGATCATGCAGACTGCGGATTGTTTGATGGACTTGGCGAAGACCTGTGCATAAGCGGGCGGGATCAACGCATCGTTTTCGCCCCAGACAACCAGCACGGGGGCGCTGATCCTGTGGATGCGCTTGTTTAATCCCTTGTCCGGGATGGGCCAGATCAGCTTGGCGGTGCAACCCAGGGTCCAAAGGAACTGCACCAGGCCCGCGGCCGCCTCATCTTCGTCCTCGGGTTGGGCCAATGCAGCCTGCACCAGGTCGGAAGCGGTGTTATGGAACAGCACCTCGGCCAGTTGTTCCGCGCCCTTGGCGGTCCAGTCCGCGACTGTGTAGGGCCAGTCCTGGCGCCACAGGCCGATGGGAGCGATCAATACCAGCTTGCTGATGCGCTCCGGCTTGTGCGCTGCCAGTTCCGCGGCCAGCATGCCGCCGAAGGAGTGGCCGATGAGACGGGCCGATGCCAGCCCCAGACCGTTCATCACGTCGTCGTAGGCGAGCGCCGCGTCCCACAGGTCTTCAAGGTGGTCTATCTCGTTCGGTTCGCCGGGGAAGGTGCCGGGGAAATACGGTGCGTAAACCGTATATTTCTCTGCCAGACCCTCGAGAAACGGGTCCCAGTTCAAGCCCCCGGCGGAATGCAGGAACACCAGCGGCTCGCCCGATCCCGCCACATCCACCCGGATGTTCAGCAGGCCGCCCAGGACGGATACGGTTTCATTACGGATGTCTGCCATGACGCTCGTCCTCAAGCTGCCAGTTGGACCGGTTGCTTGCAGTGTTCCGGCCACCAGTGGTTTTCCCAGCCCTCATCATCCCAGACGCCGCGCAAGTGCGGCAGCACGTCTTTGGCAATCCGGTCGATATTTTCCATGGTCGCCTCGTGCGGCATGGAGCCGAAGTGGGGCAGCAGCATGAGGTTGCCGACGCGCAGGCGTTTGACGATACTCAGCAATTGCTCGGTGACGCTGGCGGCGCTGCCGGTAACCAGGTATTCGTTTTCCTTGAAGTCCTTGTAGCTGCTCTTTTTCAGGGTGTCGAACGGCGGCAGGGGGCGCTTGGTGATCAGGTAATTCAGGCTGCTGTGGGTCATGTGACCCGGCGGCATGAACAAGGCCTCGGGGATGTGCAGCAGCTTGTGGTAGAAATATTCGATATGGGGGGCGTAGAGCTTGTCCGCGGCCGCGTCGGTCTCGCCGACACCCACGGGGATCAGGTAGCCGAGCCGGTAAGGGTTGTTGTCCCGTCCCAGTTCCTCGGCCCGTTTCCAGTAGCCGCCCACGGTCTTGTCCGCGCCCTTGGCGCCAAAATAGGTCAGGTAGCAATAACAGTAGTCATTCTGCAGCACAAAATCCCAGGTGCTGGGACTGGCGTTGCCCGGCACCCAGATAGGTGGGTGCGGCTTCTGCACCGGCCGCGGCCAGATGCTGACCATGGGTAACTGGTAGTACTTGCCGTTCCAGGAGAATACGTCCTCGGCCTGCCAGGCTTTGGTAATCAGGCCATGGGCCTCGCGGTAGCGCCCGCGCTGCTCCATGGGCGCAAACCCGTAACTGTGGGCGAAATCGCCGCCCAGGCCTACGGGGAAGCCGGCGACCATGCGCCCTTCGCTGATGCAGTCCAGCATCGCGTACTCCTCGGCGACGCGGATCGGCGGATTGAGAAAAACGGCTGTCTCCCCCATCTGGATAATGGCGGTACGGGTGCCCCGGGTCGCCCGCGCCAGCACCGAACCCATCATGTTGGGGTTGACCATGAAACCATAGGCATTCTGGTGGTGCTCGTTGGTGCAGACGCCGTCAAACCCGGCCTCTGCGGCATATTGAAGTTCATCCAGCGTCCAGTTGTAGTACTGGGCAGCCTTGTTTGCGTCGGCTACCTTGGGAAACGGCAGGGTGAACCAGGAGGAAGGATACGTTTTCTCGAACCCCTCCGGTAGTTCCCGGTAGGGCATGAGGTGGAACATGGAGATTTTCATGGTTCGATTGTAGCGAATCAGGAGAATATACGACAAGTTTATTTTCTTGCAACAACCTCCAGCAGGTAAAACCCTGCCGGGTCGTAGCGAATGGTATCTCCTGCAGGAATGAAGATGGTCGTGGTTTCCTCTTCGATAATGGCAGGTCCTTCAATGGAAAAAACCGCAGAGTTAACATCATCTCCCATATTCCGGTAGATGGGCGTAGATCTGAATTCCCGTGTATCGGGCATGATCACGTCCCTGGTGTCCTGTGGTTTGATCGATATTTCAGGCATTGCCGTGTCGCTGCCGGCATCTGTGGGCGCGTGGGTATCGACGACTATACTGGTCCTTAAAGAAACAATTTCCGGTTCATTGTCCGGCTCCGAATAAGTATAGAGTTCTTCATGGCGCCGGTGAAAATTTTCTCTGAGCTGCGCCAGCTTGTTCACGTCCATGGCGCCCGATGGGGCCTGTACGTCACAGTAATGAATCTGGTCCACGTACTTCATTTCCGCGCTGCGCTCAACCCGCGCAGGGTCGCCGGCGCCGACTCCCAGTGCTGATCTTCCTTCCTCCTCCATCCGGTCAAACAGGTTGTTGGCGGTATCAACGGACAGGTCACCCAGGCGCACAGGGCAGGCGCGCATGGCGTCATAGCGTAGGTTGGCAGTGGCCTCGCCCATGGCGCAAAGCGCTCCGGCTGTTGACGGAATTAACACCTTTTGCATGCCGAGCTCTTTGGCCAGCATGGCGGCAAAAGCAGGACCTGCGCCGCCGCCGGCAACCAGCAGGTAATCCCTGGGATCGTAGCCCCGTTCGATGGAAGCAATACGAATGCCGTCCACCATGTTTTTTGCGGTGACCTCGATGATGCCGTGCGCGGCGCGGTACATATCGATTCCGGCGGGCGCGGCAATGTTGTCCCGTATGACCTGTTCAGCAAGTGTCTTGTCGATCTCCATCCTGCCACCGAGCAGCCCCGTATCAGGGAAATAACCGGCTGCCACCAACGCATCCGTCACCGTCGGCTGCGTACCGCCCCGCATATAACAGGCCGGACCGGGGTTGGCCTCGGCGCTGTCCGGGCCGACCTGCAGAATCTTCAGTTCATCCAGACGGGCAATGCTGCCGCCACCGGCGCCGATGCTGGTGACGTTGACCATCGGCAAGCCCACCCGGATACGCGCGATATCGGCCTGGTCGATGACGTCCGGGAGGCCGTTTCGCACCAGGCTCACGTCGAAACTGGTGCCACCCATGTCAATGGAGATCACGTTCTCAAAGCCCAGTTGACGCCCGTACCAAAGCGCCGCGACAGGACCTGCAGCCGGGCCTGAGTTGAGCACTGCAACCGGCCGTTGCCGCACCACCTCGGGCGTTGCAACACCGCCATTGGATTGCATGATATACAGTCTGCCGCTGAAACCCTGTTCGGCCAACGCGCTTTCAATCGTGGACAGGTAACGATCCAGCACCGGTCCCACATAAGCGTTCGCGGCTGTGGTACTGGTGCGGGTGTACTCACCGATCCTCGGCAGGACGTCCACTGACGCGGCCACATAACAACCCGGCAGACGGCTTCTTGCCTGTTCCAGAATTTTCCTCTCGTGGACGTCATTGGCGACTGACCACAGGCAGGAAACAGCAACAGCTTCCACTTCCGCCTGCGCCAGCTTTTCCAGTTGTTCATCCAGTTGGGCTTCATCCAGCGGGATGTGCACCTCGCCGCCGGCAATAATACGTTCCTGCACGCCCAGGCGGCGGTGCGCCGGCACGATCATTGCAGCCGGTGGATAGCGGAAATCCCAGCGATGACCGTCTTCCTTGTGCCCCAGCCTCAGTTCCAGTGAGTCTTCGTGGCCGGCGGTCACCAGCAGGCCGGTCCTGGCGCCGTTGCGCTGGATGAGCGTGTTCAACGCAACGGTGCTGCCATGCACCAGTACCGTACACTGCCTGATAAAGTCAGGGAACTCCAGTCCTGCTTTACGGGCCAGTCCCGCCAGGCCGTCCAGCAACACGGAGACCGGTTTCTCCCGGTTCGAAGGTGTCTTATAAACCAGTAACGAATGGTCCTCCGCCAGGGCGACAAAATCCGTAAAAGTGCCGCCGGCATCAATGCCGATGCGAAAGTTCACCGGCCCTTTTCCTTTCTTAACAACGCAGTTTCGGTGCTATCGATTTCCAGTGTTTCCGGATGCAGTTTTACCCCGTATTCCAACTCTGCGCCTGTTAAGGTCACTTTCCTGTTCAAAACGTCATCCCGTACTGCCTCGGGCGGGCGGGCAAACGGATCGCCGGCGCCACCACCGCCGGAAGTCTGGCTGCGGTAACGCTCCCCCGGCCTTATCGTCAGCACCTGGTTATGGTCCACTTCGTGCAGGATTTCATCACCACGCAGGTGCCAGCCCCGGGCCACCTTGGCGTTAGACATCTGCGGGTGATGCCGGGCAGCGCCCGTAGAGGGCGGCGGTTGTCGGGCGCCCTCTCCCCAGGCGATGACAGTCATCTCGTGATCGATGGGTTCTATTTCCGTGACCAGACCGCAACCGCCCCGCCATTCTCCGGGCATGCCGGAATCAGTGGACAATTCCAACCGGGTAACGATGATGGGCGCAAGCAGTTCCACCAGTTCGGTATCACCGATCTGGGCGCCACCGAGGCCCGCCTGGGCGCCGATGGCGTGCCAGCCGTCGGCCACGTTGTTGACCGCGCCCGCGCCCCCGATCAACGAGGAGATCAACAGGTCCAGGTAAAGCTCACCATCGTCCGGCCGTTTCCCGGCAATGTTAAAAGCCCAGGTATGGTTCCAACCGGCAACGGCATGTGTGGGGTCAATCTGGTTAAGGCCGGTGCGGATCAGGTCGCAGATGGTTTCCTGGGGGCCGCCGGTACAGTTGACATGAGGGGCCGGTTCTTCGGCGTTGAGCATTGTGCCTTTGGGACCGAAGTCCACCTTGACCGGGCGATATAATCCTTCATTGAAGGGTGGTTGCACCTGTGCCCACATCAACAGCCCGGCATAGACGCCGGACAAGGTATTGGAACGGTACGAATTGGTAAAAAAATCCAGTTGCGGCGGTGCTGCAAGAGCAATCCCCAACTCGTCTCCCGCAACAGTGATCTCCGCTTCCAGGGTCTGGTGGCCGCGGCCGTGCCCCGTATCCTCAGCCATTACCCGGGATTGATACACGCCATCAGGCAAGGTGCGGATCCTGGCGCGCATATGCGCCTCCGCAGCATCCAGCAATTGTTCCACACAGGCCTTGATCACCGCCTTGCCGTAACGTTCCAGCAAGGCTGTCAGGCGTTGTTCTCCCAGCGTAATGGCGCCCAGTTGCGCGTTCATGTCCCCGCGCTGGAATTTGCGCGAGCGGAAGTTGGTCAGGATCATGTTCAGGACGTCATGGCGCATCTCCCCCCGGTCAACCAGCCGTATCGGCGGAACCCGCAGCCCCTCGGCAAAGATCTCTTTCGCATCCGGGTTGTAACTGCCGGGGACCGGGCCGCCGACATCCACCATGTGCCCTTTGCTGACTACCCAGAACACCAGTTCATCCTCGAAGAACAAAGGCTTGTACATGCACATGTCGGGCAGGTGGCTGCCGTCATAGGTGGGATCATTGTGCAGGTAGATGTCCCCGGGGTTGATTTCCCCGTCAAAAAACCGGGCTACCGCCTTGGTAGCCAGTACCATGGAACCCAGGTGAGTTGGAATGTCCTCACCTTGTATGACCATCCTTGCGTCCCAGTCGAACAGCGCATTGGAATAGTCCCGGGCAATGGCATAGACGCTGGAGCGGCCGGTCTTTTCCATGGTGGTGGTCATGGCGCGCTGGGTCGCCTGCAGCGCGCCCTGTACGACGGAGAGTGTAATGGGATCGATCCCGGCCGGCATGTTCAGTCTCTAGTCTTCAGTTTGGAACGAACCGGCATCGACCATATCGGACAGGCACTTGCGGTAGGCGTCCACGGCGCGCGCCACATCAGCTTCATCGTGGGCGGTTGACAACCAGCCCTTGGACGAAGATATCAACACCCGCGCACGCGCCAGCCGCAGTAACAGGTCGCGACTCAAATCCATGCGGCTGCCCATGATCTGCCGGTGATTGACAATGGGCTGAGCGGTGAAGAAAACATTATATACAGGTCCGATACCGACAACCTGGGCTGGAATCCCGATGTCGTCGACCACGTCCCTGATACCTGACCGGATCGATGCCCCCACCCGGTTCAACCGGTCAAACATGCCGGGCTTTGCCAGTTCCCGCAGGGTAGCGGCGCCGGCCGCGGCAGCCATGGGGTTGGCGTAGAACGTGCCGCTGAACAGGACGTAATCCGGATTCGCCCGGTTGGCGAAGACGGACAGGTCCAGCACGTCCTCGCGCCCGCACACCGCGGCAGCGGGATAACCGCCGCCGATAATCTTGCCGTAGCAGGCCAGGTCAGGGACCACGCCGAATGCCTCCTGGGCGCCGCCCCATGCCAGCCGGAAGCCGGTGATCATTTCATCAAAGATAAGCAGGCTGCCGTATTTGTGCGCGAGTTCCCGCAAACCCTGGAGAAAACCATCCTGCGGCGGCACAACACCAAGAATCGGTTCCAGGATGATGGCCGCAACACTGTCGCCGTGTTGTTGCATCAGGTCTGCCGCCATGTCCAGGTCGTTGAAATCGCTGAGCAGCACGGTCCGGCTTGAACCCTCCGGAATACCTGCGCTGTTGACCGGCGCGGCAAGAGGATCATAATCCCCGGCGAGAAAACCCACCAGGGAATAATCGTGGCAACCGTGGTAGGCGCCCGCGCACTTGACGATCTTTTCCCGGCCGGTAAACGCCCGGGCAAGTCGCAGGGCATAATAGGTGGCTTCGGCGCCGGTGGTGACGAAACGCAATTTACCGGCACAGGGCGAGGCCTTGACGATCAATCCGGCCAGTTCCGCAATGGAGGGAGTAGGCTGGTAACAGGTGGAACACTGCTCAAGCTGGGCTTTGGCCGCTGCCATCACCGCGGGGTGGCAGTGTCCCAGGATCAGGGGACCCGAGCCCATCAGCAGGTCCAGGTATTCGTTGCCTTCCTCATCGTACAGCTTGCTGCCCCTGCCCCGGGCAGCCAGGAAGCGCAGTTCCGGCGGGTAGGACAACAGCGTGCCCAATTCGCCGCCAGGCAGTGAATCATCCAGCGAATGCAGTAATTCCGACACGGTTCATCTCCAATATGCTCATTGTCAGGGTAACACAGCGCCCGGTAAAGTGGGGTCAGCTCGCCTAGGTTACAATACCAGACCCTGTGACAAGGAGAAGAAAATGAAAACCGATTATAACCACGCAAGAATCACACTCGATAACGGTTTGCTTGAAATCACCTTTCACTCCGCAGGCGGTCCGTTGCTGTGGACCGGCGCGGTACATGACGAACTGGCGGAGTTGTTCGGCGAAATCTCCCGCAATCCGGATGTGCGTGTGGTAATCATGGCGGGGACCGGCAATACATTTTCCGGCCCTCCTGCGGAAGACTTCAAATTCCCGGTGCTAAACCCCGAACAATGGGAGGGGATCCGCTGGCACGGCGAACAACTGGTGATGAACCTGCTGAACATCCAGGCGCCGGTGATAGCGTGCATCAACGGGCCTGCCCTGAGGCACCCGGAAATCCCCTTGTTTGCCGATATCGTGCTGGCCGTCGAAGACAGCAGCATACAGGATGCCGGACATTTCCTGGTCAACGCCGTCCCCGGAGACGGAATGCATATCGTCTTTCCCGCGTTGCTGGGCATGAACCGCGCCCGTTATTTCCTGATGACGGGACAGACCCTGAACGCGCACGAGTGCAAGGAGTTGGGACTGGTGAGTGAAATCCTGCCACGGGATGAACTGTTACCTAGAGCTCGTGAACTGGCTGCCGATCTGTTGACAAAAAACCCCTTGATGTTGCGCTACACGCGCAACTTGCTGGTGCACCAGATTAAATCCACGGTGCATGAACTGCTGGGCTACGGCCTGGCGCTGGAGGGCCTGGCCGTCGTCGACCAGGGACAGAAAATATAGCTGAGCTCTTACCAGCTATATCCGGCCCGCACGTACCAGGAACCGCCTTCGTAGTTGGCCGCGGCGCGGCGCGCATAAGGCATGCCCTGGCTCCAGCGGTTGGCGCAGGTGAGACCCTGGTTGCCGCAGGTGTCCGTCGGGCGGATCTTGTCGACGAATGTGTCGAACACGTTAGTTGCGCCGACCAGGAAACGCAGGTTGTCGTTGAAGTTGTACCCCAGTTCCAGGTCAACAAAGACTTCCGACCCCAGTTTGGCGGACGGGGACGGCCCGTCAATCGTGCCGCGCTGGTCGTAATGGGACCCGTAGTAGTTGGCGCGCACCATCAGGTCCACCTTGTCGGTGAACGTGGTGAAGGCACTGACGACGAAACGTTCGTTCGGGTAGCTGTGTTCGATATCCTGCACGTCCGCTGCGGATACGGGCAGTTTGCCGTTGATCTCGCTCTGGCCGGTCACGTCAACTTCGTTATAGCTGAAGGCGAAGGTCAGGTCCGTGCTGACCGCGGCGCTCCAGTCCAGGGAAGAGGCCAGAACCACGTCAACCCCTTGGGATTCCATGTCCAGGGCGTTGGTGAAGAAGGAAATATTGGTACACAAGGCCCTGATGTCGTTGCAATCAGAAGTGATGCTGTCGGGATGCGGGGCGGGGAACGCGCCGCTGGTCTTGTAGATGCGATCGTCGATCTTTATCTCGTAGAAATCCACCGTCAGGGTCGTATAAGCGCCGCCGAACACATCCGTCAGGTCGGCGGCAAAACCCATGCTGAGGTTCACCGATTGTTCCTCCTTCAGGGGTGCGCCGCCGGCTGTCTGCACCAGCGGGTGGCCGGGGGGGAGTGTTCCCTCCTCCACCGATACGTTGAGATTGGCGTCGAAAGTGGTGGTCACCTTGCGCACGTTGGACTGGCCGGGTGTTGGCGCATGGAACCCGGTGGAGACCGCGCCGCGCAGGGTCAGGAAGTCAAACAGGTCATAGCGCGCCGCCAGCTTGCCGTTGACGGTGCTGCCGAAGTCGGAAAAGTCCTCGTAGCGCAGCGCGTACTGCGTCAGCATTCTGTCGGTTATCTCAAATTCCAGTTCCCCGTAAATGGCGTGGTTCTGGCGGGAGAACGAACCTGAATCCGCGGGGACGAAGCCCTTGAAACCGCTGGCGCCGGCGCCCGCATAGGAAGCGGGTTCACCGGGCGTGATGATGAAGGTTTCCTCGCGCCACTCGGCGCCCAGGGCGAAGTGCAAGTGGTCGGTCAACTGTTTTGACAGATCCACGTTGACGTTGATCTCCTCCTGGGTCCACGCGCCCACGTCAAAGTCACGCTGGCCGGGGCTGCCGTCGGCATTCGCGGCCAGTGCCGGGTCGCGGCTGATGGTATTGTTCAAGAGGAAATCGAGTTCATCTTCGCCATAACCAACGCTGACATCGTAAAATAGGCCGTTGACATCGCCCCGGACGCCCCCGACTGCGCTGAAGTCGGTGTGGTCGCCATCGAAGAACGGGGTGAAACCTGCCGGCAGACCGCGCAGGCCTGCTTCACGCAGGGGCCTGAGGTGTGAGTGTGGTTCCACGACACACGGTGTGGCGCTAGCGCTGAGACTGCAGCCCAGCGGGAACTCGGGGTTGCGGAAAAAGAAGCGGTAACGGCCGTCGGTCTCCGCGTAATTGCCGTGCATGTAGAGTTCGGCATGGTCACTGATATCGATCCCGGCATTCACGAATAGCAGGATATTCTCGGATGCCGGGCGGCCCCAGGTCTGGGCGAACGGCGCATCGTCGAACGGGGTGTCCTGGCCCACCGCTACGCCGTTGTCGATCAGTGTCTGGGCGTTGGGACGCTGGTGACCGCGGGACAGGCCGTCATTATCGGAGTATTCCATGCTGGCGTTGATGAAACCGTTTGTGCCCAGGGGCAGGCCGATATTGCCCTCTACCTTGTAGCTCTGTTCGTCCTGGTAAAACTCGCCGTACTGCACCCGCAAGGCGCCGCCTTCCGCAGCGTCTTTCATCTGGAAGTTGACGACTCCGGCAATGGCGTCGGCGCCGTACTGGGCAGCCGCGCCGTCACGCAGGATCTCCACGTTCTTGATGGCGATACCCGGGATCATGCCGATATTGGGGCCATGTGCACCTTTGCCGGCGCCGGGAGTAAACTCGGCGATCAACGCGGCCCGGTGACGGCGTTTACCGTTGATCATGACCAGGGTCTGGTCAGGGGCAAGGCCGCGCAGAGAGATCGGCCGCACGAAGGTATCCTGGTCTCCGGAAGCCGTTGTGGCGTTGTAGGACGGTGACAACGCCTTCAGGTTGTCGGTGATATCAGCGGCGTTGCCGATACGGTTGAAATCCTCCGCGGAAAACACGTCTATGGGCGCGGTTGAGGTCACGGCTGAACGGGGTTTTTGGCTGCGAGTGCCAATGGTGATGATTTCCTCGATGACCATCTCTGCATCTTCCTGGGCCAGGACGGGTTGGCTGTGGATGATGCTGACTAACGTCAGGCAGACAGGCAGGAAGGGGAGTGCAAACTTGAAGTTTATGCCGCGCATCGCCACTCCTCATAGAGTGAAAGAGGAGTCATCATACCATAGCGCGGTTAAAACAAGGTCTGTTGAGGGCTTGCCGGAAGGGGTGGTTCAAACAAGCTGGTATGCAACTCCCAACTGCCCCTGTTCAACCCGAATTTCCTGCACGCATTGTTAAAACGGTTTCGGATCAGGTCGGCGTACACGCCCTGGCCGCGCATGCGAGTGAAGTAGTCCGGGTCGTTCTCACGGCCGGAGCGAAGGTCACGGATGATACTGAACACGTGTTCCGTTTTCCCCGGTTCATGGGTTTCCAGCCACTCACGAAATAACTGTTTGACCTCATTCGGCAAGCGCAACATGATGTAACCCGTAGATTTGGCGCCGGCTGCCGCGGCCTGTTCCAGTACGTTTTCCATTTCCGAGTCATTAATAAAAGGGATGACCGGCGCAAACATAACGCTGGCGGGCACGCCGGCGTCATTCAGGGTCTGCACGGTTTTCAGGCGCCGCGCGGGGGCGGTGGCGCGCGGTTCCAGGCGCCGGGCCAGTTCATGCTTGAGCGAAGTGATGGATACAAACACCTTGACCAGGCCGTGCGCGGCCATGGGCCCGAGCAGGTCCAGGTCCCGCTCAACCAGCCAGGACTTGGTGACGATGGACAAGGGATGGCGGCAATCATGCAACACCTGGATGATGTCGCGGGTGATGCGCAGTTGCCGTTCCGCAGGCTGGTAGGGGTCGGTGTTGGTGCCCATGGCAATGGGCTTGCAGACGTAACGGGGCTTGGCCAGTTCCTTGCGCAACACGTCCGCCGCATTGCTCTTGGCGAAAATCTTTGTCTCGAAGTCGATGCCCGGTGATAAATCCACGTAGGCATGGCTGGGGCGGGCGTAACAATAGACACAGCCGTGCTCGCAGCCGCGGTAGGGATTGACCGAGGTTTCAAACGGAATATCCGGAGACCGGTTACGACTGATGACCGTACGCGGGGTTTCCTGGAAGATTTCCGTGGGCACGGCTTTCTCTTCAGCTTCCAGGTCCCAACCGTCATCGAACCCGGTGCGTTCATGTTCCAGAAACCGGGCATCCACTTTGGCGGACGTGCCCCTGCCTTTTATCACTTTGTTGGTGAAGTTGGATATCATCGCTTGCCCGATTAATGATACCAGATAGCGGACGCGTGAGGGTCTCGAACAACGGGCCGAACTGCACGTCGATACCTTAGCAGTTCATCCCCATGGTGGTGACCAACCGCCCGTGCAGCTTCGGCGTGCGGTTCTCCTACGACGATAACGGAGTTATTTCTTCCGTATCCTGGACAGGATGCCGTCCAGTTGTTCCAGGGAGCTGTAGGCGATGCGTAGTGTGCCTTTGCCCTTTTTTTGCTGTTGGATGGTGACGGCCGCACCCAGGTTTTCGGACAACTCGGTTTCCAGTGAGCGGACGTTGGGGTCTGCCTGGTCCTGCTTGGGTTTGAATACGTTTTTTGCCTTCTGCAAACGCCGCACCAGGGCTTCGGTGGCGCGCACCGACAAGCCCGATTTGGTGATTTGCTGGGCCGCCCAGCGTTGTTGCTGCTCGCTCAGGGACAGCAGGGCGCGGGCGTGGCCCATCTCCAGTTGCCGGCTTTCCAGCAGTTTTTTTACCTCGTCACACAGCTCCAGCAGGCGCAGCATGTTGGTGACGGCCGAGCGCGAGCGTCCCACCGATTCCGCAATAGCGTCGTGGGTCAGCGCGAATTCTTCCGACAGGCGCGCCAGGCCGCGGGCATGTTCCAGCGGGCTCAGGTCCTGGCGTTGGATATTCTCTATCAGCGCGATACACGTCGCCTCCCTGTCATCCAGCTTTCTCACCAGCGCGGGAATTTCATACAGGCCCGCCAGTTGCGCCGCGCGCCAACGCCGTTCGCCGGCGATGATCTCGAAATTACCGGAATCGGCCAGGGGTCTGACCAGGACCGGTTGCAGCACCCCTTGCGCGCGGATGGAATCGGCCAGTTCCTGCAAGGCATCCGCGTCAAATTCCAGGCGCGGCTGGTTTGCGCCGCGCTGCAATAAGTCCACCGGCAGGGTGCGTAATTCCTTCGTGGTAGCGCCGTTTGCGGGGTCGCTCACAGGCGCCGGCCCCAATAAAGCCTCCAGGCCCCGGCCCAGTCCTCGTTTTTTTGTGCTCATTTGATTTGTATTGGTACTCTTTCAACCTGATATTGACATGTTCAGCGGGTCGGGAAGCGGTTGAGCGCAAGGCACGCCGCGCCGGGAATGGCGCGTCCTTGCCAAGCGGTGTAACGCCGCGGGCGACCGCTTCCCGGCCCGCCCGCAGGGAGCCACACAGCGACGCCAATACGGCGTTGCAGCCCTTGACAAGGGCGCGCCATTCTCTGCGGGCTGCGCCTTGTCTTGACGCCGCTGTGTGGCTCTGAACATGTCAATATCAGGTTGAAAGAGTACAAGTAAGGCAAACTGGGAATTGGAGCAACAATTCTCTTTCGACAACCGGGCACCGCTGGAATCATACATGAGATTTACTCCCCCTTGTTTCAGGCTGCTTGTTGTTCACGGTTGATCATCTCGCCGGCGAGGTTAAGGTAGGCGATGGCGCCGCGCGAGGTTCTGTCATATTTTATAACAGGCAGGCCGTGACTTGGCGCTTCCGCCAGGCGCACGTTGCGCGGGATGATGGTCCGGTACACCTGGTCGCCGAAGTGCTCCAGCAATTGTTCCGACACCTGGGAAGACAGCTTGTTGCGGGCGTCATACATGGTGCGCAACAATCCGGCAATTTTCAGGCGCGGGTTGTAATAGCGGCGAATTTGTTCAACGGTATTCAGCAGCGCGCTCAACCCTTCCAGGGCATAGTACTCACACTGAATGGGGATGATCACGCCGTCGGCCGCGACCAGAGCATTCACCGTCAACATGTTCAGTGACGGTGGGCAATCGATGAAAATATAGTGGTAGCGCTCGCGCAGCGGTTGTAGCGTATTCTTGAGCCGGTTGCCGCGCGCTTTTTCCTGCAACAACACCACTTCCGCGCCGGTGAGGTCGGCGTTGCCGGGCGCCAGGTCATAGCCGCACGATGGCGTTTGCACCAGTACCTCCGCCAGTTCCATGTCCCCTGCCAGGACGTCGTAGCTGCTGCGTTCCAATGCAGTTTTGTCAATGCCGCTCCCCATGGTGGCGTTGCCCTGCGGGTCGAGATCGATGAGCAACACCTTGCGTTTTGCCGAGGCCAGGGACGCGGCCAGGTTCACGCTGGTCGTGGTTTTCCCCACACCGCCTTTCTGGTTGGTGACTGCCATAATCCTGGCGCCCTGATTTAGCATTGCATGATTACCATACTCCTGTACGCGTCGATACCGGGGACCTGCACTGCCTCCACCGAGACGGACAGGTTCAATTCAGCCACTTCCCGCAATTCCGCAGCCGGCGCCCTGCCTTTCATCGCCAGCAGCAAGGCGCCCGGCTGTAATAAATGTTCCACAGCCTGGTAAAAATCGGTCAGGGAACCGAACGCTCTGGAAATAATGGATGAATATGCAACCGATGACAAGAACTTCTCGGCCCGGGACTGGACGATCTCGACGTTCGCGGGCTTCATTTCGAACAGTAGCTGGCGCAGAAAACGGGTTTTCTTGCCGTTGGCATCCAGCAAGGTCCAGTGCACCGCCGGTTGCGTCAAAGCCAGGATGAAGCCGGGCAGACCCGCACCGGTGCCCACGTCCAGACACCGGTTCCCGCGGATATACGGCAACGCGGCAAGGCTGTCCAGCACGTGGGCATGGATCATGCGTTGTTTGTCCCGCACTCCCGTCAGGTTGTAAGCCCGGTTCCATTTTGCCAGCAAGTCGATATAGCACAGGTAGTCCTCACAGGGACAGGATTGCGGGTCCAGGCCCAGTTCTGTCAGGCCCTGGTGCAGGTGGTGGGTTAGTTGATCTTCGTTCAATGAAATATCCGGTTAGATCCTTATGGACCCAGGGCGCCGATTGGAAGCACGCTTATGCCATCTTCACGCACGTATCCAGCGATAGGATTGTAACGCGCCCACCGATAGAATTGTAACGCGTCCAGCGATAGAATTGTAATGCAGAAAGTGAGTGGTTTGTCGCGGACGAATTGGAAGTTTGCGCCGGTAACGCCTGATCTCAGGAAGCGTTCTTCAGCAGGGAATGCTTCTTCAGGTACACCCGCAACAGGGACACGGCCGCGGGGGTCACCCCCGGTATGCGGGAGGCCTGCCCCAGGGTATGCGGCCGGTGCGCCGAGAGTTTCTGCGCCACTTCGTTGGACAGGCCGGTTAGTGCGAGATAATCGACGTTCTCAGGCAGGCGGGCATCTTCATCCTTGCGGTTACGGGCGATCTCCTGTTCCTGGCGTTCGATATAGCCGTGGTATTTGGCCTGCACTTCTACCTGTTCGGCAACCTCGGGTGTTATCCCGGCAGGCTCGAAACCGGGCAGGCGGGCCAGGTCTGCATAACCGATGCCGGGGCGGCGCAGCAATTGCAGCAGGTTGACATCCTTGCGCAAGGGTTGTCCCAGGGTGTCTTTGGCAACGTCCGCGGGCAGGGAGTCCGCAGCGACCCGTGTGGCCGCCAGGCGTTGCTGCTCCGCGTCGATGGCAGTGCGCTTTGCCTCGAAACTGCGCCACCTGTCAGCATCCACCAGGCCCAGTTCACGGCCGGTTTCGGTGAGGCGCAGGTCGGCATTGTCCTCCCGCAGCAACAGGCGGTATTCCGCCCGGCTGGTGAACATGCGGTAGGGTTCCGTGACGCCGCGGGTAGTCAGGTCGTCGATGAGCACGCCGATATAGGCTTGATCCCGGCGCGGGCTCCAGGGATCGCGCTGTTTAATTCTTAGCGCCGCGTTGAGGCCGGCCACCAGTCCCTGGCAGGCAGCCTCTTCATAGCCGGTGGTGCCGTTGATCTGGCCGGCGAAGAACAGGCCGGAAATGCCCTTGGTCTCCAGCCACGGGTGCAGGTCGCGCGGGTCGAAGTAATCGTACTCGATGGCATAACCGGGCCGGGTAATACGGGCCTGCTCAAAGCCCTTGATCGAGCGCACCAGGTCGTGCTGCACATCGTAGGGCAGGCTGGTGGAGATGCCGTTCGGGTACACTTCCGTGGTGGTCAGCCCTTCCGGCTCGATAAAGATCTGGTGCGAGCTCCGGTCGGCAAAGCGCACGACCTTGTCTTCCACCGAAGGACAATAGCGCGGCCCGACGCTGTCAATCCTGCCGCTGTACATGGGCGAGCGATCCAGGCCGGCGCGGATGATGTCATGGGTGCGCTCGTTGGTATGGGTGATGTGGCAGGAAACCTGGCGCGGGTGTTGTGCCGCCGTTCCCATGAATGAGAACACCGGTACGGGATCATCGCCCGGTTGCCCGGTGAGGCGGCTGTAGTCAATGCTGCGCCCGTCGATACGTGGCGGTGTACCGGTCTTCAGCCGTCCGGTGCGGAACGGCAGGTCCCGCAAACGGCTTGCCAGGGTATTTGCCGGCGGCTCTCCCGCGCGTCCGCCCTGGTAGCCGGTTTCGCCCACGTGGATCCTGCCGGCCAGGAACGTGCCCGCGGTCAACACTACGCAAGGCGCGAGAAAACGCAGTCCTGCCTGTGTAATCACGCCGGTGACACGATCGCCCTCGATAACCAGGTCATCCACAGGCTGCTGGAACAGGTGCAGGTTGGGCGCGCCCTCCAGCAGGGGGCGGATGACCCCTTTGTACAGGCTACGGTCAATCTGCGCCCGGGTGGCCCGCACCGCCGGTCCCTTGCGCGCGTTGAGGATGCGGAACTGTATCCCACTGCGATCCGCAGCCCCGGCCATGACCCCGCCCAGGGCGTCGATCTCCTTCACCAGGTGCCCCTTGCCGATACCGCCGATAGCCGGATTGCACGACATCTGCCCCAGAGTATCGATACTGTGGGTCAGCAGCAGGGTATTCACGCCCATGCGCGCGGCAGCCAGGGCCGCCTCGGTCCCGGCATGGCCGCCACCGACAATGATTACGTCGTATTGCTGTGTGCTGGATATCATCAGGGCCGGAATTGTAATAAAAACGGGAGGGAAATTATACTCCTTGTTCCGGTCTCAGGAGATAAACACCTCATCCGGCAGTGGATCGGTGATGTCCAGGAACCAGATACTACCACCGCCGACGTCCGTGAGATCCAGTTCCATAGCGTCGTTGGCATTCAGGAAAAGGTTCAGTTCATAATCATCATCCAGGTTGAACGCGGTCAGGTCTATCTTGTCCTCAACGGGGTTGAAGCCACCAATAAGGTCTGCTCCACCCCCTGCAATATCCGGTTTCAGTGCGATGACCACGGTGTCAGATCCCTCTCCGAGGGATATGCTGTTATCTCCTGTGCCGGGATGGATGGTGTTATTGCCTTCTTTGCCTGTGCTTAGTCGATCATCGCCCGGTCCACCGTAGAGGGTATTATCGCCCCCCAAGCTTGTAATCGAATCATCGCCCGGCCCACCGTACAAGGTGTCGTTGCCGGTGTTGGAATGGATTTTGTCATTACCCTGGCCGCCTTGAATAGTGATAGCGTCGCTGGTTATGGTCGGATAGAAAGTATACGTTCCTGTTGAAGCATACGACTCATGCGGTTGGGTGCCGGGACCGAACAGGTGGTCGCGATAGTCAGAACCGATGATGATTTCGATGTCGTTCAGGGTATCGCCTTCCGTGTGCAGGATGCCGGACGTGGCCTGGCTGTAATCGGCGGTGTCCATGCCGTCGCCGCCATCCAGGACATCGGCGCCGGGCCCGCCGCGTAACACGTCATCCCCTGGACCACCATGTAATGTATCGTCACCATTCAGGCCGGTAAGAACGTTATCACCTTCATCGCCGATTAACGTGTCGCCGTAGTTTGACCCAGTCAGGTTCTCGATGGAAACCAGCGTATTCTGTCTGACCAGGTTATCCGATTCCGCTGGGTCATCAAGGTTTGCCGTGATGCCGCCGGCGGCAAATTCAAAACTAGCGCTGTCCCGACCCGTGCCGCCATCCAGAGTATTGCGCCCTGTCCCGCCTTTCAGGATATCGTTGCCGGCGCCACCTTTGAGTTGGTCATCACCCGCTTCTCCGTTCAGTACGTCATCACCCAATCCACCGTACAAGGTATCGTTGCCATCGTTTCCGAACAGGGTGTCGTTGCCCCCTCCGGGCCCACCATACAAGATATCGTCACCGCCACCGCCGCTGAGGACGTTATCTCGCCGGTCACCCGCCAGGATGTCGTTATGCGCTGATCCAGTCAGGTGCTCAATGTCAGGCAATGACTCGACCCCGGTACTCCCGTCGGCCTGCCGGTAGGCAACGGGAATGGTGTTGCCGAAGATATCTCCCTGCGCATCACCGCCCGCGCTGGCCAGCGAGTGCAGGCGTACTGTGACGGCATTGTCCGAGTCGGAATAATCGGCACGGTCGAAACCGGCGCCACCCATCAAGACATCTGCGCCCGACCCACCCCGCAAGGTATCATCACCGTCACCACCGTCCAGAGTGTCATTCCCCGCCCCGCCAATAAGGGCGTCGTGGCCGGCCTCACCGTTCAGCCTGTCCATGCCAATCCCGCCGAACAAGGAGTCATCACCGCTGCCACCTGACAGCGTATCATCACCACCGCCCGGGCCGCCGTACAGTTTGTCGTGACCGGCGTAACCGTTTAAGACGTTATCCCGCCGGTCGCCGGCCAGGATATCGTCGTGGTCTGAGCCGGCCAGGTTCTCGATATCGGGCACGGTTTCGGTTGCCGTCGCGCCGTCGGGTTGCACGTAGGAGACGGTCACGGTGACGCCGAAAACATCTCCTTCTGCATCGCCACCAGTGGCCAGCAAGGCATGCAGGCGCACGGTGACTGACGTATCGGAGCTCAGGTAACTCGCCGTATCAAGGCCTGGCCCGCCAACCAGAACGTCAGCGCCTGCCCCACCCGTAAGGACGTTATCGCCGGCATCGCCGGTTAAACTGTCGTTGTGTCCGGAGCCCGCCAGGTTTTCAATGGACAGGAACGTATCGCCCGCGGCATCACCGCCGCTGATGCTGCCTGTGGCCAGGTTTATCTGAACCCGGTTGTCAGAGGTAGTGTAGACGGCAGTGTCCTGGCCTGGTCCGCCGTCCAACCGGTCAGCGCCGGACCCACCCTCCAGGATGTTATCGTTGGCATCGCCGGTGAAGGTGTCCCGGTAAGATGAACCGCTGAGATTTTCGATGGAAATCAAGGTGTCACCGGCCGCATCGCCCCCTCGGGCCGTGCCGGTGTCCAGATTTACATCTATGCCCACAGGGGAGTCCGAGTAATCGGCGGTGTCCGATCCGGTGTGCCCGTCCAGGATGTCGCGACCGGGTCCACCATGCAGCGTGTCGTTGCCGGGTCCACCCAGCAACGTGTCATCACCGGCATTGCCGACGAGATCATTGTCAATGATATTGCCGGTAATGTGATCATCACCCACACCGCCTACGGCCCGCTCAATCCAGGTGTCGGGGCCGATGATGACATTACCCGGCGTGTTATACACATCCGAACTCCAGTAGGGGTTCAGGTTAATGCGCAGTGTTTGATCGTGTGCCGCGGGGTCGTGGTCGGAGAAGTCCAGTGTGTCATAACCGCCGGTATCCACCAGGGTCAGCGCGTAGTTTTCTTCAGCCATGTCCAGAAAGTAGTGTTCCAGGAAGGAACCGGTATCGGCATTGACGCCATACACCGTATCGCCGTGGTGGATTTTTTCTCCCTTGCCGTACAGCAATTGAATGAGCAGGATATCTGCGAGCATCGGAGTCACGGGTTCATACGGGATTTCACGGTTTTCTTCATCCAGTGGGGGGAAATAGGTCAAGACGGTGAAACGGTCATGGTCATTGGACAGGACGCGCGCATCGAATCGGTCCAGGGGGTCGCCGTTTATAAATGTGCTCTGGTCACCGGTAACAGTATACGGGCCAGGATGATCAAGACTGAGAGAGTGACCGATTTCATGAATATAGGCAGATATGCTGTTTGTAGCGTCGTAGAAACTTGTTGGCACATTTATTGTGCCGTTGATTTCCCACATGCCACTCAGCCTGTCGTATCCTCTTCCATAACCGGCAATAAAATTGCTTCCTGTTGCGCTGAAGGCATCTTCATTGGTAAAAAGCAGCACGGGCGCATGGTCATCATCGACCGCGCGGTTGTCGATGGTAACAGTATGGCCGATAAGCATCGCCCAGGCTTCGGTTGCGCGTAAAGCCACCTGTTGCTGTTCAGGCGGCAATGATTCGATGTGAACGGTAATGACACCACCCCGGATTGGGACTATGTGGTTTCTCAAGTACGAGTTGATTGCGCCGGTAAATGCCGCATCACTCAGGTCATAGCCTTCGCCATGGAGACGTTTAGTCAACCGCCATAGTGAGCTGTCAGGTGGATTGAGGTTATAAGGGGAGTCTTGTGTCCCCCAAAGGGTTTGTTCAGTAGTCATATTCGTTATTTTACCGGTCAAGCCGCGCGCGTGGGTCCTGGCGATAGAATTCGCACAGGCGCTTGTAAACAGCGGGGTATTCAGCTTCAAGCACAGCGGGGGTATCAAAGAAATACTCGCTCGTCACGGCAAAGAACTCAGCGGGGTCCGTGGCTGCGTAGTCGTCCATGACCGGTGTGTCGCCTGCGTTGATACGGCGTTTCAGGTCCTCAAAGGCGGCGCTGAAGTCGCGGCGCCAGGTCTCGGCATCCATATCCCGGTGCAGTGGCGGGCGACCGTTTGCCTCACCATGCAGCATATCAAGCTTGTGTGCCATCTCATGGATAACGACGTTATACCCTTCGCCCTGTCCTGACGCCAGAATATCCTCCCAGGACAGGATGACCGGGCCGCGAAACCAGGACTCGCCGGCGCGGGCCTCGTCCCATTCATGTTCAACCCCGGATTCGTCCACCTCGTGTTCACGCGCGACGAACCCCCCGGGATAGACCACAACACTCCGCCACGGGGCGTAGGAGTCAAGACCCAGGGCCAGGACCGGCAGGCATGCCTGGGCCGCGATTACAACAAGATCGGCCGTTGCAAGGCGCTGTCCGCGTACCGGTTCAATGGATTTGGTTGCCAGAAAACGCGAGGAAAGTTTCCTGAGCCGCACGCGTTCGCCGTCATCAAGCACGTCAAGCATGGGGAGAACGTCGAGCGCCGCGACCCAATCGGCATCACTGATAAACTTGCGACGGCGCCACATACAGACCTTTATCCCCGGTTCCTCCGGCTACTCGTTGGCCCATGATCCTTTAGCGGTTACAGCATACGGAGTTCGTGTTCCGGCGCACATGAATCCTTGTACAGCCCACTACGGCTTCCTGAACTCCCGCCTTATGGTCTTCCCTGCCAGGAAATAGTGCAGGGATGACCACAGGCCGAAGGCCAGGCTGACTGCCAGCAGGGCGTAGCGCAGAGAGTCCTGATGGTGTTCAGTAGCCAGGTAATCGCTCATGATCCCCACCGCCTGGGGGCCGATACCGCCACCTATCAGGTTGGTGATCAGCAACAGCAATGCCGCGGCCATGGCGCGCATCCGCACGTCGGCCAGGCCCTGGGCCACGGCGAAACTGGGCGGGCCTTGCATCACCCCGATCATGAACGGCAGGAACAGGGACAGGAAGGCGACAGTCGGGTTTTGCGTGAGGAAGGTCAATGCGAACATGGGAGTGGAGACCAGTATCGCGAGTGACGGGACCCAGACGTACCAGCGCAAATCGGTGGCCCCAAGCCGGTCCGCAAGCCAGCCGCCCAGCAGCATGCCGATGATCTGGGAGATGCTCAGGATGAGCGCCAGCCAGGTGCCGACGGTGCCGATCTCCAGTCCGAACGAACGGGTGAAGTAGGACGGCAACCACTGCACCACGCCCAGCCAGACCACTGTGTACAACCCGGTCGCGACCGACAGGTGGCGGAAGGTGGGGCTGGACATGAGGGTTTTTAAGGAAAACCAGAAAGGTGGTATTTCTACCTTGCGCGCCAGCCCGTCTGCTGCGCCGCGCGCCGGTTCATGCAGTTTCCGATACACCAGCAGCGCCACCAGGATGCCTGGTATGCCGACAGTGAACAGTGCTGCGCGCCAGCCGTAGATCTGGGTGATCCAGCCGCCCAGCATGAACCCGATCAATATGCCTACCGGCGCGCCCAGGGAATAGACGGAAAGCGCCCTGGCGCGTGTCTCTACGGGAAACAGGTCGGCGATGAGGGAGTGTGACGGCGGACTGGCGCCGGCCTCGCCCACACCGACCATGATTCGGGCAACGGCCAGTTGCACAAAATTCTGCGCCAGCCCGCAGATCGCGGTCATGGCACTCCATACCGCCAGGGCGATGGCGACAATGTTTTTGCGGCTGTAGCGATCAGCCAGTCGCGCAATGGGAATGCCCATGGTGACGTAGAACAGGGTAAACGCAAGGCCGGTGATAAAGCCGATTTCCGTATCGCTCAACTGCAAATCGGCCTTGATATCCGGTAACAGCACCGCCAGCATGTACCGGTCCATGTAGTTGAAGAACGACACCAGGAACAGCAGGGCCAGCGCCGTGGTGCGGGCTTGTTTTAACATGGATATACAGAAGGCATTACCTTGCCCTGTCTATCTCGTGCATCCATGTTTAATCGTAACCCGGCGCCTGCGGCGGTGGCAGGTGGGTTTCGTGCAGCGCTCTGGCCTTGATTTCCTCGATGGTTCCGCCGAAGTTGAACAGGGGCGGAGCGCCTCTTGCCGTGCTGAGTTGCGCGCGCAACGCGTCGGTGGCGGCGCTGTCAACACTGCCGTCATCCTGTAGGACCACGCCGTAACGCCGGGCGCCGGTGGCGCTGACCAGGCCGCGTTCCACGTCCAGCCGTACGGTGTCCGGGTCACGTTGGTACGGGTCGCCCCAGCCGCCGCCGCCCCAGGTATTGAAATACAGCACGTCGCCGGCTTTCACTTCCACGTCTTCGCACTTGGAGGGCAGCCATTGTTCCGTGCCGTCCGCCCGCACCAGGCGCTTGCCGGAGCGCTGTCCCGGTTCACCGCCGTTCACACCCCAGGGATAGGTGAGCCAGCGCTCGTCGTGGATGGCGATAGCGCCGTCACACAGGAACCGGTAGGCCACGCACAGGCCGTTGCCGCCGCGGTGCAGGCCGGCGCCGCCCGAATCGGCTATGGGTTCGTACTTTTCAATGCGCAGAGGGAAATAGGCTTCGATAAACTCGTTCGGTACGTTGGTGAAACCCGGCCACAGCGAATGGCCGTCCGGGCCGTCACCCGCCGGTCTTCCGGGGATGCCGCCGAAGCCGATCTGGAACAACTGGAACCACTCGCCGTTGTCGTCGTAGCCGGAGTAGAACAGGTGCGGGCTGTCGGAAAAACCGGCCGCGTTCAGGGCCTCCGGCGCGCCCTGTCCCAGCAGTCCGCCCATCACGTCGAAAATCCGCCCCAGGGCATGGGTGCGGCCGGACAGGGCCGCCGGGTAGTCCGGTTTCAGCAGCGAACCCCGGGGGATGCGCACGTCCACCAGGTCGTAGAAGCCGTCATTGAACAGGATCTGCGGATCGAACAGGTTGATGGTAAACGACCCGAAAAACATCCTGAACATATCCTCGCTCAGGAAGAAGTTGATCGAGCTTTTCGCCTGCGGGTCGGTGCCGGCAAAATCGAATATGGCCCGGGAACCCTCGCGCCAGAGCGTGCACCTGATCTTGTAAGGGCCGTTGCCTACCCCGTCATCACACACGTAATCCTCAAAACTGCGTGGTTCTTCCGGTACGATCATCTTGATGATCTGCTGCATGGCGGCATGGTTGCGTTCCAGCATCACTTCCATGGTGGAGTAGAACACGTCGTCACCGAAACGTTCGGCCAGTTCCACACAGCGCCGGGCCGCGGTATTGCAGGCGGCGACCAGGGCATTCAGGTCGAAACGGTTCCATTGCGGGGTGCGTACGTTGTGCAATATCAGTTCCAGGATACCGGACTGCAACTCCCCCTTCCGGTACAGCTTGGTCGGGGGTATGCGAATACCTTCCTGGAAGATGGTGGTTGCCTGCACCGGGATGCTGCCCGGCGTCATCCCGCCGTTGTCTGACATGTGGCCGAACATGGCGGACCAGGCGATATGCCTGTGGTCCTTGAAGATGGGCACCAGCACTATCCAGTCCGGCAGGTGGGATACTGCCGCACCGCACATGTACGGATCATTGGTAAGAATGATGTCGCCCTCTTCCAGTTCCCCCTGGTAGGCGTCCATCAGGCCGTGGATGAAGGAGCCGAACTGGCCCACCACCATCTTGCCGGCACGGTTTGCCACCATGGGAAAACAGTCGCCCTGCTCGCGGATACCGGGCGACATGGCCGTGCGGAACAATACCGCATCCATTTCAACACGCACGTTGCGCAAGGCATTCTCAATGATATCCACGGTGACCGTATCGACCGGGACGCGTTGCAGGGGGGTCGTGTTCTGCTCTATGACTTTACCGGCCATAACCTGTTACCCGGGGTTGATGATCAGGTTGCCCAGGGCATCAACACCTGCCTGGTGGCCCGGCAGAATCAAGGTGGTGGAATCCATTTCGCTGATGATGGCCGGGCCTGCCACCACCAGTCCTTGATGCAGTTTTTCCCGCGCATAGATAGCGCAGTCATGCCAGGCGCCGTCGTAATAGTAGCGACTGTCGTGGACCTTGCAATCCTGCAGCCGGGTGTCGGCGCGGCTGGTCTCGAGTTCGGCCAGGGCTTTCTGCCTGACGCTGACGATGGCCCGGATCATCACGATTTCATGGCCCTCGCCCAGGTCGAACGTGAACAGGTGTTTGTGTTCGGCGTCAAAGCGGCGGGTCAGGCCGGCAATGCCGTCCCCCAGCAGTTCTTCCGCAGTGAAATCCAGGGTGATCTGGTAGGCCTGTCCGGTGTAGCGCAGGTCGGCCTGGTAGATCGCCTCCAGGTCCTGTTGCGCGACCCCGTCCGCGCTCAGGGACTCTGAGGCCCGTAGCCGCAGGGCGTCAAGGTCTTGCAACAACTCTTCCGCGCCGGTTTCCTCCGCCATGGTGATATAGGTGCGCGCCGCCTCGTCCTGGACTTGCGTGGTGGCATCGCCGTAGGCGCACAGGACACCGGGGCCGGGTGGGATGATCACCGGCCAGGCGCCGGTGAGGATGCCCAGGGCATTGGCGTGCAACGGGCCGGCGCCGCCGAAACCGACCAGGGAGAAGTCTCTGGGGTCGTAACCCTGCTCCACCGAAACCAGGCGCAGGGCGCCGAACATGGATTCGTTTACGATCTTGATGATCCCTTCGGCCGCCTCCATCAGGCTGATGTCCATGGCGTCGGCCAGCTTTTGCACGGCTGCCTCCGCCGCGGCCTTGTCAATTGCCATGGCGCCGCCCAGTTGCACGTCCGCGGGCAGGTAGCCCAGCACTACGTTGGCATCGCATACGGTGGGTTCCGTGCCGCCTTTCATGTAGGCCGCCGGACCGGGAACGGCCCCGGCGGATTGCGGGCCGACCCGCAGCGCGCGGGTCAGTTCCGGCACAAAGGCAATGGAACCGCCGCCGGCGCCGACGGTGCGCACGTCCACCGATGGCGCCCGCACACGCACGTCGCCGACGATGGTTTCCCGCCGCACCCGGGCCTTGCCGTTCTGGATCAGGGCTACGTCCGTCGAAGTGCCGCCCATGTCGAAAGTAAGGATGTTGTCGTATCCCGCGCGGCTGCAAAAATACAGAGCGCCGGTCACCCCACCGGCCGGGCCCGACATGAGCATGTTGACCGGCGATTGTGCCGAGGCGCGGCCCGAAGCCAGCCCGCCGTCGGAGCGCAGGATGGACAGGATAACGTCCGCGCCCATCTGTTCGGCCAGGGCGGCCTGCAGGTTGGTGATGTATTTCGATACTTCCGGCCGGACGTAAGCATTAACGACCGTGGTCTCGGCGCGCTCGTATTCCTGCATCTCCGGCACGACCTTGCTGGAAATGGAGATGGGGATGTCAGTGAAAATTTCGCCGGCGACAGCCTCGGCGCGGCGTTCGTTCTCATCGTTGATGTAGGCGTTGATGAAGCAGATGGTCAGGGATTCCACCTCCCCCCTGGCGCGCAGCCTGTGCAGGTCGGACCGCAATGCCTCCTCGTCCAGTTCCCGAATAATGTTGCCGCGGGCATCAATACGCTCATCCGCTTCCAGGGTCAGTTCCAGCGGGGCCAGTAGCGGTTTCTTGACAAAACTCACCCAGCCGCCCAGGCCGCCCGGGCAGAATGAGCGGGCGACTTGCAGCACTTGCCGAAAGCCCCTGGTGGTGACCAGGCCGACCCGGGCGCCGCGCCCGGTCAATACCGCGTTGGTGGCCACGGTGGTGCCGTGCATGACGCGGGATATGTTGTCGGGATCGATGTTGCAGGTGTCACAGATGCGGGCGATACCGTTCAGCACGCCGATGGAGGAGTCCTCAGGTGTTGACGGCACCTTTGCCGTGAACGTGGCGCCGCGCTGCTCATCGATCAGTAACAGGTCGGTAAAGGTGCCGCCCACGTCGACACCGAGGCGATAACTCATGCGTTAACTCCCTTCGCTCACTATCTCAAGCGCCTGCTTGTAGGAGACCTCGCCCTCATCCTGCATGCCTTCCAGTTCGGCCTGGATAATGCGCGTGATTTCGCCGAGGAACAGTTCGCGCCGCGCCGCGCGTTCCTTCAGTGCAGCCTCATCCGGCTGGTAATTCTCAATCTCGGCGCGGGTGAACAGCCTGTTCTGTTCCGCCAGGCGCTCGACCGTGTCCAGGCGGTCGCGCAGTACCGATACTTCTCCGGCGAGGCCCATCAGCATGGCCAGCAATTTATCAACAGACGGATCCTCGAAAAAATACGGCCGCTCGCCCTTGGCCTTGCGCTTTAACCGCGCTTGGGCTGACATGGGCTTCAGTTCTCCTGTTTTTGTGCACCGTACAGGAACCACAGCCCGCCGCCGCCAAAATCACCGCCCTGGAATACCTTGGAGCGCCGCGCCTGCGCGATCTGGTAGGCGCTGGGGGCCATGACCTCGAATACTTGTTCAGGGTCGAAGCCGGCCCTGCTGCTTAACTCGACGTAGTCAATATCATGCGAACGTCCCCAGTATGGTTCATTATTGTTGCGCGTGTCCCAGTCCAGCATGAACGCATCAAACGCTTCCAGGTTCTTGTAGGGGGGCGTCTCCGCGTGCACCATCAACCCGCCGGGACGCAGCAGGCGATGACATTCCGCAATCACGCGCCGTATTGCCTTTTCTGAAGTCTCGTGCAGCAGGATGTGAGAAACGATCAGGTCGAAGGAACCGTCCGCAAAGTCTGTTTGTTCCGCGTTCTGCTGGGAAAAATGGATTGTTGCGCCCAGCGCCTCCGCCCTGGCATGCGCATAACGCAGCATGGGCGCGGCCACGTCGATGGCATGCACCTCCGCCTCGGGCCAGCCCTGTGCATAGGGCACCGTGCTGTGGCCCACCGCGCAACCCATATCCAGGATACGCGCCGGGTTGAGGTCCGGATAGTTTTCCTTGATCCAGGCAACCGTGCTGCCACCCATGTCCGCGTTGTCCGGCCCCATCTGCCCCATGGCATAGATGAAGACCGCCCGATCATAGACTGCGCCGGAAGCCACGTCGTCCTCGGTGACCTCGGTGTGGTAGCCGCCCGGCTGGCAATGGATATCCACGGCCTTGTGGTAACGGGGAATTTCCAGTTCCGGGTCGAGTTTCAGGCTGCCGCCTGCGCCTTCGGTTGATTTCGCCTTTTCCACCAACTCCTGCAATTCTCTCTGCACCGGATGTTGTGATGCGGACCACATCATTTCCTGGCTGGTGCGCAGCAGCGCGCTGAACATGCGGTAATGGGGGTCGGAGGTCATCACGTCGCGGATCTCGAAGCGGTTGTCCGGCTCCCGCCCGTTCTGTTTCACAAACGCCGGTTTCACCCGGTGTTCATAAGCCAACCGGTTACCCGGATGTACCCGGGCAACGAGATGTTCCTTGAACGAGCGTACGAACTGTTGCCTGGCAAGTTCGTCGTGGTTCGTTTCCGGTAGAATGGCGTGTCTGTTCTGTTCCAGTTCACTGGTCTGCATGGTTCCGACCCCACAAGTTGTGAGTGATTAAAACTGCCTACAGATTACACAGATTATGCGGATAATTAAAGGGAGAATTTCAAGCCGGGAATGACCGGGGGGAAAACAATTCGATTGATTTTTCCCTTGCAAAAATGTACCTTCGTTGGTATTCCGCACAGCAAACCAGTCGCCCCTTCATTATGGACGCAACACTGACTCTGATTAGCAAGTACCAACACGGCGCCCCCGACCCGGCTTCGCCGACCCCGTTATATCACCAGCTCTACTCCATGTTGCGCGACTGTATCCACAGCGGTATCCTCGAGCACGGGGCCAGGATGCCCTCCGAAAAGGAACTGTCCACGACTTTCAACGTGTCCCGCATCACGGCAAGGCGTGCCCTGGATGACCTCGCCTCGGAAAGCCTGGTTGCACGCCAGCGCGGCCGCGGCACCTTTGTAAACTACCACTATCGTCCGGAACTGCTCAATGCGCCATTGACCGGCGCGCTGGAAAGCCTGGAACACATGGGCAGGGAAACGAAAATCAAGGTATTGAGCCTGCGTTTTGTGCACCCGCCGGCGCATATCGCCAACGAATTTGGTATCTCCGACCAGCGCACGCTGTGCCACATGGTGCGGATCAGGAGTAACCACGACCTGCCGTTTGCCTATTATGAAAGCTGGACACTGGGGTTTGATGAATCCATCAGCAAGGCATCCCTGGAAAAGTCCCCTCGCCTCGCGTTACTACGAAAACAGGGCGTGAAGTTTGCCCGCGCCGAACAGACCCTGAGCGCCGAAGCCGCCATGCCGACGGCCGCGGCAGCCCTGGACATCACGCACGGGAAACCGCTGCTGAAACTGATCCGGCGTTCCTACACCGAAGACGGCAAACAAGTGGACTACCTGAATGCCCTCTACAACTCCGACCGCTTCCAGTACCATATGTCCCTGACGATGAAGTGAGTATTGAGCAGGGAGCGACTTCTCCTATTGCCTGGCCTTCTTTGTTAGACTATTGCGTAAATCATGCAGGCCACATTGGAAAAATTACCGTGTTCGCAGGTTGCCAGCGCTCCCGACCACCGGATTTATACCGGAAATTGTCTCGACATACTGCCGACCCTACCGGAAAAGTCCGCCAGGCTGATCTTTGCCGACCCGCCGTATAACCTGCAACTCAAGCAGGAGTTGTACCGGCCCAACCAGACCCTGGTGGACGGTGTTGACGATACCTGGGATCAATTCTCGTCATTCCAGAGCTACGACGAGTTTACCGAAAACTGGCTGAGCGCCTGCCGCAGGGTGCTGGCCGATGACGGCACCATCTGGGTTATCGGTTCTTATCACAACATCTTCCGGGTAGGCAGGATCATGATGGACCTGGGCTACTGGATCCTCAATGACGTGCAATGGCACAAGACCAACCCCATGCCCAACTTCAGGGGTGTGCGCTTCACCAATGCCACGGAGACCCTGATCTGGGCGAAGAAATCGGAACGGCAGAAGAAATATACCTTCAACCACCAGGTGATGAAACAACTGAACGGCGGCAAACAGATGACTTCAGTCTGGCAAATCCCCCTCTGCACCGGAAAAGAACGCATCAAGGATGAACAAGGCAAAAAAGCCCACTCAACCCAGAAACCGGAAGCGCTACTCCAACGCGTGATCCTGTCCAGTAGCAGTGAAGGCGACCTGATACTGGACCCGTTCCTGGGCAGCGGCACCACCTGCGCCGTCGCAAAAAAACTCAACCGCAGAAGCATCGGCATAGAACAGGAACCCAACTACGTGGAAATTGCTGAAAACCGGATGAGGCATATCAACATCGATCTCTTCCAGGACCTGCGCCTCACGGAACCACCGCCAAAACGATTGCAACGGGCAGACGATCAGGGAGGAATTTGACTGGTAATGAACAGTACAATTTACCGAGAGGACAACAAGGTAGTCGTGTCCGGCCACTTTGGCGATTTTCATGGATTTTTATCCAAGATTCATACTGCCATAGAAAGGAAAGGTTACCAGTCAATTCTCATCGATCTGTCCGGTTGCACTTCAGCATTTCAAAATTCAATGCTCTCTGTTTGTGCCCAAATAATGGCATACAGGACTAGCGGAATAGAGTTTGTATTAAAGCCGCCGGATGATAAGAAGCTGCACAATTTATTCAAAAATACTAACTGGGCATATCTGATTGACCCTTACAGGTTCGACCAATCTCCAGTCAGGGGCCATAGGAGAATACCTGCCACGCAGTACACAACAACGGACCAGCAACAGAATGCAGTCAACAGGATAGTTCATGTCATTTTAGGCGCTATTCCCGATATGAAAAGATCGGATTTTGCTGCATTCGAATGGTCAATCAACGAACTGACTGATAATGTTTTGGTGCATTCAAATTCGCCTATAGGCGGCCTGGTACAAGTATCTGTATTCGAAAGGTCTCGTAAACGAGTACAGTTTGCGGTTGCCGACGCGGGGATAGGAATTCCAGAGTCTTTGAAAACAGGACACCCGGAAATTCGTTCTGATACAGACGCTCTTGATAAGGCAATAAGAGAAGGCGTTACACGTGATAAAGAATTAGGGCAAGGTAACGGTTTATTTGGCAGCTACCAGATTTGCAGCCAGAGCAATGGAGAATTCAGCGTTCATTCAGGACATGCCAAGCTTGAAGCAAAGGGAACAAAATTGTCAATTTCGGATCAGAAAGTACCTTATGACGGGACTTTTGTAGTTGCCACCATAGATTTCTCAGAGCCGGATTTATTGGCAGAAGCTCTGCGTATCAAGGGAAAAAAACGTACCCTTACTGACTACGTTGAAACAAATTATGAAAGAATCGATGACGGTAAGATACTGTTTCGCTTGAAAGAAGAAGCAGATTCCTTCGGCAGCCGAATTTCCGGCAAACCCGTTCGTATCAAGCTATCCAATTTATTTCAGATGGCGCCGGAATGTAAGGTCTACATTGATTTTGAAGGCATACCTATTATCTCGAGCAGCTTTGCGGATGAGGCTTTTGCCAAACTGTTTTTAGAAGTAGGCCCCGTGGAATTCATGCAGAAATTTGAATTTATCAATGCCATGGAAACAGTAAAGCAATTGATAGACAGGGCAATAAGCCAGAGAGTTTCTGCAGGTGTTGCAGACTAAATACCTGTCATTCCTTGGCATTTTCAGGTTCGTTATTGAAAGATAACCAAATTATGATAGAGGGGACCCATTAATGGCGTGGTGGGGAAAGATTGCCGGTGGTGTAGTCGGCTTCATGTCGGGTGAGCTTGTCGTCGGGTTGGTGGGAGTGACGGCAGGACATCTTCTTTTTGACAGAAACTCAAGTAGTAGTAGCGGCGAAACATCGACAGTCGTAGCTTCTACCGCAAGCTCATCAAAGAAGCGCATAGCAGCCGAGCTTGAAGAAGCATTAAAGGATCCAAATCCTGACACATTGCTCAGCTTGCTGGAGGATGGCGCTGATCTTGATGTGGTTGATGAACAGGGCAATTCTCCGCTACACATAGCGGCCCGGGAAAATGAAAATATGGAGGTTATCCGTATTCTAGCGACTGCCGGTGTAAGTTCAGATGGAAAGATGGATCGTCTCTACGCGAGAAATGATGATAATCAAACTCCTTTACATATAGCAGCAAGCTGTAACAGCAGACCCGAAATAGTTACTGGACTATTAAAGCTGGGAGCAAACCGGAACGCAAGGGCTGATGAAGATATGACGGCATTGCACATGGCTGCAAGTGATAACAACAACCCTGAAGTACTGAGAGCGTTATTAATACCTGATGCCAATGTGAACGTCAGGAATGAATTCGCTGGCACGCCGTTACATTCTGCTGCCAGGGATAACACTAATCCGGAGGTAGTACATGAATTGATAAAAGCCGGCGCAAATCTGAACCTGACCATGCAAGGCAATCTGACTGCCTTACACGCGGCAGCTTCTGATAACAAAAATCCAGATGTCATTCTTGAACTCATCAGAGCAGGTTTGGATGTCAACGACTTAGCGCTTGAAGGCATGACGCCACTGCACATCGCTGCCAGAAATAATACAAACCCTGAAATAATCACCACACTCCTGGAGGCTGGCGCAAATCTGTATGCCCGCGCTGATGATGGTGGTTGGAATGTGTTGCATGTAGCATCAGCTTACAATACAAACCCGGAAGTACATGCCGCATTGCTCAATGCCGGCGCCAAAATTAACATAAAAACCAACAGTGGATTATCTGCTCTACACCTGGCAGCGGCTAACAACAATCCCGAGGTGGTCAACACATTGCTTCAGGCGGGCGCTGATGTGGAAGCAACAGGCGCTGATGGGATGACTGTTTTACATATGGCTGCCTGGAAAAGCTCAAACCCGGAAGTCATCTACAGATTGTTAAATGCAGGGGCTAATGCAAGGGCGCGGGACAACCAAAAAAACTCAATTCTTCACGAAATTAACCCTGCGTTGTCAAGAGATAGTGAACTTGTCAGCAGGTTGATTGAGGAAGGCGCCGATTTGGAATCCCGTGCATCAGACCTGAATACCCCCTTACTGGCCGCGATTATGGCTGCAAAACTTGAGCCTGACCGAGTACGGGGTTTGCTTGATGCGGGCGCCGATGTTAGTGCAAAAGGCTCAGAGCAAAACACAGCCTTGCATCTTGCAATTTATCGTGCATCAGATACAAAGACAGAGACTATTTTTGATGTCGTCACAATACTACTTGATGCAGGCGCAAACGCAGCGGCAAAAAACTTTTATGGTAAAACCCCGTACAAGATGATTGACAAGGCAAAGCTTAAAAAATCAGATCTCTACTGGCGATTGCGTGGCCCGACATATTAACAAATCAGATGATATCTGTTTCGATGCTCCTAAGTATCGAAGATTAAAGAAATCATCAACGAATTCACTTGGAAACTAACGATGGACGAGACACTCTTTAACGAACTCGAAGCCAACCTGAAGGAAGCTGTAAACCTCACCAAAGGCAGCCTTTCAAGAACTGCGACCAGGGTCACGCGAGAGTGGACAGATTTACATGTTCAGGAGTTGGAAGAGGACTGGAAGTTGGCCAGGAAGAATATGACAATCAAGAAAATTGAACCGCTCAAATAGGAAAATCCCGTGTGGAACATGAATGACGTTGTAAAGATCACCTACCAGGGAAATTACGTTTTTAACATTGAGTTCGACAATGGGATAGCCGGTGACATTGACTTTCATGAATATATCGACAAGGGGCCGGTTTTTCATCCCCTGAAAGACATGGAATTTTTCAACAAGGCTTTTATAGAGGGCGGCACAATTGCCTGGCCGAATGGTGCGGACATTGCGCCTGAAACACTGTACGAGAAGATTGCATCAAATCAGAAAAATAATGAGTGCTCTTCCAGTCACGGTAATCTCTCCAATAAGAGAGAATCTGACACCAGTGGCTCTATATAACAGGAGTTGAATGATTATGAAACCAGACAAAGATGTCTTCAGGATCAATGGGATTCGGGAGCGTGATATTGATCTGCTACTTCTGGAAGAGCTTGGCTCATCCAGCAGTTTTTGTACTTCCTTTCTGGAATCAACAGGGCATTCACCAGGGCTGAAGCCTGAAAAAGTTGAAGTTTCAGTCACGGGCACTGACGGGAGAGAATCAGACCTTGTCGTTTGGTTCAAGGAAAATGATCTGACATGGATATTTCTCATGGAAAACAAGATCGACGCCCAAATGCAGAAAAAACAGGCTGAAGATTATCGAAAACGTGGAAAACACTACGTGGATAAGGGAGAGGCTGATGATTATAGAATTGTATTGTCTGCCCCGAATGGCTATATCGAAGGAAATGAGTCTCAGGCAAAAAAGTTTGATCACATAATTTGCTACGAGGATATGCTGGAATGGATTAAAACATCTGACATCCCAGCAGACAGGAAATCTTGCAAGCTGTCTCTACTACGGACTGCTATTAACAAGCAAGGAGAGCGCGAGGGTGATTGGGGGGTCAAGAATCCGAGTGAAGTAGTTACTAAATTCTGGGGTGACTACTGGAAACTAGTCAGGGAAATCGCCCCAGAATTCAATATGAGGAAATCAGGTGAAAAAGGGAGGAAATCAACATTTTTTCCTTTCAATCGTGCGAAAGGATTGCCCGGTGGTGCAACACTTGTACATAAGATCAGGAATTGGCCGCAAAAAAAAGAACAGTCCGAGGAAGATTACTTTGATATTCAGTTTAGCAGGACTAACCGTGAGCAACTTAAAGGACGTTATGGAGATAAGGTTCAAGAAGGCATTAAGAACCGTACTATTCACTGTAGCGCCAGAATTGAACAGGCCGGTGCTTCTGCCTCTATCAGAGTTTCATTGCCGACATTGAATATAGAAAGAGATCTCGAACAGCAGAAGGAAAACTGCATTACCGCTATCCAACGCGGAAAAGAGCTACTGAATTTTTTTGGCGAGAGATAATGTGATGTGGATGGAGGCCAAACCCTATCAGGTACGCGCTGCACGGGAATTTCTCAAACGTATGGGAGTAACACCATGAAGCCGATGCGCCACAAAGGGTACCCGGCACGAATCGAATACAGTGACGAGGACGGATGCTTTATCGGCCGTGTAGCTGGTATACGCGACATCATAACATTCCATGGAAATAGTGTAAGCGAGGTTCGTGAGGCCTTTGAAGAGGCGGTTGAATTCTACCTGGACAGTTGCGACAAACGTGGCGAGGTTCCGAATAAACCCTATTCAGGGAAACTCTTGTTGCGTATTGATCCTGAGGTGCATGCAGCGGTAGCCGAGGCAGCAGAACTCGGTGGCGTGAGTATCAATCAGTGGGTCAGGGAAAAACTCTCCGAGGGCGCCAGCCAATAAAACGTATTTACTCTCACGCCATCACTCCTCCTCAAGGGGAGAGGGGACACAGGAAGAACATGCGTGCCAGCACAAAATTCTTCACCGGATTCTACCTGTAAGGGACGACTAATACGGCCGTTTCAGGAATTTCCCCGCAGGTTCGCCTATGACGTTGCCGCTATAGATAGGTGTTAGCGAAGATCTGAGTGATAAAGTGATGAGCTTGATACCCGGAGATCATGCGGTTATGATCTTTTTGTGTCCATAACCGTTTGTTATCAGATGAGACCAACAGGAGGCAGGCAGCAATGACACACAAATACACCGACGAAGAACGTGCGGCACTCCCTAAAAATTCAAGAATCCTGGTAGAGATGTGGGAAGCCGAAGACCGGGGCGACATGGTAGAGGCCGATCGCCTGTTCTCGACACTGGAGTGTCCCGCCCATACACTTATGGCAATCAAGAACTCACACCCGGAGGGCAAGGATTTTATCCGCAGAAAGAACCTGAACACCCGCCTTGCCGATGAGAAATACGGCCCGGACTGGTTGGACAGGTAAGCCAAGGAATCGGGGCGGAAACAATGAAGATGGGTGAAAAGGACGCATTAGCACGGTTGCGCCAATCGGTAACCAGGGGTGTGGATGAGCAGAATCTCACTGGCATTCCGGCGCTGGATGGTGTTAGTAAACAACTGGTGGCAGAACAAGCTGCATACCTTGACGTCATGGCTGAAGGGGGTTCCATAAATACGCTCCATGACGCTCAACAAAAACTTTCGCAAGCCATGCAGACAGTTGGCGATTCGGGAGATCTGAATATCATCTTGCTCGCTGAAAAACTTATTTTAGATAACGAAAGGACCTACTACGCTGATACGCGTCATATGGCGGGTTCGCTCGACAATGCGCTGGGCGATATTGAGGCCACGCTGAAACTTGTTTATAAAGTGCGGGACCCCGAGGCGTACAAGGCGATTGACGATAGCCATAGCCGCCCCAGAAATCGTATTGGCAACCTCCCGAAAGATGAAGCCAGGCAATTCTTCAAGTCGCACCGTGCCCGCTTGGAGAACCTTGAAAAGGCGCGCTTGATGGGACTTGAGAAAGCCGTCATCGCGGCGCGCAAGAAGAACCTTGAGGTAGCCAGCAACGGCTATATTGAATTGCAGAAAAACGCACTGGCCGGCCCGACGCCTGAGCCGGAAGCTGAAAATAACCGGGGCGGTCCTCGATAAATTTCTGTTGGTTGTGACGTGCTCAAAGGTAGTGGCTCCCGAATAGCTTTCAAATACGGTACATTACGGGCAGATTTCCATCGTCCTCATCCACGCAAGGAGGCCAAACCCTATCAGGTACGCGCTGCACGGGAATTTCTCAAACATATGGGAGTAACACCATGAAACCAATGCGCCACAAAGGGTACCCGGCACGAATCGAATACAGTGACGATGACGGATGCTTTATCGGCCGTGTAACTGGTATACGCGATATCATAACATTCCATGGAAATAGTGTAAGCGAGGTTCGTGAGGCCTTTGAAGAGGCGGTTGAATTCTATCAATACGGCCGTTTCAGGAATTTCCCCGCAGGCTCACCCACGATGTTGCCGTCATAGATCAGACGGCCGCGTAGCCAGGTTTGTTTTACCCGGGCGGTTAGTTCGATGCCTTCGAATGGGGTGTAACCCTGGGTGGAGGGGGAGTCCTGCGCTTGTACGACCCAGCTTTCGTTGGGGTCGACCAGCACCAGATCGGCGTCGCAGCCGGGGGCGATGTCGCCCTTGCCGTTCAGGCCGTAGCGCCTGGCCGGGTTGTAGCTGATTAATTCGGCGATGCGGTTCAGGCTCAGGCCGCGGCGGGTGCCTTCGCTGATTAGCGCCGGTAACAGGTACTCGGTGCCGCCGAAGCCGGATTTGGCCAGGAATACGTTGTCCGGTGTCTCGGCATCGACCTTCAGTTCATGCCGGCAACAGGCGTGGTCGCTGACCACCCAGTCCAGTTTCCCGTCCAGCAGTTTCTCCCACAGGTATTCCACGTCGGCGCGCGGGCGGATGGGGGGGTTGACTTTGGCCAGCGCCCCGGTTGATGCGTCGGTATCCAGCATCAGGTGGCCGATGGTGACCTCGCGACGAAAATCGATATGGGGAAACGCCTCTGCCATCAGCAATGCGGCTTCCACCGCCTTGCGCGAAGACAGGTGCAGCAGGTTGATATTCACGCAATCCGTTTCATGGGCCAGGTAGGAGGCGATGAAGATGGCCAGCCCCTCAGAGTGGGGCGGGCGCGAGGCATGGTAAGCCGGCAGCCCGCTGAGTTTTCCTTCCTCCTCGACCAGACGGGTATAGGCGCGCATGATCTCGGCCGTCTCACAGTGCATGCTCAGGCTGATTTGCCGTGCCTTGTCGGGGAAGCGGTCCATGGCCCTGCGGATGCCACGCATGACAAACTCGAAATGGGCGAAGTCATAACGCTCGTCCTCGCCGATCATGAGGAAACCGCTTTGATCGTCGGATTTGCCATGCAGGCCGTGAGAGCCGTAAAACATGAAAATCTTGAACGAGGTTACACCGAAGTCGTGCACCAGAGCGTCGATCTCATCGATGTGGGTTGCCATCATCGGCGCCAGGTGGTAGGCGTAATCCACGTGGAAACGCCCCTCTGATTGTGCCAGCACCTCGGGAAAAAACTCCCGGTAAGGACCGCCTTTGTTCAGGTAGTACTTGCCGGTGCGCATGTAATTCAGGCTGGTGGTGACGCCGCCCATGGCCGCGGCCCGGCTTTCACTGCGCGCATCTTCAGGCAGCGGCGCGTAGATGCCGGTGTGCATGTGGGCATCTATCACACCGGGGAAGGCCAGGTATTGTTTACCATCTACCACCGCGCGCGCGCCGGACGGGTCAATAGCCGGCGCAATGCGGCTGAACTTGCCCTTATCCACGGCGATATCCACGGTCTCGACCAGGCTGGCGCCCGGCCTGACCATTCTCACGTTCTTGATCAGCAGGTCAACATTCATAAAACTACTCGTGCAGTATCAACAAAGTTCTAATGTTATACTTTTATAACATAAGATGCCAAAGACAAAGACATTATTCGAAAAAATTTGGGATGACCACCTGGTGGCCGACCTGGGCGACGGTTCCTGCCTGTTGCATATCGACCGGGTTTTCCTGCATGAGCGCACCGGCAGCATTGCCTTGAGCTCCATGGCGGAGAAAGGTCGCCGGGTGAAAAACCCGGAACAGGTGTTTTGCACCATGGACCATATCGTCGACACTTTCCCCGGTCGGAGCGACGCTACCACTATACCCGGTGGTCGAGAATTCATCATCTCAATGCGTCGGGAGGCCCGGCGCGCCGGCATTACCCTGTTTGACATCAACGATCCGCGCCAGGGTATTTCCCATGTCATTTCCGCGGAGCAGGGGATCGCCCTGCCCGGGCTGACTGTGGTTTGTCCCGACAGCCACACCTGTACCCTGGGCGCACTGGGTGCATTTGCCTGGGGGATCGGTTCCAGTGACTGCGAGCACGCCCTGGCGACCGAGACCCTGAGGGTCGTCAAGCCGGGGCAAATGGGAGTGTACCTGGAAGGCAAGTTGCATCCCGGCGTTACTGCCAAAGACGTGATCCTGCACCAGATAGGAAAGTATGGCGCATCCGGCGGGGGTGGCTACGCGCTCGAGTTCCATGGCCCGGGCGTGAGACAGCTTCCAGTGGAAGCCAGGATGACCTTGTGCAACATGGCCGTTGAATTTTCCGCATTCACGGCGCTTATCGCTCCCGATGATGCCACGCTGCAATATGTTGCCGGGCGTCCTTACGCCCCGACGGGCAACGACTGGGACGAAGCGCAGGACCATTGGCGCAGTCTGCACACCGATGAGGGCGCCGTGTATGACACGGAAATCAGCCTGAACCTGGCAGAGGTCGAACCCAGCGTCACCTGGGGAACCAGCCCGCAGCACGTCATGGGTATCTCCGGCGTGATACCGGACCCGGAGCAGGAAGTTGATGCGATGACACGCAACGGTATGGAGCGGGCCCTGGATTACATGGGTCTCAAGGCCGGCGCCGCCATCGCCTCGCTGCCGGTTGACGCGGCGTTTATCGGTTCCTGCACCAACAGCCGGCTCAGTGACCTGCGTGCCGCCGCCGCGGTACTTAAAGGCAATAAGGTCGCTGCAGGTCTCAAGGCGATTTGTGTGCCCGGCTCCACCCAGGTCAAACTTGCCGCGGAGCGGGAAGGGCTGCACGAGATTTTTCAGGACGCCGGCTTTGAGTGGCGCGAGGCAGGCTGTTCCCTGTGTTTCTACGCCGGTGGTGAAGGCTTCCCCGCGGGCGCACGGGTCATCACCAGCACCAATCGTAATTTTGAAGGACGCCAGGGTCCGGGGGTGCGCTCACACCTGGCGAACCCGGCGACGGTGGCGGCCTCGGCGGTTAAAGGTTGTATCGCGGACGTGCGCGATTTTGAGAGCAGATTATGAAACCCTTCGTCACTTATGAGGGTATCACCGCGCCGTTGCTGCGCAGTAATATCGATACCGATACCATCATCCCGTCCCGGGAGATGCGCCATGTGTCGAAACAAGGCCTGAGCGCAGGACTGTTTGCCGGTTGGCGCTACCTGAATACAGACCGGGAAGCTCGTGAGATCAACCCTGATTTCGTACTCAACCAGCCGCAGTACGCCGGTGCCGGTATATTACTGGCCGGTAGAAACTTCGGCTGCGGCTCTTCCCGGGAGCACGCGGTCTGGGCGCTGCTGGAATACGGTTTCAGGGCCGTCATCGCGCCCGATTTCGGTTCAATCTTCTACCATAACGCCATGCGCAACGGCCTGTTGCCGATAAGGCTGCCGGAGGCGGCCATCCTGACCTTGAACAACACCGGCGACACGCCATCATCCGGGCGCGTTGCCATCGACTTGCGGAACTCTACGGTAGCCACTGCTACCGGGTTGAATTACCGTTTTGATACCGAACTCCTGTACCAGGAAATGCTGTTGCAGGGCATGGACGCTATAGACATGACGCTGCAGCGCCAGGATACGATAGAGGCGTTTCAGGCCGGGGACAGGCAGAAGCGTGGCTGGGCTTATTTGGGTAATATACAGACCTGAATAATGACGAAGGGGGTGCGATTTACGTCTGTACGCACAACACCCGATCGTCAATCAACGCGTCGATATCGGCGGCTGCCAGACCCAGTTCCTGCATCACTTCCCGGGTGTGTTCACCTTGTTTCGGCACGTCCCGCCTCACGCCCGGGCGCTTTCCATCCATCTGCACGGGTATAGCCGGCAGCCTGGTGGCCTGGCCTTCGGGTGTCGTTATGTCCAGCAGGCCGCCGGAGGCCAGCAGGTGCGGGTCTGCAAACAGGTCTTCCGGCCTGGAGACAGGCGCATACGGCAGGCCGCATTGCTCCAGCCGCGCCATCAGTTCTTCCGAGTTGAATCCAAGAAACAGTGAACGCACCTGCGGCATAATCTGGTCGCGCCGCTTGACCCTGCTGTTATTATTGGCAAGAGTCTCATCCCGGGCGAACTCATCCAGGGCAAAATCCGCACAGAATTTACGCCATTGGGTATCGCTGACCACGGCGACAAACACCTGCTTGCCGTCCTTGCACTGGAAGATGTCATAAATTGCCCAGGCGGACTGCCGCATCGGCATGGGTGGGGCGGGTTCACCGGTAACGGCATGTTGCGCCATGTGCTGGCCGACCAGGAAGGCCGTGCTTTCAAACAGGGCGCTGTCAATGTGCCGGCCGCGGCCGGTGTGGCGGCGCATTTCCAGGGCCGAGAGGATGCCGATGACGCCAAACATACCGCCGACCACGTCGATGACTGAGGCGCCGGCGCGCAATGGCTGTCCCGGCGGGCCGGTCATGTAGGCCAATCCGCCCATCATCTGGGCGACCTCGTCCAGCGCGGTGCGCTGTTCATAAGGCCCGGACAGGAAGCCTCTGGCGGACAAATACAGCAACCCTGGGTTGTCGCGCACCAATTCGTCATAACCGAAACCGGCCTTATCCATGGCGCCGGGCCGGAAATTCTCGATAAAAACGTCCGCCTTGCTGATCAAGCGCCGGGCTATGTCCCTGCCTCGATCTGATTTGACGTCGATACAGACACAGCGCTTGTTGCGGTTGTACATGGAAAAATACCCGGCGCCGGAGCCGCGCAGGCGCCGGGTGTTATCACCCGCCGGGGGTTCAACCTTGATGACATCGGCGCCCAGGTCAGCCAGCAGTAATCCGGCACTGGGCCCCATGACCATATGCGAAAATTCAACTACTTTGATCCCGGCGAGGGGTAATTCCTGGTTTGTCATTGTTTCATTCATGGTGCAGTTGTCTGCAGACTGCGGGGATATGCTATAAGATTATAACATTATGACAAACAAACCGTCCCCCTTTCTCAAACGCGTGCCACCGGCCGAGTTGCCGGACAGGTTACGCGCGGACTGGCAAAAATCCATGGAATTGCGCGGTGACGCTACCTTCTTCGAGGTGTTCGGTAACAACCCGGCGTTGTATGACTGGTACACGAAGCAGTTTTACGGAGAAGTCTTCCACGGCGGTGCGGTCCCCCGCCGCATCAAGGAGCTGGTGCGCCTGCGCCTGTCCACCATGCACGGCTGCCGTTTCTGCAACCAGGGCAACCGCCGGGACGCACTGGCAGCGGGTTTGACCGAGGCTGAAATCGACGGCCTGGCCGATTATGAAAACGCATCATTATGCGGCGCGGAAAAAGCCGCGCTGCGCCTGGCTGACCAGATGTTGCTCAGCAACCCGAACGGGGTGTTATCGCAATCCCTGTACAATGATTTGCAAGAGCATTTCACTGATGCGGAACTGCTGGAACTGGGGTTAATCATGGCGGTGCTGAGCGGCATGGCCAGGTTCCTGTTTGCCTTCGACCTGGTGGAGAAGGAAGACTATTGCCTGTTCAGCGCGCCCGAAAACGCAGCTCAGGAATGAATCAACTCCAGCATCTCCCCGGAAGGGCCGGTATGGAAACTCACCCGCCTGCCGGCGTAGGGAGGTGCGGACAGTGTGAGAGCGGTGGCGCTGTCCGGTCGCGCAGTACAGTTGAAACTGACGATCGCGATACCCGGCGGCAGCCCCCCTTGTGACGCGTGCCGTTGCCCCCCGGCAGACGGCAACTCATCCACTTCCAGCAGGTAACCGGGATCACCCAGGGTAAGCGCCGAGATGCGGTGCAGGTGGTCGCGTGGCAGGCCAAACGCGGCGGACAACAGGGTAATGCGCGCATCGATAACCGGGGCATCGGCAACGCCGAAGTGGTTCCGGTAATACGCCTTGGTGGCGCGCAGTGAAGCCGTAGCCAGGATAGCGACAAAACAGTGCGCCACGGTTTGTTCGGTGCGCGGCAGATCAAAACCTGGAATATCCCCCTTGATCTGCGTCAGGTAGAGCGCTTCACCAGCCGGGCCAACCACCTGGCAGGCGCGTATTTTATCGGTGAACGACAGGTCGGCGGGCGGGCCGACCACGGTAAAAGGCGAAGCGTCCAGCCTCAGCGCCAGGCTGTCCACGTCGTTGACGAGGATTTCGGCGGCGCTCCACCCCGCCGCACCGAAGGGCAGGCATTCAGGGCCGGCATCAACCTGAACCAAACGAATGAAATGCCGTGTATCACCGACCGGGGCCAGCAGGCAATATTGCGCACCGGCCAGTGTATCCCGCCCCCACAGTTGCGCCTGCCGCGCGGTTATGCGTCCGGCGCCGGCCGTCCGGTAATGCAGGTAGCGCTGGTACGCCGCGGCCGCTGCGGCCGGGTCGGCACAACCCAGGGTGACTATCTCAATCCTGCCCAGCATGCTCATCACGGTTTCTGCGCTGCATCAACCCAGCAACGCCAGCGACAAGGCCGGCAAAAAACTTACCAGCATCAGCCCGATGAGCATCAGCAACAGGAACGGCACCACGCTCTTGCAGGCTTCCATGAAAGTCACTTTGAAGGCGCCCATGGCAACGATCAGGTTCAACCCGAACGGCGGGGTCAGGTAACCGATCTCCAGGTTGACGATCATGACGATGCCGAAGTGCACCGGGTCCATGCCCAGTCCCTGGGCGATGGGCTTCAGGGTCGGCGCCAGCACCAGTATTGCGGACCCGATATCCATGATGGCGCCAACCAGTAGCAGGAACAGGTTAACGCCTAGCAGGAACCCCTGCTGGTTGGCAACGTGGTCGGCAAACCACGCGGCCGCGGCCATGGGCGCCTGTTCATAGGTGAGAAAGGTGTTCAGGCTGACGGCAAACATCAGCACCGGGAACAGTGAGCCCAGCAGGCGGGTGGTAGCGGCGATGACCTCGTGGGAGTGCGCCAGTTTCAGTTCACGGTGGATGAACAACTCCACGACAAACGCGTACACCACCGCAATGGCCGCAGATTCCGTTGCGGTGAAGTGGCCGCTATAAATTCCGCCCAGTATCAGGACCGGCATGAACAAAGACCACACGCCCTGCTGCAACGCTTCCCACAGTTCGCGCAGGTCCAGGCGTTGTGCCGGTATCCTGCGGTTGAACCAGAGTGCATAACCACTCATCAGGGCGGTCAGCGCCAATGCCGGCAGGATGCCCGCGATAAACAGGTCGGTAATGGACGTATGAGTCATTACCCCGTATAGGATCAGCGGGATGCTGGGTGGCACCACGATGCCCAGGGTGCCGGCCGCGCACAGCGCACCCAGTGAAAACGCCTTGGAATAACCCGCCTGCAACAGCGCCGGGTACATAATGCCGCCTACTGCCAGCAGCGTCACCGTGGACGATCCGGAAATGGCAGCAAACAGGGCGCAGGACAGCACCGTGGCCACGGCCAGTCCACCCGGGATGGGCGCGCTGGCGGCTTTGACCAGGCGCACCAGGCGCGCGGCCATGGAACCGCGTGACATGATTTGTCCGGCCAGGATGAACAAGGGGATGGAAAGCAGGATGTCCTTGTTCAAGGCTGTCCAGGCGTCCAGAATGACATACCGTAGCGGTTCCTCGCCAAACACCCCGTAAACATAGAACGCCGTCACCCCCAGCACCACCACGAGATTCTGGCGCAGCAGGATCAGCGCAATGATCAGGACAACAAGCAGCAGGGTTTCAGTCATCGGCGGCGGCAGGCTGCATGCTTAACGGGTCGCGTAATGGATGTCGCGTAATGGATCTGGGGGCGCCAATGCAGGTTTGCAGGCGTAAATGGCATGGCGCAGGGCCACCAGGAAAAAAGCAGTGGGGATGGCCAGCAGGATCGGCCAGACAAGGACCGGCAACAGCGTCGAACGCTCGCCCAATTGTACGGACTCCCAGGTCACTAGCGCGCCGGCCCCCGCGGCAACCAGGCAGAAGACGCTCATCAAGCCATCCTGAAGACGCACAATGACGGGGTTCCAGCGTGCCGGCAACCAGTTGTCGGCAAAGCGCGGACGCAGGTGGTTGCCACCCGCCGAAGCCAGACCCAGGCCGAACATCACCACCACAATGTTTGCGTAAACGCCGGCCTGGCGCGCCCAGTGCAAGCCAACGCCGGTAATTTCCCGGCTGAATACATCAAGGAAAATAGCTGCAATCAACAGCGCAAACGCGACGGTGGTGATGATGCGTTCCACGCGTCCCAAAGTGTGCAAAAATCGTTCTGCCATGGGCTTGTTCATATCCCCAACCTGCCTAAAGTGGTGTCTCTCATCTGTCATCCCCCTCACCCCCCGCTACCGGAGGGTTTCTCTCGACCGCTATTAATGATATAACAAAAGGACATTTGACTCTCATTAACAACCGGAATGCCATTGCCTAAACGTGCCGGCCTGACAATTCTGCTGCTCGCGGCCATCATCACCCTGCCTGCCGGTTGTGCCGACGGGCAGGACAGGGAGCTCAAGGTAAGGGTCACTTCGCTGGGTATACCGAACACCCCCTGGCATGATTTCTGGCTGCGCTTCGCGGCAACGCTGGAACAGCGTGACAGCGCCGACGAGATCGACCTGGACCTGTTTATTGCCGGTGAGTTAGGCAGTGAGGAGACCGCCTTGGCGAACCTGCGCCGCGGCCGCATACAGATCGGCGGTTTCGCCTTGCAGGGCGTCGCAACCCTGGTCCCGGAACTGAACGTACTGCTGGCGCCATACCTGTTCGATTCCCGTGAACAGGCGGCATTTGTCATGGATCATTACCTGTCAGACGCCTATGCAAAACTGTTCGCCGAAAGGGGGCTGACCCTGATTCAGTGGTCGGAAGTGGGCTGGTTTTATATTTACGCAAAGAAGCCGTTGCTGACACCGGATACCAGCAGGGGTATTTCCATGCGATCCTCGAATGCTCTGGGTTCCCGCTATTTTGCCGAGGCCATCGGCGCCGACCTTATCCCGTTGAGTTTCGCCGAGGTGATCCCGGCCTTGCAGACCAACCTGATCGAAAGCGGCCAGACGGGTGTGGGCATGTACACGCTGGCAGGCATCGCCAGGGTGGCCCCGCACTTGATACTCACCCGGCACGCGTTCGACATGGGGCCGATCCTGGCCAACAAGGACTGGTACGACAGCCTGTCCGACAGACACAGGCGCCTCATTTTTGACAGTATCGAAAGCGCCGAGGTGAACCGCACCTTAATCCGGGCGGAACTGGATAATTATTTCCGGAACTCATTGCCCGCCATGGACGTAACGGTGCATGAATTGACCGAGGCGCAACAGGCACAATGGCAGGCGGTTGCCCTGCCTACCCACCGGACGCTGTTACAGGACACGGGCGGGCAGGCCGAGCATATCTATGCACTGGTGCAGCAGGGGAAGGCGCATTTTCGACCTGTCCGCGGCCAAACCCCGCACTCAAATCCTGGCTAATCTTCGCACCAATTGGTGAGATATGCGGGTTAACCCCATGTTAAGATGAACCATGTCTGATATCAAAGCCATCGATGCCGTCGTCAATATCTGGACGGAAGAAGCGTTGTCGCAACGTCCCGGTTGGCGTGACGAGTTCTTTGCCGGCAAGATGAAAGCGGAGCAGGGCCTGATGCGGGGCTTGTCACTGGAACAGATGATAGATCTGATGCAGGAAGCCGGTATCGAGCACGGGTTCCTGGTCGCCGCCAAGGCCGGCCGGCCCGGCCTGCCGGGCTGTTACCACCTGCCGCCGGCGATCGTGTCCAGGGCTGTGGAAAAATACCCGGAACACTTCTCGGGGCTGCTGGGCATCGATCCGTTCATGGGCATGAGCGGGGTCAGGGAACTGGAGGATGCGGTCAGGAACAGGGGGTTTATCGGTGCGCATCTCTACCCGCACTGGTTCGAACTGGCGCCCGACCATGCGAAATACTACCCCTTTTACGCCAAATGCTGCGAGCTGGATATCCCGATACAGCTACAGGTCGGACAATCGATGATCTACTCGAAGGAGTTTCCCTGCAAAAGCGTGGGACAGCCCATCAGCCTGGACCCGGTGGCCTGTGATTTCCCTGAACTCAGGCTGATCGGCATACACGTGGGTATCCCTTGGACGGATGAGATGATCGCCATGGCCTGGAAACACAATAACGTCTACATCGCCGCGGACGCGCACAGCCCGAAATACTGGCCGGCCGGTTTTGTCAACTACCTGAACAGTTACGGCCAGGACAAGGTGATCTTCGGCACGGACTTTCCGGTGCTGAATTTCAAGCGCACCCGGCAGGAGATCGACGCCCTCGGACTGAAGCCGGTGGTGATGCAAAAGTTTCTGCGGGACAACGTACGTCACATCTACCGCCTGGACTGACCCGCGTTTCCCCCATGAACCTGGCTTCCATACTGCAATGCCATGCGGACAGTCATGGTGACAAAACAGCTATCGAATTTGGCGCGGAACGGATCAGCTATCCTGGTCTGTGGCAACGACTGCAAGGCTATGCCGCCTTCCTGCATGAGTATGGCATCGGGCCGGGTGACCGGGTTGGTCTTGCCCTGAAGGAGCATCCCTGCCACCTGATCCTGCATTATGCCCTGGCGCGCCTGGGCGCGGTGATCGTGCCGATCGATCAGCGTTGGACGCTGCCTGAAATGGCTACAGCCGCGAGCGCTTTCAAGGCAAAACTGCTCATCCTGGAAGAGGCCGCCCAACTGCCGGGCGGCCCTGAATGTCTGGCGCTGGACCGTATTCGCCCCGACGTTGACCCCGACGGCCTGCCCGCGCTACCGGATCACCCCGACCTGGCCTTGCTCATCTCACTATCATCCGGCACCACCGGCAGGCCCAGGGGCGCGCTGGTTACCCATGAGCAGATGTACCAGCGTTTTATCAGCCAGTGGGTGAGCATCGGTTTCAACTCGCAGGATCGCTTTATCGGGTTGACTCCGCTCTACTTCGGCGCCGGGCGCTCCTTTGCCATGGCTTTCCTTGCCGCCGGCGCCACAGTCATACTCGACCCGCCCCCACACAAGCCTGAGCAACTGGTCACGGCAATTAACACCTCCCGCGCCAGCGCGACCTTTCTGGTACCGACTCAATTACGCCAATTGCTTCCCCTGTGCCGGGATGAATTATTGCTGCCGTGTCTTGACAAGTTGCTGGTGAGCGGCGCCATGCTGCACCCGCCGGAAGCAGAAGAAATACGCAGCAAGGTCAGCCCCGGGTTGGTCGGTTACTACGCCTCCAGCGAAGGCGGCGGCATCTCCGTATTGGCTGCCGATGAGTTTGGGGACTACGCGCACACGGCCGGCCGTCCCACCTTCAGGACCGAAGTCCAGGTCGTGGATAACCGCAACAGGCCGGTAAACTCCGGGGCAACCGGACGCTTGCGTTACCGCGGCCCGGGTGTCGCCGAGTGCTTCATCGATGCCGACGGCACGGAACAAACGATAAACCCGGAAGGCTGGTTCTATCCCGGTGATCTGGGCGCAAAACTGGAGTGCGGACACATCGTACTGCGCGGCCGGGACAAGGACGTTATCAACCGCGGCGGCGTAAACGTGTACCCGGCAGAAATCGAAGCGGTCCTGGTACAGTTGCCGGCCATCAGGGAAGCAGCCGTCATCGGCGAACCCTCGGAACAATACGGAGAAATTGTCACGGCATTCATCGCAACGGGCAATAGCCTCAGCAGCAACGCACTGAACGAGCACTGTAAAAGACACCTGGCTCCCTACAAGATACCTGCCCGCTACGTGTTGCTGGATCAATTGCCCCGAAAAACGTCAGGCAAACTGGACAAACAGGCCCTGGTTGGGGAGACTCCAGGACAAACTTTCGGACAGACCGTTTACAATCAGACAAGCAAAGGTTCCCAGTAAAATGAAACACAGGACAATACGCGGCAAAATCCTCTACACCAGCAAGAAACCGGAGCGTCTGGGACAGGAGCGCGGCCGGGAATCGTTCATTATCACTGTCCACAATGATAGCAAACGGACCCTGCGCGCTCATTGTGAAATCGATGATCCGCCCACCGTATTGCGGGACGTGGTCCTGAGCCTGGACGCTGATTACTATCCCCTGGACTGTTTTGTGCACCTGACTATTGATGATCGATTCGAGGGTTCCGGCTGGATGCGGTTTACCGACAACTGTGCGGAAACGGAGATGTTCAACGTCCATGACGGGCGTATTTCCCAACGCCTGGAACTGGAACGGCGCGTGCGCTGGCTGGCCAGTCATCCCATCTCCAGCGATGGCCTGGGTTTCGCCATCTATGATCGCAGCCGCGGCCCCGGTAAAACCTTCTTTCCCGATATGATGGTTACGTCACCCGACCACCGCGGCGCAACGGGGCCGCTACTGTTCAAGCTGGGATTCGGCGTCGAATACGTCGGCGACGACACCATCACCGTGCCTGCCGGCACATTTGACGCGCACCATTTCCGTTACGTCGATACCGCCGGGGAGTTGCCGCAGGAGCACCCGCAGTATGATGTCTGGTGCAGCGCAGATGACGACTGCATCTTCCTGCGTGGCGAGGTCGGTGGTTACATGCAGACGTTTTATGAATTGATTGAACTTGAAAGATAGGAGAAGCGCTATGCCCGCATATATGGTGGTACAAGCTACCGTGACCAAACCCGAACAATTTGCCGAATACGCCGAGCGCATGCCGGCGCTGGTAGAAAAATACGGCGGAAAATACCAGGTGCTGGGGGGAGAAGTCGAGAAGCTGGAAGGCGACTGGGGCTACCAGGCCCTGGTCATATCCGAATGGCCGTCCATGGACGCGGCCCGCAAGATGTGGCATTCCGCTGACTACGCCGAATTGAAAAAAGTACGCGCAGGCGCGCTGGACGTGAGCGTGTTGCTGGCCGAAGGTGTATAACGCCGCCTGTCTCTGACTCGCCGGCCATGCACAACTCCGCAAGAAACGGTTGAAACCATGACGCCTTATTACGCCCTGGCCCTGCAAACCCGCTGCCGCGCGGTAAATGCATTGAACGTTGCCGATGCGCGCAGCAGTATTTTCTCGACAATTGAGACCTGCGCCGCACAGGTGGCAGCGAGCAAGGGCTTCATCGGCCCGGATACGCGCCTGGTCGTTCTGCCGGAGTACTTCCTCACCGGTTTCCCCATGTGCGACCCGGTGGAGGCCTGGGCCGAGAAAGCCGGCATCGACGTGGACGGTCCCGAATACGAAGCACTGGGCAAGATCTGCCAGGACAACGATATTTACCTTTCAGGCAACGTCTATGAACGGGACCAGGCATTTCCGGGTCTGTATTTCCAGGCCAGTTTCATCATTGCGCCAAACGGCGACACCATCCATCGCTACCGGCGCCTGATCTCCCTGTTTGCCCCGACTCCCCACGACGTCTGGGAACGCTATCTCGACCGGTACGGTGTGGAGGGTGTGTTTCCGGTGACAGACACCGAACTCGGACGTCTGGCCACGGTCGCCTCGGAAGAAATTCTCTACCCGGAAATCAGTCGCGCCTTGGCGCTGCGCGGCGCCGAAGTGATCCTGCATTCAACCAGTGAGGTAGGCAGCCCGGAACTGACCCCCAAGGACATCGCCAAACGCGCCCGCGCCATTGAAAACCAGGCCTACATTATTTCCGCCAACAGCGGCGGGATCAGCGGCACCGGAATTCCCGAGTCATCCACAGACGGCATGTCCAAACTCATCGACTATCAAGGCAAGGTACTGGCTGCCGCGGGGTACGGCGAGAGCATGGTCGCCAACCACGAAATCGATATAAACGCCCTGCGCCGCCAGCGCCGCCGCCCCGGCATGTCCAGCCTGCTCGCCCGCCAAAGGTTGGAACTCTACACACACGTCGCCCACCCGCAGACCCGCTACCCGGCCAACTCCCTGCTGGATGACACGGGCACCCCCATCGTGCCCGCGCGCAGTCATTTCCTTACTACGTTGAAGAGTGTGATTGACGACTTGATCAGGCGGGACTTGATTTGAACAGGCGACTCAGGTCGTCATATAACATTAGTGAGTATTATCCGATTTGATGTCTATTCCTTCTCTTTACGATGAGCTTTAATATCGCTGACAATATCTTTTGTCGTCATATCCTGAAATAATACTTCTCGCTCTGTACTGTAACCCCCATGCCCGGACCTGAACTGGTTCAGGAAACGAATCGTATCGACTATCCCTACTTCCCGAATCAGTGTATCAGTTACTTGCTGATTCAGTTTGGAAAGCGGTTGAATATGTACGCTCATTGTAAAATCTCCACTGCCAAGTCAAAAATGGATACTACATTACACTCAACCTCGGGTATTAACGGGCCTTTCCTTAAAAGTTTGTTATCACAGGTACAGAAAAAATCTGCATTATGCGTGGCTGGGTCTGATCATCAAGAGGGCGTTGAAGACAGCAACAGTCAAGGTAAATTCGCATGTTGGCTTTCACTCAGTCGTTTGAGAAATGGCTAGGGGGGTCAAATTAAACCTGCTCAAGGGTGAGACCGGATTGTTGAGAGATGGGGTCGGACCAGTATATGTATTTGATAAAGCCTTAAAATTCGTTTTTGATGGCAAAAAGAGGGCTTTAAGGAAAAACAGCAGGACAAATAAGCATGTAAACAGAGTGGAAACAAATAGTTAGGATGGTCCGACCCCTTCCTCCCCTACAAATCAGGCGGGACTTGATTTGATGGGTTGCTTCGGTTAACAACAGTGTTTGCTAAAATGACTAGATTAGCTAAAATGGTCTATGGCTAACTTCGGCATAAGCAATCAGGTAAATATGATGAACGTAACCGCAACTGAACTAAAGCATCGTCTCGGACGCTATCTTGAGGCTGCCCAATTGGAGCCGATAGTGGTTGAGAAATCCGGCCGTGTAACCAGCGTTGTCCTATCCAAGCGCCGTTATGACCAGCTTTGTGAACTGGAAGACATGTTCTGGGATCTACGAGCACAAGCTGCTGAAAAAGAAGGCTTTATGAGTGAGACAGAGGTCAGGGAATTATTACAGATCCACGCATGAACCTGACGCTCAGGATATCCCGTCAAACGGGGCGATTTGTCAAAACGCTGCCCCCCAAGCAATTCAAACAGGTAGTCAGTACCATATTTTCTTTGCTGAATAATCCACAACCCCATGACAGCAAGAAATTAAGGGGCAGCAAACAGAATAATCGGCGTGTGGACGTGGGTGAATATCGCGTGGTGTATCGAGTGGAAGGTGAGGAGTTATTGATACTGGCTACTGGTAAGCGCAATGATGACGAGATCTATAAACAAATGAAACGGCTCGAGTAACAGGCTGGATTGATAGTGGCGTATATTGAGGCTCTCAGGTCTGGTTATTTCGTTCTCCGGCGATGATTTGCCGTGCCCAAACCTGATAATGTCAAAGCATATCAGCAGTATTTGAGGCAATAGCTTTCAGGTAATGTTCTGGCATAATATCGGCAATCATGACTTCCATCAAAGTCCGCAACCCCCGTACCGGTCGCATTGACTATCGTTTGGAGCCAGTCGGCTCCGTGGAATTGGCGGGTCTGGTAGCCGACCTGCGCGCGGCGCAGAGAGACTGGCTGGACGGTGGTGTGGAATTGCGTTGTCAGGCCTTGCTGAAACTGGCGCGCGCCATTTCGGCACAGCGTGACAGGCTGTTCCGTGCCCTGTGCGCCGATACCGGTCGCAGCAGGGAATCGGAGTTGGAAATCAATGGCCTCATTGCCGGCATCGAGCGTTGGTGCCGTATGGCCCCGGAATTGCTGGCGACCGGCGCGCACAAAACAACGGCTATCCCTTTTATTGAGGTCGGTACCCAGGCCGTGCCTTATCCGCTGACCCTCGTCATTTCTCCCTGGAATTTTCCCTTGCTGCTGTCCTGTATCGACGCCATTCCGGCGTTGCTGGCCGGTAGCGCGGTGATTGTCAAGCCGAGTGAGATCACGCCCCGCTTCGTTGAGCCGTTAACGGATATTCTGGCGGACGCGGGCGATCTTGCCACAGTATTTCGGTTTCTGCCGGGAGACGGGCACTTGGGTAGCGGGCTCATCGACCACGCCGACCTGGTCTGCTTCACCGGCAGCGTGGCGACCGGCAGACAGGTGGCGCTGGCGGCGGCGCAGAACTTCATTCCCTGCCAGCTTGAACTGGGCGGCAAGGACCCGGCGATAGTCACTGCCGATACGGACATTGAGCGCGCTGCCGCGGCGCTGTGCTGGGGTGGGATGGTCAACGCCGGTCAGTCCTGCCTGTCGATTGAACGGGTCTATGCCGAAGCCTCGATCTGCCACGACCTGAGCGCGGCCATCGTACAGCAAGCCCGTTCCCTGACGCTGAATACCAATGATATTAACGAGGGTGAGATCGGCCCGGTTATCTCGGCACGTCAGCGTGACATTATCGAGGCCCACTTGCTGGATGCTGTAGCCAAAGGCGCACAGGTGGAATGTGGCGGCGCGCTGGTGGAACACAACGGCGGATTGTGGTGTCAGCCCACGGTGCTGACCCGCGTGGACCACAGCATGTTGATCATGACTGAAGAGACCTTCGCGCCAATACTTCCCGTGATGGCCTTCAACACGGATGAAGAGGCTGTTGCACTGGCTAATGATACGGTCTTCGGCCTGTCCGCGGCCGTGTTTGCTGACGACGTCGAGCGCGCCCGGCATATCGCCGGCCAACTGGAGGCGGGCGCGGTCAGTATCAACGATGCAGCTTTGACCAGTGTGATGCACGAGGGCGAGAAACAGGCGTTCAAGTCTTCCGGCATGGGCGGTTCACGCATGGGACCGGCCTCCATCAAACGTTTCCTGAGGACCAGGGCATTGCTTGAGAACACTCAGGTGTGTTGGGACCCGTGGTGGTTCCGAATACCGGATAAATGCTGAAAACCGTTCTTATCGTCACGATAATGGCGGCAAACCTGTTGCAGGTGGAGCAGGCTTACCGGGATGAACTCGACTACCAGGTCGCCGACCGCGGCGCGCTGTCGGGCGCGCTCGCCGCATCCTGGAATGCCGCGTCACTTGCCGGCAGGGAGTATGTGGTATTGCAACCTGCGAGTAACGAACCGGTTTACCTGCGCTTTATCGAAGATACCTCCGGCGTCCAGGTCGAACCCATGAAAACAGAAGGCTGGAACGCGCTGGAAATCCTGGTGCAGGACCCGGACGCGCTGGCCGCGGACCTGGATCGTTCCGGGCATTTCCGCGTCGTCGGCCCGCCGCGTTACCTTACCGACAAGAAAAACATCAAGGCCATGCAGGCGACAGGGCCGGCCGGTGAGTTAATCTATTTCACCAATATCAGCGATCCGGAAAAATCCGGTTTCGGCCTGCATCCCGCCAAATCCTGGGTGGACCGGGTGTTTATCATGGTGGTCGGCGCCCGCGACCACTCCGCCCTGGGTGAGTTCTACCAGACCGTGTTGGGCATGACGGTGACCGCTCCCATGCTGTATCGTATCGGCGTGTTGTCCGCTGCCTACGGCCTGCCGGACGAGACCAGGCACGAGCTGTCGATTGCACAGTTATCAGAGCGTTTCCTGCTCGAACTGGATCGCTACCCGGATGCAGTCCAACCCCGGGTTGCCGCGCCGGGTTCCCTGCCCGCGGGGATCGCCATGGTGACCTTCGAGGTGGCGGCATGGCAGCCGCATCTGCCTTACGCTGTTACGCCCGCGCCGCAGGCCGCGTTCCCTTACCAGGGACGGCGCGCCGGGCTGCTCATCGGTGCGGCCGGGGAATATATCGAACTGGTTGAGGGGGTAGTGAGGGATGCCGGAACCGATTAAACGACATTACATCAAGGTGCAGGGGCGCCAGGTGCATTTTCGCTGCGGCGGCGCCGGGCCGGTTGTATTACTGCTGCACCAGTCACCACAAAACTCTGCGGCTATGCTGCCGCTGGCGCGACAACTGGTTTCCCACTACTGCGTGATTGCGCCTGACAGCCCCGGCTTTGGCTTGTCCGACCCGTTGCCAAACAAGACACCGACGATCGAAGAAATGGCGCATGCGCTGCATGAGTTTGCGACCGCTATCCAGCTCCCGCCGGCAACGGTCATCGGCGTTCATACCGGCGCCGAGATAGCGCTGGAGTTCGCGCTGCGGTTTCCGGAAAAAACCGATTTTTTGATACTTGACGGGCTGGCCCTGTTCACCGAGGAAGAACGTGAGGACATCCTGGCGCATTACCTGCCGCCGTTCAGGCCGAACTGGGACGGTAGCCACCTGAGCTGGTTGTGGGCGCGGCTGCGTGAGCAGGTGATCTTTTTTCCCTGGTATAAAAAAGACCCCGCCTTCCGGATGAACTACGACGTGCCGGGCGCCGACTACCTGCACGGCTGGTTCTTGGATTTCATGTATGCCGGCGCTGCATACCGTGCCGGCTACGGGGCCGCGTTCCGCTATTGCAACAGCGCTGCCATCAAGGAGATTATTCCACCCACGGCGGCCCTGTATCGCAGCGGCGACGTGCTTGAGTCTCACCGGCAACGCCTGCCGGCGCTGCCGGACCATGCCTGGTCGGAAATTGTTCCGCAGGGCTCTGGTCGGCTGGAGGATCGAATTATTGATCTGCTCGATGAACACATCACGGTTGCGCAGTCCAGGTGGCGTTACCGGCACTATGAAGAGTCGCCCGGACATACGCCGGCACCGACGCCGGGTTACACCGATATCGGTGGGCAGCAACTCGCGGTAATGAGGGCAGGCAGTCCGAACCAACCACTGTTGCTGCTGTTGCACGACCTGACCGGGTCTTCAGATGCGGTCGTCGACCTGGTTTCGACCCTGGCCGCCGACTATTACGTCATCTGCCCTGACCTGCCCGGGCATGGTGAAAGCGCCGATGTGCTCCCGGCAGGATTTTCCATCGCCCAGGCGGTTGCGGGGTTATCGGAACTGCTGGCCGTGATTGACGAGGAGGCCTGCAACCTGTTGAGCCTGGGCGCCGCCGGTGTGTTGCTGCCCGGCCTGATCAAGCACAACCCGGACCTGCGCTTCAATGCAGGGATGCACAATCCGTTGCTGCCGGATACCGCCACACGCAGCGCCATGCGGGAGAGTTTTGCTTTGCCCATCGAGCCGGATGAGTATGGGACCCACATCACAAAACTCTGGTATGCCCTGCGCGACGGCCGGCTGTTCTGGCCCTGGTATGAACCTGCAGCCGCCAATATCCGCCTGCACACGCCCAGCCTGGAGGCTGAAGCTGTTCACCAGTCGTTATTTGATGCGCTGAGGTGCGGAAAAAATTACCACCTGATCTGGCGGGCATTTTTTGCAACGGACGTGCTTGATGAGATGAAAACACTGTCTCAGCCCCTATCGGTGACGCTGAGCAGGACCCATCCCTGCCCTGAGACCACGCTTGCGGCGTTGGCCGGGTTACCCGCGGCAAGCTGCGAGGAAACCTCCGACGAGTGGGAGGAGGTAATAGATGTTCATTTTGGCAAGACGGGCGCACGCTGACCATGCCCGCACAAGTGGGAATCCGGTGAGCAAACCTCCCTTAGCCCGGATATCTCACCATTTTTTACCACCCACCCAGCTACCGACCACGCCTTTGAACTCTTGTATGTTCACTTCCTGCCAGACGCCGGCCTGGTAGTAGGGGTCATCATGGAGCATCCTGGTCGCTTCATCAACGCTCTCCACATCAAAGATCAGCAGGCTGGCCACCGGCCCCTCACCGTCCGCCCCCACAATCGGCCCCGCCACCTTTATCCTGTCCTCAATGGTTACAATGTGTGCCAGATGCTCTTTCAGTTTGTTCTGACGGGCCTCAGCGCCCCCTTGCGCGTCTTTGCAATAAACAGATACCAGCATGATGTCACCCCTCGATTTCTCAATAGCACGTTACTTTACCACGGTAATAGTGCGATGAGCGTATCCTGCGTGTGGTTGTAAATACGCAGGTTGCACCGTGGCGGGTAGTAAGTGTATTCTTTGATCGAATCAAAGGAGCCTGAACTATATCGGTTAAGACAATGACGGGCATCAGCAGAAGACGTTTCATCAAACAAGGGGCAGTTTTGACGGGTGCGCTGGCAGCGCCCGCCTTATTCATGCCGGTTTCCAGGGCAACCCCCGAGCCGTACCGGATACCGACGACAGCGACCCCACCGTTTGTTCCCGTTAAGGTACTCGATACCTCGGCAATGCCCTGGTCGCCGCCGATTAACGAGTTGGGCTGGAAAGCCAAAACCCTGTACAACAATGAACAAACGGGAGACCACTTGATCATCATCTGGGTGCCGATAGGCGCGCCGGGTGGAAGAAACCACTATCACGACTTCCATGAATGGGCGTATTGGCTGACGGGTGATTTTGTCAATAACGAATATACCAGTCCGTTGCAACGCATCGGCGATTTCCAGCAGTTCCGGGAAGGCGTGTTCCTGGACCGCCCCGCCTACAGCCTGCATGGCGGTGAACCGGGACGACTGGAATCCCAGGTCGGCGGCACCTGCCTGATCATGGAAGAAGGCGGCAAGACCATTTACGTGATCCCGGATGACCCCAATTACAGTGACGAATGGAAACAGGTAGAGCAGTGGACCACCCCCAGGATTATCGATACCCTCAGCGAGCTACCCTGGGAACCTTACCCCGAAGCAAAAAATATCAGCATCAAACGCCTGGCGGACGACCAGGTACGCGGTTTCCGGGCCGTTATGTGGCTGCTGCCCGCCGGGTGGAAAGTAGCGCACAACGAACCATTCGGGAAGCCGCATTACTACAGGCAGGCACACCAGTTCAACTACATCCTCAACGGCGATATGCAACTGCAATGCTGGGCATCGCCGGAACAGAAGGGGGAACAGGTCAAACTGACAAAAGACCACTACTTCGAAAAACCGCCCATGTCCATCACCGGCCTGGCAGACGGCACAGTCAGCGAAACCGGTTGCGTCTGGCTACAGGTAACCTACGCCAAAGGCACATCGATCCCGAATGTGCCGATTGAGGATGCGGTGTATATTATGTGAGGTGCCCTAAAGGCTTGCGCGGGACATACCTGTCTCAAGAGCCACCTTTATCCGTCATCGTGCTACTTTTCGTAATGATACCTGCAAGAAATAATCGTCAATCTATCGCTGTCGACAGCATGGACGAGCCTGTTGGTATCATCAATCCTGCGGGCCCAGAATCCGCCCAGGTTCTCCCTTAACGGTTCCGGTTTGCCGATGCCTGCAAAGGGCGCTCTTTGTGTTTCCAAAATCAGCTTGTTGATACGCTTCAATGTCTTCCTGTCCTGGCTCTGCCAGTAAAGGTAGTCTTTCCAGGCCTCTTTCGTCCATGCAAGGGTTTCAATCATCAATTAATCCGTATTCCCCCGTTTGTCCTTTGCGGTATTGATCGATTGATACGGCGAGGTGCTCAGCATTTGCCGGACTTTTTAACAGATAAACGGTTTCCATCAACCCATTGAAATGGTCGAGTGACATGACCACAGCGTCATCTGCATCCCTGCGCGTGATAACTGTGAAGTCGGAGTCCTCAACGACCTGATCGAGGACTTTTTTAAACTGGTTTCTTGCCTCAGAAAAATTGATAACACGCATTATTGTGACACCATACTTGTACTTTATATAGGGCAAGTATAACTCTTGCTATTGAATGCCGCAACAGTATTTACGCAAGCATAAATACATTGAGAATAATGAGGTTCGTTTCGGTATCCTCCTGCTTCCTCCCGGAAGGCGGTGCCGGGTCGCTACCAGGACTCTATCGAGGTGCGCAGGTCCAGCTCGAACGTCCAGGCGGTTGCGGGTTGCTTATACAGGTACTCGTAGGCATCAACGATGCCGTCGATACTGATCATGCCCTCTTGACCCAGTTTTTCAGCATAATCCGGCCACCTTGTCCTGATTTTTTCACCGTTGATCGCGCCGTCCACAATGACGTGCCCGACGTGAATATTTTCCGGACCGTATTCTTTCGCCAGCGCCTGTGCCAGGGTGCGCAGTGCGGCCTTGGATGAGTTGAACGCGCCAAAACCGGGACGCCCGCGCAATGATGCGCTGGCGCCGGTAAACAACAGTGTGCCGCCGGACCCGCGCATTCGTTGCAGTGCTTCACGGGCAAACAGGAAACCGCCGAAACAACCGGTTCTCCAGCTTTTTTCGAAATAGGACGCTTCCATGTCAACGATCCTGCCCGGCGTGTTATTGCCGGCGTTGTAAATTCCCACGGACAGGGGGCCCGCGCCGGCTGCTTCATCGAACAGGCGGATGACGTCTGCTTCATTTGCGGCATCGGCTACATACGCGCTGGCGCGGTGGCCGTGCGCCTCGATCATGGCAACCACCTTGTCCAGTTTCGCTCGGGTTCGCCCCGCCACGAAGACATGCAGGCCAAGACCGGCAAAGCGCCGGCATAACTGTGCTCCCAGGCCCTGTTCCGGCCCTACTCCCATGATGATAGCAGTTTGCATGGTGGTTACTCCTGTATTGGTTGAATAAAAGTAATCATTTCAATCATGGGAATGGTGATGGTGTTTGTGCGTGTGCCAGTGGCTGTGCTCGTGGCCGTCGGTTTCCGGTTCGTTGTGCGGAAATTCCGGGCCGCGGAGTTTTGCGGTCTGCTCGAAATCTTCCGGGCCGTGGGGGTGGTTGTGGGAATGGCTGACCATCCACTTGTACAGCAGTGGGTCGCGCTGGTAGACGCGGGCGGCGGCGCGGGTCTGGTTTTCCTGGGGGGTGGACCAGGGGTTGTAGTGGAAGTAATTGAATAACTTGGAGTCTACCCGGCCCAGGGCGATGCAGCCGAATTCCGAGGCGAAGGCGCCGTGGTTGATGTAGGCCGGGCGCCAGAAATAGCCACCGGTGGGAATCTCGCCGAACTGCATCATCCAGGAGGTGCCCCACAGGTGGTAGGATTCTTCCGCGCAATCGTGGTAGGAGATGTTGTCCTGGTAAAACGCCGGGGTCATACAGTACAGGAACGTCATCGCGTGTGAAATCGGGTTGTAATTGAGCAGCTTGATCATCACGCCGGAAGCGACTGCGGGTTTGACGATGTTGCCCGGTGTCCAGGTGATGTCCAGGTAAGAGTCCACGTCGTGGTACAGGTCCGTCTGGGTCAGGGGGTGGTGCTCGGTGGCTTCAATCAGGCTGGGTTCGCCGGTGTTGTACATCATCAACACCAGGGCGCCCTGTTCGGATTGGATGGCCGGCATGGCATAGCCGGCCGGGACGTAGAAGTAATGCCCTTTGCGCACTGTGCGCCCGTCCAGTTGCAACTCTCCCTCGATCACGATCATTTCCCATTCGGACCAGGAAAACCCCGGTGTCTGGCTGTAGCCGCCGTCCAGTTGCACCGTCATGGTGCAGGCGCCGGTGTCGGCATCCAGGCTCAGCATCTTGTAGTGCATACCCCGGCCAAAGCCCGGCAGCAGCATGTGTTTGAAGGTGACGTCACGGTCGACAAAGGGTTCTATGTGTGGGCGCGCCATGTTGTTTCTCCTGTGTTCATAAGAGGGACAGAATTGAATTCTGTGCCCGGACATTCAACCTGTGTGCTGGGACGGAATGCAGTCCGCCTCCTGCAGCGATGTTATTCACCATCAATCCCGTACTTCCAGACTACCTTGTCTTTCCTGCCTTCCGGCTTCACGGGCAGGTCTTCCCGCTTGATTTTTACCTTCTGGTCGCCGTCGGCGTTAAAGCCGCGCAGGGACAGGCGGTCGAAAAATTCCTCGTACCACTTGGCCCGTACCGGCGCCAGGTCATTCATCTGCTGGTCGATTTTTGCGAAGCGCTGTTCCTGCTCTGCGGTTTCCTCGCGCAGCCATTCCTCTTCCTCCCTGGAGCGTTCGTGTGCTATGAACAGGTTTTTGAAAGTCATGGTTTATCTCTCTCATGGTGTTAATATCAGAATACCGCAATGTCGGCATAAGTCATTGCCTTGCCCTCGTAAGCCTGCCAGTCCGTGCTCACGCGTTGCTCATCAACCAGCGTGCGCATAGACAACTGCCCCTGGCGGAACCATTGCCAGACCCTGGCGCGGTGCCGGCCGCAATCGCTGATCTGGATCATCTCGTAGAGGTACAGGTCCGGCTCGTTGTTGCGGGTCCAGTGCAGCATGATGGTCCTGTTGTGCTCGTCCAGCGGCACCTGTGCGGCCCAGCCGGTAATTTCCGTGTAAAACACCAAGCGGTCTTCCTTGACCAGGGCCGGAAAATCCCGCACGTCTGTTTTGCCGTCCGCCCAGAAATAGTAATTGGTCTGGTGGTAATCCTCAGCCCCGATCATGCGGCACAGGACCCTGGACTTGTGCTCATCGATTTTGTTACCGGCATTGTCAAAATAACGGTAATAGCCGTCCCACGCGCCTTCGTGACGCGCCAGCAACGGCATTCTTTCTCTCAGTGACATTTAACTTATCCTCGTTTCCTGGAAACTGCGCCGGCCAACCTGCGCCAAGGGATGTTCAGGAGTCCTGTACAGTTCCACTTTGCAACCAAGTTTATCCAAACAAGCCGCCAATGGGTAGTTTACTATCTGTTGCCGGAGATCATTCAGTCCCGGGCGAGCCTGCCAGAAATCCGTAAGACGTGCGTTCAGGTAGTCCGCATCCAGCCTGGGCCGCCCGGGCAGGGCATGGGCGGCGTCCCTGGCATACCAGGGCCAGTATAACTGCCGGTCGCGCAACCAGTGCCAGGACTTCAGCAGGTGCGTGCCTGCGCTGTCCGGCGTGAAGTCGGGATACAGCTTGTGCAACTCACACTCTGCTGCCAGCGCGGCATAATCAACCGGGTTGACCAGTGTTAATGCCTGCACCGACTGCCCCAGCCGTCCTGCCAGTTGCACCGCGATGGCCGCGCTGTCCTGCTCGGCCCGGACCTGCAAGCTGTTCCAGCCCAGGGTCTCGATCAATTCCGCCAGTGCCTCTACCACTCCATCAATACCTCCCTGGTCGGCTTGCGGCCGGTACGACAGTCCGTGTCCCGGCAGGTCAGGAGCGATGACATGAAATGGTTCAGAGTGGGACAGGGCGCCGGCAGACAGGGCGCGTTGAGAACTGCCAACGTCATGCAAGGCCAATACGGGAGCTTGTTGTTCGTCCCCTGCAGACCGGTAATGGTACTGTCCGGCGCCCAGGTTGATAAAGCCTTTGCCGATGTTCTCCGTAGTATCTGTACGGTTGCTGTGGCAATCCCTGCCGCGCGCCTGGGGCATGTGTTCGGTGAAGATGCTCCTGAAGCCGTTGAGCCGCTGTTCACGGGTCGGGCCGCAATGCAGCATGGTGAAATTATCCGGCCACTCCACTGAGTCGAAGCGATCGGTGTAAGGCTTGAGGATGCTGCCTTGCCAGCGCATGATGATCGTCGGCGCCGTGATGGGTTGTACCCGCTCCTTCCTTTCATTGGCAAACGCGGCCCGGTAAGCCCGGTCGTAATCCCGGCCCGCGTGCAGGAAGTCCATAGCCATGTGCTGCACGACGTCGGTATTGACACCGCCTCCCGGCAAGCGGGTTTCGGGGCCGGTCTGGTGCCAGGGGAAAAACACACACTGGTCCCGGGCTACCGACCAGGTACGGGTCAGGTGGCTGCCCATCACGTCCGGGGTTAAATCGGGGAAGTACCCGGAGACGATACTGTCTCTCTCCTCGTCGGTGAAGTGCGCGGCATTGTCCAGGATCAGGTAAGCGACCCGGTCGCGTCGGGTTTTGCTGAATTCAATGGCGATTTGCGCGCCTGTTGCCGTACCGTACAGGCCGAAACTCTCCAGGCCCAGGCGCCTGGTAAATCCGTCCAGGGCAGCCACGTAACCGGTCAAATCGCGGCCGGGTTCGGGCAGGGGATCAGACCAGCCGTAACCGGGTGTGTCGGGAGCTATCACCGTACAAAACTCCGCTGCCACGCGCATGAACGGCAGCATCGCCGCGGACGACATGGGCGAGGCATGCAACATGAGCAGGGGTGGCCCGGTCCCGGCGCGGCGGAAATGGACGAGTTGCGGATGCTCCTCAATACCGATGTTGACGTAATCCTGGGCTACACGCATGTTTTAAAAACCCAGGCTGCCGGGATTGATGCGATTGTCGGGGTCCACTGCCTGCTTGAGTTGCCGCAGCAGTTCCCAACTCGCCGGTTTCAGTCCCTGTTTATAGGGATAGGCTTTACCGACTTGCAAATGCGCGGCGCCCATGTCACAGAAAAACGTCAGCAATTCCTGCCTGATCCCGGCCACGGCCTGGCGCGCGGCCGGGTTTTCTTCGAAGCCGGGAAGCTTTTTCAGCACGCCCGGCTCTACGGTGTCCCGGTGAATTTCCGTCATGGCGTCCGGCCAGAAGAACACCGGTTCCACCACGAAACAATGGGTGGCTACCGTGGCCAACAGGTAGCCGACACCGATACCTGCCTGTTCCATAAGCTCCTTATGCCTGGAGAATATCTTTTCCACGCCGTCAATGACGGCAACGGCCCTGGAGTGGGGCGTCAGGGCGTGCACCGGCGCCCAGCGTTCTCCACTGGGGCCGACCACATTGTTCAGGGGAGTAAACGGGTTCGCCCTGAGTATTTTCGGGATACTGTTTTCAATCTCACGGCCCCCGCGCGCCGAACAAATCTGCCGGGTACGCTCCAGCCGTTCGTCCGCCAGGGAGGCGCCGCTTTCCTCTATCATCACGTGCAAGGAGTAAGCTACGTTGTCCATGAAGCCTCTACCGGCGACTGCCGTTTGCAAGCCGTCTTTCACCGCGGCCAGCACACTGCCGCTTGCCTTGACCACGCCGGCCAATGCTTTTACGTCCTTCATCAGGCTCTCGCGTTGCAGGCGTTGTTGCTGCAAAAAGGGGTCGAAGCCGAAACATTCCATGGCAAGACCGGCCCTTGAGATCGCGCTCATGGCCCCGGCCATGGCGCGATAATCGTCAAAGTCGAACGAGGCAAAGCGGCGCGCGCTCAATGCCGGCACCAGTTGCAGGGTAGCCCGGGTTTTTATTCCCAGTGCGCCGGTGTCACAGCAGAACAGGCCGGTCAGGTCGGGGCCGTAGTGCCGGAAAAAAGGGGTGCCGTTGCGCTGGGCGTTTGACCCGGTATCCAGTATGGTCCCGTCCGCCAGCACCACCTCCAGGCTCAGCACCGCATCCGCGGCGCTGCCATAGCGTCCGGAACCCCAGAAGATACTGTTCTGGGACAGGCCGCCACCGACCGTGGCCTTGATACCGGAGAGCGTCCCCCAGTACGGGGTGCGGCATCCGGTCCCGCTTAATGCCTGGTGCAATTCCTTCCAGGTGCAACCGGTTTCCACGGTTACGTACATGTCTTCGGTGTTACACTCCACCACGCGCTTGAGCCTGCTCATGTCCAGCATGATGGAATCCTGCTCCGCCGGCACGTAGCCGCTGGTATAGGACATGCCCCCGCCGCGGGTGATCACCGCGTGGCCCCGGCGCGTCGCCGCTGCCACCACCTCAGCCACCTGTGCGGTTGTGCCGGGCTGAACTACGGCCAGAACCGGCAAGGCCTTGGTATAGATATCCTGCGCGTAGAAAGAACAACTCTGTGCATCGGTCAGCACCGCATCGGCGCCTGCGATTGCTTTGAGGGCTTCAATCAGCGACAGTATCATATTGCATAACTCAGGGTTGTATTTAAGTTATAACATTATATCATTAACAGGGTAAATCACTATCTTATCAATAACACGGGCTGACGCATGGTGAAAAATACACGGGTTTTATTGAAACAACGGGCTGAGGGCATCCCACGGGAACAGGATTTCGACCTGGTGAGCGCGGCCATAGACAGCGCCGGCGCGGGGGAACTGTTGTGTGAGACCCTGTACCTGTCGCTGGACCCCTACCTGCGCGGCAAGATCAGCGGACGGCATATTTCCGGCGCCATCAACCCGGGCGAGGTCATGGCCGGGGAAACGGTGAGCAGGGTTATCGAGTCGAACTCGGACCGGTTCGAGCCGGGCGCCATCATTGCTGCTCACGCCGGCTGGCAAAGCCACCCCGTGATCAAGGCACACACGGCAAGAAAGCTGAACCCGGCGCGCGGGCCGTTGTCCACCCAACTGGGCATCCTCGGCATGCCGGGGCTCACTGCCTATGCCGGTATGACCCGCCTGGCCGAATTGCAGGCCGACGATGCGGTGGTCGTTTCGGCCGCAGCGGGGCCGGTGGGGTCCATGGTCGGGCAGATTGCCAAACGGCGCGGTTGCCACGTCGTCGGCATTGCCGGTTCGGAGGAGAAGTGTCGCTGGGTCGTGGAGCAGGCCGGCTTTGACCATTGCATCAATTACAAAACTGAAGCGTTGCGGGACGGGCTTGCGCGCGCCTGTGCCGGCGGCATAGACGTTTATTTCGACAACGTAGGCGGCGACACCTTGCAGGCGTGCATGGAACAACTGGCGCTCGGCGCCAGGGTCATCCTGTGCGGCCTCATCGCGCAATACAACACGGATGAAGTGCCGCCCGGACCTAATCCCGCCTTCATTATCAAGGCCCGGGCCGTTGTGCGCGGCCTGGTCGTGTATGACCACGAAGACCTGCGTCCTGAGTTTGAACAACAGGTCAGCCAGTGGCTGCAACAGGGAGAGATCAGCTACCGGGAGGACTGCGTGGAGGGCCTTGCCGCCGCCCCCGGGTTGTTTTGCCGGTTGATGCGCGGCGAGAATTTCGGCAAGGCAATCGTCAGGGTTGCCGAGTGACGCCAGAACACCTGAGAGGAAACTGACATGAGCAAAATTCCCACCGATTTTCGCCGGGCCACCATGCTGGTGAATGAGATAGAGACACCATTGAAAATCTATCGCGATATCCTCGGCATGGAAGTCTATTATGACAATGAAATCATCGTTTCCGGCGTCGGCGTGCCGGCCGGGGAGGCGGGCGGCAAGGTGCGCCTGGTCATACTCCAGGCGAACGATCCCTACATCGGTATGCTCGGCATACTGCAATACCTGGACCCGCCCCTGCCGGAACGGGGCGAGTACCCCAAACGGCTGGGCGTGGGCGACACCGTGTTCGTGATGAGCGTGGAGGATGCGGAAACAGTGCATCGCGAGTTGCTCGCCGTGCCCGGGGTGCATATACAAAGCGAACCGCATGTCACTGAATACCCCAAACCCGGCGGCGGCATGTTCAGGCTGCTGTGCATGAGCTTTTTCGACCCGAACGGCTATTTCATCGAAGCCAATCAATGGCTGAGCCGGTGAGCAGGCCCAGTTTGAGCAGGCCCGGAATTTTAGCGTTCCTCCTGGCGCCGGCCCTGTTGCTTGGGCCGGTCTGCGGCATACCGGCGGAGCTTGAGCAAGCCACCTGGTACCAAGGCTGGATGGCGCTGAAAAAACACAAGGTCGAACCTGGTGCGGACCTGTCGGAGTGGATCTTCGCAAGGATAGAACGGATGCACAACCAGGGGCAGAGAGTACCCCTGGTGGATGAATCCGGCAACAAAACCGGTTATACCCTGTCCCTGGAAAGCCTGGTCTATGAGGAAACCCAGGTGCCGGTGCTGAAAGTCGGCATCATAGAAGACAGGACCGGCTACACGCTTGCTTATTCCTGGGCCGACCCGGGGTCGCACCGAGTGGGCCTGAATGTGCGCTGGTTCCAGGCCGGACTGACGCGCATGGATGAGGAAATCCATGAATAATCATTCTGACAGTGGTGGCAGCGCAGCCAGCCATACCGGCTATCCCAGTACCCGTTATGCCTGGTACATGGTGATACTGCTCACCGTTGCCTACGTCTGCTCCTTCATCGACCGGTTCATGCTGGGGTTGCTGGTGGAGCCGATTAAGGCGGATCTCGGGCTCTCGGACACGCAACTGGGCCTGTTGCTTGGCCCTGCGTTTGCCATTTTCTACGCCACCATGGGGTTGCCCCTGGGCTGGCTGGCAGACCGCTACCGGCGCGGCTGGATTGTCGCCGCGGGTATCGCGGTCTGGTCTGCCGCGACCGTGGCCTCCGGCCTGGTGAAGAATTTCTTCCAGATGTTCATCGCCCGCATGAGCGTGGGCATCGGCGAGGCCACCCTCAGTCCCTGCGCCATCTCCATGATCTCCGACAGCTTTCCCAGGGAGCATCGGGCAAAACCTATCGCGTTCTACAGCATGGCCATTTCTATCGGCGCGGCCATCGCCTCATTGTTCAGCGCCACGGTGCTGGTCTGGGCCAAATCCTCCCCCGAGGCCAGCCTGCCGTGGGTCGGCGCCGTTGCTCCGTGGCAGTTGGCATTCGTTGCCGTGGGGATGCCGGGATTCGTTCTGGCCCTGATGTTTTTCGCACTGCGCGAACCGCCGCGCCAGGAACGGGGCATGACCGGCGGACTGGGCAACGCCTCCTTGATCGACATGTTGAAATTTGTCCTGCAAAGATGGCAAGCCTTCGCCAGCTTCCTCACTATCTTTTGCCTGATGACCACCATTGCCTACAGCCAGGGCTGGAGCGCCGCCCTGTTCATGCGCACCTGGGGCTGGGAAGCCTCACACTTTGCCCTGGTGAACGGCATTGTGCTGCTGGCCGTGGGACCGGCCACGGTGAACCTGGCCGGCTGGTGGTGTGATCGCTGGTACGCCCGCGGGGTGGAAGACGCCGCCTTGCGCATTGCCGTTATCGGCGCCTTCATCATGGTGGTTACCGGTGTCATTGCGCCGCTGATGCCCACCGGCAATATGGCCATGGCCATGTTCGCCGTGAACGCGGTAGGGCTGGCCATGACGACTGCAACCGGTGTAACGGCATTGCTCAACATGACGCCGGGTGAGATACGCGCCCAGGTCGTCGCGTTCTATTACATGGCCATCAGTTTGGCGGGGTTGCTGCTGGGGCCCACCACCATAGGCATTCTCAACGACCAGGTCTTCGGCGAACTGGGCCTGAAATATTCCATGGCGCTGCTACCGTTCGTTTACGGCCTGCCGGTGCTGCTGCTGGTGCCCGTCACCCTGCGGCTGTATGCGCGTACCTGTGCTGCGATGCGCACTGACGGCTGAGGGGTGAACAAGTCATGATGAAAACGGCAGGTATCACGTTGCTACTCGGCATGTTGCTGCCAACAGGGCAAGCCCTGGCGGCAGACCCGGAAGGAGCGCTGCCCGACACGGGGATCAGTGGCGTGTATGAGGTAATGGTCGGCGCCGCCGACGCCGGGCAACTCGTCGAGTATTTCACCGAGTTCGGTTTCAGCATAAAAAATGAAGCCAGCATAGACGCGGAGACCGCACAGAAATTATACGGAGTGCGCTCGGGTTTGCGTTCAATCCGCATGCAAAACGGCGCCATTGACAGTCATGGCCTGTTGCGCCTGCTGGAGTGGGAACAACCCCTGGGTCCCGGGGTCGGCTATGCGCCGCCGGAAACCATCGGCCAGCGCATGTCGGTGATGCGCACCCGCGACATTATGCGCGTGTATGACACATTTCTCGACCTGCGCAACAAGGCAGGCGAACCCTGGCTGAGTACGGAGCCGGTTTTCGACGACTTGTACGGCTTGCAGACCGAAAAGGTATCAATCAAGGACCGGCGCGTCGGGGTACGCGAGAATGCGGTGTACGGGCGCTTCTTCAACCATGTTTTCTTTCAACGTTACGGTTACACGATTCCCGGCTATGGTGTCATCAATGAAGCCGCGCCGTTGCAGACCAGTGAATTTACCCACCACGATTTTATCGTCAAGGGCGACCTGGGAGTGGTGACGGCATATTATGAGTCTGTGCTGGGGTTGCGCGCGGAAAATGACCCGGTCATCGGCGGCGACTGGCACAAGGGCCCGGGGCGGGTGTTCCTCATGGAACCGGGAGAGAGCCACTGGTACCGGGGCTTTGTATCACCGAACAACATCTGCGGCAAACTGAAGTTCTTCGCCGCGCGCGACCCGGCGCATGAACGCGATCGCCGCGGCCACCAGCATCCCGGGGAGCTGGGTATCACCCTGCACAGCCTGTACACCCCTGCGCTGGAGTATGTGCATGAGCTGGCCGTGGAGCACGGTTTACAGCCGTCACCCATCATGCCCAACGAATTCCGGGAACGCACATTCCTGTTTACCGGGCCGGACGGGGTTACTTGGCAAATCCTGGAACAGCCCACTGTGTCGAACACGCCGACAACGGAATTCGAGCTGGTAAGACTGAATAATTAGCCGGTAGCGGAGAAGTCAATATGCAGCCCTCGCGAACGTCAACCAAACTTACGCGCCGGCGCTTCCTGCGGGCCGGCAGCGCGGCCGCATTGACCGCAATGTACCGGCCGGTGTTCGCCGCGCGTAAACATTACGATGTCATCATTCTCGGCGCCGGTCTGGCCGGATTGCAGGCGGGGCGGGTGCTGCAACGGCACGGGGTGGATTTTTTACTGCTGGAAGGTTCGCAGCGTATCGGCGGGCGGGTGCACACGCTTGATGATCTGCCCGGACGGCCCGATGCGGGCGGTGCGCAAATCGGCACCCATTACCGCGCGCTGAACCGGATTGTCACTGAACTGGGCCTCAATACGGAAAACCCTCGACCCGGCGCACCCGGAATGACCCTGCTGGTCAACGGCCACCTGAACGCGCTGGACGACTGGTCTGCCAGCCCGGGCAACCGGCTCCCGGATACGCTGAAGGATACCCCGCCGCACGGGTTGTTGCCCAGGCTGCTGCGCAACGGCAGCTTCCTGTCCGGCCCACTGGACTGGTGGAAACCCGAATTTGCCGCGCTGGATATCCCGTTACAGGCGTACCTGCGACAAATGGGAGGCGATGCAGAGGCTATCAGGCTGATCGATGCCAACCTGAACGGTGAGAGCATCGCAACCCTGTCTGCCCTGGACCTGTTGCGCAAAATCGCGGTCATACAACAGGCCGGCGCGCCGCAGGACCTCAGCGGCGGGACACAACGCCTCACGGACGCCATGTATGCGTCAATCGGCCCTTTCGTAATGCGGGGCAAACAGGTCACCGTTATCAAACAGGACGGCGCCGCGCTGCGGGTGCGTACTGCTGATTCCGACAGCTTTACCTGCCAACGTTGCCTGGCTGCACTGCCCTTCAGCGTGTTGCGCAGGTTGGACCTGCAAGCGCCGTTGTCCCAGCAGAAACAGCAGGCGATAAAGCACATGGGATATACGCCTGTGAGCCAGGTGTTAATGAAGCCCAGGTCCCCGTTCTGGCGTGCCGACGGCTTGAGCCCGAACATGTGGACAGATACCGACCTGGGCAGGATTTTCTCCCAGACTGATGAGCAAGGGCAGGTAATTCGGCTGCGCGCCTGGATACAGGGAGCCACCGCGCAACGGCTGCATAACCTGACGGATCAGGCGCTGGGACAACATGTGTTGTCGATACTGGAACAGGCGCGCCCAGCGGCAACATCCCAGCTCGAGGTGGAACGGGTGATCTCCTGGGGGAAAAATCCTTTTTCCCATGGCGCATTCTCACATTACCTGGCGGGCGGGATAGGCCGGTTCAGTCGTTCCGTCAGCGACCCGGAGGGCTTGTTGCACTTCATCGGCGCCCACACCGAGCCGTCCGCATCCGGGATGGAGGCGGCGGTCAAATCCGGGGACAGAGGCGCGCAGGAAGTTCTTGATGGTTAGGGAACGGAGGTATCTCAGCAATATTTCCGGGATATTCTGTTGACATCCGTTGAACTATAGTCTTAAATGGTATAAAGTTATAACATTGTTACATGTGGCGCAGGGTTGAGCGCTTTCATAATTTCTGGTTGCGTAGGGGGTAGTTGCTATGTTCAAGATCAATCATTTTCGAATTGAGGTGCGCCGCGGGACGTTGTTATTTACTGTCGCCTTTGCTTTAACGTCCTTGTTTCCGCTGCATTCGTACAGTCAGGATGCGTTGGAAGAGGTCGTGGTCACTGCAAGAAAACGGGAGGAAAACCTGCAGGAGATTCCTCTGACTGTAAACGCGTTTACAGAGGCAGATCTGGAACGGCGGGGTATAACTTCCTTGCAGGATATTGCCGATTTCACCCCGGGCTTTGATTTCGCCCATTCCTTTGGTCGCAGTGATTTTCGTCCTGCCATCCGGGGTCAGTCAAATATTCTTGGTAGCGCTAACGCCGGTGTGTTCCTGGAGGGCATTATCATTCAACGCGGTGGACCAACAGTGCCATTGGCCGCTTTGGAGCGTGTGGAAGTGGTGAAGGGGCCGCAAAGCGCCCTGTATGGTCGCTCCACCCTGTCCGGCGCCGTCAATTACGTGCTGAAAAAGCCCGGCGATGAGTTTCGCGGTGAAATCAACGCCGAATATGGCGAGCGCGACCATGTCCAGGTTGATCTGCATGGCAGCGCCCCGCTGGGCGAAAATGCAGGTTTTGCCCTCACGCTCAGTCATTACGAGCGTAGCGGAGAATATGACAACCGCTTCCCTGGCACCGTTAGTCCGGGGATATACCCCTTTGGCGCGCCGGCGTCTGATGATGAAGTTGGCGGCGAGGAATCGAGCAGCATCACCGCGGTGATGACCCTGGACCCTGGCGAACGGTTCAGCCTCACGGCCCATGCCAGCTATGAGGAGAGTGATGATGACCAGTACGCCATTGGGATACATCCGGCCACTTCCAACAATTGCTACCGGCCAAGCGACGGCGCCCAGCCGGCGCCACCGGCCGGCACCCCCGCAGCCGGCGCCTTAGGCATTATTGGCAGGGACGGAAACCCTTCGCGGGGCTACTTTGGCTCCGGTTATTATTGCGGGCGCGTTGATATTGATAACGTGTTGGTGGGCGACGGCAACGATACCCGGCTTGAAACGTCTTATTTCGATGATATGGGCGTGGAAACTGAAAGCATGCGCCTGGGCCTCAGGGCCAGTCTTGATCTGACCGAGGCTGTTTCCGTTACCTCTGTTACCGGATACAACGATGTTGAAATCAGTGACCGGATCGACGAAAGCTTTGGCGCCCCGGACTATTTCTTTGCTCCTTTTTCCAGGGCAGGTACGCTGAGTGGAGGCGAAGACGCCTTTGATGATTTCTCCCAGGAAGTACGCCTCAATCTTGACGCCAGTGAGGCTTCCCGTTACCTGTTGGGTTTCTACTACTATAAATCCGACCGGACCGAACACTCAAGCCTTAGCTCTGCTAGACGAAACGACGCCCGTTTCACAGGCATGCCAAGTGAAAATACTGTAAAGAATGAGGTGGATAGCTGGTCTGTATTCGGCTCCATGGAGTACGATTTTACGAGTAAGGTTACCGTTGGCGCGGAGTTTCGTTACAACGAAGATGACCTGGAAGTTCGCACAGAAGATGAGAGGCAGTTAGACGCCTCTTTCTCTGCCTTTCTGCCCAAAGCAACAGCCAAATATCAGGCTACCGATAACTTCATGGCTTATGCCACTGTCGCCAAAGGCAACAAACCCGGCGGTTTTAATGATGATGCCGGCCTGCCTGAAGCTGAGGTTCCTGTAGAGGAGGAGAATGCCTGGAGCTATGAAATCGGTTTCAAGTCTGCCTGGATGGATGGCCGCCTCATCGCCAATGTGTCCGCCTATCACATTGATTGGAAGGATCAAGCGCTGACTGTTACCCGTGATCTTTCGGCGGTGGGGGGTCCCCGTTCGACATCGATACAGGAGAACATAGGTAAAAGCACCATTAAAGGCGTAGAACTGGAGCTTGTCGCCAACCCCACAGACTTCTGGGAGGCCAGGTTGGCTTACGCCTTGACCGACAGCGAGGTAGACCGCTATCTCCAAACTGCTGTTGCCGGCGCTCCTGCATCATCAGGTTTCAGGGAGGCTGCGTTGATCTTTGGCTATCAGGATGATGGCGACGTGTTGATTTCCGGCACCCAACTGCCACTCACGTCCAAGCACCAGCTTAATCTGTCCAGCATGTTCTATGGCAGCATGACCAATGACTGGTCATGGTTCCTGCGCGGTGATTTCAACTACAACTCGAAGCGCTACGCGCAGGTGTATAACCTGGCCCATACCGGTAACAGGGAGATCGTCAACCTGCGCGGCGGCATCAGCAACGGTGGACTGTCTCTGGAGGTGTGGGTGAATAACCTGTTCGACAATGAAGACCCCACTTCTTTGATACGCTACGTTGATTTTAGTAGATTCAGTCGGGTTATCGGTACCACCCTGCCTGAAAAACGGCGTGTAGGGGTCACTGCGCGCTACCGTTTCTGAGCAGGTTCTGGTAGCCTCCCCCCATGCTTACCGGGGCTTGCTCACCTGCCGGTGGTTTCGCGGAAACTGCCGGCAGCATTAATTTCCGTCGCCGCGCCTGTTGACCCGTGCGCGCGTCAATCAAACCCGTAACAGCCATTATGACTCACAAATTTAACCTGCTGCTTTGCCTGCTGCTGTCCCTGGCGACAATGCGTGCGTCCGCGCAAATAGATTTCACCACGGGAGAGGGTTATATCCAGGCGCAACGTAAAATCCATTGCTCCCTGAAAGATAATGATCCGGTCACCTACATGTGGCAGGGCAGAGGCTATGCGCGCATCCCCGGAGAACGGGACAAAATGCTGTTCCGGGTGCTGGGCATGAACGTGCGGCAGTGCGCTACCGTTGACGATCCTGAAAAAGGCCGGGGATACCGCCTGTTGTCACGGGAAATCATGTTGTATCTCGACCCGCAGACCGGCGAGTTGTTACATGAGTGGGAAAACCCCTGGACCGGTGAGACGGTGGAGGTGCTGCACGTGGCCAACGACCCGGTGAACCAGCGTCCGCAGTTCCCGCTGGGCAGGGACGGCAAGGAACGCAGTTTCGCGCCGCTGGTCATCGATGATACCGCCTTCCTGGCATTTGAAGTGCCGCTGTTCTATACCAATCCGCTGGGGGGAGACTATCAACCGTATGTCGGCAATAGTTACCATGCAACGGAAATATTCGATTTCACTGCAAATATCAACGATATTGCCGACCTGTCCAGGAATACCGCCGACATCAACGTGGCCTGGGTGCGCATCGCGCCCTGGCTGCCATGGATGAAGATGGGCGGCCGCAGCGGCCTGATGTATTTCAACGCGGTGGGAAAGAAGTTGCAAAGCTGGGACGATTTACCGGCCTTGATGAAGGATGAAATCAAGGCCAGCTACCCCGAGTACACGGCCCCGCCGCCGGCCGACGACACCCGCCCGAACGAAACCAGTTGGACCTATTTCAAGAAGCATATCGACGGGCAGGATAACTGAGAAGATTCCCGCCCATTACTCTCCTGATCGTCGCCAGTTCCTTCTCCGCGCTCGCCATGACCGCGTGCGTGCCGGCATTGCCCGCTATCAGTGAGGAGTTTGGCCTGCCGTTGTCTACGGCGCAGTTTGTCATTTCCATTTACCTGCTGGGTCTGGCCCTGGCGCAACCTGTACACGGGGCGCTGGCCGATCGGTTTGGCCGGCGTCCAGTATTCCTGCTGGGGTTTGGTGTATTTATCCTGGCGAGTCTGGCCTGTGCCCTGTGCAATACCATGCTGTGGCTTACGCTATTCCGCCTGTTGCAGGCCCTCGGCATGGCCACTGCAACCGTGGTATCCCGCGCCATGTTTCGGGATACGCTCAGCATTGACGATTCAGCCCGTTATACTGCCTACCTGTCCGGTGGCATGGGCGTGGCGACCATGCTGGCGCCGGCCCTGTCCGGTTACCTGATCGAGACCTGGGGTTGGCGCATGAGTTTTTATGCCATGGCCGCGCTGGCGCTGCCGGTTTTTCTGCGGCTTGTCACGGCGCTGCCGGAAACGGGAAAGCCTGGCGCGGTAGCAGGCGGCACCCTGCAAAAATTGCGTATCGACTTCAGCAGCCTGCTTAAATCCCGCTTGTTCTGGGGTTATTCCCTGATCTACGGCTTCAGCAATGCCGCATTTTTTTCTTTCCTGACCAGCGCGCCGCTGTACTTCGCCGAGCACCTGGCTGTGGGACCCACCCTGTTCGGTATCTGTATGGGCAGTATGGCTTTGGCGTATATCCTCGGGGCGCTGTTCGGCAGTCGCATCATCCGGCGCCGGGGTTCGGAACAAACGCTGCAGTTCGGCCTGTGCGGTACGTTTGCCAGCGCCGGGCTGATTTTTGTGACACTCTGGTTTTTCCCGGTGAGCGTGCTGACCATCGTCTGCCCGTTCCTGTTCCTGTTCGCCAGCACCGGATTGGTGAACCCGCCCACCATGGCCGGCGCGGTTGCGCACTACCCGGATAAGGCCGGCACAGCCTCCGGGCTGTCCAACAGCATGGGTATGGGCATCGGGGCAGTGGCTGCGGTGTTGGCGTCGATGGTTTACAACGGGGATATCCTGAGCCTGTACCTGCCGGTACTGGCCGCGGTGATATTGTCCGTGGCGACTTACCTGTCATTCATTCTCGTAGTTTCTTACGCGCAATAACCGGGAGTTAAGCAGGAGCCACTCCTGCTTGCGCGGGAGTGGTTCTCTCTCCGTGGCTGCCGCAGACTCCCGCTTGCGCAGGAGTGGTTTTCAGAAGCGTTTGTTCAACGTCACCGACCAGGTGGCCGGATCCTGCAGGTACACAAAGCCCGCCAGGTAGGACACGTATTGATCCTTGTCGGTGCAGTTCTTGCAGGACGCGGTCAGGGTCCAGCCCTGCGTGGGATGCTCGATGCTGACGCCGCCGTTGATAATGGTATAACCATCCAGTAACGCGTTATCCTGCCCGCTGGTGCTGATGTTGTGCTCACCGTAATCGATCACGTTGATGCGCGGCACCAGATTGATGCTGTCGGTGATCGGTATCTCATACCAACCGCCGATGGACAACTGGTGCTCCGGCGCGCGTACCGGTGGGGCAATGCCGCCATGGGGATTGACTATACCTTGAGCGCAGGGAGGGCTGGTTCTGCCCATGGGTGTTATTCCGTTTTGACACTGGAATTGCTGTTCAAGAATGGCTGCATCCAGGTTCTTGTATTCCGACTCCATGATGCCGATATTGGCGAACAGGGTCAGGTTATCAACCGGGTTGGCGAGAATTTCGGCCTCAAAACCATAGATTTCCAGGTCGGCAAAGTTCTGGGTGATGAAGGTGATGGAACCATCCACCGGGTTGACATAGGCTGAGGGCAACTGGAAATCGGAAATATCGGAGTAGAACCCTGTCAGGTTCACCCGTAACCGGTTATCGAACCACTCGGAGCGGATGCCGCCTTCATAGTTCCAGATCTTTTCTGGAGCAAAAGGTGTCAGTGTCGCTGCTGCCGTGCCCCGGGCATTCCAGCCGCCGGATTTGAAGCCGCGGGTGGCCGATGCGTAGATCATGAAATCGTCGGTGGCCTCAAACTCAAGCGCGAAGCGCGGCGTAACGATGGACTCGCTCTGGTCCAACGAAACCCCCAGCGCCTCGATGTCGCGACTGTTAAACACATTGCCGGCAACCGGATTGCCATTGTCGGTGATGCCGAAGTCTTTCTCTTCATCGGTGTAGCGCAGACCGGCCGTGAACGTCAGTTGCTCGGTTACGTGCAGGTCAAGCTGGGCATAGACCGCCCAGGAATCCACGCCGTTATCCATAGTGCGGTCATACTGGAACAACGGCAAACCACCGGGCAGGTACAAGCCAATGGCGCCCAGGTTGAAAATCTGCGCCAGGTCGGTTTCGTTATCCTCATTGAAATAGAATACGCCGGCGATGTAATCCACCTTGTCGCCGACCGAGCCGGTCAGTTTGGCCTCCTGCGAGAACTGGTCGTGCTGGCCCTCGTTGGCAATGGTAAAGCCGCCGGTGGTAAACGGCCCCTCAAAGAAATCCAGCAGGAAGTCCTGCTCCAGTGTCAGGTAACTGGTCAGGATGTTGACCGTGCCGAGGGCGGTTTCCCATTCGATATCGGAGGTAAAATGCAGCGAGCGGGTTTCATTACCGAGGTCAAAGTTCTGCTTGTTGCCGGTCAGCAGGCCGGCCAGGGGGGCGCCGTCGGTGACCAGGCCGGTGCGGGTAAACCGGTCACCGCCTTCGACGTAGTTGTACATGTTCGCATGTTCATTTTCAATATAGGTCAGCGAGGCATTCCATGAGGCGACGTCGGAAGGTTCCCACAATATCGCTCCGCGCAAGCCGACGTTGTCTTCATAATTGAGACCCTTCTTCCCCGTGGTGACGTTGTCAACATAACCGTCATCATTGATATAGTAGCCGGAAATCTTCATGCGGAAATTGTCCGTCGCCGGGATATCCACGCTGCCCCTGGCGCTGATCCTGTCGAAGCGCCCGCCGCCGAGCTCCGCGTAACCGCCGAACTCCTCAGCCGGTTCCTTCAGGATGACGCGCACCGCGCCGCCGGTGGTGTTTCTGCCAAACAGGGAGCCCTGGGGGCCCCGCAATACTTCTACCCGGTCGATATCGAACAAGGCATAGTTGTTGGCATTCTGCCGCTGGATAAAGAAATCATCGACGTAAGTGCCGACGGGGGGATCGAACGTGGCAATGGATTCGGTGTTGTTCAGGCCGCGCAGGGAGTAGGTATTGGCTGTGCCCAGTCCGGTATTGTTGTGTGCGACAAAGTTCGGGACGATCTTGGCGACGTCCAGGGTTTCGGTTACGCCGAGGTTGGCCAGGTCTTCACCGGTGAATGCGGAAACGGCAACGGGAATGCTTTGCACGTTCTCGGCGCGGCGGGTCGCGGTAACTACGACTTCCTCTATGCCTTGTGCCTGGATAGAAGGTGTAAAAACCATGGTGAGCAAGGCGCCGGCAAATATGCCTGCCTTAACGGTGTGGAGTGTCGAATTCACTGCTGTCCCCCTCTGTTGATTGCTATCGTTTTAATATGAGTGAATGTTATATCAACATATCATTCACATATGGGATTGTAAATCATTTGTTGCCAAAAAATGGAATGCTGCAATGGAATGTTGCAGCAGAACAACAGATCCCATTCCGGCAGATGCTTTTTGTGCGGCAGGACGCCGCTATTCCAGGTGTGAGGGGACCTCGATCTGTCCACCGCCCACGGCCAACCCTTGCGCGTAGACCACCTCCAGCCAAACCGCACCGGTCGTTGTGACGGACCCGCCGGCAAAGCCGAACAGGCTGTATGGAGGCTGGTAAACAAAGAAGTCTTTGGACACTGTCATCTGTACACCCTCATCCGCAGGCCCGCTACGCTGCGCAATGGTGAGATCGCCATAGAGCATGTAGATAAAACGGTTGGCCTGCTTGTAATAACCGGCTTTATGCCGCGCCGGCGCCTCCCATCCCGGCGGAATTTTCACCAGGCGGGCGCGAAAACCTTCTTTCTGGTCATCGCTCAACCACTTCAGCATGCGTCCCGGCACCTTGGTGTCGGTCTCCCATTCCAGGTCGGTGGTGGTATGGACAATCCACGGGTGGTTGAATTGTTGTACCGCCTGCCAGTCCGGCAGGTAAGGCTCCGGCTTGTCAGGGAAATCCGGCTTGAAATGATCCCCTTGCGGGCCCATGGTCACCACGCTGCCGTCACCTTCCTCGAAGATCAGCAGGGTGCAGGCGTTCTGCGCGCGCATTCCGCCGACTTCCCAGCTACCGCCATGCAAGGTATAGGCAGGACGGTCCAGCCAGGTGCCCTGGGTAAAATGTGACAGCATTCCGGATTGCTGTTGCGGGCTGACCGGTTCATGGATGACGAAATCCCCATCCAGCACGTAAGCCCATTCATGCCAGTGATGATAGTGCGGGCCCAGCGGGTCGCCCGGCGGCGTCATGTCCCAGCGCGGCAGGAAATGCGCGTAGATCAGGCTGCTGTCATCAGGCCCCTTGAAAAACGTTTTGGTTTTCGACCTGAAGCGGGGACTGGTATCCCAGGGGTGGTTGCCGACGTCGATGATTTGCAGCGACTGCCATGGCTCGTCTGCCCGGGAAACGTTGCAAACCCCGCATAACAAGGCCGAGGCAAGCAGTAAAATAGTGAATCTGCGCGGCTGTTTCATTGGCGCGTGCTCCTGTTTTTATAGCAAAACGGCAATGTATCACGTCAACAGCCTGTTATCGAATGTATTACTGATATAACATCTGCCATTACTCACATGGGAAACCAGAAGGTTGACTTTTATGAAATTCCATCTCACTCCTGCAAAACCGGTTTTGCTGGCATTCCTGTTCCTGCTCTTTTCGTGCCGGGCAAGTGCAGATGATGCCGCGGATATAGCCGCTATCGAGCGGGTGGCCCAACAGTGGATCGAGCTGTACACCGCCGGGGACCTGGAACGGCTGATGACCTTGTACACGGAGGATGCCATCGTCGCCCTGCACGGCAAGCCCGCGCTACGCGGCGTGGAGCAGATCCGCAACTTTTTTGCGCCGGGGATGGGCAAATCCAGGGTGACGTTCGAGATAGATATTGAGGAAATACAGGTGCACGGCGCTACGGCGCACCTGCTGAGCAAATATTACCTGACTGCTGAGCCGAAAGACGGGGGTGACGTGTACCGGGATGCCGGCCGCTCCCTGCTCATTTATAAAAGGAACCCGGACAATGAATGGAAGCTGTACCTGGACATAGACCAGGCTACGCCCGACGCGCAGTTTTAGAAACTGAACTTTGTGATGCAAATATAGGCCGCAGCCAGGGTTGAGGCGTACACCGCGAGCACGGCCCACATGGTCTGGTCCACGGTGCGGGTAATGCCAGCTTCGATGTCCTCCGATGATCCTTTCTCCGCCAGTTCTGCCGTCAGCCGGCCCACGGGCAGGAACATCCAGTCTATGCCGATGGCAAACAGGTAAACCAGGCCGTAAATAACAATCTTGGCGGCCAGCCAGGAGACCATGTACGGGGTCCCGTTGACCATTGAGGCCAATCCGATACCGATCAGCACCAGTCCGGCAATACCCAGCCCGGCCCAGTTGAGGCGTTGCAGCCTGGCTCCCAGCGGCGTGCCAGTATGTTTTGCCGCCGACATGTTGACCGTCAGCAAAACTGCCGCAAGCAGCCACAGCCCGACCATGCCCGGCACTCCGACGTTGAGTAACCCCCCGGCGTTGGCCAGGTGCACCCCTGCCGGCAGCATAACGATAAAACAGATACGCGGCAGGGTGTCGATGACCATCGCCATGTGCAGCAGCGTCAGGCGCGTTTCCAGCGCCAGGCCGGCATCGCGGAACTTTCTTGCCAGCAGCAACACGCCCACGTCTGTTCCCAGCCAGAACACCAGCAACAGGACGTGGACAAATTTAATGGCTTCGTAAGACATGGGAGAATATTACAGCAAATTCGTCACCAGTATAGCGGCAATGGCCAGCGGGGTCACGGTCCTGATCAGGAAGCGCCAGGTGCGGAACAGCCATGGGGTGTTGATGCGCAGTTCCTGCTTCAACGTACTGTCCCGCATGAACCAGCCGGCAAAAATGGCGATCAGCATCCCGCCTATGGGCATCATCAGGTTGGCCGTGAGGTAATCCACCAGGTCAAAGATGTTCATGCCGGCGATGGGTTTAACGTCTTCCCAGACATTGAAAGAGAGTACGCTGCCGATGCCCAGTAGCCAGAGCGCGGCAATGATCACCACGGTACCGCTTCTGCGGGTCATGCCGCGCCGTTCCGCCACCCAGGCCACCGCAGGTTCCAGGATGGCGATGGATGAGGTGAGTGCGGCAAACAGTAGCAGTAGAAAAAACAAGGCGCCGAACAAGCTCCCCGCCGGCATGTTGCCGAACGCGATCGGCAGGGTCACGAAGATCAGGCCCGGCCCTTCCCCCGGTTCCAGGCCGTTCGCGAACACCAGGGGAAAGATGGCGACACCGGCCACGATGGCAACCAGGGTATCGGCGCCGGCAATGACGACAGCGGTTCTGGGGATGGATACTTCCCGGGGAATATAAGCGCCGTAAGCCATCATCAGTCCCATGGAGACGCCGACGGAAAAAAATGCGTGCCCCACCGCCGACAGCATGACAGCCGGGCTGATCTTGTTGAAGTCCACGGCAAACAGAAACCTGAGTCCTGCGGCCATATCTCCCGCTACCGCGCTATACACCGTCAGCGCCAGCAGCATGACAAACAGCATGGGCATCAGGATACTGGTGGCCCGCTCTATGCCGTTGCGTAACCCGGCACTGACGATGAACCCGGACAGCCCCAGGAACACCGTAAACCACAACAGCAGACGCAATGGGTTGGACAGAAAATCAGCAAAACGAACCTGCGCCCCATCCGGGTCAATGCCGGAAAACCCTTTACTGATGGAGACGAACGCGTAATCCAGCACCCAGCCACCAATGACGCTGTAGAAACTGAGGATCAGAAACCCCGCGCCGGCGCCGATCCAGCCCACACCCGACCACCCGCGCGCGCGGTTTTCCTGCTCTGCATTTATCCGCATGGCCGTCGGCGGACTCTGCCCGCCATACCTGCCCAGCATCAATTCGGCTACCAGGATGGGAACGGCAACCAAGGCGACTGCAAACAGGTAAACGATAACAAACGCGCCACCACCGCTGGACCCGGCCATATACGGGAATTTCCAGATATTGCCAAGACCGATGGCCCCACCAATCGCAGCCAGGATAAACCCGGTGCGGGAAGACCATTGTTCGCGTGCGGTAGGCGGGCTAGGCTGGGTCATAGTGGCTGGAAGTATGAGGTATCTCCGGATACTTCCGCATTATATCCGACCGGATTGGTCGCAGGTGGCAAAAACAGTGCGCGTCGTGGCGGGATTTTCCATATAATCACCGTTTTACCGGAAAATCCGAAGATGAGCAGCAACTACATAGACCAACACCTGGACGAGGTGCGCGCCGAATTCAAACTGCTGGAGCACTGGGTGTACCTGAACGCGGCCGACCAGATGGTGCCGGGTAATTACTGGCTGAACGCAGTACGGGATTTTTACAATTTCGTCGAATACGGCCGCATGGAGGATATCCCCGCCGCGGATGTCGCCACCCATCCGTTCCTGCTGGCCAAGTGGGATGAGAGCGTGCGCCTGAGCGCCGGATTTATCAACGCCGACCCGGACGAGGTTACCAACGCCTACCGTCCGGCCATCACCGCGAACCTGATCCTGTATAACATGATGGAATGGGCGGCAGGTGACAACGTGGTGATTACAGACCTGTCCTACCCGTCCATCCCCTATATCCTGCAGGACTTGCGGCGCCGTTACGGGATTGAGATCCGGGTGGCGCGCAACGTCAACGGCGAGATTCTCATGGAAGACCTGGAACAACTGGTGGACGGCAACACCCGGATGGTGATCGTGGACCGCACCACGGCATTCTGCGGTTTTACCTTCGACATGAAGGCAGTCTGCCGCATCGCCCATGCCCATGGCGCACTGGTGCTGGATGATGCCATGCAGACCCTGGGCGCGCTGGACATAGACGTGAAAGACGACGGCGTGGACTTCCTGGTATCGGGCGCCTACAAGTGGCAGTGCGGCCCGGAAGGCGCCGGCATTTTCTATATCAAGCGTTCCGTCATGGAGCGCATCGACGCGCGCTACCGCAATTACATCTGGGCCGATATCCCCGGCCCCATCCCGTTTGCGAACCGGGACCATGACAACATCGAAAGCTGGACCTGTCCCCCGGTGAACAACGCCAACCGCTTCTCCCAGGACACCACCATCGGCCCCTCACTGTTCGGCTGGGTGGCCACCTTGAAGTTCTATGAGAAGATCGGCATCAAAAACGTGGAGGAACGGGTACGCCGGCTGGGGGCCTACACCATCGACAGGCTGCAGGAGATCGGCTGCCGGGTCACCTGCCCCACTGACCCGAACAAACGCCACGGCCTGATCACCTACACCACCGGCGACTACGACAAGGACCTGGCCTTCTTCCAACGCTGCGCCTCTCCCGGTCGCTGCATGAGGCCCATCAAGATATCCATGCGCACCCTGGGCGGCATCGGCAACCTGCGTATCAGCGCACACTTCTTCAACACCGAGGAAGAGATTGATTACTTGATCGATTTGCAGAAAGCGATGATGTGAAAACATCGCAGCATGGGCGGGGTGACGGCGATAACGTGCCCGTAGCCATTTCCCGTGGTTTCAATCCCGGGTCATGCCTGTATTACTCGATGACTTTCTGCGCCGTCCCGAACAGTAACCAGACCAACGCGCCGACGACGTGCACCAGTGCGGCCAGGGCGAACGCGGCAAGGTAGGTGCCGGTGATACCCACCAGCCAGCCGGTCACCGCCACGCCGATAATGCCCGGTATGGTGCCGAAGGTATTGCTGATGCTCCACAATATATCACTGTGCCTGGGCGCCATTTCCAGTACGGCCGGGGCGAAACCGGAATAACACACGCCCAGGCAGGCCAGCGCGCCGCACATGGTCAACACCGCCACCAGGGGCGTGGCCGCGGCGCCCGCGGCAAACAGGAACAGCGCCGAGCCACCCAGCCCGATGGTCTGGGCAATCTTGCGTAGCCGGGTTGCATCCATGCCGCCGCTGAGCGCCCGGTCCGCCAGCCACCCGGCGATATTCATGGCGATGAACATGGACAGCCAGGGCGCCATGGAATACAAGCCGGAGCCGACGATGGAAATGCCCTGGGTGTCGTAGAAATAGCTGGGTAGCCAGGCCAGGGCGACGTACAGGCCCCAATTGGTGCAGAAATTGGTGATGATCAATGCCCAGGCCGCCCGGTGGGAAAAGATGAGGCGCCAGGGGATGGCCTTGTCAGCGTTTTTCTCCGGCTGGATTGCCGACAGCAACTGGCGCTCCGCCGCAGTGACATCCGGGTGCTCATCAGGATTGTTGCTGACAAGCCGGAACCAGAACAAGGCCCAGACAAAGCCCAGTACCGCAAAACTGTAGAATGCCATGGGCCAGCCGAACTCAACGATAATCCAACCGGTGACCAGCAGGGTGAACAAGGTGCCAACGATTGCCCCACTGGAGAAAAACGCCACGGTGCGCGCCCTTTCCTCGGGTGGTACCCAGCGGCTGAACAGGTTCAACACAGCCGGCGCCACCGACGCTTCGCCGACACCCAGCAGGATCCTCGCGCCCAGCAGCAACACCAGGGAACCGGTGAACGCGGCCAGCGGCGTCAACAGGGTGAAACCGGACCACAGGATGACCGCGACACCCAGCACGACTTTCCCGCCGTAACGGTTTGCCAACCAGCCGCCGAGCACCTGGAAGAAGAAGTAGCCGATAAAAAACGACGACAACACCAGCCCCTTGGTGGCATCGGACCAGCCAAGGTCGTCCTGCATCTGGATTGCCGCGACGGAAATATTGACCCGGTCGGTATAGGCAATGACCATGGCCAGGAAGCAGAGCCCTGTCAGGGTAAAGCGTTTGGGCCACATGTTCTGCAACATGGTTGTTCCGGAATTTAATTGGTGAGGGTGTTTTTATGGACAATACCGTCCTTGATGATCACGCGGAGGTTTTTATCCGGTTCGGTAAACAGCGTGATATCCGCCAGCGGGTCGCCGTCCACCAGCAGCAGGTCGGCATAAGCCCCTGCCTCGATCACGCCCAGTTTGCCCTGGCGGTAAGGATTGCGCTTGCCGCTTTGTTCCAGTAGTTCAGCCGCGCCGGAGGTAGCCTGGCGGAGGATCTCCAACGGGTTGAAATGTTCCGCCCTGGCCTTGAACTCCATGGCATACAGGGCATTGAATAATTCTTCGGAACCGAAGGCATCGACGCAGTAGGTCATCTTCGGGTTGTATTTTTTTGCCAGCCGGACCATGTTGTCCGACCAGGAGACGACTTCCCGCGCCTTGGCCAGTTGAAATTCGTTGAGGAAATCCACTTCCAGCACCAGGTGGTTCCAGGCAAAATGCGTGTTCAGGAACGCGCCCTGGGCGACCAGCATCTTCATGCCTTCCTCATCAATACCGAAGCCGTGGTCGATGCTTTTCAGGCCTGCCTGTAATGCGCGTTTGATCGCAGGCCCGTTGTGCAGGTGCGCGCCCACGTAAGTATCCCAGTCTGCCGCGGCCCGCACCGCGGCCTGTTGTTCTTCCAGCGTGTACTGCACGGAGTCGATGGGGTCGTATTCAGAGCCGACCCCGCCGCTGCCCATGAGCTTGATCTGAGTCGCCCCCCGGGATAGGTTCTCCCGCACCGATGCCAGCACGTCGGGCACGCCGTCGGCCAGGCGGTAGTAACCCAGCCTTTCCCAGTTTGCGGTTTCGCCAAACCAGCGCGGGTGCGGGTCGGTCCAGGCGCGGAAATCACCGTGGCCGCCGGTCTGGGTGATAAACGCCAGTGAGGGAAAGATGCGCGGGCCGGGCACCAGCCCCGCATCGACGTTCTGCTTCAGGCCCATGACCGGGCCGCCCAGGTCGCGCACCGTGGTGAAGCCCCACATCAAGGTGGTCTCAGCCCGTTTGCCCATCAACACCCCAATCCGCTCCCAGCTCCAGTTGCGCATTTCTCCGGGGCTGCCCACGATGGCCAGGTGGCTGTGGGTGTCAATCAACCCGGGAACCATGATCCTCCCGGCCGCGTCGATGACGAGCGCGTCAGCGTTTACGTCAATTATTTCATCCGTTGATATTTCCCTGATCAGGTTTCCCTCAACCAGGACGTGGCTGTTCCGGTGCAGCGTTTCACTGTGTCCGTCAAAGATGTGAACGTTCTTGATGTAGATTTGCGATGCTTGCTCGTCGGCGTACAGGGATTGTCCCGCGAGCAACAGGACAACCAGCGCAAGCCTGATCAGGACGGTGGGTATTTTTGCACTGAACATCTACCTGCCGCTCCACACCGGCCGGCGTTTTTCGATAAAGGCATCGATACCTTCCCGGGCGTCGTCACTGTCCATGTTGCAGGTCATGCGTTCCCCGGCAAACTCGTAAGCTGCGCTCAGGTCCATGCCGGCCTGCCGGTAAAACATCTGCTTGCCCAGACGAATGGCCAGGGGAGATTTGCCGGCGATCTTCTGCGCCAGGGACGCAGTGGTTGCATCCAGTTCCTCCGGGGGCGCAACTTCATTGACCAGACCGAACCGTTGCGCGGTTGCGGCGTCGATGAAATCCCCGGTGAGCAGCATCTGCATGGCTTGTTTGTGGTGCATGTTGCGGCTCAGCGGCACTGCCGGTGTGGAGCAGAACAAGCCCACGTTAATGCCGGACACGGCAAAGCGGGCCGTCTCAGCAGCCACGGCCAGGTCGCACTGGGCCACCAGTTGGCAGCCGGCCGCGGTGGCGATGCCCTGTACGCGGGCGATGACCGGTTGCGGCAAGTCGTGGATGCTCTGCATCACCTTCCCGCAGCGCTCGAACAGTGCCTGGTGATACGCCCGGTCCTCGCTTGCGCGCATTTCCTTGAGGTCATGTCCGGCGCAAAATGCCTTGCCCTGTGCGGCGATGACCACCACCCGCACGGTGTCGTCCCCGGCGATGTCGTCCAATGCCGCCTGCAGCGCAATGAGCATGTCTTCGGACAAGGCATTGTACCGGTGCGGACGGTTCAGGGTGAGCGTGGCAATCGGGGGGGTAATCCCGGTCAACAGGATTGGCTCTTCTGCCAGGGCTTGTGCGGTCGCAACCATAATCTGGGCCTGTATGAGATCAGCCTACAGTTTACTACAGAAACAGGAACCCATTGTGTCTGTTTTGGTACACTATCAGTAATGTGTTACAGGAACGCGGTGTGAATATTTCAGGCAAAACGGCAATAGTTACCGGCGCTGCGTCCGGGTTGGGGCTGGCGACGGTGAGGCGGCTGCTGGATGCGGGCGCCAACGTTGGCATTTTCGATTTGAGTGAGCTTCAGGACGACGCGCTTGCCACCAGCGACCGGGTGCTGTGCCGGCGCGTGGACGTGGCGGATGAGGATGCGGTGCGGGCGGCCGTCAGAGACACGGCGGCGCAATTCGGCGCCATACATATCTGCTGCAACTTTGCCGGGATTGCCGTCGCCGCCAAAACCGTGGGGAAGGACGGCCCGCACCCGCTGGACCTGTATAACAAGGTCATCCGGGTCAACCTGGTCGGCACCTTCAACGTGCTGCGCCTGGCTGCCGAACAAATGGCCGCGCACGAACCTGTCGATGAACACGGCGGGCGCGGTGTGATCATCAACACGGCATCCGTGGCCGCGTTCGAAGGGCAGGTCGGCCAGGCGGCGTACAGCGCCAGCAAAGGCGGAATAGCCGGCATGACCGTACCCGTTGCCCGGGACCTGGCGGCACTGGGTATCCGCGTGAACACCATCGCGCCGGGCATTATTCACACCCCCATCTTCGCTGGACTGGATGACAAGGTGATCGAATCCCTGGAACAATCCGTGCTCTACCCGAAACGCCTGGGCAGTCCCGACGAGGTTGCCCGCCTGGTTGTTTTCATCATTGAAAACGACTACATCAACGCGGAGACCATTCGCATAGACGGCGGTATCAGGATGCCGCCGCGCTGACTTTCAGCAAAATGGGGCACAGGTTGGATTGAATGCTACGCTCCCGGCAACATACAGCTTACCTGTTCGCCCTGGGCGCGGTGTTGTTGTGGTCCACGGTGGCCACCGCGTTCAAGATTGCCCTGCGCTACCTGGACGTGTACCAGTTATTGCTGGTTGCGAGTATGAGCGCGACCCTGTGCCTGTTGCTGATAGTCCTGGTGACCGGCAGGTTGGCGTTGCTGGCCCGGGTGGACGGTCGCGCTTACCTGCGCTTGGCGTGGCTGGGCATACTGACCCCGTTCTGTTACTACCTGGTACTGTTCCGGGCGTATGACCTGTTGCCGGCGCAGGTGGCCCAGGCCCTGAATTACACCTGGGCGATCACGCTGATGTTGTTGTCCGTACCCATCCTGAAACACCGTATCACCCGTTTTGACTGCATCGCCACCGCCACTTGTTATGCCGGGGTGGCGCTCATCTGTTTCAGCGGCGCGCAGTTTCCGGCGGGGGAATTGAGCACGCCGGGAGTTTTGCTGGCGCTGGGCAGCACGGTGATTTGGGCATGTTACTGGTTGCTGAAAACAAAAGACCGCATAGACCCCGTGCTCGGCCTGTTCGTCAGTTTCCTGTTCAGCCTGCCATTTGTCGCGGCCGCCTGCTGGCTGCGTTCCGATGTGCCTTCGTTGGAGTTGGCCGGTATCCTCTCCGGCGTGTACGTGGGGTTGTTTGAAATGGGTATCACCTACATCCTCTGGCTGGCGGCATTACAGCGCGCCGAGGCAACGGCAAAAGTGAGCACGCTCATTTTCCTCTCACCGTTCATCTCACTGATCTTCATCAACCGGGTCCTGGGCGAAGCGATTGCCGCAACGACCCTGATGGGACTGGCGCTGATCGTCGGGGGGTTGCTGGTGCAACATTGCAGTGCGCGGGTTGAGAATATCTGCAGATGACGCAGATTAGCGCAGATAAAACGTTGCTCTCCGTGTCCTCGTCCCTGCATGTTTTAAGCAGAGGATGCGTCATCTGCGGATAATTCCAGCGCCACCGCGGTCGCTTCGCCACCGCCCAGGCACAGGGCGGCCACGCCGCGTTTCAGGCCGCGGTCTTTCAGGGCGGCGATCAGCGTTACCATGATGCGCGCGCCGGAGGCGCCGACGGGGTGGCCCAGGGCGCAGGCGCCGCCGTTCACGTTCAGTTTGTCGTGCGGGATGTGCAGGTCGTGCATGGCGGCCATGGCGACCACGGCGAAGGCTTCGTTCACCTCGAATAGATCCACGTCTGCTACGTTCCAGCCGGTTTTTTCCAGCACTTTTGTTATTGCACCCACCGGCGCGGTGGTGAACCAGCCCGGTGCCTGAGCATGTGTGGAATGTGCGTGCAGGAGCGCCAACGGTACTACGCCGCGTGAGGTTGCATCGTCTTCCCTGAGCAATACCAGCGCCGCGGCGCCGTCGGAGATGGAACTGGAGTTGGCGGGCGTTACGGTGCCGTCTTTGGCAAACGCGGGTCGCAACGTGGGAATTTTTTCAATGTTGGCCTTGCCCGGCTGTTCATCGGTGTCCACACACACTTCGCCTTTGCGGGTTTTGACCATGACCGGTGCGATTTCCTCAACGAATTTTCCTGCCTGGATGGCGTGCTGGGCGCGGGTCAGGGATTCGATGGCATAGGCGTCCTGCATCTCACGGGTAAAACCGTATTTGCCCGCACAGTCTTCCGCAAACGAACCCATCAGCTTACCCTGGTCATAAGCGTCTTCCAGGCCGTCAAAGAACATGTGGTCCACCAGCTCACCATGCCCGAGGCGCAGGCCGTTACGGGCTTTCAGAGCGAGGTACGGCGCGTTACTCATACTCTCCATGCCGCCCGCGACGATACAATCAGCCGACCCTGCCCGGAGCGCGTCAAATCCCAGCATCACCGCCTTCATGGCCGAACCACACATCTTGTTGACGGTGGTGCAACCCGTACTCACCGGGATACCGGCGCCAATAGCTGCCTGCCGCGCCGGCGCCTGGCGCAGACCGGCCGGCAACACGCAGCCCATAATGGCCTCGTCCACCCGCGCCGGGTCGATGTTCGCCCGCGCCAACGCAGCCCTGATGGCCACGGCGCCCAACTCCGGCGCCGGCACACCGGAAAGATCACCTTGCAAGCCACCCTGTGGGGTACGCGCCATGCCGGCGATGATTATTTGGTCATTCATGAGTTTTTCCAAAAAGGTGTACTGGTTGTTTTACCACGGAGAATGCAGCACTTTAAGAGTGGTCAACCGAAAAATTACGCAATCACCGCGGTAGGTATACCAAACTCTCAGTGATTCGACAAGGTTGACGCTCTTTCCGGATGATCCTGACCGACGTCTCACTGGTCGCTACGGCTGACAACCTCTCCCTCCAAATAAGTATTGAAGTTCTTGCCTGAGCGCGCTATTATTTGGCTTCGCTATGTCGCGACCATCAAGGTTGACGGCATTGCGACCAGGACCCGATGTCCCACTAATAATTAATGGAGAGAGCAAATGAAAGCAGCTAATGAAGCGACATCCACCGATAAGCCGGTAACGGTTACGTTCGACACACTGACCGCAGCAAAAAAATTACGAGATACCGGATTTAACGAGTCACAAGCCGAGGCAATCGTAACCACTGTCAACAGAGCAATGAGCGAAACCCTGGCAACAAAAACGGATCTGCAATCAGCAAATATGGATCTGGAAGCGCAGATTGCTGCAACCAGGACCGATGTAAACCAAGTCAGAACAGACCTGGAAGCACAGATCGCCGCGCTCAGGGCTGATGTAAACCAAGTCAAAACAGACCTGGAAGCACAGATCACCACAACCAGGACTGATGTAAACCAAGTCAGAACAGACCTGGAAGCGCAGATCGCCGCTACCAAGGCTGAATTAACAGCACAGATCGCTGCTACCAGGGCTGAATTAACAGCACAGATACAAGCCACAAACAGCAGGATTGATGAATTACAACACTCGGTGGACACACTGCAGGACAGAATCGTCCTCAGACTAGGTGGCGTCATGGTGACGATGACTGTGCTACTGATGGCTATCGGCCCGTTTTATATTCGCTGGGTGATGTCCATCATAGGCGCGGGTTAAATTACTTTAGTCATAACATGCACGCGCAAGTAGAACCGCAGCATAAGCTGGTCCCGGTAAGTTCCCATTGGGGCAATTACCTGGCGGAGGTCGCGTATGATGAACTGGTGGCGATCCATCCTTACGCATCCGACCCGGACCCCACGCCCATCGGCCAGTCGCTGCTGAATGCCAGGGACAGCAACGTCCGCGTTCCCCGGCCCATGGTCCGGCAGGGCTACCTGGAACAACGCCATGACAGTGATGGCGCGCGGCGCGGGGTCGAACCGTTTGTTCCGGTGCCGTGGGATACGGCGCTGGACTTGGCTGCGGATGCGTTGCAGCGGGTCCGGCAGAAATTCGGTAATGAGTCGATTTACGGCGGTTCCTATGGCTGGGCCAGCGCCGGCCGTTTCCACCATGCCACCAGCCAGGTGCATCGTTTTCTCAATACGATTGGCGGCTACACTTACTCCGTCGATAGCTACTCCGTCGCGGCCGCACAGGTGATCATGCCCCGTGTGCTGGGTGTGGACTTCTTCAAGCTGATGCTGCAAGCGCCCACCGTGGAGGATATTGCCAAACATACCCGCCTGGTCGTGTGCTTCGGCGGCATCGCCATGAAGAATACCCAGATCATGGCCGGCGGCCTGGGTGCACACACGGCCAGGGGACAGTTGCAGGACTTGAAGCGGACCGGGGTAAAGTTCGTCAACGTCAGCCCGGTGAAGGACGACATGGCGGATTACCTGGACGCGGAGTGGTGGCCGTGCCGTCCCAACAGCGACGTTGCCGTGATGCTGGGGATGGCGCATACCCTGGTAGCGAACGACCTGCACGACCGGGAGTTTCTGGACAGGTACTGCACGGGTTTTGCGCGCTTTGTTCCCTACCTGATGGGTGAGCAGGACGGGATTGTCAAGGATGCCCACTGGGCTGCGCAACAGGCCGGCATACCCGCGCAAAGCATCGAGCAAACCGCCCGGCAAATGGCCGCCGAACGCAGTTTGATCGGCATAAGCTGGTCGCTGCAACGCAGTGAGTTTGGCGAGCAGTCCTACTGGATGGCGACCCTGTTAAGCGCCCTGCTGGGCTACGTGGGCCTGCCCGGCGGCGGTGTCGCCTACGGTTACGGTTCGGTGCACAACATCGGATTTGTGGGCCGGCGCCTGCCGCATTACAAGACCGCCGCGTTGTCGCAGGGCCAGAACGCAGTCAAGACCTTCATTCCCGTGGCCCGGATCGCGGACATGTTGCTGAACCCCGGTAAGGACTTCGACTACAATGGGCAGACCCTCAGCTTTCCCGACATCCGGCTCATCTACTGGGCCGGCGGCAACCCCTTCCACCACCACCAGGACCTGAACCGCCTGCGCCGCGCCTGGGCGCAACCGGAGACCGTTATCGTCAACGAACCGTTCTGGACGGCCACCGCCCGCCATGCCGACATCGTGTTCCCATCGACCACGCCGCTGGAACGCAATGATGCCAGCCTCAGCGCCATTGATTGCCACCTGGCGCCCATGCCTTGTGCGCTCACACCTTTCGGCGAGGCGCGCAACGACTATGACATTTTTTCCGGGCTGGCAGAACGCCTGAACGTCGGCGCGGCGTTTACCGAGGGCAAGGACGAGATGGCATGGGTAAAACAGCTTTACAACGAGACCCGGGACGCGGCAGCCGCAGCCAACGTGGCGCTGCCGGCATTTGATGAGTTCTGGCGCGGCCGGCAGTTGTCGGTGTATGAGCAGACACCGGACCGGGTGTTTACGCTGGAGAAATTCCGCGCCGACCCGCAGGCACACCCGCTGGACACGCCGTCCGGTAAAATCGAACTGTACTCGGAGACGATCGCCGGGTTCAACTATGATGACTGCGCCGGCCACCCCAAGTGGTACGAGCGCCAGGAGTGGCTGGGCTCTGCGCGCGCGGCACAATTTCCGCTGCACCTGATCTCCAACCAGCCGAAAACCCGCTTGCACAGCCAGTACGACCACGGTGTCACCAGCCGCAATGCCAAGATCAAGGCGCGCGCCCCGGCCCGCATGAACCCGGAAGACGCGGCTGCGCGTAACATCCGGAATGGCGACGTCATCCGCCTGTTCAACGACCGCGGCGCCTGCCTGGCCGGCGCCATCCTTACGGAAAACCTGCGCCCCGGCGTAATAGAACTGGAAACCGGCGCCTGGTACGACCCGCAAGACCCCAGCGACCCCACGTCACTGGAAGTACACGGCAACCCTAACGTCCTGACCCGCGACACCGGCACCTCAAAACTCGCCCAGGGCCCCTGCGCCCACAGTTGCCTGGTTGAAGTGGAAAAGTTTACCGGAGCGCTACCGGAAATCCGGGTGTTTTCGCAGCCTGATATAACAGCCCCTCATGGGAGCTGACCAAAGTTCTCAGGGATATCTCCTTGCTGATACCGTTCTATTCTTGTCCTGTTCGCTAAAGCCCCAACCGCTCCAACGTTCCTGACGCCGGCGCGCCGGCGTTGTCCCAGCCGCGTAGTTGATAATATGCCGGCAGCATTTCGTCCAGGCGGCAGACCTGGCCTTTGCCGACGCCGCTGGGGGCGGGTTCCTTGAGGATTCGGGGGGGCAGGGTGTCATCCTTGTTGCTGAGTCCGGCGGCCAGGTTGAACTGCCGTTCCAGGTTCCAGATGCGTTCGCCGGTCTGTAGCAGGCGCGCCAGGTCCCATTCCCCGGTGCAGGCCGCGTTGACGTGGTCGGCAACCAGTTGCGGGGAAAAGCCGCCGAAGCCCGCGAACAGGCACAGCCCGCTGGAATCGATGGCGGCGATCTGATCCTGCGATTCCTTCACTACCCGGGCTTTATTGGCAATTTCCAGGGTGGTGAAATCGTCCTCGAAAGGGCTGGCGCGCAGGTGGCAGGCGCCGCGGTTGCTGGTGGCATACGCCAGGCCCATGCCCTGCATGGCGCGGCCGTCATAGGCGGCGAACTCCTGGCCCTTGACCGACATGGAAAGCTCCGGGTGGCCATACTTTTCGCACAGCCGTTTTGAACCCATACCCACGTCCCGGCCAAAGCCTTCCCCTTTGGCGACGGCTTCGGTCATGGCGCACAGGGCTTCAGCCGAGCCGAATTCCAACCGGATGCCATTGGTAACGGTTTCATCAATGGCGCCGATATGGAACAGTTCCATGGCTGCGGAAATGGAACCGCCCAGGGAGATCGGGTCCATACCGTACTCGTTGCACAGGAAGCCGCAATAGGTGGCGGCGTCGATGTCGCCCACACCCACGGCGGAACCCAGCGCATACGCGGTTTCGTATTCCAGTCCGCCGGAGGCGCCGTGGTACTGCGGCTTGTCCTTCACGGAAAAATGCTCCGGGTCGATATGGCAGACCCGGCCGCAACCGATGGTACAACCGAAGCAGGCGCTGTTGGTCACCAGATTGGTGTGGCCGTTCTCCTTGGGCGTCTGCATCGCGCTGAGACCGATTTTGTCCGCGTCCTCGAACTGCACCTCGCGGAAATTCCGGGTGGGCAGGGTGCCATACACGTTGGTGGTATCCATCATGGCAATAGTGCCCTGTCCGGTCAGGCCCTTGCGTCCGGCATCCTCGCGCATGAGCTCGGCAGTACTGCGCGCCACTTGCATAAATGCTTCCGGATCGGACACGCGCACACCTTTCGTGCCTCTTACCGCGATGCACTTGAGCTGTTTCGACCCCATTACCGCGCCCACGCCGGAGCGCCCGGCAGCCCGGTGTGAGTCGTTCACCACGCAGGCATAGCGGCAACCGTATTCGGCGCTGGGCCCCACCGAGGCCAGGTGCAGCAGCGTGTCCTGGTGGGTCTGTTTAACGATCTCCTCCGTCTCCCACACGGTCTTGCCCCACAAGTGGTTGGCCGGCAACAGGCGCGCCCGCTCGTTTTCGATGTGCAGGTAAACCGGTTCCGGCGCCCGGCCTTCCAGGATCAGCAGGTCGTAGCCCGCCAGCTTCAACTCGGCGCCGAACTGGCCGCCGGAATTGGAACAGGCAATGGCGTTGGTCAGCGCGCCCTTGGTGATGACGGAATAGCGCCCGCCGGTGGAGGCCATGGTGCCGGTCAAGGGACCGGTGGCAAAGATCAGTTTATTCTCGGGAGAGAGCGGATCGACCCGCGGGTCGATTTCTTCATACAGGTATTTTGTGCCGAGGCCGCGCTGTCCGAGGTAGGCTTGTGCCCACTCATCGTTCAAGGGTTCGATAGTGCAGCTCAGTTCGGTGAGGTTGACTCGTAATAGTTGACGTTGCCAGCTCATGTTGCTTATCTCCAGTACAATACCGTTGCAGTCAAATCCAGACAGGTTCAATCAGTTCGCCGCACTGTTTCCTCGTCATTACCGGCGCCAGGAACATAGTTCGGGAACACAGCAATGTTATCACGTATGGCGCGGCATTTTCCAGCATCGAATTTTTGCATCGAAATGTTGACATTTTGTACCATCCATTGCCATAAATCGTCGAAAAATGGCAGACTGGGGGCATAACCCGCACTAATTCATTGACATATATAAAATTTTTTCCGGCCCTGCAATACCCGTAAAAATTACGAAAAAATCGTTACAAAATCGTTACAAATACTTGACAACCTTGGAGTTGTGTACTATTCTGTGCAGCCGTGGACGAAAAAGGTTTGTATGTATGTACGGTTTCCTTGTCCGTGAACAGTTGTGCAGAATGGTTGCTTGTGTTGTACAGGCCACAGGGCTTTGTTGCATCCAGAGCAAGCTCTCCGGACGTATTGATGAGAAACTGATTTTACCCCCCCCCCCTTCAAGCACACTCGGCGCACGGGGGGCGCGGGCGCAAGGGGCAGGTAGAGGGTGATATGCGCAGGGCGCTTTTTTTCCTGCCGTTGCTGGCGTTGCTTGCGCTGCCATCCCCCGCGGCAGCGCAGAATCCGACCCCGGCCTACTCCCTCAGTACTAACGTAAGCTCGCTCTCAGCCGATGGCGGAAGCGTCACGCTGCAGCCGCAATACTCGGCCTTCATCGGCTCCGAGCGTTCCACACTCGTCGGCGCCGAAACCATCTACCGGGGGTACTTTCACCCGGACGGGATGCCGACCCAGCAGTTCTTCGACGCCATCGTCCTGGTCGGCGCCCCGGCGGGGATGCGGGTGACGGCCGCCACCATCGACCCCCCCTTGCAGAACGTGCACGGCGTCGGCGCGGGCAACGGCCATCGCACGGTGCACGTCACCGTTTCCGGGGCGGATGCGCCCCTGACCGGCAACGTCGCCGCCACATTGACCGTCAAGCGGGAGCTGCTGCTCTATCTCGACCCCGACGACGGCGAGATGTACAGCGAGCACCTCAGCAGCGTGCAAAGCGAATGGATCGACCTCTCCGCGCCGTTGACCATCACCCCCGGCAGCGTGACGCACCCGCTCGAGTTCGACGGCATCCCGGTGCGGCTCAGCGAAGACGGCGTCGCCGGCGTGTACCGCACGGCGCTGAAGAACGATCCGGGCAGCGGCAACACGGTGACGGTCGCCGTGACGTCAAGCGATCCCGGCGCCGCGACCGTTTCACCTGGCGCCCTCACCTTCACCGGCGGCAACATGGGCTCCTGGCAGACGCCCCGGCGCATCACCGTCACGCCGGTGGCGGACGCCGACGGCAGCGACGAGTCCCTGTTCGCCTACCACGCCATCAGCGGGCTCGGCAGCACGACCCAGGGCGGCGCCGTGGGCGTGACCGTCACCGACGACGACGGCGCCGGCGTGGTGGTGAGCCGGCAGTACCATACGTTCTACCGCAACCAGGGCCGGGGCACACGCAGCGACTACACCCTGCGTCTCGGCACGCCGCCGAGCGCGCCGGTCACCATCGCGCTCTCGAGCAGCAACAGCGGCCGGGTGAGCATCGCCGCAGGTTCCAGCATAACGATCAATCCGAACGACTGGAACCAGCCGCAGACGGTCTCGCTTGCCCTCGGCAGCACCACGGGCTTTGCCGGCAACCCGGTGACCATCACCCATACGGTCACCTCCACGGATTCGGACTACAACGGCATCGATGTGCCCTCGGTGCTGGTGCAGTACCGCAACGTCGGCGCCAACGCCGATCCCATCGAATTCAGCAATCCGCGTTTCTCCATCGCAGAATCGGGCAGCGGGCAGTACACGCTGAAACTGCGCCGCGACCCGGGCAACGGACGCACGGTCACCGTCAACACCTCGGTCGCCACCGCCGGAAACTTCGCCCAGGAAGTGCCCGGGGCCATGGTTTCGCCACAGAGCTTTACTTTCACCGGCGGCAACGGCGGCACCTGGTCCACGGCACAGACCGTCACGGTGACGCCGATACCGGACGGCAACAGCGACAATGAGACCGTCACCGTCAGCCACGCGATCACCGGCTGGCCCGGCAATACCCGAGGCGGCGACGTCACCGTTATCGTCACCGATAACCTGGCGGGTGGCGGTCTCGTTTTCGACCCGCCGCTGGTCAAGATGGAGCGTGGCGTCCCGGCTCGCTACAGCGTGCGGCTGAAAACCAAGCCGGTGGCAAGGCGCTTCGTACTGGACCCCATCGAGAACCACTACGAGGAGCGCTACACCGAGGTCGATGTTCAGATCTCCGCCCAGAATCTGAGTATCGTCAGGCCGCATCCGATCGGGCAGTTTCCCAGCCTCGAGTTCAATACCAACAACTGGAACGTGCCGCAGTGGGTCAGCGTCGAGCACGGCGGCAGTGACGGTACAACCACGCTGTTCCACACTACCAGCGTGAACTACGACGAGTTTGTCGACGGGCAATTCACAGCGCTGGAAGACGAGTCGTATCGCAATCTCTCCATCGAACTGACCGCCCAGGCAGAGCCGACGACGACGGTGAGCACCGAGCCCCGGGCCACGCTGTCGGTCTCCCCGACGACCGTTGCTGAAGGCGGCAGTCTCCGGGTGCGGGTCAGCCTCGAAGGCGGCAGCGCGCCTACCAGCGCCAAGATCATCCGGCTGCTCTACACCAACGGCAGCGCGGCGGACGCCGACTACACGGCGGTGGGCACGGTGCGCATCCTCGCCAATCAGCGCAGCGCCACCGTCACCGTGGCGGTCGCCGACGACAGCCTCTTCGAGGACGACGAGACCTTCACCATCGCCCTCGGCGAGATGCCTTTCGGCATCCGCCCGCCGGGGTCCGGCCAGACGTCCTCGGTGGACATCACCATTTCGGCCAACGACAAGCCCGAAATCGGCATCGCCGCCGACACCGCCGAAGTCACCGAAGGCAACGGCGCCGGCTTCACCATCACCGCCAGCAACGCGTCCCAGACGGACATTGACGTCGGGCTGACGGTGAGCCGCACCGGCGCCTACGTGGCGGTCGGCGACACCGGAGCCAAGACCGTCACCCTGCCCGCCGGCCAGACCACGCTGGATTACGATGTCACCACCGACGAACTCGCCAGCGACGATCCCAGCGGCTCGGTGCGCATTGCCCTCGGGGCGTCGTCGAACTACACCATCGACTCGGCCGCCGCATCGGGGCGGGTGGCCATCCGCGACTCCGACGCCACCACCGTGGCCATTTCCTCGGGGGCGGGGAACATCGCCGAAGCCGCAGGCGAAACGCCCATCACCGTGACCCTCGGGCGCGGACTCGTGGCCGGCGAAGCCCTGAGCCTGCCGCTCACCGTCGGCGGCACGGCGGTGCGGGATACGGATTACACCATCGCCGAACCCGCGACCCTGCCCGCCGGCGTAACTTACGACGCCGGCAACGCCACGCCCACGATCACCTTCACAGGCCCCAACAGCGGCGAGAGCGCCAGCGAAGCCACCCTCACGCTGACCGCGGTGCAGGATGCGCTCGACGAGGGCGCGAGCGAAACCGTCAGCTTCACCCTGCCGGCGCTGGGCGCCAGTTCCGGCACCGGACTCGACGGCGGCGTTTCGGGCTCGGGCAGCGCCACCGTCACCATTGACGACGACGATGCCGAGCCGGAAGTCAGCATTCAGGGGCCGTCCTCTGCACTCACCGAGGGGGATTCGGCGGCCTTCACCATCAGCGTCGACGGCAGCGCCGCGCAGGACCTGACCATCGGCTTCTCGGTGAGCCAGACCGGCGCCTTCGTCAACGCGAGCGCCATCGGCAACAAGACCCTCAGCATCGCCACGGGGACAAGTTCCGTTACCCACACCGTCGCCACCGTTGCGGACTCGAACGACGAGCCCAGTGGCGCCCTGACCGTCACGCTCACCCCGGGCACCGGCTATCAAATTGCCAACGGCGCTGCCACCGCCACCGTGGCTTTGACCGACGACGATGCCACCGGGGTGACGCTGGCCGGCTCCGGCAGTGCGATCTCCGAATCCAGCGGCTCGAAAACCATCACCGTGAGCATCGACCGCGGACTCGTGAGCGGTGAGACGCTGCGCCTGCCGCTCACCCTGGGCGGCGCCGCCACGCTCGGTACGGACTACACCCTGAGTGCGCCGAACCCGATACCGGCAGGCGTCACCTACGCGAACCTCGGCAGCACGGACCCGGTCAACAATCCACCGACCATCGTCTTCACCGGCCCCACGAGCGGCGCCACCGCGACTTCGACAACGCTCACCCTGCGCGCCACCCCGGACAATCGCGACGAGGGCACGTCGGAATCGGTGACCATTGCGCTGCCGAACCTCGACGCCAACTCCGGCACCGGCCTCGACGCCGGCGCCTCGGGCAGCGGCTCGATCAGCTTCAACATCAACGACGATGACGACGAACCGATAGTCAGCCTGACCCGCCTGAGCGGCAGCGGCGCCGTCACCGAAGGCGAGGATGTTGCGTACTCGATCACCGCGAACCGCCCGTCGGACAGCGACCTGACGATTACGCTCAACCTCAACGACGGCGGCGACTTCCTTGCGGCAGCGGACCAGGGTCAGAAAGAACTCGTGCTCGAGGCCGGCGAAACCAGCCTCACCTACACCATGACCACGACAAGCGACGTAACCGACGAGCCTTCCGCCCGGGTTGGCCCCACCCTTGTGACCGGTAACGGCTACACCCGGCACGGTACGCAGAACGCCGCCCTCGTCACGGTCAACGACGACGATGCGACCCTGGTGACGCTGACCGTCCCGTCCGGCAACATCTCGGAGACGGGCGGCACCAAGACCCTCACCCTGACCCTGCCCCGCGCCCTGGAGGGCAACGAATCCCTGCCGGTGCCCCTGAGCTTCGCCGGCAATGCGGCCTTCGGCACCGACTACACCCTGGCGGAACCCAACTCCAGACCCGCGGGCGTCAGCTATGCCAATCTCGCGAGCAGCAACCCGGCCAGCAGCCCGCCGACGGTTACCTTCAGCGGCCAGTCGGGCGGCGGCGCCACCTCGGCCACCGTGATCCTGCGGGCGACCAGCGACGCCCTGGTGGAGACCAGCGAGTCGCTGTCGGTGGGCCTCGGCACCCTCGACGCCAGCACCGGCAGCAACCTGCATGGCGGCGCCCGGGGCACGGGCAGCGGCGGCTTTGCCATCACCGACGGCACCGGCGCGCCCGAGATCAGGGTCACGGCAGGCGTCGACGCCGTTGAAGGCATGGCGGCGAAGTTCACGGTGCGCAGCTCCGCCACCTCCACCCGCAGCCTGCGCGTGAACCTGTCGGCGGCGCAGAGCGGCAGCTTCGTCGCCGGCGCCGAACTCGGCGCGGGCAAGTCCGTCGTCATTCCCGCGGGTGAGACCTCGGCGATGTATTCGGTGCCCACCTTGAGCGACGGCGTCGACGAAGCCAATGGCGCGGTAACGCTCACCGTGGCCAGCGGCACGGGCTATTCGGTTTCTTCGAGCGCGGGCAGCGCCTCGGTGACCGTCACCGACGACGATTCCACCGCCGTGACCCTGGCCTCCTCGGACACCACCGCCACCGAGGGCAGCACCACCGAGACCGGCGCTTTCACCGTGACCCTCGGCCGGGTCCTCGTCAGCGGCGAGTCGCTGCGGGTGCCCGTGACAGTCAACGACACCGAATACACGCTGGCACTGGCGACGGCCACGGGAATCGCCCTCAACAACAGCGAACTGACCTTCACCGGCGGCGCCAGTGCGGCGCGCACCGCCACCGTGACCTACCGCGCGGACGCCGATACCGATGACACCAGCGAGACAGTGAGATTCTCCATTCCCGGCTCAACCACCGGTTCGCCGCGCATGACCGCAACCGGCCTCGGCGGCGGCGCGGTGGGTTCCGGCAGCGCACTCGTCGTCGTCACCGACACGGGAGCGAGCGGCAGGGGCCGGGTGAAAGTCCAACCGGCCAGCCTGACCATCGCCGAGGGCGGCAGCAGGACCTACCGCATGGTGCTGGACACCGACCCGGGTTCCGGCGCGACGGTGGTCATCACCCCGGCGTCGAACAACCCCGATGTGACACTCTCGCCGGCCAGTCTCAGCTTCACCGGCGGCGCCGCCGGCAACTGGAGCACCTGGCAGAGCGTCACCGTGGCAACCGCCGAGGATGCCGACACCGCCGCCGATAGCGCGACCCTCAGCCACACGATCAGCGGCTACGCCGGGGTGACCTCGGTGCCGAATGTCCCGGTGACGGTGGCCGAAGCCGGCGCCGGATTCCTGGTCTCAGCGGCGCGGTTGGATGTCGTGGCGGGCCAGTCGGTGGACTACACGATCCGGCTCAAGAGCGAGCCGGCGGGCGATGTGGTGCTGGACCTGACGAGCAGTGATACCGGCGTCGCCACCGTGCCGAGCTCGGTCACCATCCCGCCGGCGAGCTGGCAAAGCGGCGTGGCGGTTACCGTCACCGCCGTCGCCGCGGGCGCGGCGAGCATCAGCCACGCCCATGCCACCACCACCGACAGCGGCTATGCCACCGCGACACTGCCCGGCAACGTGGCAGTCAATGTCTTTGCCGCTGCGCCACCGGAAATCACGGTGGAAAGCAACGCCAACGCCAATGGAATCACTGAAGGCGCAGTTGCCGGCTTCCAGCTCAACGTGAGCCCGCGGCCCGCGAGCGACCTGGTCGTGTCGTTCATGGTCGAAGAGAACGGCGACTTCGCCAGCGGCGCGCTTCCCACCTCCGCCACGATTTCCGCGAACACTATTAGCACTGCCGTCGTCATTTCGACCACGCAGGACACCACCGACGAGCCAGACGGCAGCTTCATCCTGACGCTGCAACCGGGCGCCGACTACAGCCTTGGCAGCACCAGCAGCGCCACGGTTCCTGTCACAGACAACGACGCCACCAAGGTCGAACTGAGTACCGGAAGCACGATTATCGCGGAAACCGGAGGCGCCCATACGTTTAAGGTGACGCTTGGCCGCCCGCTGGCAGCGGGTGAATCGGTGTCGGTGCCGCTCAGCCTGAGCGGAATGGCCACCCTCGGAACCGACTATCGGTTGGCCCCCGTCACTAACGTCCCTGGTGGGTCATCCGGTGTCCGGTTCACGGGGCTCGCTACCCAGTCACCCACCATCGCGTTTACCGGCGGACCGAACAGTGCCAAGTCCGCGACGGTGAGTGTCGTTGCCGTGTCCGACCTGTTGGATGAAGGCGAAGAAACGGTGATCGTCACCCTCGGCACACCCACGAGCGCCGGGCTCGGAGGCGGGGTATCGAGAACCGTCAACAGGACGGCAACCTTCCGCATCATCGACGACGACGCCGCCGCCCCGACCGTCAGCATCACTTCCGGTTCGGGCGTCACCGAAGGCACGGCCGCCAGCTTTACCGTCAGCGTCAGCCCCGCGCTCGCCGCCGATGCCAGCAACCTGACCGTCAACCTGAACGTGGGGCAGATGGGCGACTACGTCGCTTCCGCCGATCTCGGCATGAAGCAGGTCACCATCAACGCGGGCAGCGGCCAGGAGACGTATAGCGTACCCACCGCCGCGGACAGTCAGGACGAAGCCGCCGGCTCGGTGACGGTCAACGTCGATCCGGGCGGCGGCTACCAGGTCTCGGGCTCAAGCGCCAGCGCGTCGGTCGCGGTGGCCGACAACGACCATACCGGCGTCACCCTGTCCGCTGCCGCGGGCAACATCGCCGAAGCCTCCGGGGCCAAGGAAATCAAGTTGACGCTCGGACGCGCGCTGGTCAGCGGTGAGACTTTGACCCAGCGCCTCACGTTCGGCGGCACCGCCACATTTGGCACCGACTACACGCTCGCCGCGCCCTCCCCGCTGCCCAGCGGCGTCAGATTCAACAACCTGGGCAGCAGCAACCTGAACGCCAATCCGCCGAGCGTCGTCTTCACCGGCGGCACCGGGGCATCAAGGGTGGCGACCCTGACCCTGATCGCCACCCAGGACACCACCGTGGAAGCCTCCGACGAGACTATTACCGTCAGCCGTGGCACGACCGCCCAGACCGGCCTCGGCGCCGTTGCCGGCAGCGGCTCGGTGACGAGTTTCCGGATCGTCGACGACGAGAGCGCCGCCGCACTGCCGGAGCTGAGCATCGCCGCCGGCAGCAATGTCACCGAGGGCGCCAGCGCTGCATTCACCATCACCTCGAACCGGGCCGCGCCATCGAGCGGTCTGCGGGTGACCTACACCCTGTCCCAGCAGGGTGAGTTCGTCGCATCCGCCGCCGTCGGTTCGGGCAAGTCCGCCACCATCCCCGCCGGCCAGACTTCGGTGATCCACCGCATCGCCACGACGGGTGACAGCAACGATGAGGCGAAAGGTTCGCTAACGGTTTCGCTCGCATCCGGCACGGGCTACACGGTGTCCACGAGTTCCGGAGTCGCCTCCCTCGAGGTTGAAGACAACGATCCCACGGTTGTCACCCTGTCGGCATCAAGCAACGCCATACCCGAAACCGGTGGCGTCAAGCGCGTCACCCTGACCCTCGACCGGGCGCTGGTCAGCGGCGAGGTGCTGGCCGTGCCGATCAACGTTGGCGGCGCGGTCACCGCAGGCGACTACAGCCTGAACGCCCCGGCATCGCCGCCGGCCGGCGTCACCTACGCGCTTTCCGGCAATGCCCCGCGCATCACCTTCAACGGCAGCAACGGCGCGCCGCGCAGGGCGACGTTCACCCTGTCCGCCACATCCGACCTCGTCGACGAGGGCGAGGCCGAGTCGGTCACCATCGACCTCGGCAGTCCCACCACCAGCGGCACGGGTCTCGCCGGCGGCGCAAGTGGCACCGGCAGTGCGACCTTCGACATCACCGACGACGACGGCACCCCGGTCATCCGCATCGAGGGCGGCAACCGGGTCGCCGAAGGCAGCAACGCGGTGTTCATGCTCAAGGCGAGCCCGGCCCCGCAACAGGCCCTCACCGTCAACCTGAACGTGGCCGACGACGGCGTGGCGGACTTCGTCGCCTCCGGCAATCAGGGCAGTCAGACGGTGCAGATCCCGGCGCACACGACGACGAAGACCTACGAAGTCGCGACGGTGAACGACAGCAACGACGAGCCTCGCGGCGAGGTGACGGTCACCGTCGCCAGCGGCACCGGCTACACGCCCGCGCAGACCTCGACCAGCGATGCGGTGCCGGTCAGCGACAACGACCGCACCACGGTAACGCTGTCGCTACCCGACAGCACCGCCACCGAGGGCAGCGCCGGCGACACGGCGACCATCCGCCTCGCACTGCCGCGCGCCTTGGTCTCCGGCGAATCGATCAGCGCCGCGCTCAGCTTCCGCGGCGGACGCATCGACCGCGAATTCAGCCTGAGTTCACCTGGCTCACCCCCGAGCGGCGTCACTTACGACCTCGCCGCCAGCCCGCCCACGGTCACCTTCACCGGCGGCGCCGGGGCGGCGAGCGCGGCCACCGTCCTGGTGTCGGCACTGGCGGACACGGACGAAGCCGACGGCAGCGTGAGCGTGCGGCTCGGCACGATCACGCCCACGGGCCTCGACGGCGGTGCCGGCGGCACGGGCAGCGGCACTATCCAGCTTACTGATGCGGGCGCCCAGCCGGCGGTGGACGTGGACATGGACAGCCTGTCGGTGAATGAAGGCGCCACCGTCAGCTACCGCGTGAAACTGCATACCGACCCGGGCTCGGGCACGGTCACGGTGACGCCGCAGTCCGGCGACTCCACCCGGCTCACCGTGTCGGGCGCGCTGACTTTCAATACCGGCAACTGGAGCAACTGGCGGACCGTGACCCTGACCAGTCTGGCCGACGCGGACCTCAGCGACGACGATGTCACCGTCACCCATTCCGTAAGCGGCTACGGTTCCGTCACCACGGCGTCGAGTGTTGTCGTGTCCATCATCGACGGCGGCGCCGGCGTGACCGTGAACCCGACCGCGCTCAGCGTCAACGAAGGCGCCAACGGCAGCTACAACGTTCGGCTGAACAGCCGCCCCTCGGCGAGCGTCACCATCACGCCCACCTCCGGCGATACGGTGACGGCCACGGTGGGCAACGCCGTGACCTTCGCACCCGCCGAATGGAGCTCGCAGAAGAGCATTCAGGTCTCTGGCGTCAACGGCGGCCAGGCGCGCATCACCCATGCCGTCTCCAGCGCGGATGCCGCCTACGCCGCCGTCACCCCGGCGCCGGTGGACGTGACCGTGACGGGCACCGCACGGGTGCGGGTGTCCGCGCTGACGGTCACCGCCATCGAGCACGGCGCGCCGGGCACTTACGATGTGTGGTTGAACACCGACCCGGGCGCAGCGGTCACGGTCACCCCGCAAACGACGAGCAGCGCCATCGGACTGTCCGCCGCGCTGAGTTTCAACAGCAGCAATTTCCGCATTCCCCAGCGAGTCACCGTTACCGCGAACACGGACAGCAACACCAATTCCGAAAGCGCCACCGTCACCCACGCGGTGAGCGGCTATCCGGGCGTGAGCCAGGGTCCCGAGGTGGCCGTCACCGTCCAGGACGCCGGCAGCCGCATTCTGGTCTCGCCCACCAGCCTGACGGTCAAGGAAGGCACCAGCACGAGCTACACACTCACCGCAACGACCGAGCCCACGTCGAACGTGACCGTCACGCCGACGGGCCTCGGTGGCCGCGTTACCGTGAGCCCCAGCCCAGCATCCTTCGGGCCCAGCCGCAGCCTCACGCAACAGATAACTGTGCAGGGCGTGTCGGCCGGCAGCGTGACGCTGAGCCACCGGATCGCCGCATCGGATCCGAACTCGAGCTTCTGGCGCGTGTCCGTGCCGCCGGTGTCGGTGCGGGTAACCCCGGCCGACGCCGTCATCGTCTCGCCGGTCAATCTTGAGGCGAGTGAGGGCGGCACAGCCACTTACTACGTGGAACTTGCCAGCAATCCGGGCGGCGCGGTCACGGTGACGCCGTCGTCGAGCGACACCGGCGCCGCGACGGTGTCCGGCGCGCTCAGCTTCAACTCCGGCAACTGGAACGTGCCGAAATCGGTGACGGTGACCGCGCTGCAAGACGCCGACGGGAACCACGAAAACCTCACCATCTCCCACCAGGTCAGCGGCTACACCGGGGTCACCAGCGCGCCCAGCGTCACCCTGTTCGTCGGCGATGACGAGTTCCGGCCCACCGCAAGCGTGCAGGTGGGCACCGGCGGCGACCCGACGGAAGGCCAGGCGGTGACCTTCGATTTCAGCGCGCCCGACATCACCTCCGACGTGACGCTCCGCTACAGCGTCAGCGCCACCGGCGGCTACGTGGCCAGCGGCGACCTCGGCACTAAGAGCCTGACCGTACCCGCCGGCGGGGCCACGCCCGGCGCCGCGAGCATCAGCGTGGCGACCCTTGCGGACAGCGTTGACGAGCCGGCCGGCACGGTGACCGTCACCCTGAACAACCATGCCGACTACACGGTAAGCTCCACCGCGGGCGCCGCCACCCGCACCGTGGACGACAACGACCGCGGCAGCGCTACCCTGGCCGCCCCCGCCGGCAACATCGCCGAGGACGGCGGCAGCAAGACGCTCACCCTCACCCTGAACCGGGCGCTGGTAGCGGGGGAGAGCGTGGCGCTCAAGCTGGCTTTCAGCGGTAAGGCGAGCCTCGGCACCGACTTCACCCTGGCTGCACCCAGCCCCGCGCCGGCCGGCGTGAGCTATGCGCTGGAAGGCGCCACCCCCACGGTGACCTTCACCGGCCCGAGCGCGGCGTCGGCCACCGTGATTCTCAACGCCGAGGACGACAGCCGGCACGAAGGTGCCGGTGAATCGGTTTCCGTCTCCCTGTCCGAAATCCAGAGCGCGGACATCTCCGGGCTCGGCGGCGGCATGAGCGTCAGCGGTTCCCGGGCGTTCACCATTCTCGACGACGACAAGCGGGGCCTGCCTCAGGCCTCCATAACACCGAGCTCGAACAATGCCGTCGCCGAGGGCGGCATTGTGACCTTCACTATCAAGATGAACAGGGCGCCGTCACAGGCCATCAATGTGCAGGTGACCTTGAGCGACGCGCCGGACTCGGACTTCCTCTCTGCCGGCGCTGAACTCCCCTATTCCGTCCCGATCTCATCGGGCAGCACCACGGGAACATTGCCCATTCTCACCGACAGCGACAGCGTCGATGAGCCGAGCGGGGCGATTCGGGCCCGGGTGACCGGTGGCGGCGACAGCGCCGGCTACGACCCGGGCACGCCGAACGCCGCCGAAGTGACCATCACCGACAACGACCGCAGCTCGGTGACCCTCGAGACCCCCGACGCGAGCGCCATGGAAGGCGACAGCAGCGACACCGCGAGCATCTCCCTGACGCTGGGTCGCGGACTGGCGTCTGGCGAGAGCCTCAAGGTTCCCCTGCGCTTTGCAGGCGGGGTTCCCGGCACCGACTTCACGCTTGCCTGCCCGAGCCCGTTGCCCACCGGCATCGCCTGTACCGATCTCGCCAACGCCAACGCCGCGGTGACGTTCACCGGTCCCGCCGCGGGGCTGACCGCCACCAGTGTCACCCTGACCCTGACGGTGAGCGACGACGCGGACGCCGACCACGAGCGCGTCACGGTGAGCATCCCCGCCTCCATCAACGGTAATCCGGGCCTGACCGCCAGTGGCCTCGACGGCGGCGTGCGCGGCGCGCGCACCGGCAGCGGCCAGATCGCGCTGATCGACGACGACACGCCGCCGCCGCCCAACGTGAGCCTGTCGGTGAACAACAGCGGCGCGGTGACCGAGGGCGGCACGCTGACGGTGACGGCGGAAGTCTCGGAAGCGCCGTCCGGCCAGTCGATCAGAATCCCCGTGCAGCGCCTCGCGACCTCCTCCACCGCCGAAACCGGCGACTACACGCTGGCCGCGAACATCTCCATCGCCCGCGGCGCCACCACCGGCACCGCCACCCTGACGGCGCGCAGCGACAACGACGACGAGCTCACCGAGACCCTGCGCATCGAACTCGGCTCGCCGCCGGATGGCTATATCAACAGCGCCGACAGCGGCATCGACATCAACATCACCGACGACACCGCCACCGACGTGACGCTGACGACGCCGGACACCAGCGCGGCGGAAGCCGACGCCAACGACACCGCCGAGATTCGCATCACGCTCGGGCGCGGGCTCGAAGGCAGCGAAAGCCTGATCGTGCCGCTGCAGTTCTCCGGTGGCGCCCTCGGCACCGACTTCAACCTCGCCCTGTCAGGGACCCCCGCGGGCGTGACCTTCGACAGCGCCACCGGCGAGCTGACCTTCGCCGGGCCCACCACAAGCGCCACCGTGGCCAGCGTGCTGCTGACCGCGGCGGTGGACGACAACGCCGGCGACGACATCGTCACGGTGTCCATCCCGGCCAGTTCCGCCACCGGCACGCCGCGCCTGACCGCCACCAACCTCGACGGCGGCGCCGCGGGCGGGCGCACCGGCAATGGCCGCATCACCCTCAAGGACGCCGGCCTCAACGTGCGTACCGTCGGCTGGGCGGCCACGACCCTGACCGTCACCGAGACCGCCGCCGCCGGGACGGTGAACGTCGCGCTGTCGTCAGCGGACACCTCCGCCCTGACCTTCCGCGTCTGCCTCAGCGACGGCACGGCCACGCTCGGCAGCGACTACCAGGGCGTCATCACCGCCGCCGACCGCTGCACCGGCTCGGGCGGCAACGCCGACTTCACCATCGCCGCCAGCGACACCACCGAGCCGGTATCCTTCAAGTCCGTCGTCGATACCGTGGACGAGCCCGACGAGACCTACAGCGCCACCATTACCCTGCCAACGCCGGTGGCGGGGCTCGGCATCAGCCCGGCCACCATCGACGTCACTATCCGCGACGACGATCCCACCGTGGTGAGCCTCGCTCGCACCGGCAGCGGCGCTATCAACGAAGGCGGCAAGGTCGAGTTCACCGTGAGCCTGGGCCGTGCGCTGGTGACCGGCGAAACCATCGACGTGCCCCTGCCCATCGGCGGTACCGGCGTCAACACCAGCGACTGGAGCCTGGCGAAAAAGGCCGGCGCCAACACCGGCATCAGCCTGCTCGACACCAACAGCGCCACCCCGACGGTGCGCTTTTCCGGCGCCGGCGCCCAAACCGCGACCCTGGAACTCGCCTCCATCGCCGACGGCACCGGCGAAGGCAGCGGCGAGACCTATTCCATCGCCCTCGGCAGCAACACGCAGTTCGACAACGACACGGACACCAACGTCGGCGGCGGCGCCGACCCCCACGGCACGAACAACCGCTTCACGGTGCTGGTAAACGACCCGCGCAGCATCGGCTGGTCCGCCACCGCGCTCAGCATCAACGAGACCGATGCCGGGCAGACCACCGGCAGCGTCAATGCGAGCCTCTCCACCGGCAACGGCCCCGTCACCTTCCGCGTCTGCCTCGCCGACGGCAGCGCCAGCCGCGGGGCTTCCGGTGACTATCGCGGCTTCGGCACGGGCGGCAACGCCGCCTGCACCGGCAGCAGCGGCTCAAACCCGGACCTCGGGATCGCCTCCGGCCAGTCAGACAAGGCGGTCACCTTCACCGTCAACGGCGACACCACCGACGAGCCTGATGAGACCTTCACCGCCACCCTGTCGCTGCCAACCGCCGTCACCGGCCTCAGCCTCGATACCTCGAAGACCACGGTGACCGCCACCATCGTTGACAACGACCCCACCGTGGTCAGCCTCGCCCGGGTCGGCAGCGGCGCCATCTACGAGGCGGGCAAGGCCGAATTCACCGTCACCCTGGGACGGGCGCTGGTCGCCGGAGAAATCATCGACGTGCCGCTCAGCACCAGCGGGACCAACATCACCACCGGCGACTGGAGCCTCGCCAAGAAGACCGGCGCCGCCAACACCGGCGTGTCGATCAGCAACGCGACGACGCGCAATCCGAACCTGCGCTTCTCGGGCGCCGGCGCCCGGGTGGCGACCCTGGAACTCACCGCCACCGTGGATGGCGCCACCGAGAGCGGCGGCGAGACCCTGACTCTCGCTCTCGGCCCCGACGGCAGCGGCGCCAACGGCTTCGACCGTTCGACCCTCGCCACCAACGTCGGCGGCGGAGCCGACCCGCACGGCACGAACAACAGCTTCAACGTCACCATCAACGATGGCCGCACCATCGGCTGGCAGACCACCGCCGTCACCGTGAACGAGAGTTCGAACGCGGTGAACCTGACCGCCGAGCTGTCCGAAGGCACCGGCCCGGCCAGCTTCCGCGTCTGCCTCGCGGGGGCCGGCGCCACCTTCGGCGATGATTTCACCGGCGTCGTCCGCAATACCGCCCGCTGCACCGGCGGCGGCAGCAACAACGCCGACCCGAGCATCGGTTCCGGCGCATCGAGCAAGCAGGTGAGCCCCGGCATCGACCAGAGCGTGCTCGACGAGCCACGGGAAACCTTCACCGCGACGCTGTCGCTGCCGAGTACGATCGCGGGCCTCTCGGTCGATTCCGCCAAGGCAACCGCCACCGTCACCATCGTGGACAAGGACCCGACCCTGGTGACGCTGTCGGCGCCGACGGGCAGCATCTCTGAAAACGGCGGCGCCAAAACCGTCACCCTTGAGCTCGGCCGGGCCCTCGTCAGCCCCGAAGTGCTGACGGTGCCGCTCAACTTCGGCGGCGTCGCCAACCGCAACAGCGAGTACACGGTCTCCTGCGCCAGCGCCGGGGGCGTGCAGTGCAACAACCTCAACAGTGGCAATGCGAGCGTCACCTTCACCGGCGGCGCCAATGCCTCGGCCACCGCGACCCTGACCATCACCGGCATCGAGGACAACGTCGAGGAAGGCAGCGAATCGGTGACGGTAAGCCTCGGTACCCTCGACGCCAATTCCGGCGCCAATCTCGACGGCGGCGCCTCGGGCAGCGGTTCGGTGAACTTCAACCTGAGCGAAATTCCGACGATCGCCTTTGAGCGGGACAACTACAAAGTGACCGAGGGCGGCAGCGTGGACGTGGTCCTCGTACTCTCCCAGGAAGTCGAAGGCTGGGTCTTAGGCGCCTTCGAGTACGAGTACGAGACCGCCGACCGGGACGACACCCGCTATGAGAATGAAATATTCTATTGGTTCGAACCCGGCGATACGCGCCTGTCGGTACCAGTGCCCACCGTGCAGGACGACCACTACGAAGTGGACGAGACCTTCCGCCTGGAAGTCCGGTACGCCACCGAATATGACAGCCGTGCACAAAACAGGCTGCTGACCAATCTCCACGGCACGAGAGCCCACGGCCCTCCGCCGGCCACGACGACGGTCACCATTCGCGACGACGAGGAACCGACGGCCGGTGTCACCGTCGCCCCCGTCGACCTGCCCGTCACCGAAGGCGGCCAGCCCCAGGACTACACCCTGGTGCTCAACCGGGCGCCGACGGCGAACGTGACGGTAATCGCGACCAGCCCGGACGAGCGCAGGGCCCAGGTACACAGCGGCCAGGATGCCCCGGCGCGCCGCACCACGCTCACCTTTACGCCCGGGAACTGGGACGAGCCACAGTCGGTCACCGTGACGGCGGTGCAGGACTCCGACATCCGCGACCATGCGGTGCGCATCAGCCACGAGGTGCGAGGCACCGGCGAGTATGCGAACGTGACTGCGGAACCGGCGGTGGTCGTGATCACCGACGACGACACCGAGGTGCGGCCGCTGATCTCGATCTACCCCGACTCCGGAACGACGATGACCGAAGGCCGCACGGCTCGCTTCCGGGTGACCGCCTACCCGGCGCCGAGCGGCAGCATCGACGTAAGCGTGACCGTCGCCGAAAGCGGCGACTTCGCCGATAGCGGGCAGACCGGCGCCAGAACGGTCACCATTGGCAGCAGCGGCAGGGCCACGTTCCATATCACCACCGATAACGACAGCGACGACGAAGCCAACGGCGCCATCACCGCAACCGTCGACCCCGGCAACGACTACGACCCCGACCCCGTGGCCGACTCCGCCTCGATTACGGTGCTGGACAACGACGAAGCGCTGCGGCCGGAGGCAAGCTTCGCCGCATCGTCATCGACCGCCGGCGAAGGCGCGGGCACACGCAACATCCGGGTCGATTTCGACCCGGCGCTGGCGACCGGCATCACGCTGCGCTATAACGTCAGCGGCAACGCCACGGGCGGCGGCAACGACTACAGCATCTCGAGCGCCGGCAGCCTGCAAGTCTCCGCCGGCGCAGGCAGCGCGAGCATTCCCGTCTCGATCGTCGACGACAGCCGTGACGAGCCAAACGAAACCGTGCGACTGAGCCTAACCAGCGGCAGCGGCTACCAGCTCGGCGCCCGCACTGTCCACACCCTCACCATCACCGACAACGACGATCCGCCCCCGGCGACGCCGGTGGTGAGCATCAGCGGCGGCGGCGCCATCACCGAAGGCGGCACGGCGACCTTCAACCTGAGCGCGACGCCAGCGCCGCCGAGCCAGATCACGGTGAACGTCAACGTAGTGGACAGCGGCAGTTTTGCCAATAGCGGCCAGGCCGGATCGCGCCAGGTCACCATCGGTACCGGCGGCAACGGCTCCCTCACCGTCACCACCGACAACGACAGCACCGACGAGCCCGATGGCAGCCTCACCGCCACCATCGCCAGCGGCCAGGGCTATTCGCCGTCGAGCAGCAGCGGCTCGGCGTCGATTGCGGTCAACGATGACGACCTGCCGCCGCCGACGCCGGCGGTGAGCATCTCCGGCGGCGGCGCCATCACCGAGGGCGGCACCGCCAGCTTCACACTCACCGCCTCGCCCGCCCCGCAGGGCAGCATCAGCGTCAACGTCGATGTGACCCAGAGCGGCAACTTCGCCCGCGGCGGCCAGACCGGCACCCGGCGCATCACCATCGGCGGCAGCGGCACGGCCACTTTCAGCGTCACCACCAACAACGACAGCACGGACGAATCCAACGGCAGCATCAGCGCGGCGGTACGAAGCGGCACGGGTTACACCGTGCACAGCCAGAGCGGTTCGTATTCGGTGACGGTCAACGACGATGACGAGCCATTGCCGCAGATCAGCATCAGCCGCGACGCCGCCTCGGTGGGCGAAGGCCAGGCGGCGAGCTTTACCCTCAGCGCCAGCCCCACCCCGTCGGCAGATCTGGTGGTGCATCTGAACATCTCCCAGCGTGGTGACTTTGCTGTCGATGGCACGACCGGCGCGAAGACGGTGACCTTCAGCGCCAACTCGGCCACGGCGAGCCACTCGGTGGCCACCGTTGACGACGACAGGGACGAGCGCGACGGTTCGGTGACGGCCCGGGTCGTGTCGCGTTCGCATTACCGGGTGGCGTCCGCGAACGAGGTGAGCGTGACGGTTACCGACGACGATGTGCCGGTGCCCGAGATTCGCGTGACCTCCGTGCAAGCCTCTCGCCCGGCCCACCAGGACGGACCCGAGTTCGAAGGCGCCACGCTGAAATTCACCCTGCATGCCGACGTCGCTCCCGAGTCGGATCTGGAGGTGACCGTTCAGGTCGCCGAACCCGGCAACGCCTTCGTGAATGCCGCCGACTCCGGAACCCGTCAGGTCACGATCCGGGCGCGCCAGAAGCAAGCGACGCTGAACGTGCGCACTGTTGACGACAGCGTTGAAGAGAACCCCTCAACCGCCACCGTGACCGCCACCGTGCAACCCGGCACCGGCTACACCGTGGCGTCGGCGCCGAGGAACGCGGCCGAGTCGACCGTACACGACAACGACGGCCTGCCAACGCTGTCCATCAGCGACGGTTCAGCGGCGGAGGGTGACGAGGTCCACTTCGTGGTGACGCTGTCGAAACCGGCGGCGCACGACGTGCGGTTCCTATATCGAACCGAATCGGGGGGCTACAACGACCGGGACTACGGCAGTGCCGATACCTCGGTAGATTTCGCCTACACCTCGTGGCCCGGTTCCATTCACCCCGGCAACACAAGGTTCGAGATCTGGGTGGAGACCTACGACGACGCCCATGACGAGGGCGACGAGACCTTCACCGTCATCCTGTACGATCCGAGCGGCGCCACCATCGACGACGGCGAGGGGACGGGCACGATCAAGAACACCGACCCGCTGCCCTCGGCATTCCTGGGCCGCTTCGGGCGCGGTCTGGCCGAGCAGGCCGTGAGCGGCATCACCGGCCGCCTCAAGGCCGGGCGCACGCCGGGCTTCCACGGCCAGTTCCTCGGCCGCGCCCCGTCAGGCGGCAATAATTTTGATGCCGCAAGGGCTGAGCTGGAACTGGCCCTGTCCCAGGACCGCGCCCCGTCCTTTGCCGTGAACGGTATGGGTGCGATGGGCATGGCGGGTATGGGCATAACGAACGTCCGCATGGCGGGCACTGACACGGCGAGTACGGGCATGACAGGTATGAGCACGGTACGGGCAGGCATAACCGGTACGGGCACGACAGGCGGGGACGTGGTGGGTATGTGTACGGCAGATATGGGCATGACGGATGTTAGTACGGCGGGCACAGGCAAGGCCGGTATGGATACGGGTGTGGCTGGCACAGCCCGAATCGGTGATAGCCTGGGCGGCAGTGGCTTGAGTGATGTGAGTCCGAGTGGTGTGGGCATGGGTAGTATGGGTATGCACGGCGCGGGTATGACGACGCTGTCCGCGGCCGGCCAGCTATCTCCGTCCGGCGCCCTCAACGGCCCTCCTCCCCTGTCTGCGCCTACCCGCACCCTGACACTGGCCGACGCCCTGGCCGGCTCAGCCTTCACCTACACACGGACGGCCGACGCGGCCGGCGGCAGCTTCGGCCTCTGGGGCCGCGGCATGCATTCCACCTTCAACGGCTCAGAAGGTACCCTGAACGTGGACGGTACACTCACCACCGGCCTCATCGGCGCCGACTATGCCCGCGCAGACTGGCAGGCCGGCCTGGCCGTGCTCCTGACCGGGGGCAAGGGCCGCTTCAGGGGTGAGACCGGCCACGGCAAGCTGGACACGTCCATGACGGCCTTCGTGCCCTACGCCGCCAAACAGGCCGGCCACCTGTCCCTGTGGGGCGCCGCCGGGGTGGGACTGGGGGAGATGACCCTCTCTGAGACCCTCGCTGAGGTCCACAGTACGGAGTCCCTGCGCACGGACATGGGCTGGCAGATGGCCGCCGGTGGGGTACGCAGTGACTTGGGGGTCTTCTTCGGTGAGACCGGCCCCGAGCTGGCCCTGGTGGGCGATGCCCAGTGGACCCGGACCACCTCTGATAAGACCCGGGGGTTGAGTGCCTCTGAAGCCCAGACCACGCGCCTGCGGGTGGGGGTCGAGGGGGGCTGGTCGTTGACCTTTGCCGAGCAGTCCCTGCGTCCGACGCTGGAGGCCGGGGTGCGCTACGATGCCGGGGATGCCGAGACCGGGTTGGGTGTGGACGTGGGGGCGGCCTTGCGTTGGGAACACACCCGTTGGGGCCTGGCCGTGGATGTCGAGGGCCGGACCCTTGTCCTGCATGAAGCGAAACGCTTCACCCACAGCGGGTTCTCTGCCTCACTCACCTTTGACCCGGACCTGGCCTCCCTGCTGGGGCCGTCCCTGACCTTGACCCACCGCTTGGGCGGGCCGTCTAGCGGGGGGATGGATGCCTTGTTTGGGGAGAGCCTGCCGGGCAGTCAGGGCAATGGCAGTGCCGGCGGGCAGTGGCAGGCGGAGGCGGCCTATGGGATGGCCTTGTTCCGGGGCCGCTTCATCGGCGCGCCGACGTTGGGGTATGCCTTGTCCGGCCAGAGCAATGACTACCGCCTGGGTTGGCGGCTGACCCCGGTGGGTGCAGAAGCGCTGCCTGTGAGCGTTGAGCTGGGAGCGACGCGGCGGGAGATGGTGGGGGCCGAGGTTGACTATGGTGTGACCTTTAACCTGAGGTCGCAGTGGTAATAAGAGGGGGCACCCCTACTGCGCAAGCAGGAGTCGCCTGAAAGAGACTCCTGCTTGCACAAGAGTAGTTCATTTACCCTGCATACTGGTTGGTAGTGACAAAGCATATTGTTTATTGCATAATAGCCTGTATTCACAGGTGGTTACCCGAATTTTCTCATGTGCTACTAGAGGGTAGGGCGCGGTGTTCAATTTTGAAGATCATTTCGGCAAGAAAAACAATGTGTGGCGCGCCGGCGTGTTTTGCTTATTGGCGCTGCTGTTTGCGGGTGGTTGGTCAACCGCGGTCCAGGCCCAGAACAACAGCGCGTACCTGACGCTTGATCTGGTGCAGATACGGGCCAATGCGCTGCACGGCGCCACGATCAAAATCACTCCGAAAAACGCCACTTTCCTCGGCGCCGGCGGTGGCGCCGGCTTCGAGCTCGAGGACTTTGTGCATGCGGATGATTGGGATTCCGAAAGCGGCCAGCTCACCGCTGCCGCCATAGCCGGCGAAATCAGACTGAACGCTACGGGCCTTTCCAGAATCACCTTGCAGGGCGCGCCTGCGGGGCTGAGCATCGCGCGCGCTAAGCTGCTGGCGCGCGAGCAGCCCCACTCGCATGGCAGGGCCAGCAAAGGCCATCGCTCCGCGCAGATCACCCTGGCCTACACCGGCTCCGGCATCAACGCCGACGTTGCGGTCACGGTGGCTGTGCAGGGCGGCGCCGATGGCCTGCTGTCGTATGGCAATCAACGGGCGGGCTACCCGGGCGCATCCTGCTGCACTGCCGGCTTCACCATCAGGACCGGGACCCTCACCGACGGCGTCAGCGTGAATCCGGCCTCGTTGGCCGTTACCGAGCGCGGCGGCGCCAGCGCCGAGGCCGGCTACAAGGTGGGGCTGCTGACGGACCCGGGCGCCGATGTCACCATCACGGCCACAGTGCCGGCGGCCAATACCTCCGACCTTGAGGTCAAGGCGGGCAGCGGCTCATTCGGCGGCGCCGCGACCCTGACCTTCACCCACGGGAGCGGCGGCAACTGGACTCAGGCGCAAACGGTGACGGTGCGGGCGAAGGACGACAGCGACACCACCGACGAATCGTTCAACATCACCCATGCGCTGAGCGTGGCTAGCGGACCCTACCGAACCCTGACGCCGGCCCCGGTCGCGGTGGCCGTCACCGATGCCGGCGCCGGCGTGCCGCTGTCCTTCAGCGCCGCGGCTTACCGCGCGCACGAGCCTGCGTCCACCACCAACGCGGCGCTGGGCCTCACGCTGTCGAGCACGCGTCCCTCGGCCACGGTGGTGACCGTCGAGAGGACGGGCGGCAGCGCCACGGCGGGTGACGACTACACGGCCGGCCCCTGGACCGCGACCATCGCCGCGCACACCACCAACGGCACGGTCAACATTCCCATCCGTCACGACACGACGGACGAGCCCAACGAGACCGTCGAGCTCAGCATCCGGGCGAGCAGCCTGCCGACAGGGGTGGTGCCGGGCAGCCAGGGAACGGCGACACTCACAATCACCGACAACGACGCAACCAGCGTGACGCTGGCGGGTTCCGGCACGGTGAAGGAGGACGGCAGCGATGCGGCGGACGTGGCGGTCACGCTTGGCCGCAAGCTGGCGGGCGGCGAGTCGGTGACCGCGCCGCTGGTCATCGCGGGCTCGGGCATCACCCGCAAGGACTACGACATCGGATTGAAAACCGGCGGCAACTACAACCGGGGGGTGTCGCTCAATACCGCCAGCCCCTACAGCCGCTGGAGCCCCGCGGTGGTGTTCACAGGCTCCGACGTGAATACGGTGCGGGTGGCGACGCTAGCAGTGACCGGGAAGGAGGACACCCGCGACGAGGGCACTTCGGAGACGCTGACCGTGAACTTCGGCAGCGGCGACAAAGCGGTCAGCAGCAACCTCGACCGCCCCTCGGGCACCGGCGCCGCCGGCACCACCGCCTCGGGCTCGGCCAGCGTGGCGATCACCGACAACGACCAACCGCCGTCCCTTGTGGTCAGCCCGCGCATCATCAGCGTCCGCAACCTTCAAAACAGCGGCACGGCCACGCTCACGCTGACTCCGAAGAATTCGACCTTTTTCGGCGCGGGAGGCGGTGGCGGCCTCAATGGCGGCAATCCATCCGCACCCTATGTGTTTTTCGACGACCGCAACGACCGGGGCGAAATCCCCAACACCGAGGTTCGCCTCAGCGCGACCGGCTTGTCGAAAATCAGCTTGTCGGGCACGTCGGCATTGCTGACCATCAGCGCCGGCCGGCTGCTCCCGATCCAGTACGACGTGCACGGCGCGGAACAGCACCGGTCCGTGGAGATCGATATGAGCTACACCGGCCCGCCGATCACAGCGGACGACCAGGTGACGGTTACGGTGGACAGCGACCTGCTGCGATTCGGAGATCAGAATGGCGGCAGGCCAGCCAGCCAGTCCGCCCGCTTCACGATCAAGCCGCTCGACCCCAATGCCGGCCTCAGCATCAGGGAAACCGGCAGCCCCGCCGAGACCGTCGTTGGCGAAAACGGCGGCACGGACCGCTACGACGTGGCGCTGAAAACCAGACCGACGCATCCTGTCACCGTGACGGTAACGGCGGGCGCCGGAACGCTGGTGGATGGGCCCGACGCGGGCAACGCGGGTACGTCGACCGAAACCCTTACATTCAACCCCACCGGGAGCGCTCTCTGGAGCACGTCACAGACCATCACCGTGACCGGCGTCGATGACGACATCGACAACGCCGGCAACGCCCGCACCGTGATGATCGGCCACGCGGCCAGCTCGAACGACCACAACTACGCCGTCAACGACGCCGGCAGCCTGAGCGTGAAGGTGACTGACGATGACCGCGCCGGGGTGACTGTCTCCCACGCCGCGCACACGCTGGCCGAGAACGGCGGTGTCGCCACCTACACCCTGAAGCTCGACTCGCAGCCGCTTAAGGCGGTGACGATCACAGTGGACGCCGGCGACGGCAGCGTCGTGAAGGTGGATGGACCGGACAGCGCGACCGACTTCACCAACACGGAAGCCCTCACCTTTACACCCTCGAACTGGCGTTCGGCGCAACAAATCAGCATCGAGGGCCAGAACGACAATGCCGTGACCTACCTGCCGCGCAGCGCGACGATCGCGCATTCGATCGCCTCGCTGGCACTCGGCGATGGACGCCGCTACCTCCCGGACATGGCCATTGCCGGCGTGGACGTGAGTGTGTCCGACGATGACAAGCCGGTCCTGACGCTCACGGAGAAGAACGGGAACACGGAAATCCGCGAGGCCGGCAGCGCCACCTTCACCGTGACCTCGAGCGACCCCGCGCCGAGCGGCGGTTTGCCGGTCACGCTGCCGACGCTGAGCTTCTCCGGTGGCTACAGCGGCAGCCTGTCGGCCAGCGCGATCACCATTCCCGCCAAGACAACGAGCGTGGAATTCAACGTCGATATCGACGATGACCGCGCCGACGAGCCGGACGGGACGTTTGCCGTGGCCCTGAACGCCGGGACCCAATACGAACTCGGCGCCACGTCCTCGCTGGAACTCACCGTCACCGACGACGACCCCACATCGGTGACCCTGGCGGGCAGTTCGGGCGGCTACCTGATCGAGGGCGGAACCAGAACGCTTACGCTCACCCTGGGCCGCGGCCTGGTCAAGGGCGAGACCCTGACCATGCCGCTCACCTTTGCCGGCACCGCGGTGCGCAACGCCGACTACAAGCTCACCGCGACGCCAGCCAGGGGCGTGGCATACAACAACCTCAACAGCGGCAGCGCAAGCCTGGTCTTCACCGGCCCGGCCACGGGAGCTACCGCGACCGCAGCCTCCATCACCTTCACCGCCACGTCGGACAGCGTGGTCGGGAGCACCACGGAAACGGTGGGTATCGGGCTGGGCACAGCCACGAACACGGGTTCGGGCGGCGGCGTGGCCACAACCGACAACCTTCCCGGCTTTCACATCGTGGACTCCATAGCGCCCTCCGAGCCGATTGTGACGCTGTCGCAGCCGGACAAGACGACGCTGAAGGAGGGCGGGGACGCGGTGGAGTTCGACCTGCTCGTGAGCCCGCCGTACTTCCTGCAGCCGTTCTCGCTGGTAGAGCTTGAACTTTCGGGCAAGGCGGTCAGGGGCCAGGACTATCGCCTGGAGGTCGTGAGCGGGGGATCGATCGGTTCGGCGGCCTTGTACGTAAACCAGGGTGTGTCTTCGATGCGGCTGCGGCTGGTGCCGCTGGCGGACGACCGGGATGAGCCGAACGAATCCATCGTGATTTCGGTGCCGGATCAACTGCAGGTGTACCGCAACGCGGGCAACTCCCCTTACACGGTGAGCGCGCCGCGATCGGTGAAGTTCACGCTGACGAGCGCCGCCGCACCCCCGCCGCCACCCCCGCCGGTCGAAACTCCCGGGGTGACGGTCTCGACCGCATCGCTCGATCTTGCCGAGGGCGGTTCGACCGGCAGCTACACGGTAGTGCTCGACAGCAAGCCGACGGCGAACGTGACGGTGACGGCCACCAGCAGCGATGCGGCCAAGATCCAGGTGCAGGCCCCGGGTGGCAATCCGGGCGCCAGCGCCACCCTCACCTTCACACCCACGACCTGGAACCAGACGCAGGCCGTGACGGTGACGCCGCAAGACGATGCAAACGCCGACGACGAGACCGTGACGATCACGCACGCGGTGAGCAACACCGGCGGCTACGGCGGGGTGACCGCAGACTCCGTCACCGTCACGGTGGACGACGACGAGACGCCAGTGGTGCCGACCCCTTCAGTGTCCATTGCGCCCGCCTCGGCCAACGCCGTCACCGAAGGCGCCGCCGCCACCTTCACGCTCACCGCCAGCCCGGCGCCGCAAAGCCAGATCACGGTGGACGTCAATGTGGTCGACAGCGGCAGCTTCGCCGGCAGCGGACAGGCCGGGTCGCGCCAGGTGACCATAGGCACGGGTGGCAGCGGTACGCTCACCGTCACCACCGACAACGACAGCGCGGACGAGCCCAACGGCACGCTCACCGCGACCGTCAACAGCGGCACGGGCTACACGCCGTCCAATACCAACGCGTCAGCGTCGATTTCGGTCAATGACAACGACGATCCTCCGCCGGCGACGCCGGTGGTGAGCATCAGCGGCGGTGGCGCGATTACCGAAGGCGGCACGGCCACCTTCAACCTGGGTGCCAGTCCGGCGCCGCAAAGCACCATCACCGTGAACGTGAACGTGGTGGATAGCGGCAGCTTCGCCGGTAGCGCACAGGCCGGGTCGCGCCAGGTCACCATAGGCACGGGTGGCAGCGGCACGCTCACGGTCACCACCGACAACGACGGCAGCGACGAACCGAACGGCACACTCACCGCGACCGTCAGCAGCGGCACAGGCTACACGCCGTCCAATACCAACGCGTCAGCGTCGATTTCGGTCAATGATGATGACGATGCCATCATCCCGAGTGCCTGCGTGTCGGACGCGCTTCTGCAGCAGGTTGAGGGGTATTACGACCACAACAGCAGCACGCCGCCCGGCTACGGGCATAACTGGTTCCGCGTACTCGTTGCGTTTGGCGCGCGCAGTCCCTCCGACTGGACGGCGGACAACCGCGTTATCGAGCCGATGACCGCTGCGTCCGCACGCGTGCGGGAGGCGAGTTGGTTTGGCTGGGGGCCGGTTGCGGACGCGCTGGAATGTCTGGAAGCGGTTAACCCCGCCCCCGATCCCGAGATCGCCATCGCCGGTGGCAGCGCGGTCACCGAGGGCGGCAGCGCCACCTTCACGCTTACCGCGAACCCGACGCCTTCAAGCACGATCACGGTGAACGTCAACGTGGTGGACAGCGGAGACTTTGCCAATAGCGGCCAGGCGGGTTCCAGGACCGTCACCATCGGCACGGGCGGCAGCGGAACGCTCACCGTCACCACCGACAACGACAGCACCGACGAGCCTGACGGCACGCTCACCGCGACCATCGCCAACGGCACCGGCTACACCCCGTCCAATACCAACGCCTCAGCGTCAATCGCGGTCAGCGATAACGACGATCCGCCGCCTCCGGTCGTCAGCATCGCCGGCGGCAGCGCCATTGCCGAGGGCGCCGCCGCCATCTTCACGCTCACTGCGACCCCGCCGCCCGCGAGCTCGATCACCGTGAACCTGAACGTCGTGGACAGCGGCAATTTCGCGGACAGCGGCCAGGCAGGCGCCCGTACGGCCACCATCGGCGCCAACGGCAGCGGCACGCTCACCATCACCACCGACAACGACAGCACCGACGAGCCCAACGGCACGCTCACCGCCACCGTCACCAGCGGCGCGGGCTATGCGCCATCCAACAGCAACGCATCGGCATCGATTTCGGTCAATGACAATGACGATGCCATCATCCCGAGCGCCTGCGTGTCGGACGCGATTCTGCAACAGGTTGAGGACTATTACGATCACAATAGCGGTAATTCGCCCGGCTACGGGGAGAACTGGTTCCGCGTACTGGTTGCGTTTGGCGTGCGCACGCCCGCGGACTGGACGGCGGACAACCGCGCCATTACGCCGATGACCGCCGCCTCCGCGCGCGCGCGGGAAGCAAGCTGGTTTGGCTGGGGGCCGGTTGCGGACGCGCTGGAATGCATCGAAGGGGCCGGCCCCGACCCTGATCCCAATCCTGTAATCACCATCGCCGGCGGCAGCGCCATTTCCGAGGGCGGCAGCGCCACCTTCACGCTCACTGCGACCCCGGCGCCGCAGAGCACGATCACGGTGAACGTCAGCGTGGTCGACAGCGGCAGCTTCGCCGGCAGCGGACAGGCCGGGTCGCGCCAGGTGACCATAGGCACGGGTGGCAGCGGTACGCTCACCGTCACCACCGACAACGACAGCGCGGACGAGCCCAACGGCACGCTCACCGCGACCGTCAACAGCGGCACGGGCTACACGCCGTCCAATACCAACGCGTCAGCGTCGATTTCGGTCAATGACAACGACGATCCTCCGCCGGCGACGCCGGTGGTGAGCATCAGCGGCGGTGGCGCGATTACCGAAGGCGGCACGGCCACCTTCAACCTGGGTGCCAGTCCGGCGCCGCAAAGCACCATCACCGTGAACGTGAACGTGGTGGATAGCGGCAGCTTCGCCGGTAGCGCACAGGCCGGGTCGCGCCAGGTCACCATAGGCACGGGTGGCAGCGGCACGCTCACGGTCACCACCGCCAACGACAGCACCGACGAACCCAACGGCAGCATCAGCGCCACAGTGAGGGGCGGTACGGGCTACAGCGTGCACAGCCAGAACAATTCGGATTCGGTGACGGTCAACGACAACGACCTGCCGCCGCCCACGCCCGCCGTAAGCATTTCCGGCGGCGGCGCCATCACCGAAGGCGGCACGGCCACCTTCACGCTCACCGCTTCGCCGCCGCCACAAGGCAGTATCAGCGTGAACGTCAGGGTGACCCAGAGCGGCAACTTCGCCACGAACGGGCAGACCGGCTCGCGGCGCATCACCATCGGCGCCAGCGGCACTGCCACCTTCAACGTCACCACCACCAACGACAGCGACGACGAGCCCGACGGCAGTATCAGCGCGGCAGTGATCGGCGGCACGGGCTACAGCGTGCACAGCCAGAGCAATTCGGACTCGGTGACGGTCAACGACGACGATGTAGTGGTGCCCGTCATTCGTGTGACCTCGGCACAATCCTCGCGCACCACCGACTACGAGGGCGCCACGCTCAAATTCACGCTGCACGCCGACGTCGCCCCGGGTGCGGATCTCGAGGTTACCGTGAACGTCGCCGAGCCCGGCAACGCCTTCATCAACACCGCCGACGCCGGCACCCACCGGGTGACGATTTCGGCAGGCGAGAAGAAAGCGACGCTGAACGTGCGCACGAATGACGACAGCGTGGAGGAGGATTCCTCCAGCGCCAGGGTGACCGTGACCGTGCAGGCCGGTAGCGGCTACACCGTGGCGTCGGCGCCCAGGAATGAGGCCGAAGCCACCGTGCACGACAACGACGGCCTGCCGACGCTGTCCATCGGTGACAGTGAAGCGGCAGAGGGCAGTGAGGTCTATTTTGAGGTCACGCTGTCAAAGCCGGTGACGCACAGGGTGCGGTTCAGCTACTACACCGAGACGGGGGACTACCAGGGCCGCCACTACGGCAGCGCCGAGAGCTCGACGGATTATCCCTACACCAGCAACAACGCCACCATCTATCCGGGCGGCACCCGGTTCGAGATCTGGATACCGACCTTCGATGACTCCCATGACGAGGGCAACGAGACCTTCACCGTTATCCTGCGCAACCCCGAGGGCGCCACCCTTGAGGACGGCGAGGCGACGGGGACTATCAAGAACTCCGACCCACTGCCCACCGCCTTCCTGGGCCGCTTCGGACGCGGTCTGGCCGAGCAGGCCGTGGGCGGCATCACCGGGCGCCTCAAGGCCGGGCGCACGCCGGGCTTCCAGGGCCAGTTCCTCGGCCGCGCCCCGTCCGGGGGCGAGAACAGGGAGTTTGATAATGCCGAGCGAGCACGGGCCCTGTCCCAGGACCGCGCCCCGGCCTTTGCCGGGAACGGCATGGGCGGGGCCACAGGTACGGGCGGTAGTGACCTGGGTAGTGTGGACATGAATAGTAGGGGTAGGCACGGCGCGGGGATGACGACGCTGTCCGCGGCCGGCCGGCTATCCCCGTCCGGCGCTCTCAGCGGCCCTCCTCTCCTGTCCGCGCCTACCCGCACCCTGACCCTGGCCGAGGCCCTGGCCGGCTCGGCCTTCACCTACACGCGTGGGGCCGACGCGGCCGGCGGCAGCTTCGGCCTCTGGGGCCGCGGCATGCATGCCACCTTCAACGGCTCAGAAGGCACCCTGAGCGTGGACGGTACCCTCACCACCGGCCTCATCGGCGCCGACTACGCCCGCGCAGACTGGCAGGCCGGCCTGGCTGTGCTCCTCACCGGGGGTAAAGGTAGCTTCAAGAGTGAGACCGGCCACGGCACGCTGGATACGTCCATGACGGCCTTTGTGCCCTACGCCGCCAAACAGGCCGGCCGCCTGTCCCTGTGGGGCGCCGCCGGGGTGGGGCTCGGGGAGATGACCCTCTCTGAGACCCTCACCGAGGTCCACAGCACCGAGTCCCTGCGCACGGACATGGGCTGGCAGATGGCCGCCGGTGGGGTACGCAGTGACGTAGGGGTCTTCTTCGGTGAGACCGGCCCCGAGCTTGCCCTGGTGGGCGATGCCCAGTGGACCCGGACTACCTCTGATAAGACCCGGGGGCTGCGTGCCGCTGAAGCCCAGACCACGCGCCTGCGGGTGGGGGTCGAGGGGGGTTGGTCGTTGGCCTTTGCCGAGCAGTCCCTGCGTCCTACGCTGGAGGCCGGGGTGCGCTACGATGCCGGGGATGCCGAGACCGGGTTGGGTGTGGACGTGGGGGCGGCCTTGAGTTGGGCACACACCCGTTGGGGCCTGGCCGTGGAGTTTGAGGGCCGGACCCTTGTCCTGCATGAAGCGAAACGCTTCACCCACAGCGGGTTCTCTGCCTCACTCACCTTTGACCCGGATCTGGCCTCCCTGCTGGGGCCGTCGCTGACCTTGACCCACCGCCTGGGCGGGCCGTCTAACGGGGGGATGGATGCCTTGTTTGCCGAGACCTTGCCGGGCAGTGGCGGCAACAGCAACACTGGCGGGCAGTGGCAGGCGGAGGCGGCCTATGGGATGGCCCTGTTCCGGGGCCGCTTCATCGGCGCCCCGACGTTGGGGTATGCCTTGTCCGGCCAGAGCAATGACTACCGCCTGGGCTGGCGGTTGAGCCCGGCGGGTGTTAATAGTCTGCCGGTGAGTGCTGAGGTGGGGGCGGTGCGTCGGGAGATGACGGGCGCCGAGGCGGACCATGGGGTGACCTTTAATCTGAGGTCGCAGTGGTAATAAGAGCGGGTACCCTTACTGCGGAGGCAGGAGTCGCCTGATAAAGACTCCTGCTCCCTGCTCAACACCATACAGGGACAGGTTTCGCAGGAGTGGTCCGCTTGCTGAGCGAGACAGACAGATTTGGAATCCATCCCCAGTATCCGGTAAACTGCCAGCCGTCATGGCATTTCGCAACCGATACTTCTTTATTCCCTTCATATTAGCGTTGGCGGTCGCGTTGTCCGGTTGCCAGTCGGCGTTTGGGCCGCGGGCGTTGGAGAGTACGCATCCTGCTTATAATGAGGCGATTATTTCCTCGATTAATGAGCAGATGTTGCGGAACCTGGTGCGTATGCGTTACCGGGACGTGCCGTTTTTTCTGGAAATCGGCAGTGTGACCGCGAGTTTGTCGCTGGGAGCCAATGCGGGTGTCGATGCCGGTGTTAACTTTGGCGGGAATGAAAGTCTCAGCCCGAGCGTGGGGGTCTCCTATGCCGACAAGCCGACCATTTCCTACACGCCCTTGCAGGGTGAAGACCTGTTAAAAAGCATTCTCAGCCCCCTGCAACTGGAAGACGTCCTGGTGCTGACACAGTCCGGCTGGAATATCAGCCGGGTGTTCGGCTTGTGTTTTGAGCGGATCAACAATCTTTACAACGCGCCCAACGCCTCCGGGCCGACGCCGGAAACGGCGCCGGACTATGAGGCATTCAACCGCCTGATGGACGCGCTGCGCATATTGCAGAAAAACCAGCTTATGGAAATGGGTTCAAGTGGGGAAGATGGCATCGTTATCAAGCTGGCCAGGCATGATAGCAGGTACAAGGATGAGATCGACCGGGTGTACCAGTTGCTGGAACTGGACAGGAGCCGGGATGAATTCAGCCTGGCCACCGATTTTCTGACCATGAACAACGCCCAATGGACCGTGCGCACCCGTTCCATTTCCGGCGTGCTGTATTACCTGTCACATAACGTGGAAGCGCCGCCACAGCACCGGGACGTGCTGGTGACGGACACCAGGCTCAGGAGCGGCGGAACCTTCCACTGGAGCGACACCCCCGCAGGCCGCCTGTTCAGGATTCACACCAGCGCGGAACAACCTGAAAATGCCTACATCGCCACCCGCTACCGCGGCCACTGGTTTTATCTTCAGGACACCGATCTGGAGACCAAATCCACCTTCACATTGTTGCGCCAGTTGTTCGACCTGCAAGCCGGGCAAAAGCAATCAACCGGGCCGGCGTTGACGTTGCCGGTCAGGTAGGAGGGTATAAATTTGTGCATCGCAACGTTTGATTTAATTTCACAATGCTATTATAATGCGCCTCCTTGCCCGTTACCGCGGATAACAACTAAAGACTGAAGGTCAGTTCCTGCCCGGGGCAATTACATTACTGAATGCATCTTTCACGGGAGTTGTATACCTGGTGGACAGGTTTTTGAAATCTCCGAAAATTAGTGCTGTTCCTGACCGGATCGCATTGATACAGATCGGTCTGGCGCTGTGCGCCGGCGCGGTGTTGTTGCCGACGCTGGGGCAGGTCGCGGCGGTCTCGGCGCTGCTGGCCGGGGGCATCAGCGCGTTGTCGACCTGGTATGCGGGGAGAAAGGTCTTCGGCAGCAGGGCGAGGAGCGCGCAGCAGTTCGTGAGGAACCTGTATCTGGCGCATTTTATGAAAATATTGCTGGTGGTTGCGCTGTTCTGCATCGTGTTTGCGACGGTGCAAGTCAACTTCCCCGTGTTCGTGAGCACGTATGCCGCGACGCTGGCAGTGTACGCCTGGGCGCTGGCCATGAACCTGCGGCCCGGGCGGGGATAAACCGGCAACAAAAGAGACAGGAATAAACGGAGCACAGAAAGTTGGCAGCGAACACGCCCACAGAATACATCCGGCATCACTTGCAGAACCTCACCTACGGCCGTCATCCGGACGGTAGCTGGGGCATTGCCCATTCCGCCGAAGAAGCGGCAGAGATGGGGTTTATGGCCATCCACGTCGATACCATGTTCTGGTCGGTGCTGCTGGGGGGGTTGTTCCTGTGGCTGTTCCGCCGGGTCGCGGTGTCTATCTCCGTGGAAAAGCCGGGACGCCTGCAATCCTGCATCGAGGTCATCGTACAAATGGTGGACGGTTCCGTAAAGGAAACCTTCCACGGGAAAAACCCGCTCATTGCGCCGCTGGCGCTGACCCTGTTCGTGTGGATTTTCCTGATGAATTTCATGGATTTGATCCCCGTGGACTTCATTCCCCACGCCACCTACCTGATGGGCATAGAGTATATGAAGGTGGTGCCCACCACTGACGTGAACGCGACGTTCGGGCTGGCGTTTGCCGTGTTCTTCCTGATGATTTTTTATTCCATCAAGGTAAAAGGGCTGGGCGGTTTCTTCGGGGAACTGGCGTTCCACCCGTTCGGCAAGGCGCTGTTGCCGGTGAACCTAGTGCTGGAACTGGTCTCACTGTTTGCCAAGCCGCTGTCGCTGTCACTGCGATTGTTCGGCAACCTGTTCGCCGGGGAGTTGATATTCATCCTGATCGCGGCGCTGCTCCCTTTCTGGGCGCAATGGACCCTGTCCGTGCCCTGGGCGATCTTCCATATCCTGGTGATCACCTTGCAGGCTTATATTTTTATGATGTTGACGATTGTTTATCTCAGTATGGCACACGAAACCCATTAACTATCACTATCTGACTGGAGACGTTCTATGGAATCAATAATCAGCTTTTCAGCCTTGGCGGCCGGCATCATGATCGGTCTGGGAGCCCTGGGCGCCGGTGTGGGCATCGGTATCTTGGGCAGTAAATTCCTGGAAGGGTTGGCGCGCCAGCCCGAACTGGCAGGCGTCCTCACCCCCAGGATGTTCCTGATGCTGGGCCTGACCGACGCGGTGCCGATTATCGCTATCGCCTTCGCGGCGTTCCTGATGTTTGCCAACCCGTTCCTGGGGCAGTATGAAGGCAGCGAGACCGCCGGCGCCACAGAGGTCAGCGTACAACACGAGGAATAAGGCGCATGAGCATCAATCTGACCTTGTTCGGCCAGGCGATCTCGCTGTTTATTTTCGTCTGGTTCTGCATGAAGTACGTCTGGCCGCCGATTATCAATGCCCTGCAGGAGCGTGATAAACGCATCGCTGACGGGCTGGCTGCCGCCGAAGCGGGACAGAACAAGTTCGCGGAGGCTGATCGGCGCATGACCGAACTGGTGGACGAGGGCAAGCAGAAGGCCAACGAGATCATCGTCCAGGCGCAAAAACGCGGCGATGAGATCCTGGAAGAAGCCAAGCACGCGGCCAACGTGGAAGGCGAACGCCTGATCGAAGCGGCCCACGCCGAAATTGAACGGGAGCGCACCCAGGCCCGGGATAGCTTGCAGCAGGAAGTGGCGGCGCTGGCCCTGGTGGGCGCGGAGCGTGTCCTCATGCGTGAAGTCGATAAACACGCGCATGACGAATTGCTGGCCAAATTAAGCGCAGAGTTATAAGTCCCGCACGATGCTTGAGAATACAACCATAGCCCGGCCTTATGCCACCGCGGTGTTCGAACTGGCGCAGGAAACCGGCCAGGTTGAGGAGTGGTCGGCCATGCTTGGCTTGCTGAGCCTGGTCGTCTCCGACACCACCTTGCGCGGGTTGATCACCAACCCCAAGGTCAGCCGCCGGCAGTTGCAGGAACTGGTAATGGACGTGTGCGGCGCTGAGCTTTCCGATCAGGGTCGCAACTTCGTGAAAACCCTGGTACAGGCGGAACGGCTGCAATATGCCGCTTACGTGCAAGACCTGTATGAACAGATGCGGGCCGAGGCAGAAGGCAAGGTGGAGGTGGAAGTGGTGACGGCCTACACGCTGGACGAACAGCAACAGGACAGCATCGCCACCACCATGTCAGGACGCCTGGGCAAACAGGTCACGGTCAAGACCTCGGTGGATGAAGCATTAATCGGCGGCGCCGTCATCCGCGCCGGTGATTCAATCATAGACGCCTCGCTGCGCGGCCGGCTAAGCGAACTGCGCAACGAACTGGTACGTTGATTAATTTGAGGAATAGTAATGTCAATCAGTGCAACAGAAATCAGTGAACTGATCAAAAAGAAGATTCAGGACTTTGACCTGGATACCGATGCGCGTACGGAGGGCACTGTTGTCAGCCTGTCCGACGGGATTGCCCGTATCCATGGGCTGAGTGACGCCATGCAGGGCGAGATGATCGAGTTTCCCGGCAATACCTACGGCCTGGCGCTGAACCTGGAGCGGGATTCGGTGGGCGCGGTGGTGCTGGGGAATTATGAGCATATTTCCGAAGGTGATACCGCCAAGTGCACCAAGCGCATCCTGGAAGTGCCGGTGGGGGAAGCCCTGCTGGGGCGCGTGGTCAATTCACTGGGCAGCCCCATTGACGGCAAGGGTGAGATCAACGCCGGCGCCAGCTCGCCCATCGAAAAGATCGCTCCCGGCGTTATCCAGCGCCAATCGGTCTCACAACCGGTGCAGACCGGCCTGAAATCCATCGACTCCATGGTGCCCATCGGCCGCGGCCAGCGCGAACTGATCATCGGCGACCGCCAGACCGGCAAGACCGCGGTGGCCATCGATACCATCATCAACCAGAAGGGCACCGGGGTGAAGTGCATTTACGTTGCCATCGGCCAGAAAGCGTCGTCCGTGAACATGGTGATACGCAAACTGGAAGAACACGGCGCCATGGAACATACCATCGTGGTGGCGGCCACGGCCTCGGATTCGGCGGCCATGCAGTACATTGCGCCGTATGCCGGGTGCGCCATGGGCGAGTATTTCCGCGACCGCGGCGAGGATGCCCTGATCATCTATGACGATTTGACCAAGCAAGCCTGGGCCTACCGGCAGGTGTCATTGCTGTTGCGGCGTCCGCCGGGGCGTGAAGCCTATCCGGGTGACGTGTTCTACCTGCACTCCCGCCTGCTGGAGCGCGCCGCGCGCCTGAACGCGGATGCGGTGGAGAAACTGACCAACGGGGAAGTCAAGGGCAAGACCGGGTCGTTGACGGCGCTGCCTATCATCGAGACCCAGGCCGGCGACGTGTCCGCGTTTGTGCCGACCAACGTGATCTCGATTACTGACGGCCAGATCTACCTGGAAAGCGACCTGTTCAATTCCGGTTTCCGGCCTGCGATCAATGCCGGCCTGTCGGTGTCGCGGGTAGGCGGCGCGGCGCAGACGAAGATCATCAAGAAGCTGGGCGGCGGCATCCGCCTGGCGCTGGCCCAGTACCGGGAACTGGCGGCGTTTGCCCAGTTCGCCTCCGACCTGGACGAAGCCACCCGCAAGCAACTGGAACGCGGCCAGCGGGTGATGGAACTGATGAAACAGCACCAGTATTCCCCGCTGAGCGTGGCCGGCATCGCCGTGAGCCTGTACGCGGTGGAGAACGCTTACCTGGATGACGTGGAACTGGAAAAAGTGGGCGCTTTCGAAGCGGCGTTGCATAACTTCATGCACAGCGAACGCAAGGAACTCATGGCGGCAATCGAAGCAAAGCCGGAATACACCGACGAGACAGCCACCGCCTTGCAGGACAGCCTGGAAGAATTCAAGCAGAACCATACTTGGTGAAGGCTGGAAGTATCCGCAGATGACGCAGATTAACGCAGATGAATTTTAATGGGTAATGTTAGAACGGTAGAAACTGGAAAGCCACTGCGAAAAATATCAATGATAAAGATGAAAAATCTGTTGATTGACGTGATTTACATAGCACCATGAATATACAAGATTTATCTAAAAATAATCTGCGTTCATCTGCGTCATCTGCGGATGAAACAATCGAGAACTGAAGAAAACGAATGGCAGTAGGCAAAGAAATACGCACCAAGATCGCCAGTGTGAAGAACACGCAGAAGATCACCAAGGCGATGGAGATGGTGGCGGCCAGCAAGATGCGCAAGGCGCAGGAGCGGATGCGTATGGCGCGGCCTTATGCGGATAAAATCCGTAACGTGATCACGCACCTGGGCGCGGCCAACCCGGAATACAAGCATCCTTACCTGGTTCCCCGTGACGAGGTCAAACGCGTCGGCCTGGTGATCATCTCCACCGACCGCGGCCTGTGCGGCGGGCTGAACTCGAACCTGTACCGGGAAGTGCTGGGCAAAATGAAAGACTGGGATGACGCCGGGGTCAAGATTGACCTCAGCATCGTCGGCAACAAGGCCGTGGCTTATTTCCGGCGCCTGGGCGCGAACATCGTCGCCCAGACCACCCATATCGGCGATACGCCGGGACTGGATACCCTGATTGGCGCCATCAAGGTGATGCTGGATGCCTACCTGGAAGAGCAGATCGATGAACTGCATATCGTGTCCAACCAGTTCGTCAACTCGATGACGCAACGGCCGCAGGTGGAGCAGCTTATTCCGGTTCAATCCCTGGGGGAGGAAAAGCTCAAACACTACTGGGATTACATTTATGAACCGGACGCCAGGGAAGTGCTCGACCAGTTGTTGCAGCGTTACGTGGAATCCCTGATCTACCAGGCCGTAGTGGAGAACATCGCCTGCGAACAGGCCGCCCGCATGGTGGCGATGAAAAGCGCCTCAGACAATGCCGGCACCTTGATCGAAGAATTGCAACTGATATACAACAAGGCCCGCCAGGCCGCGATCACGCAGGAAATATCCGAGATCGTCGGCGGCGCGGCCGCGGTGTAATCTGCAGATGAAACAGATTTAATTTATTATCCGCAGATGACGCAGATTAACGCAGATGAAATAATGATTGTTATTCAATTCAGTCCTTATGCTGAGTTGGTGGCACGCTAATCAGCCTGGATGCGGAACCAAAGAATAAATAAAAATAATCTGCGTTAATCTGCGCTATCTGCGGATAACACAAGAACATATCAAAACTGAGGATAATTGGATGAGTGCCGGAAACATTGTTCAAATTATTGGCGCGGTGGTTGACGTGGAATTTCCGGGTCATGCCATCCCCAAGGTCTATAATGCGCTGCACGTGGATGCGGAAGGCGTGGAAACCACCCTGGAGGTGCAGCAGCAACTGGGTGACGGGGTGGTGCGCACCATCGCCCTGGGTTCAACCGACGGGTTGCGGCGCGGCCTGAAGGTGGATAATTCCGGCGCGCCCATCTCGGTGCCGGTGGGTGAGAGCACCCTGGGGCGCATCATGAACGTGCTGGGCGACCCGATTGACGAGCAGGGCCCGGTCAACGCCGAAGAAAAATGGAGCATCCACCGGGACGCGCCCGCGTTTACCGATCTCAGCCCCACTACGGAACTGCTGGAGACCGGCATCAAGGTGATCGACCTGATCTGTCCCTTCGCCAAGGGCGGCAAGGTCGGCCTGTTCGGCGGCGCCGGCGTCGGCAAGACCGTGAACATGATGGAACTGATCAATAACATCGCCACCCAGCACTCCGGCCTGTCCGTGTTTGCCGGCGTGGGCGAACGCACCCGCGAGGGTAACGATTTCTACCACGAAATGCAGGAAGCCGGCGTGGTCAATGTTGAAAACCTGGAAGAATCAAAGGTGTCCATGGTGTACGGGCAGATGAACGAACCGCCCGGCAACCGCCTGCGGGTGGGCCTGACCGGCCTCACCCTGGCGGAGAAATTCCGCGACGAAGGCCGCGACGTGTTGCTGTTCATCGACAATATTTACCGCTTCACCCTGGCCGGCACGGAAGTATCCGCCCTGTTGGGACGCATGCCGTCCGCGGTGGGCTACCAGCCGACCCTGGCGGAGGAGATGGGACGCTTGCAGGAGCGCATCACCTCTACCCGCACCGGTTCCATTACCTCGATCCAGGCCGTGTACGTACCCGCGGACGATCTCACCGACCCGTCCCCGGCCACGACGTTTGCGCATCTGGATGCCACGGTGGTGCTGTCCAGGCAGATTGCCGAACTCGGTATCTACCCCGCGGTGGACCCGCTGGACTCCACCTCGCGCCAGTTGGACCCGCTGGTGGTCGGCCAGGATCATTACGAAACCGCCCGTTCGGTGCAGAACACCTTGCAGCGTTACAAGGAACTGCGTGATATTATTGCCATCCTGGGTATGGATGAATTGTCCGAGGAGGATAAACTGGTGGTGGCGCGGGCGCGCAAGATACAGCGCTTCCTGTCGCAACCCTTCACCGTGGCGGAAGTGTTCACCGGCACCGCCGGCAAATACGTTTCCCTCAAGGATACCATCCAGGGTTTCAAGGCCATCGTCAACGGCGAGTACGACCACCTGCCGGAACAGGCGTTTTACATGGTCGGCACCATTGAGGAAGCGGTGGAAAAAGGTAAAGCGGTTTAATGGCAACCATTCAAGTCGATATCGTCAGCGCGGAGCGGGAAATCTTCTCCGGGGAAGCGGAGATGGTGTTTGCCCCGGCATTGCTGGGAGAAGTAGGCATTGCGCCGGGCCATACGCCGTTGGTGACGGCGCTGGCCCCCGGCGAGGTGCGTGTCAAGCAGGAGAATGGCGAGGAAGAGGGCTTTTATGTCTCCGGCGGCATGCTGGAGGTGCAGCCTGAGGTGGTGACCGTGCTCTCGGATACGGCCATGCGCGCCGAGGACCTGGATGAGGCGGCGGTGCTCAAGGCCAAGGAAGACGCGGAGCGCCAACTGCACGATCGTGACACGGAGATAGAATACGCAACGGCGCTGGCGCGCAACGCAGAAGCCGTGGCGCAACTGCAAGCCATCCGCAGGATGCGCCAACGCAGCGGGCGCAGTTAACCCCGTTCCCCCATGCCCGTCACTACGGGTAGACATTTCAACCCTGCCCCCGCATGTTGCAGGCAGGCGTCGCGGCCCGGCGCCACACTATCGCCATGCCCCTGAGCGCTGTTATCCTTGCCGCCGGTGTGGGCACACGCATGCGTTCTTCCCTGCCCAAGGTCATGCATTCCCTGGCGGGCAAAACCCTGCTGACTCATGTGTATGCCACGGCTTGCCGTCTGTCCTGCGACGCGGTCTATATCGTCCATGGGCACGAAGGCGAGCAGGTGCGCGCAGCCCACGACACCTTTAACGCCCGCTGGGTGGAGCAGGCGCAGCAACTGGGCACCGGTCACGCCGTGATGCAGGTGATCGATTCCGTTCCCGCCTCCCAGCACGTCATCGTACTCTATGGCGACGTGCCGCTGGTCGGCGTGGAGACCCTGTCCAGGCTGGTGGACGCGGCCGGGGATACCGGGTTCAGCCTGCTGGTGGCGCGCCTTGAAGACCCGACCGGTTACGGCCGGATAGTGCGGGATGAAGCCGGCAAGGTCTTGAGAATCGTTGAGCAGATGAATGCCGGCGAGCAGGAAAAACTGTTGTGCGAGATCAACACCGGGATGATGGTCGTGCGCGCCGACCTGCTGAAAAAATGGCTGGCCCTGCTCACGGATGACAATGCCCAGCAGGAATACCTGCTGACGGACGTCGTCGGCCACGCCGTACGGGAAGGCGTGGAAGTGCGGACGGTATCCCCGGTCTCGAACATGGAGATAAAAGGCGTGAATGACCGTGTGCAACTGGCCGAACTGGAAAGACACCAACAGCTTGTACAAGCGCACGCGCTGATGCGCCGGGGGCTCACCCTGGCGGACCCGGCCCGCTTCGACCTGCGCGGTGACCTGGAAACCGGCGAGGACGTTTTTGTCGATGTCAACGTCATCATCGAAGGCGACGTGCGTATCGGCAACCGGGTTTCAATCGGTCCCAACTGTATCATCCGCAACAGCCATATCGGCGACGAGGCGGCCATCCATGCCAACTGCGTGATCGACCATGCCGAGATCGGCGCCAGGAACCGGATCGGCCCGTTCGCCCGCATTCGTCCCGGTTCCAGCCTTGATGAGGACGTGCATATCGGCAATTTCGTCGAAATAAAACAATCGCAACTGGGCAAGGGTTCAAAGGCCAACCATCTCAGTTACATCGGTGACAGCGAGGTCGGAGAACGGGTCAACGTCGGCGCCGGTACCATTACCTGCAACTATGACGGGGTTGACAAGCACAAAACCATCATCGGCAACGACGTGTTCATCGGTTCCAATACCGAACTCATCGCCCCCCTCACAATCAACGACGGCGCCACCATCGCCGCCGGCGCCACGGTGAGCAAGGACGTAGCGGCCGGCGCCCTGGCCCTGAGCCGCCGGGAGGCCAGGGTGGTGCCGGACTGGAAGCGTAACCACGGGAAAAAGACAGAGTACTAGATATGAAAACCATGACATTCTCAACAGCAGATCTCTACGATGAACATGAGGACAAGGTGCGCGTGGCTAACGTCCTCATGCAGAATTTCGGGCGCAGGCCGAGGTTCTCCGGCCCTGTCTCTACGGTAAAGTGTTTCGAGGACAACTCCCTGGTGCGGGCGGCGCTGGAAGAACCCGGCAACGGCCGCGTGCTGGTGGTCGATGGCGGCGCCTCCATCCGTTGCGCCCTGGTCGGGGACAAACTGGCGCAACTGGGCATGAGCAACGGCTGGGCAGGACTGGTGGTGCACGGTTGCATCCGCGATTCCGCGGTCATCGCAACGCTGGACATCGGCATCAAGGCCCTGGGCGCCAATCCCAGGCGCAGTGTCAAGCAAGGCAAGGGCGAACGCGACGTCCCACTGGTGTTCGCCGATACGACTTTTATGCCGGGAGAGTATCTCTATGCCGATGAGGACGGCATCCTGCTCAGTCCTGAAGGCTTGCAGGAGTAGCCCGCATCTCTCACCAAGTGATGCGCCCCAGCAAGATTCGGGTGGATGCCGGGAATGAATAATTTATACTCTCGGTATGGAAAACACCTTCCATCCGGATACCGACAGCGATTACGAGCTGATTGCCGAGGCCATTGCCTTTCTGCGGGATAACGCCGGGTGGCAGCCTACGCTTGAGGAGGTTGCCTCACGGGTGGATCTCAGTCCCTGGCATTTCCAGCGCAAGTTCACGGCCTGGGTGGGGGTCAGCCCCAAGCGGTTTCTGGAGTTTCTCACCGTGGAGCACGCCAAGGCCTTGCTGGACAAGTCAGCCAGTGTGCTGGATGCGGCGCTGGACGTGGGGCTGTCCGGGCCGGGCCGGTTGCATGACCAGTTCGTTTCCGTAGCGGCCGTTACTCCCGGTCAATACAAGACTCTGGGCGGTGGTTTGCGTATTGATTACGGGATCCATCCCAGTCCGTTCGGGCCGATGTTGCTGGCGCTGACGGATAAAGGCATCTGCGCGCTGGCATTCGGGCCGGACTACATGCTGGAAGCAGAAGCGGAAGACCTGGAGCGGCGCTGGCCGGCCGCGCAGGTTTGCGACGAACCGGAACGCACCGCGCCCACCGCCCACCGCTTGTTCAACCCCGACCGGCGCCGCGCGGATAACGACAAGACAGGATTCCGCCTGTTCGTAAAAGGCACCAACTTCCAGCTTAACGTCTGGCGCGCGCTGCTCAGGATACCGGAAGGAAGCCTTATATCCTATCAACAACTGGCACAGTTGACCGGCAACCCCGATGCGGTAAGAGCCACCGCCTCTGCCGTAGGCGCCAATCCCGTTTCTTACCTGATCCCCTGCCATCGTGTCCTGCGCGCAACCGGTGAACTGGGAGGATATCACTGGGGGATTGAGCGCAAGCAGGCGCTGATCGCCTGGGATTCGGCGCGCACCGAGGCAGTCGCCGGATAGTGTAGAATAAGGCAGATGAGGAAACAGCCTTGAAACTGACGTTTGTACTGGTGCATGGTTCCATGCACGATGGTTCCTGCTGGGACCAGGTGATTGCAGAGTTGAACCGGCAGGGCCACACCGCCTATGCGCCGACCATGGCCGGGCATGGCGCAGAAGCCGGTCATTTTTTTACCCAGGCGGATTGTGTGGACTCCGTGGTGGACTACATCCTGGAGCGGGACCTCAGCGACTTCGTGCTGGCGGGGCACAGTTTTGCCGGTATCGTGATACCGAACGTCGCCGAGCGGGTGGCCGCGCGCGTCAACCGGGTGGTGTTCCAGAACGCCATGGTGCTGGAAGACGGCGAGTGCATCTATGACGTAATCACCCCCGAACACCAGCAGATGTTTGATGCCATCCTCAAGAAAGAAGGCGACAGAACCAACTGGATGCTGCCGTTCGAGGTGTTTCGCGAGCGGTTCATCAACGATGCCGACCTGGAAACGGCCAGGGAGGTGTATGCCAGGTTGAAGCCCGTCTGCGTTTATTCACAGAACGAGAAGATCAACATGCAGGGGTTCCAACGCCTGAACGTGCCCAGGAGTTACATCAACTTCACCGATGATATCGTCCTGCCCCACGGTGAGTACGCCTGGTATCCCAGGATGGCGGCGCGCCTGGGTTTGTGCCGGGTGGTGCAGAAACCGGGCAGCCACGAGGTCTGTTATACTAACCCCGGGCTTCTGGCTGAAGCATTGATAGAGGCAGGCCGACCTTGATCTGAACATTATGCGCTTCTTATCCTTTCTATCCGGGTTATCCCTGGGCCTGCTGGTGGCCTTCATGGTCTTTCTGCGCTACCAGATGGATGAATCCGGCGTCGGTGTCGAGCCGCACGCAGACAGACAGGTGCAGACAGAACAGGACGAGCCGGACGTCACCTTCACTTTCTACGACACGTTGCGCAACAAGAAAGTCAACATCTCCGAGTGGATGGCCGGCGCTGAAGATGCCGGAGATAAGGCAAGCGCCGCGGATGCGCCTGAGACTCCCGCAGTCGAGCAGGACAGGGAAATTGACGTTGGGCAGGAGCGACCCGAGACGCAGGCCCCGGACGGCATACGGGATGGCACGGTTTACGTACTCCAGGCGGGCTCATTCAAGGATTTCCGTGCGGCCGACCAGATTAAGGCAGAACTGGCCTTGCTGGGGATCTTTGCCGAAATTCAACGGGTCATGCTCAACGAGAAGGACGTGCGCCACCGGGTACGCCTGGGCCCATTCAAAAGCGCCCGGGAAATGCGCGCCATCAGCCGCACGTTGCAGGATAACAACATGGACTTCCTGGTGCTGGAACTGCGCGCGGGGCAGGGTATAGCCGCAAATTGATACAAACTCAGGCTTCTGTTGTTATCCGCAGATGACGCAGATTAACGCAGATTACCTTTTTGCTATTAGAGCGGGGCAAGCAACTGCTCTGAATATTTAAAATTAAAGCTTATCAGCCATAAGCTGCGGATAAATCTTTACAGCAAATCCTGGGGGTCTACGTCCAGGAACCACCTTACCCGTTTTGCCTCCTGCATGGATTCCAGCGTCTGGCGCCAGGGGGCCAGCGCCTGGCGCAGGGTGTTCCGGTTGCCGGACTGGATCAGCAGTTGGCTGCGGTAACGGCCTCTGCGCTTTTCAATGGGCGCGGCGAGGGGGCCGAAAACGGCCAGGTTGTGGTGGTTTTTCAGGCTGTTTCCGGCCACGCGCAGGAATGTTTCAGCCGCTTCCGCTTTGGTGGCCTCGGCGCCCAGTAATGCCAGGTGCGCGTAGGGAGGCAGTTGCGCCTGTCTTCTTTCCTTGAGCAGCAGGTCGGCAAACTCGCCATAGTTCCTGTGCACCAGGGTTTGCAGTAACGGGTGTTCGGGGAAATGGGTCTGGATGTAAACCACGCCGGGGCGCTGCTCACGTCCGGCCCGGCCACTGACCTGGACCATCAACTGCGCCATGCGTTCGCTGGCGCGAAAATCGGCGCTCAGCAGGCCCGCGTCCGCATCGACGATCCCCACCAGGGTGAGGCGCGGAAAATGGTGCCCCTTGGCAAGCATCTGGGTACCGATGAGCAGGTCCGCATCCCCGGTTGTGATCGCCCGCAGCATTTTCTCCATGGACCCCTTGCGGCGGGTGCTGTCACGATCGATGCGCAGTATTCTCGCATCCGGGAAGTGTGCGGCCAGGGTCTGGTCCAGACGCTGGGTGCCGTGACCCACCTCAACCAGTTCGGGTTGCTCGCAGTCCGGGCACAGGGCCGGCAGGTTCCTGCGGGCGTCGCAGTGATGGCACACCAGGCAGTTTTTATCCTTGTGGAACGTCATCTTGGTACTGCAGCGAGTACATTCGGCATACCAGCCGCAGGCGTGACAGAGAATGACCGGCGCATAGCCTCTGCGGTTCAGGAACAACAGCGCCTGGTTGTTGTGTTCCAGGGTGAGGGCAATTTCATTCAGCAGGGTTTTCGACAGCGCGCCCGACACGGGTTGTTTGCGCAGGTCGATAAAGCGGATTTCCGGCGGTTTTGCCCCCGCAGTCCGTGCCGGCAACACTTGTGGCAGGTATTTCCTGCCCTTGATGTTTTTCAGGGTTTCCAGGGAAGGCGTGGCGGAACCCAGCGCCACCGGCACGCCGTCAAACTTGCCGCGCACCACGGCGATGTCCCGGGCCGAGTAGCGAAAGCCGCTGTCCTGCTTGTAGGAAGGGTCGTGCTCCTCGTCCACCACGTACAGCCCCGGCGCTTTGAGCGGTGTCCAGACCGCAGAGCGGGTACCGATGATCACCGGCGCCTCGCCGTTTCTCGCGGCCAGCCAGTTGCGCAGGCGTTGCGTGTCGCTCAACGCCGAGTGCTGCACCAGGATGTTAACCGGCAGGCGTTGCTTGAGCCGCTCGATGAACTGCGTCGTCAGGCCAATCTCCGGCACCAGGATCAAGGCTTGCCGGCCCTGTTCCGTGACGCGCCGTACCGCCTCGATATAGACCTCGGTCTTGCCGCTGCCGGTAATCCCCTGTAACACATGGGTGCTGTGCGCGTCCGTACGCGCAGTAATTGCATTAATTGCTTGAACCTGTTGCGGGTTCAGGTCAAAACCCCTGCTTGCTATCCCGTCCTGTGCGGCGGCAGCCGTGTCAGCCCTGTCTTGCGCCACCGCCCCCTTGCCCTGGCGCAGCAGCGCCGGCAACGTACTGAACAGAGTCTCACCCAGGGGATAGTGGTAATAATCGGCGGCCCAGCGCAGTAATTCAAAGTGATGTGGGGAAAACAGCGGCTGCTGGTCTATGACGTTATTGATGGATTTAAGCCGCTGCGCCGGCACGCGCGTGCGCTCCGATACGGCCAGCGCCATCCCGACCTGCTCCTTGCGCCGTCCAAACGGCACGCTTACCCGCATGCCCGGCACAAACTCGATCTGGCTGAATTGCTCGCCGATAAGATAGTCATAAAGCCGGCATAACGGCACCGGCAGCGCCACTTGTAAATATCGTTTCCGCACGGGTGGTGAGAACAGCTAGAACAGCCGCCCCGGCGGGACGGCGGTTTCCGCAGAACTGTCGTAGGGAATTTGAAGCTGTTGGCAGGCGTCGGTATCGGGCAGTTGATCAGCCATAAAGACTTCAAATTCCGCATTATCATCGTTGGCGCCGGCCGGGCAGCCGGTTTCCAGGTTGATCCTGAGGGTAACGATATCCGCCGGCTGTTCCGGTACGGTGACCGGCGCGTCCTTGAGGGCGGCGTGCATATACTCGATCCATATCGGCAAGGCAGTCCTGCCCCCTACCTCGCCGCGCCCCATGGGAGTGAAGTCGTCGAAACCGGTCCAGGCAATAGCCACCACGGACGGGCTGAACCCGGCAAACCAGCCGTCGCGTTGCTCATTGGTGGTGCCCGTTTTTCCTGCGATATCATCCCTGTTCAATGCCCGGTAGGCGCGCACGCCGGTGCCGCGCCGGACCACGTCCCGGGCCAGGTCATTCATGATCCAGATATTTTGCGGGTTGACCACGCGCGCGGCAATTCTCAGCGGAGTTTCAGCCGCGGCGGCGGGCGCCTCCGCTTCCTCCACCCCGTCAGCCCCTGTCGCCGCGCCCGCACCGGCCTCATGCTCGAGACAGTCGGGACACACGATCACGGGTTGTGCCTGAAACAGCAACTCACCCGTGTAGGTTTCAATGCGGTCGATGAAATAAGGCTCCACCCGGTAACCACCGTTGGCGAATACCGTGTAGGCGCCGGCCAGTTGCCAGGGAGTCAGCGCGCCGGTACCCAGCGCCAGGGAAAGGTTTTGGGGCAGGCTGTCAGTATCGAAACCGAACTTTGCAACGTGGTTGAGGGTGTTGCGGATGCCGACGCTGTGCAACAGGCGAATGGACACGAGATTTCTTGAACGGCGCAAGGCTTCCCGCAACCGCGTCGGACCAAATGAGCGGCCACTGTAATTTTCCGGGCGCCACTGGCTTTCAATGCCGGGGTCGGCAAACACGACGGGGGCGTCATTGATAAGACTTGCCGCAGTAAAACCGTGTTCCAGCGCAGCCGAGTAGATAAACGGTTTGAAACTTGAGCCGGGTTGGCGTTGGGCCTGGGTCATGCGGTTGAATTTGCTGCGATAAAAATCGAAGCCGCCGACCAGCGCCAGCAGCGCGCCGTTATGCGGGTCCAGTGAAACCAGGCCGCCTTCGATGGCGGGAATCTGTACCAGGCGCCATTTGCCCCCGGAGCCCCTGGTTACCCGGACAATATCCCCCGCCCGCACCACGTCGCCGGCCTGTTCGGGCGCCCGCCCCCGGACGTTTTCATTAATATACCTGCGCGCCCAGCTCATGCTGTCCCAATCAAGGTCTATCCAGCCGAAGCCGGACAGCCAGGCAGACGCGCTCAGTTTCTGTACGTCGGTAATCAGCGCCGGCAGCAGGTCGCGCACGGCGCCATGTGCGGACAACAGTTGATCCCACTCGGCTGTGGCCCTCCTGTCATGGCCAATCTCGTAGTGGTGTTCGGGGCCGCGATAGCCGTGTCTTTCATCGTATTGCGACAAGGCCAGGTTCAGGCCGCGGTTGGCGGCAGCCTGGAGTTCATCGCGCACGGTGGTGGTGACCACGTAGCCGGTGCTGTAGGCGTCCTCGCCGTATTCTTCAAGCAGTCGTTTGCGCACCATCTCGGACACGTAGGGCGCCTCAAGTTCAATGCTGGGGCTGTGCAGTGATGCGCTGACGGGCGCGCGGTTGGTTGCCTGGAACACGGTGCGGTCGATATAGCCAAGTTCCAACATACGGCGCAGTACGTATGACCTGCGCTGCAGCGCCTGCTCGGGACTGGTGACGGGATTGGTCCTGGACGGCGCCTTGGGCAACCCCGCCAGCATGGCGTGTTGCGCCAGGTTCAGGTCTGCGATGCCGGCGCCGTAATAGACCTGGGCCGCGGCGCCGACGCCGTAGGCGCGTTGCCCCAGGTAGATTTTGTTCAGGTAAAGTTCGAGGATTTCATCCTTGCCCAGCTCTTTTTCAATCTTAATGGCCAGGAAAATTTCATTCAGTTTCCTCATGTAGGTTTTTTCCCGGGTCAGGAAAAAATTGCGCGCCACCTGCATGGTGATGGTGCTGCCGCCCTGCTTTTTTTCGCGCGTCAAGGCCAGGGAAAAAGCGGCCCGTATCAGGCCCTGCCAGTCCACGCCCGGGTGCTCGTAGAAGCGATCATCTTCCGCCGCGATAAATGCCTGGAGTAACTGTTCCGGCACCTCTTCAATGGTAACGGGCACGCGCCGCTTCTCACCGAATTCCCCCATCAGTGAACCGTCACGGCTGTAAACCCGCAACGGCACCTGCATACGCACGTCGCGCAATACCTCGATATCCGGCAAATCGGAGACGATAAAATAAACTGCAGTACCGGCGCCGGCTGCAAACACCACCACCAGCGTAATGAATGAAATCCAGAACAGACGCATGTTTTCATAATATCGTATTTCCGGTTCCTATCTTATGAAAAGCTGCAAATCATCTGTGTTAATCTGTGAGTAACAGACATAACAGATCATTCGTGTAACCTGTGGACAATACCGATAACATCTTCCTCATCGGCCTGATGGGCGCCGGTAAAACCACTATCGGCAAGCAACTGGCGCGCCGGTTGGGCAAGGAATTCAGGGATGCCGACAGCGAAGTTGAAAAAAAGACGGGCGTGAGCATAGACGTGATCTTCGACATAGAAGGTGAGCAGGGCTTTCGCCGGCGGGAGACGGAAATGTTACGGGAACTGGCGGCCGCACGCGGAATCGTGCTGGCGACCGGTGGCGGCGCGGTGCTGGCGCCTGAAAATCAGGCATTGCTCAAGGATAACGGATTTATCATTTACCTGAAGGCATCCGTCGAACACCTGGCCGGCCGCCTCCGCCTGGATCGCCGCAGGCCATTACTCCAATCCGGTGACAAGCTCGCCAAACTACGCGCACTGATGGCCCAGCGCGAGCCTGTCTACCTGCAATTGGCAGACCTGGTGGTTGAAACGAATGAGAGAAGCATCTACCGTGTCGTCACCGAGATCAGCAATAAGGTAAAACAGGCATGAAACGACTTGACGTGGAACTGGGCGCGCGCTCGTATCCGATTTATATCGGCGCCGGGTTATTGCCGCGGGCTGCCGATCTCAGCGGCGCCCGGTTGCGCGCACAGACCTTGATCGTCAGCAACACTGTGGTCGCCCCGCTGTACCTGGAGAGATTACTGGCCGGCCTGCCCGGCGTCACCTCGCCGGCCCTGATCCTCGAGGACGGCGAGCAGCACAAAACCATGGAAACCCTGAACGGGATCATCACCCGCTTGCTGGAGGAACAGTATCACCGCACCTGCACACTGGTCGCTCTGGGGGGAGGAGTGGTGGGCGACGTGACCGGGTTTGCCGCGGCCTGCTACCAGCGCGGCGTGAACTACATTCAGGTCCCCACCACCTTGCTGGCCCAGGTTGATTCGGCGGTGGGCGGCAAGACTGCGGTAAACCACAGGCTGGGGAAGAATATGATCGGCGCGTTTCACCAGCCTGTCGCAGTGCTTGCCGATACGGACGTGCTGGCCACCCTGCCGGCGCGGGAATTGCGCGCCGGGGTGGCCGAGATCATCAAGTACGGCCTCATCGATGACGCCGACTTCTTTTGCTGGCTGGAAGACAATATGGAGGGTCTGTTGCAGCGCGACGCGGACTGCCTGGCCCACGCCATCGAGGTCTCATGCCGCACCAAGGCGAACATCGTGGCGCGGGATGAACGCGAAGACGGCGTGCGCGCCCTGCTCAACCTGGGCCACACCTTCGGCCACGCCATAGAGACGGCCCTGAATTACGGCGCCTGGCTGCACGGCGAGGCAGTGGCCGCAGGGATGTCCATGGCCGCGCATCTTTCCGTAAAGACAACCGGCTTTTCCGAACCGGATGCCCGCCGCGTAAACGCATTGCTGGAACAAGCAGGACTACCCACCAACCCGCCGGAAGGCATCGACCGGCAGCAACTCCGGGAACTGATGAATGTGGATAAAAAAGCCCGCCACGGCCGCCTGCGCCTGGTGTTGCTGGAGGAGATAGGCAAGGCGGTGGTGACGTCGGATTTTGCGGAGCGGGAGCTGGAGGCTACGCTGGAGGTGTTTGCAGGGTAAAATCCGGAATCTTGCAGTATGCAGCCTCACTGAGCAGATCTGAATATGACCATATCAACCGGAAAGACTGTCAGTGCTTTATTAATCACCGTGTTTATGTGGATCCCGCCGGATGTTCCTGGCGCTTCAATCACTGATGCCGTCACTGGCGGCAAACTGCATTTATCCCTGCGTTACCGGTATGAACATGTAAACGATGATCGGACGGCAGGCACGGGCGCGCCGCTCAGGAATGCCAATGCCTCAACCTTAAGAACCTTTCTGGGCTATGAAACCGGCGTGTTCCATGACTTCTCGGCGACCCTCGACCTGGAAAATGTTCTCAAGGTGGGTAGTGATGATTTTAATGACGGCTCCAACGGCAAAACCGGATACGCCACGGTCGTAGACCCTGCAGGCACGGAACTCGAGCAGGCGTTTCTCAACTACGCCGGCATCAGGAACACCGGGGTCAAACTGGGCCGGCAGTACCTTACCTACCGGAACGCGCCGTTTCACCGCTATATCGGCACCATACTCTGGCGCCAGAACTGGCAGACCTTTGACGCCCTTGCCGTAGACAATCAATCACTGCCCGACACCCGCATACAGTATGCCTATGTGTGGAATATCCATCGTATCTTCGGCAGGGACGCGCCGGAACCGTTGAGCAATTTCGACAGCGCTTCCCACCTGGTAAATATCCGGTACGACGGGTTGCCGTTCGGGGACCTCGAAGTGTACGGTTACCTGCTGGACTTTGATAATGCCCCCGGTTTCTCCACCCGCACCTTCGGCGCGCGCCTCCATGGAAAAAGCAAGCTCGGCGGGAACATCGCTGCGCTGTATACGGCGGAATACGCCACCCAGACCGATCACGCGGGAAATCCTGCGGACATCGATGCAGATTATCTTCTGGGTGAAATCGGCGCCAATTTCCGACTCAACCGGTTCATCGAGAGTGTTACACTGAAATTTGGTTACGAAAGGTTAAGCGGAACGGGCGGCGCAGACAGGTTCGTAACGATTCTGGGCACCAACCATGCCTTCCAGGGCTGGAATGACCGTTTTCTGGTGACCCCCGGAGACGGGGTGGAAGACTTCATCCTTAGCGCGCTGATGAAAATAAAAGGCGCGAACCTGATTGCCGCTTACCATGATATCGGTTCCGATAACATGAACTACGATTATGGCCGCGAATTCAACCTGCTGCTAAGCAGAACCTTCGGGAAACGTTACACGCTGGGACTGAAATACGCTGCCTATGACGCCGCCAGGAATACGCACAATCTGCACCGGAACGGTGCGCACGCAGGGACCGCCAACGATGTCGACAAGTTCTGGATCTGGGCACAGTTCAGGTATTAGTAACCTCTAACCCGGATTTCTCACAAACCATTGTAAAAGGGTCTCAACTTCGCGTATAATGTGACTGTTATCAATAAGTTACATCAAAACGGAGGAGAGACCCCATGAATACAGAGTGTACGGCAACCCAACTTGAATTTCAAGCCTTTGGTCGGCGCCGGGTCACGGGTCGGTTTGACGGCGGCCGGCTCACCTCGGACGGGGGCGGGCTGCTGCTGCGTGAGGTGGAGCAGCGCCTGGATGTATTCTCCCGGCTGGCCGGGTGTTTTACGGACTACCGCCAGTCGGGGAAGGTGGAACACCCGGTAGCGGCGTTGCTGGCGCAACGGATTTATGGGTTGGCATTGGGCTATGAGGATATCAATGACCATGATACGTTGCGCCGTGACAGTCTGCTGGCGTTACTGGTAGGGAAGGCGGACCTGACGGGGGATAGCCGTCGCCGGGCCCGTGACCGGGGCTATCCGCTGGCGGGGTCGAGCACCTTGAACCGGCTGGAGTTGGGGGTGCCGGCGCAGGCGGCGGGTCATCGCTACCAGAAGGTGGTGGCGGACCCGGCGGGGTTGGACCGGTTGCTGGTGGACGTGTTTCTGGAGTCACACCGGCAGGCGCCGTCGGTGGTGTGGCTGGACCTCGATGCCACCGACGACCCGTTACACGGTCAGCAGGAGGGACGGTTCTTTCACGGTTACTACAAGTCCTACTGTTACCTGCCGCTGTATATCTTCTGCGGGGAGCACCTGCTGTGCGCCCGGTTGCGTCCGGCCAACCAGGATGCGGCGGCGGGGAGCGTGGAGGAGTTGGCCCGGCTTGTCGGGCAGATACGGCAGCGTTGGCCGACGGTGCCGGTGAGGGTACGGGGGGATTCGGGGTTTTGCCGGGAAGACCTCATGGCCTGGTGTGAGGCCCATGACGTGGGTTACCTGCTGGGTCTGGCGAAGAATGCCCGGCTGGAGAAACAGCTGGCCAAGGCGTTGCGCAAGTCGCACCGGCGTTACCTGCAGACGGGCCGGGCCTCACGGCGCTTTCGTGAGTTACGTTATCGCACCCGGAAGAGCTGGTCGCGCACGCGCCGGGTGGTGGGAAAAGCCGAGCACCTGGCCAAGGGCGCCAACCCGCGCTTCGTGGTGACGAACCTGGACCGTAAGATAGCCGGCGCCCAGGTGTTGTATGAGGAGCTATACTGTATTCGTGGCGAGATGGAGAACCGCATCAAGGAGCAGCAACTGGGCCTGTTTGCCGACCGCACCAGCACGGCCACGTTACGCGCCAACCAGTTACGCCTGTACCTGTCTTCGTTTGCCTACTTGCTGATGCACGGCCTGCGCCGCCTGGGACTGGCTGGCACCCGCTGGGCCCGGGCGCAATGCACCACCATCCGTGCTCACATCCTCAAACTGGCCGCCGTGGTGCGCATCAGCGCCCGCCGGGTCTGGCTGGCCTTCGCCTCCGGCTATCCGCACCAGGCCAGCTTCGCCGCCGTGCTCAGACAACTGCGAGAGCGCCCCGTGCCCGACCCGCCCGGCTGACCTGCCGGACCGCACCTGTCCCCTGACCAACACGGCTGTCCCGCCGTGAACGGCCGTCCTTGGCCCAAGCAACGCTTCACACCCGCCTGGGCAGGGTAAAAGTCGCTATATCACCCGATTTTTACGACAAACAGGCCATGTGCTTCACCGGTTTGTGTGGTGACCTGTCCTGCCGACCCTATGCAGTGTATGAATCAATGTCGGATAGCCTGTTTATCGCTCTATGCTATGATTGGTGAGATATGCGGGCTAAAAATGCCATCCGTGGCATTTTTAGAGACGGAAACGAAAAATGCGATTTTCCGTTTCCTTCATTTTCAATCACTTACGTGATCGAAAATGGCAGCATATCCCTATGCTGCAAGGGCACCTCTAATTTTTAGAGGTGCCCTATTGAGCCGCAGGGACACCGGCCTATGGATACAGGTATTCCAGTACCACGTCTTCAGGTGGCAGGCAGACCTGGTCATCGCAGGCTTGCAAGCGTATGTTGAGGTCCAATCTCCTGTCACGGAACTCCTTCCGGTCTGGTGGAGGACTCAGTTTCAGGACTATATCGACACTGCTTTCATAAAGCGCCAGTTTCCCCTCTTCAAATGACAACTTTTTCAGCCGGGGTTCGGGATAGAAGACCTTGCTCAATTTCCACTGGCCGGGGTTACCGGTAATAGTTATGTCCAACGGGATGAGGTTTTCCGCTCCGGGATGGTAAGCGTTGACGTGCCAGCCGGGTGAGATATCCAGGTTGATCCTGATATTGCCGTCATGCCCCGCAGGTTGTGCCGTTAATTTTATCTCCCCGCGCGCGGCATACCCGGTGGCGCCTGCGGCCTGGTTTAAATAATTATCGACGCCAGCCAAAAAATAAGGAGCGGCGCCGGCCTGTTCGCCCATCACCGCAGAAAACGACTGGATTAACCGGACGGCAAGGTTGTTATATTCCCAATCCCTGACACGGTTCGACAGGTTTACCAGGACGTGCAAGGCCGCGGCGTTACCGGAAGGCATATCACCGTCGCGAAATTGTTTGGGATTGACAAACAAGGCGTCCTCGACCTCGCTCATGAAAAAGCCGCCGGCCTTGTGGTCCCAGAACCTGTCGATCATTGTCCGGGTCAATGTAACGGCCTGGTCCAGCCACACTCGCTCCCCGGTGGCGTCATACAATGCAATCAATCCTGCGGCGAAATACGCATAGTCATCCTGTGTCGCCTTGCCGGAAGACCGGCCGGCATAATGTATGCGCAACAGGCTGCCGTCATTCTTAAGCTGGCGCTGCCAGAGGAGCTCGGCCGTTCCCATTGCAGCTTCAAGGTATTCCCGCCGGTCCAGCGCCCGGGCCGACATCGCCAGTGCAGCAATCGCCATGCCGTTCCAGGCCGTCAGGATTTTCCTGTCCACCAGCGGCTGCGGCCGTTGCGCCCGCTGCAGGCGCAGTTTCTCCCGAATGCCGTCCAGTCTCGAGGTCAATTCCTGCTCATTCAGATCCAGGTTGTTTGCAACAGCAGCTAATTTATCCGGCAAATGCAGGATATTTTTCCCGTTAAAGTTGCCTTGTTGCGTCAGGCCGTAAACAGCGCGCGCCAACGCTGCATCTTCGGGCGGGAGAGCATGATTGAGCTCAGCCAGGGCCCAAACGTAATAGCGGCCTTCTTCTCCGGCGCTTTCCGCATCGACCGCCGAATAAAAACCGCCTTCAGGGGATCTCATGTCGCGTAAAATAAAATCCAGCGTCTGCTCCGCGATGCGCGCAAAAAACCCATTTCCGGTGTAGCGGTAAGCAGCCAGGTAAACCCCGGCCATATTGGCCTGGTGGTACAGCATTTTTTCAAAATGCGGGACCCGCCAGGATGCGTCTGTCGAATAGCGATGGAAGCCACCGCCGACTTGGTCGTACAAGCCGCCGCGAGCCATCATCATCAAGGTATGTTCCGCCGCGGCCATGCTTGTCTCATTGACGTTGCGGTAACCCTGCTGCAACAACAGCATCAGGGAAGCCTCGCGGGTAAACTTGGGCGCACCGCCAAATCCGCCCCACTGGTCATCGTAGCCGTATAAAATCCCGGCTACGGCGTCCTGCACAAGTTCCGGACCGATGGTGGCTACCCTGCCCCGCGCCTGCATGGAACCTGTTACGGCATCCGCTATCTTCGTCGCCAGCAACTTCAGGTCATCCTGCTGCGACTCCCACAACTCCCTGACTTCCTTGAGCAGTTCCAGGAACTCGTCCGGCGGATAATAAGTGCCTGAATAAAACGGTTTCCCATCCGGCGTCAGGAAACTCGACAGGGGCCAGCCTCCCTGTCCTTTCGTGAGCAGTAACGCCGACAGGTAAATTTCATCGACATCAGGCCGCCGTTCCCGGTCCACTTTGGCGGGAATAAAATGCTCGTTCAGGTACCGGGCAATCTCCAGCTCTTCAAAGCTCTCCCTTTTCATTACGTGACACCAGTGACAGGTGGAATAACCGATCGATAAAAATACCGGTTTGTTCTCCTCCCTGGCGCGCGCAAACGCTTCGCCGCCCCAACTGTGCCAATTCACAGGGTTATGCGCATGTTGTAGCAGGTATGGGGAATCTTCCCGGATTAACCGGTTGGTAAACAGGGGCCGCCCGTCCCGGCCCATGTGCCTGGTCCCGGGCCGGTAGTCCTCGCCCCTGTCCATGAGCGCCTGTTGCAGTTCCGACTGTACCTGCACGGAACAGGCTGAATTACCCGGCAGGCAGTCGGCTGCCGGAGCAAGGCTCAGACAGGACGCCAGCACACAGGTAATTGCCCGGTAAGCGTATCTCACACGGGGTGTCGTTATCCGCTATCCCGAACGGTCAGGCGCCGCCGGATGGCAACTCGCGGAGTTCGGGACGTAGCGAGGAGATGTTCACTGCCCTGGGTTCGACTATGCAGGCCTCCCTGCATAATCCGCAGCCTGTGCAGATTTCCGGGTTGATTTCCGGCTTTTCCATCTTCCAGGTCATTGCGCCGGGGACGGGACAAGCCGGTTTGCAGGCGCCGCACTCAGGCCCCAGGTAAGGCAGACAGGTTGACACGTTGATTTCTGCGCGCGCCAGTTTTGGCAACGGCAGATCCTCATCTTCAGCCATGACGGGAAGCTGCAGCGCGTTCGGCTCACAGGCATTGACACAGGGCCAGTCCTTACAAAGATGACAACCCTTGTTCAGTATATCCATTGCCGGCGTACCCACGACCTGTGCGCCGAGCCTGGCCGGTAAATTAAAAATGACATCGTGCGGGCACGCCTCCCTGCATTTGTCGCAGCGGGTACAGGCAAGCAGGAATTCCAGTTCAGGCAAGGCATAAGGGGGCCGCAGCCAATGCCTGGCCCGTTGTGTTACGGATTCATCCGCAAGCCGGACGGCTGTTTCAGCCGCTTTCTGCAAACCCGTACTGAAAAACTTGCGCCGGTCCATTTCGATCAGAATCTCATCATCATGGGCTGCGTCAGCAACCACACATGCAGCCCGGTAATGGTTATTGCAAACAAGATCATGGGTGACAGGCGCCGGCCCGCAGCTCCGGTCAACAAGCGTCCACGATGCTGAATCACCTTCATGCCGATCCAGAACCCGAACGCGATCAGGGCAGCCTGCAATGCAAACAGGATATCCTGCGAGAACAGCATGTCCTGGTGCCTGCCGTGTTTCTCCATCATGCTCAAAGGCTGCTCGCCCAGTCCGAAAGGATTGCGCAACAGCGCGCCGAAACCTGAACTTTCCCGCAGCAGGTGGTTCAGGTTGTGCGCCAGGTGATAACTGAACGCCAGCGGCAGTGAAACGAAAACAAAGCCGGAGAACAGCTTGTTAAAATCCGGCCCGCCCGGACAGAGCTTTTGTGTGAGCCGGATACAGCACGTATAGACCGAGACCACAGCCAGCGTACCGGCAACCAGTAACAGGGAAAAACTCCACAACAACTTCCCCGAATCGTTCACCAGCGCGGCCACGGACAGCAGCCACTCCTCGAAAAACGGAGCCATGGTGATACCGTGAAACTGCGTCAGCGCCAGCAGGCCCAACATGAACCAGGCTTCGTCCCGGTGCGGACGGGCGTCTGCAATCGCTTCCCTGCTGGGGGAGCGCAAGCGCCAGGCGACATTATTGTCGGGGCAACTCCTGCTGCAGTTCCCGCAGGAAGTACAATAGGTGTTCTGTTTCAGTCGCCCCATCACCAGGTGCGTGGGGCAGGGATCGACGGTTTCCGAACCGTAATAACATTCCAGGGTTTTGCATCCGGCGCAGATATCCGTATTGACGGGCCTGAGTTCAACAGGCGCGAGTTGGGAATAAAAGCCGATGGTCCTGCCTACCGGACAAAAATACCGGCAAAAGGCCTTGCCTTCGTAAACGGCCAGGGAAACCGTGGCCATCAACACCATCGCCAGGGCCAGCAAGGCCGTCAGATACGGGCTTGAGGTAACGCCGGCGCCCAGTTCCAGCCAGGTGAGGATAAAAAACAGGACCAGGGCCGGCCACACACTGCGCAGCCGGCGAGACACCCTGAGGTTAAGGCTGTTATTGGGATGCGCGCGCCGCCACAGACGGCGCCGCACCAGCCAGGTGGCGATGGCGTCCCAGGGACAGATAGCGCACCAGGCAGAGCCGAGAAAGAAAATCGAAATAATCAGACCTGCCCACCAGATATTCCAGGTCAATACCGTTGCCATATTTCTTTCGGGAATTTGAGAACCGGACAAGCCGGCGGCAATGACCAGGACAAACAGGCAGACTACGGCAAGTTTTAACAAAAATAATATGGCGGGCGTCCTGGTCATGGCGCGCACCAACGCGCCCAGGACGGGTATGCTTGCCAGGCTGATGGTCCTTGCCGGGCTGCCGGGCACAGGGTGCGCCAGCAGGACATAACCACTCAGCGCCAGCATGAAAGCCCATAGCGCCAGGGCCCAGGCAAAAGGAAGCCCCGGATGCGTCATCATCATGCCGGCCGGTCCTGGCGCCCGCTTCTTATCTTGTCGCTGGTGAGGCGTTTGCGCTGAACGATGTTTACGGCAATCAACACGAGCATGATGGCGGCGACGGTCAGTCCGAGCGGACCCCACCGGGCAGGTTCGCCGATCTGCAACGGAAAATCTATCTGGTAGGGTTCTCCACCCGCTGCAAACTCAGCGCGCACGATATAATCGCCGGCCTCGCGAAATTCAAACCCTTGCCGGAACACGTTGTCATCGGGCAATTGTACGCCGAGCAGTTCCTCGTCATCGTTGAACAAGCTGTCATCCCGCACCTTGAATGCCACTTCTCCGTCGAAGGGTCTGCCGTCATCGATGCGCGAGGCGTACAGGTTTACCCGGCCGGGTTCATTGGGGCTGGGGAAAGCCGGGAACACCATGTAGGTGACATAATAATCACCGATCTGCGTTTCCACCTGCATACTGGGCGGCGTGGTCGAGTCTTCATTGAGGCTGTACGAGGGCCTGCCCAGCACGTGATGCGCCTGGGCGGGAATGGAAAAAATCATAATTAACAGAACCGGGTATAAACCGGAACGAAGCAGGCTTCCTTGGGTTTTCAACATTTTGGGTAAACTCACTGTTCCCTGAAATGCCGGCCGAGATGGCCGGGACCCTGAAAGGGAATATCCTTTACAGCTACCTTGAAGACCAGCGCATCCGTGGGGCAAACGGCAATACACGCGGTGCAGTTATTGCATTCCTGGCCGAAACCGTCGCGCATTGGGTCAAGCGCAAACTCACACACCGCCGTGCATTTGGCGCAGTCGTTGCAGGTTTCCGCCTTGCGCTGTATGCGCAGCATCCGGTAACGTCCCAGCAATGAATACAGGGCGCCTCCCGGGCAGACGTAACGGCAAAATCCGCGCCGCGCCACCAGTAAATCAAACAGCAGGGTCAGGACGAAAAATACCGCCCCGGCGCCAAATCCGCCCAGGGCAATCGCGTAATAAATCTCGCGCCCGATGATGGCGGGCGGGTAGAAGGCCGCGAACAATACCGAACCGGTGATCATCGATAATATGACACCGATACCCAGCACCAGGTATTTCAGGCGCCGGTCAAAATGGCGGTTACCCACAGGCAATCCCACCCGGTGTAACCAAGCGGCCAGGTTGGTATTGAGTTCATACAGCAAGGTGGCAGGGCAGATCCAGCCACAGAATACCCGGCCGAATACCAGCGTGACCAGCACGGGGATGAGCGCGGCAAGCAAAAAAGGCGAATAAACCTCCAGGCCCGCGGCGACCTGGCCAACTACGGCCAGCGGGTCGCTGAGTTTCAAACCGGATACGGTTGCAGCCCAGGTCGTGCCTTTGACCGCGTCCAGGTCGTGTTCCGGGTCGCTGACAAACGGGGCGGTCAGCGTCTCCATCACGTCATAAAACGCCCGTTCCGACGGCGAGAGCAGGTCATAGGCGTGAGCGGCCACGTAAGCCTGGTAAACACTGATACAGGGCAACAGGATCAGTACCAGAAATACGCTGGTCAGGCTGATCCAGCGCAGTTTGTTCAGGTGGCGTATATGAGGTTTCAAGAAGGGCTCATACACTGTGGCTTGGAATCACCCGGATTGCCTGCGGTATCTGGATGCAGGAACGCTCACACAGGCCGCAACCGACACAGGCGTCCTGCACGTGAGGTTGTTCCATCCATCCCACCGTAATGGCGATATCCGGTAACGGGCAGGCCCGGTAACAGACGCCGCATGATTTTCCCTGGTAGGACAGGCAAAGACTTTCATCGACACGGGCCTTGCCCATGGCGACGGAATCCAGGATGGTTTCCGCTTCGCGCGAGATGGCTTGAATGGCCCCGGTCGGACACACGTCACCGCATTTCATACACAGGATACAGGCCTGTTCCCGCGGCGTAATGTACGGCGTGCCGTAAGAACTGAAGCCGTTTTCCGTCCCGAAAAATTTTATGCAACGGTTGGGGCAGGCCTCGCCGCACTGGCCGCAACGGATACAACGGCTGACAAATCCAGCCTCGTCCAGTGAACCGGGCGGGCGCAGGTAACGAATGCCCGTCTTTTGAGCCACCCGCGCCTCCACGGCAGGCGCAGCGGCCATGGCGGTTGCCGTGGAAATCAGGTCCTGCAAAAATTTCCTGCGTTTCATGGATGCCTCTCTGGCCTGGCGAAGCCAGAACCAGGAATTAGGAATTAAGAATTAGGAATTAGGAATGGGTGGGTTACGTCTCTGCGTGCCTCGGTCAGGCTTGCGAAAAACCTGAGGATCATTGAAACCCAGGCGCCGCAGGCGACACATTCATTCCTAATTCCTAATTCCCAATTCTTAATTCCCAAGCCGCTATACTTTTTCAATCCTGCAAGCGAGCTTTTTGAAATCCACCTGGCCTGATACCAGGTCCCAGACACGGCTGGAGGTGTTATTGACCAGCCATTTGTTCTTCCTGGGGTCGGCGCTGTCGGCCACCGACAGGTTCCAGGGGCTGAACATATATCCGCGCGGCACCGAATTACGCGCGGGTTTCACCAGGCTGTTTGTGCCTACCTGGGCTTTGGCTTCGTAGTGGCCCCGCCGCGTAATGAGCCGGACTTTATCACCGTCCTTGATTCCCAGTGCCTCTGCATCATCCGGGTGCATCTCCACATACTGCTCCGGGACCAGGCGGCGGGTAGTCGCACTGCGATTGGATTTTGCCGTATGAAAATGCTCATACACCACGCCCAGTCCAAGCCAGTAAGGGAATTTGTCGGATGGGACGTCCTGCCATTTCTGCGCGCGAAATTCATCATCCGGGAGGTCCGGGGTCAGACCCTTGTCGCGGGCTTCTTCGAGCAGGGCGATATTGTCAATGGTATACACACCTTCCTTGTTGCCGAACTCCATCAACTTTTCCGAGATGCGTTTACGGTCGCTGTAGTCCTGCTCGCATAACTTGAAGTGTACCTTGCCGTCTTTTGTCCTGAAATAACCATACGGGCGATTCTTCCAGTCACCTTCCTGCAACATGTAACGGCGTTTGGTGCCGCCGTCCCTGGCGATAGCATAAGTGGGCGCGGGCCATTGGATGCCGCGCAGTTTGCGTATCTGCTCATACGGGCTGACGTTATCCACTTTTTCCACTTCCAGAATACCCGTCAGGTCGGTATCCGTTCCGGCAGAAGCCTGTATGACATCCCGAAAAATTTCCTCGGCGTCATAGGTGCCATCGTCACGTTTCCGGTAGGGGAAGATCGCATCTGCATCCAGCCCCATCAGGTGCGCCACTTCCCTGCCCTTGTCGATCACCATATCCATATCAGGATGACATCCGGGAGGCGGTTCGGCCGCCTTGTCACAGATGTTGATACGGCGTTCCGAATTGATATAAACACCTGTTACCTCGCCCCAGGTCGCGGCGGGAAAGATGACGTCCGCATAGAGATTGTTGGGGGCGTGGCGGTAGATCTCCTGCACCACGTTGAAGGTCTTCAGCAGGGCCGGGCGCACCAGATTTTGCAGGTCCGGCAGGTCAATGTGCGTCGCATAGACTATGAACATCGCTTTCACTTCGTCCTTCAGGGCGCGTTCCATCATCCCCACCGCATAGCCCGGGTTCTCCGATTTAAGCGCATTCTTGAGATTCTGTTCAGGCACGCGCCAGGACCGGGCCATGTGCGCCAGGTGTTTCAGGTTGGACAAGGGTTCATTAAACGGCAACCGTCCCGTCAGCCCACCGGTAAAGCGTTCCCCCATCGCGTTCGGCTGGCCCGTCATCGAAAACGGCCCGCAACCCGGTTTCGCCAGGTTGCCTGTCAATGCCAGCAGGTTGATGATGGAGATGACGTTATGCTGGCCGTGGATATGCTGGTTATAACCAATTCCCCACATGATGATTACGCCGCCATAACCGGCCGTATGTGTTTTCTTGCCGCGCTCGAGACGCTTGCGCGTGGCATCCGCGAACATGCTAGCCACGCGGCGTATCAGTTCCGGCGTGACTTCGTCCGATCCCATGCGGTCCTGTACCTGTTCCGGACTGTAATCCTTCATGATGCCGCCGACGTATTCCTGCCAGCCGGTCGCATGCTCTTTCACGAACTCCCAATCGATGACGTCATCGTGTTCCGTAATCAGCACGTGGGCAAGCGCATTCAAAAAACTGATATCGCCGTTGAGAACCGGAACATGCACACTGTTGTCGGGGTTGATATCCTCGTAGCCCATGGTTGTGCCGGTACGGCGGGGGTCCACCACGACCGTCGGGATATCCGTTTTCTTTTTGTGATCTGCCGCGCGCCAGAAGATAATCGGATGCGATTCACGGGCGTTGTGCCCGAAGTGCATGATCATGTCGCTGAGTTCGATATCCTCGTAAGCCAGCGGCGGCGTATCCGACCCGAGCGAAGCAAAATAGCCGGTTACCGCCGAGGTCATGCACATCCTGGCATTCGCTTCAATGGTATTGGAGCCGAGCACACCCTTCATAAACAGGTTTTCGAGGTACTGGCCCTCCATCGTCAATTGTCCGGAGCCGTACAGGGCGATGGAGTTTCCGGTGTATTTTTTGGCAAAATTTGCGATCTTGTGCGCCGTCATCTCCGATGCCTGCTCATAGGGAACGCGCACGAAATGCTCCTCATCGAAAGAGCCTTTGGTCTTGCTGATGTAGTCCAGATCTCCATGGCCGGGCTTGCTCCATTCCTGCCAGACATCCTTGCGCACGTAGGGGTCGCCTTCCATGCGGTCGATATACATGGGTTCTGCGGCCGTCAGCCCCTTGATGCACTGCAAGCCGTAATTTGTCGGATGATCCTTGTCCGGGCGCATGGAGACAATCTTGCCGTTTTCCGTCTGTATGATCGTGCCGCAACCGACGCCGCAATAAGGACATTGCGCCAGCGCGGTGCCGCGTGTGGCGGAAGCGGCAGAAGCAGGCGCCGCCTCCAGTTCCGGGTTGTTGCCGACGAACAGGCTTGCGCCCGCAGCAGAGCCGGTGATAAACGCGCCACTCGTCAGGAATTCCCTACGGCTGGTTTTGAAACGTTTCATAATATTAACCTGTTGATTTTGGAACCTATTGATTCTGTTTTCCCAGTTCACGCAGATAAACGATGATATGGTCGATTTCCTCATCGGTGAGGTCTGCCAACCCTGCGGGCCCTGAGAATCCGCGCATACGTGTGTTGGAACGGCCGTACTTTATGGTGTTACGGATAAATCCATCGGATGCCATGTTGAGAAAACCGGCCTTGCCGATTGCAGTGCCGGTACCGCCGGCGATATAGCCGTCGCCATTGGAGCCATGACAGGAGAGGCAAATACCGTCGAACAGGGCCTTCCCTATTCCGGGGTCTCCCGCGGCTGCATGCTGGCTGTCGATCTCGGCGGCTTGATCAGGCAATTCCGAATGAGCCCTGAGATATGCGCCTATAGCCCGGATCCCTTCCTCTCCCAAATGCGTGAATGGCGGCATGCCAGTACCCATGCGCCCATCACGAATTGTCCCGAGCAGGAACTCATCCGACACGCTGGCCAGGAATTCAGGGTTTGTCAGAGACGGCGCGAAACCCGCCTTACCTATGGCGTCCGCCTGGTGACAGAATATGCAGTTGGTTTCGTATAATTTTTGTCCCTGTGAAATTACCAGGGAATCGTCGGAAATTGTGAGAGCAGGAAACAGCAGGGAAATAAATATCCAGCTCCTGATTCCGGGAAGAGAGGTCTCGATATTTATCATTGTGATACCTTGTTGCTGAAGTAGTATTTCCAACCACAAACAACACGGTCTTCAAATTAATGTAAACCTTCTCCAAGATTGGCAGAAGAGTGGTGTAATGTCAAATATTACGTCACCTCCGTGCCTTCGTTGAAAATGGAAAGATACTGGTCGTACACGAACAGCCGATCACGGCGCTTTCCGGTGGTCTCCCGTGCGATTCCCAGCCGGACAAGTGCTTCCATGGCGGAGGAAGTGGTGGGAAAAGAAAGTCCGGAAAGATGTTTGGCCGCCGACAGCCTCAGTATGGGGTTCGTTTTAAGCGCCTCGTATAGACGCAAGGCTGACCCGGCGCGGCGTCCGATGGTTTCAATACGAGTGCGGTCATCCTGAAACATCCGGGATACGCGTTGGGCCGTGCTGACCGCGCCCTCAGCAGTCTGTTTCACCCCCTCCAGAAAGAAGCTCAGCCAGGTCTCCCAATCGCCGGTTTGACGGACCTGGTTCAATTGCCGGTAGTATTCATTCCTGTGTTGCTTGAGATAGAGACTCAGGTACAAAAGGGGTTCGCTTAATGTTCCGGCATGACATAACAGGAGTGTCACGAGCAAGCGTCCCACGCGCCCGTTGCCGTCAAGAAAGGGGTGTATGGTTTCAAACTGCACGTGGGCAAGTCCGGCCCGAAGCAGTGTCGATAATCCGTCATTTTCAGTATGAAGAAAATGTTCCAATGCGGACATGCAGTCGGGTACCGCGCTCGGCGGCGGCGGCACGAAAACAGCATTACCTGGTCTGGAACCACCGATCCAGTTCTGCGAACGGCGAAATTCCCCGGGATCTTTTGTACTGCCGCGCCCACTGGATAAAAGTACTCCGTGAATCTCTCGAATTAGCCGGTTGGATAATGGAAAGCCCTCCTTCAAGCGGCGTAGGCCATGTTCCAGCGCTGCTACGTAGTTCGAAACTTCAAGCACATCCTCGAGTGGCGCTCCGGGCGCTTCGTTGATCTCAAATAGTAACAGGTCAGAAAAAGATGACTGTGTTCCCTCGATCTGGGAGGAAAGCACTGCTTCCTTACGTATATAAGAGTATAAAAACAGTGTTTTGTCCGGCAGCAGTGTCGTTATTCCGTCGAGGCGGCCTAATGCAAGTATCACCGTTTCAAGCAACCGCTGAAATGGGCCATCCAACGTCAGGACGGGTTCAGGCGGCAATGGCGCCGGCACAAAGGCACGGACACGTTCGCCCGCGATACTTATGGTTTCATATCGACCTGTTTCCTTGCGCTGCATAAGGGTGTCTCTTATTAAAAGTTGCTGAATAGCCAGGAACGTTATTAAACTTTAATGGACTAAGTTTAAATAACAAAGCGAGGTAATGCAATGGTTGAGATTTTTTAAGTCTTAATCGCTGCTTTGTTAAATGCTGCGTTTAAGCGGTAAACCGTGATCAAACATGTTGACCCATTCAAGTGCAGCGAGTACCTTTGATTATCAATTCGTGGTTTACGTGAGGTACTGTGTCCATGAGACGTAAGAATATCCTAACGGGCGCCATCTGTCTTTCCCTGGCGGGTGTCGCCGCGTTTCTGCTGACAGGCATCCTTGCGGCCCGGACGCAGGAAGTTCCACTTCATCCAATTTACGAAGATAACCAGCAGCGCCCGCCCAATATCGTTCTGGTCCTGCTGGACTGGGCCCGGACCGATGCGCTGGGTGTGTACTCGGATAAAGACGTCTCAACACCCAATATTGACGGGCTGGCCGAACGCGGCGTCAGGTTTGACAATGCCTATACGCCCGCCACCCTGTGCAGCCCGGCGCGGGCGTCGATCCTGACCGGGCTCTACCCCCATGCCCACGGGGTGCGCAAGACCATGTACGAACCCGGCATCACCGGCAATCTGCCTACCATGTACCACGACCCGATTGCCGATCCGTTTGCTGACGCGCGCTTCAACCTGGCGATCAACTTCGTGAAATACCTGACCAATTCGGGCTATGCCACCGCCCATATCGGCAAATGGCACCTGGGCGCGGGCAACCCCGGGTTTTTCGACCTGTTCAAGTCCTATAATTCGCTCATGCCGCACTGGGTGGGCGCGCCCGACGAGTCCGCGTACCGCGAAGATATTCAAACTAACGAGGGCATTCGCTTTATCCAGGACAACACTGACCGGCCGTTTTTCCTCTACCAGTCCTATTACACACCTCACGCCCCGTTCCAGCCGCCGCGTAAATATGCCGAAATGTACCGGGACAGGGAGATCGATCACAAAAATTACTATGCGTCCGTAACCAGCCTGGATCACAACGTGGGTCGTATCGTCGCCGCCCTGGAGGAACAGGGGCTTCTGGATACCACACTGCTCATCGTGTCCACCGACCATGGCGGTTCATTTCAGGAACGGCCGGGGTCCTACCGGGGCATGGGCATCGCCTACGATGAGGCGGCGCGCATACCCATGATCATGCACTGGCCCGAGGGCCTGCCGCAGGGTGTCACCTGGGGGTCGGGGGTCAATCTGGTTGACCTCGCGCCGACCATACTCGGCGCCGCTGGCATCAACACGAAAAGCCGCATCATGGAGATCATCACCGGGCGCGAAGGGTCGCCGTTTCACGGCAGGGACCTGATTAGTGACGTAGTATCCGGCGCGGACAACTGGCCGACTCCGGTATTCATGCAGAACGTCCCGGAGGCTGCCATCGACAACTCCTGGTATGACGAGCGCGCGCTGCGTTCGGAAGGATGGAAACTGGTATTGCGGGACTTCACGGCTGATCCCAGGGCGCGCAGCAATGCCTTGTTCGACCTGGACAACGATCCGGGGGAGTTGGAAAACCTGTATTACCAGCCAGACTACCGGGAACAACTCCGGCAACAGCTCAACCTGATGCTGGAACACGCAACAGACCTGCAGGATGACTTGGCGGTCAAGCTGGCTGGCAGGGAACTGGCGCTTATCGATGAACCGGATTATGAGTTTAAACTCTACTGATACGGCTTTTTCCGGAATTTTGAACAGGTAGCAATGGAACATGACAGAACATGACTTGAAGCACCCAGACTACGAGACATTTATCGACATCATCCGCAAACGGCGCAGCGTGCGCCGCTTCGAGAAAGGGCGTTCCATCTCCCGGGAGGTGCTGGAGCGTATCGCCGAGGCCGGGCGCTGGGCGCCGAGCGGGGCCAACGTGCAGCCCTGGGACTTCATCGTGGTGGAAGACCCGGCGATGCGGGACCGGGTCGTGGAGGTGTTCATCAGGCAGGCGGACCGGTTGAAGCGATACGCAAAAGGGTTTCCTTCCGTCTATAAGAGTTATCTGAACAATACGGTGGCCATTTTCATCGTGCTGGGAGACCGGCGCTGGAACGTCAATTTCCCCCATGGCGCGACCCCGGAAAGCGAGGCGGATTACCAGCAGAACAACGAGAATATCTTCTACTGCTCCATCGGCGCGGCGATCCAGAACATACAACTGGCGGTCACTGCCAACGGCCTGACCTCGGCCTGGCTGTCGGGTGGCGGCGAGCAACAGACCAACGATGAGTTGAGCGAACTGCTGGGCTATCCCCCGTTCCTGCGGGCCTACGGCACCATTCCCATCGGTTATCCCGCCAAGGACGTTTCCTCAAGATACCGCCGACCCTTGCAGCAGGTGGTGCACTGGAACCGCTATGCAGCGGAAAAGTTCCGCACGGACGAGCAAGTACGGTTTTACTACGAAAACCTGCGCCCGTTTGCCATGTACCGCAACAAGACCGAACTGGGCGAGTGGGAAGACTTCGAGGAACGCCTGGGAGAATGGCAGGAAGCGTTTACTACGGAGCGCACCAATCCTTCCGGGAAGTTGCCGTGACATTCCTTTAGTGGGGTCTGTTTAGTTGAATTCAAACCCCGAAATGGTTCCAGGATCACGCGTCAGAATCAAGGCAGATCCTGGGCGTTGTGGTGTAATTACCGGGAAGAAGCGTGAAAGAGTGCGACGGTCCTACTGGCAAGTGATATTCCCAGAAGGGCCGGATTTCATTCTTGAAGCACAACTTGAAATAATTCCAGACGAGACTGAAGACCCGGTCGATTTAGTTAAACAAGGGAAGTTTGGCAGAGCACGGGATTTACGAGGGCTTCTCACCCACATCCAGCTAAATGGCAGATTGGCGAATCTTATCTATAGTATGGAAACAACCAATACCGACTTTTATGCGTATCAATTCAAGCCTGTAATCAATTTTCTCGAGTCCCCTGGCAAGGGTATCGTAATTGCTGATGAAGTGGGTCTCGGTAAAACCATAGAAGCCGGCCTCATCTGGACTGAACAACGCAGCCGGGTGGACGCTCGACGCTTGCTGATACTTTGTCCGGCTATGTTACAGGAGAAGTGGCAAGAGGAACTGTTAACCAGATTTGGTATTGAGGCTGAAATAGTCAATGCGACTGATATAAAAAAACGATTTATCGAATTCCGGAATAATCAGCGTTTTGAATTTGCTTTGATTGGTAGCATGCAAGGCTTACGTCCACGTCATGGTTGGGATGCTGAACCGCCAGTGTTAGGAGCTGCTTCCGATCTTGCCCGTTTTCTTCAAGATAGCGTAACCGACCATCCATTACTTGATTTATTGATTGTCGATGAAGCACATTACCTGCGGAATCCTGAAACAATGACAGCAAAGCTTGGCAGGCTTCTGCGGGATGTTGCCAACCGCGTCGTTCTTCTTTCAGCGACACCGATTCACCTGCGGAGTCATGATCTTTATCAACTACTTAATCTTGTAGACGAGGATACGTTTAATCAGCCAAAGGTATTCGATTTTATTCTGGAGGCAAATGAACCACTTATAACTGCACGAGAAAAGGTGTTGGGAAGCGGAGTGCAAGCAAAAGAATTAGTCAACCTTTTAGAGAATGCACAGAACCACCGACTACTGGCTTCTAACCGTCAATTAAATAGCCTGCTAACAAATCCTCCATCTGATCTGGATCTCATGAATGAAGCCCGCCGTATAGAGTTCGCTGACAAGTTGGAAAAAATTAACTTATTAGGGAGAGTGGTCTCACGGACACGAAAGAGAGAGGTGCAAGAATGGCGGGTAATGAGAGAAGCCGTTCCACAAGAAGTTGCTCTGACACCACCTGAAAAGCAGTTTTATAACGAAGTCACGGGCCTTGTCAGGAGATATTGCGAAAAGCGTATGGCTCACGAAGGATTTTTGCTGGTGATGCCACAGAGGCAAATGGCAAGTTCCATGCCAGCGGCTCTTCGAGAATGGCAGAAACGTCAGCTACCGGATATGGATGTTTTGTATGAAGATTTAGGATCTGATGAGATTCCGGCACCTGATGCGCTCGGGCCACTTGTAGGAGAACTCGTCAGCCGTGCCCACGAGCTTGGTGATTACGATGAGTTGAAAAAAAATGATTCAAAATACATAACCCTGAGCCGCATGCTTAAACGTTATTTGGCAGAGTTTCCAAAAGACAAGGTCGTTCTTTTCGCTTATTTCCGGCCAACACTTTACTACCTGAATGAACGACTGACTGCAGAGGGTATTGATTGCATTACACTCACCGGCGGGGGCAACATTAATAAACATGAAATTATTCATCGCTTCAAAGATACTGCTGGCCCCAGCATTCTCTTGTCATCAGAAGTAGCAAGCGAGGGTGTAGATCTGCAATTTGCACGTGTAGTCGTCAACTATGACTTGCCATGGAACCCCATGAAAATAGAGCAACGCATCGGGCGTATTGATCGTCTCGGTCAAACATCACCCAAGATCACGATATGGAATCTGTTCTACAAAGATACGATTGACTCGCGCATTTATAACAGGCTTTATCTGCGCTTGGACATTTTTGAGCGGGCATTAGGCGGTTTGGAAGCCGTTCTTGGAGAGAAAATTCGTAGCCTGACAATGGACCTCTTGAGGGGCCGTCTCAGCCCCCAACAGGAAGAAGCACAAATTGAACAAACTGCCATTGCAGTCGAGAAAAACCGACGCCAAGAAGAACACCTTGAGCAAGAGGCCGGCAACCTGATTGCCCACGGTGACTATATTCTCAATCAGGTGCGAGCAGCGCGTGAGCTAAGTCGCTGGGTCACTGGAGAAGACCTTTGGAATTATGTGCATGACTTTTTCTCGCGCGAATATTCCGGTTGTGAGTTCAGACAACTCAAGGCAAATGATTTGATATTTGATATCAAACTCTCTCCGGATGCTCGTAGTGATTTGGGGCGTTTCCTTAAAGACCATAAATTACTCAATCAGACAAGGCTCAGCACGTGGAGTCCGAATGGGGTGCGTTGTCTATTTCGGAACAGACCCATGGGAAGGGATGATGCGTTCCAGAGAATAGAATATATTACGCAATTTCACCCTCTTGTCAGGTTTGTAAGTCAACGCTTGAAACTAGCAGACAGTGGATATTATCCGGTAATCAGTGTAAGCCTGGCCCGTGAGCTCGTGCCGAAAATAGATGCGGGGGTTTACGTGTTTTCTGTTGACAGGTGGTCGATTCACGGACTTCGTGATATTGAACGGTTGAGTTACTCGGTCAGGCCCATCGACGATAAAAAGGGGTTTTTTTCTGATGACGTGGCAGAGCACCTCCTCACGACCTCAGCCCGAAAAGGGAAAGATTGGTTAGCAGCAGCGAACATTACTGACATGTCAGTGGCTGCTGGAATTGTTGTAGAGTGTATAGATAAAGCATTGGACCGATATGAAACCTATATTGAGGAGATCGATTTTGAAAATAATGACCACGCCGACGTGCAGGAACAATCACTCAGGCGTCATTGGAAACGTCAGAAGAACCGGCTGGAAGAAGTATTAGACAAACATCGTGTGCTTGGCAGAGAACGACTTATTCCTGCCGTCGAGGGCCAGATTGCCAAACTCGATGAGACGATGCAGCAACGTCTGGCCGAGATAGCAATGCGGCGCGAACTCAAACATAACAGGCAGGAGCTTTGCGTGGGGCTTATAAATGTCCAATGAACACCCATAGAAAAAACGGGGATTATGAATGATGACGAGTAGCTATGAGTACTGTCCGGTTTGCAGCGAACGCAAACACGTGTTGAATGCTTGTTCCCGTTGTGGATTCCAGCGGAATCCAAGAAAAGATATTTCAGGAAATAACCAGTTTGTGCAGGAATCTTCCCGAATACGAAAGACTGTAGCACCAAAGATTCAAACACAACAGCGTACGATAAAAGGCACACAACTTACTGCTTCAAAAAAAGATGAGAGAGAGATCGTCATAGGACTGGATTTCGGAACCGCATGTACCAAGGTAATCATCAGGGACCACAGCATACAAAAGGCATATGCTGTGCCATTCGGCAAACTTGCCTACGACGGACATCCTTACCTTATTCCAACTCGAGTTTTCGCGGAAAAAGATGGGCGTATGAGTCTTGAGGGTGGAGACGCTGCTCTAACCGACTTGAAAATCAACCTGCTGGGTAGCGCTGAACAGATTGTGCTTTCAGATAAAGAATCAGCTACCGAGGCTACGGCACTGGATGTTTGTACGGGTTATCTGGCATTGGTTCTCCGTGAAGTGGTTAGCTGGTTTCTGAATACGCATAAAAATGTTTATCGCAACACCTATTTCATTTGGCAGTTAAATATCGGCATGCCTTCGCGAAGCTATGATGATAAACAGCAATGCGAGACATTTCGCGTAATTGCTCTTGCCGCCTGGCGAACTATGGCTGAACAGATGCCTGTGACAATTAAGGGTGTGCAAGAAGCAATAGAAAACAGCCGTTGGGATATTCAACAACCTGAACAGTATACTGATGGGGAAATGCATCCTGAGTATGCCCAGGCCGTACCAGAGGTCATTGCTGAGAGTGTTGGTTATGCCCGCTCAAATCTGCGACGTGAAGGAACCCATTTGTTGGTTGATGTGGGGGCAGGTACCCTGGATGTCGCAATGTTCATACTTCATGCGAAAAACGATGAAGACCAGTATGCTCTGTTGACAACTGAAGTTAAACAACTTGGCGCCTATCCCGCATATCTCACAAACCATTGTAAAAGGGTCTCAACTTCGCTTATAATGTGACTATTATCAATAAGTTACATCAAAACGGAGGAGAGACCCCATGCCTACAGAGTGTACGGCAACCCAACTTGAATTTCAAGCCTTTGGTCGGCGCCGGGTCACGGGTCGGTTTGACGGCGGCCGGCTCACCTCGGACGGGGGCGGGCTGCTGCTGCGTGAGGTGGAGCAGCGCCTGGATGTATTCTCCCGGCTGGCCGGGTGTTTTACGGATTACCGCCAGTCGGGGAAGGTGGAGCACCCGGTGGGGTCCTTGTTGGCGCAACGGATTTATGGGTTGGCATTGGGCTATGAGGATATCAATGACCATGATACGTTGCGCCGTGACAGTCTGCTGGCGTTACTGGTAGGGAAGGCGGACCTGACAGGGGATAACCGTCGTCGGGCCCGTGACCGGGGCTATCCGCTGGCGGGGTCGAGCACCTTGAACCGGCTGGAGTTGGGGGTGCCGGCGCAGGCGGCGGGTCATCGCTACCAGAAGGTGGTGGCGGACCCGGCGGGGCTGGACCGGTTGCTGGTGGACGTGTTTCTGGAGTCACACCGGCAGGCGCCGTCGGTGGTGTGGCTGGACCTCGATGCCACCGACGACCCGTTACACGGTCAGCAGGAGGGACGGTTCTTTCACGGTTACTACAAGTCCTACTGTTACCTGCCGCTGTATATCTTCTGCGGGGAGCACCTGCTGTGCGCCCGGTTGCGTCCGGCCAACCAGGATGCGGCGGCGGGGAGCGTGGAGGAGTTGGCCCGGCTTGTCGGGCAGATACGGCAGCGTTGGCCGACGGTGCCGGTGAGGGTACGGGGGGATTCGGGGTTTTGCCGGGAAGACCTCATGGCCTGGTGTGAGGCCCATGACGTGGGTTACCTGCTGGGTCTGGCGAAGAATGCCCGGCTGGAGAAACAGCTGGCCAAGGCGTTGCGCAAGTCGCACCGGCGTTACCTGCAGACGGGCCGGGCCTCACGGCGCTTTCGTGAGTTACGTTATCGCACCCGGAAGAGCTGGTCGCGCACGCGCCGGGTGGTGGGAAAAGCCGAGCACCTGGCCAAGGGCGCCAACCCGCGCTTCGTGGTGACGAACCTGGACCGTAAGATAGCCGGCGCCCAGGTGTTGTATGAGGCGCTATACTGTATTCGTGGCGAGATGGAGAACCGCATCAAGGAGCAGCAACTGGGCCTGTTTGCCGACCGCACCAGCACGGCCACGTTGCGCGCCAACCAGTTACGCCTGTACCTGTCTTCGTTTGCCTACTTGCTGATGCACGGCCTGCGCCGCCTGGGACTGGCTGGCACCCGCTGGGCCCGGGCGCAATGCACCACCATCCGTACCCGTATCCTCAAACTGGCCGCCGTGGTGCGCATCAGCGCCCGCCGGGTCTGGCTGGCCTTCGCCTCCGGCTATCCGCACCAGGCCACCTTCGCCGCCGTGCTCAGACGACTGCGAGAGCGCCCCGTGCCCGACCCGCCCGGCTGATCTGCCGGCCCGCACCTGTTCCCTGACCAACACGGCTGTCCCGCCGTGAACGGCCGCTCTTGGCCCAAGCAACGCTTCACACCCGCCTGGGCAGGGAAAAGCCGCTATATCACCCGATTTTTACGACAAACAGGCCATGTGCTTCACCTGTTTGTGTGGTGACCTGTCCTGCCGACCCTATGCAGTGTATGAATCAATGTCGGATAGCCTGTTTGTCGCTGTATGGTAGGGTTGGTGAGATATGCGGGTTATTCCCTTCACCGTCAGCGTGTAATCGATGTGGAAGCCTATGTAAAAGAACAGTTGAACAAAATCCTGGCGATCAATGACGGGGTTTCGCCACTGCCGCCTTTGGAAGCCTATAAGCCTATCCCTATTGATGACGGGGGACTCGGAAAGATCGAGAGCAATTTCCGTAGCCGATGCACCAAGTTGATCAGTGCTGTCCTACACGAAACGAAAACTCGACGGAATCCTTTGGCAGAAGTCTGGGAGAATAGCCTGCCGGTTTTATTATGCGGGGGAGGATGCAAAATCGGACTTTATGAGGAATCTCTCAAATTAGCGGGAAAACATACAATACCAAAAGCTGACTTGGATTTTATTGATCTTCCGAAGCCGGAGAACCTTGAGGCTAAGGAGTTGGCGCCGAGAGGCTTCTATCGATTAGCCGTTGCTTATGGTCTCAGCACCCGTCATGACCTGATTGGGCCAGTTATACCACCAGAGACTATCCCTGACATTCCTCCACAGGGTTCGAGCAAGGATTACACTGTTAACTACATCAGTATGGAAATGACTTGAAGCAACTATCAATAAAAAAGAAAAAGCCAATAAAGAATTTAGCATTTCAATTGCTGAAGGATCCAAGGCGATATAAGCGTGGTGGAGAAGATGTTTACTTGTGTGCAGTCCGCAAGATGTTTGTGCACGTTACTGAAGAAGAGAAAGTACGGCAAGAATTTATCGTTTTTTTGCAGGAAAAAGTTGGCGTGCCAGAAACAATGTTACGTGTCGAAGATGCAATGTCTCATTACAAGAGAGGGGCGAGGGGGCGCGCTGATATTGTTGGTCTTGTCACGCAAGAAAAACCACTTTTTGTTGTTGAATGTAAGAAACCAGAAACACCATTGACACAAAGTGTTTTTGAACAAGCAAAGACTTATGCCGATTGTTCTGGAACCAGAATAGTTATTCTGACTAATGGCGTCGAGTCTGAAATAGTCATTCGAGAAAATGAAGAATGGCACAATGCAAAAGGAATTTTAACTTACAAAGAGATGATGAAAATCAGGGACTATGACTATAGGAGGCAAAAGCAAAAACCATGGAAACGCCCAGAGCACAAGGACATATCCAATGCAATAAGGGATGGGAGGTTTGATTTTGGGACAGGCAAAAAAGGACATCGTGACTATGGTTGTTTTGGCGTGGACAGCCCTGATGAAAATTTGCCTTTTTTCGCCAATCTGGTGGGCTTACTACGCGATAAAAATAAATCTCCAAAACTACCAATCAAAAATAGGAACATTACTATTAGTGAAGATTTAGCGTTGCGTTATTCCAGTTTTGGAAATGCTGCTGGTGGAGGATATACGAGCCATTATCGAAGTTTCATCATTAAGGATAAGGATGGAGACGACCAGATTGTCAGTTTTTCAATTACCGGCACCATGTCACGAAAAAACGATCCAACATGGGGAAATCGAAGGGGGAATACACAGTTGAATATTGCAATTGACGATTATGAAAAACAACCACATCACTCTTTGCAGTTGGATATGGATAAATTTGTTGAAAAAAACGGACAACATGCATTGATTTGGCATAACGGGAGGCTCACAGCAGGAAAATTGGGCAGTGTAAAGCGAAATCTCGTCCTTGAGTATGTCGGAGCAAAGGCGCCACATCTGCTGCGAAACGGTAGAGTCTTCCTTGGGAAATTACCCACTGATCGAAACATAAGCTGGCAGGATGCCAAACGGTTTTTGATCAACTGTATTGAATATGCTCTACTGCGTGACGAATATAGAGGAATTTATAGTAGTAAGGCCTGAATTTTGGGTGGGACAACCATTCCTTATTGCTTTGACCTGATACTGCGATAAGATAGACATCCTTTTTTGCCGTGGATGTTTGTCTTGCGTAATTCCGGAAACACAATCAAACGCATACTTGTCGCCAACCGGGGGGAGATCGCAGTGCGGGTGGTGCGCGCCGCACAGGAGATGGGCATCGCCACGGTGGGCATCTTCTCCGAGGAAGACCGTCTGGCCCTGCACCGGTTCAAGCCGGATCAGTCTTACCAGATCGGCATAGGGGTGGGGCCTGTTGAGGCGTACCTGGACGGCGCCGATATACTGCGCGTGGCCGTTGAAGCCGAATGTGATGCGCTGCATCCCGGTTACGGTTTTTTATCCGAAAATGCCGATTTTGCCGAACAGTGTGAACGGCAGGGCATCAATTTTATCGGCCCGCGGCCCGCAGTGTTGCGGGGCCTGGGCAACAAGGTACAGGCACGGGAACTGGCTGACAGGGCCGGGATTGCCGTGATGCCGGCGTCGGGCCCGTTGCCGGACGATGAGGGGGAGACGGAACGCATTGCCGGGTCGATCGGTTTCCCGCTGATGCTGAAGGCCAGTTGGGGCGGGGGCGGGCGCGGGATGCGGGTGATCAGGGCCGGTAACGGTATGCACGACGTGGTCACGCGTGCGCGCCAGGAAGCAAACACCGCGTTCGGCAACGACGAGGTGTTTTTTGAAAAGCTGGTAGAGGATGCGCTGCACATCGAAGTGCAGATCCTGGGCGATCATCATGGCAACATCGTGCATTTATATGAGCGTGACTGCTCACTGCAACGCCGCCATCAAAAGGTGATCGAGCGCGCCCCGGCCATTCACCTGGCGCCGGACAAACGCGAGGAGATCTGCCGGGCGGCGGTGAAACTGGCCCGCAAGGCGGGCGTGGACAATGCGGCAACCGTGGAGTTCCTGTACGACAAGGCGGCTGAGGCCTTTTATTTCATTGAGGTCAATCCCAGGGTACAGGTCGAGCACACGGTTACCGAAGAGATCACGGGCATTGATATCGTCAAGGCGCAAATCAGGATCGCGCAGGGAGAAAAAATCGGCCAGGCCGGCGCGGTCATCCCGCCGCAGTCCGATATCCGGGTCATCGGCACCGCGCTGCAATGCCGCGTCACCGCCGAGGACCCGAACAACAACTTTATCCCGGATTACGGCAATATCATCGCCTACCGGAGTCCCGCGGGACCCGGCATTCGACTCGACGGCGGCGCGGCCTATTCCGGCGCCTGGATCTCCCGCGCCTACGACAGCTTGCTGGTAAAAGTCACCTCCCGCGGGGGCGATGGCGAAGAGAGCATCAACCGAATGCGGCGCGCCCTGCTGGAATTCCGCGTGCGCGGGGTGGCCACCAACCTGCCGTTTTTATTACAACTTCTGGACCACTCCGGCTTCCAGTCCGGCGCTTACAATACCCGTTTCATCGACGAGACGACCGAGTTGTTTGAATTCGGCAGGCGGCAAAGCCAGATTGAGCGCTTGCTCCGTTTTATTGCCGACGTGATCGTGAACGGCAACAAGGACGTGCAGGACCGGCCTGTCCCGGCCTCGTTACGTGAGCCCGCGGCGCCGGTATGCGTGGGGAAACCACCTGTAAACGGACCCAAGGCAGTGTTCGACGAAACAGGACCGAGCGGCCTGATGGACTGGATCCGGGAACAGCCCCAACCGCTGGTTACGGACACCACGTTTCGTGACGCACACCAGTCGCTGCTGGCGACCCGGCTCAGGAGCAAGGACCTGGTCGCGATCGCGCCGTATTACGCGCATAACATGTCCGGGCTGTTTTCCGTCGAGTCCTGGGGCGGCGCCACCTTCGACGTGGCGCTCAGGTTTTTGCATGAAGACCCGTGGCAGCGGTTATTCGACTTGAGCACGGCCATGCCCAACATCATGCAGCAGATGCTGCTGCGCGCTTCCAACGCGGTGGGCTACACCAATTATCCGGATAACGTGGTCAGGTATTTTGTCAAGCAGGCTGCCGCGGCCGGTGTCGACGTATTCAGGATCTTCGACAGCCTGAACTGGCCGGAAAATATGCAGGTGGCCGTGGATGCGGTCGGGGAAACCGGGAAAGTCATCGAGACGGCAATCTGTTATACGGGTGACATACTGGATCCGGGCAAACAGAAATACACACTGGATTACTACCTGGACCTGGCCGGCAAATACCGCGACATGGGCGCGCATATCCTGGGCATAAAAGACATGGCCGGCCTGCTGAAGCCGGGCGCGGCGCGGTTGCTGATCACCGCGTTGAAACAGGAGATTGACCTGCCCATCCACCTGCATACCCATGATACCAGCGGCATCTCCGCGGGCACCGTGCTGGCCGCGGTGGAAGCGGGCGCGGATATTGTCGATGCCGCCATCGACAGCATGAGCGGCCTGACCTCGCAGCCGAACTTGGGCGCGATCGTTGCGGCCCTGGAACATACCGACCGCAGCACGCACCTGGACACGGAGGCCATCCAGGTGATCAGCCGGTACTGGGAAGAAGTGAGGGAACAATACTGTGCATTTGAACCGGAGATACGCGCGGGCGCCTCGGAAGTTTACGTGCATGAAATGCCGGGCGGCCAGTACACCAACCTGCGCGAACAGGCGCGCTCCCTGGGCATCGACCGGCGCTGGCCGGAAATCGCCCGGGCTTACGCGGACGTGAACGAGCTGTTCGGGGATATCATCAAGGTCACGCCGACCTCCAAGGTAGTGGGCGACATGGCCCTGGCCATGGTGACGGCCGGGCTGACGCAACAGGACATCCTCGATCCCGACCAGGAAATTGCCTTTCCCGAATCGGTCATCCAGTTTTTTCACGGCGAAATGGGACAACCCGTGGGCGGGTTTCCACCGGCGTTGCAGGCCAAGGTACTGAACGGTAAAGCGCCGCTACAAGGCCGCCCCGGCGCGTCACTGGCGCCGGTTGACCTGGAACTGGCCAGGGACAACCTCAAGGCCCAACTCAAGGAAGAGGTGTCCGATTTTGACCTGGCGTCCTACCTGATGTACCCGAACGTGTTTCTCGACTATGTCGAAATGAAACGCAAATACGCCGCGGTCAGCCTGTTGCCCACCCATGTTTTCTTCTACGGACTGGCGATCGGCGAGGAGACGGTTTTATCCTTTGAAGGCCACCGGCAGGCGATAGTGCATTACCTGGCCACCTCCGAGCCGGACGAAGAGGGCATGCGCCGGGTATTCTTCGAGCTGAACGGCCAACCCCAGACCGTTATCGTCAGGGACAACAGCCTCAGCCACGAAGTCCACCAGAACGAAAAAGCCGACCCCGCCGATCCCGGCCAACTCGCCGCGCCTATGCCGGGACTGGTAGTAGCCGTAGAGGTATCAGCCGGGGAACGCGTCCGGCAGGGCGATACAGTGGTAGTGCTGGAGGCCATGAAAATGCAATCCTCCATCCCCGCAGGGAAAAGCGGCATCATCAAACGAGTAGTCGTGAGCGCCAACCACGTGGTGGACAACGGCGATTTGCTGGTGGTGATTGAGTGATTTTCAGGTATTCCATGAGGAACAACTGTGTACCGGATTAGGCTGCAGTACTCACATCCCACAGTCTCTTTCACTTATCACAGCGTTGAAAATAATAAGTCGCAATACCGCCAATTACCGCACCGCCAATTCCTGAAGTCAGAACGGTTTTTGCAAAATCGTAGTTGCCGTTTGTTGCCGCTTGAGTGCTTCATCAAGCATTTTGCTGGTTTCAGGTTCAGATCTCAGAATTTCCTGGACATTGGGGTCCTGAAAGAATCTTATCGCAGCATCCTCGAGAAACTCGGATACTTCCTCTCTGGAATGTTGTCTTATTTTGAACATGGTCAAAATTCTCTCCCTAAGAACACATATTTATGTCGAGTATAGTCCTGGGATTCAGGCAATGCAATACCAAATTCCACTTCCTTTCGGTCGGATACCGGGTGCAATCCGTATCCGGTAAGATGAGCGTTGTCATTTGCAACGGCCATATTTGTTGACAACAGGCTCGAATAAAATACGATCAAGTGTGATTAACACTATGAAAGAACGCACAGACTCATAGTATGAGGCAGGCGGTCACTATTGACAATAACCACAGCATTCACTGAACTGGTCGGCTGCCGACATCCTATCCAGAACGCGGGCATGGGTACGGCATCACCGGCGTTGGGGGCTGCTGTCGCCAGGGCTGGCGCTTTGGGTATGCTGAGCGGCACGTTATTGTCTCCGGCGACCCTGGAAACCACGCTGGACGAAATTGGCGACGTTTCTCCAGGATGTCTGGGTATCAATTTTCTTATTCCGTTCCTGGAGGACAGGAGCGTCATTGACATAGCCGCCCGGCGCTGCCGTGTTGTGGAGTTTTTCTATGGAGACCCGGATAGTGATCTGGTTAAACAGGTCCATGCAGGCAAGGCGCTGGCTGCTTGGCAGGTCGGCGGTGTTGATGAAGCCGTATCGGCTGTTGAGGCCAGGTGTGATTTTGTCATCGTGCAAGGATTCGAGGCCGGGGGGCACGTCAGAGGCACGGTTTCCCTGTTGCCCATACTGGAAAATGTCCTGGAACAAGTGCAGACCCCGGTTATTGCCGCAGGGGGCATTGCCAACGCGTCCGGGATCGCCGCCGCGCTGGCTGCCGGCGCCGGCGCGGTGCGCATGGGCACACGTTTCGTCGCCACGCCTGAATCCGGTTATCACCCGCAATATATCCAGAATCTCCTGAATGCAAAAAGTGAAGATGCAGTGTACACCGATCGCTTCTCGGTCATGTGGCCCGATGCGCCGCACCGGGTATTGAAACAATCCCTGGCAGCGGCCAAAGCCAGTGAAGACGGTATAGTGGGGGAGATACAACTGGGTGGTAATACCATAGATGTCCCCCGTTTCAGCGTATTTTCTCCTCTTGTCGGCAGCATCGGGAATGTTGAAGCCATGGCCCAGTACGCCGGACAAAGCGTGGGCAGTGTGGATTCAATCAAACCAGCCGGTGAAATAGTCAATGAGCTGGTTCAGGAAACGGAACGCCTGCTCGAGACGCTTCCGATAAGAGAATCAACGCTCTCCGGTCAATAGCCAAATGTTCATATGCTCGGATTTCTTGAGGCGATCATAGTAAAATTATTTGGAAAAATTACCGACCCCCCACTCTGAAGCGGAGCTAGATTGATATGCAGTATCTGCTCGGCGGGCACCCAGTTCTGCTGCAAGTGTGCCCTGAACCCGTTGGCAGTCACGAACACCGTCATTGGAAGATGAAGGGAATGCAAATCAAGTCTCGCCTCGCCGTGTTCATCTGTCTGTGCGGACTTGAAGGTTTTGTTTGGGAATAACGCAAGTATGTCGGCAGACGCGAGCGGATGCCCTCCCGAACTGACCCGCACGATGGCGCCGGCATCAGGCAGCGCCGTTGCACGCAGCATCCGCCACGGTATCAGCCGGCCTTCTGCACGCTGTTGAAATTCCTCGCCACCGTAAACTACCGTCAATTCCGGCAATGGCGCATCGGGGAAATGCCGTTGCACTCGCCTGACACTGTCAAACAATCTTTTTGCCGGGGTTGCGGAGGATTTGGCCTCGAGCAGCGTTATACCATCAGGCTGTTCAATAACAAGATCAACTTCGGCGCCGTTGCTGTCCCGATAGAATGAAAGTCCTCGGGTTTCGCCCTGATTGGTACGATGTTTCAGGATTTCCGATGTGATCCAGGTCTCGAAAATGGCGCCGCGTAGAGGATGTGTGAGGAGTTGTTGCGCTTCACGGATTCCCAGTAGCCAGCAGACCAGTCCGGTATCGTAAAAATACAACTTTGGCATCTTTACCAGACGTTTACGTAATCTGAAGCTGAACGAAGGCAGGCGGAAAGCAATAAAACTGGCCTCCAGAATGCTGAACCAGGTTTTTGCGGTCGGTTGGGAAATGCCGCAATCGTTGGCCAGGGAGGAATAGTTCAGCAGTTGTCCGGTGCGGCCGGCACATAGCTCGACGAAGCGTTGAAATGTCACCAGGTCTCCCACGTTACCCAGCATTCGAACGTCCCGTTCAAGATAAGTGGCGACATAGGAGCGTAACCAGGCAGATGGCTCAAGCTCACGATCGAATATGCGGGGATAGCCACCGCTGAACAGGATATCTTCAAGGCGTTTGGGGTACTTGGCGAAGCGACTGATCTCACTCCAGGTCAGTGGTAATAGCTGGTGCACCTCGGTTCGTCCTGCCAGTGACTGGCTGATTGATTCCAGCAAGGACAAATTTTGTGAACCGCTGAGTATCCAACGTCCGGGCACAGGGTTGTTATCGATGATACCCTGTAGATACGATAGCAGTCCGGGTACGCGTTGCACCTCGTCAATGACTGCGCCATCTGGAAATTGCGCCAGAAATGTTCGAGGGTCCTCCAGTGCAAACGCGCGCTGGTCAGGGTCCTCAAGCGTTCTGTACGGGTGGTCTGGAAATAGTGCCCTGCATAACAACGTCTTGCCACTCTGCCTGGGTCCCGTCAGCGTTATGGCTGGCGCCCGGGTTGCTGCCTTGATTATTTCCAGAGTCAGGTCGCGATAGATCATAACCTTGGACTCTACCAGTAATATTAGGATAGTTCAAACTGTGATTTTGAATTATCCTAATATAACCAAGCCGGAGTCAAGTGTTGAGTCTGTGAGAAATACAGGTTGGAATACGCTACAATCCCCCTGGATTGCATGCGTAGCTTGCTAATGGAATCAGGGGACGGACACATTCTGTCCCGAGTTGCATTTCGTCGGAGAGCTCAGAACCCTGAGCATGAGAGTTTGGAGGTACAACCAAATGAAAACCGGAGTAATCGGCCTGGGCGCCATGGGTGGGGGGATGGCCTTGAACCTGCACAAGGCGGGATATTTGCATGGGGTGTGGAACCGCACTCGCAGCAAGGCGCAAGACATTGCGGGGCGTAGTGGGGTCATCCTGTTTGACTCGCCGGCGGCGCTGGCGGCGCAGTGCGAACTGGTGTTGCTGTGCGTGTCCCGGGATGAGGACGTGCTGGAGATGGTGGAGCAGGTTGGCTCGGCCATAGCTGCCGGCGCGATTGTGGTGGATACTTCCACCGTCAGCAGCGCCACCGCGCGGCAGGCTGCGGGGATGTTGGCGGAACAGAAGGTTGCGTTCCTGGACTGCCCGGTGTCCGGCGGGGTGGAAGGGGCCAGGAACGGTACGCTGGCGATGATGGTGGGGGGTGACCCTGACGCGCTGGCAAAGGTGGAAGATACCTTGCGCTCAATAGCCGCGACCATTACGTTGATAGGCCCCAGCGGCAGCGGCCAGGCTTGCAAGGCGGTGAACCAGATCATGTGCGCGGGGGTCAACCAGGCTGTGACCGAAGCCCTGGCCTTCGGCGAGGCCATGGGGCTGGATATGGACAAGGTGGTGGATGTGGTGGCGAAGGGCGCCGCCGGCAACTGGTTCCTGGACCATCGCGGCAAGACCATGCTGGTGGACGATAATGCCACCGGCTTCAAGGTGAACCTGCACCACAAGGACCTGGGCATCTGCAAGGCCATGGCGCGGGAAGCGGGCAAGCTTTCCCTGCCGCTGGTTGATACCACCCTCAGCCACTATGAGCAATTGATGGAACAGGGCTACGGCGACGAGGACATCTCCGCCCTGTACCGGTTGAAGAGGCCCGCAGGTTAGTGAAATCCTGCAGGGACAGGACAAGAATAGAGTGAGCCATTGGTACGGATAGACTCCTGCTTGCGCAGGAGTGGTTCTCTCCCGCGCACCTGTGATCAATCATTCCGATTGTTACTACTTGACTGAAACTGATAAATATGGAGAATATCGCTTCTCACAGGTTTTCTGCCTGATCGGTATTAATTCCCGAAAATTGAAAGAATCAACTGAATATTGATTATGTCAGCTAATGACAATACACCGGCGATAGAGGTCAAGGGGCTGGACAAGCGCTTCGGGCCTATTCATGCGGTGCGGAATGTGTCTTTCTCCGTGCGGCACGGCGAGGTGCTGGGCTTTCTGGGGCCCAACGGCGCGGGGAAGTCCACGACCATGAAGATGATTACCGGCTTTCTGGAGCCGACCGACGGCACCGTGCTGGTGAACGGCCATGACGTGCTGACCGACCCCATCCGCGTCAAGGCGTCTATCGGCTATCTGCCGGAGGGCGCGCCGGCTTATGGCGAGATGACGGTCAGGCGGTTCCTGGAATTTGTGGCGGAGATACGCGGCTTCAAGGGCTCGGAAAAACAGCAGCGGGTAGACCGGGTGGTTGACCTGGTGCACCTGGACGGCGTGCTGAACCAGACGGTAGAGACCTTGTCCAAGGGTTTCAAGCGCCGCGTGGGCGTGGCCCAGGCGCTGTTGCACGACCCGGACGTGTTGATCATGGACGAACCCACCGACGGCCTGGACCCCAACCAGAAGCATGAAGTGAGGAGCCTGATCAAGGAAATGGCTGAGCAGAAGGCCATCGTTATTTCCACCCACATCCTGGAGGAGGTGGACGCCGTGTGCAGCCGGGCGATTATCATTGCCGCCGGACAGATCCTGTTTGACGGCACGCCGGCTGAACTCAGGGCCGAGTCCGGGCAGAATGACTACGACGATGCGTTCCGCGCCATCACCAGCCGGTTCTATGCCAGTCAGGGCGAGGCGGGGCAGTCATGAACAACCCGATTATGAACAACAATATCAAGGCGGTAATGAAACGGGAGCTGTACGGGTATTTTCACACACCCGTTGCCTACGTCTTTATCATTATCTTCCTGTTTCTGACCGGCATCTTCAGTTTTTACCTGGGTGCGTTCTACGAGCGCGGCCAGGCGGACCTGGAGCCGTTTTTCCGGTTCCATCCCTGGCTTTACCTGTTCCTGATACCGGCCATCTCCATGCGGCTCTGGTCGGAAGAACGCAAGACCGGCACCATAGAACTGCTGATGACGCTGCCGGTAACTATCACGGATGCGGTGCTGGGCAAGTTCCTGGCTGCTTGGTGTTTTACCGCGGTGGCTCTGGTCTTGACGTTTCCCATGTGGATTACCGTCAATTACCTGGGCGACCCGGACAACACCGTGATCCTGGCCGGTTACCTGGGCAGCCTGCTCATGGCCGGCGGCTTCCTGGCCATCGGTTCGTGCATCTCCGCCCTGTCCAAGAGCCAGGTCATCGCTTTCGTGATCAGTGTCGTGATCTGTTTCCTGTTCATCCTGAGCGGATTCCCACTGGTGCTGGATTTCTTCCAGGGCTGGGCACCCCAGGCCCTGGTGGATGTGATTTCCTCGCTCAGTTTCCTGACCCACTTCGATTCCATCAATAAAGGCGTGATCGACCTGCGCGACGTGATTTATTACCTGGCGCTGATCTCGTTCTGGCTGTATGCCAACGTCGTGGTGATCGATTCCCGCAAGGCTGCGTGAGGGACGGATATGAAGTATAAACATCTGTTATCGGGTTCAGGCATCCTGCTGGCGGCGGCGCTGGCGGTGGCGCTGATCACCATCAGCAACAACCTGTTCACCGGTGTGCGCCTGGACCTGACGGAAAACCGGCTGTTCACGCTGTCACCGGGCTCCATCAACATCATTACCACCCTGGACGAGCCGGTCAGCCTGGATTTCTACCTGTCCCGCAAGAGCATGGCAGACTTCCCGCAACTGGTGAATTACGCCAACCGGGTGCGCGACCTGCTGGAAGAGTATGCGGCCAAATCGGACGGTATGATCCGGCTGTCCGTCATTGAACCGGAGCCTTTCTCCGAGGAAGAGGACCAGGCCGTGGCCAGCGGCCTGAACGGGATCTCCGTCAATGCCGCGGGTGACCGGGCCTACTTCGGGCTGGTAGGGGTCAACTCCACGGATGATGAAGCCACCATTCCGTTCTTCCAGGCAAGCCGGGAAAATGCGCTGGAGTACGATGTCACCAAACTGATCTACAACCTTGCGAATCCGGAAAAGCGCGTCGTCGGGGTGATGTCGGCGCTGCCGTTGTTCGGCGACCCGGCGCGCGGCATTCAGGAAAGCTGGGCCATCGTTGGTGTCATGGAAGAATTCTTCGAGGTGCGCAATCTTGGCGCAAATGCGGACTACATTGATGAAGACGTGGACGTATTGATGGTGGTTCATCCCAAGAATTTCAGCGAGGGAGCGCTGTTCGCCATTGACCAGTTCCTGCTGCGTGGCGGCCATGCCATGTTGTTCGTGGACCCGCTGGCCGAGGGTGACGCCACGGAACCTGACCCGGCCAACCCGTACGTGATGCCGGACCTGTCTTCCAACCTGAACGTGATGCTGGAAGGCTGGGGCCTGAAAGTCGATACCAGCAAGCTCGCGGCGGACATCAACCTGGCGATGCGCGTGCAGACCCAGGGCGCGCGCGGCCCCCAGGAAACCAATTACCTGCCCTGGTTGCAGCTAGGGGAGCAGAACCTCAATCGCGAGGACTTCAGCACCAGTGAGTTAAACCAGGTGCACATGGGCACGGCAGGCATTATCGAACGCCAGGACGATGCCGCTGTCGCATTGACCCCCCTGATAGAGACCACCACGGACTCCATGAAGATGGAACGGGACCTGATCTTCTTCCAGCGCGACCCCAACGTCATGCTGGCCAATTTTGCCGCGGAAAATACGGCCCTGGTACTCGCTGCCAGGATCAGCGGCACAGTGCCCAGCGCTTATCCGGACGGCTTGCCGGGAGCGGATGAGGAAGACGACCCCGCGGCGCCGGAAGAGACCGTCAAGGAGGGTAGAATTGACGTGGTGCTGGTGGGCGATACCGACATCCTCGCGGATCATTTCTGGATCCGGATGCAGAACTTCTTCGGGGTGCAGATTCCCCAGAGTATTGCCAACAACGGCGATTTCGTCGTCAACACCCTGGATAACCTGGCCGGCAATACCGACTTGATCAGCCTGCGCAGCCGGGGTGAGTTCTCCCGCCCGTTTACCGTGGTCGAACAGATACGCCGGGATGCGGAAGCGCGCTTCCGTGAACAGGAACAGGCGCTGCAATCCCGCCTGGAGGAGACCGAACAGAAGATAGCCCAGTTGCAGCAGGAAGGCGGGGAGGGCGCGTTGTTGCTGAGCCAGGAACAGGCCGATGAGATTGAAAAATTCAGGCTTGAGCAGATCAGCACGCGCAAGGAACTACGCGCAGTACAACACGAACTGCAAAAGAATATCGAACGTCTGGGCACGCAACTCAAATTCATCAATATCGGCTTGATACCTTTGCTGATCGCGTTACTGGCCCTGGTAGCGGGTCTGCGGCGGGCGCGTGTTCGAGCATGATGAAGAACAGGTACGCCATAGCCGCCGCGCTGACTGCCGTGGTCGTCATTGCGGCAGTGATCGTCAGCCAGCAGCGGGCGCCCGAGACGAGCAGGGAAAAAACTGCGCTGTTCCCGGAACTTGCCGAACGCATTAACGATATAAGCAGGCTGGTGGTTGAGGATGACCAGAACACCTTGACGGTGCAACGCGTGGACGGCAACTGGGGTATCGCTGAGGCGGATAATTATCCCGCGCTGGTTGACAAGGTGAAAGAAACCGCGCTGGCTGTCTCAGACCTGAAAGTCATCGCAGAAAAGACCGACAAGCCCGAACTCTACAAGCGGCTGGGCGTGGAGGATATCGACAGCCGGGGCGCGACGTCCACCATGTTGACGTTGGCCGGCGCCGAGGATGAACTGGCCAGACTGGTTGTCGGCAACACCAGGAGAAGCAAATCCGCCGTCAGCGCGCCGGGCCTGTACGTGCGCATTCCTGATCAACAGCAAGCCCTGCTGGTGGAGGGCAGACTTTCGATCAGCGCCGATATCATCCAGTGGATCAAGCGGGACATCATCAATATCGAAGCAGACCGGGTCAAGGCCGTGCGCTTGCGTCCGGCCGGCGGGGTGGAAATAAACCTGAACCGGGATGAATCCACGGACGAACTGGCATTACAGGATATCCCGGCCGGCAAGGAACAGGCATCCGAGTACCTGATCAGCCGCATGGCGACCGTCCTTGAGAACGTGTACGTGGACGGCGTAAGAAAAGCGGAAAATATCGATTTCTCCAGCCCGGTTTCCGTGCTTGACGTGACCGCGTTCGATGGTCTGACGGCGCAGATTGAGGTCGTGCAAAGCGACGAGCAGTCCTATGCGAGATTTTCCTTCAGCGCGCAGGAAAGCGCTACGGACAGTGCGGAGACCACTGATGATGAAGCAGGCGCAGAGGAAGAAACCAAATTGACGCCGGAACAGGAAGCCGCAACCCTGAACAGCTTGCTGCAAGGCTGGGCTTACCAGTTAGCCACTTCCAAGGTGGAGTTGTACGGCCAGACCCTGGAAGACCTGGTGCGCGTACCGGAAGCAGCCACAGGAGATAAAGATTCATCCGCAGATGACGCAGATTAACACAGATATTTTTTACAGAACCTTCAGGATCAGGGTTTTGTACAACCCGACAAAATGTAACTCCGGTCGGGGGGACAGACTTAAGCCTGTCCTCCGAATTTACAACAATAATCTGCGTTAATCTGCGTCATCTGCGGATGAATCCATGCCCAAACTGCACCAAAACACAATTATTTCAAAAATTTTCATTCCTAACACACTGTTTTATAAAGAATAACAAAAAAAGTTGTAGTTTTTTTCAAAAAAATCGCAATTTCCTGTTGCACTGCACAAATGTTGGGTGTATGATGCAACGCAACATCCACTTAAATCACAGGAGATAGCAACCATGAATGTACAAGCCGCAAAATACCTTGAACCCGTCCGGGAGATTAACACCCTGGCCCTGGAAAACGTTGAGAAGCTGCTGAACATCCAGCTCAAGTCAATCAACGACACCGCCAGGCTGGGCGTTGAGCAGATGAAAGCCGCAGCCGACATCAAGGACGTTGATGGCCTGAAGAAGTACTTCACCGAGCAGGCCGAGGTGGTGAAATCCCTGGGCGAGCGTCTTGTCCAGGACGGCCAGTCTGCGCTGGAACTGGGTGTGAGCTACACCGACAAGGTGCAACAGGTCGTCAACGACACGCTCAAGCAGGAAGCGCCCATCACTGCAACGGCTGCCAGGACTGCTGCAAAAAGCAAATAAGCAGTCACCAGACCCTCCTCACTGCCGGCTCACCCCCCTATAGCCGGCAGTCGGTCAGCCGCCCGAAAGGGCGGCTTTTTTATTTCTATCCTGTTAAGATGCATGGTAATTTTCTTGTTTATGTTCATCAACTGATACTCGTAATCAATGACGTTCCAGCAACTGATTGCGTCCCTGCAGGCGTTCTGGGCAGAGCGGGGTTGCGTGATACAACAACCCTACGATATGGAAGTGGGCGCCGGCACGTTCCATCCGGCCACGTTTCTGCGCGCAATCGGCCCGGAACCCTGGCACTGCGCCTACGTGCAACCTTCCCGGCGGCCTACCGACGGGCGTTATGGCGATAACCCGAACCGCCTGCAACGCTACTACCAGTTCCAGGTGATATTGAAGCCCTCGCCTGCCGATATCCAGGAACTCTACCTGACATCATTGCAACACCTGGGCATCGATACGTTGACGCACGACGTGCGGTTTATCGAGGACAACTGGGAATCACCCACCCTGGGCGCCTGGGGGCTGGGCTGGGAGGTCTGGCTGAACGGTATGGAAATCAGCCAGTTCACGTACTTTCAGCAGGCCGGAGGACTGGAGTGCAAGCCGGTCTCCGGTGAGATTACCTATGGCCTGGAACGGATAGCCGTTTACCTGCAGAACGTTGACAGCGTTTACGACCTGATCTGGACAGATGGAGCAAACGGCCCGGTGACCTATGGCGCCATCCATCACCAGGACGAGGTGGAAATGTCGGCCTACAATTTCGAGCAGGCGGATACCGCCGCCCTGTTCCGCTGGTTCGATGAATGTGAAGCGCAGTGCCTGAAACTGGTGGAGGACAGCTTGCCGCTGCCCGCCTACGAACTGGTGCTGAAGGCATCGCACATCTTCAACCTGCTGGACGCCCGCCATGCGATCAGCGTCACCGAGCGGCAACGTTTCATCCTCAGGGTCAGAACCAGCGCGCGCGCAGTGGCTCAAGCCTATTACGACAAGCGGGAAAAGCTGGGATTTCCGTTATGCGGCAGCCATGAGTGAGAACAAAGATTTATTGCTGGAAATCGGCACGGAAGAATTGCCACCGAAGTCCCTGGCAAAGCTGGCCGCAGCGCTGGCCGATGCCGTCCACCGGGGTTTGCAGGAACAAGACCTTGAACACGGGGACCACGCCTGGTATGCCACCCCGCGCCGGCTTGCCGTTATGGTGCGGAACCTTGCGCCGGCACAGGCGGATAAACAGGTCACCCGGCGCGGGCCGGCCGTCGCCGCCGCGTATGACCAGGACGGCAATCCCACCAAAGCCGCCCAGGGGTTTGCCCGCTCCTGTGGCGTGGCGGTCGAGGAACTGACCCGCCTGGACACCGACAAGGGCAGTTGGCTTGCCTACCGGAGCCTGGTGCAAGGCAGTGGTGTCGCTGAACTCTTGCCCGGCATCATTGAGCAGGCGCTGGCCGGGTTGCCGGTCGCAAAGCGTATGCGCTGGGGCGCGGGCGCCGTTGAGTTTGTGCGGCCGGTGCACTGGGTGGTGTTGCTGTTTGGAGCAGACGTCATCCCCGCGACGCTGCTGGGGATGGCAACGGGCCGGGAAACCCGCGGCCATCGCTTTCACCATCCGCAGGCGATCAGCCTGGGCGCTGCCGGGCAATATTTAACCCGGTTGCGGGATGAAGGGCGCGTGATTGCGGATTTCAAGGAGAGGAAACAGCAGATTAAACGGGCCGCCACCGATATTGCGCATGACTGTGGAGGCAGGGCACAGATCGATGAGGCGTTACTGGACGAGGTCAGCGCGCTGGTGGAGTGGCCGGTTGCCGTCACCGGGACATTCGATGCCGAATTTCTGCAACTCCCGCAAGAAGTGCTGATTGCCAGTATGCAGTCGCACCAGAAATATTTTCCCGTACTGGACCCGGATACCGGCGCATTAACCGCCAATTTTATTACTATCGCCAATATCGACAGCGCCGACCCCGACGCGGTCCAGCGCGGCAATGAACGGGTCATCCGGCCGCGTTTGAGCGATGCTGCATTTTTCCGGGAGAGGGATCGCGCCAGGCTGCAAACCCAAGCGTCAAGCGGCGCGGGCACAGCATCCGCCAACGTATCTCCGGGCAAGGCGCCGCTTGAGTATCTGGGCGAGACCGACAAGGTGATTTTCCAGCAACAACTCGGCACACTTGCAGACAAGACGGCGCGTATCGGCAGCCTGGGCAGGTATATTGCAGAGCAACTGGGATTTGCGCCGGACCGGGTCGCACGCGCAGCCCGCCTGGCCAAATGCGATTTGTTGAGTGAGATGGTCGGTGAGTTTCCGGAACTACAAGGGACGATGGGACGTTACTACGCCGAAGAAAGCGGTGAACACCCGGAAGTCGCCCAGGCGCTGCAAGAGCAATACATGCCCGGCTACGCCGGCGCCGCGTTACCGCAGACCGATACTGGTCGGGCATTGGCGCTGGCGGACAAACTCGATACCCTGACCGGGATTTTTGCCATCGGTAAAGGCCCCACCGGCGCCAAGGACCCTTTCGGCCTGCGCCGCGCCGGCCTCGGGTGTCTGCGCATCATGATTGAATGTGCCCTGCCGCTGGACCTGGAAGCCTGCCTGACACACGCGGCCGGCACTTTTCCGGACTCCGTGAATGCTGCGGCAGTGACCGGCGCAGTATTTGACTTTATGCTGGACCGGTTGCGGCGTTATTACCTGGATAACGGGGCCGCTCCCGGCGTGTTTGATGCGGTGCAGGCGTGCCGGCCAACGCAGCCGCATGATTTCAACCTGCGGGTGCTGGCCGTAGGCGAGTTTCTGCGCCTGCCGGAAGCCGAGGATCTGGTAAGCGCCAACAAACGCATCCGCAATATCCTGAAACAGGCGCAATTCAGCGGCGGGAACGGCCCGGACCAGGCCTTGCTGGTGGAACAAACAGAGCAGGCGCTGCATGAGAAAATGCTTGAGTGTCAGGCGCAGCAGCAGGGCGCGACAAACGACTACATCACCCGCCTGACCGCGCTGGCAGGTTTGCGGGATGGCGTGGACGCCTTCTTCGACGAAGTGATGGTCATGTGTGAGGATACGGCGTTAAGACACAACCGGCTGGCCCTGTTACACGGGTTACGACAACTGTTCCTGGCGACAGCCGACGTCTCAAGACTGCAATGAAGTTGATCATCCTCGACATGGATGGTGTGATTAACCGGCATTCCGACGACTATATCAAGTCGGAACAGGAATGGCAGGCCCTGCCCGGCAGCCTGCAAGCCATCGCCCGGCTTAATCAAAGCGGCTACCACGCGGTCATCGCCAGCAACCAGTCCGGACTGGCCAGGGGCAAGTTCACCTTGCAGGAATTGAACCGGATCCACAGGAAAATGCACACTCACCTGGCCCAGTACGGCGGTGTGGTAGAAGCCGTTTTCTTCTGTCCGCATGGGCCGGACGCAGGCTGTGACTGCCGTAAACCCGCGCCGGGAATGTTCCGGGAAATTGAAAGAAGGCTGCATACGCCACTGTCCGGCGTGCCCGTCATCGGCGACCGGCTGAGTGACATACAGGCCGCGCAGGCCGTCGGCGCAAGCCCCATCCTGGTCAGAACCGGCAAAGGGCAAAGGCAACTGGACGAGGGCATCATCCCGGACAACATCCCCGTCCATGACGACCTGGCCCAGGCTGCCGCCGCACTCCTTGCCGATCATGGATGAGCGCGCCGGGCCCGGCCTGTTACGGTGGTTCAGGTCCGCGCTGTTTCTACTGGGAATGGCAATCTCGACCCTCATTGCGGTGCCCATTACCTTGCTGCTGCTGGCGGTCCCCTTCCCGCTCAGGTTTCGCCTGGTAGCGAACTGGGCCAGGTTCAACCTGTGGTGGCTGGGGGTGACCTGCGGGATAAAAGCGGACGTTGCCGGGCGGGAAAACATTATTGATGAGCCCGCGATCATCATGTGCAAGCACCAGTCCGCCTGGGAAACCCTCATGATCCAGCTATTGTTTCCGCCCCAGGTGTGGATACTGAAGCGGGAATTGCTGCATATCCCTATCTACGGCTGGGGACTGGCGGCCATGAAGCCCATCGCCATCGACCGTTCCCTGGGCGTCCGTTCACTGAAACAGATCGTGCGCCAGGGCATGGAACGGTTGAACGCAGGATTATGGGTGGTGGTGTTCCCGGAAGGCACCCGGCTGCCACCGGGTGTGCGCCAAAAATACCATCCCGGCGGCGCCATGCTGGCGGAAAAGTCCGGCTGTCCGGTGGTCCCCATCGCACACAATGCCGGCTACCTGTGGCCACGCAACAGCTTTCTCAAACGGCCCGGCCGGATCCGCATGGTCATCGGCCCGCCCATACCGACGCAGGGCAAGAAGGCCGCACAAATCATCCGTGAAACGGAGGATTGGATTGAAACCACGGTCGCGACCCTGCCGGCGCCGTCAGGCTGCGATGGTGTCAGGCCGTGAACAACAAAGCAGACAAGCCGAAAAAAGACGGCGAATACCTCAGCACCCTGGCGCGCGGGCTGTCGGTGCTGCGCTCGTTCACCGGGGACAACCCGGAAATGACATTGAGTGAAGTCGCTGCGGCAACGGGTCTGAACCCCGCCGTCGCCAGGCGGTGTTTGAATACCCTGGTGGAACTGGGTTATGTCGGGAAGAGAGGCAAATTGTTTCTGCTGACGCCTGAAGTGACAGGTTTCGCTTCCGCGTTCCTGGATTCGGTCAACCTGGAAGAGATTGCCCGCCCTCACCTCCAGGACGTGCGTGACAGCACCGGGGACAGCACCTCGCTGGCAGTGCTGTCACAGCTTGATATTTTATACCTGGTGCATGTTTCCACCAACCGCATGGTCAGGCTCGGCGCCGGTTTCGGCACGCGCTTTCCGGTCTACCCGACGTCCCTGGGCCGGGTGCTGGTCGCCTATCAGGCCGATGCTTATATCGAAGACTACCTGAGCCGGATCAAACCGGAGAAACTTACCGACAAGACGGTGACCTCCAGGGCGCAACTCCGAAAAATCCTGACGCGTTGCAGGCGCCAGGGTTTTGCCTCCGTCCAGGATGAACTGGATTACGGCATTGTCTCCGTCGCCGTGCCGGTATTCGATAATGACGGCGAGATCCTTGCGGCGATCAACTGTTCCACCGCGACCACTCGGGTCAACCAGGAGGAGATGATCACCACGCGCCTGCCGCACCTGCAGGCAGCGGCCAAAAAAATCGAACAGGAATTACGCCGCTACCCGGTACTCGTGCACTCGATCAAGAGCGCGACATCCCATTGACATACAGCGATTAAGGGTCTGGGGGCAGAGTTTCCCTAAACAATCCCAATTCTTAATTCCTAATTCCTAATTCCCAAAGTACCCGTCGTAATAGTCCCCTATCAGCGCCTCAATGCCAAACTCATCCACACCGGCATCGTACCCCCCCACACCCCCATCCCCCAAGGCCAATGACAGCGCCGGGACGGGTTCGGGTGCCGGGTCTGGCTCGGTTTGGGGTACAGGATCGGGCGCCGGGTCGGGTTCGGTTGAGGTATCCCTGGCTTGTTGCGCTGCCTGTTCCGCTTCGATCTCGGTAAGGGCTTCCACCACCGGGTTCCAGCGGCTCGCCGACCATTTGTCGGCCATCTCCTGCGCCTCGGCGGCGGTCATGGGCGTATAGCCGTTGTCATCGCCGAAGGCCGCCAGCACTTTCATCCAGCGGTCGACATGGGCCTGGCCGTGGTGCGTCTCGGCGGCATAGCCGCGCACGTCGGCAATCAGCCCGCTGTAGTCGTTCCCTTCCTCCGATTTCTTCCCCTGGCCGTTGTCAGGTGTGGTGAGATCGTCCAGCGTGGGGGCCGGCTCTTGTTGTTGCGCCGCCTGCTCCGCTTCGATTTCGGTCAATGCTTCCACCACCGGGTCCCAGCGCGACCAGCCGCGGTCGGCGTAGGTCTGCGCCTCGGTGGCACTCATGGGCGTGTAGCCGTTGTCATCACCAAACGCGGCCAGCACCTGCATCCAGCGGTCCACGTGCGCCTGACCCTGGAATGTCTCCGCAGCATAGCCCCGCACCATGCCAATCAACTCGCTGTAGTCCGGATCGGTCCCCTGCCCCGTGTCCTGGCTATTGTCCTCGCTGAAAGCTTCCGATGGTGTGATCGAGAAATCGTTCGCACTCAGGTCCGATAGCAGCGTATTCTTCAGGGTGACGCTGTTGGTGGTACCGCTCTCGTCGGTATAAATCACCACGTCATTACCGTTTTGCACGGCATGGTTGGCGATCATCCCGGCATAGTCGGCAAAGCCCACCGAGTCCAGGATGACCATATCGCCGGCATCCGGATCGAAGTCTTCCACCACGTCCTGCCCGTCTCCGCCGTAGATGTCAAACGCATCCGCGCCCGCGCCGCCGCGCAAGGTGTCGTTGCCCTCGGCGCCGGTCAGGACGTCGCTGTCCGCGCCACCCTCGAGCGTGTCATCGCCCGCGCCGCCTTCGAGAAAATCCTTGCCGGGCCCGCCCCTGATGATGTCATCGCCGCCGTAGCCGAACAGATCGTCATTCCCGCCAAGGCCCTCGATCAGGTCGCCGTCCACGTCGCCTTCGAGCACCTCACCGGCGTCGGTGCCGGTGACGGTCAGACCATCGTATGCGGGCGTCTCTTGTTGCGCGGGCTCCTGCTCCGCTTGCTGTGCCTGCCCTGTTGAAACAGGCCCGTCGAGCACCGTGACTGTGCCCGTCGCGTCCACCAGGCGACCGAAACCTTGCGGATTGCTCAAGGTCACGGTGAAGCTTTCCTCGCCTTCGAGAACAGCATCACTGAGGATATCCACGGTGAAGGTGGCACTTTTTTCGGGCCCGGGAATGAAAACCTGCTGATTGGTCACCGCAACGTAGTCGTCGTCGGCTTGCGCCGTGCCGTCCGAAGTGCTCCAGTCCAGCGTGACACCGCCGGAAGCAGCATATGCCAGCTTGACGGTGAACTGTGCCTTGCCGCCCTCAATGACGGTAACATCGTCAATGGTAATGCCAGGAAGTGGAAATTTCCTGTCGTCATAGATCTTCACGAAGCCTGCATTCAGGGGTGGATGGGTAACGCCTCCATTGACCTCGCGGATAAATATGATAAGCAACTCCCCACCTTCACTGAGGTTGTCGGGCAGGGTTTGCACTGTGATTGGCGCACTGGCCTGCCCCGCGGGGATGGTGACTGTTCCCAGAGCGCCAGAGTAGCCGCGCTCATAGTCCTCACCCGCTGTCGCGGAATCGTCCACCAGCTCATAAGTAACTGTGACATCGTGCGCGACTCGCTTGCTCAGCCCTATCTGCAAGACAGCGTAGTTGCCTTCAATCACTTTTGCGAAGTCCCCGATGAAGGCTGTCGGCTGGGAAGTATCACTATCGTTATCGACGATGGTGACAGTGCCGGTCGCATCCGCCACCGTTGCGCCTTCAACGTTGAAAATCTCAAGCGTGAACTGCTCGTCAGACTCGTGAAGTCTGTCGTTAATCACGGCGCGCGGAATGAGCAACTGATCGGTTCCCTCGCCCTCGATGACGTATACCTTCCTGGCGGCGGCATTCTGCAGAGGATTGTAGTCAGGCCCGCCTTCCGCGGTGCCGTCAAGAAAGCGCACGCGGAAAGTGACCTGTTCGCCTGCCTTGAGCGGCCGGTCAAGCGTGACGGGAATCTGCGCCGGGCCTTGTGATTCGTTAACCGTGACATCCCCAACCGATATGCTAGGTTTGCTCATGGGAATAGCCTCCAATTATTATTACATCGTGTTATTCATGGTGCGGCCTGTGCCGGGTGTTATTGCGCGTTGTTACTGGCTCTTTATGAAGTATAGTACATAGGTCGTGCTGATGGTCAAGAGGTTTGGGATTTGGGTTGTTTTTGAACAGGGTGTTGCTTTTTCTTGACATCCCGTATCGATAATACTATCGTAGTACCATATTTTTTCGATGGAAGAGCTCCCATGACTACTGTTACCGTCTCACCAAAATATCAGATTGTAATTCCTAAAGAAATCAGGGAGGAAAGTGGAATTGTCTCGGGACAGAAGATTCAGATGATCAATTACCGCGATCGGATACATCTGATTCCCATAGAGCCAATGGAGAACTTGAGAGGCTTTCTGAAAGGCATGGATACAACTCTGGAGCGCGATGAAGATCGGGTATGAACGTGGTCGACTCATCCGGGTGGTTATCCTATTTTACCAGTGAAAAAAATTCACGATGTTTTGCCGAACCGATTGGACGACTGGAAGAATTGCTGGTGCCCAGCATCACCTTGACTGAGGTTTTCAAAGTTATCATGCGTCGGCGGGGTGAGGATGCAGCTCTGAAGGCTATTACACATATGGAACAGGGGAAGGTTGTTTCACTGACTGAGGGGTTGGCGGTGAAAGCGGCCTACTTTGGAGTTGAATATAAACTTCCCTTGGCAGACAGCATAATTTACGCAACGGCGCGGAGATATAATGCAACAATATGGACGCAGGATATGGATTTCAAGGATTTAAAAAACGTCAGGTACTTTCCGAAATAACACCCTCATTACTGCCTAACGTCCCCCACTGCAAGTTACTTATACTCGTGCACTCGATCAAGAGCGCGGCATTCCATTGATACATACAGTGACTAAACAATCCCAAAGTACCCGTCGTAATAGTCTCCTATCAGTGCCTCAATGCCAAACTCATCCACACCGGCATCGTAACCCCCCACACCCCCATCCCCCAAGGCCAACGACAGCGCCGGCACGGACACGCGGCCGGCTACCTGAGCGCTCAACTGAGACGCCGGTGGCGTCGGCCCCGTGCCCGCGAAAATCGCAAACTGGGATTCGTCCAGATCGGCAAGGTCGGTGTCCAACAAGGTGATGCTGTCTTCCTTGCCGCTGGGATCGGTGTAAATGACCACGTCGTTGCCGATTTGTTCGGCATGGTTCGCCAGCATCTCGTCGAAGTCGGCGAAGCCCACCTGGATGAGGAAGAAGCTGTCGCCCTCATCCGGGTTGAAATCGGTGATCACGTCGCGGCCGAAGTTGCCGTAGATGGTAAACCTGTCATCGCCCGCGCCGCCGGTCATGCGGTCGTGGCCGAAGCTACCGTTGATATAGTCCCTGCCCCCGCGCCCGTCGATCAGGTCGTTGTCGTCTGAGCCAACCAGCGAGTCCACCTCGTCGGTGCCGGTCAGGGTGAGGCCGTTGTGGTGCCAGGGGGTGGGCGCCGGGTCGGGTTCGGGTTCCGGGTCCGGCTCGGGTTCCGGCTCTGGTTCCGGGTCTGGCTCGGGTTCGGGTTCCGGGTCTGGTTCGAGTTCAGGCTCTGGCTCTGGCTCTGGCTCGGATTCCGCCTCTATCTCGGTCAAGGCTTCCACCACCGGGTCCCAGCGCGCCCAGCCACGGTCGGCGTAGGTCTGGGCCTCGGTGGCACTCATGGGGGTATAGCCGTTGTCCTCGCCCAGCGCCGCCAGCACTTGCATCCAGCGGTCCACGTGGACCTGTCCCTGGTGGGTTTCGGCAGCATAAGCGCGCACGTCGGCAATCAGCTCGCTGTAGTCATTCCCTTCCTCCGCCTTCTTCCCCTGGCCGTTGTCGGGCGGGGTGAGCGGGTCGTCCAGGGAGGGGGTGGGCTCATCGTTGTCGGTAATGGTGGCCTCGCCAATGGCATCGCTGATGGTGGCGTTGGTGGGTGAACTCAAGGTGATGGTAAAGGTCTCGTCGGTCTCATCCTCACTGTCATCCGTGGTCTGCACCCAGAGGGTCGCGAAATGTGCGCCCGCGGCGAGGGTGAGGGTTTGACCGGTCTGGCCGGTGTAGTCACTGCCATCTGTTGCCGTGCCGTCGGTCGCAGTCCAGTTGACCGTCACGTCTTTGCCGGAGACCGCATCGAGCGAGACGGTGAACTCGAGCATGTCGCCTTCGGTCCCGCTTACATCATCAATGGACAGCGACGGCGCGGCGTCGTTGTCGGTGAGGGTGGCCTCCCCGGTGGCTGTGCCGATGGTGGCATTGGTGGGAGCGCTCAAGGTCACCGTAAAGTTCTCATCCGGCTCATCAATGGCGTCATCGGTGGTCTGCACTGTTATGGTGGCGTCTTGCTGGCCGGCGGCGATGGTGAGTGTCTGACCGGTCTGGCCGGTGTAGTCGCTGCCATCTGTAGCTGTGCCGTCGGACGTGTCCCAGGTAAGGGTGACGTCTTCTGTCCAGGTCTTGTCGAGACTGACGGTGAACTCGACATCGCCGCCTTCGGTGACGGATACATCGTCGATAGCGGCCACCGGCGGCGTGCTTGCCGCTTGCTGCGCCGCCTGCTCTGCTTCGATTTCGGTCAATGCTTCGGCCACCCGTAGCCAGCGGTGCCAGCCGTAACCGGCGAATGTCTGGGCTTCCTCCGCAGTCATGGGCGTATAGCCATTGTCATCACCAAAGGCCGCCAGCACCTGCATCCAGCGGTCCACGTGGGCCTGGCCCTGGTGCGTCTCGGCGGCATAGTCACGCACGTCGGCAATCAGCGCGTCGTACTTGCCTGGTGGTGGCGGGTCATCGTTATCGGTGAGGGTGGCTTCGCCGCTGGTATCGCCCAGGGTGGCATTGGTGGGGGAGCTCAGGGTGATAGTGAAGGTCTCGTCTGGCTCATCGTCACTGTCGTCGGTGGTCGGCACCGTAATGGTGGCATCCTGCTGGCCGGCGGTGATGGTCAGGGTTTGACCGGTCTGGCCGGTGTAGTCGCTGCCATCCGTTGCAGTGCCGTCGGTCGTGCTCCAGTTGACAGTAACGTCCTTGCCGGAGACTGCATCGAGCGAGACAGTGAACTGGAGCATATCGCCTTCGGTCCCGGTTACGTCGTCAATGGACAATGAGGGCGCGGCATCGTTGTCGGTGAGGGTGGCCTCTCCTGCGGCTGTGCCGATGGTGGCATTGGAGGGAGCGCTCAATATGACAGCGAAGGTTTCATCCGGCTCGTCGATGGCATCATCAGTGGTCTGCACGGTGATGGTCGCACTCTGCTGGCCCGCGGCGATGGTCAGGGTTTGGCCGGTCTGGCCGGTGTAGTCGCTGCCATACGTTGCTGTGCCGTCGGCTATTCTCCAGGTAAGGGTGACGTCCTCGGTCCAGGTCTTGTTGAGACTCACAGTGAACGCGGCATCGCCGCCCTCGGTGACGGTCACATTGTCGATAGCGGCCACCGGCGGCGTGCTTGCCTCCTGTTCCGCTTCGATTTCGGTCAATGCCTCGGCCACCCGTAGCCAGCGGTGCCAGCCGTAACCGGCATAGGTCTGGGCTTCCTCCGCCGTCATGGGCGCATAGCCGTTGTCATCACCAAAGGCCGCCAGCACCTTCATCCAGCGGTCCACGTGCGCCTGACCCTGGAACGTCTCCGCAGCATAGCCCCGCACCATGCCAATCAACTCGCTGTAGTCCGGATCGGCCCCCTGCCCCGTGTCCTGGCTAATGTCCTCGCTGAAATCTTCCGATGGTGTGATCGAGAAATCGTTCGCGCTCAGGTCCGACAGTTGCGTGTTCTTTAATGTGACACTATTGGTCGTGCCGCTTTCGTCGGTATAAATCACCACGTCATTGCCGTCCTGCACGGCATGGTTAGCCAGCATCCCGGCATAGTCGGCAAAGCCCACCGAGTCCAGGATGACCATATCGCCGGCATCCGGATCGAAGTCTTCCACCACGTCCTGCCCGTCTCCACCGTAGATGTCAAACGCATCCGCACCGGCGCCGCCGCGCAAAGTGTCGTTACCGAGTGCGCCGGTCAGGACGTCGCTGTCCGCGCCACCCTCGAGTATGTCATCGCCCGCGCCGCCTTCGAGGAAATCCTTGCCGGGCCCACCCCTGATGATGTCATCGCCGCCGTAGCCGAACAGATCGTCATTCCCGCCAAGGCCTTCGATCAGGTCGCCGTCCCTGTCACCTTCCAATATCTCACCGGCGTCGGTGCCGGTGACGGTCAGACCATCGTATGCGGGCGTCTCCTCCGCTTGCTGTTCCTGCCCTGTTGAAGAAGGCCCGTCGAGTATCGAGACAGTGGCAACCGAATCCACCAGCCTGGCGCCACCTTTCAGTTCGTTCAAGATGACTTTGAAGCTTTCCTCACCTTCGAGAACACCATCATCCAGGATGTCCACGGTAAAACTGGCGCTGTAGGCGTCCGAAGGAATAAAGACCTGCTGATTGGTGACGGCTATATAGTCGCTACCAGCCTGCGCCGTGCCATCTGCGGTGCTCACATCTATCAAGACACCGCCATCATACCGGGTAGGCTTGCTGAGAGTTATTTGGGCCTTCCCGCCTTCAATGACGGTAATATCTTCAATGCTGACAGGATGGATTGTTTTGTAGTTATCCTCGTAGATGGTTATTGAGCGCTGGGTCGCAAATCGCTGAAGCTTGAAATTTCCCTCGACACCGGTAATTCGCACCAAGGCATCCTCATACCATCCTTCGTCCTTGCTGTCAGCTAGGGTCTCCACAACAATCGGCGCGTAAAGCTGACCCGCTGGCACAGTGACTTGTCCCGAAGAGCCCGTGTAGCCACGCAAATAGTCCTCACCCTCTGTCGCGGTAAAATTATTCACCGTATAGTAGACAGTGATTTCTTCATCGTGCGGCTTGCTCAACTGCACACCTACGATGGCATAGCGGCCTTCATTCGCAATCCCTGAGGCGCCTAATGAGATTGTGGGATGGGAATCATTGTCATTGTCGACGATAGTGACAGTGCCGGTCGCATCCGCCACCGTTGCGCCTTCAACGTTGAAAATCTCAAGCGTGAACTGCTCGTCTGACTCGTGGAGTTTATCGTTGATTACGGCACGCGGCACGAGCAACTGGTCGGCGCCCTCACCCTCGATGACGTATACCTTCCTGGCGGCGGCATTCTTCAGAACATTGTAATCAGCCCCTCCTTCAGCGGTGCCGTCAAGAAAGCGTAAGCGGAAAGTGACCTGCTCACCTGCCTCGAGCGGCCGGTCAAGCGTGACGGGAATCTGCGCCGGGCCTTGTGATTCGTTAACCGTGACATCCCCAACCGATACGACGGGTGGGGCGGCGTTCTTGATGACAGCTTCGACCGTCGCATCGGTGAGGGTAGCGCCTTGCGGATTGCGCAGCTCAAGGCTGAAATTCTCGTCGCCCTCAACGATGAGGTCGTGGGCTATCCGAATTTCAATTGCCGTTTCGAGCTCTGTCGCACGAATTACGGCAGTCTGCCATTGGCTGGCGCCCTTATAGTCGCTGCCGTCAATAGCAGTACCATCCTGAGTGCGCCATTCGACAGCAACGTTGGTCGTGACAGCGCTGGACAGGCGCAGCACAAACCGGGCGGTGCCGCTTTCAATGACCGTGACGTCGTCGATGGTCAGGCTCGGCTCGACGAAGACGAAGTCCGCCGCGTCAATCGTGGCGCCCGCCTGCCCGGTCAGGGTGATACGGTTGCCAGCGCCGGCGTCGATGAGCTTGTCGGCGCCACTGTCGCTGATGGTGAGATCGGTATAGCTGAGTCCCGAGCCGCTGAAACTGATCTGCTCCGCGCCATCCTCGAAATCGGTGATGGTGTCGGCGCCGAAATTACTGTGCGCAAACCAGAAGGTGTCGGTGCCGGCGCCACCCGTCAAGGTATCGCCGCCGGCGCCACCGATCAGAATGTCATTACCCTCGCCGCCATCGAGTGTGTCATTCCCTGCATTGCCACGAAGCACGTTGTTGACATCATTGCCGGTGACATCGTCAGCACCGGCGCCACCGGCAAAATGCTCGATGACGCTGTCCTGGTAGATCACCATGTTGCCCTCGCCACCGAAGATGTCGGAGGCGGCACCGGGGGTCAGGTCAACGCGGCTGTCCTTACTGGCACCGGAATAATCAAAAGTGTCCGTGCCGCCGTCGTCGATCAGGGTAAAGGCGAACAGCCCGCCTGCCTGCATGTGCCGGGCAAGCTCGTCGAGGAAGCCGCCGGCGTCGGAATGGAAGCCATAGGTAGTGTCGCCGGTACGGATGGCATTGCTGTCTCCGTAAAGCTTCTCAAGGGCGAGGATGTCGGCGGCCATGGGGGTCGCCGGACCAGCGTTGGTGGCGTCGAGCCAGGTGTTCTCCTCTTGCCTGAAGTAGGACATGACCGAGATCTGCCAACTGTCGTTGGCGAATTTGGCGTTATTCTCATAAGTCACCCCGCCGCCGTCGTAGTTACCGGGATGCCCAAGCCCGAGGGCATGGCCGATCTCGTGCACGAAAATATGCAGTGATCGCGGATTGTCGATGGTGTATTCGCCGGACTGATTCTGGCTGACGGCGTTGGACGCAACGGCCTGGCGCACACGGACGGAGGAGGAAATCCAGCCGTCGACACCATAGGTATGCCAAGTGAACTGGGATGAACTGTGATACTCGAAGAGTATGCCGCGGTCCTGCGGAGTCCCGCCCTGGTCGACTGGGATGCTGACCTCCTCGAACCTGATGCCGGTGGCGCTGGTCCACAAGTCGAGCGCGGTGCGGGCGAGGAATTGGCCGTCGGCGTCAAGGCGGGAGAGATCCACCGGGATGGGCCTGGCGCTGGACGTGGCCCATTTGATGGCGCCTTGAATCAGTTGATCAGCGATTTGCTCAAGGGTTCCAACGGGTTTGCTCATGAGGATAGCCTCCAATTATTATTACATCGTGTTATTCATGGTGCGGCCTGTGCCGGGTGTTATTGCGCGTTGTTACTGGCTCTTTATGAAGTATAGTACATAGGTCACGCTGATGGTCAAGAGGTGGCATTTTAAGGAGGGTTTGTAGTGACGAGTGTGGCGCTATTCAGATCATTACAGTACCTCATCAACACCCGCGCAGAAGCGCAGCACCTGCTCGTTAAATAACTCCGGTTCGCTCATGTTGCTCAGGTGGCCGCTGTGTGCAAAGACCACCTCCCGGCTGTGCGGAATCAGCTCCAGCAGTTTTCCGGCATGTGCCCGCAGCCGGACGGTTTCCATTGCGCCGGTGAGGAGCAGGGTCGGCACGCGCAACAGGGGAAGTTTCCCGAGCACGTCCAGGGTGGTGGTAAACATCTCTGGCGAGAAATCGAGCAGGTCGGCGCCGTTGTAATCGTTGAGGATGTCGTCAAGCAGGTGTCTGGCGCGCGCCAGCCCAGGACGTAGCGCCAGTAACGGATGCTGCGACCAGCGCCGGCGCATGAGCTCGATCTGTCCGGTGCGCACCAGTTCCGCATAGTCGAAGAAAGGAATGGTCTCATGCTCCGGCCCGTCGACGACCAGCCCGTCCACCACCGCGCCCTGCAATAGCAGGGAGCGTAAGCGTTGCGGCCTGGTCACGGCATAGCGCAACGCCAGCCGCGCGCCCTGGGACATGCCCAGCAGGTGCAAGGTATCCAGGGACAAGACGTCAGCGATGCGGTCCAGGTCGTCAAGTTCCAGGTCCAGGTCCGGGGTCACGTCAGAGCGGCCAAACCCGCGCCGATCGTAGGTGATGACATGCAAGCGTTCACTGAGCGGTGACATCTGCGGTGCAAACATACGGTGGTCCAGGGTCCAGCCGTGCATCAGCAGTAACGGTGTTCCTTCCCCCGCCTGCTCCAGGTACAACCGGCCGCCGCTGACGTCAACCCACATTAGTGGTCCTGGTATTGAATATTTTTCTTGCCGTCAACCCACAGCGCGCCCGCGATCGGATTATTCATTTCTTCGAACAGGTGGCCCACCAGGCCGGCGCAGCGGGCGGTCAGCACCACCCCGCGCATCATGGCGGCCGGTACCCCGGCTTCACCCAGCACCGCGGCAATGGCGGCGCTGACGTTAATCACCAGGGGTCTGTCCAGCGCCTTCTGCAGACAGGATTCAAGCAAACGCATCGCCTTGACGTAGTCCCCGTCTATCTCCGCCGCCGCCGCAATCTCCAGCAGTTTCTCAACACGCGGGTCTGTGCCGTGATGGATAGGATGGCCGAAACCGGGAACGGGTCGGCGCATCTGCCGATGAGCTTTAACCTGCTCCATCGCTACGGACTGCCGCTCCGGTTCCGGCGCGGCCACGATCGCTTCCAGCAGCGCCCCACACTCTCCGGCAGTGCCGGCATAACGATCACCCACCCCCAGCAGACCGGCAGCCACCGCGCCCTGGAACGACTCCGGTGCGCCATGATGCGTCAAGCGGGTAGCCAGCGCCGAAGGCACCAGTCCATGTTCCATGATGGTCACCATCACCGCGTCCACGATGCGGCATTGCCGGGCCGTAGGTTCCCGACCCAGCGCCTGTAGCAGGAACAATTCCGTAAACGAATACTTGCCCATGATGTCACTCACGAGATTTTTCCCGCGAATCAGTATGTTGTCAGCGTCAAACCCGCAAATAGCCGTGCTCGGCGGCGCCTTGTCGTTCACCAGTATTACCCTATCTCGTTGAAGTTACAGGAGTTCGAACAATTAACTATAGCATGAATCAAAATGGTTAAAGGGAGGCATGTCAGTGTACGGGCAGCTTGGGATAACATTTACAAGACCGTCGGAAGCCAGGGATGGCTGTAGTCGAGCGTACCGGGATGTATTTACCGCGTATCTTGAAAATGTTATCCTAAGCTGTGTTCAGTTTTTTCGCATATCGAACTTGACTTCGATTTCCGAAAATTATAGTATCCCGCGCTATAACACGTTACGGTAATCGGACACCCCGGGGGAGTAACTGAAAATGAACGAGAAACCCAAGGCATACAGCCGGCTGCACCACAATGCGCACGTCACTGCGGATATGGTGGCTACCAGGAAGTTCTACGAGGACATCATCGGTTTCCCGCTGGTGGCGACCTGGTGTGAGAAGAACGATTTGTTCGGCAAGGAACGCATCTATATGCATTGCTTTTTTGATATCGGTGATGGCGAATGCCTGGCTTTTTTCCAGTTTGCCAACGAGGACGACCAGCAGGAATTCGGGCCGGAGTTACCGCTTTCCGCGTTCCGGCACCTGGCCATGAAGGTAGACCAGGAGACCCAGGATGGCATCGTCGCGCGACTACGGGACGCCGGCTACCAGGAGCCCGACATGTACATCCTCAACCACGGCTACTGCTATTCGCTGTATGTCTATGACCCGTCCAAACTGCTGATCGAGTTTACCGTCGATCACGAGGACATGGACCAGATCAACGCAGACCAGCGCGGCAAGGCCCAGCGCGAACTTGAGCGCTGGCTTGCCGGTGACCACACCCCGAATAACGAGGCGTACCACCGTTGATGTTCGACCGGGAAATTGAAACCCGCCCGGTCGATGAACAGTTCGCACTGGACCGGGAAACCTACCGGAACCAGGTCAGGTACCTGTTTGAGCGCTCCACATTTTACCAGCGCAAGTTGCGCGAGGCCGGGTTTCACAGCCCGGAACAGGTGGGAGAACTGGATAACATCGCGCACCTGCCGTTCACGGAGAAAGACGAGCTGAGGGCGACCCAGGCCGCTTCCCCACCGTTCGGTGAGCACTTGGCCTGCCCCCCGGAAGCATTACGCCGTATTTACAATACCAGCGGCACCACCGGGGTGTCCTGCCTGCTGGGCATGACCCGTAACGACCTGGACGCGTACGCGACCAATGTCGCGCGCGGTTACACGGCGGCCGGTTTTTCCAGGGAGCAGCGTATCGTAGTCGGGTTTAACGCGGGGCCGTTTGTCGCCGGCGCGGTGTATGACGGTTTTAACAAGATAGGTTGCACGGTCATCCCCATAGGCACCGGCAATACCGAACGGCTGGTCAGCGCCATGCAACGCTTGCAGGCGACGGGGATCAGTTGCACGCCCTCCTACGGACTGTACCTTATCGACTGGTGTGCCAAGCAGGGTATCGCGACCCGCAGCCTGGGGCTGAAAAACATGATTACCGCCGGTGAGCCGGGTGGTGGCGACCCGTTGATTCGCGGGCGCCTGGAAGACGCGTTCGGTTGCCGGGTACGCGAGTCCATGGGTATCGGCGACATTACCTTATCGGCCTGGGCCGAGGACGCGGACGGCAACGGCATGCACTTCATGGCGCGCGGCTATGCCCACGTTGAATTGATAGACCCCGATACCGGTGCGCCGCGCGCCTGGAAAGACGGCGCCGAGGGCGAACTGGTGTACACGGCATTGCAGCGGGAAGCCATGCCGCTGCTGCGCTTCCGCAGCCGCGACCACGTCGTGGTCAACATGCAACCCAACCCGCTGGGGCGCACCGGCCCCAGAATACGCTGCGTGGGACGCACCGACGATATGCTTATTGTACGCGGTGTTAACCTGTTCCCGTCGGCGCTGCGCAGCGTGCTCAAGGAGTTCACGCCTGACGTGTCGGGCCTGATACAGGTGCGCCCGAGACAGCAAGGCGTCAGGCAATCCCTGCCGTTGCCGGTGGTGGTGGAACTCGGAGAACAGAGCCCGGCGCCGCCCTTGCACCTGCAACAACGCATTACCGATGAGGTGAAGTCACGGCTGCTGGTGCCAACCGATATCCGGCTGGTGCCGTACGGAACGCTGCCGCGGGAAGTATATAAGTCGCGACTGATCGACTATTCCGATGCCGCGCCGGCAGAGGTGGCGGCAGTCGGCTGATAACAGTAAATACGCGGAGAGAAGCACATGTGGCCATTTGCTGAAGGCGAAGATTTCCTGCAAAACCAATGGTACGTCGCGGCCTGGAGCAGCGAGGTCACCGCCGAGCGTCCGTTCGAGCGCTGGATCTGCGGGCAACCAGTGGTGTTCTACCGCGATACCAAAGGCAGGGCCGTTGCCCTGCATGGGCGTTGCTCGCACCGCAGTTTCCCGCTGGGCAAGGGCCGGGTGCGCGGCGACGTGCTGGAATGCGGCTACCACGGGTTCCAGTACGGCCCGGACGGCAAGTGCGTGCACATACCCAGCCAGGACACCATCCCTGAAGTCTGCCGGGTACCGGCTTACGTGCTGGTCGAGCAATGGGAGTGGCTGTGGATCTGGGTTGGCGACCCGGCACAGGCCGACCCCGACCGCATACCCGACCACGACGAAATACGCCTGACCGAACCCGGATGGCTGGCGCTGCCGGCGCTCACCAACCAGATCAACGGCCGCGCCCAGTTGCTGCATGAGAACCTCACTGATATTTCGCACCTGTCCTACCTGCACCCGGGCACCATAGGCACGGATTCCGTGGCCGCGACCCAGGTGGAAATTACCGAACATGATGGCTTCCTGCGCGGGCTGCGTATGATCCCTAACGAGAAACTCACCGGTTTCTTCAAGGACGCGCTGGGCACTGAAGGGCCGCTGGATCGCGAGGTGCTGATCGATTTTTATCCGCCTAACCTGCACGTGGCGCGGGAGAAGTTTATCGAACCGGGTGGCGAGGCGATCGCCCAGTACCGGGTCTGTCACGCGGTGACCCCGGCAACCGCCACCTCCACCAACTACCTGGTGGCCTGGTCGCGCACCTTTGCCCGAGACAATCAGGACGTTACCGACACGGTCAATAACGTATTTGCCGCGGTGATCGATGAGGACATCGACGCGGTGGAGGCGGTCGAGAAAATGATCTCGGCACAACAAAATCCGCGGGAGATTCTCGTCAGCGCGGATACGCACTCGATGAAAGCGCGCAGGATCATGAAAACACTGTTTGCGGAACAGACCGCCAACGTCATGGCAAGCGCTTCTTGAAACACTAAAGTTACCGGAGGAACGAAAATGAACAAACTGATACGTAACAATCGGCGCAGACTTCGGCTTCCCCGGCCCGGACCCGTTCGTGGATACCTTCGAGACCAACACCCCGCTACGCTCAATCAAGATCTCCGTGGGGACAAGTTTCTGACCGGTGTTAGCTTAACTTTGGCATGTTCAGAGCCGCCCAGCAGTGCCAGTATGGTATCGACAATGTTAATATTGCAGTGATCAATCCAGCGGAAGCATTGAGGAGAGTAAGAAATGGCTGAAATATCAACCTATCCATTGAGACTACCGACATCATTAAAAGAAAAGGTCGCCATGGTTGCCAGACAGGATGGGTCCAGCATCAATCAATTCATTTTTGCTCCATTTGTGTCAAACCCCCAGGTTGTTTTGCAACTCCCTGATATGCTCCGGGCCGATGCCGCAGCAGCCGCCGATGATCTGTGTGCCCTGGCTGAGCCATTGTTTTGAATAGCGCAGATAATCCTGTGGCGAAATGATGTCTTCGAACTTCCAGTTTGGTGGGACAAAGTGCCCGCTTTCTGCGTAGGCGAACGTGGGTCCGTCCCATAATTCACTCAATTCCGTCAATGCCGGACCGGTATCATGCACGCTGGAATGCATCACACCGGCCGCGTCACAGCCCATTTCCAGTACGGCTTGCGCAAGCTGCCTGAAAGGCATCAACACATCGTTGCGCACTGGCGACTCGTAGCTGATGAGTGAACCCGTGTTGTCCTTGCTGGCGCTGAAACCTGTCCACACAGGTAAGCCGGTTGCCCGGGCGGCCGCGATGACCATGTCGGAAATGTCCAGGTCACGCATCATCTCGGCGATAATCAGTTCCGCCCCGGCTTCCGCCAGCAACTCGGCCTGCCTGAGAAACCCTGTCCTGACTTCATCGTTGATGGGAATGGAGAATTCATCAAACGCCGGCATGGAGGATATGGAAACGGCAACGCATACGTCCCTGCGGCAGTTATCCCGCGCCGCCAGCGCCAGCCTGACTGCAGACTGGTTAATTTCCGCAACCTGATCGTCCAGTCCCAGGCGTTTGATTATATGCGGAGCCGTGCCGAACGTATTGGCGATAATAATATCGGCCCCGGCGTGAATATAGCTTTCATGGACTTGACGCACCACCTCCGGCTGCTTCATGTGGGCGATACCACACCAGGCCAGGTCGTTCATCTCAACGCCCAAGCGCCCAATCTCCGAACCGGTGCCTCCGTCCAGCAGGACAATTTGCTTGTTATTAAGCTTGTTTCGGATAACCTGATAGCTCATTTTCGTTACCTCCATGCTTATTCTATGTGAATTTTGATTATTTATGTCCTCTAATGTGAAAATCGATTACTCTTTAGTGTCGCCCTGATGGTTATCGGGTTACGCTGAATGAAATTCGAGTGACAGTTACAAAACCCCCTCCTAACACGTTAGAATAGTATCCTCAAACCATACATAGATTTTTTCAGGAGTACGATATGAAAGCAGTGGTATTAGAAGAACTCGGTGGGCCGGATAACCTGGAGATCAAGGAGGTGGATACGCCTGAGCCTGGGCCGGGTGAGGTACGGGTAAGACTGAAAAATTCCGCCTTGAACCGGCGCGATTACTGGATCACCATCGGCAGGTACCCGCGTACCAGCCTGCCCTGTATCGCCGGGTCGGACGGGGCCGGGACAATCGATGCCGTCGGTGCAGGAGTCGACGCTGGCATGAGCGGCAGAGAAGTGGTGGTCTATCCGGCGCGGGACTGGGGAGACAGCGAGGCCGTATCCGGGCCCGATTTTCGGGTGCTGGGGATGCCGGACCAGGGCACCTTCGCTGAATATATCTGCTGCCCGGCAACAGACGTGTACGACAGACCCGCCCACTTGAGCTGGGAACAGGCGGCTGCGGTCCCGCTGGCCGGCCTGACCGCCTGGCGCGCGGTCGTGACCCAGGCCGAAGTGCAGGCCGGACAGACCGTACTGGTCACCGGCGCCGGCAGCGGCGTTTCCACCTTTGCCATCCAGTGGGCAAGCGCATTGGGCGCCGAGGTATACGTCACCAGCGGTTCAGAGGAAAAAATTGAAAAGGCCAAGGCTATCGGCGCCGTCGGCGGCATCAGCTACCGGCAGGAGGACTATCATAAAACCCTGAGAAAGCAGGCAGGTGGATTTAACGCCATCATCGACAGCGCCGGCGGGGACGACGTAAATAACCTGCTGAGCACGTTGAGACCTGCCGGACGTTTCGTTTTCTTCGGCGCCACCCTGGGCGTCCCCTCCACAGGGCTGGAAATTCCGAGACTGTTTTTCAACCAGACGCGTATCCAGGGGACGATGATGGGTTCCAATGCCGAGTTCAAGGCAATGCTGGATTTTGTCGGCGAGAGGAAGATTGAGCCGGTGGTGGACCGGGTATTCCCCATGAGCGAGGCCGTCGCCGCGCACAAATTACTGGAATCATTCGGTCAGATGGGCAAGGTTGTCCTGCAGAATGGTTGAGGCAAGATGAACCAGGCAATCATCTATGACGGCATCCGTTCCCCCTTCGGGCGTTACGGCGGCGGGCTCTCGGCGCTGCGCCCGGATGACCTGGCTGCACGCGTCATCAAAGCCCTGCTGGCGCGCAACGGCATCGAGAGCAGCCTGATCGAAGACGTGGTCCTCGGCAATACCAACCAGGCCGGCGAGGACTGCCGCAACGTGGCCCGCAACGCCGCTTTGCTGGCCGGCATGCACACGTCGGTCGGCGGCGTGACCGTGAACCGCCTGTGCGGCAGCGGTGCGGCCGCGACCCTGGATGCGGCCCGGGCCATCGCCTGTTCCCAGGGGCAGTTATTCATCGCCGGCGGCGTGGAGAACATGAGCCGCGCGCCCTGGGTGCTGAGCAAGGCGGAAACCGGCTTCGACCGCAACCAGAAGATGTACGACACAGTGCTCGGCTGGCGCTTCCCCAACAAGGCGCTCCTGCAGCAATACGGCGACGACACCATGCCGCAGACCGCGGACAACCTGGCCCGGGACTTTGCCGTCAGCCGGGAAGACAGCGATGCGTTTGCGTGCGCCTCCCAGCACAAATATGAAGCGGCGAGAACTGCCGGGTTTTTTGACGAGGAATTGCTGGAAATGGAAATCCCGGCGCGCCGGCGCAAAGACCCCCCGACCAAAGTAACGGCTGATGAACACCCCAGGCCCGGCACCACGCTGGAGAAACTGGCTGCCTTGCCCGCCTTGTTTGAGGATGGCGTGGTCACCGCCGGCAACGCCTCCGGCATTAACGACGGCGCCGCGGCGCTGTTGCTCGGCAACGAGGACATCGGCAAAAAACTGGGTCTGACCCCGCGCGCGCGCATCCTCACCGGCGCCATCGCCGGTGTTGAACCCCGGGTAATGGGCATCGGTCCGGTGCCGGCGGTACAGAAAGCCTTGCAACGGGCGGGCCTGTCACTGGCGGATATGGACGTGATCGAAATCAACGAGGCCTTCGCCAGCCAGGTGCTCGGCTGCCTGAAACAACTGCAGATCGATTTCCACGATGAACGGGTGAACCCGAACGGCGGCGCCATCAGCATCGGCCACCCGCTGGGCGCCTCCGGCGCGCGCCTCATCCTCACGGCATTACGGCAACTGGAACGCAGCGCCGGCCGCTACGCGCTGGTCAGCATGTGTATCGGTATCGGGCAGGGGATTGGCGTGGTGCTTGAACGTATGTAGTGGCTGTTTGCTATGAGGCAACGTCCGATCAGAAACCCTGTGCGAATTTTGCTGCAATATGTCTGGGCCGTAGCCTTCCTGCTGGTCCCGCTGTCCCTGAGCGCGGACACCGCACCGCTCGACCTGACCCTGGAGCGGGCGATCGATCTCGCGCTGGAGCAGAACCGGCCGCTGCTTAACCGGCGCCTGGATCGCGAGGTGCAAAAATTTTCCCTGGAAGTGGTTGAAGACCGTTGGACGCCTCGAGCCACCCTCCGCCCCTTCGTCAGCAAGGACCGGCAGGATCGCGAGACGGGAGTCAGCAGCCAGGTCAGCATGCGCGTGCCCACCGGCGGCCAGTTCGCCCTGCGCTGGGATGAAAGACTGTCCAGCGAGTTCGAGGATTCCCGCTCGCAGTCCCTGAGTTTTTCCCAGCCGCTGTTGAAAGGCGCCTGGATTGACATAGAGACTGCCCCGATCCGGCAGGCCCGGCTGGGTGAAAGGCTTAACGTGCTCTCGTTTCGGCAGACGGTGGAAGATCTGGTCGTTGCGGTCATCAGCGCATACCGCACGCTTATCGGCGCGGTGCGGCAAGTGGAGATTTCCGAGACCGCATTGCAGCGCGCGCGTGAGCAGTTGCAAGCAACCCGCGCCCTGATACGCGCCGGGCGCGTGGCAGAGCGGGAAGCGGTGCGCGCCGAGGTAACCATCGCCACCCGAGAGCTGGCGCTGACCCAGGCGCGCAACCGCCTGGACGCCGCAAACTTCCGTTTGCTTGACATCCTCGAACTGGGCAGTACGGTGCGTATCCATCCGTTGGAAAGATTGAACGTTGAGTCGAACCGGGCCACCTTCGAAGCGGTATTCGCAGAAGCGTTGCGCAAGCGCGCCGATTACCTTCAATCCGGAGCGCTGATCGACATTGCCCGCATCAACCTGGCGGTTGCCAAAAACAACCGGTTGCCGGACCTGTCCCTGGGGGTTGAGTTGAGCGATAACGACCCGGGACGCAAGGACGCGCAAGTGCGGCTGGACATTTCCATCCCTTTCAATGACCGTTTTCGCGACGTGGACCGTCTCAGGGCGCGTAACGACCTGCTCAAAGCCGAGAGAGCCCAGCTTGAGCTGCGCGAGTCGATCGACGTGTCCGTACGTCAGGCTGTCAACGACGTCAAGGTAGGGCATCGGTTGACGGAACTGGCCCGCGACGCGCGCCTGCTGGCAGAAGAGAACCTGGACATTGAACGCGAGAAATTCGGTTATGGCCTGTCATCATCCTTCGAGGTATCGTCGTCCGAGGACGAACTCGTACAGGCCGAAGTGGCCGAGGTGGATGCGATCCTCAGCTATCTCGACGTGCTGACGCGGCTTGACTATATCTCAGGCCGCACCCTGGACAGTTGGGGCATTCAAGTGGAGACTCTCCCGTAATGGCAAACGACCCTCAAGACATTTACCGGACTTTGCTGGAGAACCTGTCCGACGGTGTGATGGCAGTTGATACCGATGGGGCCGTGCGTCTCACCAATCCTGCCTTTTGCCAAATCTTCGGACTCGAGGCCGAGGCGGTAACCGGTCGCCCCTTTGCAGAAATATTTGTGGCATTTGAGGGCTTTGACGAGTTCGTCGAGATTATCCTGGATGCCATTACCGAGCGGGGCGAGATCAAGCGCCGCATCGCGAGTGTGCATATCGGTGACGCAGTCCGCTCGTTGTCCGTCACGACCTCGTACCTGCTGGCATCCGGGACAAAACAGACCGGGCAGGTAGCAATGATTGCCGTGGTTTCCGACATCTCCGAGATCAAGGAACTGCGCGAGACCGAACTGCGCATGGCGAAAGTCGTCGAGAACCAGCTCAGTGAGCTCCAGAACGCCTATCGGGATATTGAGTCCCGCAACGAGACGCTGTCCGTGATGATGAAGAAGGTCCAGGCAACGCGTGGTGTCGCGGCGTTATTGGTGGCCGGACTGTTTCTCGCCATTGGTGGTTGGTACATTCAGCCGCTGGACGTCATCAATTCCGACCCGGCGCCGGCGCTGTTGGCAGACGGCCAGGCCGCCGAGCAGGCCACTGACCCGGAGGCCTTGCAGACCATAACCGTTGCACCCCGGGAGTTCCGCTCGACCCTCGCGGTGCGCGGCAACCTGACACCGGGACACGTCGTAAAAGTCGTCAGCTCGGTCGACAGCCATGTGAGTGAGGTCCACGTTGCCCATGGCGAGAGAGTGGGCGCCGGCGACGCGCTGCTCGAACTTGAGCCCGGCCAGCTACTGATGGATTACCGTCGGGTCCAGGTCGAGTATATCCAGGCGCGTGACAGGCTGCTCGAGCTTGAAGACTGGGAAAACAGCGACGAAATGGCGGGTGCCCGGCGCCTGTTGCGACGGGCAAAAATAGCGCTCGAAGATTCCGAGCTGAGGCTCCAGCGTACTGCTTTTCTACTGGAAGAGGGGATAGTCCCTACCTCCGAGCACGAATCTGCGCAGCAACAACACCTGGAGCGCAAGCTGGATTTTGAACAAGCCGAGCGGGATTTGGAATCGACCAGAGAAAAAGGAGATGCTGAGGCAAGACGGGTCGCGCGCCTGCAAGTGGAGAATGCGCAAAGCCAGGTGGAACAGCATGAGCAGAAACTGAATCAACTTGAGCTCGAGGCCCCGATTGCAGGGCTCGTTGTCGCCGATGCGGGCATTGCGGACAAGCCCCTGGCCAAAGGTCGTCCGGTGGCCCAGGGTGAGTTGCTGCTGAGCATCGCCGATTTCGAGCAGATTTCGGTAGCCTCCAGTGTCGATGAGGTGGATGTCAGGAAGATCGAGCCCGGTCAGCGCGCCTTGATTACCGGCCCCGGGTTTCCGGGCCTGGAAATCGGTGGAACCGTTACCCGGGTCTCGTCGCGCGTACTTGGCGGCAGGAGGCAGCGGGGCACGCCTGAGTTCGATATCGTGATTGCCCTGGACAGGTTGGATGCGGACGCGCGTGAACAGTTACGGGTCGGCATGTCGGCCTACGTCACGATCATCGTACACAGCGATCCGGAGGCGTTGCTGATCCCGATCGGCGCGGTGCAGGAGTCCGGCGCTGAAACCTGGGTGCGTGTGCTCGACCCGAACACTGCCGCGCTGGAACAACGCGCGGTCGAAGTAGGCTTCACGACACTGGATTCGGTCGAAGTGACGGCTGGACTCGCGGTCGGGGAAGAAATCGTCCTCCCGGAAAGATGAATGGCAACCTCTGCTATTGCCGGCTACCGTCATGAACGCGCCAGATAAAATGTTGCGTCTGGTTGACGTGCGCAAGTCCTACCGCATCGGGCCGGCTACCAGGGAGGTCCTGCAAGGCATCCACCTGGAGGTCAACACGGGTGACCTGCTCTCGATCATGGGGCCCTCGGGTAGTGGCAAGACCACGTTGATGAACATCATTGGCCTGCTCGACCGTCCGGGCACCGGCGACTGCTACCTCAACGGGCGCGCGATCTCCGGGTTGACGGATGACGAGCTGTCCTCGCTGCGTAATGAGCACATCGGGTTTGTGTTCCAGTCCTTCCAGTTGTTGCCGCAGTTGACGGCCATCGAAAATGTTTGCCTGCCGCTGGTGTACCGGGGCATGGGGCAGGCGGAGATGAGGCAGCGGGCGCAGACCCTGCTGGCGCGCGTGGGCATGGATGACTGGGCCGGGCATCGACCCGACCAGCTCTCCGGCGGACAGAAGCAGCGAGTTGCCATTGCCCGGGCACTGGCGGGAAAGCCGGCGCTGTTGCTTGCGGATGAACCCACCGGTGCCCTGGATAGCGACACCGCGACCGAGGTCATGACCCTGCTCCTGGAATTGAACTCGGAGCAGGGGGTGACGATCCTGATCATCACCCATGACCCACTGGTGGCGCGGCAATGCACGCGCCAACTGCGCATCAATAACGGCTTGTTGCAGGAGAAGGGAACGTCTGCCCGGGGGGTTGCTGCCACGCGGCAACCGCTTGCAGGCGCCCAGGCAGGGTATGCGGGCTAGATCTCTTGCAATCCTGCAGGCAAATGCCCGCGAGGCGGTTAACAGCCTGCGCAAGGCAAGGCTGCGCACACTGCTGGGGCTGCTTGGCATCATGATCGGTATCTCATCGGTTATTACCATGGTCTCGTTGGGCGAGATAGCCAGAGAGCAGGCGCGCAAGGAATTCGAAGCTATCGGCACCGACATCCTGATCATTCGCAAGTCGTACGAGACCTCGACCCCCGAGCAGGAGGAGGCGGAAATTGACCTGGCAGATGCCACAGCATTGGCGCCGGCGCTTCCTTCGATTGCCGAGGCTGCGCCCAGGATCGCGAGCTATGGGGACTTCCGTTACGCCGGCAAGACTGTCGGCGAGGGAACCATCCAGGGAGTCACCGCGTCATACTTCAGTGTGAACCGTTTGTCCATGGCATCCGGCCGGTTCATCTCGAACCTGGATGCCAACCGCCACTACTGTGTCGTTGGCGCCAGCATTGCCGAGGCAATGCGCCAGGTCGGGGTACAACAGCTTGTGGGACAGATCCTGGAGATTGACGAGGAACTCTTCACGGTCCTGGGTGTACTGAATGACAAACAAGAAAGTTACACCTTGCCCATCCGGGTGGAGGCAAATAATTCTGTCTTCATACCGATCACGACCTCGCAGCGCCTCGACGACAACCCGGAGATCGACGTGATCGTTGCCAGGTCAAGCGCCGGCGTCCATTACGAGCAGGCGGTGCAAGACGTTCATTCATTCATGCGGAACAGGTCGCAGGATCTCCTTCTGGACATCATCACCGCCAAGGAATGGATAGCCCGGATGGAAGCGCAAATGCGCATCATGACCCTGCTGTTGGCTGCAGTGGGCAGCATCTCCCTCATCGTCGGCGGAATCGGGATCATGAATATCATGCTGGTGTCCGTGGCGGAACGCCGCCGCGAGATCGCGGTCCGGCGCGCGCTGGGCGCACGCCGGGGGGACATTCAAAGCCAGTTCCTCATTGAATCCGTTATCCTGACGGTGGCGGGGGGAACGCTTGGCGTTGTGCTCGGCTTACTGGTGACCTGGGTAGCCTGCCAGTTCACCGAATGGGAGTTCCTCATCTCAGGCATATCCGTGGTAAGCGGTATCGGCACCGCCTCCGCAGTCGGCGTGTTTTTCGGCTTCCAGCCCGCCCGTCAAGCCTCCCGCCTGGACCCGATCACTGCGCTTCAGGGGAGCTGAACGGGTGAAGCGAATAGTGTGCCTGCCAATGTTTCGAGCAAGTCGCTTAAAAATCGCCATGGACTTCCTGACTTGCTGTCTCGATCTTAACCTCGTGTTGACTGCATGAGAATACTCGCAGTCGGTGATATGCACCTGGGGTGGACGCCGTCCCGGTTGCCTGAGGAACTTGCCGGCCAGGCGCGCAGCCTGGGGCCGGGTGGCGCCTGGGAGCGTGCCGTAAACGTCGCTGTCGATGCCGGGGTCAGGGCCGTCCTGCTTGCCGGTGACGTAGTCGAACGGGAAAACGATTTCTTCGAAGCCTACCGGGAGCTGGAGCGTGGTGTGAAACGGCTCACCGGGGCCGGTGTCCAGGTCATCGGGGTCACCGGTAACCACGATGTAAAAGTCCTGCCAAGACTGGCACAACAAATTCCTGAATTTCAACTCCTGGGCGCGCAGGGTCAATGGGAGTCGCGGCAGGTTGCGGATGACACCGATTCGATTACCCTCTGGGGCTGGTCGTTCCCCCGCCGGACGGTGCACAGCAGCCCCCTGGCCGGGCAAACCTTCGACACCGGGACCGGCATCCACCTGGGCTTGTTGCACTGTGATCGTGATGTAACAGACAGCCCCTACGCCCCGGTCAGCAGCCAGGAACTGCGCCAGGCGGGCCTGGACGGCTGGTTGCTCGGCCACATCCACAAACCGGATGCCCTGTCCGCCGAGTCGTTGCACGGCTACCTGGGCAGCCTCACCGGACTGGATCGCAGTGAAACCGGCGTGCACGGCCCCTGGCTCATCGACGTAACCGGGGGCCGGATTGAAGGTGTTGAGCAACTCCCCCTGGCGCCGCTACGCTGGGAAACCGTCGAGGTTGACCTGGAGGGCATAGTCGAACCGGCACAGGCAAACACACGTGTGCTGGACACATTGCGTGAGCTTGAGCGTCAGATCACGGAATTTCCCAGCTCCCATGAACTGGCCGCAACGCCGGATGCCGTCGGGGTCAGCCTCACGTTGTGCGGCCGCACCCGTTTCGGCACAGCCGCGCTGGCTGAAGTGGTTGACAGCAACAGCAGGGGAGCGGTCATCCCTGTCGGTTCCGGCAACCGCAACTATTTCATCGTTAAGGTCAGCCTTGCCACGCGACCCGAGATAAACCTTGAGGAACTTGCCGGGCAGCCAACCCCGGCTGGGCTGCTGGCACAGCGCCTGTTGTGGCTGGACGAGCCGGAAGGCCACCCGCAGCGCGACGAACTGGTAAGCAGAGCCTCCCGGCGCCTGCGTAACCAGAGGCAAAAGCCCGTATGGAACGGTCTGGACACCGCTCAGCCCGATGCGGTTGAGTGGTTACGCAAAGCAGGGTTACGCGCTCTGGACCAACTGCTGGCGCAAAACGCGGACGCCCCCTGATGTATCTCAAACAACTCAAAATCCATACGTTGCCCGGTATTGAGCCGGGATTTGCCTTTACGCCTGCCGGGGAAGGCGTCAATATTGTCACCGGGCCGAACGCCATCGGTAAAAGCAGCCTGGAGCGGGCGCTGGGCTACCTGCTGCGCGGCGCGCGCAGGGAAGACCCGATTGCCTTGTCCCTGGAGGCCGAATTGGTCAGCAGCGACAGCACCTGGCGTGTGCGGCGCAACGGTAGCCAGGTAAGCTGGTACCGGGACGGCAATGCCGCGATGCCGCCCGCACTGCCCGGTATCGGCCAGAAAGGCATGTATCGTCTGTCCGTAGAACACTTGCTGATGGACGATGACCGCGACCGCGATTTTGCCCGAGAGTTGCGTAACAGGTTGCATGGTGGCCTTGATCTGGACGCGCCACGCATTAAATTAGGGTCGCGCTTTGCGCAGAATGATGAAAAAAATCTGAACGCTGTGCAGAAGACACTACGGCGGGTGGAACGAGAATATGACGAATTGGATCGCAAGGAACAGGAGGAGTTGCCGCGTCTGAACCGTGAGATGGAGACCGCAAAAGCTGCGCAGGAGTACCTGCAACGTCTGCAACATGGGCTGGATTTACATAAAGCCATCAAGGCAAAAAAAATCTGCACAGAAGAACTGGAGGTATATCCTCCCGCTATGGATAAGCTACGCGGCGATGAGCAGAAACGTCTAACTGGCCTTGAAGAGAAAAGGGGAACGCAACAGGATAAATTGCGAGAACAGAAGCGTAAGCTTCATGATGCTCAGGCAGCGCTTGAAGTGACTGGTTTTGAACACTCACAACCTGACCCGGCGCGCCTGGACACTATCGACAGATGCTTGCAGCAACTGGCAGTAAAAGAGGTGGATCGCAACAACTTGCGGACAGAACTGGCCAAGGCTGATGGTGGTCTTAAAAATGCTTGTGAGCAATTTAATGGTGCAGGGAAACCACCCAGGCTTGATGCGCAAAGCCTGGAGCAGGCCGAGACAGTTGCAGTCCCGCTGATAGAGGCTAAAGTCAAGCAAAGGGAATATCAACTGAAACTCGATGAAGCCGATGAGGCTCCCGATGGCGCCGAGATAAACAGATTGTATGACGCTGGCAGCGCCCTGCGCGAGTGGCTGGCGACGAACAAGGTAGAGTCCGGGTTCCAGCCGGAAGCGTCCATCCGCCGTTTACGTATGGTGCTTTGGGCCACCACCTTGGTTGCCAGCGGCGTTGCCTCCCTGCTGGCGTGGCTGCAACAGGCCCTGTCCACCATGACGGCCGCGCTGGTTGCGCTCATCGCCGCGGTGTGTGGTTTGTTCAGCTTGCGTCGCGGTCCTACCGCCGGTCTGTCTGCTGACGAGGCAAAACTACGCTTCGGCCTGACCGGTCTCGCCGGGCCGCCGGACTGGACCACCGACACGGTGCGGGATTACCTGCGAGTAGAAGTTGACGCGCGTTACGGTGAACTGGTAGAGCAAAGGGCTAGCGCGGAACAGGCTGAGCGGACACGCGCTGAACTCAAGATGGTCGAAGCGGACATCACGAAACTGGAAGCACGAAAACACAAGGCATCCGAAGAACTGGGCTTTGACCCTGAGTTACCGAGTGTTAGCCCCGATATCTTCATGCAACACTGCCGCCAATTGTCTGTGGCGCAAAATGACCGGGAACAGGCAAAAGCCGCGCTTGCTGAGGTAACTCGGGACATTGCTGAAGACGTCGCGGTGATACGTGATTTCCTCGATCAATGGCGCAGGGTGGATGCTCCGGTGTCCGAAGGGGGTGAAGAGGGACAGGACATTAACCTGTTACAGGCTTCATTCCAACACCTGGAACGGCGTCTTAACAAAGCGAAAGACGCACGGGCGGATGTAAAACGCTGCCGGGAGAACATTAAATCGATTAAGGAAGACATTGAAGACAACCTGGCCGAAACTGAAAAGGTCTTTACTGAATGTGAACTCGAACCGGACGCCCATAATGAACTTGACCGGCGGCTTGGGCTACTGGATGAGTGGAAAGCGAAACGGGAGGCGCTGCAGAAAGCAGAGTTCGAGGAGGAACGTATACGTTCTCGACTTGAGTCTCATCCTGAAATTATCAGGAATGTCGATGAAGGTGAGTCAGCAAAATTGCAGAGTGATTTTGACAAGGCTTCAGAGCAGGCAGGAGAATACGCGGAACTGGTACGGAAACATACACAAATTACCACACGGCTCACGGATGCTGGCAAGGACCACAAGTTAAGTCAGGCCCGTGCCGCAGTTGGCAGCGCCAAGGCCGCGTTGTCGGATAAGCTTGAAGAGGCCTTTATGTCTGAGGCGACTGAACTGTTGCTCAATGATGTTGAACAGGCGTTCCATAATGAAAACGAACCGGAAGTGCTGAGCCGGGCGCGGGTACTGTTCCAGGAAATAACCGCTAATGCTTTCGACCTGCTATTGGGTAAGGACGGTGTATTCCTTGCACAGGACATCAAACAAAAGGCATCAAGAAACATAGGCGAACTCTCATCAGGCACCCGCATGCAACTACTGCTTGCCTTGCGCCTGGCCTGGACCGAGGCCCAGGAGCAGGGCGGGGAGACTTTGCCGCTGTTTCTTGACGAAGCGCTGACCACCAGCGATGAAGATCGCTTCATGGTGATGGCCAATAGCCTGGAACGGCTGGCTGAAACGGAGGGCCGCCAGATCTTCTACCTGTCTGCCCGCCGTCACGAATACGCGTTATGGCGGCAGGCTACCGGGAATGAACCGCCTGTGATTGATCTCGCCGCAGTGCGTTTTCCGCAGGAGGGGCGTCCCCCGCAGGACTATGACATCGCCTTGCCACCTGCCCTGCCGTCTCCGCAGGGTCGGGAGCCCGGGGACTATGCCTCCGCCCTCGGCGTGCCGCTGCCGAACCCGCGCCAGGAACCCGGCGCGACCCACCTGTTTTACCTGTTGCGTGACGACCTGGAGTTGTTGTACCAGCTTATGGACACCTGGCGCATCAGCAGTCTGGGCCAGCTTGAGGCCCTGCTGGACAGTGACGCGGCGGCTAGCGCGCTGGCCGATAACGGACTTCGGGACAGGCTGAGGCTGCGCGGCGCGGTTGTGCACGCCTGGACGTTGTTATGGCGCCGGGGCAGGGGGAAGCCTGTAGACCGGATTGCCCTGGAGCAGTCCCGCGTCATTTCGGACCGGTTCATGGACCGCGTTACCAACCTGGCCGCAGACGTGAATGAAGACGGCATGGCGCTGACGCAGGCCTTGCGTGCAGGGCAGGTTTCCGGCTTCCGCACCGGCAAGATCGAGGAACTGGAACGCTGGCTGGCTGAGGAGGGTTACACCGGGCAGGAAGAAATTCTGTCAGCCGAAGCGCGCCGGCGCCAGACACTGCAACAAGTTATGACCAACCGGGACGCCGATGTGGACGACGTCAACCAGCAGATAAACTGGTTGGAGTCCACGACTGCTTAACTCCTCCCTGCGCCACTCCTGCGCAAGCAGGAATCCAGTGGGAAGACGTCAATACTGCGATTCCGGCGTGTGTACGACCAGGCCGTCCAGTTCCGGGGTCACCTTGATCTGGCAACTCAGGCGGCTGTTGGGTTGCGGATTCATGACGAAATCCAGCATTTCCTGCTCCATGGACTGGGCCTCGGGCAGTTTATCCAACCATTCCTGCTCCACGAAGACGTGACAGGTGGCGCAACTGCACGCGCCGCCGCATTCGGCAACGATACCGTCAACTCCGTTGTTCACGGCAGTCTGCATCACGCTCATACCCTCTTTGGCAGCTACCGTGGTTTCCTCTCCATCGAATGCAATATAAGTAATTTTCGGCATTTCCCGAACTCCTCAAGTCAGTTGTAATGTCCAGAATCAGGTAGGGATTATAAAGCAATACGGCGGCGGGTTGAACGGTTTGTCGGGTTTCCTAATCCGGGACCCGCAACATGATCTTGCCGACATGCCGGCTCGATTCCATCAGCCGATGACCTTCATTCGCCTCGCCAAGAGGCAGGACAGAGTGAATAACAGGCTTCACCTGTCCGGACTCCAGCAACGGCCAGACCTGCTCTTTCAACCCGGACGCGATCGCCGCCTTGAAGTCCACCGGCCGCGGACGCAGGGTCGAACCCGTTATCACCAGGCGCTTGAGCATGATGGAACGGATGGAGACCTCGGCTGAAAACCCGCGCAAGCCCGCGATAATGACATACCGCCCTTCCTCGGCGGCGGCTTCAATATTGCGATTGGTATAGTCGCCCGCCACCATATCGAGTATGACGTCCATGCCCTTGCCTTGTGTGCCACCCTTGCATACCTCGACGAAATCCCGTGCAGTATAGTTTATCGTGTAATCGGCGCCCAATTCCTGACATGCCTCACATTTAGCCTCAGTGCCGGCCGTGGTAAACACAGTTGCGCCGAACGCTTTTGCCAACTGTATCGCCGTCGTGCCGATACCGCTGCTGCCGCCGTGGATCAACACCGTCTCGCCCGCCTTGAGGCCGGCGCGGTCAAACAGGTTACTCCAGACGGTGAAAAAGGTTTCCGGCAAGGCCGCGGCTGCTACTGCCGAGAAGCCCGCAGGGACAGGCAAGCACAAGGTCGCTTCGGCTACGGCGAATTCCGCATAGCCGCCACCACTTACCAGCGCACAGACCTGCTCCCCGGGCCCGGGCCAACTCACGTCATCAGCAGCCTCAACCACCTCCCCCGCAATTTCCAGCCCCGGGATTGCGGACGCGCCGGGCGGCGGCGGATATTTTCCCAGGCGCTGCATGACGTCAGGACGATTGATCCCGGCTGCGGCAACCTTAACCAACACCTGGCCGGCGCCAGGGGCAGGCGCCTCGGTCTCCCGCAGTCGCAGCACATCAGGATCGCCAAATTCAGTGATCTCAATATATTTCATGGCTTGGACTATACGTTGAAATGTACCCGTTACGGCATCATCTTCGGATGGGCTTGCAGCTCCACGGGCGCGCGGGTCCAGGCCTGGGCGCTGTCGCAGTAGATTTCCATTACGGGTTTAACCCAGGAGGTGTCATCCAGGGTGCCGGCCTTGAGCACGGTGATGGTACCCACTGCTGAGGGCTCACTGCTGATGGATGACCCGCATCGGCCACAGAAATTGCGATCCAGGGTCTTGCCGCTGTCGCCCGTATCCACGTAAGTGGTCATTTCACCTTGTACATCCAGCGCACCCTTGGGCAGGACAATGTTTAATGAATAAGCCGCCCCGGTCTGTTTCTGGCAATTGATGCAGTTGCAAATTACCGTTGCCAGAGGTTCTGCTTCACTGGTGTAACGTATGGCGCTACACAGGCAGCCACCTTCGATTTTAGCCATGATTTACCCCTCCCCATTATGAAACACCCATTCTCCCGCCATTATTGCTGTATTTCAATAGTTCTGCTACTATCACGCTGCATTTAACCTGTGACCGAAGTCATGCTTGTGTGCTGTTCAGGGCAGCGCATATCAACTTACCATGCCCGATAAAGCCCTTACCGTAAAACCCGAAAACATCCGCAACCAGTTGTTCATTAACGGCGAGTTTGTGGACGCGGCAGACGGCAGTGTTATCGACGTCATCAACCCCCATGATGGTAGCTTGATTACCCGCATTGCCGGGGCCGGGCCGGCGGACGTGGACCAGGCGGTTGCCGCGGCGCGGGCTGCGTTTCATGACTGGAGCAGCACCTTTGCCTCCGAACGGGGGCGGCTCATCATGAAACTGGCAGACAAACTGGAGCAACATTTTGATGAGTTCACGGAGCTTGAAAGCCTGGACACCGGCCACCCCCTGAAGGATACCCGGCGCCTGGACCTGCCCCGGACTCTGCTCAACCTGCGTTACTTCGGCGGCATTGCCGACAAGATAGACGGTCGGGAAGTGCCGGTAGAACCGGGCTTCCTGAGCATCGTGAAGCGCAAGCCGGTCGGGGTGGTGGGGCAGATCGTGCCCTGGAACTTCCCCATCATGTTCTGTAGCTGGAAACTGGGTCCGGCCCTGGCCGCCGGTAATACCGTGGTGATGAAGCCTTCTGAAATCACGCCGTTGTCCACGCTCAGGCTGGTGGACCTCATGCATGAGGTGGGCTTTCCACCGGGAGTCGTGAACATCGTCCCCGGCTACGGCCACACTGCCGGCCAGCATATTGCCGAACACCCGGACATAGACAAGATCGCTTTTACCGGTTCCACCGCGACCGGCCGCAAGATCGTGCAGGCTTCTGCGGGGAACCTGAAGCGGGTCTCCCTGGAGATGGGGGGCAAAGGCCCCAATATCGTGTTCGAGGACGCCACCCTGCCCGCGGCCGTCGGCGGTTCGGCCTTCGCCATCTTCCATAACCAGGGTCAGGCCTGTATCGCCGGTTCCCGCCTGCTGTTGCACGAGGCCATCGCCGATCAGTTCCTGGAAAAATTCGTTGCCCTGGCCAGGTCCATCAGGCTGGGCAACCCGCTGGACCCCGCTACCGAGATGGGTCCGCTCACCTCGAAAATGCACCTGGAGCGGGTGCTCAACTACCTTGAGACTTGCCGCAGGGAGGGCAATACCATACTGAGTGGCGGCAAACAACCGGATGACGGGGAACTCAGCAAGGGCTATTACCTGGAGCCGACCATCGTCGAGGCCGGGCCGGACGATACCGTTTTCAAGGAAGAGGTATTCGGCCCGTTCGTCTCCGTAACCCGCTTCAAGGATGACGCTGAGGCGCTGGAACTGGCGAATGCAACGAATTACGGTTTGGGCAGCGGCTTGTGGACCAATAACCTGCAACGCGCCCACAGGTTCTCAGAGAACATCCGCGCCGGTATGGTCTGGGTGAACTGCTATAAACGGGTGCACCCCGCCTCCCCCTTCGGCGGTGTGGGCGAATCCGGCTACGGCAGGGACATGGGTATTGAATGCCTGCACGACTACACCTCACCCAAAGCCGTGTGGATCAACTATGACGCACAGCTTCCGCCGTTTTATCAGCGCTGACCTCCATTTCAATATTCCTGTATAAACACCAGGCTGAATCGCTCAATAAACCAGAACGTCGAGACAATCCCCAGTGCGTAACTGAACAGCAGGCGCAACGGCCGGTTGTCATAAGCGGGCAACAGTGAGCCGGGCAGGCGCGCAAGCAGCCAGAGGCTGGTGAAGAGTGCAACAATAATACATAGTTGGCCGGCTTCCACACCCAGGTTGAAGAATAGCAGCGCGCTGGTCTTCTCCGTCTGCGGCAGACCCGTCTCAGTCAGCGCGGCGGCGAAGCCGGCGCCGTGTACCAGGCCGAAGCCGCAGGCGACCAGCAATGGGTGACGCCAGGTGAGCGTGGTGCGATCATTGCGGGCGATTTCGCTGGCAAGCATGACGATGGACAGGGCAATTACCGTTTCCACGGCAGGGACGGAGACGCGCAGCACGTCCAGCGCCACCAGGAACAGGGTGACGGAGTGGGCCAGGGTAAAGCCGGTGACGGTGATTAAAACCCGGCGCAGGGTACGGGCGATATACAACAGGCCGGCCAGGAACAGCAGGTGGTCTATGCCACCGAAGATATGTTCCATGCCCAGCACGAAATAGTCCTTGATGACGCCGGCAAAGGTCTCCGGCGCCGGGACCAGCCATTCCGTCACGTCGGGTTCAAGTATGATGCTATGCGTTTCCCCGCTGGCAAACTCCACCCGTACCAGAGGTGGCACGGCCGGATTGAACAGCGGGTAATCTATGCCAAGGGATTTCCCGGCCACACCGTTTGCACAGGAATACAACTCCGCTCCCGCCAGGCGTGGCTGCGGTTGAGACGGCTGCAATGCGTTACAACCCGCCAGAGCCACAAGCGGGGCATTGTCCGGGCTGACTACGGGCGGCGCTTTCCAACTGAGACGCACCGAATCCGCGCCGGCCTCACTGACGTTGATAAACAGCGGCCGCCCGTCATGCGCAAATACAACCGGCGCGTGCGTGAAACACAAACCGATGAGAAGTAGTGATGATAATGCTCGTTTCATTATTGCCCGCTCCGGTAGTATCAGTTGATACGATAATGTCGGGAGAAGTCAACTTTTTTGTGAACTTTGTGACTGGACAAAGACCGGGCCGTATGGTATAATCATCAAACTTTTCATCGACTTATCTGGAAGCCAGCCGGAAAACGTGGATACCAAAATCCAGAGCCTGCCCCGTACTTGATACGAGTACCATCAACATCAGTGGTTGTAATTCAGGCGGTTTTCGTGTAATTTTATAGTTCAACTGAAAAATTACACGAAAACCGCCTTCTCCCTTGTTCAACCGCCAGATCATAAATAAAACAGTCTCCCTGTCCAGGTTATTCCGGGTGGTCAGTTTGACCGGGCCGCGTCAGGCCGGGAAGACGACGCTGTGCAAGCTGGCATTCCCCGCATACCGTTATGTCTCATTGGAAAACCCTGATATGCGGGTTTATGCAAGGGATGACCCGCGCGCGTTCCTCAATGAATACCGTTCCAAAGTCATTATCGATGAGGTGCAAAGAGTACCGGAGATAGTGTCTTACATTCAAACGATTGTTGATGAGGATGCTGAAAACGGACAATTCATCCTGACCGGCAGCCACCAGCTTGAACTCAGCCAGGCGCTTTCACAGTCTCTGGCAGGCCGCGCGGCACTGTTAACCTTGCTACCGCTCAGCTTTGAAGAATTGGGGTCGGCAAAGGTCAGTATGGAGCAGGAGCTCCTGAACGGGTTTATGCCGGGCAAGCATGCTCAGGATATTCCTGTTGCGGACTTCTATCGCAGCTATTTTCAGACCTACATTGAACGGGACGTACGCTTACTCGTGCAATTAAAGGACTTTGTGAAATTTGAAAATTTCGTGCGCCTGTGCGCCGGCAGGGTGGGCCAACTGCTGAACCAGTCCTCCCTGGCCAATGACGTGGGGGTATCGTCGGCCACTATTGCAGAGTGGTTGTCTGTGCTGGAGGCGTCATTCGTTATTTTCAGGTTACAACCCTATTATGAGAATTTCGGTAAACGCATCATCAAAGCGCCCAAGCTGTATTTTGTTGATCCCGGGTTGGCTGCCTGGTTACTGGGTATTGAAACCGAAACACAGATGCGGCGCGACCCGTTGAAGGGACACCTGTTCGAAAACATGGTAGTGGTCGAAGCGTTGAAAACACTGCTTAATCGTGGCGTGGACCCCAGGTTGTTTTTCTTTCGGGACAGCCGCGGTAATGAACTGGACTTGCTGGTGCAACAAGGCCGGGAACTGGCGCCGTTTGAGATCAAATCTGCACAAACCTGGCACGATTCCTATCTTAAAGGCATTCGCTATTTTCAAGACCTGGCTGGCGCCCGCTGCCTGACGGGCAGTGTAGTCTATACTGGCGATCAAGCCCGTGAAACAGACCGTTACCGGCTGATTCCTTATCGAGAGTTGGGTAAATTTATCGCCCCGACTCTGGAATCAACCACATAACAGCAGAATGGCTGAAGTTCAACCATTAAGTGGATGATATTCAGCCGTCATACCTTGTTCATGAGTGATGATACACAGACAAATTTTGCAGAGCTGACCACAAACCGTTGCTAGTACCGGCCTATTCCGGAATATGGTTATGAATACTGTATTTGAGGAAAAAATCCGCCTCGCCGTGGTCAGGATATAACGCAGTCATTTTCTCCATGGTCTCTTCCCGGTTCTTTGCCGCCTGTACGATACGGGTATAGTCGTCGATGTATTGGACCATGTCATCGAACATGCCCATGTCACCCACGTCACCATGTCCCGGATAGACGGTGGGATTACGCTCGGCGTATTCGTGTTTGATGCGCAGCAGTTCTTCCCGCCAGTTGGCGATATCCTGCCAACTGATGTCATCGCCCTGCCAGTGATGTACGCGGTTATAGCCGAAATCCGACAGGAAAATGGCGTTGAGTTCCGGGCTGTAGACCGTAGTCATGTGGTCCGCTTCCGCCGGCTTGTAATCCGTAGTCAATTCCAGGGCGCCGCCGCCCTCCAGGGTCAGGACGTTCTCATCAAGCAGTTGGATAGTGTTTTCATAATCGAACCCGTCCGGGTTATCGGCTGATTTGGGTTTCAGGGGCGGTTCCAGCACCGGCTCAGCAGCAGTGGCGCCAAAGCCGTCCATGTAAATGGCATACGCCTTGATGTCCTTGCGGATGTCTTCATTGGCTACCACGATCTTCGCATCGGGGAACTCGTCCCGGAACAGGGGCATGCCGGTGAAGTGGTCGGTGTGGCCGTGGGTGATCAGGATGTGGGTAACCGGCAGGTTATAGGCCCTGACGCGTTCGACCAGCTTTTTTGCCTCGAAGGTCTTGCGCTGCACGTCCATGACGATGATGGACTTGCCGTTGGAAAAAATGAAGGAGTTCACCGTGGCAAACTCCCCCTTGAACATCTCCACCCGGAGATTGTTTGCATCCGCGTATGCTGTAGAACTCAACAGCATGAGAAAAAATATGACAGGTGCGATTATCGCTCTCATGGTTTTCAACTCCTCATTAGTTGCGCCCAGCCTGCTGCAACAGTACCAGGCTAATCAAAGCATCTTGAGATCATGAAATTCAGCGCGCTGATCTCCCAGTCAAGGACCTCTCCGTAGTCAGGACGTACATGATCACGATACATCCAGGTCCCGTAATTGACGTAATACGCGTGCAGCGCGAGTCGTTGCAGTTTTTCCATCGGCCACCGGGAGCCGAAATGTTTCATAAACCCGGCCATTTCCCGGGCGATCAGTTCCGCATGGCGCCGGTCTGCTTCAGCAAGAGCCGGATAGATTTTCACGGCATTGTGCATTTCAAATATCACTTTGCTCTCGGCCTCGGCGCCTTTCATTTCCCTGTAGAAACGATCAAAGAATTCTTCCCGCGGCAATGACAGGCAGGGCTCGGATTTGAACTTCTCCAGAACCAGGGTGACCTGTCCCAGGAGTTCCCGGTACAATTCGAACAGGATCGCCTCCTTGTTCGGGAAATACTGGTAGAGTGAACCAACCGATATTTTCGCTTCCCTGGCAATGTGATTGGTTGTTATCTGAGATACTTCAGCGGTGCCGGATTTCCAGAGCAGATTGCGAGTTGCATCAAGGATACCTTTCACCATCTTCTGGGAACGGGGTTGAGACGGCTTTTTTCTGGCGGAGAGCTTCTGGTGGACGTCCGGGATTTCCTGCATGATTATTTTGCTGTGTAAATTTATGGGGACAGGCTAATTCTACCCCTGGTTTGAGTGATTAGCCAAAATAATACAGGAATTATCTTGACTTTACACGGCAGTATGCGAATAATTACTCGTAGTTAATATCGGAGAAAGAACATGCCAGCCGAGAACCAATTTTCCTCCCTTAGTTTGGCTTGCTGCTTGATTATTTTGTTTGCTGCTTTTCCTGCTTCCGTACCGGGTCAGCAGACCGCGCTCGAAGAGGTTATCGTGACTGCGCAGAAACGCGAGCAAGGGATCAACGACGTCGGCATTACCGTCAACGCATTCACCGCGGCCCAGCTTGAAAACTACGGTGTGCGATCGGCGGAAGACCTGGAAACCATCACCGCCGGGCTCACCGTTACCAACGCACAACCCCAGGGCGTTCCCGTATATACCATCCGCGGCGTCGGCTTTGCAGACTACACCACCTCTGCTTCAAGTACCGTGGGGCTGTACTTCGACGAAGTCAACCTTCCTTACAGCGTCATGACCCGCGGCGTATTGTTCGACGTGGAACGCGTGGAGGTGCTGAAAGGGCCGCAGGGCGACCTCTACGGACGTAATACCACCGCCGGACAAATCAATTTCGTCAGCCGCAAACCGACGGATGAATTTGCTGCAGGCATAAAGCTTGGATACAGCCGTTTTGACGTGATCGATGCCGAAGCCTATGCAAGCGGTCCGCTGACAGATAAAGCCCGCGCCCGTGTGGCAGTGAAAACCACCCAGTCAGCCGGTGACGGCTGGCAGAAAAGCCTGAGCCGTCCCGGCGACAGGTTGGGAGAGTACGACGATATTGCCGTACGCGGCCTGCTGGACCTGGACATCAATGAGAATGCGTCACTGTTTCTCAACCTGCATTGGTACGAAGACAATTCCGATAATATGGCCGCGACGCCGTTCGACGGAACAACCATCGGATTGCCCACGGCACTGTTCCTGGACACCCCGGGAAATATCATATTTTCCGAAGGAAAGAACCGGCTGGCCGACTGGTCGCCGGATGCCGCGCCAAAGCGTGATAATACTCTCAAGGGTGTTTCCGCAAAACTGGATTGGGACGTCGGCGCAGTAAACGTGACGACTATCAGCTCTTACGACAAGTTTGAGCGGGAAGAAACCTTTGACACGTCCGGCGTTGCATTTGAGGACGCCGATATACTCAACACCACCGATCTGGAAGTCGTGTCCCAGGAATTACGTATCTCATCAAACAATGACTCCAACCTGTACTGGCTGGTTGGCGCCTATTACTCCTGGGATAAGATGAAGGAAAGTTATTACTTCAACATGGATGAATCCTTTTTCGCCTTTTTCGGTAATCCGCCGGGGCTTGAGATCGACACCCGCTACGACCAGACCACGGAAGCCATTGCCGGCTTTGCTCATATAGAATATGAGTTTATTCAGGATGCTCGCCTGACCCTGGGCGCGCGCTACACGGATGAGGAACGGGAATGGAGTGGTTGCACTTACGACGGCGGCGACGGTTCGCTGGGCGCGCTGTGGAATTTTATTCTCACGCCTTTCGTCATGGTGCCGCAGGGCTTTCCGGACCCCGGACCCCTGTCCCCGAATGGTTGCGGTATTTATGATGAAAGACCCGGTTCGCCCACTTTCGGTCAACTGGCAGTATTTTCCGATAAAATCGCTACCGACAAATGGATGTGGAAAGTCACGCTTGATTACAGCCCCGTAGAAGACGTGCTGCTTTACGGCACCGTATCAAAAGGCTTCAAGTCCGGCGGTTTCAACGGCGCGGCGGCCCAGACTCACAGTCAGTTATTACCGTATACCTCGGAAACACTGACGGCATACGAGGCAGGTTTCAAATCCGTACTGTTTGACGGTCGGCTGCAACTGAACCTTGCCGGCTTCTATTATGACTATGAAGACAAGCAGGAGCCCAGCGTGGCTGTCACACCGGTAGGTAACATCTCCGGCCTGACGAATGTGCCCGAATCGGAATCAGTTGGCATAGAAATGGAATCGCACTGGCTGGTTACAACAGGGTTGACTTTGGACCTGGGTATCGCATGGCTGAATACGGAAATCAAGGAATACGAGGCCATAGATGAGTTTGCCAGCCTATTTCCCACCGTGGTAACGTTTGACGCTTCCGGCTCCGATCTGGCAAACTCGCCGAACTGGCAGGCTAACGGAACGCTGACTTATGAATGGCCGGTAACCGGCACAATGAATATGATGGTGGCGGGAGACTTCTCCTACAAGGATGATAACGACGGCGCCGTCCAGCCGCCCATCAGCGATTATTTCCTGGTGAATGCCCGGGCCCGGTTGAGCGCGGCAGACGACCGTTGGGGTGTGACGATCTGGGGACGGAACATCTTCAATGAGGAGTACTGGCACTCAACGTCCACCAGTAACTGTTGTTACGTGAGGATGAATGGTATGCCGGCTACTTACGGGGTTTCCCTGGATTATGAATTTTAGGAAAGCTCTGAACAAGTCCATCCTGGACTTGTCAGAGCACGCAAAGCAAAAATGCGACTTTTGCTTTGCTCTCAAAATCAACGACTTACAGTCATTGATTTTGGCGATACATCCCTGTATCACGGGAACCTCTGGCTTAATCAGAGTTTGCTTTAACCTGTTTTCAGGAAGGAGAAAGAACATGCGGGGCAGGAATGTCGTCAGACTGGCAGTCGTGCTGGCAGCGCTGTGTGGACACGCTTCAACCATGGCCGGACAGGCCGATACCATACTCACCAACGGCGTCATATACACGCTGAACCCGGAACAACCCAGGGCGGAAGCGCTGGCGCTACGCACCGGCGTGATTACGGCCGTAGGTGATGCGGCCTCCATTGGCGCGCTTGCCGGCGCCCAAACCCGGCACATTGACCTCGGCGGCAAGACGGTATTGCCGGGTTTTCACGACATGCACGTGCATCCGCTGTTTTCCGGCATCCGCCGGTCCGAGTGCGATATCCCGCAGGGTTCGACCTTGGAACAGATACAATCCCTGGTCAAGAACTGCGCTGAAAACAGGGGCGCGGGCAAATGGATCACCGGCGGGCAGTGGGATGCTTCGGCGATAGGTCGTGTGCCGGACAAGACCATGCTGGATACCATCGCCCCGGATAACCCGGTGTTGTTATACGACACCAGCGGCCACAGTTCCTGGGCAAATTCCGCGGCGCTGGCCATTGCCGGCATCACTGCTGAGACCGCGGACCCGGAAGGCGGGATTATTGAGCGCGATCACGCGGGAGAGCCAACCGGTGTGTTGCGCGAAGCGGCCATCTATACAGTCAGGCAACACGTGCCGCCTCATTCTGATGAGGATTTACGCGCAGCGCTGGAATGGAGCATGAATGAGATGTTGGCGCATGGCATCACTTCCTATACCGAGGCGTCTACCGGTTTTATCGCCGGGACGGAGCGGGAAATGCAGCTCTACACGCAACTGGCCGATGACGGCAAGGTCAGCCAGCGCGTCAGGTTATGCCTGAACTGGGAGGAAGAGAACGAGGAACTGGAACAGGTGATCGCAAAGCGCAACCTGTATGTCCGGGAACGGGTCGCGACGGATTGCGTCAAGATCTTCCTTGATGGCGTGCCTACCGACAGTCACACTGCGGCGATGCTGGAACCTTATGCCCGACCTATGGAAGGACGCGCGGATGAGGCCAGCCGTTACGGCATGTTGCTGGTGCAACAGGACGTGCTGAACGAAGCGGTCACCCGTTTTGACCGGATGGGGCTGACCGTAAAATTCCATGCCGCAGGCGATGCCGCAGTCCGTGCGGGCTTGAATGCTTTCCAGGCGGCGCGCAACGCCAATGGTTTCAGTGGTCAATTGCACGACGTAGGACATTGCACTTTTGTATCCGAAGAGGATATTCCCCGGGCGTCAATGATAGGCGTTACCTTTGAGGTCTCCCCTTATTTATGGAGCCCCAGCCCGATTAATGATGACATCACCACGGAGATTGGCGCTCAGCGTATCCGCCGGGTCTGGCCGGTGCGGGACATGCTGGCCGGCGGCGCCCTGGTAGTGCCGGGCTCGGACTGGGCGGTGGTCCCTTCAGTCAATCCGTGGGTGGCAGTTGAGGCGCTGGTTACCCGTGAAAAACCCGGTGGCAGTGAGCAGAGTTTCGGCAAGGAACAGGCGATTTCACTGGATCAGGCCATCCGTTTATTTACGGTAAACTCGGCCAAACACCTGGGTAAGGCAGACCAGCTTGGCCGCATCGAACCCGGCCTGCTCGCCGACCTCATCGTGCTGGATCGCGACCCCTACAACATCCCGGTGACAGAATTGCACAAGGTCAGCGTTGAGAAAACAATGATCGAGGGTGAAGTGGTTTATGCGCGGCAGGAACCATAGCAAAGGAGGGGGAGCGCTTATCCTGGAAGAGCGGAAGGACGAATTGATCCTCAAACCTGCCGCGGTGATGGAAATCGAAATTTATGATGATGAACAGGTGGCACAATGGAATAAAGAAGATCAATTGACTGAACTTGAACGTACACAAATCAGGAAATCTCTGGAACGACAAAATTGAAACGGATTTTTCTGGATGCAAATGTTCTGTTTACCGCAGCACATAATCCTCAGGGCAAAGCAGCATTCATTATAAGGCATTTCACCCTACCGGGAATATCTGATACTGCATTGTTTATACAGGTTTCCTACCAGCTATATCGTCCCTGAATTGCAAGGCTTCTTGGCCGGTCAAGCAGCATCTGAAAAGTTCCTGATGCGAGCGGCGAATCGTTGGCGAATGGCCGGGTGTATTTGTCTGTGAGGTTTTTTCCTACCACCGCAATTTCCCAGGTATCTCCCTGGTTGCCCAGGGCGATGCGCGCATCCAGTTTTGCATAAGAATCCTGTGTTACCAACGGGTCGTTGTCGGAAATAATTTCAAAATCATCGGTGAAGTAAACATTGATATCTGTCACGAGTCTCAGGTCCCGGGGCAGCGGCAAGACATGGCGGGCATGTACGTAGCCACTGAACTCAGGCGAATACGGCGAGGGTTTACCAGTCAGATCCTGCATACACCTTTGACCGGGGTTTGTCATTGCGAACCGTAGGCTCTGCAAGGCGGTACAACCACCATCCCGATAAGATTTATATTCAGAATCAAGATAGGCAACCGCGGTATCCACAGTGAGATTGTCGGTCACCTTGAGGCTCGCATCAAACTCCACACCTTGAACCACGAGTTTACCCACATTTTCTACATTGAAGGTAATCCCCGTCTGGAGCACGGCCTGTTGCAGGTCCGTATACTCGTTACGGTACCAGGTCAGGTTGGTGGCAAGTCTTCCATCGAACCAGGTTGCCTTTGCTCCTGCCTCGTATGCATCCACTTCTTCCGGACCAAACGTCAACGGGTCGGGCGGGCCTGACACATTTTGCGCGTCGAAACCACCCGATTTAAATCCCTGGGAAAAGGAAAAATACGTCATAACATCTTCCGTCACATCGTACTGAATATTTACTGAAGGCGTTACATCGTCATTGGATACGCTCAGTGGTACCGGTCCGTGGGGCGTTCCCAGGCCACCGGCGACAGGTCCCCTCGGCGGCAATGGAAACATGCTGAGCGGAAACGGCAAGGGTTTAAACGGACCGGAAAGTGCGGCAGCGCCATTTGTCGACCCGATAAACAGGCTTTTGACCCCGTCCTTCTGTACGTCTGTCCAACGTAGTCCGACTGTGCCGCGTAAAGAATCAGTGGCATGCCAAGTCAGCGATCCGAACAGTGAAAAAGTCTCTTCATCCTGGAACAGATCATTTTGTGGACCGACCGGTAGAAATGGAGCATACAATGGCCCGACTGGTGACCCGAGTAAAAGCGGAGTAACGATATCCGCATAAATCTTGTTCTGGTTGAACAGGTCACTGGTTTGCCAATAAAATCCCGCGATATATTCAAATCGATTGTCGGTTGGTGAAGTGATACGGAATTCCTGGCTGTATTGTTCAAAATCCTCGTTAAAATTGACGCCTAACAGAGGTAAAGGGACGCTGTCCCCGTCAAAACCCTGGCGATAGTCATAGTTCGAATACCCCGTGACAGAGGTAAACGTGTGATTCCACAAATCCATGTTAAGGGTTAAGACGTACTCCCTGGTATGTGCGGAGGTAAACTCTCCGGGTGTATCGGCAGCTATCGTATCCAGCTCGTCATTGAGTGGTCCAAACACACTCAGCGCGACGGCGCAACCACCACCGGGTCCCGGAAAGGGGGGACCTGGGGGACAGTTAAAGAGCTGGAAAGGTGGGTTACGGTCACCGTCAGACTCTGCAATTTCTGCTTTAAACGTTGCATCAAACGAGTCAGTCGGTTTCCAGGTCGCAGTGGCGCGTATCTGTTTGTCATCCAGGTCGGGTCCCTGAACACCTGTATGGAAATCCCTGACGAACCCACTCATACCATAGATTTTGGTAGCGACGCGGATACCGAATGTATCGGTCACGGGTCCGCCCAGGGCGAATTCAACGCTCCTCTCGCCATCGTCAGGCTCAAACAGGACGTTGACGTACCCTTCGAATTCATCACCCGGCTTACGAGTGATGACATTCAATGCCCCGGCGATGGCATTATTGCCGAAATAAGTGGATTGGGGCCCGCGCAGCAACTCTACACGCTCAACATCAAAGAGAAGGCCGCGAGAATACCGGGACCGGCCATGATAGATGCCGTCGACAAACGTTCCGACGGATTGTTCGAAACCACCATTGATACTGGAGCCAACGCCGCGAATATAAAGTTGATCGCTGGCCGGCGCATCTGAAATGATGATGTTTGGTGTCTGTGCGGCAAGTTCGCCCAGGTCGGTTAAATTCTGTTTTTCTATGCTTTCCCCGGATGTGACCGCAACAGAAATGGGCACATCCTGCAGTGATTGTTCGCGTTTTTGCGCAGTAACGATCACCTCTTCCAGAACACCACCCTGGCCGGATGCCAGAGCGGGGAATAAACAGACTAGAACAAAACCATACATCGACAGTATATGGTTGCCCGGAGAAGACCGAAATTTGCCCTTCAAACTGTTGTGGTTGTACATAATCCCCCCATGGCTGGATAATGGAGTAAAGACATCCGGCACCTGTTAATCCTCGGAATAGTATAGCAGATAAATGTTGAGACAAGTGTTTTAACACGTGGTAGAGTGCGGTAATTTAATCAAACTCTGGGTCAGAGCTTTCTTAAACACTGGAAGAAATATGAGCACAGAAGCTGCAAATAGCCGTCTTGTATCCTGGCCCAGTTCGGACCATACGCTCATTCCATGCGATGTTTATATCGACCAGCAGGTTTTTGAACAGGAACAGGAATTGATTTTCAAGGGGCCGACCTGGCATTTGTCAGCCCTCCTCGCCGATATTGCCGACCCGGGGGATTTCACGACTACTTACATCGGGACAACCCCTGTCGTATTGCAGCGTGCACATGATGATTCGATAAACGCTTATGTCAACAGGTGTGCGCACCGCGGCGCCAGGGTAATCAGGGAATTACGAGGGAACAACAAGTTTCCGATATGCTCCTATCACAACTGGCGCTATGACGGAACGGGAAAATTACTGGGCGTCTCCATGGAACAGGGAATACAGAACAAGGGGGGATATCCCGACAGCTTTTCGAAAGACTGTCATGGGCTACAAACCCTCAGGGTTGAAACAATCGGGGACGTTATCTTTGCGACGTTTGATCAGCAGGCGCCACCGCTGCGCGAATATCTGGGAGCTGCGATTGTTGCGCGCATTGAAACGATCTGTCAACGACCGCTACGAATCGTTGGCTATCAACGCCAGACGGTGCCTTGTAACTGGAAGCTGTTTGTTGAAAACAACAGGGATACATACCATGGCCCACAACTCCATACCTTTGTAGGACAATTCGGCATTGCCATGCCGGTCGACCGGGTGAGTGTTGACATCCACAATGCACACGCGCTGTTGACTTCCTGGTTGCCTACCCCTGCTGTTGCAGGTGATAACAACATGTACCCGAAGCAAAAAGGCAAATATGAACTGGAAGACCCGAGTATCGCGCAAGGCTTCACCGCGTTGGGTGACCTGCAATTAAGCGTCATTTCCATTTATCCCGGCTCCTTGTTTACCTGTATCCGCAACTCATGGAGTTGCCGGCGCATTATTCCAACCAGCCCGGGTACGACGGATATCGAATATACATGGTTCGGATATGACAATGAATCCGACTTCGAACACGAGTGCCGTAAAAAGCAAAGCAACCTGTTGGGTCCGGCCGGTTATATCGCGCTGGAAGACGCTGAAATTCTCGCCATGACCCAGAATGCAATTTCCAGGGGCGATACTTCTTTTATCGAGTTCGGTGGCGCCGGTATTGAAACCACCGCCGATCATTTTAACTCCGAAGCTACGGTCAGGGCGTTTTGGAGAGGTTACTGTGAAACCATGCAAATTCCAATGCCTTGATACGGCCGGGTTGTCTTGAAGTTAATGGGCGTGCCCGACAACAACGCTTCGATAGAGCGGTTAATCCACAATCTTCTCAACGAGTACGCGGACTGTCTCGACAGTGATGAGCTCGAGAAGTGGCCGGAACTGTTCCTGGAAAGCGGGAAGTACGTTATTCAATCCAGGGAAAACCTTGAGGCCGGTCTGGACGGCGGTTACTGGATGTATTACACCAGCCAGGGGATGATGCGTGATCGGGTAACCTCGCTACGTCATATCAATACCTATAACAAGCATTATTATCGACATCTCATCAGCAATATCAAAACAGACGAACAGGAGAATGGCAATTTCCTGGTTCGTTCCAATTTCCTCGTTGTACAGACCAATTTCGAAGGTAAATTTGAGTGTTTAAGTGCAGGGGAGTATCGTGACATCATCCTGGTACAGGGTGGAAAACCCAGGTTTAAGGAAAAGCTGGTTATAGCAGATACCTTCCATACTCCCTCAGCCATCGTCTACCCGCTGTGAGTAACATAGTGTCATTGGCACAGGTACTGATACCGTCTACGGTATTTATTATCATGATGTGCCTGGGACTTGGTCTTCGGAGTGAGGATTTCAAGCGGATTTTTACTTATCCGCGGGCGATGATAGTCGGTATCTGTGGCCAGATGATTTTAATGCCGGCCATGGCTTTTCTCATCGCTGCAGGGTTTGGCTCAAATCTTGAGGTGCAAATTGGAATTGTATTACTGGCATCCTGCCCTGGAGGTCCACTGTCCAACAGCTTCGTTTATCTGGGAAAAGGCAGGGTCGATCTATCCGTGAGCCTTACTGCCATCAATGGTTTCCTGGCGCTGTTGACAACCCCTTTCATCGCTTCACTGGGAATTACAATCTTTGCGGGCCAGGCTACAGACATCCAATTGCCAGTCCTGAAAACCATTGTACAGATATTCATGATTGCAATTCTGCCAATAATCCTCGGAATGATATTGAGGGTAAAAATTCCACAAATCAATACCAACCATTTTTATCTGGTACAGGGGCTGGCATTAACCATGCTGGCAATACATATATTAGTTGTAGTTGCGATAAATTTCCCCCGTATCAGCGCCACATTTTCTGAAATGATCGCGCCGGCATTTTTATTTTGCCTGTCAGCTTTGGCTATCGGGGTCGTTACTGCAAAACTTGCAGGCATGGATACATCCACACAATTCACAATTGGCGTAGAGGTGGGATTACAGAACGTGGTACTGGCAATACTGATTGCCGATGTTATTCTGGGGCGGCCGGAGTTCGCCTTGTTCGTCTTGTCCTATGCGATCGGCGCCCTGTTTATTATACTTCCGCTGGTGTATTTGCATCGGTGCCGGCAGGCAGGTTGCTGACGGAAAATGGCGTGAACCGTCAGCGCACAGTCAAGTCAAAATAGAGACATGTGCGGCTTATGATGAACCAAACGCAAAAGGGGACTGGTACACGTTACTCATCATGGTTTTAAGCGTATCCAATAAATGTTGCGAGTCTGCCTCCGGAATATTTGCCTGGGCGATATTCAGTTGCCTGATAACAATAGGAATAATCTCATCATATAATTTCTGTCCTGTTGCGGTCAGTTCAACTATGACGTAGCGCTGGTCCCTGTTTTTTTTCTTCTTGACGATTATTTTGCGGGCCTCCAGTTTTTGCAGCATGCGGCTGAGAACAGATGCCTCCACCAGAATGACCATTGATAATTCCCTGATTGACACCTCTTCAAAGTCATACAATGTGTAGATGACGCGCCATTCCAGCGGAGTCAGCCCGAGAGGTTTGATGGCTTCTTCGATTTTTGCCTGGCTTTGCAGGACAATGTGCCACATATACAAAAAAGGATAATCGAATACCGGCAAGGACTTGTTGCGTCCGGATTGTTTCAGCGTAGCAAAGACCTGCATGTATGACTCCTGATATGACAATGGTTACGACAATGATAACATGCCGTATTGTCTGTCTGGAGCGGCATCAACCGGACTGGTGATCGTTGCTTGCCATTTGTACTGAAAGGAGAAATCTCATAACAAATTCAGCAAAATCCCTGGCGCTCATGGCTGCTCTGGTGTTGTTCCTGGCCGGTTGTAACGGTGGCGGTGGTGGCGGTGGGGTCAGGCCTGCGCCTGTTGAGCCGGCGCCTGAGCCGGAGCCTCCGCCACCGGAACCGCCCGCGCCTGATCCGGGTCCGTCGGAAAGCGAGTTGCGCGAGGAGTTTACCGCGCATCCCCAGTTTCAGAACCAGCGTGCGCTGGAGCAGGTCAACGCGCATTACGCCTACGCGCGGGGCGCCAGCGGAGAAGGCATTACCATCGGCATCATCGATGACGGCATCGATTCGGACCATCCCGCGCTGGCCGGGAAAATTCACCCGGAGTCGTTTTATGCCGATGGTTACGACCCGGACTTCAGCGCTTGTGACGCGCGCTCGGCGGATGGTAGCTGCCTGGATGAGGGGCCGTTCCATGGAACTTATGTGGCCGGTATCATGGCGGGGCGCCGCAACGAAAACGTCGATGCAGTAGCAGGTGATTCCCTCACCGCGCACGGTGTTGCCTTCGATGCCGAATTGTTCTCGGTGGGCATTCCCCTGAGCGATGCCCCGGACTTCTATGAACCCGTCGAGCCCACGGGTCTTGGCGCTTATGACCCGGGTCTGGCCGACCTCATCGAGAGTGTTCCCGCCGCTGTGACCGTGCTTAACCTGAGTATAGGGTTGCCCGGTAATATCGAGGCGTATTCCGAAACAGACCTGCGTGCCGCGTTGCCGCGGGTGATCGAGGTCATGGCCCAGGCAGAAACCCCGGCTGCGGATCGCACCATCTATGTCTGGGCTGCCGGCAACGCCCAGGGCGAAATGCATCCGGACGGCACACTTGAAGAGGCTGCCTCGGTAGAGGTGATGCCGGGTCTTGCCGCCCGCATTCCGGAACTGCGCGGCCACTCCCTGACCGTAGTCGCCACTGGCCCTGCCGGTGAAATTGCCGGGTTTTCCAACCGTTGCGGCCTTGCCGGGGATTACTGTCTGGCCGCGCCGGGGGTGGACGTGACCGGCCCGATCCCGAACAACTATTGTCCGACCAGCACGGCAGAGTGTTACACCAGCGCCTCGGGCACCTCCGCGGCCGCGCCCATCGTCAGCGGCAGTGTTGCGTTGCTGGCGCAACACTATCGCGACCAACTGGGCAACGATGAGATCGTTACCCGATTACTGGCAACGGCTGACAAGGAAGGGATCTACGCTGACGCGGACATCTATGGCCAGGGCTTCCTGGACCTGGATGCCGCCACCCGTCCCGTGGGCGAGACCAGGCTGCTCATGGGCCAGTCCCTGACCGGTCCCGCGGCCCCGGTTCAACTCAGCGCCCTGGCCGCGGCGCCGGCCTTCGGCGATGCGCTGGCGCGCGGTCTTGGCGCCTACGAAGTGGCCAGTTTCGACGCGCTGAATGCACCGTTCTTCCTCACGTTGGGCGAGCATATCCAACTTGCCGGGACATCTGCCCGCCTGGAGGATCGTCTCCGGACCCTGGGGAACGACGCGCGCGGCGCACTATGGGATACCGGAGTTTACCAATTGCGCGCCCGTCTGGATCATAACGCCATAAAACCCGGCGCCTTTCCGGGCTGGCAGGAGACGGGACAATACGCTTTGCCCGGCTCCCATCACGGCTATGACCGGTTGTTTCCGGGACAGGTTCCGACCGGACCGCAACTGGGGTCACTGTCCCTGACCCGCCGCTTCGAGGCCGGGGAATTCTTTTTCGGCGTGCGCAGCCATCCCGGTTGGCACTTCGGACAGTATGCGCTGGCGCGCGCCGCCGGCCAGGAACGTGGCCATGAACGTGGCCAGCAACGCGGCGCGCTGACTCCCGGCACGTTTTCTGATGATGCGGCCTTTGCCAACCCGTATCTCAGCCTGGTCCGGGACGGGGCTAGCGCCGGTCTTGCCATGACGGGTGAGCGCGGGGCGTTCAGTATTGCCGCGTTCCACGGCGCTGCGCAATACGGCGCACGGCGTGACGCCGATGCCGGTCACGCCAGCGGCGCGCTGGCCGAATACCGGTTTGATGACGGCTTGCTCACCGGCATTGCCGTACAGGCCGGCTGGTTGACGGAGCCGCACCAACTGGCCGGCGCCCGTTCCCGCGGCGCTTTTGGTGAACTGGGCGCAGCCACCGGCTTCATCGGCCTGGCCGGACGCTATTCCCTGAATGACAACTGGACGGCGCTGGGCAGCGTCCATGCCGGACTGAGCCGGCCGCGGCTGGAACAACAGGGCATGTTACGGGACCTGTCCGTGTTGTGGACCAGTACCTTCGACCTCGGCATCATCGGCGAGAATCTTGCCGGCTCTCATGACCGGCTGGCCTTGCGCGTGTCCCAACCCTTACGTGTGGAGCAGGGCGACGCCCGCTTTTCCTGGGCCTCAGGCCGTACCCGGGAGCGGCAGGCGCGCTTCGAGCAGGCCACCCTGAACCTGGAACCGTCCGGACGCCAGCTTGACCTGGAATTGACCTACAGCCGTCCCTGGCGCGCGGGACGCGCCCACCTGGGCGCACTCGCCACGCGCCAGGACAGGCATACCCGCGGCGAGCACGACTTCGCCCTGTTCATGCGTTACCATCGTAGCTTCTATTGAATTAAACGCCGGCGCACCAGCGCCGCGGCGCAGTAGAAGCTGAGCAAGGCAAAACCCAGCAGTACGCCGATATGCAGGGCGGCCTGGGATATTTCCTGCCCGGTTGCCAGGGGGCGGATCAGGGCGATGGCGTGGCTCAGGGGCAGCAGGCCCACCAGGGACTGGGCAAAATCCGGCAGTGAGGTGACCGGGTAAAACACGCCGCAGAAGATGAACATGGGCGTGAGCACCAGGGTGACGTAGTAATTGAAGAAATCATAGGAGCGGGAGAACGACGCGACCATGATGGCCGGTCCCGCGAAGCACAGGCCGGTCAGGAAAAACAACGGAATACACAATAAGGCCTGCCAGTGCGAGAACGCGCCAAGCAGGAACGAGACCAGCAGGATCGCCGAACTGCTGAACAACCCCTTGGTCGCGCACCAGAGCATCTCGCCGGCAACGATGTCATCCACTTCCAGCGGCGTGGCCAGCATCGCCTCATAGGTTTGTTGCGGCACCATACGCGTGTACACCGAGAACAGGCCCTCGAAGGTGGCCGTGTTCATGGCGGACGAGGCGATCAACCCGCTGGCCAGGAACGTCAGGTAAGGCAGGCCGCCCAACTCGCCGACAAACCTGCCCAGACCCAGGCCCAGGCCCAGCAGGTACAGGAACGGTTCGCCGAAGTTCAGCAACAGGCTGGGCACCACCAGTTTCTGCCATACCAGCAGGTTGCGCCGCCACACGCGCCACATGCCGAGTCGCATCCGGGGCAGTCGCCAATCCATCATGCCTCCCGCAACTCCCGGCCGGTCAAGCGCATGAACACGTCCTCCAGGTTGGCGGGGCGGTGCAGGTAATGCACCCCGGGCAGGTCTTCAACCCGGTGGACAATCTCCCGCGGCGCGTCGGTAAAGTAATAGATGGTCTCTCCCACTATCTCCGCCCGCTCCAGGTCTGCTTCCGTCAGGATGCCGGTGAGCGCCTGCGCCTGGCCGTGGATCTCCACCACCTCGGGCTCTACGTGCCGTTTAATCAGTTGTTTCGGGTGGCCCTGGCTGAGAATGACGCCGTGGTCCATGATCACCACGTCGTCGCACAGGCGTTCCGCTTCCTCCATGAAATGCGTAGTCAGCAACAGGGTTGTGCCGGAGCGTTTCAGTTCCCGCAGCCGTCCCCAGATCAGGTGCCGGACCTGGGGGTCCAGCCCCGTGGTCGGTTCGTCCAGCACCAGCAGCCTGGGTGCGTTCACCAGGGCGCGGGCAATACTGAGCCGCCGCTTCATGCCGCCCGATAACTGGTCGATGCGCACCTGCGCTTTCTCAGTCAGCTCCACGAATTTCAGCAGTTGCGCGATCCGCTCCTGCAATTCACTGCCCTTGAGACCGAAAAACCCGGCATACACCTTGAGGTTTTCCGCCACCGTGAAATCCGGGTCCAGGTTGTCCAGTTGCGGCACCACGCCGATGTCCTGGCGTATCCTGCTGGCGTGGGTCGGCACGTCCAGCCCCAGCACGTCCAGGCGTCCCCCGGTCAACGGAGACTGTCCCAGGATCATCCGCAAGGTGGTGGTCTTGCCCGCGCCATTAGGCCCCAGCAAACCGAAACACCCCCCGTAAGGCACTTGCAGGTCGATTCCCTTGACGACCAGTTCGCCGTTACGGAAGGATTTGCTCAGCTTCTCGGCGGTAATGATGTGATGACTCATGATAGTGTGCAATTTTTCCAGTAACCTTACAGGTTCTTGAGTATTATAGGAACTTCTAAAAATGCCATCCTTGGCATTTTTAGAGGTGCCCTTATTACCCAGAACTTAAGATATAACGATCCTTATGAGCATAAAGAGCACTCGTTCACCCGTCATCGCCGGCCACGGCATGGTGGCCTGCAGCCAGCCCCTGGCCGGCCAGGTGGGTCTGGACATTCTGAAACAGGGCGGCAGCGCGGTGGACGCGGCGCTTGCCACCAACGCGGCGCTGGGGCTGATGGAGCCGCACATGTGCGGACCCGGCGGTGACCTGTTCGCCATCGTGTGGGATGCCAAAGAGCGGCAACTGCACGGCTTGAATGCCGGCGGGCGTTCTCCCGCGGCGTTGAGTTACCGGGAACTGTCCCGGCGCCTGCGTGAACTTGGCGCGCGCAGCATCCCCGAGTACCACGTCCTGTCGGTCTCCGCACCCGGTGCGGTGCACGGCTGGGGCACGCTGCACGAAAAGTTCGGCAGGCTGCCCTTGTCTGATTTGCTGGCGCCGGCAATCCGTTACGCGGAAAACGGTTTTCCGGTCTCGCCCGTTATCGCCGGGGAGTGGCAGGGCGTGGTGGCGGCTCCGCCCGCGTCCGTGCCCGGTGCGTTCCGCGCCCTGTATGCGCCCGGCGGCAGCGCGCCGGCTACGGGTGGCCTATTCACAAATCAGGACCTGGCGCGTACCTATCGCCAGATAGCCGAGGGCGGCGCCGGGGCATTTTACCAGGGAGAACCGGCCCAGCGCATAGTGCGTTTCATGCAGGAACACGGTGGTTACCTGGACCATGCCGACCTGGCCGCGCAGCATTCGGACTGGATAACGCCGGTATCGGTCAACTACCGGGGTTACCAGATATTTGAACTGCCTCCCCAGGGCCAGGGTATCACCGTGTTGCAGATTTTGCAGATGCTCAAGGACGACGACCTGGCCGCCATGGGTTTCATGAGCGCGGATCGGTTGCACCTGATGCTGGAAGCGAAAAAACTGGTGTTTGAAGACCGGGCCAAATTCTACGCAGACCCGGAGTTTGCCGAGTTGCCGGTTGCCGGGTTACTCAGCGAGCGTTATAACCGGCGCCGGCGCGCCCTGATCGGCGATACGGCCGCGCAGGCCGTCAAGGCAGGCGCTGACCTGTTACGCAACGGCGATACCATCTACCTGACCAGTGCCGACTCCGACGGCAACATGGTCTCGCTGATCCAGAGCATTTACCATTTCTTCGGCTCCGGCATCGTGGTGCCCGGAACGGGCTTTGCCCTGCAGAACCGCGGCCTGCTGTTTTCCATGGACCCCTCACACCCCAATGTGTACGCGCCGGGCAAGCGGCCGTTCCACACCATCATCCCTGCATTCGTCATGCGCGACGAGCAGCCGTTTATGAGTTTCGGCGTGGTGGGCGGAGACATGCAGCCCCAGGGCCAGTTACAGGTGTTAACCAACATCATCGATTTCGGCATGGACGTGCAGCAGGCCGGTGACGCGCCGCGCTGGCGCCATGACGGTTCCACCATGCCGACCACAGACAGCGCCGAACATTTGTCCGACGGCGGCATGGTGCTGGTGGAACCGGGCATTTCCGACCAGGTAATCAAGGACCTGGCCAAACGCGGCCACCGCGTGCAACGCGACACCTACATGTTCGGCGGCTACCAGGCCATCATGCGGGGTCCCAACGGCGCTTACCACGGCGCCTCGGAATCACGCCGGGACGGACAGGCGACGGGATATTGATCCGCGTATGAAGGGCAGTCCCCTGCTTGAGGCCGACCGGTCGCTGCTGTGGCATCCGTATGCCTCCATGGTGAACCCTCCGCCGGTGTTCCCCGTCGCCTCTGCCAACGGCGTGCGGCTCAAATTGGCGGACGGGCGCGAGTTGATCGACGGCATGGCGTCCTGGTGGTGCGCCATCCACGGGTACAACCACCCGGTGTTGAATGAGGCGGTCACGGCGCAGTTGGGCAACATGGCCCACGTGATGTTCGGGGGACTCACGCATGAACCGGCCGTCAGGCTGGCGCAGAAACTGGTGGACATCACCCCGAGCGCGTTGCAGACCGTGTTCTGCTCCGATTCCGGCTCTGTCTCCGTGGAAGTCGCCATCAAGATGGCCATACAGTACTGGGCCGCGGCAGGGCGACCGGGCAAGCAAAAGCTGCTCACCGTGCGCGGCGGTTATCATGGCGACACCTTCGGCGCCATGGCGGTGTGCGACCCGGTAGCCGGCATGCACTCGCTGTTCCGGGACGTGCTGCCGGGCCATTACTTTGCCGACACGCCCCGTATCCGCTTCGAAGAGGAATGGCAGGAGGATGATATAAAGTCCCTGGAAACGCTGGCAGCAGATCACCATGACGAAATTGCCGCAGTAATCCTGGAACCTGTGGTGCAGGGGGCAGGAGGCATGTGGTTCTACTCACCGGAGTACCTGAACAGACTCAGGGAAATCTGCGACAGGTTCGACCTGCTGCTGATCTTCGACGAGATTGCCACCGGCTTTGGCCGCACCGGCAAACTGTTCGCCTGTGAACACAGCCGGATCGCGCCGGACATCCTGTGCCTGGGCAAGGCGCTGACCGGCGGTTACCTGACCCTGGCGGCCACCCTGACCACCGCCACGGTAGCCGAAACCCTCTCCGCAAAGGGTGCCGGCGTGTTCATGCATGGGCCCACGTTCATGGCCAATCCCCTGGCCTGCTCCGTGGCCCTGGCCAGCATTGAGTTGCTGGAACAGAGCAAGTGGCAGCAACGGGTGGAAAACATACAGAACCAACTGCGGGCCGAACTTGCCCGCTGCCGGGAACTGGATAACGTGACGGACGTCAGAATACTGGGCGCCATCGGCGTGGTGGAGGTGGACCAGCCTGTGGATGTGCACGTCGTCCCGCACTGGTTTGTGGAACAAGGCGTATGGATCAGACCCTTCGGCAGGCTGATCTACGTCATGCCGCCTTATGTCATAAACCAATCCGATCTAACTCAATTAACGGATGCAATTTATCGGGTTGTGGGTAAACTATCCAAATAATTACATTCTCACAAACAGATTGAGATAGTGTTTTCAGGACACGCTGTGAATACATCCCTGTACGCTCATCGCCAGCCATCCTTGGCTGGCGACGTTCCTGAAAACACTATCCCAATCTGTCCGGCAACGAATAAATGAGGAAATACATTTGAGTGAAACCTTCATCATCGCCGGCGCCAGTCATGCTGCGGCCATGCTTGCGCCGAGCCTGCGTCAGCAGGGCTGGCAGGGGCGCATTGTTGTGGTCGGCGCCGAGGCATCAATCCCTTATCACCGTCCACCCTTGTCCAAAGACTACCTGGCCGGGGCCAAGACCCTGGAGGAGATACTCATCCGCCCGGCCAAGGTGTACGAGAAAGCGGAAGTTGAATTTATTCTCGACACAACCGTGGATGCCATAGACAGGACAGGGAAAACCGTCCGCCTCAGCAATAATGAAACCCTGCCCTATGACAAACTGGCATTGACCGTGGGATCAAAAGTCAGGCAGGTAAGCCTGCCGGGAACGGACCTCGACGGCGTGTTCTACCTGCGCGACCTCAAGGACGTCGAGCGCATACAACCGTTCATCGAACCTGGCGCCAATGCCGTCATCGTGGGCGGCGGATACATCGGCCTGGAAACCGCCGCGGTGCTGAACAAAAAAGGCATGAACGTCACGGTGCTGGAGATGATGGAGCGGGTGTTGCAGCGGGTCACTGCGCCCGTGATGTCGAATTTCTTTACCCGCATCCATACGGAAGAGGGCGTCAATATCCGCTGCGGTATTGGTGTGAGCGGTTTCCAGGGTAACGGCAGGGTTGCCAAAGCCCGGTGCAGTGACGGCAGTGAATTTCCCGCCGACCTGGTTATCATCGGCGTCGGCATTTTGCCGAACACGGCGCTGGCGGAAGCGGCAGGTCTTGCAATCGATAACGGCATCATGGTCAACGCCCAGGCGCAGACCTCGGACCCGGACATCTACGCCGCCGGGGATTGCACCAACCACCACAACCCGATCTATGATCGCCGTCTCCGGCTGGAGTCGGTGCAGAACGCCACCGACCAGGCCCGGGTCGCGGCCGGCGCCGCGTGCGGCAAGGAGGTCAGCTATAACGCGGTGCCCTGGTTCTGGTCCGATCAATACGACCTGATGCTGCAGATCGCCGGCCTGTCCCAGGGCTACGATGAGATCATCACCCGGGGAGACCCGGCAGAAGGCCGCAGTTTTGCCGCGTTCTACCTGCGGGAAGACAGGGTCATTGCCGTGGATGCAGTGAACAAGCCCCAGGAGTTCATGTTCAGCAAGAAACTGATTCCGCTGCACAAAACGGTAGATAAAAAAAGGCTGGCCGACGTAGGCACTCCCATAAAGGAATTGTTATAGTTCCTTAAGCTATGCAAAAGAACGCAAACAACTCAGGTTACCGTCAATGGGCCGGCGTAACCGTACTCCTGTCAGCTTTGTTTCTGATTTTACCTCTCAGCCTGAGCGCGCAGAACAGTATCCCCGTGAAAGCGATGCGTCTTGCGGACATCGCCCTCTATCCCGGCAAGTCTGCGCCGGCGACTGTCGTCAGCCTGAACAACACCGCGGTTTCCACGCAGGTGGGCGCGCGCGTCGATGAGATCGCCGTGCGGGTCGCGGATATTGTCGAACCCGGCGCGTTGCTCGCCAGGCTGGATTGCAGGGATTTTGTCCTGGCGCAGAAACAGGTAAAGGCGGAAGTTGCTTCCCTGCAGGCCCGGATTACGCTGGCGGAGCGCCGCTTGTCCCGCACCGAGACCCTGGTGGCAAAGCAAACCGTCTCCGAGGAGTTACTGGACCAGAGAGCAGCCGACCTGGCTGTGTTGCGCGCGGATTACCAGGGCGCGTTGGCGCGACTGAACAAGTCCGGGCTCGATATTTCCCGCTGTACGATAGTCAGTCCATTCCAGGCCGTCGTCACTGCCAGAACCGGATCGGTGGGGGAGTTTGCCGCGATCGGGACGAAGCTGTTTGACATTGTAGACCTGGGGCAACTGGAAATCTCTGCGCAGGCGCCGGCGACGGTGATCGGGCAGTTGGCAACAAGCAAAGACCTGTATTTCGAGGATTCGAGCGGCCGCTATGAGGTCGAAGTGCGCGCGCTGGCGCCCACTGTCAACACCCGCACCCGCAACCGGGAAGTGCGCCTGCTGTTCAAAAACCTGGCTGCCTTTCCGGGCTCTGCCGGCAAGCTCGTCTGGCAGGACAGCCGGCCACACGTTGCCGCCGTGTTACTGGTCCGGCGCCAGGACCAGTTCGGCATTTTTGCTGTTGACCGGGGTAAAGCCAGGTTTCATGCCCTTGCCGGCGCGCAACAGGGCAGGGCGGCGCCGACCACGTTGCCGCCGGCCACCGCGGTGATAACGGAAGGGCAACACGGGTTGCAGGACGGGGAGGCGGTCGAGGTTATCCGCTGATGAATTTCCTCAGGCGGTTGTTATCCAATCACGTATTGGCGAACCTGGCGTTCGCTCTGGTACTCGTGCTGGGGGCAGTCTCCTACCTGCAGATGCCCAGGGCCAAGGAACCGGAGATTAACTTCAACTGGGTAAACGTCATCAGCGTTTATCCCGGCGCATCGGCGGCGGACGTGGAAAGACGCATTACCGACCCCATTGAAGACGCGTTGCGCAGTAACGTCAGGGATATGAAGTTGGTGCTCAGCACCAGCCGGGATAACATCTCCAATATCCTGGTCAGGTTCAGCGAGGTGGATGACGCCACGTTCAGCCAGCGCCTCGCCAACCTGAGGCGGGAGGTGCAGAATACCTATGTCGATGTGTTTCCTGAAGAAGCTGAAGAACCGGTTGTCAGGGAACTGAGTACGTCCAGGTCGTTCCCAAGCGCCATCGTGGTGATTACCAGCCCCGGCGATGATGAAAACCTGAGAAAACAGGCCCAGCGGGTAAAGACGGAATTGGAACGCTTCCAGGGCATAGACAGCATTGTGGTAACCGGCCTGGCAGACCCGGAACTACACATCAGGTTTATTCCCGCACGCCTGGAAGGGCTGGGCATTACGCCGGTGGATATTTCAGAGACCATCCGCGCCTATTTTCGTGATACGTCCGCGGGCGACCTGGAGACCATTGACGGCACCTGGATCGTGCGCTTGCAGGGCACCAGCCCGGACCCGGCAGTCATGCAGGACTTCCCCGTGGTCACTGCCGCGGGGGTGGTGCCGCTGGGAGAGATCGCCGAGTTGATCAGGACCACGGAGGAGCGCTCGACCATCGTTACCTATCGCGGTAATCCGGCGGTATCCCTGAATATCTCCAAACACGCCGACACCAATATCCTGGAACTGATTGACGACCTGAACGAGTACGTGGCCGCGCGCAACCACCTGCAAGGCGCGACCGGCGTGACGTTGCTGCTGGCGGACGACCAGACTGCCAGTACCCGGCAGGCCTTGACGCTGATGCAAGGCAACGCGCTGCTCGGTCTGATTCTGGTCCTCGTGGCTACCTGGATCTTCCTGGGCGCGCGCATCGCGCTCATCACCAGCAGCGCCATCCTGTTTACCCTGGCCGGTGTTTTTCTCGTGATGAACGTCAGTGGCTTTACCCTGAATAACTCCGTGTTGCTGGGCATAGTGGTTGCCCTGGGGATGATAGTCGATGACACGGTCGTCGTGATAGAAGCCATTTATTACCGCCTGCAGCGGGGCCTGGACGGCATGACTGCCATTATTGAATCCTTCCGGGAGGTCTGCGCGCCGGTGACCACTTCAGTGCTGACCACAGCAGCCGTGTTTCTTCCACTGGCGCTGCTGCCCGGCGTGCTTGGAGATTTTATGCGGGTCGTCCCGTTGGTAGTCACCACTGCCTTGTTTATCAGTCTGGTTGAAGCCTACTGGATCCTGCCGGCTCACGTGCTGGGGTCAAACATCGATTTTGCCAAAGGCGGCGCGCTGCAAAGAAAAAGGGCAGCGGCGAACCATTGGATCCGGCTTAATTTCACCAGGCTCCTGCTTAAATCCCTGCGTTACCCGCTTGTTACCCTGTTAGTGATTGCCCTGCTGGTGTCGTTGGCGGTGGGTTCCCTGGCCAGCGGCCGGGTTCACTACAACTTTTTCGAATTTGATCCGATCCGCATGTTTAACCTGAACATAGAACTCCCTCAGGGCGCATCTGTCGAGGATACCAGCCGCTTCCTGATAGAGACCGAGACGGCGGCGTTAAAGGAATTTCTACCGGGTGAGCTACGCGCCGCAGTCAGCTTTGCCGGCATACACCTGACTGAGAGGCAGCCATTATACGGCGATACCCTCGGCCAGATTATGTTCAGTCTGCACCCGCGCGCGCCTGATGGCCGCACTGTTTCCGCTATCGCCCACGAGGTGGTGCAGCGCGTGGAACGCCTGCCCGGTGCGGTTGACGTCACGCTCATGGAAATGAAGAGCGGCGCGGCCACGAGTAAAGCGGTCAGCGTCAAAGTCCTGGGCAGTGACTACCCGGCTATGCTGCGGGCTGCCAATGAACTGCGCGACTTTCTGGAACAGCAGCAGGTGTATAAGAACATCGTACTGGATTACCGCCCGGGCAACCCGGAACTGGTATTGCGCCTTGACGGTGAAGCCGTGCAGCGGGCCGGTCTTGACCCTGCCACGGTGGCGCGTAGCGTGCAGGCGTACGTGGACGGTGAAATCGTGGCCGTGTTCCAGGATGCGGGGGAGGAAATCAAAGTCCGGGTGCTGGCGCAAAAAGACAGCCACACCAGTATCGATAACCTGGTTCGGCAAACCATCTCATTGCCGAACGGCCAATCCATTGCGCTGGAAGAACTGGTGGTGAGTACGCCGCAGAGAGGCACACAAAATATTCTCCACTACAATTTCCGCCGGGCCATTTCCCTGGAAAGCGATATCGATACGGCGCAAACCAATACCTTGCAGGCAAACAGCTTGATCAGGGATAAATGGCGTGAAATACGGGACCAGCACCCGGACGTCACGCTGGATTTTTCCGGTGAACTGGATGACATCACGGAAAGCCTGGACGCTATCTGGCTGCTGATGCTACTCGGCCTGGGCGCCATTTATCTTATCCTGGGAACGCAGTTCCGCAGCTATTTTCAACCGCTGCTGGTCATTGTCACGGTGCCGTTGGCCTTTACCGGCGTTACGCTGGGATTGCTGGTAACGGGTAACCCGTTAAGCCTGTATACTATCTACGGTGTAGTGGCGTTGTCGGGCATTGCGGTCAACGATGCCATCGTTCTGATCGCGGCCGCCAACGCCCGCCTGGACCAGGGTATGAGCCTGCTGCAGGCTACGGTGTACGCCGCCAGGAGGCGGGTTGTTCCCGTTCTTATCACCTCGGTTACCACTATTGCGGGATTATTCGCGCTGGCCGCCGGACTGGCCGGGAAATCACTGATCTGGGGGCCGGTGGCTACCGCGATCGTGTGGGGGCTGGCGATCGCAACACTACTGACATTACTGCTTATCCCCTTGCTGTATCGTACGTTTATGGCATACGGCACAAGAGGCGGGAAACACTGATCCCGGCACGAATAACTCATAACAACGTGGTTGACGTCTTGATTAAAACACTATCTGCCAGGACTTTGTTGCCAGTCCTGCTGTTCGTTTTCCCCCTGGCGCCGGGTGCGCAAGATGCCGTGACGGTAAAGACTGCGCGGGTCAAGGACCTGGCCATTTATCTCTGGCAGTCCGCGCCGGCGACGGTGGTGAGCCTGAACGACACGGCCATGGCCGCGCAACTCAAGGCGCGTATTATCGAAATCCCCGTGAAGGTCGGCGAGGTGGTCGAAGCCGGCAGTGTGCTGGTGCGGCTGGACTGCACCGATTACCGCATCGCCGAGCAGCAGGTCAAGGCGGACCTGGGCGCGCTGGAGGCCCGTATCCGGCTGGCCGAGCGGCGCCTGGAGAGAACCCGCAAGCTGGAACAGCAACAGACTGCCTCGGAGGAGTTGCTGGACCAGCGCGCAGCCGACCTGGCCGTGCTTGCCGCACAACAACGCGGCGCCCTGGCGCAACTGGAGACGGCGCAAGTCAACCTGTCCCGCTGCGCCGTCAGGAGTCCGTACCGGGCCGTGATTACCAACCGCCTGGCCGCGGTGGGGGAATTTGCCGACTTCGGCACCCGGCTGGTGGAGATCATGGATATCGACCGGCTGGAAATCTCAGCCCAGGTCCCGGCCGGGGACATCGGCACCCTCGAGCAGTCCGCAGAGATCTTTTTCGAGGATATGGCCAGCCGCTATCCGGTAAGCCTGCGCACGGTAACGCCGGCGGTGAATACACAAACCCGCAACCGGGAAGTGAGACTGCTGTTCAGCGCGGCGCCGGCCTTGCCGGGCGCGGCCGGCAAGCTCACCTGGAAGGATAACCGGCCTCACGTCTCCGCCCAACTGCTGGTGCGGCGCGGCGCTGATTTCGGCATCTTCGTGAATGACAAGGGTACGGCGCGCTTTCACGTGTTAACCGGCGCGCAACAGGGTCGCAATACGCCGGTGGAGCTGCCGCCGGACACCGTGGTCGTGACCGAAGGACATTACAGCCTGGAGGACGGACAGGCGCTCGTCCTGTACAACCCGCGTTAACATGAATTTCATCCGGCGTTTCCTGGCCAACCACGTCCTGGCCAACCTGACTTTTGGCCTGACAATTCTGCTGGGTATCCTGGCTTACCAGCAAATGCCCAGGGCCAAGGACCCGGAACTCAACTTCAACTGGGTAAACGTCGTCACCATCTTCCCGGGCGCCGCCGCCATCGACGTGGAAAAGCGCGTGACCGAACCCCTGGAAAACGCGTTGCGGCGCAGTGTCAGGGACATCAAGTTCGTGAACAGCACCAGCCGGGACAGCATTTCCATCATCCTGGTGCGCTTCCGGCAAATCGAGCAGGACGTATTCGACAAGCGCATGATCGACCTGCGCCGGGAAATGCAGAACACTTATACCGATGAGTTGCCGGAAGACGCGGAAGACCCGGTGATCTATGAGCTCAGCACCTCCAATGCTTTCCCCAGCGCCATGGTGGTGGTCACCAGCGCCGGGGATGACGAAAATCTCAGGCGTCAGGCCCGTTTCGTAAAAAAAGACCTGGAACGCATCAAGGGCGTGGACCGGGTGGATGACGTCGGTATGACCGACCCGGAGTTACAGGTGGCATTTTTACCCGATCGGCTGGAGGGGTTGGGTCTTACCCCGGCGGATATCGCCGAGACCATACGGACTTATTTCCGCGACATCTCCGCCGGCGACCTGGAGACCGCGCACGGTAAGTGGGTGGTGCGCCTGCAAGGCACCAGTTCCGATCCGTCTGCGTTGAAGGATATTCCCATCGTTACCGCGGCCGGCGTGGTGCCGCTGGGGAGCCTGGCGGAGTTGACCCGCACCCGGGAGGAGTCTGCGGAGATTGTCAGGTATGGAGGCAAACCGGCCACGCTCCTGACGATCACCAAGAACCCCGATGCCAACGTGCTGGAACTGGTGGACATCCTGAATGAATACCTTGCCGACCGTAACCGCTTCAAGGAAGCGACCGGCGTTGAGCTGGTCCTGGCCGACGACCAGACCGTCAGCACCCGTGAGGCTATTACCATCATGCAGTCCAACGCCCTCATCGGCCTGTTCCTGGTGTTGCTGGTGACCTTGTTATTCCTGGGAACCCGCATTTCCCTGCTCACCACCATCGGCATCCCGTTTACCCTGTGCGGCACGTTCCTGATCCTGAACGCCAGTGGTTTTACCTTGAATAATATGGTGCTGCTTGGCGTTGTGATCGTGCTGGGAATGATTGTTGACGATGCCGTGGTCGTGGTCGAGGCGATTTATTACCGCCTGCAACGGGGCGCCGAGACCCTGTCCGCCATCATTGAATCATTCCGGGAAGTCTTTGCCCCGGTCACTACCTCGGTGCTCACCACCATTGCCGCGTTCCTGCCGCTGGTGCTGCTGCCGGGCATACTGGGCGAGTTCATGAAGGTCATCCCGCTGGTGGTGAGCATTGCCCTGCTCATCAGCCTGTTCGAAGCCTACTGGATTTTGCCGGCGCACGTGCTGGCCTTCAAGGTCAACTTCAGGCGCAGCGGGTCTGTCGGCAACAAAAGAGAAGCAGTCAGCTACTGGCTGCGCCTGCGCTATACCCGGCTACTGGTCAAGTCCCTGCGCCACCCGATCATCACCCTGGTGTGCGTCATCCTGACTCTTTCCCTGGCCGCGGGCACCCTGGCCACCGGCATGATTCGCTTCAATTTCTTCGAGTCCGATGCCGAACGGCTGTTTTACCTGAATATCGAGATGCCGCAGGGAACCTCTCTGGAACAGACCAGCCGTGCCCTGGTCAGCGCGGAACAGCAGGCCCTGCAGGAATTTCTTCCGGGTGAACTGCGTGCCTCGGTCAGTTTTGCCGGGCAGCAGTTTACCGAGACCGCGCCGTTGTTCGGCGACACCGTAGGCCAGGTCATGTTCAGCCTGAACCCGCAAGCCGCGGATGGCCGCCACGTCTCCGTAATTGCCGCTACCGTGTTGCAGCGCATACAGAACCTGCCGGGCCCGGTGGACGTCTCCATCCTGGAATTGAAGGGCGGCCCCCCGGCGCGCCGGGCCATCAGCGCCAAGGTACTGGGCAGCGACTACCCGACCATGTTACGCGCGGCCGCCGACCTGCGGGATTTTCTCGAGGCGCGGGACGTGTATAGAAACATCACCTCGGACTACCGTCCCGGCGACCCGGAACTGGTGCTGCGCCTGGACGGCGAGGCGATACAGCGGACGGGCCTCAACCCGGCCTTGATAGGGCGGGCCTTGCAGGCTTACGTGGACGGCGAGATCGTGACCGACTTCCAGGATGAAGGTGAGGAAGTAAAAGTCCGCGTCCTGGCGAAGCAAGACCGTCATATCAATACCGACAACCTCATGCGCCAGACTGTCTCCCTGCCGGACGGCCGTTCCATCGCCCTGGGTGAGTTACTCATCAGCGCCCCCGGCATCGGGCGCCAAAACATCCGGCACTACAATTTCCGCCGGGCCATCACGCTGGAAGCCGACATCGACGAGGATCAAATCAATACCGTGCAGGCCAACCGGCTCATTACGGAAAAATGGCGCGCCCTGCAGGGCAGGTATCCGGAGATAAGCCTGGACCTGACCGGCGAACTTGACGATATCCAGGAAAGCATGGATTCAATCTGGTTGCTGATGCTGCTGGGTGTGGGCATTATCTACATCATCCTGGGGACGCAGTTCCGCAGTTACTTCCAGCCGTTCATGGTGCTGGCCACGGTGCCGCTGACCTTCACCGGCGTCACCCTGGGCCTGCTGGTGACCGGCAATCCCTTGAGCCTGTTTACCATCTACGGCGTGGTGGCGCTCACCGGCATTTCGGTAAATGCCGCTATCGTACTGATCTCCGCGGCCAACACCCGCCTGCAAAGCGGCATGAGCCTGTTGCATGCCACGGTGTATGCCGCCAGGCGCCGGGTCATCCCTATCATCATCACCTCCATGACCACCGTGGCCGGACTGCTCTCCCTGGCTACCGGACTGGCCGGGGAATCGCTGGTGTGGGGCCCTGTCGCCACCGCCATCGTCTGGGGGCTGATGTTTTCCACGCTGCTGACGCTGTTTGTGATCCCCTTGCTGTACCGGACGTTTATGCTGCGCAGTTCAAGGGGGTTGAGTCAGTGAAACGCAGCGGTATATCCCTGGTCAGGGAACCTGATTAAGTCAGAGCTTCCCTGGTGTTATGGTTTAACGCCATAAATCAGGCGGTAGGTGAACGCACCCTCCAGTAGTCCCGCGTAGCTGCTGGTTATCCCCTCCTTGAATCTCTCATAGGCCCACTTTTGGTCCGGCGGGATGAAATGGGCCCCGAGCAGGTTCCATAAATTAATAAGCTTTTCGAGGGCCGGCGCTATCTCCGCATCCAGGTCCTGTTCCCCGATATCCTTGAATCCGGCCTCCTCCAAATCAGCCAGCACGTCCCGCCTGCGTCGCAGGGGCGCCATCAACCAGCCGCGCTGCATGTCGGTATGGATCGCTTCCTCGCTTTCTGATAGCGTCTTGTCTGTCAGGAAACCGTCCATCGCCTGCCAGCGCCCGCCCGGTTTCAGAATCCGGTATACCCCGTGCAGGTAGGCAGGCTTGTCCGGCGCATAACAATAGCTTTCGTGGTTCGTCACTGCATCGAAACAGGCGTCAGGAAACGGCATCTCCATGAAGTCGCCGTGGACAAATTCGACCAGGTCGCCCACGCCACGCTGTTGTGCCAGCTCTGTCGCCAATTCGGCATGCGGCTTGCAGTTGGTCAATCCGGTCACCTTGCAACCAAATTCCTGTGCCAACCAGATGGCTGTGCCGCCGACACCGCATCCTGCATCAAGCATCCGCCATTCACGATTTATGTCACAACCCCGTACCAGGGTCTGGTTTGCGCGCAGCAGGGCCTCCTTGTCGCAAGTGGTGTCCGGCCCCCAAAGTCCGTAGTGAAACGGCAGGAGGCCCGAAGGGTGGTATAGCGCAAGGCCGGTTAGTGCACGGTAATAATCGGAGAATAAAAGATCCTCTTCCGTCCAGTTTTGGTCATGTTGCTTTATCTCGTTCATGGTCGGAAGCCTGAATGAACCCGCAGAGCTTGTCAAGACATGAGCTGAGGCACGCTCTCATTGTTACCGGGTCGGTAACGCGTGCGTTCAGGCCAATTGGCGCTGTACCAGTTCCCTGAACGCGCCTTGGGTTTCAGCCAGTTCCGCAAAAGACCCGTGTTGTACTACCTTGCCGCCTTGCAGCATATAGATGTGGTCGGCCTGGCGTAGCGTGGAAAGACGGTGGGCGATGACAATGCGCGTCGCAGCCAGCTTCTCGACGTTCTGCATGATGGTTGCCTGACTGTCATTGTCCAGCCAGTTTGTCGCCTCGTCGAGCAACAGGAAGCGGGGATTACGCATCAGTGCGTGGGCAATCATGACACGTTGGGCTTCGCCTCCCGATATCAGGTTGGCGCCTACCGGAGTCAGCATTTTCATGGGCATGGCCTTGATGTCGGCCTCCACGGAAGCAAGCCGGGCTTTCTCCCAGGCATCCTCGTTACTGACATCTTCATGGCTGCCGGCAATGTTGTCCCACAGATCATGCGGGTGCAACTGGATTTCCTGCGGCACCACGCCGATCTGCCGGCGCAACTGTTTGATATTGAGGTGTCTCAGGTCTTGCCCGTCATAGTAGATTGATCCGGCAACCGGCTGGCTCAAACCGAGCATGAGTTTGAACAGTGTGCTCTTGCCGGAACCGGACCCGCCGGCGATGGCAATGAATTCACCGGGGCGGGCGTGCAGGGACACGTCATCTAGAATGAGCGGGCCGTCGGGATCATAACGGAAGCTGACGTGGTCAACCAGTATTTCGCCTTTCAATTCCCCCACGGGTTCCCCTTCCGCGCTGGTCTCCGGGGGTTCGTTGAGGAACGGCCGCACCTGGTTCAGGGTCGGGATGATGGTAGCAATCGCGTTGAACGAGGCGCCCAGCCGTACCACTGCTGTCTGGAACAGGATGAACAGCATGAACACGGCGAGGAACTCGCCAACCGGAATGGCCTCCCGCGCCGGCAGGGTGGCCGCCAGGAACAGCACGGCGGCGGCCAGGAATGGCAACGCCGCGCTGAAAGCCTGCAAATACGCTTCCCTGGCGCCATGGTGTAACTCGGCCTGTTTCTGCTCGCGATAATGCTGCGCCCAGACCGCAAACGCCGACCCTTCCGCGCCGGCCACCCGCAGTTTGACAATTCCCGCGACAAGCTGGTTAAGCTTGCCACCGAGGTGCTGGACAATCCGGACCGCCCTGCTTTGGGGTTGAATCTGACTGATACCCAGCGCCCCGGTCAGCGCCAGGGACAGGAGCGCAAAGGTGGCGCATACACCGCCCAGTGCGGCATCGTACAAAAAAATGAGCAACAACGCCGGTGACAGGAAAACGATTGACAGTATGGCGCTGGCGAGCACTTCCTGCAGCGCGTCCCGCAGGCGCTGGAACGCCATGCCGCGCAGGGCAATGTCCCCGGCGGAGTAGCGTTGCAGAAATTCCGGGGGCAGTCGCAGCAGACGGTCCCAAAACACCGCCTCCAGGCGCGACGCGGCGCGCCCCTCCACGCGCATCAGCGCGCTCCCGCGCAGTATGTGCAGCAACGCGCCGAGCAGGCCAAGCCCAACCAGCGCAGTGGTGGTCAGATATAACAGGCCGGTCTCGCCAGCCGGGATAACCCGATCGGCAATGAAACCCACCAGCACGGCCGGCAGCAACATGACCAGGCCGGCTGCCAACCCGGCGCCCAGGTACAGCGTTAAAGCTGCCGGCAAGCCTTTTCCGGCGATGTGCAGCAGGCCACGCATCCCGGTAGACGTCAGTGGCAGCGCCGGATAGAACTGCCAGGCCTGCGGGCGTAACAACGCCGCGCGTGCGGCTGTGACCCGGGTCCTGCGCCGGCTCAGAGGTTCCACCTCCCAGTAGTTTCCCAGCGTCGCGGGCAGTAACGCGACAGGCTGGCCGCCGTCTTCACGGAATGCCAGCAGCGCGCCGCTGTCGCCGCTCCACCACTTGTCTTCAAGGTCCAGCTTTACCTGGCGCCAGCGTACCCCGGAGGCCTGCAGGACGTCGCCCAGGGCAATGGCAGAATCCTCCGTATCCACCTTTGGCGGTTGCTTGAAGTTGATGCCTTCATGGTTGCCGATAAGCTTCAGCGCGTCCAGCAACGTCTCGCCTTGTGCGCCGGTCGATGTCTCTTGCAGCAAGCCGTACAGGTTGAACAGGCGCCGGCGCGCATCTGTTTCGTCGCTGTACCGGCCCGCAGTCCGTTCCCGTTCCAGGTTCGCCTGGTCGAAGACTGCCAGACTGCGGTTGAGCCGCTCGAGCGCGAACACCAGGGTGTGGAAGCCCGCCAGGGCGGGTAGCAGCAGGCCCTCGCGGGCAAGCGTCTCTGAGGAGTGCGTGGCAAGCTGCGCCGGTTCCATCAGGGTGAGCCAACTGTAGGGGGTGAGTGGCAGCGCGCCGGCGCGCGGGTCCGGATCGCTCAAGACCGGGTCCATCAGTTCCATAAACAGGCCCGCTCCCTGAGGTGGCTCCGACAACCAGACCACGCCGCGCCGCGTCGAAAGCCTGCCGCTCAGCGTGGCCGGTTCCTGTGTATGTTCAACCAGCGCGTCCGGGCGCGGCTGACTCGTTACGCCTCGGGACAGCATCGCCGACAGGTCCATGAGCCATGCGTCCACCCGTCCTGCCAATTCATGCGCGGTAAGCGTACCCAGGTCTGACGCCGGCAGGCGCCGCAACTGGGTGCCGGGCAGGCCCTTGGCAATCAGGCCCAGGGAGGTGTCTTCCTGTTGCGCCGCGAGGCCAGGCAGCAGGCGGCCGGCCTCTGCGCGCAACAAGTGTTGTGGCGCCGTCTGATTCGCCCCGTCCCGGTGCTCGACCAGGAACACGTCCACGACGCCTTGCTCGACGAACCAGACGGATTGCGGGTCGTTCATGTCCAGCGGCAGGTTGCCGGCGCAGGGCACGCGCACGCCTGTCGCCAAGGCATGTTGTGTGAGGGCGCGGTGCTCCGGCACAGTCATTTTCTCAAGCCGCCAGCAGGAGCTGGTAATACAGCCCGTTCTTGTCTGCCGCCAGTTCGTCGTGGTTGCCGCGTTGCACTTCCTCACCCTTGTTAAGCACGATAATCTGATCACAGTCACGCACCGTGCTCAGCCGGTGAGCAATGATCAGGCAACTGATGCCCCGGCGCCGCAAGGCATCCTCCACGCGTTCTTCATTCACCGCGTCCAGCGCGCTGGATGCCTCATCAAGCACCATCAGCGTCGGGTTCCTTACCAACGCGCGGGCAATTTCAAGCCGTTGGCGCTGGCCACCGCTGAAATTACTGCCGTCTTCATCAACCTGCAATGCGTAACCCAGCGGGCGGCCAATGATGTCGTTGTGGATTTGGGCGTCCCGGGCCGCGGCGATGAGGTCTTCATCCGGCACCGCGCTGTCCCACAGGGTGATGTTATCTCTCACGCTTGCGCTGAACAGGATGACGTCCTGGTCAACCATGGCCAGCGAGCGCGACAAGACCTCACCTGGAATTTCCCGGCGCGGGAAACCGTCGAACAGGATCTCGCCCGACCAGGGCTGATAGACACCGGCTACCAGGCGCGACAGTGTCGATTTACCCGACCCGCTCGGGCCCACTATTGCGACCCGCTGCCCCGGTTCAATCGTCAGGTTGAAACCACTGAGCAAGGGCGGTCGGCCCGGGTTGTAACCGAACGTCAGGTCGCGCAACTCCAGGCGGCCGGCCAGCCGTAGCTGGCCCTGTAACGTGGCAATGCCGCCTTCCGGCCGGGGCTTGCGCACGACACTGCTGTCCGGCGCTGTTTCCGTGATGTCATCCAGGCGTTGCATATCGGTCTCAAGCATCTGGCGTTTGCGGGATAATTCCGCGTAGCGTCCCACGGGCTCCAGGAACATGCTCGCCAGGAGATAGAAGCTGACCAGCATGCCCAGGGTCAACTCGCCCGCCATGACCTGCGTTGCCCCCAATGCCAGCACTGCCGCGTTGCCCAGCAGCAGGAACAGGATCGGCATGGCAGCATCCAGTTGGCTCAGCTCCGCGAAATGCTGGCGCGCATTCAGTTCACGAGCCTGGTGGGCGCCCCAGCGCGAGAATGCCTCGTCGTCTTCGGCGGTCATGCGCAGCGTCTCTGCCCGACTCAATACCAGGGCGCCGATACCAAGCAGCAGACCTTGCTCGCGCAGCCAACCATGGCTTGCATCGGCCCGCCGGTGCGCAACTATGCGCACCAGGATCAGGTTCAGCGTCGCCAGTCCCAGCACGATCAGGGCAAGTTGCGCGTCATAGGCCAGCATGGCCGCGAGCAACACCACGCTCATAAGCGCTTCGATAAGCAGCCCGACGAACTGTTCTGACAACCCCTTGGCAATCCTGTCGATGGACGCGATGCGTGCGACCAGTTCGCCAACCATACGGTGGCTGAAATATTCCACCGGCAGGCTTAGTAGTCGCGTGACGCAATGATTCCCGGCAACGATCGATATGCGCGTGGCCAGGCGCAGCAGACAGCGCTGTTTCAGCCAGGTAAGCCCGGCAGCCAGCAGCGCGGCCCCGGCCAGCGCGGCCGCCAGCGCCGTTCCCCAGGCTTCGTTCCCACCCAGTACGTGGTCTACAAATATTCCCAGTGCCACCGGTGTGGCCAGGGCCAGGGCAACCAGCATGAGTCCGCACACGAGGGCATACCCCAACGCCCCCCAGGCGCCATGCAGCCAACCCGCGAGCCGCTGCAGGATAGTGTGGTGGATACCACCTTGCTCAAATTCCGGTCCGGGCTCAAATTCCAATGTAACCCCGGAAAAGCTCTCGCTGAACTCTTCCCAGGACAGCTTGCGACGTCCGCAGGCCGGATCATTGAGATAGACCCATTTCTGATCGAGGCCTTCCAGGATGAGGAAGTGGTTGAACTCCCAGAACAGGACGAGCGGTAGCGGTCGTTTCCACAGTTGATGCGGTTGTGTGAAATGGCCTTTGCAGCCAAGGTCATAATGCTTGGCGGCCCGCATCAGGCCGGCGGCAGTGGAACCGTCGCGACTGACCTCGCAACGTTCACGCAGGTCTGCAAGAGGTACCCGGCGCCCGAAAAAAGCAAGTACGCTGCTCATGCAGGCGGCGCCGCATTCGGTGGTATGGGTCTGCAACTGCAAGGGCGTGGTCACACGCCGTGCGCGCTGCGCTTCGGGTGGCATGTTATCCACGGGCTTTATACTTCCGTTTTGCGTGGGGACCAGCCTGGACGGAGCAGGGCAACAGGCGGATACCGACCCAGGACTACACGCACGCGGCATGGTGTCCCGTCCGGCACGGCAAGGCCTTCCGCCCGGTGCAGGGTAATATCGACCCGATGCTCAGACCCCGTGGTGGCGGGAAGCAGCTCCTGTAGCCAGTGGGGGGAGGGTCCGGCGCTCAGCGCAGCGATCTCTCCCTCCAGGCGCTGCATCGTACCGTCGGGCAGCGCCACCTCGACCGACGCCGGCATCAGCGCCCGCAGGTCCCGCGCCAGCTCGGGCGGTACGTGCAGCGCCACTCGCAGGGGCCGGTTATCGGCCGCGCGCACCAGCGCCACGGGGGCGCCGCCGGGCAGGTAATCACCCGGCGCGGCGCGCAGGGCCGTCAAGGCGCCGTCGCTCTGGCTGGTTATCGACTGTCTGGCGTCCCGGCGCGCCTCCAGCTCCAGCAGGGTCGTGCGGGCCGAGACCAGCAACTCGCGCCGGTTGCTGTTGGCAACGGCGGTTGGACTGATTTCCTCTTCCAGCAGGCTGATGCGGTTGCGCAACGCCACCAGCTCACGTTCCAGTCCCGGGACGCTCTGCAGGGCGATTGGCTCTCCGGCCTCGACAGAATCGCCCGGCACGACCAGGAATTCCAGCAAGTAACCGGGTTCGGCCATGACCACCTCGTGGCGCGTGCCTGCCTCCAGCAGGACGCCCGGCACGACTACGCTGCGGGCGACACTGCCGAACAGCGCCCAGGCCACGCCGGCCAGCAACAACAGGCCAATGCCGACCAGGATAAAGTGTTCATGCGGCGCGGTGATACGCAGCAGGTGGTCGAGTTGCTGACGCTTGCTTTTACTGGCAGAAAAATCTTCGCTAAAAGGGTTCTTTATCATGAATAAAGAAGTATCCCGGTTCTCTGGTTATTGGTTGTCGGGGACGGAATGAAAGTGTGATCTTGCCCTGTCTCAAGCAATTAGCGGCTTTTGCGCACAGTACCTCTTTAATACAAAGTACCCTGCCTGCCATGCTCTGTATAGCGCTGCAGACTTGTCCTGCAACTTGCAGGTCTCGGGTGTGCTTACTCCGGCAAACCACATCATTGCGTAAGCCTTGTAAATATTATGAAGGATCTGGATATTATCCAATTCTTTGCCGTTAAATCCTCCGAACTCAAGGAGTTCCATGCCGGCGTCCTGTATCAGCCTGGTGTAGGTAACCTGATTTTCCAGGCTGGACAGAGCCCATGTATCACATACAGGTTGAATGTGTTCCTGGTACTGTTCGGAAGTGATGTCGCTCCGGGTCATCCAGTCGCATGCAGCAATACGCCCCCCGGGTTTGAGTATCCTGTTAACCTCGCGTAGAAATTGCCCGCGATCTTCGTAGTGACAAGCGCTTTCCAGGTTAAAGACCACGTCTATCGAGTCATCAGCGAAAGGCAGGCTCCGGGAACAGTCTGCGTACTCGAACGCGACCTCGTCATCCAGGCCCGCAGCAATAGCTTTCTTTCTGGCAATATCGATCTGCCCCCTGTGTATATTGACGCCTGTGACCTTGCAACCCGTAGTCTGCGCAAGATATATGGCCGCGCCACCGACCCCGCATCCCGCATCTACCACATTCTGCTGTTCCCGGATCATGGCCCCAGCCGCGGTTACTTCTATCATACGTTCCAGTGCTCGCACCATCCCAGGCGAATCCGGAAGCTCCAGGGTATTTTCGGGACATTCCCCAGCTTCAAATAGACCGAAGTGGATATGATCGCGATTCCATTGGTCGACGTAGATACGCTGGGTGGTCCAGTCGTAATACTGTACAACTGTCTGCACTTGTTCTGAAACAGGCAAATTCGGAGTTTGGTTCATTGTTTGCTGTGTAAATTCAGGGACATACTGTGTAGCCTATATGACTTTGCAGAGTTTGACAAGAAGGAGGAGGCAGGCAGGTTGTGTCAGGAACAGACGCCGGCAGTTGTGCAATACTTCACCAGGCGGACAACACCGTGCGTTGTATGGGCGATTGTCCGGTGTAAAATACCCTGTCAGTCTGAATCCCTGCAACCCGCAAACCGGGAGGAATTAAGTTATGGAAGCTCTGAACAAGTCCATCCTAGACTTGTCAGAGCACGCACAAATCGGCAGGATAGCCGATTTGCACAACTTGTTGCCGCCTTGCGGCGAGCTACAAGGATGTAGCGAGTGAAAACTAAAATGCGATTTTAGTTTTCCTCACAAAATCAATGACATAAAGTCATTGATTTTGACGGTACATCCCTGTACCGTAGGAACCTCTGATTTAATCAGAGGTTCCTTATTATGAGCCTGTTATCCCTGGCGACTGAAGCGTCGATACATGTTCGCACCTGCCCCGGCTGGGAGCTCGGCGCGTCAGACGACGGGTTTTCGCTCGCATTGAAGGCCGCTGACGGGCGTGAGTTCCGGTTGGCGGCCTGGACGCCGGAAACGTCACACTACCAGGCCGCCAATGTGCGCCTCAAGGTTGGCGCGCCCCTTGCCACACTGCGCGAGCTGGTTATTGCTGCCGGGGGCGAGCGCCGTGCCGACGCTTACATCAAGTTGTTGCAGTTGCTCTGCAACTACGGGCAGGTGGAATTTCCCCTCGTAGCTGACTCCGGAGAACTCGCCGTGATCATGCCGCAGCGGGAAGACTGGACGCCGACGCTCGCGGCGCAAATACCGCCGCCCGGGCGCAGCCTGCACCGCTGCGCCTGTGTGCGCCGCGTCGACGACTCGTGGTTTGTCGAATCACCCCTGAGCGGCGCCCGGCTGCGGGTCGCTGAGCTGGCGACCCTGGATGAGCCCCTGCTGCGGCGCGCCCTTGCAGGTATGGAATTCCTGGAAGCGGAGCAACCGGAACGCGGCGCGCGCGCGGACGCGCTCGCCCAATGGGAATTTCACGATCTCCTGTTTCATGGCCGCCACCGCATGGGTTGGCGCCACGAACCCAAAGGCACCTTCTTTCCTTTCATGGAAGAGATTGATCCGCTGCCGGCGCGGCGACCGGGCTGGCCGGGCAAGCGTATCGAGTTGCCGCGCGCGCCGGACGGGTCGGGGGAGCCGTTTGCCCAGGTGCTGGCGCGCCGCCGTACTGAGCGGGATTTTGACGCATCCCGCCTGATCACACTGCAAGACCTGGGTGCGTTGCTCGACAGGTCCGCCCGCATATACGCCTCTCAGGTGAAGCAGGTTCAGGATTTATCCGGCAACTCTGCGTTGTACGAAGTGAGCCGGCGCCCGACTACGGGGGCCGGCGGGTGTCATGAACTGGAAATCTACCCCGTGGTTAACCAGTGTGAGGGCCTGGAGCCGGGCATGTACCACTATGACCCTTATGACCATACGTTGACACCGATCCCGGCTCGCGCCGCGGATCGCGCGCGCCTCATGGCGGACGCGCAATGGGCCATGCAGAGCAAGACCGACCTGCAGATCCTGCTTGCCATCTCCGCCCGCTTTGCGCGCGTGATGTGGAAATACCGATCGATCAGCTACGGACTTATCCTGCGTAATACGGGTGCGCTCTACCAGACCCTGTACCTGGCTGCAACCGAGCTCGGCCTCTCGCCCTGCGCCCTCGGCACCGGCGACAGCGCCTTGTTCGCCCGCATCACGGGGTTGGACCCGTTGGTGGAGGGCACGGTGGGTGAGTTCCACCTGGGCGGCAGACCCGGAAAGAGTTTGTAATAGATGCGTTCAGGCCAACCAGTACGGTAAGGCAATCTCTGCCTGTACACAACGAACAGTGACTATGCAACAACTCTGGGTAACGGCTACCGAGCAACGCCTGAGCCGTGAGGCAGACTGTCTGGGAGAGCTGCTGGAGCAGCTCCGGGCGCGGGTTTCCCCGGTGCTTGTCGGCGCCGGAGAATGGGACATGCTGTTGCAGCGCGTGGGCGCTTACCCGGTGACGCTGGCGGCTTTTCCGTTCGGCTTTGAGGTCCCGTTGCACGAGCGCCGCCCGGGCGCGGATTTCGGCGTTTCACTGGTCGGCGGCAGCCGCACGGCAGAGTTGTTCAAGCAAGCCGGGCGCGCCGCCGCGGCAGGTTCAATTGAGGCGGGTATTGCCGGATTCCTGGAGGAAACGGACCGGGAGGAGTCTGCGCTACGGCGCGTTGTCGGGAGAAAGCTGCTGCTGGAACATGACGTTGTTTCGGCGCCGCCGGGCGCCGCGCCGGCGCCCGGGATTTTTCTGTATCCCGACGCACAGACACCGGTTGACCGGCGCCAGGACGAAATCGGCAGCGCGCTTGACGCGCTGGACTCCATCACTGGCCGGAACGTGGACCAGTCTGAACGCCGCCAGGTGCAGAGACTGTGCCGGACGCTCACGCCGGATATTTGCATCGGCGCCGTTGGTACTTTTCCGGCCCGGACAAGAATATTGCGTCTCGCCTTCACGGGTTTTCAATCAGGACACGCCGTCGTCCGATTTCTTGAACGTGCCGGTTGGCCCGGCGCCGGCACATTGGTCACCACCTTGGCGCCGCTTGAGGCGCGCAACGCGTTTGTCAATCTGGGTGTGCATCTCGACGTGCGGGCCGCCGGTGTAGGGCCGGCCGTGGGACTGAGCTTATATGCCCGGGAACAGCAATGGTTACAGGGGGGGCGGCACTGGACAGCCCTCATTGAAGCCCTGCGCGAGGCTGGCCTGGCGCTGCCGGAAAAGCTCTCGGCGTTGCACGACCTGGCGCCGGAGCCAGAGATCCTGGCGGGCAAATCCGGCACGTATGCAATCGTTCAAGGTATCCACCACCTGAAGATCACGTTGACAGGCGACCAGGTTGGCCCGGTCAAGGGTTACATTTTCCTGTTGTTGCTGTGCTGGCCGCCGGAGACTGATTTCACCTGATGACGTTGGCGATGATCGTGGGGGCGATGATCGTGGGGGCGACGACTGTGGAGATAACTCCGGCGATGCATCCCGCCAGCGCAGGAACGTATGATCCAACTATGCAGGGAGCCAACTGTGCAGGCTCCGCTATATGCAGGTGCACATCCCGGCTGCAACCATTTCCAGTTGTTCATCGTCCAGTTCAGGGCTGTGCGGCAAGATCACGTGGAACGTGTATTTGTCGCTTTCGTGCACCTTGATGTCAAGAATATCCGGGATGGTTATCCCGAATTCCTCGGCAGTAACACCCTTGGGGTCGGCAATCAGCCGCTCGCGAAATTCATTGTCCGCAAGCGCTTTTTCGACCAGATGGCTGCGCATATCCTCGGCCGTTTTCAAAACTGATGTCGTTTGGTTCAACATAAATTTTTTTCGTGCTCCAGTCGTGGCTATGTGATCAATAAGCCTGACCCGAATTCTACCATATTGCCGGGTTGTTTTCAATTTATTTTTTCCTTTATTTTTTCCTTCCGGGAGTAACCTACCTACCTATTGACATTTGGGAAAATTCAGGTTAACATACAGACAATGGGACTGGCCTACTGGCCCATTGCGTGATTAAATTCAAAATATGAGGAGATAACCATGCAATTATCCGCTAAAGAAATGCATGATGCTTTGCAGCAGAGAGCTATAGAAGATTCCGAATTTCGTGCAGAACTGCTCGCTGACCCCAAGGGGATTGTTAACAGGGAATACGGCGTCGAGATACCTGACAGCATCGATATCAAGGTTCACGATAGTGACCTGAATACGATACACCTGGCATTGCCGCCCCAGGAACAGCTTACCGAAGAGCAGCTCCGGGCGATATCTGCCGGTCTCAGTTCCGGCTGCGGTTAATCGACTGAAGCCTGTCGGATACTGCTCGGGCACAAGTCTGTTGGCGCGCGCAGCCGGGACGGTGGTTCCGGGTTTGTGCAGCCAATGATTCGGGCTTGAGCGGTTTCGTCGTTTTCAGAAGTTCGGGCAAGGCTTCTGAACCTGGGTTGCAGGTTCGGGGCCCTGCCCGAATTTTTTTGTGGCGTATTATGCAGGCGGTTTGCGCGCGGCGAGCAGCAGCATGTAGATGTAAGCCTTTGCCTCCGTTATGCGCTCCCCGACCAAGGTCAGCTTGATGTGTGAGATGCCGCGCATAAAGGTGTATGCGCCGGATTTCATTAACAGTGTCTCCCTGCCCAGGGGTGTCTGATCCAGCGCCGACAGTTTTTCTTCGGCAGCACAACCCAGGGCGCGCAAACCATCAAAGAGGTTTGCCTGGAGTTGCGTATCCTGTTCTTGTAGCCACTGGGTTTTCTTGATAAAACAACTCAGTCCCAGGCGCGTGCTGATGCCGCCCTTACCCGTATCCAGGTGGGCAGTCAGGTCGGAAGCATTGCGTTCCTCCAGTTGCGACGCGATGGCGTCAACCAGTGGATAGTGCCCGTTCCAGCCCACGCGTTGCAGTAGCGTTGTGAGTTGCCCGGGGGTTCGAATGTTCGCCAGTCCAAGCCGCAGGTCCCGGCTGCGCGCCGGGAAGGCCCCGAGGGACTGCAAGTGCATCTCCGGCGTCAGCGCCTGGTACATTTGCCGGGCCTGGTGCGCGGCGTCGCGATCCGGGGCCCAGCCTGTGGCAGTCAGCAATCCATCCAGGGCCAGGTCAAGATTGGCCAGCCCGGTGTCGCCACACCCACCAGGCAATGCTCCCTGGGGGAACAGGAAAATTCCCGGATACACCTGTGTGCCCTGTGGATTATCGTCGATATCATATTCCAGCCCCACTTTCGGCCCAACCAAACGCTGCAACGACCCATCTTCCTGCTCCATTTTATCCAGTAATCGGACGATGCCCGCAGCATGACCATCAGCGCCTTCAGCGCTTGCGCGTTCCCTGAAGAATGTCTCGGTCCGGGTCCCTTTGGCCACCATGACGCCCAGGTCCGCGCGCGCATCCAGGTTATGCAGCCGCGCCTCAAAGCCGAACGGAAGCGCCGCCAGGGTGACGGGTAGCTCACGGGCATAAGTGGCAAGCCTGCCCCATGCCGGCGGGTCAATCAGACGGGGGAACGCGCGTTCGTACAGCTGTTCCAGCAGTTCACCCAGTGAACCGGCTTCGTCCAGCAGGCTCTCTTCAGTGGCATTCCAGGGCGTTGCTTCGGGTGTTGGCAATGGCATATCTCCGTCAAGCGGTCAGCGCAGCAATGTGAGCGTCCGCCTCCATCTCCACCAAGGCAGGCCGGACGCATAACCGGCCTGTTTCATGCCGGAATCAGCTCTTTGACCGCGGCGGCGGCAACAGGTGTGACATTCTCCATCCTGCTGATCAATCCAACGAAATCGTTCTCGCCACAGGCCTGGGCGCCAACAGCCTTGGTTTCTTCCGTGCCAAACTCCAGGGCGAAGCCTTCCTCGCCGACCAGGCGCACGACACCGCGCAGGTTTCTCCATAGTGTGGCGGCCGTGGTCAGCCGTTCTGCTATGTCCGCGTCCAGCAAGTTGTGCTCGGCGGCGGTCCGGAACACGGAAACGATGCCCGGGGACAGAATTTCCGGCGCCTCTGCGGCATGAGTGATTTGCAGCATCCGGGCCGTGCGTTCCACGTCACGCAGGCCGCCGTGCCAGTTTTCGATGGGCAGCTCGCTGTGCTTTGCGGTCAACCACTTTGTGTCGCGTAACGTTTCCAGCAGCGCCTCACGTGCTGCGCCCTGGGTCAGGATAGTGTGCCTTGCCTGTTGGAACTGTGTTGCCATGGTGTCAGCGCCGGCGCTGAACACACCGCGCGTGCGCAGCAGTTCGAGCAGCTCGTCCGGTTTGTCGGTGGCGCAATAGCGTTCCGTGAAATCGGCCAGTGAACTGACCGGCCTGGCCTGGTAGTCGCGCGCCAGCGGCGCCAGCAGCAGGTTGTTCTTTGACAGTTTGCGCAAGGCATCGAGGAAGCGGCGACACAGGTCCTGGTAGTAGCCGGCAGGGCCGTCCTGGTAAACAAACAGGATGTCCGCCGGGTTGCCGCACACCGTTTCCTCGCAGGTGAGATCACCCACGAGGATTGCCGCCAGCGCGCCCGGGACCGGGCCGCGTCGTTGGGCAAAGTCCTCCAGGACATGCGCCAGTACGGTGGTGATGGAGGCCTCGGCGATATTGGCCAGTGCCGTACCTGCCTCAAGTGGCGTCAGGTTGCCGCGCAAGGTATGCATGTTAACCTGGAACACCTTGCCGTTCGACCAGTTGCGGCTGATTTCCACTGCGTCGGCGACGTCCAGTACGGGAATCTCACTGAGCTGTTCCTTCATTTCAGTTGCATCCAACTCATGATTCCAATACAGGCGTGTGAGTCCGCGCCGGGCAACCAACTCAAATTCCGGGTCCGGCCCGAAGCCGTCCGGCAGGTCCAGGTCGGTAAACTCTTTTTCCTGCAGGTGGTCCAGTAGTTCGGGCGCCTGGTTTATCCACTCGGCCAGGCGCGGCGCGGCGGCGCTGATCTCGGCAATTGCCTTGAATGCGTCAGGCCGTGCGGCAAACACGGGGCTGTCGTACACCTCCCAGTTATCAATCTCCGGATAAAACTGTTTGCGCCACTGGTCAACCAGGGGGTCCATGGTCTTGAACCAGCGTTTGGGAAACAGGACCAGGCCGAACATTTGGGCACAGTTCCCGGGCAGTTGCGGCGACGTCTCTGCGCGCTGGTGCTGTAACAGCGGGTACGGGCGACTGGATACGATGTGGTGGTCGGCGTGACGTTGTACGTTGAAGTAAAACCAGTTGGTGAACTTGCTGGGGGTCGTCCAGGCGTGGCGCCACTGGACCCGCTCAAAGCGGCCGCTGGGCAGGAGTACGCGTTGCAGGCCGTAGTGGTGCATATAATTGATGATCTTCATTGTCAACAGCGGGTTGAGGCATAGCAGCGCGTAAGCCAGGACTGCCCAGGGGCCGCCCAGCCAATAGACCAGGCCATACCACGCGCCGGTCAGCAGCAGGTAGCGCCAGAACGGATTCGTGTAATGCCAGACCGGCAGGTGGCGCCGCGCCAGCCGCTCACGTTCGAAGCGCCAGGCCCCGGTCAGGCTGTCGGCCACATCTCTGGGGAGGTGGCGCCAGAAGCTCTCGCCCTTGCGCGGGGAGCCCGCGTCAGCCGGCGTACAGGCCAGGGGGTGATGGAGATAGACGTGCTCAGTGGCGTAATGCGGGTAACTGACGGAAGCCAGCAGGAGTTCTGCCAGACGCCGCTCCCACACCATGCGCGAATGGACCAATTCATGCGCGACAATAAATACCGATTGGGCCACGGTTGACAGGAGCAGCGCCACCAGTACGCACTCCCATAATGACAGGTTGTCGGCCACCAGGATCTGCCACAACCCGAACACCAGCATGACCGGGTACAGCCCCGCCCACAACCAGACCGGTAGCCGATACAGCAGCAACCGGTTCTCAGGTGTTGTCTTCAGGTCCATATTCCGCTCTTCCGTACCGAGGCTGGTATCGAACGTGTTTGTGATCCAGTACAGCAGGAACGGTGTCACTATCCACCAGCCGCCGTACACTATGGCGCCGGCCGTCAGGGGAAAGACAAGGAGCAACATAAAGTGCGGCAAGGCGTCACGAACCGAAGGTTCCAACACCGCGCCGTCTGCATAGTTACCGTCGTTCATATCGGTTACCTCATCAATGTCTCAGTTATGGGCGCCTCTAAAAATCAGAGGTTCATTTACCTCTCATTCTACATTATAGCCAGCCGCGGCTCAGGCCAGGACAGGAACCTCGTTCACTTCCGCTGCCGTTATGGGGTGGTCGCGCCAGCCCAGTTGCACCGGCACGTCATACAGGCGGCCTGGCGCCAGCCGTTCCCAGAAGTGGCGCAGGCCGGGCACGATCACCCGCGCCACCGGCAGGCCGATATCAGGCCGGGTCAGGTCCAGCGCCAGAAACTCCAGCCCCAGGGACTCCACCAGGGCACGGCAATGTTCCACGTCTGTGCGCACGTCTGTGGTGTCCGGCACAACGTAGTCTGACCGGGTGCGCAACGCCACGTCAGGCGCCGGCGCCAGGTAAGGATTATCCGCCAGTTTGACGTTCTTGCACCACCACAAGCTCCAGGAGTCGTTGAGCTCGTGTCCGGCGCCGCCCTTTCCCGTGCCCTGGATCAGGTTCAGCGACTGGTTGATTTCGCATACCGCGCGCAACGCGGCAATCTGGGGGTCGGCATGCGCGCCGATACCGTAGAGGATGTCCTCTTCTTCCTTGTCGGTGCGTCGCGAGATAGCCACAAACACCGGGATGCCCAGGTCATGGGTCAGGTCCAGCATCCACAACTCACGCCCATACTCGCCATAGTACTCCTGCGCCGTGGCCAGGTAGGGGTCATCGAAGCTGCCCAGGTCCACCCCCGGCATGGACAAGCGGTTATACCACCAGACGGCAAACGTGTCGCGCTCCACCAGTTCATAGAAGCCCTGCAGGATGGCCTCTTCCAGGGTGTTGCCGGCGGCGCAGCCATTGGAGTCGGCTATCAGTCCGGGGTTCTCGGGATGATCTGCGGCCATGCTGTAGAGCACTGCCGTGGGCAGGTAGCGATGACGCTGCTGTGTGAACGACCACACCGGCGACCAACTGGTCTGCGTTTGCGCATCCAGCCGCGCCGGGACGATATTGTACGGATGTGAGCGGGCGTTGATGGAGGCGGCATTGTCCAGTTGTTGCTCGCTGAACAACTGCACGTCGTTCGGCAGGATGGCCTCCTCCTCCCCGGCGCTGAGGAAGTCGGCATAACTGCGGCGGGTGCGCACCTCCTCCTCGTGGAAGGCGCAGCAGTAACGCTCGATGGCCTCGCATACGGCGCTGGCCTCGGACTGCTGCGGCGTGCTGCCCTTGCCCACGCTCTTGTTACGCAGGCTGCGCCGCAGAGCATTGAGTTGGCGGTTCTGCAAGGAAAAGTTGCTGCCGGCCCAGTACACGTTGAACCAGGGATCGGCCTCAGGCGTGGTGCGTTGCAGTTGCGTTACCACGCCGCTTACGGGACTTATCAGGTGCCGGTAGCGCGCCAGGGTTGCCTCCGGCGTCACCGCGCGCACCCCGCCGCTGTTGTGCACCCGCTTGGGACTGGCCTTAAGCTGCAACGGTTGCGCCGGGCGGTCGGCCCGGTACAGGGCGTCATCTCCGCAGTCAAAGCACTGCGGGCGGCGTTGCACCGGGTGGCGCTCGGTGCGCAGTTGTGTCAGGTCCAGCGAGACGGCATGTGCGTGCAGCAACGCCTGCTCTCCGAACACCAGCCAGCGGGCAATCTCGGCTGCCGCCAGCGTGAGTAGCGCCTCGGGCAGGCCCGGGGCCGCCGCCACGGGCCGCCATGCCTCGGCATCCCCGCCGCGGTTGCGCAGGAAGTTGTGCACCTCCTGGTGGCCGCGCAGGCGGTAGCTCAGGCAGCGCCAGCACGGGCCCTGCTGCGCCGGGCGGAACACCGGGCCGAACAGCGGTTGCAGGCCCCTGGGCCGCACCAGACACCAGGCTGTCCCGCTGGCCAGTTGCGTCCGGTTGATCCCGGCAAATTCCTCGTCCAGGTAGTCATCGCACACCCGTACCACCAGTTCCGGTCGTTCCTCCACCAGCGGCACACCCAGGGCCGTCAACCGCTCAGCCAACGCGCCGTCATCGCCCAGTACCTGCACCCGCGCCGCCTGCAGGCGCGCCCGGGCCTGGTCCGGCGCCACCCCCTGCGCCGACCAGTAGGCCGCCGCGCCGCGGGCCAGGCCGTGCCCGGCCGCCACCACGTAGCCGCGCCGCGCCAGGGCTCGCAAAGCTCCTTGCACGTCTGCCTGCGCATGGGTCCCGGCCAGCGCGCCGGCGAGTTGCGCCAGCCGGCGCGTACCGTCCAGCAAGGGCAACAACGCACAATACAGCGCCCCGTGCAGCAAGGTGTTAAAGGTCTCGGAGACCAGCAGGATCTGGTTGTCCTCCAGGATCCGGTAGTCCAGGTGCGGCGCCAGCGCCGGCGCCTCCAGGGTGAAATCAGGCAGGTCGGGCATGGGTTTGAGTCCTAAGGAGCCAAATGATGAGTTTGTATGCTGTCCATGCCTGCGCAAGCTGGAAGCTCCTGGTAAAGACTCCCGCTTGCACAGGAGTGGTGCGGTCTGTCCCACTGCTGTGAAAGTCTATCCAGGTGCATCATTTTTACTTGTAATGGGTGAAATGCTATTCGGGTTTCACTGCGCAGTAACGCCTGAGATTGAAGTAACTGTTACGCCACGCATTGTACAGTTTTTCCATCCGGTCCATCAACTTGAGCAGGCTGGGCGCTCTCATGCCACTGTGGCGCAATAGCCTGAGCGACTGGTAGGTGTTCATAATGAGCTGCAGGTTATCCAGTTCCTTTCCGGCGAAACCCGCGAATTCCAGGACTTCCAATCCGTTTGCCTGCAACAGGCGTGTATAGGTGGCTTGGCTCTCCAGGTCGCACAACGCCCAGGCTGCGGACAAGGGCCGGATGAATTTATCGTACTGGTTGGGTTGCAAGGTGTTGCGCGCCATCCAGTCCGACGCCACGATTTTTCCTCCCGGTTTGAGGATGCGGCAGACTTCCTGCAGGAAGCGCCCGCGGTCGCTGTAGTGGCGCGCGCTTTCGATGTTGACAACCACGTCAACGGAGCTATCGGCGAACGGCAGGCGCCGCGAGCAATCTGCGTACTCGAAGTTGACCCGATCCTCCAGTCCCGCATTGACAGCCTTGTTGTCCGCCATCTCCAGGTGCATCCTGCTCAGGTTCACGCCCGTGACCCTGCAGCCCCGCGTGCGGGCAAGATAAATGGCCGTTCCTCCCACGCCGCAACCTGCATCCACTACCTGGTGCTGTGCCTCGATAGCGGCCGGGGCGACTACCAGTTCAATCATGCGCTCCAGCGCGCGCACCAGTCCGGTTGAGTCCTTCATTTGTTCGTTATGCCTGGGGCATTCCCCGGGTTCAAACGCGCCCAGGTGGATATGATCAGGGTTCCATTGCAGGTAGAACCCCTTGGTCATGGCATCGTAGTGGTCCTGGACTGCGCGCTCGTGTTCTGAAACAGGCGCTTCGGTAGAATCGTTCAAGATCAGCATTTCGTGTTTACAGTGGATGGCAGTATAGCACCAGTCAGTATGGAAGCTGAATTCTCAGGGCCCGGTGCGGGATAAACAACTATAAAACTTCCCGGCTAATGGTTAGAATTGTATTTCGATCAATCGGGAGCGTTATCCATGAATTACCTGTTTACCTCGGAATCCGTCTCTGAAGGCCATCCGGACAAGGTCGCCGACCAGGTGTCCGATGCTATCCTCGATGCGTTGCTGGAACAGGACAAGCACTCGCGGGTGGCCTGCGAGACCCTGGTAACGACCGGGCAGGTGATGCTGGCCGGCGAGATCACCTCGCAGGGGAACATCGATTACCCCGAGGTGGTCAGGCGGACTATCAGCGAGATCGGTTACGACTCCTCGGAGATGGGGTTTGACGCGCACGGTTGCGCGGTACTGGTGGCGCTGGACAAACAGTCACCGGATATCGCCCGGGGGGTGAATGAGGGGGAGGGGCTGGACCTGGACCAGGGCGCCGGCGACCAGGGTCTGATGTTCGGCTATGCCTGCAATGAGACCGACGTGTTGATGCCGTTTCCCATTACCTGCGCACAGCGCCTGGTGAAAAAGCAGGCCGAGGTCAGGAAGTCCGGGCGGCTGCCCTGGCTGCGTCCCGATGCCAAGTCCCAGGTCAGCGTCCGCTATGAGGACGGCAAGCCGGTGACGGTGGACACGGTTGTCCTTTCCACCCAGCATGATCCCGAGGTCAGCCATGACGACGTCACCGAGGCGGTGGTTGAGGAAATCATCAAACCGGTGCTGCCTGCGGACATGCTGTCCGGTAACACGCGCTACCTGGTCAATCCCACCGGCCGTTTCGTTATCGGTGGCCCCGTGGGTGATTGCGGGCTTACCGGCAGGAAGATCATTGTGGACACCTACGGCGGTATCGCCCACCACGGCGGCGGCGCCTTTTCCGGCAAGGATCCGTCCAAGGTGGACCGCTCCGCCGCCTACGCGGCGCGCTACGTGGCCAAGCATATCGTTGCCGCCGGCCTCGCCGAGAAGTGCGAACTCCAGGTCGCCTACGCCATCGGCGTTGCCAGGCCGGTGAGCCTGATGGTCAACACCTTCGGCACCGGCGCCCTCCCGGAGTCCCGCATCGAAGCCCTGGTGCAGGACGTCTTCGACCTGCGCCCCAAAGCCATCATCCATGAACTGAACCTGCTACGACCCATCTACCGCCAGACCGCCGCCTACGGCCACTTCGGCCGCGAAGAACCGGATTTCACCTGGGAGATAACGGACAAGGTAGAGCAGTTGCGGGACGCTGCGAGATAACTTGCCGGCTCATAGTGCTTCGTTTTTACCCGGCACAGCTTTTTGTGATACACTGTCTTACATGACGACCTTGACCATTCGTATCGATGATAAGCTTGATGCCGACCTGCGTGAACTGGTAGTGCGCACGGGCAAGCGCAAGAGTGAATTCGCTCGCGAAGCGTTGAGACGGCAGCTTGCCATTGAGCGGTTTAACAACATTAGACAACGCATGATGCCATTTGCTGAAGCTCATGGATGGCTGACCGACGAAGATGTCTTTGCAGAAATATCGTGAGAAATCCCGGTAATGTTGTTTTCGGATGCACGTAGGACTCCGGGATAATTGATTCTTCCCAACTGGTATCTGTGAGGATCTTGCTTGATACCAATGTATTGGTGGCCGCGTTCACTACTCGCGGACTGTGCCGGGATGTGCTCCAGACTGTACTGGCCCAACACCAGTTTCTTGTCAGTAAGATGGTTCTTGTCGAACTCGAACGAATACTTGAGAAGAAACTGCGAATGCCTGAGCATCAAGTCAGAGATGCGGTTACATTTGTCCGTGAATATGCAGAAGTAATTTCACCCAACGCCCCTGCTACCTGGCCTGAGCGCGACCCCGATGACCAATGGATTGTTGCTGCCGCTTTGGATGGTACCGCGGACATACTGGTGACGGGCGATAAAGACCTTCTTGAAGCAGAACACAGCACGAGCCTGCAAATCGTTACACCGCGTGGACTATGGGATTTGCTTCGCGACCGTTAACAAGCGCCAGGGAACGGTAATACTATTTACGGACAAGGTAAAACAGTTGCAGGCGCTGCGGGGTAGCTTGCCGGGCGGAACAAGATCTGGAACGTTTCTGACTTTTTGTCACACAACTGACAATTGGTCTTGGCTTTTTGTCAGTTGTATGACAGAAAGTCAGGAAGTTTCGACTATGTCGCCTGATGATGGCAGGTGGCTTCCCGGGACCTTTCCTGAAGGGCGCTCGAGCGTACTACAATCGCTGGAAACGTTCTCATGTAGACCTCATCCTGAAAGCGGTAGGCGAACTCACCCAAAGCAAATCCTACCCCGGCGGCGAACGCATCGAACCGGCGCAGGAGTTTCTGGCGGGTTTTTCACTCGGAGCGTAATATGCGCGTCAGAATAAGATTGTGCTGTCAGTTGCTACTGACGAATTGGACATCTTGTCGAAAAAACATAGTTCGCTATTGCGCCTTGTTCATCGTTCCGCTCACCGTCCGTCATTCTGCTCACTCTTCGTCATTCCGCCCCCGTCCGTCATTCCTGCGGATGCAGGAATCCAGTAGGCAAGCGCGCGTAATATGCGCACCTTGTTCAGTTTTATAGGCATTTATAGCGCGTCTTTCCTATATAGGAATTTTATGCTATAAATGCCTACATGAAGGAATTTCCCTGGCATTATCCTCGACAAGAGCTCGCGGCTCGAATTTTACACGCGCTGGTTGAAGGCCCCGCCAAAGCGTTTACCTTGTTTGCGCCGCGTCGTACCGGAAAAACCGAGTTTCTGATCAGGGATTTGACCCCATATGCTGAAGAAAAAGGACATAAGGTTGTCTATATGAGCTTTTGGCGGGCGCCGCTCTCCCCGCTCGCACTGTTGTTGCACAGCCTTGAAACTGCACTCAGACCGACCACAGTGACAGGGCGTATCGGTAACGTAGCATCCATGTTGAAGCCAAAGCTGAAACTTTCGGCGCCGTTCGGTGGAGGTAGTGCGGAAGCAGAAATCGACCTTTCCACCCTGAAAAAGAAAGCCCCGGTGGATTTAATTCTACATCTTGATGACCTGCTTGCCCGTCTGGAAAACAGAAAAAAGCCAACCTTGCTGCTGTTTGATGAGGTGCAGGAACTTGCCAGGGACAGGAGCAATCGTGATTTTATTGCGTCTCTTCGAACCAGTCTGGATACACGGGATGCTGGTTTAAGAGCAATTTTTACCGGTTCATCCCGCGCAGGATTGCAAGCCATGTTCAGCGACGCCGAAGCGCCATTTTTCCATTTTGGAACCACTTTGGATCTCGAACCGCTTGATGAACGCTTTGTTCACCATCAAATCAAAGTATTCAAACAGGCAACCAAAAGAAAAATAAGTCGAACTGCCGCTCTGAACGCATTCAACGAGTTACATAACAGCCCCTATTTTTTCCGGGCGCTGATCGAGTTATTAACGCTACGACCAGACCTTTCAATCGACGCTGGACTGGTCGCTTTGCGCGAGCAGATGGATGTGAAGTCAGGATATGCAGATTTGTGGCTGAAACTGACGGAGGTACAACGATCCACACTGGAGCAACTGGCCCAAGGCGCCAAAAAGCCGTTTTCCAAATCGACGCGTGATGCAATCGGACAATCGCTGAACAGCGAACCGCCATCAATCGACAAAGTGCAAACCGCACTAAGACGGCTTTCCGGCCTGGGTGTTGTCGATAGATGGTCAGGAAAATGGGTTATAGAGGATCCGGAATTTTCGAGGTGGGTGAGAGAGCGGTAAGCACAACTTGAGCGCGCTAACACTCCAACCCCCGACATTGCCGCTTAACCACTTGCCGCACGCGCTGCAGGGCGGGGTAGTCGCCGTGTTGTTGCTGGAAGGATTCCAGTGTGGGATCGAGTTCTTGTTGAATTCTGTCTGCGGTTTCGGCGACCAGGGTTTGCAGGTAGCGGTATTTTATGTCAAGGGTATCGGCCATCGCTTGCCAATGAGGCGGGCGGACGTTGCCCGGCGTGTGCTCGCCACCGATGGAAAAAGCAAGTTTCGGGTCGATGCGGGTGATAGCCCGGGTGCAGACCAGGTCATAAAACGGCGCGAGCCGGATGGAACCATCCTGGTGATATAACAGTGACAGGTTCTTGGCATGACCGTCGGAATTGCCGGCCAGCAAGTTGAATATCTGCCAGCGCAGTAGTTGTTCGGCATCCAGGGCGGGCTCGGAAGATACCTCGCGCAGCAAGCGGAAGCAGTCGGCGAAACTGACACCGCCATTGGTCTCGTATTTGCGCTCCCAACCGATGCCCAAAGCCTGGCAGAAGTCCTCCTGGTGCAGTCTGTGCACCTTGCCGTCCACTGTGAACTCGCGGTCATAGCGTTCGATGAACAGGTACTCGTGCACGCGTCTGGTTACCGGCAGGCGACGAAACTCAACGTTGGCCGCCCGCAGGTCGATACGTTTTGCCAGGTCGGTCAGTACTGTTTCATAGGCGGGGACGTTGCGATAGTCGGTGACTGAGAATTTCAGGATATGGCTGCTCGGCGCCTCCCCTTCCGGCAGGTAGAACGTGCCGTCACGCAGCAGCACCGGACATTTTTCCTGGGCGCCGGCCAAGGAGAGGCGCGGGGTTTTAGAGATAACGGTATCGGTTTGAAGGTCGGCGGGCATCTGTCCCTTGCGAACTACCAGATTCCGAAATCCATCGCTCGACAATTCCCGGTAAGTTGCCTCCGGTGCAGGGGTCCTGTCATCCGGCAGGACGGACAAGGCGCCGGCGCACTCCCCTCCGATCGCCCGCAGCAGGTCAAAATCAGAGTCCGGAATTTTCAGGTCTCGCACAATGTGTTCACGAACCCGTCCCTCGGGCAACAGGTTGGCAAAGAAGCGGTGAGCCACGGAATCTTCCGGTCTGTAAGCGTCAGCGCGCAGCGGCAATGATACAGAAACGGGAAATCCGCGGCCACCTGCCAGCCACTCTTCGCTGTACTGAAAACCTGCCCGGTTTATCGCATTACGCCGGAGATGACCAACCAACTTGTCTTCGCGCCACACATGAAGTGTGTCAGGGTTGGTCATTGTCTCTCTTTCAATGCCCGGTAGCGCGCGCCACGTGGAGTAACATGCAGGTCCAGGCCCAGCGCGCTCAAGGTATTCAGTATTTTCCCAATTTCAGCCGTGGGCTTGCCGTTTTCAAAGTCAGAGAGAAAACCGATGCTGACATTGGCCAAACCTGCCAATCTATCCTGCGTCAAGCCTCTTGTTTTTCGATGGTGGCGCACGGTTTCTCCAAGAATATCTGGAGTCAACACCTGTCGAAACTCAGTAGAATCTTCTTTCATATCACACCCAAAAAATACACGTTCGTATAATTTTACTAAAAATGATTAATTTTTTCAATAAAATTTCTACGGTCGTGCATATTTTCAGGCAAGATATTTTTTGTGCATTAAGGAACCTGAGTAAGAGGTTCCTGCGATACAGGGATGTATCGCCAAATACGATGACGATAAGTCATTGAATTTGTGAGAAAAACAAAAATCACATTTTTGTTTTGCGTGCTCTGAACAAGTCCAGGATGGACTTTTCAGAGCTTCCCTGAATTCATACGAACGTGAAAATTCTAACCGACACGCGTCCTCAGCATCGGGTAATGCGTGTTATGTCCGTGAAACGTGGGGAACAGGTCGAAGTCTGCCATCATTTCGTCGATAACGGGTGACTGCAGGGCGGCGCTCAGGTCCTCCACCGACTCGAATACCACTTCGTTGCCGAGCATATAGCCCAGGCCGGGCAGGTCCGTGGGGTCCTGCCACTTGATCGGCAGGTAGCACATGATGTTGGTGATGTGCGGAAATCTCGTTTCGATCTGCGGATGATGGCTGGTGTAATACTCGATGAAGTATTTTACGTCGTTGGCCGGGTAATGGTAGCGCACCACGTAGGAGATGGGCGCGGTCAACTCCCTGGGTTCGGCCTCGTCCGCAACCGCGTAGCACACCATTTCCATGGCTTCCTGGCTCAGCCTGAGCGCCGGGTCGTCGGCGACGGCTTGCAGCAGGTTCCGGAACGTCGCCGAAGCCAGGCCCTGCTCAAGGGCGGCAATATCACGGTAGTTGGTTTGTATGGTCAGAACCTGTCCTTGACGGTCATCCTTGTAAGGATCATCCGCAAACTCAGTAGGCTCATAACGGTCGATACGTTCAACGCCGGATAGGGTGGCAAGGGCGGCGATTTCCTGCTCGGGAAACTGAGCATTGCCGTCGTTTGCCGCGGACGAGTCGGCGCTGAAGATAAGAAAATGCGCGATGGACATGAGATAAGGCCCCCGTTTGTTACACAATATGATTAAAATGGGTATGAACAGACATTATCATTGAGAGTAGAGGAATTTTCCAGGGGGAACTATGCACAAGACCATTGAACAGAATGTCACCACGTTGTCCGTACTATTTTTGATCCTGCTGAGCCCCGGCCCGGGACAGGCTTATCAACCCGATGCCGCCTTCCGGCAGGCGCTGCAGGCAAATGCCGAGGCCTGGAACGAGGAAGATCAGGCGATTGATAAAAAACTGGCCGAACTTGAGAAACGCTTCGGGAAAAAGCCCAACATCATTTATGTGCTCGGTGATGACATAGGCTGGGGCGAACTGGGCTCCTACCTGGGCGGCAAACTGCGCGGCACGCCCACGCCCAACCTGGACAGCCTGGCGCAACAGGGCATGCAGTTTCTCTCTCACTACTCGGAGCCGTCCTGCACCCCTACGCGGCTTGCGTTGTTGACCGGACGCCACCCGGTGCGTACCGGTGTCGATATCGTACTCTGGCCGGGGCAGACCCAGGGACTGGCCCCTGAGGAGGTGACCGTCGCTGAAATGCTCTCTGCAGCCGGCTACCACACCGCCATGTTCGGCAAGTGGCACGTGGGCGACCTGGAACCCCATGCGCCGGAGAACCAGGGCTTCGATTATGCCTACTACGGCCTGTACAACGGCGCGATCTATTCCTGGGTCAACCAGGACGAGTTTTACCAGGCGCAGACCGTGGACGGCGTCGGCTATTTTTATGATTTCCCCGGCTCTTTTGAGGACTACCACAAGAAATACGGCATCAAAATTCTGGGCGCGCTGGAAGGCATCAAGGGCCAGGGCCGCCGCGAGGTGGCGCCCATGTCCGCCGAATCCATGGTGGAAATGGAGGAGCACTCCATCAGCAAAATCAAGGCATTTATCCGGGACAAGGCCGGGTCCGACCAGCCGTTCTTCCTGTACTGGGCCAGTTACGCCCAGCAGATGGCCGCCTCCCCGCGGGAATACCGGTTCGGGGAAGGACAGGACTCGCGCAACAACCAGGCCGCGCAACTGGCCCAGCACGATGACTACATCCGCCAGTTGCTCGATACGCTGAAGGAGACTGGCATCGAGGAGAATACCTTGCTGGTATGGGTGAGCGACAACGGCCCCATGTATGCTTTCTGGCCCAACGCCGGCTATTCCTGGCTGCGCGGCGCCAAGGGGGAAGTCTATGAAGGCGGCGTGCGCACGCCGGGGTTTGCCGTGTGGCCGGGCATGATAGAACCCGGACAGCAGTCGCTGGATATGATCTCGGTGACCGACCTGTTCGTCACGGCAGCCAGGGTCGCCAGCGTCGAGGACCAGATTCCCACTGACCGGGTTATAGATGGTATCGACCAACTGCCCCTGCTACTCAACGGCGCAGGCAACGGGCGCAGGGAGTACATGTTCTATTACAGCGGCAAGGACCTCAAGGCGGTACGCATGGAAGACCACAAACTGCATATCATCCCCGGTTCCAGGGGTGGCCTGCCCAACTATGAGTTGTATAACATTGCCCGCGACCCGGCGGAGAAATTCGGCGCCATGTATTACCACCTGTGGGCCGTCGTGCCGTTTCAACGCATGGTCGGCGCACACATGGGTTTGATACAAAAGTATCCGCACAGGGATATCAAGTCAGGGCTGTTTTAAGCGTTATAAGACGGGGGTGTGGGGGGATAAAACAACATTGTTCCTTTTTGCAACAAAGTTGTTTAAAATGCGAGGCGTTATACGGATGTTACATTTCCAGGCCGCCGGCCGAGAAGATTGAAACCAGACAAAACGGGGGAGAACAACCAGTGAAACGCAGACTCATGACGCGGCTGCTGCCGTTTTTTATTGCCGCTGTTATCAACCCGCTGCCGGTCAGCGCGCAGCTTGAAGAAATTGTAGTGACCGCCCAGAAGCGGGCTGAATCATTGCAGGACGTGCCTATCGCCGTACAGGCGTTCACCGGGCAAAACCTGGATGAACTGGGCGTGCAGAGCGCGGAAGAGATCATGCAGCATGTGCCCAACGCGTCAGTCCTCCCACAAGGCGGCTCGAAAACAAACTATTATATTCGCGGCGTTGGCACCGCGGATTTCCACCTGAACGTGGTCGGCGCGGTAGGCGTGTACCTGGATGACGTGGCGCTGAATTCTCCTTTCGCGGTAACGTTCAATACGTTTGATATGGAACGGGTGGAAGTGTTGCGCGGTCCCCAGAATACGTTGTTCGGACGCAATAGCACAGGCGGTGCAGTGAACTACATCAGCCGAAAACCGAATGTGGATGAAGGGTTGAACGGTTATATCGAAGCGGGTTACGGCCGTTACGATCAATTCGACGTGGAGGCCGGCGGCGGTATTGCCCTGGGTGATAACGCAGCGGCGCGCATCGCTTTTTCCAGCAATATCAGGGATGGTGCGTTTAACAACCATACCCTGGGCAAGGACACGGGCAATTACCAGCGCCAGGCAATCCGGGGCCAGTTTCGTTTTCAACCCGACGCGAGCCTGGACCTGCTGTTGAACGTCCACGGCGGTATCTCGCGCAGCAACCCGGAACCTTACAAGAATGTCGGTTTACAGGACCCGGCCAACCGGTTTGCTCCTTGCCCGGTTCCGTATGATGAGCTGATTCCCCAGAACAACCCCAATTGTATCGACTCAACGGGTTTTAACCACCAGTACGAGGATTGGGAAGACGTTTATAGCAACCTGGAGTTCAAGGAGAATGTTGACTTGTGGGGGACTTCATTCAGGGCGGAATGGGACCTGGATGCATTCACGGTGGTATCGGTCACCGCTTACGAGGAGTTTGAAGTGGAATTCTCTGAGGATTCGGATTCCAGCCCCAATACCGGTTTTCAATTCTACCAGGATGCTGAATACGAGCAATGGTCCCAGGAATTGCAGTTGCAGTCCGCCCCGGATGGGGTCTTGCGCTGGATCGCCGGTTTTTACTGGTTTTTCGAGGACGGGAAATACGCAACCGTAGTGCGCAGGACACCGGCAGAGTTTGCACCCGCAGGTCCGAGGAACTTCAATATCGTCCCGAATACCCGGGTTAGCCAAGACAACGAAGTGTATTCCGTATATGGCCAGGTTGAATACGACATGCAGTCCAACCTGACGGCCACTGCCGGCCTGAGATGGACCAAGGAAACCAAAAAAGGGTCAAACCAGCCTTCAGTACGCTGTGTCGGTACCGTCGGCGGGCCGCCGTTCTGCCCGGCCGCAAGTTCCAGCTTCTTCTTCGGCCTGGACGAAGTACCGAACCTTCCGGCCTTGTTTTTGCCACCGGCAGAGACTCTTGATTACGACTCAACGGATTGGGGCGCCAGGTTTGCGCTTGACTGGCAGGCCACCGATGACGTGATGCTGTATGGCAGCATCTCGCGTGGCTTCAAGGGTGGCGGTTTCAGTCTGGCAGCGTTAGCAGCATTGACCGGTGGCGCCGCTCAAAGTGTGGCCCCGGAAATCCTGTGGGCTTACGAAATAGGCGCCAAGACATCGTGGCTGGATAATACATTGCAGTTGAATGCCGCGATCTTCTATTACGACTGGTCCGACCTGCAATCGTTCGAGGTTTTTGTCGAGCCGACGGAAGCATGCCTGTTCGCTTGCCTGATCAATATACCGGAAGCCAGCCTGAAGGGTGGAGAAGTGGAACTGACATGGGCTCCTGCCGGGGGTTGGTTGTTCATGGCGGGTGTCGGCTTGGCTGATGGTGAAATTGATGATGCAGGGAACATACCCGGCACCCGAAAAGGTAATGAGCTGACGAATACACCTGACATTACATTCAATGGGCTGGTTCGAAAAGAATTTGCCATGTCGGGCGGCACACTCGCCTTGCAGACGAGCTGGTGGTATAAGGACGAGGTCTATTACGGCCTTGCCAATGTGCCGAACCTGAGTCAACCGGACGGTATCTGGAACCTTGATGCACGCGCCTCATTCCGCTTCGGCCCCAATGAGCGTTATGAAGTGGCTGCCTGGGGCAAGAACCTGAACGGTGAGAAATACTGCCGGGGTATGACGAGTCTCCAGGGCCTGGTCGAATCCAACCTGTGCCTGGCCAACCTGTCCGAACCGACGTATGGGGTTACCGCGGCGATACGGTTCGAATAAGAGAAATACACTCTGAACAGCGACCGGGGACAGGTCTAAACCTGTCCCCTTTGCTGTTACAGCTTTGCCTGAGTCGAGTGTTACATGCCAGCTAACGCTTCAAAACCCCGCAAGCCGTTAAAATTCCTGCAACCCTATATTAATGCCAGGTGGGGGATAAAAAACCACTGGTATCCGGCCCTGTTCAGTCACGAACTCAAGGAGGATGATGTCGCAGGGGTACAGATTGCCAGCGAACACATTGCCCTGCGCCGTGCCAATGGCAGGGTATACGCGTTGCGGGACGAATGCCTGCACCGGGGGGTGCGGCTCTCGGCCCGTCCCACCTGTTTTACCAAGGACACCATCTCATGTTGGTACCACGGGTTTACCTACGACCTGGAAAGTGGCGACCTGTGCGATATCATTGCTTCGCAGGAAGACCCGTTGATCGGAAAAGTGTCACTGCGCACCTACCCGGTTGAGGAAGTGAACGGGATGATCTTTGTTTTCATCGGTGATGAAGACTACCCGCGCCAACCGCTGGCGCACGATGTGCCGGCCCGCCTTCCCGACGATCATGAATACAGGACTGCCTACCTGCTGGATGAAGACACGGTGCTGCTGGGCATCAGAAGGCGCTGCGTCGGTAACTGGCGCCTGGCCACGGAAAGCGGCGGCGACCCCGGCCATTTCCTCATCCACCGTTTATCGCCTCTGATACTATCCCAGAGTTTTTCCTTGCCCCTGTCTGCCAGGTTGACAGGGCCGGATTCGGTCATTGTCAACGACACGGAATGGCCCAAAAGCATCGCGCTGGACTATGGCACGCTGGAACACGTGATGGAGAATAAACGCCTGGGTGTGAAAACCTACGGCGATACCGTGCCTGCCGGACTCAACGTGTCGCTGTACCTTCCGGGAGTGTTGTACGTGGAGAACTGGCCGACGCGTGGCCTGGCTCAGTATGAGTGGTATGTCCCGACGGATGACGGGCACCATGTGTACTGGCAGGTGATAGCCGCGACCTGCAAAACCGACGAAGAGCGCCAGGATTTCAGGATACAGTACGATAACTGCTGGGAAGAACTGGCATTGAAATCCGGGTTTAACGATGATGACATCTTTGCCCGGGAAGCGACGGAACATTTCTACGAGGATGACCGGGGCTGGGAGGAGGAAACCCTGTTTTCCCTGGACCAGTTTGTGGTGGAATGGCGCAAACTGGTCATCAATCACGCCCGCGGCATACAACCACCCCCGAAACAGAAGCGAGATTAAATGCAACCACGAGACATACCCGGCGCGATAAGCAGGTATATCGACGTCAACGGCATCAATACCCATTACTACGAGGCCGGCGCGGGTGAAGCGTTGGTCCTGTTGCACGGCGGTGGCGCGGGCGCGGACAGTTTCGGCAACTGGCGCGGTTGTATGGCCGAATATGCCCGGCATTTCCACGTGTTCGCGGTGGACATGGTCGGCTTCGGTTTCACCGACAAGCCGGATCCGGCGCACTACTCCTATTCCCAGCAGGCGCGTAACGAACATATCATTGGCGTCATCGAAGCGCTGGGACTGACTTCAGTGAGCCTGATCGGCAATTCCATGGGCGGCAGCACCTCCATGGGAGTGGCAATAGAACGTCCCGACCTGGTGCACAAACTGGTCTTGATGGGCAGCGCCGGCGTGCGCGCACCGATCACCGATGAGTTGAAAGCGATCATGAATTATGACTACACCACAAACGGTATGCTCAAGATCGTACGCGGTCTGACCAACCCGGATTTCATATTTGACGACGAACTGGTCAATTATCGCCATGCCCTGTCGATACGGGAAGACACAAAACAAGCCTACAACACGGTGATGGGCTGGATACGCGAGCAGGGCGGCCTGTATTACGAAGAGGACTACATCACCCGGGTCGCCCAGGAAACGCTGGTAGTAAACGGCAAACTGGACAAGGTAGTACCCCTGAGCAGCGCCTACAAGCTACTGGAACTAATCAACAACTCCCGAGGCTATATCATCCCGGCGTGCGGACACTGGGCGATGATCGAGAAACCGGCGGAGTTTGCGGCAGTGTCTGTGTCGTTTTTGAGAGGCTATTGAAAGCGGCGGTGAGTGTTCCAATCTCCCCTGAACTATGTTAATGTAGACATACTTATCCAGGCCTGAGGAGCGTTGCGATGGGGATGGCCCCACCAGGCTCAGGCCGACTTGACTGATAACGACGCTCGCTTGATTTTGAGGAGAACAAAATGAGCGCTGTTGTCCAGACTGTATTTTCCGACTACCGTGTTGCCGACCTGTCCCTGGCCGACTGGGGGCATAAGGAAATCCGCATTGCCGAGACCGAGATGCCGGGTTTGGTCTCAATGCGGGACGAGTTTGCCGCAGAGCAACCCCTGCGCGGGGCGCGCATCGCCGGCTCCCTGCACATGACCATACAGACCGCGGTGTTGATCGAAACACTGACAGCGCTGGGCGCGGACGTGCGCTGGGCGTCTTGCAATATCTTTTCCACCCAGGATCACGCCGCCGCGGCCATCGCCGACCAGGGCATCCCGGTGTTTGCGCACAAGGGAGAAAACCTGGAGGAGTACTGGGAATACACCCATAAAATCATGGAATGGTCCGATGGTGGCACGCCCAACATGATCCTGGACGACGGCGGTGATGCGACCCTGCTGGTGACCCTGGGCGCCAGGGCCGAGCAGGACTCGTCGGTAGTGGATAACCCAGATAGCGAGGAAGAACACTACCTGTTTGCCGCCATCAAACAACGGCTGGCAACAAAACCGGGCTGGTACAGCCGCATCCGGAACAACATCATGGGCGTCACGGAAGAGACCACCACGGGCGTGAACCGCCTGTACCAGATGAAGCAGAATGGAACCCTGCCGTTCGCCGCCATCAACGTGAACGATTCCGTCACCAAGTCCAAGTTCGACAACCTCTACGGCTGCCGGGAATCCCTGGTTGACGGCATCAAGCGCGCCACCGACGTGATGATCGCCGGCAAGATCGCGGTGGTGCTCGGTTACGGCGATGTGGGCAAGGGCTGCGCGCAGTCGCTGCGCGGGCTGGGTGCGACGGTCTGTATCACCGAGGTGGACCCCATCTGTGCCCTGCAGGCGGCCATGGAAGGTTACCGGGTAGTGAAGATGGACGAGGTGTGCAGTGAAGCGGATATCTTCGTCACCGCCACCGGCAATTACCACGTGATTTCCCATGAACACCTGCAGGCCATGAAAGACCAGGCTATCGTCTGCAACATCGGCCACTTCGACAATGAGATCGACGTGGCCTCACTGCAGGACTACCGCTGGGAAGAGATCAAGCCGCAGGTGGACCACGTTATCTTCCCGGACGGCAAGCGCATCATCCTGCTGGCCAGGGGGCGCCTGGTAAACCTGGGCTGTGCCACCGGCCATCCCAGTTTTGTCATGTCCAACTCGTTCACCAATCAGGTGCTGGCGCAGATTGAGCTGTTTCGCCACCGGGACAAGTATCAGGCGGACGTTTACGTGCTGCCCAAACACCTGGATGAAAAAGTGGCCAGGCTGCACCTGCAACGCATCGGTGCGCAACTGACCACGCTGACTGAACAGCAGGCTGCATACCTCGGAATCTCCGCGGAAGGGCCGTACAAGCCGGAGCATTACCGTTATTAGGCCGAGGTAATTCGTCATTTACCCTCCCCTGTTCGTCACTCATTGCATCCTTCCCTGGATGCAACCCTACGGGCGGCTATCGCCGTGCAAATCGGCCGTCCTGCCGATTTGTCCTGCGGAGGCAGGAATCCAGTGGAAAAACTGTCCTGGAGGGACACCTTGAACCGCTTGCCAAGACATTCCCTTAAACTCAGCTTCGAGTTTTTCCCTCCCAGGACGCCGGTGGCGGAGGAGGCCCTGCGCACCACCGTGGCCCGGCTGGAACGCTTGCGCCCGGATTTTTTTTCGGTGACGTTTGGCGCCGGCGGCAGCACCCGGGAAAAAACCTTTGAGACGGCGCGGTTCATCAACGAGACCACCGGGATAGAAGCAGCGCCTCATATTTCCTGTGTGGGCTCCTCAGAGGAAGATCTCAGGGCAATCCTGCAAGCTTATCAGGGTCACGGTTTTGAGCACGTGGTAGCGCTGCGCGGCGACCTGCCTTCCGGTCTTGCCGGCGCCGGTTCGCTGCGTTTTGCCAGTGAACTGGTGGCGTTCATCCGCCGCACAACCGGCGACCATTTCCACATCGACGTGGCCTGTTATCCGGAGTTTCATCCCCAGGCCAGGAGTACGCAGCAGGACCTGGAAAACCTGAAGAGAAAAGTGGACGCCGGCGCCAACGGCGCCATTACCCAGTATTTTTACAATGCCGACGCCTACTTTCGCTTCCTGGAAAGCTGCGCGACGCTGGGGATCGAGGTCCCCATCATCCCCGGTATCATGCCGATTACCAACCGCGACCAGCTTGTCCGTTTCTCGAACCTGTGCGGCGCGGAAATCCCGCGTTGGATCCTGCAACGCCTGCACGACTTCGGCGATGACCTCAGCGCCATCCGCGCGTTCGGCATCGACGTCATCACCAGGCTGTGTGCCCAACTGCTGGATGCCGGCGCCCCCGGCCTGCATATCTACACCATGAACAAGGCCGAGGCGTCCGAAGCAGTCTGGACCGCGCTGGACCTGGCGTAATGCCATCCTGATGCCTCAACCACAGCAAGCATCCGTGCTGTTTGTCTGCATGGGAAATATCTGCCGCTCACCCGCGGCGGAAGGCGTGTTCCGGCGCTATGTCGAACAACAGGACGCTGCCGATAATATCAACGTCGATTCCGCCGGCACCATCGACTACCACCGCGGCAAGCCCGCAGACCCGCGTATGCGCGCAGCCGCCTCCCGACGCGGCTACACGCTGACATCCCTCTCGCGCCAGGTCATTCCCGAAGACCTGGACGAATTCAACCTCATCGTGGCCATGGACCGGGACAACCTCTGGTACCTGCAAGAGCTTGCCGGCGGTGCACGAACCAATATTCGACTACTTGGCTCATTTCTCCCGGAGTACCAGGGCCACCCGGAACAAGCCCCCGAAGTGCCGGACCCCTACTACGGCGGCGCGCAGGGTTTTGAGAAAGTGCTGGATATGCTGGAACGCGCCTGTCTCGGCCTCTACTCCGCCTGCCAGGAACTGTCCGGGACATGACGACCTCGCATTCCTGCCCTCACTCATAGAGCAAGTAACCAAACCTGGCCACTTTGCCCACTGGATAGCGCCACCCAGAGCCGGCATCAACGGCAACCCAGGAGATATTGAGTACGTGTGGATCGCGGCATAATTCCAGACATTTGTTGAGAACCGCTTTCAAGTCGTGTGCATGCTGCGTGTTTCACATTCGGACCACTTCTTGGTCCTCAAACCAGCCAACACTGGATACATGGCTGGCGACCTTTTCCGGTTCTTTCGTGTACACAATCACGGCGAGGCTCCGCTGAGCCCTGCTACAAGTAACGTAGAAGAGACGTCGAGTTCTGTCTACGGATGTGTCCTTCCCTTCACGCCGGTTTTTTTCATCTGTGTTCGTTAGAGCCTTCGCTCCAAGCAATTTCTCATAGCTGAACATGAAACCGCGGGCTTCGTTGTCATCGAGAATGACCATGACTCGCGGGAACTGCAGCCCTTTAATACCTTGATGTGTTCCGAAAGGCGACCTGTCAGAGATGTACTCTGCATAGGCTTCGAACTGACTGAACGGGACAGCAAGCGTTTCCCGCCAAGCATCGATCTCAGGATTCCTGTCGTCTTCCGCATCTGCGGGAACTGACTCCATCTCTTCTCCCTGTCCATCAGCGTCGGATAGGATGGGTGCAAATACATCAGGTATACCGAACAGGCCCCCGCGATCAATCACCTTGAGAACTTCCAACAGGAGAGGATCTGCACCATCTTTCCACAGGGAGAATACTGACTCAACCGACCTCCCAGCCTTGCGGATTTCCTCTAGTGAAGTCGTACTTCCGCTTAGTCCTTCGGGAGACATGATCGGAGAGTAATCCTTTACGACATGGGCCACTGCAAACCTGTTTTTGGATTTCATGGCTTGAACCAAGGGAAGAACTTGCTGCGCAAAGAAGGTAATCCCGCCTAGAGTCCCATTAAGCAGGCCTGTCTTGAAATTGTCTATCTTGTAAAGTGGTTCAAAGAAACCGTCGAAGCCGCCTCTGCGTGCGGCCATGTGATGCTCAAGGGTAAGTACTTTGACTGCCCGTTGGCTCATCCATTTGTCATCGGAGGTGACTTCTGCCATTATCCTGACCGCTTCTGCTTCGAATTTCAGTTTGTATGCGTCATCAACATCATCGATCAGAAATAGACGTACCACCCCTTCTTGCGCGTCTTGTTTAGGCTGCTGCCGAGTACCGTCTGCTTCCGATCTAATCTTGTTGAGAAGGGTCACAATGCGTTTAGGGCACCTGTAATTGACGCCAAGTGCTGGTTTCTCCCAATCTGCTGGGACAGCCTTCTCCAACCCGACTTTTCCGTCCGCATAGATGCGCTGCATCGTGTCACCGAATATACAGAGACTAAACTGGTCTGGATGCCTCGCCTGGAGGGCGAAGAATGCGTCAATCAGGTCTTTTTGTGTGTCCTGGCTTTCGTCGATGAGCAGGACGGGATGCTTCCGAATCAGTATCTCACGCATGAGTGGTTTGTCGGCGAGAAACGCCGCTGTGATGGTTATGACCTCAGCATGGTTCAGTGAGTTCTTGCCGATGTTTTCGCCGTTTGGATTGTAGGTAAACTGCTTGATAACATCGAGATGCTGAAGTCGCTTCTCCTTCGACTCTATCTGAACCTGCCGCTCAGCAGCGGCCTTTGTTCCTGACCTCCCCTTTGTTTGCTTTGCGTGAAGTTCGGTGATGTCGGTATCCAAGCGTTCTCTGAGCCACGCAGAAATATCTTTGTCGTATGTGCGGATCTGCTCCCAAGAAAAACTATGGATCGTAGACACGGCGAAGATAGGATCGAAGTCTATTCTGCGCCTGATTTCTTCGCATGCGGCATTGGTGTAGGTTATGACAGCAACTTTTTTGCCCGACTGCCGGAATTGCGTCCCATAGCGGTCTCGGAAAATGTCCAACGCCTCAACGACCGCCCTTGTTTTACCGGTGCCAGCGCCTGCATAGAGGAAAAAGCTCTTGGGCTTCTCAAGGTCGAGACACGCCGCAATCGTTTTCCTGAGTTCATCCCCTTGAGTGACCCTCTCAGGCATCATTCACCTGTGCCGGTTCTGTGGAGATGGCGTCAACCTTTCTCGCCTCAAGGTTCTTCTCAAGCCACTTGAGGCCATCAGAGATATAGCTTGGCACCTCTAGCTGGACTGGCTCACTCAGGCATAGTAGTTCCAAGGCCATCTCAGCCTTGCTGCCCTTCTCCAAGTTGGCGAACATTTCTTTGCTGGCACCTTCAAGGGTTTCCTCTCTGAGAGCTGTTTGGAGCTTCTTCAATAGGCCCACCGGTTCTGCATATCCCCGGAACAGCGCAAGATTTGTCACGGCCAGCGAATCCTCGAACGTATAAGGTATTGCGTCGTGTTGGCCTTCACCCTTCTTGTACTCCACGGTGATTGGGCACTGGTACGCGACCCTGACGAGCCCATCCGCTGTCTGTTTCACGTCGTCCGACAGATCAAATAGATCATCTAGTGTTTCCTTTTTCGGCACCCATTCCTTGAGTGTAATGTTTCCTGTTCGGTAGCCCTTACCGCGATCCGGGCGCGCTTTGGTAGTGGCAGTCTCCTGAATCGAGTCCAAGTCTGTAACGACCAGAGACAGAAGCTCAAGAGTGTCCAATAGTGGTTTCAAACGATGTGCATGGGCGCCGCCGATCTCAAGAAGCGATATGTAGCTTTGGTCCAGCTTAGGAAACTTCGCCCGGATGAAATGGGGAATCAACATGCGTTCAGCCGAACCCTCCACCAGGATGGCCGCATCGGCGAAGAAGAGATCGCAATGGGTTGTCCGAAGATAACGAGTGGCAAACTTCGAGGTTTCGTTGTGGTCGCCAAACGTCTGTGAAAGGTTGACTACCGTTGCCGTTGGAATCTCACCCTCCTTCGTGGCTGGTTCCCGACGGAAGTAGCGCAGGCAAGAGAAGTCCAATTCATGAGCAATATGTGATGAGTGAGTGCTGACGATCAACTGCGTGCTGAATGAAGAATCCACTAGTGAGGCGTGATTGCGGAGTACGTTGTAGGCTTTCTTGATGAATACCTGCTGAACCTGAGCGTGCAGATGAGCTTCGGGTTCTTCGACAAGCACAAGGTGCAAGGTTTCAATAGCAGCATCCTGGGAGTTTTGATGCTTGGCCGCTTTTCCAACTCGCATCCATTCGTCCCTGAATCGGATCAGGTTGAATACCATCGAGATGAGGTTCTGGTAGCCCAGTCCGTTATATTTTTCAGGCAGGGTCAGTGAATCTGCCCCAGGCAGGTCGAACTGTACCGCAGTCTCGTGATCAAGGCTGTCGTGTGGATCGATCTTGCTTGTTATGGAGATTGTCGGGTCACTGAAGCCCGGGTAGTTGAGACCCTCAAGTTCTCCGATTGCAGGCTCGAAGCTCGTCTTCAACTTCACGTTGAATACCGTTTTCGCTGCTTCGATCGCCTCCAGCGCATCTATATCACTCGCATCCGGTGCCTCTGACGGATTCAGGTGCTTTGAGAAGTAGCGGCGCAACTGCGTCGACAAGCTTGCAAACCCACTGTGTGACTCATCCTCTGTCTTGGGATCGGAAAAGCCTCTCTGGGCAGTGATTACGTCAATCTTGATGAGACCATCGAATGGATTTTTGTTGAGCGGATCACTGTCGGGCGGGAGAAACTGAGGTGTGGCGACCCCTTGCACATACTCTTGGCACTGCGTGGGGTCGAGAATGTAGGACTGGACTTCGAACTGGCTGTGAAGCTGTCTATCCAAAAAGTCTCTCATTGAGTTCGGCCACAGCGACAGCTGCGACTCTGTTTTGGTAGAAGCTGACTCGGCGTCACGTGCCGACATATAGGCACTTCGGAAGTCCTTGTAGAATCGCTCCATTTTCTTAGGTCCAAACACAAGCCTGACTCCCAGCAATTCCTCGGGTGTCCAATCTAGTGTAGGGAGGAGATGCGCGACACGGTGAAGGTCTTTCTCGTTGGCATCGAGCCAAACATCGATAGAGGGTAGCAGAGGTAGCAAAGAATCAACGGCGAGTTCTGGTTCTTCATTATCGGCGGCAGTTACCCACTGTTCTCCGAGCTGATCAAGAGATAGCCAGTTCGAAAGGGTGAAATCCGTAGTCGCGAAGTTCTTTCTACGGCTCTGCTTGAGAAAGAGGATCAGAGCATCCATTGCGGATGTCTTGCCGCTGTTATTCGCGCCAACGAAGATCGTTTCCTGTTGCGCGATTTCAACGCGGCAAGACTTCAACTTCCGGAAGTTCTGTATCTCAACAAAAGCAATGTGCATTCGGTGTTCTCCCGTGCGCGGCAGAGCGGTTCAGCCGTTGCATGCTCCTTACATCTTCAGAATGCCACAAATCTCTCTCCGAACTCAGCGCGAAGGTTCCATTTCTTCGTGGTATCGAGCGCTTGCTCAAGACAGATGAAGATGCCTTCCATGCCTTTGAGTCTGGCGATGGTCTGCTCCTTCAGATCGTCGTCGAGGCAGACTGTCGCTTCCTTCCGAGAATCCCATGCGCGGAAGACTGCATTCTCGGAGAAGTCGGCAAGGAGTTCCGTTTGGACATCAAGCATGAAACCGTTCTTGAGGAGGACTTCCTGAAGAATATCATCCCGGTCGAATGTCATCAGAAACGCTGCTTCCTTCTCCCGGATATAGGCATCAAGGGCCTCCAAGTTCTCCTCGTCCGTCTTCTCTGGATCTGGCACGAACTCGGTTCGGGGAAAGCGAGACTTGGCGAGTTTGTAGACCTTGAAACCAGGGCGATAGGCGGAGTTCTGCTGAGGGGCGATTCCAGGCAACCGTTGTTGGGCATCGCGGTCCGCCGTATCTGCCGTTTCGTGCAATTGCGCGACAACCCGCCTGTTCCGCTCAATGGTAATGTCCGATATTCGGCGATAGCCCTTTTTGTATGCGGGAGTACCCTCGTCGATGATCTCTGGAATCTGCACGAGAATGAAGGTGCGCGCCTCGCCACTTTTCGCGTTGATTTCCATGACAGCCTGACCAGTCGGGCCTGAACCTGCGAAGAAGTCCAAGACAAGGTCGCCGGATGTTGTCACATACTCAATAAGTCGTGCGAGAATTTCATGGTCTTTTGGGTTATCGAAAATCTTTCCGTCTAGGAGCTTGCGAAGGTACTTGATCGCCACTTGCGACTGTTTGTATAGAACACTGGGCATGACCTGGAGCCCCATCTCTTCCTCACCACCGTTTTCATCCGCGTCTGGCTCGTCGTCGAGGAGTTCCTCTGGAACCGGGATCAAGTGCGCCTTTCGCATAGGTGGATTAGTGTGGTCCTCCCGAAATACGACGAGCCCGAGGTCGATCTGGCGTTGCATTGACTCAACGGTACTGAAAACCCAGCCCCTCTCTGGCACCTCACATGATTTTCCCGTGTCAGGATGGAGCACGTCATAGCGGGGCCCGCCTCCGCCAGGCCAAGAGATGTCTCTGTCACGCCACGGTCCCCATTTGTCGATTTGCTTATACCTTGAGAGTTTCTTCGACGGATGCTTTGCTGGGAGATCCTTGTACCACTGACGAAGCCCCATCTCCATGGCTCCGTAGTCCTCTCCGTGGACTTCCTTGAGCTCCAGCCACTTTTTGCAAATTTCTTTCGCCCCCGGCTTCTGCTCACGCCAGACTGTCTTCAAGTCTTTAAAATGCTGGAGGTCGCGAGCGTAGCAGACAACATAGTCGTGCCCCAAACTGAATAGTTTTGCGTCGTTCTTCCGGGTCTTCTCCCATGTGATCTGAGCGATGAAATTTTCCTCGCCGAAGGCCTCGTCACACAGCCTGCGCAGGTGATGCGCCTCATTGTCATCGATCGATATGAAGATGACGCCATCGGGAAGCAGGAGCTGTCGGGCAAGGAGCAAGCGGGGATAGAGCATATTCAGCCAGTTGGAATGAAAACGGCCGTCGCTCTTCGTGTTGGTGTCAACTTTCACACCATCTGTAGTTACCCCAATGTGTTCCCAGTATGTTCCTCTGTCTTCCTTCCATGTGTCGGAATAGACGAAGTCCTTGTCCTTGTTGTACGGCGGATCAATGTAGATGCACTTGATCCGGTTGCGATAAGAGGCAAGCAGACATTTCAAGACTTCGAGATTCTCTCCCTCAATGATCGCGTTCCCCTCGGCAAGCTCTGGGTTCACAGAGCGCTCGTGATCGTACTCCAAAGATGCGAGCGTTGGCGTGAAGGCGTTGCGCTTTGCGTTGGCCTTCCCAAACCAACGGAATTCAAAGCGCTCGGACTCCGGCACCAAGTCGGGATCGATGAGTCGTTTAAGTTCGTCCGGGTTGAGTGCTCCATCGTTGGTAAACAGATCCGGCATCAGCGCTCGGAGTTGTTCCAGACGTTCCTGGTTCACATCCGGCGTAGCCGGCATCCGATCCATAATGGCCTTGTTCATAAGTTGTCCTCTTCGTTCTCGGAGCGCCAATCCAGAAGCAGTCTGCGCAGTTCTTCCTTGGGCGGAAGTTCCAGCTTGTAACGACTGGCGAAAATGCGTTCGTTGCTCTTGTCAAGCACGTATTCGACGACGGCATCGTTCTTGTCGGTGCAGAGGATCAAGCCAATCGTGGGGTTGTCCTCCTGGGCGCATACTTCACGATCAAAATAGTGAACGTACATCTGCATCTGGCCCATGTCGCCATGAGTGAGCTTTTCTGTTTTCAAGTCGATAATCACGTAGCACTTGAGGCGTACGTGATAGAAGACCAGGTCCGCGTAGAAATGGTCCCCATCCAGCGTGAGTCGTTTCTGACGGGCCACGAAGGCAAATCCGGACCCTAATTCCAGCAGAAACTCCTGCATGTGGGTCGTGAGAGCCGTCTCCAGATCGCTTTCGAGCAATCGATGCGCCTCGGGAAGTCCGAGGAACTCCAAGGCGTAAGGGTCTTTTATGATGTCGGTAGGATGTTCGATCGCCTGTCCTTCATTGGCGAGTTGTAGCACACCGTCCTTGTCGCGGCTCTTTAGCAGGCGTTCAAAGAGCAGGGAGTTGATCTGTCGTTCAAGCTGCCGCTTGTTCCAACGATTGCGAGCGGCTTCCTGTTCATAGAACTGCCGCGCCTCCTCGTTTTCGACGCGCATCAGGGCGCGGTAATGCGACCAGCTTAGGTCAGGATGAAAGCCGGTAGCGGATTCAGTACCCATTGGGTGCTGTTTTGGTTTCAATTCTCCATCCGGTGGTTGAAATCCACCGCTCTTGCCTGGGTCTCTCCCCACTGGATAACCAATCGTAGTCGAAGCGAATTTAGTACCCATTGGGTACTGAATTGCCAATCGGTGTACATAAGTCAGATAGAACTTCCTGCAATTTTGGAGTGTGGTCACGGAATATCCTTCGCCGTACCGCTTGTTGAGCCGACGCGAGAGGTCCAGCAGCAATGCCTTGCCGTAGTCAGCCCGTTTCTGCCCCTTCTGCTCCTCCCCAACGATTTCACATCCGATCAGCCAATACGCGACCACCATCGCGCTGTTAACCGTTCGAGCGACGTGAGTACGTGCTTCTTCGAGAATATCTACAATCCGGCCGAATAGAGCGGCATTGTCCGGTGCCGGCATATTCGGGACTTTGTTCTGGATCTTGTCAGGCATGCATCACTCCCTTGGCGCGGGACTTAAAGACGGAATACTCCTTGACGGGCGCGTCGTATTTGACATGCGCACCCACCCCCAGCGCATCGAAGTGCTTCATCGCGCACTTGATCTTGTAGACCTCGCTCTCACGAAGCGCCTTCTTGTCCGCAAACTCGTTCGTGCCCTTTGTTTCAACAACGAAGTAGAACTCGCCTTCTTCGCCGTCCCGCAAGCGCTTTCGTCGAAGTACAACGCCGAAATCAGGATTGTAGGAGCCGATAGGGGTTGGAATCTCGTAGAAAGCCGGGAGCTTGAGAAAACACACAACTTCGTCATCGTTGTCGGCGAACCCTGCAAACGCCCGCTCAAAATTGCTGTCGAACACAACACGGTCATACAGGCCCCGCTTTGGCGTTTCGATGGTGTCCGCGTAGGTCACGATACTCGGCTCAAGCCGCGAGATGTCGAACTCCTCGCCGCTGGGAGCATAGGTCAAGCCACGCAGCAGTTCATCCAGTTCGATTTCCCGGATTCGCGATGATGCTTCGTGAATGAAGCGAACAGGGTTTGCCGCGATGGCTGAACGGTTAGTTACTTCGTGCAGGATTCGGATTACTGTCGGATAGGCGAGAGATGTTCCCTCGCTGATTTCCTCGATCAGGTCCACAGCCCCAAACATGGCACGCAGGCGGCGGCGCTCGCTGCCTATGTGCTGTGTCGTCACTCCTTCGGGATCAAGCCGATCAACACGATTGAGGGCAACTTCAGCAGTATAGTGTTCCATCTTCAGGGCGTTCAGAGCCTCGACGGCACGGGTGACAACGGCTTCTTCATCTATGACAACCGTGTAGTCGGTGCGCAGACTCAGACGCCGCCAGAATTCACGAAAGGAATTGCTTTCATAGACCGCATCGTTCCTTCTCACGCTCCGCTTGCGTGGGTGTGTGCCCTTCTTTTTGTGTCTTGTCTTCGCACCGGAGCCAGTTGTTCCATATACCTCCTTGATTTCGCTCTGGTACTGACTCACGAACGTTTCATAAGTCTCGTTCGGAACAATCGTCAGTAGGTTGATCTCGTCGCCTTCCGGGCAATCGTCGGCATCATAGACACGCTGGCCCTCCTGGTTGACGGAGATGCGAAGTCCGCGACCGATCTCTTGCCGCTTTTTTATCTCACTGTAGCTTTGGTTGAGCGTCGCGATGTTGAACACGTTGGGATTGTCCCATCCCACGCCTAAGGCGGAATGCGAGAAGATGAACTCAACCGGATTCCCAATGCGCAGCAATTCTTCCTTCTGTTTCAGGATAAGGTCGAAAAGCGCCTTGTTCGCGCGCATGGAACGCTCGTTGTCTGTGTACTCGCCCTTTCCCGTCTGAGCGAAGTAGTAGCCCTGCACGGCAGCTATTTCTTCCTCGCTGGACTCGCGCTTCAGTTTCTCTCGGCAAACCTGTCGATATTTCTCGGCGAAGATGCGGCGAATGATGCCGTCCGGTTGGACATAGTTGTCCACGCGATCAATGAAGATGAGGGACAGGCACTTGATCCTCTGGGGCACAAGTCGGTCACGCTTCGCGAAATGGCTATCGATCAGCCAGTAGAGCTGTTCCTCGAAGATGCCCTCCAAGTCGGCGGCTCTCTCTTTTTCAATTACAACGGAACCGTTCTCAAATTCGCAGCGGTAGGTACGCTCGCGAAGCGGCTTCGAGATGCGGCGAATTACATAGCCCCGATAGCCGACGTTGCCCGTCTTTTCTTCCAAATCGTCGCCGACCTTGAGAAATGGAGACTCGCGGGAGGTGAACGAGCCGTCTCGCTTTGCGTACCAGAGACGCAGCTTCGCTCTCGGCGGTTTGCCATCCTGATACGTCTTCACTTCGACGAGTTCGACGCGCAACGTCGCTTCCTGGTTTTGCTCTGCGACGGTCAGAACCTCGATCTTCTTCACAAGGCCCTGTTGGTAGCTGTCAAACGGTGTCAGTCTGTACACCAGATTTCGCATGACCTTGTGTGTCGCGGAATAGCGGATCCTGCATAGCGGGTCGAGGGCGTCGATACGAGTGACGGCATTCTCCGTGTCCATACCCTCCTGCGGTTCGTCCATGATGATGATCGGGCGCGTGCGCGCAATCGCCTCGATGAAGGGCATATTGAAGAAGAGGTCTTCCCGCTGGGCCTGGTTTAGAATACGGTCCTCCGCATTAAAGGACTGGAGCGTCATCACCATGATTTGGGGATGCTGCTCCTCGACGAAGGTCGTCACACGATTCAAGCGCTTGCTGTCGTAATCGAAGCATGCGGGCGTGAAACCGTACACATCGTCAAGCTGTCGTTTGAACATGTCGAAAGTGGACAGGACACCCTCCTTGATGGCGACGGAAGGAACAAGGATGATGAATTTCGTGAAGGCGTATTGTCGGTAGAGTTCGTAGGCCGTCTTGAGGTATACGAGAGTCTTGCCGGTGCCTGTCTCCATCTCGATACAGAAGTCCAGGGCTTCGTCGAGAGAAGCCGTTTCTTCGTCAATGCCGCTGTCTTTGATTGTTGCCAGGCAGTTCTCGCGGACTTGCTCGGTGGGGATGGTGAGGACGTTGCTTCGCACTCCTTCGTGGCAAGCCATATCGAATGTGTTGCGCGGCTGTCCCTCAAACAGTCGTATGACGGCGTCTATCGCCTCGCGCTGATATGAGAGTTCCTCCAGTTTCAGTTCCATAGCCGTCTACTTGCCGTTTTTTCCCGATGTGCCCGCCTTGCTTGACTTCACCCTAAAACGACTAACAGGCCGGAATTTCGCAGCTTGTTTTTCCCGTGGGGTACCAGGAAGGTCAATGTCAGGCAGACGAGTGTGGCATGGCAATAAAGCAGGTAAATTTGGCCCTCTGAAAGCCAATGATTCTCCAGGCAACTTCCCGTCTCCAAAATAAAGTAGGTAACTTTCTCTGCACTGTTATTACAACCAAAGAGAAGATACCACTATATCCGTGAGCGCGAAAGGGGAAGCTTTGTTTAATGCGAAGTGAATGCTGGGTAGGGAAATAGCGATAGACACCGCCCAGTGTAAACGTTCAATTTAGCCGGTGGCAAAAATTTTTACACCTGCTGTTTTGAATGTGAATTCAGGATACAAGTTTTGTTACCTGGGTCTATTTCTCCGGCATTTTTCGTTTACAATGCATTGAGATAGTGCTACCGTTCCCGAGCGTCTCCGGTGGCGCAAATATTACTCATCCTTACGACGAGAGGTAGGTACCATGTCTCGGTCAAGCTCTATTCTGTTTACATCAGTCATTGTATTTTCATTACAGTTATTCCAGCCCCTGCTGGCGCAAGATGCCATTGAGGAGATTGTGGTGACCGCGCTCAAGCGTACCAGTACCTTGCAGGACACGCCCATCGCCATTTCCGCGTTGACCAACGAAGGGCTTGAACGTATAGGCGCCGACGATTTCGTTGATTTCGTCGGTTCCGTTCCCGGCTTGACGCTGCGGGATAACGGTCCCGGCTCTACACGGCCGATCATCCGCGGCATTGCCAGCCCCGGTGAACCACAGGTGGGGGTTTATTTCGATGAGGCGCTGGCCGTCGGTGCGCCCGGCACGACGAATGATGCCGGGCTCAGGTCGCCGGAATTAAAACCGTTTGACCTTGAGCGGGTGGAAGTGTTGAAAGGCCCGCAGGGAACGCTGTACGGCGGCGGTTCCATGGGCGGCACCCTGCGCTTTATCACCAAAAAGCCCAATGCCGAAAAATTTGAAGGCAAGATCAGTCTTGAAGGCTCCACGGTAAGATATGGGGATACGGGTTACCAGGTGAACGGCATGGTCAATGTTCCCATTATCGAGGATCAGTTGGCCGTTCGCATAGTCGGCTTCAAGCGGGATGACCCTGGTTTTGTCGATAACACTGCTTACGGTAAGGATGATATCAACGACGTGGACACGGAAGGTGGGCGCGTGGCGCTCCGCTGGACACCTACCGACAGGCTTACTGCAACTGGCACAATTTACTACCAGGACCAGAAAGTTGGCGGCGGCTTCCATTTTAACCCCAGCATTGATAAGGACAACCCGAAGACGGGCGCCATCTCCCGGGAGCCCTACAATGATGAGCAGGTGCTGTACAACCTCACTCTGGAATACGGTTTTGACTGGCGGATGCCTTGTATTCCTACTCCTGGTTCGACCGCAACGCGGTATTCCGGTTCCACAACGGGTTTACCGGATTTCCGTTCCCGCCCGTACTCTCCACCCAACCGGAACCCTTGCAGGCGCTCAGCCACGAATTTCGCCTGTCCTCATCCGGCGATAATATTATTGACTGGACGGTAGGGGCGTTTTATTCCGACCGGAATGCGTTCGTGGACAGCCGTGTCCAGTATCCCAATGCCGACGGCAGCATCACCGAGGACGGGGTCTTTTTGTTCAGGCGCACGGTGAATTCTGATCTTATCCAGCGCGCGGTTTACGGCGAGGCAACCTGGCACGTGACCGACAGGTTTGCCCTGACGGCAGGGGTCAGGTACTACGATATTGACAGCGGCAGTGATGTAATCAACCGGGTAAACGTTCCCGGCCTGGGACTGCCGTCCGGCACGCCCGGCAGAGCCCTGCCTTACCGTGTCAACGTCACGCGCGGGTCGGATGACGGTACCATATTCAAGGTGCACGGCGCGTTTGACCTGACTGATGACGTACTGGCTTACGCTTCTTTTTCTCAGGGCTACCGGCCCGGCGGCGCCAACCAGAACACCTCTTCCATCGCCTTGACCGACCCGGGCAACGTGGGTGTGCCGGAGGAGTTTCGCGCCGATACGCTGGACAGTTATGAGTTCGGCATCCGCTCGCAGTGGTTTGACAACCGGGTTACGCTGAACGGCGCAGTGTATTACATCGATTGGTCCGATATCGTGCTCAGCGGCAGGTCGGCAACCGGCCTGTTTGGCTTCCTCAATAACGCGGACAGTGCCGAGGCAACGGGGTTTGAACTGGAGAGCGTGTTTGATCTGGCCGAGGATTTCCGCGTGACGGCAGCCGTCAGTTACGTCAATGCGGAACTTGATGCCGATGCGCCCGCCAACCGGGCCAGCAGCACGCTCAGCCGTTCCGGACTCAAGGGCGATGCTATTCCCAATGTGCCCGAGTGGACGTTTAATGCTTCCATGGAGTACGGCCATGCCCTGCCCTGGATGGGGCTGCGCGGGTATGTTTACCTGAACGTCAATTACATCGGCGAGAATTTTTCGGACTATAACGAGTTCCTGCTGGACATCAACACGCTGGCGCCCACGACCAGGACCAATGTGTCCTATAACCGGCAGGGTGATTATGCCATCCTGGATTTACGCGCCGGTGTTGAGGGAGCAGGCTGGGGGGTATCCCTGTTCCTGGAGAACGTATTCGACGAACGGGCGATTACCCACATATTCGAAGACGGCACCTTCAGGCTTGATCCGGGCCAGAACTTCCTGGAAAAACCTCGAACCCTGGGTGTGATGCTTAGTAAAGATTTTTGATAATGCGTCCCCCGCTTGCAACATGCGAGGGCAGGCGCCGGCGGCAGGTGAATAAACTGGTTCCCGCTTGCGCCTTTTTCCTGTGCTTCCTGCACCTGTCGGTCAGTGTCGCACACGAAGAGGAGCAGGAAGCAACAAAGCTGCCGGCCGCGCTCATCCACGCGGGAACGTTGCTGGACGTGCCCGGCACTGCACCGAAGCATAAACAGACCCTGGTTGTACAGGGAGACAAGATTGTTTCCGTTCAGGCCGGCTATGTCTCTGCGCAACAGCTTGACCTGGATGCGTCGGAAATAAATGAAATCGACCTGAAAGACAAATTCGTTCTCCCCGGCCTTATCGATTCACACGTTCATATCACCCACAGGTATGGAGATAAGCCGGGAAACACCACGCTTTCCGGAGAAGAACGGTTGCTGGCGGGAGTTGTCAATGCCAAGGCCACCCTGGAAGCGGGTGTTACCACGGTCGCGGACCTGGATGCCGGTTTTGATTCCTGGCCGGTCATAGTCTTGCGTGATGCCATCCGCGCCGGGGAAATTGCCGGGCCGACCATCCTGGCCGCGGGCTCATCCATCTCCCCCACGGGTGGCCATGGCGACCTTCTGGACCGCCCGGACCAGGTATTGGAACTGTTCGCCTCCTCTGGCTTGTGTGACGGAGTGGGCGAGTGCCGCCGCGCCGTGCGCCGGCAGTTTCGCCAGGGCGCAGACCTGATCAAAATCCACGCGACCGGCGGTGGCAACGAGCGCACCGGCGGGAAACATCATGCTCCTTCCTTTATGATGGACGAATTAACAACCATCGTCGAGACGGCGCACAGCCTGGACCTGAAGGCCACCGCCCACGCCCATGCCACTGCCGGAATTAACGCAGCCTTGCGGGCCGGGGTGGACAGCATCGAACACGGTTCCTTTCTGGATGACGAGTCCATCCGGCTGTTCAAGCGCGCCGGCGCCTACCTGGTGCCCACGCTGGACGTGCAGGATATGATCGCCGAGCGGATGAACTCCGTGCCGGAGCACCGGCGGGAGCGCATGAAACTGTTCCAGGAAGAACATCCTGCCAAGTTTTTGTTGGCGTATCAGGCCGGGGTGAAGATCGCCATGGGCTCCGATGCCGGCGTGGTTCCCCATGGCAGCAATGCCCGCGAAGTGGAATGGCTGGTGAAGGCGGGGGTCAGCGCAGCAGCAGCGCTCAGGATTGCGACTCTGGGCAGCGCGGACCATCTGGGTCTGGCAGAGGTAACCGGAAAGCTTGCCGCGGGCATGGAAGCGGACGTGATAGCCGTGGCAGGCAATCCGTTGGAGGACATCACCGCGCTGTACGAGGTGGCATTCGTGATGAAGGATGGCGCGGTTTTCAAATCAACGGATTAGCCGGGACTCTACTGTGGCGCAGGGACCTACCCCCATCTACCTGTTGTTTCTCAGCCTGGTAATGTATTTTCCGCTTGCTCTGCCGGCGGCAGAGACGCGGCCCAACGTCATATTAATCCTGTCCGACAACCAGAGCAGTACCTTGCTGGGGACCTATGGCAATGAAGAAGTAAAAACCCCGAATATCGACAGGCTGGCGCAGGAGGGCATCCGCTTTAACAATGCTTTCGCCGTCAACGGGGTCTGCTCGCCGACCCGGGCCACCCTGTTGACCGGCCTGATACCGTCCCAGACCGGCATACACGTTGCCTTGCCCTCGGACATCGACGTGCCCGGCTGGTCCGGGATAGAGGAATTCCGTTCCCTGCCCCAGACCCTGTCGGAAGCGGGTTATAGCACCGGACTGGTGGGTAAATACCATTTGGGTATGCCGCAAACACCGCAACTGGGGTTCGAATACTGGGTCACCTTTCCCTCGGGACACACCACCACGTTTTATGATCAAACGGTCATCGATAACGGTGAGACTTACGTGGTTGCTGAACACCTGACTGATTTCTGGACGGAAAAAGCGGTCGATTTTCTATCCCGGCAGAGCCAGGACCAGCCTTTTTTCCTGTACCTGGCCTATAACGGCCCGTATAACCTGCCGCCAACGGTCACCATGGAGCCGAAGAACCGTCATGCCGCGTATTACACGGAACATACGCCGGCCATGCCGCAGGAAAAAATACACCCTTATCTGAAAAACTGGGCACAGGGAGGGCGCGGGCCGACCAGCCTGATGGTAAAGGAGGGCACCACTGCGTGGACGGCGATAGAGGCATTGAACAACAGGACGGCAATGATCAATGCTGCTTCGGAAACCGCCATGGTGGATGACGGTGTCGGCGTCATTCTGCACAAGCTGAAGGAACTGGGCCTGGACCACAATACCATCGTGATCTACACCTCGGACCAGGGCGCATCCTACGGGCACCACGGCCTGTTCGGCAACACCTCCTGGTCGTTTCCCTTCACCGCGCATAACGTCAACATGCAAATCCCGCTCCTCGTGCGTCACCCCGGCAGGATTCCGCCCGGCATTGAAACCGACAGGATCATCAACCAGTTTGACCTGTTTCCGACCTTGCTGGAATACCTCGGCATGGGTGACAAAAGCATTGCCAATACCCCGGGGAAGGATTTCTCGCCGCTGCTGCTCGGCAACGACGTGGCTGCATGGGATGACACGGCATTTTTTGAATTTGTCACTGTCCGGGTCATCCGCACACCGGAGTGGAAGTATATGAAGCGGCTGGATGATGACGAGCCGAATACGCTCTACCATCTCGGCAACGACCCCGAAGAGCGAGTGAATCTGGTCGATGAGCCCGCTTATGCAGACGTTATCAATGAGTTGGACCGGCGCCTTACGGCCTTCTTCGACAGCTACGGCAACGACGCTTATGATTTGTGGCAAGGGGGCACGGCCAAGGGCATATTATTGCAGAAATACTACGGCCGTAACGATATCTTCAGCAGCCGGTTCCCCGACTGGAAAGAACCTTCACTGGAAAAGGCAGAACATGTTTTTAGCGACCTCAGGTAGCATTAGTGCTATCCAGGCGTAACTTCATCCGGCGCGCCTCATCCGGCCTGGCCGCGCTGTCCTTTGGCCTGCATGCGCCAACCGGACAGGCCAAACCCCCGGCCGTTAAGGACTTGATCATCATCAATGCCCTGGGGGGGTTATCCAACCAGAACCTGTGGGTTGATGCCCAGGGCAAGCAGCAGGGTCAGGCTGACAGCAGCAGTCTGATCCGGAGAATGCGCAGCATCGATGCACGCGCCATCAATGATACCCGCGCATCCGGCACAACGGCGATCAATATCACACTGGGCTATGTCTCGGGACCGGAAGATCCCTACGACTACACTATCAGGGATATCGCCGCATGGGATGCAATCATCCATGACCGGCGCGCCGACCTGGTCAAGATCCTGAGCGCAGACGATATCCTGGCGGCGCAACGGGAAAACCGGGTTGGCATCATCTTCGGCTTCCAGAACGCGGCAAGCGTGGGTGATGATACCGGGCGCGTCAAGGTCTTTGCCGATCTTGGCGTGCGCATCATACAACTCACCTATAACGACCGTAATCAAATCGGCGCCGGCTCTGCGGTCCCTGAAAACAGCGGATTAACGCGCTTTGGCCGTGAAGTGGTAGCAGCCCTTAACGAAGCCAGGGTGTTGGTGGACCTGAGCCACAGCGGGGAACAGACCTGCCTGGATGCGATCAGCACGTCCAGTGCGCCGGTTGCGATTACCCATACCGGTTGCCGCGCCCTCACCAACCTGCCGCGCAACAAGACCGATGCAGAATTACGCCGGGTTGCCGAAGGCGGTGGTGTGGTTGGCATTTATTTCATGCCGTTTCTACGGGAGGACGGCCAGGCCCGGGCCGCTGACGTCGTCCGGCACCTGGAGCACGCGCTGGATGTATGCGGGCAGGACCACGTCGGCATCGGCACCGACGGGGATGCCACTGCGATCGACGATATGACAAACTACCGGGCCGCCATCGCCGGCGAGTTGCAACAACGCAAACAAGCAGGTATCAGCGCCGCCGGAGAAACCAGCCGGGTTGTGCCGCTGCTACCCGATTTAATGGGGCCCACACAATTCCAGAAACTCGCCGATATGCTGCATCAGCGCGGCCACTCCACCAACACCATTGAAAAAATACTGGGCCTGAACTTCCTGCGGTTGATGAAAGACGTCTGGTAACGTTCATCCTCGTCAGAAAGCAATATCAAAATCGTCCAGGTTCACCGCGCGCATGGTAGCCCGCCGGTATTTGTCCTCCCGCGGCAGTGGCACGGTGGCATCGATGCCCAGGCGGGTCCACTTGTCGTCTTCTACCATGGGGTTCAGGCGGTGGCCGATGGCGTCCGGGATGAGTAGCAGGTCACGGTCGGCGCGGCAGCGGGTCTGTACCGCCCAGTCTACGTCGGCCAGGCTGTAGAGGTCCACGTCGGTGTCCACCACGGTGACGGTTTTCACGAATACCAGGGAAACAAACGCGGCCATGATGGCGTTGCGCTGGCTGCCTTCGTGCTTCTTGTCGATCTGTACCACCAGGTGGTAGGGCACACTGCCGTCGGAGAAATGCACCGCAGTGACTTCGGGCACCAGGCTGTGAATCTTGTCGAACGCGCCGGCCCCGGCGATGAGGCCGTAAGCATTGTAAACCTCCTTGCCGGACAGAATGGAATGGAAGATCGGGTCGCGCCGGCGGGTGATGGCGCTGGCCTCGAACACCCAGCGTTCGTCCAGGGCGGCGTAGTAGCCTGTTACCTCTGCGTAAGGGCCTTCCGGTTCCCTGACGCCCGGCAGTATTCTCCCCTCTATGACGAACTGCGCGTCAGCCCAGGCTTCCACCCCCACGGTCTGCGCCTCGATCAGCCTCACCGGCGCGCCGTGCATCTGGCAGGCGATGCCGATTTCATCCATTTCCATGGGCGCGGCAGAGGCCGGTGACGCCGCGGCCATGCTCAGAGCATAATCCGCCCCGTTGTTGACGGTAAGTTCCAGCGGCTCTCCCTTGGCTTCGGCCCGTTTGAAGTAGTCCATCAGGTGCCCCAGTTCCTCCAGCAGCAGGGTGAAGCGGTTTTTTCCGGTCACCATCATGCGGTGGATGGACAGGTTGCGCACTCCCGTATCCGGGTCCCTGGCGATGACCACGCTGGAGGTCAGGTAGCGCCCGCCATCGCCCTCGGCGTGGTGGGGGATCGGCAGGGTGTTCAGGTCGGGGTCGGTCTCAATCACTTCATTGGCAGGCCCTCGAGCTACTGTCACCGGCTCGATGGGGTTCTTGCGCCATGCCCGAATATCATCGGCCAGCGCGAACGGCAGCCGGGCGCTGCCGGTCTGAAAGAACTTCGCCATGAAATCCCGGTTCCAGTACAGTCCGATCAGCACCGGGAAGTCACTGCCCTTGACGTTCTCGAACAAGACGGCCTTGCCGCCCTCGAACTTTTTCGCAATACCGGCCAGTTCGAAGATGGGGTCCACCTCGCTGTTCACCCGGATCAGGTGATTATGCTGTTCCATGAATGCGATATAGGACTGCAGGTCGATAAGTTTGCGTTTTGCCAGGTCCATGATAGGTCTCGATGTGGTTTTGTTACGTTGCCATGTGCTTCGATTTTACGCGCACGTAATGTTCCGCGGCAACGTCCAGGTAAGCCAGTTCCTCAGCCGTCAATTTGCGTACCTGGCGGGCCGGCGTGCCCACGTAGAGGTAACCACTTTCCAGTACCTTGCCCGGCGACACCAGGCTGCCGGCGCCGATGATGGTGTTGGATTCAACCACCGCCTTGTCCAGGATGGTCGAAGACATGCCGATCAGGCAGCGATCCTGGATGGTGCAGCCGTGTAGCATCACTTTGTGCCCCACGGTAACATTGCTGCCGACGTGCAGCGGGTCGCCGCCCGGGTTGTATTCATCATCATGATTCACGTGTAGCACGGAGCCGTCCTGAATACTGGTGCGACTGCCGATGGTGATGGTATTCACGTCTCCCCGGATGACCGCCGCGGGCCAGACCGAGGAATCTTCTCCAATACTGACGTTGCCGATGACCACGGCCATCTCATCAATAAAAGTGGATGCAGCGATAACAGGTGTGATACCCTCGAACGTTCTTATCATACTGAATAAAAAATCTTATCTGGTTGTTATGGAAACAGCGGCTTGACACCTTCCCGGTACGCCGCTACGGATCATATTAGCATGCCTGACCGGATATTTCGTGTGTGCCGGAACAAGGTACTTTTATGTCGAATGAAATTCGCCAACTGATAGACGAACGGCCCTTCAGCCGCTTGCAACTGCGGGTTGTGCTCATTTGCTTTGCCCTGAACATGCTGGACGGCTTCGACGTACTGGCCATTGCCTTCACCGCGCCCACCATCTCGCAGGAATGGCAACTCACGCCCTACGTGCTGGGCATCATCTTCAGCGCCGGACTTGTCGGCATGACCCTGGGTGCGGCGTTTATCGCTCCTTATTCGGATGTGATCGGGCGGCGGGCAATGATATTGCTCTCACTGCTGGCCATTGGCCTGAGTATGGCGCTGACCGGCCTGACCACCAATGCGAACCAGATGATCATCATGAGAGTGGTCACCGGGCTTGGCATCGGCAGTATTCTTGCCAGCCTTACCAGTATCGTGGCGGAATACACACCGATCAAGAAGCGTAACCTGGCGGTGGGTTTTATGCAGGTAGGCTATCCCCTGGGCGCCACCGCCGGCGGGTTTGCCGCGGTCTGGTTGATCCAGGCTTACGGGTGGCCGGCGGTGTTTTATTGCGGTAGCATCCTGTCCCTGGCCGCGGCGATTATGACCTGGTTTTTCCTCCCTGAATCGCTGGAATTTCTTTCTTCCCGACGCCCGCCCGGCGCGCTGGACAGGATCAACGGGATATTGGTCCGTATGGGCTGGCCGACGTTGTCGGCCATTCCCGAAGCGGTAGCTGGTGTGGTCAGGCCGTCCGTCAAGCGCCTGTTGACACCTGAATATCGAAACTGGACGTTGCTGTTGTGGTGCGGTTTTTTCATGGCATTTCTTACCCTGTATTTCCTGTTCAGTTGGGTACCCAAGATCACCGTTGATGCGGGCCTCTCGGTGGACAAGGGTATTTACATCGGCACCGCGTTGAATTTCGGAGCGTTCCTGGGCGGCGCCCTCCTGGGCTACCTGTCCGACCGCCTGGGTGTGCGCCCGCTGATCATTGTATTTTTTGCCGGCGGCGTCATTTCCATGGTGGCGTTCGGATTTGCGCCGGCGCAGGTGGGATTACTGTTGGCGCTGGCATTCGTGCTCGGTTTTTGCGTACTGGGCGGGTTTGTCGGCTTTTATATCTCGGCCGCGCGCCTGTATCCCACCGAAATCCGCACAACCGGCGTAGGCTGGAGCATCGGCGCAGGGCGCACGGGCGCCATCATCGGCCCGTACCTGGGTGGCGTGCTCATCAATATGGGCTATTCCACCAGCGTCAATTTCGTCGTGTTCGCAGTGCCGCTGATCCTGTCCTGTGTCGCCATCTACCTGCTCAGGGCACCGGCGTTGGAACCGGTTGGGGGAATTAGGAATTAAGAATTGAGAATTAAGAATTAGGAATTACGAATTAGGAATTAATGTGCCGTACGCGGGGCTGTTGGTTTAATGAGTCGCAGGTTTTCCAAAAGTTCGTCCCAGCGACAAAGGGATACAATGCCCCCCATTCGTAATTCCTAATTCTTAATTCTTAATTCCATTCGACAAGATCCCAACCCCCTCCACTTCCACCTCCACCCGGTCACCGGGGAACATGAATAGCTGGGGCTGCCGTTTGTAGCCTACGCCGCCGGGGGTGCCGGTGGCGATGACGTCGCCGGGTTCCAGGGTGGTGAAGGTGGAAATGTAGGCGATCTGCGTTGCTATCGGGAACAGCATCAGGTCTGTGGTGGTGCTTTGCACCGTAGCGCCGTTCAGGCGGGTCTCAAGGCGGTAACCGGCATTGGGGTCCGGCATTGCCGCGGCGGGAATCATCCAGGGGCCGCAGGCGCCGGAGGCATCGAAGTTCTTGCCGGGGATGTATTGCGTGGTGTGCACCTGGAAGTCCCGGATCGATCCGTCCATGAAACAACTGTAGCCGGTAATGTGGTCCAAAGCCCGCTCCGGTGGGATACGGCGGCCCGGTTTACCGATGATGGCGGCCAGTTCACCCTCAAAATCGTACTCGTCGCTTTCCACGGGCTTGAACAGGGGCTGTTCATGGCCGGATACCGAGGAGGGATAGCGGGTAAAGATAAGTGGATGCGCGGTCCTGTCCCCACCCATTTCATCCCGGTGCGCGGCGTAATTCTGGCCGATGCAGATGATGCGGGCAGGGTCGGGGATGGGTGGCAGGTAAATGATCTCATCCAGGGGCACGGTGTTGCCCGTAGCGGCCGCGCCGGCGGCCCGGGTCAGGTTCCCGTCCCGGATAGCGGCCTTCAGGGAGGGTTGATAATGGCTCAAGTCCAGGATAACCCCGTTATCCAGCAAGCCCCAACCGGGTTTGTCGTTGTGCAGGTAGGATATGAATTGCATGGTCAGTTCACGTTTTTTACAGTTCGAAAGCCGATATGCGCCGCCCCCAGGGTGGTTTCCTGGGCGTGCCTGGCCGCAGGGCGATAGCGTTGGCAGTAATTCTGCGCGCACAGGTAAGAGCCGCCCTTGATGACCTTGACCGGCATGCCGGGCTGGCGCGGGTCATGGCCGCCGTTCCCCTGCGTTCCATAGACCGGGTAATACCAGTCATCGACCCATTCCCACACGTTGCCGATCATATCATGCAAGCCGTAGCCGTTGGCGGGGAAACAACCGACCGGGGCGCTGCCGGCATGGTTATCTTCCTGCTCGTTCATGACGGGAAACATACCCTGCCAGGTATTGGCCTGGTGTTTTCCCTCAACCAGGAATTCGTCGCCCCAGGCGTATGCCGCCTGCTCCAGGCCGCCCCGGGCCGCGTACTCCCACTGTGCCTCCGTGGGCAGGTCATGGCCCAGCCACTCGGCGAAAGCCCGAGCATCCTCGTGGGTGACGTGCACCACCGGATAATGCTCCAGTCCCTCGATGGAACTGCCGGGTCCGGTGGGTTCCCGCCAGTTCGCGCCGGGGACGAAGCGCCACCACTGGGTCAGACTGCCGGCCGCGTCCGTGGGCATGGTGAACACCACGGAACCGGGTTGCAGCAGGGCAGGGTCGATGCCGGGGAAGTCTTCCGGGTCTGGCCGGCGCTCCGCCACGGTGACGTAGCCAGTGGCAGTCACGAATTCACTGAAGCGCGCATTGGTGACTTCATACCTGTCGATCCAGAAACCGCCCACCCGGATATCCTGCGGCGGGCCTTCCTCGGGATAGAAATCGGCGGCGCCCCTGGTGTAAGCGCCACCTTCTATCCAGACCATGTTGTCATGTTCTTGGGCTTTGCCGCAATCGGACAGGGATACGGGTGTAGCAAGCATTCCCGCTCCGTTGTCCCTGGCGATGAGATACCCCAGGCTAACGGCAACGCCCAACATCAGTACAATAGACAAGGTTTTTTTCATGAAGCCATTCTATCATCAATACTTGTCACCCCTGTTCACCTGTTCGCCATTCCTGCAGCCGCAGGAATAACGAACGTGGAGGCAGGCGCCTGTGCAAATCGTCATGACAAATGTCCGGTTTTGTAATCAGCTTCATTCGGTAATATAATCCCACACACACCTTCAGTATTAATTCCTTTTCTATCCATCATGCCCTACAAGCTCGTCCTATTGGAAACGGCCAGGAAACTTGCCGAACAACATGATTTTGACGGAGCCGCCCTGAGGGAAGCCATTCCCTACCTGGAGGCTTTCCAGGGCAAGAAGTTTGTGCTCAAGATCGGTGGTTCGATCCTGCAGGATGAACGTTTGATCCCCGCCCTGGTCAGTGACGTTGCATTCCTGAAACGCCTGGATATTAACGTCGTCCTGGTGCACGGCGGCGCCCGGCAACTGGATCGGCGCATGCAGGCGCTGGATATGAAGCCGAGCAAACGGAACGGGCTACGGGTCACTTCGCAAGAGGTCCTTGAGTTGGCTAACGAGGTGTTCCTGGAGATCAGCCGTATGGTGCGCGATGCCGTTGCACACCGCGGTTACCAGGGCGTTATCTTTGACAGGAGCAGCGGCCTGGTTCGTTCCAGGCAGAAGAACGCTGAACTCGGCTACGTCGGCGCGCCGGTGCAGGTGGATGCTTCCCTGCTGGACCAGTTACCTGCCGAAGCCGTTCCCATCGTCACCGCGATCACCTCAGCACTGGAAGACGGAGAACCCGGCTACAACGTCAATGCTGATGAAGTTGCCAGCGCCATTGCCGGGGCAATCCGGGCGGAGAAACTGATCCTGATGACGGATGAGGACGGGGTGAAGAATGCCGACGGTGCGTTGTTGCCGAGTCTTACCGGACAGCAGGCCGCGGCGCTGATCGAATCCGGCGTCATCCACGGCGGCATGATCCCCAAGGTAACAGCCTGCCTGGAACCCCTGCAACACGGCGTCAGCAAGTCCCATATCATCCGTGGCGACGCCGATTCCTTCATCAACGAGATCCTCACCGATGCCGGCGTCGGGACGCAATTTGTCAGGTGATGGCCTCCGGCGGATAATCCTCAGGGTTGAATTGCGGTTCGGGGAATTGGGGGTTCATGTCTTCCAGGTTGTCGAGCAGCAGTTGGCTGATAATCAGGTTACGCAGCCAGCGGTTTTCTGCGGGGATGACGTACCAGGGGGCGTAAGCAGTGGAACAGCGTTGCAGCATAATCTCGTAGGCGTCCATGTAGTCATCCCAGCGTTCCCGGTCGCGTAAATCGTCCGGCAAAAATTTCCAGTGTTTATCCGGCCGTTTCAGCCGCCGTTTCAGCCGTTTCAACTGGTAGCCCTTGGATATATGCAGCATGACCTTGACGATGCGGGTGCCGTGGTCGTTGAGCATTCTTTCAAAGTCGTTAATATGGCCGTAGCGTTTTTCAATGAGAGTTAGCGGCGCCAGATTGTGCACGCGCGCAATCAGTACATCCTCGTAATGGGAGCGGTTAAAGACACCGATAGAGCCTCTGCGCGGCGCATGGGAGTGTACCCGCCAGAGAAAATCCCGCGCCCGTTCCGCACCACTCGGTGACTTGAAATTCGTCACCCGGCAAGCCATGGGGTTAAGCGGAGCCATGACGCGGCGGATGGTATTATCCTTGCCGGCGGTATCCATGGCCTGCAATACCAGCAGCAATGCCTGTTTTGATTCAGCAAACAGTCGATGCTGCAACTCGTCAAGACGAACCTGAACCTGGGCCAGCCGCGCTTCCACTGCCTGCCCATCCCGTTCCCGCACCAGCCCCTGACTGTCTCCCGGATCGATATCTGCCAGCGAAAACCTGCCGTTTGTCGGGACACGGTATTGTGAGTAATCCAACGAGGCTACGCTCATGTATCTCCCCCGAAATGTGATTTCTGTACTGCCGACAAGGTAACATAAAAATGTCCTGACTTGTTGCTCATTGTATTGCGGGTTGATCTCGCATAGTATGGGGCTGAGAGAGCAATTCCCCCGACTGTAGCAAGACCGTACATGCTGAACAACGAACAAATCACCACCGCCGCCGCCGCTATCCACGCAGCAGAAAAGAATCGCAGGCAGGCGCGGGCCGTGACCCTGGAACACCCGGATATGAGCCTGGATGACGCTTACCGGATCCAGGCGCAGTGGATGGCGCTGAAACAGGCTGAGGGGCGTTCGATCAGCGGGTACAAGATCGGCCTGACCTCCCGCGCCATGCAGATGAGCATGCGCATTGATGAGCCGGATTACGGGACGTTGCTGGACGATATGTTTTTTGCCAACGGCGCCGTGATTGACGCCGCGGACTACACCGACCCCAGGATAGAAGTTGAACTGGCGTTTGTGTTGCAGCAGCGGTTGGCGGGCGCGCACGTGAGCGTGGCTGACGTGATGCGGGCGACTGAATATGTCGTGCCCGCCCTGGAACTCATCGCGGCCCGGAGCTACCGCGTTGACCCGGACAATGGCTACGTGCGCAAGGTCCAGGATACCATCTCGGACAACGCCGCGGCTGCCGGTGTGATTCTCGGGGACCAGCGCCTTGACCCGAACGACGTTGACCTGCGCTGGTGCGGCGCCGTCCTGTATCGCAACGACGTGGTGGAGGAAACCGGTCTGGCCGCGGGCGTGCTGGACCATCCTGCCAACGGCATTGTCTGGATCGCGCGCCGTTTCGCGCCCCACGGCATCGCGCTGGAACCCGGCCAGGTGCTGTTGTCGGGCTCATTTACCCGGCCTGTGCTCGCCCGTGCGGGTGACGTCTTCCGGGCTGATTACGGGAAGCAAGGCAATATCGAATGCCGCTTCAGGTAACATCTGAAGGAACCTCTAAAAATGCCATCCTTGGCATTTTTAGAGGCGCCCATGACTTCATCACACAGGAGAAATGAATGGAACTACCCGTTAACCGTCTGAAACAAGCCCTGGCCGCAGGCCGGACGCAATACGGGTTGTGGTTGGGATTGCCCGATACCACCTGTGCCGAGATCTGCGCCGGCGCCGGGTTTGACTGGTTGGTCGTCGATACCGAACACGGGCCGTTCGACCTGCCCGCGACACTGAGGCATTTGCAGACCCTCGCGGCCTATGACGTGCAAGCCGTAGTCCGTCCGGTGTCGGATGACCGCAACCTGCTCAAGCAATTGCTGGATACGGGCGCGCAGTCCCTGGTGGTGCCCATGATCGAATCAGCGGAACAGGCAGCGGAACTGGTGCGCTCCGTGCGTTACCCGCCTGCCGGCGTGCGCGGACTGGGCACGGCCCTGGCCCGGGCCGCACGCTGGACCCGGATACCGGGTTACCTGCACAAGGCGAACGATCAGATCTGCCTGCTCGCGCAGGTAGAGACCGAGCGCGCGGTGCAGGCTTTGCCGGGGATACTGGCAGTCGAGGGCATAGACGGCATATTTGTCGGCCCGTCCGACCTGTCTGCGTCCATGGGTCATATCGGCAACGCCCGCCACCCGGACGTGGTCAAAGTGATCCGGGACGTCCTGCACAAGGCCCGCGCGGCCGGCAAAGCCGCGGGCATCCTCGTCGTGGACCCGGCACTTATAGAGGATTACCGCGAGCACGGCGCCAACATGATCGGTATCGGCACGGATACCTTGCTGCTTGCCCACGGCGCGCAGCGGCTTGCGGAAAGTGTCAGAGATAGGAACCTCTAAAAATGCCATCCGTGGCATTTTTAGAGACGGAAACGAAAAAATGCGATTTTTCGTTTCCTTCATTTTCAATCACTTACGTGATCGAAAATGGCAGCATATCCCTATGCTGCAAGGGCACCTCTAATTTTTAGAGATGCCCAGATGAAAAAAATCAGGATTAATACAGACGGGACTCTGCGAGAAGCGGCGCTCGATAAACAGGACTGCATCCGGCTGGACGGTAAACCCCTGGGACTGGCGCACACGCGCCTGCGGCCTGTCACCGATCAAGCGGTCATCTGTGTGGCGCTGAATTACACCAGGCATTACGCTGAACTTGTGGATGCTTTCCACCAGCCGCCTCATCAACAACCGCCACGCCAACCGGTATTCTTCATCAAACCCGTCAATACGCTGGCAGGGCACCTGGACGAGGTAGCCTGCCCGGATGAGGCAGATCAAATCCTTACCGGGGCGGGCCTGGCTGTTGTGATCGGACAGACCGCCAGCCGGGTAACGCGGGAACAGGGGTATGATTATATCGGCGGTTACACGCTCTATAATGACTTTACCCTGGCAGAGGACAGTTATTTGAGGCCGCCGATCACCAGCAAATGCCTGGACGGTTACGGCCCGGTCGGGCCTTACATCATGGAACCCGGGGAGATTACCGACCCGCATGATCTTGCAATAAGGACGTATGTGAACGGAGAACTGAAACAAACGGCCTCGACAAACGACCTGAGATATCCCATCCCCGCCATCATCGAGGCCCTGACGGAGTTCATGACCCTGGCGCCGGGCACGGTAGTCGTAAGCGGCTTCCCTGAGGGCCGGGTCGCCGTGCAACCGGGGGATGAGGTCAGGGTAGAGATAGAGCAGGTTGGTGTTTTGGTAAACCGGATAGTCAAAAATACTGACCCGTTATGAGACAGGTTGGGCAGGCATTTTCAAGACTGTCGGAAGCCATGGATGGCTGGAGAAAAGCGTACATGGACGTATTCACAGCGTGTCTTGAAAATGCCTGCCCAACCTGTAACGGGTCGAATAGTGAACAGCGGATGACGGTAGATGAAAAGAGCGCGCGTTAGCATTGATGGCCGGTCACAGCATGTGATCGTCAATGACGATTACAGTGTCGTCGATACGGACGGTCGGACCTGGCAGGAAGATGAGGTCACCTGGCTGCCGCCGCAGTACGGGACGGTGTTCGCGCTGGGTCTGAACTACGTGGATCACGCGGCAGAACTGGCGTTCAAGGCGCCGGAGGAGCCGTTGTTGTTTCTGAAGACTCCCAATACCTTCATCGGCCATCGGCAGCGCAGCTACCGGCCGGACCAGGTTGAGTACATGCACTACGAGGCGGAACTGGTGGCAGTGATCGGCAGCACCGCGCACAAGGTGAAACAGGACGAGGCCATGGACTATGTGGGCGGCTATACCCTGTGCAACGATTACGCGGTGCGGGATTACCTGGAAAACTATTACCGGCCCAACCTGCGGGTGAAATGCCGGGATTCCCTGTCTCCGCTGGGCCCGTACGTCATCGACCGGGATGATATAGACGACCCCCATGACCTGAAACTCAGCACCCGCGTCAACGGAGAACTGCGGCAGGAAGGGTCAACCCGGGATATGGTATTTACTATTCCGTACATGATCGAATACCTGTCGGCTTTTATGACCCTGCAACCCGGCGACATGATCTCCACCGGCACGCCAAAGGGCCTCTCGGACGTGCAACCGGGCGATGAGGTGGTGATAGAAGTTGAACAGGTGGGCCGTTTGATCAATTATGTGATCAGCGAGCAGGAGTTTTTCAGGAATTAGGAATTTAGGGATCAGCCAGGGACCAGGAGCTGGTGATATTACGTAACTGAAAGAACTTATGACTGGACAATTTGAAGAGAACCTGAAAAAGGCTGAGCGGTATTTGCATCGTTTCAGGGACAACGTCACCGCACATTACATTAACGGGGCAGGTTGTCCGGGTGTTTCGGGTGAGACCTTTGATAACCTGACTCCCACGGATAACACCTCGCTGGGGCGTATCGCGACGGGTACGGCGGAAGATGTCGACCGTGCCTGCCGGGCCGCGCAGGAGGCATTCCCCACCTGGTCCGGCGCCTCTGGAAAAGAACGCAGGAAAATCCTTAACCGCTTTGCCGATCTGGTCGAACAGCGCGCCGAGGAGATATCCCTGGTGGAAAGCATGGACTGCGGCCAGCCGATCCGTTTCATGCGCGCGGCCGCGGCACGCGGCGCCGACAATTTCCGCTTCTTTGCCGACAAGGCCCCTGAGGCCGGCAACGGCCTCTCATTGCACCAGGACCAGCACCTGAACTACACGAAACGCACGCCCATCGGCCCGGTAGGAGTCATCACGCCGTGGAACACGCCGTTCATGCTCTCGACCTGGAAGATTGCGCCGGCCCTGGCGGCCGGTTGCACCGTGGTGCACAAGCCGGCGGAATTCAGTCCCTTATCAGCCATGATCCTGGCAGAAATCAGCCAGGAAGCGGGCCTGCCGGACGGGGTCTGGAACGCCGTCAACGGCTTCGGTGAGAGCGCCGGTAAGGCATTGACCGAGCATCCTGCCATCAAAGCCATCGGCTTCGTGGGAGAAACCGTGACCGGGACCCACATCATGCGTCAGGCGGCGGGCACCCTGAAACGAATCCACGTGGAACTGGGCGGCAAGAACCCCGTCATTGTCTTCGACGACGCCGATTTCGAGCGTGCCCTGGATGCCGTGGTATTCATGATCTACAGCCTGAACGGGCAGCGTTGCACTTCCAGCAGTCGCTTGCTGGTACAAAACGGCATCGCCGAGCGCTTCCTGGCCGCGCTGGAGCAGCGGGTTAATGCAATAAAAGTGGGGCATCCCCTGGACCCCGCCACGGAACTGGGGCCGCTCATCCATCCGACTCACCTGGAAAAGGTGATGAGTTACATGGACGCGGCGCGGGCAGAGAACGCGACGATAGTAGCAGGAGGCGCCCTGGTACACGATCAGGGCCCTGGGAATTACCTCAGGCCCACCTTGTTCAGTGACGCCACGAACCGGATGCAGATCGCACGCGAAGAGATTTTCGGCCCGGTGCTGACGGCAATCCGGTTCACCGACGAAGCGGAAGCCGTGACCCTGGCCAATGATACGTCCTATGGCCTGGCGGGCTACGTCTGGACCGCGGACTCCGGACGCGGCATCCGCATGGCCGAAGCGCTGGAAGCCGGCATGGTCTGGGTCAACTCGGAGAACAACCGCAACCTGCCGTCGCCTTTCGGTGGCATGAAGCAGAGCGGCATCGGCCGGGACGGAGGTGACTACAGCTTTGATTTTTATATGGAAACCAAGAATATATGTATTGCTCATGGTATCCATGGAATACCGGTTCTGGGAAAATCATGAAGCAAGTTGGCATAACATTTTCAAGCCACGCTGTGAATACGTCCAGGTACGCTTATCGCCAGCCTTCCCTGGCTGTCGGCATTCTTGAAAATGTCATGCCAACTTGCTGTGTGCGAGGTAATTTATGGGTGAAATAGTTCTGGCCGCCAAGATCACGCACGTACCGTCCATGTACCTGTCGGAACTGCCCGGTCCTCACCACGGGTGCCGGGAGGACGCCATCGAAGGCCACCGGGAACTCAGTCGCCGCGCCCGTGCCCGCGGCGCGGATACCGCGCTGGTGTTTGACGTACACTGGCTGGTGAACAGCGGTTACCACATCAACAGCGGCAAGCATTTCAAGGGTGTTTACACCAGCCATGAGTTACCCCATTTCATCAAGGACATGGCGTATGAGTATGACGGCAATCCCGCCCTGGGCGACCGGATTGCCGAGTGCGCCAACGCCCGCGGCATCAATACCCGCTCACACCAAGTGGACAGCCTGACCCTGGAATACGGCACCCTGGTGCCGATGCGTTACATGAACGAGGATCGCCACTTCAAGGTGGTGTCAGTGGCGGCCTGGTGCGCCTGGCATGACCTGAATGACTCTCGCATCTTTGGCGAGGCGGTGAAAGAGGCCATCGAACAAAGCGACAGCAAGGTCATGGTGCTGGCCAGCGGTTCCCTGTCGCACCGTTTTAACGACAATTCCAACGCCGGCGACAAGATCTTCCAGATCAGCGATGAGTTCTACCAGCAGACCGACCTGCGCGTGGTGGACCTGTGGAAACAGGGCGACTTCAAGACGTTCACGGAGATGTTCCACGAATACGCTTACCGCTGCCACGGTGAGGGCTGGATGCACGACACCGCGATGCTGCTGGGTATGCTGGGCTGGGATGCCTACGACAAGCCGGTGGAGATCATCAGCGATTATTTCCCCAGTTCCGGCACCGGGCAGATTAACGTGGAATTTCCGGTAGTGAATCTAACAACTTAGTCCCTTATGAATGAAATTTTGTGCAAAGTGAACGGGAATCGGGGAGGGGCCAGCAGGAGTCTCCTGACTTGGTTCTGGCTCGGCCAGATTAGGAGGGAAGAATAATATGCCTCATTTTATCCTGGAATATTCGGCCAATCTTGATGATGACCTGGACCTGGATGGCCTGTTCAAGACCTTGCATGAGACTGCCATGGACACCGGCGTGTTCGCTCTGGGCGGCGTGCGTTTCCGCGCGCACCGCTGTGAGCATTACCGGATCGCGGACGGTGACCCGGACAATGCTTTCGTGCACCTGACCGCTCGGATAGGCCGCAGGCGGGACCCGGACGTCAGACGCGAGGTTGGGGAGAAGCTGTTCAATGCCATGACTGACTATCTGGAAAGCCTCTACCAGCGCCGCCCCCTGGCAATCTCATTCGAGCTGACTGAACTCACCTTCGGGCTGAGTTTCCGAAAGAACAACATCCACGAGAGGATAAAGGAGAAACAAAGCCCGGGTCAGGCCTGAGCAGCCCGGAGCCTGCTCCCGCGCAGGCGGCACATTACATCATTTCCCCGCAACAAAATGCATCCAGTACCCCTCCCGCCATTTCACCTCAACAGAGCGGAAGCCGGCGCTGAGTAGCCAGGCTTCCTGGTCAACATAATCGTTCGGCCGATCATACGCCTCGTAGTGCTCCGCCAACCACGCCCACTTCTCGCCGTCCGGATGGTTGGCGTTCACAAACGCTTCCCAGTCCCGGATCAGCCCCTCATGTTCAGCAGCTCCCTTGTTGATCATCAGGTCCGAGCAGGTGAAAATACCTCCCTGCTTCAGCGCTTTGTGTAGCAAGGGAAATATCCATTGTTTTTCTTCACCGTCACTGTGATGCAGGCTGAAACAGGCGGCTATCAGGTCGAAATAATTCTCAGGGAAGGTATAATCCCGGAAGTAACTCCTGACGTAGGTCACATTTTTGCCGGAAAACCTGTCCCGGCATAATTCCAGCATGTCGGGAGAGGCATCAAGCAGGGTGTATTCCGCGTCAGGAAATCTCTCCAGCAGCAGGGCCGTCACGTTTCCGTTGCCGCAGCCCAGGTCCAGCACCCGGGATGGGGAAAAGTCTCCAGGCAGACTGTCGCTGAGACTGGACAGCAAGCGCAGGTAATGAGGCACACAACGGATCATGTCCTCCGTATAGTTATCGGAGAACCGGTCAAACTCGGCGGCCAGGGTTTCCTTGATTTTCATGACAGCATTTTACATTACAACAACTCGATATGTCCCTGCTTGACCCACTCGCAATCCTGATCGTCCTGGGATCGTTTTTCGCATCCTTCGTCAGCACAGCTTTTGCGGTGGGTGGTGGTTTCATCATGCTTGCCATCGTCTCCAGCATCCTGCCGGTCACCACCGCGGTGCCCCTGCATAGCTGGATGATGCTGGGGCTGTCACTGGGCCGGTTCTGGTATTTCCGCCGGGAGATCTGCTGGCGCATTGTGGGGCCGTTTCTACTCGGCGCCCTCATCGGTGTTGCTGTCGGGGGCAGGGTCTATTTCGACCTGTCGGAATTCCTGCTGAGCCTGGTCATCGGCGTGTTAATCCTCGCCGCGGTGTGGATGCCGCAACAAATCAAATGGGGCGCACAGTTCCCCGTACCGTTTTTCTGGGTCGGCATCGTACACGCCTTCCTGTCCACCCTGTTCTCGTTCGGCGGCCTGTTCCAACCGCTGATGCTACGGGCCGCGCTATCGAAACTGCAAATCGTGGGAACCCTGGCCGCGGGCCTGCTGTTTATGAACATCCTCAAACTCAGCGCCTATTCCTGGTACGGCTTCGATTACAGCCCCTATTACAGCGTCATCCTGGCCGCCATCCTCGCCGCCATCCCCGGCGCCTTCCTGGGAAAGAAACTGCTGCACCACATCCCCGAAGACCGCTTCAGGCTGATCTTCAAACTCATCATGACCTGCTTCGCCCTGAGACTCTTGCACCGGGCCTGGGTGTTGTTTTGATTAATCCGTCATCCTATTATTATCATTTGCCCGATTGAGGATGATGCATGCAACTATCGTTAACCAGCCTGCGTTCGAGTACATATGAATTGCGCCAGGCTATCGAACGTGGAGAAGTGGTTGAACTGACCTTTTACGGCAAAGTCATCGGGCAGGTTTATCCTGCTGAATTGAAGGATGATATACTTTACGAGCAGATCGTAAATGCCTATTTCGGCCGTAGGAAAGGGGATGACCCTTACGTTGCAATAGAGCAATTGAAACAGGTGAGAAAAGGAACTGAATTTGATGTGTAAGTAGTGACGCAAAAGGGCCTCGACCAACCCCGTCATTGCTCCTGGCAAAAAGTGTCCATCGCTTCCCGCGCTTCTGCCTCGCGGGCTTCATGCAACCTGTAATCCGTCTCCAGATTGAGCCAGATGCTGGCGTCAACATTCAATACTTTTTCAAACCCCAACGCCAGGCGCGGATTGAGCGGCGCTTTACCATTAATGACTTCACTGATCAGTTTCGCAGAATGACCACAACGCCGGGCAAGTTCAGCTTGCGAGATTCCATGCGCGCTGATGCGCTCATTCAGAACATCACCCGGCGGCACTGCATAGTCCGGTCTGTATTGATTGCTTGCCGTTACCATATCTTTATCTCCCAGAATTTCGTATTTTTGTAATTGTTCTACTGTTGCATTTGCCAAACGGGGGAAACCACACCAGAGGTATCGTAATTGTGCTTTGTTCAACCAAAGTCATCAGGCCATTTTCTGGCTGAATGATAGACGCGCAGGATTTCCAATGTATTGTTATTCACTTGGTAAGGGACAACGAAAGGAGCGCCCGAAAGCACCAGTTCCCGGGTTCCGGAAACCCTGCCAACTCTCCCGAGCTTGGGATGTTCGCTGAGGTGATGAATTTCGCTGTATATCACATCCAGTGTTTTATCGGCGGCCAGTGGATCATCCGCAAGGATGTAATCGAAGATTTCAATTAAATCCTGTTCTGCCTCAGGCGATATCCTTATCTTCATTTGTTCCTGACTATTGCTTGTGTCGGATTTTGGCTCGGAGTTCCTCGACGACTGCCTCAAAATCTTTGCCGGCACTTTTTGCAAGTGTTAATTGCGCCTGCTCAATACCTAGCCTGTGTTGATCAGTTTGCTCTGAAATATACTGCTTTAATGCAACTTCAATTACCTGATCCCTTGGTTTATTCATCACCTTTGCAAGCCGGTCCAGCCCGGTCGAAACCTCATCGGTCGTATGGATGTTAATAGTTGACATCTTTCATTCTTCCAATTAATTACAGTGCAATTATCTCCCTCCTATGTCAGAGCTGTCAAGAGGATAATCGGGGTTGATTGATACACTCCTTACATGTCCGGTTAAGGGCTGGTTCGTACCGATAGAATCTACTGACAAGGATTTCCGTTTTATTGACGGACTGACCGTTAAGCGTTTCAGACCGTCAATGTAGTCGGGGTAGCATTTAAACCGATATTGCCTCTTGTATCAGTTTTTTGGCACACTCATAGTGCCAATTTGTACGGGTCGAAGTAGGGAATCTCATTAGTCTGCAACCGGGCGCGCTTGGAGGAATTCTGGAGTTGTAAAATACCACCCGTTCGCCTTTGACGTCTCTGGTCAGCTTACAGAAAAGCGAGACGTAGTCCTTGCCACCCAGAAAAATAATCTTTGAGGAAGTATTTTTTGGCAACATGGAGAAGTCTCTGTATTGATCACGAGGTCGCCGTCGTTTGAATTTGTCTGCACTGTTGGAAAATGTGATGTCATAGTCCGGGATATGAAAGTCGGCAGCAATAAGCCCCCATCCGGCAGAAAGGATATACACATTTCTAACGCCATATCTGTGAACAAGCTGCTCATACACAGGATTACTGTATAGCTGCCAGGCAGGCAGTAAAGTTGATGGATTGTCAGTCAGGTCGCGGTTGTTTTCCTCAATGATATCCCTGAAGGTTTGTGATGAATTTACGGGGTCATCAGGTTTTTTGTAAACAACCATTTTCCTTGTCGGCGCTGTTGCAGGATGCGCGACAAACATCACCTGATTCCCATTGTTCAGCTTCAATCTGCCGGCATACGGTTGTTTGCCGGCAGCGCACTGAATTACGACGGTAATGTTAGTGTCTGTATGCGGATGAATTTCAGGTATACCCTTGGTAAATCGTTTTTCTGCCAGGCTCATACAAGCCCCCGGGTATTGACTTGCTTGGAAACCAGATTATCAAAGAGGGTCAGGAAACCTGGGTCATACATATCTTCAACATGAATTTGGTTCCAGAGTCCGGATTCTCGAACTTTCGCACGAAGACTGTGCAGCCCCAGCCAGGCATCGGATGGTGGGTCTATCACCGCCTGGCGATAGTTACTAAGCAGCGCAATGGAGTTGCTTTCGATATGTCCTCGTAAGCTATTGCGACCGGGGTTATCATCAACTTCTAACCAGAGAAAAGGCATTTCTCTAATGAAACCGCTGACTTCCCTTTCAAGTACTATCTCGTTGGCACGTATTTTGGGGGATGCTGATGAGCCTTCCCCCCAGGAAGCAATTTTATACTCAGGGTTTCTTGCAACCAATGCCTCTCCTACAATAAGACGAAATATAGAGCCTCTATGATTGCCACCACCGCTTGTCATGACCCCACGGTGTTGGGCTAACCTGTTCCAAAGAGTTGTGCGAGAATTTGAGGTTAATGCGTGTGTGCCGACGCGTACGACCCGTGGGCCGTTACCGGAATCAGAACGGGATTCTCCCAGTTCAAAAAAGAAGTAGACACCACGGGCCGGCCAATACATCCTGCCGTCACAAACTGAAAGTTTTCGCATTCCTCCAGTGTCTGTTTCCAGTTTTTCCAAAGCATGGTAGAAGCGAGCCAAGTCATTGGCTCGTGAGCTTGGTGCAATATATTTCATCGGGGGCATGAGGAATCAAGAGGTAGGATAACCAAGGAAATGATTTTCGGCGACTTAAGTTGTATTCAGTATTCCCAGTATTCCTGTAACAATTTTTGCCCCTCGGCAATCTGAGCAGGAGTCATACGTTTGGCGATCTTATCCCTTAAGAATTCATTCCCCACAACTTTTATACTGGAAATGCTTAGCCAGGCATAAGCCTGCGCGAGATCTTCCGGCGCACCTTCTTTACCCTCCGCATACATAGTACCCAGTCGATACTGCGTCTCACAATGTCCGTGCTTAGCGGCTGACCGATACCAACGCATAGCCTCTTCAAAGTCTTTGGGTAGGCCATCCCCCTTCGCATGCATATTCCCTAGCCGGAATTCTGACTCAGCATGTCCGTACTTGGCGGCCGACCGATACCAGCGTACAGCTTCTTCCATATCTTTGGGCACACCTTCACCCTCCTCATACATCCTGCCAAGACAATACTGTGAATCTTCATCTCCCTGATCGGCAGCTAATTGATACCAACACGCGGCCTCTTCCATATCTTTGGGCAGCCCATCACCCTTCGCATAGATATTACCTAGCCGAACCTGTGACTCACAATCTCCATCCTCCGCGCCCAACTGATACCAGCGCACGGCCTCATTCGCATCCCTGGGTACACCGTTACCTTTCTCATACATCTCACCCAACCTATGCTGAGAAAAAGTGTCGCCTTGCTCAGCGGCCAGTCGATACCAATACGCGGCCTGGGCCCTATTCCCGGTGAGATCCTCAAATAGTTTGATGAAAAAATCCGGCAACCAATCGAACAGTACTACACTTTCGGACTTATCTTCATAAAACCGACCAAGCCACCATTGTGCAAAAACACCTCCTTGTCTAGCGGCTAGTTCATACCAGTACTTGGCCTTATTCTTGCTCCTGGCTTTATCGTAAAAGAAACCTAAAGTAGTCTGTGCTTCAACATCTCCTTGCTTAGCGGCTTGGCAGTACCAGTATTCTGCGCGTATCCTATCATTGGCTTCATCATAAATGGAACCAATGGCAGTTTGTGCTTCAATATCTCCCTGTCTGGCAGCCAATAGATACCAGTACTTACGCTCTATCTCAGCTCCATCTTCACACCCGGCAAGGACGGCAAGAGTTTTTTGAGCTTTAGTATCTCCTTGCTCGGCAGCAGAATGAAACAAGCGCAGAGCTTCGTCTTTATCTATCGGTTCCCCATTATCACCTTCAAATAAAGCGCAACCGAGATTGTGCTGTGCTTGAACATGTCCCTGGCTGATTGCAGAACGAAACCAGCGCATAGCATTTTCAATATCTTTGGGTACTCCGTGTCCCCTGTAATACGTGAGACCAAGATTATTCTGCGCCTCCGCAAATCTTTGCTCGGCTGCAAAACGAAACCAGCGCAAAGCCTCGAAATAATCCTGGTCTACACCGTCGCCAAAATAATACATTAAGCCAAGATTATTCTGTGCCTCGGCATTTCCCTGTTCTGCGGCCTGTTTTAATTGCTTAAAATTCACTCGCTGCTGGTGTAAAAGCGGAAATTACGATTGGTTCAAGAGTTGGCGCACGGACCCGAGTGATTAAAATTGTTCAGGATTTTCATTTTACCCTAACACAAGCCAATCTTGCTTCCGACAGTTTGCTGTGGTGCAAGCAATAATCACTCAAATTAGCTGCGTAAGCCGTTTTCACGAAGATTTCGTTCATTACACCTCGGTAGGTTGTCCTTGACCACTTATTCCCAAGTGCTAGAATCCATAGTAACTACTAGGAGCGTCTAACATGCTAAAACATATCTTGAAGTTAGTCTGGGCATTCATTATGGGAGCCTTCATAACTGCTGTTGTAGTAATGGGTGTGCTAAGGTTCATCAATTATACCTTTCTTGGTGGACCTGCAAATGCGAGTGAATGTAACGATGTAGAGACGTGGGAACACGGATACCTATATTTACAGAAGCATGATCAGGGTCACTGTTATTGGGCTTGGAGTGAATATCCAGATCATGCCACAGGCGGAGGGCAGGCCCAGAGCACACGTGACGAATTAGAAGATATCATCAGGTATCAAGAAAACAAGCAGTTTCAATTGGACAGTATGTTCATGGGAATTATGCAATGATATCAGACTTAGTTGTCGTTCATTACAAATATTGACAATACTCCATATTTATAATATAAAAATGGAGCATGTATGAGCGAAAACTGAATCTCGCCCAGCTTCTGAGGCATAAAAAGTCCGCTTTCCTGTTTGGGCCCAGGGGGGTGGGCAAGACTGTGCTGGCGCAGGATTATCTGGAGCAGGCGCGGTATGCTGCGAGTGTTGATCTGTTGAGTCTGGAAACGTGCAGACGCTATATTGCTGAGCCTGGACTGTTTCGCCTGGAGATTGAGCAGCAGCTTCGGGATATTCCATCGACGGAAATGTTGACCGTGCTGGTTGACGAAGTGCAAAAAATGCCTGCGTTGCTCGATGAAGTGCACCACCTGATCGAGCGGTATAAGAACAGGGTTCAGTTCCTGTTAACGGGTTCCAGCGCCAGGAAGTTAAAACGTTCCGGGGCCAATCTCCTGGCTGGCCGGGCATGGACGTTGAAGCTGCACCCACTCAGTACGCAGGAGGTGGAGCCAGATCTGCGTAGGGCGCTTGCCGTTGGTACTTTGCCCGGTTTCTACCAGGAAACCTTCTCATCCGCAACGCGCTCACTAAAAGCCTATGTAGAAACCTATCTCAGGGAAGAGGTCATGCAGGAACTACTGGTGAGAAAGGTCGATCACTTCATGCGGTTACTGGATGTGGCCGGACAAGTTAATGGCGAACCGGTGAATTTCTCCGCCGTTGCTCGGGACAGCGGTGTCAGCGTGAAAACCGCGCAGGAATATTTTGACATCCTGGTGGATACCCTGATTGTTTTTCGGATTGACGGCTGGAGCCGCTCGGTACGTAAACAGTTACGTCAAAGTCCGAAATATTATTTCTTTGACTGTGGTGTGCTGAATGCTGTCAGAGGCGAGTTGCAAACTGAATTAAAACCCGGAAGTTATCGCTATGGCAAGCTGTTTGAGACGTTCATTGTGAATGAGTTAATAAGGGCCAATGACTATAATGAAACCGGGTACCGTTTCAATTACTGGCGCACCAACACCGGAATGGAAGTCGACCTCGTGTTGACGCGCGGCCCACAGGATGCGCCTGTGGCGATTGAAATCAAATCTCAATCTTCACCGGGAGAATCTGATTTGAAGGGTCTCAGCGCATTTGTATCCGAATACAAGACAGCAAAGCTGTTTTGCTTGTGTCAGGCAGCGCATAAGTATTCTCTCGGTCCGATACAGGTCATGCCTTGGCAACAGGGGGTTACATCGCTACTTGGCAGCTAACCCGCATACCTCACCAACCATTGTAAAAGGGTCTCGATCTCGCGTATAAGGATGTAATCGAAGATTTCATTTAAGGAAGCTCTGACTTAATCTCAGAGATTCCTTAATTACTGTTCTGCCTCAGGCGGTATCCTTATCTTCATTCGGTTCAAATTACGACAACCTGGCTGGATTTACAACTCACCCAGACCGAAGCGTCCAGTTGCAGGTTCATTTCTTCCAGGGATTGGCGGGTGATGACGGCGTGGAAGGTCACGTCCGATTTAATCTTCAGGTGGATCTCACCGTTGACCGCGCTCATTGCCGTAATCGTCCCCAGGAAGTTGTTGCGCATGCTGGATGACAGGCGCTCCGTGGAGATGACCAGGTGTTTCGGGTCGATGAACAGTTTATGGCCTGCTGTAACGCTTTCCGGCACCATGAAGCGTGCTGCGCCGGCGCTGAACGTGTTGCTGTCTGCATCCAGCGTGCCGTTGAACAGGTTGCTGGAGGAGAACGGATAGGCGCGGCCGCTGATCAGGTTCACTACGTTATCCGATAATGATTGTGCCCGTAGCCGGTCATGGGTGCTGAAGATAACAGTCTTGGTCCGGGCCTCTCGTTGTCCGGTGATCCACGCTTCGATTTCATGCACGGTCATCTCATCCAGGTAGGTAAACGGTTCATCCATGATCACCACCCCGGGTTGCAGCGCCAGTGCCCGGGCCAGCGCCACTTTTTGTATCTCACCGCCGGACAGTTTGTCGGCATCCCGGTCAAGTAACGCGGTCAGGCCCAGTTCCCCGGCCACTGCGTTGACGGCCGCATCAATAGCATGGCGATGTTCACCCCGGAACTTCAACCCCAGGCCGATATTGTCCCGCACCGACATCTTCATCAGGTAGGGCTTTTGCTGCACGTAACCCACCTGGCGCCGTAACGGCGCGTTGCCGGTCCCCGCCGCCGGGTTCCCGTGGAACAATAGCGTTCCTGCATCGGGTTTACGCAGGAAAGCGAGTATGTCGAATAACGTGCTCTTGCCGGAACCGTTGGGACCGACCACGGCCGTAACCCGGTTCTGCTCGATATGCAGTTCATCCAGGTCCAGCGCTTTCCTGCCGCGGTAAGAGAATGACAGGTTGGAGATTTGATACAGGTCAGCCACCGGCGCCGTTTCCGTGTCAACCCATGGCCTGGAAGCGTTGTACCGCGAAATTCACCAGGAAGGCCGTCGCCAGCAGTAATATGCCCAGGGCCAGGGCAAACTCGAATTCGCCTTTGCTGGTTTCCAGGGCGATGGCCGTGGTCATGGTGCGGGTAAAGCCTTCGATGTTGCCGCCCACCATCATGGCCACGCCCACTTCGCCGATAGCCCGGCCAAAGCCGGCGACCAGGGCGGCGGCCAGGGCAAATTTCACCTCGTTCACGTACATGGCGCCTTGTTGCCAGGTGGATGCGCCCAGGGCCTGGCTGGTGGGCAGCAGGCGCGGGTCAGCGCCGGAGGCTGCGGCAATGGACAGGTTCCAGATAACGGGCAGTATCAGCAAGGTCTGGCCGATAATGATGGCGCCGGTGGTGTACAGCAGTCCCAGGTGCCCCAGCAGTCCTTGCCGGGTCAGCAGGCCGTACAGCAACAGTCCCACTACCACCGTAGGCAAGGCCATCAGTGTATTCAGTACCTGCAACAGCAGGCGCTTGCCGGGGAAGTCTCGCAGTACCACCAGGATGCCCAGGGGGATGCCCAGCAACGCCGCCAGCGCCACTGCGATCAGGGAGATATGCAGAGAGGTCCAGACTACCGTATAGACTTCCGGGTCAAAACTGAAAATGAGCGTGAGGGCAGCGCTGAACGCTGCAGAGAAATAATCCATTCGGATTAACCAGCCACCACTCCCAGGATGGCCAGCAGCAACGCGATCAACGCCAGGACAAAGGCAAAAGTGGAACGCTGCTGTTGTCGTTGCAGGGATGCGACCAGTGTTTCATTCTGGCTCGCCAGTTGCTTGATGAGCTTGAGTTGCTCGACACTGGATTCATCCATGGCATCCAGGCGCAGCTCCAGCCTGTTCACAACTTCTTCCAGGTTATCCGGCGTGACCGGGATGCTCTCGGTACGGTTGGAGTCGCCTTGTTCGCGCTCCTTGACCATATCGATTAACTTGCCGGCCGCCTGGATGATCATGGGCGCGGAATTGAGGATGGTGCCGATGGTAAACGGGTTCATGAACTTTTTGATCATTGTGGTTTGAGGAAATGGAATAGCGCAACTGCGCTTGAAAAATTCTATCTCATCCCTATCTTTTGTACCAGTAATACTGCCGCGGGCCAAGCAGGACAAGCCGCTCTCGATCAGTATTTCCTGAACTTTTTTAATAAATATCAATCAGAGACAAGGGACAGAACCCTGCTTGCCGGGGGGACGGGCTTCAAGTCCGTCCCCTCCCGCGGTGTATAGGCGTTATAATAGCTGCCAAATGACAAACAAATCCGAGATCCTCCGCCTCAAATCCTTCATTTCCCGGCATATCATCGGCCAGCAGAAGCTGGTGGACAGGTTGCTGCTGGCTTTGCTGGCAGACGGCCACCTGCTGGTAGAGGGCGCGCCGGGGCTGGCCAAGACACGTGCCATCAAGGTGCTGGGTGACGGTATTGAGGCCGATTTTCATCGGGTACAGTTCACGCCTGACCTGCTGCCGGCCGACCTGACCGGCACCGAGATCTACCGCCCCCAGGACGCTTCTTTCCAGTTCCAGCGCGGGCCGCTGTTTCATAACCTGATCCTGGCCGATGAAGTGAACCGGGCGCCGGCCAAGGTGCAGTCGGCGTTGCTCGAAGCCATGGCCGAACGGCAGATCACTGTCGGCAGGGAAACCTACCGGCTGCCGCACTTGTACCTGGTCATGGCAACCCAGAATCCCATCGAGCAGGAAGGCACTTACCCGTTGCCTGAGGCACAACTCGACCGGTTTCTGTTGCACGTGGAGATCACTTACCCGGAGGCGGAGGAAGAACGGGCAATCCTGGCCTTGGCAAGACGGGAAGCCCACCAGGAGCATGAACAGGAGGAATTGGCGCCAATTACGCAGGACGTGATTTTTGCCGCGCGTAACGAAGCGCTGGATACCTACATGGCGGAGAACCTGGAGCAATACCTGGTCCAACTGGTGCTGGCTACCCGTAATCCGGGTGTTTACGGCGCTGACCTGGCCCAGTGGGTGCAATACGGGGGCAGCCCGCGCGCCACCATTGCCCTGGATCGCTGCGCCCGGGCGCATGCCTGGCTCAACGACCGGGATTTTGTTGGGCCGGAAGACGTGCAGGCGGTCGTCTATGACGTGCTGCGCCACCGTCTGATACTGAACTATGAGGCCGAAGCCGAAGGCATTACCACCGACCACGTGATCGGCGAATTGATTAACCGCATCGCGGTGCCCTGACAGAACCATGCAGGCTGTCTCCTCTGCATCAGTAACAGATCCGACCCGGGTATCGGTTCCGGGTCTGGTCGGTCTGAGTCAGGCAGCGGCCTCCATCCGGCTGGGGCGCGGCAGGATACTATCCCGGCAAAGCGGTGATTACCAGTCTCCGTTCCGGGGGCGGGGCATGGAGTTCGATGAGTCCAGGTTATACCAGCCGGGCGACGACATCCGTAATATCGACTGGCGGGTAACTGCCAGGACCGGCAAGACCCACACGAAACTGTTCCGGGAAGAGCGCGAGCGCCCGGTGTTCGTCTGGCTGGACTTGCGCAGACCCATGCACTTCGCCACCCGCGGCAGGTACAAGTCAGTGCTGGCCGCACAACTGGGCGCCTTGATCGCCTGGAGCGCCCTGTACAACGCAGACCGGGTGGGCGGAGTGATATTTTCCGAACAGGAACATCATGAGTTGAAACCCCGGCGCGGGAAGGCCGCGGTGTTACGCCTGATCAACCGCATCGTGCATGACCCGTCCTGGTCGCACCCGCATTCCCCTGCGGCAGATACACACTCACTGGAACATGCCTTGCAACGCCTGCGCCGGGTTGCGCGTCCCGGTAGCCTGGTTTTCCTGATCAGTGATTTCCGTTACCTGGATGCCCAGGCGCAGATACCACTGGCCAGACTGTGCCAACATAACGAGGTGGCCATGTTGTTCGTGTATGACCGGCTCGAGCAGGAACTGCCGCCGCCCGGCCGTTACCGGGTCAGTGACGGGAACAGGGAATTCCTGGTGGACAGCGCCGATAGCCGGCTGAGCGGACAATACCGGCAGCGTTTCCAGGCACGCCGGGAACGGTTGCAGCAACTGTCCCTGTCCAACCGGATACTGCTGCTCCCGTGCCGGACCGATGCCGAGCCGCTGTCCCTGTTGCTGAGTGGCCTGAAACCGGGCAGGCGCAGCAGGCTTGCCGCCGGCGCTTGACTCGCGCACATGCAAGCGCCGGCGTTTACCGACCCGTCAACCTTGCCACTGCGGGACATCCATCTCCCGGAGAGCATCGGCTGGTGGCCGCCGGCGCCGGGATGGTGGCTCCTGCCCATCCTGTTATTGCTGGGACTTGCCGCAGCCTGGTACAGCCGTCTGCTGTATCAGCGCCGCAAGTATTCCGCCGTGAACATGGCAAAACAGGAGCTCGCTGGAATCCGCTCCCGTTATGACGCGGATCGGGACGCAGTGCATTGCGCCCGCTCCATTTCCGCCCTGTTGCGACGCGTGAGCATCAGCCTCTTCCCCAGGGCAGAAAGCGCAGGCCTGACCGGCAGGGAATGGCTGGAGTTTCTGCTGTCAGTGGAGGGTGTCATGCCGGAGAACATCGGCAGGTTATTACTCGAAGCGCCCTATCGCCGGCAGGTTACAGGAGAAGATGTTGAATCCCTCATCGGTTTCTGCTCGGACTGGATCGACGGATTGGCCCGGAGCAAGCCATGATCGGTTTCGAGTGGCCCTGGCTGGCGCTGTTGCTGCCCTTGCCGTATTTCATTTACCGCTACACGCGGCCCCGCAGCGTTGCCACGGGTTCCGCATTGCAAGTGCCGTTCCCGGATGATTTTGTCGAGACTGAAGCAGGCGCCGGTGCGCCCCCGCGTAACTGGCCGCTGTGGCTGGCGCTGGTGGCCTGGGTCCTGCTGGTGCTTGCCGCCATGCGCCCGCAATGGCTGGGCGAACTGGTCGAAGTACCCGTTACCGGTCGTGAACTGATGCTGGCGGTTGACCTGTCCGGCAGTATGGAACAGCGGGACTTCGCCTTTCGCAGCAAACGGATCGACCGGTTGACCGCGACCAAACTGGTTGCCGGAGATTTTATCGAGCGCCGGGTCGGGGACCGGATCGGTCTGATATTGTTTGGCGAGCAGGCTTACCTGCAAGCGCCGCTGACGTTTGACCGGGAAACAGTAAAGACCTTGTTGTCTGAGGCCGTAATCGGACTGGCCGGCAAGGCGACCGCGATTGGAGATGCCATCGGCCTGGCAGTGAAGCGCCTGCGCGAGCGGGATGCCAGCCAGCGCGTGCTGGTGTTGTTGACGGATGGCGCCAACACGGCCGGTGTGGTGGATCCCATCCCGGCTGCACAACTGGCAAGCCGGGAGGGCCTGAAGATTTATACCATTGGCATCGGCGCAACAGAGCTGGTGGAACGCAGCCTGTTCGGAACCCGCAGGGTCAACCCGTCCGCAGACCTGGACGAAGCTGCTTTAACGGAGATTGCCGACCTCACCGGCGGCGCCTATTTCCGCGCCCGTAACCTGGACGAACTGGAACGGATCTACGCCCTGATAGATGAAATGGAGCCGGTGGAACAGGAGCCGAAGAAGTACCGGCCGCGTCAATCCCTGTATTATTGGCCCCTGGCCGCGGCCTTGTTGCTGGGTGCATTGCTTGCCCTGGTGAGGCGAGGGGACTGAAAATGCAGGGTGGGGTATGGCAATGATGAAAAGATATGCGGAATACCGGCTATGATTGCACCGGAACTGTTTCACTTCCTGCGCCCGCAGTGGTTTGTTGCGCTGCTGCCGTTGGCGTTGTTGATCTGGTTCCTGTTTTTCAGGAAGGGCGCGCAAAGCAACTGGGAAACGGTGGTGGATGAACGTTTGTTGCCGCACATCCTGATCAGGGGCGCTGCGGGAACGCGGCGCACGGCGATCCTGCTCATTGCGGCGGGCGGACTACTGGGCATTGTGGCACTGGCGGGGCCGGTCTGGGAGAGGCTGCCGCAACCGGTGTTCACCTCAGAGGATGCCCTGGTGATCGCCCTGGATCTCACCCGCTCCATGGATGCCAACGACGTGTCTCCGAGCCGGCTGGAACGGGCGCGTTACAAGATCAGCGATATCCTGGATCAACGCCAGGAAGGGCAGACCGCGCTGCTGGTGTACACCGGCGCAGCGTTTACCGTAACACCGTTGACTGACGATGTTGGCACCATCAGGTCGCAATTAAACGCATTGAATACCAGTATCATGCCGGTGACCGGCAATCGTACCGACAAGGCCGTTACCCTGGCGTTGGACCTGCTGCAGCAAGGTGGGATGGGACGCGGTCACGTCCTGCTGATTACCGATGAAGCGACACCAGAGGTTGCAGCAGACAGCGTGACCTTGCTGCGCGGCGCGGGCTACCGGCTTTCCATATTGGGCGTAGGCACACGCCATGGCGCACCGGTGCTGTTGCCGGACGGTGGTTTCCTGCAAGGGCAGGACGGCCAGATCGTGATCCCTACCCTGGATGAGAATGATCTGCGTGAACTGGCTGTTGCCGGCGGCGGCGTGTACGTTCGTCTCAGCAAGGACGATCAGGATACCGGACGCTTGCGTGAGTTTTTTTCCGGCGTACAACCGGAAGGGGAACAGGCCGGCGCCGAAATTACTGCGGATGTGTGGCGCGAGCAAGGCCCCTGGCTGGTATTATGCTTGCTCCCCCTGGCCGCCTTGCTGTTCCGGCGCGGCTATGTCCTGGGCCTGCTCCTGCTGTTGCCCCTGTCCGACCCGGCCCAGGCCCTGGACTGGGAGAGCCTGTGGTTGCGCAAGGATCAACAGGGACAGCGGGCCATGAACGACCAGGATTTCACGGGCGCGGCGGAACTGTTCGATGATCCTGCCTGGCAAGCCGCCGCGCGGCACCGCGCCGGGGACTACCAGGGGGCTATCGACAGTCTGGAGCCGCTCGACAACGTGCAAAGCAGCTACAATCGCGGCAACGCGCTGGCGCGTCTGGGGCGTTACCAGGAGGCCATCGCGGCCTATGAACGCACGCTTGCCGGGCAACCGGATCATAGCGATGCCAAATTCAACAAGGAGTTGCTGGAACAGGCACTGGCACGGCAACAGCAGCAACAGCAGCAAAGCAAACAGGAGCAGGAATCCCAACAAGATCAGCAACAAGCCACACAACAGCCCCAGCAGCAGCAGGCCGGGGCCGGCGAGGAACAGCAAACGGAGGACCGGGAACAGCAGGCAGAAAGTGGTGGACAGCAGCAGGAGCAGCAAGCACGGCAGGAAGCGGCAGAGCAGGACGAGGCGTTTGCATCCGCTCAGCAGGAACAGCAGCAAGAGCAGGAACAGCAGGAACCGCGCGAGCCGGCGCGGGAACAGAGTACTGAGCAATCCCTGGCCCAGGCTGACGCCCAGAAGACTGCCGAGGAACAACAAGCCACCGAGCAATGGCTGCGCCGCATCCCCGACGACCCATCCGGATTGTTGCGCAGAAAGTTCCGCTATCAATACCAGCAACGTGAATATGAAGAAAACAACAATGAACAGACCTGGTAATGCAATCCCCTACTATTCCTGCGCGAGCAGGTTTGGTACCTGTTACCTCTTCCTGCTTGTTATAGCCGCTGTCCTGCTGCTCTGTGCCGGTCCGGCCGGCGCCGCGACCATTACCGTGTACACCGACCGGGACCCGGCGGTATTGCAGGAATCCTTCCAGTTGATCTTCGAGGCCACCGGGGACCTGGACGACGATCCCGATTTCTCTCCGCTGGAACAGGATTTCCAGGTGCTCTCGACCAGCACCAGTACCAGCATGAGCATCGTCAATACGAAAATTACCAGTACCAGACAATGGCGTCTGGCCCTGATGCCGCTACGGGCGGGCGAGTTGCCCATCCCTGCCATCTCGTTCGGTAAGGATCAAAGCCCACCGGCAACCCTGACGGTAGTGCAGGCGGGGAGTGGTCCGCGCGGGCAGGGCTCACCGGACATATTCCTGAACGTGCAGGCGCTGCCTGCATCCGCCTACGTCCAGGAACAGGTCATCTATACCGTGAAACTGTATCGTGCGGTGTCCACTTCCAATGAAACCTTGTCCGAACCGGCTGCCGATCAGGGTAGCGCCATTATTGAAGTGCTGGACGCGGATCGCAGCTACGATACCTTTATCCAGGGCCGGCCCTACTCCGTGTTTGAAAGAAGTTACGCTATCTATCCCCAGGTCAGTGGGAACCTGTCGATCCGGCCGGTGCGGTTTCAGGCGCAGTTGTCCACCGGCGCGCGCTTCAGTCTCGACCCGTTCGGCGCCGGCGCCAGCACGGTCATGCGCCAGTCCGAACCGTTGGAGTTGCAGGTCAAATCGGTTCCCGCCGCTTACCAGGGAGGGCATTGGTTGCCCGCGACCGAGGTGAAGATTACCGAAACGTGGTCAACAGACCCGAATGATTTATTGCCCAATGAACCCGTGACCCGCAGCCTCACACTCACGGCACAGGGACTGACGGCCAGCCAGTTACCGGAGTTGTCGGAACTGTTTCCCGAAGGGTTCAAGCAATATCCTGATAAACCGGAACTGGACAATCGCAAGAGTACAGACGGGATAACGGGAACCCGGCAGCAGAAGAATGCCATCATCCCGGCGCAGGCCGGTGACTATATCCTGCCGGAGGTTTCCCTGCCGTGGTGGAACACAGAGACACAAAGCCTGGAATATGCAGTGTTGCCGGAACGCCGGATACGGGTAACGGCCGCCGCTCCCGCGGCCGCGCCGGATGCGCCGGTATTACCTGCCCCGGATAGGGGCGCACAGAGGTCGGAGCAGGCAGTGCCGGAGACAGGGGAAGCCGCAACATCAGCAAGCTCAGCCACTTCCGCGGTTTCCATCTGGCAATGGCTGACCGGTATCCTGGCCGTTGCCTGGTTGATCACCCTTGGTTACATACTGAAAAACCGCAACGCGCCGCGTGCCGAACTCCCGCAGGCGCAGACCGAAAATTTCAGGGCGGCGCGCAAAGCACTCGCACGCGCCTGCCGGGAAGATGACCCGGAACAGGTCAAAACCGCCTTGTTGCAATGGGCAAAAGCGCGCCCCGCCGGTGCGCCGGTCACCAGCCTGGGTGACCTCGAGAAGTACGCTAATGACGCGCTGGCCGCCGAGATTCGCAACCTGTCGCGCCGGCTCTACTCCCGCACTGCGGAACCCTGGCGCGGCGCACCGCTCTGGCAGGCGTTTTTGCAGGAAGAGAAAGCAGCCACAGCCAAACCGCCGTCGCAACGTGGCGACCTGGAGCCGTTGTTCAGGCTATGATTTTGACCACAGGTGGCAGCGCGATCACAGGGTTGTTGTGATAGCCGTTTTGGCCCAGCGGTACTTTGCCAGATCGACGCTGTCATCCGCTGCGAAAACAATGCCCTCTGCTTCCAGCAAGATCCGCTGTAACCGGTGCCCGTCAGAACCACTCCTCAAACTGATCCGCCCCTGGCTGTTGATGATCCGGTGCCAGGGGACGCCGGCGTCATTATCCAGGGCGGCCATGGCATAGCCGACCTGCCTGGCCGAGCATCTTCCAACCAGTCCGGCTATCTGGCCGTAACTGGCGACGTTACCTTCCGGCACCCGGCGCACCCATTGGTAAATGTCTTCATAGATACTGGTGCCGGTTGTCCCGGTCATTGTTAGCTACCGGGTGAGTTATCGCGCAATCTCTGTGCCGCCGCCTTAACCAAACGCCATGCCTGCTCGACGTGTTCGAGTTCGGTGCGGGACTGGCCTATGCACAGGCGCAGTACGAAACGGTCGTTCAGTCTGGTGTGGGTGAGAAAGAGTTTGCCGCTGTCGTTGAGTTCGTCCATAAGCCGTTTGTTCAGCTCGTCGCTACCCCGGTGGCGGAAACAGACCAAGTTGAATGGAGTCGGGGCTACGACCTCAAACTGTTCGTCAGCCGCAATCCATTCAGCCAGTAGCCGGGTCAGTTCAATATGCCGGCGGATATGGTATTGCAAGCCTTCGACACCGTAATAGCGCAGTACGAACCAGAGCTTGAGCGCCCGGAACCGGCGTCCCAGCGGCACCTGCCAGTCGCGGTAGTCAAACACTGCGCCGCTTTGCGTCGCCTCATTCAGCAGGTATTCCGGCAGGATCGACAAGGCATTCAGCAGCGCGGCGCGGTCGGCCACCCAGAAGCAGGAGCAATCGAAGTTGGTGAACATCCATTTGTGGGGGTTGAAGCAATAACTGTCGGTGTGCTCAATCCCGTCATGCAGGTAGTGGTATTCCGGACAGATCACTGCGGTGCCGGACATGGCCGCATCCACGTGGAACCACAGTCCTTCATCGGTGCAGATCCTGCCGATGGCAGGGATCGGGTCAAGCGCATTGGACGAGGTCGTGCCCAGGGTGGCGCAAACAAAGATGGGCCGTAGCCCCGCAGCCTTATCCGCCTTTACCTGTGCCGCCAGCTTGTCCGCATCCAGCGCAAAGTTCTCATCCACTTCAATCTGCCGCAGGTTGGCGCGCCCCAGGCCGGCAATGCCCATGGCCTTCTCCAGGGAGGAATGGGTCTGGGTGGAGCAGTAGGCCACCTGCCGGCCGTCACAACCCGCGCGGTTGCTGCGCTGACCGGAATCCCGTTCCCGCGCCGCGAGCAGTGCGCACAGGATGGCGCTGGACGCGGTATCCTGGATAACGCCTCCGCCAGTGGCCGTCGACCGGTACTTGTCCGGCAGTTCCAGCAGGTCCGCCAACCAGTCCATCACCCGGGTTTCGACTTCGGTGCAGGCCGGACTGGTGGACCACAACATGCCCTGCACCCCCAGGCCTGAGGACAGCAGGTCGCCCAGTATTGCCGGACCCGACGTATTGGCCGGGAAATACGCGTGGAAGTGGGGAGATTGCCAGTGAGTGATGCCGGGGAGAATCTTTTTCTCAACGTCCTCAAGGATCGTCGCGAAATCCTCGCCCTGCGCCGGTACGGCGCTCGGCAGGGACGACTCTATCTCGCCGGGCTTAACCTGTGACTGAACCGGATAACGCGCCACGTTCTCGTAGTAATCGGCTATCCAGTCGATCATCTCCTTGCCATGCCGGCGGAAATCCTCCATCGACATGTGATAGTTTTTGACTTCGGACACCTTGTTATTCGTCAGTCACACAACCCAGCGAGGCCGACTTCACGCTACGGATATACTTGTACAAGGTGCCGCGCGTCGCCTTGTATTGCGGCATGACCCAGTCCGCCTTGCGTTGCGCCAGTTCCTCGTCGCTCAGGTCCAGGTTTATCAGGTTGTTTTTTGCATTGATAATGATGTTATCGCCGTTTTTCACCAGCGCGATAGGGCCGCCTTCCTGGGCTTCCGGCACCACGTGTCCGATAATAAAACCATGGGAACCGCCGGAGAAACGCCCGTCAGTGATCATGGCGACGCTGTCCCCCAGTCCGGCGCCCATGATGGCTGAGGTCGGGGTCAGCATTTCCGGCATGCCGGGTCCACCCTTGGGCCCCTCATAACGGATGACAACGACGTCCCCTTGTTTAATTTCATCCTGCTCCAGCGCCGCCAGCATGTCCTCTTCCGAGTCGAACACCCGGGCCGGGCCGGTGAATTGTTCTCCCTCCTTGCCGGTGATCTTGGCCACCGCGCCACCCGGCGCCAGGTTGCCTTTGAGGATGCTGATATGGCCGTTGCTTTTGAAGGGCTTGTCCAGGGGGCGCACCACGTCCTGCCCCTCACTCAGCGCCGGCAAACCGGCCAGGTTCTCAGCCACAGTCTTGCCCGTGACGGTCATGCAACTGCCGTCGATCATGTCGTTCTCCAACAGGTACTTCATGACGGCCGGCACCCCACCGACCTTGTGCAGGTCTTCCATCACGTAACGGCCGCTGGGTTTGAGGTCTGCCAGGTAGGGGGTTTTGTCACTCACGCGCTGGAAGTCATCGACGTCCAGCGCCACGTCGACGGCGCGGGCCATGGCGATCAGGTGCAGTACGGCATTGGTGGAACCGCCCAGCACGGTGACCAGGACCATGGCGTTCTCAAAGGCCGCACGCGTCATGATGTCGCGTGGTTTCAGGTCCAGTTCCAACAGGTTTTTTATGGCCGCGCCGGCTTGCACGCATTCCTCCAGCTTGCGCGGGTCCACGGCGGGTGTTGAGGAACTGTAGGGTAATGACATACCCAGCGCCTCAATCGCCGAGGCCATGGTATTGGCGGTATACATGCCGCCACATGCGCCGGCGCCGGGGCAGGCGGAACGTACAATCGCGTTGCGGTTGTTCTCGTTGATCCGCCCGGAGATGAATTCCCCGTAGCTCTGGAATGCGGAGATGATGTCCACCTTGTCGCCGTTATGGTATCCCGGTTTGATGGTACCGCCGTAGATCATGAGGGAAGGGCGGTTGAGGCGCCCCATGGCCATGATGCAGCCGGGCATGTTCTTGTCACAACCCGGGATCGAGATATTGGCATCGTACCACTGGGCACTCATGATGGTTTCGATGGAATCTGCGATAAGATCGCGGGATTGCAGGGAAAAGCTCATGCCTTCCGTGCCCATGGAGATGGCGTCGCTGACCCCCACAGTGTTGCAACGCATCCCGACCATATCCTGGCTGTCCACCCCTTCCTTGACCTTTGCCGCCAGGTCCAGCAGGTGCATATTGCAGGGGTTGCCCTCAAACCAGACGCTGGCAATTCCCACCTGGGGCTTGGTCATGTCCTGGTCGGTCATGCCGGTCGCGTACAACATGGCCTGTGACGCACCCTGCGATTTTTCCTGTGTTATCCTTGCGCTGTAACGGTTTAATTCTTTTGTCATGATCTCGTGTTCTTGAGTGATTGAAAATGGCAGCACATCCTTATGCTGCACGGGCACCTCTAATTTTTAGAGGTGCCCTAAATAACGACTGCCCAGATCCGACGAGGACGGAAAAGACCTGTTAAATCATTTTCAACTGCGTTAATCTGCATCGTCTACGGATAATTCGGGGCCGTATATGATAACACTACCTGCATTCAAAGAGTCCTTTGCCGCGCTGATTGCCGCACCGACGGTGAGCAGTATCGACCCGCGCCATGATCAAAGCAATCTGCCTGTGGTGGAGTTGCTGGCCAACTGGTTTGATGACCTCGGTTTCAATATTGAGATGGTGCCGGTCGAGGGCCGGCCGGACAAGGTCAACCTGGTAGCCAGCCTGGGTACGGGCGGTGGCGGCCTGGTATTGTCCGGGCATACCGATACGGTGCCTTACACCGAGTCCGCCTGGCATCAGGACCCGTTCCGGCTCACTGAAAAAGACGATCGTTATTACGGCCTGGGCACGTCGGACATGAAGTGCTTTTTCCCCATCGTGATGCAGGTGTTGCAGTCCCTGGAGCTGAAAAAGCCCAAACGCCCCATCATCATGCTGGCAACCTGTGATGAGGAATGCACCATGGCCGGCGCCAGGGCTCTGGTTGATGCGAACCGGGGCCTGGGACGCTATGCGCTCATTGGCGAACCCACCGGCCTGAAGCCCGTGATCATGCACAAGGGGGTGATGATCGAGACCATCACCCTCAAGGGGCAGGCCGGACACGCCAGCAACCCGGCCCTGGGCAACAGCGCCATGGAAGGCATGTATGAGGTCATGAAGTCATTGCTGCAGTGGCGCGCGGCCATACAGGAGCAGTTCTCCAATGACAAATTCGACGTGCCGGTGCCAACCATGAACTTCGGCACGATTCAGGGCGGCGACAGCCCCAACCGCATTTGCGCTGAATGTGAGTTGAAGATCGACCTCCGGCTACTGCCCGGCATGCAGGTTGACGAAGTACGCGGCCACTTGCGCCGGACGGTGGCACAGGCTGTTGCCGGCAGTGGCCTGAGCGTTGAGTTTGACGAGGTCATTCCCGGGATGCCGGCCATGGAAACCGACCCCGGCAGCGAACTGGTCAAAGTCGCGGAAAAGCTCACCGGCCATAATGCAGGAACGGTTAATTTCGGTACGGAAGGGCCATACCTGAATTCCATGGGGATGGATACCGTGGTGCTGGGACCGGGAGATATCGACCAGGCGCACCAGGCCAATGAATACATTGAGCAGAAACGGATACGGCCCATGCAGGAGTTACTGGAAAAAATGATCCTGCATTTCTGTGCGTGAGCAGGGCATGGATATCCGCTGATATGGTTCAACATGAGAATATGAACAAAGCCCAATTCGTAAACTGGTTCCGGTCCGCATCGCCCTATATCCGCATCCACCGCGACAGGACCTTCGTCATCCAGGTCAGCGAACATGTGCTGAGCAGCGACGGCTTTACCGCCCTGGTGCACGACCTGGCCCTGCTCAGCAGCCTGGGGGTGAGGTTAACGCTGGTATTCGGCGCGCGCGCGCTGATTGAGGCCAGTCTCGACGACAAAAAGCTGGCCTCCAGGTACCATGACGGGGTCCGGGTCACCGATGCAAAGACCATGGATACGGTCAAGGAGGTGCTGGGGCGACTGCTGCTGGAGGTCCAGGCCAGACTCTCCATGGGTCTTGGCAACACCCCCATGTCCAACGCCGCAATCAGGGTGAACACGGGCAATTACGTCTCCGCAAAACCCCTGGGCGTGATCGGTGGCACGGACTATGAACTGACCGGAAAAACCCGTTGCGTTGACACCGATGCCCTGACCGCCAAACTGAATGACGGTGAAATCGTCGTCCTGCCCCCACTGGGCTATTCGGTAACCGGGGAGGCTTATAACCTGTCTGCGCCGGCATTGGCGGCGGACGTGGCCATGGCCCTGCAGGCAGATAAACTGGTGTACCTGGTGGAAGCGGATATCATGTCCGCGCTGGCCGGCGGGCGCAGGGCCAGCCAGTTGCACCAGGATCAGGCACAGGAACTGCTGGGCCAGGTGGCCGAAGACTCAGGCAGTTATCAGTACCTGAAACACGCGCTGGAAGCCAGTATTAACGGTGTCGATCGGGTACACCTGCTGAACCGGGAAGAGGACGGCGCCATCCTGAATGAACTGTTCACCCGGGACGGTTCCGGGTTGATGATTACCTCATCCCCGTATGACGTGACGCGTCAAGCCGAGGGTAACGATATAGGCGGCATACTGGACCTGCTCGAACCCCATGAACAGCAAGGCGCGCTGGTGAAACGTTCCAGGGAGAAACTGGAACTGGAAGCGGACCGTTTCACCATCCTGACCCGGGACGGCGTCATCATCGGCTGCGTCGGCCTGTATCCCTATCCTGAAGACAGGATGGGAGAAATCGCCGGCCTGGTGGTACATCCGGATTACCAGGATGCCGGCCACGGCAACCGGCTACTGGACGAAGTGGAGCGGGAGGCAAAACTTCAAGACCTGCAGCGCGTGTTCGTACTGACCACCCAGGCGCAACACTGGTTCCTGGAACGGGGTTTCCGGGAGGCCACACTGGAAGACCTGCCCATGGCCAGGCAGGACTTGTACAACTATCGGCGTAATTCCAAAATTCTGATTAAGCAATTGGGATGAGGGCGCCTCTAAAATTAGAGGTTCCTATGAGTAACAACGCTGCTTCCTGGGTGGTTGCCCAGGAGCATGTGGCTTCCGGACTCACCGGGTACAGACTTCAGTCCGTCCCCTGAAATATTCACCCAACAGGGCCAATCACCGTCTTGCTGCCGTCAGGATGGAGCTCCACTACCATGTTGTTTTCCACGATGATCGCATCAAAGCCAAGCCGGCGTTTTCGGTCCAGCTCCTTGGCCACGGCATAGTCCAGAACCTGCCCGATGAATTCCGAGTCCACGTCTTCTGCATTACGTTTAGCCGGTAGCTCATAAACGGCGTCATCCAGTTCATAGACTTCACGTTGTTCCTTCACTGCTGTTTGTTCACTCATGTCGGCCTGTCCTCTTATCACGTCAAACAGTTCGTTGTTTGCCACCTTAACATCTTTTCCTGCCTGCCGGAAAATCAGCCGCCTGGGCCTCGTCGAATTGTCAAAACATTCTGTTTCAGTGCACAACGGCGCGTAATGGGAAAGCAGGTTTTTCAGGGATTTATCGTAGCGCCTGCGAATGTCCTTTTCAGGAATATTGTGCCCTCCTTGCAGCACGCGTTTCCGGACTCGGCTTAATGACGCTTCTACACCGGGAAGCCAGAGATAAATGAGACTGACGCGCCACCCTTCTGTCAGCATACGGCGCACTTTCGATAGATGGGATTTACCGGAGAGAGTTGTTTCAAAGGCGAAATTTTCTCTTGCTTCAATAGACTGCTCAATTTCACGCAGAAACAGCTTGCCTGCTTCAAGCTGTTTTTTCTCCACACTGAACGGCGCCAACCCGGCAGCAATCATGTCTGCATTATGGAAGACACGGCAATCGACCAGCGGCAGATACTCCAACGCAAAAGTAGTTTTCCCCGCCCCGTTAGGCCCGGCGATGATCGTGCAAATCGGCTGTTTCATCGTAAATTCTGGTAATGTGTCCGGTTACATCCTCAAGGGCATCTATTACATCATTATCCGATGCAAGCAATACCGGCAAACCTCGCAATTAACAGCTTTTATATATTACACCAATTGCCATGCAAAAAACCTGTTCTTTCAAAGTAAGCGGCCTGGTACAGGGCGTATTTTTCCGTCAATCAACCCAACAACAGGCCGAGTTGCTGGGTCTTACCGGATGGGTCAGGAATCGACCGGATGGTCGTGTTGAAGGACAGGCAACAGGAGACGAAGCAATGCTGGAAACCCTGCGCGCATGGCTGACCCGCGGCCCCGCCATGGCAACGGTGCTTAAGCTTGAATGGGAAGAAGTGGAGTTACAGCGCTTTGATAGGTTTCGTATTCGTTATTGAGAGGCGTTCTGACCATCGCTGACAACAGGAATTACGCCATGTTCGGATAACGTTTGCTGAATAGCCAAAGCATAATCCCGAGGCCGCGCCCGGCGTCTTGCCTGCAAGCAGTCCTGCACAGCCGCTACTGTTAGCCCTGGAAGCACGCTGGAGACGGATAACAGCTTACGGCTTTCCGTCGTTTGCAAGCCAACAAAATCCACTTGTGGGAAGGTGTTGCCGCGAGCTTTTATCTGCCAGTATTCGGGCACGCCCCGTTCCTGGTAAGCCAACTGCTTTTCTTCGTCAAAATGGCTGACGGTGACTTCTACAACCAGGTCTGGAGGATGTGCATCGATAAACTCCTCACTCTGACCACCCTCCATGGCCTTAAGATAATTCACCGCATTCTCACCCAGATAAAAACACGAATCCGGTTCTATCCCGGTATTTTCCTGATCACCCCGCCGCCGCCACCGCGTCGCACGCAGGTCTTCACTATCCAGATCCAGCGCTGAGGCCGCAATGCGGACCACATCAGAAATATGCGCCGCCAGCGATTCATGCTCAGCGCTGGGCGACACCAGCAGAATAAAACCCCGCACCGGGTCAAGCACCACGCGCCGAAAAGCATTAATTACAGGGTGTTTGATCAGGGCGCCGACCACTTCCGGACGAACATCAAAGGCCACATAAGGACTGCCCAGGTTGTTATAACGCAAAGGCAGGCACATCGTCCTGGGGAAGTATTCCAGATCTGCCAGAATCTCGTCTGCAGTCAGATGGTGCATTGATCGTTTCGCATTTTGGTTGAAAACAATTGTAATTATAGCACTGCCTGGATGAAGGGATTGGCAAACTTCTTGCCGCAGCCGAGTTAGATTTCGGAGGAAACCAGCACAAGCCTTATAAGAATTCGGTGAGTACTGAATTTTATGTATCGTCTGCAATATTCCGCATATCTGAAAATGACCCCAAATGTAACATGACGCATATCGAACTATTTCACGACAGGATACATACACGACATATGACGCATTTTGAGACTTTAAAATTTATTCAATTAAAAATAATACCTTATTTTGGTTTAATATTACGTTTTAATTTCTATTTACACCCAGTATCTGTAGTTATAAAATTTCATCATCAAATTTGAATAACTAACCCGTAGGGTAAATCTTATGAAAAATACAATCCAACCTGAAACTCTAAAATTTCATCGGCAGCGTGCACGTTTATCACAAGATGCACTGGCCCAAAAATCGCGTGTTGGCAAAAAAACAATCAGTCGTATTGAAAATGGTAAAGGTAACAATATTCGTGCAAATACAGCTAACAGACTTGCTGCGGCTCTGCAAATTAAGCCGGAAGATCTGGCCATGCCTCCTCAAGAGGGGTCTCACTTTGGTGCGACTAATCGAAAATTCAGGACCTATATTGATACCAATGTTGCCCTTGCTTTCGCGATTGTAGAACACCGTTACAATGTTTCATATCAGTCTCTTGTTGAAATGGCTCCCCTGTTCTTCACACTGTTGGCGGAGGGAAGCCTTGCTTGGCGCAAGGAACAACTATCTCAGATAGAGAAAGCAGCTGACATTGCAATGGAGTGGGGAAGAACTGGCGGACATCCAGCTTACTGTGTGGGTTCTGCTGAGATTAAAGAGTTTGGGATACTTGAGGAGGAAGACTCTATCGATAACATTGACCTTTTTGGCGAAAAATTTGGGGGGAGAGCTGATGAGCTTGATTATGTACCATGGCGGAAAAATCCCTTCTCCGAGTACCTGAAAAAACTCGTAGCAGATGTCAGCGAGAATAATATCCTGGAGCTTGATTCTCCGGATAGCGATGAGTTTTTCTACAGGGCGGAAGGGAAGATGCCTGCTTACACCATCTGCAAGTCAGAAATTGAAAGTATTACGGAAGGAAAGGCTCAGGCGAAACATGCATTGGCATATGGATACGTAAAAATTTCGGACATCCCTGATGAACTTAAGAGAGATGATGCAAAAGATGAGCGAATTGAATGGATTATGGAAAAGATTCCTGATGACGAGCGGAGAAAGCTGGAAGAACAGGAAAGGCTTTGGGCTGATCTTTTCACAAATTAACCAACTTTAACCATACTTACGAGGAGGAGATTGAGTTATGCTCATTTCTGGTGTATGGGCTGCGTAGTGAGGTGGTGCACCCGATGTTGTAAAATGGTGTTTTTTCGAAGACAACCAACAACATGAGAGGAGTACACCACCATGAAGAACGATACGGTAATTTCCCTGGAAAAGCGAGTCGAGGCATGGACACCGTTGGAGAGTTTATTACGCGACGGTGCCCGGGCGCTGTTGCACAGTGCCGTGGAGGCGGAGTTGGCGACGTATTTGTCTGAGCATGCGGGCGAGTGCGATGCAGCGGGTCGCCGGTCCATTGTCCGGAACGGGTATTTACCGGCGCGCACGGTGACGACCGGGTTGGGGGAGGTACCGATACGGGTGCCGAAGACGCGGGACCGGGGTGGCCGGGGCCGGCATTTTAGCTCTGCCTTGCTGCCGCCGTATATCAAGCGCACGGCGAGTGTCGAGAGTGTGCTGCCGTGGTTGTATTTGAAGGGCGTCTCGACGGGGGACATGCAGGCTGCGCTGGCGGCGTTGTTGGGGGCGCAGGCGCGAGGTCTCTCGGCGGCGACGGTGAGTCGGTTGAAGCGGGTGTGGGAGGAGGAGTACCGAACCTGGTGCAGTCGGGATTTTCATAGACAGCGTTACGTGTACGTGTGGGTGGACGGGATTTACTTCACCGTGCGGGGTGATGAGGCCCGGCAGTGTTTGCTGGTGATGGTCGGGGTGGATGAGTGGGGCAGGAAGGCGTTATTGGCGGTGGAGGACGGCTACCGGGAGTCCAAACAGAGCTGGTGCGAGTTGCTGGTGAATTTGCAGTCTCGGGGTTTCGCGCCGCCGTCGCTGGCCATTGGCGATGGGGCGTTGGGGTTCTGGGCGGCGTTGGCGGAGGTGTATCCCACGACCCGCACACAGCGCTGCTGGGTGCACAAGATGGCCAATGTCTTGAACAAATTGCCCAAGGGGGTCCAGGCCAAAGCCAAGCAGGGGTTACAGGCTATCTGGATGGCCGAGAGCCGGGCCGCGGCGAGCCGGGCGTTGGACCGGTTTCTCCGCACCTACGAAGACAAGTATCCCAAGGCCGCCGCCTGCTTGGACGCAGATCGGGATTCATTATTGGCCTTCTATGACTTCCCGGCGGCACACTGGCAGTCGATCCGGACGACCAATCCGATTGAGTCGACGTTTGCGACGGTACGGTTACGCACTGCCAGGACGCGGGGCTGCGTCAGCCGCACCAGCCTGCTAACCATGGTCTACAAGCTGGGGTTATGTGCGGAGAAGAATTGGCGCCGGATGCGGGGGTTTAAGCACCTGGCCGATGTGATTGAGAATGTGACGTTTATTGACGGCGTGAGAGAAGAGACCCTTGAGCAACACAAACGGGCCGCCTGACTATGATGCCATACACCAGATTTGACAATAACTCGAGGAGATTTGCACAAATGCTTAGTCATATTCTTACCAATCATGCCGAAACACGGATGCGCCAACGCGGATTATGTGACAGTGACCTTCGTTTAATCCTTAATACGGCTACACAGGTTGCCCCAGATGCCTATCTCCTAACTCGTAGAGGAGTTGCGGATGAAATAGCCAAACGCAAAAAAGAAATACAGAAATTGGAAAAACTCAAGGATTACAAAGTGATTATTGAGGAGGGTACAATCATAACTATGTATCGGGTTGATCATGGCCATCGGAAACGAAACTTGCATAGGCGGAAGAAGGCAGCTTGATGTCTATCCACAAATCAGTCCTGGCAATTGGTTCATTTGGTCCTTCTTGAGCCACTTCATACCGGACAGTTTTCTTTCTTGCCCGGGTCGAGGTAGAGGGCGAAATGCCCGCTACCTCAGAAGTTAAAGAATAGTTAGAGACTGGAAGAAATTTTACTTATGTATGCTTTTCCCTGAATGATATCGTGAAGGGGGTTATATGGATAACATCCTTGAAATACTTGGTGTTTCAATGAATGAGCGATAGAATTTCGCACCGATGTGATCGTTGATGGTGTCTTCTATTATTGTTAAATTCGGCAAACTGGATAACCGTTGAGGTGAATATGTTAAATCAATCCAAGCTTCGGATAACTGGAATGTTGGCTCTGCTACTACCTTCCGTTTGTGCAGGTGAAGGCTATTACGATAGCATCAAGGAAGAACAGCAGAGTCATACAGAATCGAAATTTGCTGAAACGTGGTGGTGTAAAGACTATGTCAAGAGGGATAATTACATATTGACGGCTGTGGTATATGAGAAGGGGAGATTATCTTCTGTACAGCAGAAGGGGAAAATATGGATTAATGACGTTGACATAGATCCTGATTTTCAAATGATATATAGATTGGATGGAATTGATAGGCGATGGAACTGGGGCCTTTCTAGTAACAGTGGATATGACTATTCTTTTGTGGTCAAACCTGATGGAACAGGACTGTACTATAGCTTTAGGCGCAAGGACACTAACGTGGAGCCTTCAGAAGTGTTCTGGTGTCATCGGTAGGTGGCGTATCGCGCCTGCCAGTTTTTTTCAAGGATCGATGATGTTGGTCACGAACAATTTATACGCGGCCGGACCACTCATTTTCAGACACGCGTAGACAGACTGGAGTTTGGTAATTTTGGCGACTACAAACGTTTGGGGAAAGGTGTGCGTGAGCTTAGGGTCCACTTCGGTCCAGGATATAGGTTGTACTTTGCTCATTGGGAGGCCTGTAAACAGGAGAAGACAAATGCCCATAACAAAACATAAAGCGAGTAATTATCTCAGACCGCAGGAAGATATCGTCGCTTATCTGAACGCCGCCATTGAAGAAATGGGGGACGATCCGAGATTGTTGATGAAAGCCTTTCGCAACGTCGCAGAGGCACAAGGTGGCCTTCCCAGAATTGCGCGCCAGGCCAAGCTGGACCGCGTAGCGATCTCTCGCGCCTTGTCGGGCCAAAGAAATCCGCGCATCGACACACTGGCAAAAGTATCAGCTGTTTGCGGCGTCAAGCTCCAGTTCTCGGCATAATTCAATGGATATTGAAAAATTCACACGAATGATCTCCTCTGAACCAAGGGATGCGTTAGTGAGGATATTAAAGAATGTCAGGGATAAAAATGCCTGTCAGCATGAGGAAATGGTTATCCAGGAATTAGATAAAAGGTTTCCGGGTTGGGAGAGGTCTAAAAAAGGAGTTACCAGGGGAAGAACACATAACAGAGCGATTTTTAAAGGAAAAGAAAAAGAATTCACTAATGCAAAAGACGGTTTTATTTGGTTGGTTACACAGATGGTGAGTGACGGAAGAGGTTCTTTAATCAACAGAAGAGAAAAAATGGAGCTCGCCTTCAGTAAAAAAAGAAAATATCTGGCTTCTTCACCGAAAGAGTTATTTATTGATAGTGAGCATCTTGCAGAGGACAGAAATAACTATGCAGAGTTGCCCTATGGATGGTACTTGAACGTGAATCTACCCAATAAACAAAAGTTTGACGTATTAGCGCGCGTTTCTTGGGTTCTGGAAATTAGATTCCCGAATGAGTGGGATTGGGTTGTTGACGGAAATACAGAAGAAGTTAGCGCCAGACGGTCAATCCAGGAGACGGTCCAGGGACTCGGAGACTTATTGCGCGATTAATTGTCACAACGGTGAACTCGGGATGCAGTCCTTGACATAAATTGCCAGATGTGACACATTTGTGCACATGAAACAAATCAGGATTCGTGATCTTCACATCAAAACCGGCGAATGGGTGCGCAAAGCCTCGCGCGGCGAGAGTGTTGTCATCACTGAACGAGGTCGCCCCATGGCTTCTTTGATACCGTTTAATGAGAGCAGTCTGAACCAGTCATTTCGCGACCGTCAGACACTTCCTGAATTCGATGCTTTGCCTGAAATCTCTGGTGATGCGGCGGTGTATATTTCTGAAGATCGTGACCGTTCGTGACTTATTTCGATACTGCTTATATATTGAAATGCTACGTAAAGGAGCACGGTTGGGAAAAAGTGAGGGCACTCGCTTATCAGCATGAACGCATTACATGTTCCATTTACGGCCGGTTGGAGCTTCATGCTGCCCTTCACCGTAAATTGCGTGAAGGAGAACTTACACAAGAGCAGTTGAATATCACCTTGCGACAACTGAGTGTGGACGAATCGTTAAGACTGTGGGAGTGGTTGCCACTGTCATCAACTATCATAAACGCAGTAACCGACACATTCTCCAGCTTGTCACAACTGCGTATTCCGGCGAACGTGAACACGGATTCCGTTCGAACGTGAACACCTGTTCCGGTTCATTGTGAACACTGGGTCACGCAACGCGTGGCGTGTGGTTAATTTTTACCTCAAGTGTTCACGATGAGTCAACCATTCGTTGTTTTTTGCGCATAGATTCCCCCTTCAAGGTCAGTCGGTAGGCATTATGGATAAGTCGGTCGAGGATAGCATCGGCGAGGGTATTATCACCGATAACGGCATACCATTGGTCGACGGGCAGTTGACTGACTATCATCGTCGAGGTGGCCTGATAGCGGTCATCCATGAGGTGCATGAGGTCATGGCGTTGTGCGGTGTTGAGGGGTTCCATGCCCCAGTCATCGAGGATGAGCAGTCGGGTGTTGGCGAGTTGGCCCAGGCGTTTGTGGTAGCTACCGTCGGCCTTGGCCTGGGTGAGGGTGAGGAACAGGCGAGGGAGGCGGTAATAACGGGTGGAGGCTCCCTGCAGGCAGGCTTGGTGTCCCAGGGCACAGGCGATAAAGGTTTTACCTGCGCCGCAGGGGCCGGTGATGAGCAGGTTATGGGTGCGTTGCAGCCACTCACCCTGAGCCAGGGTGGCCACCTGCGCCTGTTGCAGGTTGCGGGGATGTTCATAATCGATAGCCTGGAGGGTGGCGCGCAGTTTGAAGTGCGCTTGGTGGATCAGGCGGTGCTGTTTGCGTTGTTCCCGTTGCAGGCATTCGGACTCGACCAGGAGGGCGAGTCGGTCGAGGAACGGGAGGGCCTCATAGGTGGCGGGTTGTTCGGTTTGTTGGGTGAGGGCCTGTGCCATGCCGGACAGGCGCAGGTCGCGCAGGCGGGTGAGTGTGTGGGCGGTTGCGGTCATGGTTCTCTCTCCGGTTAGTTGAAGTGGTGCGGCCCGCGGATATTCTCATGGTCCTGGGGCAGCGGTGGGGTGGACTCTGTGTTGGGGGCATCAGCCACCCGGTCCTGGTTTGACTGCAGGAGGTGTTTCACCTGTTTGAGGCGCACCAAGCCGGCCTGGTTGGCGCGTCGGCAGGCGGCATTGAGGCGGTGGTTGGGGTAGCGTTTGCTGAGTCCGAGCAGCCCCAGGCAGGTGCGATAGCCCTGTTCCGGATGGTCCCGGCTTTTGAGTTGCCGGCTGACCCAGGCGTGCACGTCCGGGCCGAGTTGCGTGGCCCAGCGTTGGAGGCGCGCGGGCGACCACTGTTGCTGTGCCCGGTGGTGTGCGGGCATGTGAGCCGGGTGGGTGGTGAAGCCGTACCCGTCCTGGCGCGGATGGGTGGCGACGCAACGTTGGCGGAAGTAGAGTTCAATCAAGGTGTTGGAGGCGTGTAACTCAACCCGTTCGCCCACATACTGGTGCGGTACGGAGTAATAGCGCTGCTGGTATTGGACGTGGTAGTCGATATGGACGGTGGCCGATTGGATGTGAACATGCTCATAGGGATGGGCGGGCAAGGGCTTTAAGGCGGGTTTATCGAGGGCGTCAAAGGCCGTGCGTCGGCTGCCGGGCCGGCGTTTGAAGGGGCGATTGTTGAGGTCGGTCAGCAGGGTGGCGATATGGCGGTTGAGCTCATCAAGGTCGAAGAACTGGTGATGTCGCAGGCGGGCCAGGATCCAACGCTGCACCAGCAACACGCCTTGCTCGGCCTTGGCTTTATCGCGCGGTTTATAGGGGCGTGCGGGGAGGATGGCGGTTTGGTAGTGCTCGGCCCATTGCTGGTAGCTGGGGTTGATATCGGGGTCGTAGCGGCAGGCGCGGCTGACGCCGCTGCGCAGGTTATCGGGGACGATGAGTGCGGGGACTCCGCCAAAGAAGGTCATGGCGCGGGTATGGCTGCCCAGCCAGTCGGGGAGCGATTGGGTCCAGGTGGCCTCGGCGAAGGTATAGTCTGAGGCGCCGAGCACCGCGACAAAGAGCTGCGCCGGGTGTGCCTCCCCGGTGCCGGCATCGATGATGGGCACGGTATCGCCGCCGTAATCGACGAAGCACTTCTCCCCGGCTTTGTGCGTCTGGCGCAGGGTGCGTTGCTGCTGGCTGAGCCAGTGCCGGTAGCGGTCGCAGAACTGGGAGTAGCTGTAACACCGGTTCGGGTAGCGCCGGGTGTATTCCTCCCACACCAGTTGCCGGGTCGTGTGCGGCCGCTTCATCTCGTCGTGGACCGCCGCCCAGTCCGGTGCCTGGCAGCGCGCGCCCGTACCGGTATCGGCGCCGGGGTAGAACAACGCGGCCAACCGGGCCTCGTCCAGTTCCCCCGGCAACGGCCAGACCAGGTGCAATGCCTCAGCCCGGCTGATGAGTTTCTGTACGCTGCCGACACTGAGCTTGGTGCTGCGGCTAATGGCGCGGATGGACAGGCCGGCTTGTAGCCGGAGCCGTAAGGTCTCTCGTAGTTTACGCATGGTCACTCGCTGGGTTGGCATGGTGGGCTCCTCCAAAATGGAGATAACCTACCACTGGGTTACAAGTCCCACGCGTGGGGAGTGATTCCGGTGCAACGTGAACGGCTATTCCGGGAACATGAACACCGATTCCGGAAACGCCCGAAACGTGTTCACCTTCAACCGGAATCCGTGTTCACGATGAACCGGAATAGGTGTTCACGTTCAACCAGAATCGGTGTTCACGATGAACCAGAATCCGCGTTCACGTTCAACCGGAATACGCACACAACACGCATTCCTGCGAACAGGTGATGCGGTTCACCTGCTATCGGCTAAGGTTTCAGATGTCACGGAAATCTACAGCAATGACAAGCACCTGCTTGCTTCAGCGCCATATATCGGTATGACAGGCCGTGATGTGATTGATGTGAATGAAGCTGCGTCCTGAAAGACTGATTTATCTGTATTCTGTGGCGAAGGCCATGGAAAAAGTTGCTGAAACAGATGCCAATTTATTCATAGTTGACGCGACGGAGGTGAGTTTATCAACGCTTTTGCAAAATCTGAGCAATAAATCAAAATTTGATCTGTTAGCCCGTCTTTTGTTTTACAGATTAGATTTCGAGTGAGTGGGATTGGGTTGTTGACGGAAATACGGAAGATATTGGCGACAGAAGGTCAATTCAGGAAACCGTTCAAGGATTGTGCATGACTTGTTGCGGGACGCCGACACTTAAAGAAGGTTTATCCAATAGATATCCCCTTATCTCTGGCGATGGAATCGATCTCTCTGGCCATATCTTGAGTGATTGCCCACACTGTCTGCCTAAATCTATAGCTGGAATTCCATCCCTTATTAATTTCCCACGCTTTTGGCGCTCTATCATTCCACTGACCTTCATCAGACAAGGCCCAGCGAAATTTTAGTGGGATATAAAATTCTTCGTTTTCATCATCTCCACAGGCCATTGCCGAATAATTAGATGTTGCAATACCACTGGCAATAACACCGACACCGGTATGATAAAGATATACATGGGAACCTTTTGTTATCCGACATACAGAGTATTTTCGATTACCGTAAGCGGATGCTTTGCTTGTTTTTAGCATATATTTCCAAGCATCCGGATCCCATGTTTTATTTGTATTGACGACGAAAAAGCCGGTATTTTCCTCGGGAAGAACCTCATCATCCGGATTGTAAGTGTCAAACTGGATATATGGCTTCCCACCTATATCATAGATTCGGTAGGGAGAACATTCGATCTTTACGCCCTTTTGAGACCAGAAATTGATAGCAGAAATAGTATCTTTATCCATGCCGTTTGTGACCAGTACAAAAACCTGATCTTTATTAAAAACCGAATCTGCTAATTCCCCATTAAGACCAAAATATTCTCTATGTTTCTCTTTAAGAGAACCGCCGATCTTTTTCTGCCGTTTTGCCAGGTGTTCCAATTCTTCATAAGTGTATCTTCCAAAAATCTGTCCGTATCTCATTACCTGGAGAATATTCTCTTGTTCGGATTTCCATCTCTTAAGTTCGAAAATGTAAAGAATTCCATCCTTATCGAGAGCAAGCAAGTCAGCTTCTTCTTGCCTCTTTCGTTGTTGTCCAATCAACATGAGTTGATCTTCTGAGACAATTTCACTCAAGCGGGATTTTAAGAAATTCTCAATGTCTTCTTCTTTAAGGCCGTATTTTGCGGGCGTTGTAATCACCACTTGTGTACTTGATTCGATTTCAGCAGTATTTAGCTCGTATAGCATTGTTCATTCCTGACTTAGTGGGTTTTAATGATATTTGGGTTCACTCTATCGCCAGCGCTCTCATGGAAAAAATTTTACTTACTGGTGAAAATCAGAAATAAGCCCATCCATCTCCAGGAATAAAGGAGCACCGGTAAAAGAGAGCGGTGAAATTGGCCCATAGAACATGAAAGGGAATTTCTTGTTGCTTGATGGGTCGATGAATGAGCGATAGAACTTTGCGCCGGTGTCGTCGTTGATGGTGTCCTTAATTTTGTTGAATTCAGAACCGCTGGTCAGGCCATAGCCAAAAGCGAATATTCTGATCTGTCGCCTGATCTCTTCGTGCAGGGAATCGATGGTCTGGGTAATGAACATATAGCCTATGCCGTATTTGCGTGTCGTGCGAACGGCATCAATGATGCTGGTGGTCAGATCTTTGATTTCCTGATCGTAATTGTATGTGCTGATAAATCGGTGTGCCTCGTCCATAACGACCAGGCAATTTGCCTGTTCACCATTTGCATATAATTTCGCCCCTTTTTCTTTGATAGCATCTTCGATGATTTTTACATACAAAGTTTGCAAATCATCCATTCCCCGTAATGCCCCTCTCCCGGAGATATTTAAAACAACAGTATTGCCGGATTGCTCGACGACATTGTTAACTATTGTTCTGAGGGGGATTTTCCCGGCTTCTGAGAATAGAGAAGAAACATTACTCCAGATTTTTCTCGCGCGCGATTCGGATTTTAATGTATCTCGTATATTATCTTTGATTTCCTCAATTTTGTTTTTCGCGCTGTACACTCTTTTCAAAGGCTCTCTGTCATTCTCTCCATCGTCATTGAGAAAATAATTCATTAATTGCAAAAAGAGTTTGTCAGGGTCAGAAGCTATTCTTAAATGACTACTTTCAATACGGGTGTCTACATATCTTTCAATCGCCTCTCTCATCTCCCCAAGTTTTTGCTCGGTTAAAATATCGAAAGCATATTTGATAAATCCATAATTCAGGAGAAGCTCACTGAATAATTTCGCATTATCGGGCAGAGCAACTTGTTCCGGGACTTTGTATTTTTCATATTGCATTCCCTTGTCTTGGATTTCCTGCTTGAACTTGATCTCATCGGGCAAAACATTATTGTCTTCATAAAACTGCTCCTGAGGGTCAAGTATCAGGATGCTCATCTTGCCACTGTGTTGTGCGTAGCCCAGAATCATATTGGCGGCAGTCGTTGTTTTTCCGGAGCCGGTTCGTCCAAAAACGCCGATATGGTAAGCATCTCCCCCACCACCTTCATCAGGTTTGCCAAAATGCTTGAACCAGAATGGGACATTTACGTCCGTATCATAGGCTTTCCCGAGGCAGACAAGTTGTCCTTCATATTGCTGCATTAACCCCTGCATGACGTCATTGGTGATTTGCTTTACCGGCACACCCGTTGACGGGGAGTTTGCCAGTTTATGGGCCTCTGATTTGTCACTGGTTAGAATGAAGCTGGATTGAACATTGATTTTGGCAATACGGTTATCAGCAACGCCGCTCAGGTTTGGCAGTTTCCCGTGCCGCTTGATGATCCCCTTGAATGAGGGTTCTTCATGCCACCTGTTTTTGGTCTCGATCTCGGTAATTTGTCCCAGCACAAGCACTGTGTTCTCACCTTCTTTTACATGAAAGCACACTAATTCTCCAAGCAGCTTGCTTGTTTCACTTACTTCCTTGATATCAACGATGGCCTCGAAGGAACTGCTTGGAGAACCAACCACTCCAAGTGCTTGATCGTCAGAAGCAAGAAGGTCGAGAATATTCATATTGCTCAGGGTCCTGAAAGTTAGTTGGTGCGGTAGGGGAAAATCAGTTCAAAGTATTTTTGTTGATTTAGCACAGGATCATTACTGATGGCCTGGTTCACGGCTTCCATTCCAAAAGAAATATTTTTGGCTATTACGTCGGCCAGGTATTGTGGATATGGTTCCCTGATTTCCGGAGAAATGATCTGCCGCTCCAAACTGCGGAAATATTTTTCCAGTCTTTCTGTATCCTCAGCCAGATCTTTTTTGATTTCAAGCCTGAAGGCTGAAGAAAATGAATTTGGCTTGTAATAGCAAAAATATAATTCGGAGTCGTGCTCGTCGGTAATCTTGAAAGGTGTGATTGCATCTTCCAATCTCTGGTTAAGGTCGTTTTTATCAACACCGTCTATTTCGAGATTGCAGATCATATGTATTCGTTTCCACATTTCCTTGTCTTTATTGCATTGTCCGACGGAAAGTGGCTTGGTGTATTCATTTTCTTTCAAGATCATAGACATAAACACTTTATCGTCAGCCTTGATGTCCAACTTATGCAAAACAGTGTCAATAATTTCACGGGAAGAAGAATACTTGGTAAGCCCTATAACGGTGTTGTCCGAAAATGCGTTGCGGATAATATCAGGAATATCTGGGATAACCTTCTTATAGTTTTCGTGCAGAAAATCAGAGAGAGACTGAACGTATGGTTGAGCGGCCGCGTCAACATCATTGGCACCCAACAGACTGTTGAGTTTAAGGATAGTCGTTATGTGGGAACCGTCCATGATCCTTATTTCCCGATCATTCTCAGCAAGAATGCTGAGTTCCATTAAAAACATGATCCCTTGTGATAACCTCGTATTGGCAACATGGTGCGGCAATACGGCCTGCCATTGCTGATACTGTCTTGCATCTGCCGGCCACGCAGTAGATTCTTCGTTGGAAAGACCATCAACGCCCACGGCGAGTACCAGCAATATATCCGCGCTGGTTTTGTGCTCTATGATGTTAGCCCCATCCGCCGCCATGATCGACGACGTATATTCTCCATCAGGACAGGTTTGTATAATCTCCTGCTCATGCAGGATTTCCCTGGCTTTATCTGCCTGCTCGTCATTTAATTCGACAGTTGCCGCCAGTTGCTTCGCCGTTGCTGGCGTTTTCTCCAGCATTTGCAGCAAAAGATCTTCCGGGAGGTAAGCATAGTCCTTATGCTGTTCCGTCATGGTTTAGCGCCTGCGACCAGATTTTTACTTCGCTTTAAGTCTTCAGCTATATCGCAGAGGAATTTTTCTTTTGAAAACACCAACTTTTCTTTTGGATAACCATCTGTCCGCTTTATTGCCCAGCGTTCCTTCCAGTATTTTGTCAGACTCTCCACGTCGCGCTTTTCCCACAGTGGCGCTTCTTCCTGATGGATAACGGCCTTGATGTTTTGAGCAAAGGGGAAAAGGTAAACTGCTCGTTTGATACCGTGCCCCACCCCATTTTTAAAACCTAGCTGGCCCATAGTACGGTCGATGATTTTCAGTTTGACCGACGGACCGTTTCCAAAGGATCTGCCCGCTTTGATATCATTTTCCCTGAGATAGTTTACGAACCCCTCGTACAGAGTGTTTGGGATATGAAATGAACCACTCCCGTGTGTGTAACCGATAAAATCGCAAACTCTCCTGCCATTAAACCTCAGTCGGTTATAGACACTGCTTTTGCCGTAGGCGCCTGTCGTTGTAACAAAAAGCAGGTTGGCGGGAATGTTTCTCTTCTTCAACAAAGTTTCGTAGTTTTTATATTTTTCATGAAATTCTATCCGTATTTCGTCACACGTCAAGAGCAGGGCAACGAGTTTCCCTCCCAAAAATCTGTTATACGGCGGCAAGGCTCCAAGGCGTTGGGCATTCATAGACTGGTTTACCCAGAAATCTCTCATATCTTTAGTAATACCAAGATAATTATCCCTGACATTCCAGCTTAAAATTGGACTCTGCAATCCGATAAGGCCGATGGGAGCATCATGGTAATCATCCCAGACGATAAAACGCATTTGCCTTCCATACGCTCTTTCATAAGGCAGACTCCACCAAGTGAAATTCCACCAACGGAATAATTTTTCGTGTTCCGATTTGGATTGTACTGCGATTAGGCGGGGACTGATTTTTGCTATTTCCAACTCCGAATCGTCCAGCATGAATTGTTTGGCCTTCGGGGTGAAATATTCTATGAAATTAATATGCTCAGTAATCCTTTCCGCTCTGGAGATTGTATGAATATCCCTTATATTTGACTTATCGTATTTCGGGATGTGGAAAGCATCATCTCTAAACGTAAATCCCTGTAAACGAAGTGCTTCAATGACTTCGCTTTTTAGAATCGTTGTGGTTGGTGATAAGTGTGCCATTCACTAATTATATGCCTTAATCTGGTGACGTTGAAACCCCGGAGTGGATTTCTCTTTGAAACCCGTGCCGTAGCGAACAACAAAATACGCAGCCAGCCCGTTCTCCACAGCCAGCGCATAACCGGCCTTCGGCCCCAGTACCAGCAGGGCGGTGGCCCAGGCGTCGGCGTGCATGGTGGAGGGGTGTAGTACCGTTACCGAGGCGAGGTTGTGGGTGACCGGGTGGCCATTGCGGGGGTCTATGGTGTGGGAGTAGCGGTGTCCGTTCTGCTCAAAGAAATTCCGGTAATCGCCGGAGGTTGCCATGGCCATGTTATCCAGGTGGATGATTTGTCGCACTGCGCGGCGGCTGGGCAGGGGTTGTTCTATCCCGATTTGCCAGGGTTGTTGTTTGTCATTGACGCCGCGGGCGCGGATTTCGCCGCCGATTTCCACCAGATAGTTGGCTACATGCAGTTGTTCCAGGTAATCGGCAAGCTGGTCCACGGCATGGCCTTTTGCGATGGCGGAGAGTTCCAGGGACATATCGCCGTGGGCTTTTTTCAGGCGGGATGCGGCTGCGTCCAGTTGCAGTTTTTCATGGCTGACCAGGTGTAGGGCACGGGTGATCTGATCCTCACTCGGAACTGTAAAGTCCTGTCCCGGTCCGAAACCCCACAACCCGATTAGCGGGGCAACGGTTACGTCAAACGCGCCCCGGGTCTTCCGGCTTATCTGCCGGGCTGCCAATAACACCTCCATCAGTGACGGGCTTACGGGAAGCCAGGCAATGCTTTTGCTGGCGTTGATACGTGATAGTTCCGACTCGGGCAGGTAGGTGGACATCTCCTCGTTGATGCGCTTCAGGATGGTGCCGAACTGTGCTTGCAGTGGTTGCCTGGGTAGCGGCAGGGTTTCCGTGTTGAGCAGCACGGAATAGCTGGTGCCCATCGTCAGGCCGGTGAATTCATGTAACTCTTCCGGCCGTTCCGACGTGCACGAGGACAACAAACAGCCAAACAGGCAAGCGCTAAGGAACAGGGTCCTGCCGGAAGGCAGTTGGGAAAAACCGGCGTGCAGCAGGATTTTCATGAAGCCGTGTTTCCTCTGCCGGCTACTGCTCCCTGCTACTATGCCCGTTTCCCGGCCCTTGGCGCCTGTGCTCCAAACGGCAGCACGTGCCGGAAATAGGGAATCACCAGCTCAATGTCGCCCTTCATGTGTTTGTTCTTCACGCGGTTCCAGTAGTCCGCCGTGAGCAGGTCGCTGTGCACCTCCAGGAACAGGCTGCGCAACTCTGCGTCCATGGACAGGAACTTGATGAATTCTTCCGGGAAAATATCGTTTTTGTTGACGTGGAACCAGACGTCCGAACGCATCAGGTCTTCATCATCGTCACTGTCCGGGATGTCGCGAAAGTCGCATTCCGTTACCAGCGCCACCTCATCGTAATCGTAGAACACCACGCGCCGGTGCCGGGTCACACCAAAGTTTTTCAGCAGCAGGTCGCCGGGAAAAATGTTGGTATTGGCCAGGTCCTTGATGGTTTGTCCATAATCCAGGATGGCTTCCCTGGCGTCTGTACGCTCGACTTCCTTCAGGTAGAGGTTCAACGGCCGTACCCGTCGCTCGATATAAACGTGGTCGATAATAACTTGATCATCATCGACACGCACGGTTTCCGCCGCTTCGCTCAGCAATTCATCCAGCAATGACTTATCGAAACGACTGACCGGGAACTCCAGGTTGCGAAATTCCTGGGTGTCGATCAGGCGGCCGGCGCGGTCGTGCCGGGACACCAGTCGGTACTTGCTTTGCACCTCGTCCCGGTTAATGGTCTTGGGGTAGCCGAACTGGTCCCGGATAACCTTGAACACCAGGTCGTAGGAGGGCAGGTTGAATACCAGCATTACCAGTCCCTTGTCGCCCTCTGCGTGCGTGAACTTGTCGTCGGTATCCTGCAGGTGGTGTGAGAAAATCCGGTAACGCTCGGTCTTGCCCTGGCGCAGTCTGCCCAGCACCGTGTACAGTTCGTCAATCGGCTTGCCCGGCAGGATGGAATGCAGAAAATGTACCGCGCCGATGACGGAATGGGGGTTGGCGAAGTAATAGGAGCGGGTATAACTGAATACGATGCTCACTTCTTCCTCGGACAGCAACACCGCGTCTACTTCGATGCCCCGGTTGGTGTTTTTCAGGGCCATGACGATGGGGTTGGCATGGTCTTGCTGGATGGTGCGTCCAATCAGGTAAGCGCGGGCCGACTGAAAAAATGCCGAGTTGATAAATTCAAACCGGAGAAACCCACCATGCTGTTTCAGGTGTGCCTGGAAATAACGCTGCAGTAACTGGCTGATGGTTCTGGTGTCAGCATCCATATCCTTGTAGGGGACCTTGAAGGCGAAGTCATCCAGGATGGTTTTGAAGGTCTTCTCCAGTGAGCCCCAGTGCGGGTAGCGGTTCAGGGTCAGGGTTTCCAACGGATTAAAACCTTCATCCGGCGGCGCCGACGTGAACTCGATCTCCGGGTCTATACCCACCGTATCGAAAATACGCCGGGTAATGGAATTGAAGAACGTCTTCATGAACCCGGCGTCCGGCACGTTAAACAAGCGATCGCCGTAATACCTGCGGGCGCTGTGCCAGAGCTTGCGGTCTATTACCCTGGGGCCAAGGTTCTTGCGCAGGGAGACGACAATGCGGCCTACGGATTTCTCATAGAGTTCAACCCGTTCAATGATGTCCTGTTGGTGTCCGCCCCAGTCCTGATGCTCGAAACGGCGCCGGGCCCGCTCGGTGATGCGCGCGAAGTTCTCGTTGTATTTCAGGAAGCCTTCGTAGATAAATTCCGAGATGCGGGCGATGGTCTGTTTGCGTTGCTCGGACATGGGTGGAGCCGGGCTTACATATTGGTAATCATGGCTTGGCCGAACTCACTGCAACTGACCTTGTTCGCCCCCTCCATCAACCGGGCGAAATCATAGGTGACAGTCTTGGAGGAAATCGTGTTGTCCATACCGGAGATAACCAGGTCCGCCGCTTCCGTCCAGCCCATATAGCGCAGCATCATCTCACCGGAGAGCACCAGGGAACCCGGGTTGACCTTGTCCTGGTTGGCGTACTTGGGCGCGGTGCCGTGGGTTGCCTCGAAGACCGCGTGGCCGGTGTCGTAGTTGATGTTGCCGCCCGGCGCGATACCGATACCGCCGACCTGCGCCGCCAGCGCGTCGGACAGGTAATCACCGTTCAGGTTCATGGTGGCAATCACGTCAAATTCCTTCGGTCGGGTCAACACCTGTTGCAGGGTGATGTCGGCAATGGCGTCCTTGATGAGTATCTTGCCGCCGGCCAGCGCTTCTTCCTGTTCCTTGTTGGCCGCCTCCGTGCCCTGTGCCGCGCGGGTGCGTTCCCATTGATCCCAGGTATAGGTCTGTGTCGGGAAGGAGGTTTCCGCCAGTTCATAACCCCAGTTGCGGAACGCCCCCTCGGTGTACTTCATGATATTGCCCTTGTGGACAAAGGTCACGCTCTTGCGTTTGTTGTCCATTGCATAACGGATTGCCGCCTGCACCAGGCGTCCCGTCCCCTCCTGTGAGATCGGCTTGATGCCGATGCCGGTGGTATCCGGGAAGCGGATTTTACGGTAGTAGTTGGGAAATGCCTCCTGCAACAGTTCCAGGAATTTCCGGTTGTCCTCACTACCCTGCTCGAACTCTATGCCGGCATAGATATCTTCGGTGTTTTCCCGGAAGATCACCATGTCCACGTCCTGCGGGTTTTTTGTCGGCGAGGGTACGCCCTGAAACCACCTGACCGGCCGTAGGCACACATACAGGTCCAGGATCTGGCGCAGGGCGACGTTCAGGGAACGGATACCGCCACCGATGGGCGTAGTCAGCGGACCCTTGATGGCAACCAGGTATTCCCGGCAGCGATCCAGGGTCTCTTCCGGCAGCCAGGAACCGGTCAGTTCATTGGCCTTCTCCCCGGCATACACTTCCAGCCAGCAGATCTCCCGCGTGCCGTTGTAAGCTTTGGCAACTGCGGCATCCAATACTTCTTTTGACGCCCGCCAGACGTCAGGTCCGATCCCGTCCCCTTCAATAAACGGAATGACCGGGTTGTCGGGGACTTGGAGTCGCCCATTGTCAATAGTAATTTTTTCCCCTGCGGGGTATAACGAGGTAGCTGCTTCGGCCACGTCAAAATCTCCTTGGATGGTAAGTTCAGTCAGGTGCGGGAGTCTATCACATAAGCAGCTTGCACCCGAATAATAGTAGGTCTCTGACTTAATCTCAAGGGTTCCTTAGCCGGCTGAGTTATAAAAAACCTGTTCAGCTTCCTCTTCCAGCATTGGCCCGATGACTACCATGGGCCAGGGGGCGGCGGCGAAGACGGTGGCGGCGTTCAGGGGTAGCGCCGGGTCGTCCGGGCCGGTGTCGAATAATTTGTATATGCCTTCCATGCCCAGGCCAAACACGACCCGCCGGATATTGGCCCAGACGATGGCGCCGGCGCACATGGGGCAGGGTTCGGCGCTGACGTACAGGGTGCAGGTCTTCAGTTGCTCGGGAGTAAATTTCCTGGACGCGGCGCGTATCAGGTTAATTTCCACGTGGGCGATCACGTCCTTGTCGGTGACTACCGAATTCTGTGCCGCCAGCACCGGTTCGCCCTCGGCATCCACCAGCAACGCGCCGAAGGCGTGGTTACCCCGCGCCCGCGCCCGTACGGCCTCTTTGAAGGCAATGCGCAGGTAATGTTCATCCACGTTCTTCATGTGCATGAAGATACATTATCCATCTGCGTTAATCTGCGTAATCTGCGGATTAGATACAACGCTCAATAAACTCCTGTCCCGTCATCACGTCGCCGAACTGCTGGATGATGGATTCCAGCGTCGCCTGGTGTTCGCGGTCGGACAGGGTGGAGCAGCAGTCTTCGACCATGACCACGTTGAAGTCCATGTCAAATGCAGTGCGTGCAGTGGTCTCACAACAGATGTTAGTCTTTGTCCCGGCTATCAGCAGGATCTCGATGGCGCGGCTGCGCAACACCCGTTCCAGCTTCGAGGCGCCGGGACTCAGGCAGCCGTAACGGTTCTTGACCAGGTGAATGTCGTCCTCATCCACCTCCAGTTCGTGCCAGAGTTTGCCGCCTTCCTGCCCGGGCGCCATGTACTGCATGGTGCGATCGCGTACCTCGCCGGAGACCATGGTGCTGAAGAAATTCTCCCATTCCGATTTGCCGCCGTTGCAATGGAACTCACTGACGATCCAGATCACGTCGCCACCCCGCTTGCGCAGTTCCTTTGCCAGCCAGTTTATGTTACCGACAGTCCCGCGGCTGACCGGCACCTCGGCCGGCGCCCCTGGCTTGCAGAAGGCATTCTGCATGTCGATGACCACCAGGGCGCATTTTGTCGGGTCAAAACTGTCATAAAGGTGATAACGCCCGCGGCGCTTCATCACCCGCTCAACGATCTCGTCACTTATTTGTATATTGTGCATAGCTTAAGAAGATTATGTGTATCCGTAGATTACGCAGATTAACGCAGATAAGAAAATAACACTCTATTAATTAATCAACCAACATAAACAATCTGCGTCATCTGCGGACAAAAATTTGATCATGCAGGTACGAATCGCCCTGCATTGCCGTTTCGGTATCCAGCAGGGTCCCGCAAGCGGGACAGGAGAACGAGCGTAGCAATACCTCCCCGCCGCTGGCGTAGGGGCCGCCCAGGGACTGCATGGGTGTTTCCTGCACGCTTGCCCTTTCCTTCCAGTTGCCGGCATCGTCGGACAGGTTTCCGCCGCAGTGTTTGCAGGCAGCGTGTGTCTCGGCGGCAGTGGCGGTCGGTGCGCCGTTTTTTCTGTGCAGCATCAGGTTGGCCCGCTGTTCCTCCGTCAGTGCCGGGTCGGGCTCTCCGGTGGCGGGATCGATAACGACTCCGTACACGGTTTCTGCAAATGTCCGTGACGTCAGGCCGGCGCGTACGTCCCCGGCTACTGCTTCCGGCGGGCGCGCCAGCGGGTCGCCGTAACCGCCGCCGCCGTTCCAGCGCACGTACAGGGCGTCTTCACCCATTAGCGGAAACACGCCCCAATCGACACTCTGTTGTTCATCCTGCCCGGACGTCGCCGCGCCGTTGCCGGACTCCGTTGCGCCGTTCCTGATCCACATGTAGGCATTGGGGGAACCGGGATAACCCCCGGCCAGGCCCTCGCTCATGGGGAACTTTGAGCCTTTGCCGGACACCACGTAGTGGATGCCGCCATCCGGCGCATCGTGCGGCACGAAGGAGAGTTCCATGCCGACACCGCCGCGGTAACGCCCGGGGCCGCCGGAATCCAGCAGGCGGCGGCGGTACAGGTAACGGATCGGGAAGGTATATTCGACGGTCTCCACGTTGGCCATGCGCGAGATCGGGTTCGGGATCTCGCCGCCTACCTCGATGCCGTCCGCCCAGGCGCGGGCGCCGCCGGCCCCGGCGAAGGTCTCGGTGAGGATGCCGATGGCCTGCTTGTGGTGCTGGTTCCGCCCGAACAGGAACACGGCAAAATGGTTGGCGTGCCACACCGCGGTGGCTTCCGGGGCGTATTTTTCGCTGGTGCTGAGCAGCTTGCCGATGGTGGTGCAGGCCGCATTATTGACGGACTGTATGGCGCCCACGGTGGCAACGGAAACCGGCGCCGGGCGCGTGCAGTTTACGATGGTCCCCTCCGGCGCGATCATGGTGATGGGGCCGATCACTCCCTCGTTCCAGGTGATGTCATAACACAGCAACGGAAACAGGGGCGCGAACAGGCCGCCCAGGGAAGCCCATTTGGTGCAGTTAATGGCGTAGCGGCTTTGCTCGCTGGACCCGGTGAAGTCGAAGGTGAGCGCATCATCCTGCTTGGTCATGGTCAACTCGACCCGATAGATCTCGTCTTTAACGCTCAGGTACTGGCGCGCTTGCCACTGCCCGTCCGGCAATTCCCGCAGACGTGCGCGCAGTTTTTCTTCGGACTTGACGATCAGCGTTTGGCAGGTCTCGTCCACCGTTGCAAACCCGTACTTTTCGATCAAGGTCAGCATCCGTTCACGGGCCACGTTATTGCAGGCGATCATGGAATTGATATCCAGCGCCACCATGTCGGGGGAGCGCACCATGTTGAGGAAGGTGTCCATCATCGCCCGGTTGATTTCGCCTTGCTCCACCAGCCGCAGGCCCGGGGAACTGAAGCCTTCAGTGTAGATGTTCTCCGCGTCGGGACAGAAGCCGCCGGGGTTGGTGGCGCCGATATCGTACACGTGCACGAAACAGGCGCTCCAGGCCACCAGTTCACCCTGGTAGTGGATGGGCGCCACCAGGTACACGTCCGAGGTATGCAGGGCCGCGGTGTAGGGATCGTTCAACAGGAATACGTCGCCGGGATGGATGTCGCCCCGGAAGCGCCGGATAATGGATTTGCACGCCTCCGCGGCGCTGGTCAGGTGATGCAGGAAACCCACACCACCCATCAGCAGGGAACCGTCGGCCCGGTACAGCGATACCATCAGGTCATGGCCTTCGTTGGTGATGGCGCTGCCGGACACGTTCTTCAGTGTAATTACCGCCTCGTCCACGACCCGGAACAGGCGATGGCGGATAATTGAAAAGGTAATCGGATCGATCATGTCAGGTCGATAATAATATTTTTGTGCCCGTCCATGAACCCCTGTTGTCTGTCCTGGATTACGATGGTTGTGATCGGTGTGTGAATCACCGCCGGTCCGCGCATGATATTACCGGGACGCAGTTTGTCAAAGTCATAAATGTCAGCCTCGGTCAGGCCGTCATGGCCGCTGACGAAGATCCTGCGCCGTCCGCTGAGCGCCGCGCGCGGGGAGGCATCGACCAAAGCTTGCGCGGCAACATCAGGGTGATCAATGCGGCCGGACGCGCTGAGGCGGAAGCGGGTCATCTCAATGCCCGCGTCGCGATACGCGGAGCCTTTGCCGTAGCGGTTCTCGTACAGGGCCTCGAAATCGTTGACCAATCGGTCCAGGCCGTCCTGGTCCAGCGGGGTGGCAGCGCGCACCGGGGTGATGATTTCGTGCACTTGCAGCGCGTAGCGGAAACCGACCGACCACCTGAAGCTCATTTTATCCTGCGCGAAGCCCTCCTGTTCCAGCATCTCTGTGGCTGTCTCCAGCATGGGTTCAAAAATGGTGTTGACGTCCTGCGCGGGGCAGGGCGCGGATTTGGTCAGGATCACGCTGTAATCGTGCATGACGTCGGTGCTGGCCAGGCCAAAGGCGCAGTTCACCGACGCCGTGTACGGCACCACAACCCGTTGCACGCTCAGTTCCCGCGCGAACGCGCCGGCCAGGATGGGGCAGGTGCCGCCGAACGCGTGCAGGACAAAATCCCGCGGGTCCAGGCCTTGCTCAACGGTGATTTTGTGGATCAGGTCGGTGACCTGGGCGTTGGCAACCCGGAATATGCCCATCGCCGCGTCTTCCACCGACAGGCCCAGCGGGTCCGCGATCTGTTCCCGGAACAGCCGCGTGGTGGCGTCCGTATCCAGGGTCATGGCGCCGTTGAGGAAACGTTGCGGGTCGATATAGCCCAGCAGCAGCAAGACGTCGGTGACCGTGGGGCGGGTTCCACCAAGCCCGTAACAGATCGGTCCGGGCGCCGCCCCGGCGCTCTGCGGTCCCACCAGGGGCGCGCCCGTGTCTTCTTCCAGGGTAATCAGGCTGCCGCCACCGGCGCCGATGGAGGCCACGTCGATCTTCGGCGCCGAGTAGTGGTAACGGTCTATCAGGGGTTCCCGGGCGTATTCCACCTCACCGTTCTGGATGATCCCCACCTTGAAGGTAGTGCCGCCCATGTCCGCGGCGATGATATTGCTGTCGCCCATGCTGTCACCGAGAAACTTGCTGCCGATGACTCCGGCGACCGGCCCGCATTCCAGCATGTTCACTGCCCGCGCCGCCGCCTGTTCGGCCGGCAGCAGGCCGCCGTAGCCCTGCATGACCAGCACCGGCCCGCGGTAATTAAACTCGCCCAGCAGTCTTTGCAGGTTGTTAATGTAGCTGTTGACTACCTTCCCGGCATAGGCGTTGATGACAGTGGTTGAGGTGCGCTCGTATTCACCCGGGACCGGCGCCACCTCGCTGCTGATGGAGACGTGGACGTCCGGGTTGTGTGCCTTGATGAGAGCGCGGATACGCTGTTCATGGACGGGGTTGGCAAACGACCACAGCAGCGCCACGGCAATGGATTCAACCTGCTGTGCGTCGATGAGGTCACTGACGGCCTGTTCGACCTCGGCCTCATCCAGCGCGCGGATGACCGCGCCCTTGTAGTCCACCCGTTCCGTCACGCCCCGGATCAGTTCAAACGGCGCCAGTGGCGCCGGACGGTTCGTGGCAACCGGGTGTTTGAGACCTTCTTCCGACAGGCCCGACCAGCGCCCGTACGCGCCCCGGGTGACCAGCAGGGTGTCCTCGAAGCCGGCCGTGGTGATCAGCCCGGTACGCGCGCCCTTGCGCTCCAGCAAGGTATTGTCAACCACGGTGGAACCGTGGATAAACAGGGATGTGTTCTGGAAAATCTCGTCCAGGCCTACCTGCATCACGGTCGCGGCGGAGCGGATGGAGGCGATCACGCCGTCGGCAAAATCCGGCGGCGTGGACAGCGCCTTGCCGATAAAGACGGAGCGGCCGTCCTCAACGATCACCGTATCGGTACAGGTGCCGCCTACGTCTGTTGCGACTACGAAAGTCATCTACGGCGTCAGTCCATGCCGATGGAAAATATCTGTTCGAGATCGTGGCGTGAATAGGTCTTGAACGCAATCATGGTTTCGGTGTTGTCTATGCCTTCAATGTGCACCATACGGCTGGTGACCATGTCGGCAATGGCCTCATTGGTTTCGACGCGCAGGATGCCGACGATGTCGTAACTGCCGCCCACGGAGTAAACTTCGGAAAACTCCGGTATTTCGGCCAGGGCCTCAGCGACCTCGTTGATCATGCCGTGCCGGGTATTGATTAGTACGATTGCTGTGACCATTTAATTCGCCTCAAGATTCTTGGTGGGGTAATGCCCGTAATTTATGTCTCTGGATTTTGCCGGTCTGGGTCTTCGGCAGTTCCGCAATGAATTCTATCACTCTTGGGTACTTGTAGGGCGCGATGGTCTGTTTTGCGAACTCCTGCAGTTCGCTTGCCAGTTGTGCCGATGCCTGAACGCCTCCGGCAGGAACGATAAAGGCTTTAACGAGCATGCCCCTGGATGCGTCCGGGATGCCGACCACGCCGCATTCACTGACCGCCGGGTGCGGTAACAGGGCTGCCTCAACTTCCGCCCCCGAGATGTTGTAACCGGATGAGATGATCATGTCGTCGGTGCGCCCCTGGTACCAGACATAGCCGTCCGCGTCCATGGTGCAGACGTCCCCGGTGAGATTCCAGCCGTTCACCACGTAATTTTTCTGCCGTTCATCGGCCAGGTACTTGCAACCGGTCGGACCTTTGACTGCCATGCGTCCCAACGTTCCCGGCGGCGCAGGTTGGTCGTCGTCACCCAGGATACAGGCCCGGTAGCCCTTGACTGCCTTGCCGGTGGCGCCGGCACGAATGTCGTCGCCGCTGGCGGAGACAAAGATATGGATCATTTCCGTGGCGCCGAAACCGTCTATCATCCGTATCCCGGTAGCCGCCAGCCAATCCTGGCAGGTGGGTAGCGGCAGCTTCTCACCGGCGCTGACGCTTTTTTTCAGGCTGCTCAAATCCATATCATCCAGGTGGTTCAACAGCACGCGGTAGCCGGTCGGCGCGCTGGAACAAATGGTTGCGCCAAACCTGCCTATCGCCTTGCCCAGTGCTAACGGCGGCGCAGCTTCCAGCAGCACAACACTGGCGCCGGCATACAGGGGCAGCCCCACGTGCATACCCAGGCCGAAGGTAAAGGCAATAGGCGGGCTGCCGATAAAGATGTCATCCGGCGCCGGCTTGACCGTATAGGTTCCGACGCAGACACACATGGCCATGACGTCCCGATGGAAATGGATGGTGCCCTTGGGCAGGCCCGTGGTGCCACTGGTGAACGCGATCAGGGCCGGATCCTCAGCAGCAGTATCAACCGGGTCGAAGGAAGTCGCCTTGGCGGCCATGAGGCGCTCCAGTTCCGCGCCCGCGCCGGTCTCACCCGAGCCGTTGAACTGCAGCGTCCGTTGCACAAACCCGGTGGTTGCCAGCGCCCCGGACAATTCCTCCATCAGGCGCTCATCGCACAGGGCAAACTGAACCTGCGCCTTGTCGATGATCGGCTCCAGTTCCCGCTTGCGCAGCAACGGCATAGTGGTGACCGCAACCCCACCGGCTTTGATTACCCCGAACCAGCAGGCCACCAGCATCGGATTGTTGGGTGCGCGCAGCATCACGCGGTTGCCGGGGACAAGGCCCAGTTCGTCAACCAGCACGTGGGCAATCCGGTTGGATTGCTCGTACAGGTCCCGGTAGCTCCAGACCTCGTTGGGAGTGAGTATGGCGTTGCGCGCGCCGCATCCTTCCGCTATTTTGCTGTCCAGCAACTCCTGCGCACAGTTCAGGCGCGCCGGGAACTGCAATGCTTCGGTGGTGAACAGGAATTCAGGCAACTGCTCAGGCAGTGGCAGGTTGTCACTGACAAAGGTATCCACGTGGCTGCTGCGGTTATTCATGTTATATGCCCCCCCATTCGGATATTATTAACCCGTGTAGTTAATACTGCAACAATACAGAGGCTTTCCGACCATGACATTCAAACTTCCCGATGCTGCAGAACTGCAAGGACTGGCAGCCAGCCTGAACCTGTCCCTGGATGAACAGCAAGCGCAGGTGTTGCTGGAGTACCTGCAACCGTTTTCCGCGGGTTACGAGTATATCGATCAATGCCGGGATGAGTTGCCGGTCTCACACTGGGGCAGCCGGGACTATCGCTACCCGCGAGCGGAAGAAAACCCCTTCAACGCCTGGCTGCTGAAATGCAACATCACAGGCGCGCCCACGGGTCCCTTGTCCGGCAGGAAGGTGGCGGTCAAGGACAATATTTTTGTGGCCGACCTGCCGCTTACCAACGGTTCGGACGCGCTGGCCGACCTGGTGGCCGATTTTGACGCGACTGCGGTGCTCAGGTTACTCGACGCCGGCGCCGATATTGTCGGCAAGACCACGTGCGAGTACATGTGCTTGTCGGGCGGTAGCGCCACCTCCGCCAACGGGATTGTGCAGAACCCGCGCAAACCGGGTTATTCCACCGGCGGTTCTTCCTCCGGCAGCGCGGCCCTGGTAGCGGCGGGGGAAGTGGACATGGCGCTGGGCACCGACCAAGGTGGCTCCGTACGCATACCGGCAAGCTGGACCGGCGTGGTCGGCATGAAGGCTACCCGCGGCGTGGTTCCCTTCAGCGGCGGCATACCCATGGAAGGGTCTATCGAATACATCGGCCCATTGACGCACGGCGTGACGGATAACGCGTTGTTCCTGGAAGTCCTGGCCGATAACGGCTTTGGCGACCTGCCGGACTATCGCGCCGGCCTGGGCCAGGAAGTGGCCGGCATGAAGATCGGCATACTGAAGGAAGGTTTCGGCTGGCCGTCTTCCATGGGCGCGGTGGATCAATGCGTGCGCGCGGCCGCGGCCCATTTTGCTTCATTGGGGGCGACAGTTGGGGAAATATCCGTCCCTGAACACCTGACCGGCCCGGCGCTCTGGGGCGCGGTAGTCACGGACGGTTTCTGGCAGACCGTGAAACTGAACGGAGTGGGGTACAACCACGAGGACATCTACTCACCGGCCCTGTACCGGGCCATGCAAGACTGGACAGCCCGCACCGCCGCCGCCCCGATCAACGCCCGGTTGTTGTGGTTGCTGGGCCAACACGTGGCAGGCTATCACGGACACTACTATGCCAAGGCAAAGAACCTGGTGCGGAAACTACGGGCAAGCTACGACAAAGCCTTGCAGCATTACGACCTGCTGCTGATGCCGACCACGGTGACCACTGCCGCGGCAAACCCCGCATCACAACAGGCCGCAAGCGACCCGGAAATCATGACCACCGCGTTCGGCAACACCCTCAACACCTGCCAGTTCAACGCCACCGGCCACCCCGCCATCTCCATCCCCTGCGCCCGCATCGACGACCTGCCGGCAGGCCTGATGCTGGCCGGCCGGCACTATGATGAAAAAACCCTCTACCGCGCCGCGTATGCGTTTGAGCAGACCAGGAACTGGCGGGCGGTTTACTTCTGAGGAACCTCTGACTTAATCAGAGGTTCCCTGAATGTATTTCTCCGTAAGGGTTCCTGATGACCTCAAACAGTTCTCAGCCGATATCGAACCGGTCGAGGTTCATCACCTTGTTCCAGGCTGCCACGAAATCGTCGACAAAGCGCTGCTGGCCGTCTTCCGAGCCGTAGACCTCGGCGATTGCCCGAAGTTGGGAGTTGGAGCCGAAGATTAAATCGACGCGGGTGCCGGTCCACCTGAGATCACCGGTCGCCCGAGCGCGGCCTTCGAACACGCTTGCGCCGCGGTTTGTTGGCCTCCATTCCGTGCTGATGTCGAGCAGGTTGACGAAGAAGTCATTGGTGAGCGTCTCCGGCCGCTGTGTGAGAACACCGTGGCCGGTTTGCCTGAAGTTCGTATTCAAAACGCGCAAGCCGCCAACCAGGACCGTCATCTCCGGCGCGGTCAGGCCGAGTAACTGCGCCCGGTCAACCAGGAGTTCCTCCGCAGGCAGAGAGCAGGACGTGTTCATGTAGTTTCGGAAACCGTCCGCAGCGGGTTCGAGGACGGCGAACGCTTCGACGTCCGTCTGCTCCTGGGTTGCATCTGTGCGCCCGGGCGTGAACGGAACCGTCACGTCGTGTCCGGCATTACGCGCGGCCTGCTCAATGGCGACGCAGCCACCCAGGACAATGATGTCCGCAAGCGAGACCGCCACCCCATTGGTGTGCGCATCGTTGAATTGCTGCTGAATACCCTCGAGGATTTCAAGCGTGGCTGCCAGTTGCTCGGGCTCGTTAACCTCCCAGTCCTTCTGCGGTGCAAGGCGGATGCGTGCTCCGTTCGCGCCCCCGCGCAAGTCGGACCCGCGGAACGTCGAGGCCGACGCCCAGGCGGTCGCAACCAGTTGGGACACGGACAGACCGGACGCCAGGATGTCGGCCTTCAGCGTGGCGATGTCGCCGTCTCCGACCAGACGCTGTGTGACGGCCGGAACAGGATCCTGCCAGAGCAGCGTTTCCTGAGGGACTTCTGTGCCCAGGTAGCGCGCCTGTGGGCCCATGTCGCGGTGCGTCAGCTTGAACCACGCCCGGGCGAAGGCGTCTGCGAACTCGTCCGGATGTGCATGGAAACGCCGCGCGATCGGCTCATAGATCGGGTCCATCCGCAGCGCCATGTCTGCGGTGGTCATCATTGGCGCGTGCCGTTTTGACGGCTCGTGGGCATCCGGCACCTGGTCGGCGCCGGCGCCATCCCCGGGCGTCCACTGCCAGGCGCCGGCGGGACTCTGCGTGAGTTCCCACTCGTAACCAAACAGTGTGTCGAAATAACTGTTGTCCCACGTCACCGGGGTTGGGGTCCATGCGCCTTCGATCCCGCTCGTGATGGTATCGGCGCCTTTGCCGCTGCCGAAACTGTTCTTCCAGCCGCGGCCCTGCTCCTCAATGGGCGCGCCTTCCGGTTCGGGGCCAACGTGAGCCGGGTCCCCGGCCCCGTGAGCCTTGCCGAAGGTATGTCCGCCGGCGACCAGCGCAACCGTCTCCTCGTCGTTCATCGCCATCCGGGCAAAGGTCTCGCGGATATCGCGGCCTGAGGCAACCGGATCGGGGGCGCCGTTCGGCCCCTCCGGATTCACGTAGATCAGCCCCATCTGCACGGCGCCGAGCGGGGTTTCAAGCTCCCGGTCGCCTGTGTAGCGCCGGTCTCCGAGCCACTCGTCCTCAGCGCCCCAATTGATGTCGATTTCGGGTTCCCAGACGTCTGCGCGCCCGCCGGCAAAACCGAACGTCTTGCATCCCATCGATTCCAGCGCACAATTGCCGGCCAGAATCATCAGGTCGGCCCAGGAGATTTTTTGGCCGTACTTCTGCTTGACCGGCCAGAGCAGCAGGCGCGCCTTGTCGAGGTTGCCGTTGTCCGGCCAACTGTTCAGTGGCGCAAAGCGCTGTGTGCCGGTGCGTGCGCCGCCGCGACCGTCTCCGACCCGATAGGTGCCGGCGCTGTGCCATGCCATGCGGATGAACAGCGGCCCATAGTGGCCATAGTCGGCCGGCCACCAATCCTGCGACGTGGTCATCAGCTCAATAATGTCCTGTTTTACCGCGCGCAGGTCAAGCGAGTTGAACTCTCTTGCGTAATTGAAGTTCTTGTCCAGCGGATTGGACAATGCGGAATGCTGGTGCAACACCTCAAGCTGCAACTGCTGCGGCCACCAGTCGCGGTTGGATACCCCGCCACGACGGGCGTCTGCGTTACTCGCGTGCGCTACCGGGCACTTGTCTTCGTTCATGATTAACTCCTCTCTGTCGGCAGCCGGAATGGCTGTTTAAGCGAGAGAATAGTACACGCTGTTCTTCGTGTATAACGATTATTTTCTGATATAATAAGCGTAATATTCGATTATTTGCCTTGAGGGTGATCAATGAAACGCGTACCCACGATGAAACAGTTGCAATATCTGGTGGCGCTGGCCGATACAGAACACTTTGGCCGCGCCGCGCAGCGTTGCTTCGTCACGCAATCGACACTCAGCGCAGGGATCCGCGATCTTGAGACGGCGCTCGCAACGACGATTGCGGAGCGCTCGAACCGCCGCGTGCGGATGACCCGCGTGGGTGTGCAGATTGCCGGGAAAGCAAAGACGTTATTGCGCGCGGCCGAAGAAATCGTGGATATGGCCAGAGCCGGATCTGCTCCGATGACGGGCGACATACGCTTCGGAGTGATCCCGACGATCGGTCCATTCCTGTTGCCGCGCATCCTGCCGCTGTTGCGGGAACGGTTCCCGGAACTGACGATCTACCTGAGTGAAGAGCAAACGGCCACGCTGCTCGACCAGTTGGATGATGGAGAATTGGACGTGGCGTTGATTGCGTTGCCGTACGAAACGGGGACGCTGGATATCGAGGTCATCCGGGAAGATGAGTTCCTGTTCGCCTGCGACCGGAAGCACGCGCTGTCCGGCAGTGAAGTCGTTTCGCGCACAGCGCTGAAGAGCGAAAATCTGCTGTTGTTGAAGGAAGGTCACTGTCTGCGCGGTCATGCGCTGGATGAGTGCGGCAGCGGCGATATGAGGGTACGGTCACAGTTTGAGGCCAGCAGCCTGCATACGCTGGTACAGTTGGTGGCGGCGGGGCTAGGCGTCACGCTCATACCACGGCTCGCGGTAGACGCCGGGATCATCGATAATGCGGGCATCTCACTGTCGCGGCTTGCCGCACCGGCTTCACGCCAAATCGGATTAGCCTGGCGCCCCTCGTCGTTAAGGGCCAGTGACTTTCGAACCCTTGCGAGCATGTTACGTACCTTGACTGCCGCGGCGTGACTGCTGCGTTAGCGGGTGGGGATTTGTTGCCGCCATCGCTAAAGGTTTTGCAGGGGGATCTTCCCAGCCGGCCCGGAAACGGAAGCAAAGTTCGGTTGTCCCGATAAGGCATTCGGGTAAAATTACAGCCATGACCCAAGTCTGCATACCCTATGGCGGTTACTGGAGCACGCCGTTTGCCCGCTGGCAGGGCAGCCTTGCGCACCTGCACAGTATGGAGTTTGCCGCGCATACCACTCGGCAGGCGCTGGCTGAGCGGGAACTGGACGGCAACACGTTCGATTACGGCGTACTGGGGATGACCATACCGCAAAAGAGTTGCTTTTACGGCCTGCCCTGGGTGACGGCTATGGCCGGACTCGGTCACGTCGCCGGACCGACCGTGAGCCAAGCCTGCGCGACCAGCGCCCGGGTCGTGGCGAGCGCTTGCCAGGAAATCCAGGCAGGATCGGCTGCCTGCGTACTGGCCCTCACCACGGACAGAATTTCCAACGGTCCGCACTTGTACTACCCCGACCCGCTGGGACCTGGCGGCACGGGTCAGGCTGAGGACTGGGTCATGGATAATTTCAGCCGCGACCCTTACGCGCAATGCGATATGACCCGCACCGCGGAGAACTGCGCAGCCAGGTGGAAGGTGTCCACGGCAGAGCAGCACGAGGTGGTATTACGGCGCTATCAGCAGTATCAACAGGCGCTGGAAACGCACGACGACGGGTTGTCCTTGCAACAGAAATACATGTTGTTACCGCTGGCAGTCCCGGACCGGAACTACCGCAAGACCGTGACGAACCTGGCGGGAGACGAGGGTGTGATTGCCACCAGCGCTGAGAAAATGGCCCGCTTAAAGCCGGTGCATGAAGGTGGCACCGTCACCTATGCCGGCCAGACCCATCCGGCCGACGGCAATGCGGGGATGATCATCGCCAGTGCCGGCAAGGCCCGGGCGCTGAGCCGCGACCCGGGCATCACGATCAGCATCATCGCCTGCGGACAGGCCCGGGAAGAACCGGCCTGGATGCCGGCAGCCCCCATCCCGGCAAGCCGGCGCGCCCTGGAACGGGCCGGGATCAGCATACAGGACGTCAAGGCACTCAAGTCACACAACCCGTTTGCCGTCAATGACATCATCTTTGCCAGGGAAATGGGCATTGACGTCATGAGCATGAACAATTACGGCTGCTCCCTGATCTGGGGGCACCCACAGGGGCCGACCGGGATGCGCGCGCTGATCGAACTCATCGAAGAACTCGTACTGCTGGGGGGCGGTTACGGCCTGTTCCACGGCTGTGCCGCCGGAGATAGCGCCATGGCAGTGGTGATACGGGTAGATTGACGATGCCACAACCCACCGAGGCGTTGCCCTGCCCGTTCCCCACCGTCGTTCACGCGTTGGTGGACGCAGCCGCGCAAAGACCGGAACAGGAAGCCTTGGCGCTGGGAGAGGAGCGCCTCAATTACCGGCAATATCTGCGTTGCGTGGCCGGTTTCAGTCGCGAGTTGCGCGCGCTCGGCCTGGGCGGCTGCCGGGTGGCGCTGTTGATGGGTAATTCCATCGACGTGTGTATTGCGATGTATGCCGTCCATGCAGCGCGCGCGGAGGCAGTGCCCCTGAACCCGGTTTATACCGTGCATGAATTGTTGCCCATGCTGGACGATGCCGAGGTGTCTGCCATTATCTTCGACGCTGCACTCAGGGACGTGGCCCAGACCCTGGCCGGAAAATTACGCATTGAACACCTGTTTTCCATAGGCGCGGCCAGACGCCTGACCGTATGGCAAGCGCGCGCCGACCTGGATACTCTGCCCGACCTGCCCGAGGCCGATGACCCGGCCACCTTGCAGTTCACCGGCGGCACCACCGGCAGGGCCAAGGGCGCCTGTATCAGCCATCATTCCCTGTCCATCAACGTCAGCCAGCGCGAGGCCCTGTTCCCCACCCGGCAGGACGTGGAGCGGATGTTGTGCATCATGCCGTTGTTCCATTGTTATGCGGTATCCATGTGCCTGCACGCCATGGTCTACCGGCGCGGCGCCCTGGTTATACTACCGCGTTATCATCCCGGCGAGGTGCTTGCCGCGCTGGCCGGGGAGCGGATCACCTTGTTTGGTGGCAGCCCGACGATTTTCACCGGGCTGTTGAATTACCCGGGCTTTGCCGATACCGATTTTTCCGGCCTGTACCTGTCTTCCTCCGGCTCGGCGCCGCTGGCGGGGAACGTTCTGAAAGAATGGGAACGGATTACCGGCACGCCGATACTGGAAGGCTACGGCCAGTCCGAAGCGGGTCCTGTGATCTCGTTCAACCCGTTCAACGGGGTGAGAAAACTGACCTCGGTCGGGATCCCCCTGCCGCAAACGCAGGTACAGATCGTTGACACTGAAACCGGCACCCAGGTTCTGGAGACGGGCCAGAAGGGAGAAATCCGGGTCGCCGGCCCCCAGGTAATGAGCGGCTACCGGAACCGCCCGCAGGAAACGGCTCAGGCGCTGCGGGGAGGTTGGTTATATACCGGTGACATAGGCGAATTGGATGAGGACGGCTACCTGTACATACGCGGCAGGAAGAAGGAAATGCTGATTGTTTCCGGCTATAACGTCTTTCCCCGTGAGATTGAGGAAATCCTGCACCGCAACCCGGACATCAGGGAAGCCGCCGTGGTCGGCAGGACGGACTCCTATCGGGGCGAGTTGCCCATCGCGTTTATCGTGCCCGTTGCCGGGAACGGCGCGGACGCAGAAACGCTGCGCCAATATTGCACCGACAACCTGGCGCCGTACAAGATTCCCGCACAGTTTCACCTGCTTGAGCAACTTCCCAAGACGGTGGTGGGTAAAGTTGATAAAGTCCGGCTCACCGAAATGGCGCATAGCTAGTACTACATGCACTCCTCAAAAGAATATCACAACCCCATCCTGCGCGGCCCCACCCGGGAGATGCCGCGCAGCATCGGCATTATCGGCGCCGGCACTATCGGTCCGGATATCGGCTACTACCTGAAAAGCGCCATCCCCGGCTTGAACCTGGTGTTGATCGACATCAGCCGGGATGCGCTGGACCGCGCTGCGGACCGGATCCATGCTTACGCGGATAAAGGCGTGGCCCGCGGCAAGCTGACTCCGAAGCAGGCACAGGATGTGAGGCAGAATCTCAATACTTCCCTCGATTATGACGACCTGCACGGATGCGACTGGGTGCTTGAAGCCGCCACGGAAAATATTGAACTGAAAAAACAGATCTTCTCCAGGGTGGAGGACGTCACCGCTGCGGACTGCATGATCACCTCGAATACCAGTTCCATTCCGGCACATGCGTTGTTCTCACACTTGCGCCACCCCGGACGGACCACCGTTACCCATTTTTTTGCGCCCGCGTTTCGCAACCCCGTGGTCGAGGTGGTCGATTGGGCACAAGCCGAACCGGAGTTTATCCGGCATCTGCGCCGGTTATTCTACCTGACCGGCAAAGTGCCGATGCTCACCCGCGACGTGGTCTGTTTCATGCTCGATCGCATCTTCGACAACTGGTGCAACGAAGCCGGTTTGCTGCTGGGCGACGCCACCCCGGCGCAGGTGGACCAGGTGGCGCGCGGTTACGCGCACGTCGGACCGTTCTTCGTGTTGAACATGTCCAACGGCAACCCCATCATCATCGAGACAAATTCCCTGCAGGCCGAACTGGAAGGCGGCCACTACCAACCCGCCGCCATATTCCAGCAGGCCATTGACAGGGGACAGGTAGAGGAAGCGGGCCGGGGTGAGGGGGATAACTGGGACCAGCAGGGAAAATGGCTGACACTCAAACCCGGTGAAAACACAGACGTACCGGCGCCGTTAGCGGCACAAATCCGCGACCGCCTGTTAGGCGTACTGTTCTCACAAAGCGTGGACATCCTGGACCGGGATATCGGCGCGGCCACAGACCTGGAACTGGGTTGCCGGCTTGCTTTTGCCTTCCGGCAAGGCCCGCTGGAACTGATGCGGGACCTGGGGGAGGAGGAGACCCGGCGCATCCTGGACAAATTTACCCGCGCCCGGCCCGGCATGCCCGGCCCGCAACAACCCTTGCGCGCCTACCAGAAATTCCACCGTTGTATCCTGGTGGATGAACTGGAAGACATCAGGATCATCACCCTGCGCCGCCCGGAGGCGTTGAATGCCCTGCACGATGACATGACGGATGAGATCCTCGCCCTGCTGCGGCGCTATGAGAATGACCCGGGCACCGCCGGCTTCATCATTACCGGCTACGGGGTCTCGGCATTTTGTGCCGGCGCCGACATCGGCAGGTTCCCCACAATGCTGGGGGACAGCGAACAGTGCATTGACTATGCGCGTGAATGCTCCCGGCTACTGGTTTACCTGGACCGTTGCAAAAAACCGGTGGTGGCAGCCTTGAACGGCATGGCCCTGGGCGGCGGCCTGGAACTCGCCATACGCTGTCATGGTATCGTTGCCGTAGATAACGCGTGGCTGCAATTTCCGGAGATCACTTTGGGCATTGCGCCGGGCCTCGGCGGTATGGTGGTTCCCTACCGGCGCTGGCCGCACGCAGCCACAGCTTTTCACGATATGCTGCTGCGGGCGCAGAAGATGAACGCGGCAGACGCGCAGCGACAAGGCATCGTCGATGCGCGGGCGCCAGATCATGATGCCCTGATCCCCGCGGCAATCCGTCAGGTACGGGAGCTTGCAGACCGGCGTCATGGCATTATCGGCGCCCCCGTTAACATCACGGCGCCGCCGGCCATGGAAAATGAATCCCATAGTGTTGACGGCGCGCGGCTGAGCCATGCGGTGAGCGCCATCATCCACCGGGCAATCGTGGATGCCGCCGGCGCGACCTCGCTTGAGGCCGCCCTGGAAACAGGTTATCAGGCATTCGGCGCCAGCGCCTGCACAGCCGCCGCCCGCGAGGGAGTCGGCGCGTTTATGGAAAAACGAAAACCGGAATTTACTGATTAGCCGGTTTTTGGCTGCGGACGGTCAGGTATGATAATACGAAGTCCCGTAAGGGGTTCGATAACTGAAGGGCACCTCTAAAAATTAGAGGTTACTTGAACAACAACCACTGAAAAATGCAAAACACACACGACCAAGATAACGCCGACCTGGACGTCTACCACCACCAGGCCGACAACCTGCCGGCGCAGGGTTCCCATGACGACGAAGTCTTGTCGCAGGCACGCGTGAATGCTTACTGGCGTGCCAATATCCGTTTACTGCTGACATTGCTGGCAATCTGGTTCACCGTCTCCTACGGCTTCGGCATCCTGCTGGTGGACTGGCTGAACCGCTTCAGCCTGTTCGGGTTCAAGCTGGGCTTCTGGTGGGCGCAACAGGGTTCCATTTACGTGTTCGTGATCCTGATTTTCGCGTACGTGGTCCTCATCGGCAGGATTGACCGCAAGTTCGGCGTGGACGATGATGACGCCGGCAGCAAACGGCAGGGGGAACAGTGATGACGCCCCAGATGCTGACCTATAGCGCGGTAGCCCTGACCTTTGCCCTTTACATAGGCATCGCTATCTGGTCCAGGGCCGCGTCAACCAGGGACTTCTACGTGGCCGGCGCCGGGGTGCATCCGTTGACCAACGGCATGGCGACCGCGGCAGACTGGATGAGCGCCGGCTCGTTTATTTCCATTGCCGGCATGATCGCCTTTGCCGGTTACGACGGGTCGGTGTACCTGATGGGCTGGACCGGCGGTTACGTCCTGCTGGCGCTGTTGCTGGCGCCGTATCTGCGCAAGTTCGGCCAGTACACCGTGCCGGATTTCATCGGCGAGCGCTATTATTCCAGGTCGGCGCGTGTAGTGGCCGTCATCTGCCTGATTTTTATCTGTTTTACCTACGTGGCCGGGCAGATGCGCGGGGTCGGAGTGGTGTTTTCCCGTTTCCTGGAAGTGGAGATCACGACCGGTGTGGTGATCGGTATGGCAGTGGTGTTCTTCTACGCCGTGCTGGGCGGCATGAAAGGCATTACCTACACCCAGGTGGCGCAGTACTGCGTCATGATCTTTGCCTATATCACCCCGGCGATCTTTGTCTCGATGCTGGTCACGGGCAACCCGGTGCCGCAACTGGGCCTGGCCTCCGAGGTGCAGGACGGTTCCGGCCTGCGCGTGCTGGAAAAACTGGACCAGGTATTGGTGGACCTGGGTTTTGCGCCCTACACGGACGGCAGCAAGAGCATGATCGACGTGTTTACCATCACTTTGGTGCTGATGGCCGGCACCGCGGGTCTCCCGCACGTCATCGTGCGGTTCTTTACCGTGCCCAAGGTGTCCGATGCGCGCAAATCCGCCGGTTACGCGCTGGTCTTCATTGCCCTGCTGTATACCACAGCCCCGGCGCTGGCCGCCTTCGCCCGGCTGAATTTCATCGATACGGTGAACAACACTTCCTACCAGGCAGCGCCGGCCTGGGTGAAGACCTGGGAAGATATCGGCCTGATTGCCTGGCTGGACAAGAATGAGGACGGCCGCATTCAATATGCCGCCGGCGCGGCGTTCGAGGGGGCGCCTGAGTTTGCCAGCGGACGGGGTGAGTACGGCCAGAAACTGGTGCACAACAGGCCACTTGAGAATGTCAACGAGGTCTATGTGGATCGCGACATCATCATGCTGGCCAGTCCGGAGATTGCCGACCTGCCACCCTGGGTGCTGGCGCTGGTGGCGGCCGGGGCACTGGCCGCGGCGTTGTCCACCGCGGCGGGACTATTGCTGGTGGTGTCCACGTCCATCTCCCATGACCTGCTCAAAAAAACCCTGAGACCCGACATCAGCGAAAAACAGGAATTATTTTACGCCCGCATTGCGGCCGCGGTAGCCGTCTGCTGTGCCGGCTACCTGGGCATCAATCCGCCGGGCTTCGTGGCCCAGGTGATCGCATTCGCGTTCGGACTGGCCGCGGCATCCTTGTTCCCGGCGATATTCCTGGGCATATTCGTGCGCAACATGAACCGGGAAGGCGCCATCGCCGGTATGTTGAGCGGACTGTTGTTCACTGCCGGGTACATCATCTACTTCAAATTCATCAACCCCGTGGCCAGTACCCCCGACAACTGGTGGCTGGGTATCTCACCGGAAGGGATCGGGAGTGTCGGCATGGCGGTCAACTTCGCGGTCGCGTTCACCGTCAGCCGGTTCACGGCGCAACCCCCGGAACAGATCAAAGCCCTGGTCGATGACGTACGCATCCCCTCCGGCGCGGGCGTCGCTCAACGGCATTAGGAATTAGGAATTGAGAATTAAGAATTAGGAATGAATGTGCCGCCTGCGGCGGCGGCTTTTCCATTGTGATAACCCCAATTCCTAATTCAATTAAAACCATGGGTACAACGAGTAAAAACTTCATCGTCGTGGCGCTGTACAAGTTCGTCCAACTGCCGGATTTCAGGGAGTTGCGGCAGCCGTTGCTGGAGCGTTGTCGCGCGTTGGGCCTCAAGGGTACCTTCCTGCTTGCTCCTGAAGGTATCAACGGCACTGTTGCCGGCAGCAGGGAAGGGGTTGACGGTGTCCTGGACTACCTGCGCGTCCAACCCCGGTTTGCCGGCCTGGCGCACAAGGAAGCACGGGCGGATGAATGCCCGTTCCACCGGATGAAGGTGAAACTCAAGCAGGAGATCGTGTCACTGGGTGTTGAGGGTATTGACCCGGAACGGAGCAGCGGCAGGCATGTTGAGCCAGAGCAATGGAACGAGGTCATCAACCAGCCGGATACCCTGGTGCTGGATGTGCGCAACCGCTATGAATCGGATATCGGCAGTTTCCGCAACGCGCACACGCCGCAGACGGAAACGTTCCGCGAGTTCCCTGCTTATGTGGAACAACATCTTGACCCCGGCAAGCATACCCGCATCGCCATGTTCTGTACCGGTGGCATACGTTGCGAGAAAGCCTCGTCCTACCTGCTGTCCCGGGGCTTCGGTGAGGTTGTGCAGTTACAGGGCGGCATCCTGAACTACCTGGGGAAGACAGATCGGGAAAACAGTCTGTGGGACGGTGAATGTTTTGTGTTCGATGGCCGGTCGCCGTCAACCATGAGCTTACGGAAGGTGACTACGAGCAATGTTTCGCCTGCCGCCATCCGATTACCGAGGCGGACATGGCGTCGGCAAAATACAGCCCCGGCGTTTCCTGCCCCCATTGCCATGACAACCTGACACCGGAACAGCGCCGGCGTTTCAGCGAACGCCAGCGCCAGGTGGAACTGGCCGAGCGCCGTGGAGAGAAACACATTGGAGTGGGCGGAGGAGAACCCCTACTGCGCAAGCAGGAGTTGCTATCAGGTGGTTCCTGACCTGGTTCCGCAGGGAATACAACATCGACATTCTTCCCTACCTGATGCGCCATGGCGATTACCCGGACTGGCAGGACGCCATCGACAAGCTGCCGGCGCTCAGCCCGTCGCGGATCAGACTTGACGCTGACTCCATCCAAATCGGCGCGGCAGGGGATTGCAGCCCAGCCCAGCGCGAGACTATCCGGCAACAACTGAAACGGCTGCTGCCCTGGCGCAAAGGGCCGTTTAACCTGTTCGGCGTGGACATCGACGCGGAATGGCGTTCCGAAATGAAATGGCGGCGCCTGCAGGACGGGATAACGCCGTTGTCCGGGCGCACCGTGCTGGACGTGGGTTGCGGCAACGGCTATTACGGCTGGCGCATGCTTGGGGCCGGTGCAAAACAGGTGGTCGGGACCGACCCCACGCTGCGTTACGTCATGCAGCAACGCGCCGTGGCAAAATACCTGCCGGATGCCCCCTTCCGTATCCTGCCCTTTTCACTGGAAGACCTGGTAAAGACCCCCATACCCCCTGACGGCTTCGACACCGTCTTTTCCATGGGCGTCATCTATCACCGTCGCGATCCCGAAAACCATCTCTGCGACCTGCTGAAGTTCCTGCGCCCCGGCGGCGAACTGGTGCTGGAATCCCTGGTCATCGACGCCAGACATGGCGATCTCCTGCAACCTCAGGGGCGCTATGCCAGGATGCGAAATGTCTGGGCAATCCCGTCGCTTGGCACCTTGCAAGCCTGGTTGTCCGCGGCGGGACTCACAGCCATTAAGGTATTGGACGTCTCCCTTACGACCGCTGCCGAACAACGCGTGACCGAATGGACTTTCGAGCAGTCCCTCACCGACTTCCTGCACCCGCAAAATCCCACCCTGACCATCGAGGGCTACCCGGCCCCGCAGCGGGCGATCCTGGTAGGCTCCGGAAGCTGATCAGGAATTGGCTTCAGCCTGGACACGGGTGGATTGATCCCTCGCTCGTCTGTTATAATCGTCCTGAAAATACAAAAATGCACCCGCAGGAGGAATGACATGCCTTTACGAATTGGTGATGAAGCACCCAACTTCACAGTAGCAACCACAGAAGGGACCATTAACTTTCACGACTGGATCGGCGACGGTTACGCCATCCTGTTTTCCCATCCCAAGGATTTTACGCCCGTGTGCACCACGGAACTGGGTTACATGGCCGGACTCAAGCCGGAGTTTGACAAACGCAACACCAAGGTGATCGGCCTCAGTATCGACTCGGTCGAGGATCATAACGCCTGGCTGAACGACATTGAAGAAACCCAGGGCCATGCGGTCAATTACCCGCTGATAGGGGACACCAACCTGGAGGTGGCCAAGCTGTATGACATGATCCACCCGAACGCCAGCGGCGCGGCAAAATCGCGCAGCGCGGCGGATAACGCCACCATCCGTTCCGTGTTCGTCGTCGGCCCGGACAAGCTGATCAAGCTGATTATTACCTACCCGATGAGCACCGGCAGGAATTTTGACGAAGTGCTGCGGGTACTGGATTCCATACAGTTAACGGCACAGCACAAGGTGGCCACCCCCGTGAACTGGCGCCAGGGCGAGGACGTGATTATCGTACCTGCGGTATCGGATGATGCCGCCAGGGAGAAATTTCCGGATGGCTGGAAGGCCCCGAAGCCGTACTTGAGAATCGTGCCGCAACCTGAATAACCCGTATCCCGTCTATTCGGCGCGAGCCTGTCCCTGCTTGCAACTCGCCGGGGGCAGGCTCCGCAGGTCTCATACACAGGGATCACCTCGCCCGGCATAACGGGAAACAGACCTTGTGACTCAAAATACAGAACGTACCCGCAGGATCACTTCCGAACCTGTCGGCCCGTTGCTGGCGCGCCTGACCGGCACCATGATCATGGGCATCATTGCCATGATGACGCTGGGCTTCGTCGATACCTGGTTTATCAGCCTGCTGGGGACCGACCAGTTGGCGGCCATCGGTTTCATTATTCCTGTCTACATGATCTTCATCAGTATCGGCCTGGGTATAGGCATGGGCATCAGTTCCATCACTTCGCGGCTGGTCGGGGAAGCGAGACATGAGGTAGCCGCCCGCTACGTTTCTGATGCGCAGATACTGGCGTTGCTGTTGTCAATACTGATCGCCATCGGGGTCGGTTTTTCCATCAATGGTATTTTTTCGGCCATGGGGGCGACGCAACAGGTGCTGCCCCATATCAGGGATTACATGCACGTCCTGATCTTCGGCTTGCCCGTGATCATGATCGCAATCATCAGCGGCAATACTTTCCGTTCCATCGGCGCGATAAAGACCTCGGCCTTGATGTCCACACTCATGGCATTGTTAAATTTGGCGCTGGATCCGTTATTGATATTCGGCCCGGGGCCGTTCCCGGCGCTGGGCATGAAAGGCGCCGCAATCGCCAGTGTCGTCGCCGCCGCGACCGTGTCCGTCATCTCAGTGTACATCCTGGCAGTACGGGAACAACTGATACTTTTTACACTGCCCCGCCTGCGGCATATCCGGGAAAACTGGGAAGAATTGTTGCAGATAGCGATACCGGCCACGCTCGCCAACATGATGACGCCGTTTGCCGCGGCCATCATGACCGCGATGATAGCCGGTTACGGCGCCGAGGCCGTTGCCGGCTTCGGGGTCGGCGCGCGCATAGAGACCTTGTGCCTGCTCGTCATTTTTGCCCTGTCCGCGACCCTGCCCATGTTCATCGGTCAAAACCTGGGAGCAAGCAAGGCAGAGCGCGCCTACCGGGCATTGTTCGGTTGCCTGAAATTCGGTATCGTCTTCCAGGTTGCGGTCTATGTCCTGCTGCTCATCCTCTCACCGTATATCGCCCCCGCATTCAGCAGTGACGCCACAGTGATGCAGGTGATCAATACCTTCATCTACATATTGCCGCTGACCTACGGCGCCCACGCCGTCGTGATACTGGTCATGGTCTCACTGAACGTGTTAAAACGCCCGCGCCTGGGCCTGTTCCTGATCATCATCCGGCTGATTGCGTTGTACCTGCCGTTGGCGTATATTGGCAGCCTGTACTGGGGTATAACCGGCCTCTTCGCAGGGGCCGCTATTGGCAACGTCATCGCCGGCATCATCGCCTACCGGGTTATCAGGAGAGTCTGCGCGTCCGGGGCTGATATGATACCGGCGACAGTAGCATCCTGAGACATTGATGCGAGTGAACTGCAGAACCTTTAGCAGAACGAGGAGAACAACATGAGTAGACTATACGGTGATAACCATCGATCATTGCAGGAACAGTTTGAAACACTGCGCCTGGCTGACGCCATCGAGCATGTTGCGATGGAGACGGAAGTAGTCGGTCCGCACAAGGCTTTCATCGAGAGCCGTGATATGTTTTTCCTGAGCACGGTGGATCATAACAACCGGCCCACCGTATCCTACAAGGGAGGTGACCCGGGTTTTGTCAAGGTGGTCGATGACACGACTGTCGTCTTTCCCAGTTATGACGGCAACGGCATGTTTCTGTCCATGGGAAATATCAAGGGCAACCCGAATATCGGCATGCTGTTCATCAGTTTTGAAGTCCCGCACCGGCTGCGGTTGCAGGGCGAGGCCACGCTGCACGACGATGATCCGGCTATGGACCTGTACAAAGAGGCGGACCTGATCGTCCGGGTCAAGGTCTCGGAGATCTTCGTCAATTGCCCGCGTTACGTGCACAAGTACCAGAAAGTTGACCCCTCCAAATATGTGCCCCGCACCGAATGTGCAACACCACTGGCCGGCTGGAAGCATATCGACAAGATTCAGGAAGTATTACCTGCAAGAGACCAGGGCCGCGCAGAGCAAGAGGGCGGCATCATCAGCCAGGAAGAGTGGCAAGCAAAAGTCGCGCAGGGGGATGGGTGAATTGGGAATTAAGAATTAGGAATTAGGAATTAGGAATTGGGGGGTGTTACTTCACTATGTGCTTTGGCCAAACCTGCGAGGCTTTCAAAGACCGCCGCCGCAGGCGGCACATTCATTCCTAATTCTTAATTCTCAATTCCTAATTCCCAAAGCCGCCGCAGGCGGCACATTCATTTTTAATTCTTAATTCCTAATTCTTAATTGACTAGAATCCTTCCGCGGATAAGGTAAGGGCCTGGCGCATTACTGCGCTTTTGGCCAGCACTTCGTCATGTTCGGTGGCCGGGTCGCTGTCCGCCACGATGCCGGCGCCGGCGTGGTAACTGTAGCCGCCGTTCTCGAACACGATGGTGCGTATGGCGATAGCCTGGTCCATGTTGCCGTAATGGTCGAAATAGCCCACTGTGCCGCCGTACAGGCCGCGCGGCACCGGTTCATAACCATTCAATAATTCAATCGCACGTATCTTGGGCGCGCCGACCAGGGTGCCGGCGGGAAAGGATGCCGCGAATAAGTCGAATGCGTCCCGGTCCGGACGCGGCGTGCCGCTGACGCCGCTGACGATGTGCATGACGTGGCTGTAACGTTCGATGGACAGCCAGGGATCGACCTGGATGGAGCCGATGGACGCGATGCGTCCCAGGTCGTTGCGCGCCAGGTCCACCAGCATCACGTGTTCGGCGATCTCTTTGGGATCATTCAGCAGTCCCTGTTCCAGTTCCCGATCCTCCCCGGCGTTTTGCCCGCGTGGGCGCGTGCCGGCTATAGGCCGCAATGCGGCCGTATCCCCTTGCAGTTTCACCATTGCTTCGGGCGATGAACCGGCGATGGTGCGGTCGCCTATCTCGATATAGTACATGTAGGGCGACGGGTTGATCAGGCGCAGGGCGCGGTAAACCGTGAACGGCTCAAGCTCGCAGGCGCCGTAGAACCGGTTTGCCAGCACGACCTGGAAAATATCTCCGTCACGTATTTTTTGCTTGGCATCATAAACCAGTTGCAGGTAATCGTTCCGGGACAGACTTGCCTTTGCCATTGAACAGGCGTTGCGCGTGTCCAGCGCGGGAACGGAGCCGCGCAAGGCCGCGCTAATCTCTTTCTGCAAGGCCAGCCGTTCCGCTTCGGAACCGGCATGGAGCAACGCCACCCGCCGGGTCAGGTGGTCGAACACGAGCAGGGAGCGCGGTGACATGTAGGCGGCCCGGGGCTGATAACCCGTGGCGCAGGTGTTGTCCGGGAATTGCTCAAGTTCATGCACCAGGTCGAAGTCCGCATAGCCGACCAGGCCGCCCTGGAACGGTATTTCATCCACTTGCGGGGATAACTGCGGCGCGGCCCGTAATCCTTCCCGCAGGGCAGACAGCACTGCCGCGCGTCCCGCAGGCAGCGGTTTTATCGAACCGTTCAGCGTCAGGCCCCGGGAGTCAACGTGCAGGTCCAGGACGCTACCCAGCCCCAGGAAAGAAAAACGGGCTACCTGCTCTCCGCGTTCCACGCTCTCCAGCAGGAAGCGCGCGCCCAATGGCTTCAATTTCAGGAACGCCGATACCGGCGTATCGAGATCGGCTACAATGTCAAAAGGCGGTTTCATAGGTTCTGCTCGCGGCTGCAGCGGGTCAACAAGGTGATCAGTTCGGCCCTGTCGGGATATTGTTGCAACAGCGAGTTCCTGTCGCCGGAAATGTAATCCCCCTCGACAAACCCCGGCGCCATGGTGGTCCCGAGCAGGGCAAAGCTGCCTCCCGGCACGAGCCGGGACCCTTGCCAGACACCGGCCGGGACGGCAAACTGCACGTGTTGGCCGTTGAGAATATCCTGGCCCAGGGTGATGATCTCACTGCTGCCGTCCGGTTTAAGCAGCAGCAACTCCAGCGGGTCGCCGAGGTAGAAGTGATAGATCTCGTCGGCAGGCAGGCTGTGCAGCGCCGAGAAAGAGTCCGGGTCATCCGAGAGCAGGTAGAGGATCGCGGTGGAACGCGGTTTCAACAGCGGACCGTCCCGGCCCGGTACGGCAACAGCGACGCTCTCATCAGCCTGATAGGTCTGCCGGAAATGCCCACCTTCAACGGGGAGAACTTCAAGACCTAATGCTTTGATCAATATTTCGGCAGTCACAGATTAAGTATCGCAGGTTTTAACCTGAGGAACCTCTGGACTTAATCAGAGGTTCCTTAGTGGTTAAGCAATAATTTTCGCGCCTGAACTTGTGCCCAGGCGAGTGGCGCCTGCCTCGATCATCCTGCACGCGGTCTCGTAGTCCCTGATCCCGCCACTGGCTTTCACGCCTACGTCCGGCCCTGTGGCGGCGCGCATCAGTCTGACGTCCGCCTCGGTGGCGCCGCCATGGCTGAAACCGGTGGAGGTTTTGACAAAACTTGCGCCGGCGGCGACACAGACTTCGCAGGCTCGTTGTTTTTCCTCGTCAGTCAACAGGCAGGTCTCCAGGATGACCTTGACCGGACAGCCGGCGGCGCTGTCCACCACGCGCGCGATGTCAGCGCGGACCTGCTGCCAGTCCCCCGCCCTGGCCGCGCCGATGTTCATGACCATATCCACTTCGGCGGCGCCGCGCCGGATAACCAGTTCAGTCTCATAAGCTTTTACGTCCGGCTCGTTCATGCCGGCGGGAAAACCAACCACCGTACAGACTTTCACTGACGAGTCTGCCAGTTCCTCACAAGCCAGACTGACGAAAACCGGCGCGATGCAAACGGAGTAAAACCCGTGCTGCTGCGCTTCCCGACACAGCCGCGCCACCCTCTCCGGCGTCGCCTCCGGCGCCAGCAAGGTGTGATCAATGATGCGGGTGATTTCCTTTCTTGAGATTTTCATTATTGAAAGTCAGGCAACAGCCGTCTCCAGCGCCACCTCGATCATATCCCGGAAGCCGGATTGCCGTTCCTCCGGGCTTAACCGCTCTCCCAGGGTGATATGGTCGCTGACCGTGCAGACAGCCAGGGCCTTCACACCGAGTTGGGCGGCCAGGCCGTAGATGCCGGCGGTCTCCATTTCCACGCCCAGCATTCCGTATTGTTCCATGACCTCAAAGATGCCCTGTTCGGGCGTGTAAAACAGGTCGGAGGAGAATACATTGCCTACGTGGAACACCAGCCCTTTTTGTTCGGCGCTATCCACTGCCGTGCGTAACATCCGGTAATCCGCAATCGCGGCAAAATCATGGTCGCGAAAGCGGATGCGGTTCACCTTTGAATCGGTGCAGGCGCCCATGGCGATAATAATATCCCGCAGTTTCACCGACTTCATTACCGCGCCGCAACTGCCGGCCCGGATCAAGCGCTTGACACCGAACTCGTTGACCAGTTCGGTGCAGTAAATCGAGCAGGAAGGGATGCCGATACCGTGACCCATGACCGACAAGGGTGTTCCCCGGTAGCTGCCGGTGAAACCCAGCATGCCCCTGACGTCATTCACCTGGCGCGGGTTGTCCAGGTAGTTATCCGCAATGAATTTTGCCCTGAACGGGTCTCCGGGCAGCAGCACGGTTTCGGCAAAGTCACCGGGTTTGGCATTGATATGTGGTGTGGTCATAATGGCATTACATCTGCAAGGAAACAAACAAGCCGGCCAGCACTGCGCTCATCAGGTTGGACAAGGTGCCGGCCAGTACGGATTTGAAGCCCAGTGCGGCGATATCCTGGCGCCGTTCGGGCACCAGGCTGCCCATGCCGCCCAGCAGGATGGCGATGGAGGTCAGGTTGGCAAAACCGCACAAGGCGAAGGTAATGACCACCTGGGTATGCGGGCTCAGGGTGTCCCTGATCTCGCTGAAACTCAGGTAGGCGATGAATTCACTCATAATGAATTTCTGCCCGATCAGACTGCCGGCCGCGGCTGCCTCACTCCAGGGCACGCCGATCAGGAAGGCCAGTGGCGCCAGCAACTTGCCGAGGATGCCTTGCAGCGTCAGTCCCTCGATGCCGAACCAGCCGCCGATCCCGCCCAGCAGGCCGTTGAGCAGGGCGATCATGGCTACGAATGCGATGAGCATGGCGCCCACGTTGGCCGCCAGCTTCAGCCCGTCCAGGGTACCGTTACCGATGGCCTCAAAGATGTTGACCACTTTTACCGGCCCGCTGAACTGCACGTGTTCTATGTCCTGTTCCGCGCGTTCGGTCTCCGGCTTGATGATCTTTGCCATCAGCAAGCCGCCGGGCGCGGCCATGAAACTGGCCGCGATGAGGTAGCCCAGGTCGATCCCCATGGCGGCATAAGCTGCCATGATGGCGCCGGAGATAGCCGCCATGCCGCCGGTCATCACCGCAAACAGTTCCGAGTGGGTCAGGTTCTTCAGGTACGGCCTGATCACCAATGGCGACTCACTATGGCCGATAAAGATATTGGCAACCGCGCACATGGATTCGGTCTTGCTGGTGCCCAGCAACCTGTGTATGCCGCCGCCCAGTATCGTCACCAGCTTCTGCATGATGCCCAGGTAATACAGGGTGGACATCAGCGCGGAAAAGAAAATGATGACCGGCAACAGGTGAAAGGCGATGGAAAACCCCCCTTCCTGTTTGGCCAGGTCGCCGAATACGAATTCACTGCCCACGCGCCCGTAATCGATCACATTCTGTACGCCCGCCACCATGGTATTAAGGAATGCCTGCCCCGCCGGCAAGTACAGGATCAGCCCGGCAATGGCGGCCTGAGTCAAAAACGCGGGCACCACGGTTTGCAGACGGATGGCGCGCCGGTTTTCGGACAACAGCAAGGCCAGGCAGAGGATCACCGCCATGCCGACGAAACTCATTAATATAATCATCAAATTGGGTTCTTCAAGTGCACAAATGGTGGGTTAGCAGTTTCTCGATATCCGATTGTTGCATTATTATAAGATACGGGACTGATAGAGGTTAAGCAAAATGAAATTAATTCGATCTTGGACTATGGCAACCCTGGTTTTGTTCATCGCTTGCGGCACTGAGGTTATTCCGGCTGCGGAAATGGACGCGCGCCTGTATTTTCAACAGGTGCGGCGCGACCCGGCATTGTTGAGGAATTTCCTGTATGCGTTTCCCAAGGGTGGTGAACTGCATAACCACCTGGACGGCGCCATCTATGCGGAGAGTTACATCCGCTGGGGCGCCGAGGACGGCAAGTGCATAGACCTGGAAAGCTATATGGTCACGCTGCCGCCCTGTGACGCGGCGGCCGGACACCCAGCATTGAGCGAGATACAGTTCGATGGGGACGTGGTAAACCGGATCATCGACGCGTTCTCGATACGCAACTATGAGCGTCGCCCGGTATCCGGCCACAACAAGTTTTTCTCCTCATTCCGGCGTTTCTACCCTGCGGGCTTCGGTCACGAAGGCCACATGCTGGCGGAATCCAGCGCCCGCTCTGCCCGCCAGAATATGGTTTACCTGGAGTTGCTGCAATCCTGGGGTATGGACAAAGCCCGGCAACTGGCCGCGGACGGGGAAGAATTCAACCCTGAGCGGCCGCTGTCGGAGTTGATCCGCCATCCTGGTATCGAGCAACTGGCTGCGGAAACGATTACCCGGCTGGATGCGATTGAACAACAATGGCGCACCGCCCTGGCCTGTGGACAGGAACACGCCGATCCCGGCTGCGACGTGACCGTGCGCTACCTGGCCCAGGTGATCCGCACCTTCCCGCGCCCGCAGGTGCTGGCCCAGACCTTGCTTGCCTACCATCTCATCGAAGCAGACCCGCGCTACGTGGGCCTGAACTTCGTGGCGCCGGAAGACAACCCCGTTACCCTGAGAGACTACCGCTGGCAGATGGAAATGATCGGGGAACTGGCAGGGCATTTCCCCGCGGCAAAGGACGGCATCACGCTGCACGCCGGCGAGCTTGACCTGGGCCTGGTGCCGCCCGAACACCTGGGCTGGCATATCCGCGCGGCGCTGGACCGCGCCGGCGCCAGGCGTATCGGCCACGGCACCGACATATTGTACGACCCGCAGGCAATACAACTGATGGAACGCATGGCCGCAGAGGGCATCCTGGTCGAGATTAACCTGACCAGCAGCGAGGCCATCCTGGGCATAACCGGCGCTGAACATCCCATCGAGGCATATCTGAAATATAACGTTCCCATCGCTCTGTCCACGGACGATGAAGGCGTCGCCCGTATCGACCTGACGCACGAATACCAGCGCGCGGTGGAAACCTACAATCTCAGCTATGGTGACCTCAAGTACCTGTCCCGCAATTCCCTGGCCTACAGCTTCCTGCCGGGACAAAGCCTGCTGGAATCGACCTATACCGGCAAGGTCGTGGACCAGTGTGACTACGACCCCGCCGCAGATGACGTAACGGAAGACGAAGTCAGCACCTGCCTGACATTCATGTTCCAGAACGAGAAGGCAAAATTGCAGGCAGAACTGGAACGGCGTTTCGAGGAATTCGAAGCGGGCTATCCGCAGAAAAGATAATCCGCAGGTGAAATTATCCGCAGATGACGCAGATTAACGCAGATGATTTATGAGTTTTTTTCACGAGGATAAACAGCCAAACAAGAATCCCTTGTTTGAGCTTTTTATTGCATAACTCAGGGGTGACGTATGACGTTCCAACATGCAACAGTCCTGGGGCTGACGTATAAATTCATCTGCGTTCATCTGCGTCATCTGCGGATATTGTTTTTTCTGTTGCCGATAACGCTGCCGGCACAGGAAACGACCCAGCGGTTTCCTTACTTCGGGGACTTGCATGTGCATACTTCCTGGTCGCTGGATGCGTTCATGATCTTCAACAGGACCACGCCTGAGGATGCGTACCGGTTTGCCGGGGGGGAGGAGATCGAATTCTACGGCGGGCAGCGGCGCCGACTGGCAATACCACTGGACTTTGTCGCGGTGACGGAACACGCGGAATTTCTCGGTGAGACACGACTGTGTTCGGAACCGGGCGCGCCGGCCTACCACACCCCGCTATGCACCGACCTCAGAAACGAACAGCAGGACCCGGCAATCGAGAACCGGTTGTTCCGCGCCGTGTTGTTGAAGATCCTGACCGCGGACAAGCCGCAGCGGCCGGAAATCTGTGGCGCTGACGGGTCCGTCTGCCTGGACGCGGCACGCAGCCGCTGGCAGGACGTTCGGCGCGTGGCGGATGCACATTACCGGCCCGGCGAGTTCACCACCTTCATCGGTTACGAATGGACCGGCGAGCGCAACGGCAACCGCCACCGCAACGTCATCTTCCGCAACAACACGATACCCGCCACGCCGTGGAGCATGATCGAAGTGCCGACCGTGGAAGCGTTATGGCAGAAACTGGATGAGGAATGCCAGGCGCCTTGCGAGGTCTTGACCATCTCGCACAACTCCAACCAGAGCCGGGGCGTACGTTTTGCCGGCGTTAATTCCGCCGGCGCGCCATTCACAAGGGAAGCAGCCGCGTACCGGATCGCGCACGAACCGCTGGTGGAGATCATGCAGTTCAAGGGAGACTCCGAATGTCGCCTCGGAGTAGGCACGGAAGACGAGTTCTGCAATTTCGAAAAATACGACCTGCGTCCCCTGTGTTCCGCTACCGAAGCCGGAGATGCCTGCGTCCCGGTCTGTAGCGGGCCAAACCCGCCGCCAGGCTGCGCTGCACCGTTCAATTACGTGCGCAACGGCCTGAAAACAGGGCTGGCGTTCCAGCAACGGTTGGGCGTGAACCCCTACAAGCTGGGCCTGCTCGGCAGCACCGACGTGCACAACGCCAACCCCGGTGATACCGGCGAGGCCGACTATAAAGGCCACTTCGGCTACCTGGACGCGGCCGCCGAAGACCGTCTGCTACCGGCCCTGGACACCGGCTTCAAGCAACTGCCGAGAAACCCCGGCGCGCTGGCGGGAGTCTGGGCTGAAGAAAACACCCGGGACAGCATCTTTGACGCACTGCAACGCCGGGAAACCTTCGGCACCAGCGGCAACCGCACCCTGGTGCGCTTCTTCGGCGGCTGGGATTTTCCTGCCAAGCCGGAGGCCGGCGCGGACCTGGCCGAACTGGGCTACAGCCACGGCGTACCCATGGGCGCCGACCTGCCTGCACGCGCAACGGGCACGTCCCCCCGCTTCCTGCTTTGGGCCGCACAGGCCGTGGATGGAGAGAAGCTGCAACGCCTGCAGGTGATTAAAGGCTGGCTGGAAGACGGCAGCACCCGCGAACGCGTTTATGACGTAGCCTGTTCCGACGGACTGACACCGCACCCGCAAACCCACCGCTGTCCCGACAACGGCGCCCGTGTTGATCTCAGGGATTGTCGCGTAACCCCGGATCGCGGCGCGACACAACTGCAAACCATCTGGGAAGACCCCGATTTCGATGCGTCAGAGCACGCTTTCTACTACCTGCGTGCACTGGAAAACCCCCGCTGCCGCTGGAGCACCCAAACAGCCCTGCGCCTGAATCGCCCACCCCCACCCGAGACCGAGCCAATCATCCAGGAACGCGCCTGGTCGTCACCCATCTGGTACACAAGCACCCGTCCCAAAGGGGAATAAAGACCTCATTCCTGCGCAAGCAGGAATCTCCCGATAAAGACCCCTGCCTCCGCAGAGGTGGTGTGATTCAGATAAAGACTCCCACTCCCGCAGGAGTAGACCTCCGCGCACCCCCATTCCTGCACAAGCAGGAATCTCACAATGATAGCCTCCAACCCCCCGGAATCCCCCAAAACCCATATAAATGTATTACTCGATAATGCGATTATCCACGCATAGACACAGAATTTCGTTTACTTCTACTGATTAACAGGAGAAAAAGTTATGCCAGTTAATAAAGAAAGCATGTATCCGGGGATGATGGATGCGCCTGCAAATACCGAGACGCAGCTTTGTTTTGTGCCGCCAAACGGGCCGTTTGATGGTGAGTCAAAGGCGAGCATGGTCACAGGTATGCTTGACAGCAAGCATGACGAAGACTGGATCATGATCCACCTCAGTGAAGGGAAGGAATATACGATCTCTGTAAACGGCGACACTACGCTGACTGACACCGTCATTACCCTGTATGACTCAAAAGGTGGTCATATCATGACAGTGGATGACGTCGATAAAGATGGTAATGGCATAATCTCCGGTGCCGAATTGCATCCTGCCATCATGGAATTCCGGCCGCAGGAAGGTAGCGACACGAGTCCGTACTTTATCAGTGTGAGCGCGTATAACAGCAATCCGGGAATTGCAGATGATGCAAATCAGGGTATGTATACCGTCACGGTGGATGAAAAAGTAGTGCTGGCGGTGGGTGAAGGCAGGGATATCAAGGCTGCTGCTGGTACTGCCCCACACAAACTTGTGGGTACTGACCTGGATGACAAGCTTACCGGCGCTGATGGCGCCGACACGCTGGATGGCCGTGGGGGTAATGATGAGTTGAATGGTGGAAAAGGTAATGACCTGCTGATCGGCGGTAAGGGCGCGGACAAGCTGACTGGTGGTGATGGTGTTGACACCGCCAGCTACAGCTATTCCTCCGAGGCTGTCACCATCAACCTGCTTAGTGGCCAAGCGGATGGGGGTGATGCGACCGGCGACAAGCTTGGAGACGATATTGAGAACGTCATCGGTTCCATGCACGACGATACATTGACCGGCAATGATGAAGACAACACGCTTTGGGGCCTGGCGGGCATGGATGTGCTCGATGGCGAGTATGGGGACGATATAATCGAAGGCGGCTACGGTGGGGACACCTTAATCGGTGGCGACGGTAGCGACACGGCTTCCTATGCGGGCTCAATGATGAATGTAATAGTGCGCCTGCATTCCCAACAAGCCATGCACGGTGATGCGGAAGGCGACGAGTTCGGGAAGCGGGTGAAAGCAACCTATTTCAATAACGATGGTGACCCCGTGGAAGAGATGGTTCCTGACATCGAGAATCTCACCGGATCGGCCCATGACGATATCCTGGCCGGCGACAGCCGCGATAACACCATAATGGGTGGTGCCGGCGATGACCGCCTGTACGGCGGCCCCGGTGGTGGCGATGACATGTTGTACGGCGAGGGCGGCAATGACCACATTTTTGGCGGCAGGGATGATGATACGCTTGATGGCGGGGATGGCAATGACCACCTCTGGGGTAATGGTGGCGCAGACATTTACAGGGGTGGCAAGGGCGACGATATGATCTATGCCAACGAGGAAGACGCCCTTAACAGAATTGATGGCGGCGAGGGTAAGGATACGGTTTCTTATGCGAAACTGGAAGATACGCCCTATGCAATAAACCTTACCAGCATGATTATGGTTGAAAACGTCATTGGTTCCCAGGATGACGATACGATCACTGGTAATGAAATGGACAACACCGTAGAAGGCGGTGAAGGTGGTGACACCATGCAAGGTGGTGGGGGTATGGACACATTATCCTATGCCAGTTCCGACGCCGGGGTCAGGGTAACGCTGCTGGATGAGGTAGATGGTGATAACTGGGTCGATGCGTCCAGAGGTCATGCCTCGGGCGATAAAGTCACTGCCACCGGTCTGGATAACCAGACATTCGTCAATATTATGGGCTCTATGTACGATGACGACCTGACCGGTGACGGCAGGGTAAACAGCCTCATGGGTGGTGATGGCGCCGATGAACTGACCGGTATGGGTGGCGCCGACACCGTCGAAGGTGGGGCTGGGGCTGACATAATGGACGGTGGTGATGAATCAAACATGAATGATATGAGTGACTGGCTATCCTACGCCAGTTCAGATGCCGGCGTCACGATTAACCTGGCCAGGCAGTTGGCAACAGGTGGCCACGCTTCCGGTGATGAGATTGTCACTGCCGAGGAAGACCACGATATGGATGATGAGACGGATGAAATCGACGTTTCCACCTTCGAGCACGTCAGAGGTTCAGCCCATGATGACGATCTGACTGGCGACCACAGAATGAATACACTGGAAGGTGGCGCCGGTGCGGATGACCTTGACGGCGGTGCTGGTATGGATACCGCAACCTTTGCCAATGCAATGGCGGGCGTCTCGATAGACCTGGGCACCAACAAGGGTACCGGAGGCGAAGCCGATGGCGATACGTATTCCAATATCGAGATGTTTGAGGGATCCGATATGGATGATACCTTCGTAGCTGGCAGGGGTCACGACTCCGTAGACGGTGGCGAGGGTGCAGACACCGTTTCCTATGAGAAATCAAGGGCAGGGGTGACTGTCAACCTGCAATTACAGTCTAGTGATGCTACTGACGATGTTCCAGGCGCGTGGCGTTACCTCGCTAACAATCTGGATAAGTTTTATATTGATGGCAGTAATGCTGATGACACTGATGGTCGAGAAAATATGACTACCACAAAGGATGCCCATGAAAGAGGTTTCAGCACGTTGGAAGAGTTGTTGGATGGCTTAGGAGGCAGACTTCCAAATCCAGATACTCCGGCTACTGACGACTTCGTAGATGCTGCCAGTATACTAATTGATGATGGCGGTATGGAAGATGAGCAAGGTGATCAGGTAGCTGACTTAGCACTCAGCACTCAACTCACTACTGATTATGGTGGTGAGGCTACTGAAACGAATATAACTGCCCTGTACGGCGACAGCAACGACAGAGCCGACCTACGTAATAACTACAACAAGGGTGACCAGCTTGACGGTATTGAAAACGTGATTGGGTCTGATTTTGATGACAATATCACCGGCAATAGCCTAACAGCTGTTGATAATCCTGTCACAGTAGACGTCGACGAATCAACGGCCCGCGGATCTGGTAACAAGCTTGAAGGTGGTGCCGGCAAGGATACGATTACCGGTGGAGCAGGTAACGACGTAATTGATGGTGGTGATGGTGACGACCCAGCGTTGACCGGTGCTGGAGGTCATGACGACATCATGGGTGGCGCTGGTCGTGACGAGCTTATTGGCGGTGAAGGCAATGATATCCTCAATGGTGGCGCTGGTGACGATACACTTACGGGTGATGTTGATGGTGGCACAGCAGGTGCCGATACTTTTGTGTTCGCACCTGGGCATGGTGACGATCTCATAAAAGATTTTGGCGAAGGAGACAAGATCGATCTGAAAGCTTTTGGAATTGAAAAGCTGGATGATTTGATTGATGACATTGACGAGTTTGGTGGCAATGTCCGGATTGATCTTAGCGATTATGAAGGCGGTGGCACCATCATACTTCAGACGGATAATCTTGACACGACGCTGGGTCTGATTGGCGATGCCAAGGACGACAACACGGGTGTCACATCCATAACAGATGATGATCCTGCCACAACTACTGATGTCGAGGGCATTTTCATCATCTGATTAATTTGAGGCAGTAAACCAGACTTCCCATCACGGAAGTAAACGAACCCAGGGGCTACCAGGCGGCGCAAGCTGCTGACGTAGCCCCTGTTTTATTGTGTTCCCCCCATTCCTACCCAAGCCTGCCTCTGTATGGCGGAATCTCTCGATAAAGACTCTTGCTTCCGCAGGATGGTCCATTTGCATTCCATTCCTGCGGTGGCTGTCCCCATTAATCTACACAGCAATCATGAGAAGCACAGGCAAAGAAGGTAGAATGGAAGGACATTTTCATGGGGACCAGGCCATGCATAGACAGTTACTGACATTGGTGTTGTTCGGCAGCCTGCTCAGCCCGTTTGCTGAGGTGGCGGCATGTGCCCTGTCCGGGTTCGCGGCGCATTATGTGCAGGCGTACCAGACACAGGGCATGGTCGATGATTGTTACTATCCGCTTATCGATAATCTGGAGACGGCCCGTACACTTCAGACGCAAGTAGTTGCGTTACTGGCGGAGGATTTTCAGCACGCCGGATACAAGGTTGGACTTACGGACAGCAAGGCCAGGGAGATGTTTGGCATTTCCCAGCCGCTGGTCGGGGTTCTGTTCAGGGAGATGTTGTTGCCGGACGGCGCCGTTATCGAACTGGATTCCACAACCTCCTTGCTGGTGGAACTGGACTTGCTGGCGCGGGTAAAGTCGGCAGAAATCAATCAGGCAGCCACTATTGAGGACGTGGCCCGGCATGTCGATGCAATTATCCCATTCATAGAATTACCGGGTGTACTGTTCAGCCTGGACGGTGATAACCCGGCCGCGCTGTTGATGGCGGGCAACGTGGGCGCCAGGTGGGGCGTGGTCGGCGAACCCGTGTCGGTGGATAATGCCCGGGAACTGGTCGAGCGCCTCCCGACCATGAGCCTCCGGTTATCGGACGATACGGGGGAAGTCCTGCGCGCTGGCGAGGGCAGCCAAATTCTGGACCATCCGTTGCATTCCATCCTCTACCTGCAGCAAGAACTGGCCCTCAGAAGTGAAACGCTGAAACAGGGAGAATTGATCAGCCTGGGCGCCATCGGCGGGCCGGTGAGAGCGGAGCGGGGCAGGCGTTATACGGCGGAATACTCCGGATATGGTGAAGAAGTAAGCACTGTTTCCGTCACCATTCAGTGAGCCAATAAAGCTATATTTTTTCCAGCAACTCTGCGCTTGTCATTACCTGCGCGGTCCAGTCATCCAGGATTTCGAAATAGATTTCAAGATGATGCTCCCAGGGCGCCGCTCCGGTACAGTCCTTGATGACGACAGTTGGTATGTCCCGGGTAAAAGAGTCCCTGGCGGTGCTGCTGACGGCATTGTTCACGCTTAAGCCGCACAGTAACAATACATCGACATGCAGGGATTCCAATAGTCCGGTCAGGTCTTCACCATAAAAAGCACTGGGACGATTATGGCTTATTAAAATATCCGAGCTTTTAATGTGCAGGCGCTTATCCCATTTCATCCACCTGGAACCGGCGCTGAAATAACCTTGTTTCACAACAGGATTTTCTTTCAACAACCCCGCATCGGAAAGGTCATCAGCCAGCACATAGCTTGAGAAAACAATAGGCAGTTGTTTTTCTCTCAGGGCGTTCAACAGGGTGTTCACGTTTTTGATCAATGCGTCGGAGGCAGCATTTTTAAATGGACCTGCCCCGCTGGTGAATAACTCCTGCAGGTCCAGGACCAACAGCATGGGAGTCGAATTTTTGAGGCTGAAATTCACGGTAGCGAGATTATTCCCACACAACTATTTGATCGCGAACGGTCGTGCTGGAGAGCCGGTTGCACCCTTGAACGGGATGGGAGCGAAGACAAATGCGAATTCATATACGCGGTCTTGCAGCAACGCGCTGAAATCGATATTTTCCATGATATAGATACCGTTTTCCACCAGGAATTTCTGGTGGTTGGGCGCAAATTGTGACGGGTCAGGGCCGGGGATGGTTTCCACGGCCCAGTTGTCGGTGCCTACCAGGACAACCTTTTTATCCACCACCCAGTCGCCCGCCTTGTCCGTCAGGCCCGGCACGCAACTGTTGAACTTGTCATTATCGGTTTTCCACAAAGTCCCCCAACCGGTGTAATAGAACAACGCATCACCGGGTTGGATCACGTCTTCGTCCATCTTCTGCCTGTTCAGCGCGGCCTGCAGGTCGGCGAGTGTGACTTCCTCGGTGCATTCCAGCATACGCCCCTTGTACCCGGCAATGTCGATCAGGATGCCGCGGGTAAAAATAGGCACAACGTGTTCCACGCCCAGTTTACTGAAGCCCCGTCCTGTGCCGATCTCCGCATGGCTGTGGCCGTTGTAGTAGCGCACTTCGTTCAGGTCACCCGGCTTGCCCGTGACCGTGGCCATGTGGCTGAGGGAATCGAACTGCGTTCCGTCCTGGGTGATGTGCCCGGCAATATAGTCTTCGTTCCAGGCCAACCGATTGTCCCCCAGCGGCCCCCAGGAGGTGGCGCCCGGCACCGTCAAGGTATATTTGCGGTGTTGCGGCGTCAGATTGAACAGGGGCATGTCTTCTTCAAACACCCGCCCCATATCATACACCTTGCCCTGCTTGATCAGGCTCGCCGCCGCCAACACCTTGGCCGGCGTCAACCGGTTCAACGCCCCCAGTTGATCATCCGCCCCCCATGCGGACGGCCACCATGGTTTGACCGAGCCTTCATCGGCATAAGACAGGTTCGTCATCAGGTAACAACAGGTGATAACCAGTATGATGTTTCTGAGCATGATTTTTCCGGGAAAGTTGAGTTGAGATATACAGTATAATTTTTACTTCCCGGTTCTCACAAGGTATTCATGATGAACAAACAATTCCAAAACAAAACGGTATTGATACTCGGCGCGACCAGTGGCATCGGCAGGGCTGCGGCTTTGCGGTTTGCGCAGGAGGGCGCCAATGTGGTGGTTGGGGGCCGTAATGAGGATAACGGCAACGAGGTGGTGCGTTCCATTGAAGGGATGGACGGTAACGCGATTTACGTACAGACTGACGTCAGGGAATTGGCCGCCGTGCAGAACGCAGTGGACAGGGCTGTGGAGACATTTGGTGAACTGAACGTGGCCTTCAACAACGCCGGCCTGGCCGGTAGCGGGAACAAGGCGGCAGAGGAAAGTGAAGCGGACTGGTCAGAAATGATCAACACCAAGCTGAACGGCGTGTGGCGCGGGATGAAGTGCCAGATTCCCGCTATTCTTGAAGCCGGTGGCGGGTCGATTGTCAACATGGCAGGCAACTGGGGCCTGATAGGGTTCCCCACCTATGCCGCGTACTGCGCCGCGGCACACGGAGTCATGGGCCTGACCAAGGCAGCGGCCATGGAATACGTCGGCGCCGGCGTCAGGATTAACGCCGTATGCCCGGGAGCAGTCGATGCACCGATCCTGGATCGCATGACCGGCGGCAATGAGGACATCAAAAACAGTTTTGCCCAGCAGTTACCCGTTGGTCGGCTCTGCAGCCAGGAAGACATCGCCGAGGCCGTGTTGTGGCTGGCTTCGGATGCTGCGTCCTACGTCAACGGTGTCGGTCTGGTACTTGATGGCGGCGGGAGTCCCTGACCCTGACAGACCTGCATTAAAGCTGTTGCTTCAAGTCCCCCACCGGCTTCAGCCAATCCTCATCCATGCTGACCCGCGTGTTGCCCCAGCCTTCCTTATAGTTGCACAGGATTTCCTGGGTCAGTGAGGTGTGGGTGAGTTTCCACTCACCATCGATCCTGATCATTTTGTCGTCGTAGTAACCGGCTACCCAGACCGGATCATATTCCCTGGTTCGGGAGTTATGCACGGTGGCAGCCTCGAACAGGTACCAGCGCGCCGTGGCCGATTGGCAATCATCGGCAACTTCGATCCTGACCGGCAACAGGCAGTGGAACATCCAGGTGAACGGGTTGACCTCCAGGAACGCGCGGATCTCATCATGCCCGTGCAACACCGTATCCCAGTTGGTAAACTCCATGATGCCGTCTTTTGTGTACAGGCTGACAAACCTGTCGATATCCATGTGCGGGTCAGCGGCTTGGGCGCTGCACTGTTTCAGGTGCCTGATTTCTTCCATGGCTTCCAGCCGTTCCAGGCGTTGCAAGATCTGGTCGATTTTGTTTGTATCATTCACGGTAGTCACCTGTTTCGCAATCTCGGCATCAAGTGATCGGCAAAAAGCTGTTGCGTGCGCAACGCCTGTTCCCGTTTCAGTCCGCCGTAGTGGCTGATGATGATCATCTCATCAAAAAGAAATTCCTGGTACAACTCTTCCATTTTTGCCCCCACGGAATCCGGTGTCCCCACGTAAACGATGTCATTTTCAATCAGTTCATCGTATTCCATCCTGCCGATGCTGGGCATGTAGTCCATGGTATAGAACTGGTAGCCGGCGTTGACCAGGCGTTCCCGCTCGCCCTCATTTGTCGGCATGATCGTCAACTGGGGAGCAACGTTATAGCGCACGAAATTTACCGCGGCCTCCCTGGCTTCCTCATGGGCGGTCGCTTCGTCCTCATGCAGGTAGATCGCCTTGATAAAGCCGACACTGGGACGGGTGCCGGCAGCGGCGCAGGCATCCCGGTACACGTCAACGGCGCTTTTGAATGCCACGCTGGGCGCGGGGCCACCGACCACGATACCCCATTCCTTTTGCGCGGCCATGGTAAACCACTTGGCGCTGGTGCCTACCTGGTAGATTTTAGGGTGAGGTTTCTGTACGGGTTTCGGCACCACACTGACGTCTTTGACGTTGAAATACTGGCCGTGGTAGGAAAAGCGTTCCTCGGTCCAGGCCTTTTGCAATATCTCCAGGCTCTCCACGTAGCGCCCCATGCTTTCTTCCATGGGCAGGTCCGCCGGGCCGCATAGCCAGGGATGCCCCCGTCCCACGCCGCATTCGATGCGCCCTTTCGTCAGGATATCCACCATCGCAATCTCACCGGCCAGCACCATGGGGTTGTGTAACGGCAGCGTGTGGCACAGGGCGCGAAAGCGCAGGTTTTCAGTACGTTCGGCCAGGTGGGTGAACACGGCCAGGGGATTGGGGTTGATCGCAAACTGCTCATAAAAAGGGTGTTCCAGTGTAGTAAACACGTCGAAACCTGTCTGGTCCGAATGTACCGCAAGGGTGAGCACGTCCTCGATCAGTCTGGCGTGATCGTGTCCCGGAGGGCACTGGAATTCGACATAAGTGCCGAAACGCAGGGGCTTGGTCATAGAGAATATCCCATATATTTTTTGTACTGTTTATCCGGTTGATTTATCGCGTCGGTGGAGTGGAGTTCAAATCATTGCGTTTTTATTATACTATCAGAATGAAGCGTTAACGGAAGGAGGCAACCATGTGTGCAGCCGTAATTGATGAACGTCGCTGGGCCAGGACGTACCCCTGGCTGGGGGAAGAGCCTGTTCCGACCGAGCCTTGCATCTCGGCGGACGTGTATCGCCGGGAGGTGGAAAAAGTATTCAAAAAAGTCTGGCTGCACGTGGGCCGGGACAATGAATTGCCGGAACCGGGCTGCTACAAACTCAAACGCCTGGACTTTGCCAGCACCACGGTGCTGTTAATCCGGGGCAAGGACGGGGTTATCCGGGCATTCCACAACACCTGCTCTCATAGAGGGAACACAGTCGTTGTGCCGCAAGGCGAATGGGACAACTTCGGGCAGAAAGCGGCGTTCGCCTGCCGTTTCCATGCCTGGACGTACAACGATAAAGGGGAATTGATCGGCGCCCAGGAAGAAACCGGCATGCCGCCCTGTTTTCGCAAGTCCGAGAACGGTCTGACTCCCATTCACTGCGACACCTGGGAGGGTTTCATCTTTGTCAACCTGGATGAGCAACCATCCGTGGGACTGCATGAATACCTGGGAGACATGGGCAAGCATTTTTCCGGTTTCCCCTATAGTGAAATCAACCACAATTTTACCTATTACACTTACCTCAACTGCAACTGGAAGGTGGGCCTGGATGCTTTTGCCGAAGCCTATCACGTAAATACCATCCATGCCGGTTCATTTCCCGGCACGTTCTCAACCGGCTTGCAGATGATCAAGCTGCTGGGTGACCACCGCACCACCGCGGTGTGCTTCAACCCACCGAAAGAAACACCGCCGGTGGCTGCCCTGGCCCAGGCCAGGGCCAGGGGGTCGCTGGTGAACAACGTGCGGCAAACCATCCTGCCACCTACGCTGAACGATGAAAACCGTGATGATTACGCATTCGAGTTAAGCGTATTTTTCCCGAACTGGTTGCTGCACGTGTCGGAAGGTATCTGGTTCACTCACCAGTTCTGGCCCATCGGCCATGACCGGTGCCTGTGGGAAGGCAAGTATTACGTGATGGAGCCGACCACCAACAGTGAGAAATGGGCGCTGGAACATGCCATGGTGGTACAGCGCAACGCTTGGCTGGAGGACACCGCGACCATGGAGGGCACGTTCTTTGCGCTGAATTCGGGCAGCAAGAAATACATGAACCTGCACGATGAGGAGATTCTCGTCAGGCACGGTTATCACGTGCTGGAGAAATACCTGAATGCCGGCTGAATTATTACCTGAAGGTTTTGACGAGCTGGAAACCTGGGCGCCGGAATGGGCCTTGCCCACCCAGAATACCCGCTGGGATAAACGCCTGGCTTCCACCCGGGATGAGTTGATCGCCTTCTACAACGCCATCCTGCCCCACCTGGAACGTATCCTGGACCATGCCGACCGGTATCCCCTGGGGGAACTGCCGGAACGGTCGGCCAGGTTGTTCGACCTGGCGCTCATGCATGCGGAAATCGCGCCCAATGTCGAATTGTATGATGGCGACCCCAACGTTCCCCACAGCTATGAAGAAAAACGCTTTATCGCAGTGCACGGCAATGATCCACACTGATCCACGCTGTGATCTCCGGACCCCCTGCGGCCGGCAACCATAAAATGACACCGGAGGACTGCATGTCATGAGCATAACAGCAGACGAATACATCCGTATCGATCGGACCCGGCAACTGGGCGATGAACCCGAAACAGGACATAACCGCTGGCACCCGGACGTCAAGCCGGTGGCGGAGGTGGACCCGGGCCAGGTCGTGGGCATGGAAACGCGCGACGCCTTCGACGGCCAACTGAACCCCGAAACCACAGCGGAACAGGTCGCTGCCGCCAACCTCAACCTGGTACATCCGCTGACCGGTCCCGTGTACGTCAACGGCGCCGAACCCGGTGATATCCTGGAGATAAAAGTCCTGGAAGTGGCGCCCGAGCCCTTTGGTTTTACCGTGCAGATACCGGGTTTCGGCTTCCTGCGTGACGTGTTTACCGAACCCTACATCATCCGCTGGAAGATCGCCGATGGTTACGCGGTGTCCGCGGACCTGCCCGGCGTGAAAATCCCCGGCGCGCCCTTCATGGGCGTGATGGGCACGGCCCCGTCGCATGAACTGCTGGAGGAGATCAATAAGCGTGAGGCCGACCTGCTATCGCGCGGCGGCATGGTGCTGATGCCCGATACAGCCGATGCCGTGCCCCGGGAACCCGGTATCGCCGCCAGGGCCGTGCGCACTGTCGCCCCCCATGAAACCGGCGGCAACGTGGATATCAAGCAGTTGACCGCCGGCACCACCGTGCGTCTGCCCGTGTACACGCCGGGCGCCCTGTTCTCCACGGGCGACTCCCACTTTGCCCAGGGCGACAACGAAAGCTGCGGTACCGCAGTGGAGATGAGTGCGACCTTCTACGGCTCTTTCAACCTGCTGAAAGGGGAAGCGGCCAGGCGCGGTATCAAGGACCTGCAGTTCTACCGCGATGATTACTTCACCACGCCGGAAATGGCCGTGCCGCAACGCTTTTTTGCCACCACCGGCCAGTCCTGCCGCAAGGACGGAGTGGCGGAAGCCGAGGAGACCACCCTGGCGGCGCGCAATGCCTTGCTCAACATGATCGAATACCTGGTCAGCGAGCGCGGCTACAGCGAACAACAGGCGTATGCGATTTGCAGTGTCGCGGTGGACCTGAAAATATCGGAAATGGTGGATGTACCCAATTTCGTGGTTTCCGCCTTCCTGCCGCTGGACATCTTTACGGAATGAACAATGGCCATGCCGGCTGAACAGTTGCAACAGGCCATGCCGTTCACTACCCGCTACCCGGAACTGGGTACGGGTCCGCTGGACGTCAAGCCCCTGATCGACCCGGCGTTGTTCGAACTGGAGCGGGAACGGATCTTCAAACAGACCTGGCTGTACGTCGCGCGGGCCGAAGAACTGGCTGAGCCGGGTGATTACAAGCTGCGCCGCCTGCACGTGGCCAATACCTCCGTGATTATCGTGCGCGACCGCAACGGTGCAGTGCACGCGTTCCACAACATCTGTACCCATCGCGGCAACAAGCTCATCCCGGAACAGGGCGAACAGTCACTGGGGCACACGGCCACCCATACCCTGACCTGCCGGTTTCATGCCTGGACCTTCAATACCGATGGCGCCCTGCGGGGCGTGGCGCGCCAGGAGAGTTTCGCCGACCTGGATAAGTCCTGCCTGGGTCTGAAACGCATCCACTGCGACGAGTGGGAGGGTTTCATTTTCATCAATCTAGCCGAACAACCGCGGCAAAGCCTGGTTGACTACCTGGACGGCATGGCGGACCACTTTGCCGGCTACCCGTATCATGAAGCAGGGTTGCGGTTCCGTTACTCGACCATACTCAACTGCAACTGGAAGGTGGCCCTGTATGCTTTTTCCGAGGGCTACCACGTGCCGACCATCCATGCCGGCACGTTTCCCAGCCTGGCCACGCTGGAGCATACGGAGTTCAGGTGTTTCGGGCCGCACAGCACCTCCGGCCTGTACGTACCGCCGGTGCCGGGGCTGGAGCCGACGCCGGTGACGGCAAACCTGGGCGGCAGGCTGAGAGCGTCCGACCGGCATCGCCCCCACCTTGAACAGTTGCCGGCACACATCAACCCGGATCGGCGGGAAGATTTCCAGTTTGAATTTCCCGTGTTCTTCCCTAATTTGCTCATCCATCTCTGCGCCGGGAACGGTTATCCGGGCATGGCGTTTTTTCATCACCAGTTCTGGCCCATTGCCGCAGACAAGACCCTGTGGGAAGGCACCAACTATTTCCGCGCGCCCGACACCGTCAGCGAACGGGTTGCCATCGCCCACACCAATGCTTTGCATCGCAATGCCTGGCTGGAAGACACTTCGACCATGGAAGATACCTACCAGGCCTTGATTTCCGGCGTGCTGGATGAAATGGTATTGATGGATGAAGAACTGATGATCAGGAACACCCACAAGCACTGGCATGACTACATGGGAGTCTGAGCGCCATGGCGCTGCTGCCTGAACAATTTTCCCATCTGGAGGCCCTGGCCGAAACCTGGGCGTTGCCTACCGAACTGCAACGTTCGCAACAGCGCTGGGCCGCCGACCCGGACGACTACCGGCGCTTTTACGATGCAATGCTGCCGCTATTGGACGATATCCTGGATTATCTTGACCGCTATCAACCGGGCGCGCTGCCGGAACCCATGTTACCGCTCTACCACCTGGCGCTGGCCTTCGCCGAAGCGGCGCCCCATAATGAGTTATACGATTGCAGCAATACCGTCCCGAACAGTTTTGATGCGCACCGCTTCGTGGCCGCGCACGGGGAAACGGAGGACAGGTAACAGGAAAAGTTCTTACTGCGCCAGCCACAGGCCCAGCATGAACGGAACGCAGGTCGCCAGGCAGATCACGCAGCAATAGCCGTAAATCTGCCGTAACCTGAGGCTGGTGACGGCCAGTATCACTATCGCACACACCGGTTGTACCAGGTTGGTCCACTGGTCCCCCCAGGCGATTGACATGGTAATCAGGCTCAGTTCGACGTCCAGAGCCTGGGCAGCCTGAATGAATACAGGCCCCTGGATTGCCCACTGACCACCCCCGGAAGGAATAAAAATATTCACCAGCCCTGCCGAGATAAAACCGGTAAAAGGCAGCGATGCGGTGTCGGACGACATGATCACCAGGTTTGTCACCTGTTCCGCCAGGCCGCTTTCCAGCGCCAGTCCCATAATGCCGCCATACAACGGGTATTGCAGCAGCAGGGGCGCGGCAATACGGGCGCCGTCGGCGAACAGCGTTGAGTAATGCAGCACCGACCTGGCGAGCAGCAATCCCAGCGCCAGGAAACTCCAGTTAACGATATTCAGGGACAGTTCAAACCCGCGCGTTGCAAACCAGTGCGCGAGAAAACCAAACAGCATCAGGGCCAATAACAGGGAAACACTGCGGCCCTGCTCCAGCGTGCCCATGAAGCCGGGCCGAGCCTCTTCTTCAGCACTGGCCTGCGGCGTTGGCCGGGGGGGCGGTAACACCGGTTCCCTGCGTTCCCGGGTAGCCAACAGCAACACGACGAGGTAAACCACTGCCAGCGTGGTGCCAATGGTCAACAGGTTCCACCAGGTCAACAAGGTCTCGGTAACCGGAATAATACCGCCAATGGTTTGTTCCAGCGGGTTACCCGGTGTGGCCACCGCCAGCCCGATAGAGGAGGAATAGCCCATTTCCCAGACCACAAACCCCCCGAATGCCGCGGCCGTCAGCAACGGATAATTGACGGAGATATTCCGTTCCCGGGCAGTGAGAGCGACCTCGCGTGCGATGATCCCCCCGGCAATCAGCCCCAGCGGCCAGCACGCCAGGCTGAACGCGGCAGCAGACAGGATAACCACCAGGTACGCCTGCGCGCCACTGCGCGGCAACCGCCCCAGGGCCTGCAACAAGCGCTTGACAGCCGCCGTATGCGCAAGCACGTGCGCCGTGATCACCATCAGGCACATTTGCATGGTAAACGCCAGCAGGCCATGCAACCCGTTGCCCCAGGCAAACAAGGCATCACGCGGCCCCGAATCCGTAAACACCAGCACCAGCGCCAGCATGATCACGGTAAGAAACACCGCGAAGACCAACGGGTCAGGCGTGTACTTTTCTATGCCCTGTTCGATACGGCCAAACAGGCTGGTATTACCCTGTTTCATGGTAGTGAATGCTGTTTGCCAGTATCTGTTTGCGCGGGTGATGTAGATAGCACATCCGGCTGAACAACAGGTACGCCGGTAAATTCAGGAAGCCAGAACACCCCTCATTATATCCGCAGTTCCTCCCGCCGTCTCGCGCACCCCCATTCCTGCACAAGCAGGAATCTCCCAATGACAGCCTCCAACCTCCCGGAATCCCCCAAAACCCATACAAATATATTACTCGATAATGCGATTATCCACGCATAGACACAGAATTTCGTTTACTTCTACTGATTAGCACAGGAGAAAAAGTTATGCCAGTTAACAATGAAGCTCATGCAGCGCCTGGATACGATGCGCCTGCCAGTACCGAGACTCAGCTTTGCTTTACCCCGCCGAATGGACCGTTCGACGGCGAGAGTGGTGGAAGTAAGGTTTCGGGCGAGATCAAGTTTCCGGGAGATGAGGACTGGATTGCCCTGGAACTCACTGAGGGGAAGGAATATACCATTATGGTGGAACTTCGGCATACAAGGGATGCTGATCCTGCTGATAACTCTGATGGTGTAGGTGGTGATGATGACGATCTTGATGCCGGCGGTCTGGTGGACTCTGTCCTCAAGCTGATGACCAGCAAGGGTGATGTGATCATGATGAAGGATGATCAGCATAACCCCGATGGTTCGATCATGAGCTATCACGCCACATTCAAGTTTACGCCGGAAGCGGGCACTGGTACGCAGAAGTATTTCATCAGTGTCAGCGGCTTTACGGGTATCCCGAACGTTCATTACACAGGCGGCTATACGGTTTCGGTCGATGAGAAGGCGGTGCTGCCGGTTGGGACGAGTGGAGATATCGAGGGTGACAAGAACGCAAACGTCAATGACAAGCTGACCGGTACCGACCTCGGTGAGGTTATCCTGGGCCTTACGGGTCATGACGTGCTGGACGGTCGTGGTGGCAACGACACCATACATGGTGGTGGCGGCAACGACCTGCTCATCGGCGGCAAGGGCGCGGATACGTTAAGAGGCAATGATGGTTCTGACACCATCAGTTACAGGGGGTCTGCGGAGGGTGTCACCATCAGCCTGCGTGATGGCACCGCCAGAGGCGGCGAGGCCGAAGGTGATGATATTGGTGACGATATTGAGAACGTGACCGGTTCCGAGCATGACGACGTGATCACCGGCACCGATACAATCGGGACGGGTGCGCCGCAATTCGATAACACATTAATGGGTCTGGGTGGTATGGACCGTCTTTACGGTGGCGAGGGGTTTGATCGGCTCGTGGGTGGCGCCGGCGATGACATGCTGGACGGTGGCGATGAAGACGATACGCTGGAAGGTGGCGCCGGGGCGGACGTACTGACCGGTGGCGCCGGGAATGATACTGCCTCCTATGCCGGTTCCATGATGGGTGTGACGGTGCGTTTTCATGCCATGCAGGCTATGGGCGGCGATGCTGAGGGTGATACCTTTGGCGATACGGCCACGAACACGTACACCGTACTGGATGAGGACGAAGAAGAGCAGGACATGACCGAGACGGTGCCTGACGTCATCAACCTGACCGGTTCTGCCGGCGATGACATCCTGGCCGGTGACAGTCGGGATAACGTTATCAAGGGTAGAGGCGGTAACGACCGCTTGTACGGCGGGCCGGGTGGTAGTCACGATAATTCCGACAATCACGATACGATGCACGGCGGCGCGGGTGATGACCATGTATTCGGTGGCAAGGGTGATGATACCCTCCATGGCGACGATGGCGATGACAATCTGTGGGGTAACGGTGGCAGCAACTCATACTATGGCGGCAAGGGGAGCGACGTCATTCACGCCAATCCTTCCGATGCGGTGGTTGATGGTTGGATTGAGGACGGTGGTGATGAAATGGACCCTAGAACTGCAGATACCGTATCCTTTGCGCACCTGAAGGATGATGATTTGGAAGATAGAGGTGTGATGGCGAATCTTGGCACAAAGGGAACGCTCAATTTTGTTGGCGCTAGTGCTAGAAATGGAATTATAGCCAACATTGAAAACATCATCGGCACTACAGAGGACGATGACCTGACGGGTGGACCAGGGCCGAACGTCATAGAAGGCGGTGAAGGTGGTGACGCTTTGAGTGGTGGTGCGGATGCAAGTACAGATCCAGATGATGATAATGACACCGTATCATACCGGAGTTCAGACCGGGGTGTGCGGGTTACTCTTGGTGATGGTTCTAATCAGACTGCATCTCGTGGCCATGCCGGCACCGATTCGATTTCCAATTTTGAGAATGCCATCGGTTCTGCCCATGATGATGATTTAACGGGCATAGATGGAGAGGCTGGCGTGGTTGGCAGTACACTTAAGGGTCTTGACGGTGATGACACGCTTGAAGGTGGTCTTGGCAACGACACGCTGGAAGGCGGCGCGGGGGCTGACGAATTGAATGGAGGCCATACCCCAACCTCTACCACAAATGAGGAGAATACTCAGCACAACACTTTGTCCTATGCCGGTTCCAGTGCGGGCGTCAGGGTCAACCTGGATGCGCTCACTTTCTTTGGTGGCGATGCCGAAGGTGATGAGATTGAGACCTACGACTACACGATCAATCGGGATCGCGATGACGAAGATGAAATCGAAGTAGCCACCTTCACCAACGTCACCGGCTCTGACCACGGCGACCATCTTACCGGCGACAGGTTCGCTAACGTTCTCACCGGCAATGATGGCGATGATACCCTGCGTGGCCGTGAACAAACCGACAAGCTGAATGGTGGTAAGGGTGCAGACATGCTGGATGGGGGGTCTTCCACGTTCGACCATGACGGTGGTAGCACATACGACCATGATGACGATGCTGGTACTGCGGAGATACCTACCCCTGAGATCCAGCACATAGACTGGGCAGTCTATCGGGGTGCAGGCTCCGGGGTAACGGTGAACTTGGCAACAGGGAAAGGAACCGCCGGCGAGGCTGAGGGTGACACCCTGAAAAATATCGAGCTTGTCTGGGGTTCCCAGAAACACAGCGACACCTTCATTGCAGGGCCGGGGCCGGATATCATTCACGGTGATGGCCAGGAAGAGATGGGAGCTGCTGGTGATACCGTTTCCTATGAGGCATCCAAGCATGGTGTGAATGTAAGCTTGGCGACTGATATCACAGATGCTGACGCTAGTGATTACGACCATACGGCGGAAGATACAGATGACAACAGTCCGGATAATTGGCTGTCAGGAATCGGTATTAGTGCAAATGCTCCCCTCGGATATCAGAGTCTGGGTATCGAAGAGCGGATGGTAGGAACCAACTCCACCGAAAAGAGCTATGCAACGGGTGATATCCTGGGCGGCATTGAGAACCTGACTGGCTCCGACAAGGACGATATGCTTGCTGGCGATACAGACCCCAATACGCTCAAAGGCCGTGCAGGAAAAGACACCCTGAACGGTGATGAAGGGGATGACAAACTGCATGGTGATGCCGGAAATGACACACTGGACGGTGGAGATAATGATGACATGCTTTGGGGAGGTGATGGAAACGATACCATGAGGGGTGGTGCCGGCAATGACGCCTTGTACGGTGGTGCTGGCAACGATACTCTGACGGGTGGCACTGATACCGATGGAGGCGACGGCAACGACAAATTTGTCTTCGCTCCGGGCGATGGCAGTGACGTTATTACCAGCTTCGATTTCGATGTCAGTGGCGGTGATTATGATCAGATTGACCTCAGGGCATTCGATTTGGATGCGAGAGAATTGAAAGACCTCATCAGTGTCCGTGCCGGTAATACCATCATCAACCTTGATGACCACGGCGGCGGCAGGATTACCCTTCAAGGTGTGACTGACCTGGACAATTTTGACACGGAAGCTGATGAGACTGGCGTAAACGGCGATGATATTGATACATTAAGCGAAGCCGATGATGGAACCGGAGGCATCTTCATTCTCTAATCAACCTGAGCAGTAAAACAGACTTCCCATCATGGAAGTAAACGAACCCAGGGGCTACCAAGCAGCGCACGCTGCTGACGTAGCCCCTGTTTTTTTTGCGAGGAGTGGTCCTTTTCGTCCCCTCACCCCTGCCCTCTCCCTCAAGGGGAGAGATGGTATTGGTGATATAGCCTCCCGCTTGCACCGGAGTGGAGCATGGACGCCGGTATTTTCAAATTCCGTAAAAGTAATTTGGTTATAGCTGTTGATTAACGCAGGAGAAAAAAGTTATGCCTTACAAAACCGAACGTGAATTGATAGTAGCGACGGAGCAGGAAGCGCCCGCAAGCACCGAAACGCAGCTTTGTTTTAACCCACCCAATGGGCCGTTCGATGGTGAGAGTAGTGAAAGCAAGGTATATGGTTTGATTGATCGTCAGTACGACGAGGACTGGATCGTCATAGAACTCAGTGAGGGGAAAGAATACACCATCAGCATAACCGGTAATACCGACCAGGGCACCCCTAATGATAATACGGATGATGCATCATGGGGGTTACCCGACTCTGTCCTGACACTGCTGGACGGCAAGGGTAACGTGATCATGATGGAGGATGATCACCTCAACCCCGATGGGTCTATCGAAGGCTATCATGCCACATTGAAATTCACTCCTGAAGCTGGCTCAGGTACCCAGAAGTACTATCTCAGCGTCAAGGCGTACGGAGAAAACCCGGGCCTTTTTTATATAGGTGGCTATGTGGTTTCGGTCGATGAAAGAGCAGATCTGCCAGCCGGAACCAGCGGAGATATTGCAGGTGACAGAAATAATAATGTCAGTGATAAGCTCACCGGCACCGAACTCGGAGAGGTGATTCTGGGACTTACAGGTAGTGATGTCCTGTTCGGACTTGGTGGTGACGATATCCTGGATGGTGGTACAGGTGCTGACTACTTGGTTGGCGGCAAAGGCGCAGACGTGTTGAAGGGTGGTTCTTCCAAAGTTACAGTAACAATAAACGGTCAACCTGTTACATTGGAACATCGGGATATCATTTCCTATCGTGACTCTGCTGCAGGTGTCACAATCAGCCTGCGAGATGGCACGGCCAAAGGTGGTGACGCTGAAGGGGATGAGCTTGGCGATGATATTGAGGGAGTTGAGGGCTCCGAGTATGACGATGTGCTTACCGGCGATGATCTGATCAGGTCCGATGGTCTGTTTGATAATTCTCTATGGGGTCTGGGCGGCAACGACCATCTCTACGGTGGTGATGGCAATGACGAGTTGTCAGGTGGCGCCGGGGATGACGTGTTGGATGGTGGTGACGAGAATGACTGGCTGGTGGGGGGGGCTGGCGCGGATACGCTGACAGGTGGTGCGGGAGAGGATACGGCGTCCTATGCTCGTTCCCAGATGGGCGTTACCGTACGTCTGCACGCCATGCAGGCCATGCGTGGTGATGCGGAAGGTGATACATTTGGTGGTGATACGTCAACCAACACCTATACCGTGCTGGATGAAGATGGAGAGGAAGTCGAAATGTCGGAGATGGTGTTGGATGTTGAACACCTGACCGGTTCGGACCATGGCGATATATTGGCCGGTGACACCCGAGACAATACCATCATAGGGGGTGCCGGCAACGACCGCTTGTACGGTGGGCCGGGTGGCAGCTATGATGACAGCGACAACAACGACTTGATGTACGGCGGCGAAGGCGATGATCACATATTCGGTGGTAAAGGCAAGGATCAACTTGTAGGCAACGCGGGCGATGATGTACTGACTGGCGGTTCCGGCGCCGATAGGTTCTGGGGTGGCGCTGGCAGTGACACCATCTATGCTGACAGGGAGGATTTGGAAGGTTCAGCAATGACTATTGACGGCCATGCTAGTACTCTTTCAATTTAATTCTGACCGGTTAGCTTGTCATAAGCCCGGTGTAGTTTGGTCCGGGCCTGATCAACATCAAACATCCAGTTGATGCTGGCTTTCTCTTCATTGCGTTGCTGTTGCCAGGCCGCCAGTTCTGATTGCAGCAAGTCCATGCTGTCAATACGACGGTCCAGACATTGCTGGTTCATGTTGCCAATCTCAATCTCTACCATGTTCAACCAACTGGCATGCTTGGGCGTGTAATGAAATGCCAGCTTGCGCAACACCCGCCGCGCCTCCGGCGCCGGGAAGGCCCGGTACAGCGAAGCAGGCCGGTGCGTGTTCAAATTATCCAGCACCACCCGGATGCACTCAGCATCGGGGTAGTGCACATCCACCAACTCCCGCATCAACTCGGCAAAATCAGCCGCCTTCTTGGTCTTCGTCACCTTGGCATGACGCCAGCCACGGTGCCGGTCAAAACACAGATAAATGTTAGCCACCCCCTTGCGCTCGTATTCATAATCCACCTTGCTCACCTGCCCCGGGGTCATTGGCCGGCCCGCCTGTACCTCCCCCACCAACTGCTTGCCCGCCTCATCCACGTTCACCAGTGGTCTCTCAGGACAGAACGGCTCAGCGTACACATCCAGTATCTGCTCCATCTGCGCAATATACGCCGCATCCAGCTGCCCCAAACACCACATCTTCCGCTGCCAGGGCTTTAATTGATTCGCCTTCAACCGCTGCCGTATGCACTCCAGCGACACCGCCTCCATATCCGTCAACGCCACCCAGCGCGCCGCCAACAACGACAGCGTCCAGCGACACCGACCCGCCGGCGGGGTGCTGCACGCAATCGATACCAGCAACGCATCCTCATGCGCCTCCGTCTTGCGCGGCTGTCCCGAACGAGACCCTTCCGACAACGCCGCCGCCAACCCGTACTCCACAAAATCCCGCTTCACCCGGTACACCGTCGAGCTGCTCACCCCCAATGCCTCGACAATCTCCACCCCCTGCCGAGACCCCCCGTCCGCCAACAGCAACACCTGCGCCCGCTTCATGGCCCGGGCCGAGGGCTTCCCCTGACCCGTGAACCGCTCCAGATAGTCCCGCTCCGCCTCCGTCAGTACGACTCTGTACCGTACCTGCATGACCTTAGCCCTCTCTTGTTAAAGGCTATAATAGATCATAAAATACCCGCCATGTCGATCCCTGACACGCAAAAAATACCCCCCCACTACACCTATCTGCAAGGCCAGTACCTCGCCTTCATCCACTACTACACCAAAGTCAACGGCCAAGCCCCCGCACAGGCCGATTTACAACGTTACTTCCAAGTCACCCCCCCGTCTGTCCACCGCATGTTGACCCAGTTGAACGAGAAAGGACTCATCCATAAACAACCTGGCAGCCCCCGCAGCCTGGCCTTGGCCATACCCGTCTATCAATTACCACCACTCGATTAATCTTGACCCATCGATCGATCAGAATTAAATTGAAAGAGTACTAGTGGTGAGGTTGAAACGGATTCTGGAAAACAGGACACCTTGTCCTTTGCAAAGTTTACGGACAAGGCATTGGAAGAAGATGGCAAGGGAATATACCTGAACCTGAGCGGTGCAGTGGTGCAGGCGGCTGACACTGCTCCGGTCAATTTAACTGCCGACCTACCCGTTACCGGCAACATCGTTAACATTGACAGCATCATTGGCACATCAGAGGGTGATATTCTGGTTGGTCGCAACGATTGGAATGAAGTCATAGCAGGTGGTGACGGCGGTGACAGGTTGATCGGTGGTGGTACGGCTGATAATCCTGGTAATGACACTGTCTCTTACGCCAGTTCCGACCGGGGCGTAAGGATCAGGCTCGGTGATGGAACGACTGGTGAAACGACCGGCTCGTCGGCTTCCCGTGGCCATGCCTCCGGCGACGTGATCTCCGGTTTTGAGAACGTCACGGGTTCCGGGCATGATGATACTTTGACTGCCCGAACCGATGATTTTAGCGCACTCCCCGGCCATCAGGGAGGGAGCGTGCTCAAGGGTCTCGGTGGTGATGATACGCTGAACGGTGGCCTTGGGAGTGATACCCTGGAAGGTGGGGCCGGCGCAGATGAACTGGACGGTGGATACACTCCATGGACGGAAGGAGCGGACGCTGACGGCAGAAATACTCAACGGAACACCTTGTCCTATGAAAGTTCTGACGCAGGGGTGACAGTGAACCTGGGGACCCTCAGTTTCTCGGGCGGCCATGCGGACGGTGATGAGATTGAGACCTACGACTATACGATCACCCTGGGCAACGGCGACAGCGATGAAATTGAAGTGGCCACCTTTACCAGAGTCACTGGTTCTGACCACGACGACCGTCTTACCGGTGACAGGTTTAATAACATTCTAACCGGTAATGATGGCGATGATACCTTGCGCGGCAGTGATGGCAATGACCTGCTGCATGGCGGTAAAGGCGCCGACTTGCTGGATGGCGGCAAAGACACGGGAGCGGGTAGGGCTATCGAGGGATGGAGGTGGACCAATGGAGACTGGGCTTTTTATATTGACTCTGAAACGGGTGTTACCGTGAACATGGCAACCGGTCAGGGAGAAGCTGGTGATGCTGAAGGCGATACCCTGAAAGATATCGAAGTAGTGTTTGGCTCGGCAGCCGGAGACGACGTGTTCATCGCCGGCCCCAAACCGGACATCTTCCATGGTTATCACGGTCGTAATGGCGATACCGTATCTTTTGAAGCATCCAAGTATGGGGTAAGCGTCAATCTGGTCACTGATAATTCTCATAATTTCACTGATCAAAATAATATATATACTTGGATATTTTCGGATGTGGCATATGATCACGATAGTGATATCGGCACTGCTGCAGTTCCCGGTATTCCGGCGGCGGCGGGCTTCGATAATCGCGGCTACCAGGTCGGCGACCTCTACGGCGGTATCGAAAACCTGACCGGTTCCGGCCATGCAGATACGCTGACCGGCGATGGCTTCGCAAACGTCCTTAAGGGTGGAGCCGGCAATGACGTCCTGAGCGGCGGCGATGACGCCGGTAACAGGGCGGTTGACGACAAGCTGTACGGTGAAGCCGGGGACGATACGTTGAGCGGCGGCTCAGGCGCAGACCTGCTGCTGGGTGGTGATGGTAATGACAAACTGGCAGGTGGCGCCGGTGCGGACACCCTGGACGGCGGCGCCGGTGATGACGACCTGTCCGGCAATGAGGGCGCCGATACCTTTGTGTTCAAGCCCGGCAACGGCAGCGATGTTATCGCCGATTTCGATGACACTACCCTCTCCGGTGGTTCCCAGGTCAATACCGATAGCACCGGCGACAAGATCGACCTGTCGGCATTTGACATTCGTGAAGACGAGTTGGCGGACCTGCTGGCTGACCGAGCTACCAACGTCATCGTCAACCTGGAAGACCATGGTGGCGGCAGGATTACTATTCAGGATACAACCAAGCAGGCATTGATTGACTCCGGCCTCATTCATAAGGACCTGAATGATGATCTGGATGGCGTGGGCGAGGGTGGCGCGGACGGTATTTTCATCCTCTGATCACAGGCGTTAAACGAACTTCCCATCACGGAAGTAAACGAACCCAGGGGCTATCAGGCGGCGCATGCTGCTGACGTAGCCCCTGTTTTATTGTGTTGCTCTCATTCCTGCTTCCGCAGGAGTGGTCCCCCTCCTCTGCGTAAAAATTTTGTTTGCATTATCGGCTACAGGGAGATACACTTGCAGTACTGGGTAGTTCACGAGGCTGAGAAGCGTGAACTGTGATAACGGAAATACAGGAATTCATGGGGTGTCATGGAATTTTTATATCGGATTTGCTTGTTTCTTTTGTGCGGCGTCCTTGCCGCGTGCGCTGATTTCATTCCCGAACCACCATCGCAGTCGGCGGGGCATATTGCCGTGGCGAGTGGAACCGGTCCGTCCGGCGATATTCCCGATATTGTCCTGCAACCCCCGCCGTTGCCCGCGCCTGCGCCGCTGCGGCATGAGGACAGGTACACGGTAGTCGTCAACGAGGTGCCGGTCGGGGAATTGCTGTTTGCCTTGGCCAGGGATGCGCGCATCAACGTTGATATTGCTCCGGGCATCAGCGGCCTGGTTACCATGAACGCGGTGGAGCAGACCCTGCCGCAGTTGTTGCAGCGCATAGCCCGGCAGGCGGGGTTGCGTTACGCGCTGGAGGACGACAACGTCTTCATCTCGCCGGATGAGCCGTATTTCAAGACTTACCGGATCGATTACCTGAACATGGAGCGGGATACCTCGCACGTGGTGCAGGTGGGGACGCAGATTGCCGGGGCCGGCAACAGCCTGGAAGGCGGTGGCGGTGGCAGCAACAATTCCACCACCACCATCGGCACTACCATGACCAACCATTTCTGGGCCAACCTGATTGCGAACGTTTCCGCGATCCTGGATTCCGCAGATGGCGCGGCCGGTAACAGCGTCATCCCCCATCCGGAATCGGGTGTGCTGACGGTCAAGGCGACGGCCGTGCAGCACGACACCTTGCGCAAGCTGATTGACGAGACGCTGACCAATGCCAACCGCCAGGTGCTGATACAGGCCACCATCGTCGAGGTGAGCCTGACGGACCAGTTCCAGGCCGGTATCGACTGGCAGGCGCTCAACCAGGCCGGTATCGAGGGGTTGAGACTGACCACGAAGACGTTGACGGCCAATCCCGTCAACGCCGCGTCATTGTTTTCCCTGAGTTATGAAGATGCCAACCCGGAGCAGGACCGGGCACTGAGCGCGGCGGTGGAACTGCTGCAGGAATTCGGGGACGTGCGGGTGTTGTCCAGCCCCCAGATCATGGCCTTGAACAACCAGTCGGCCATCCTCAAGGTAGTCGATAACGTGGTCTATTTCGAGGTGGAGCAGGAAAGCAACGTCACCCAGGGCGTGGCGGCCAATACCTTTGAGACCATCGTCAAGACCGTGCCCGTGGGCATTGTCATGACCATCACCCCGCATATCAAGGCCGATGACTCCATCATCCTGAACATCAGGCCGAGCATTTCCCGCATCAACCGCTTTGTCAACGACCCGAACCCGGCGCTGGCGATTACCAGTCCGGTGCCGGAGATCCGGGTGCGGGAGATGGAATCCATGTTGCAGTTGCAGAACGGCGAGATCGCGGTCATGGGCGGGTTGATGCAGGACGATAACCGTAGCAGTGATAATGCCATTCCCGGCCTGTCCCGCATCCCGCTGCTGGGCAACGCGTTCAAAATGGCCTTGCGCGAGTATGAGAAGACCGAACTGGTGATCTTCCTGCGCCCGCTGGTGGTCCGCAACCCCAGCCTGGACGGTGATTTCAGCGCCTACAAGCAGTTCTTTCCCGGAGAAAACTAATGAGCAAGAAGGCAATGATCAGGCGGCTTATCGCATTCTGCATCGGGGTTGTGTGCACCACAACTCATCCCGTCCTGGCGGCGCCGGATTCCGGGCCGATCAAGGTCATACGCACGGAAATCGACGCCGGCCATGAAACGCGCCTGCATGGGGCTTACCGGGCCTACCGGGACGGCAACCCGGCCGCGGCCAAGGCCGGCTATGAGGACGTGTTGCGGGCTTATCCCGACAACCGTGACGCCATGCTGGGCCTGGCGGCCTGCGCGGTCGCGCAAGGCGACATCCCGGCTGCCACCGGCATGTACCGGCGTCTGCTGCGCGCCTTTCCACAGGACATGCTGTCCAGGGCCGCGCTGATCGGCCTGCAACAGGACCGGCAGGGAGCAGCGCTCATCCGCGAGTTGTTGTCAAAACAACCCGGGGCAGCGTTCCTGCACGGTACCCTGGGCCAGCTTCAGGCGGCGCAGGGGCGTTGGCCGGCGGCGCGCCAGTCCTTCTCCGCCGCGCACCGGATTGATCCGGCCAACCCGGCCTATGCCGTGAACCTTGCCATCAGCCTGGACCGCATGGGGCAGCGCGCGCAAGCGTTGAAATACTATCGCACCACCCTGAAACTGGCCGAGCAGGGCAACGCCGGACTGGATATCCGGCCGGTCATGCAGCGCATCCAGTCGCTGAGAAGGCCGTAGTCATGCCTGATCTGCACCGGTACGACCAGGCCCAAAAGCAGGATTTGGGCGAGATACTTATCGACAAGGGGATCATTACTCCCGACCAGCTTGAGATAGCCCTGCTGGAACAGAAGCGCAGCCGCGAGCAACCAGGCAGTATCCTGGTGCGCCTGGGGTTTGTGACCGAAGACATCATTCACGACGTCATCAGCGGGGTGTTCGGGCAGCAGCGCGTCGACCTGCACGCGATCATCGCCGACAGCGAAGCGCGCTCCATGATCCCGGAGGAAATGGCCAGACGCTTGCAGGTGGCGCCGGTCAGTTACGACCCGTCGAACCGGACGCTGAAAATAGCGCTGGCGGATACTTTCGATATTGTTGCGCTGGACCAGGTCAACGCGCACCTGGGCGGTGCGGTGGAAGTTGTCCCGGCGCTTGCCGCGCAGGCGGACATCGAACAAGCCATCGACCGGTTCTACGGTTATGAACTGTCCGTGGACGGCATCCTCAACGAGATGGAAACGGGCGAGCTTGACTACCGCAGCCTGGCGGCGCAGAGCGATGAATACAGCCAGCCGGTGGTGCGACTGGTGAATGCCCTGTTGGCCGATGCGGTAAAACGCGGCGCATCGGACATTCACCTGGAGCCGGAACAGGGGTTCCTGCGCTTTCGCTACCGCATCGACGGCGTGTTGCGCCAGGTGCGCAGCCTGCACAAAAACTACTGGTCGGCGCTCGCGGTACGGGTAAAAGTGATGGCGGGGCTGGACATAGCCGAGTCCCGCGCCCCACAGGATGGCCGCATCTCCCTGACCCTGTCGGGACGGCAGGTCGATTTCCGCGTCTCCACACTGCCTACTCTGTACGGTGAGAATATTGTCCTGCGCGTGCTGGACCGGGACAAGGGTATCGTGGCCCTGGAACGGCTCGGCCTGGAAGAGGCAGAACTGGCTGCGCTGAAGCGCATGGTCGCGCGCCCGGAAGGACTCATCCTGGTAACCGGCCCCACCGGCAGCGGCAAAACCACCACCTTGTACTCGATACTGCAATACCTGAACCGCGAATCCGTCAACATTATGACCCTGGAGGACCCGGTCGAGTATCCCACCTCCATGATCCGGCAGACCTCGGCCAACGCCACGGCCAGGCTTGGTTTTGCCGACGGTATCCGCTCGATACTGCGCCAGGACCCGGACATCATCCTGGTAGGGGAAATTCGCGATGAAGACACGGCTGCCATGGCCTTGCGCGCCGCTATGACCGGCCACCGGGTATTCTCCACCCTGCATTCCAATTCCGCGCTGGGCGCCATTCCCCGCCTGCTGGACATAGGCGTGCAAGCGGAGATACTCGCGGGGAATATCAGCGGCGCGCTCGCGCAACGGCTGGTGCGCAAGCTGTGTGACGAGTGCAAGGAACCTGTTGCCGTGCCGCGCATGACGTTGGGGACAGGTTACGGGGCGCTGCCGCGGCCCGGTGTTTGCGCCGGGCCGGCGGCGCGACACAGCCATGACGAAATACGGGACGTGGATGAACAGGTCATCGTCTATCGGCCGGTCGGCTGTGCAGCCTGTGCCGGACAGGGCTATCGCGGGCGCATGGCCCTGGTGGAAATACTGCCGTTTGACCCGGACCTGGACGAGTTGATCGCACGCCGCGGCAGCGCCAGTGAATTGCGCAACATGGCCGCGGCAAAAGGTTTCACGCCCCTGGCGGAAACCGGCCTGAGCCGCATTCGCGCAGGTACGACCAGCGTCGCCGAGGTTGCCCGTGTGGTGGACCTGGGCAACGCGCTGCCACAGGGCCAGCCGGTATTTCGCACCGGGTAATACGATGATGGCGCCGGTTTCCAATAATAGCGGGCGGCCCGGCGGGCCGGGCCTGGGCATGTACCGCTATAAGGGGATCGACGCCCGTGGCCGTATCAGGAAAGGAAAAACCCGCGCGGCCAACAGCGCCGACCTGGAAACCCGGTTGCGCAAGACTGGACTGGAACTGATCAGTTGCCGGGCAGTCCGGCAGGTGGGCCTGCCGTTACCGGCGCGCCGGGTATCACGGCGTGACCTGATTGTATTCTGTTTTCACCTGGAGCAGTCGTTGCGCGCCGGCGTGCCGGCGCCGGAGAGCTTGCAGGACCTGCGCGACAGCGCACACAACCCCCGCTTGCGCGAGGTGTCCGGTGCAATGCTGGAAGCCATTGAAGGCGGCCGAACCTTGTCGGCGGCAATGCGGGACTTCCCCGGTGTGTTCAACGAGGTGTTCGTGAACCTGGTTCGGGCGGGAGAGCAAACCGGCGAGCTCGGCGCCATCCTCGAGCGGCTGGGCTCCAACCTGAAGTGGCAGGACGAACAAGCCTCCATGACCCGGAAGCTGTTTATCGCGCCGGCGCTTACCGGCGCAGTAATCAGCCTTGTGGTGGTGTTCCTGATGGTTTACCTGGTGCCGCAACTGCTGGCGTTCGTCGGTACTACCGGCACCGGCTTGCCGCCCCACACATTGTTGCTGATTGCAGTCTCCACGGCATTTACCGATTACTGGCAGGTCATCCTGTGTATACCGTGCCTGATCTTCGTGCTCATGGTGGCCGGGGTCAGGACCAGCTTCGGGTTCAGGCTGGTCCTGGACCGGTTCAAGCTCGCCGTGCCGGTGATCGGTCCGGCCCTGGAAAAACTGATCCTGGCGCGCCTCGCCGGCCTGTTTGCCATGATGTATGCATCCGGCATTACGGTGATTGACTGCATCAGCGCCGGTGAACGCAGCGCCGGCAACCTGGCCGTGGCGCAGGCCATGAACCGTGTCGGCGCGGCGCTGGCCGAAGGCCACAACCTGGGAGACAGCTTTGCCGCAAGTGACCTGTTCCCACCGCTAGTGTTACGCATGATCCGGGTGGGAGAGACAACCGGTGAGTTGGCGCCGGCGCTGGAGAACATTGCCTGGTTCTACACGCGCGATGCCAGGGAGTCAGTGGGCAGGCTGCAATCGCTGATAGAGCCGGTTATGACCCTGTTGCTGGGACTCATCATCGGTTGGGTCATGTTATCCGTATTTGGGCCGATTTATGATCTCATTACCGGGCTGGGGATATAAGCCGGGCGCACGCCGGGCACTGTTGATCGGCGCCGCACAGGCGGCCTTGTATCATTGGCGCGATAACGCCGCCGTCCTGCATGACGTATTCGCCGCGGGAGAAGAGGGCAGGCAGCGTTTCCGGCATTATCTCTCGCAACACCCCGATATTCCGTTCTACCTGCTGCTGGACCTGGCCGACGAGGAATTCCGGCAGGATACTGTTGCGCGGGTCTCGCGGCGCGACCGGCGGGCGTTACTCAAACGCAAGGCCGGACGTTTGTTCAAGGATACTTCCTATTATTGCCACAGGATTACAGGCCGGGAACGCACGGGACGAAGAGATGATCGGGTCTTGCTGGGCGCACTCGCCAATCCCGGCCTGCTCAGGCAGTGGGTGGCCTTGCTGGATGAAGCTGAGGCGCCACTGGCTGCGATCTGCTCTTTGCCGCTGTTCACACAGGAGTTGCTGAAAGAGGTTGCCGGGCCAGCAGACGGGCGCCGCTTGCTGGTCAGTTTGCACCGCGTCAGCGGGCTACGCCAGACCTGTTTTGACAACGGGGAGTTTCAGTTCAGTCGTCTGGCGCTGTTGCCGGACGAGGGACACGCGTCATATCCCGCGTTGCTGCGTGCTGAAGTCGACAAAGTCCGCCGCTACCTGAACAGCAGGCAAACGGATACGTCCGGTGAGCCGTTGCACGTGCATTTTCTTTTGGCCGGCAGTGTGTTACGGGAGTTGGAAGCCACGCTCACAGAGCAGGAAGCGGTGCGCTACCATTTTTTCGACCTGCACGGCCCGGCGCTTGGGGATACCGCCGGCGAACCCGCACAGACACCGTTCAGTGACGGCTACTTCACACAGCAACTGTTAAGGCTGAGGCCGGGGAATGATTATGCCGACGCAGCCGCGCGGCGCTGGTTTTTCCTGCACAGGCTGCGCGCAGGGGTGGTCGCGGCCGGCTGCGCGTTGTTGCTCGGCAGCGTGTGCTGGAGCGCGCTGACCAGTTATAACGGCCTGGTCCTGCAACACAAGACGGACGTGGCCCGGGCGGAGACACACAGGTATGAGGCAGCCTATGAGCAGGCAAGGAAACGCCTGCCGCAAACACCCGTCGGGGCGTTGGACCTAAAGGCGGCAGTGATGACGGCAGACCGGCTGGCACAACACAGGAGCACACCGCTGGACATGGTGTCCGTGCTCAGTCACAGCCTGGACCGGTTTCCCTCCATCCGCTTGAGCAAACTGAGCTGGGTGGCAGCCGATCATGCCGGCGTGGCTGAGTACGGCAAGTCCGGTCATACAGGCGCAGCGGCCGTTGCGGGTGTGCCTGACCCGGCTGCAACGGTTTACCAGGCCGCTCGCCTGCACGCGCGCATAGAACCTTACCACGGCGATCTCAGGGAGGCGATGGCGCGCGTCAACCAGTTTGCCGCAGACCTGCGCGCACAGGCGCGGGTGCGCGCGGTGAGCATCCTTGTCATGCCTCTGGACGTCAGTTCCGGCGCCGCTTTGCAGGGCAACACCCAGGTCGAGCGGCACGAAGCTGAGTTCAGCCTGGAGGTTGTGTTGGAGAATACTCATGAAACCTGAGCACGAGTTTTTACGCAAGGCCGTGATCATGTTTGCCGGCAGCGCGGCGCTGGGCGCAGCCCTGCTGGCGGGCAGCGAGATATTCGCGCGGCGCATGGAACAAGCCTACCAGTACCATCGTGGCCAACTGGACGGTAGCAGTCAAAGGTACCTGGCCGTGGATGAGGAAGAGAAAATCATCAGGGATTACCTGCCGCGCTTCAGGCGCCTGCGCCAGGCCGGCGTACTGGGCCGGGAACACAGGTTGAACTGGATTGAGGTGTTGCAGGATGCGGCGGCCAGGCTGCAATTGCCCTCTCTGGCTTACGAGATCAGCGCCCGGCGACCCGCGCCCCCCGGCATGGGGCTGTCGACCGGCAGCCACCGGGTTTACGTCAGCGCAATGACCCTGAACATGCAATTACTGCACGAGGGTGATTTGTTTGCGCTGTTTGACTTGCTGGATGAGCGAGCACAAGGACTCTACCGGGTGGCAAGCTGCGATCTGACGCGTAATTTTACGGAACTTGCGGACAACCCGGCCGCGGCAAATGTCAACGCCCACTGCCTGCTGGAATGGTTTTCCATCAGGCCGGTGGATGACCCGGAGACAAATACATGAATCCAATTTTTCGAGTCCCTGTTCCGGCCAGGTCAGAACGTAACGGGAAGTGGTTGATAACTGCCCTGTTGTTCATGTGTGCATCCTGTCCGGCGGCGGACGAAAGCCGGTTCGGCAGGCTGTTCACCACTCCGGCACAACGGCAACACTTGCAGGCGTTACGGGAAGAACACCGGCAGACGTTGCCGGACCGGGATAATACCGCAGCCCGCAACCCCGGCACGGAACAGGCCGGCGCAAGCGCAGCAACGGGCGCGCAGGCAACGCCCGTGGTCACCCTCAGGGGATTGATTTACCGGAATGGCGAGACGCGCATGGCCTGGGTTGATGCGCGTGATGTCGATGAGCAGGATGGCGCCGCAACGCCGGATTACCGGGAACTGGAGGTGGCAGCGACACCGGGTCATGAGATCGCTGTCCCTGTTCCTATGGGCGGGAAGACCGTAATGCTGAAACCGGGTCAGTCCTATCACCCGGATTCAGGCTCGGTTACTGACATAACCCGGCGGGTGATGCAGGGCAATAAGCAACCCGAACCCGGTGGGAAATCCGGGCTGAAGGAACCCACCCCATGACCGGTCTGCAACCATGCAAAGGCGCAGCGTTGCTGGCTTTCATGCTGGCGCTGATCGCCGGTTCCGGCTGGCTGCTGTTGTCCGACCTGAACCGGCAGGCACAGGCAACTACCCGGCGCGTGAGCAGCGCGCTGGTATTAAACCAGGCAAAACAGGCATTGCTGTCTTATGCAATGAATTATCCCGACTTGCGCGCCAACCCGGAGAAGGGGCCGGGGTTTCTACCCTGCCCGGACCGCAATAACGACGGCAGGCCGGAAAGCAACTGCGCCGCGAGCACGGGCACCACGCTGGGGCGCCTGCCGTTTGCAATCCTGGGACTGGATGACCCACGCGACGGCAGTGGTGAACGCTTGTGGTACGCGGTCTCACCCGATTTCAGGAATACCCAGTCCAACCACGCGCTCATCAACAGCGAAACGCCGGGGCAACTCAGCGTGGACGGTATGGACGACGTGGTGGCCGTGGTGATGGCGCCGGGCGCGCCGGTCGGCGCCCAGTTCACGCGCCCGGGCAATAATGCAGCCGATTACCTGGAAGGCGTGAATGCCGCCGTCGCTGACGGCAGCTTCTCCGCCGGCGCCGGCAACGACCAGGTCATCGCCATCAGCCGTGCGGAATTGATGCAGACCCTGGAACTGCGCGTGACCAATGAAGTGCGTGCCGTGTTGGCGCATTACCGGTCAGAGCACGGCGCCTACCCCAGGTTGGCCCCGTATGCCCACCCGCACGTCCACGGCCGGGTATTACGCGGCGCCCATAACGGCAATGATAATGCAGACAGGCTCACGGACACCCGCCGCGACTTCCCGGACTGGGGAGTAAGCCCTTACGACCTGGTCAGGAATGTCACGGACGGCTCCGTGGCGCTGGTGAAGACAGTGGGCGCCGACACATTGGAACTGTCCGACCCGACAACGGGCAGGGAAAACGATTTTGACAAGGGTGACGTCTATTTCATCGAGTTGCGCGGCCCGGCGCGACGCATCACCGGTACAGCCACTGCCGGTAGTGCGGGACTGCTGCTGAAAGACACCGGGCAGGACTTCAGGGAACAAGGTGTGATGCCGGGCGACGTGGTTGAAAACCTGAGCGACGGTTCCCGCGCTGCGGTCGCACATGTGGGCCGGATGACATTAACGCTGGAGCGGCTCAGTAATGGCATGGGCGATGGGTTCGACGTTGGGGAAAGCTACCGCCTGCTTGCCAATACCGGCATAGCCGGTGCGGGCAGCGCCAACCTGACCCTGACCGACCCCACGGCCGACTTTATTACCGCCGGCGTCGCCATCGGAGACCTGGTGGAGAACCTCAGTGACGGCTCCACGGGCCGTGTCAGCAACGTGGCGGGGGCAGGGTTATTAACCGTGTCCGGGCTGCATTTTGGCCGGACCAACCGCTTCACTCAGTACGACGTCTACCGCTTGCCCCGTTACAACGCCGCAGACAACACCAGGAAGGGCCTGCTGCCGGTGCACGAACCGGGCAAACGCTTTGCTACCGGGTTTGGCGTGACCTGGACCGCGCCGGTCGCCGGTGGTTGGGTGGTGACCGGTCTGACAGCCGGCGCCCATCCCGGCTACGTCGCGGCGGTTACGCAAGCGCTGCGCGCGCCGACACCGGCAGCCACGCCCGCGCTGAACGTCGAAAACGGGTATTGCACCTGGCTCAATGTGCAAGTGGTTGACTGCGTTGGTGTCAGCGCAGTGGCGCCCCTGGTGGAAGGGCGTGCAACGTCCGGGTCGTCAGCGGGCGTGCTGGCGGACACTGCCCAGGATTTTATTGCAGCCGGGATAAAGCCGGGAGACCTCATTGAGGCGCCGTACCACGCGCTTGTGACCAGGGTTGTGTCTGCCGCGACGCTGCACGTCAGCCGGTTACCCGGCGCCACCCGCGCCCTTGCTCCCGGCGCGGATTACCGTGTACGTAGCGCCACCAGGCTGTTAACCGGTACGGTGGCCGGCGCCGACACGGTGCGCCTGCACGACGCGCACCAGGACTTCAACGCCGCGGGTGTACGGGTGGGCGACGTCCTGGAAAATGTGACGGACGGCTCGTTCGGTCTGGTTACCGCGGTCAACGGTTCGAGTCTCAGCGCCGCCCTGTACGGCGGGATACACAATGCCTACCGCGCCGGTGACGAATACCGGGTATTCCACGGGTATGTGAACCGGCGCCGCCAGCGCGTCAACCTGCGCTACCAGGGAGCATCGGTGACCCGTTCAATGAACGGCCTGCGCCGGCGTGACGTATGCCGGGGTTATGGAGACGACTGTGCCGGCGCTGCTGTTGCCGCAAGGCTGCCGTTCCAGGCCCAGGGTGTTGCCGGCACGGCCACCGCCGGCGCTGCCGGTCTCACGCTGACAGATGGGCAGGCGGATTTTCTGCAATCCGGCATCGTTCCCGGCGATACCTTGTTTAACCTCGATGACGGTTCCTCAGGGATGGTGACGACAGTCGCCCGCCATACCCTGGCCGTGAGCGTCCTGCAAGGCGGCAACGCCAACGGTTTTGCGCCCGGCGACAGCTACCGCATCGGCAGGCCAGCGCTCATCATCGAAGATCTGCGTGATGACCAGGTCATAACCAGGATCGGCCTGACTGCCCCACCGGGCGGCGCGTCAGGTTCCATGCACACGTCAGGCATCGATTACCACCTGGCCGAGGCGCCCGGAGAACTCCCGCCCTGGCTCATAAAGAACAAATGGCACCGTCTCATTTACATCGCCTACGGCGCCGGCTTCGCGCCCGCAGGCAACGGCAGTTGCCAGTCAGGTACGGACTGCCTGGTTATCCGCGGCCGCACCGGGGATACGGAGGCGCTGGTGCTCTCCGCCGGCATGGCGCTCACGCATCAGCAGCGCGCCGATGGTTCCAGCGCCGCTTACTACGAAGAGGAAAATGCACGCCCGTCCGTTGACGACGTCTTCACCCGCGCGCCGCTCAGTGAAAGTTTCAACGACCAGGTCGTGGTCGTCGCACCCTGAATGCAGGCCGGATATGCACAGGAATAAAGAAACAGGATTTTCACTGCTTGAGCTTGCCATCGTGCTGATGATCATGGCCTTGTTGCTGGGCGGGATGCTCAACCCCCTGGGCGCGGCCCTGGAATCGAAACGGCGCGCCAGGGTGCAGGTTGAACTGGAACGCATCCGGGAAGCATTACTCGGTTTTGCCATGATCAACGGCCACCTGCCCTGTCCGACCACCACCACTGATCCGGATGCCGACAGTTACGGCCTCGCTGACCCTGCCTGCAACGGCGCACCCACAGCAGAGGGCTACCTGCCCTGGCGCACCCTGGGCGTGCCGGAAGTGGACCCCTGGGGTCTGCCCAGAAGCGCCGGCTCCGACTCGTTCAACGGCTACTGGCGCTACCGGGTCGATCGCAACTTCAGTAATCCGGCGGAATTAATCCACATCAGCACCACGCAGGCCGACAACCTCAGCATTGTGGGCAACCAGGGCATGTTACTGACTGCGCCGACGGAAACCCCGCTCGCCATCATCTACAGCACCGGCGCCAACCTGGGCCCGGATGGAGAAAATGCCGGCTTTGAAGGCGCGCCCTGCGGCAACCCGAGCGGCTATGGCCCGGGCGGGAACACATCCTGCCCCGACGGGGAACCCTTGTACCAGGGTGGCAACATGTCCGGCGCCGGCACGGATGCCGTTTTCGACGACATCCTGATCTGGCTGCCGCGCCCACTGCTGTTCAACCGCCTGGTCGCGGCGGGGCGGCTGCCGTGACGTACATAAGAACCATAGCCCGCGCCACCCTGCTCGAAGCCCGGCGCAGCCGCCTGCTCATGTTAATGCTCATAATCATGCTCAGCCTGTTCACCCTGGCAGAGTTTCTCGGTGAGTTGAGCATCACGGAAGCGGCAGGCATCAAAGCCTCGGTCACCGCCTCCTTCCTGCGCGTGTGCTCCATCTGCCTGGTCTGCCTGTTTGTCATCAGTAGTGGAGTGAGGGAACTCAATGACAAAGGCGTGCAGATGCTATTGTCCCTGCCCATGCCCAGGTATGCCTACCTGCTCGGCAAGTTGGCGGGGTATGCAATCCTGTCAACCTGCAGCGCCTGCTGTGCCGGTCTGCTCCTGACCCTGTACGCCCCTGTCGCACAGGTCGCTTGCTGGGTGCTTTCCCTGTTGTTTGAACAACTGTTGATGGTTGCTTTCAGCCTGCTATGCCTGCTGACGTTTGCCAATGTAACCTTGTCCTTCATTGCAACCATGGCGTTCTACCTGCTCGCACGCAGCATGGAGACGATACAGTTACTGAGCGCTGCGCCACTGCTGACATCCGGTGGTATTTCCCATGAGTTCATGTATTTCCTGGTGAACACAGTGTCCTTGCTGCTGCCCGACCTGCACGCGTTCACCCGCAGCGACTGGCTGTTGCACGGCGTTGACTTTAACGACATGGCTGTGGTCGCGCTACAGACTTTGATTTACCTGGTCATCCTCACCGCAGCCGGCCTGTTTGACCTGTACCGGAAGGATTTTTAGTGGAAAGGCCCGTCGCAACCGTTCCAATTGCCGTGCGCGCGCTATTAATCCTGAGCCTGTGCTTCCAGTTGACCTGGAGCTATCTGAGCCCTGCGGCGGCAACTACGGCGCAAACACTGCCGGACACCCCTGGCCCGGGACTGCTGCGTCTGTCTGCGTTCGGAGAACCGGAAACCCTGGCAAGGCTGCTGATGCTGTGGCTACAGGCATTCGATGATCAGCCCGGCCACCACATCCCGTTTGCCGAACTGGATTACACCCGCATCATCCACTGGCTGGACGCGCTGCTCGACCTCGACAACCGCTTCCAGTACCCATTACTGTCCGCCAGCCGCGTGTACACGGAGACGCCGGATGACGCGCAGAAAAGACGAATGCTGGCATTCGTACACCAGCGCTTCCTGCAAGACCCCAACCGGCGCTGGCCCTGGCTGGCCCACGCAGTCCACGTCGCCAGGCACCGACTCAACGACCCGCAACTCGCCCTCAAATACGCCGCAGCCCTGCGCCTGAACATCACCGACGCGACCATCCCAGCCTGGGCGTCACAACTGGAACTGTTCATACTGGAAGACCTGAACGAACCCGAAAGCGCCCGTATCCTCATCGGCGCCCTGCTGGCAAGCGGCCGGCTGGCAGGCAATGACAACGAGCTACGGTTTTTGCGGGAAAAGCTGGCGGAATTACACGTGAATCATTCCGGAAACAACCCATAATTCAGCCCATAATACAGGTTGACACGATATATCAATTGTCATAAGCTTTGCACTGTCACACGGTGAAAGGCACAAGCATCCCGGCTGGACCTTTCGCTTAACGGAAACCCAATCGTATTTCATGGAGGATAGCTTTATGAATACTCGTAAATCATCAGGTTTTACCCTGGTGGAAATCTCGGTCGTCCTGGTCCTGATCGGACTCCTGCTGGGCGGCATTCTCAAGGGGCAACAGTTGATCAGCAGCGCGCGGGTGCGCAACATGGCTGATCAGAATTCCGGCATACAGGCGGCGTATTACGGTTTTATCGACCGTTACCGGCAAGTGCCGGGCGACATGCCGGCGGCACAGGCGTGCGAGGCCATTACCGCGCAGGTGGACGCTAACTGTGGCGGCACGCCTACCATCGGCGGCAACCAGAACGGGCGCATCGACCAGTGGGAAGAAGCCGGCGCGGTGTGGGCGCACCTGGCTCACGCCCGTTTGCTCAACGGCAGTTACGGCGGCAATACCGGGACTGCGGCACAGTATGAGTCCGGCGTTCTGACCGGACAGGTGCCGGGCAATGCTTTTCAGCAACCGGTACTGCTGGGGTTCACCGATGATTACGACGACGGCGGCGCCACGTCAGGATCAACCGTGCGTCTGGCCTATGTGTTCGGGGCCGGTGTCACACCGACCCTGCTGCGGGAACTGGACGTGAAACTGGATGACGGCGACCCGGGCAGCGGCGTGGTGCGCGGCACGGTGAATACGGCAAAAACCGGTGAGAGTACGGTGGGTGGTGACGACTTCGGCACGGGCACTCCCGGCAACGAGACCGTACTCTGGTCGGCCACCACCGGCGCGCCCTGCATCAACAACGCGGATGCGACGGGTTCTTCCTGGAACGTGGACAGTGACAATACCCGCTGCAACGCCGTGTTTTTGTACTGACACCCCGCCTGCCATCCGGATACGGCGGCTGACAAAACAGCGCGGGTCGAAAACCGTGTTATCGGCGCTGGACCTGGTGGTAGCGCAGGGTGAATTCCTGGCATTGACCGGGGTCAACGGCGCCGGCAAAACCACCTTGATAAAATGTCTGCTGGACCTGGATGCTCCGAGTTCAGGCGAGATCAGCTTGTATGGCAGCAGGCATACCCTGGCCGCGGCCAGGGCACAACTGGCCTACCTGCCGGAAAATTTTCGCTTGCCGGGTTACCTCAATGGTTGGGAATTCCTGGGTTTCATGTGCCGCCTCCATGGCGCTGAGATCGATATGCGGCGGGCCGGGCAGGTTCTGGCATCCCTGGACCTGGAACAGGGTGAATTGCAGCAACGCAACGAGCGCCTGTCCAAGGGAACGGCGCAAAAACTCGGTCTGGCGGCATGTCTTATGAGCGGGAAAAAGCTGCTCATCCTGGATGAACCGATGAGCGGCCTGGACCCAAGGGCGCGCGCCTGCCTGCGCAACCACCTGTATGAACTGAAACGGCAAGGTGTCACCTGTTTTTTCACGACCCACCTGCTGGAGGATGTGGGAATACTGTGTGACAGGATGGCGGTATTGCACCAGGGCAGGATCCGTTACCTTGGATCACCCGGCGCCTGCCGCCACGAGTTTAATGCAATCACCCTGGAGCAAGCCTGGTTACGCTGTGTTGAGGATAGTGGCAAGCGCGCGGGAAACAGCCTGGTAAATGGGGGTAACGGCGGGTATGTTGAGAATTGAGAATGGCAGGTAATGAGGGAATAACCGGTGTCAGGTGTTGTCTCCCCCGGCAACCCGGTGTTTTGTCATGATGTAATCCTTGTGCGAGATGTAGAGCAAATCGGCTATCTTCCTGATGTAATATTCTTCGTATTTATCCAGCACGGCGTCGGCGAATGCGACCCTCCAGAGTGATTCGATAATGCGGATTTTCTCGGCCGCATCCAGGTTATCATTGAGCATACGGGTAAACTCGTGCAGGGAAACCGCCAGATCGACCTCGTGCCGCGCCAGGTCGATCAGTTCATCCACCTGCCCTGTGGGGATACTGAAATGGTTGAGCAAGACAGATTTAATGACAGCCAGTTCGTCATCGTCGAAAGATGAATCTGCCAGGCTGATTTCAACCATAAGCACGGCTGCGGCCAGCTCGACCCGATTGTCGGCGCCGGCCCTGCCGTGGTCGGCAGTGTCCTGCAGGCCGCGCTCAAAGAATTCCCTGATGGATTTAAGCATACACCTATTTTAAACTCTCACAGCCTATGCGCAACATCCGCATCTATACGGAAACGCCGTTGGCGGTTTCCACAACAGCAGTCCTCTCCAGGGAGGCATCACATCACTTGTTGCGGGTGCTGCGCTGCCGTGACAATGATCCCATTACCCTGTTTAACGGCCGGGGCGGGAGTTATACAGGCAGGATCGTCTCCGCATCCGGGCCTCCCGTTGCAGTGGAAGTCCTGGATTTTGCACCGGAACCGGAACAACCAGGACTGCTGATCACACTGGGCCTCGGCATCTCGCGCAGCTTGCACATGGATTACGCCGTGCAGAAATCCGTGGAACTGGGTGTGCACGCGCTCGTGCCGCTGTTCACGCAGCGCGGCAACGTCAAACTGGATTGTAAACGTGAGACGTCACGCCTGGAACACTGGAACAAGATCATCATCCATGCCTGCGAGCAGTCCGGCAGGAATACCTTGCCGAGTCTGTCTGCACCGCTGGACTTGCAGGAATGGGTGTCGGAGAACCGGGATACGACCCGGTTTGTTTTCGTTCCCAGCGCGCGGCAAACCCTTGCCCAGGTGGCCGCCCTCGATAACCGGGAAGTCAGCATCCTGGTCGGCCCGGAGGGCGGACTCAGCGACCCGGAACAGGGAACGGCTGAAAAACACGGATTTGTCCCAATAAAACTCGGCCCGCGCACACTACGCACGGAAACCGCCGCGCTCGCAGCCATCACCGCGCTGCAAGTGCTATGGGGTGATTTACACTGATAAAAAATGGCTCCCCCTCCCCTTGAGAGAGAGGTAAAGGTAAAGTCACAAACAGGTATTCCCTTGTCTGGTATAATGCCCCCTTTGAAATTGGAACGTTGATTATGGTTGCAGCAGCAGCGGAGATAGTACCCCACCTGACAACGGCCCTGAGCGGTCCGTTGAACATCATTGAGAGTACCATCCTGGAGCGTCAGACCAGGATTGAATCCTGGTTTCGCGCCCAGTGGCGCAAGACACCGGCGCCCCTGTATGCGTCCGTTGACTTGCGCAATGCCGGCTACAAGATAGCTCCCGTTGACACCAACCTGTTCCCCGGCGGTTTCAACAACCTGAACCCGGCTTTCGAGTCCCTGTGCATACAGGCGGTGCAGTCGGCGCTGGAGCGGCTGGAACAGCCGGTGGACCGGGTCTTGATCATTCCTGAGAACCATACCCGGAACAGGCATTACCTGCAGAACCTCGCGCTATTGCAGGGAATTTTTGTGAAAGCAGGTTTTGAGACCCGGGTCGGCTCATTGCTGCCGGGACTGGACCGGAAAATGGAGATCAACCTGGACGCCGGCGCGACCATTTGCCTGGAACCCCTGCAACGAGAGGGCGCCAGTCTGGTTGTTCCGGATTTTCAGCCGGAACTGCTGGTGTTGAACAATGACCTGTCGTCCGGTGTGCCGGCGCTGCTGGAAGGCCTGGATCAGTTGATCATGCCGCCCCTCAATCTGGGCTGGGCCGAGCGACTGAAATCCGTGCATTTCGGTTTTTATCGGGATGTTGCACAGGAATTCGCACGCTTGCTGGATATTGACCCCTGGCTGGTAGAACCCCTGTTCCGTAACTGCGGCGAGGTGGATTTCATGAAGCGGGCCGGTGAATCCTGCCTGTCCAGGAATGTGGAGTCGTTACTCAACGCCATCCGCAAAAAATACGATGAGTACGGCATCAACAGCGACCCGTTCGTCATGATCAAGGCGGATTCCGGCACTTACGGCATGGGCGTCATGTCCGTACACAGTCCGGAAGAAGTCCATGACCTGAACCGCAAGCAGCGCACAAAAATGGCCACCGTGAAGGAAGGACAGAAGGTCACCAAGGCTATTATCCAGGAGGGTATCTACACCCACGAAACCTGGGACAACCCCAACACAGTGGCGGAACCGGTGGTGTACCTCATAGACCAGAACGTGGTAGGCGGTTTCTACCGGGTGCATCCGCAACGGGCAACCAACGAAAACCTCAACTCGCCGGGTATGTATTTCGAGCGGTTGGCGTTCGAGGAATGCTGCAACTCACCCGACCGGGAACAGTCGCCCGACGCCCACCTGAACCGCTTTTACAGCTACGGCGTCCTGGCTCGTCTTGCGACACTGGCCGCGGCGCGGGAAATGCAGAGCCTGGGTTGAACGAGATAACCGGCAACGGACATCGCGCTTCCCACAAATTGAAGCCCTAAAACATCAAAAACAAACCTCAAAAACCTGTTGACATGACGCAGAAGATATCTTATACATACAGGACGGTTCATCCGGGACAAAAAGGGTCGTAAAACCATTCACACATTGAGGGAGTCATGGATATCAGGGAAGACGCATACAGCAACCGGTCGTCACTGACGGCACACAAGCGGTACTTCGGCTATCCTGCCAACGCGGTTCTTTCCTTAGTAGTCACTGCTGCACTTCTGGGCGTGCAGTTGCGTTCCCTGTTGCTGTTCCTACTCATTTCAGCCTTCGGCATGTTTCTGCTGAGCCGGGTATGCCGGCACGACCCGAACGGCATCACAGTCTGGCTGTACGTGATAAGAAAACGGCTGCTGAAACGGATTACCTGCCTGCGCGCGGACAAGGTCGCGGACAGGCCTTTCATATTTAACGAGTAACTTGAACAAGGGAGAGGGAATAATGCGTGATCGTATCTGTTTATTTGGACTGATGTGCTTCCCCGGCGTCTTGCGTGCGGAATTTGATATCGGCACCACCGGAGGACCACTGGACTTTATCACCACGGCGTTTCAGACGGCAGTGGATTTTCTCACCGGACCGGCGGCGCTGGCCTTCCTGGTCGGCTCCATAGTCGTGGGCGGCGTGATGTGGGCCTATGCGCCCAGGAGCGGCGCCCTGGGTATCGTGTTCCGGGCAATCATGGTGTTGCTGGTGATCTTCAACCTGACCCTGGTGGTGAATAACCTCAAATAACACTGGTCGATCAGCCACAGAGGACTCACAGAGCGCAGAATTTAACCAATGCGCGACAGGCTCTATTGTGGAATAATGTACGCTTCCAAACTTTGAGATTGTGACAATGGACGAGAAGAAGAAACAGGCCCTGGACATCGCTCTGGGGCAGATTGAAAAGCAGTTCGGCAAAGGCTCGATCATGCGCATGGGTGACGGGTCTGTGGTGCATGACATAAGCGCCGTATCCTCGGGGTCGCTGGGCCTGGACCTGGCGCTGGGCATCGGTGGCTTGCCACGCGGGCGGGTAGTGGAAATCTACGGGCCGGAATCCTCCGGCAAGACCACCCTGGCCCTGCACGTTGTCGCGGAAATCCAAAAAATCGGCGGCACGGCCGCGTTTGTCGATGCGGAACATGCGCTGGACCCAGCTATGCGGGAAAACTCGGCGTGGAAGTATCCGACCTGCTGGTCTCACAACCCGATACCGGCGAGCAGGCCCTGGAGATCACGGATATGCTGGTGCGCTCCGGCGCCACCGACCTGATCGTCATCGACTCCGTCGCGGCATTGACCCCCAAGGCGGAAATAGAAGGTGAAATGGGCGACAGCCACATGGGCTTGCAAGCGCGCCTGATGTCCCAGGCGCTGAGGAAACTCACCGCCAATATCAAGCGTTCCAACACGCTGGTGATCTTCATCAACCAGATTCGCATGAAGATCGGCGTCATGTTCGGCAACCCGGAAACCACTACCGGCGGCAACGCGCTGAAGTTTTATGCCTCCGTGCGCATGGAAATCCGCCGCATCGGGGCGATAAAGAAAAGCGACGAGGTGGTCGGCAATGAAACCCGGGTCAAGGTAGTCAAAAACAAGGTGGCGCCGCCGTTCAAGGAGGCTTTTTTCGATATTCTGTACGGTCGCGGCATCTCCCGGGAGGGTGAAATCATCAACCTGGGCGTGCAACATGGGATCGTGGAAAAGACCGGCGCCTGGTATGGGTACAACGGCGAACGCATCGGCCAGGGCAAGGACAATGTGCGCGTGTATCTCCAGGATAACCCTGAGTTGGCGTTGGAAATTGAGCAGGCGGTTAAACGCAAGGTGTTACCGCAGGATGAGATTGCAAAACCGGTGGAGGACGCGCAGGTCTGAGCAGCGAGCAGCACTCGGCAGCAATCAGGCAACGGGCACTGGACCTGCTGGCGCGGCGCGAGCACTCCGAACAGGAATTACAGGGGAAACTACAGGCACGCGGCTATGCCCCGGAGGCGGTGGAACAGGTGCTGGCAGAGCTCAAGGCCGCAGGGATGCAGGACGATACGCGTTACGCCGAAGCCTATATCCGCAGCCGGGTTGCCAAAGGCTACGGGCCGTTGCGCATCTCCCTGGAGTTGTGCGAGCGCGGACTGGCCGGGGAACTGGTGGAACAGGTATTGGTCACAATGGATATGGATTGGGAGGCGCTCATCCGGAGTGTGCGGCAGAAGAAGTACGGCCGACAGGCGCCCGCGGATTTCAGGGAACAGGCAAGGCAATCACGTTTTCTGCAACACCGCGGTTTTACCTCCGAACAAATCCGAACAGAATTCAGCAACAGCAAGAGTGAATGACCCGGGTTAAGGGACGAAATGAAGTCTATCGAAACAAATGCAAATGACATCCGCCGCCGGTTTCTGGATTATTTCCGGCAGCGCGGGCACGAAGTGGTGGCAAGTTCACCCCTGGTGCCGGGCGATGATCCCACCCTGCTGTTCACCAACGCCGGCATGGTGCAGTTCAAGGACGTGTTTCTCGGCCACGAGCAACGCGCCTGCGCACGCGCGGTCACCGCCCAGCGCTGCGTGCGCGCCGGCGGCAAGCACAACGACCTGGATAATGTGGGCTATACCGCCCGCCACCACACTTTTTTCGAGATGCTGGGCAATTTCAGCTTCGGCGATTACTTCAAGGAGCAGGCCATCCAGTATGCCTGGGAATTTCTCACCGGAGAACTTGCCATCCCGGAAGAAAAACTCTGGGTGACCGTGTACCAGGATGACCGCGCCGCGGAGGACATCTGGTTACGGCAGGTTGGAGTGGACAAGACCCGTTTCAGCCGTTGCGGCGAGAAGGACAACTTCTGGTCCATGGGCGATACCGGCCCCTGCGGGCCGTGCAGTGAGATCTTTTACGACTACGGCGCTGAGGTGCCCGGCGGCCCTCCCGGCAGCGCCGAGCAGGACGGCGACCGCTACGTGGAAATCTGGAATCTGGTATTCATGGAATTCAACCGCGACGAGCAAGGCAAGCTGCATCCCCTGCCGCGGCCGTCGGTGGATACCGGCATGGGCCTGGAACGGGCCGCAGCGCTGTTGCAGGGTGTGCGCAACAACTATGACACAGACCTGTTCCGCCCCCTGGTCGAGGCGGTGCAGTCTCTCGCGGGGGATGGCAATGATAACCTCGTCTCCACCCGGGTGATTGCCGACCATATCCGTTCCAGCGCGTTCCTGGTGGCGGACGGCGTCATACCGGGCAATGAGGGCAGGAGCTACGTGCTGCGCCGGATCATCCGCCGGGCGTTGCGCCACGGGTCCAGCCTGGGCCTGACTGAACCCTTCTTCCACAAGCTGGTTGACCCCCTGGTCCGCGTCATGGGAGAGACAGCCGCCCCCATCAGCCGCATCCGCGAGTTCGTAACCGATACCCTGAAGCAGGAGGAAGATCGGTTTACGGAAACGCTGCAGAAAGGTCTCAAATATCTGGAAACCGAATTGGAGGCACTGTCTACCCCTAAAATTCCAGGTGAGGTCGTGTTTAAGCTACACGATACCTATGGCTTCCCCGTTGATCTGACCGCGGATATTGCCCGCGAGCGAGGCTTGGAACTGGACATGGCTGGCTTTGAAGAGTGTATGGAAGAGCAGCGCCGGCGCTCGCGAGGGTTGGGCATATCGGCGTCTGCCGGTCAGGCTACTGTCTCAGTAAACCTGTCGTCCTCACAAACCACTGTTTTCAGGGGCTACGATACCCTGCAGGATACCGGCCGCATAGATAGCTTGTTGCGGGACAATGAGGCTGTTACCCAACTGGAAGCAGGTCAGAAAGGTGGTATTGTTCTGGATCAAACTCCGTTCTACGCCGAATCTGGCGGCCAAGTCGGCGACCGGGGCGAACTGGTTACAGATACGGGAACTTTTATCGTCGAAGATACCCAAAAACAGGGGAACGTGCATGTACACCTGGGCAAGGTAACCCGCGGCATCTTGCAAACCGGCCAACAGGTGTCCGCGCAGGTGGACGAGTTGACACGCGTCAACACAGTACGCAACCACTCCGCCACCCACCTGCTGCACGCGGCGTTACGCGAGGTGATCGGCGAGCACGTGACCCAGCAAGGTTCCCTGGTGGCGCCGGACCGCCTGCGTTTTGACTTTTCCCATCCGCAACCGGTCACAACGGAACAACTGGTGCAGATCGAACAGCTTGTCAACAGCAGGATACTGGAAAACCTGGACACCCAAATCCGCCGCATGCCGCTGGCCGACGCGCTCAAGTCGGGCGCCATGTCCCTGTTCGGGGAGAAATACGATGAGGAGGTGCGGGTACTGAACATCGGTGGTGATTTTTCCGTGGAGTTGTGCGGCGGCACCCACGTGCGGCGCAGCGGTGACATCGGCCTGTTCAAATTCGTGGCCGAGACCGGCATAGCCGCCGGTGTGCGTCGGGTTGAGGCGGTCACGGGTACGGGCGCGCTGGCATGGATCGATCAGGTCGAGGCGCAACTGGCCGACCTGGCGCGCCTGCTGAAGTCCGACCGGACCAGGCTGACAACCAAACTGGAGCAGGTGCTGGAAAATTCCAGGCGCCAGGAGAAGGAACTGCAACAGGTCAAGGGCAAACTGGCCAGTCGGGCCGGTTCCGAGTTGAGCGAGCAGGCCGAGATGGTGCACGGGATTGCCGTTATTGCCCGTAACCTGGACGGCGCCGACCCGAAAACATTACGGGATACGGTGGATCAACTGAAGAGCAAACTGGGCGCCGCCGTTATCGTACTCGGCACGGTGAAAGGTGATAAAGTGAGCCTGGTGGCGGGCGTGACCAAAGACAGCACCGACAAGGTCAAGGCCGGCGACCTGGTGAATTTCGTCGCGCAGCAAGTAGGTGGCAGAGGCGGCGGCCGCCCGGATCTGGCCCAGGCCGGCGGCAATGATCCATCCGCCCTGCAAAACGCACTCGCAAGCGTGCCGGACTGGGTGGCGCAGAAGACTGGTTGATATGGCCCTTATCGTAGAAAAATTCGGCGGCACCTCGGTCGCAGACGTGGAACGCATAAAGGCGGTAGCCGATATCGTCACCGCCACGCGCAAGCAGGGGCACCAGGTGGTGGTGGTGCTCTCGGCCATGGCCGGGCAGACCGACCGGCTTATCGAACTGGCAGGACAGGTAGCAACAAACCCCGATTCGCGGGAACTGGACGTGCTGCTGTCCACCGGTGAGCAGGTCACCATCGCCCTGTTGAGCATGGCCTTGCAGGAACAGAACTATCCCGCGGTTTCCTATACCGGCGGACAGGTGCATATCCTGACGGACAATGTCCATAACAAGGCGCGCATCATTGATATCGAGTCGGCGCGGGTGAAAAAAGCCCTGGCGGAACATAAAATTGTGGTCATCGCAGGCTTTCAGGGTATTGACGAAAACGGTAATATAACCACCCTGGGCCGTGGCGGCACCGACACCACCGCCGTCGCCATGGCAGTGGCGCTGAACGCCGATGAATGCAGGATCTATACGGACGTGGACGGAGTCTATACCGCAGACCCGCGCATCGTCCCCGAGGCCAGACGCATGGACAGGATTGCCTACGAGGAAATGCTGGAACTGGCCAGCCTGGGGGCAAAGGTGCTGCAGATACGCTCGGTGGAATTTGCCAATAAATATAAAGTACCATTACGCGTCCTGTCCTCGTTCAGCGAAGGGCCGGGCACGTTAATCACAGACGAGGATGAAGAAATGGAACGCGCGCTGATAGCGGGTATCGCCCATAACCGCGATGAAGCAAAGCTGACCTTGCGCGGGGTGCCGGACCGGCCCGGCATCGCCGGCGCGATACTGGGTCCTATTGCCGGGGCCGATATCGAAGTTGACATGATCGTGCAGAACACAGGCGTGGATCAATCAACCGATTTTACCTTTACCGTGCACCGCAATGATTTCGACAAGGCCCGGGCCTTGCTTGAAAAAACTGCGCAAGCGCTCGGCGCCAAAGAAGTGCTGGGCGACGACCGTATCGTCAAGATTTCCGTCGTGGGCGTGGGTATGCGTTCCCATGCCGGCATCGCCAGCAAAATGTTCTCGGCGCTGGCGGACGAGGGCATCAATATTCAGATGATATCCACGTCTGAAATAAAAATATCTGTGGTTGTTGATGAAAAGTATTTGGAATTGGGCGTGAGAACGTTACACTCTGCGTTCGGTCTTGAAGGCGGTAACGATGTAATCGGTGATGCCGCCGGCTGAACAAAGTGTTACAATTGTTAAAGTGTTACAATTATTACTTGTGAAAAAATTGTCGTCGAAATGGCAGCAATAGTTACTGGCTAGGGATTTAAACAGGAGAAAATGAGATGTTGATATTAACACGCAGGATTGGCGAATCTCTGATGATCGGAGATGACGTCAATGTAACCATTCTTGGAATACGTGGTAACCAGGTTCGTATCGGGGTCAACGCCCCCAAGGAGATCTCAGTGCACCGGGAAGAAATCTACGAACGGATACAACTGGAGAAGGTAAAGAAGGCAAAAGCCCAGCTTGCCCAGGAGTATCTGGACGATGACGATCCCGAAGCGAGCCCCGAAGAAAGCGACGGAAATACGTAATCGCCCCAACACAGGGCTCAAAACCCCTGACAACGAACCGGGCCGGCCAAGCCGGCCCCCCGCCGGAGAGGTGGCCGAGTGGCTGAAGGCGCTCCCCTGCTAAGGGAGTATGGGTTAACAGCCCATCGAGGGTTCGAATCCCTCTCTCTCCGCCAATCACAACAAGGAGGTCACCGACCCCCTTGTTGTGATTGATGCAGCCAGGGGGTTCGAACCCCCGATCATCAACACTTGAGTTCGATAAATTCGCCTCGCTCGAATATTCACTGTAGTTCCAGCTTCAAAGAACGTCCGACCGCCTGTGCGGCTCGGGAGAGGAGATTCAGAGTGACGCGTTCGTTTTTAGGATCCAGCAGCCGGTCCAACTGAGAGCGGCTTGTTGACAACCGTCTGGCCATTTCCACTTTACTGATACTTTGCTGTTTCATTGCTTCAGAAAGTTGCCAGGCCAGAACACGTTTTACAGCTTGTTCGGTTGTTTCTTCATAATCACCCTGTTCTTTCAGGAAGTCTTCGAAAAGTTGGCCGGGCCTGCCTTTTTCAATATCGTCATTCATCATAATCCTCTCATTCGTTTATCTGCCAGGTTTAAATCCTGAACCGGTGTCTTCTTTGATTTCTTAATGAAGCCATGAAGCAAAACCATCGCCCCATCATGAGCGCAGAATAAAACTCGCGCTATCCGTCCATTGGAGAGATCACTACGGATCTCCCATAGCCCTCTGTATCCTTTAAGGGGGCGGCAAAGCGGCATACCGATAGGCCAGCCGAACTCGGCTGTTCGGATGTCATCCCCGACCACCTTGCGATCCTTTGGGTCAAGGGATAAAAGCCATTCTCGAACGGGAGTATTCGCTTTATCTGTCTCAAAGAATCTGGCCGGTAGTCTTTTCTTATCGTCCATACGGAAGTGTACCATGAACGGTACGTTTTATCCAGTGTAATATTGCCAAGGTTTTAATACATGTCAGTGTTCACAAATGGGGTCAGGCTCTGTTTGCTACAGTAGCTGCGGGGTAGTAAATGGTGCCGATGACCGGAGTCTAACTACAATGTAACTTATTGTAGTTATTGGAATATAATGTGGAGCATGTTGTCTATTCTTACATTTTATCGATATTATTCAAGACAAGTTCCTGAATCAATCAATTTTTCAACGGCTGGGTTACGAATAAGGGCTCGAACGTCTTTATCATCAACTTCATCTATTGGCACACCTTGTATTCGACTAGCTATAAACTTGTCATGACAATAAGGATATTTGGGCGTTCTCCCCAACGGGACTTTTCCAGATGTTTTCCATAAGCCGTTCCATTCAGTGCGTATTCCGGTTGAACGTGAACGCGGATTCTGGTTCATCGTGAACACCTATTCTGGTTGAACGTGAACACCTATTCCGGTTCATCGTGAACACGGATTCCGGTTGAAGGTGAACACGTTTCGGGCGTTTCCGGAATCGGTGTTCATGTTCCCGGAATAGCCGTTCACGTTGCACCGGAATCACTCCCCACGCGTGGGACTTGTAACCCAGTGGTAGGTTATCTCCATTTTGGAGGAGCCCACCATGCCAACCCAGCGAGTGACCATGCGTAAACTACGAGAGACCTTACGGCTCCGGCTACAAGCCGGCCTGTCCATCCGCGCCATTAGCCGCAGCACCAAGCTCAGTGTCGGCAGCGTACAGAAACTCATCAGCCGGGCTGAGGCATTGCACCTGGTCTGGCCGTTGCCGGGGGAACTGGACGAGGCCCGGTTGGCCGCGTTGTTCTACCCCGGCGCCGATACCGGTACGGGCGCGCGCTGCCAGGCACCGGACTGGGCGGCGGTCCACGACGAGATGAAGCGGCCGCACACGACCCGGCAACTGGTGTGGGAGGAATACACCCGGCGCTACCCGAACCGGTGTTACAGCTACTCCCAGTTCTGCGACCGCTACCGGCACTGGCTCAGCCAGCAGCAACGCACCCTGCGCCAGACGCACAAAGCCGGGGAGAAGTGCTTCGTCGATTACGGCGGCGATACCGTGCCCATCATCGATGCCGGCACCGGGGAGGCACACCCGGCGCAGCTCTTTGTCGCGGTGCTCGGCGCCTCAGACTATACCTTCGCCGAGGCCACCTGGACCCAATCGCTCCCCGACTGGCTGGGCAGCCATACCCGCGCCATGACCTTCTTTGGCGGAGTCCCCGCACTCATCGTCCCCGATAACCTGCGCAGCGGCGTCAGCCGCGCCTGCCGCTACGACCCCGATATCAACCCCAGCTACCAGCAATGGGCCGAGCACTACCAAACCGCCATCCTCCCCGCACGCCCCTATAAACCGCGCGATAAAGCCAAGGCCGAGCAAGGCGTGTTGCTGGTGCAGCGTTGGATCCTGGCCCGCCTGCGACATCACCAGTTCTTCGACCTCGATGAGCTCAACCGCCATATCGCCACCCTGCTGACCGACCTCAACAATCGCCCCTTCAAACGCCGGCCCGGCAGCCGACGCACGGCCTTTGACGCCCTCGATAAACCCGCCTTAAAGCCCTTGCCCGCCCATCCCTATGAGCATGTTCACATCAAATCGGCCACCGTCCATATCGACTACCACGTCCAATACCAGCAGCGCTATTACTCCGTACCGCACCAGTATGTGGGCGAACGGGTTGAGTTACACGCCTCCAACACCTTGATTGAACTCTACTTCCGCCAACGCTGCGTCGCCACCCATCCGCGCCAGGACGGGTACGGCTTCACCACCCACCCGGCTCACATGCCCGCACACCACCGGGCACAGCAACAGTGGTCGCCCGCGCGCCTCCAACGCTGGGCCACGCAACTCGGCCCGGACGTGCACGCCTGGGTCAGCCGGCAACTCAAAAGCCGGGACCATCCGGAACAGGGCTATCGCACCTGCCTGGGGCTGCTCGGACTCAGCAAACGCTACCCCAACCACCGCCTCAATGCCGCCTGCCGACGCGCCAACCAGGCCGGCTTGGTGCGCCTCAAACAGGTGAAACACCTCCTGCAGTCAAACCAGGACCGGGTGGCTGATGCCCCCAACACAGAGTCCACCCCACCGCTGCCCCAGGACCATGAGAATATCCGCGGGCCGCACCACTTCAACTAACCGGAGAGAGAACCATGACCGCAACCGCCCACACACTCACCCGCCTGCGCGACCTGCGCCTGTCCGGCATGGCACAGGCCCTCACCCAACAAACCGAACAACCCGCCACCTATGAGGCCCTCCCGTTCCTCGACCGACTCGCCCTCCTGGTCGAGTCCGAATGCCTGCAACGGGAACAACGCAAACAGCACCGCCTGATCCACCAAGCGCACTTCAAACTGCGCGCCACCCTCCAGGCTATCGATTATGAACATCCCCGCAACCTGCAACAGGCGCAGGTGGCCACCCTGGCTCAGGGTGAGTGGCTGCAACGCACCCATAACCTGCTCATCACCGGCCCCTGCGGCGCAGGTAAAACCTTTATCGCCTGTGCCCTGGGACACCAAGCCTGCCTGCAGGGAGCCTCCACCCGTTATTACCGCCTCCCTCGCCTGTTCCTCACCCTCACCCAGGCCAAGGCCGACGGTAGCTACCACAAACGCCTGGGCCAACTCGCCAACACCCGACTGCTCATCCTCGATGACTGGGGCATGGAACCCCTCAACACCGCACAACGCCATGACCTCATGCACCTCATGGATGACCGCTATCAGGCCACCTCGACGATGATAGTCAGTCAACTGCCCGTCGACCAATGGTATGCCGTTATCGGTGATAATACCCTCGCCGATGCTATCCTCGACCGACTTATCCATAATGCCTACCGACTGACCTTGAAGGGGGAATCTATGCGCAAAAAACAACGAATGGTTGACTCATCGTGAACACTTGAGGTAAAAATTAACCACACGCCACGCGTTGCGTGACCAAGTGTTCACAATGAACCGGAACAGGTGTTCACGTTCGAACGGAATCAGTGTTCACGTTCGCCGGAATACGCAATTCAGCGTTCTTTTACGGGAATCCCTCAATTTGCGTGGGGCAGATTACGGGGAAAGATCAATTCACCACCCAACCTTCCCGGATTTCGGTCACCTTCAATTTACGTGTGGTCTAGTTCAATCGATCTACGCCAAAGGCATCCCCACCACGATTATTGATATATGCTTAACCACTTTAATTCAGCATAACATCTTTTACCCGTTGGGGTGCTTATCGTGTGATGAGATAACGAGCACCGTTTGAACAAATCGAATTCCATAGGTCCGCGCTGCCACCATTAGCGCCAGGTACTGACCAGCTAAAACAAAGAGATACCATGCGACAGCGTCCCAAGGTGTGTTACTGAAGAATATAGCAATACCAAAAAAGACCAAGAACAGTGCGCCCTGAGTTGTCAAATCTCGTGAATGTAATGAAGCACGATGCGCTTCGCGGACTCGAATTTCATTCTCTACACTCTTATAAATGCGGTACCACAAGCGGTTTTGTTCGATTGGATTGCTCGGAAACTTTCCCCACCTCTGAGACAGGCGACTTCGCTCAATACGCGAATCAGTTTTAAGATACCTGCTAAACGCAAGGCTACCAGGCAAAGGATTGTGGTACCGCCAGTATACTAGTCGTGCTTTGGTGTCTGCCGAAATAAGACCATCAAGGATGAATGTACCTATTGGGGCAACGAGCGCAATGATGCCTTCATTAGGAGAGATTGAAGCAATTAACGAAGTAACAGCCGAGATGTCAGCGCCCAAACTTACTACACCCCAAAAGACGACCACGTTTATTATGGCGAATACCCTTAAAGACCATTTATAACTGTCTTTTAGGTATTCCACAGCCACTATTCCTCTTGATCTTCAGGATACTCGAGAGGGGTCGCAGTCGACCACCCCCGGTCCGGCGCATTTTTATGTGTCCTTAGTGTGTTTCCTTCGGTTGAGAGCACCTTTGCTCCGCGATGTATACAGGCACGAACAACTGCACGGCGTGGATGGTCTTCATCTTCCTTAGATGCACTGATGATGGCAGTAAATTTCGTATTTTCTGGTCGCGAGTCGAATCTTGCGCCAAGCCAACGGTCCAAAACCTTGGTATTAACGTTCCGACGCGAACCGTGATGTGGTACCTGGAATCGGTCAATACCGGGTAATGAGACAATATCGCATTCAGTTACATAGTTCGCAGCATGTATCAAACTAGTCCGTCCTGCGTCGCCGGTGAGAAGAATACGCTGGCCACACAAAGAGGCATATTGTACAACGCTCATTTCGTTCTCCGCACTTGTCTCATCATCTGAAAAAATCTCTTCGCCCCAGAGTGTTTTGAGGTAACTGACGATTTTACTAAGATGGTCCCAGACATTATCATTACCATAACTGCCCTCCTCAGCCATTTTCATACTCTCAGGTGTTTTGTCTGACTCGACAACCATATTCAGGAAGTGTTCTTTCGTCGGAGAAAGGGCTATAAAAGCACCGATGCTTGCCCCCTGAAACGGCTCAGACATTGTAATGCTACGTTCAGTGGCAATTGATTCTAAAGTATCAATACCCGGATAAACATCACGAAGTCGCCTTTTCAGGTTTTCTACATTAGTAAATCGCGTAAACCGGTCGATAAGCTCATCCGCGTATTCCCATGGCCGCAGTATCCATAGAATCCCAACATCGAATTGCTCAAGTACAGCACCAAGCCCGCCCGCATGATCGCCATCCGAATGCGTAACGACAACATGGTCAATATAACTAGGATTGTTGTAGTATTCATTTGTGTGTTCAACGACGGACTCTCCTGTCTTTTGAAAGCCGCCATCGACAACATGAATATATGTGTTCCCACCCAGCTTATAGCGCAGTGTTATTGCATCACCACTACGTTTTGAGTTGACATCTAAAAAATCTATCTCGAAATAGTCACTCATTCTAAGTTCCTTATTTGTGGTCAACCCCGATTAACAATCTGGCAAGTCTGACGACATCGGGTCATCGCCACGCAAGCACCGCAGCAATCTATTTGACGAGCAGTGTCTCAAAATCGCCATCTTTTCGTTTCGTGTAGAGAGATGCACCACCTTCGACATTGGTTTGAAAAACGTGCGCGGCCACACGCTCGTAGATTTTCAAGGCTTGTGAATCCGGGTGACCGTATTGATTGTCCACACCGGCGCTGATTAGCACCGTGTTCGGTGATACCAACAGTGCCATCTTTGGGTAGGAGGCATTTTTCGAGCCGTGATGCGGCGCGCTAAGCACATCGGACTTAAGCGCATTCCCGAATAATCGCGTAATTGTTTCCCATCGCGCATTTTCCGTATCGCCGGTTACAAGGTAGGCAAACCCATCGCCGCCTATACCTGTCAATTTCAGGACAAGACTGCAATTGTTGGAATTGTCCATGTCTTCTATGTGTGGTGAAAACAATTCATACTCAAAGAACAAAGACAAATCGTGTAATAACCGCGAGTCAAGTGCGTCGAGGCGCACGGACACTTTACGAAGCGGGTGGTTTGTACCCTCACGCCGTTGCTCGTGCTTACGAATGGCGTTGAAAACCGCCGTCGCATTGTCGGTGTCTTTGTAGTACTTTGGGTACATGACCCAGTCCGGTTCATAGGACTCCAATATCCAGTCGACACCGAACGGACCCGCATGATCGTTATCGAATCCGGTTAGTGCGAGTCCTACAACATTATTACCCTTGAGAAACGTTCGCAGTTGTCGTTCTATGTCCTCGGATAGATCGGCTGGCCAGCGCGAATCGACAATGACCGCTTCACCGCGATGTCGAATGGCAGCGAGCTCACCTTGCCCAACATAGACCGTTAGAGCTTCCATTCTGACTGGCGCCCTAGCCGCGCGAGCGCGTTGTACAGCGCTCGATTCATCATGTTTTCCAAACTATGAACCGCCGAGGTTGCCGAGGTGAACTGGCTCGCGTTCAGTTTTTCAACGAGCTCGGAGCACTCTATCGGCGAATTCTTGAGCAGCACCTGATAGTAAGGCGCAGCCCCGGGTTGATCGTCAATCATTTCAGGAATAATGACCTCAACAATTGATCCATCAACCAGCGACATCGGGCCCTTCCAGTACAATGTGTTTGAGCGTTGTGATTGGTACGGTCGTAATTCCGGATACAGTTGCCCAAGCGCATCCTTGTCAGTCGAGCGAACGTTGTTTACGCTCGGCGCAGCCGCAACCTGACTCTGCGCTGTCGCCGGCCACACGGCAGGTGTTTGAGTCATCTCAATACAACTCGGATCAAGGTCATAAACTCGGCTATCGCCGCGGTATAGCACGTAATGGCGCACTTGATAGCGTTGCAAACCCGTCTGCGACGGATTGCGGGCGACGACCAGCAAGGCATAAAAGAAATCCAGGTTATGCAGCTTGTGATTGACAATGCGGCGATAGGTTTTTATATCGCCGCCGCTCAGCGTCGGATACCCGTTGACATGATGCGTATGCCAATTGCCCAGGTGTTCGATCTGTGGGTGTTCTGCTTCGATGCGGCGGAACACCTGCGCCTGGTACTCACCGTCTTGGAAAAAGCTCGTGCTGGATCGTTCTGCGTTCGGTCCTGGCTCGATAACACCAGTGACCTTGATATTGAGTGAGCCTTTCTTGCCACGTTCGAACTCACCAACGATACGCCCGCCAGTCTCATCGTGATCGTAGCGATCGCACTCGTCGAATACCGACTGCAATGCCGCTTCACAGAGTGACACTTTGACTTTTGGCGTTGCTCTTTTAAACCACATTCCTGTCTCCACACACCATACAGCCGTCCATTGCTGGCATCGTGATACGTTGCAATTGAAAATTCTTGTCGAATGGGTGCACCGGTCGGTTGCCCCACACGATGTAGTTTTCGTCAATCGGGGTTAGAAACTTTGGACGCTCGGTCGCAGCAGCACCTAAGGCGTCCAGCACAAAACGGGTATGAAAGGAGGTAACAAACGCGATATCAACCGCCAAGCCGGGAGAATCCTTTATTTCCTCAGCGTTCAGACCGTACAATCGTTCATCACGGTCCTCTTCGGGTATGAGGTCAATCTCCCGAATACCCTGGCGGTATTTGGTGCCGCGCTCAAGGAAATCCTCAAGACAAGCCAAACACCCGCCAGCACCCGGCCTGTATGCAAACACATCACCGCCGATGCCGCGCGTAAACACCTTGCCCACAATAAAGGGCGTCTCTGTCTCAACGCATAATTGGTTGAGTTGGTAGCGAGTGTCATCGTTGTCCGTCGCGAGAACAACCACATTTGATTGTTCAACCTCCGCCTGTAGGCCGTCCCAGCTTTCAATATCCTCATGATAAGAACGAATTTGAATGTCAGGGTTTCTGTCCAGCAATACGTCGCTGAGCGCGTCGACTTTGCGCTGCCCTAGATACCGAATGCCACAAACATGCCGTATGACGTTCTCGTCCTCTAGCACGTCCTTATCAACCAGAGAAAAATGTCGGACACCGGATAGCGCGAGCTGCAACGCCACTTGACCGCCGCCGGATCCAGCGCCTGCGATCAAAACGCGCAGATTCGAAAACGCCTCGACATCGAATAGGCCTTGAATGCGGGCAAACAGTCGCTCGTTCATTTTTCCTCCCCGGTCTCTTCTGGCCAAGCGCCACTACTCTGCCATTGTGCGTATTTAGCGAGCCATCGTCGGCTCAGCGCCAATACATGCACAATATTGTGTTCACTCGGGTTCCAGCTTTCCATCATGCCAAAGATGCCCAACGAGCCGTCGTGCCACCGATTTGGGCAATCGTCATCGATCGGCTCGGCGTTAACCAAGGGTGCTTTCACTGGATAGCCGTGCGGCAAGGTTACGGTGATGTCGATCGCCTTTTTTTGGTCCGCCTTGGGGAACACCAGTTGAATTTCTTTGCTGTCACTGAATACGACACGATACAGTTCGTCGTTGTTACCGAGTCTTTCGAGTTCCTCACCGATTCGCTCAGTGGGTATGTCAGGCAAGAAATGTGAAATCGGAACCAGGCAGGCCTTTTGCTGGCCGTTTCGTTCGATAACGAATGCACGCGAACCATCAGCCACCGCGTCCAGAATTTCGCCGGGGCGGCTTCGCAGGTCCATCATGGACAAGGGTTGAAATTTGGGTGTCGTGGTCTCAGTCATGAGCTTAGTGATTTACTTCTGCACCAGGCCAACGCCCTTTGGCCCGATACACTTCGTATTTGCTTAGCCACTTTGCCGCTCGCGAAATTGCAAACGTCAGATCGTGCCAGCCAGGATTCCACATGCTGGGATGCAGGTAGCAGATCTTGTCGTCGGTATATCGATGCGGCGAGCTTGCTAGCACTGGTTTACGAACGTATATCGCTGGCATGCTGTAGGGGTAGTTTTCTGGGAATTGGACAGACAGCGTATAGAGCTGCCGGCTGGTTTGCAGTGCGACCAGTGCCATCAGTTTTCCATCGCTGGTGGCATGTGACTCCACATAGTCAAAGTGCTGCTGCGCTTTCGCAATATCCTGTCGGACACGTGTGAGTTTCAATATCTTTCTCCTGGCCCACCATATTCTCCACCGAGATTTTCTCGCATGGTGATGGGTTTGCGCGAGCCTCGCTCCAAGGCGTCGCTGCCACCCAGAGTGCGGACCTCACCGTTTGGCAAGATCTCAATTGGCGTGTCCTCTTCTTCCTCAAGGATGGCTTCTAATTCGTGAATGGTCGGCTTTCTGCTCATTGTGTGCTTTCCGGTATGTGTTTATGGTAATTATAGTAGTCATAATAACTATATCAACTATTTTCGAGTTGCAGGTGAAATTGACCGAAATGCCCATAGGTTTAAACTTTGCCACAATGGCTCTGGGTGAGCCTGACATTGACTATGTGCCAGTTTGGACAATAATTACTACACTAATCCATTCCTGTTGGTGTATTTGTCCACTCCTGGTGACCTTGCACCAAAAAACCGGTTCATTTAAAACTTAGCGATTTTGCCCTAAAGTAGCTCCTTAACAGAGAGGAGAGAGACCATGAAACGAACACGTTTTATCGAACAGCAGATCGTGTATGCCCTGAAGCTGGCAGAGAACGGCACCTAGGTGGCGAACGTGTGCCACAAGTATGGGATCAGTGATACCACGTTTTACACCTGGGACAAGTAGTACGGGGGCCTGGGTGTCTCGGAGTTGCGTCGGTTGCGCGAACTGGATGCGGAGAATAAGAAGCTGAAGCAGCTGGTGGCGGATCCGACCCTGGACAAGTACATGTTGTCCGAGGTTATCCAAAAAAAGTTATAAAGCTGGCAGGCAGGCGTGCGCTGGTGGCGTTTTTGATGGACGCGTTTCAAATCAACGAACGTCATGGCTGTCGGCTGTTGCAGTGTCCCCGGTCCACGCAGCGGGATGACCGGGGGTTGGCATTGCGCTTGAAGGAGCTGGCCAGGCCCGGCCGCGGTTTGGGTATCGGCGGTTGCATGTGTTGCTACAGCGGGAAGGCTGGGCGATGAACCACAAACGCATTTACCGCCTGTATTGCGAGGCGGAGTTGTGGGTATGGGCCAAACGGCGCCGGAAGCGGGCGGCGGCGATCAGGGGTCCGGTACCGGTACCGAGTGCCCCGGGACAATGCTGTAGCATGGATTTTGTGACGGACCGGCTGCTGGATGGGCGGGCGTTTCAGGCCTTGACCGTGGTGGATAACTTTAGTCGGCTAAGTCCTATTATAGAGGTGGCACAGCCGATGACGTCCGGCCAGGTGATAGCAGCGCTGGAGCGTGTGAATAACCAAGTGGGTCTGCCGTTGATCATTACCTGTGACAACGGCTCGCAGTTCACCAGTCGCCGGATAGATGCCTGGGCGTATGAGAACGACGTGCGCCTGGACTTTATCCGGCCGGGAAAATCAGTTGAAAATACATATATTGAGATTTTTAACGGCCGTTTTCACGTTGAACAGGAATGCGCACCTGATCACGCCGGCAGGGGAAAGTTGGGATGCCTAGTTTGACGGACTGGGAGTTTCAGATGATTTCATGACGGAGCGAGAACAACCTGAAACCTAGGCAAGGGAGGCCTTGTAGTGCTTAAATACATGCGAAGCTGGCCCCACAGGGGCGAACTACCAAGTAATAAGGAGGGAGGACGCAGGTTGTTATTTCTTGCAAAAATACTCGCTTTCCAGTGGCGGGAGTTCAAATGTTTTTCTGGCATCATTAACAACACGTTCATAGTTTGAACAATTTCCGAGATATTCCATTTCTCTTTGTTCCTCACGTAGGCGGTTATAATTTGCAGAATAGGTTGTAACGTAGAGAAAAAGTATCATCGCAGCGGAGATGGCGATTAAATTGTGGTCGATGCTTGCGTATTCCGGCGAACGTGAACACGGATTCCGTTCGAACGTGAACACCTGTTCCGGTTCATTGTGAACACTGGGTCACGCAACGCGTGGCGTGTGGTTAATTTTTACCTCAAGTGTTCACGATGAGTCAACCATTCGTTGTTTTTTGCGCATAGATTCCCCCTTCAAGGTCAGTCGGTAGGCATTATGGATAAGTCGGTCGAGGATAGCATCGGCGAGGGTATTATCACCGATAACGGCATACCATTGGTCGACGGGCAGTTGACTGACTATCATCGTCGAGGTGGCCTGATAGCGGTCATCCATGAGGTGCATGAGGTCATGGCGTTGTGCGGTGTTGAGGGGTTCCATGCCCCAGTCATCGAGGATGAGCAGTCGGGTGTTGGCGAGTTGGCCCAGGCGTTTGTGGTAGCTACCGTCGGCCTTGGCCTGGGTGAGGGTGAGGAACAGGCGAGGGAGGCGGTAATAACGGGTGGAGGCTCCCTGCAGGCAGGCTTGGTGTCCCAGGGCACAGGCGATAAAGGTTTTACCTGCGCCGCAGGGGCCGGTGATGAGCAGGTTATGGGTGCGTTGCAGCCACTCACCCTGAGCCAGGGTGGCCACCTGCGCCTGTTGCAGGTTGCGGGGATGTTCATAATCGATAGCCTGGAGGGTGGCGCGCAGTTTGAAGTGCGCTTGACGGATCAGGCGGTGCTGTTTGCGTTGTTCCCGTTGCAGGCATTCGGACTCGACCAGGAGGGCGAGTCGGTCGAGGAACGGGAGGGGCTCATAGGTGGCGGGTTGTTCGGTTTGTTGGGTGAGGGCCTGTGCCATGCCGGACAGGCGCAGGTCGCGCAGGCGGGTGAGTGTGTGGGCGGTTGCGGTCATGGTTCTCTCTCCGGTTAGTTGAAGTGGTGCGGCCCGCGGATATTCTCATGGTCCTGGGGCAGCGGTGGGGTGGACTCTGTGTTGGGGGCATCAGCCACCCGGTCCTGGTTTGACTGCAGGAGGTGTTTCACCTGTTTGAGGCGCACCAGGCCGGCCTGGTTGGCGCGTCGGCAGGCGGCATTGAGGCGGTGGTTGGGGTAGCGTTTGCTGAGTCCGAGCAGCCCCAGGCAGGTGCGATAGCCCTGTTCCGGATGGTCCCGGCTTTTGAGTTGCCGGCTGACCCAGGCGTGCACGTCCGGGCCGAGTTGCGTGGCCCAGCGTTGGAGGCGCGCGGGCGACCACTGTTGCTGTGCCCGGTGGTGTGCGGGCATGTGAGCCGGGTGGGTGGTGAAGCCGTACCCGTCCTGGCGCGGATGGGTGGCGACGCAGCGTTGGCGGAAGTAGAGTTCAATCAAGGTGTTGGAGGCGTGTAACTCAACCCGTTCGCCCACATACTGGTGCGGTACGGAGTAATAGCGCTGCTGGTATTGGACGTGGTAGTCGATATGGACGGTGGCCGATTGGATGTGAACATGCTCATAGGGATGGGCGGGCAAGGGCTTTAAGGCGGGTTTATCGAGGGCGTCAAAGGCCGTGCGTCGGCTGCCGGGCCGGCGTTTGAAGGGGCGATTGTTGAGGTCGGTCAGCAGGGTGGCGATATGGCGGTTGAGCTCATCGAGGTCGAAGAACTGGTGATGTCGCAGGCGGGCCAGGATCCAACGCTGCACCAGCAACACGCCTTGCTCGGCCTTGGCTTTATCGCGCGGTTTATAGGGGCGTGCGGGGAGGATGGCGGTTTGGTAGTGCTCGGCCCATTGCTGGTAGCTGGGGTTGATATCGGGGTCGTAGCGGCAGGCGCGGCTGACGCCGCTGCGCAGGTTATCGGGGACGATGAGTGCGGGGACTCCGCCAAAGAAGGTCATGGCGCGGGTATGGCTGCCCAGCCAGTCGGGGAGCGATTGGGTCCAGGTGGCCTCGGCGAAGGTATAGTCTGAGGCGCCGAGCACCGCGACAAAGAGCTGCGCCGGGTGTGCCTCCCCGGTGCCGGCATCGATGATGGGCACGGTATCGCCGCCGTAATCGACGAAGCACTTCTCCCCGGCTTTGTGCGTCTGGCGCAGGGTGCGTTGCTGCTGGCTGAGCCAGTGCCGGTAGCGGTCGCAGAACTGGGAGTAGCTGTAACACCGGTTCGGGTAGCGCCGGGTGTATTCCTCCCACACCAGTTGCCGGGTCGTGTGCGGCCGCTTCATCTCGTCGTGGACCGCCGCCCAGTCCGGTGCCTGGCAGCGCGCGCCCGTACCGGTATCGGCGCCGGGGTAGAACAACGCGGCCAACCGGGCCTCGTCCAGTTCCCCCGGCAACGGCCAGACCAGGTGCAATGCCTCAGCCCGGCTGATGAGTTTCTGTACGCTGCCGACACTGAGCTTGGTGCTGCGGCTAATGGCGCGGATGGACAGGCCGGCTTGTAGCCGGAGCCGTAAGGTCTCTCGTAGTTTACGCATGGTCACTCGCTGGGTTGGCATGGTGGGCTCCTCCAAAATGGAGATAACCTACCACTGGGTTACAAGTCCCACGCGTGGCGAGTGATTCCGGTGCAACGTGAACGGCTATTCCGGGAACATGAACACCGATTCCGGAAACGCCCGAAACGTGTTCACCTTCAACCGGAATCCGTGTTCACGATGAACCGGAATAGGTGTTCACGTTCAACCAGAATAGGTGTTCACGATGAACCAGAATCCGCGTTCACGTTCAACCGGAATACGCACGATGCTGTCATGTTCCAAGTTAGTCAATTTGAGGGAAATTATCCCCCATCCGGCAGTGAGTAGGACAGGAACTACCGCTGCGATTACGACGCTGTCGTATTGGGTTATTCCTACCATGCTTCCTATGGCCCCGGCGCTTACAGCACTGAGAAGCAGCAGTGCAATATAATGGACTAATTTATTATAGTTCCTGTTCTTTTCGGGATTCTGGACTGGTTCTCGGACGTTTGCTTCTGTCATATCAAAAATGGCAATGCGGGTTTGTATGGAAGTTAGTCCTCTTGATCGTCAGTCGTCAATTCAGTGGAAGTGGTCTCCCAAAGAAAGGGCTCTCCTGTGTAATCTGGCGAGTTGAAGGTCGGTAGGAGTCGGTAAAACAAGGGTGGCGTATAATGTTTCGCCAGTGTTGTTTTCTCTGTGCTGCCGTTTTCAGTTGTGTCAGTTTTATCGGAATATAAATGGTGGTAGCACTCTGCCCATGCTTTTTGCAGGGTAATGACGCAACTGGCAAAGTTCTGCTTGGCTTCATCAGATGGAATTGTGGGTACGGCGATTGTTTTGATAGGGAGGAGCATCAATGCCAAAAATATATACTTAATGCTGGTCTGTTTCATTTTGGCTACCATGAGGAATAGTCGAGGTACATGATTGTCGAATAATACCGGTCTGTCAAACACCATTGTAGTAGTATTTTCTCGAAAGGTTTGAACAATTTGACAAGCCTTCGGGGGAATAGGTTCCCGAGTTTCCCGAAAAAGTAGAACGCATCGGTCTACGCCTGCCAGTGTCCTCATCCAATCGAGCGTAACTCTGGTCAGGCAGTCGCCAGCATGTACTTCATGAGGCTGGGAATCCCAGGTTCCCATAGTATCGAGGCCGGCGGGTTCCAGATGTTGAAAGCCCTTTGCTTATGTGGAAAAAATTTATTTCCAAATGTAACATATTCTCCAATTTACCACCCGCCGTTGGATTGCACTGTAGTCATTGACCCATGATGCTTGAGTATTGGTATGTTGCCTCCTACTCTGAATGCAAAGCGATAATGGGCGGCGCCGGGATTCTATCCATGAGAACATGCAGGCAAATCATAGCGTTGTTTTCACTGATGGTTTCAGCAGTGCTCGCCTCTGCGGGCGCGCGCGCTGAGCCGGTGTATGTGGGTGTGTCGCTGGGCGGGAATGTGTCTTCTGATGTTACTGTCTCGAGTCGCAGTGATGACCGGGCGAGTATTTGTGATGAATACATCAACCCGAGGGCGCTGGCGGTGTCCGGGTGCGCCACTCCTGACCGGGGTGCGGGAGATGGGTGGCGGGCGCCGTTCGATAGTGGTTGGGGATTTTCCCTGGAGGCGGAGTTGGGATATCGGTTGTCAGCGCGCTACCGGGTCGCCGGGATTTACGCTTACAACGAAACAAATTTCGACCAGACAGTGTCATCCACCGACGCGACCGGGGTAGATTTCGACAAGATCGGCAGCGAACTCTCGGTGGGTGAGGAGACCCTGGGCGACACCCGTTCCCATGAACTGTTCCTGGTGGCATTGCGTGACTGGCCAAACCGGACTCGCTGGACGCCTTACGCGGGCATCGGCGTCGGGGTCTCCTGGGCGCGCAAGGACTTTTCCTGGCGCTGGGCGAGAAGCGCGGACCCGCAGGATATCGAGACCGGTATCGAACAGCCTAACGCAGACGAGATTCGCCGCAATCTGGCCGGAACCGAGAGTATCGGTCACGCGACGCTTCGGGACGTGATGGTGGGCTACGTTTTAATGGCAGGCGTGGACCGTACCGTGACAAAAGACCTGTCCGTGGGCCTGAAACTCCAGTGGAAAGCCTTTGGCACGTTCGAGTCGGATCCCTACCAGGGCGACCTGCTGCGCAGCCACAACCCCAACCTGCGCCTGGACGGCAGTGAACCGGTCAGTACCTGGTCGAGCACGAACGACACCGGCCGGTTTTCCGTTCTGTTCTCTATCCGCTACGACCTGCCATAACTCAGAAACCATGGACCTGCTTCATCACATGTGCGTTCATCCCGCCGTCGATGGCAATGTTGGCGCCGTTGATCCAACTGCTTTCGTCGCTGCACAGGAAGGCTACCAGCGGCGCGATTTCTTCCGGTTTGCCGGCTCTGCCCATGGTTTGCATGTCTTCTTCGGCGCGCGGGCCCAGGGTTTCCAGAAAGTCGCCTAATATCGGTGTGGCAACCGGTCCGGGGCTTACGGCGTTCACGCGCATGCCGCGCGCGCGCCAGGTATTCCAGTTCTGCATGGTCCAGACGACCAGTACTTCCTTGGAGAAGAAGTAGCTGCGGGCGCCTTCAATATTCATTTCTTCGCACAAGGCCCCCGCATTGTCGAAATCAGCAGTTTCAATAAAGCGGGTGACGTCGGCAACTGCCTGGGGCCAGCCTACGCCGGCCAGGGATGCCATGTTGACGATGGACGCTCCGTCGTTGATCTTGCCGATAATGCGCTCGGTGAAATAGCGCAAACCGATGAAGTTGACGGTTACTACGGTCAGCGCCGGTGCGGTCGGTGGCACGCCGGCGATGTTGCAAAGCGCATCGGCCCCGCCGTTGAAATTATCAACGGCATGATCTATCGATGCGGGATCGGTAAAGTCAACCCGGACATACTCGTCCACGTGCGCCGAGGGTTCGTTGCGGTCGAAACCGATGATGCTCGCGCCCCGTTCCTGCATAAGTTTTGCGCTTTGCTGTCCAATCCCTGAGGCGGCGCCTGTTACTATGATGCGTTTTCCGGTCAGGTCCATTCAGGTTCTCCTGGTTGGTTTGTTGAGTGCAACGGTTATAATGTGCGACTCACGAGAATACTATAAACGTCATTGAGGTTAGTTCCAATGCTATCAGACATCGAGATTGCCCAACAGGCAAGTAAAAAACAAATCATCGACCTCGCCGCCGAGCAGTACGGCATCGGCAGCGAACACCTGGAACCTTACGGCCATTACAAGGCCAAGCTGTCGCTGGATTACATCGACAGCCTGCAGGACAAGGCCGACGGCAAGCTGATCCTGACCACGGCCATCAGCCCCACCCCGGCGGGTGAGGGCAAGACCACTACCACGGTGGGCCTGGGTGACGCCATGAACAGGATCGGTAAACAGACCTTGATCTGCCTGCGCGAACCGTCTCTGGGCCCCTGCTTCGGCGTCAAGGGCGGCGCGGCCGGCGGTGGCTACGCCCAGGTGGTGCCCATGGAAGACATCAACCTGCACTTCACCGGGGATTTTCATGCCATCGGCGCGGCGCACAACCTGCTCTCGGCCATGGTGGATAACCACATCAACCACGGCAACCGCCTGAACCTGGACCCGCGCCTGATTGCCTGGAAGCGGGTGGTCGATATGAATGATCGCGCCTTGCGCAAGATCGTGATCTCCCTGGGCGGCACGCCCAACGGTTTTCCCCGCGAGGACGGCTACGACATCACGGTGGCCTCGGAGGTGATGGCCATCTTCTGCCTGGCCACTTCCCTGGGCGACCTGAAGGAACGCCTCGGCAACATCGTCATCGGCTACACCCGGGGCGACAGGCAACCGGTACACGCCCGCGACCTGAACGCCCACGGCGCCATGGCGGCGTTGCTGAAGGACGCCATCAAGCCAAACCTGGTGCAGACCCTGGAGAACAACCTGGCCCTGGTGCACGGCGGCCCGTTCGCCAACATCGCCCACGGCTGCAACAGTGTGACTGCCACCAAAACGGCGTTGAAACTGGCCGATTACGTGATCACCGAGGCCGGCTTCGGCGCCGACCTGGGCGCGGAGAAGTTCATCGACATCAAGTGTCGCATGGCCGGGCTCAAGCCCGCGGCCGTGGTGCTGGTGGCCACCATCCGCGCCATGAAATACCATGGCGGCGTCAATAAGGAAGACCTGAACGTGGAGAATCTGGCCGCGCTGGACAAGGGCCTGGTCAACCTGGAGCGGCACCTGAACAACATTCAGCAACACTACGGCCTGCCCTGTGTGGTATCCATCAACCATTTCACCAACGATACCGATGCGGAGGTCGAGATGCTGAAAAGCCGGGTGGAAGCGCAGGGTGGCAAGGCGGTAGTGGCCCGGCACTGGGCTGCAGGCGGCGCCGGCGCCGAAGAACTGGCGCGCACCGTTGCCGACGTGGTGGATAACAACCCCGGCAGCCACAGCTACGTGTATGAGGACGACGCACCTCTGTGGGACAAGATAGAGGCTGTCGCCAGGAAAATCTACGGCGCCGGCAGCGTCACTGCTAACAGCAAGGTGCGGGCGGAGATCGACAAGTTGAGCCGGGATTACGGCCGTTTCCCGGTGTGCATGGCAAAGACCCAGATGTCTTTTTCCGCCGACCCCACGGTGCGCGGCGCGCCGGAAGGGCACAGCGTGGAAGTCAGCGAAGTCCGGCTCTCAAACGGCGCAGGCTTCATCGTGGCCATCGCCGGCAACATGATGACCATGCCGGGACTGCCCAAAGTTCCCGCCGCCGAGAAGATCGACGTGGACTCCGAGGGCAATATTACGGGACTGTTCTAATCCGCATGCCGCAGCAAGTGGTGCGTTGTTCGCTCCAGACTTGATCGGTTTATTTTTCCTCCATCATAGGGGATAATACGCACCACGCGCCCGTAGCTCAGCTGGATAGAGTACCTGGCTACGAACCAGGCGGTCGGGAGTTCGAATCTCTCCGGGCGCGCCATTTCCAGGGGGTCAAATGCTGGTTGATCAATTCAAACTTATCGGTGAATTGAGCGTCATTATCCGGTACGTTTAATATCGATGAAAGGCAGCGTTGCCACGGTGGCATTCACCAGGCCGGTTTCCTGGCCGATTTCGAATTGTACCGAGACCTCCGTACCCGCTTCACTGTATTCCGCATCAACAAATGCGAAACCGGCAATGCTGTTGGCAGCGGGGCTCCAGGCAATGCTGGTAGCCCGGCCGATTGTTTTGTTGTTCATCGTGATATTTAACGGATACCAGATCGGCACAGGCACGACTACCGGCGGCAGCCCCTGTTTTATGTATAACCCGGCAATTCCCTCCCAATCAATCAGTAATCCCCGCATTTTCCGGGTTGCCCCCGTTTCCTGTTCCCGCTTCAGCGCCTCCTTGCCGATGAAGCCGGCTTTATCCGGATGTACGAAATTACCGATACGCATCTCGTAGGGCGACCTTTCGTCCTGCCTGTCAACTTCGATGGCTGCGCCGCGCTCAAGGTCAGTACCCGCTCCCGTATAGTCGGGACCTACAATGATCAACCCTGCTTCCATGCGCGCTACGTCATGGGCATGGAACCCGGCAGGTTGCAAACCGAAGCGGTCAGCGTGCCGGTAAACGGCATCCCAGACCGCCACAGCGCCTTCGTTCTCAACCCACAACTCGTAACCCTGCTCGCCGGTGAACCCCTGGCGCATGACCGTAACATTAACTCCATCAATTTCTATATGGCGGATTCGCGAGAAGGCAAAATCCGACCAGTCCTCACCTGTAGACGCTTCCAGTACAAGCCGTGATTTCGGTCCCTGTAATGCCAGGATGCCATAGTCATGGGTGATATCGATGATCTCTATATCAAATTCCCGTGCATGTTGATTAAGCCAGTGGTACTGGGGATCGGTGGAGATGCGAAATTTATCCTTCTCCAACCTGAATATCATGCCGTCACCCACTGTTTTACCGTTGTCGTTGCACCAGGGTGAATAATAGATCTGTCCGACCTGCTGACCGGTCATGTCACGTGTCACCAGGTAATCCAGGAACCGTTCCGCATCGGGGCCGATAATGTCGTATTTCCCCAGCGGGGACATGTCTATGGTTGCGGCGGCGTTACGGATGGCATGATATTCCGCGTCAAAACCGTTAAATGTATCCACTGTGTGATACTTATCCCAGGCAACCCAGCGCTGGTTGAAATTTAACGGCGCCGTTCGGGCATTAAACGGTGTGCCGACAAAATCGGTGGCTTGTATGTGTACGCTCAAGACATTTCTCCCGCGGGTTGACAGGCAACACCCGCTATTGATTTCTGTAAATATCTTTCCTGTGTCCGACCTTGATGATGTTGATGGTAAGTTGCCGTTTCCATACCGTATAAATGATCCTGTATGCGCCCTGACGCAGCCTGAAGCGACCATTGCCGGCCAGTTTGCCGGCGCCAGACGGGAAGGGGTCCGTTGCCAGGCCCTCAATGCGGCGCACGATCTGCTGCCGGATTTTCTTTATAACGTTATAACGTCATAACGTCAAATCACACACACTGAGAAAATCATACTGAGAAATCAGTCGATACCCTTAGGGTGAAATATGGACTAAAATGAAGTCCTGGGGGGAGACAAGTACGGTTAAAACCTGTCCTTTGCCGCTGAAACTGCTTCAGGTCGGCGGTTGCTGGGCATGCTCGAGAAAAAACCATGAACAATCGAATTTCCACTGACACATACCACGACAGGGTTGCCGCGCTGACGCCCGCGTTGCGGGCGCGGGCCGGGGAGGCGGAAGCACAGCGCCGACTGTCCCAACAGACCATTGATGAATTGAATCAGGCAGGCTTGATCAGGGTCTACCAGTCTGCCGCGTACGGCGGGCCGGAGCTTTCCATGGCGCAGGTCTTGCCCATGGTAACCGAGGTGGCCCGGGCCTGTCCCGCGACCTCCTGGGTCATGGCGATAATGCAAATGCACATCTGGTTGCTGGGACTGTATCCGCAACAGGCCCAGGATGAGGTATTCGGCGATGACGGCAGTACCCTGCTTTGTGGCGTGCTGCAACCAAGGGCGATGGTAAAACAGGTAGTGGGCGGATATGAAATGTCAGAGGCGCAATGGCCGTATTCTTCCGGTTGCGACTTTGCTGCCTGGGCGACGGTGGGCGGCCTGGTGCAGAACGATGCCGGCCCACCGGAGATGCGGATATTTCTACTCCCCGAGGCGGAATACGAGATTGTCGATGACTGGCAGGTGATGGGCCTGCGCGGCAGCGGCAGCAAGAGCCTGGCTATCGATGGCGCGTTTGTCCCCGAACACAGGTCCATCAGGTTTGCTGACGCCATCGCAGGAGAACTGGGCAAAGGCCGTTCGGCCCTGTTCCGGTCTTCAACCCTGCCCATGCTCTGTCTTAACCTCACCGGGTCGCCGCTGGGCGCCGCGTATGAGGCCATCGAGATCTTCATCAAGCATATTGAGCACCGCAACCTGCCGTTCTCACTGCACAAACAGGTCGATTCCGCCCAGGCGCAACGCCTGCTGGGCGAGGCGATGCTGCAAACGGGATCGGCGGAACTGCTGGTCGAGCACGCCGCGGCCAGGGTCCGGGACCGGGCCGAAGCGGGTGAGCAGATGCCCCTGGTCGAACGCAACCAGGTGCGGGCCTACTGTTCCGCGGCGGTCAGGCAGTGTGTCGCGGCAGTCGAAGCGCTGTTCCTGGAGTCAGGCGGCACTACGTTGCAGGAGACCCACCCATTGCAGCAACTCAACCGCGATATCAAGGCCATGGCGCTGCACGCCGCGCTGGTGCATGACAACAACCTGGAACTCTGGGGCGCGGCCAGGCTGGGCAAGCTGCTGAACTCTGAATTTGTCTGATAGCTTACTCGTCGATCTCTTCCAGCAGCACGTCGCCGAGGCCGTAGTAAGTGCCGTTGTAGTGGTCGTAAGCGTAGTGGAATACGGGCGCCAGGGGCGTCATGCGGTCTTGCGCGGGCGTGTTGCGCAAGTTCGCATCGATCCGTGCCGCAACGATTTTCCCGTATATCACCTCACCCAGCCAGCGATGCTCCTCCACCCGCAGCAACTCGCATTCGTAGCTGATCGGGCATTCGGCCACTGCCGGTGCGGTTATCCTGGCAGAAGGTTCCGGGGTCAGTCCTGAGGCTGCAAACTTGTCCTCAGCCGGAAACACCGTGGTGTTCAACTGCTCGACTATGTTCGCGTTGGGCACATTGACGACAAACTCCCCGGCGCTGGTGATATTCCGGTAAGTGCGCGACTCTTTGGCGCCGGCAAAGGTATCGTAATCACCTATGACCAGTGAGATGACCTTGGGCGTGTCGTTATCCTCCGCCACGTTGGTGTAGGAGGGAAAGAACACCAGGCTGTAAGGCGCCAGGTGCGGTTTGCCGGCCTCATCACAGGTTGAGATCAGGAACGCGGGCAGGGCCGGCCAGTATTCCAGGCCGAACAGGTCTGTTACGGACAATTCGGTTTTGTTGGTCATCACCAGGTTCTCCCGGGGTCATAGTCCTTGCCATCCGGCGACCAGCCATGTGTCCTGGCCCAGCCCCGGCGCTCTTGTATGCCGCGCATGCGTTTGTTGACCAGCATACGCCACTTCGACACGGTCATGTCGGGGCGGATCAGTTTCTCCTGGTGCCAGAAGTCTTCATATTGATACACGTGGTGGATCTGTTCCCGTCCAAAGGCATCGAAGTTGTTGAAACCCCATTCAACGCCGTCACCCGTGGGCGCGGTCTGGCCTGTTGCCGCCTGCCAGGTAACGGGTATGTACTCCTCCCGGCAGGTCTTGTAGAAGGCTTCCGCTTCCTCCTCGGAATTCACCTCGGTGGCATGGCAGATAAAATACATGTGGTGGTCCTCGTCGATGGGTGTGAACCACTCGAAGTGCAACACCCCGGGGGCCGGCCACCAGTCCACTTCCAGCCCGCAGGGGAGATAGATGCCGACCACGGTCTCCTGGGGGACGTCCGGTGCAGGGATATTGTCCGGGTCCAGGTTCACCGCGTTCACGGTTTCACCTTCGATCTCCGTGGACCAGACCGTGTGGTCATCCACCTTGACCAGCCCCCAGGGGCCTTCGTCGTTATCGATGATTTCCAGCGATTCCGGTGTTTTCGGGAAACTGGAAAGGGGCATGCTGGCATCGGTGAAATCGAAGATGCCGGCCTTGCGGTGAGCGTACAGGTGGGCGGCATCGAAACCGTTTTCCGCAGCGATGCGCCAGTTGGCCCGGAACTTGTTGCGCGCGACCGGGTGGTAAGCGAGTCCGGGCCGCAGGAATTTCGGTTGCAGGTCCTGTTCTATGGGTGGCGGCGGTTCCATATCGCCCATGAACACAAAGACAACTCCGTTGATCTCCCTGACCGGGTAAGTCTTGTGTTTGAGTTTGCCAATCAGCCGGCTGTCCGGGTCGGTGATGATCTGCACCAGTTTGCCGTCGCGCACGTCAATGGTGAAACCGTGGAACCAGCAGGTCACGGTGTTTTTGGTGTAACACTCGGGCCGGGCCGAGAACGCCGCGCCGCGGTGCGGGCAACGGTCGGCGATGGCGTACACATCGCCGTCAACGCGTTTGAACAGGATGCGCTCACCCATTATCATCTCACCCCTGCATTTCCCTTCCTCCAGTTCATGGCCGAACAACGCGGCATACCAGTGGTTGCGCAGGCCCAGCTCCGCCTTCAGGTAATCGGGGTACGGTTCCAGGCGTTTGTTTAAGCCGTCGATGTTATCTTCCATCTCCCGGATCGGTGTGTCAGTCATGCGCTTCAAACCCCCTCTTGATCGAAAAATGCCAGAACCTGCTACGGAATGGTTCGCAGTTGCATAATGTTAACATCCACAACGGAGCGCGGGAAGCCAACCATATTGACCGCTCTATACTTTGTAGGGTAGATTGAACACAAGCAAAGCAATCGGGGGATATCATGCATCACTTCTTTTCTGGCCGTTCCGCCATCAAGCGCGTGATGCCGGCCTTGTTACTGCTCATTTTTCCTCTTCAACCGGCGCTTGCCCAGAGTGGCTTGCTTGAGGAAGTCATCGTCACGGCGCAGAAACGCGAGCAATCCATCCAGGACGTGGGCATTGCCATCACGGCGATCAGCGGCGAGCAGATGGAAGCACTGGGATTTGCCAACAGCATAGAGATAGCCCGTTATTCGCCCGGCGTCTCCATGTCCGGCGGCGGCGGTGACCAGCGTAATGAATTTACCATCCGCGGCGCCACCCAGAACGATTTTGCCGACCATGCCGAGGCGCCCAATGCCATGTACGTGGACGAAGTGTACCAGGCGGCCCAGCAGGCGCAGTTGTTCGTCAACTTCGACATGCAGCGGGTGGAAATTTTGAAAGGCCCGCAAGGTACCCTGTTCGGGCGCAACGCGACCGGCGGGCTTATCCACTTCGTCACCAACAAGCCTTCCCAGGAATCCGAGGCCTTCGCCGATCTGACCTACGGCAGCTACGACACGGTGCGGGCGGAAGGCGCGGTCAGTGGCGGCCTGTCGGAAACCGTATCGGCCCGGTTAGCCGGTGTCTATATCCACCATGACGAACTCATCGACAACGCGTTTACCCCGGAAGACATGCCGCCGGTGCCGGGACTGTTGCAGGCCGTGGGCCGGCCCGCGACGTTTGATCCTGCGATCGATGTCAACGACAAATATGGTGAGGAGACCTGGGGAATGCGCGGCCAGTTATTATTTGAACCCAACGAGGACGTGGAATTTCTGTTGTCCGGCAACTACGGTGAACAGCGCTGGGCGCCGGCGGCCTATAACAGTATCCCCACGGTCGCGTTCGTGGATGACACCGACGGCGACGGTGTGTTCGACGATACGGTGAATACTGCATTCCAGCGCGACGTGCGCACCACTTGCGAGATGATCCGGGTCACCGACGGCGGGTGTGAAAACTCCATCTTTGACGGCGACCTGGACGGTGTGCGACCCAATGACCAGGGTGACCTGTTCGGCTTTTTTGACCCGGATCCGGTCCATGATTTTGCCGGCCCCAACGACCACACTCCCTACCCCGGCAATGAGGTGGATATGTATTCCGTTTCCGGCAAGCTGAGCTGGGATATGGATTTCGCCAAGCTGGTGTCGGTCAGCGCGTTTTCCAATATCAAACACCGGCAATCGCTGGACGTGGGGGACGCCCCGGTACCGCAGTTCATCTACTTCCGGCAGACTGACATGGACTGGTTCTCCCAGGAGATCCGGCTGGAAGGTGAGGCCGAGCGCATGCGCTGGATCGCCGGCGCCTATTACCTGAATATCGACGCGAAAGCGGCCCAGGGGCTTGCCGATACCGTCGGCGGCTTGAATATCTTCGGCGGTTATTTCTTCGGCCCGGTGCTCAATTCCGATAACGGCATCCCGTTCTTTGTACCGGGCGCCGGCGGCACCCCGCTTAACATCCTCACCGGCGAGGCCGGTTTTGACCAGGGTGATCTTTACCTTGAGGCGACCACGGATACGGACCTCAAGACCGATTCCTATTCCCTGTTCGGCCACGTCGATTTCGACCTGACCGACCGCCTGATGCTCACGGCCGGGTTCCGCGGCATTATCGAGGAGAAGGACTTCAGCTTCACCAACCGCCTGTATCGCAATGTCAGGGACGCCTACCCGGACGGCGCGCAGTTTGCCGGCGCCGAACCGCTGAGCCTCATCTTTGCGCCGGGTGTGCCGCTGGAGTTTCTCGATCCTTATGCGGACAAGACCTCGGACTTTCTCTGGTCCGGCAAGATACAGATCAATTACTCACCCAATGACGACTTGCTGTTGTATGGCGGTGTGAATCGCGGCGTGAAGGCCGGTAATTTCAACGGCCCCCTGCTGACCACGCTCACCCAGGACGAATACGGCTACAAGGAAGAGGTGTTGCTGTCTTATGAGGCAGGGCTCAAATCCACCCTGTTCGGCGGCAAGGCCCGTTTCAACCTGTCCGTGTACTATTATGACTATAACGATTACCAGGCATTCCAGTTCGTTGGCACGTCCGGCGCGGTGTTCAATGCCGATGCCGAGTCCTGGGGGTTTGAGGCGGAACTGATCGCCAACCCGATGGAGAACACGGACGTCTGGCTGGGCTTCAGCTATATCGACCCGGAAGTGAAAGACCTGGAGGTGGCGGACAACACGTTCAGAAACATCGAACCGACCTTCACGCCCGAAGTCCAGTTTTCCGGGGTAGGACGTTACACCTTGCCGCACGTCATACTGGGCGGTGCGGTCTCATTGCAACTGGACGGTACCTATGCCGCATCCAGTTTCAGCAACATCAATAACTTCGATAGCCACCTGATGCCTTCCAGTTGGATCGGCAATGCCCGCATCCAGTGGAGCAGCGCGGACGAGCGTTACTCCATCGCAGGTTTCATAAAGAACTTCTCCAACTCGCGCACCCAGACCACCACGTTCGACCTCGCCACCATCGGCGGGGCGGACGAGATCTCCTTTGAGAAACCACGCTGGGGTGGCGTTAATGTGAGGGTGAGTTACTGAATCGGGAATTAGGAATTAGGAATTAAGAATTAAGAATTACGAATTAGGAATGGGTGGATTACGTCTCTGCGTGCCTCGGCTTGGCTTGCGAAAAACCTGAGGATCATTGAAACCCAGGCGCCGCAGGCGACACCCGACTTCGACGGTTTATTTGGCTAACCTGTTGATTTTATTGAAGACGAGTTTGCCCGTAGGCACTACAAATGCCTGGGTTTCAAGGTATGGCGACAGGGATTATTTAAGCTCGTAAGGGGTGGTGGAGTGGGTCAGTCCCATCACCTTGTAGAGGTGTCTGCCGGTCTCACTGATGGCAGAGGGGATGACATAACGGCGCGTTGTCTGTTTGTGTTCCAGGACGCTGTGCTGTACGTGCACCAAGGCGTTGCGGATGACCTCAGGGGAGACGGCGCTGGCCTGCAGGGCCATACGGTATTGCAGGTGTCGGACACAGAGCAGGGACATGAAGGCGATGGCAATATGGGCGCGGATGCGGTGGGGCGTCCAGTGGTAGACGGGGCGCACCTTGAGGTCGTGTTTGCTCACCCGGAAGGTGTCCTCGACCTGCCACAGGCCGCGGTACTGGCTCAGGATGGTGTGCGTGTCGGTGGACTCCGGCAGGTTGGTGATGACCCCGTGCAGGCCGTCCCAGCGTTGCGCCTCGGTTATCTTGTCCGGGTTGACGCTCAGGGTGGTCTCCCCTTCTACTTGCAGGTACTTCTTGTAGCCGTAGTTGTTGAGCAGGTCTTTGGGGTTTTTGCTCTTAGCCAGTTTTTTGCGTAGTTTGGTGAGGGCCTGGTCGCGGTCGCGGCGGTCTTTCTCGGCCCGGACCGGGGAGAAGCTGACCACCACTCGGCGGTCCTGGTGGGGCAGGGACAGCACGCGGGCGCCGTCCGCATCCTTCAAGGGCTGATACCGGTTCTCATCGAGGACTCGGGTTTGGATGGCCCGGGGCAGGGATTTGAGTTTGGCGCCGACGATGTACTGCAGGCCGGCGTCTTCCAGGGACCTGAGGTTGTCCTCGCTCAGCATCCCCCGGTCGGCCACGATAACCGCCTCCTGCACGTCATAGTCCGCTTGTAATGCCTCCACCACCGGGATGAGGCTGTGGCCCTCGAAGGTGGCGCCCGGCAACACCTTGTAATGCACCGGCAGGCCGTCCTCGGTCACCGCCAGGGCCAGCACTACCTGGCATTCCTTGAACTTGGCGTCTTTGCTGTAGCCCGGTTGTTTGAGCCCATCCTCGGTAAAGGATTCAAAGTACAAGGTGGTGCAATCGAAGAACAACACGCGCACAGGCCCGCCCAGCAGGGCTTTGGCCTGCGCGCCGGCCAGGGTGTTCAGGCGGGCAATGCGGTCATCGTCCCACAGGTCCATCATCCGATAGACCTGTTCCAAGGACAGCCGCACGCCGAAGTCGTCTTCCAGAACGCGCACACTGGCCCGTTTACTCTGTGGGTTGGCCAGGCGCGCCATGACGCTGTGGCACAGGGCTCGGTTGGAGGCCCGGTAGCGCCAGGCGGGCAGCAGCCGGTCAAGGCCCAGGGACTCGTACACCGCGCCGTACACCGCATGGATGCCGCTGACGATGCGCTGGGTTTCCCGGAGGTGCTTGAGGTCCACCTTGAGGGGGGAGTCATCCTGGCGTTGTTGGGCGGCGATGACCTGCTCGGCCACGTCTTCCGGGGGGAACAGTTGCGGCTGGGTGTCGGCCTCAAGTTTGGCCTTGACCACGGCCGCCAGGTCTTTGAGCCGGACCAGCTCATCCTCGTCCAGGGCGATACCGATGTGGCGCACGATTTTCTGTCGTACTGTATCGCCGGTACGGATGGACTGAACCAGTTGCACCGACTTGCGCGGGCTGTTGGGCGTGGTTTTCACGCGTACGAACATACCCGGAAGGATAGCCGCAATCCTGCATAATGTCAAGTATTAAATATAAACTAGGCACTACAACGGCCCGCCCGGAAACCCACGTTGATTTATAAGGCGTTTTCAGCCCGTCAGGACGCTAAACCGTCGAAGTCGGGAATAACTTCGATAGCCACCTGATGCCTTCCAGTTGGATCGGCAATGCCCGCATCCAGTGGAGCAGCGCGGACGAGCGTTACTCCATCGCAGGTTTCATAAAGAACTTCTCCAACTCGCGCACCCAGACCACCACGTTCGACCTCGCCACCATCGGCGGGGCGGACGAGATCTCCTTTGAGAAACCACGCTGGGGTGGCGTTAATGTGAGGGTGAGTTACTGAATCGGGAATTAGGAATTAGGAATTAAGAATTAAGAATTACGAATTAGGAATGGGTGGATTACGTCTCTGCGTGCCTCGGCTTGGCTTGCGAAAAACCTGAGGATCATTGAAACCCAGGCGCCGCAGGCGACACATTCATTCGTAATTCCTAATTCTTAATTCGTAACTACTCGCCCCCCTTATCCTGGTCCTGGTCGTCCGGGTTATTCTGGGGTGGTTTCTCTACCATGGAGGCGGCATTGCCGTTGAGCGCTATCTCGATGGCGGTGAGGGGATTGTAGCCCTGCAGCGCCATGGACTGCAAGTAGCTGGAGATGCGGCAGTAGGCGGCGGCGTAGTGGGGGGTACGGAAGCACCCGGCGACTTTCTGCTTGACCTTGGCCATGCGGAGGTCGCGCTCGGCGCGGTTATTGGTGAACGGGACCTGGGGGTTGCGGGCGAAGCGCAGCACGTCGGTTTCATACTTGACGAGGGCTTCATGCAGGTTTTGCGCATCGGATTTGGCGATACGTCCGCGTTGTCCGGTGAGACGCTGAGGGGGTGTGGGGAGTTCCCGTCTGGCCTGTGTGAGGAGGGTGCGGTAGCGTGTGCGCAGGGCTTTGTAGTCGGGGTCGCTGAGCGCTTTGTTCGGGTGGTCACGCACGGTGCGGCAGGTAGTGAGCAGGAGGTTGCCCAGACGTGTTGCCCAGGTATGGCCGTGGGCCTCTTCGATGAAGGCCAGGTCGCGCAGCAGGTGGCTGCCGCACAGGGCGTGTTCACAGTTCTCCCAGGCGAAGTAGCTGGCCCAGCGGTCGTGGACGAGGATACCGCCATAGCGGGGGACGATGCCGATGTCCTTGAGGGCCTCGCGGCCCCGTTTGCGGTGGCCGCGCTTTACGGTCAGGTTCCCGGCGCTGACGCTGTGCAGCCAGTGGGTCTTACGGTCGATGCGCAGGCCGGTTTCATCGGCGTGCAGCACCGGCTCGGCGAGCAGGCGCTCAATGGCGGCCCCCTCCCACTCGGCCAGGGCCTCGTGCAGGCGTGAGAGCCAAGCCAGCAAGGTCGCCTCGGCGATGGTGCGCCCGGTCAGCGCCTTGAGGGTCTGAGCGGCGCGCCGCAGTGAGAGCATCTGTGCGGTGAGCAGGTGCGTGGCGAAGGCCACGATGCCGTGGCCGTACTGCAAGGGGCCCGGCATCGTGTCCGGAAACGGCCCGCGGGTCTCGGTACGGCAGCGCGGGCAGGTCTTGATGTCGGCCTTCACGGTCAGTTCGGTTGTCTCGAAGACGATATCGACCTTCACGCGCCGCTCGTGGCCGCTGGGGTGGAGGTCCTTGAGGTCGCGCCCGCAGGCCCGGCACTCGGTGACCGCGGCGGTGCGGGTCTCGACCACCACGCGGGTTGACTCGCCCCGTGCGGCACGGTGGTCCGGCCCCTTGCCCTTGGCGCCGGTCTGCCGGCGTGCGGTCTCGTCCGGCCCGGTTTGGGAACTCGGCAGGCCCGAGTTATGCGTTCCCTTCGGCGTGGCCTTCTCCATCAACACCGCCAGCAGCAACTCGAACAGCAGCAGCATCGCCTCGAACAGGGCGCGGCCCTCGGGACTCAGCTTGCCCTCCGCACACAGCGCCGCAAAGCGCGTCTTGATGGCCTCGAACTCCGTGCGCAGCGAGGTCTTGTTCACGCTCGCCATGCCCTCACTCCGCCTCCACCGCCATCATCGCCGCCAGCACCGCCAGGCGCTCCGCCGGCGGCAACTCCCGATACCGCCGGCCCCAGCTCGCCGCCTTGCGCTTGACCTGCTGGCGGTGCGTGAAGTTGCGCCCCGCATAACGCACCCAGTGCACCCGGTCCGGGGCAAAGTTGAACCATACCTTCTCCGTGACCACCCCGGCCTGATTCATCACCTGCAGCGACACGCAGCGCCAGCCACACAACCGCTCGTCATACAACGCCGAGGGATACCCCGATAGCATCACCGCACACGGCAACCCCGTGAGCAGCGCCAGCAAGGCCTCGTGGTCGCCCTCCTCGTAGTCGTGCCGATAACCCCGCCCCGACTTGCGGGCACGCTGCAAATACGGCGGGTCGCTGTACACCAGCTCCGTGCCGTCGAACGGAAAGTCCGCTAAAAACCGGTGGCAACACCCCTGCACCAGCTCCACCGGATACGCACACTCGAACGCCGACAGCGCCCGCCCATCCATGTCAATGCCAATGTTGCGCAGCGCCGCCGGCTTGCGCCGCATAATCGCCCCGCCGCCCAAGTGTGTCTCAATGTACACACTGTGCGGCGGCATCATGGCAATCAACGGTTGGCACAGCCCCGTCGTCGCTTTCGAACCGAGATACGCATGCCCCATGGCGCCTACCATAGCGCCAGAAAACTATGATGTCAAGCACCCCTTGTTGCAAATTCAGGTAGAATTAGTGGGGAGGGGGTGAGTAGTTACCTTAATTCTTAATTCCCGGCGAAGCTATACCCATGAAGACAACAATCATTAAAGGTGGCACCCTCCTCACCGCCGACCCCGCGCAACCGCTGTTGAACGACGGCCATATCAGGATAGATGACGGCATCATCACTGCCGTCGGAGTCGGCACGGGTCCGAACGTGTCTGGCGCGGCAACCATTGATGCCCGCGACAAGCTGATCATCCCCGGTTTCGTCAATGCCCACACCCACCTGTGCATGACCCTGGGCCGCTCGCTCGGCGCCGACCGTACCCTGCTGCAATGGTTGTCCGAAGCGCAACTGCCGTTCATGGGGCAGATGGACGCCGGCGACTATGCGCTGGCCGTGACTCTGGGCGCCATCGAGAACCTGAAAGCCGGCAATACCACCGTATGCGAGATCTTCTTTTCCTCGCGCTACACCGACGGCGCCGATGCGCTGGCCGCCGCGGCCCTGGATGAGGCGGGAATACGCGCCCTGCTGTTCCGCTGTTCCAGCGATGAGGAGTTCGCGCCGGGCTTTATCGAGACGACCGGCGAGATTGATAGCCGCAGCAAGGCACTGCTGCAACATTGGCAAGCCCATGACCGGGTCGGTATAGGGGTCGGCCCCCTGGTGCCCTGGACCGCTACCGACGAGTACTGGGCCGACACCTGCGCGCTGCGGGATGACGGAGTAGGAGTCCACCTGCATACCGCGGAAACGCCGGAATACAACGACCTGATGCTGGCGCGCACCGGAAAGCGCAACGTGGAATTCCTTGCCGATGCCGGTGTGTTGAACGACAGAGTCATGCTGAACCACTGCATCTACCTGGCGGACGCCGAGATCGAGGCCATCGCCGCCCATGGCGCGCACGTGGTGCATGACCCCACTTCCAACATGATCCTGGCCTCCGGCAACGCCCCCGTATTGAAGCTGCGCCGGGCCGGGGTCACCGTCGGGCTGGCCTGCGATGGTCCGGCCTGCAACAACACCCAGGATATGTTCGAGGTAATGAAGGACGCGGCGCTGCTGCAGAAAGTCACCACCCGCGACCCCGTGTCGCTGACCGCGCAGGACGTGTTTGCCATGGCCACCCTGGAAGGCGCCAGGGCTTGCGGCATGGCGGACCGGATCGGCAGCCTGAGCGTCGGCAAGCTGGCGGACATCACCATCGTCGATACCCGGGCCAGCCACCTGCGACCCATCCACGACCCGTTCGCGACCCTGGTCTATTCGGCCCGCGCCGCCGACGTTGACACGGTGCTGGTCGGCGGAGAGGTCGTAGTCCGGGATAAAAAACTGCTAACCATGGATGAACAGGATATAATCCGCAAAGCCCAGTTGCGCGCCGATGCGCTGAGAAGGTCCGCCGGCCTCGACTGAACTGAATCCACTAGCCACTCACCCTGTAAGGTCAGCCATGCGCGTGTTATTTTTTATTGCCATATTATCCCTGTTTCTATCCGCCTGTGAGCGCGCCGGAGCGCCGGATACTGCCGCAGTCACTGATGAGCGCCTGGTGAATGCCGGGGCCGAACCCCACAACTGGCTGAACCATGGCCGCACTTACCACGAACAACGCTTCAGCCCGCTGGCGCAGATCAACGACGGCAACGTTAAACAACTGAAACTGGCCTGGCACCTGGACTTGCCCAGCAAGCGCGGCCTGGAAGCCACGCCCCTGGTCGCGGACGGGCGCATGTACACCACCGGCACCTGGAGCCGGGTATATGCCGTGGATGCCGCCAGTGGTGAACTGTTGTGGGAATACGACCCGCAGGTGTCGCCGCAGAAGGGCATCGACGCCTGTTGCGACGTGGTGAACCGGGGTGTGGCGCTGTGGCGCGACATGGTGTACGTGGGCGCCCTGGACGGACGGCTGATCGCGCTGGACGCCATGAGCGGCGCAGAAGTCTGGTCGGTGCAAACCACGCCCGCCGACCGGCGCTACACCATCACCGGGGCGCCGCGCATCGTGGACGGCAAGGTACTCATCGGCAATGGCGGCGCCGAGTTTGACGCCCGGGGTTACGTCACGGCCTATGACGCGGCGACCGGTGAACAGGTATGGCGCTTTTACACGGTGCCCGGCGACCCGGCACTGCCGTTTGAGAACCCCATCCTGGAACAGGCCGCCGGGACCTGGACCGGCGAGTGGTGGCAATACGGCGGTGGCGGCACCGTCTGGGACGCCATCAGCTATGACCCGGAACTGAACCTGGTGTACCTGGGCGTGGGCAACGGCACCCCCTGGAACCAGCGCGTGCGCAGTCCCGGCGGCGGCGACAACCTGTTCCTGGCCTCCATCGTTGCCTTGAATGCCGATACCGGCGAGTATGTCTGGCACTACCAGACCGCGCCCGGCGATACCTGGGACTTCACCGCCACCCAGCACATCATGCTGGCGGACCTGCAGATCGGTGGCGCAACCCGCAAGGTGCTTATGCAGGCCCCGAAAAACGGTTTCTTCTACGTCATCGACCGCATCGACGGTGAACTGCTGTCGGCGGAGCCGTTCGTCACGGTGAACTGGGCCACGCGCATCGACATGCGCACCGGGCGCCCCGTGGAAGCGCCCAATGCCCGTTACCAGGACGGCGAGTTCGCCAGTTCACCGGCCGCGCCCGGCGGCCATAACTGGCACCCGATGGCTTACCACCCCGGCACCGGACTGGTGTACATACCGGCCCAGGACCTGCCCTGGGTGTACAAGGAAGTGGAACAATTCGAATTCAGCAAGGTCACGGTGAACACCGGCCTGGACCCCATCATCGCCTCCATGCCGGAAGACCCGGCCATCCAGGAGGAAGTATCGAAACTGCTCAAGGGCTACCTGCTGGCCTGGGACCCCCTTGAACAACAGGCGCGCTGGACCGTGGAACTCCCGATAGCGTGGAACGGTGGCGTACTGGCGACGGCCGGCAACCTGGTGTTCCAGGGCACCTCCCACGGCGAGTTTATCGCCTATGCCGCCGACACCGGTGAACGTCTGTGGGCGCACGACGCCCAGACCGCAGTGCTGGCCGGACCGGTTACCTACCAGGTGGACGGCAAACAGTTCGTGGCAGTCATGGCGGGTTACGGCACGGCTTTCGGCATCGAATCCGGCATCGTGGCCAAGTGGGCCGGAGTACGGGCGCTGAACCGCATCGTGGCCTACACGCTGGACGGCACGGCTGAACTGCCCCCGCTCCCACCCCTGCCTGAACCGCCCCCGCCCCCCGCACACACTGCCGATGCGGAGACCGTAGCCCTGGGCAAGCTGCTCTATCACCAGTATTGCAGCCGTTGCCACGGCGACGCCGGCATCAGCGCCGGGGTGTTACCGGACCTACGCTACCTGGATGCGGACACCCACGCACTCTGGGACGGCATCGTCCTGGGCGGCGCACTGTTCGACAAGGGCATGCCCGGCTTCGCCGGACACCTGGAGCAAGCCGAAACCGACGCCATCCACGCCTACGTCATCAAACGCGCGCATGAACCGGAGTATATGCCGGAGAGGGGAGATTAAAAGTTATATCTCAGACTCCCCCCGAACCAGCGCGGTCTGCAAGTACGCGGCCGCGGCCAGCGCCACGTCTTCCCGGAACGGCTGCGCGGCCAGTTGTACGCCCAGCGGCAACCCGTCCTGTGCACCTGCCGGAGTAACTGCTACCGGCAACCCTGCCAGGGCGAAGGTATGCACGTAGTTGAAGCCCCGGTAAAGAAAGTACTCGTCCTGCGGAATACCGTATGGCGTTCCCATGTGGTGCGGCGCCGGGCCGGTGGTAACCGGTGTGATGAGCAGGTCGTAGTCGTTCATGAACCGGCGCAGGCGCGCCCGGAACGCAAAAAAGCGCCCCTGCAAGTCGAAGAAGTCCGGCAGGCTCATGGGTTTACCGAAGCCATCCAGCAAGGTCTTGAATTGCGTGTGGTGACGTCCGTCTGCTCCCTCCAGGTCTTTCAGGGTACGCACGCCGCCGTCCGCCCCGGCCAGGGAAAAGAATATATCGGTCGCATCGGTGACATCCGGCATTGCTGCCTCCGTGACCCGGCATCCGGTCTGCTCCAGGGTGCGCGTCACGCGCGCCACCGCCTGCTCGGTTTCCGGACTGACCCGCGCGACACCGTCATACGTGTAAAAACCGACGCGCAACTCACTGATGGTTACATCGCCGGGTGCTGACAGCGGCGCCGGCATTGCGTAGGGGTCTATCCAGTCCGGGCCTGATATGATCGGCAAAATCAGCGCCAGGTCCTCGGCGTAACGGGTCATCGGGCCCACACACATCAGGTCGCGGTAACCGGTATCCCGGGTTGCCGGCCAGGTCCCGGTATCGGGCACGCGTCCCGTGGTCGGCCGCAGGCCGTAAATGCCGCAGTAATGGCCGGGCACGCGAATGGAGCCACCCCCGTCCAGGCCAATGCCGACTACTGAGGCATCCGCGCCCAGCAGCGCGCCTTCACCACCGGAGGAACCGCCCGCGGTGCGCTCCACGTCGAACGGGTGGTTGGTGCAACCGAAGATGGCATTGTCTGTCTCGTAGGAGGAGGAGTATTCCGGCACATTGGTTTTTGCGATCACGACGGCGCCGGCCTTGCGCAGGCGCGCCACGACCGTAGCATCCTGTGCCGGCCGGAAATCCTCCCGTGCAAACGAACCCCCGGTACAGGGAAAACCGGTAGCGTCTATGGAGTCCTTCACAGTAACGGGTAGGCCGAGCAGCGGCAGTTCCCTGCCCTTGTGGCGCTGTGCATCCGCTGCCTGCGCCTGGCTGATACAGGTTTGCGGGTCGTCGGCTACTACCGCATTCAACTCCGGGTTCACTCCGTTGATGCGAGCAATGGTCTGTTTCACCAGTTCTACCGACGAGACGTCTCCATTCTTCATCCGGGCAAGCCACTGCGTGGCAGAAGGTTCACTGATATGGTTCATGAGTCAGCAGTCTCTCCGGCTGACGACAGGTGCCTCTTCCCCAGACCGATCGCCGCCAGGTGCCAGGCCAGGGACACGGCCAGGAACAGTGCGCAAAGAATGTAGAGCGGAGAGTAACCGTCTGCCAGTATATACGCGGCAATGGCTGGCCCCAGGCCCGAACCCAGGCCGGCAACAGCATTCAACAGCAGCATGGGCCGTCCGTCCCGGTCAAACTCCGCCAGCAATGCGAACTGGTAAGGGACGTACATGTACCAACCGAAGCCGTACAGTGCCGCGGCGAAGCAGAACATCAGGTAGTCCAGACCCTGGTAAAGTAACAGCAACGCAACCAGTTGCAGCGCCAGCGACAGTGTCAGGGGCGCCACCCGGCCGACCTTGACGTTTAACGCGGCCGCGCCGTAGGCGCCCAACAACGCGCCGAACAGGGCGATGCTTACCGCGTTGCCGGTCTGTTGGCTGCTCATGCCCGCATCAAGGCCAATGGGCGAGATATAAGTCCAGAAAGCGCCCAGGGCCGTGAAAAAGAAGAGCAGCCCGATCATCACCAGCCCGCACATTCTCCAGCGGAAACGGTCATTGCCCTGCCCGCGGGCTGCACTTTCCCGGCGCAAGGGCGGCATGAAACGGTAGACCAGGACAATAGAGACCAGCTCCAGCAGGCACAGCACATAAAAGATGCCATCCAGACCCATCCTGTCAAGCACCGACGGGAAAGAAAAACTGGCGATAATGGCAAAGCCCACCTGCACGGTCATGAACCAACCAAAATTCCGGTCCGTATTGGCCGTCAGTCCCAGGCCGTAGGCGGCAAAGGAAACACAAATGCCACCGGCAAACCCGGAAACAAAGCGCAGGACCAGCAACGAGGTAAAGTCCCCGGTCAGCGTACAGGCAAAATCGCTGAGAAGAAGCAGGGCCAGACCGAAGACCGACAGGTTCCTCCAGTCCAGGTATTTAAGCAGGATAACACTGGCGACGGAACCCAGGCCGAGCCCGATCAACTGGAACGTGGAGATCCTGCCGACTTGTTGTTCAGAGAAGCCCAGGTCGGTGACAAACCCGAGCACCAGGGAAGGCAGCACCAGGAACGAAGCAATACCCAGCAGCCCGATGAGGATCAGCGTTACCAGAAACTGGTTGGACTCCAGTACCCGGTCGAACCCTGGTGATTGTGTATCGGTTGCCATGGTGCCCCCTGATTGTTAACAGGCATTCGAGATCATGTTACGAAGTTATCAGGGTAAGCTGTATATTACAATCAGAGTGGATAGCAAAACCCTGAGGCCGGAGAAAAAATACAGGTACCTGTGGGTGAGGCAGGGATACTCCCTACTACTCTGAAACAGGTTGTCGTGACACAGGTGTTTTAATATTATACTTTGGACACCGAGTACACACACCATGAAACCGCAAGACTACCCCCCACAGGAACCCGTATCCGACTTTGCCAGGGAATACAACCGGTACGTCCTGGAAAAAGCCACAGAAATCGGTGGCGCTGAGGACAATTACGGCCCCGACCCCTACCAGAGCGTGCTCTACTTTCCGGCGCCGGACCCTGACAGCAACGTGTTTATCATGGTCCACGGCGGCGGTTGGACCAGCGGTTACAAGGAATGGATGGCATTCATGGCGCCGGTGTTCACCCAGGTCGGTATCGGCTTCGCCAGTATCGGCTACCGGCTGGCCCCGGCCCACGTCTTCCCGGCCGGACTGGACGACTGCATAAGTGGCCTGAAATGGGTCCATGGGAATATCGACAAGCTGAACGGCGATCCGTCTCGCCTGTTCATCGGCGGCCACTCCGCCGGCGGCCACCAGACCGGCCTGATGGCTGTGCGCAAGGACTGGCAGGAAGCCTACGGCCTACCCGTGGACGTGGTACGCGGCTGCCTGCCCGTCTCCGGCGTGTTCGACTTCCGGGAAAGCTCAGGCCTGTCCATGCGCCCGCGCTTCCTGGGTCCCACCGGCAACGAGGCAGCAGCCAGCCCCATCTGCAATATCCAGGGCACGCCACCCCCGTTCTTCCTGTCCTGGGGCAGCAGGGATTTCCCCCACCTGATCACCCAGGCGCACAAGATGGAACAGGCTCTGCGGGACGCGGGGGGCGAGACTGCCACCCTGGAACTGCAAGACTGCGACCACCTGCAAGCCAACCTGGCCTGCGGCGACCCGGACGGCCCCTGGGCGGGGAGGGTGGTTGAGTGGATGAGGGCGCATTGATACGCGACTAAAACCCCCTGCTTCAGGATACGGTTTTCCAGTCATCGCCAGGCATGATGCGTTGCATGAAGCCGCCAAACAGCGGCACCGTGAACGTCGTATCGCCATGACTTGGACTCCAGATCATTCCCTTAGCAATCAGTTGGCTGCGGACCGGAGCAAGAGACGTGACCCCGCGCTCCAGTACGTCGGCGATAGAACCTGAACGATGAGGCCCCGATCCCAGTTTCGCCATGGCGCGCAGGTAACGTTTTTCGGACGGTGTCAATCGGTCAAAGCGCACGCGGAAGAAACCTTCGTCCAATGCGGCAACCGCACTCCGGGAAGCTGTTTCCACGTCTCTCAGTGTGATCGGGGATGACGCGGCGATATCCCATGCCTGCTTGCCCCATTCCTGCAGAAAATACGGATAACCCTGTGTTTGCGAAATAATGTAGTCCAGGGCATCCGTGTCTATGCGTTCCCCTTCAGCCTCAACGGGGCCGTTGACGGCAATGCGAGCGGCAGCCGGAGGCAATGGACCTACTTCAGTAAAATCGAACAAGCGCTCGGCATAAGATTTCGCTTTTCCCATTCGGCCGCGCAACTGCGGCAATCCCGCTCCCGTGAGAACCACCGGCAGGCGACGCTGAGCCGTGCGGTGCAAGGCCATAATCAAGGCTGCCAACTGGTCTTCATCGACGTATTGCAACTCATCAATAAAAAGTGCCAGACCCGTCTTGGCGCCTACGGCAGCTTGGCCGGCTACTTCGAGCAGCGCCTGCAAATCCAGTTCCAGGTCACCGTTGTCTGCCAGTCCCGGTTCTGAGGCAAAATCCAGTCCTACTTCAATATCACTGTATTTGAACTTTAATGCAGTGGCGAAGCCGGCCAATCCGCGCAAGGCTCTTTGAGCCAGTTCCTTTGCCTGTTCAATATGGGACAGACGCAGCAATGCCCGGCGTAGTTGTGGCGCAAGAATGGCAGGCAGGGATCGACCCTCAGGAGCCTCAATACGCAGGGTCTGGATTGCAGACGCCTCCGCGTCATCACACATTTTATCCAGCAATACGGTCTTTCCGACACCACGTAGCCCCACCAGTAGCAGACTCTTTGATGGCCGCCCAAGACGCGTACGTTCCAGGACGATACGCATCCGTTCCAGTAGTTCATCACGTCCAGCCAATTGCGGAGGAGGAGTGCCGGCGCCCGGTGTATAGGGATTTCTGACAGGGTCCATGGCAGAATTATAACCAATTTAGCAAGTTTATGAAAGTATCCTAAACTTTCTAAATTCGATCAAACTGACCTGATGCAGGGTGCTCCGAACAGCGGGTAGGTCAGTCCACCCAATCCTCGAATGATAAACCACAAGTAGCACGTTCGGTGTTTTGACCGGATTAGTGTAAATAGAATCGCAAGACTGCGACCACCTGCAAGCCAACCTGGCCTGCGGCGACCCGGACGGCCCCTGGGCGGGGAGGGTGGTTGAGTGGATGTTGACGACTGTCTATATAGGTGCTACACATCTGAAATTGAAACAGGTGACCCGCTTCCAAGAGGATATCAAATGGCTCAAGTGAATTTCAGAATGAAGGTATTGTTCTATGGCTAATCTGTCACACACCGGCTTAAATACCCGCGCTTTCGCAGAGTCCGAAAATCTTCCGGCTTCATCAGACCTGCGCGGGTCAGGAAACCTCACAACAGAGCAACGGGCCGCCCGCCTGCGCACGCGAGAGCGAATGAGACAGGGTTGCCACCTGGGAGGAAGACGGGTAAAGCTGGAAGAAATTTATGGGCGACGCACGGATTACAGTTGATACCAATATACTTGTCTATTCAATTGACGTGGACTCAAGGGAGCGTCACGAGCAATTGATGCAATTCCTTAATGATGCGGCAGATAAAATATGAGCACACATAAAGAAAATCGCTTTATCACTGTCCAGTCATAATGCTAACTGCATCAGGTCATCTACTTGGACGCGACTTTAAGATTGCCCTGGGCGAATGATACAATGCATTCATTTAGCCGATCAATCTGCGTATTCTGGCGAACATGAACACTGATTCCGGTTGAACGTGAACACTTTCCGGGTGAAACCGGAATCAGTGTTCACAGTCCCAGAATCCGCGTTCACGATGAACCGGAATCCGCAGGAGAGATGGTTCGAATGAGTCTGACCAACGTACAATTTCCAGCAGACTTCGAGTATAGTTCCGACGGCAGATCCATACCATTGGAGTTCTATCTCGATATCCTCCCTGAAAGCAAGGTTATATATCTCAAACTAGGCTACTTCAGCTCGAAGGCTATGCAAGTATTGTCTTTTGGTTTCGCTCGGTTTGTTGCCAATGGTGGAAGGATGCGAATAATCACAAACCATTTTCTATACAACCGAGATAAAGAACTACTGAATCAGTCCCATGAGTATAGTGTTGATGATTCCAGAGAGTCTCTGCTAAGAGATATAGAATGGGTTACCAGAAAGCTAAATGCTCAAACTCAGCATGTGATTGATTGCCTGAAACTATTGGTTAGGTTTGACCGTTTGGAGATAGTGCCCGTAATGTTGAAACCCGGCAGGATGGTACATTTTAAACAAGGTGTATTCACCGATGAGCATGAAAACGTGGTTTTTATGGAGGGCAGTTGTAATTTTACGGCAAACGGGCTCGTTGAGAATGCTGAAGCTATTTCCGTCCTTCGGTCCTGGGGCAGCGAGTTCGAGAAGAACAAGATCGAGTCGAAGAAGGAGAATATAGAATCAATTCTTTCGAAGGAGAATGATCAATACGAATATCTAGGCATAGAAGACATCAGGGATGCAGTGATTTCTATTGGTAGAGATAAGGATATAGATGACCTCCTAAACGATGCGCTGAGTGTACTTTCTAATTCTGGCGAAAAAGCTATCGTAGGTGCAATTGCCAAGCATAAGGCGATTCTTGAAGAAGAGATAAGAAAATATCGAGAGAATCCAAGATTTCCCTTCGCGGAAGGACCTCGGGATTACCAAAGGCAGGCATATATAAATTGGCAAGATTCAGGTAAACGTGGAATTTTCGCGATGGCAACTGGCACAGGAAAAACCATCACGTCGATTAACTGCTTGCTAAATGAATATCATGAGTCAGGAAGATACCAATCGATAATTCTGGTTCCTTCTAAAGCGTTACTCAATCAATGGTACGAAGAGGTCAAAAGTTTCAATTTTGGTAACGTGTATCTCGCTTCGTCACAAGATCGAGGCTGGCGTGGGGAAATCGACATGCTTAACACGGGGCTAGCGTTTGATAAAACACAGAACTTTATCGTCATTGCAATTTATGCCACTTTTTCAAGTGAAGATTTTCAGAAGCGAGTAACACACTTCCCCGTTGAGACACTATTCATCGCCGATGAAGCCCATAACATCGGTAGTGATAAGATGAAAGTGTTATTGCCAACACTCAAGTTCCAGAAGCGAATAGCTTTATCGGCCACTCCCAGGCGTAGATTTGATGAAGAAGGCAACAGTTTGATCGAAAAATTCTTCAATTCTCGTGAGCCGTATACCTACACATTCTCTATGGAGAGAGCGATTCGTGAAGGCATACTTTGCCCTTATGAGTATCATCCCAGAGTTGTATATCTCACAGATCAGGAGATGGCGGAGTATTCGGAAATTAGTAAACGGCTTTCAAGGCTATTCGATCAAAATTCAGGTACTTTCCGAAATCCTGACCTGGCAAAGATACTGTTACTAGAGCGTAGAAGAATAGTTCACAAGGCTACAAACAAGCTTACAGTCTTCGAAAGCATTGTCGATGAGATAATGGAAAGTAAAGGCAATATGGACTATTCGTTTGTTTATGTCCCTGAAGGTGAAGATCGTGAAGGGGATAATCTTCTCAGGACATACATGGTTTGTCTGGAAAATAAATACCCCTCCGTAAGGATCCACCACTACACTGCGCAAACGGATAATCGTGTCGAAATTATGGAGAACTTTGAGTCCAGATATATCGCTTCTCTGTTTTCAATGAAGTGTTTAGACGAGGGCGTGGATATCCCTAGGACAGAAACCGCTATCTTTTGCGCTAGCACAGGAAACCCACGGCAGTTTATTCAGCGTCGCGGGAGAGTGCTACGCCGGCACAAAGACAAAGACTATGCAGTAATATATGATTTGGTTGTCGTACCCCAACCAGTTTGTGATGCGGCGACATTCCAAACAGAAAAAAGTTTATTGAAGGAAGAGTTGATCCGTGTTATCTATTTCGCATCTCTTTCTCGAAACTATTATGAAGCAATGGAAATATTCAAAGAAATTTCAGAGTTCTACGATTTGAATATGTACTCGCTAGAGTATGAGCTTAAGGAGCATGTTAATGCCTGATAGAAATGAGATGTTACGAGCGTATTTAAATAGCAAGCTATTGAAAGAGCTTTCGGACTTAACTGAAGCCCAAATTCAAGAAGTAAGTTTTTCCTCCCAATCTCCCGACCCCCTGATCGAAGCTCTGAAGAAGCTGATTTTTTCTTATTGCCAGTCCGATGCCCCGGTCACAGTTATAAGGAACGTAAATAGAGAGATTGAGCAAGCGGTAAATGGTAGTAAGCAATGATAATTAAATCGATTTCTCTGAAGGATTTTCAGTGCTACTTTGGTTCTCATGAAGAGAACAGATTGGAATTTACATCCGGTATTAATCTTGTAATTGGAGAAAATGCCGGTGGCAAATCCAAGCTTTTCGATGCCTTCTACTGGGTGTTACATGACCAGATTTTTCATTCGGACATCCGCGAATTCGTTTCTACCAGGCATTATAGAGAAAAAATATTCTCCGATAAGGCGAAGAAGCAATGCTCAGTTGGAGATCAGGTGTCTACGGAAGTGGTTTTGAATTTGGAGGATAGTCGTAGCGTAAACTTCCGTATAACCAGAATCTATAGGGCAAAGAGAACCGATGAAAACTCATGGGCAGCCGATGACGCTTCAAAACTATTGATAGAGGAGTACAAAAGTACGCAGTGGCAGTCAGTTCCCTCAGAAAGACATGATTCGATTCTCAATAGAGTCATTCCAGGATCCGTCAAGCCATACATGTGGTTTCAGGGTGAACAAGTCGATGGCTTAATGGATTTTCAAAGCAAATCATCATTGATGCAAGTAATTAATTTACTGTCTGACATTGGCGATTATGAAAAGGTATCTGAAATTACCCAGGCCGGTAGGGAAAAGGCAACGGCTAACTATACGAGGGCAGCCAACCGGTTAAGTCACAATCAAACTGAATCCACCCGTCTCACAGAAGAACTTGAGTCCGTTAAGGACGAGATCAATAAGTGTGAAGAGTCGAAGGCAAATAACAGCAGAGATAGAAATCTGGCTCAAAATAAGATCGAAGGACTCATAAACCAAATCGACGATGCGCAGAGAAAAGCAGAACTAAAAGCAAAACGTGAAAAAATTAAGGATGAAATTGAGGGTGCCGCGCGCTCTCTGGAGCGCCGCGTTAAAGGTTTGAATAAGAAACTATTTTCAGAATTCTGGCTGCTTATGAAGGCTCAACCAATTTTTGATGAGTATTCAACTAAGTACAATGAATACTATCAAGCTCACCTCGCAAAGATTAATGCCGGAAAAGCTAGGGTGTTCGAACTGCCAATCGATATTCCGCAGCCCATTCATGTAAGTAAAATGTTGGATGACGAAAAGTGTTTTGTTTGCGGAAGAGAAGCTAAGACAGGTTCCCCTGAGTACGCTCACATAGAAAATTTGTTGAGTAGAGAAAAGGAAGAAACCAAAGATGTATTTAAGAGCGACTGTTCGTTATTCTTCCAGAACATCTATAACAACGCGCTTCAGTTTAAACACTCAATTGTACAAACGGAGAAAAATATTGCTGACGAGTTTAAGGATATTGCTTCTCTCAAGTCATCGCTTCGGAAGAACGAGCAGGGTCTAAAATCGATAGATGAGCAATTTGATGAACTTTTAGCCGACGATAAATCTGAAAGCATTGTTAAAGAGTTTAAGATTCATACAAATAATTTGGATAGATATACTAATCTTGTGAGGGACGACGAAAAAGATCTGGAGTCACTTCGCAATAAGTCAGAGCACATACAAAACAATCTTGACAAACTTGTTGTGGGCAACGTCGATGAAGTGGTAGCGGCATCGCGCGATATCTGGCAAAGCCTTCACCAAATTGCTTTGGACACTAGGGGGGAAGTCTTTTCCAACTTAGTCAGCGAACTCGAAAAATCCGCTAACGCTATATTTCGCCAAATGACTGAGAAGAACATCTCTATTACTGGTCGGTTGAAATTAAAAATGCTCTCTGATGATAGCTGTATCCCAGAGATCGTCGATAACGAAGGTGCTGCGTTGCATGGGTCAAATGATTCAAACATAATCCTGGTAAAACTCGCACTCATTATGGCAGTGGTGACTTCTAGAGCGCGATGGAGTACGAATTATACTCTCATATCTGATGCCCCGACTTCAAAGATGGCAAAAAACTACTCTTACGGATTCTATTCGGCGCTGGGCGAAAACTTTCAGCAGAGTATTGTTATGACATACGATTTTTTGAGCGAGGAAGACAGGGAAACACTTAGGGATTTTAAAATGGGGAATGTCCATCGCATTGAATCCATATATCCCAGTGGCAACCGAGAAGACCGGTCAGATCTCAGCATTAAGATCACCAGGGTATCAATATGAGTATTGTAGAAAAAAAGATGTACAAGCTAAGACCGGGTTATTTAGGAAGATTTGAAGATTTGCTACGTCGATATTCTCAATTCGGTGGTGGTGCGGATGACGATAAGTACACGCAAGGTCGCTCATTTTCCAATGTTTACGAGTTTTATGCTTGCGCGTTTTTCATCGGGTTATACAAAGACACTCCAATGGATCTCTCGGACGATGATGATCTCAAGGGGTTTTGGGAAATTGAAAACTGGCGCCCTAAAGAGATGATTGATCATATATTAGCCTGTGCGTTAGCTCGTTCTAACTTTGATATGCTTGCAGTCCAGGAGAAGGAAGAGGCTGGAGTGACGGCAGACATGCGAATACTGCGGAGAACCATTGAGCAATATGCAAATGGAGGGCTAGACTATATATCAAAGAGAGTTGCGGAGGATCCAGATCAAGCGGAGCAAGACGACTTCTTTTTGAAGATGATGACTTGACCGCGCGGTATCCTTGAATTAGTGGATATGCTTCGTTCTGGAGAGCAGGATCCTATATGGAATTTATCAGAAGAAATAGATAGAATGTTAAGGAAATGAAGGACAACATGATACGCTGAGAAGGTTTTGTATGGTTCACTGGAATTCAAGTCCCCACCCTATATCTGATATAAGGGATTGGAGTAATGCTTACCGTCTTGAGCTAAAACCCGATTTTCAAAGACGGGAAGTGTGGTCTGCGCCTGCTAGGATTATGCTCATGGACACCATTTTTCGCGGTGTTCCAATGCCAAAAATTTTTTTGGCCAATGAATTAAAGAATGGCAGTACTTATCGTATTGTTATCGACGGTCAGCAGCGCATCTCTGCGATCCTTGCTTTTCTCCGTAATGAATTTTCTCTGGAAGCACCCTATGATGGAGATGACAAAGGAAAAAAGTTTTCTGAGTTGAGCCAGGAAACTCAGAGCCAGTTTCTAAACTACCAAATCGATTTTAATGAGGCTAACAATCCATCTGATGAAGAGGTACGTGAAGTTTACGCACGGGTTAACAAATACACTGTCCCACTCAACAAACAAGAATTAAGACGAGCTGATTTCCCTGGTGATTTTCTGAAGGTATCGGAAGATCTCGCAGTGCAAGATTTCTTTGAAGAAGCGAGTATTTTTACTCCGGCTGAGCGAAGGAGATATGTTGATGTCGAGTATGTTTCTGAGCTTTTAGCTGGGTTGATAAGTGGTATTCAAGACAAAAAGAAAACCTTGGATAATTTTTACGTAAAATATGCACACTGGGATAATGATCATAAGAAAGAGACAATAAGCCGATTTAAAAGCATACTCCGGGAACTAAGTACAATCTTTGATGATTCGATTGATATTTCTACAACCCGGTTTCGGCAAAAAGCTGATTTTTATAGCTTGTTTCTAGTAATTGACGGTTTCTTATCTGATGGGCTACCACTCGAAGATAAAGGGATAGGTCAATTACGAAAAGACCTGAAGCTTCTCAACCTTTGTATACGTCCGGAATCTGATGTGGATATCTGTTCCGAGTATGCTATTAAATGCGTATCTCAAGCTAATTCAGCATCGAGCCGTCGCTGGCGCTGTGACTTTTTGAAAACCATATTAGCTGGCACATATAAGCCAAACTCATTTGGCGATACCGAAGCGAGCATTTTTTACAAGATTATAGATGGTTTGTGTGCCAGAACTTCGACAACCAAGGGTGTTTCTGATTCTGTTTATCGTTTAGCGATGTCAGATATATCTATCGGAGGAGGGTTAGTTGATTGGCTTTCTCCAGTCTTCAACTGTTTAATTTGTGAAGGTAAAATTCAGCATGACTTAGCTAATTGCAACCTAGCTTGGTGTCGGGCCGATACCGTGACGCAGGTTTCCAATGCCTTATGGATACATCGCAATTGTACAAAAGCAGGGACAGATTTGTTCGTGTTAAGGAGACCAGAAGATGAGCGAACGGATTTATTTTGATACAGAAAAATTACGAAAAGGGGAATTCTACGAATTACTTTCTGAATTGTTGACTACTGAGGAACAAACTTCCTACGAACTTGGGGATTGGATAGGACGTGGAGGTAATGCAGCGGTATTTCAATGCAGAGATCATAGCACCGGAAAGGAATGCGCTGTTAAATTCCTGATGCAACCAAGTTCCAAGAGTAAACAGCGTTTTACTAGGGAAGTAAAGCTGATGAAGAAAATCAAAGGGAGTCATATGACCAAGTATCTTGGTAGTGGTAAGGTTGGTGTTAAACGAAATGTAAAAGGCTCGAAACGATTTAGTATTCCTTTTATTATCATGGAGTTGGCGGAGCAGAATTTGCATAATCTTATTCGTGAGAATACAGGGCTACTAAACTATGAACAGTATGCAAATCAATTCCTAGGGCTGGCAAATGCACTGGCTAGACTACACCAACACGCGGTACACAGGGATATCAAACCAGAAAATATTCTCATAACAGGTGATGGTTGGTTACTGAGCGATTATGGCTTATGTACCTTTATCAATCCCGATGGCATAGATCTTACCCAGGACCAGCAGAAAATCGGGCCAAATTTCTGGTTGTCCCCTGAAGCGCATAATCGTCGTCTAGGGCATAATGACGAAATCACCAGGGCATCTGATGTCTTTCAGATGGCAGCAATATTTTGGTATGTGGTAACTGGCCGCCATCCAGCGGGTATCATTACTGAGAATGATTGGACTGGGCCCGACAAGCTATTCCACGTTCTGCACAAATCACTTTTTCATAATTGTACTGATCGCCCTCAAAACGGTGGAGAGTTGCATACGGCTTTGCTCAATGCACTCAGGCCATGATTCTTACATTGTCACTTATGACAAGCCAAACAAACCTTAGCCTGTCCATACAAGTCATCGATATCCAGAGGATCATCATCCGGTCGTAATGGATTAGGCTGTATTTTCGAACGCATACGCGATAAACGTTGTTTATGTTCCAGCCGGATTTGCTCTGTCCGTTCCGGTTTCTCCAGTTCGTGCAACGCTTCGCCTTGACACCAGGTGAAGGGGGAGCCGTGTTCTACTGAGTTTTTTTCGTAAGCCTTTGCTTCCTCGAATGCCTCTGGATGATGCTCTTTTAATCTTACCCACTCAATTTTCTGCTGAAAGAAACAAAAGGTACAACCGCTGCGGGTTCGCCATTCGTAATATGTCGGCAAACCCAGGCCGGCGCTGTCCAGTATTTCGAGTACACCGGCTTTGTCGATGCCGACTTCCTTGAAAGGCAATCGCACGATGAGTCTGTCGTTTTTTGAGGCATAGCCTTCACGATATTCCTCGTCCGAGCGGATGGCGACGTAACTGTAGATGGTTTCTCCATCTGCCAGCTTGGGCTGTAACCATTGCTCAAACGGTCGCAATTTCAGTTGCCTGGTGCACCAGCGGCTTTGGGGCGAAGGCAGGAAGTCGTTGTATTGTTTGAGCCAGAAGTCAAAATCCCGGTCGGGATTCAGTCGTAAAATCGGTTGGCCCAGGAAACCTTCCAAACGTCCGAGATATTCATAAACTTCCGGTAATTCTTTTCCGGTATCGGTGAAAAAATACTCAATATCCAGTTCGGGGTGGTGTTGCCGCATAAAAACGGCCAATGCCGCGCTGTCTCGACCGCCGGATAACCCGAGTACGTGCTTTTCACTGCCTGCCATATTCATGATGCCGTTTGTTCCCTTTGTTCTGTCTTTGCGGTGTCGGCGGCTTGCTTAAGATGCCTGGCGCTTAATTCGGCCAGAGCGGCCAGGATGATGTTCCGACGTTTCTCCCCACTACGCTTCAGCACTTTATCTACCTGTTTGATCAAATTATCGACTTGCCCACGTTCCAGGTCAGTAACGGTAAATTCATCGTGCACAGGTGCCGGCCGGCCATCCATTCCGACTACCACGGCCATGGCATGGCGTTTGTCTTGCCGGCCTTTTACTCGGGCGAATGTTTCAGCCCGCAGAAATTTTTGTGCCAGTTCTGCCAGTTCGACGGCTGTCTGGTCAAGATCGGGGTCGATCCATTGCCGCGGCGGTTTGCTTGCTGCAAGGCTGGCTATGTCTTCGATACTCGTATCGGCCTCGTCGAATTGTGTAAGTCTGCCGATAAATGCCTCCAGTTTGAAGTCCCCGACTACCTGGCGGATGTTTTGGGCGCGCTCGCGTAACTCAGACATTGATTGTGCAGAGGTATTCGGCACCTGCAACTCTGCAAGCATAATGTCGCGCAGGCGATGTAGCATGGAAGGATAAGCGGCCACCAGTTCACTAAGACCATCACGCACATTACCCACGACCTTGTTCAAGGCATCCACGTCAATTTGTGTTAGATCTCCCCCCAATGTTTCGGGTATGTCATCGAACAAAAACTTGTTCGGATCCCGTGCACGTTTGAACATATCCCGGATGCGTGCCGCATTGGCGGATAGCCGCATTGTTCGTTTAGTCCATTGCGGTAACTGGTCGTAAATTGCGACCAATCCGCGGGCAACGTCGATGGGTTCGAGATGGGTAAGCTGATTGGCTGTGTCCAGGTCGCGCACGATTGTCGCCATTTCTGACAGCAGATTGCGGGCGATGTCAGACAAATCCATCCATCTTAGCTGAATGGTGCTCGCATCCTTTGACAGATAATCAACGTCCACGTCGTCGAAACGGGCTTTGAACAGCCCGTCCCGATAGACCGCGAGCTTGTCGCGTTGGGTCAGTATGAAGGCAACGGAGAGAACCGGCAGCAAGCCGTCTTTAACGCCGAAGGGGGGTTGGCGCCATAGTTCGTACAAATCTGAGACGGCAATGGTAGTTTCTTTTACCTTGTTGAGTGCCGCTTCCCAGATTGGTATCAAATTACAGGGATCCGAGTTTTTGTCAGGGGACGCAAAGCGCCACTTCCCTTGTTCCTGGCGATAGAGTTCTGATTTCTCAAGTATTGACACAAACAGACCGGCTTCAGCCGGGAATTTCGTAATTCCCAACCTGGGCTCTCCTTCATGCGAGGTCATACGTCGCAGCAAAATATTTTGCGCAGCCACAGCGCTACCTGACGGTTTTTGTCGATTCAATAATTCATTGTGCACCCGTGGAGATTGGTTGAAGCGTTTATCCGCAAGCTCGGAGGCAATGTTATTCAGTTCGGCCTGTCGTAAGTGTTTGGCGCTGTGTCCATCACCGAACCATTCGGCATTGTCAAAGGATTTGTATAACTCGGTTTCGAGCAGGGATTGCAATGCTGCCAGGCGTGCGGACACCTCTCGACGTGCCACCGGGTCGCCTGCCAATTCGGGATGTTCTTCGCTGACTAACTCTAATGCAAGCAACTCGCGGGCTAAAGGAATAATGGCCCAGGAAATCTTCGATAGACCTATCAGGCTATCCCAGGCGCCATGATCGCTTGCTGCTTTACAGCACTGTTCCCTGGCATTATCTTCACTTTCACCTTCGGTAGGGAGTGCGAGTAAAAACTGGCCGATGGCGCCATTTTTCGGCTTGAAACAGGTTACGGCCTCCGTAAGAGAATTGAGCGGCACTACGTTTACATCAAACCAGCGTAGCGCTCCTGTTGCATGGTAGTGTCGCTTGGCAACGATTGGTTGAATGCCCGCGAGCGATTGGAGTCTTTTGAAATCTATCTCATCTATTCCTTCGAGCGCCGATTTGGTGGCCCTGTCTATATCGAAATCACTACCGGCAAATATGGCATGGGCATCCTGGAATTTTTTGAAGATAGTAAATGACCAGCTACTCAGTTTCGACAGAGCATCCGTAAGTGTCGCAGGAGGGGTATCAGGGAAACAGGTTTGCAGTATTTCAAATTTTGCTCCAATTCCGGAACGTTCCTTGAACAAGTCCATCACGGCAATGGTTTTCAACAGTTTGACATGAATTTCCTCGCCGCCCTGAGATTCACAACGCTCAAGTGCCTCGGCAGATAAGGCCCAGCGATGTCCGTCCGGCGATGCCAGGATGGATGACTCAAGATTGGCACGCAAGTAATCCCAGAGCATGTCCGGTGTATATAATTCTTCAATATCCGCCTGTTTCAGAAAGTCCTGGAATCCGTGGAGTTCGGCTGAGTTCAGGAAACCAAACAGGCTGCGCTGATTCTGACCGAAGCGCCGGCGCGACACAGGGCCAAGCAGACAGGTAACGACCGGGTGCAACGGCCAGCACTCCGCAAGTTTGGAAGTCAGGCGGTCAGCGTCGGAGACATTGCCGTTACGGGCAACCTCAGCAACCTGCCGGCAGGGTGTGTCCATACTTTCAGGATGGTGATCGCTCTCTATTGCCCGAGAGAGCAGTTCTATCTGCTCCTCGCCCGTTGCATTGACCACCAGATCGATGAAGCGCCCTTGTATCTTGGCCCATTCATCACGTGTTTCATGGGAAAGCCGGTGGGTGTATTCTTCAAATGACTGATGCAGTATGCCAACTACCAACAAGCGCCCCCGGCTTCGCGATGCGGCTTCGGCAAGTTGCTGGAAGATGTAAATATCGGAACCGTTTCTGACCGCGGCCTCCAGGAACTTGCCCATCTCGTCAATAAACAGTACCACGCCGCCGTGCTCGTCAGGTTTGAATTTGGCGGCATCAGTCAGCGCTTTAATCAAGTTGCTTTCATTCCAACCGCCGCGTGGTCGGCGTGTTGCAACTTTCTCCCGCCGTGCGGCTTCTCCGATGACCCTGACGGGATCATCCCGAACCCCGACTACCGGCACAACGCGCCACCCTTTGTTTCCCGATGGTAATGCCTCCCCGATGGCATTCGTCAACTCTTGTCCAAACACCTGTTCTGCTCGCACACGCAAGGCCGCGCTCCCGTTCAATAAGGCGCTTAACGCAATAACCAGGCTCGATTTTCCGCTCCCGTATGGGCCAGTCCAGGTAAATGCGCCTTGTCCCGTTTCGGATACGTGCCGCGCCATGGTCATCAGCACATCGTTATACGACTGTGGACAAAGAAAGCCTTCCAGTGCGGCGTCTTCAGACAAATCCGTGTCAATACGAATCGACCTTAAAAATCGGCGAGCAATATGGACGTGTTCCTTCAGCATTATTGGATTACTCCTTCTACAGGCGAACTATGGTATTCGGAAGATACGAATGAGAGTTTTGTTTCATCCTCGATATTGATATTACGCACCACCTGTTTCAAGCCGGCAGCTTCAGACCAACGCAACTTCCCATCCGTTTTTTCCTCCAGCATCGTCAAACGATCAACCATGTCGTTCTCTTCCAGTGCGAATACGCGTCCCGGACTGCCCGGCTCATACGTAATAGCTTCGAAGGAGAGTGTGTTCGCGTTGGGGTAGTGCGACCAAAAATCGAGTAGTGCATAGATGAAAACGCCATCTCCCAAGGATGTCTTGGGGCCACGCACAAAGCGAAACCCGTCTTTTTCATCGAGCGTTTTAATGATTCCTAATTCCGTCAGCGGGGATTCCAAGGCATCGTCATACCCAGTTTTCCCCGATGCTTGACGGGCCGCGTAAGTTCGAATAAAACAGGCGACATCGTTCTTAATCGTTGTGTTTGAAACCCGGGACCAGTCACGTTCTTGCACAAGACGCTCAATCTTTTGCACGAACAGGTTACGGGTAAACGTTATTGCCGGATAATGGCTGAAAGCCCAGAACCAGGTTGTTTTCTTTGACTTCGAAGCTAACTGCCAGTGAGTTAGCCAGAGTGTAGCGGGGTGTTCCATATACGGGTCTATCCCTTTTATCCCATTGTTTCCAAAAAGATATTTTCCAAGTTTTGTGGTTGTCACTGAAGCGTCCTTATCAGATTCATCGATAATACCACAGCTCGTTGCCCAATGGCGTATTGAGGCAACCATATTTTTACCTACCCCGAAACGGGCAATGGCATCCTCGCCCCAACACAGGGGTTTATTTTCGGAGCTATCCTCTGTTTCAGCCACGCGATCGAATGCTTTTTTTAGCCATCCGTAGCGCAGGGGGAAAGTCTCATGTCCCGAGAACTGAGGGCGATAGTCAGGTTCATAGAGTGGTCTATGTGGCATCTATACGTATCCTGTATTACAGTTAAGTTTATTCCTTCCTGGAGACATCCTCCAGTTCGATCTTAATGTAAAAGATGTGCTATAGTCAATCTGCGCGTCAAGGTTTTTTTGTATTTTTTTACTGTATTAGCCAGACCTTGTTCAATATGGGGTTCTGTATCTTATCTTTTTGAATTAAATGAGAATATCAGGAACCATCTACCTGGATCACCAGGCGACAACCCCGGTTGATGAGCGGGTTATGGAGCGGATGTTGCCCTATTTCAGGGAATCGTTTGGTAACCCCCATTCGGCAGACCATGCTCTGGGTTGGAAAAGTTCTCTTGCCGTGGAGCAGGCGAAGGCGCAAATCGCGGGTTTGATCGGTGCTGACCCGGATGAAATCATATTTACATCAGGCGCCACTGAAGCGAACAACATGGCCCTGCTTGGGCTTGCTCGTAATGTGCGTTCCGGAAACAGGAGAACGCGGCTTATCCTCAGTGACGTTGAGCACAAGTGTGTGCTCGCGGCCGGACGGGTTGTTTCCGGGCAACTTGGTTTCCCTGTAGATGGTTTGCCGGTAGATACAGCAGGTCGTGTACTGTTGTCGTCGTTGGAGCATGCGTTGGGTGACGATGTTCTCGCTGTTTCCATCATGGCGGTGAATAATGAAATCGGCGCCATTCAGGACATCGAAAAAATTTCCGAACTCTCCAGAAACGCAGGCGCTGTGTTTCATTGTGATGCTGCCCAGGCCCCTGTTGCCATGGATTTACGGGGAAGCGCGGAGAAGGTGGACTTGTTAAGTCTTTCCGCCCACAAGATGTACGGCCCGAAAGGAATAGGCGCGCTGTACATCCGTCGTGAGTTACAGGATCGTTTGGAGCCGTTGATTTACGGTGGCGGACAACAGAATGGCCTGCGTTCCGGTACAGTTCCTACCGTTTTGTGTGTCGGTATGGGCGCCGCTGCTGAAATTCTTGGTGGTAATGAAGCGAGGCAAAAACGCGTACTACTGCGTCAAAACCGGGATCGCTTTGTAGAAAATTTAATGGGTTTGCCCTGGTCAATCCGGTTAAATGGCGATATTGGTGAGGCTCGCCATCCAGGCAATGCCAATGTCTGTTTTGCTGGTTTCTCCGCCCAGGATATTTTGCAAATGCTTCAGCCTCATCTTGCAGCTTCAACCGGGTCGGCTTGCACGTCGGGTATCCCAGAGCCTTCCCACGTCCTCAAAGCCATAGGTCTTTCTTCCGAAGCTGCCGAGGCGTCCGTCCGCTTTAGCCTTGGCTTCGACACTACGGACGCAGATATTGATGAAGCGGTAGGGTTGATAGATAATGCGCTTGGAAAACTGTCAATGAATGGGCTCTTCAATGATAAATTATGCAGGGTGGCAGCATAAAAAGCATGGGACACATCTTCACAGAAATTGAATTAAGCAACCCGCGCGAGCAGGAATTGACACCGGTCAGGGTCAGCGCGCTGGCTGATACCGGTGCGTTGATGTTGTGTATTCCGGAGCATATTGCGCTTCAGCTTAATCTTGCGACTGAGTCCTTGCGGGAAGTTTCGGTGGCGGATGGCCGGAGCATGAAGGTGCCTTATGTCGGGCCAATCAAGGTCACGTTCAAGAATCGTTTCTGTTTCGTCGGCGCGCTGGTACTGGGTAATGAGGTATTGCTTGGTGCGGTGCCGATGGAGGATATGGACCTGATTATCAACCCCGCCCGCAAAGAGGTCACAGTTGACCCGGCGAACCCCAATCTTCCGCATGCTCGGGTCAAGTGATGCGTTTCAGGACAGATTGATGCTAATTAATGACACCGTATTACATACTGAAAGAGGAAACCAATGAGATATTTACACACCATGATCCGGGTCTCGAACCTGGATGAAACTCTGGCTTTTTTCTGCGGCGTGATGGGGATGCAGGAGGTGAAGCGGATGGAGAGCGAGCAGGGCCGGTTTACCCTGGTGTTCCTGGCCGCGGCCGGGGATGCGGAGCAGGCGAAAGGGATGAAAATGCCGGCGCCGGTACTGGAGTTGACGTATAACTGGGACCCGGAGGAGTACACCGGCGGGCGTAATTTCGGCCATGTTGCGTTTGAGGTGGATGATATTTACGCTACCTGCCAGAAGATTGCGGACAGTGGCATTACCATTAATCGGCCGCCGCGGGACGGTTACATGGCGTTCCTGCGCTCGCCGGATAATGTTTCCATCGAGTTGTTGCAGAAGGGTGAGGCGCAGGCGCCGCGGGAACCGTGGGCATCGGCGGAGAACGTGGGGGTGTGGTAGGCTGGCCTGTCGCCTTTGGCGACACTTTTTTATCCCATCACCTTCTGATCCAGTAACAGGTTCAGCGTAAAGCGCACACCGAAGCCGGTGGTGTCGGTGGGGACGTGGGCCAGGCCGCCCTTGTTGTTGCCGGCGGACAGGTCCACGTGTATCCACGGGCAGTCGTGTTTCACGAAGCGTTGCAGGAAACGTGCGCCGAGGATGTGGTCCACGCCGGGGTCGCTGCTGCATTGCCTGACGTCGGCGAACTTGCTTTCCAGCGCCTGGTCGTAGTCTTCATCCATGGGGAACGGCCACACCCGCTCGCCGCTGTCAACGCCCGCCTTAACCATGACGGGTAGCAAGTCGTCCTTGTTTGTGAATACCCCGCTGTATGCCTTGCCGAGGGCATACACGCAGGCCCCGGTCAGGGTGGCGTAGTCGATGATCAGCGCCGGTTTGTTGCGGGAGGCGAGCGTCAGGGCGTCGGCCAGTACCATCCTGCCTTCGGCGTCGGTGTGGACAATCTCGATGCTGGTGCCGTCCAGCGCGCTGACGATATCGCCGGGGTTGCAGGCGTCCGGACCGATGTGGTTGCTGCAGATCGCCAGCCAGCAATCGACCGGGAACGGTACCTTGAGCCGGGTCAGTGCCGCCAGCGTGCCCAGCGCCACCGCGCTGCCCTCCATGTCCTCGTGCATGCCCATCATGTAGTTGTGGGGTTTCAGGTTGACGCCGCCGGTATCGAAACAGATGCCCTTGCCCACCAGCGCCAGCGGATCCCCGGTTTCAGGCTCCTCGGGAACATAGCGCAGGCGCAGGATGCCGCCGTCCCGTTGCGGACTGCCCTGGGCTACGGCCAGGAACGCGCCGGCTTTCCTCTTTTCCAGTTGGCCGATGCTGAAGAACCGGCTGTTCCAGCCGTACTCCCCGGCCAGGCTGGCGATACGCTTGCGATACAGCGTTGGGGTCAGTTCGTTTTGTGGTAGCGCGGTGAGGTAGCGCGCCAGGGCATTGCCTTCATCTTCGGCAAAAGTGCGGGCGAATCCGTCGTGATCATCCGGTACGCCATGCAGGTGGATTGTTTCCAGCCTGGTACGGGCTTTCTTCTTGCTTTGAAAATCAGGCATTTGCGCATCCGCGGCCAGGACTGCCGCGAGCACGCTCTCTGCCACCTGCACGGATTTTTTTGCAGGAAAGCCGATGATTGCGATGCCAAGTTCCCGGGCCTGGTAAGCGCGCTGTCCTTCTGCCAGTTTGCGCGCCAGGGTGAGCAGCTCAAACGTGGACAGGTCGGGCTTGACGGTGCTGAGCGCGACGTGGCCGGCCTTGTCGTTGGGCAGGTCGGTCAGCAGGGGTTTGTCCTCGGTATTTTTCCGCAGTCGGCGGTAGCGCTGGTGCAGTATGTCCCGGTAGGGGAAGGGCGGCCATTTTTCCTTTGCGTCCGGTTCGCTGACTACGATGATCCAGTGTTCCAGGGCGTCGAGCCGGGCTGCGTCCGGTGGCTGTGCGGATTGCTGTAGTTGTGCCTGCTTCATGGTGGGTCAGTATATCAGGAAGGGGAAGGGTGTACCCCTCCCTCAAGGGGAGGGTGGGGTCGGTATTGTAATGTTTGATAAAGCAATGCCTGTTCCAGTAAGATTTTGTAATATATAAAAAGTCTTGCATTTCTGCTTGGAGCGGACTATACTTGTTCCCGAGTAAACGGGCGACCCGGATTTATCCGGGTCCTCCGGGTAATTGCGGATTGCCTACCCTTGAACCCACACTTGAGGTAGCGATCATGAGCGTAGATTATCAACTCATTGCTGGTATTGACTCTGCTCACAGGGCAGAGAGAAATGAAGATGGCTGGTACACGATAGTCAGGGACGGCGAAGTCAAACCCGGTGACCTGATTACTGACAGTTATCGGGATATGACCTTCGAGGTCAAGGGCTTCGGTGCACCTTTCTGTGTTGCCGAGATCCGTATCGAGGATGCGGAGGAAGGTTATTTCTCCTCTGTCATTGTTGACTATTTTGACGCGGTCAATAATGTTGACAGTTTTGAGAAGATCACGGCCTGCCTGGCATTCCTGGAACCGGTGCGCCAGCTTCGTAGCGTCCAACAGCAACACGAGATGCCTCTCGCGCTTGCAGCAGGTTGGAGCTGACCGGCGAAAAAGGCGATCTTCCGGTCGCCTTTTTTTATGCGGAAAGCGCTGTTGTGCGCTTGCTTGATCGTTATCGGAATAGATGGAGAACCGGAAATGAAACGGAAATACTACCTGTTGTTGCTGTTGCTGCTCCTTGGCCAGGGACAGGCGACCCCCGGCGCTGAGTTGTTGACGGGGATCACGCGCCTGTCCTGCGAAGCCTTGTTATGTCTGTCCTCACCGGCGCGTCCGGCTGCCTGTAATCCGGCCCTGTCCCATTATTTCGGGATTAAGAAGTTCACCTGGCCGGCGACCTTTGCCGCGCGCCTGCGCTTTCTGAACAAGTGCCCGACGGGCACGCCGGAACTGGCCCGGGCGGTGGCGCAGAGGGCGCCGCGCAAGTGGCAAGATGCGCCGCGTGTGGACAGGGAGATGCAGGAAGCCGGTGAGTAAACATCCATTATAAGGAGTTTGTTGTCTACTGGATTCCTGCTTTCGAAGGAATGACGAACAGAGGGAAGCAAAGGGGCGAACAGGGGGAGTGACGAACAGGGGGGCGCAGGAAACAAACAGGGGAAGGAATACGTTTGAGGGTTGCTGGCCTGACTGGATTTGGCTCATTCCAGGTAAGCAGGATCTACCTCTACCCAGCAGGTATGGACGATCTCGGCCAGTTGTCCCGGCATCCTGGCCATGGCCACCCGGGACGGCAGCATCATCAAGGTGTTGGGATGGATGTAAAACACGTCTTCCTGGGTGATCAGGTTGCGGTCGGCATAGACCTCACCTCCGGCCTTGTTGATATCCACGTTCATGCGGTAGCGACTGGCCTGCTTGGTGCCGCTCTGCTTGGCCGCGTACTCGGCGGTTTCGAAGTCGGTGGGCTGGTAGTACAGCGACATCTTGCAGTTGTTCTCCACGCTGAACTCCAGCGCTTCCACGTTGACCAGGCGCCGGTTGACGGATTTCAAATCGCCCAGGCTCTGGTAGGCGATGGCGAGGTGGCAGTCGAACCCGGTGATGGTCGCCAGCATGTCTCCCAGGATGTCGGTGGCAAGGAACTTTACCTCGTCTATGCCGATGAACAGGTGGCTGTCCCGTGCGCGACCCCGGTACAGGCGCATGGCGGCCTGCAACAGGCACAACAGGAACACCTGGGTGGCGCGTTTTACCACCGGGTCGGTGGTGGACGAGCGCACATAGAGGACCGCGTTCTCACGCAACACCCGCTCAATATCCACTCCCTTGCTGCGTCCCGGCTTCAACGCGGACAGCGCCAGCAGTTCCCGCGTGAGGTTGGTGACGGTAGGCGGCGGTTTGGCCGCGTTCTGGAGTAGCCGGGGCAGGTCGATCAATTCCTTGTTCCACTTGTTGAAGATGGATTCCAGGAATTCCCGCTCACCGATGCGGTAGAAGTCTGCGGTATCACCCCGCTCGGTCAGGTTGTATGCCTGCATCAGCCGGGTCTTGATCTCCCGCTCGGTGCCGGTCCTGAACGGTGACCATTTCCCGGGCAGTTCGCCGTTGAAGTCCACGGTCACCAGGCGCCTGCCGGTGTCGGCGCAGGCTTTGCGCATGATCGCCAGCGCGTGCCGGTCCGGTTTGAGGTCAAAGAAAACGGTGCAATAACCCTGGCGCACGGACTGGTCCAGTTGCACCCCGAACAGGATGCCCTTGCCGGTCTGGGTGGCGCCCACCAGACGCTGGTTCCAGCTTTTCCAGCGCTCCACCGGGACGTGCAAGGGGGTATTGTTCTGGCGCAGTCCGATGAATATCTTTCCCTGCCGGTAGTGTTTATCCGGCTGGAAATGCTTCTCCCGGAACCGGTTGGCCTCGCTGCGGATGTCGGAGACGAGATCGCCGCGTTGCGACACTCGCCTGAAGATATACCAGGACGAGAAGTGCGGGTACAGGTAGCGCAGGAATACGATGCGAGTCAGAAAACCCGCCAGCAGGCTTGCCAGTATCAGTCCCCACATACTCCCGGCCTGACTGATGATGACGATATCCACAATATTATTCGCCACCGTAATCGAGCCGCCGGCGTTGGCCGCCAGCAGCCAGAGGCACACGGGGAAACCCGGCAGCAAGAACAGGAACAACAGCAGCAGGACCCGGCGCGCATGCATGAGCAGGTGCTCGGCCGGAGTCAACTCCCGCTCTGAAGACAGGGGCAGAAAACCGATAACGGCGTTGCCATAGACAAGCACGGCGATGCTTACCCAGTACCAGGGGTCGCTCCAGCTTGCCATTCGGGTCAGAAGTTCATCCATATTCCTGTGCTGGCGTCCATAAGCGCCAGCTTCCTCCAGCGTTCCTCAAGGATTGGGATTGTAGCAGAAAATAATTCGGTTACAATAAGGGGGAGAATTATCCGCTGACCTGGCCGCGGCAACCATAGGAATACTTACGGAAATGAATAAAGGATCATCATGCTCACCGCATTAACCGGCGCTGACTGGGAACTGGTCAGGTTTTACCTCTCTCCCATACAATCCTTACTGGATGACGATCAGGTGACCAATGTCATGGTCAACCGCTTCGACGATATCTGGGCGGATGATCCGCAGCGGGGTATGTACCGGACTGCGCTGGCTTTCCGTGATGACGCCGAGGTCGCCACCTTGATCGAGCAGATCGCCAACGCCTTGTCGCAGTATTTCGACCCGGTAAAAACGCCCATCATCAATGCCCGCCTGCCGGACGGCAGCCGGGTGTGCGCGACCCTGCCCGCGGCCACGCCGGCCGGTTGCACTCTGTCGATACGCCTGCACCGGCGCCGCGGCCTGGACCTGGCGCGCCTGGTGGAGACCTGTACCATCAGCGCCCCGATGCAGGAGACGCTGCTGCAGGCAATGGCGCGCGGCGCCAACATCCTGGTCTCCGGCGCCACCAACAGCGGCAAGACCACCTTGCTGAATGCCCTGTCCTTTGCCATTCCGCCGCAGGATCGCATCGTGGTGTGTGAGGACGTGAGCGAGATCATGCTGAATGCGCCCAACGTTATCCAGATGGAGGCGCAACAGCATGATTCCGAGGATACCCCGGCCCTGACCCTGGCGACACTGCTGGCTACTTCCCTGCGCCAGCGGCCGGACCGGATCATCGTCGGCGAAATCAGGGAACCGGACGCCGCCGAGGTATTCTTCCAGGCCCTGAACACGGGCCATCGCGGCGTTTGCACCACCTTGCACGCCAACAACGCCCGCGCCGCACTCAAGCGCCTGGTCAGCCTGACCATGGGCGGCTCAACACTGCCGTTCCAGGTGATAGAGACGGAATACCTGCACAACCTGGACCTGGTCTTGCACATGGATTACCTGGAGGGCAGGGGAGTACGGCGGCTCGCGGAGATTTGCGTGGTGGAGGCAGGGGCGTTGCAGCCGCGTTATGTTTATCACGCTGCCCGGGAAGACTGGTTGGAGAAGTGAGCAGGAATGACGAACGGAGGGCGGTAAACAACGAAATGAGACATAACCGGTAGCACGGCAATATCGATACTGCGCTATACTGTACGACCGACAGTCAACCCTGTTTGTGCCAATGGCAACCAAGCAAAACACAGTAAAACCCTGGGGCGGACGCTTTACCGAGGCGACGGATCAATTCGTGGAGGCGTTTACCGAATCCGTGTCTTTTGACCGGCGCCTGGCGCCCTATGACGTACAGGGCTCCGTTGCCCACGCGCAGATGCTGGCGCGCGCCGGCGTGCTGACGGAAGCTGAAAGTGAGGAGATTTGCGCCGGGCTGAACGCCATCATGGCGCAGATTGAGGCGGGCGAGTTCACCTGGAAACCGGAACTGGAAGACGTGCACATGAACATCGAAGCAGCGTTGGTGCAGCACGTCGGCGAGGTCGGAAAAAAAGTGCATACCGGCCGTTCGCGTAACGATCAGGTCGCCACCGACCTGCGCTTGTACCTGCGCGCGGAAGTGGCAGTGATCCGCTCCCTGCTGGTACAGAACATGCAGGCGCTGGTAACGCTGGCGGAGCAGGAGGCCGGCAGCGTGATGCCTGGTTTTACCCACCTGCAGGGCGCGCAGCCGATCACCTTCGGCCACCACATGCTGGCCTGGTATGAAATGCTGAAACGAGATGAGCAGCGCCTGCGGGACTGCCTGGAACGGATCAACGTGTTGCCCTTGGGTGCGGCGGCGCTGGCCGGCACGCGCTTTCCCATCGACCGCTCCTTGACGGCAGAGTTGCTGGACTTCCCCGCCATTGCGGAGAACTCGCTGGACGCGGTCAGCGACCGGGATTTTGTGGTCGAGTTCTGCGCCGCCGCGGCGCTGGTCATGTTGCACCTGTCCCGGTTTTCCGAGGAGCTGGTGCTGTGGCTGTCTCCTGCTTTTGGTTTTATCGACATCGATGACGCTTTCTGTACCGGCTCATCCATCATGCCGCAGAAGAAGAACCCGGACGTGGCGGAACTGGTGCGTGGCAAGACCGGCCGGGTGTACGGCGACCTGGCTGCCATATTGACCATTATGAAAGGACAGCCACTGGCCTATAACCGAGATAACCAGGAGGACAAGGAATGCCTGTTCGACACGGTGGATACGCTGAAACTGTGCCTGCAGGCGTATGTGAAGTTGCTGCCTTCCATACAGGTCAAGCGCGAGGCTTTGCTGGAGGCCGCGCGGCAGGGCTACCTGACCGCCACCGACCTGGCGGACTACCTGGTGATGAAAGGGGTAGCGTTCCGGGATGCTCATGCCATTGTCGGCAAGACCGTGCAGTATGCCATCAGGCAGGATGAGGAACTGGAACAACTGGAACTGTCTGAGTTGCAGCAGTTCCATGAAGGTGTTGAAGCGGATGTATATGATTACCTGAGACTGCAAGGCAGCGTCGCCGCGCGGGATCACGCGGGTGGGACCGCCCCTGCCAGGGTGCGGCAGGCGGTTGTCGAAGCGCGCAACTATCTATCAGCGTGCGCTGGAAATTAGTCTCCCGCGAGTAGCGCCTTGAGACTTCTGCAGCAACTGATCAGATTCCTGGCCTGGCTGGTCGGCCTCGGTGTAATCGCACTGGCGGTGTTGGTGATTCTGGTCGCGAGAATCGATCCCAATGAGCACAAGGACTGGCTGGAGACCAGATTCTACAAGGAAACCGGGCAGGCGCTCTCCCTGGACGGCCCCATTACCTTGACATACTATCCCTGGCTGGGTGTGGAAGCCGCTGATGTCAGCATTGCGGACAGTGAAGAATTTGGCGGCGGATCGTTTGCCGACCTGGATTACCTCAAGCTGCGGGTCAAGTCCCTGCCCCTGTTACGGGAAGAATACGAAGTGGACACGGTTGTGGTCAAGGGTGCGGTCATCAACCTGATGCGTAATGAGCAGGGCGTTGCCAACTGGGATGCGTCCGCTGGGGCGCCTGCTGATGGGGAAGACAAGCCGGCATTGCCCCTGGCTGCGCTGGCCCTGGGTGGCGTGTCCATAGAGGACGCCAGGATTACCCTGGATGACCGGCACGCGGCAGTGCGCCATGAGTTCTCCCATATCAATGTAAGCACTGCGGAACTGAAATACGGCGAGCCCGTCGCTATCAACCTGGGTTTTCACGCCAGCAGTGACAAGCCGGAACTGGACGCGCGCGTGTCCCTGGCCGGCGTCATTACCTATGCCACGGACGCGCAGCAGTTCGGGATTGCGCCGCTGGCTGTGCAGGCCGCGCTCAACAGCAGTAATATTCCCGGCGGCGAAACCGCACTGAGCCTGTCCACAGGGGTTGACGTGAACCTGGATGAGAACACCGTCACCCTTTCCGATTTCACCCTCGAAGCCCTGGACTCCAGGGTTGCCGGCAACCTCAGCGCGCGGCACATCGATTCCCCCACGCCCACTATTGCCGCAACGCTGGACGCGCAAGGCAAGGATCTGGCCCCGTTGTTCAAGCTGGCCGAAATAGAACCGTTGGCAAGCCAACTGGCGCGGCTGGCAGACCGCAGCTTCCGGATTAACACCACACTGGACGCGGACCTGGAGCAGGGAAATATCGACCTGTCGGAACTGACAGCCAGGTTGCTGGGAGCCGACCTCAGCGGCGCGCTGCAGGCCCGCAACATCCATTCCCCGACCCCTGCTTACCGGGGCGACCTGCGCGCCAGCGGCCCGGACCTGCCTACCTTGCTGCAGGTGCTGGGCCAGTTGCAGGGCGGGGAGGATGCTGCGCTGAGTGAATACGGCAGAAAGCTGGCCGGTGTGCCGGCAAGGTCGTTCCGGTTTGAGACGGTTTTCGATGCTGACCTGGAACGCGGTAACGTGTCCGTGCCCACCCTGTCGCTGGAGGCGCTGGGAATAACGGTCGCAGGGACACTGGAGGCCGCGCACATGCATAGCAGCAGGGGTGAGGTGGAAGGTGATCTGAATATCAGGGGCGAGCGTATGGCGGGTTTGCTGACGGCGCTGGATCAGGCCGACCTGGCCGCAACGCTGCAATCGGTACAACTCGACACCCGCATCCGGGGGAAAAGGTCGGGCATCAGCCTGGAGCCCATGTCCCTGAATGCCGTATTTGCCGGCCCGGATATCCCCGGTTCGCCAGCGACCCTGTCTCTCAACGCGGATACCCGGCTCAACCTGGACGAGGAGACACTGACGTTCGACGGGTTTACCCTGCAAGGGCTGGGGCTTGAGACCGGTGGTCGCGTGGCATTCTCGAACCTGTTCGGCGAACTCGCAGCAGCCGGCCAACTGGAGGTGGCGCCGTTCAACCTGCGCCGCCTGGCGCGGCAACTGGGGCAGGAACTTCCCACCAGCGCGGATGACAGTGTCTTTGGCGACGTGGCCTTGTCCGGCAGTTTCGACCTGTCCGCTGCCGGACTGAGACTGGAACAGGTGCAAGTGCAACTGGATGATACGCGTCTGGACGGTGAATTCAGTATGACGGAAGCTGCGTCCGGACCGATTACACAGTTCGCCCTGAACCTGGACCGGATAGACCTGGACCGTTACCTGCCGCCTGCGGCGGAACAGAACCCGCCTCCCGAAGAGGAAATGCGCCTGCCCATTGCGTTATTGCTTGCGACCGACCTGGATGGCAGGTTGAGTATTAACAGCCTGGATGTTTCAGGACTGCACCTGGATGATGTCGGTGTGCGCCTGCAAACCAGGGACGGCGTGTTGCAGTTGGATGAGATGACGGCCTCTCTTTATGAAGGCGTATTATCTGCCAGCGGTGCGCTGGATGCACGCGCCGACCCCGCGACACTTGCGCTCAACACGGAACTCCTGAGCATACACATAGAACCCCTGCTGCTGGATATGACGGGTGAGGCGCGCCTGCGCGGCGAGGGGAATTTCAGCGCCACGCTGAACGCCAGCGGCAACAGTGTTGCCGCCATGAAACGCAGTCTCAGCGGCCCCATGAGCATCAGCCTGAGAGATGGCGCCATTGCCGGCTTCAACCTGGGCCGGGCCTTGCGCCTCTGGAGCCAGTTCCAAACGGGCAGGACCCTGGAGTTGGAGGAAGCCGAGACAACCGACTTTACCAGGTTTTCCGGTAACCCCGTGGCGACAGCCGGTGTGATCCGTATGGATGACCTGGTCCTGGAAGCCCCGGCGTTCCGCTTGCAGGGCGCCGGCGTGCTGGCGGACCTGCATAGTGGCAATATTGATTACCGGGGCCTGGCCACAGTCGTCGATACCGCACGCTACACCGGCGGTGAGGAACTGGCCGCACTGGAAGGGCTGACATTGCCTGTTGAGGTCGTCGGTACGCTGGATGATCCCAGGATCAGGTTGGCCTGGGAAAAGATCCTGGCCGGGTTGCTGGTGAACAAGGTCCTTGACGTCCTCGATCTGAAGTTGCCCGGCGCCAGGGCGCCGGAAGACTCCGGGAATGAGACAGGAACAGGTGAAGAGGAGCAACCGGACCCGCTGGAGGAGTTGTTGAAAGAGGGTTTGAAAAAAGGCCTGAAGGGGATTTTCGGGAAGGATTAGAGGTCGGATCTTCATGAAATTATCTTTCACATTTTTTCTCATCCTGTTCAGTACACTGTCCGGCGCCGGCGAGATAAAGTCTGCTCACGTGGAGCACAAGGGCAAGGATTACCGGCTTAATCTCACCATGCAGATCGATGCCGGGCAGGAGGGTATCCTGGCGATCCTGACCGACCATGAGAATTACAAGCAACTCAGTGAAGTGATGCTCGAATCAGTGGTGATACCGGGCGCGCCCGAGCACAGTACCCGGCGCCGTCTGGTCGTTAAGACCTGTGTTGCTTTCTTCTGCTTCGAGGTGGTAATGGTCGAAGACGTGGAACAGTTCGCCGACGGCAGGATCGTGGCGACCATGCTGCCGGAAGAAAGTGATTTCGATTACGGCAGGACCGAATGGCACATCGTGCCGCTGGGCTCGGATCAGACTGAAATCAACTACAGTTTCCACCTGCAACCCGGCTTCTGGGTCCCGCCCGCCATCGGCCCATATTTCCTGAAGCGTAAGCTGATCAAGGAAGCGCGCAAGAGTATTCTCAGGATGGAGGAACTTGCCAGGGGTATGCCTGCTGGAAATAATCCCCGATGACTGAACTCGCCGCCGCCTTGCTACCCTGGTTCAAACACCATGGCCGGCATGATCTGCCCTGGCAGCAGGATGCCGATCCTTATCGTGTCTGGGTTTCCGAGATCATGTTGCAACAGACCCAGGTGAAGACGGTCATACCTTATTTCCTGCGTTTTATTGAACGCTTTGCGGATGTCCGCGCCCTGGCTGAGGCGCCGCTGGACCACGTGTTGCACCTGTGGACGGGACTGGGTTATTACGCCAGGGCGAGGAACATGCACCGGGCAGCGGGTGTTGTGGTGCGGGATTACGGCGCCAGCCTGCCTGTTGACCTGGACGCGCTGACAGCCCTGCCGGGCATCGGTCGTTCCACCGCCGGCGCCATATTATCCCTGGGCCATGGGCGCCGCGCGCCCATTCTCGATGGCAATGTAAAACGGGTGTTGACCCGTTACTACGGGATATACGGCTGGCCGGGCCGCAGGGAGGTGGAAAAACACCTGTGGGAGTTGGCCGAGCAGGAGACGCCGCAGCGAGAAACCGCAGCCTACACCCAGGCCATCATGGACCTGGGCGCGACGGTCTGCGCCCGTTCCCGGCCGCGCTGCGCTGATTGTCCCCTGGCAGCGGGTTGTTATGCACGACAGCACAACGAGCAACAGCAGTTGCCGACCGGGAAGGTCCGGCACGGACTGCCGGTACGCACGGCGGTATTTGCTCTGCTGGAGAATGAGCAGGGTGAAATCCTGCTGCAAAAACGCCCGCCGACCGGTGTGTGGGGCGGGCTGTGGAGCCTGCCGGAGTATCCCACGCATGAGCAGCTTGCCGACTGGATTGAGCACCGCGCGCTGCTGTTATCCGAAACACTCACCCCCCTGCCGCAGGTACGCCACAGTTTCAGCCACTTCCACCTGGACATTACGCCCGTGAGGGGCGTGATCCGGGACCGGGCTGATACAATACAGGACAATGGCGCCTATCTCTGGTATGCCCCCGAACGGGCGCCGGAAATAGGCATGGCCGCGCCCGTAAGGGCGTTGCTGCAACGGGAAACATAGGAATTAAGAATCAGGAATTAAGGGCGCCTTTAAACCCATTACTGGAGAAACAACATGACACACACCGTCAACTGCATAAAGCTGAACAAGGAAGCGGAAGGACTGCCCGCGCCGCCGTACCCCGGCGACCTGGGCAGGCGTATCTATGAAAACGTGTCCAGGGAAGCCTGGCAGATGTGGTTAGCGCACCAGACCATGCTGATCAACGAATATCGCCTGACCCCTTTTGAGCCCAAGGCGCGCAAACTCCTGGAAGAGGAAATGGAAAAATTTTTCTTCGGCGAGGGTTCCGAGAAACCGAAGGAGTATGTGCCGGTATCCTAACCGGAATTTTACCCAGGAAGCAGGGAGCAGGCTCCCGCTGTATTTGCTTCTGGCCCGGCCAGCAGGTTGACTGTTCTTTCAGTTCAGTCTTTGAGCAGTTCCCCCTGCACCCACACCCGCCTGATGTTGCGGCGGTCGGCGTTGTAGATAATCTTCTGCAGAATATCGTCGCCGCGGTCCATGTCTTCCCAGATGATGAGGTTGCTGTCCGGCACGCTGGTGTCCACGATGATGGCGTCAAACGCATAACCCTCGACGAATTTTCCTACCTTCAAACCCAGCGCCTCACCACCGCCTGTGGTCGCCATCCAGAAGGCTTCACGGAAGTCGATGCGCGTCCCTGCCGTGCCCCGCTCGGCGGGTGGGAGGTCCGGGTTGACTCCGTCCTCCAGCGCCCGGGAGGCAGTGACCGCCATCTGGCAGTTGTGCAGGATGCCGGGGTTGGCCCCGGCTGCAATGTCCGTGCCCAGGCTCACCTGCAAGCCCCGGTCCAGGGCTTTGCGCGCGGGAAAGACGGCGTTGGCAAAATACAGGTTTGACAGCGGACAGTGCGCGATCCCCGTTTCTGCCCCCTTGATTACCCCCATGTCTCCTTCATTGATAAAGTCGCAATGGGCCAGGACTGTGTACGGGGTTAACAGGCCGAACCCGTCCAGGCTATGCGTATCAGTCGTGCCGTGGCGTTCCAGCACGTACCCGTGCTCCCAGTCGCCTTCCGAACAATGGGTTTGCACGTGACAGCCGCTACGCTGCGCCAGGTCGCCCAGTCCCTGCAGCAATTCATCGGTACAGGCGGGAATGAACCGGGGAGTAATGACGGGTCGCACCCGCTTGCCGGCATTTCCCGGCATGTCCAGTACCTGTTCCATGAAGCGCTCGGTATCTTCCAGCCCCTGTCCGGCGCTGGCATCACGGTAATACTCCGGGCATTGTCCAGGGTTGTCCATGGCAATTTTACCGATCAGTGCCCGTTGCCCCTGCTCCAGGCAGATTTCAGCCAGGCGTTTCGATGCCTCCAGGTGTATGGTGGCGTAGTACAGCGCGGTCGTCGTGCCGTTGGCGATCAGGGTATGGACCAGGTTGCGGTAGACCCGCTCGGCGAATTCCAGGTCTGCGTACCTGGCCTCCAACGGGAAGGTATATTGCTGCAGCCACTCATCCAGGGGCCGGTCCAGGGCCTTGCCAAGCTGCGGCCACTGCGGCGCATGAACGTGGGTATCGATCAGGCCGGGCAGCAAGTACTCCTGCGCTGATAACTGTTCCAGCTTGCCCGCCTGTCCTGCCGCCTGCTCCAGTTTCACATAGTCCGGCTTGCCGGGGCTTGATACTGCGGCAATCTGACCGCGGTTGTCCACCGCAATCAAGGCATTTTCAAGAATTTCAACACTACCTAGAACCGGCGTATGCAGCAAGGTCCCGCGCAATACGAACTTTAATTCTTCCTGCTTCAAGGTGATACCCTCTTGACGAAAAACCCGGAGTGGGATTTAATACACCATTTTACTCCGTCGCGCCACAACAACGGCGCTTTTCCCTGGCCAGGTAGCTCAGTAGGTAGAGCAGGGGACTGAAAATCCCTGTGTCGGCAGTTCGATTCTGTCCCTGGCCACACTTATCACGGTGTCCTTACGACTGCCATAGTCAATCGTCGATATGGATTTTGACAAACCGACGCGGCTTCAGTACCCGGGAATTCCGGGGACACAATGATCCGAACGGCCATCGCCTCGAAGTTTCCGTGCGCACCGACAGCACGGCGATGTGGTCGCAGATGGAACAGGATGCGGTAGTGGAAATGGACAAGTGGAACGCACGCAAGGCCGGCGCGATCCAACGCCCGTTTATTGTTCAGCGATGAATTATAAATCTCGCCAGGGTCACGGCATCTTCCGGGTCCATCCGCCCCACCGGGGAACTGCTGTAAGTAGAAGCGAGCACCTTGCCCGAACCGGTCATGAAAAATTCACTGGGCTGGATGAATTCCCTTCCTTCATCCCACCAGGCACCGAAAAGCTCGCCCTGTTTACGGGTCATGCCCCAGGCGACGGGAAATCCCAGTTCAGCAGCCACTTCGGCTGTTTTTTCCTCTGAATCCACGCAACCCGCAACAATACTCACGCCGAGTTCCGCCAGGACCTCGCGTTGTTTTTCGAAGCCGGCTAACTGCCGGCGACAGAAAGGTCACCAGTGGCCGCGATAAAACAGGATGAACGCATAAGGCGTATCGATATCCGCGGGGAGGCGTAGCCTGCCACCCCCGGCAATGTTCAGTTCGATATCGGGAAACTGCCCGCCTTTATCAATTTTATTACTCATACCAGGCACTCATTTCAAACACTGAAACACATTACACCATTATGCTATATTCTTAGCGGTCATGGCAAAAAGGATTAACCACGCGTAAGCCGTCGTAATCCTGCTCGCTGCTCATGTCTTCGGAATAAACGGTATCGCAACCGCAGGCGCGTGCTGCCGCCAGAATGGCGCTGTCCCAATACGATAGCCTAAAACGCTCACGGATTGCGAATGCAGCGCGCATCACATCGCTTGTTACCGGTTGCACACGAAAACGGTGCAGCGACTCTATAAAGTTCACCGCCTCGCGGTGTGTGAGCGCGCCCGAACGCGAAGATCGGGTCGCCTGTACGTAGAATTCCTGCAGGACCTGCACGGACAGGGCAAGGTCGCGCGCCGTAAGCAGGTTGAGGGCACGTCGCTGCTTGTCCGCTTCTTCGTCAGTACCGCAGACGGCATAAATCAGAACATTGGTGTCAAGGAAGTGCATCGCGCTCATGCAACGCGCCGCGGGGAAGGTTGTCGGCTGCCCGCAACCCGGCGCCGCGGGTGCGTATTTCTTCCAGAGTTTTGTTCTGGAGTTGACTGAGCCGATTGAACTCGGACCCGATAACCCGCCCCTGGGCCAATGCCAGTAGATAGCCACGTACGAGAGCTGATACCGATGTTCCGTTTTCAGCCGCTTTGACGCGGGAGAGCCGGTACGTTTCGTCGTCTATGGATACAGTGATATTTTTCATTAGCACATTTTCACAGTAAATGTGCTACACAGCTTAGATCAGGCACGGACCAACGTCAAGGAAATCTTCACAAAAATCCAGCATAACGTATTGATTTGACCGGGTTGCAGACATCATTCAGGAGACCCGTTCGCGACTGAAATATATCCAGGGATAACCCCGGGGAAATCATTCGCATCACTGACGATCCGGGTCATGATGCGCATCCGGTTTTTTCTCCCGACGATAACTGAGGGCGTACTGCCCGGGGCACAAGTCCGGCGCAGGATTAAATCTTCACTTTGCCACGTCCCTGCTCGTTGGCTTGCCGGTGTTTTATCGCCAGCAGGCTCAACACGGTGATCAAGCTCACCAGGATCAAGCCGATCCCGAAGTAACTCACCACGGAAAAATCTTCTCCCTGGATCATGGAACCGACGATACCCGGTCCCAGTCCCAGACCTGCCGTTTGAACGGCGCCCATCATGACCACTACTCGCCCCTTGGGATCCAGTTCCGCCATGATACCGGAGAAATAAGGTTGGGTCAGGTTCCAGGCAAAGAGATACAGGAGTGTCGCCAGACCGAACCGCAAACCGTTCATTTCACCCAGCAATACCAGCAATCCGGCAATGGAGATAACGGCGCTGATAACGATGGGCAGGGCCCGTCCGAAACGGATGTTCACCAACGCGGCGATCAGCGCGCCGGTGATGCCGCCGACATTGGACAGGGCCAGGCTGGCGCCGATCTTCTCGCCGGGCAATCCTGCCGATGCGGCGATGCGTTCCATGAATGCCCAGGCTTCTCCCTGCGCCATGAAATAAAAAAATACGGTTGCCAGTCCCAGGGCAACCAGCAGGTAGGGTAAAGGCTGGATGTCGGGACCGGACGCAGGGTGGTCCTCACCATGTGATACCGGTAGCCAGGTAACAAAAAAGAAGTTGATAACGGTGATGATGGCTATCAGGGCAAACACCCAGGACTTTCCACCCATTTCAAGTATCACGGGAATGAAATACAGAATCGTTGCGGCAACGCTTAATATGACCACCAGGTAGACACCGAATTCGCGATCCGGGTTACGCGTCCCGCCAAAGATGGCAAAGGCTACGGCAACGGCGATACCCTCCCCGATACCGGCAATGAAGCGCGCCAGGATCATGCTTTCGTAGGTGTCTGCGCCGATGGATGCCACCGTACCGAGAAACAGAAGCGCCAGTGAGATGACAGCCAGTACCCGCCAGTTCAACTTGTGGATAAAGAAGGCGGTGACCCCCAGGGCCAATGCCATGGTGACGATATCGGCCGACATGACAAGGCCCACCTGACCGGGCCCGAGTTGCAGGCTCTCTGCAATGACTCCGACGATCCCCGGCAGGATGACAATGGTCAAGGCGCCGACTGTGCCAAGGTAATTCGCTGCCACCAGCGATCGCAGACTGTTCAAATCAGTTACGTCATGTGTCGTGGTAGTTGCCATGTGACCCCTTGTTTGTTGGTTTCACCTATAATGAACCTGTACACTCCGATGGCATGCCATCCCTCCCTTACAGACCAAAATCGTACCGGAAATAAAAGGTGTCAATATTCGTAAAATCCGTAAAATACTAGTAATGTCTCAGTTGACATACCAGACAGGGTAATTCCCATCATGACGGTTAACATAGAAGTTTTCAAGCAGCCTTGCAGTCACACCGACCAGGGATTTGTGGGTGTTGGCCGAGTATATGGATGAAAATGTTCCATAATCTTTTCGGCAGTATTCTCCTGGTGCTGTTTTGTTCAGTCTTGCACGCAGAACAATGGGTGCCGGTGTATGAGGAGCCGCGGCACAAACCGGTGTTTGAGAACGATCAGGCCATGATCCTGAACGTTTTCTTGCCGCCCGGTTATGTGAGTCTCTACCACGAACACAGGCTTGACCTGCTCTACGTCACGATTGTGGGGACGAAAGTCTGGGCGGAGCCGTTGGGTGGGGAAAGAAGAGAGGCGGATGTCAAAACCGGTGATATCAGGTTCAGTTCCGATAACCACGGCTTGCCTCACGTCCATCGCGTGGGGAACATCGGCGCCACTCCGTTCCATGTTATCGGCATCGGCGTCAAGGACGGCAAACCTGACGGCGCTACGGCGCTGACAGGTGATACCGGCGGCATGACTTTACTGACGGAAAAACCCCATGCCGGCGTGTACCGTATCCACTTGCAGCCAGGAGAGAAAACAGGGGTCCATACGCATCACCTTCCCTACACAAGGGTCTACCTGACCGCCGGAGAAGTAGCGGACGGCAATGGTAATACCCAACAGGTCGAGGCGGGTGACTTTCTCTGGCAAGCGGGTGGTGAGAGCCACGGCTATGCCAACACCGGCGCCGGCGAAATGACCATCATAGAGATGCTGTGGCGCTGACGCAGGTTGGTTTTCCTGCGTAAATTTTGCCAGTACTAGTTATTAACCCGGCGGCAGAATATCGTATTTTGGCAATCCTGCGGGGAATGTAGACCAGGCCGGAGCAAATTTGGTGTAGATAAGCATTGTTGGCCTTAACCTGTCTCCGCCTGCAATGGTGCTGGCGGATAAGGAGTACAGGTCAAAACCGTCACACTTGAGCCCCAGGACCGTCGAGCAATTGCCGCAGAACAGGCGGTGCGTCTCGCTGCCTGAATCCCCCAGCGCGGTGAAACTGGACGGCGTGCCTGTTACGATTCTGAACTTGCTGAACGGCACCCACACGCCGAACCACTTGTCGGAATTCGTGTGTAACTGGCAGGTCCTGCAATAGCAAAATACGGTATTGATGGGTTCATCATCAAACTCATACTGGATATCCCCACAATCACAACGCCCATGATTAATGCTCATTGGTGTACCCCCTCAAGAAATTTTACGTCTCTCAAGTATAGACAGGAATCCGCCGGTTTTCACGGCATAACAGACATGCCGGACACTGGATATTATCTTTCCGCGTTTACAAACAACGCTGCCACTCGAACGTGGGGTCGGAAAATACCAGGAAATCCGGGTTGAGCAGGGATTCCTTGGCGTTGTAGCGCAGGCGGGTAAAGTCGGTGTCCGTGACTCTGCCGCCTGCTTCCTCGACGATGCACTGGCCGGCGGCGCTGTCCCACTCCGAGGTAGGTCCGAAGCGGACATAGATGTCGGCAACACCTTCGGCCACCAGGCAGAATTTCAGGGAACTGCCGATGGCGATGGTTTCCGCCTGATCACACATGTTTCTGAAGAAGGCCTGCTGGCGCTCGTTGCCGTGAGAACGGCTGCCGGCAATGACCAGGTCGCCGGCCTTGCTGGTTTTTGCGCTTAGCCGGAGGTCCGCGGCGCCGTCACGCTGTTTGTAAGCGCCTTCGTTATCGGCGGCGTAATAACAAAGGTCCTTGACCGGCGCGTAAATGACACCCAGCACGGGATAGCCGTCCCGGATCAGGGCGATGTTGACTGTGAACTCACCGTTACGCTTGATGAACTCGCGGGTGCCGTCCAGGGGGTCTACCAGCCAGTATTCGCCCCAGCATTTTCTCGTTGAATAAGGGATGTGCGCGGACTCCTCCGACAGCACCGGGATAGCCGGAGTCAATTCGGCAAGCCTGCCGCAGATCACGTTGTGAGAGGACATGTCCGCCCTGGTGAGCGGAGTGCGGTCGGTTTTCTTCCGGACTTCAAAGTCGGTCTCGTAGACTTCCATGATTTTCTCCGCCGCTTCCTTGGAGATATCTGCGGCGGCTTGAGCTAGTTCTAACATGTTGGCAATAAACGTCATTGTATCGAATAAACATCATTATATCAGATACGCCGACAATAAATAAGTTCCCATATCCGATTATTCAAGTCCAGCGCCCGTTGCTCGAACTTGGTCAGTGGCCGCCACAGGGGGCGCGGGGCAAAATTACCGTGTCCTGCCTGGTTGACCAGTTCGGGTTCGGCGTCACAGACGGCCAACATGAATTCAGCCAGGTCCTCCGAATCGGTGGCAAGGTACAGTTGCCCCTCGGTTCTCATCAGCGCGCTCAGCCTGTTGATGAAGCCGGGTTGCACCAGACGGCGCTTGTGGTGGCGTTTCTTGGGCCACGGGTCCGGGAAATGGATGTAGATGGAGGTCAGCGATTCTTCCGGGAGTTGCCGGTTCACCACGTCGATGATATCGTGGTTGATGATCCGGATATTGCTCAGGCCGTGCTCAGCGATACCATACAACAGGCGACCGATGCCGGGGCGGTGCACCTCCACGGCCAGGTAGTCATTGTCGGGATGCTGCTGCGCCAGTCTGAGCGTTGTTTCGCCCATGCCCGTGCCGATATCCAGCACCCGAGGCGCAACCCGGCCGAACACCTCATCCAGGTCCAGCGTCTCCTCCCGGTAGTCGATACCGAACTCATCCCAGTGCCTGTCAATGGCGGCTGCCTGTGCCTTGGTGAGCCGACCCTGTCTCAGCACATAACTTTTAATCCCGGCCACCGGAGGTGGGTCAACTGAAAAACGTTCCGTCAATCGGTGATGATGCGCTGGCGTAGGCGCGTCTGGGCATGCGTCCGGCCAGGTAGGCTTCCCGGCCTGCTTCCACCCCTTTTTTCATGGCCGAGGCCATCAGAATCGGGTTTTTTGCCTGCGCGATGGCGGTATTCATCAATACGCCATCGCAGCCGAGTTCCATGGCAATCGCCGCATCCGAAGCGGTGCCGACCCCGGCGTCCACCAGGATGGGCACCCCGGCGTTCTCGACGATGGTGCGGATGTTGTAAGGATTGCGTATTCCCAACCCGGAACCGATGGGCGCAGCCAGCGGCATTACCGCGCTGCAGCCCATTTCTTCAAAGCGCAGGGCCATGATCGGGTCGTCATTGGTGTACACCATAACCTTGAAACCCTCCCGCACCAGTACCTCTGCTGCCTGCAGGGTGGCCGGGATATCCGGGAACAAGGTCTTTTTATCGCCCAGCACTTCCAGTTTCACCAGGTCGTGACCGCCCAGCAGTTCCCGGGCCAGGCGACAGGTGCGCAGTGCCGCATCGGCGTCGAAGCAGCCCGCGGTGTTGGGCAGGATGGTGTACTGATCGGGGCTGACGTAGTCAAGCAGGTTAGGTTCGTCTTTGGTCTGGCCGATATTGGTACGGCGAATCGCCACCGTGACGATCTCCGCGCCGCTGGCCGCTATCGCCTTGCCGGTTTCCTCCAGGTCCTGGTATTTGCCCGTGCCGACCAGCAGGCGTGAGGTATAGACCTTGTCGGCGATGGTGAATGTGTCTTTTAGCATGTTGCTTTGGTGTGTATGGGGTTCTGTTAACCGCCTCCGATAGCGGTGACTATTTCTATTTCATCCCCGTCTGCCAGCAGGCGCTGGTTGAAGGCGCTACGGGAAACAATCTCGCGGTTGAGCTCCACTGCGACGTTATCCCTGATTTCCAGCGCCGCGATCAGGTCGGATACCGTCGCCACGTCCGTCAGGGAGGTCTGTTTGCCATTTACCAGTAAATTCATGGGCGATATTATACAAGATAGTGTGTCCCTGCGGGACAATGTGTTGCACTGGATTCCCGCTTGCGCGGGAATGACGATTCAGTGGTATGATTTAACAGGGAAAACGTTACGCGGGTGTAGTTCAATGGTAGAACATCAGCTTCCCAAGCTGAGAACGTGGGTTCGATTCCCATCACCCGCTCAGTTGCACACTTCCCGTCACCCCCGCGCTTCCTTCGTCATAAGGTAATTAATTAAACAACTCCAACTGGTTCCTCAGCGCGGCTTGCGCGGCGGCCAGGCGGGCGATGGGGACGCGGAACGGTGAGCAGGAGATGTAGTCCAATTGTACCGACTGGAAAAAGTTGATCGACGCCGGGTCGCCCCCGTGCTCGCCGCAGATGCCGCATTTCAGTTCTCGTTTTACCGATCTGCCGCGGTGCACTGCCTGTTCCACCAGTTGCCCCACGCCGGCGCTGTCTATGCTCTGGAACGGGTTCTGCTCCAGCAGGTTTTTCTCCAGGTACTCGGGCATGAAGCTGCCGATATCGTCGCGGCTGTAGCCCAGCGTCATCTGCGTCAGGTCGTTGGTGCCGAAGCTGAAGAAGTCAGCATGTACGGCGATGTCATCCGCAGTGATGGCGGCTCTTGGCACTTCAATCATGGTGCCGATAGGAATATGCAGCCTGCCGGTGAACTTTTTTTTCTGCACCACGTCACTGATAACCTGTTCCACGCGCGCCCGTAACATCGATAGTTCGGTGTCCAGCCCCACCAGCGGGATCATGATTTCCGGTTTGGCATTGATGCGTTTGCGCCGGCAGTTGACGGTAGCCTCGACGATGGCGGTGACCTGCATGTCCAGGATTTCCGGGTAGGTCACGGTCAGCCGGCAGCCGCGGTGCCCCAGCATGGGATTGACCTCGTGCAACTGGTTGACGCGGTGCATCACCTTGTTCACGCTTACCTTCATGCTGCGGGCAAGCCGGCGCTGCTGTTTTTCCTCTGCCGGCAGGAACTCGTGCAACGGCGGGTCGAGCAGGCGGATCGTGACCGGCAGGCCGCGCATGGCGCTGAAGATGCCTTCAAAGTCCCGACGCTGGAACGGCAGCAGTTTTTTCAAGGCCACGCGCCGTGTCGCCTCATCTTCGGCAAGGATCATCTCGCGCATGGCGGTGATGCGATTGTCGCCAAAGAACATGTGTTCAGTGCGGCACAGACCGATCCCCTCGGCGCCGAACTCCAGCGCCGTGGCCGCGTCCATGGGGGTGTCGGCATTGGTGCGTATCACCAGCCTGCGGGTCTTGTCGGCCCAGTCCATGAGCGTTTTGAACTCGCTGGTGAAGACCGGGGGTTGTTTGGATACGTCACCCAGCATCACCTCACCGCTGCCGCCGTCGATGCTGAGCATGTCATCCTGGCCGATGACCCTGTCCCTGATGGTCAGGGTCTTGCGTTTGTTGTCGATGATCAGATCGCTGGCGCCGGTGACACAGCATTTTCCCCAGCCGCGCGCCACCACCGCCGCATGGCTGGTGGAACCGCCGGTGGAAGTGAGGATGGCCTCGGCGGCGTGCATGCCGTGAATGTCCTCGGGGCTGGTTTCCCGGCGCACGAGTATCACCGGCACGCCGTTCTCGCTTTTTTCCACAGCTTCATCTGCCGTGAACACGGGAAAACCGGACGCGGCGCCGGGCGATGCCGGCAGGCCCGTGGTCAGCACGTTCCGTTTTGCCTTGTGGTCGAAGGAGGGCAGCAACACCTGGTTCAGGTCGTTGGCGGGTACCCGCAACAGGGCGTCTTTCCGGGTAATCAGGTCTTCCCTGACCATATCCACCGCAATTTTTATCGCGGCCGCGCCGGTGCGTTTCCCGGAGCGGGTCTGCAACATGTACAGCACGCTTTTTTCGATAGTGAATTCAATGTCCTGCATGTCCTGATAATGGGTTTCCAGGATCTGTTTCACAGTGAGCAACTGCTGGTAGATCTCCGGACGCCATTTTTTCATCATGGCGACCGGTTGCGGTGTGCGGATGCCGGCCACCACGTCCTCACCCTGGGCGTTGATCAGGAACTCGCCGTAAAACTCGTTCTTCCCGGTGGTAGGATCGCGGGTGAACGCAACACCCGTGCCCGAGTCGTTGCCCATGTTGCCGAACACCATGGACTGGATATTGGCCGCGGTGCCGATCAGTCCGCGGATGTTGTTGATCTTGCGATAGGCCAACGCCCGGTGGGTGTTCCAGCTTCGGAACACGGCCTCGACCGCTTTTTCAAGCTGTTCGTGGGGCGTTTGGGGAAACGTCTCGTCGCTGTGTTGTTGGTACACTTTCTTGTAGGCCGAAATCAGCTTTTCCAGGCCCTCTTCATTCAGGTCGGCATCCTCAGTGACGTCGTACTGCTGCTTGATACGGGTAAAAACGTTCTCAAAATGCTCGTGTTCGATACCCATCACCACGTTGCCGAACATATTGATCAAGCGCCGGTAAGCATCCAGCGCAAAGCGCCGGTTCCCGGTCTGCCGGCCGAGGCCCGTAACGGATTGATCCGTCAGCCCCAGGTTCAGGATGGTATCCAGCATACCCGGCATACTCACCGCGGCGCCGCTCCTGACGGAAACCAGCAACGGGTTATCATTGTCGCCGAAGCGCTTGCCGGTTTCCTTCTCCAGCCGGTTCATGTTCAACCTGATGCTGCCTTGCAAGCCCTTGGGCAGTTTGCCGTCATTCTGGTAATACTCGGCGCAGGTGGTCGTGGTAATGGTGAAGCCCGGCGGAACCGGCAGGCCGATGCTGGTCATCTCGGCCAGGTTGGCGCCTTTGCCGCCGAGCAGGCTGAGATCATTCCTGCCGCCCTCGGACAACTGGTTGCCGAAGTAATAGGTACGTTTGACGCTGTCCTGTTTGCCGGTCATGCTTACTCGACGTTTGCCCACAAGTCCATGAAAGCATCCACAGGCATCCCTTCCAGCGTCTGCCGGTTGGCACAGGCTGCCAGTAGCGCGTCTTTCCCGGCCGCGGAGAAATGCCCGGCAATCGCAGCATTGAATTTTTCCAGCAACAACGGGATGCCCTCGCTACGCCGGCGCCGGTGGCCGACGGGGTAATCAACGCTGACCTTGTCCGTGCTGGACCCGTCCCGGAAGAACACCTGCACCGAATTGCCTATGGCGCGCTTGTCCGGGTCGTAGTAATCGGCGGTGAACTGCGGGTTTTCCGTTACCTGCATCCGGTCCCTGAGCATATCGATACGCGGGTCGGCGGCAACCGCGTCCTCGTAATCCCCGGCGGTGAGACGGCCGAAGATCAAGGGGATCGCGGTCATGTACTGGATACAGTGGTCGCGGTCCGCCGGGTTATCCAGGGGGCCGGTCTTGTCGATAATGCGCATGCCCGCTTGCTGGGTTTCCACCAGTATCCTGTCAATCTCGTCCAGCCTGTCTTGCACCTGTTCGTGCAGAGCCAGGGCCGCTTCCACCGCGGTCTGGGCGTGAAACTCGGCGGGAAACGAAATCTTGAACAGGATGTTTTCCATGACGTAACAGCCAAAGGGACGCTCCGCGCTCACTTCATTGCCCTTGAACAGCACGTCCTGGAAGCCCCAGTGGTCGGCGCTCAGCGCGGACGGATAGCCCATCTCACCGGTCAGTGCGATCAGGGCATGGCGCACCGCGCGGCTGGTCGCATCCCCCGCCGCCCAGCTTTTCCTCGACCCCGTATTGGGCGCGTGGCGGTAGGTGCGCAGCGCGCCGCCGTCAATCCAGGCGTTGGACACGGCGTTGATGACCTGTTCGCGCTGGCCGCCCAGCAGCGCCGTCGCGACTGCCGTGCTGGCGATACGCACCAGCAGGACGTGGTCCAGGCCGACCTGGTTGAAACTGTTTTTCAGGGCCAGCACGCCCTGGATTTCATGGGCGCGAATCATGCCGTCAAGCACGTCTGCAACGCGTAACGGCGCCTGACCATGCGCGGCGTTCTTCCGACTGAGATAGTCGGCAACCGCAAGCACCGCGCCGAGATTATCCGAAGGATGACCCCATTCCGCAGCCAGCCAGGTGTCGTTAAAGTCCAGCCAGCGCACCATGGCGCCGATATTGAACGCCGCCTGCACCGGCTCCAGCCGGTAGCCGGTGCCCGGTACCCGCGCCCCGTCCGGCATTTCCGCACCCGGCACCACCGGCCCCAACAACCTGGTACAGGCCGGGAACTTCAGCGCCAGCATGCCGCAGGCCAGGGTATCCAGCAGACAATAAAACGCAGTGTCCCGCGCCTCCTCACTGGCGGCCTCACCACTCAGCACATAATCGGCAATGTCCTGCAACAACACATCCGCCGCAGGTCTCCTGGCATCTCGTATGCCCATGTTCGACATATTCAGGCTCTCCCAAAGGTTTTGGACATTGTAATGGCCTGGAAATATGTGGCAAGAGGAATCCTACCTCCGGCCGTCATTTACGCAAGCAGGGAAGTGGCGCAAGGAAGCGCCGTTAAAGGGAGCGGCTAGCCGTCGATGGTGGCGGCTACTGATGTGTCATTGGTGACCGGGAGCGCAAGCCGGGCCTCTACATGGGTAAGCCGGGTCTCTACGCGGGCCAGCCGTTCGCGCACATCGGCCAAGCCTTGTGCCAACTGCGCATTAGCCAAGCTGTTGCGATTGCCCTGCACCAGGATAAGCCCGGCCAGCGCGACCCCAACGCCGAGGATAGTGATGGATTCTTGTGACACAGCCATGTGCAAAGTATAGCAACTTTTCGAGAAGCCACATGTCAACGGCGAAATAAATTCGACCTGATCGGTCAATTTTGCCGGTTGTTGAAGTCTACCCCCGAAACCCCCGGAATCCCCCAAAACCCATACAAATGTATTACTCGATAATGCGATTATCCACGCATAGACACAGAATTTCGTTTACTTCTACTGATTAACAGGAGAAAAAGTTATGCCTTACAAAGAAGAAAGTATGTTGGTGGCGACGGGTATGGATGCGCCTGCGGACATGACAACAGAGCTTTGCTTCAATCCACCGGAAGGTCCGTTTGGTGATGATAATGTCGTCGAAGGTGTGATTTCGGCAGGCGACGAGGACTGGATTGCCATAGAACTGAGTGAAGGGAAGGAGTATACCATTACTGTGGAGGGTCGGTTTATCACGGATAGCGACCCTGCTACTGACGGTACTGACAATGATGACAATACAAGCAATGATTTTGACTCCGGCGACCTGAAAGACTCCGTCATAAAACTGGCGACCAGCAAGGGTGACGTGTTCATGATGAAGGATGATGATTACAATCCTGACGGGTCGATCAAAATGACTGGTGGTATGCCCAACTATCATCCTACCTTGAAGTTTACCCCACAAGCCGGCACTGGCACCCAGAAGTATTTCATCAGCGTCAGCGGCTACACGGATAACCCGGGCGCCTCCAACAATACGGGCGGCTATAAGGTGACGGTGAAGGAAGTATCGGTGCTCCCGGTAGGTGAGAGCGGAGATATTGAAGGTAGTGATACTGTCAATGATAAGCTCACCGGCACAGACTTGGCGGAGGTGATCCTGGGTTTTGGTGGTGATGACACTTTGACTGGTCTTGGCGGCGACGATACCCTGAATGGTGGCGCGGGTAGCGACCTGCTCATCGGTGGCAAGGGCGGCGACAAGCTGATTGGCGGCGATGCCAACGACCCCGATGATATGCAGGGTATCGATACCATCTCTTACGCTGCTTCCGCAGAAGGAGTGACTATCAACCTGCGTGACGGCACCGCCATGGGGGGTGATGCTGAAGGCGACGAGCTTGGTGATGATATTGAGAACGTCATGGGTTCCATGTACGACGACACAATCACCGGCACGGACGACGTCACGTTAGGCAACCGTATTTGGGGTCTGGGTGGCATGGACCGGCTCTATGGCGGTGAAGGCCCGGACACACTGAGTGGCGGCGCCGGTGATGACATGCTGGACGGCGGTGACGAGGACGACATATTGATAGGCGGCCCCGGTGCGGACGCACTGACCGGTGGCGCCGGTGATGACACCGCATCCTATGCCGGTTCCATGATGGGTGTAACGGTGCGTTTTCACGCCATGCAGGCCATGCACGGCGACGCTGAGGGTGATACCTTTGTCGATACGACCACGAATACCTACACCGTACTGGATGAGGACGAAGAAGAGCAGGACATGACGGAAACGGTGCCTGATGTCATCAACCTGACCGGTTCTGGCGGCGATGACATTCTGGCAGGTGACAGCAGGGACAACGAAATCCGTGGCGGTGGCGGTAACGACCGCTTGTACGGCGGCCCGGGTGGTAACTACAAGAATGACAGCAATAACGACATGATGTATGGCGGCGCTGGTCATGACCATGTATTCGGCGGCAAGGGCGGCGATATGCTGGACGGTGGCGCTGGTAAAGACAATCTGTGGGGTAATGGTGGTGTCAATACTTATTACGGCGGCCCCGGGAGTGACACCATCCATGCCAGTAGGGAGGATGTAGATGTAGCTGCCAGGGGTACTGCTGCTGTTGTTATTGACGGTCATGGAGGGGAGGATGCTGAGGATGCTACTGGTAGCGCCATAATGAAGAACTCCATCAGAGACATGGATACCTTGTCCTTTGCAAATTTTATGGATGAAATGTTAGAGGATGGCACGGGCATAACATTGGACCTCGAGACAGCTCATGCAGATATTGTAAAGCGCATCGATCATGTCATCGGTACCGCAGAGAGGGATGTACTGACAGGTACAAATGACGCGCCAGAGACCATAGAAGGAGGCGATGGCAGAGATACGTTAGTGGGTGGTACGGAGTCTGGTGACACGGTCTCTTATGCGAGTTCTGACCGGGGTGTAAGAGTTCAACTCGGTGATGGCACGGAATCAAACCCATCGGGGGGTCACGCATCAGGCGATACTATCAGTGGATTCGAGAATGCTACCGGCTCCGCCCATGGCGATGATTTGACTGCGCATAATGAGGGCAGCACACTCAAAGGCCTTGATGGAGATGATGAGTTAAACGGCGGTGCCGGAAATGATACCCTGGAAGGCGGTGCCGGTGCAGACGAGTTGGATGGTGGCATTCAGGATAGAACGGCGGATACCGAGGCTAACGAACAAGAGAACACCTTGTCTTACGCTGGCTCAAGCGCAGGTGTCAGGATTAACCTGGATGCCCTCACTTTCTCCGGTGGTGATGCCGAAGGTGATGAGATTGAGACCTATGATTACATTGATGATATGGGCACTACGACAGGAGACAATCCGACCGACGACGACGAGGAGATAGAAGTTGCCACATTCAGACACGTTACCGGTTCCCATCATGATGACCACCTGACAGGTGACCGTTTCGATAACAAACTTGTCGGCAACGACGGCGATGATACCCTGCGCGGCCGTGAAGGGAGCGATCATCTGGTTGGCGGTAAAGGCGCTGACATGATGGATGGTGGAACGGCCAGAGGGGCAAGACCTGGCGCTGATACGGATGAAGACTGGGTAGATTACAGTGGTATGACAGCCGTCACAGTCAACCTGGCTACCGGCATGGGTATGGCTGGACCGGCCATGGGTGATACGCTGGCGAACATCGAAGTTGTATGGGGCTCCAGCAAGGGCGACACCTTCATTGCCAGCCAGGGTAAGGACATCATCTACGGCGGTGCCGACAACGATACCGTTTCTTATGAGGCTTCGAAGCATGGTGTGACTGTTAGTCTTGCTGAGGGAACTCATCATAATAGGTTTGCCACTGCGGGCGAGGAGTATGCCACACCGAATGATGGTGATGAGGATACTCTGGGAACAAGTGAATGGGCCGACACCAATAGACCTTCTGGCAATTTGTCTGGGGATACGGGACAAGAAGGAGACGAAGGTTTCATTGCTGATAAAAGCTACGCAAGAGGTGATGTGTTGGGCAGCATTGAGAACCTGACAGGTTCCAGTAGAAACGACGTGCTGACCGGTGATAATGAAGCCAACGTCCTGAAAGGTGGCGCTGGTAATGACGAACTGAACGGTGGTCTCGATAGCGACACAGCAGTTGATAAGCTGTACGGTGAGTCTGGGGATGATATCTTAAATGGTATCGGTGGCGCTGACATGCTGCATGGTGGTGCTGGTAAAGACAAGCTGTTCGGTGGCGCTGGTGGTGATATCTTAGATGGTGGCGCTGGTGATGACGACCTGACTGGCGGAGAAGGTTCCGATACTTTTGTCTTCAGCCCTGGCAATGGCAGTGACGCGATCCTTGATCTTAGTGTAGTCGCTGACGGCGATGCGGACGCTAATGGCACCAGTGATAGGATTAATTTATCAGCATTCGGCATTCGCGAAGGTGATTTAGCTGGTCTCCTGAGCGACCGGGCTGGCAACGTCATTGTCAATCTGGAGGACTACGGCGGCGGTAGGATTACTATCCAGGGTGAGGCAAAGGCAGACCTAATGGCCAAGCTCATCCATAAGGATATGAATGGGGACGCAGAAGGTGTTGGTGAGGGAACGGACGGCATCTTCATCCTCTAATCACAAGCAGTAAACCAGACTTCCCATCACGGAAGTAAACGAACCCAGGGGCTACCAGGCGGCGCATGCTGCTGACGTAGCCCCTGTTTTATTGTGTTCCTCCATTTTTGCGGGGGCAGGAAGCGCTTGATGGAGACCCCTGCTTCCGCAGGAGTGGTTCCTGTTTTCTCCCAGATCTCTGTGCCCTCTTCTCTGTGTCCCCTGTGACAAAAAACATCTGCGTTCATCTGCGTCATCTGCGGATAAACCCTGTGCATCCGTGCCAATAAAATAATCTGTCCTCTCCACGTCCCCTGTGGCAAAATAATTTTCGTGCCCTCTATCACAAAACATCATCTACGCATGCTCCCTGTTTTGCCTGCGCTCCTCTGTGGATTGGTAATGGTTTGCGCGTCTCTGAGCGCGCAGGAGGCGCCGCAGCGCTTTCCGTTCTTTGGTGACCTGCACGTGCATAGCGCCTGGTCGCTGGACAGTTACGTAAATTTCAATCGGGTCGGGCCGCGGGAGGCTTACCGGTTTGCCACGGGTGAACCGGTTACCCTGTCCGGGGGCAGGGTGGTGCGTATCGACCGGCCGCTGGACTTTGCCGCGGTGACGGAGCATGCGGAATACTTAGGTGAACTGAGGCTTTGTACCGATGCAACCAGCGCCGCGTTCCCGGTGCAGATTTGCCGGGATATCCGCAATGAAACCGGACAGCAGGCACTTATAGACCGGATTTACAAGGAATTGATCATACGCGACGTGCTTTCACCTAATCCACAGCGCGAACCTGAATTATGTGGTGAGGACGATGCCCGCTGTCTGGCTAAAGCAAAGTCGGTCTGGCGGGAACTGCGCGACATTGCCGATGAGTTCAACCGGCCCGGAACGTTCACTACCTTTGTGGGCTACGAATGGACCGGGAATCCCAACGGCAACAACCTGCACCGGAACATCATCTATAAAAACAATCAGGTACCGGCGTTGCCCATCGGCTATTTCGAGGCGAACACACCGGAGCAGTTATGGCGGCAGTTACAGGACACCTGCGCGCCACCCTGCGAAGTGCTGGCCATTCCCCATAACACCAACCAGAGCAACGGGCGGCAGTTTCCGGCTTTAAGCGAAGCCGGCAGCCCGCTCAGTGCTGAGTGGGCGGCGTTGCGTGCCCGCACGGAACCCCTGGTGGAGATCGTCCAGGCCAAGGGCGAGTCGGAGTGTCATACCGGGGTGGGCACGGAGGATGAACTGTGTCTGTACGAGAAGATCGAGCGCCGGCCCTTATGCGGGGAAGACGGCGCCGGGGAGGACTGTGTGCGGGTCTGCGCCGCAGGGGAGCGTCCACCGCGTTGTATAGCGCCGAACAACTACGTGCGCAACGCCCTGAAGCAGGGCCTGAAACTGGAGCAGCAACTGGGCGTAAACCCCTACCGGCTCGGCTTCATAGGCAGCACCGACACCCATAACGGCACGCCCGGCGGTGTTGACGAGAGCAATTACCAGGGCCATCACGGAGTCGAAGACGGTACGCCGGAACGGCGTGCAAGCAGGCCGGAGATCAAGGAATTTTCCGCCAACCGGGTGAAAGGCTCCGGCGGCCTGGCGGGAGTCTGGGCGGAACAGAATACCCGCGCGGCGCTGTTTGACGCCATGCTGCGGCGGGAAACCTTTGCCACCAGCGGTACGCGTATCAGTTTGCGCTTCTTCGCGGGTTGGGACTTTCCGACCAACGTGGACGGTATCGACGACCTGGCCGCCCTGGGTTACGGCAAAGGCGTACCCATGGGTGGCGAACTGCCGCCGACGGAAAAAGCAACGGCGCCTACTTTCATCATCTGGGCCATGAAAGACCCCCAGGGGGTCAACCTGCAACGTGTACAAGTCGTCAAGGGCTGGCTGGAGCAGGATGAAAGCAGGGAACAGGTATATGACGTGGCCTGCGCCGACGGCCTGACGCCCGACCCGGCTACCCACCGTTGCCCCGACAACGGCGCAACCGTTGACCTGAGTAATTGCCACGTCAGCGCTGACAAAGGCGCCGTCGAATTAAAAACCCTGTGGCGCGACCCGGATTTCGACGCCCACCGACCCGCCTTCTACTACCTGAGAACACTGGAAAACCCCAGTTGCCGCTGGACCACCTGGGAAACCCTGCGAGGAGGCAAACAACCGTTCACAGACGTCGCCCCCACCATCCAGGAACGCGCCTGGAGTTCACCGATTTGGCATAATCCCTGACAGTTTGCACCTGGTGCTTCTTCAACCCAGCCTATCCAACAGTTATCCTGCTGTTTAATGATTGCGGTATAGCTCATATTCACCCGGCTATTCTACGTCAATACAGTTACAATAAGCTCTGTTTGTTTTGAACGGTGTGGTATGGCGCTGAAAAAAATTATTTCGCTACTGTCAGCCTTGGGCGCGGCTCTGCTGCTCGCCGGTTGCGCGGTCTCTGCCATCTCGCCTGAGGTCAGGGAACAGGACCTGCCGGAAGGCTGGCGTGGGGTGGCTGAATATGATGCCGTTCAGGACGGTTGGCTGGCGGAACTGGGGGATGCGGAACTTGATGGGCTGGTGGAGACGGCCATGGCGCGCAATTACCAGTTGGCGCAGCAGGCCGCTGCGGTCGATGCCGCGCAGCAGGCCGTTACCGTCAGTGGTGCGGCGCGGTTCCCGGAGTTGTCGCTGGCGTTTGACCCCTCGCGGCGGCGTGTCATCAGTAACCAGTTCGGGATCACGCGCACTTCCAGCAATTTTGAACTGGGCGCGGACCTGACCTGGGAAATCGATGCCTGGGGCAAACTGCGGGACGTGGAGAGGCAAGCCGGCCTGAACCTGCTGGCCGCGCAGGCCCGTTATGAGGACAGTCGTCGCCAGGTAGCCTCCCGGGTGGCGCGGGCCTGGTTTAACGTGATCGGCGCCGGGGAATTGTTGGGTTTGCTGCGCGAACGGTTGGCAAACCTGGAGGAAGACCTGGATATCATCGAAAGCGCCTACAACCAGGGCTTGACCGGGGCGCTGGACGTTTATCTGGCCCGCACCAACGCCGACCAGGAACGCGCCCGCATCGCCGCACAGGAACAGACGCTGTCGGAAAGCCGGGTCGCCCTGCAATTGCTGCTGGGCGCTTACCCGGACGGTAACCTGGAAACCGACGCGAGGTTACCGCTTATCGAGGTCCCCGTCCCCGCCGGCCTGCCGTCGGAACTCATCACTCGCCGGCCGGATTTGCAACAGGCCTGGGCCAACCTGCTGGCCAGCGATGCGGCGGTTGCGATTGCGCACAAGCAGCGTTTCCCGCGCCTGGTGCTGGTAGCGTCCGGTGGTGACGTCTCGGATGATCTCGGCAGCTTGTTGAACGGCACCCCGCTGGCCTGGTCGATACTTGGCAACCTGACCCAGCCGCTGTTCAACGCGGGCCGGCTGAAAGCGCAGGAACAACAGGCCCGGGCGCGCCTGGTCCAGGCTGAGCAGCAATACCTGGACAGTCTCTACCAGGCGTTCTCCGAGGTGGAAAACGCCCTCAGTCGCAGCCGTTCATTACAGACCCGCTACCGGGTTATCCTGGATGCGGAACAGAATGCTGTGGCGGGGTTGGCCCTGGCGTTTGAACAATACCGGCGCGGCCTGGTCCCTTATACAACGGTGCTGGAAGCACAGCGCCGTGCTTTTGATATACAATCAGGGATCATCGAATTACGTAACCAGCTTTTGCAGAACCGTATTACCCTTTACCTGGCCCTCGGTGGCGACTTCGCGCGGAAATAATGAGAATACTGACCCCCATCACTATCCTGACCGTACTTGGCGGTCTGGCTTACCTGATTCTGTACAACCCGCCGCAGGCGGAGCGTGACCAGGCGCCGGCAGGGCCGCAACTGACCGTGGACGTGCTGGAACTGGAAAGGCGGCCGTACCGGATGACCTTGCAGAGCTACGGCACGGTGCAACCGCGCACCCGGAGCATGCTGGTGGCGCAGGTCTTCGGTGAGATTACTTCCATTAACGACAGCCTGAGAACGGGTGGTTTTTTCGAGAAAGGCGACGTGCTGCTCAACATCGACCGGCGCGACTACCGGGCCAATGTAAAAATCGCTGAAGGGTCGTTGCTGGATGCAAGGCAGACATTGATCCAGGAACAGGCCCGCGCCGCGCAAGCGCTGGAAGACTGGCAACGCCTGGGTAACCAGGGGGACGCGCCGGCGCTGGTGCTGCGCCAGCCGCAACTGGCCGCGGCCGAGGCGCGCGTGGCTTCGGCGCAGTCCACGCTGGACAAGGCGCGCCTGGAACTGGAACGCACCCGCGTCATGGCGCCTTACGCGGGACGGGTGATGAACAAACTGGTGGACCAGGGACAGGTGGTGAACAAAAACTCGGCGCTGGCGGAGATCTACGCAGTGGATTACGTTGAGGTGCGCTTGCCGCTGCGTAACCGCGACCTGGCGTTCATCGACCTGCCTGAGAACTACCGGTTTGATATGGCAGGAGCGCCTCCCGCCCCACGGGTGACGGTCCGCTCCGAACTGGGCGGTGGGTCAAGCTGGCATGGCCGGGTGGTGCGTACCGAAGGCGCCATCGACGAGCGCGCCCGGCAACTGCACGTGGTGGCGCAGATAGATGATCCGTTTGGAATTCAGGCGCGCGACAGGGCTCCGTTGAAGATAGGCCAGTACGTCACTGCCGAAGTGGAGGGCGCACTGCTGCAGGACGCCCTGCTAATCCCGACCGGCGCGATTTACCAGGGGGGGTATGTTTATACCGTGGAAGACGGGATACTGCAGCGGCGTGACATTGAGATCGCCTGGCAGAGCCAGACCGAGGCGCTGATTGGCAGCGGCCTGGAGCAAGGTGAACTGCTGGTGTTGACACCGCTGGGACAGGTTACCTCCGGGATAGGTGTGACGGTCTCGAAACAACCGGCCCGGGCTGCGCGTGTCCTGTCCCCGGATACGCAACAACGCGCCAATAAAGTATAATTGATCAGGTATGATTGACTGGTTTGCCAGAAATCACGTAGCTGCCAACCTGCTGCTGTTCAGCATCATTATCAGCGGGCTTTATTCACTTAATAACTCGTTGCTGCTGGACATGTTTCCGGAAACCGAACCGGATATCATCAGCGTATCGGTGCCGTTGCGCGGCGCCACCCCGGAAGACATGGAACTGGGCGTCGCCATCCGTATTGAAGAGGCGGTGCAGGACCTGGAAGGCATCGACCAGATTGTCAGCCGTTCCGTTGAAGGCGGCACCACTGTCAGCATAGAAGTGGATTCCGATTATGACCCGCGGGAGTTGCTCAATGACATAAAGAACCGGGTCGACGCCATCAATACGTTCCCCGCCGATACCGAGAAACCGGTGGTCAGTCTGGCGCAACGCACGCGTGCAGTGATCTCGGTGGTGGTTGCCGGGGACTACCGCGAAGAGGAAATCCGCGGTTTTGCCGAACAGGTGCGCGATGAACTGCTGCGCGTGGACGGTATTACCCAGGTGCAACTGGATGCGGTGAGGCAATATGAAATCAGTATCGAGGCATCCCAGGATCGTTTGCGTGAATTCCAACTGACCCTGGCGGACATTGCCCGGGCGGTGCAACGCAGTTCACTGGACATCTCTGCCGGTAACGTGCGCACCGATGGGGGTGACGTGCTCATCCGTTCCAAGGGGCAGGCTTACCGGCGCGCGGAATTTGAAGACATCGTCGTGAAGACCAATCCGGACGGCAGTATCATCCGCGTGGCCGACGTTGCCATGGTCGATGACGGTTTTCAGGAAGTGCTGCTGAAAGCCGGCTTCAACGGCGAGTTTGCCGCCTTAATCCAGGTTTACCGCATCGGCAGCCAGGACGTGATGGATATTGCCGACAAGACCAAGCGTTACATCGCGGGGAAACAGGCGGGACTGCCGGCAGGCATTACCCTGGGCTACTGGAATGACAGGTCGCTGTACCTGAAAGCGCGTCTTAACACCTTGCTGCACAATGGCATACAGGGCGGCATCCTGGTGATCCTGTTGCTGGCGATGTTTCTGAGGCCGGCGGTGGCGCTCTGGGTTTTCATCGGCGTTCCCGCCAGTTTTCTCGGTGCATTGATCGTCATGCCGCTCACTGGCGTCACCATCAATATGATCAGCCTGTTCGGCTTTATCGTGGTACTTGGCATTGTCGTGGACGACGCCATCGTCACCGGGGAGAATATCTATTCGCGCCTGCGCCGCGGAGATGACCCCCTGGTAGCCTCCATACAGGGGACCAAACAGGTGGCGGTGCCGGTCACTTTCGGCATCCTCACGACCATTGCAGCCTTCAGTCCGCTGGCCTTTGTGGAAGGGCGCATGGGTGATTTCATGGGCGCGATCCCTGCCGTGGTGATTCCATGTCTGATATTTTCCCTGATCGAGTCGAAATTTGTGTTACCCGCGCACTTGAAAACCGTCAGGGTGCGCCAGAACGGCGCTGCGCTGACGGGCTTCAGCGGCTTTCAGCAGCGTTTTGCCGACGGCTTTGAACGATGCATACTGGAGTATTACCAGCCGCTACTGCGTTTTGCCCTGTCACACCGTTACTCGGTCATCTCTACCTTCCTGGGTATCCTGCTGATTACGCTGGCGCTGGTATTGAGCGGCTGGGCAAAATTCGTTTTTTTTCCACGCGTTGAAGGGGACGTAGCCGTCGTGAACCTGACCATGCCGGCCGGCACCCCGTTTGAAGTCACCGACAGGCACATGCAACGCATCACCCAGGCGGCATTTGACCTGCAACAGAAATACCCTGACGGGGAAGGTGGAGAACCGCTGATACGCAATATCTTGTCCACCAGCGGTTCGGCAAACATTTCGATGGGAGACACTCCTTCCGGTCGCGCTCAGGGAGGCGGCGACAATCGCGGCCAGGTCATGGTCGAGACCGTGGCTTCCGACGAGCGCCTGACGGACATCAGTACCAACGACCTGCTGCGGGAATGGCGCCGGACCGTCGGCGTCATCCCCGGGGCTGAGTCCCTGACTTATCGCGCCGAACTGATTCGCACCGGCGACCCGATCAACATCCAGTTCAGCGCCCATTCGCTGGAGACCCTGGCAGAGATCGGCGACAAGGTCAAACAACGCCTGGCCACCTATCCCACCGTCTTCGATATTGCAGACAGCCTGTCCGACGGCAAGGAAGAAATTCAGATTGAACTGACTCCGCAAGGGCACGTGCTGGGGTTGACCCGCGCGGCCATTGCCAGTCAGGTCAGCCAGGCATTTCGCGGGTTTGAGGCACAACGCATCCAGCGCGGGCGTGACGACATCCGCGTCATCGTGCGCCTGCCCAGGGAAGAACGCAGCGCCACGTCCACACTGGATGAGTACCTGATTACCACGCCGGACGGCAGGCGGGTGCCACTGGCGCACGTAGCCACCCTGACGCCGGGCAAAGGGCCGTCCGCGATCAAGCGCATCAACCGCTACCGCACCATGAACGTTACCGCCGATATCGACAAGGACCAGACCAACATGACGGTGTTGAAAGCAGACCTGGACGAATACCTGCAAACGCTGCTGCACAATTATCCCGGCGTCACCCACACCCTGGAAGGCGAGGCCAGGGAACAGCGCCAGTCCTTTGCCAGCCTGCAATGGGGGATGATCGCCGTCCTGTTTGTCATCTACATGTTGCTGGCCTTGCCGTTGAAATCCTATATCCAGCCCCTGATCGTGATGTCGGTCATTCCCTTCGGCATCATCGGCGCAGTCTGGGGACACTGGCTCATGGGGCGCGACCTGACGTTTCCAAGCATGCTGGGCCTGATGGCGCTGACCGGCGTGGTGGTGAACGACAGCCTGGTGCTGGTGGATTTTATCAACCAGCAGAAAGCCCAGGGCAAGACCACGCTGGATGCGGTGCTGAACGCCGGCGTAGCCCGCTTCAGGGCGGTGTTACTGACCTCCCTCACAACTTTCTTCGGCCTGCTGCCACTGCTGTTTGAGAAATCGGTACAGGCACAGTTCCTGATCCCCATGGCCATCTCCCTCGCTTTCGGCATCCTGTTCGCAACCCTCATCACCCTGGTCATGATCCCGGTAAACGTCATCATCCTCGAAGACCTGCGCCGCCTGCTATCCATACCCCCCACCCCGCACAGGCAGGAAACCACACAGTAGCCAACGCAGGTAGGAACGACGAGGGGGAGATGGCCGGGACAGAGAAAAGTACAACAACAAACCCCGGAGGAAGGGCAGGGCGCCCTTCCTCCGGTAGTACTGCTATTCGCTGAAGTTACCCGCGATGGTGGACAGGCCGCCGTCGTAAATACCCGTAATGATCCCTACGGCCTCGTCATCCGGCACACCTGCGGCCATGAAGGTTGAGGACCAGTTGATGGTGGCGCTGGTCGCATCCCCTTCGGCCTGGAAGGTTGAGCTGTAGTCCTTGACCGGCAGCGGTCCTTCGACGATGGTGTAGGAATACCCGTTCTCGGTATCGCCGTCATGCCGCTCCTTGAGTTGTGCGCCGTCGCCCAGAGTGAGCATGCGGTAGGTGGTGCCGTCTTCTTCAACTATTTCACAGTTTTCAACCGCGGGATGCCACACCGCGATGGCGCAGAAGTCGCCGGCGTAAGCCCAGACAGCGTCGAGGCCGGCATTGATCTGCATGGATTTTTTGACCTCGAGAGCGGATGGCGCTTCGCCGCCGTCACCGCCACAACCTGATATGATCAATACCATTGATGCTAAAATGATTGAGATTTTTTTCATTACAAGCTCCGTTAGTGTTATGGATTTGAGATATTACCCCAGTAAGGCATTATAGACTGGAAGAAAGCAGGATCATACAGGAATTTTGCCCGCGAATTGATGCTTAATCTACACAAACTTGACCTGATTGCCGCAGCAACAGGCATTGCCAGGGGTGAGTTCACCTCGGAAGAACTGGTCACGGCCTGTCTTGCGCGTATCCGTGCGCGTGAGGAACGGGTCGGCGCCTGGGCCTGGCTGGACCCGGAGCAGGCGCTAGCCCAGGCCCGGGATTGTGACAAACGACCCGCGACCACGCCCCTGCACGGTATTCCCGTCGGCGTCAAGGACATCATCAACACGGCGGATATGCCTACCTGCTACGGCTCCCGGGTTTATCAGGGGCATTATCCCGAAGAGGATGCGGCGTGCATCCGCCTGTTGCGCCAGGCCGGCGCGGTGATACTGGGGAAAACGGTTACCACGGAGTTTGCCTTCTATGCGCCGGGCAAAACCGCCAACCCTCATAACCCGGCGCATACTCCGGGGGGGTCGTCCAGCGGTTCCGCCGCGGCAGTGGCTGATTTTCACGTACCGCTCGCGCTGGGTACGCAGACTTCCGGCTCTATCATCCGGCCGGCGAGTTTTAACGGCGTCTTCGGTTGCAAGCCCACCTACAACGCATATTCTTCAACCGGCATCCATCCCCTGGCGCCGGAACTGGATACGCTGGGGGCGTTCAGCCGTTCTCCGGAGGACCTCGCCCTGCTGCACGGCGTACTGAGCGGGGAGAACATCGAAGCGCCGTCCGCCATCCAACCGGCCACGGTCGCCCTGGTACGCACTCCGGCCTGGGCCGATGCCGACCCGCAGGCGCAACAAGGCATTCTCGACTTTGCCCGCCGCTTGCAACAGGCAGGCATTGACGTGATTGAACCTGACGAAGACCTGCTGCAAGGACTGATGGAGGTCCAGCAAGCATACCTGGCCCAGGGCGCGGCCGTCTCACTGGGACACATCACCGATCAATACCCGGACCAGGTACGCCCGCAAACCATCAACCTGGTGACAGAAGGCCGCCGGGTGGATGAGTCGTTCAAAACCAGACTGCCGGACGCCCAGGCCAGGGGAGAACGCTTCCTGTCCCACGTCTTCTCCCGGGCAGACCTGATCATCACCCCCAGCGCAGCAGGGGAAGCCCCCGCCGGCCTGCACAACACCGGCGACCCCATGTTCAACCGCATCTGGACTTTCCTGCAAACCCCCTGTATGAATCTGCCATTGAACAGAGGCGAACACGGCCTGCCCATCGGCGTCCAACTGGTCTGCAACAGGCGGGAGGATGAGCGGTTATTTGGCTATGCGGCGTACTTGCAGGCTTTGGCGAATTACAACATAGAACAACCCTGAAGGAGAACGCAAATGACAACCTTGACAACCAAAGACCTCCCATTGAGCCCGGAACAGCGCCAATGGTACGAGGCAGCCTGCGACAAAATCGACCTGGACCGGCTCAAGCAGTTGGTGTTTGACCTGACTGCCAAACATAGCCCCACCGGGGCCGAGCGGGAAGCCTGTGAATTCATGACCGACTACCTGAACAGTGTCGGCATCAAGGCGCATTACCAGCCTGTCACTGATATTTCCGGTAACTGTTACGGCCGGGTTAAAGGGTCGGGGGAAGGCCCCACGCTGATGTTGTATGCGCCTGTCGATACCTTGCTGGAAGGCGACCCGGAACTGGATACTCCTCATGCCGGACCGCAGCACCGGGCCGATATGCGCCCGGAACCGTATATCGACGGCGACCTGGTGATCGGCCTGGGTTCTTCCAACCCGAAATCCATGGTCGCGCTGCTGACCGAGGCGTTGACCTGTGTGGTAGAGGCGGAGGTCGGCCTGAAGGGTGACGTGATCATCGCCACCGCGGGCGGCGGTATGCCCTGGATTGTGCCGGAACGTAACCACGCCGGCATCAGCAACGGCGTGAACCACTTGTTGTCCCACGGTGTCACCGCGGATTTTGGAGTGATCTGCAAACCCTGGGATGACATTTATTATGAACATCCGGGCATGGTCTGGTTCAAGGTCACCGTGTGGGGGACCATGGGCTATGCCGGCATCCCGCGCGGGGTGCCGGGGTTTCGCAGTTCCATCGTGCCCGCGGCGAAGGTAATCCTGGACCTGGAGGACTGGTTAATCGAATACCCGGAAAAACACGTCAGCGATCAGGTCAAACCGGAGGGCTGGATCGCCGCGCTGCGTTGCGGCTGGCCGGACAAGCCGGCGTTCCCGGGCGCGGCCACCGAGATCTGGCTGGACGTGCGCACCAGTCCGCTGCAGAAGGCCGCCGAGGTGGAGCGGGAATTCGAGCAGGTAATGCAGGCCATCATGGCCAGGCACCCGGACGTGGAGGCGGAATGGGAGACCGTCGTCACCTGTGATGCCGGGTCAACCGATCCGGAGCACTGGGTGGTGCAATCGGCCCTGCGCGCCTGGCAGGAAGTGCATGGCAAGCCCTATCCCGGCGCCCCGCACATGGCGGGACAGACCGATGCCGCCACCATCAACCGCACCGGCTTCCCATTGGTGCGTATCGGCTACACCTGGCTGGGCGAGAAAGACATGCCCGCAGAGTTTACCGAGGGGCTGGGCGGCATGGGTGTTGCCTGCATACCCGACCTGGAGAATACCGTCAGGGAGGCTATCTATACTGTAATTGATTCCTGCACCCGAACCCGTGAGGAAGTCGGGCTGAAGGATTGAGACCCTGTAACGGAGGAGACACTTATGCCTTTATCTGACCTGCATCATGTCGCATTGCGAACCGGGGACCTCGCCGCCAGTGAACGGTTTTACATTGACGCGCTGGGTATGGAAAAAGTGGAGCGGCCGGATTTTGATTTCCCCGGCGCCTGGCTGCAGATGGGAGAGACCATGTTTCACCTGATGGCCGGTTATGCCGCATTGGGCCCTGATGGCGAGATTTCCCGCGGCAGCGGCGCGGTTGATCACCTGGCGATCAAGGCGCGCGGGTTTGATGAAATGCGGGAGAAGTTTGCGCGCTCGGGACTCGAGTACAAGGAGAACAATATACAGGATTTCGGTATCTGGCAGTTGTTCGTGAACGACCCGGACGGCGTCATCATCGAATTGAATTTTCACTGCGCCGACGAACCGGAGGGGTCCCGGGGCCCCGGGCGGGCCACGCTGAGCAAGACGACCTAGGGAACCTCTGATTAAATCAGAGGTTCCCAAATTACTCAACAGTGATGTAGATATACCCGTCCTCCCCCAACCGGGTCTGGTAGCGTTCCAGTGGGATCACACAGGGCGGGTCCATGGGTTCGCCGGTCCTGATATCGAACGAGCCTTCGTGGTAAGGACAGACGATCTCAGCGCCCCTGATGTCGCCTTCAGACAGGTATGCCTCGCCGTGGGTACAGATATCGCTGGTGGCAAAATAGTTCCCTTCCAGGTTGTAGATGGCGACTATGGTGTCGTCTTCCAGGTAGAACTGTTTGACGGAATTGGTCTCCAGATCGCTATGTTTTATGGTTTTTTCTTCCGGCATATCAGTTGTCAGTCATAGGTTTCAAAACGCAGCGGCGTGGGTTGCTCACCGTTTACCACTTCCGGCCAGGCGCACACGGATACCATCCAGGTAAGGTCCATCTCCGCCCGCAGTTCAATATAATCTCCCGCTCTGGTCACGGGGTTATCGATCACCCAGTCGCCCTCGGGCGTGTAGTTGACCGTCATGAAGATATTGAAGCAGGAAACCGATTGCAGGTAATTCTCGTCAAACCCGAGTTTGCGATACTCTTCCTGTATGGTATCGCGGCAGCCGTTGCCGCCGGTATTCAGGTACAGCCTGCGCGCGGCATTGGAGCAGAACCCGCCACCGGTGTAATGATTGGCAGTCCTGTCGCGGGTGATGGTCCACATGTCGTTCATCAGGTTGCTGCGAATGGTGTCCCCTTCCCGCCACTGATAGCGGCCGTGATGCCAGCTTGTATAGACACAATCCTGGAACTCGGTAGGGTCGCCGGTTTTCACCGCGACGAAATCCGCGACCTGTTGTCCCTCAACATCGATAATTCTCAGGGATTGTCCCTTCCTGATGTGACCATGGCCGCCCGTATGTGGCAGTATTGTTACCGCATCGACCAGATTGTTTCTGCTCATGATTGCCCCCATTACATTCGATCAAAACTGTGTCAGTATAATACCAGACGTGCCATTTCCAGAGTCAGGATTCAAGCTACATGATTATTGAAGGCGAACACCAACTGCCCTGCAACATAACCGAAGCCTGGCAGGCGCTCAACGACCCGCAAACCCTGCAAGGTTGCATTCCCGGTTGTGACAGTATTGAGGCGGTTGGGGAAAACAGCTATGAATGCCTGATCACGGCCAAATACGGGCCGGTGAAGACCCGCTTCAAGACCGCACTGAGGGTGAGCAACATCAATGCGCCTCATTCCTACACATTGAGCGGGGAAGGGAAGGGCGGCGCCGCCGGTTTCGGCAAGGGCAGCGCGGACGTGCAACTGAGCCAGGACGGAGAGGTTACGCGGTTGCGCTACCAGGCAGACTTTTCCGTGGGCGGTAAACTGGCCCAGGTGGGCTCCAGGCTACTGGCGTCCACCACCAGGAAGCTGGCGAACGATTTTTTTTCACGCTTCTCGGCGCAGCTTGCCGGGGAATGAGAGCGCATGGGGTGCGCTTCCATGCGTTCTTTTTATCTCGATCCTGGATGTTATACTGCACCACTCATAACTGAATAAAACTTGGGGATTAAGGAATGAGTAACTTCAACGAAATTGCATTGGACCTGATGAAACGCACTGCCGCGTACGTGCCGGATTTTGATTTTGAGGGGGCTGATCCCGCTGTGGCTGATAAACCCTGGGGCAACTGGCTGAAGGCGGACCTGGGTTTCCGCAACCACTGGTATCCCACCGAGGCCAGCCGTAACATCAGGAACGGCGAACACAAGGCGATCAAGCTGCTGGGGGAGGATATCCTGTACCTGCGCCGGGCCGGCCGTCTGTATGCGATAGAGGACCGTTGCAGTCACCGCGGCACGCGTTTCTCCAGGCGCCCGGTGTGCTATACCGACGACACCATTACCTGCTGGCACCATGCGTTTACCTTCAACCTGGATGACGGTCGCATCCGCTGCCTGTTGAACGACCCGGAATCCTCGCTGGCCGGCCGCAAAGGGATAAAAAGTTATCCGGTGCGGGAGGAAAAAGGGGTGATCTTCACCTTTGTCGGCGATATGAACCCGCCGCCGCCCCTGGAACAGGACGTGCCGCCCGGTTTTTTTGATGAAGACGTGGCGATATGTGTGGCAGACCCCTACCTGGTCAAGGCGAACTGGCGCCTGGGCTCGGAAGGCGGCTACGACCCGGGCCATCATTACATCCATAACTGGTCGAAATTCTCCATCAATTCACGTATCCCCATGACTTTCGGCTGGGTGTCCAAGAAGGAAGCCGTATTGGAGACCAGCATCTACGAACTGATGAAAAATGGCCCCAAGGGGTTTACCCGACTGGCAGCCGAGACCAATATGTCCATGACCGCGCAGATCCCCGGACGCAATGGCACGGGCGCCACCGACGTGATCCTGCCCATCGCCAAGGGACAGTCGCCCAGGGAAATAGAAATCCTGGGCCAGCACGCGTTTACCACCGAGGTCGGCGAGTGGTTGCCGTGCGGGCTGAAAGTCAATCCCTGGCCGTTCCCGGGTGTGGTTCACAACGAGTATTACGTGCCCCGCGATGCCAATTCCCACTACTACTTCCAATGCGGCTGGAGTCGCGTGGAAAATGAGCAACAGGCACAGGAGTGGGCCGAAGGCGACCTGGGCCAGGTGCGCTGGAAGGTCCCGGTAGTGGATGACTTCACCATCCAGGATGCCGAAGCGCGGGAATATATCCATGAGTTCTATGCCAGCGAAGACGGCTGGAACCAGGAGCAGACGGCCCGCTTCGATATCGAACTCCTGATGTGGCGCGTATTCGCCGGTGAACATTGCCGCGGCATACAGGAAGAAAAACACACCAGGGGCCACTTCAAGAGATAGCAGGGGGCCGGTGCTCATGGGTACGGTGTTGCACATCGATAGCAGCGCTCGCACTGCCGATTCGGTCAGTCGTAGGTTGTCGCAGCTTGTAGTTGACCAGTTGCTCAGGCTGGAGCCGGGACTGAAGCTGGTGCGTCGTGACCTGGGCAACGAGGCGCCGCCGCCGGTCAACGGTATGGAGGCAGGCGCTTTTTTTACCCCAGCGCCGAACCGGACGTCCGGGCAGGTTGCGGCGCTGGCTGCCTCGGACTTGCTCACGGAAGAGTTGTTGGCGGCGAATATCCTGGTGCTGGGCACCCCCATGTACAACTTCAACGTGCCGGCCAGCCTGAAAGCCTGGATAGATTACGTGGTCAGGCCGGGCAAGACGTTTCGCCGGGTGGGAGATGGCGACCTCGAAGGTCTGTGCGGGGACAAACAGGTGTATGTCTGTACCGCGAGCAGCGGCAAGTCGATCGGCACGGATATGGATCACCTGCGCCCTTATCTGAACGTGATCTTCGGCTTTATCGGTATTACGGACGTGGTCTATTTCGATGCCGAGGGACTGGCCTGGGGAGAGCAGGAACGGGAGCGCTCGATCAATGCTGCGGTTGATGCCATCCACCAATATTTTTCCAAAAGCTGATATATTGTTGTCCTGTCAAGATGTCATTGTGTAGCGGGGACGGACTTGAGTACGTCTCCATTGAATTCAGCAAGATACTGTTCATAATCAAGAGTATTCCAAAAGGAGGAGATGCGGCATGTCGAAAATCAAGGGTCTGGGTTATATCGGTTGTGAGGTAACGGACTTTGATGCCTGGGACGGCCTGCTGGATACCGTGTACGGCCTGGAGCAGCGCGCCGACGGCGGGAAGTCATTGCGTCAATACCGCATGGATGATAACCACCACAGGCTGGCGCTGCATAAATCGAATCACAACCGGTTGAAATACATCGGCTGGGAGGTGGAATTTCAGGGCGACCTGGATAACCTTGCCGCGGAACTGAGCGATAAGGGCATAGCGGTGGAAGCCGGCAGTGCGGAACTGTGCGAACAACGCGCCGTCATGGACCTGTTCACGGTGAACGGCCCCGACGATATCCCCCTGGAGATGTTTTTTGGTCCGGTACAGGACTTCAAACCGTTCACGCCCCGGCGCGGTATGGAAGGTTACAATACCGGCGACCTGGGTATGGGACACATAGTGCTGGCAACGGCTGACCGGTCAGCTTCGGTAAAGTGGTACGAGGACAATCTCGGTTTCCGCCTGAGCGACCACATTTTCTGGGACGATATCGAGGCCACTTTCCTGCATTGCAACCCGCGCCATCACAGTCTGGCGTTCATGAACCCGGTCGGTGGTATGCAGCCCGGCGACCTGGGACATTTCATGTTCGAAAGCCTGTCGATCAATGACGTCGGGCGCGCCTATGACATCGTCAACGAACACAAGGTGCCGCTGGCCCTGACCCTGGGCCGGCATACCAATGACCACATGATGTCATTTTATATTTATTCTCCTTCGGGCTGGTGGATCGAGTACGGCCACGGCGCCCGCCTGATAGACGATGCCGACTGGGAACCGAAGTTCTACAATTCCCCCAAGATCTGGGGCCATGAAATGCAACCGCCTCCTGACGTGCTGTCAGCAGGGGAATTGCACAAACGTTAAGATGAATTATCCGCAGGAATGACGAATCATTATCATCTGCGTTAATCTGCGTCATCTGCGGATAAATCAAATCCATCATGTCTGAAGTTAAACATGCAAAAGTCCTGATCCTGGGTTCCGGGCCGGCCGGGTATGCGGCGGCGGTGTACGCGGCGCGGGCCAACCTGAAGCCGGTATTGCTTACCGGGGTGGAGATGGGCGGGCAGTTGACCACTACCACCGACGTAGACAACTGGCCCGGTGACGTGGAAGGTCTGCAAGGGCCGGAGTTGATGGAGCGGATGCGCCGTCATGCGGAGCGCTTTGAGACCGAGGTTGTCTTTGACCACGTCAACCAGGTCGATCTCAGCGCCAGGCCGTTCAGGCTGCATGGGGATTCCGGCAGCTACAGTTGTGATGCCTTGATCATTGCCACCGGCGCTTCTGCCCGTTACCTGGGCCTGCCCTCGGAGCAGGCGTTCATGGGCAAAGGGGTGAGCGCCTGCGCCACTTGTGACGGTTTTTTCTACCGGGGTGAGAAAGTCGCGGTCATCGGCGGCGGGAATACCGCGGTGGAAGAGGCGTTATACCTTTCCAACATCGCCAGTGAGGTTATCCTGGTGCACCGCCGGGACAAACTGCGCGCGGAGAAGATATTGCAGGACAGGTTGTTCGACAAGGAACGCAGCGGCAACGTCACGATCTTCTGGGACCACGTGCTGGAAGAGGTGACAGGCGATGACAGCGGTGTGACCGGAATACGCATCAACCACGTCAGGTCCGCTGAAAAAACCGACCTGGAACTGAAAGGGGTCTTCATCGCTATCGGCCATACGCCCAACACGGGGATTTTTGCCGATCAGTTGGAGATGGACAACGGTTATATCATGATCAACAGCGGACTGGGCGGCAATGCCACCGCCACCAGCGTCCCGGGCGTGTTTGCGGCGGGCGACGTCTCCGACCAGGTTTACCGCCAGGCGGTGACCTCAGCCGGTTTCGGGTGCATGGCTGCGCTGGACGCCGAGAAGTTTCTGGATGAGGGATGATCAGCACCCCGCACATTTACTGGAGAGAACAATGACAAGTATCTGGAACCACCTGCAAGGGGTGGAATTCAAACAGACGTACTACAACGCCGGCGGCGTGAAGACGCGCGCCATTGAGGCCGGTTCCGGTCCGACCCTGATTTTGCTGCACGGCACCGGCGGCCACGCGGAAGCCTACCTGAAGAACATCGAGGCCCACGCACAACGTTTTCACGTGTATGCCATCGACATGGTGGGCCACGGCTACACCGATGCCCCGGACATCGGTTATGACATGCAGTGCTACGTGGATTTCATGAAAGACTTCCTCGATGCCATCGGCGCGGACAAGGCCCATATATCCGGTGAATCCCTGGGCGCGACCGTCGCGGCCTGGTTCGCCTTGCAATACCCTGACCGGGTTGGCAAGATCGTCATGAACACCGGCATGATGCTGCCGCCGGACGAGGCAGGCGCAGTGGAGTTGCAGGATTTACTGGAACGCAGTCGCAAAGCCTCCGGTTCCCCGGACCGCAACGCGATCCGGCAGCGCATCCGCTGGCTCATGCACCGCGATGAGGACGTGACTGACGAAATCGTGGAAGTGCGCTACCAGATCTACCAGCAACCGGGCCGCGCCGCAGTGATCAGAAAAATCGCGGAGCAAAGCATCGGCGCGCTGCTGGACCCGGTCGAACAGGAGAAATGGTACAAGCCGGAACTGCTGCAACAGTTGCCCTGTCCCACCCTGGTATTATGGACCCGTTACAACCCGGGACAACTGGTGCCCCTGGCAGAGCAGGGCGCGGCGCTGATCCCGGACAGTGAACTGGTCATACTGGAAAACTCCGCCCACTGGCCGCAATGGGAAGAGCCGGAAGCGTTCAACAAGGCGCATCTGGGCTATCTGCTTAAGTAGTCGGTAATGATGACATGAGTGAAATAACCCGAACCCTGTTGGAAGAAACCCAGGACCACGTCGAACAGGCCAAGGCCAAGGCGGAGCGGGCGCGCAAGCCCTGGCAGGTGTGGCTGGACGCGGAATGGGGCTTTCGCAACTACTGGTATCCTGCGGCGCTGTCACGCCACCTGGGGGAAGGTGATGCGCAAGGTATTGAACTGCTGGGAGAGGAAATCCTGATCACGCGCCAGAACGGCAAGGTCCATGCCCTGGAAGACCGTTGCCCCCATCGCGGCATCCGCTTCTCGGCGCGTCCGCTGTTTTATACCAAGGAGACGTTGACCTGCTGGTACCACACCTGGACCTTCGACCTGGAGGACGGCAGCCTGCGCACCATATTGAGTTCACCGGAATCAAAGATGATAGGCAAGTGCAGCGCCAAGGTGTATCCGGTCGAGGAGCGCAAAGGCATTATCTTTGTCTTTGTGGGTGATATCGAACCGCCGCCGCTGCACTATGACCTCGCCCCCGGCCTGCTGGATGATAATGCCGTGGTCTATTGTGGTGAACCCTATGATATCAAGGCCAATTGGCGGCTGGGTTGTGAAAACGGCTACGATCCTGGCCACCAGTTCATCCACAACTGGTCGGAGATGTGCATCAATGCCGGCATGCATACGTCCTACGGTTACACCTCCACCCGTGAAGCCGTGCTGGATACGACCCGTTACGTCGAACGCGAGGACGGCCCCAAGGGTTTCACCCGCAAGGTGGAGAAAACGGAATTCAAGCACGAAGCCTCTATCCCGCTTCGGGATGGCGGACGTAAAGAGCTGGTGCTGCCCCTGGCCAGAGGCAAATCCCCGGAAGAACTGGCACAGTTGACCGATATCATCCGCCTCGGCACCGTCGGGTTGTGGATGCCTTGCTCGCTCAAGGTCACCACGTTCCCGGCGCCGCAGTGCACCCACTACGAGTTCTATGTGCCGAAAAACAAGGACGTACACACCTATTTCCAGTTCGGCGTGATCCATACGGACGATGAGGAGGAGACGGAACGCTGGCTGGGCGAGGACGGCCGCGTCATGTGGGAAGTCCCGGCGGTGGAGGGCTTTACCGTGGATGATGCTTTTGCCCGGGAGCAGTTGCAGAAATACTATGCCGAGGAAGGTGGCTGGCAGCGGGAACGGCTGTTCCAGCCGGACGTTGAACTGACCATGTGGCGCCAGTTTGCCAGCAGACACGCCCGCGGCATTCAGACCGTTGATCATGCCCGCGGTTACTTCAAACGCGGTTGAGAAGGCAGTGTCCCGGCCTGACCCGTGTCTCCGACCTTGCCCTTGCGGGAAGTTATGGCTTATATTGACAGACTTGGGTGTTGACTGATGGCAGAAGACAAGGCAAAAGTACTGGAGGGCAAGGCCACTCCACGAGGCAAATATCCTCATGCACGCCGCGCCGGCGCTTACATCTTTATTTCCGGCACCAGCGCCAGGCAGGCCGATAACACCGTCATCGGCGCGCAGCCAGTGGATGCGATGGGCACCTACGACCTGGACATCCGTGCACAGACCCGGGCGGTACTGGATAATATCGCGGATATACTCGCCAGTTTTGATGCAACCCTGGCTGATCTCACGGAAATAACGGCTTTTCTGGTGAACATGAATGATTTTGCCGGTTATAATGAGGTTTACGCAGAGGTGTTCGACTATGACGGTCCGGCCCGCACCACGGTGGCCGTACACCAGTTGCCGCACCCGCAGTTGTTGATAGAAATCAAGGCCATTGCCTACAAACCCGAATAAGCTCAGCGCGGAGAGCCGATATGAATGACGGTCAGATCATTGCCGGATTTTTGGCCCCACACCCACCTCATCTGGTTTACGGTGAAAATCCGCCGCAGAACGAACCTCGTTCACAAGGCGGCTGGGAACCGCTCAGATGGGCTTATGAACATGCCCGCAGGAGTCTGGAAGAATTAAAGCCGGACGTATTGCTGGTGCATTCGCCGCACTGGATTACCCAGCAGGGGCATCATTTCCTGGGGGTAAGGGACTTGAGCGGCAAATCCGTTGATCCCATATTCCCCAACCTGTTCCGCTACAAATTTGAACTGGAAGTGGACGTGGAACTGGCCGAGGCCTGCTGTAACGAGGCTGCGGACATGGGCTTGACGACCAAAATGATGCGCAACCCCAACTTCCGCGTGGATTACGGCACCATCACCACCCTGCACATGATCCGCCCGCAGTGGGATATCCCGGTGGTCGGCATCTCCGCCAATAACTCACCGTATTACCTGACCACGGAAGAGGGCCTGGAGGAGATGGACGTGCTTGGCAAGGCCACCCGCAAGGCTATCGAACAGACCGGACGGCGCGCGGTGTTGCTGGCGTCAAATACCCTGTGCCATTACCATTTCCATGAAGAACCGGTGCCGCCCGAGGACATGTCACAGGAGCATCCGCAGAACTACGCGGGCTACCTGTGGGACATGCGCATGATCGATCTGCTGCGCCAGGGCAAAATCGGCGAGGTATTTGAGGTATTGCCCCAGTTCATCGACGAGGCCTTTGCCGAGGTGAAATCCGGCGCCTTCACCTGGATGTTCTCTGCCATGGATTACCCGGAACTGCCGGGAGAACTCTACGGTTACGGTACGGTGATCGGCACCGGCAATGCGGTTATGGAATGGAACCTGATAAAGGCCGGCTTGGCAAAAGCTGCATGATTGCAACAGCCCCTGCCCTCACCATATTTATAATAAACAGGTGAACCAACTATGAGCGTCGTTTCTGCCTTTCTGGTACCTGGCTCCCCCTTGCCCTACGTGCAGCGTGACAATCCGCCCTGGGGCGAAATTGCCGTTGCCATGGAAACCGCCGGCAAGGCCCTGGCCGCCTCCGAACCGGACCTGATCGCCATCTATTCCACCCAGTGGATCGCAGTGCTGGACCAGTTATGGCAGACCCGGGCCGTCCTGCAGGGCTTACACGTGGATGAGAACTGGCACGAGTACGGCGACCTGCCTTTCGATATGAGGATCGACGTCGAATTTGCCGAACTGGCGCTGAAAAAGACCGCCGAGGCCGGCATCAAGGCCAAAGGCGTTGACTATGATCACTTCCCGGTAGATACCGGCGCTATCGTCGCTTCCAATTTCCTCAACCCGGACGGAAACATACCCCTGGCCATCACCTCCAATAACGTCTACCACGACTGGCAGATGACCGAGTCCCTGGGCCGGGTCGCCGCCGACTCCGCATCCGAACTGGGCCGGAAACTGGCGGTCATCGGCGTAGGCGGTCTGTCCGGTTCCATCTACCGCCACGTCATCGACATCAGTGATGACAAGATAGCTGATAGCACTGAAGACGACTGGAACAGGAAGATCCTGACCATGATGGAACAGGGCGACACGGAGGCATTATCAAAGGCTTGCCCTGACTATGCCGGCGCGGCCCGCGTAGATATGGGCTTCAAGCACTTCGCCTTCATCCTGGGCGCCCTCGGCGGCCACTTCAACAGCGCCACGGTCCACGCCTACGGCCCCCTGTACGGCAGCGGCGGTGCTGTGGTGGAATTCGATCTGGCCTGACGTCCAACACTATCCCGGCCCGAGACGTTCATCACGAACGGGAGGTGGGAATGACGAACAGGGAGCATCCTGTTTGGTTCTGGCTTGCACAGGTTAGGGCCTGAACCGTAAATAAGTCGGGCTTGAAACTGGCAAAAGGATTCTTTCCCTGACACCACGGGAGAAGTAAAAATGCAGTTTACTCGTCGTGCGTTTATAGGCGCTACATCGGCCGCTTCCGCTTTGCTGGCGGGCGCCGCAACCGCAACACCGGGCGCAACGTCACAGGACCCTCTGGGTGTTCGCGCTGACTTCCCCGGAGTAGAGAAATCCATATTTTTCGATTCAGCCTATACGGCGCTTTCACCCAGGCAGGCTTTGGGGGCGGCGCAGGCCTTTCTTGATTCCATTGGTCTCAACCCGCCGAATGTGCCGGAAATGTTGCATGAGTCAGAGTTGGTACGTGAACGCTTTGCAAAATTAACAGGTGCAGCACAGGAGGAGATTGGACTGCTCTACGCGACCGGTGATGGTGAAAACATCGTCACACGGGCTTTGGACCTGCAGGCAGGTGACAATGTGGTTATAGATGATCTTCATTACCGTAACACCTATGTCCTTTATCAGCACCTGAAAGAACAATCCGGGATCGAGGTACGGATTGTGCACAATATAAACGGAGCAACTCCCGCAGAGATGTTTGCGCCACATGTGGATGAACGTACACGATTAATTTCCGTATCCTGGGTGTCACATTTCAACGGTTATCGCCAGGACCTGCGGGCCCTGGCAAATCTTGTTCATAAACAGGGCGGCTACCTTTATGTTGATGCCATACAGGGCATAGGCATGCTGGACCTGGATGTAAAAGCCGCTGATGTCGACTTCCTCACTTGTGGCAGCTACAAGTGGTTGCTGGCTGGTTACGGTGTGGCGCCGTTTTATGTACGCATGGAACTTATGGACCTTGTAGCCTCTGACCGTTCCGGTGGTTTCCAAGCGGCAGAGGCGCTGGGTGACCATCAATACAGACTCCACACGGATGGACGTAAATATCAGTATGCCACCATGTCATTCGGCGCCGTCTATCACCTCAATGCGGCGCTGGAATATATTCTCGGGATAGGTGTCGCCAATATTGAGCGCCATACGGTTGGCCTGGCTCATCGACTTCACCAGGGCCTGGCATCAGAGGGATTTGAAATCAACACACCTGCCGGCAATGAATCTTCAATTGTCACATTTCAACACGGTAGAAACGCCAAAGCAGTTCGACATGATCTCAAGGCAGAGGGAATTAAAATAAACATGAGTGACCACCAACCCCACCTTCGAGTTGGTATCGCACTTTATAATAATGCTGTGGAAATTGATCATTTTCTCGGGCTGACTCGCAACTGGAAATAAGCATTGTCATATTCCCGTATCGGCAGACATAATGCTTAAATTCACCCTTATGGCCAGGGTCAAATAGAAAGTCGCCAGCTATTTAATGTACAACGCCCCGCCATAGTCAAGCATATTGGCAACATTTATAAATCAGGTGAGTTAGATAAAAATCCTACCTGTTCCGTTTTGGAACAGGTTGCTGCAGACGGCAAAATAAGAAAAATGAATTTTTACAATCTCAAGCTGATTATTTCTGTTGGTCGCATAATGCACACACTCATTGAGATCGTACAAAGACATTTCCGGAAAATTGTTCAAAGCACCGGTTGGGGAAACTGGCCGTTAACCAGATAGGTCTCCAGGCTGAATTGATACACGCGGTTCGGCCTGGCGAAGACGACCCTGTCAGGTCGGGTTTCACAAAGCCAGGACTGCTGATACAAGGGTTGCTTACCCATGAACGCCTCGGGAGTATATAGCGCCACGTTAGTGCCTTTGTTTGCATCACGGGCCGAGACATACTCGAATGCAGCAACACCTTCAACGCGCATGACGCTCCCCAGTTGTTGGGTTATGGCGTAATCGGTCGGGTCGGTCAAGAGTGTTTCATAAGCAGCAAACGGCGGCCGCTGTAATTGCAACCCGATAGCGGCGCCGTAATTCACGGCAAAAACCGTGTGCTGCGTGATAAACCTGGAAGAAGAGGGCGCTTGCTCCATACCGGACCAGAATACAAACCGGTAATAAGCGGCTTCCGCCAAAGCGCTTGCCAGTTTTTGCGAGGCATAAAACAGGCCCGGTTCGTGGCGCCGGCCGAACCGTGAGCCACAGGACAACGGCGGGTAACGAAAAGGTGTCGCCAGCAAATAATGCAATCCTTCCGTGCCTGCCGGAAATGGCGGTTTCGACCGCTCAAGCATTTCCTCAAGTAATGATTGCTCGGCAAGGCCGTCCACCAGGCTGCTGGTCGCTACCTGCTCCTGACTCTCAACTATGCGGATTGCCTCACCTTCAATGGCACTTAATGTGACCTCTTCCTTGCAGGCCGCCCAGATATTCATAACCCGGGTTAAACCTTGCCGCGTAAAGCATCCAGGTAGTCAACAACGCGCGTCAGTCCCGCCACGGTTTTCACCTGCTCCGCAGGGATGCCACCGGTATGCAGGTTGTTTGTATGCATCCAGTGTTTCATATCACCGCTATTTCCACCTACCAGTACGTACAGACTCCGGTAACAGCGGATAAACAACAGCGCCAGTTCCCCCGCTTTGCTGGCTTCGCTGATACCGCGGCTGATTGAAGTACGATCCCTGCCTACCACCTGACCCAAGTCCGCCTGGGACAAGCCAAGATGCCTGCCCGCATTCAGCAACGCCTTGGTCAGGACAAGCCGCGCATCGGTTTGTGTCGTCTCTACTGTAAGCATATCTTGACGTATTTGATGTATTTAAGACAAAATATAATATCAATGATGATTTTGCAACATATTTATGGTTTATAGCACACATCTCCCACGGTTCAACGTAAATTTTGGACATAAGGGCGCCTATAATCAGAGGCGCCCACCCCGTACGGCAACCGGCAAACGAATATTCCCCCTTGCATTTTTCCCCATAAGCACTATATTGAACATATGGCTTCACTTCAGCTTCCCTATCCTGTTTCAGCCAGCCTGCCGGCAGTTGCTTCCCTGCGCCTGCTGCTCCTGCCCTGCTAGGGCAGATACTTTATATTTTCAACAAGACTTTTCCCATTTTTACAGGCAAGATTTATCCTGATTCAGGAGCAGGGCCATGAAAGACAAATTAATTATCTTTGATACCACGTTGCGGGACGGGGAGCAGAGCCCCGGCGCGTCCATGACTCGCGGGGAGAAAATGCGCATTGCCCGGGCGTTGGAGAAGCTGCGGGTGGATGTGATCGAGGCGGGTTTTCCCATCGCCAGCGGCGGGGATTTCGAAGCCGTCAAGGCGGTGGCGGAGATTATCAAGGACAGTACGGTGTGCGGCCTGGCACGCACCGGCTATGCGGATATTGATGCCGCGGCCGAGGCGTTGAAGCCGGCGCGTTCCGCCCGTATCCATACGTTCATTGCTACCTCGCCCATACACATGGAGCGCAAGTTGAAAATGGAACCCGGCGAGGTGGTCGAAGCCGCAGTGAAGGCAGTGAAAAGAGCGAAAAAATACACGGATGACGTGGAGTTCTCGCCCGAGGACGCGGGCCGTTCGGAAGTGGATTTCCTGTGCCGCATCATCGAGGCGGTGATTGCCGCCGGCGCCACGACCATCAACATCCCGGATACGGTGGGCTACAGTATCCCCACGCAGTTCGGCGAGACTATCGGGAATATCATCGAACGGGTACCCAACTCTGACAAGGCGATCTTTTCGGTGCATTGCCACAACGACCTGGGGCTGGCCGTGGCCAATTCCCTGGCCGCGGTCATGCATGGCGCCCGGCAGGTGGAATGCACCATCAACGGTCTGGGCGAACGCGCCGGCAACGCGTCGCTGGAGGAAATCGTGATGGCGGTACGCACGCGCGCCGATTACTTTCCATGTGCTACCGAGCTTGATACCACCGAGATCGTGAACTGCTCCAAGCTGGTGTCGAACGTGACTGGTTTCATGGTGCAGCCAAACAAGGCCGTGGTGGGCGCAAATGCCTTTGCCCACGAGGCCGGCATACACCAGGATGGCGTGCTCAAGAGCCGGGAAACCTACGAGATCATGCGCGCCCAGGACGTTGGCTGGTCCACCAACCGCCTGGTGCTGGGCAAGCATTCGGGCCGCAACGCCTTTCGCAGCCGTTTGCAGGAGCTTGGGTTTGAATTTTCCAGCGGAGAAGAGCTGAACAGCGCCTTTGTCAAGTTCAAGGAACTGGCGGACAAGAAACATGAGATTTATGACGAAGACCTGCAGGCCATCGTTACGGACAACATGCAGGCCGGTGAGGAAAAGATCAAGCTGATCTCGCTCAAGGTGGTAACGGAAACAGGTGAGATACCCATGGCCGAACTGACCTTGTCCATAGACGGCGCCGAGACCCCCGGCAAGTCCACGGGAGACGGCCCGGTGGATGCGGCATTCAAGGCCATAGAAAGCCTGGTCTCCAGTGGTTGTGAACTGCAACTGTTCTCCGTGAACAGTATCACCGGCGGCACCGACTCGCAGGGAGAGGTAACGGTGCGGGTGAACAAGGACGGACACGTGATCAACGGACGGGGGGCGGATACCGATATTGTCGCGGCGTCGGCAAAAGCCTATATCAATGCGATAAACCGGGCTTATTCGCTCAGCAGCAAAATACACCCGCAGGTATGAGGCTGGCGGCGCGACAATACCAGTACCTGGAGGCCCTCGGTATCGATGTGTACCGGGTGCGGGAGCCAAAAGACAAAGCACGTAACCCGGCAGCGGCAGGCCCGGAACCTGTCCCCGCTAGTCCCCTGGCTGCCAGCGCGGTTGACCAGGTTGGTTCCCCCGGCACAGACGCGCTTGCCTCGCAGCAAAAAGGCGGGGCCACGCTTGACTGGGACGCGTTGCAACACAAGGTAGCGGAGTGCCGTCAGTGCCCCCTGCATGAGGGCAGGACGCAGACCGTGTTTGGCGTGGGTGACGTGAACGCCGACCTGATGCTGATCGGAGAGGCGCCGGGGGCTGAGGAGGACCGGCGCGGTGAGCCGTTTGTCGGACGGGCCGGCAAGCTGCTGGATGCCATGCTGCAAGCGCTGGGTCTGGCCCGTGATCAGGTATTTATCGCAAATATCCTGAAATGCCGCCCTCCCAATAACCGCGATCCCAGGCCCGAGGAAGTTCAGGCTTGCGAAAATTATCTTTTGCAACAGATACATACCGTCAAACCCAGGCTGATCCTGGCGCTGGGCCGGGTGGCCGCCCAGAACCTGCTGAAAACGCAAACTCCGATCGGGAAAATGCGCGGCAAGCAATTCCAGTACGGTGACCCCCCTGTTCCGGTCGTGGTAACATACCATCCTGCTTACCTGCTGCGTTCGCCACGGGAAAAGAAGAAATCCTGGCAGGATTTGCAGTTGGCGATGACAATCTATAAAGAACAGACATGAGTGCCGTACTGGCGTTGGATGACCCCCGGCTGAATTTACGCCCCATGGCGGAGGCCGATTTGGGCGACATATTGCAGATCGAACTTGCAGCCTATGCGTTTCCCTGGAACAGGAACATTTTCAAGGGCTGTCTGCGGGATAACTACTGTTGCCGGGTGCTGGAACTGGATGGAGAGATCGCCGCTTATGCGATCATGACCCTGGGCGCGGACGAGGCGCACCTGTTGAATTTATGCGTAGACCCCGGGCGGCAGAGTATGGGCCTGGGGGATCACCTGTTGAAGTTCATGCTTGACTATGCCGGCGCCCGTCAGGCAGACGCCACGTTTCTGGAGGTCAGGGCATCAAACTCCGGCGCGCGCAGTTTTTATGAGCGGCGCGGGTTTGTGGAAGTGGGCCTGCGCACCGGGTATTACCCTGCTAGGTTCGGGCGGGAAGATGCCATCATCATGGCTCGGGAAATGGTATGAGACCATGTCCGTAATCACGCCGGCCGCTTATCCGACCATCGACTCCAGCATCGGCAATACTCCGCTGGTGAGACTGCAACGCCTGCCCGGCAAGACTTCCAATATCATCCTGGCCAAGCTGGAAGGCAATAACCCCGCAGGGTCGGTGAAGGACCGGCCCGCGTTGAGCATGATCCAACGAGCGGAAGCGCGCGGGGATATCAAGCCCGGTGACGTGTTGATCGAGGCAACCAGCGGCAACACGGGTATCGCCCTGGCCATGGTAGCCGCCATGCGCGGCTACCGGATGATCCTGATCATGCCGGATAACCTGAGTGTGGAACGGCGCCGCACCATGCGCGCATTCGGTGCGGAGTTGGTACTGGTCACAAAGCAGGAAGGCATGGAGGGCGCCCGCGACCTGGCCGATGAGATGGAGCAGGCAGGCCAGGGGAAGATACTGGACCAGTTTGCCAACCCGGATAATCCGCTGGCCCATTATGAAGGCACCGGCCCGGAGATCTGGCGGGACACGGACGGCAGCGTGACCCATTTTGTCAGCGCGATGGGGACCACCGGAACGATCATGGGTGTTTCGAAATATTTGAAGGAAAAAAATGAACAGGTACAGATCATCGGGGTGCAACCCGCGGGCGATGAAAATATCCCCGGCATCCGACGCTGGCCCAAGGAGTACCTGCCCAGGATCTTCCAGCGGGAACGGGTGGACCAGGTTATCGATGTGACGCCCGCAGAGGCGGAAGACATGACGCGGCGCCTGGCAGATGAGGAGGGTATCTTTGCCGGCATTTCCTCTGGCGGCGCGGTCTCCGCCGCATTGCGCTTGTCCGACGAACTGGAAAATGCCGTCATTACAGTGATCATCTGCGACCGCGGCGACCGTTATCTTTCCTCCAGCGTATTCCCCGATTGAACATCCTCGTATTTGACATTGAAACCATCCCCGACGTTGAAGGCGGGCGGCGTTTGCACGGGTTGGAGGGCCTCTCCGACCAGGACACGGCCGAGGCCATGTTCAAACTCCGCCGCCAGCAGACGGATGGCGCCTCCGACTTTCTGCGGTTACACCTGCATCGGGTGGTGGCGATATCGGTAGTGTTGGCCGGCGGCAATAACGTCAGCGTCTGGTCGCTGGGCGCGCCGGAATCCTCCGAAGCTGAACTGGTGCAACGTTTTTTTGACGGTATAGAAAAATACACCCCCACACTGGTGTCCTGGAACGGCCGCGGCTTCGACCTGCCGGTGCTGCATTACCGTTCACTGCTGCACGGCATACAGGCGCCGAGGTACTGGGAGACGGGTGATGATGACCAGGGCTTTCGCTGGAACAACTACATTAACCGCTTTCACCAGCGCCACACCGACCTGATGGATGTGCTGGCCGGCTACGAACTGCGCGCCGCCGCGCCCCTGGACGATATAGCTACCATGCTGGGGTTCCCCGGTAAAATGGGCATGGCCGGCGCCAAGGTGTGGGAGACTTACCTGGCCGGCGATATCGAGGCGATCCGTAATTATTGCGAAACGGACGTACTCAATACCTATCTGGTGTACCTGCGTTACCTGCTAATCAGCGGACGCTATTCCGAGCAGGGTTACCGGGAGGCCTGTGAACTACTGAAGAAAAAGCTGACGCAGGAGGACAAACCGCACCTGACGGCGTTTGTTGAGGCGTGGGGAGGGTAGGAATTAAGAATTAGGAATTAAGAATTAAGAATTGGGAATTAGGAATGAACGTGTGGCCTGTGGCGGCTGTTTATCAATGATTCTCATGTTTTAATCAGGTTGGACCAGCGTACTCTGCAACGTAATACCCCCCCATTCCTAATTCTTAATTCTTAATTCTTAATTCCCAATTCCTTAATACCGTGGATTCTTCTCCCAGTTGTAGGCGGTCCTGACGATAAACTCCAGGTCATCGTAACGCGGTTGCCAACCCAGAAGCTCCTTTGCTGAATTGCCGTCCGCGACCAGGGATGGTGGGTCGCCGGGTCGCCGGTCCGACTCGACTACGTTGATTGGACTACCGTGCACCTGCTCCACCGCCCGCACTACTTCCCGGACGCTGTAACCGTGACCGTAACCGCAATTCAGGGTTGTCGAAGCGCCTCCCGCTTCCAGGTGTTGCAGAGCCAGGATATGCGCGGCAGACAGGTCGTTGACGTGGATATAGTCCCTGACGCCGGTGCCGTCGGGGGTCGGATAGTCTGTGCCGTAAATATGCAATTCCTTGCGCTTGCCCAAGGCCGCTTCACAGGCAACCTTGATCAGCAGCGTACAATCCGGTGTTGACTGGCCGATGCGCCCTTGCGGGTCGGCTCCGGCTACGTTGAAATAGCGCAGGGCGGCATGGCTCAGGGGCGTCACCCTGGAGACATCCCGCAGCATGACCTCGGTCATAAGCTTGGACATCCCATAAGGATTCACAGGTTCGGCAGGGGTTTGCAGGGTGGCTTGCCCGGCTTGCGGGATACCGTACACCGCAGCGGTAGAGGAAAACACGAAATGTCTGACACCGGCTTCTACACAGGACTCGATGAGGTTACGGGACTTGACGGTGTTGTTCTCGTAATACTTCAACGGTTTTTCAACGGATGCCGGGACGATGGTGGAACCGGCAAAATGCATGACCGCTACCACCTGGCGTTTGCCCAGCAACAGCCTCAGTAAATGCTTGTTGCCCGTATCGCCCTGAACCAGCTCGCAACCTGTCACTGCCGCGGCAAACCCCTTGGACAGGTCATCCAGAACGATAACCTCGTAGCCTTCCTGCAGCAAGTCCAGGGCAACGTGGCTGCCGATATAACCCGCCCCGCCGGTCAGCAGAATGGTCTTGTCACCCATGACTGGCCTCAAACAAATTCACTTCACATCCTTCCCGGACCAGGTCAAACAACTCGATCACGTCACGGTTGCGCATGCGTATACACCCGGCTGAGCCCGGCACACCCATCTGCATGTCGTCGGGCGCGCCGTGTATATAGATGTAGCGGCTGTAGGTGTCCACCGCGCCGCCTTGGTTAAACCCCGGTTCCTCTCCGCGCAGCCAGATAACGCGGGTGAGTATCCAGTCGCGGTCGGGGTGACGGCGGCGCAACGCCGGATCATACACCTCGCCGGTAGGCGTCCTGCCGACAAACACCGTATCGGGCGGGCAGCCGGCCCCGATCAGCTCCGCGATGCTATGTCGGCCGCGCGGGGTGCAACCGCTGTCAAGCTGCTCACCGATACCGTTCTTCCCGGTCGATACGGGGTACTCACGGATAGCGCCGGTCGGCCCCAGCAGTTGTAACACCTGCCGGGTCAAATCGATGCCGATCTTGTAATTTGCTGCGCCCATCGGTTTAAGGAACCTCTGATTAAGTATCAGAGGTTCCTACGGTACAGGGATGTACCGTCAAAATCAATGACTTTATGTCATTGATTTTGTGAGGAAAAGAAAAATTATATTTTTGTTTTCCGTGCTCTGACAAGTCCGGGATGGACTTGTCCAGGGCTTTCTTAACCCTACTGAAAGAAGGCGATGGATTCAACATGGGAGGTGTGGGGAAACATATCCATCACCCCGGCCGCTTGCAGGGTCAATCCCCCTTTATCAGCCAGAATACCCGCGTCCCGAGCCAGGGTCGCGGGGTTGCAGGAAACGTACACCAGTTTTTCCACCCGTTGCAGGTCCAACTGCTCGATAATCTCCCTGGCGCCGCTACGGGGCGGGTCCAGGAGCACCTTGTTGTACTCAAAGCCGTTCACCTCGGCGCCGGTGTCGGGTTCAGACAGGTTGCATACCTTGAAATCGGCGTTGGCAAGGCTATTTTGCTGCGCGTTTTGCTGCGCGCGGCGCACCAGTTCCTCCGAGCCTTCCAGCCCGATGGCGCGGTGCGCATACCTGGCGATGGGCAGAGTAAAGTTGCCCAGCCCACAGAACAGGTCCAGTACCGTGTCTGCGGCGCCGGGGTCCAGCAATTCGACGACCCGGTCGACCAGCAAGGTATTAAGTTCAAAATTCACCTGGGTAAAATCTGTGGGCGTGAATTCCATGCTGATATCGTGATGGTCCAGCCGGTAATACAAGCCTGTTTCGGCTTGCCCGGACAGGCAGTGCACACTGTCAAGACCGCCGGGTTGCAGGTAAAACCTGACGGCATGCCTTGCTTCATAGTCGGCCAGGATACTTTTGTCATTGTCCGTCAAGGGAGCCAGGTGCCGTATCACCACCGCGGCAACCGTATCGCTTACCGCCACTTCCAACTGGGGTATCTGGCGGTAAACCGACAGTTTATGCACCAGTTCCTTTAGTTTGTCGATGGTCTTTCCAAGCAGCGGATGCAGGACTTCGCAGGAATCAATATCGGCAATGAAACTGCTGTGTTTCTCCCTGAAACCTACCAGCACCTTGCCCTTTCCGGCAACGTATTTCACACCCAACCTGGCTTTGCGCCGGTAGCCCCAGCGGGAGGCGGACAAGGGCGGGAGCACCTCTTCCGGTTCCAGTCCGCCCACGTGTCGCAGTTGTTCCAGTAACACCGCTTGTTTGTGTAAAAGCTGCTCGCTGCTGTCCAGGTGCATCAGGCTGCAACCGCCACACATGCCATAGTAGCCGCAGCGCGGCTCAACCCGCAAAGCCGACGGCTCCAGCACCTCAACCGTCCGGCCCTCATCAAACTGCCCCCGCTTCCGCGTATACAGGAACCGGACCTGCTCGCCCGGCAACGCGCCATCGATAAAGACGGTCTTGCCGTTAATACGAGCAACCCCTCTGCCTTCGTGGGAGAGGGATTCTATGGACGCCGGGAGTGGGGTGCGGGGTGGTTTCTCACGTCGATGGGACATCAGCAGATTATATCAGCCACACCCTGGGTCACACAGTCAATTCCTGAAATGTTTATAATGAGCACATCAATACGATAACTCGTGAGATTATGCGCCAGGAAACCGGAGAGAAGCTGAAGGTACTTCATGTTACGCCGAGTATGTCGCCCTCCTGGGGTGGGCCGGCGATAGCTGTTTCGGAACTGGCAGCGGCATCGGTTGAGCAAGGGGTACAGTGCGAGATATTGACCACCCATGGATACCGGGTCGGGAGCGGGCAGGTGCCGACGCCTGGTATTCCCATTTACAGTTTTGATGCCGGGTTTGGGTTGCCGGCGCGCACCTGGGCGGGATATTCAAGAAAGCTGGCTCGGTTTCTGCGCGACAGGGCGGCGGATTTTGACCTTATCCATATTCATGAAATCTGGCATTTCCCCGCCTATGCAGCAGTTCGCGCTGCCCGCAGATACGGCATTCCATATATATTCACCATTCATGGGGAACTCAGTGACTGGGGACTGCGGCAGAAAGCGTTGAAGAAGCGGACATACCGGTTTTTTGCGTTGGACAAAATGTTACGCGAGGCTGGCGCGCTGCATGCCATCACCCGCACCGAAAAAGAACAGGTTCGCAAACTGGGTTTTGAAACCCCGGTTGTGGTGGCCCCGAACGGTATTAAGGAATTCAGTCTCGCGTCTCCACAAAAGCTGATACAACGCTTTCCAAAATTAACAGGAAAACGGGTTGCGCTGTTTCTGGGGCGACTGCATCCCAAGAAAGGCTTGGATATACTGGCGCACAGTTTTTCCTCCATCGCCGGGCGTTTTGAGGATCTCATGCTGCTGGTGGTGGGGCCGGATAAATTCGGGACCCGGAAAAATATGGAAACTATCCTGAGTTCGGCGGGCTTGCTGGACAGGACGGTATTCACCGGGTTGTTGACCGGCGAGGACAAACTGGCCGCGCTGGCTTGCGCCGATCTGTTTGTGCTGCCGTCACATTCCGATGTCCTGGGAATTGCCGTACTGGAAGCGCTGGCGGCGCGCTTGCCGGTCGTCATCACCACGGGATGCGAGTTCCCTGAAGTCTCCGAATATCAAGCGGGCCTCATCGCCGAAGCCGATGCAGCATCCATTGCCGATGCCATGGGCCGGTTGCTGGCGGATGCAGATCTGCGCCGGAGCATGGGCCAGCAAGGACATAAACTGGTTACTGAGCGTTATACCTGGCAGGCTGCCGCCGCTACAATGAGTGACCTCTACCGGACTCTTGTAACTTGACACACCCCCCCTTACTGCAAGGCAACGCGGCATGACCGGCAACGGTGGGCCGGGGCCGAGTCTGAGCGCGCGCACGCTCAGCGGACTGGGATGGTCTTACCTGGCTTCCTTCATCAAGGTGTTCCTGTCCCTGCTGGTGCTGGTGCTCCTTGCCCGACTGCTCACGCCCGCCGAGTTCGGCCTGTTCGGGATTGCCTGGATATTCATGATCATGGGAGTCAGGTTCGGCCAGTCCTTTGTCGGGCCTGCCATCATCCAGCGGTCTGAGTTAAGCGCGGGTCATATCCAAACCGGCTTTACCCTGTCCTTCATAATCGGTAGCACGGTTACGGGACTGGTCTGGTTGCTTGCGCCGTCTATCGGAGCATTCTTCCAAGAGCCGACGGCAACACGTGTCCTGCAGGTTTTGTCAGTCATATTCATCATCAACGGTGTCGGGAGTGTTCCCGTCCATTTACTGCGGCGTGATCTGCGCTTCAGGGAATTAATGGTCATCGACCTGACGGCCTACACGATTGGCTACGGATTTACGACGGTCATCCTTGCATTTCATGGCTACGGCGTGTGGTCGCTGGTCTGGGGCGAGATTATCTGCCGGGGTGTCCATACGGCCATAGCGCTTTGCTATACCCATGTGCGTCTTTATCCGCGCTGGTCAGGGCAGGAAGTGGCAGACCTTCTATCTACCGGAGCCGGGTTTTCCCTGGCAAGGATTTTTGAGTTCATCGCTCATCAGGGTGGCCACTTCGTTATCGGGCGTTGGCTGGGCGCGACCGCGCTGGGCTACTACACTCGTGCCGACAAGCTGGTTCTGGCGCCGAAAAACCATGTGAGCCAGAATTTGCTGCAAGTCCTGTTCCCGGCGATGGCACAACGGCAACATGGGACCGAACGCCTCGCGACGATTTACCTGCATGGGTTGGAGCTATTGTCACTACTGGCATTGTCGTTAAGTGTCATGCTGTTCCTGGCCGCGCCGGAGATTGTCCTGGTCATCCTGGGCGGACAATGGGAACCGGTGATCGTTCTGCTTCAGATGCTTGCAATTTCCGTTCTGTTCCAGATATGTGATGTACTCAATATTGCAACAGTCGGCGCGGTAGGTGCAGTGTATCGTCTGGCCTGGCGACAAGGCATGCATGCTGTACTGGTTGTAGTCGGCGCCTGGTATGCAAGCCGTTGGGGTCTGGAATACGTGGTGATGGTCATAGTGAGTGCGCAGATCGTCGCTTACCTGTTACTGACGCAGTTGTCGGTTTCATTGTTGAAACTCGGTGTGCGTCGTCTCATGCGCTGCTGGCTGCCGGCGTTATGGGTGGGTGTCTGTACGGTCACGGCATTGTGGTTGACAACAGAACTGGCACACACAATCGCCTTGCCGGACTTTCCGACATTGGTTATGAAGGCGTTTGTCTGGTTCGCGACAGTGATCGCAGCACTGTATTATGCCCCTTCTCCCATGTGTTCTGCGTCCCTGCAATGGGCGGCCGCAACCATTCCCTTCGAAGCGCTTGGGCCTGCGGGGCATTACTTGAGAACAGGCCTGAAATGGCTGGCAAGAGAACCGGGAACAGGTGAAAGGCAATAGCAGGCTGTCGTTATGATTGCGCGTTCCATGATTATTGACATTGATGCCGGAACGGTCATACTTCAAACATGATTGCATCATAATCCGGGGAGAGTCCCCGTACCTGAATCACCTGGTTGACAAGCGTGAATAAAAACACAGATGTACGAGACGGATACAAGCGCGTCTTCGACCTGACAGTAATAATCATAACTTATACCCTGTTTTTCCCCCTGTGGCTCCTTGTCTGGTTAGTCGTGCCGCTTGCCATCTGGCTGGAAGACTGGGGGCCGGTGTTCTACGCGCAGGAAAGAGTGGGTCGGAACGGGAAGCACTTCAAGGTGCTCAAGTTCCGTACCATGATCCAGGATGCAGAAAGCCTGACGGGCCAGGTCTGGGCCGCGGAAGATGACCCCCGTCTTACCCGCATCGGAAAAATCCTGCGCAGGCTCCATCTGGACGAGATGCCGCAGGTTATCAATATCATCAAGGGCGAGATGAGCCTGGTGGGGCCGCGGCCGGAACGCCCGGCCCTGGCTGAACAGTTTAATCGTGAAGTACCCGGCTTCTCCGAACGCCTCAGGGTCAGGCCGGGTATTGCCGGACTCGCCCAGGTGCGTGGCAGCTACTGGACGGACCCCGTTTACAAGCTACGATACGACAACCAGTACATCGAAACGATGAGTCCCTGGCTGGACCTGAAACTGCTGTTCCTTGCCGTCTGGGTGGCCATCAAGCGTGTCTTTTATGGCGCGGATGCTTCCGTTACGGATGACGGCGCTGAGCAAGATCAAGCCTGATGGAAGTACATAGACGAACGGAAACAGGAGACAGGCAAGCACAGCAGGTTACAGTCTCCATCATCATCCTCACCTGGAATTCGGAGCGGCATATCGGTCCGTGCCTGGCCTCGCTTGAGCGGGGTCTGGAGGCGTATTCGTCCGAAGTCATAGTGGTTGACAACGGTTCAAAAGACCAGACCCGCGCCCTCATCAGCGAGACCCGGCCCGACGTGCAGTTGCTTTGCAACCCTGAGAATCGTGGCGTTGCCCCGGCCCGCAATCAGGGAATACGCCACTCACAAGGCAAATACGTGCTGATCCTGGATGACGACACCGTCGTCCAGGCCAATGCCCTGGATCGCCTCATTCGTTATATGGAAGAAAACCCGCAAACAGGATTATGCGGGCCGAAACTCACAAGCGCCAACGGGGAGTTACAATTATCATGCCGACGCTTCCCCACCCTGGTTGATAAACTGGCCCGACGCCTGCCCTTGCCGGCAACAACCCTCCGGAGAATCACCGCTGCAGCAGAAATGACCGATTGGGACCATGAGACAATTCGCCCGGTCGATTACGTCATCGGCGCCTGCCAGGTCATTCGCCGTAGCGCCCTGGATAAGACAGGCCTGTTTGACGAACACATATTTTATGGCCCGGAGGACGTCGATATTTGCCTGCGCCTGCAACAGGCCGGCTGGTCAGTGGTGTATAATCCTGAAGCAGTTGTGGTACATGAGGAACGCAGGATGACCCGGTCCCTTCTTTCCTCCCTTTTTTGGAAACATGTCCAAGGGCTTTACTATTATTTCCACAAGCACGGATACTTGTTGTCCCGTCGGAGCCTGTACAGGAAGATTGCACATTCTGGTCGAGAGTAAGAGGTATGAGTGACAGACCACCACCAATACCAAAAATGAATTTGAAACAAGGTAATCCAGTTGATTTTCTCATTGTCGGAGCGGCGAAGGCCGGCACGACGACGCTGTTTGAGATACTGAGTAAACATCCTGGAATATTTATTCCCCAGCGCAAGGAATGCCGATATTTCTCCTGCATGCCGGGTAATTTCGCTGGTCCCCTGCCAATCGCTGCAAACGATATAACTCGAACCCCTGATGAGTACAGACAACTTTTCAGGAAGGCCAAAACAGGACAGTTGCATGGCGACATTTCACCTGAATACCTTTATTATCATCAACAGGCCGTCCCTAAAATTCTCGACGAGATAACTGCGCAGATTCCGATCATCATTGTTTTGCGCAACCCTATAGATCGCGCCTATTCCAACTACCTGATGAAGGTGCGAGAAAGACGGGAAATGTTAAGTTTTGAGGATGCCCTGGAGGTCGAAGCAGAACGGCTCGCCGCACATTGGGCCTGGGGCTGGGGTTACGTGGATGTCGGGCTGTACGCTGAGCAGGTCAAGGCTTACCTGGACAATTTTGAGCGGGTATTATTTATGCTGTTTGAAGAGGACATTGTAACTGGCCGAGCAGCGGGTAAGATCCTGGACTTCCTGGGCCTTGAAACATTCGATGAGGAACCGGATAACGTACATGTGAATATTTCCGGTTACCCGAAAAACCGCATCCTGAATCGGTTGATGACAGACGAACTGGTTGTCAGAAAAATCAAGAACCTGGTCAAGGCCACGCCGTTATATCTTCGCTCGAAGCGGATATATCACAAGGTGATGGGAGCGAATTTGAAAAAGAAGCCAATGTCCCCTGATACGCGTCAGATGCTCAAGGAAAAGTTCGAGGACGATGTTGCCTTGCTGGAGGCATACACCGGGCTGCAGGTGCGGAAATTCTGGAAGGATTTCAAATAAAACAGTCCTATAGCGTGCCACTACGGTAAAGCGAATCAAGGACAGTCCCCGAGACATTTTTAGAAACAGGCACTCGATGGGTCAACTTGTGCACATTTAAAAGTCTATTTCTTACTATGAAGTCGGTGCGTGCCGTTGCAGGTTTCAGCAATCCTTTAAATTGTAAAAAGTGTGGGCCATCGGCACTTATTTTGGGAGTCAATGCCCAGAGTTGGTGGAATTCATCGTTGTACTCAAGCAGTTTTCCAAAGAGGTAGTGGAACCAGAAATAGTCTCCCCGCTGAGAGTTTTCAGAACTTGGAAGCAACGGGTTTCCGTTCTTCAGGTGAGACAGAAAGTAACTCTTGTAAAGATTCGACATTGCGTCGAGCAGCCAGCTTTTCTGCCTTCTCTCTAGCCAGTTGGCGTGTTGCGCATATACCAGTGTCTTTGTCAGGAGTTGACGTACTTTGGAATGCCAAAAATCGACTACTCTGCATTCCTTTCCTGCTACAGGAAACCAACTACTGATCGGGCAAGCTGTCCCTGGAACACGTTGCGAGTCTGCAAGTGTCTCTGCCAATAAATCACATACTGCAGAATACCAAAAATCAACTATGCGACTTTCTTTTCCTGCTGCCAGAAACCAACTGCTGATTGGGCGGTCCGGACCTGGTTTGTCATAAGCAAAAAAACCGCTGGGGTTGGATACGACTTCAATCCAGTCATCCAGGGGCCGCGTGCACCAGAGTGTGGCATCTGCCCAAACACCACCGTATTTTTTGAGCAGGCATATCCTGATTACGTCAGAAAGCGCTGGGAGCGGCAGATTCAGAGTCTTCACAGCGGGTGGAAGTTTGACTTTCTCTGAGACAGATGCCGAATCCAGAAAGAAGATATCCCAGGTTGGGTTGTGCTGTTGCCAGGTTGCAGCACAGCGTTTGACGATCTCCGGAGCATTCTTCCAGCCCTGGTGCCAGTACATGAACAGCATTTTAGGTATCTGCTTATTTGTGTCGAGTGGACGAAGGGGTGGAGTATTCGGGGTGGCGCGAACGCCGGTTCTGGTGGTTAGTATATAAGCATGGCCTTGCAAAGATTCGTACAGATCAATGTCATGGCGATACAGTTCTACAATACGTTTTCGGCATTTTTCCGAAATGTTTTTTTCAATCTCAGCAGTATTGATGGATTTCATCCTGTGAGGGATGGCCTCGATATTGACACCGTATTTTTTCAATATGTTTCCGGCTTCAGGAATGGATTCAAAATTTATCAGTAAATCCAGGTCAATCTTGCCGCGGTTATAAATGAACCCAGTCTGCGGCATAAAGTGGCGCTTGCCCCATTCATCGACCCTCGGGATATCGAAAGCGTGCTCGGCGCTCAACATACCGTCATACGGCCAGTCCAGTATCGAGTGGTTTTCCAGGAAAGGAAGGATTCTATCGAACCAGTCTTCAAAATCCTCGGCCGAAACCTTAGGGGAGGGCAGACGTGCGTGGTTGAAACGGTACGTTTTCCAACTGTATGCAGAAATGATTCGTTCAACCGGATGTCGGATAACAGCAAATCGTAGCTTGACCTCACTCAAACAGTGCGGATAGTTTTCTACGGTTTCCCGTATTGAAAGATGTTGTAGTCCTCCACCGAATAAATCGTCGTAATCCGGTTCCATGACTGTTTTTGATTCTCCCAGTGTCGGATAGCGGCGACCATAGCCCATGGCAATTTCCAAACTTGTCCCGGCACACTTGGGTATATGGATGAAAAGAGTAGTCCTGTCGTTGGTCAATGGCATGATATTCAGGCTGTATTTCTCATTGCTACGGGACCTTTCGTAGATGTGGCAGGTGAGGGCTGTTTAATGTCAAGTTTTGCTAATGCGTCTTGCACCCGGATTATTGTTCGAGGGGACCGGGTCTATGTCTGGATGAGTTGTTTTAGAGTCCAAATCCAACCCATAGCTTATATTGTCTTTTACGGAGCAGGCGGATAATATTTACCTAAAACGAGATTGTCAGAGCATGCTCTATCCAGTCTAGTTAAAAGGGCAATATTTGTTGTAAACGAAAATCATATTAGTCTCAAAGATAATTATGCTACCACCGCCACCTAACCAATGTACCGTCAGCATTTTCCTTGACAAGACCTGAATTTGTGAGGAGCCATTTTATGGTAGTGACATTGCAGGGTTTTGCAGGTGTGACTATTTTGTAGAGATGCGATCTGGATAACAATCCTTTTCTTAGTGCTTTGTACGTTTGAGATAGCTCTTTTTTAGTCACTGCCTTTTGATTGCTGACACCGATTTGATAGTAAATATTGCCGCCTTCTGTGATCTTGAGAATGACAGAATCCTTTTTAGGTTTCTTTATCACCATGCCGACTTTTATTGACCCATATACAATCTCAAGAAATTTGGTTTCATTAATCATCTCTGATCCTGATATTACTGTGTATAAATGGCCTATCTCTACTACGATCCGAAAATAACGGTTTTTTGATTCAAACTCCTATCCACTTGAATTCTACTTTCGCTTCATGCAGCTTTGAACTCCAGATATATGATCATTGTATGTAACGGCAGGAATAATATAAAGGAAATTCCTGGTTTTTTTCACTTACTGTCCCAGCGTTTGAGACATCATTAATTGTAACTCATTGATGCCATCCTAACGGACTTGACCACTGGCGGTTGAGCTGGATGACGGGGCGCTGGAGCGTCTGCTGTTTCCGCCCGTCCCGGCCGTGCCCGCCGCGGCCTGCGGGATGCCCGATTGGTCAGACGTTCATCGGGAGTTGAAACGCCCGGGCGTCACCTTGCAGTTGTTATGGCATGAGTATCGCCAGACTCACCCGCACGGGTATCAGTACACCTGGTTCTGCCAGCAATACCGGACGTGGCGGACAAGCTGGACCGGGTCATGCGCCAGGTGCATCGGGCCGGAGAGAAGCTGTTCGTGGATTATGCCGGGATGCGGGCGCCGGTCATCAACCCGGCAACCGGGGAAGTCCGTGAGGCAGAGGTGTTCGTGGCCGTGCTGGGCGCATCGAACTACACCTATGCCGAGGCCACCTGGACCTAGGGACTGGCAGACTGGATTGGCGCACACGTGGCGCCTGCCACCATCCTGGAGAAATTCCTTAACGGAAGCATATCTCGTAACTAAAAATAATTTTTTATTGAAAGTGGTATTATGTGACGAAATGTACCTAAAAGGTGCGCGATTATGACTAAAAAAAACAAGGCCACGCGGGAGGCTTGTCAAGAATGTAATCCCGCAGATCGGTACAAAGCCTGAAGAAGTTGCGGCTGCCGTTATGTAGTCTGCGCCCAAGAAAGATTGGGAATACCTGAAGCAGAAGTGCAGTTAAACCTGATTTCTCCGGTATCTGGATACCCGGTAGATGATTTCTGGAAAAAATCGAAACTATTGGCAATAATCTTGTCTAACTACTATACATGAAGAATTTATAGCGTAGTTTTTAAGTGCTTCTTATGAAGACATCTAAAAAAAGTCGGTGGATTATCGCATTTAAAGAAAGCGATGTGGTGCGTGAGTTAAAACTGATCGGCGGGGAGTCTCTAATCGATCAGATGGGGGTCCATCGCGTTTTAACTCCAGATGAAGCCTACAGAGAATATACAAAGAATTTACGAAGATATTTCATAAACAGCGTAAATAAGGTTCAAAAGTCAACAGGAGTCGAATTTCCACATAGCAAGGAAGGAGACGGAAATTAGCTGCTCTGAATTTCGATAGAAGAGTCTGGCAGCAACCGGAGCGAACACCTTCCAATGTGCGCAGAGTTGCCTGTCAGCAGAAGACCCTGGGCTGGAAGTCTGTCCCGTTGATAATACTGGCGCTGCTGCCGGTGGCCCGAATCACGAATAAACCCTGACGCTGCGCATACGCCTGCACCGATGCATCCGTCTTCAGGTACGCCACCGCGCCGAATATCTTCTTGCCTTTCCATACCGGCTCGTACTCCGTGAACCTGGCCAGCTTCTCCAGAAAATGCGCCACGTCCTCGGGCCGTAGCGTGGTCTTCACTTCCACCACCACCACTTCCTCACCGTTAATGGCCAGGATGTCAAACTCATAGTGCTCGCCATTGCGACGACCGCTCACCCGCGGATGAGTCGATTGTACTTCTATACTACGCTCCCGCAACAGGGCTATCAGGTCTCCCTCCACCAGGCTCTCCATCAGCGTCCCCCACTGGCTGGTGAACATCCCCTCCAGCTTTTTCATGCGTTGGCGAGCTTCCTTCATCTCCCTGTTGGCCTCTTCCTGCCGCCGATCGGCTTCCTTCCGCTGCTTTTCAGCTTCCCTGGCTGTTTCTTCCTGTTTCCTGGATACCTCTCGCAGAATGGCCCAGATCTCTTCGGGGGTGGCGGGATTGGCATGTGCTCCGTTTTCCATGAGGATATTCTCCTTGTTTGTTTCGGTCAGGAACAGAGAGTAATCCGCCTGCCAATCGTTGTCAATGCTTGCTGGGAGTGCATTCAGACCTTGTTCCCGACTTCGACGGTTTATTCCGCTAAGCAGTTGATTTTATTGAAGGCGAGTTTGCCCGTAGGCACTACAATTGCCGGGGTTCCAGGGTATTTCTGCAGGGATTACTTGAGTTCGTAAGGTGTGGTGGAGTAGGTCAGTCCCATCACTTTGTAGAGGTGTGAACCGCCATAATCGCATATTCTGGCCGCCAAAACAGGGTCAGTCCCTGTTTACCCGATGATGTCGAAAGCGACGTGACGGTGGCCGCGCCGGATGCGGTAGGTATTGAAATCACCGCGGTCAAGGGTGAAGATATTTTGCAGTGAGTACGTTTCTGCTGCCGTCACCAGTGAAGCATCGGCGAAATCCATCGGCGCATCGGCGTATTGCACCATCAGTTCAAGGGCGCGTACAAGCGCGTTGTCGTCAAAATAGATCACCTTCAGGCCCCCTGCGGCAATGAAATCCATCAGGGCGGCGGCACCATCCCCAGCCGGTCCCAGCAGGTGGAATGCCTCGGTGAGGACCGGCAGGGTCGTGGCAATCGGCTCGTCAATGTCCTTCAAGGTGTCGACACAGCGTCCGTGCGCGGCATCGGTACGATTGAACAACGCAACCAGTGGCCCGGTATCGGTGAGAATCATTGACCGTGTTTCTGCCTGATTATCCTGGCAACCGCAGATTTGGCTTCGGTTGCCGGGGGCACACCCTCGTCACCCGGACCCAGATCGAGTGCGCGGTAAATATCGTAAGGTTTTGTGGTGGCGGCCGTCTCTTGCGCCTTTGCAAAAAAATTCAGCCCCTGCTTCAAAACATTAGAGATGGATAACCCCGTCTGTTTTTGCAGCATCTTCAGTGTTGCTTCCGTATCGTCGTCGAGCCGGACTGTCCTAGTACTCATTGCATTACCTCCCAGTGTCGTAATACGGATTGTATTACAGCGCGATGCAGGGTGTCAACCCGAAGTGTTTTCCAATATGAAATGAGCCTGAAGGGGTGACCTTTTCAGGCTCATTCAAGATTGGAAAATACTTGTTTTTATATTTTTTGTATTGACAACGATCGACAGGCGGACTATTCTGTTTCTGACCGAAACAAACAAGGAGAATATCCACATGGAAAACGAACTGCATCGAAATCCCGCCATCCCCGAAGAGATCTGGGCTATTTTGCGATCTGTTTCCGAGAAACAGGAAGAATCACACCGGGAAACGGAGAAGATCAAAAAGCTGATAGCGGACACCGCCCGACGGCAGAAAGAAACTGACCGGCAAATGCAGGACACCGACCGGCGCCTGAAGAAAACGGACGAGTTGTTTAACAGCCAATGGGGCAAGCTGGTGGAGAGCTTGGTGGAAGGGGACCTGATAGCCCTGTTACAGGAGCGTAACATAGAAGTCCAATCGACTCATCAGCGGGTGAACGGTCATTACAATGGCGAGCATTATCAGCTTGACATCCTGGCCATTAATGATGAGGAAGTGGTGGTGGTGGAAGTGAGGACTACGTTACGGCCCGAGGATGTGACGCATTTTCTGGAGAAGTTGGCCAGGTTCACGGAGTATAAGCCGATATGGAAAGGCAAGAAGATCCTGGGCGCGGTGGCGTACCTGAAGACGGATACATCGGTGCAGGCGTATGCGCAGCGTCAGGGTTTATTCGTGATCCGGGCGACCGGCAGCAGTGCCAGTATTATCAACGGGACAGACTTTGAACCCAGGGTGTTCTGCTGACAGGCAATTCAACGCATATTGGAAGGTCTTGAACCGTTGTAGCATATAGGGGTAAAAGCCCCTCCCCTGTATGTGGGTTCCAAGTGGGTTTACTTAGACAATCTTTGATTGGTTGATGCTGGACCGGCCCTCTTGTATCAAAACTGCTTCGCCTTCTGTTGTTGAAGAGAGAGTAAGTACGCGCATTCAGGCCTTGTTATGCTATACTGCCAGTATGACCGCTGAACTGATCGCTATTATCACCTTGGGTGCCGGTCTGGCCAGCCTGCATATTGCCACGACACTGTACTTGGCCGGACGTATCAGCAACCAGGGCAAGGAGATCGCAACCCTGGCTGAACGCGTCTCCCGCTTGGAAGGCCTGATTGAAGGGCTATTCCGGCCGCGTCCGGTGATCCCGCCGGATACCGGACCTGAATCGACCCCCCGCACCGGCACCGACGGGTAGCCGCCCCGAGCTTGCATGAAACAGGAAGCTCACCCCTGACGAGTGCGATTCTGTTCGCGTAAGGCAGCGCTAACGACTTCCGGAGTCCAGCAAACCGTCTGATTCCGGACCATCTGGTGAATGACATCCTTGCTGGCGACCCCGCGCCACAGGCCGCATGCGATAAAACAGCGTAGAGATCGGCTTGCCGTGTCAGAGCGTGTTTTATTGTTGTGCGCGCGACAATATTCAGCAAGTATTTTCCAATACTGAAATGAGCCTGAAGGGGGGACCTTTTCAGTCTCATTAAAGATTGGAAAATACTTGTTGTTATTGACAACGATCAACAGGCGAGCTACTCTGTTCCTGACCGAAACAAACAAGGAGACTATCCTCATGGAAAACGAAGCGCATCGAAATCCCGCCACGCCCGAAGAGATCTGGGCTATCCTGCGATCTATTTCCGAGAAACAGGAAGAATCACACCGGGAAACGGAGAAGATCAAAAAGCTGATAGCGGACACCGCCCGACGGCAGGAAGAAACTGACCGGCTAATCCGGGACAACGCCCGGGACACCGCCCGACGGCAGGAAGAAACTGACCGGCAAATGCAGGACACCGACCGGCGCCTGAAGAAAACGGACGAGTTGTTTAACAGCCAATGGGGCAAGCTGGTGGAGAGCTTGGTGGAAGGGGACCTGGTAGCCCTGTTACAGGCGCGTAACATAGAAGTCCAATCGACTTATCCCCGGGTGAGTGGTCGCCGCAACGGCGAGCACTATGAGTTTGACATCCTGGCCATTAATGGTGAGGAAGTGGTGGTGGTGGAAGTGAAGACCACGTTACGGTCTGAGGACGTGACGCGTTTTCTGGAGAAGTTGGCCAGGTTCACGGAATATCAGCCGGTATGGAAAGGCAAGAAGATCCTCGGCGCGGTGGCGTACCTGAAGACGGATGCATCGGTGCAGGTGTATGCGCAGCGTCAGGGTTTATTCGTGATTCGGGCCACCGGCAGCAGTGCCAGTATTATCAACGGGACAGACTTCGAACCCAGGGTGTTCTGCTGACAGGCGACTCTGCGCCTGTTGGAAAGAGTACTGGCAGCTTGTATAGTGGTGACGCTCTTGTATTGAGCAGGCACACACTGATATGTCCCTGGGACCCATAATGCTGGACCTGCGCGGCGCCGAGTTGCAGGCGGACGAGCGGGAGATGTTGTTACACCCGCTGGTAGGCGGGGTGATCCTGTTTGCGCGCAACTATCAAGACCCGCAGACGTTGTGCGCGCTCACATCTGAAATCCACGAGTTGCGTAATCCACCGTTATTGATTGCCGTAGACCATGAAGGGGGGAGGGTGCAACGCTTCCACCAGGGCTTTACCCGTGTGCCTCCCGCCCGTTGCTTCGGTGATCTTTACACATGGGACGCAGACCGGGCGCTGGCGCTGGTGGAAGATACCGGCTGGCTGCTGGCCAGTGAGTTGTTGTCCCTGGGGGTCGATATCAGTTTTACCCCGGTGCTGGACCTGGATTCCGGTATCAGTTCATTCCTGGGAGACCGCGTTTACCATCGTTCTCCCGACGTGGTGGCGCACCTGGGGCAATACCTGATGAAAGGGATGCACAAGGCAGGCATGATGGCGGTGGGCAAACACTTTCCCGGACACGGTAATGTAACAGCCGATTCCCACCACGAGATACCGGTGGACGATCGCAGTTTCGACGCTATTCTAAGGGCGGACCTGATACCGTTTGAACGTTTGATCAACGCCGGCCTGACCGCGCTGATGCCGGCGCACGTCATTTACTCCCGGGTGGATGGGAAACCTGCCGGTTTTTCCCGGGTGTGGTTGCAGCAGGTATTGCGCAACCGACTGAATTTCAAAGGAGTTATCTTCAGTGACGATATCAGCATGGCCGGCGCCGAGGTTGCCGGCAGTTATGCGGAGCGAGCCGGTTGCGCCCTGGATGCCGGCTGTGACATGGTGCTGGTATGCAATAATCAAGCGGCGGCGCTGGCCTTGCTGGATGAGTTGCAGGTCAGTGCTGATCCGGCTTCCCAGGTACGGCTGATCCGCATGCATGGCGCCAGATCGGCATCCTACGAGGAATTGTGCAGGCATGGGAAACGCTTGCGCGTCGCCGCAGAAATTTCCAGCCTGGACGCAGAACCGGAACCGGACGATGACGGCATTGCGTCGTAGCTTCTTTGCGCTGTGCCTGTTGCCCTTCTGCAACGGCGCTATCCTGTCGGCAGAGCTTGACTGCCGCCCGTTGCAGATTGTTGACGTTCCCTACTCCGGGCCGCAGGAGTTCGGCCAGGGCTTGTTATGGCAAGTAAGCAAACAGGGCATCGCACCCAGCCATGTGTTCGGCACCATCCACGTTGCGGAACGCCACGTGCGCGCGCAACTGGACCGGGTCAGGGACGTTCTGGCAGGTAGCGAGGTGTTTGTCATGGAGGCCGTGTTTGAACCGGACGCTATCGAAACGTTGCGTGCGCTGATGTTTTTTGAGGATGACATACAGCTTGGCGAAGTCATTTCTGCGGATCTTTACACACGCACCCGCGCGCTATTGCACGCGTATCACATCACTGAGCGGGAATTATCGGTGATGAAACCCTGGGCCGCCTACCTGACCATGAGTTACCCGGCAGATATGGGTGTCATACTCGACCAGCGCCTGCTGGAACTCGCCACGGACGCAAAAATCAGCGCCAAGGGACTCGAAACCCTGGAGGAGCAGGGCCAACTGTTCAATAGTTTTTCACTCGCCGATCAGGTACGATTATTAACGGACGCCGTATGTCACCGTGAGCTGATGGTGAGCGATTTTGCAGAAATGATCGCGCTGTACACGGCCGGTGACCTGGCGGGGTTGGCTGCCTACGGCCAGCGTTACTCGTTTGATGACAATACCTTGTACGAAACGTTGACAGAGAAGTTGCTCAGCAGGAGAAACCGGCTGATGGTCGAAAGAATGCAGACAATACTCGCGGGTGGCAAGGCGTTTATCGCGCTGGGCGCGTTGCACCTGCCCGGCGAGGAGGGTGTGCTGGCCCTGCTGCAACAGCACGGTTTTGTCATAACCCCGGTTTTTTGATTACGAGACTTGCATGAACTTCGATTCTTTCACTGAACTCTGGCAGCACCTGCTGAATGAAGCCTGGATAATTCAGGTTTTCCTGCTGGTTTTTCTGGCCCTGCTGCTGGACTGGTTCCAGAAACGCACCCTTGCCAGGTTGATGGTACAGGCTGACAAGACCCGCATGGCCTGGGATAACGCGATGCTGGAAGCTGCCGGTAAACCCCTTACCGTTCTGATTTGGCTGCTCGGCATCACCCTGGCGGCAGACATCGTCAAGGGGGAAACCGGTGCGGTCATTTTCAAGATCGTCGCGCCGGTGCGCGAGGTGGGCGTGATTGCGCTGATCGCCTGGTTCCTGGCCAGGTTCGTGAAACGGGCTGAAACACATTTCGTCAGGTTACGCCAGGAAGCCGGCGCGCCGGTTGACCGCACCACCGCCGACGCCATTGCCAAGTTGATCCGCATATCGATCCTGATCACTGCATTTCTGGTCATATTGCAGGCGTTGGGTTACAGCATCTCCGGGGTGCTGGCTTTCGGTGGGGTCAGCGGCATTGTGGCCGGCCTGGCTGCCAAGGACTTGCTGGCCAATTTTTTCGGCGGCCTGATGATCTACCTGGACCGGCCGTTTGAGGTGGGTGACTGGATCCGCTCCCCGGACAAGGAGATAGAAGGCATGGTGGAGGAGATCGGCTGGCGCCTGACCCGCATACGCACGTTCGACAAGCGCCCCCTGTACGTTCCCAATTCCGTGTTCGCCAGTATTGCCGTGGAAAATCCACAACGCATGAGCAACCGGCGCATCTACGAAACCATAGGCATACGTTATGATGACGCCGACAAAATGGCCTCTATCACCCGTGACGTGAAACAGATGCTGTGCGCGCATCCGGAAATTGATACAAAACAGACCATGATCGTCAATTTCGTCAAGTTTGCGCCCTCTTCACTGGATTTTTTCGTTTATACGTTTACCAAAACGACTGAATGGATCAGGTTCCACGAGATTAAGGAGGACGTGATGCTCAAGGTGATAGCAATCATTGAACAGCACGGCGCTGAGTGCGCGTTCCCCACTTCGACCATACACATTGCCCCGGAACCGGACGCTGGATTGGATGCTGAACCGGGAGCGTGAGCCATGCTGACGTTCACGAAAATGCACGGTCTGGGTAATGATTTCGTGCTCATCAACGCCCTGGAGCAGGCCGTTAGCCTGGATAGTGAACAGGTACGCAGGATCGCGCACCGGCGCCTGGGTATCGGCTGCGATCAGGTGCTGGTGATCCGCCCGAGCAACAACAGCGCGGCGGATTTTCTCTACCGGATTTACAACGCGGACGGCAGTGAAGCCGAACACTGCGGCAACGGCATACGTTGCGTGGCCCTGTACCTGCGCGCCAACGGCATCATCAGCAAGGATGAACTGGTCGCCGAGAGCCCGGCGGGACTGCTGACACTCTATTTTGAAGGTGACCTGATCAGGGTAAACATGGGTTGCCCCGATTTCAGGCCGGCGCGCATACCGCTGGCCGTGAGCGCACAACAACCACTCTACCGCGCCGAACTGGACAAGGGAGAGATAGAATTTGCCGCCCTGTCCCTGGGCAACCCCCATGCCGTCACGCGGGTGAATGATGTCGGGCAAGCCCCGGTCGGCGTTATCGGCCCGCAGTTACAAGCTCATGCCCTGTTTCCCAACAGCGTCAACGTCGGGTTCATGCAGATTCTGGATGACTCGCGTATCCGGCTGAGGGTGTACGAGCGCGGCGCCGGCGAGACCCTGGCCTGCGGTAGCGGGGCCTGCGCCACCGTGGTCGCGGGAATTAAGGTGTATAATCTGGCCAGCGAGGTCGAAGTATTATTGCCGGGCGGCAGTTTGACAATATCCTGGGCCGGTGATGATGAACCGGTGTGGATGACAGGCCCCGGTACAAGCGTATACGAAGGCAGCATTGAGGTTTAACAAACATGACAGAAGAAGCAACAGACAGAGCCGCCATCAGCGCCGATGAAGTGGAGGCTTACCTGAGAAAATACCCGGATTTTTTTCTTTCCCGGCCCCAACTGCTGGCGGAACTTGCCATACCCCACCGCACCGGCGCGGCGGTTTCCCTGGTGGAAAAACAGGTGAAGGTGCTGCGCGAACAGAACGAGCAGGCGCGTAAACGCTTGCATGAATTGATCGAAATTGCCCGGTCAAACGAAGACCTGGCACACCGGATGCACCACCTTGTGTTGACCCTGATCGATGCAGGCAGGCCTGAGGAGATCTTCAAAACACTGTACGAAAACCTGAAGCGCAACTTCCGGGCCGAGCAAGTGGTGATAAGACTGTTCGCGCAACCGGCAAACAGCGCGCTACAGGGGTCAGCCGAGTTTGTCGGTGAGGACGCAGGTGAGGCCAGGTTGTTTGCCGCGTTGATCGACAAGCGCTTGCCCACCGTCGGCGCGCTGGCCCTGGAACAACAGGCGTTTTTGTTCGGCGCCGAGGGCGCTGATATTACTTCGGTGGTCCTGGTCCCGCTGCGCGGCAATGATTGGGGCGGCGTGATGGCGATAGGCAGCCGCGACGCGGACCGTTTCCAGAAAGACATGGGTGTCGAGTTGCTGGCCAACATGGGTGAGGTGCTCAGCTTCATCCTGAAACCCTGGATCGCGTGAAACCCTCCGAAACCGGCAAAATAGACGGGTTCCTGGGAACCCTGCAACACCTCTCACCGCACACGCGTAAGGCCTACGCCAGCGATCTCGCCTTTTTTCTCGATTACTGCAAGCAACTCAAGCTCAGCGCATGGCGGGACCTGGACGGGCGCCAGGTACGCGGCTACATCAGCCAAAGACACCGGCAGGGCACGGGCGGCAGGAGCCTGCGGCGTAACCTGTCCTCCATCAGGGCATTCTACCGCTACCTGTTGGACCAGGGAGCAGCAACACAGAACCCGGCAGAAGGGATCACCACGCCAAAATCTGAAAAACGCTTGCCGAAAACGCTGGACGTGGACCAGTCTGCCCGACTGGTGGAGATCAAGGACAGCAGGAAACTTGCGTTGCGTGACAAGGCTATCCTGGAACTGATGTATTCCTCGGGACTGCGTCTGGCGGAATGTGTGGGCCTGGACCAGCACAGTGTGGATATCCGGGACGGACTGGTAACCGTAACGGGAAAAGGCAACAAGACGCGCCGGGTGCCGGTGGGGAAATACGCCCTGGATGCGGTCAGCGCCTGGTTGCAAGTGAGAGCGCAACTGGCGGCGTTGGAGGAGACCGCCCTGTTCGTCAGCGCCCGCGGCAAACGCCTCAGTCCTCGCTCCGTTCAACAACGCCTGCGCCATTGGGCGCAGAAACAGGGCCTGGACGTGCACGTACACCCGCACATGCTGCGCCATTCCTTCGCCACCCACCTGCTGGAATCCAGCGGCGACCTCAGGGCGGTGCAGGAACTACTGGGCCATGCCGACATCAGCACCACGCAGATCTACACCAGCCTCGATTTCCAGCACCTGGCCAAGGTGTACGACCAGACCCACCCCCGGGCCAGGAAAAAAGGCGCCTCCTGATAAAGCTCTTAAAATCAACAACTTACAGTCATTGGTTTTGATGTGCACCATCCATGGCACACACCCTACGGGCGTCCTTCGGACGTCCAAATCCGCTCCTGGCGGATTTGTGGCGATACATCCTTGTACCGCAGGAACCCCTGACTTAATCAGATGGTTCTCTGGGAAATAATCAGCGCTGCTTCAACAACCGTTCCTTTTGCATCTGCCAGTCCCGATCCCGTTCCGTGCGGCGCTTGTCGTGCAATTTTTTCCCCTTGGCCACGCCGATGGAGAGCTTGGCGCGGCTGTTTTTCCAGTACATGGAAAGCGGGACCACTGTGTAGCCCTGGCGTTCCACCGCGGCTGCCAGCCGTTTCAGTTCGGCCCGGTGCAACAAGAGCTTACGGTTGCGCTGCGGGTCCGGTTTGATATGGGTCGAGGCCGTCGGTAACGGCGTGATCAAGGCGCCGAACAGGAAAGCTTCCCGGTCTTTTAACAGCACATAACTCTCGTTGATCTGCGCTTTCCCGGCGCGCAGGCTTTTTACCTCCCAACCTTCCAGCGCCAGGCCGGCCTCGAACCTGTCTTCAATGTGATACTCAAAGCGCGCCTTTTTGTTTTGGGCGATAGTGTTGTCCGGGGCCTGGCTTTTTTTCTTCGTCACCTGTGGTCGTGGGGTAATGCTGGCCCCGCAGTATAGCACTATGCAGACCGACCTGTTCCACTGCCTCTCTCAAAAATATTAATACTTGACTTAAATAAGATCGTCTATTAAACTGAAAATACTACATATAATGGTGGACTCCGGAAAATGAGTAAATCTGCAGGTGTGCCCATGGTCAGCGACCTTGTCCCGCCGCGCCGTTCTCCTGTCTTCAACACCTTATTATGCTTGCTGCTGTTGCTCGGCATTGCCAAGGGCGCTGAAGCCGCCGGGGTACGACCACCGGAAACAGCGACTGTTACCTATAACGGCGCCAAAAGCAACATCACACTGACAGCGCCAAGCGGTTTGAATGGCGAAGACATTGCCTTCCTGTATGAAACGGGGGGGCAAGGGCTCACTGCTAAAGGCGGCAGAGTGGATTGCAGATATGCTAGTACGGCGGATGTAATCAACATGGAAGTCAATACGCCGGTGGTGATAACAAAAGAGAACGTTCGCACCGGCAACAATCTTAAGCTCCCGGTCACGCTATGCCCTGGTTCCCAGGGCAAGACCTTCAATGTCATCTGGGAGACCTCGAATTACCTTGGTGATGACCGTTACCCAAACACACAGGACTCTGCTCCATTCGACAGCACTGCGCCGAATTGCTCCTCGGCTGCAAATTGTTGGACAACGGTAACCATTCGCGGAACAGAGCCGAGGGTAACGATCACTCCTGACACATCGCCCGTAACCGAAGGCACCGCAGCGAGTTTTACCGTAAACGCCGACCAGGCGCCAACTTCATCCCTGACGGTAAGTCTGTCCGTCTCTGAGGACACGAGCCAGGGCCAGGATTTTGTTGCAAGCGAAGATGAGGGAAGCGGGAAGACGGTAACGATATCGGCCGGTACAACCTCGGCGACCTACACTGTCAACACGGTGGCCGACAGCACGGACGAGCCGGACGGAACAGTAACCGTAACTGTGGACAAAGGAACCGGTTACACGGTTGGCTCAGCAAAATCGGCCACGGTTACGGTGAATGACGATGACGATCCGCCACCGGCCGATCCGGTGGTGACTTTTGCCGGCGCCTCATCCAGCCCCGGGGAAGCTGCGGGCACACGCAAGCGCAACGTGACCGTGAACCTGAGTCCTGTGCCGCACTCAAATATCACACTGAGCTATACCCTGTCGGGTACTGCCACACGTGGCACAGACTATTCCATCAGCGGTGTGACGAGTAATTCCGCAACAATTGCGGTCAGCAGCGGCACTGCCACGGTCAACATTCCGGTAGCGATAACCGATGATTCTGACGACGATGACGCTGAGACCATCGTCCTCACCCTCAACGACGGTACGGGTTACGACCTGGGGGGCCAGAAAGTACATACCCTGACCATCATTGACAACGACGACCCACCGGCCGATCCGGTGGTGACTTTTGCCGGTGCCTCATCCAGCGCCGGGGAAGCCGCGGGCACACGCACGCGCAACGTGACCGTGAACCTGAGTCCTGTGCCGCACTCAAATATCACACTGAGCTATACCCTGTCGGGTACTGCCACACGTGGCACAGACTATTCCATCAGCGGTGTGACGAGTAATTCCGCAACAATCGCGGTCAGCGGCGGCTCTGCCACGGTCAACATCCCGGTAGCGATAACTGATGATTCTGACGACGATGACGCTGAGACCATCGTCCTCACCCTCAACAACGGTGCGGGTTACGACCTGGGGGGGCAGAAAGTGCATACCCTGACCATCATTGACAACGACGACAGCGGTACGACAACCCCGACCCTGGACCCGGATATAACCCCGGTCCAGGATACGCCGACGGTGGAGTTCGACAGCGCCCGTCAAACTGTTGATGAGGAGACTGCCGGTACGGTGAATATCGACCTGACCGTGTCCCCGGCGCCTGGGACCGCCCTGACCCTGAACTACCGCGTGAACGGTACCGCAACGGCAGGGTCGGATTACACTATCAGCGGACTGAGCGGCGTCAACGGTACCTTGACAGTCAACGCCAGGGCCACCCGCGTTTCCCTGCCTGTTACCATCATCGATGATCAGGTCAATGACTCGGGTGAGACGGTAGAAGTGAGCCTGACCAGTGGCAACGGATATGACCTGGGCGCGCGCCGTAACTTTACCCTCACCATCATGAACGACGAAATTCAGAACCCCGGCAACGGGGGCAACGGCGGTAACGGTGGCAATAGCGGCAGCAGTAGTAGCAGCAGTAGCAGCAGCACCGGCCGCTCTACCACGACAACGCCGAAGGTACGTTCAAACGTCCTGATCAGCAGCGCCTCTGCCACGGAAGGAGAGACGATAATATTCCCGATGCGCATCGAGCCGCCCAACCCGTCCCCGATTACCCTGGAATACGCCACTGACGACGGCACTGCCAAAGCAGGCAGTGACTACACCGGCACCACCAACGGGCGTATGACGATCCCCGCCAACAGCCCTACGGCGCAGATTGCCATTCCCACCATGGCGGACAATATGGATGAAGATGACGAGTTGTTTACGCTGAGCCTGAGCCGGGATGGTAGTGATGGGGACGGCGCGGTGCAGATCAGCGGCATGATTAAGGATGACGACCAGCCGCCGTCTCTGGCCCTGGCGGACGCCGAGGCTGAAGAAGGTGAGCCGCTGGTCTTCTCTGTGTCCTTGTCCAGCCCATCCAGCCGCACCATCAGCGTGGACTGGTCGCTCACTCCCGGTACGGCCGTAGCGGATACCGATTATGCGTCGGCAGGCGGCACACTGAGGCTGCCGGCCGGGGCAAAGAGCGGGGCGATCATGGTGGAGAGCATGGACGATGCCATCTACGAGGCAAATGAGAACTTCACATTGGCGTTATCTTCGCCCCAACATGCCACATTGTCCCGTGCTCAAGGCACCGGCACGCTGCTGGATAATGACGAGTTGCCGGTGTTGTTCATTGGCGATGCCGAGGCCAGGGAAGGCGAACCGCTTATCTTCCCGTTTACCTTGTCAGTCGCGGCAGGACAGGATGTCTCGGTGGACTGGTCGCTCACTCCCGGCACGGCGGAACCGGACGTGGATTACCTGGCAGAGGGCGGTACGGTGATGCTGCCGGCCGGGGTCAGTGACGGGGTGATCGTGGTGATGGGTGTGCAGGATGACGTGGATGAACCGGATGAAACTCTCACTCTCAACCTGTCCGCGCCGCGCCACACCGCCCTGGATCGGGACCGTGCGCAGGGCATCCTGGTGGATGATGACGCCGCCCCGCAACTGCTTGCCGAGGCACAGGCAGTGCGTGAGGGTGATACCCTGGTATTCAACCTGTCCCTGGCCGCACCGTCAGCCCTGCCGGTGAGTGTCGATTGGCGCACCGCGGACGCTACCGCTACAGCCGGTGAGGACTACACCGCCGCGCAAGGTACGCTGCAACTTGCCCCGGGGCAGACCTCCGCTGAACTGCAAGTGATGACCCTGGATGACGACGTGATCGAGACGGAAGAGATCGTGAACGTGGTCTTGTCCAACCCGCAACATGTGTTGACCGGCGCTGAGATAAGCGGCCATATCACCGACGATGACGCCGAACACGCCGCGCGCCTGGCGGAAGTCAACGAAGCGATCCTGCCGCAGGTATCCTCCGCCCTGATCCATGCGCGCCTGGACCAGTTGCAGGATTGTATCGACGGCAGTGCTGCGGACCTGGGCATGAACAACGCGCTGGGCAGTCTCGTGCAGCGTCTGCCGCAATCCGAACAGGCCTTGGCGAATGATAACCGCTCCCTGTGGGAACGCTTTGGCGGCAGCCGCTTCCGGCATACGTTCGGGGCCGATGGAGAAGCTGAAGGGGATACTCCTCAATATTACACCCTGTCCCCCTACGTCGGGGATATCACTGTTTGTGCCGGGGTGGATTGGCGGCGTCTGGCTGATGAACGCATGGGCACCGATTGGGACGGATCCCTGTACGGTGGCCACCTGGGTGGCCACGTGCGCCTGGGTACCTATACCCTGGCCGGGGTGAATATCTCACAGAACTATGTGGACATCGACTACGAGACTGCCGGTGATACGGTACGGGGTGATTGGGAGTTATCCCTGACCGGGGTACAACCCTACTTTTCCCGCAGTTGGGAGCAAGGGCAACGGGTCTGGGCCATGGCCGGTTGGGGCGCCGGGGAGCTGACCCTGGAAGAGACTGACCGCAGGCAGGAGGCCGACGTGAACCAGTGGCAGATGGCTTTTGGCGGCTCCCTGCCCCTGCACTGGGGCGCCGCTGAAATTGGCGGATGGGAGCGCGCGTTCCAGCTTCGGGGCGATGCCTGGTGGGGGCGTCTGGAGGTAGAGAACAACGGCAGCCTGATAACCCGAATGGACACCCATACCAATGGTTTGCGCACCGGGTTGGACAGCAGCTTCACGCGTCACCTTAATACCGGCAGCCTCTCCCTCACCACCGGGGCGGGGATGCGTTATGACAACGGCGTCGGTGGCGCCGGGATGGAATGGAGCGGCGGGATGAACTATACCGACGCAGCTAACCGTTTGCACGCCGGCGTCAATGCCCGCGCCCTGTTGCTCAGGGGGCATACCCGGGAGTGGGGCATATCGGCCATGGCAAAACTGGAGCCTGAACCGGGTGGCCGCGGCCTGTCTTTCTCAGTGGCCCCCGGCTGGGGACAGGCAACGAGCGCTGCCGATGCCTTGTGGGATGGCGGCCTGACGCAGGATCAGGGACTGCACGGCACGGACCTGCAATCCGGTATTAACGGTATGGCTGCCTCAGGCCCCACCTTCAATGCCGAACTGGGTTATGGCCTCAGGTTGTCGAACCAGCTTGGCCTGCTCACACCGGTCAGCGCCTTCAACCAGGCGCCCCGGGGTCGCCAGTTACGCATGGGCCTGCGTTGGCTGTGGCAGCCGGGCCTGACCCTGGAACTGGACGGACGTTATCGCAAACATGACTACACAGACACGGAGACCGGTGTGTTCCTGACGCTGGGGATCAGGGATATGAGGTCAGTAACCGGGATTTAATTTCATTTTCAATCACTTACGTGACCAGAAATGGCAGCATATCGCTATGCTGCAAGGGCGCCCCTAATTTTTAGAGGTGCCCTTCTCCACCCCGCCTGTCCATGATAAAGTAGGCGCGTCTTTAATCGGGGAGAGAGAAGTGTCTGCCAATCGTACCTCTGTTCATGGCCAATGGTCGTCCAGGTGGATATTTATCCTGGCGGCTACCGGCTCTGCCGTCGGGCTGGGCAACATCTGGCGGTTTCCGTACATCACTGCTGAAAATGGCGGCGGCGCGTTCGTACTGATTTACCTGATCTGCATCGTGCTGGTGGGCTTGCCCATCATGATGTCCGAGATCCTGCTGGGCCGGCGCGGCCGGCGCAGTCCCATCCATACCATGGAAACGCTGGCCGAAGAGGAAGGGCGTAGCGGGCACTGGCGTCTGGTGGGGGTAATGGGCGTGTTTGCCGGCTTCTTCATCCTGACCTTCTACAGCATCGTAGCCGGCTGGACACTGGCTTACATGGTACGCGCCGCGTCCGGCATGTTCAGCGGGGCCGGCGCGCAACAGACCGGGGAGATCTTCAACGCGCTGGTATCGGACCCGGAACGCCTGCTGGCCTGGCACACCCTCTTTATGATCATGACCGTGTTTGTCGTATCCAGGGGTATCAAACAAGGATTGGAGCAAGCGGTGCGTTACCTGATGCCGGCGCTGTTCCTGCTTTTGCTGTTCCTGGTCGGGTACTCCATGACCACTGCCGGGTTTACCCAGGCCTTGTCCTACCTGTTCAGGCCGGATTTCAGCCAGATCGGGCCTTCCACGGTGCTGGTGGCGCTGGGCCAGGCGTTCTTCAGTTTAAGCCTGGGCATGGGCGCGATCATGACTTATGGTTCTTACCTGTCCGATAACGCCCATATTCCCCGCACCACTGTGACCATTGGCATCATGGATACGTCTGTTGCACTGTTGGCCGGGCTGGCCATCTTTCCCATCATGTTCACGTTCGGCCTGCAACCGGAAGAGGGCGGACCGGGGCTGATATTCAAGATACTGCCGATTGCCTTCGGCCAGATGGCCTATGGGAATGTCCTTGCTTTCATTTTCTTTACTCTGCTGATGTTTGCCGCCTGGACGTCGTCGCTGTCCATCCTGGAGCCCGTCACCGCGTGGCTGGTGGAGAAGACCGGCTATTCCAGACAACGCGCGGCCATCAGTGCCGGCTTCGTGGCCTGGGTGCTGGGGTTGGGCTCGCTGCTGTCCCTGAACCTGTGGTCCGAGGCAACCCTGTTTGGCATGACCTTCTTCGGTTTCGTGGAATACCTGTCGGTCAATATCATGCTGCCGATAGGCGGCTTGTTCATTGCCGTCTTCGCCGCCTGGTTCATGTCCCGGTCAGCCACGTTTGCCGAACTCAGGCTGGGTAACAAGGCTTACCTGGCCTGGAAAGTAGCCGCGCGGTTTATCGCGCCGGCCGGCGTGATATTGATCCTGTTGCAGGAACTGTTCGGCTTTCTCGGTTGACGTGACCGGGGCTATGCAGTCCGGTCCACATATTGAGGTCGAGATAGTTTATGGCAAGTCCGGAGCGGCCCGGATCATCAGGCAGGCAGTCCCGGAACAGGCAACGATCAGGCAGGTTATCGAACAATCAGGCATCCTCGACCTGTACCCGGATATTGACCTGGACCACAACAAGGTGGGGATATTCAGCCGGAAAAAGGAATTGCGTGACCCGGTTGAGGCCGGTGATCGCATCGAGATTTATCAGGCGTTGAAAGTAGATCCCAAGGAAGCGCGCCGCCGCCGCGCAAAGAAAACGGCGGGTTGATGGCCTTACTCAACGTCAACCTGCATTCGACTCCGCGCAGCAGGGTGGTATTGCTTTTTTCCGGGCTGCTCGCCCTTGCCGCCTTGACCGGACTGTGCGCGCTGGCGCGCGGTTCCGTGCCTGTGCCGTTGCGGGAAGTGCTTGGTATCCTGATCGAGCAGCCGTCAGGGGTGAATGCGCAGATTATCCTGGAACTGCGTTTACCCAAGGTTATTTCCGGCTTCGTAGTCGGCGGGATGCTGGCGCTGGCCGGCGCGCTGATGCAGGTACTGTTACGCAACCCACTGGCGGAACCGTATATCTTGGGCGTCTCCGGCGGCGCCTCCGTGTTTGCACTGCTCGCCATCAGCATGGGCCTGGCCGGTGTCTGGCTGACCCTGGGCGCCTGTTTCGGCGCGTTGCTGACCATGTTCATGGTGTTTGTGTTTTCCGGTTCCGGCAGCGGCTGGAACCCCTTGAAAGTGCTGCTGACCGGGGTGGTCATCGCGGCCGGTTGGGGCGCGGTCATCAGTTTCCTGCTGGCCGTCAGTCCGGCTGCCAGGCTGCATAACATGTTGTTCTGGCTCATGGGCGACCTGAGTTTCAGCCAGTCGGGTGGCTGGTACTACCTGGTACTGCTGCTGGCCCTGTTGTTGGCAATGTATTATTCACGGGCATTGAATTTGCTCGCCGGCGGCGATTTGCAGGCCGCCGCGCTGGGCGTCTCCGTCAACCGCCTGCGTATCACCACTTACTTCCTGGCCTCGATATTGACCGCGACGGCGGTCATCCAGGCCGGCAGTATCGGGTTTATCGGCCTCATCGTCCCCCATGGCGTGAGATTGTTGATTGGTAATGACAACCGCCTGCTGCTGCCGGCATCCGTACTCGCGGGTGGCATTTTGCTGGTATTTGCCGATATGCTGGCGCGCTCGTTGCTGGCGCCCCGGCAACTGCCCGTCGGGGTGCTCACCGCGCTGATAGGCGTGCCGGTTTTCCTGGTGTTGCTGCGCTCTGCCGGTTTGAGGCAAAGGTCGTGAGGCAATGAAGGAAGGGGCAGGATTCAGCATGTTAACGGTTGCAGGACTGGGCGTACACGTCGGGCAGACCTTGGTCTGCCGGGATTTCAACCTGGATATCAGGGCCGGCGAGCACTGGGGGATGCTGGGCGGCAACGGCGTGGGAAAAACCACCTTGCTGCATACGCTAGCCGGGTTGAGACAGCCGCTCAGCGGCCGGATCATACTGGAGGGCGTGGACTTGCAGGACTACCGGCGCCAACACCTGGCGCGCGCAGCCGGAGTCCTGTTCCAGGACAGCCAGGATACGTTTCCGGCTACCGTAATGGAAACTGTGCTGGCAGGCAGGTATCCCTACCAGTCGTTTTGGCCGGGGAACCCGCGCGCAGACGTAGCCCTGGCGGATACTGCGTTGGCACAACTGGACCTGACGCAGATGCGGGACCGGCAGGTGGACACCTTGTCCGGCGGAGAGCGCCGCCGCCTGGCCATCGCCACCCTGTTCCTGCAAGACCCCAGGCTGTGGCTGCTGGATGAGCCGACCAACCATCTTGATTTCCACCACCGGATCCAGGCGCTGGACCTGATCAGCCAACGCGTGCGCGCCGGCAACGGAGCCTCATTAATGGTGTTGCACGACGTCAACCTGATCAACCGCTACTGCACCCACGCCATCCTGATGCCGGGGGAGGGCAAGCTGTTGTGCGGCGAGACAGCGGCCGTGATCAACAAGGCCAACCTGGAAAACCTCTATCGCCACCCTATCGCTGAACTATCCGACAACGGCAGGAAATACTACTTCCCTGCATGATGTTTTTTTCATCTGCAGATTTATTGATTTATCCGCAGATTAACGCAGATTAACGCAGATGTTTTTTTGTGGTTGTTCTCACCATCCGTCATCCCGCGTAAGCGGGAATCCAGATAGACAAACACTTCCTTGTTACCAGGAGCTTCTTATCTACTCTATCTTTGTGTTCACGACAACAAATAGAACAGTATGAGAACCCTCAAACATCTGCGTTAATCTGCGTCATCTGCGGATGAATCATTTAAGGCCCGGACAACCCCTCATCAACCTGGACGTCGGGTTCGGTCACGTCCTTGTCCTTTGCCTCCTCCGGGGGGTCGGTTTCATCATCGCCGACAAACGGCAGTTTATTGACCAGTTTGCTCAAAAAGCCGCGTTTTTTGTACTGTTTGATAGGCACTTCGACGATCTTTGTGGGTTTACTGGTCAGTTCGTCCGGTCGTTCCAGTCCCGGCACCACATCGCCCTCGACGTAAGCCAGTTTGTCGTCTTCGAAATACAGCGTGACGTGGCGCTGCTTGCGCTGGCGTCCGCCTTTCGAGAAAGTGTAAACATACTCCCAGCGTTCGGTGTGAAACGGGTCAACCAGCGGTGGTGTGCCCATGATGAATTGCACCTGGTTTTTATCCATGCCCGGCTTCAAGCGGGCCAGCATCTCGCTGTCGATGATGGTGCCTTGCTGGATGTCGATGCGATAGACACCGGGCAACTTGAAAGTGCCCTCAGTACTGCAAGCGGGCAGAAGCAAGGCAAGTGACAGTAACAAATATCTCATAAGGCAGGACTCATAATCAGGGACATTTTCAGCCACTTGCAGTATACTTGATTTTCACTTATTGCGAGGCGGAAATCTCCCATGGACAGCCAGTCACTGAAACAAGCGGGCCTGAAGGCAACACTGCCGCGCCTGCGGATACTGGAAATCCTGGAAGCCTCGCAACAAAAGCACGTGAGCGCCGAAGACGTCTACAAAGCCTTGCTCGATGCCAACGAAGACGTGGGTCTGGCGACCGTTTACCGGGTACTGACGCAGTTCGAAAGCGCCGGTCTGGTCATCCGCCACCACTTCGACACCGGGCATTCCGTATTTGAACTGGATCACGGCAAGCACCATGACCACATGGTCTGCATCCAGACCGGCAAGGTTATCGAATTTGAAAACGAGAAGATTGAAAAACTGCAACATGAGATCGCGGCGGAGCATGGATATGAATTGCACGATCACAGCCTGGTGCTCTACGTAAAGCCGAAACAGGACTGACCTGCTCCCTGGTCCACTTACTTTAACTCCCGTGATCGGGGCTCTGTACACACCCACGAAATCCAATGCAGGCCAGGGACAGAATGTGTCTGTCACCGCCAGAGTTCAACCGTGAGTGTCGGCACGCTAAGCGCAGTACTGGAGAAAATCCGTCCCCCGGACTTCGTTGCCATGCGCCGTGCCCGCGTCAGGCAGCGTAATCTGACCAAGCCCCCGGGTAGTCTCGGTCGCCTGGAAGCCGTTTCCGTGCAATTAGCCGGTATCTTCGGTACGGAACGGCCGCAAACGCCAGGCAAGACCGTCATCATCGCAGCCGCAGACCACGGTGTAGTCGGCCAGGGGATCAGCGGCTACCCCCCGGAAGTCACGGTGCAAATGGTACGCAACATCCTGGCCGATGGCGCCGCCATCAGCGTACTGTGCCGGCAACTGGGGGTGCGCCGCGTCATCGTTGACGCTGGCGTGGCCGGAGAATTGCCTTCCTCTCCCGAGATCAGGAACCTGCACATGGGCAGGGGCACGAGTGATATTGCGCGCGGGCCGGCCATGACACGGGAACAGGCGGAACAGTGTCTCTGCGCCGGCATCGACCTGGCCGTGGAGGCTGCCAATGCGGGCGCTGACCTCATCGGTACCGGTGATATGGGTATCGGCAATACTACCCCTGCCAGCGCGATTGTCGCCGTGCTCACCGGCCAGTCGCCACAGGACACAACCGGGAAAGGCACCGGGCGCAGCAGCGAGGAGCTGGCCCACAAGGTAGAGGTGGTAGCGCGGGCATTGGCAGTCAATTCTCCTGATCCGGGTGACCCGCTGGAGGTACTGGCAAAGGTGGGCGGTTTCGAGATTGGCGTGTTGGCCGGCGTTATCCTGGGCGGCGCCATGATGCGCCGGGCGGTGGTCCTGGACGGTTTCATTTCCGGCGCGGCGGCGCTCATCGCCTGCTCCTTGTCACGCGTTGCGCGTGATTATCTCATCGCGTCGCACCGTTCTGCAGAAAAAGGACATCGCCTCGCGCTCTCTCGGCTTAAGCTGCGCCCGCTGCTGGACCTGGGCCTGCGCCTGGGTGAGGGAACCGGCGCGGTACTGGCCATGCCTGTGATCGAGGGTGCGGCAAGGTGCCTTGCGGAAATGGCAACCTTCGCAGAGGCCGGTGTTTCCAACCGGACAGCACCGGAGGGCGCCGGATGAAACGCGCAACCCCGCCGGCGCCTGAAATCCGTCGTGATCATGACGCTACTCGATGAAAAATCCGGGTTAAGAGCCGCGCTGGGGTTCCTGACCATCCTGCCGGTTTCAGCGCGCGACAATATCGGGCTGGCCCACGCCCGCGCCTGGTTTCCAGTGGTCGGACTGGTCCTGGGTGGGTTACTGGCCGCGCTGGACCTGCTGTTAAGCGGTTACCTGTTCCTGCCCGAAGGTACGTTTATCGCCCTGGCGCCAAACCATCTACTGGTCAGCGCGCTGCTGGTAGTCACTTTGGTAGCGCTGACCCGGGGGTTGCACCTGGATGGCTTTATGGATAGTTGCGATGCCCTGTTCGGCGGCTATACCCGCGCCCGGCGCCTGGAAATACTGCGCGACCCGCACGTGGGTGCGTTCGCGGTCGTCGGTGTAGCCTGCCTGTTGCTGATAAAGTTTACTGCCATTGCCGCTCTGCACCAACCCCTGAGGTTGCCCCTGCTTATCCTGTTCCCGTGCCTGTCCCGCTGGGCCATGCTGCTGGTGATGGAACTTTACCCTTACGTGCGCGAGGAAGGACTCGGTGTGGCTTTTTTGCACAAGCGCGGCCGTCTGCAACTGTTTTTCGGCTTTGCCTGCGCCTTGTGCGCAAGCTTGCTGGCAGCGGGTATCATGGGCCTGATCCTGCTGCTGGCGGCCAGCCTGCTTGCCTGGACCGTTGGCGCCTGGGTGTCAAGACGGTTGGGTGGGGTAACCGGTGATAGTTACGGCGCGGTCAACGAGATAGTGGAGACGGCAGTCCTGGCCCTTGCCTGTTTCATCCCGCACAGTTTCTATTTTATGTTGCAATTACCAGTAGAGTTGCCTTGGTAGTACGCGATGGACTGGCAAACATTCCCCGTGGAGTGGCAGATCAATGCGGCCGTTCTGCTACTGGCGCTGGTTATTGATCGGATCCTGGGCGAGCCTCCCGAGGCGTTCCACCCGGTGGTGTGGATGGGCAAACTCATTACCTTGCTGGGGCGATTGTTGCCGGTGAAAAGCAAGGCTGCATCCTTGTTGACAGGCGCAGGCATAGCCTTGTTCGTGCCGGCCCTGTGCGGCAGTATTGCCTGGTTGGCAGCGTTGGGATTGCGCGAACTGGGAACAATTGCTTATCTGCTGGGAGGCGCGTTGCTGCTCAAGACGACGTTTTCGGTGAAAGAACTGGGCCGGGCGGCACAGATTACCCAGCGTTTCCTGGAGGCCGGGGATTTGGATACAGCGCGCCGCAGCCTGGGGCGACTGGTGAGTCGCAACACGCAGACGCTGAGCGAACCGCTGATTGCTGCGGCAGCTATCGAATCAGTGGGTGAAAACACCACGGACAGCTACATCGCACCCTGGCTGGCGTTCGCCTTGCTGGGCTTGCCGGGCGCGGTTGCCTACCGGGCTGTAAACACCCTGGACAGCATGATAGGCTACCATGGCAAGCATGAGTATTCAGGCAAGGTTGCGGCCAGACTCGACGATCTGGTCAATCTGGTTCCGGCGCGTTTCAGCGCCTTACTGCTGCTTTGTGCCGGCCTGGTTGCCGGATTCTTGGGGAGCAATGCTTCCGGGAAACACGGCATAGGATACGTTGAGGATTTGTCGGTCCTGCGTGGCTGGCGCATCATGCGGCGCGATCATGGGCTGACGGAGAGCCCTAACGCAGGTTGGACCATGAGCGCGCTGTCCGGGCTGCTCGGCGTGGCGCTGGAGAAACGCGGCCATTACCTGATAGGCAACAACCTGCGGCACCCTGTTGCCGCAGATATAGACGCTGCGGTGCGTCTGGCTTATCTGGCTGCTGTGCTGGGGATGCTGACGGCCCTGTGTCTGTTATACGTTTGCGGGGGCTGATATGAGTTACCCCGTACACGGTGGACTGAACCATACTGAACTGAAATCCCTGGGACTTGCGCCGGGCGCTATCCTCGATTTCAGCGCTAATATCAATCCCCTGGGGACGGCCCCGGGAGTGATCAAAGCCATGTACGGCGCCGACCCGGCGGCTTATCCCGATCCCACCAGTCTGGAACTCCGGGAAGCGTTGGGAGCACACCTGGAACTGACACCGGAACACGTCCTCGTGGGTAATGGTTCCACGGAACTGATACACCTGCTGGCGCGTGCCTGCCTGAGACCCGGCGCCGCTGCGGTGGTGTTTACCCCTGCCTTTAGTGAATACGAGGTTGCCTGTCGTATCCAGGGTATCGAACCGGGCTTTATCCGCGCAAGTCGCGACGGGAAGTTTCAATGGGATCTGCCCGCGGCGCTGGAATTGTTGGCACACGTGCAACCGGCGCTGGTTTTTCTCGGTAATCCGAATAATCCGACCGGCAGTTACCTGAGTGAAGAGGTGGTCAGGCAACTGGCCGGAACGGTTCAGCAGTGCGGCCTGTTGGCGCTGGATGAAGCGTACCTGCCCTTTGTTGAACAGCCCTGGGATGCCCGGTCGTTACTGGAATGCGGGAATGTGGCGCTACTCCGTTCCATGACCAAGGACCATGCCCTGGCAGGGGTGCGGCTGGGTTACCTGCTCGCCCCGCCTGACACACTGGCGCGTATCAGCGCTTTTCGTTATAGCTGGAATGTTAACTCCCTGGCGCAGGCCGCGGGGTTTGCCGCCCTGGAACACCAGGACCATATTGCAAGAGGGCGGGAAGCCGTGCGCGCAGGCAGGGAATTCCTGCAACAGGAATTACGCAGGCTCGGCTTTGATTGTGTTTCGTCAGCAGCCAACTTTTTGCTGGTACAGGTGGGTGACGCGGCCGGGTTGCGCCTGAGGCTGCTGCAGGATTATGGCTTGTGCGTACGCGCTTGCGCATCCTTCGGCCTGCCGGAATATATCAGGATAGGTGTGCGCGCGCTCGAAGACTGCCGGCGGTTGATCAATGCCCTGGAAGATATCCGGGCAAAATCCTCATGATCAGGGCTCTGCAAAAACATGACTTGTAACGGGGGGCAGAATTCATTCTGTCCCCGGAAGTTACACAACAAAAATACCCGTGGGGGTGACTGGTGAAACACAAAATGGTTGAAAAGCAGCTTGTGCTGGTGCTTGGCGGCGCGCGTTCCGGCAAGAGTTCCTGCGCTGAAAGCCTTGCCCGGCAGGGTGAGCGAACCCTGTTCGTAGCTACCGCCCAGGCCCTGGATGATGACATGAAGCAGCGTATATTGAAGCATCGCGAACGTCGTCCCGCGTCCTGGGACACCCTGGAGGAGCCCCTGGACCCGGTTGCGGCTATCCCGTCTGCGCTGGCCGATCATGATACGCTGCTGCTCGATTGCCTGACAGTCTGGGTCAGCAACCTGTTGCTGGAAATGGAAGATGAAGCTGATGCCGAGGCTGAAATCCTGGCCCGCGCCGGCGCGCTGTTGGACCTGTACGAGCAAGTGGATACCAGGTGGATCCTGGTCAGTAACGAGGTGGGACTGGGCATAATTCCGGAAACGGAACTGGGACGCCGTTACCGCGACCTGTTGGGAAGGGTGAACCAGTTGTTCGCCACCCGTGCCGATAAGGTTTACCTGATGGTTGCCGGGCTGGCGCTGGAATTGAAGTCCTTCGGCGCACTGCCTGTCTCCGGCCTGGTCGGGGAGGAAAGCTGAACGGCTCAGCTAAAGCGCCCGGCGCTTGCGGCGAACTGGCGCAGGGTATGGCCGATGGCAGGCACTTCCTTGTCACCTGTCCCATAGACATGTATTCCGGCGCGCAGGTTGCAGTTACCACCGGCACAGGCAGGATCATCGGTCCTGCAGACTCACCCAAGGCGCGCAGCGCGGTAAAGTTGACACTCGCCCATTTCCGGCAATCCGGGATGGACGCGAGGTTGCGCCTGTCCGGCCCGCTGCCGCGCGGCAAGGGAATGGCCAGCAGCAGTGCCGACGTGTGCGCGTCAATCGTAGCCACAGCCATGGCGCTGGGCCGGAAAATCACTCCCCTGGAAACGGCGCGCATCGCGCTTCAGGTGGAACCCAGTGACGGCATCATGTTCCCCCGGATAGCCATGTTCGATCACCGCAACGGCAGCCTGGCCCGGGTGCTGGGTGAACCACCACCCATGCGCGTTCTGGCGCTCGATTTCGGCGGCCGGGTGGATACTCTCGCGTTTAACGATGTGGACAGGGAGGAGATATTAACGCGCATGGAACAGCGCTTGCAGGAGAGCCTGTCCTGTATCAGCGCCGGGATACGGGACGGAAACCCGGCAGCCATCGGACGCGGCGCCACGCTGAGTGCGCGCGCCAATCAGGAAATTCTGTACAAGCCGCAGTTGGAGGCTGTGATCGAACTGGCTGAGACCGTTGGCGCGACGGGAGTCAACGTGGCGCACAGTGGCGTGGTTATCGGCATGTTATTTCCGGATACAGATGCAGACCTGGACGCTACCGTTGCACTGGTCCGGGAGAAGTTGCCGGGACTCAAGCAGGTCTTCCTGTGCCACATAGTGGGTGGTGGCGTCATTCCGCAATAAATCTGTGCCGGAGGTCTGGTTACCCGGCGGTACCGATATTCTTCCTTGCCTGTTCCAGCATTTCACACATTTGTTGCGCACCCAGCAGGATGCGAGGGGTGTGACGCTGAATGATGTCAGGGTCTATGAAAAACAGGTTGTCGAGCCTTGCCGCGTTGAGAAAAGACCATTGTTTCCACTCTTCCAACCAGTCCGGGCGCGCCTTGTCCATGCCGCTGGCAATGATAACGTCGGGGTTTTGCGTGAGCACGGCTTCCTTGCCTATTTGCGGTGTCGGGGTGTCCAGCCCGGCAAAAATGTTTGATCCCCCACACAAGTGGATGACGTTGCCGATGATCTGCTGGTCGGTAACGGTGATCAGCGGGTTGGGCCAGACCTGGTAGAAAACGCTGACTTTTCCCAGCCCCGAGTATTGGTTCCGTAACCGGGAGAGACCGGCGCTGTATTCCTGTGCGATGAGCCGGGCTGCGTCTTCCCGGCCACCAAGAATGCCGTACCTGATGATATCCTCGGCCACGTCTTCAAGCCGCTTCGGTTCATTCACGAACACGGTAAGGCCCAGCTTCATCAATCTCTCCACCTGCTGGTATTGATTACCCTCTTTCCAGGCGACAACCAGATCGGGCTGCAAGGTCAGTATTGCTTCGACGTCGATGTTGTCATACCCGCCCACCAACGGCAGTCTGCGTGCCTCGGTTGGGTAATCGCTGTAGCTCACCACCCCTGCCACCTGCTCGCCGACCCCCGCGGCAAACAGGTTCTCGGTAACGTGCGGGGCCAGGCTGACGATGCGCATGGCCGGTCGTTCCAACCGCACCGTCCGGCCGATATCGTCAAGCACCTCAATGGCGCTTGCATCAGTCGTAATGGCAAACAGGAAAACAATAATGAATATGATGATGTTTTTCACAGACAGCCGTCCATTATGAAGCTAATGCGCTCGCATAACTCACTGTACTCCTTATGCTCAGCGCCGAATTTTTTGAGTTGTGGTGTTACTTCCGTTATCCCGGCTGTCACTTCTTCAATGCACTGTTTTACCTCTTTTTTACGCAAGCCACAGGTGTGCAAGCCAAACTCAGCCAGCGTTTCCAGGCTGGGCCATTGTTTCTTTTCCGCAAGAGTCAGGGCCGGGACATCTTTGGGCAGGTAGACGACAGTGCTCACCAAATCATAGGCGGGCGCCAGCCATTTTCTCTCCGTGTTGTCGTATAAGACGCCAAAATTTTTCAAGTGTGCATCACCGTTTTTCAGCATCATGCTGAGCAATATGGATTTGAACAAATCGTGCCGGGTTTGCCCGGGAGGATAACAAGGCGCTTTTTGAATGGTCTCCGCCATGGCTTCATAACTGCTGTGGTATTTTCCATGACTGGGCAGGTGTTGCAGGGCACAGACTTCTTCAAATGCCAGTTGCCGGTTATTTTTGTCAAGATCGAAACGTCTGACCACCAACATTTTTCCACTCTCAGCCAAATGAAATTCAGGCGTTGTCAAGCCGCATGCCTGGGCAGTCTTGAGACAGAAATATTCGTTTACTGCCAGCCCCGGGTATTCGTGTCCTGCAGATTTCAAGATGTATCGTCCTGTCGGTAATGTAATTTTCTTACCGTAGTCATTCCATAACACTTTTGGTTGTACCCCGGATACGCCTGAAAGGAGTGCCAGTTTATCCATGAGTTCCCGGAACAGTTCTTCGGTTCCCGGGTAGGTCAATAGCTCAGTCAGTGAGTAACAAGGTCGTCCACTGCTGTCCAACGGCATTCCCGCTTCGGTAAAGGAAACCCGGCCGATGGTATGATTGCCCAGGAGCTTGAGTAGCTGAATATCGTTGTTGATATTCAGCACTTTTGCAAAGCGCATACGCAGGTTTTCCAACAATGCGCCTTCCGGTAGGGCCATCTGGAAAGCAGGCATGAGAACTTGTGTTTCATATTGCCTCGCGCGTACGGGCATGGTGAGGGAAACCAGGTCAGTTTTTGGATCCAATAAGGCAATATCCTGATACTGAAAGATGTATGTATGTCCCTCCTGGATTAATTGCCCGACCCGTTTCTCGCCCACCCACACATCCAGGGTCACGCCGCTCACTCTGTCTCGGCCCCCAACACGGTAATACCACTTACCGGCATATCAGTGACCGCGAGTGTCAGGTGTAGTTCCGACAGAATCGCGGACAGGATTTTGAATTGAATATCATCGGCCTGGCCCCTCTCCAGTTTGATAAGAGTGTAGCGGCTTACACCGGCACGCTCAGCCAGCATTTTCTGTGTCAAACCACGGGCTTTACGATCTGCCAGTATGATTTGCCCTACTTCAATCAGTGTCATGGGAGTGATAAATAGTCAATAACTGACAACATTTAATGTTTTTCAATAAAATTTGTCAATCTTTTTTGATAAATAGTGGTAATTCCCGTTGTCTGATATTGCTCTATACTGCTTATTTCAAACTCTTATTCCAAACAGTCATGTCCGGCAACATCATAATGATACAAGGCACGACCTCGGATGCCGGGAAAAGCATCCTGGTAACCGGGTTGTGCCGGGTCCTGGCCCGTGCAGGTTTCTCCGTTGCCCCGTTCAAGCCGCAGAATATGGCCTTGAATTCCGCCGTGACTGTCGAAGGCGGGGAGATCGGTCGTGCCCAGGCCTTGCAGGCTATGGCCTGTGGACTTGAACCTGCCAATGATATGAATCCGGTGTTATTGAAGCCGAATACCGATATCGGCGCCCAGGTCATTGTGCACGGCAGGGTCGATGCAACCCTGGATGCCGTAGCATACCATGAACGAAAACCCGTATTGCTGCGCGCGGTCATGGAATCCTGGCAGCGTTTGCGGGCGCGTTACGAATATATTGTAGTGGAAGGCGCCGGCAGTCCGGCGGAGATCAACCTGCGGGACGGGGATATCGCCAATATGGGTTTTGCCGAAGAGGCCGATTGCCCGGTTATCCTGATCGCCGATATCGACAAGGGCGGTGTATTCGCGCACCTGGTCGGCACGCTTGCACTACTCAGTGAGAACGAACGGCAACGGGTTACCGGGTTCGTCATCAACAAGTTCCGCGGCGATATCGAATTGTTGCGGCCGGGGCTGACCTGGCTGGAACAAGAAACCGGTAAACCGGTACTGGGCGTGTTGCCTTACCTGCACGGGTTCCACCTGGACGCGGAAGATGCCATCTCGCCGGATACGGATGTGCATCCGGAGGAACCTGCCCTGAAGATCATCGCCCCGGTTTTCCCCCGTATCAGCAACCATACCGATTTCGACCCGCTGCGCCTGCACCCGCAGGTGGACTTCCGGTTTATTGGCGCAGGAGATGCGATCCCACCCGCAGACCTGATCATATTGCCGGGCACGAAAAACGTGCGTCAGGACCTGCAATGGATGCGGGACAACCACTGGTTCCCGGCCATTTATCGGCACCTGCGTTATGGTGGCAAGCTCATCGGTATTTGTGGCGGGTATCAGATGCTGGGCGACGCCATCACCGATCCTCTGGGCGTGGAAGGCGAACCCGGTAGCAGCCCTGGACTGGGGTTGCTGCGGATGGAAACGGAACTGCGACCGCAAAAACAATTGCAACGGGTACACGCCCGTCTGGCGCTGGATGATACGCCAGTCAGCGGCTATGAGATACACGCCGGGATAACGCGCGGAAACGCGCTGCAAAGACCGGCAGTCCTGTTGCCGGACCGGCAGGACGGCGCAATATCCGAAGACAACAGTATCCTGGGATGTTACCTGCACGGCCTGTTCGACGCAGGCGCCGCCTGTGCGGCGTTGCTTGAATGGGCGGGCCTGGTGCAAGCGCAGGCAACGGATTACCGCGACCTCAGAGAACGCCAGATCGAACGTCTGGCAGATGTAATAGAAGAGAGAATCGATATCACCGAAATTTTTCAAAATAATCTGCGTTAATCTGCGTCATCTGCGGATAATTTATTGTATTGCCGCGTTACATCCTTTACCATCCGGACTTGTATGCAGGTTTCCTGCCGACGCGTTCAGGCGTCAGCAGGATTAACGGGAAGCCTGGTGAACTCCTGCGAGTGATTCCAGCACTGCCCCCGCAACGGTGATCAGCCCTGGTTCCGGACGTAAACCACTGTGTCGATATTCAGGCATGGGAAGGTGTCCGGGACGTTGACTGCAAGAGAAGTCAGCGCTGTCAGTCCGGAGACCTGCCTGTGTACATCGGGCCGGGCTTTGCCTGGTTCCTGTAGCGACATGTTGCGGAGGGCGGCATAGGGCATTCACCTGCTCAATATCCCCTCTTTGCTGCTGTCTGAATTCATGTAATTCTGCGGGAGTGAAGAAAGTGAAAAATATTTTTCTCCGGGCGCTGGCGGTCGGCGTCTGCCTTTATTGGCCTGTGATACAGGCTGCCTCTGATGAAGAAATCATCGTTACCGCGACCCGTGTGCCGATTGAAGCCGACAGGCTGGCAGCCGCGGTGACTGTAATCGACAGGGAGGATATCGAGGCGCTGCAAGTCAAATCCCTGCCCGAACTGCTGCGCGGCGTTGCGGGGATAGACGTGACGGTCAGCGGCGGTTACGGCAAAACAACCGGGATTCGCCTGCGCGGCACCGAAAGCCACCACGTGCTGGTCCTGATCGATGGCGTCAGGGTCGGGTCGGCGACCCTGGGCACGGCTGCGTTTCAGCATTTACAACCGGCCTTGATAGAGCGTATCGAGATCGTGCGCGGACCTCGTTCCAGCTTGTGGGGTTCCGAAGCGCTGGGCGGCGTGATCCATATTTTCACCCGCCGGGGTTCGGGTGAACGGCCCCGCTTCAGCCTGGACACTGCCGGTGGTTCTTATGACTCCTTCGAGGTGACCGGTGGCGTCAGCGGCGCCTACCGGGATTTCGACTACAGCGCGGCGGTTTCCTGGTTTGATACCCGCGGGATTGATGCAAGACGCCCCACGCCGGGCCGCTTCGGGGTAGATCAGCCGGATAAGGACGGTTATGACAATGTGTCCATGCAGTTCCGGGGAGGATATGAGTTCGGCGCGGCCGGCAGGCTGGAAGCCTTCATCAAGCGGGCTGAAGGAACGACCGAGTATGACGGCAGCTTCCAGGACGAGACGGACTTCCTGCAACAGGTGGTTGGGGGAGCGCTGTCATTTGACCCGGTGCAGGACTGGAATACGTCTTTGCGTCTGAGCGAGGCCCGGGATGAAACGGATAATTTCGCCCCCTCAGGTGATTTTTCCTCGCGCTTCGATACCCGGCGCCGGCAGTTGTCATGGCAAAACCATCTCTCCCTGCTGGACGTGAACCTGCTGGCATTCGGCGTTGATTACCGTGAAGACAAGGTGGGCAGTTCCACCGATTATGCTCTGACCAGCAGGGACAACACCGGCATCTTCGGGCAGTATGGTTTGAGCTTGCGCGATCACCAGTTGCTGGCGTCGGTGCGCTGGGATGACGACGAAGTATTCGGTGATAAAACCACGGGCGGTGTTGGCTGGAGTTACGCCTTGAACGATGCGCTACGCCTGTATGCCTCTTACGGGACCGCCTACAAGACGCCTACCTTCAATGAACTGTTTTTCCCCTTCTTCGGCAACCCGGCGCTGAGACCGGAGACTGCCGAATCCTGGGAGGCGGGGTTGGAAGGCCAACATGAGTATTACGGTTGGAGTATCCGGGCCTATCGAATTGAGGCGGAAGACCTGATTGCCACGGTCTGTGATGAATTTTTCAACTGCGCGCCGGAAAACGTCAACGAGGCGCAGGTGACGGGTGTGGAAAGTGAGTTTTTCGCGCAGTGGCGGGGTTGGGAGGCCGCGCTGGCGCTGGAATACCTGGATCCCGAGAATGAAACTAACGGAAAACGCCTGCCGCGCCGGGCAAAGCAGCGGTTGTCGTTTGATCTGAAGCGGGCGTTCCACAGGTTTACATTCGGCGCGCGCCTGTTTGCCGAAGGAAATCGTTATGATAATGTTGCCAATACGATTAAGGTTGGCGGGTTCGCAACGCTGGACCTGCTGGCAGAATACCGCCTGGGCAAACACTTGACCCTGCGCGCCAAGGTTGCGAACCTGCTTGACAAGGAGTACCAGACCATTAATACCTATAACTCCTTCGAGCGAAACTTTTTCCTGTCGTTTCATTACCGGAGTCGATAAACTGGAATGCCTTGAGAGAGGAAGAAACATGTCCGAGAAAACCGTCAGCACGGATGAACACAAACAGAAGATGCAGGCGCAGCAACAGCAGGTGCGCGCCAAAATCGCCGCGGCGAAGACGCGGCGCGGCATCATCATTTACCTGTACGGCAACGGCAAGGGCAAGAGCAGTTCCGCGTTCGGCACCTTGATCAGGAGTGTGGGGCATGGCAAGCGGGGCGCGGTGGTGCAATTCATCAAGGGGAAATGGAAGACCGGCGAACAGGCAATTTTCAAGCAACTCGGCGTGGAGCACCTGGTCATGGGAACGGGTTTTACCTGGGATACCCAGGACCGGGAGCAGGATATCGCCGCGGCAGAGGCGGTCTGGAGCGAGGCGGCGCCCCTGTTCAAGGACCCTGCTTACGACATCATCATCCTGGATGAGATCACCTACATGTTCAAGTACGGCTACCTGTCAGTGGAGACAGTCAGCGAAGTCCTGCTGGCCCGGCCGGAGCAGCAGAACGTCATCATAACCGGCAGGGACCCGATACCGGAATTACTGGAGATTGCCGATACCATCAGCGAAGTCAAGGAAATCCGCCATGCCTTCCACCACGGCATCAAGGCGCAGAAGGGGATTGAGTTTTAATCCTGATACAATCATCCTGCCCCCAACATCTCCCGCGCATGGTCGCGGGACTGTTGCGAGATACTGACGCCACCCAGCATACGGGCGATTTCTTCCACCCGTTGCTCGTTGTCCAGTGCATGAACCTGCGTTTCGGTCGATGTTTTGTCGAACGACTTGGTAACTCTGAAGTGGTTATCTCCCTGCGCGGCGACCTGCGGCAGGTGAGTGACACACAAAACCTGCCGATCCGTTGCCAGCTTGTGCAGCAAGCTGCCGACGATTTCCGCAATCCCGCCGGAAATACCCGCGTCCACTTCATCAAATATCACGCTCGCAGCGCTGCCCTCTTGGTTGGCGCTGACCTGTATGGCCAGGCTGATACGGGAAAGCTCCCCACCCGAAGCCACCTTTCGTAACGGCAGCAAGGCCTGTCCGGGATTGACCGAGACCAGGAATTCGACCCGGTTATTCCCGTTTCTGTGGGGTTTCAAATCCGCGCCAGGCGTGACGTTGACCTGTATCTTGCCCTCAGGCATACCCAGGGTGCGGATGCGGTCGGTGATAGCCGTTGCCATGGCATGTGCACTCCGGCGCCGGCGCTCACCCAGTTCGTCCGCTGCCGCCCGGTATTCTTCCAGCGCCTGCTGCTGTTCCTGTTCGAGTTGCGCCAGGCGCGTGCGCTTACGCTCCATATCTGCCAGTTGTTCTGCCAGAGTTTGCCAGCGCTGGTATAACTGTTGTGGCTGTACCCGGTGTTTGCGGGCCATGTCGTGCAGTTTTTCCAGGCGCTGTTCCACCTGCAGCAGGCGCTCCGGGTCCTGGTCCAGTTGCCCCAGGTAGGCGCGCAATTCAGCCGCGGCCTCGGCAACCTGTATGGATGCGTTGTCCAGTAGTCCGGTAATCGCAGACAAGCCGGCATCGAAGCGTTCCAGGGTTGCCAGTTCCTTTTTGATGGCGCTGAGCCGGCTGTCTATGCCCTGTTCATCGGCACACAGGCCATCCAGGGCCTGCCGGGTCGTTTCCTGCAAGCTGTTCATATTGACCAGACGCTTGTATTCCTCGTCCAGTGCTTCCACTTCGTGCTCCTCCAGGGCCAGCGCCTCCAGTTCCTCTACCTGGTAGCTGAGCAGGGACAGGCGTTCTCCGGCATCACCGGTGTCCGCGCTCAGCGCGTGCAGTGCCCGGTTCACCTCAGCCCATTTTTCATAAGCCCGGCTTACCCGCTCTGCTACCTCACCGTAGTCCCCAAAACCATCCAGCAAGTCTCTTTGCGCATCTCTTTGCAACAGCCGCTGGTGTTCGTGCTGCCCGTGGATGTCAAGCAGGAATATGCCCACCTCGCGCAGCAGTTGCAGCGGCGCCGCGCTGGTGTTGATATAGGCACGGGAGCGCCCGTCCCGGTTGATCACCCGGCGCAGCAGCAACTCGTCATCTGTGGCGCTGACGGACTGTTCATCCAATAGTTGCAACACGTCTGCGTTGCCCGCTACGTCAAATACCGCACTGACCTCGGCGCGCGCGCAGCCGGTTCGAATCACTGTAGTATCCGCCCGGTCGCCCAGCGCCAGCCCCAGGGCATCGATTAATATGGATTTTCCCGCGCCGGTCTCACCGGTCAAAACCGTCATGCCGGGTTTGAACGACAACTCAAGCTGTGCTATTACCGCAAGATTATTGATACAGAGGTGTTTCAGCATAACGAGACCTGTGAGGGTTCAGGTACGCTTTTCGGGACACGCTGTGAATACATCCCTGTACGCTTTGCGGCCGCTATCCCTGCGGCCGACCAGTCCCGAAAAGCGCACCTGAACCCCCTCCGTTCCAGAACCCTCACCCCCAGTTCAACTTGTCCCTGAGTATCTTGAAATGATCATGGTCCGCGGGATGGATGAGCCGGATTTTCTTGTCTTTCTTCTGAATGTTCACCTTGTCGCCGGTCATCAGTTCACACACGATATCGCCGTCGCAGGTCAGGTAAGCGCGGTCAATCTGCGGGGTGCCCACAATCACTTCCACTTCACTGTTGCCGTCGATGACCACCGGCCGGTTGCTCAGGGTATGCGGGCAGATCGGCACCAGCACCAGCGCGTTGAGCGCCGGATGCAATATAGGCCCGCCGCCTGCCAGCGCATACGCGGTTGAGCCGGTGGGGGATGAGATGATCATGCCGTCCGAACGATGACGGTGGAGAAAGTTGCCGTTGACAAAGGTCTCAAGCTCAATCAGCTTGGCGATATTACCTTTCTGCAGGATGACGTCATTGAAGGCATGGCTTTCCAGCAGGGTCCTGCCCTTGCTCTCAATTTCGCAGTGCAACTGAAAACGCTCGTCCTCGATGAAGTTCCCGCGCAGGATTTCATCCAGGCGCTGCACCACGGCGTTGGCAGGAATGTCAGCCAGAAACCCGAGACGGCCGCGATTGATGCCGAGTAACGGCACGTTATAGTTGGCCAGCATGTGCGCAGCCCGCAACATGGTGCCGTCGCCGCCTATGGCAATGGCAAGATCGCAGTTCAGGCCGAAATACTCCGCATCTCCCAGGGGCAGTTTTATGTTGGGCACCAGCCTGGTGGAAAACCCGTCCAGGATCACTTCTTTGTCACGTTCCTGAAGGTAGTCTATAACTGTCTGTAAAGTGTGAATTATTTCAGAAGTGCTATTATTTGTGATGATGCCTATAGTGTTGAACATGGTCATGGTTTATATTCGTCGCGGGTTTGTCATCATGTTCGTCCTGGCAAGTCTGTGTGGTTTTGCGCAAACATGACTTAAGTGTAAAATTCTCCATTGGGAAACTTTGCCACATTAAACTGAACAATGCCAAAAAATCGTCCACAGTTTATAACGGATTTGAACGAACGCAGCCTGTTATTGTTTAAATCGCTGGTTGAACATTTCATTCATGATGGTCACCCGGTCGGTTCGCGCACCTTGTCCAGGGACACCGGCCTGGCGCTGAGTCCCGCCACCATCCGTAATGTCATGGCCGATCTTGAGGACATGGGACTGTTGCGTTCGCCCCATACGTCTGCCGGACGTATTCCCACCGCACGCGGGTTACGCCTGTTCGTCGACAGCCTGCTCAGGGTTGAGCAACTGGAAGAACGGCAAATCCGGCGCATGGCACAGGAAATAGTGGCGGAAGATGACGTGCAGCATTTAATCACGCGTGCGTCCAGCCTGTTATCCGATATCACCAACCTGGCCGCAGTGGTCATGTTGCCGCGTATGCGGCTCAATTCGCTGGAACACATCGAGTTTGTTACCCTGTCTGATAATCGCATTCTCGTGATACTGGTGTTAAGCAACAAGGAAATCCAGAACCGGATCATACACACCGCAAAAACCTATACGCAATCACAGTTGCAGCGTACCGCCAACTATCTTAACTCCACGTTTCGCGGCAAGGACCTGGAGACGATCCGTAGTGAGGTGATCGCCGAGTTGAGAAAGCTCAAGGAAGACGTGAATGAACTGATGCAGACTGCTATCGAGATGGCGCAAAAAGCGTTTGTTTCCCCCGCGGCTGAGGATGACGTCGTCATTTCGGGGCAGACCAACCTGATGGGGGTGGCGGAACTGAGCGACCTGGACAAATTGAGGCGCTTGTTCGAGAGCTTCAACCAGAAACGCGACATCCTGCACCTGCTGGAAAATGCTATCAGCGCCAAGGGGATACAGATATTCATCGGCGAAGAATCAGGTTATGAAGTGCTGGATAATTGCAGCATCGTCGCTTCTCCGTACCAGGACGAGGGGCGCATCCTTGGCGTGCTGGGCGTCATCGGCCCCACCCGTATGGATTATGAGAGGGTTATTCCGGTGGTGGATATGACCGCAAGAATCCTGGGCTCGGCCTTGAATTCTGCAGATTAGGCCATATCTTCCTGTTTCGTTCGTCATTCCTGCTTCCGCGAGAATGACGAGCGGGCGCGCGGGAATGACGAACGAAGAGTCGAAGAGTAAGAGAAAGTTTTACATCAGTACTTCCACAGATTGAACAGGTCTGAACGAGTTACACCATGGCTAAAGATAAAGAAACAAAACAGTCCGGGAACGGAACAGAGACAGCAGTGACAAGGGACTCTGCCGCTGAGGTTGCTGTAGAGACAGACGCAGAGAACGCGGCGGATGAGCAGGAACGCCAGGTTATCAGCGCGGAAGAGTATGCCGACCTGTTGCAGGAAAACGAGCGGCTGAAGCTGGAGCGGCAGGAAAACGTGGATAAAGCCTTGCGCGCCACAGCAGAACTGGATAACGTGCGCAAGCGCGCCACCCGTGATATCGAGAGCGCGCATAAATACGCCCTGGAACGGTTTGTCAACGAATTGTTGCCGGTGATAGACAGCCTGGAACTGGGTATTAACGCATCGCAGTCCGCAGAAGACATCGGGAGCCTGCGCGAAGGCATGGACCTCACCCTGAAAAAGCTGTTCGACTGCCTGGACAAGTTCGGGGTAAAAGCCATTGACCCGGGCGGCGAGAAATTCGACCCGGACTGGCATGAGGCCGTCTCCATGCAGGAACTGGCAGGCAGCGCGTCAGGCCAGGTGGTGACCGTGATGCAGAAGGGCTACGAACTGAACGGGCGCCTGGTCAGGCCGGCAATGGTGGTGGTGGCCAAATGATTTCAGCAAATCCCCTTACTTGAATTTCGGCAGTATAGCCCGCATATACACTATCCGGACATGAACCATCCAAGATTATCAAAGAGGTTGGCAAGATGAGCAAAATTATCGGTATCGACCTGGGCACGACCAATTCCTGTGTTGCCGTGCTGGAAGGCAGTCAAGCCAGGGTCATAGAGAACAGTGAGGGTGGCAGGACCACCCCGTCCGTCGTCGCGTTTGCCGACGATGACGAAGTACTGGTAGGGCAGTCGGCCAAGCGCCAGGCGGTTACCAATCCCAATAACACCTTGTTTGCGGTCAAACGCCTGATCGGCCGGCGCTATGAGGACAAGGTAGTGCAAAAGGATATCAAGATGGTGCCGTACAAAATCGTCAAGGCGGACAACGGCGATGCCTGGGTCGATATCAAGGGCAAAAAGCTGGCGCCGCCGGAAGTGTCCGCACGCGTGCTGATGAAAATGCGGCAGACTGCGGAAGATTACCTGGGCGAAAAGGTGACCGAGGCGGTAATAACCGTACCGGCTTACTTCAACGATTCACAGCGCCAGGCGACCAAGGACGCCGGCAAGATCGCAGGGTTGGACGTACGGCGTATCATTAATGAGCCGACGGCCGCGGCGCTGGCCTACGGCATGGACAAGAAACAGGGCGATTCCCGCATAGCCGTGTACGACCTCGGCGGCGGCACCTTCGACGTGTCCATCATCGAAATTGCCGAAGTGGACGGCGAGCACCAGTTCGAGGTGCTGTCCACCAATGGCGACACGTTCCTGGGTGGTGAGGATTTCGACCTGCGCATCATCGATTTTCTCTGTGACGAATTCAAGAAAGAGCAGGGCATTGACCTGCATAGCGACCCCCTGGCCCTGCAACGCCTCAAGGAAGCGGCGGAGAAGGCCAAGATAGAGCTTTCATCCAGCCAGCAGACCGACATCAACCTGCCGTATATCACGGCGGACGCCGGTGGCCCCAAGCACCTTAATCTCAAGATGAGCCGCGCCAAACTCGAGGCTTTGGTGGAAGACCTGGTCGATCGCACCATTCAGCCCTGCCGCGTAGCCCTGGAAGATGCCGGCTGTTCCGCATCCGACATTACCGATGTCATCCTGGTGGGCGGGCAGACCCGTATGCCCAAGGTGCAGGAGAAGGTCAAGCAGTTCTTCGACAAGGAACCGCGCAAGGACGTCAACCCGGATGAAGCCGTTGCCTCCGGCGCGGCAATCCAGGCCGGCGTGCTGGGCGGTGACGTGAAGGACGTGCTGCTGCTCGACGTGACGCCGTTGTCACTGGGTATCGAAACCCTGGGTGGGGTGATGACCCGGCTTATCGAGAAGAATACGACCATACCGACCAAGGCACAGCAGGTGTTCTCCACCGCGGACGATAACCAGACCGCGGTGACCGTGCACGTGCTGCAAGGCGAGCGTGAAATGGCCGGGGGCAATAAATCCCTGGGCCGTTTCGACCTGGCGGATATCCCGCCGGCGCCGCGTGGCATCCCCCAGATCGAGGTAACGTTCGATATCGACGCCAACGGCATTATGAACGTGTCGGCAAAAGACAAGGCCACCGGCAAGGAACAGTCCATCGTTATCAAGGCATCCAGCGGCCTGTCGGAAGACGAGATCGAAACAATGGTGAAGGATGCGGAAGCCCACGCCGAAGAAGACCGGCAGGCCAGGGAACTGGTGGAGGCCCGCAACCTGGCGGAGAATCTGGTGCATTCATCGAAGAAATCCCTGGAGGAGCTTGGCGACAAGGTCGAAGAGCAGGAGAAAAAAGATATTGAGGCGGCCATCGCCGAGGTTGAAGAGGCCGTGCAAGGCGACGACAAGGACGCCATAGAGGAGAAAACCCGGAAACTGACCGAAAGCGCGGGCAAATTGGCGGAGAAGGCTTACCAGCAGCAGGCTGCGGACGCCGCCGCGCAGGCCGACGCCGGGGGTGAAGGCAACTCCGCCGGCGCCAACGGCGGCAAGAGCGATGAGAACGTGGTGGACGCGGAGTTCGAGGAAGTGGATGACAACAGGAAGTAATGGCCGAGAAACGAGATTATTATGAGGTTCTTGGCGTATCAAAAAATGCGTCCGACGCCGATATAAAAAAGGCGTTCCGGCGCCTGGCGATGAAGCACCATCCGGATCGCAATCCGGATAACAAGGAGGCGGAAGAAAAATTCAAGGAAGCCAAGGAGGCAAACGATATCCTCAGCGACCAGCAGAAGCGGGCGGCCTACGACCAGTTCGGCCACGCCGGCGTCAGCACGTCGGCCGGCGGGCCGGATGCCCAGGGGTTCAGCGGCTTCGGCGATATTTTCGACAGCGTATTCGGCGACATCTTCGGCGCGCAGGGACGCGGCGGCCAGCGCGCCCAGTCCGGCGCCAATCTCCGTTACGACCTGGAACTGGACCTGGAAAAAGCCATCGCCGGTTCTACCATCAAGATCCGGGTGCCCAGGCTGGCAAGTTGTAATGAGTGCTCCGGCAGCGGCGCCCGCCGGGGTTCAAGCCCGGTTCAGTGCCCCACCTGTAACGGCGCCGGCCAGGTGCGTATGCAACAGGGTTTTTTCTCGGTGCAGCAGACCTGTCCCAAGTGCCGCGGGCAGGGGAAGATCATCAGCGACCCGTGTCGTTCCTGCCAGGGCCAGGGGCGGGTACGCGACAGCAAGACCATCTCCGTAAAGATTCCACCGGGTGTTGATACCGGCGATCGGATCCGCCTGTCCGGTGAAGGAGAAGCCGGCGAGTACGGCGCCCCGCCGGGAGACCTGTACGTAAATGTGATCGTCAAGGATCATGAACTCTTCACCCGCGAGGGTGCGGACCTGTTCTGTGAGGTGCCCATCAGTTTTGCCGCGGCCGCCCTGGGACGGGAGATTGAAATCCCGACCCTGGACGGCAAGGTCAAACTGCGCATCCCGCCGGAAACCCAGAGCGGCAGGCTGTTCCGCCTGCGCGGCAAAGGTGTGCGCTCGGTCCGGTCGGCCGCCAGGGGCGATTTATTGTGCCGGGTAGCGCTGGAAACGCCGGTGAACCTGAGCAAGAAACAGAAAGACCTGCTGGAGCAGTTTGAAGATTCCATGGAAGAAGATGACCGGCATTTCCTCCCGCAGGCCGGCAAATGGTTCGACAGCGTGAAGAAATTCTTTGATAATGCCAGCCAGTAGCATAGCCGTCTCGAACTAACCGTCATTCCCGCACAGGCGGGAATCCAGTAGAATACCAGTCTCGGACTAACCGTCATTCCCGCGCAGGTGGGAATCCAGTAGAATACCAGTCTCGAAGAGACACCTTATCGACTCATGATCAAAGCAGCAATATGCGGCGCCGCGGGGCGCATGGGAAAAACCATCCTGGAAGTCATCGGCGAGGCTGACGGCATCGCGGCCGGCGCAGCAATAGAACAAAGCAGTTCACCGGCGCTGGGCCTTGATGCAGGCGCACAAGCCGGCATCGGCACGCTGGGTGTCAATGTAACCGATGATCTCGAAGCCGTCATGGACGACTTCGACGTATTGATAGACTTCACCCGGGCCGACGCCGTGCTGGAAAACCTGGAACGCTGCCGCGCCGGTGGCAAAAAAGTAGTCATAGGCACCACCGGCCTGTCCGCTGCTCAACAGCAGACACTACGGGCCGTGAGCGAGGAGATCGCCATCGTGTTTGCCCCCAACATGAGCGTAGGCGTCAACCTGTGTTTCAAACTGGCGGAACTGGCCGCACAAGTAGTCGGCGACAGCACTGATATCGAGATCATCGAAGCACACCACAACCGCAAGATCGATGCCCCCTCAGGCACCGCGGTACGCCTGGGCGAAATCGTAGCCGAAACCCTGGGTCGCAACCTGGAAGAATGCGCAGTATACGGCCGCCAGGGCGTGACCGGCCCACGCGCGCGCAAGACCATCGGCTTCGAAACCATCCGCGCCGGCGACATCGTCGGCGAACACACCCTCATGTTCGCCGGCGCCGGCGAGCGAGTGGAAATCAGACACGTCGCCACCAGCCGCAAAACCTTCGCCACCGGCGCAGTACGCGCCGCGCAGTGGATCATGGACAAGGAAACCGGTTTGTATAGCATGCAGGACGTGCTGGGGTTGAGTTGATCATGCCGGCGGAAGCTCTATTTCAATCAGGCAAGCAGGTGATTCTTCCGGAATGGATCGATTACAACGGCCACTTGAACGTGTCCTATTACGTCCTGGTATTTGACCGCGCCACGGATGAATTTTTCGATTTCATGGGTCTGACCGCTGATTTCAGGACTGCCGGCAACGTATCAGCTTTCGTTGTGGAAATGCACATCAACTACATCCGGGAGGTAAAGGAAGGCGACGAAGTATACGTCACCACCCAGTTACTGGATTACGACGCAAAACGCTTCCATTATTTCCACCGCATGTACCACGCCGAACAGAACTATCTCGCCGCAACCAGTGAAATGTTGTGCCTGTACATGGACATGAACCAGCGACGTGTCACGCAAATGCCGCCCTTGATCCTGGACCGGCTGGCCGAGATTAAACAAAGCCACACCAAATTACCAATGCCCGAACAGGTTGGTAGTGTGATGAAGGTGAAGCGGTAGAGCGTTCTAACCCTGGCCCGGTAAAGCCGGGACCAAAAGGTCTCGTTCCCAACCGATAGAGCGGAAAGTGGTGTTACCACAAGATTTGTCGATTGTGACATTGCAGATTGGCTTACTTCAGGATATTCTTACGAGTAAGATACACCTTACAGGCAGCATACTATGGCTTCTCCCTTGTTAAATCCTGGAACAAACGTTTCAACTACCAAAATGTCCTCCAAGGGCCAGGTAGTCATTCCAGAGCAAATACGCGCACAACTTGCTCTTGAAGCCGGTTCGCGCTTTGTTGTGGTAGGTGAAAAGGATGTGGTCATCCTGAAGCGTATAGCCGCACCATCACTTGATGAGTTTGACAGGTTGATTAAAAAGGCCCGCTCCAGGGCAAGAGCAGTTGGGCTGAAGAAGTCTGATATTGAAGATGCGGTAACGCAGGCCCGGAAGAAGTGAGAATTATTCCGAAGTGGATATCCAAGTGCTGAAGCCACGTCAATTTGTAAATATGTACCTTGCAGGCTAAGCTTCCGATCTGACCCCATCTGTCGGAATGGGTAGTTGCAGACAGTCATGCATTCTCTTGCCGAAGCAATGCGGGTTACACGCCCTCAGGGTGTACAGTACCCTGGTTACAAAGGTTTTTGGGACGACAGAAGGCGTTGACATACCTTATGGCGGCAGGGAAGCTCTCTGTGATTTCAGACTATTGCTGTGCGTTCCATTTCTCTCCAGTCGGTTCAGTCAGGTCAACGCCTGGTGCAATTGTAACGGTTCCCTTGAGCGCGCCGAATATATGAGAAAACGGACTCGCGTTCTCATTCTTTTCGGCCCGTTTATCATCTCTGATCATAGGTTCATTCGTGGACGCTTTCCTGAAACCAAGTTTACGCCCTGCCATATCCACGTCTGAGGTCTTGTATCCCGCACTGAGCCATGCATCAGCATTAACATGGCTCGAAGAATTATTTGACCACCAGGAGCGATATTGATAGGCCGAGCGAGGCAAGTCATCACTGATAATTTTCTCAATTTCCGCACCACGCCGACTTCCGGTGTCACTGTTTCTGCCGCGATCAGTGTTTATGTTCGGTGATAATACTCGCCGTCAAACTTGTGGGTTTCTTTCGGGATAGGTACAGTACCAAGCCTGTTAATGACTTCTTCCGGTAACTCGTGGGCGTAAGCCGCTTTTTGGTCGAATTGGCACAGTCGCTCATATTCAGTTGCAGAAATGAGGACAAGGTCACCCTGGTCATGACTGGTGATGACGACTGCCTCTTTATGCGCCTTTGTCTTGTAAGAGGCAAACTCCTTTTGAAAGTCATCTGATGTTACTCGGTCCAAGTCAATCCTCCTGACTGCAGAATTATCAACCAATGCATATTCTACCACTATTATGAAACGTATTTCTCTCATTTTTTGTTATAATCTACGTTATAACTAAAACCCAAGGTTACACCTATGCGCCTGAAAGTCACCACAGTCGGGAACTCAACCGGTATTGTTCTGCCCAAAGACCTGCTGGCAAAACTGCGTGTCGGCAAGGGTGATCCGCTTTACGCGGTCGAATTACCTGACGGCATCAAACTTACGCCGTACGATGAAGAATTCGAACGCCAGATGGAGGTTGCAGAAGATATCATGCGCAAGCGCCGCAATCTTCTGCGCGAACTGGCTAAATGAAGCAAGAACCGGACTGGATAACTGAAGAACTTACCGTTGCCGTACATGCAAGACAGATTTCCGAGCACGGTGGTGGCAGCGGTATAAGGGATAAGTCACTTCTGCAATCCGCCCTTGCCAGGCCCCAACAACTTTACGCGTATGGTGACCCCTTCCCTGATACGGCATCTCTGGCTGCGTCACTGGCTTATGGAGTCGCGCAGAATCATCCTTTCGTCGATGGCAATAAACGCACGGCTGCAGTTCTGTGCGAACTATTCATTGTAATTAACGCCAATAACCTTGAGGCAAGCGACGAGGAGATGCTGAGTATTTTTCTTGCTCTTGCCGAAGGCAGCATGAGTGAGAGTGAATTAGCCGGTTGGATCAGAGCAAACCTGGCGGTGGCTTGCTGACGTATCCGGTCGGGTTGCGGCGGCGGGTGAGCAGGTTTTCGGTTTGCCAGCGGGTATTGGGGTCTGTATCGGAGAGGAAAGTGGTAACTCCGTTCAGTTGTTTGGCCACCGGCAGGCCGTTTTTGAACAGGATCCGGTTGGTATGCAGCGCCGGGACGCGCTCGCCGGGTAGCAGGATGCCGACCAGGTTCAGTGGGTCGGTGGCGGAGATGACGACGGGGGGCAGGTCCCCGGCTTCCTTTTTCAGTTTCCGCAGCAGCGCCAGCGCTTCCGGTCGTGCGAATTGTTCGCCTGAGCAGCCTTCCACGAAGTAGCCGCCACGGATCTCGCCGCGTGCTTCCATGCGCCGGCACACGTAGAGCAGTTCCCGCCACGGCGGCAGGTCAGGTTCCCGCTCCAGCACTTTGCGAAACAGGACGCCGTAGCGTTTGAGCAGGGTATCGACTACGGCGTTGAGTGTGGTTTCGTCTGTGCTTGGCCAGGCATTTGTGGCCGGCGGCTCGGTGTCCATCGGCGCGATCGCCGACCAGCGGCCGGCGGCGTCCACGCTGTTCATGACGGATGTCCTCCTGCGCCGGCGTTGCCCCTGGCCGTAGCCGGGCCGTCTGTTTGCCGGCGTAATCAGCGCCCGCAATCCCGCGTAACTGTCGGAAGTGACCGCGCCGCAGGCGGCCAGTTCCGCCAGGGCAGTCTCTACCTGGGTGCGTAACAGACCGGTGTTACGCACCAGATCGGTAAAAAACGACGCGCCCTTGTGGTGCAGGATGTCCAGGATCTTCCCGGCGCCGGGCGACAGCTTCCGCTCCCCCGTCTCCCCGGAGGTTTGCTGTGTTTGCCAAAGCGTCAGGTTTTCCCGGGCCAGCAATGCGATGGGCGTGTTTCTGAGCAATACCGCCTTGCTGGCGGAGGCCTCATCCCCTCTGGACTTGTGTCTGTTGCCGGGCAAACGGGTCCACACGATGCGGCCGCTGCTGCACAGCCAGTCCAGGGACGCGCTGGAGTAGTCGCTCAAGCGGGCCGGCAGGATGTCTTGCTCCCACGCGGCCGCGGGTATGGGGAATCCTTCCAGTTTTTCCAGCACCGCCGGTAGCGCGCCGGCTCCCTCGGGCCGGATGTCCCCCATGCCGTGCCAGTCAAACAGGAAGCGCATGTAGCCGGCGACAGTCACTGGCTGGATTTCCTGTCGTAAGGATTGAATGGTGTAGCGGTGCATGCGCGCGAGCAGGCCGCGTTCGCACCATTCCGTTTCAGTTGCATCCGGGCTGAACTGCCCTTGCATGGCATAGCCCTCGTTCTGTAACGCCAGCAGCGCGACACTGATCTCCGTGGCGCCGGCTTCAAATAACTCGGCCAACATTGCCTCCGTTACGGGGCCGTAGCATTCGAGCCGGGCGCGGATGAGTTCGATGAGGGCGGTGTCTTTGGTACAGTTCGCTGTATAAGGAGCCGCCGCTGCTTGCCCCGGCATGTCGTTAGCCGGGGGCGGCGTGTTATCTGACTGGATTCCCGCATGCGCGGGAATGACGGTGGGGGGTGCAGGAAGGACATGAATGTCGGCGTTTGTGTATACGGCTGCAACCTGGGGCAGGCGTTCGGCGCAGGTCCACAGGATCTGCTTTTCCGTGTGTAGGACGGTTGCGCGCCCATCCTCCGCAAGCCCTGTCAGCCAGGCGCGGCCGTCTGTCGCCGCCGGGTTGGCGCCGCGACCTTCCCGTTCGGTCATGACACCGGTGAGCAGCAACGCATCGTGTAGCTCATCGGCATTGGTAACGGCAGGCCAGGCCTCACTGCGCACCCGCTCGATGGCAGTGGGACTCAACCGGGCCAACTGCGCGGCGTCGGCAGGGTCCAGGAAGCGCCTGGCAATGACTGCATTGGTGCGACGTTCTTCCGCGGGCGCGTCATCCAGGAACGCATAGGGACGTGCGTTCAGGATTTCCTGTGCCAGGGGAGAGGGGCCGCCCAGGTCGCGGCAATGGAAGTGAATACGCCCCGCTTCGAAGTCACGCAATACCTGTTCCAGCCCGGTAATGTCCATCAGCTCATGCAGGCAATCGTTGACGGTCTGTTCCACCAGCGGATGCTGTGGTATCTCCCTTTCCCCGGTGAGGTTGTCCTGGCAGGCAAGCTGGTCGGGGAAGACCACTGCCATCAGGTCTTCCGCGTCGCTGCGCTGGAACTGTGCAGGCACTTTCTGCCCGCCGTTAGTGCGCCTGACGGCCAGGGCGGTGCTGGCGTTCCAGCGCCAGTGGGTGGGAAACATGGGCGTGGCCAGCAACGCCTGGGTCACCGCGTCCCGAACGTTGGCGGAGTGCAGGTAGCGGGTGACGTCCTCCAGGGGAAAACTGTGGATCGCGCCCAGGGAGATGACGATGCTGTCATCCAGGGCCGCGGCCTGCAATTCAAAATTGAACTGGCGGCAGAAGCGTTTGCGCAGGCCCAGGCCCCAGGCGCGGTTGACGCGGGAACCGTAGGGGCTGTGCACGACCAGGTGCTGGTCACCGGCCTCGTCAAAAAAGCGTTCAAACACGATATCCTGCCGGGTCGGGAGGCGCCCCAGGGCGGCGCGGGCGCCGGCCAGGTGGTCGGTCAACTGGCGCGCAGCCGACTCGCCAAACTGCAACTCGTCAACCAGCCAGCGGCAGGCGGCAGCCGGGCCGCGGGCCAGCTTTTCATCCATGAGGCCGCGCAGTTGTGAGACCGAGTGGCTGAGCTCATCCGAACGCCCCGGCGCTTCACCGAACCAGAACGGAATATTGGGAGGTTGGCCCTGGGCGTCCGCGACCCGTACCTTGCTCTGCTCCACCTTGAGGATACGATACGAGGTATTGCCCAGTTGGAAGATATCGCCGGGCAGGCTTTCAAACGCGAAGTCTTCGTTCAGGGTCCCGATAAAATGCCCTTCCGGTTCCAGCACCACGTCATAATCGAACTGGTCCGGTATCACCCCGCCATTGGTGATAGCAGTCAACCTCGCGCCTTTCCTGGGCCGGATGCGCTTGTTCACTGTGTCATGGTGCAGATAACGACTGCGCCGGCCGCGTCGGGTTGAAAAGCCCTGCGCCAGCATGTCCAGCACCTCCGTGAATTTCTGCCGGGTCAAGTTCCGGTACGGGTAAGCCCGCGTCAGTTGCCGGAACAACTCGTCTTCCTGCAATCCCTGCTCCTGCAATTCCGGGCCGGCCGCCTCGGCGATGACTTGCTGGGCGAGCACGTCCAGGTGCCCCTCGGCAATGCTGATCCGGTCCAGTTCAGCGCGCCGTACCGCATCCAGCAGCGCTGCACATTCCACTAAGTCGTCCCGGCTCAGGGGGAACAGGCGGCCCTTGGGGGTCGCGCCCAGGTGGTGGCCGGAGCGTCCCACCCGTTGCAGGAACACGGCAATGGAGCGGGGTGATCCCAGTTGGCAGACCAGGTCCACGTCCCCTATATCGATGCCCAGTTCCAGTGACGCGGTCGCCACCAAAGCCTTGAGTTCCCCCCGTTTCAGGCGCTGTTCCGCGTTCAGGCGGTGCTCTTTTGCCAGGCTGCCGTGATGGGCGGTCACGTTTTCTTCACCGACAAGCTCCGCCAGTGCGCGCGCGGCCCGTTCTGCCAGGCGACGGGTGTTGACGAAGATCAGCGTGGTTTTATGCTGCTCGATCAGTTCGGCCAGTTGCCGGTACAGCTCCTGCCACACCTCCCCGGCCATCACCGCTTCCAGGGGGGATTCGGTAAGCGCCAGTGCGATGTCGATTTGTCTGGCGTGCCCGCGATCCAGGATGTTGCAATGATCCTGCCGGTTCCCGACCAGGAACCGGGCAATCGCGTCAATGGGGCGTTGCGTGGCGGACAGGCCGATGCGCACGGGCGTGTGCGCAGTCAGCGCGTCCAGCCGTTCCAGCGATAACGCCAGGTGCGCGCCGCGTTTGTTCGGGGCCAGCGCGTGGATCTCGTCAATGATTACGGTGCGTACGGTTTGCAGCATGTTCCTGCCGGAACTGCTGGTGAGCAGTATATAGAGGGATTCCGGGGTAGTGACCAGGATATGGGGAGGTACCCGCCGCATCTGCTCACGCTCCGTTTGTGACGTATCGCCGGTGCGCACCTGGGCGCGCACGTCCACATCAGGCAATCCCTGCGCCTGCAGCATGTCCCGGATGCCCTGCAACGGCCCCCGCAGGTTCTTCTGTATGTCATTGGACAGGGCCTTCAGGGGGGAGACGTACAGGACCGACGTTGCATCTGCCAATGTGCCGGCCAGGGCTGCCCGTACCAGGTCGTCGATCGCCGCGAGGAACGCGGCCAATGTCTTGCCGCTACCAGTCGGCGCCGCGATCAGGGTATGATCACCCTGTTTGATCGCCGGCCAGGCATCTTCCTGCACCGGTGTGGGGCTGTCGAAGGTACTACGGAACCAAGCCGAGGTAACCGGGTGAAATATATCGGTTGACATAGAAGGACAGTTTATCTAAAAAGTTGGATGAATTGCAGGTAACCCGGATAAAGATATGAGTAAAGAATTACTGGTCCATGAGGGCGGTTGCCACTGCGGTGCGGTGCGCTTCGAGGTTAATGCTCCGGCGGCGGTCACCGTGCTGGACTGTAATTGCTCCATCTGCCGCATGAGCGGCCATGTCCACCTGCAAGTTCCGAAGTCACGCTTCCACCTGCTACAAGGTGAGGACGCCCTGACTACCTACACCTTCAACACCGGCACGGCGCAACACTATTTTTGCAGCACCTGCGGCGTCAAGTCATTCTACGTGCCGAGATCCTTTCCGGAAGGCTACAGCGTCAACCTCAACTGTGTGGACAAGACACAAATCACCAACGTCACAGTCGAGAAGTTCGACGGTGACAACTGGGAAGTGGCTTATGACCGGAAAAAGCACGCGCCGCGAAGTAGCTGAACACGCGAGCTTCTGATTGAGTCAGGCCCACGTAAAATCTCAAACCTGAACCAACTACGCAGCCCGGTCGGCGATAACAAGGCTTTGGCCAAGAACCCTGAGAGCCTTCTCAACCTGGCCTATATGGGAACGGTGGTCGGGATCAAACAGCTTGCGGATCGCGCCTTCACTTAACCCAAGTCTCCGGGCGAGAGCGGTTTTTGTGATGCCCTGCGTGCGCATCGTCGAATACAGCGCCAGCTTGGCTGCAACAATCAACGGTACGGAGATGAGTTCCTGACCTTTAATGAGAGGACTCGGTACAGGTATATCTTCACGAGAATAGACGTACGCGCTCAACGCGGTTACTAAAGCATCTACAGCCTGGGTCAGCGCATCTCGCCTGTCAGTGCCACAGGTAAGAGCTTCGGGTATATCGGAAAAATAAACTGATACACCGTCTTCATCAGATGCCAATTCGCAAGGATAGGCGTACTGCATTAAAATTCCTCCTTCGCGATATCGGGTTGTTGCAGCATGTTCCGAAAAGTGCCTGCTGCCAATTCGCCCTGTTTGACGGTTGTTCGTCGATCTCCGATATAGAGCATGCCATGACTGCCCTTACCGTGTCGCGGGTCGAATCGAAATTTCTTCCCGGTTCGCCTGGCGTAGCGTTTGGCGCGTTTTATGAATTCCTTTCCGGTCATGACTATCCATACTTCGTACTTAAAGCTACGAAATCAGGATAGTATCATAGTCTGTCAAGTGAAGAAAACTGTTTGGTCAAGTATTTGACATCAAGATCAATGGTGCAAATCGCAAGCGGCTCACCCTTTAGCTGCAGCTTGTGAAGATGGTCCGAGCATCATTATAAGTCATTGTCCTGCGGCTGGCTTCCTGTCCGAGCCCAGCGCCTAATGCTCAGGGCGACTAGACCACTAAAGTCGTGGTATCGCGGAACATCAATCCTACTGTGTAGACCTCCCCGCCGCGCCTCACCCGATTGTCGAAACGTGCACCAAGAAGCCCGCCGTCGTTGTTTCTCCCTAGTCCACCGACCACAGTCGCAGATAGTTCCGCCTAAGCGGCCCCCACTCTCCACAATACCCGGGGAATTATATACAGCCTGATGGAGCCAGATGACTATGCAAGGTTAAGCCGAAGTTCCTTGATGCGTGCAGTAACCAATTCCGTACACTCCACAAAATGTTTAGCTCCAGTATTTACAAAGGGAAATTTGAAAAAAAATGTCCAGTAAACTTCAATTTCTTCTTTGTTAGCCGACCTAATCCGCTCCTTAAGATCTGCAATCTGATTTTTAATTGATTCCGGGATTTCATCTAACCACTCACGGACATCTTCAATAGTCAAGGTGTAAGGGGAATATTCTCCTTCAGCATGAATGGTTCCACCAGTTGCTGTATCTATAAGCGCATACAATCCAAAGTCAAGTGCCATATCATCCCGCCGGCGAGATTTTTGAAGGATGATACCCCGACGTTCTGCTTTACGCCTTAACCTAGCTTCTTCTATTTTCAATATTGACATTGCATTCTCATATGGTGTAAAAACCATTAAAGTATGCCTGAAAGTATTCTGGAAATCAATCTACAAGGTGAGCTTAAAGCTTCTTTACCGTTTGTATTTGACAATTATCCGCTTAAAATAGCTCTGTGTGCATGTACATTTAAAAACTTGTTGTTGGCGATGTATCCATTAACGAGACGCTTTTCGGGTCCAGTAGCTTCGGTCAAAATGAGATGGATAAATTTATGCGCTAGAGGTCCGAAAGATAGTATGCAACCAGGAATCTCATTAGAAGTTCTCCACGGAGTGCCAAGCGATCGATGTCTTCTGTTGACATGGCAGCAAAGTCCGTTGGGTAATCGTTGACCTCTTCCCTTCTGGGAAGTCCTGCGGGAAGCCAAGGTAAGCCATCGTCCTGCTGCCCAAGGTAGCACAGCGCGAAGCCAGAAATTTCACCATTATCTCCGAGGCGGTGCAGCCGATTCCGTGTAGCGTCTTGAACCTTTCGAAAAACCGTGAGGAATGACCTGTACATCCGACAAGGCCAATGCGTCGGGTAGCTTTCATCGTCGAATATACCAGCACCGGCGTCGCAGCAAATGATGTAGTTTGGGTCATAAACATTGGTACTTATCGAGGGAGACCTGCCAGGTTCCATCGGGCTTACTGCGAGATTCTCGAAGATTCCACCATCGGTGAGAAGAACACGCGTCGGGTCTGTTATGCGGCCATTCTTGGTGAAGCGGTAGTTGCGTTCTAGCGCCGGGAGAAGGACTGGGTAGGCTGCTGAGGCAGCTACTGCGTCAGCAACCAAAGAGCTTTCAGTATCTATCGTCCCGAATCGCCAGCAACCAGTCTCCTTACTTCCAAATCGGAATGCCGATCCTGTCCGCAGTTCGGTTGCATTGATGACTGTGTGGAGCGAGTCACGAACCACGTCTCGCACAAGAGTGTTACCAAATAGAGTTTTGGCAATAACATCGCGAAAAACATCCGTTCTACTGAACTTGCGTGTCGGATGCAAGTTACAGCTAGAAGGGACGCCTAGCCGCACAACTGCATGCACCAGGCAGAAGAACATTCTGACCAGAAAGGATACACTCTCAGCTAGGTAGCTTTGAAGAAGCCTTCTGATAGAGTTCGGTGCAAACATTTGACGGAAGATGTCTTTTTGGAGTCCATTACGTAGAAGCTCTACAACGCGGGCCTCGAATTCCTGAAATGAGTCGTTGGAATAAGCGTACATTGCCGAAATGACAGAGCCACCGGACACACTCGAGATCACCTGGACTCGGTTGAGGAGATCGAGGTCGTGAAGAGAACGCAGGCATCCAAGGTGGAAAGCTATCGCACGCGATCCTCCACCTGAGAGAGCAAGCCCCACATCCCGTGGTTTCTCGGACGGCGGCCCAAGGTGTATTACAGCGGATGTATTTTTCTGGATGCAGATGAAGTTCTCACTTAATTCCTTTTTTCTGAAAACGTATGCACCAATTGTTGGGGAGTCGAGGTTACCGGATAGAATCAGGACTAGACAAGTTCTACGAGAGGAGCCGGGGCTAGCAAGAAGCTGAGCTACAGCTTCTATGTCGACAGAGCTCGGATGAGGTGTTGATGTCGGATGAGTGTGCCAACTCCCGATGCAATCTACCGATCCACGGAACCGACGATGCCTTTCTCGGGCAACGTTTTCCATACCTTCGGTGCCACAGGTAAAGTGATTCTCAGACGCCTCGCTGTCAGGCGGAGGTCCCTCTACCCCTGAAACCCAGAGAACGCCTGCGGCTTCGTTCAATTCACCGAATATAAGACCACCTGTTTCGATCGTTGCACCTGCAGTTCGCGTGGAGCGTCTTGCCCATCCACGCATTTCTCGCACGGCATGTGAACACACCCTGACTGAATAACCCTGCCCCCCGACTCTCAGGGTGTGGTCAGGAGTCCATGAGAATGTGTGAACAGGCCCCAGTTCTTCAAACAACCAACCAGCACCTGTGTGTGTCTCGCAGGTTGTTGCGATAGTGCGAGCGACGGAGTTCAATGCTCGGGCAGAGAGCCCAGCTAGGTCCGCATTGGAACCGATGAACGTCGGTTCCGAACAGCCAGGTTCAGGCTGAAACCGCTCAGTTGGTGAAGACCTCGGCCAGAACGCTTCGAGCAGTCGTGAAAGTGTCGATCTTTGGCATGCTTCCAGTTTGAGCCGCCTAAAGATGTCGAGCGTTCCACCGCTGTGGCCGGGCATTGACAGTGTAGCAATCACACTGGAAGCTTGGTGATCAATGGCTATAGAGACTATGGCTGGGCGTGGCTTGCCGTCCCGTAGCGTATATTCAAGAGCTGTCCGAACAGCTGATGAAGCAGTGCAGTCAATCACCAAATCTACATTTGGGATTGGGTCTGGAGATGTAAGTCTGGAAATAAGATCATTGGTCGAAACATCTGGATCAAGGTCTGGATTGATCTGGTTAAGTCGTTCAGCTAGCGCTTTCGCTTTGAACTTTCCTATGTCCGCATCTTCAAAACCTTGCCGTACAAGGAGGCCAGGAGTCACCTTTTTATAGTCTACGAGTTCGACTGCCACAATGCCTGCACGTACAATTGATTCCGCCACGTGTGTCCCGATGGCACCACACCCCCAAATAGCCACGTTCTTTCCGCGAAACCATGCCATAGGAGATGAGTGATCACGCCTTCTAGTGACCTCTGGACGCATCTCGTGAACCTTGCACCATCCAACTTTAGCTGACATGGACCAATTGACCACCGCTTCTACTGCTTCATTCTGTTGAACTACATCGCCCATTTCCACGGCGAAGTTTAGCTCTCGTAGCTTATCTGCTTCGGCAGCAGAAATTTCCCATACTGCAAGGTGTTGAAGGGCACGTCCTCCTGGATCACTACGACGCATCGGAGTACCGAGGACTACGGTAAGTGGTGTTCCTAACTCGCTGTATCGAGCGTACGAAGTTAACTGGACCAAGAACGATCCATACTCAATGTTATGAGATTCAAGCTCTTTCAAAAGGGTATTGACAGTCTCAGGATATTCAAAGGGAAAGTCTTTATGGAGTAGAATAGCAGGTGCGGAGTAAGCTGGAGGTCCTTGGTCAGATCCTATCCAGTCGATGATTTCAGTACTATGATTTCGTTCTCGAAGTATTGCGAATCCAAACCATGGCGAGTCAGCAGTCGTGGGCGTGTCTACCGTAGGTACAATCAAACGATCTACAGTAGGATACGCGACCGGTGGATGAAGTGGTGCATCGTTCGGGTCGAGGTTGTTGGACGCTGCATCGCGTATCCAAGCGTCTAGCCGCGCGATAAATCCATACATTCCGTCCTCTGGGCGCCAATCGGCAGAACTTTGGTATAAACAGAGCCACTGCTTCCACTGGACGTGACGGAAGCCAGAAAAGCGAAAATGGGGTGTCATGACGCGGGGGTAGTCGAATGGGAATGTAGGTTCGACAACGATGTGGAACATCTCGCGGGCTCGAACGGGAAGTCCATCGTTGACTCGCTCTAGGCCGTCAAAGCGAATACTTATGCTGAAAACGCGGCAGCCAGTTAGTATCGTATTTTCGTCATGTATTTGAACGGTACCGTCGGATACTTCAGCGATTTCTCTTATCTGCTGGTTGGCGAGTTTGTAAGCAGCCGTCATCAGTCCTGGCCATAAGTATGGGCACTCTCGGGCGGTTCATTCGAACCGCGTGCTTCATCGGCGGCCTGCGATGCGGATTTGTATACCGCAGCAGTCTCAGCGAGAACGATCGTTTGTTCGTCAATCTCAGCTACGATTGGGTTATCCTGATCCATTGTGCAAAGAAATGAATCTGTGATGGTTTCATACTGCGTCTTAGCCTTGGCGTGGGGTGGATTATCTCCGGGCTTGTTTGACGATGGCACAGGATTGGAACTCGATACAACACGATTCGGGGACAGCGACGCATCATCTATCTCATTGACGATGTGCTTCTTGAGTTTCTCCTCCTCATCTTCTTCATCCTTCCAGTACATTGCGGCCTTCGAGCAATGGTGCGGCGCGAGAAGTACGTGCCAGGCAAGGTCATCATTATCACTCACCTCGAAGATGCGCTTGATGATCGGGTAGGATAGGTCGCCGAGTAGCAGGGCGCGGAGTTCTTGTGTACCATCGTAGAGTGTGATTTGCATGGCGAGGCTCGTATCGTTGCGCTCGCCAGCATCATCGTTCTTAAATGGGGCGTGGATGAAAGCACGAAACGCATCGGCTACGTCCTTCTCGTCGATCATCGTGAGTTCGTTACCGGGAACAATTAGACGGTCCTCCGGAAAATCTAAGAAGTCATCCTCCTCCAGAAGATCTGAGTAGCCGAAAAGGCGTAAACGATTGCCAGCACCAGGGTCGCCCTCAGTCTTAATTGTCTCATCGAGACGACGTTTCGCCTCTTTTTTGAACGCCTCCGCGTCATCGCAAAGGTCTTTATTGTATTCGTGAAAGATTCTCGGCGTAAACCATAATTCGCCAATATCTACTTCGTCGAGTAGTTTAGCGAAACCACGACAGTGGTCTTGATCGGGATGCGTGAGACCGAAAGCGGCTAGGTAGGGGCGTTCATCAACTTTAGGCAAGCACTCGACAAGCTCATCGACAACGGCCCATGTGGGGTCGTCATCCTCTTCAGACTTCTCGAGATGATTGAGGTCGATCTGCAGACAAGTTTCAGAATCGACATTGATGGTTGTACTATCGCCGTTTCCGACAGGCCAAAAGACAAATCCACGCGCAGGTAGTTCAAAGGTCATGGGGCATTCTCCAGCAATCGTCCATTGTTTCACGTTGTCCATTCAGGACGCCGTTGTGTATGGAAGGTATTACAAGACGTTCAGCGATATGCTTAAGTGATAACAAAATGATTAATTTCATATTTATTAAGTAAAACTGACAAAGTTCATCGAGGCCAGCATTTGACGGGGATTGAGCAAGGCGCGCGACCGATCAATCCGTTGTGACAATTTGTAACACTCAAAGTCACAAAAAAACTTCCTGATTTACAAATAGGTTAACTATCTCAGTAACTTACAGACGATGAAAGGATTCCTCTTATCCGCCAGTAGAGGTTCGAATCCTCTGCCCCCAGCCATTTCCAGTTGTTTCCAAATGTTTCATTTCCTTACCTCGGCGTGAAGATAGCACGAAACGGGCGCGTGGCAAAATCCTGGATACAGCGAATCCGCATGAACGGCAAGCTGACCCATATCGGCCTGGACGCGTATCCCATGATTACGCCCGCGATGGCGCAGGACAAGGACATAGAGAATGCGCGGGCGTTGCCACTTGGACGCGATCCGTGGGGTGGATTAACTGAAATACCGAGAGTTTCAGTTTTGGTTTCAATAAGGACAGTGCCTTAGCCGGCCCTTCAACAAGTGCGTTAAATGTCCGGGCAGCAAAATTCTCACGGGGATAATACCACGCATCTTCTCTCATACAGGCATTTATTGCACAGAATTCCTATATAGGAAAGTTCTGCTATAAATGCCTATAAACTGAACGAATACTGACGATAACTTGTAAAGAGAAATGAACCTTATTGCGCGCTCGACTTACTTGTAGACTGGATTTGTGTGATATTGACATAACTTTCTCCTGATCATCTTGGGGTGGAATCGGAGCGGTTAGTGCAATTAATACAAAATGCGTTGCTTGTTTAATTCCGACCTGACCCCGTTTTTCCGGATATCCCTACGTTATTTTGTCAAGATGCTTGAAGAAGTGATTCGATGCGTTGAACGGGAAGCATCAGGGTCATAGGGTCAATATGCGACACGCGGAAACCGTATCTCAGGTAAAAATGCCTGGCATCTTCTGAAATGGCGTGTACCAGCACCGCCCGAACACCTGCATTCCGTGCAACAGCCAATGTGCGTAACAAGGCATCTTTCAACAAGGCTGCGCCCAGGCCTTGACCCTGCATTGCATGTTCAACGCCTAAACGACCCAATACCATCACGGGAATGGCTTCCGGCATGTTGCGGGCTATCGCCGCCGGAGCGCTGATTCGCTCGACACTCCCGCTGGCGAGAGCATAGAACCCGACAACCCGCTTACCCTCGCTGATAACAAACGTTCTGCTGGCGCCACTGTCCTGGTTTTTCAGCGCATGCTTTTTAAGCCACTCATTGAGCGCTTCATTACCACAGTCAAACTCCACCAGCAGATGACTGTCAGTCAGAGGCTCCGGGGCTTTGGCTACTCCCATGGAGAGGGAGAAATCAACAGGGATTTCAGCTTCTCGTTAGCAGGCGCTGGCGCTTCCAGGGCTGCGGTAAAGGCAGCAAAAGCATCATCATCAAGTTGAAACAGACGTTGATTAAGCAATACATTTTCCGCTTCCCGACAGGCAACGTCCAGGATAAAAGCGCTTCTGTCCTTGTTAAGCATCGCAGCAGCCTTGGTCAAGAGCGCACGTTGACTAGGTTCAACGCGCATGTTAATAGGGGAAGTTTTGAACATAATGATAAATCTCTCTGAATATCCTGATGCGATACATTTTAGTATAGCTATCAGATACACGCAAATGTTCCGTGATTTCTGACTGTCCACGCGGCGATGTACAATCTTATTGACCCCCTCCCCGTAACCTGATCCTCCCACCGTCAACGCAGGCGACTATAAAACGAAGGACTGCGGCTTCGCACCACCGACAAAGTACATCCGGGCCAGCATTTGCGCGGGGTTGAACAAGGCGCTCAACTGCTCAATCCGTTGTGATAATTTGTAACATTCAAAGTCACAACAAAATCTCGAATATAGCAATTCACTAACTATTTCAGTGACTTATCTACGCGGGGAGGATTCCTCTGACTCCACCACACTGGGCGATGATGGCGCTGAGATCGCTGTTTGCCTGGAGCGCCAGCAGGAATCGGAACCCATTTTTGACTTCGTCAACTTGATTCACTAGTGTCCGGAATATCCGATAAAGATTAGAGCTAACTTACTGTAATTCATCATATATTACTCTTTTTATGGGTGTCACCGACTTGAACTGCCAACCCCACTTATATCAAGCTCTCCCATACCATAGCAAGATGGGAGCCCACACACATGTACCACGGCAAACTGGTTTTTGCACAAACACTCGAACACCTGCCACACCATACCCTGCGTCGCTGTATTCAAGGCTACCAGGGCAATCATCACGTGAAACGCTTCACTTGCCAGGACCAGTATCGCTGTATGGCCTTTGCGCAACTCACCTATCGCGAGAGCCTGCGCGATATCGAAGCCTGCCTGCGCGCCCAAAGCAACAAACTCTATCATATGGGCATACGCAGCACGGTGTCCCGCAGTACCCTGGCCGACGCCAACGAAACACGCGATTGGCGCATCTACGCCGACTTTGCACAATCCCTGATACACGCCGCGCGTCGCCTCTATCTCAATGACCACTTCGGCGTCGAACTCGACAACACGGTCTACGCGCTCGATACCTTGCTGCCGGAGCCCGGCGCCTTCTATATCATGGACCGCGCCTACCTCGACTTCAAGCGACTGCACCGGCTCACGCTGGCCTCGGCCTGCTTCGTTATCCGGGCCAAATCCAATCTCAAGTTTCGCCGCCGCTACTCCCATCAGGCGGACAAGACCACCGGACTGCGTTGCGACCAGACCGGCGTGTTGACAGGCCGCCGCTCCGCGCAGTGCTATCCCGGCACACTGCGCCGAATCAGGTATCACGATGCAAAAACCGGCAAAAAACTGGTGTTTCTCACCAACAACGTTACCCTGCCGGCACGCACCATCACCGAGTTGTACCAATGCCGTTGGCAGGTCGAATTGCTCTTCAAATGGATCAAACAACACCTGCGCATCAAGGCGTTCTTCGGCACCTCAGAGAACGCGGTAAAAACGCAGATATGGATAGCTGTTTCCGTGTACGTGCTGGTGGCAATCATTAAGAAGCGCCTGCACTGCGACCTGAGTCTCTACACAATTTTACAGATTTTAAGCGTGACACTGTTCGAACGAATCCCAATAAATCAACTGCTTATCAATTGTAAGGCTGACATGAATGATGACCCTTTCTCTAACCAATTGAATTTATTCGACTAATATTCCGGACACTAGTGAACATAGTGGGATGTAACTTCTTTTTCAGTTTTTCCAGGTCGGATGGGACGTCCAGATCGAATTCGGCTTCGGGGATGGGTAGCGTCCTGACCCTCCCGGTGTTGTTATTAAGGATGGATTTTGCTCCCTCATCACCTTCCAGAGTCTGCACTTTCGGGTAAAATCCGGCAGGGATGACGGCTGGTGTGCCGATAGTGTTGGCATAGCTACTAGCGATGATTTCGGACGGGTTGGCAAGCCACAGGTAGAGCAGGCTGCGCAGGTGATCTTCAGTAACCAGCGCCTGGTCACACAAGGTAACCAGCACGGCCCGACAATCCGGTTCAACACTGTTCAGCCCCGCCTTGAGAGAGGATGCCAGCCCCTGTTGCCAGTCCTCGTTTAGAACAATCTTCACCGGCAAATCACTGACCGCTTGCGCCACTGCTTCCGAGTTGGCGCCGACCACAACGATAATCCTGTCAGGAGGGAACAGGCCTGAGAGCCTGTCGACGGCAAGCCGCACCAGGCTGGAGCCGTTCATTTCAACCAGTTGTTTACACCGGCCATACCTGCTGGAGCCTCCTGCGGCCAGAATGACGGCAGTTACTCCTACTATCTGGTGCTCGTCCGCCATGGGTCACTTAAGGGTTGTTATTCAAATTAGACTATCATTCTTAATCGATGAGTCAAGAACCATTATCAAGTTTCAACTACCCCCAACCTACTTCGTTTCATCCTAAAAAACCATTCGACACTCTCCCCCTCAATTTAGTAGACTGTGTAACATCGATACGCGGGAGTAATCAACAGGTTGCTCCCGTTTTGTATGTCTGTATTCTGGCGGAGGAGGTTCTTGGGTCATTCGGCGTTACTTGCGTTGGCGGACGGTAGTCTGTTTTACGGTGATTCCATCGGCGTTGACGGTGCGGCGGTGGGGGAGGTGGTGTTTAATACCTCCATCACCGGTTACCAGGAAATCCTCACGGACCCGTCTTATTGCCGTCAGATCATCACCTTTACCCAGCCGCAGATCGGCAACGTAGGCATTAATCCGGAAGATACGGAGTCCGACCGGGTTTATGCCGCCGGTATGGTCATCAAGCAGGCGCCGTACCTGCCGAGCAATTGGCGTAATGAGCAATCCCTGGGTGATTACCTGGTTGCCAACGGGGTCGTCGCCATCACCAATATCGACACCCGGCGTTTGACCCGCCTGCTCAGGGACAAGGGCGCGCAGGACGGTTGTATCCTGGCCGGTGCACAACCGGAGGTCGCGCGCGCACTGGCGCTGGCGCGAGGCTTTCCCGGGCTGAAAGGCATGGATCTGGCACAACAGGTTACCACCTCACAACACTACCGCTGGCAGGAAGGCGTCTGGTCCCTGGGGGCGGGTTATACAACACCGGACGCGGCGCCGACACGCAAGGTCGTGGCTATGGATTTCGGTGTGAAACGAAATATTCTGCGCATCCTGGCGGAACGCGGCTGTGAGTTGGAAGTCGTGCCGGCTACAACGGGGGCTCAAGAGATACTGTCGCGCACACCGGACGGGGTATTCCTGTCCAACGGTCCCGGCGACCCGGAACCCTGCGCTTACGCCATCGACGCCATCAGGGACATCGTTGCCGCGGGCGTGCCCACCTTCGGCATCTGCCTGGGGCACCAGTTGCTGGGACTGGCCTGCGGCGCGCAGACGACCAAGATGAAGTTCGGCCACCACGGCGGCAACCATCCGGTACAGGAACTGGCCACCGGCAGGGTGATGATTACCAGCCAGAACCACGGCTTCACTGTCGCGGAAGAATCCATCCCCGATTCCTTGACGATCACACACCGGTCTTTGTTCGACGGTACCGTACAGGGCGTCCACCACCGGGAACTGCCGGCCTTCGGCTTCCAGGGCCACCCCGAAGCCAGCCCCGGCCCCCATGACATCAAGCCGTTGTTCAATCACTTTATGGACCTTATGGGTGCATCCAAATGAGTCTACAAACAGGTTGGGGTGGTCTTTTCAAGACCGGTCGACAGCCAGGACGGCTGTCGCAGAGCGTACAGGGAAGTATTCACAGCGTGTCTTGAAAAGACCACCCCAACCTGTTGGCGCCCCGTTAAATAAATGCCTAAACGAACCGACATAGAAAGCATCCTGATCATCGGCGCCGGGCCTATTGTCATCGGCCAGGCCTGCGAGTTCGATTATTCCGGGGCACAGGCCTGCAAGGCGCTGCGTGAGGAAGGTTACCGGGTGATCCTGGTGAATTCCAACCCGGCGACTATTATGACTGACCCGGAGATGGCGGACGCCACCTATATCGAACCGGTGCGCTGGCAGACAGTGGCAAAGATCATCGAGCGAGAGCGCCCGCACGCGCTGTTGCCCACCATGGGTGGACAGACAGGTCTCAACACGGCCCTGGACCTGGCCCGCGCCGGGGTGCTGGACGAATACAACGTGGAAATGATCGGCGCCGACAAGGACGCCATCGACAAGGCGGAAGACCGGGAAAAATTCCGCAACGCGATGCGCAGGATCGGGCTGGACATGCCCGCATCTGCCCTGGCCCATGACCTGGAGACGGCCGGCGAGATTCAACGACAAGTCGGTTACCCCACCATCATCCGGCCCTCGTTTACCCTGGGCGGCAGCGGTGGCGGTGTGGCCTGGAACAAGGAAGAGTTCATCGAAATTTGCGAGCGGGGCCTGGAAGCCTCACCCACCAACGAGATCCTGGTGGAACAATCCGTGGTGGGCTGGAAGGAATTCGAGATGGAAGTGGTGCGCGATTGTCAGGACAACTGCATCATCATCTGCTCCATTGAAAACGTGGATGCCATGGGCGTGCATACCGGCGACTCGATCACCGTGGCGCCGGCGTTGACCCTGACCGACAAGGAATTCCAGTTGATGCGCGATGCGTCCATCGCGGTGCTGCGCGAGATCGGGGTGGATACGGGCGGTTCCAACGTACAGTTTGCCGTCAATCCCGAGGACGGCCGCCTGCTCATCATCGAGATGAACCCGCGCGTGTCACGTTCCTCCGCGCTGGCGTCCAAGGCAACGGGGTTCCCGATAGCCCGGGTCGCGGCGAAACTGGCCGTTGGCTATACCCTGGATGAACTCGCTAACGAGATTACCGGGGGCGCCACGCCGGCCTCGTTTGAGCCCACCATCGATTACATCGTTACCAAGATTCCCCGCTTCACCTTTGAAAAGTTCCCCCAGGCCAATGCGCAACTCACCACCCAGATGAAATCCGTGGGGGAGGTGATGGCAATCGGCAGGACGTTCCAGGAATCCCTGCAAAAGGCCTTGCGCGGCCTGGAAATCGGAGTGGACGGGTTTGTCAATCTGTATGATGCAGTGAGTGAGGAACACCAGGCGGCTATCGCTTACGAGTTGCAGAACCCCGGTGCGGAACGCCTCCTGTACGTGGGTGAAGCGTTTCGACACGGCATGGACCTGGATCGGGTTTATGCCTTGTCACACATCGACCCCTGGTTCCTGGCGCAGATACGGGACTTGATAAACGAAGAGCAGCGCCTGTCCGGGAGCGGCCTGCAGGCCCTCGCACGCACGCGCTTTCAGTGCCTGAAACAAAAAGGCTTCTCCGACAGTCGCCTGGCCACGTTGCTGGGCGTGAGTGAGACCGAAATCCGGCGGCGGCGCCATGAACTGGACATCCGGCCCGTGTACAAGCGGGTCGATTCCTGTGCCGCGGAGTTCCCTGCGAGTACCGCCTACATGTACTCCACCTACGATGAGGAATGCGAAGCCAACCCCAGCGCCAGGGACAAGATCATGGTGCTCGGGGGCGGCCCCAACCGCATAGGGCAGGGGATCGAGTTCGATTATTGTTGCGTACAGGCCGCGTTTGCGATCCGTGACATGGGGCTGGAATCCATCATGGTGAACTGTAATCCGGAAACCGTCTCCACCGACTACGACACCTCCGACCGGCTGTATTTCGAACCGCTGACCCTGGAGGACGTGCTGGAGATTATCCACCTGGAACAACCGCGCGGGGTGATCGTACAGTTCGGCGGCCAGACACCGCTGAAACTGGCGCGTGACCTGGAGGCTGAAGGCGCGCCGATTATCGGCACCAGCCCGGATTCGATAGACTTGGCGGAAGATCGGGAACGCTTTCAGGGCCTGTTGCAGGCGCTGGATTTGCAACAGCCGTCCAACCGCACGGTCAGGAACCTGCCCGATGCGCTGCAGCAGGCCCGCACGATCGGCTATCCCATGGTGGTGCGGCCCTCCTACGTACTGGGCGGGCGCGCCATGGAGATCGTGTATGGCGATGCCGACCTGAAAGAATACCTGTCCCGCGCGGTGGCGGTTTCCAACGACTCCCCGGTGCTGTTGGACCGGTTCCTGGACAAGGCCATCGAAGTGGACGTGGACGCCATTGCCGACGGCACGGACGTGGTCATCGGCGGCATTATGGAGCACATCGAACAGGCCGGCATCCACTCCGGCGATTCGGCTTGTTCGCTGCCGCCGTTCGGATTAAGCGAGACGCTGCAGCAGCGTCTGGCGGCGCAGGTCGAACAAATGGCGCGCGGCCTGAACGTGTGCGGCCTGATGAATACGCAGTTTGCCATCCAGGGTGATGAGATTTTTGTGCTGGAGGTCAATCCCCGCGCATCCCGCACCGTGCCGTACGTCTCCAAGGCAACCGGTATGCCCCTGGCTCGTATCGCAGCCAGGTGTATGATAGGTGAGAGCCTTGCCGCGCAGGGAGTCGATACCATTGCCAGGCCCGACTTTTATTCCATCAAGGAAGCCGTGTTCCCGTTTATCAAGTTTCCCGGTGTTGATCCCATCCTGGGTCCCGAAATGAAGTCCACCGGCGAGGTCATGGGCATTGGCGGCAGTTTCGGGGAGGCCTACAACAAGGCGGTGCTGGCCACCAGCCAGGAAATCCCGGACCACGGCGTGGTTTTTATCAGTGTGCGTGATAAGGACAAGCCGGATGCGGTACAGCTTGCCAGGGACTTCGTTGCAGCCGGTTTCAGCCTGTGCGCCACCGAGGGCACCGCCCGGGTCATCAGGCAGGATGGCGTAGCGTGTGCGAAGGTGAACAAGGTTGCCGAGGGCCATCCGCATATTGTTGACATGCTGAAAAACGATGAGATCAGCCTCATCGTCAATACTACCGAGGGAAGGCAGGCGACCATGGATTCCCATTCCATCAGGACGACCGCCATCCAGCACAAGGTCTTTTATACCACCACCATCGCCGGCGCCAGAGCGATCATTGCCGCGCTGGGAGATGACCATATCGACAACATCCGCTGTCTGCAGGATTTGCATGGGGAAATGACACGATGAACAGAGCACCGATGACCGCCGAGGGCGCGGCGCGTTTGCGCCGGCAACTGGAGCAACTGAAATCAGTTGAGCGCCCTGAAATTATCCAAGCCATCGCGGAAGCCAGGGCGCACGGTGATTTGAGTGAAAATGCCGAGTACCATGCCGCACGCGAGCGCCAGGGGTTTATTGAGGGACGTATTGCCGGCCTGGACGAGGCCCTGGCCACGGCAGACATCATCGACGTGGCGAAAATCGACGCGGGCGGGAAAATCGTCTTCGGCGCGACGGTCGAGTTATTCAACCTGCACAGCGAGCAGGAAGTGCGCTACCAGATCGTGGGGGAGAAGGAGGCGGATATAGACCAGGGCTTATTGTCCATCACCGCCCCCATAGCCCGGGCCATGATCGGCAAGGAGGCAGGCGACGTGATCCAGGTCAACGCCCCCGGGGGTATTATCGAGTATGAAGTCCTGTCGGTTACTTACCTCTGATGTCAAAAAGCAGCAGGCGCTGGCTGCAGGAACATAACCGGGACCGGTACGTCAACCAGGCGCGCAACAGGCAGTTGCGTTCCCGTGCGGTGTTCAAGCTGGAGGAACTGGACCAGGCCTACCGCCTGTTCCGCCCGGGCCAGACGGTCATAGACCTCGGCGCCGCGCCGGGTAGCTGGTCGGCCTACGTAAGTAACAAGGTCAACCCCGGTGGCGCCGTCATCGCGGTGGACGTACTGGAGATGCAACCCCTGGCCGGCGTGACCTTCCTGCGCTGCGACCTCAGTGATGCGGCCGGCCGGGAAAACTGCCTGGCCCGCCTGGCTGAACTCAGGGCCGACCTTGTTATTTCAGATATGGCCCCCAACTTATCAGGGATTGCCGCCGTGGATCAGGCCAACAGCCTGGCTCTGGCGCGCACGGCCGTGCAGTTAAGCTGCTCCGTATTGCGCCCGCACGGACACTTTCTGGTCAAATTATTTCAGGGCAGCGACGTGCCGGACTTCAGAAAGCAATTGAACGAAAAGTTTGATAAAGTTATACTTGCCAAGCCAAAAGCTTCAAAAGCGAACTCCAGCGAAGTATATTTACTGGCAAAAGGCTATGTGTCTACAAGCAGGTAGACGGTTTACAGCTTAAGGAAACCATATATCATGTTAAAAAGTATATTATTGTGGGTGGCCATTGCCCTGGTTTTGATGACGGTATTTCAAAATTTCGGGGTGAGGACCGCCAGTAATACAGTCCCTTATTCAGAATTTATCCTGGATGTTAAAACCGGCAAGGTAGTGTCCGTCACCATTGAAGACAGGAACATTACCGGTAAATTCGCCGACGGTACCCGGTTTAATTCCTACAGTCCGGAAACCAGCAACGATGCCTTGATCGGCACCTTGCTGGAAAACAACGTGGAAGTGCTCGGGTCCGGGCCTGACCGGAATTCATTCTGGGTCCATGCGTTTATTTCCTGGTTCCCCATCCTGCTGCTGTTGGGCATCTGGATCTATTTCATGCGCCAGATGCAGGGCGGCGCCGGCGGGCGCGGCGCGCTGTCGTTCGGCAAGAGCAAGGCGCGTATGCTGAGCGAAGACCAGGTCAAGATCACCTTTAACGACGTGGCCGGGGTTGAAGAGGCGAAGGAAGAAGTGGTGGAACTGGTTGAGTTCCTGCGCGATCCGGGCAAGTTTCAGAAACTGGGCGGCAAGATTCCCCGCGGCGTCCTGATGGTGGGTTCGCCCGGCACCGGCAAGACCTTGCTGGCGCGCGCGATTGCCGGTGAGGCACAGGTGCCTTTCTTCACCATCTCCGGTTCCGATTTTGTGGAAATGTTCGTCGGTGTGGGCGCATCCAGGGTGCGGGACATGTTTGAGCAGGCCAAGAAACATGCGCCCTGTATTATCTTTATCGACGAGATCGACGCAGTGGGACGCCACCGCGGCGCCGGTCTCGGCGGTGGGCATGATGAACGCGAACAGACGCTGAACCAGCTCCTGGTCGAAATGGACGGTTTCGAAGGCAATGAGGGCATCATCGTCATTGCCGCCACCAACCGGCCCGATGTGCTGGACCCGGCGCTGTTGCGGCCGGGACGGTTTGACCGGCAGGTGGTCGTACCGTTGCCGGACATCCGCGGACGCGAGCAGATCCTCAAGGTGCACATGCGTAAAATCGCCCTGGGCGATAATGTGGACGCCTCGATCATCGCACGCGGCACACCGGGCTTTTCCGGCGCCGACCTTGCCAACCTGATTAACGAAGCGGCTTTGTTCGCGGCCCGGGCCAACAAGGAAAAGGTGGACATGGAAGAATTCGAGCGGGCCAAGGACAAGGTCATGATGGGCGCGGAACGCCGTTCCATGGTGATGAGTGATGAAGAAAAGAAGCTCACTGCCTACCATGAAGCCGGCCATGCCGTCGTCGGCCGCCTGCTGCCGGCGCACGACCCGGTGTACAAGGTCACCATCATCCCGCGCGGGCGGGCCCTGGGCGTGACCATGTTCCTGCCGGAACAGGATCGCCTGAGCTACTCCCGGCTGTATTTGCAGAGCCAGATCTGCTCCTTGTTCGGCGGCCGCATCGCGGAATGCCTGATCTTCGGGGAGGACGCGGTGACAACCGGCGCCAGCAACGATATTGAACGGGCCACCATGCTCGCAAGAAACATGGTAACCAAGTGGGGCCTGTCCGAAAAAATGGGGCCGCTCACCTACCAGGAAGATGAAGGGGAGGTCTTTCTCGGGCACTCCGTAACCAAGCATTCCACCGTCTCCGCGGCGACGCAAAATGATATCGATGCCGAAGTCAGGCGTCTCATTGACAAGAGCTACCAGCACGCCCAGGAACTGCTGGAAGCGCACATGGACAGGTTGCACATGATGGCTGAGGCGCTGATCAAATACGAGACCATCGATTCCGGACAGATCGACAGCATTATGGAAGGCAAGGAACCCGGCCCGCCGGCGGACTGGGGGAAAACCGGCAAGGTAGAGGCCGAGCAAGACAAGGCTGATGAAACACCGCAAGCGGACCAGGTAGTTGATGGTCCCGCTATCGACGGACCGCAGGCTGCTTGAAGTCCCTGATCTGCCCAAGCCAGCACCGAGAGATGAGTTTATCCAACGCCCATTCCTGCTTGCGCAGGAATGGGCAGCCTGCTGATGCCCGTTAATTCCCGCAAATATTTCAGCACCGATGGTATTCGCGGCAGGGTCGGCGAGGAGCCTGTTACGCCGGATTTTGTCATGAAACTGGGTTGGGCCATAGGCAAGGTATTGCATGAAAACACCACCGGTCCCATCCTCATCGGCAAGGACACGCGCGTGTCCGGTTACATGTTTGAATCCGCGCTGGAAGCAGGGTTATCCGCCGCCGGTGTTGACATCTGCCTGCTGGGGCCGATGCCCACGCCGGCCGTTGCCTACCTGACAAAAAATACCCGCGCCGAGGCCGGGATTGTCATCAGCGCCTCTCATAATCCTTATTTTGATAATGGCATCAAGGTCTTTTCCCGCAACGGCAGGAAGTTGTCGGATGCCGTCGAATTACAGATAGAACAACAATTGAACAAGCCGCTTGAGGTAGTGCAACCGGACAAACTGGGCAAGGCGCGCCGGATTACGGATGCCCCGCGCCGCTACATTGAATTTTGCAAGAGCAAGGTTGACTGTGATTTGGGCGGTATGCGCCTGGTGGTCGATTGCGCCAACGGCGCCGCCTACAGGATTGCGCCGAAGGTATTCGAAGAGTTGGGCGCCGAAGTCCATACAATCGGCGTGAACCCGGATGGTTTCAACATCAACGACGGGTGCGGCGCAACGAAACCGGAGACCTTGCAGCAGGTGGTGCTGGCAACAAAAGCGGATGCGGGTATCTCACTGGACGGCGACGGCGACAGGTTGATTATGGTTGACCACCGGGGCGAGCGGGTAGATGGCGACGAGTTGCTCTACATCATCGCCAGGCACCAGAGGAAAATACTCAACGGCGGTGTGGTGGGCACGTTGATGAGCAACCTGGGCCTGGAACAGGCGCTCAGGGAAATGGGGTTCGAGTTTTACCGGGCGCAAGTTGGCGACCGCTACGTTGCGGAAATGCTGGATGGAAAAGATCTCGTGCTCGGTGGAGAACAGTCGGGTCACATTGTGAACCGGCGCTTCTCGGACACGGGTGACGGTATTATTTCGGCGCTACAGGTGGTGAATGCCATGCTGGATACCGGGGAGGATTTGCACCTGTTAAAACGTGGGATGCACAAATATCCGCAGACCCTGATGAATATCACGTTGAGCAAACCGGTGCAGATGGAGGATCATCCCGATCTTGCGGCATTGGTGGGACAAGCTGAAAAACAACTGGACGATCCCGGGCGGGTATTGTTGCGGCCATCCGGCACCGAACCTGTGCTGCGGGTGATGGTAGAGGGCAATGATGCCGGCAAAGTACACCTGCTGACGCGTAACCTGGTCGAGGACATAGAAAAGCTTATCGGCGCGTAGCGCGCCGGCCCGAAACGCCGCCTTCCTGCACGTCCGGCCGGAAACAACGAACACAATGACAGACGATCCCGAACAAAAACGTATCCTGGTAGCCGACAGCATTTCCCCGGAAGGCAAGGCATTCCTGGAAGGTCAGAAGAATCTTGTTGTTGACCACATCACCGGTCTTGATGAAGCCGGGTTGTGCGCACAGATTGGCAGGTATCACGCGGTGATCGTACGCAGCGCGACGACGATTACGGCAAAGGTGATGGATGCGGCTGCCCGGCTCGAAGTGATAGGCAGGGCCGGCATAGGCGTTGATAATATTGACGTGGGGCATGCTACCGGCAGGGGTATTGTCGTGCTCAACACCCCCGACGCCAACGTGACAACCACCGCGGAACTGACCCTGGCCCACCTGTTTTCCCTGAGTCGCAACCTGCCGCAGGCCAACAGGTCGGTGAAAACGGGAAAATGGGAACGCACCCGCTTCATGGGCGTGGAACTGTGCGGCAAGACACTGGGAATTATCGGTTACGGCCATATCGGCCGGATTGTGGCGGCCAAGGCACTGGCGCTGGAAATGCAGGTGCTCGCCCATGATCCGTTCGTGACCGAGGAGCGGTTTCTGGCCGATGGCGTCACCGGCGCCAGTCTTGAGGAGTTACTGCACCAGGCTGATTACGTCAGCCTGCATTGCCCGTTGAACGACAAAACCCGCAACATAATGAATGCCGACCGCATCCGGGCCATGCAACCCGGGGCGCGGCTGATCAACTGTGCCAGGGGTGGCTTGATCGATGAAGCGGCCTTGTACGATGCCTTGCAGAGCGGACACCTGGCCGGCGCCGCGCTGGACGTGTTCTCCGTCGAACCCCCACAGGACTCGCCTCTGCTCACCCTGGACAACGTGTTACTGACCCCGCACCTGGGCGCATCGACCCGCGAAGCCCAGGCCGCGGCCGGGATGGAGATAGCCCAGCAGATCTGTATTTACCTGAGAACCGGCGAACCCATCAATGCCATCAACCTGCCCGCAGTCTCATCTGAAGAACTGGTGAAATTGCAGCCTTACCTGGCGCTGGCGGGGCGCCTGGGAAAACTGCTGGGCTGCATGATTCCGGAACCTGCTCATCGCTTCGAGGTGACGCTGTTTGGTGAAGCGGCAGAAAGAGATCTGGCCAGTATCGCGACCGAGGGGCTGGTGGGGTTATTACACGCCCACATGTCCGCGCAAGTAAACCGGGTGAATGCAAAACATATTGCCGGGCAGCACGGCATGAGCCTGATCGAGTCCCGCGGTGGCGAGCACCCGGACTACCATTCGGCGCTGAGCCTGTCGCTTCGGCACGGCGACCGTGAAACACGGGTCATCGGAACGCTGTTCCAGCGCCGCTACCCGCGCCTGATCAGCATCAATGATTACGAAATCGAGGCCGTACTGGAAGGTCACCTGTTGGTCACCCGGCACAATGACCAACCCGGTGTCATCGCTGCCATCAGCAACCTTCTGGCCGGCGCGCAGATCAACATCTCACGTATGCAACTGGGCATCGTGTCCGGCAGCGACAAGGCAGTTGCAGTAATAGGCGTATCAACCCCCCTGGACGATAAACTGATGGAACAGCTTACCCGGATCGAAGCTGTCAACGAGGCGATCCAGGTCAGCCTCTGAAGCTGGAAACAATACACAACGACACCAATAATGCCGTGGCGCGAGCTGTTGTTACCTCCCGTTACGTCTAACAGCCAAAAATGAAAATCAAAGCGTTCAAAGGATATCGTCCACGTCAGGACATCATCAGCAGTGTTGCCTCAAGGCCGTATGACGTGCTCACCACGGCAGAGGCCAGGGAAGAGGCAGCCGGGAATCCGTATTCCTTCCTGAACATCGTCAAACCGGAGATCGCTTTTCCGGCCGGCACGGAACCCGACAACCCCGAGGTTTACCGCGCCGCGGCGGCAAATTTCCAGGGCTTTATCGATAACGGCACATTTGTGCGCGACCCGCGTGAAAGCTTGTATATCTACGAGTTGACCACCAACCGGCGTCCCAGGACAGGCATTGTCGCGGCGGCGGCCGTGGCGGATTACCTGGCCGGACACATCAGGAAACATGAATTGACCCGGTTTGACAGGGAGGCCGACCGTGCCCGGCATATTCGTACTACCATGCTCAACGTGGAACCGGTGATGTTCGCCTATCGCTACGACCTGAGGCTGGATAATCTTGTTAATTCGGTGAAATCAGCGCCACCGGAATACGATTTTGTTGACGCGGACTCGGTGCAACACCGGTTCTGGATCGTTGATGAGCCGGCGACCGTGGCAGCGATTGTGCGCGCGTTTGCCGGTATCCCCGCAACCTACGTGGCTGACGGACACCATCGTACTGCGGCGGCCGCGTTAATCAGCCAGGAACTGAGCGGCCAGGATGGGGACAACGGCGCGGGTCAGGGGCACAATCATTTTCTTGCCGTACATTTTCCCGACAACCAGTTGGAGATTCTCGACTACAACCGCCTGGTCACCAGCCTGAACGGTCTTGAGCCAAGTGAGTTTCTGCGTAAGCTGGGGCTGACGTTCTCTGTTGAGAGAGCTGGAAACCAATCCGTCAAACCCAAGCAACGGGGGGTGATCGGCATGTACCTGGCGGGTAACTGGTACCGTCTGAGCGCACAGCCCGGCGCCTATGATGCGGACGACACCCTGGCCGCACTGGGCGTCAGTATCCTGTCCAACCTGATCCTGGAGCCCATTCTCGGCATTCACGACCAGCGCACTGACCCGCGCATACATTTTGTCGGCGGCGCGCGCGGCGTAGAGGAGTTGCAGGACAGGGTAGACCGCGGCGAGATGGCCGTTGCCTTCACCCTCTATCCGGTATCCGTCCCGGAACTGATCAGCATCGCCGAAGCAGGCGACATCCTGCCGCCCAAGGCCACCTGGTTCGAACCGAAATTACGCAGCGGCCTGGTAGTCTACAGCTTGAAAGACTGACGAGGATGCATTCTACTCCACCGGGATACTGGCTGGCGCGGCGCGGTCCTTGATGAAAAAGACCAGTATCTTTGCCGGTTCGGTGTTGCTGGCGTTGTTCGCAACAGTGTGGATATCGTCCGGGTTTTCGTAAAAGGTTTGTCCCGCCGTGAGAGTTTTTGCCGCGCCGCCCTGTACCTGCATCACCACTGAACCTTCCAGCACGTAAACAAAGGTATGGGCATTATGCCGGTGCGGGGCGGACACTTCACCGGGGGCAAACTCCACGGTCAGCATCTGGCCGGCCTTGCCCGGCAGGTCTGCCAGGTCCTGCTTGAACAGCATGGCGACGTCCGCGCCGAGGGCGGAGAGCGGTAACAGGGTGACGCCTGTAAACAGTGTTTTGAGCAATATTGGAAATAAACGTTGTTTCATCCGAATCTCCTGTGGTGGCTTGTCGGGTTAGAGCCGGGAAATGAATTCAGTCCCCGGCAACGTGATTGGTTGCCGGCAAGAGCTTCCTGCTTGCGCAGGCAGGGGTGGTTGCGAGCAGTCCCACATATTCTCATGGTTGTTGTGCCCTGACCTGCTTGATCGCCTCCACCCGGTTGACGCGCAGTCGTTCCGCAATCCGGACGCCTTCCAAACCTTTGAAGTCCGCTGATTGGGTGTTAACCGTAAGGCACGCGTCGCGACATGACCTGAATAACGCGGCCTGCGGGTAATCCTCCAGCTCCCTGCCCTTGCGCCCGCGCGCGTCAGCCTCGCAGGCCAGCAGGAACTGCTCAAACCGTTGCGGGCGGCGTAACGCATCTAGTCGTTCCAGCTTGTCCAGGATGGTAGTCGGCTTCATTTCGGCAAGGCGGTGGCACTCGAGGTGGTGGCGGGAGACCAGCACCGCCAGGTCCCGGTAGCGGTTGGGGACGCGCAGGCGATTGCATAAGCGGTTTATCAGCTTCACCCCGCGCGCTTCGTGGCCGTGGTGTTTGGGCCACAGCGTTTTGGGCGTTGTGGCCTTGCCGAGGTCATGCACCAGCGCGGCAAAACGCACTTCGCTATCAGCGCTGAGGTTCACTGCCTGCTCCAGCGCCATCAGCGTATGCACACCGCTGTCTATTTCCGGGTGATGGCGCGCCGGTTGCGGCACGCCGAACAGGTCGTCGATCTCGGGAAACAACACGGCCAGCGCGCCGCATTCCCTGAGCACCTCGACATAACGTTGGGGTTGTGGCGTGCGCAACGCTTTTTCCGTTTCCGTCCAGACACGTTCCGGCGCCAGGGTCTGCAGTTCGTTGGCGGCGCTGATTTCCGTTAACAGCGAGCGGGTGTCTGCGGCGATGGTGAAATCAAACTGTGCCGCAAACCTGGCAACCCGCAACACCCGCAGCGGGTCTTCGACAAACGCCGCGGAGACGTGGCGGATAACCTTTTGTTCCAGGTCCTTGCGGCCGTTGAACGGATCGATCAGCTTGCCGTGCTGGTCCCGGGCGATGGCGTTGATGGTGATATCCCGGCGCTGCAAGTCCTGCTCCAGGGTGATCCCCTCCGAGGTGTTGAAGACAAACCCCCGGTAACCCGGTCCGGTTTTGCGTTCAGTCCGGGCCAGGGCATACTCCTCGCCGGTTTCGGGGTGGATGAAAACGGGAAAGTCCTTGCCGACCGCCTTGTAGCCCCGCGCGGCCATGTCCCCGGGCGTAGCGCCGACCACGACCCAGTCGCGGTCTTTTATCTCCAGCCCCAGGAGCTCATCCCGCACCGCACCGCCGACCTGGTAGATTTGCATGGTTACCGGCTGATTACAACGTCACCACGATCATGCGTTGGTGCTGCGTCACGTCCGCCGCCCGGCCCTTGCCGCCGGCCTGTTTGATGAAGTGGCGCCGCGCGCGCGATATGTTTCATTCCGGTTCACCAGGGTTGTTCAAGCCGTGCTGCAGGCGATCCTGATCGTAGGCTTTCCCGATGAATACTGCCACGATTGCCCATAGCAACGCAAGACCCGCGCCGATGAGTCCCATGCCCGCCAGGCCCAAGCCGAAACCTGCGGCCAGGCCGGTGTACGCCCAGCCGCTCAGCATGTCGCCACCCCGGTACACCACAATGTCGATGACCGGTTTGGTTTTGAAGCGTGTTTCCCGGCTTACCTGGGTGAACAGCATCTCCCGGCCCGGCCGGGTAATGGCGTAGTTGCCGGCGCGGCGCACGACCTGCATGCCCATCAACACCGGCAACAGCGGGGCCAGCGCCACCAGCAGCCAACCGGCAACGATCACCATGGGTACCAGCGCCAGGGTGACGCGCAACCCGAAGCGCAGCGCCAGGCGGTTGGTGGCGAACATGGCGGTGATCACGGCGAGCACGTTGACGACCAGATCCATCATGCCCCAGTATTGAGCGCGGGTTGCCCGGTCAAGGTCGGCCAGCAGGTTTTTCAGTTCAAAGTAAACAAACGTGCTCATCACCGTGTACAGCAGGATGAACAGGCCGATGCCCAGCAGGTAGCGATTGCTGAAAAAATCGGCAAAACCGGCGAGGGGATTGCCTCCCGTGGCTATCCAGGAGGATTCTGCGGCGCCGGACGGCTCCGCACCCAGGTCTTCATGCTTCAGTCTTTCCAGGTATGCGACCAGCGGGATAATCAGCAGCAACAGCAGGGCGGCCAGCAGGATGAGGTTGTAAACACCCAGGGTCGCCGAGAAAAATACCGGTAACACCGGTCCGGCTACGGCGCCGATGCTGGCGCCCGAAGCGATAAAGCCGAACAGCCGTTTCCCCTGGTCCTTTGAGAACATGTCCGTCATGAAACTCCAGAATACGGAGACATGGAACAGGCTGAACACGCTGAGCCAGACGTAAAATGCCTTGTCCACGTAAACCGGGTTGTCCGTGACGTGCGTGCCCAGGTAGAACGCCAGGAAGGACAGGGAGAAAAAGCCGTACACACCGGGAACGATGTGCCGGAACCGGATCTTCGCAATCATGCTACCGTACAGGGCGACGGCGAGCAGGCTGATGAAAAAAGTGGACGTCCACAACCAGCTTAACTCCGCATCCGACCAGTCACTGGCCATGGCGTCGCGCACGGGCCGCAGCGTGTAATACGCCACCATGAGGATGAACATGAAGCCGAAAGAGGCGCACGCGGCCCTGGTCTCGTGGGCTTCCATCTTCAGCAGATGTTTGATATTTAATGTTGGCATGTGCAGCGGGCCGGATCAGTGGGAAGGCGCAGTTCGCCAAGGATATTAGTGAGAATTTTTATGAGAATTTTAATTCTCCCGGCATCCATACTGTCATATAATAACACCCTTTCAGACCCCTTGATCCGGGTTACCCAGATACCGGCGCCGGCCGGAAGGAGTGGCAAATGTCAACCGAATCGACACAAAACCTGGCCGCTAAAGGCTCGCCCGGCGCGTTGCAAGGCTTGCGCGTGCTGGAACTGGGCCAACTCATTGCCGGGCCGTTCTGTGGGCAACTGCTGGCGGACCTGGGCGCAGAGGTGATCAAGATCGAGTTGCCCGGACGCGGCGATCCGATGCGGGACTGGGGCAAGGGTGAGCCGTTATGGTGGCCTATTGTTGCCCGCAACAAGAAATGTGTCACCCTGGATATCAGGACGGAGCAGGGCAAGGCCATCTTCAGGGAACTGGTCGGGAAAGCGGATATCGTGCTGGAGAACTTCAGGCCCGGCACCATGGAGAAATGGGGGCTGGGCTACCCCGAACTGGCCGGGGTCAACCGGGGCATCATCATGGTCAGGGTGTCCGGCTATGGGCAGGATGGGCCCTATTCCGCCCGGGCCGGCTATGGCGGCATCGGCGAGGCCATGGGCGGCTTGCGTTATATCGTCGGCGACCCTTCCACGCCGCCCAGCCGGGTAGGCATCAGCATCGGCGATTCACTGGCGGCCATGTTTGCCACAATCGGCGCCCTGTCTGCGCTGCAATCCCGCCAGCGCACCGGCGTTGGCCAAGTGGTGGATTCGGCCATTTTCGAGGCGGTGCTGGGCGTGATGGAGTCCACGGTACCGGAATATACGCAGCTTGGCGCCATCCGCGAACGCACCGGCGCAATCCTGGCCAAAATCGCGCCTGCCAACGTCTATCCCACCGCGGATAACGATATGATCATCATGGGCGCCAACCAGAATTCCGTGTTTGCCCGTCTGTGCGACGCCATGGGGCAACCGGAACTCGCAACTGATGCACGCTTCAGCTCGCACGTGGCCCGCGGCGAACACCAGGCAGAACTGGATGAGATCATTTCCGCCTGGACTCCACGCTATGAGGCCGGCGCGCTACTGGCCTTGCTGGAACAGCACGGGGTGCCGGCGGGACGCATCTACCGCGCGCCGGAGATGCTGGAGGACGAACACTTCATCGCCCGGGAAACCATCGTGGACGTGGAACACCCGAAATACGACAAACTGAAGATGCAGAACGTTTTCCCCAGGCTGTCAGCCACCCCCGGCAGGATAAAGTGGGCCGGCCCGGCGCTGGGGCAGCACAACGAGGAAGTTTACCGGGACCTGCTGGGTTATGACGCTGCCGAGATTGACCGATTGAGTCAAAATAATGTTATCTGACGTGTATAAATGTATTGACGGCAGAAATAAACCGAACTATGGTTTCCTTTACATTTGTTGAAGGATGGATGTTATGAACTATGAACTGATTGTAATCATAAGCGCCTGGGCCTCTCTGGCAGGCTTTCTGTGGATGATACACAGGGATATCGTTTCACTGCGTGAACGCATGTCCTCAATGGAACTGAAATTAAGCGAACGTATGGCCCGTCTGGAGGGTGCGGTGGATGTGTTGAAGGATTTATTTCGGTCCAGCGTTACTGTTAAATCTCAGTAAATCACCAGTCGTTCAAGACTCGTCTTCACAAATTCGTTTTGATGATATTGCTCAAGGCAGCAATATGATCACGGCGGTCGTTAAGGGCCGGGATATAGGAAAATTCCCTGCCACCGGCGGACAGGAAAAAGTCCCTGTTCAGCAGTTCAATCTCTTCCAGCGTCTCCAGGCAGTCCGCGGCAAAACCGGGGCAGACAATCTGGACGTGGGCGATACCGGCCGCGCCCCATTCCTGTAACAGCTTGTCCGTGTAGGGTTGCAGCCACTCACGCGGGCCGAAGCGGGACTGGAAGGAAACCGCCCAGCTATCCTCCTCCAGGCCGAGTTGCGCGGCCACCAGGCGCGCGCTGGCGCGGCATTCATCGGCATAAGGGTCCCCGGCCAGGACGTAATCCCTGGGCAGGCCGTGAAAGGAAAACAGCAGCTTGTCCGGTTCTCCGTGTTGCGCCCGGTGCGCGCGGATGCTTGCCGCGAGTGCGGCAATATAACCGGGATCATCATGGTAGCTGTTGATCATCCTCAATGCGGGAACACAGCGCCAGGTCTTGAGTACGTCGGCTACCGCATCAAAGGTTGATGCGGTGGTCGCGGCCGAATATTGCGGGTACAGGGGCAGTACCAGCAATTTACTTACATTGTCGGCGCGCAACGTCTCCAGCGCGGCGCGGATGGACGGATTGCCGTAACGCATGCCCAACTCCACCCGGCACGGCTCATCTACGGTAACGCCCAGCGCCGAGCGCACCGCGTCGCATTGCCGTCGCGACAGCGCCAGCAGCGGCGAGCCTGCCTCAGTCCATACCTTCCGGTAAGCCCTGGCCGAACGGCGCGGGCGCACCCGCAGGATGACCCCGTGTAACAGCGGCCACCACAACCACCTGGGTGTATCAATCACGCGCGGGTCGGAGAGGAACTGCGCCAGGTATTTTCGCAGCGCCGCCGCCGTCGGCGCATCGGGGGTGCCGAGATTGGTGAGCAGAATTCCGGTCATAGAAGTTAACATGGTTGCATAGTCAGGGTTGTCTTAAGGTCAGCATGGGTGGGGTGGAGAGTACCTTGCGGGTCCCGGCCAGTCCTGCTCCGATAATGATGGCCGTGCACAACAGTGGTGTGACCAGCCACACCAGGGGGCTGAAAGTAAAATCCATTTTGAACACGTATTCTGCCAACAGAAACTCCGCCACGGTGGCATTCAGTGCGGCAATCACGCCAGCGATCAGGCCGAGTACGGCAAATTCCGCCAGCAAGCCGGCCAGGACCTGGCCCCGACGCGCGCCCAGTGTGGTTAACAGGGCCGTTTCACGCCGGCGCTCATCGTGGGTTGTTTGTAGTGCGGCGAATAACACGATAATACCGGCCAGCAAGGTAAACCCCGAGATGAATTCCACTGCCCGCACCACCTGTTCCATGACCAGGCGCACCTGCCTGAGGATGGTGTCCACGTCGAACACAGTCACGCTCGGCCAGTTTTTGATGAGTTCGTTGAGCACGGGCCGGTTCTCCCGGGGCAGGTAGAAGCTGGTGATGTACGTGGTGGGGAAACCGTCCAGTGTGGCCGGGCTTGCCACCACGAAAAAATTGACGTTGAAGGTGTCCCAGTCAACCCAGCGGGTATTGGCAACCGCGCCGGTGACGCGTGCACCGGCAATACTGAACTCCAGCCTGTCTCCCAGGCCGATGCCCAGGGTTTCGGCGAAATCTGTTTCAAAGGAGAACACCCCCTTGCCATCGGCCTCCCACCATTCGCCTTGCTCCAGGCGGTTATCCTGCTGCAGGGTCTGCGCCACGGATAGATTGAAAGTGCGGCGCAGGAAACGTTGTGCGCGTTCATCCTCGTAGTCGTCGGGGTTGACAGTCTCGCCGTTGATGCTGAGCAACCGGGCGCGCACCAGCGGATACACTTGTGCCGACAGCCCGGTGCGGTCGCGCAGGAATTGCCTGACTGCGTCCACCTCCTGCGGCTGGATGTTGATAAGGAAATAATTCGGGGTATCGGCAGGCAGCCGATCGCGCCAGTTTGCCAGCAGGTCGGTGCGGATCAGCGCCAGCAGGGTCAACAACATCACACCCAGGCTGATGGCGAGAATCTGCGCCGTGCTCAGCGCGCCCCGGCGCACGATATTGGCCAGGCCGAAGCGGGTGGCCGGGCCTACGCCCGCGCGTAACCGGCGCAGGCAGTGAATGGCCGGCACAGTGGCTAGCCAGGCCGATAATACCGTCAGCGCCAGCGCGCCACAGCCGTACAAAAACAGTTGTTCACTGTCCGAGCCCCACAGCGCCAGCAGCAACAGGCAGCCGCTTGCCGCCAGGTAGATGGCCAGGTTGTTGAGTGGCAACGGCGCCAGATCCCGCCTCAGCACCCGCATGGGAGAGACATTCTTCAGCCGTAGAATCTGCGGCAGGGCAAAGCCCAGCGCGGTCAGCACCGCGGCGGCCAGGCCGCTGACGAATGGCGTCGCTGAAGGCGGCGGCAGAGGTCTGGTCACCAGGTCCTGCATCAGCGTGGACAGCGCGGCTTGCCCCAGGTAGCCCAGTGCGCAACCGATAGCGCCACAGGCCAGGGCTATGACCAACAATTGGATGACGTGAACCCCGACTACCAGCGCCGGCGTGGCGCCAAAACAGCGCATCACCGCGCAGGTGTCGTAATGCCTCACCGCATAGCGCTGCGCCGACAGGGCAATGGCCAGCCCGGCCAGGGCAATGCTGACCAGTACCGCCAGCCCCAGAAACTGTTCCGAGCGCTCCAGCGCGCTGCGCAGTTCCGGCCTGGCCTCGCGTATGCCCCGTATATCGTATTCCGCATACTGGTCCGCCAATGCGTGGAACTCTTGCAACGCGTTATCCGCGCCTGCCAGCAGCAACCGGTAGGTCACCCGGCTGCCAGGCGCGAGCAAACCGGTGGCTTCCAGGTCAGCCAGGTTCATCAGCAATCTTGGCGCGATGCTGAACATATCGCCTCCGCGATCGGGTTCATACGTCAGCACTTTGTCTGCAACCAGTGTCGATGCGCCCAGGTTGACCTGTCCGCCCACAGCCACGCCCAGTGACTGGAACAGCCTGGGGTCCAGCCACACCGCGCCGGGCGCGGGGAGGCCGGCGCTGGGATATTCCCGCGCGAACAGTTGATCGGCAACCTGCAAACTACCGCGTAACGGGTAGCCGGCCTGCGTTGCCTTGACTTCTGCGAGTTCCAGTTTCTCACCATGGACGACGACGCTACGGAAACTGACGGTCAGTGTGGTACGCAATCCCAGGTCACCCGCGTGCTCGATAAACGCCTGTTTGAAGGGTTCTGCAGAGCCGATAACCAGATCTGCCGCGAGCAGCTCGCTGGCCTGTGTTTGCGTCAGTTGCCTTACCCTGTCGGTGAAAAATTCAACGGAGGTCAGGCCGGCTACCGCAATGATCAAGGCCAGGCCCAGCACGCGCAGTTCCCCGGCGCGCCCGTCGCGTGCAAGCTGGATGAGAGCAAGCCGGAGCAGGCGCATCAGAGCAGGCGGCCACCGGCCAGGGTCAGGGTACGGTCGCATCGGCCCGCCAGCGTAGCGTCGTGAGTAACCAGTAGCAGTGTGGCGCCGTGTTCCGAGTTGAGACGAAACAGCAGCTCGGCCACCTGGTCGGCGCTCTGCCGGTCCAGGTTACCGGTGACCTCATCGGCAAACAGGACCAGCGGATTGGTGGCAAAGGCCCGGGCAATGGCAACCCGTTGCTGCTCGCCGCCGGACAACTGGTTGGGATAATGCGCGCTGCGGTGCGCCAGGCCAACCTCGTCCAGACGCGCCTGTGCCAGTTCCCGCGCGGCGTTGTTCCCCCCTAGTTCCAGCGGCAGCATGACGTTTTCCAGGGCGCTCAAACCCGGCAGCAACTGGAACGATTGAAACACGAAGCCGACCCGCCGGTTGCGCAAGCCTGCCCGGCCGGCTTCATCCAGCGCGGTCAGTTCCGTGTTGTCCAGGAATACCTTGCCGTTGCTCGGCAGGTCCAGTCCCGCGAGTATTCCGAGCAGCGTGGACTTGCCGGAACCGGACACGCCGGTAATCGCCACGCTTTCTCCATATTTGATCGTCAGGCTGATATCATCCAGTATGGTCAGGCTGCCCGCGGGTCCGAGCACTCGCTTGTCCAGGTTTTCTGCGCGGATAATGAAGTTCGAGGATTGTTCCATGTTGAGGTTGTTTATTGTTGCAGTGCTATTGTCAGTGTCGTTGTGCGCGTCTGCCGCGCAAAAAACCATACTGGTGCTGGGCGACAGTCTGAGCGCGGCCTACGGCATGGACGCACAAGCAGGCTGGGTGTCCCTGTTGCGTGAACGGTTGCACCACACCGGCTACCGCTATGAGATTGTCAACGCCAGCGTCAGTGGCGATACCACCCACGGGGCAAATACTCGTCTTGACGCTATTCTAAAGGAGATCAAGCCGGATATCACCATTGTTGAACTGGGCGGCAATGATGGGTTGAGAGGTATTTCCCTGGAAGAAATCAGGACCAACCTGTCTGCCATTATCGACAAAATTTCCGCTGTGGGCAGCCGTACACTATTGGTAAAGATGCTGTTGCCGCCCAATTACGGCGCGGCTTACATCGAAAAGTTTGTCGGCATATACAAACGCCTGGGCTTGCGGGATAATGTGACCCTGGGGCGGATCATTCCGGACACTATCGCCGAGGACCCGACATTAATGCAAAGCGACGGCATCCACCCTACGGCTGAGGCGCAGCCACTGATGCTGGAGTTGCTGTGGTCCGACCTTCATCCTTTACTGGCACAGGATACCAATCCATGAATTACTGCAGCAGTTGCGGCGCCCGGGTCGCGCTGAAGATACCGCCGGATGACAACCGCCAGCGCCACGTATGCGACTCCTGCGGCATGGTGCACTACCAGAACCCCAAGATCGTCGCCGGTTGCATCCCCGTATGGGAGGATAAGGTGTTACTGTGCAAACGGGCGATTGAACCCCGTTACGGTTACTGGACCCTGCCCGCGGGCTTCATGGAACTGGGCGAGACCTCCCATCACGCGGCGCTGCGGGAGACGCTGGAGGAAGCCAACGCCCGGGTACAGATTATCAACCTGTTTGCCGTGTTCAACCTGCCCCAGGTCAACCAGGTTTACCTTATGTTCAACTCCGACCTCCTGGACCTGGATTTTTCCGCAGGCGACGAAAGCCTGGAAGTAGCGTTATTCACGCAGGATGATATTCCCTGGGAAGAGCTGGCATTCACCACGATCCGCTACTCACTGAAATTTTTCTTTGCCGACCGGGCGCACAATAATTTCCGGCTGCATACCGGCGATATTGTCCGCAACAGCGCTGGCCGTGAATTTCTGGAGGGGCCGGAAACAAGATATTAAAGGACCCCCCCTACCACTGCGACCTCAAGTTAAAGGTCACCCCATGGTCAGCCTCAGCACCCACCACCTCCCGACGCATCGCCCCCACCTCAGCACTCACCGGCAGACTACCCACCCCCGCCGGGGTCAACCGCCAGCCCAGGCGGTAGTCATTGCTCTGGCCGGACAAGGCATACCCCAACGTCGGGGCGCCGATGAAGCGGCCCCGGAACAGGGCCATCCCATAGGCCGCCTCCGCCTGCCACTGCCCGCCAGTGTTGCTGTTGCCGGCGCTGCCCGGCAAGCTCTCCCCAAACAAGGCATCCATGCCCCCGTTAGACGGCCCACCCAAGCGGTGGGTCAAGGTCAGGGACGGCCCCAGCAGGGAGGCCAGGTCCGGGTCAAAGGTGAGTGAGGCGGCGAACCCGCTGTGGGTGAAGCGTTTCGCTTCATGCAGGACAAGGGTCCGGCCCTCGATATCGACAGCCAGGCCCCAACGGGTGTGTTCCCAACTCAAGGCCGCGCCCACGTCCACACCCAACCCGGTCTCGGCATCCCCGGCATCGTAGCGCACCCCGGCCTCCAGCGTAGGACGCAGGGACTGCTCGGCAAAGGTCAACGACCAGCCCCCCTCGACCCCCACCCGCAGGCGCGTGGTCTGGGCTTCAGAGGCACTCAACCCCCGGGTCTTATCAGAGGTGGTCCGGGTCCACTGGGCATCGCCCACCAGGGCAAGCTCGGGGCCGGTCTCACCGAAGAAGACCCCTACGTCACTGCGTACCCCACCGGCGGCCATCTGCCAGCCCATGTCCGTGCGCAGGGACTCGGTGCTGTGCACCTCGGTGAGGGTCTCAGAGAGGGTCATCTCCCCGAGCCCCACCCCGGCCGCGCCCCACAGGGACAGGCGGCCGGCCTGTTTGGCGGCGTAGGGCACAAAGGCCGTCATGGACGTGTCCAGCTTGCCGTGGCCGGTCTCACCCCTGAAGTTACCCTTGCCTCCGGTGAGGAGCACAGCCAGGCCGGCCTGCCAGTCTGCGCGGGCGTAGTCGGCGCCGATGAGGCCGGTGGTGAGGGTACCGTCCACGTTCAGGGCGCCTTCTGAGCCGTTGAAGGTGGCATGCATGCCGCGGCCCCAGAGGCCGAAGCTGCCGCCGGCCTCGTCGGCCTCACGCGTGTAGGTGAAGGCCGAGCCGGCCAGGGCGTCGGCCAGGGTGGGGGTGTAGCTTGACGCACTCGCCGCTGACGACAGGGGGTCGCTAGCGGACAGCGTCGTCATCCCCGCGCCGTGCAGATCCCTACTGTTCATGCCCACACCACCCAGGTCACGACTGCCTGTAGCGCCCAGTCCGTGCCCGGCAAAGGCCGGGGCGCGGTCCTGGGACAGGGCCAGTGCACGCTCGGCGTTGTCGGCCTCCCTGTTCTCGCCCCCGGACGGGGCGTGCCCCAGGAACTGGCCGGCAAAGCCCGGCGTGCGCCCGGCCTTGAGGCGGCCGGTGATGCCGCTCACGGCCTGCTCGGCCAGGCCGCGCCCGAAGCGGCCCAGGAAGGCGGTGGGCAGCGGGTCGGAGTTCTTGATGGTGCCCGTTGCCTCGCCGTCGTCTATCGTCGCGCCCTCGGGATAGTTCAGGATGACGGTGAAGGTCTCATCGCCCTCGTCGTGGGAGTCATCGAAGGTCGGTATCCAGATCTCAAACCGTTTGCCGCCGGGGTGGATGGTGGCGTTATTGTTGGTGTAGGGATAATCCATTGAGCTGTCGGCACTGCCGTAGTGGCGGCCCTGGTAGTCCCCCGACTCGGTGTAGTAGCTGAACGTCACCTCGTGCGTCACCGGCTTTGACAGTGTGACCTCAAAATAGACCTCACTGCCCTCTGCCGCCTCACTGTCGCCAATGGATAGCGTCGGCAGGTCATCGTTGTCGTGCACGGTGGCCTCGGCCTCGTTCCTGGGCGCTGACGCCACGGTGTAGCCGCTACCGGCCTGCACGGTCACGGTGACGGTGGCGCTGGTGGTGTCCTCCTCCACGCTGTCGTCATCCGTGCGTACACGCAGCGTCGCGGTCCGTTTGCCCGCCGGCAGGGTGACCTGGCGGGTGCCGGCATCGGCCGTGTTGATAAAGGCGTTGCCGGGCTCGGCGACGTTCACGGTTACGTCAAGATCTGCCTCGGGGGCGACGTCGGCGTGCAGCGTGAACCTCAGCGTCGTGCCCTCGTAGTCAGTGGCGCGTGCGGATTGCTCCGAGGTCACGCGCAGGACAGGCACCACCACGTCATCGTCGTTGACGGTCACCGAGTCCGAATTGCTCTGGCTGTGCACGGTGTAACCCGTGCCGCCCGTCACTGTGGCGGTGAGTCGGCCATCAGCCTCGTCGTCACTGTCATCATCGGTGTTGACGGTGAGCGTGCCGCTGCCGTCCGTGCCGAGGGTGACCTGGCGCGAGCCGGTCTGGCCGCTGTTGGCGAAGTTACCGCTGTCCACCACGTTGACGTTCACCGTGAGGGCGCTCGTAGGCGCCGGGGTGGCACTCAGCGTGAAGGTGGCCGTGCCGCCTTCGGTGATGGCGCTGCCGCCGCTGATACTGACCACAGGCGTTACCGGGGGTGGGTCGTCGTTGTCATTGACCGCGACCAGGGCCGAATTGTTCTGGCTGTGCACGCTGTAGCCCGTGCCGCCCGTCACTGTGGCACTGATACTGCCGTTGGGTTCGTCGGTGCTGTCGTCATCAGTGCTGACGGTGAGCGTGCCGCTGCCGTCCGTGCCGAGGGTGACCTGGCGCGACCCGGTCTGGCCGCTGTTGGCGAAGCTGCCGCTGTCCACCACGTTGACGTTCACCGTGAGGGCGCTCGTAGGCGCCGGGGTGGCGCGCAGCGTGAAGGTGGCCGTGCCGCCCTCGGTGATGGCGTTACCGCCGGCGATGGTGATGTCAGGAACGGGGACAGGCTCCTGTTCCGGCTCGGTCTCCGGCTCAGACGCAGGCTGTGGCGCTGCCAGGCATTCCATGGCTTCAATCACCGGGTCCCACTGCGCGGTGGACCAACCGTTCCGTACGCGGTTGTCGTAGATGTCTTTGACCTCCGTGAGCGCGATGGCGTTGGCCCGGCCGGTGAGTGCGTTCTTCACCCGCGTCCAGCGTTCGGTGCCGGCCGGGGAGCCGGCGTTTGCGATGCGCTGCTCGACATCGGCCAGCAGGGCGTCGGCGACGCACGCGGTGGGCGTCTGTGGCTGTGCCTCAGCCTGCTTGGCCTGCTCGGACGAGCCCTGCCCCACGGCGAGGCTCGCCGTGGCGGCGAGCGCGTCGAGTGGCTGCGTCACGCCGTTGCCGTCCACGTATTCCGGCGTCACCGTGACCGTCAGCGTCATGGCTTCTTGCGCCTCATGCCGGAGGGTGGCCGTGGTCCCCGTTACGCTCTCGATACCGGAGACGGCGGTCTGCGTACCGCTGCCGTCCCAGGACACCTCATAGGAGGTGGCATGCGCCACCGCGTCCCAGGAAACGCCGGCACTGGCGTCGTCCACCGCCGTCACCTGCAAATTGGAGACCGCGGTGTCGGGCACCTGGATCGCGGGCGCGTTGTTGCCCACGGGGCATAGCCCGTTATTGATTCGCACGCAGTGGCTGCCCGGCGCCACCCGGAACGGACGATCGGCGGGTATCAGCTTGAAAGTCGCGCTGCCCGGACCGGCGTCGTGCCGGATCCCGATGGTCACCGTGAACTCGGAGTCACCCTTGGTGAGCGTCTTGTAGCCCGACTTGCCCAGACTCTGCTTGCGGTTGTCGTTGACCACGTTGCCGGTGTCCTCGACCTGCCACTTGACATAGAGATCGGTGGGCAGGCCGCCATTGACCGAGCGGATGGTGTATATCGCGCGGTACCGGCGGTCGCGCTTCGACGTGTCATCACGCCCCGACACCGCCAGAACGGGCAGGTCGTCCTTGATGGTGATGACCGTGCTGATGGTCTCGTCGTCGGTGCGGGTCGAGTCCGGAATCTCCAGCAGGTCCGGGGTCTCCTTGCCCGACACGGTGCTCTTCTGTAGCCGGATTTTCACCGACTCGTTCGGCTCATCTGAGTTGCCGTCGTCGAACAGATTCAGGTCGAGGTAAGTGCTGAGTTCCCCTTTCGGCAGCGTCGCGAGGTGACAGCCCTTGGTCTTGACATAGGTGCCATTCGGGCGTACCAACTCGTAGTCATCGCCGAGCGTCGCCGAGCCCGTCACGCAGTACTCGAAATGCGCATCCACTGTCAGCGACCGCTCGGGTATCGAGGAATGCGCAGGGGTCAGAGACATCTTGATCCGGTGCCCGCTATCGACCCCGTCCCTCAGGACCTTGCCGCGCTCATCGACCTTGAGCAGGGGCGTCGCTTCGTCGTCCGTGATGTATATCGTGATCCGGTTCGGCTTGGCCACCTCGTGGGTGCCCGTGTCCACCATCTCCAGGACCACGGTCTCGGTGCCCTCGACCAGCGCGTCCTCAATGACCGTGATCGGGAGCGACGCAACCGTCTTGCCCTTTGCCAGCGTCATCGTGCCGCGGTTGGTGTTCCGGTTGTAGTCGCCGCGCAAGCGGTAGTCGGTGCCGTATATGGCCGTGCTGCCGCCGTCCTCATGCCCGCGTACCACCCGGTAGGTCACCGTGTTGTCCCAGCCAGCCTGCGCCGAGAATGGGATGCCGACATCCTGATCGAGGGACGGTCTGCCTTCTTTCACACCCGGTTTGCCGGCCCAGGTGCCGAAGGCAAGCGGCTGCTGGTGGTAGTCGTCGTCGTCAATCACCAGGGTTTCAAAACTAAACACGCTGTCGATCTTGTAGGGTGAAGGGAGCGGATTTCCCGGATTCGGATTCAGTGTGATATTGACCGTTTCCTGACCCGATATAACCAGCCGCTCCTGGCCGTCGATCCACATCGATACCTGCTCGTAGTGGTTGTCGCCAAGCACCTGGATGCGGAACCGCTTTAGTTGTTGGTTGGCGGCGATGGACGAATCGACGCAGCCACTGTTTCTGGTCTGCCAGGAACTACCCACCCGTTCCTGTATCAGCCAGTCGTCTTGCTCGGCATTGCCGCCGGTACGCCGCGTGGCGCTACCGGAGAAGCACAGGCGGAAGGGCAGGGGAGAAGAAGAGCGCTGGCCGGTTTTGACCTGGAACTCCACATTCTTCGGCGCCGAATCCGTCTCCTTCACGCAGGTGTATGTTTTACTGCTGCCTCCACCGACAGAGCAGGTATCCTTGCCCCGGTCCAACGAGAGGGTAAGGGCTGGAGTGGGATCGATTTCGAATACCGGCGAAAGACCGTAGAAGCTGTCCTCGGTACTCGGAAACGCGTTAAAACCAACCGCATATAAGGGCTTGCCACCGGCAATATGACCCTGAGAAATTAGGCTGTGGCCCAAAGTGCCCCCTGCACGGGCTGTACCATCTGGATTCGTGCCCGTCAGCGCCGAGTATGCAAGTATATATCTCACGCCTCCTTGGTGCGTAGCGTTGTAGGAATCCCAGTTTCCGTCATAGAAATCGGCATAATCATCCGCGACCTTGTCGCCGTTCAGCCAGTAGATAGGCACGCCAGTTCCGGTGGTCCCGGTATTGTCGCGGGCATTGACCGATGAAGTCGATCCCACCACCTTGAACTGCGAACTGTAGGCCCGAATGCTGCTGTGGCCCGCAGCGGCCTGGTTCTGAACGAACTGGTTGTATACCGCGATGTCGGAAGTATTCGCCCTGCGGGTTGCGGAGGTGTAGAAGATTAGCCGGAACTGATCGCCAGGGCCGAGACCGGACGGGATGAGCGGCCAGTTCTTCGGAACGCCCGTAGCTGTTTGCGCTACCGCATTAGACGGCAAGCCGAGCAGCAGGACCGGCACGAAAAGCAAGGCCAGTAACGCTCGTCGCGCCGTGACAATCGCCCGGCCGCCGGCAGCAGATGAGCGGGCAAGGAAAGAGACGACGCTGTCGGGGCAGGAGGCGGGCCGGTGGGTATCGGCACGCCCGCGGGCGGAAGAAGATTCAGGCCGGGAGGCGGAGTGTGTTAGGTGGCGCCACCAGCAAGACGCAAGCGGCTCGGCTCGGCTCGGCTCGGCTCGGCTCGGCTCGGCTCGGCTCGGCTCGGCTCGGCTCGGCTCGGCTCGAGCTCGGCTCCATTATACTTGAGGTATAATTATCTGATGTCAAGTGGAATGTTCCGTTACCGGTTTGCTGTGTGTATGGCCTGTTTGCCATGCTCCCCTCCAAATAAATGCCCGCACTCCGGGTGGGCACAATGTTAATTTTTAGGAATCTCTGAACAAGTCCATCCTGGACTTGTCAGAGCACGCAAAACAAAAATGCGATTTTTGTTTTGCTCACAAATTCAATGACTTATCGTCATCGAATTTGGCGATACATCCATGTATCGCGGGAACCTCTGACTTAATCAGGTTCCTTTACATGATTTTTTACAATAGTGCTAGGATAATACTACCGATGGGCGGTTGTCAAACTGCCGTCCGCCGGCCAACCGCTCGCGCCGTGTCCGCTCAGGTATAGCGCAACGGGCCCGGCTCACTGAAAATATATAATATTCCCGCTATAAAACACTGGACATGAAATGACGGGACGAATATAATAGGGCTTCAATATTCATCAATCAGCAGCAGCAACACAGGAGGAAGTAACCATGGCTACTGAGATCAACCGTTCAATATCACCGCTTGAGATGCAAAGACTGCAAACCAGTATTAAATATCACGATTGGTTTTTGGGCTTCGTTGTCGTCGTTGGTGTAACCCTAAGCATTTATCTTATCGATGCCATGAATGCCTTGCAGGACGGTCTGGCTGACGTGCGCACGCGTATCGTATTGCTGCAAAAGGATGTTGATGTGGTGCAGGAAGATATCGATGTGATGCAGGCGAAAATTGAAGGGATGCAGGAAGATATTAACACTTTAAATCAAAAAATGGACAGGTATCACAGTAACTCCGGGCTGTAATCCCCCCATGATAAAACCTCACGGATCCGACGAACTGCAATCCCTGTTCGTCAGCAATGAAGTTACGCGCCGGACTCTACTTGAAGAAGCAAGGGCCTTGCCGCAATTATTGATTAACTCCGCGGCCGCGGCCAATGCGGTGATGCTGGGCGCCGGTTATTTCTCGCCGTTGCCCGGGTTTATGAACGCCGCCGATGCTCTCAGTGTCGCCGCAGACATGCATACTGCGGATGGCCTGTTCTGGCCGGTGCCGTGCCTGAACCTGTGTGCGGATACTGCCGCGCTTAACGGCGCGACACGAGTGGCCTTGTGTGACCCGAATGTGGACGGTCATCCGGTACTGGCGATACAGGACGTCACGTCAATAGACACGCTCTCTGATGAACAGTTGGCGTTGATCACGGAGCAAGTGTTCGGTACCCGGGACCCGGACCACCCCGGTGTGGCGACGTTTGCCAACTCGGGCAGGCAACTCGTAGCCGGCCCCATACAGGTATTGAACTACAGCTATTTCGAGCAGGATTTTCCCGCCACCTTCAGGACGGCCATGCAGATCCGTGCCGAGATCGCTGCCAGGGGCTGGGAAAAAGTCGTCGCCTTCCAGACCCGCAATCCCATGCACCGCGCCCATGAGGAATTGTGCAAGATGGCCATGGACGCGCTGGACGCCGACGGCATATTGATCCACATGCTGCTGGGCAAGCTGAAGCCCGGGGATATCCCCGCGGACGTGCGCGATGCCGCCATCCGCAAGATGGTGGAACTGTATTTTCCGGAGAATACCGTGATGGTGACCGGTTACGGCTTCGACATGCTCTACGCCGGCCCCAGGGAAGCGGCGTTGCATGCCGTATTCCGGCAGAACGCCGGGTGCAGCCACTTGATCGTGGGTCGGGACCACGCCGGAGTGGGCAGTTACTACGGTCCGTTCGATGCCCAGGCCATTTTTCGTGAACAGGTGCCCGCAGGCGCACTGGAAATACGCATCTTCGAAGCCGACCACACCGCGTATTCAAAAAAACTCAAGCGCGTGGTAATGATGCGCGACGTCCCCGATCACGGCATGGAGGATTTTGTGCTCCTGTCCGGCACAAAAGTCCGGGAAATGCTGGCTGCAGGACAACCGTTACCGGAAGAATTCGCCCGCCCCGAGGTGGCGCAGATATTGATGGCGCATTATCGGCAGTAATTTGTGCTCCGGCACAGTTTTTTTCAATTCCTATTGACATCTGAATTTTTGCCCTTATATTACTAGCACTCACTTCAGTAGAGTGCTAACAACTTTAACGTATTCATAAATAACAGCTTCATAGGAGGTAATCAGTATTATGAATATCAGACCATTACACGACCGGGTGGTCGTGCGGCGACTGGAAGAGGAAAAGATGTCTCCCGGTGGGATAGTCATTCCCGACAGCGCCACTGAAAAGCCTATCCAGGGGGAAATCGTGGCAGTCGGCAACGGCAAGATCCTGGATGGCGGCGAAGTCCGCGGCCTGGATGTCAAGGTAGGTGACAAGATCCTGTTTGGCAAGTATTCAGGCACGGAAGTAAAAATAGACGGCGAAGAACTGCTGGTGATGCGTGAAGACGACATCATGGGCGTTATCGAATAACTTCAGGAGGTAGAGAAGAAAATGAGTGCAAAAGAAGTCAAATTCGGTGATGACGCTCGTTCGCGCATGGCGCGGGGCGTCAATACACTGGCAAATGCGGTAAAACAGACGCTGGGCCCCAAAGGGCGCAACGTCGTAATAGAAAAAAGCTTCGGCGCCCCCACAGTTACCAAGGACGGCGTTTCCGTGGCGAAAGAGATCGAGCTGGAAGACAAGTTCGAGAACATGGGCGCGCAGATGGTCAAGGAAGTGGCTTCCAAGACGTCTGACGTGGCCGGTGACGGTACCACGACTGCAACGGTGCTGGCGCAGGCGATTGTGCGCGAAGGCCTGAAAGCGGTGGCTGCCGGCGTCAATCCCATGGATATCAAGCGCGGCATCGATGCGGCGGTGGTGTCGGCGGTTTCCGAACTGGAAAACATGTCCAAGCCCTGTGCCGACAGCAAGGCCATCGCCCAGGTAGGCACCATCTCCGCCAACGCGGACGAAGATATCGGCCAGATCATTGCCAGTGCAATGGAGAAGGTCGGCAAGGAGGGGGTCATAACCGTTGAGGAAGGTTCCGGACTCAACAATGAACTGGACGTGGTAGAAGGTATGCAGTTCGATCGCGGTTACCTGTCTCCCTACTTCATCAACAATCAGGAAACCATGAGCGTGGACCTGGAAAGCCCCTTCATTCTGCTGCATGACAAGAAGGTCTCGAACGTAAGAGACCTGTTGCCGGTGCTGGAGAACGTAGCGAAATCCGGCAAGTCATTGCTCATCATCGCAGAAGATATCGAAGGCGAGGCCCTGGCTACCCTGGTGGTCAACAATATGCGCGGCACCGTCAAGGTTGCCGCCGTGAAGGCACCCGGTTTCGGCGACCGGCGCAAGGCCATGCTGGAAGATATCGCCATCCTCACGGGCGGTACGGTTATTTCCGAGGAAGTCGGTTTGTCCCTGGAGAAAGCCGGTCTGGATGACCTGGGCAGCGCCAAGCGCGTGCAGATCAGCAAGGAGAACACAACCGTCATCGACGGCGCCGGACGGACCGAGAGCATCGAAGGCCGGGTCAACCAGATCCGCGCCCAGATCGAAGAGTCCACGTCCGACTATGATCGGGAGAAACTGCAGGAACGCGTAGCCAAGCTCGCCGGCGGCGTGGCCGTCATCAAGGTTGGCGCCGCGACCGAGGTCGAGATGAAGGAGAAGAAGGCACGCGTGGAGGATGCTCTGCATTCCACCCGCGCCGCGGTCGAGGAAGGCGTGGTTCCCGGTGGTGGTGTTGCGCTGGTTCGTGCGGTACCGGCTACTGCACAGGTCAAGGGCAAGAACGATGACCAGCAGACCGGTATCTCAATCCTGCTGCGCGCCCTGGAAGAGCCCCTGCGCCAGATCGTCACCAACTCCGGTGATGAAGCCTCCGTGGTGCTTAACCAGGTTGCCGAGGGCAAGGGTAACTATGGTTACAATGCCGCAAGCAGCGAATTCGGCGACATGATCGATATGGGTATTCTTGATCCTACCAAGGTGGCCCGTTTCGCGTTGCAGAATGCCGCGTCGGTGGCTGGCCTGTTATTGACCACGGAAGCCATGGTGGCCGAACTGCCCAAGAAGGATGAACCTGCCATGCCCATGGGCGGTGGCGACATGGGTGGTATGGGTGGCATGGGCGGCATGATGTAACCTGTTGCCTACTGTTGTAAAACAAAAAAACCCGCCATCCGGCGGGTTTTTTTGTTCGTGTTCGCCATGCCGGGCCTGACCCGGCACGGCGAGTGCCGCGTGTTACCTCTTCTTCATGGCATCAAAGAACTGGGCGTTGCTCTTCGTGGCTTTCAGTCTTTCCAGCAGGAATTCCATTGCCGCGATCGACTCCATGGGGTGCAACAACTTACGCAGGATCCACATCTTTTGCAGTTCATCTTTTTCCGTCAGCAATTCTTCGCGCCGGGTGCCGGAGCGGTTGATGTAGATGGCGGGATAGATGCGTTTTTCCGAGATTTCCCGATCCAGGTGCAGTTCCATGTTGCCGGTACCCTTGAATTCCTCGTAGATGACTTCATCCATGCGTGAACCGGTGTCGATCAGCGCGGTGGCCAGAATGGTCAGGCTGCCGCCTTCCTCGATATTGCGCGCGGCGCCGAAGAAGCGTTTCGGCCGCTGCAAGGCATTGGCATCCACACCGCCGGTCAGCACCTTGCCCGATGCCGGGACCACGGTATTGTAGGCCCGGGCCAGGCGGGTGATGGAATCCAGCAGGATCACCACGTCCTGCTTGTGTTCCGTCAGCCGCTTTGCGCGCTCTATTACCATTTCTGCAACCTGTACGTGGCGGGTGGCAGGCTCGTCGAACGTGCTTGAGATCACCTCGCCCCGCACCGAACGCTCCATCTCCGTCACCTCTTCCGGGCGCTCGTCGATGAGCAGCACGATCAAGTGGCATTCCGGGTGGTTGTGCTTGATGGACTGGGCGATGGATTGCAGGATCATGGTTTTGCCGGCCTTGGGCGGCGATACGATGAGGCCGCGCTGGCCTTTGCCGATGGGCGCCACCAGGTCGATAATTCTTGGCGTCAGGTCCTCGGTGCTGCCGTTGCCCACTTCCAGCTTCAGCCGTTCTTGCGCGAACAGCGGCGTCAGGTTCTCAAAGATGATCTTGTTGCGGGCCTTTTCCGGGGATTCGAAATTGATCTCACTGACCTTGAGCAGCGCGAAGTAGCGCTCGCCTTCCTTTGGGGGCCTGATCTTGCCGGAGATGTTGTCACCGGTGCGCAGGTTGAAACGTCTGATCTGGCTGGGAGAGACGTAAATGTCATCGGGGCCTGCCAGGTAGGAACTGCCGGCGGAACGTAAAAAACCGAAGCCGTCCTGGAGGATCTCCAATACGCCGCTACCGTAAATATCTTCGCCCTTTCTGGCATGGGCCTTGAGGATTTCGAAGATGACGTCTTGTTTTCTGGAGCGAGCCAAACCATCGAGGCCGAGGGACTCTGAGATGAGCACCAATTCTGAAGCGGGTTGCTGCTTTAGTTCTGTGAGATTCATAGGATTAGTAAAATACGGGTTGTAGCAGGCTGAATGGTATACACCGAACGGCTGAAATGCGCTGCAGCCCAGGTTAAGTTAGAGGGATATTACGACGGGTTATTTTAAGGTTAACATATTGGAAAGGAGATGTCCAGTAGTTTAACACGACTCCGGGTTAAATGGTACTGTCTATGAAAGCGGACAATTGCTGCTTCGATGCTGCGCCGACTTTTGTCCCGATAACTTCCCCGCCTTTGAATATCATCAGGGTGGGTATGCCGCGCACTGCGTATTTCTGCGGAGTCTGGGGATTTGCATCAATATTGATTTTTGCCACGGTTAATGTGCCGTTATAGTCATCGGCAAGTTCATCGAGGATTGGCGCAATCATCTTGCAGGGGCCGCACCATTCAGCCCAGTAGTCCACCATCACCGGCGCTTCCGATTTCAAGACATCTTCTTCAAAACTGGAATCAGTGACGTGGATAATGCTGTTGTTCATATCGGGTGTTACCTATGGTTGTATCGTTGGCATAAGATTGGAAACGACATTCTCATCCGAAACAAGGAATGATTCAAGCGTTGTTTTACAACTTTTGTGCAGTGATGCCGATTGACATTCACCGCCACGTTCGGGAAGATCACAGACCTCATAGCAGCCGCCAACCATTTGGCGCCAACCTTTTGGAGATAGCCGATGTTTTCACATCCACTCATAGCCAAAATCCGCATCCTGCTGATCCTGCTGCCGGCACTCGTGTTCAGCAGTTGCGGGCAGAAGGGCGCGTTATTCCTTCCTGACGCTGACACAACCGGGGCGAGCACGCAGCATGCACATGGAAAGTTTCACGTATAACAACGGTTTGTTGCATGCGGAAGGTGTGCCCCTGAGTGCGCTTGCCGAGCGCCACGGCACGCCGGCGTTCGTGTATTCGCGCGCGGCCGTTGAGGATCGCTGGCGTGCCTACGCACAGGCATTTGCGGGCCGGGAGACGATGATCTGTTATGCCGTGAAGGCAAACGGCAACCTTGCCATACTTAACCTGATGGCGCGCCTGGGGTCGGGTTTTGACATCGTATCCGTCGGTGAACTGGAACGGGTGCTGCGCGCCGGCGGCGCGCCAGACAAGATCGTATTTTCCGGGGTCGGCAAGCGTGCGCATGAAATCCGGCGTGCGCTGGAAGTCGGAATAAAGTGTTTTAACGTGGAATCGGAACCGGAACTGCTGCGCATCAATGAGATTGCCGGGCGGCTATCGGTAACGGCCCCGGTGTCCGTGCGAGTGAACCCGGACACGGACGCGCAAACGCATCCGTTTATCTCCACCGGCAGGAAGGGAGACAAGTTCGGCATCGACCACGACCAGGTCCTGGCCGCCTACCGCCTGGCTGAACGCCTGGAACATGTCACGCCGCTGGGAATTGACTGTCATATCGGCTCGCAAATCACCTCCCTCGAGCCGTTTCTCGACGCGCTGAAAAAACTGCTGGTGCTGGTGGAGAACCTGGAGCAGCACGGCATACCCGTCAGGCACGTGGACATTGGCGGCGGGCTGGGCATTGATTACCACCATGGCAGCCTGATCCGCACGGCAGCGACGCCGGCGCGCACCGGCGCGGATGACAACACCACGGCTGTCCCCGACGTCGCGGCATTTGCCGGCGTTGTCAGGGACCTGATCCCGGCGCGCTACGGCATCATACTGGAACCGGGCCGTTCCATCGTGGGCAATGCCGGGGTTCTGCTGACTCGGGTTGAATACCTGAAGAGCAGCAACGCCCGGCGTTTTGCCATCGTGGACGCTTCCATGAACGATTTGCTGCGGCCGTCCCTGTACCAGGCCTGGCATGACATTATCCCTGTCACCGAACATGCTGAGGTAGAGGAAGCAGAGTATGACGTGGTTGGGCCGGTATGCGAAACCGGCGATTTCCTGGGCTTGCAACGCCCGCTCGCACTGCGCCCGGATGACCTGTTGGCCGTCCTGTCCGCCGGCGCCTACGGATTTTGCATGAGCTCTAACTACAACAGCCGCCCCAGGGCGGTGGAATTGATGGTGGATGGAGAGAGGGAGTATGTCATCAAGGAGCGGGAAACGCTGGAGCAACTGATGGCGGGGGAGGGCGTGATTGGGAATTAGGAATTAAGAATTAGGAATTGGGAATTGTCGATGGTATGTTTGAAAATGCACAAAAATAGTGCATAATGGTGCAGGAATGGGTTATTTTGGTGCATAAGTTTGCCCAATGTTAGGGCAGTTTCTGATTAACCTGATGAAATTAAAAGATATTTTCCGAGTGCTTGAAGTGGCACAAATAGTGCAAATCAGTATTGTTCGTGACTGGTTGGCGCGCTCACCTGATGCGAAACCAGTGTAACTTTTTGTCAAATGTAAATATCTGCGAGGAGATAAGCGATGTCTAAAGAGAAGGTTTATGGATTGATCAAAGAGCATGAGGTGCATTTTGTCGACCTGCGGTTCTGTGATGCGCGGGGGAAAGAGCAGCATGTTACCGTGCCGGCCAGCACCATCGGCGATGATTTTTTTGACAACGGCAAGATGTTTGACGGCTCATCCATCTCCGGCTGGAAGGGCATTAACGAGTCGGATATGCTGTTGATGCCTGACACGGAGACGGCAGTGATCGACCCGTTCTATGACGAATCGACACTTAACCTGCGTTGCGACGTGCTCGAACCGACCACCATGCAGGGCTATGAACGCTGCCCGCGTTCCCTGGCGAAACGCGCCGAGGCTTACCTGCAATCCACCGGCATAGCCGACTCTGCCTTTTTTGGTCCGGAACCCGAGTTTTTCATATTTGATGAGGCCCGCTGGGGTGACAGCCTGAACAGCGCGTTTTATGAAATTGATTCCGAGGAAGGCCACTGGAACAGCGACAAGTTAATGGACGGCGGTCCGAACCACGGCCACCGCCCCGGAGTAAAAGGCGGTTATTTCCCGGTGCCGCCGGTTGATTCATTGCAGAACGTTCGCTCCGCCATCTGTCTGGCGCTGGAGGACATGGGCATGGCGGTTGAGGTGCACCACCATGAAGTCGCCACCGGTGGCCAGGCGGAAATCGGTACCCGCTTCGACACCCTGGTGACCAAGGCAGACCACCTGCTGATCCTGAAATATTGTGCGATGAACGTGGCCCAGGGTTATGGCAAAACAGTCACCTTCATGCCGAAACCGCTGGTCGGTGACAACGGCAACGGTATGCACGTGCACCAGTCTCTGGGCAAGGACGGCCAGAACCTGTTCACCGGCGACAAGTACGGTGGTTTATCCGACCTGGCCTTGCATTACATCGCGGGCATATTCAAACATGCCCGGGCGCTCAATGCGTTCACCAATGCCAGCACCAACAGCTACAAGCGCCTGGTGCCCGGCTTCGAGGCCCCGGTGCTGCTTGCCTACTCCGCCCGCAACCGCTCGGCTTCGTGCCGTATTCCCTGGGTTGCCGACCCCCGGGGGCGGCGCATAGAAATCAGGTTCCCGGATTCCTGTGGCAACCCGTACTTCATGTTCGCAGCGATGATGATGGCCGGGCTGGACGGGATCCAGAACCGGCTGGATCCGGGCGATCCGCTGGAAAAAGACCTGTATGACCTGACCATAGAGGAGGAAAAGGAAATTCCCACCGTGTGTGCGTCACTGGACCAGGCCCTGGAGGCCCTGGATCAGGATCGGGAATTCCTGACTGCCGGCGGCGTGTTCTCCGACGATATGATTGACGGCTACATCGAGTTGAAGATGAACGAGGTCAACCGTTTCCGGATGACCACACACCCGGTAGAACTGGATATGTACTACAGTCTGTAAGTCTGGTAACAGCCCCGGCCGCCATGCCTGTTCGGCCGGCCGGGGCAACTCCGACCATGAGCTCGCACAGACTGCTGGATAATCTTTACACGGCAGTACTGGTATTCAATGACCGCCTGCACCTTACCGATATCAATAACGCAGGGGAGGCACTGTTTTTAATCAGTCGCGCCAGGATGTTTGGTTACCACGCCGCTGAAATTCTCGCCACTTCGCATCACCTGCTGGACAATATCGAGCGTACCCGCGCGACCGGTCAGCCCCGCATGGAATGGGGCGTCGAACTGGACCTTCCCGATACCAGACACGTCTGTGTGGATTGTATCGTCACCCCGGTAATGGAAGGGGAAACCTGCAAGGAAGTGATTGTTGAATTAATCAATGCCAATTCACGCACCCAGGTGTTGCGAGAAAACAGCATATCCTACCTGCATGATGCCGCGCGCAAGTCGCTGAGCGGGATTGCCCACGAGATCAAGAATCCCCTGGGGGGGTTGCGCGGCGCGGCACAGTTGCTGGAGCGGGAATTGAACGGCTCCGGCCTGGCTGAGTACACCCGGATCATCATCGACGAGGCGGATCGGTTACGCAACCTGACCGACCGGATGCTGACGCCGGTAAGGAGGAACGGCGCCGGCCGCGTCAATATTCACAAGGTGCTGGAGCATACCCTGGGCATCGTTGAGGCGGAATCGGCGTTCAATGTAACCGTCAGGCGTGACTATGATCCCAGCCTGCCGTCGCTGCAAGCCGATGGCGAGCAACTGATCCAGGCATTCCTGAACGTCTCCAGGAACGCAGTGCAGGCCATTGACGAGCGCGGCGAGATCCTGGTGCGCACGCGCATCAGGCGGCGTTGTACCATCCACCGCCGGCATTACAAGCTGGCGGTAGAGATCGATGTTATCGATAACGGCCCCGGCGTCCCCGCCGATATCGAGGAACATATCTTTTATCCCATGGTCACGGGTCGGGCCGGCGGTTCCGGCCTGGGGCTGTCCATTTCCCAGTCATTGGTCCAGTCCAACAAGGGCCTGATCCAATACCACAGGGTCGATGACAGGACCTGTTTCAGGATACTGCTGCCGGTGGAATAACATGACAACGCATAACGAAATCTGGATCGTTGATGATGATAAATCCATCAGGTGGGTGCTCGAACGCGCGCTGAACAAGGAACAACTGCAAACTGTATGCTTTGAGAACGCACAGGATCTGCTGCAACGCCTGAACCGGGATGCGCCGGGCCTCATCATCTCCGACATTCGTATGCCCGGCCTCGACGGTCTGGCCCTGCTGGAAGAGATCAAGCTTAAAACGCCTGAGGTGCCGGTCATCATCATGACCGCGTTCCCGGACCTGGACCGGGTGGTCTCATCATTCCAGGGCGGGGCCTATGAGTACCTGTCCAAGCCGTTTGATATAGAGGAACTGCTCAGCCTGGTAAAACGGGCGATACGACAGCATCCGGCCAGGCAGGAGACTGAGACGCCGGCACAGGATATCAACACTGATGAGATCATCGGCGCGGCTGCGTCCATGCAGGAAGTGTTCCGCGCCATCGGCAGGTTGTCGGCTTCCAACCTTACCGTGCTCGTTACCGGCGAATCCGGTGTCGGGAAGGAGTTGGTGGCCCAGGCTCTGCATCGCCACAGTCCGCGCGCGCAGCAGCGTTTTATTGCCATCAACGTGGCTGCGATACCCCGGGACTTGTTGGAATCCGAATTGTTCGGCCATGAAAAAGGCGCGTTTACCGGCGCCACCGCGCAACGCAAGGGGCGGTTCGAGCAGGCCAACGGCGGCACCTTGTTCCTGGACGAAATCGGTGACATGCCCGCAGACCTGCAAACACGCCTGTTGCGTGTACTGTCAACCGGAACCTTTTATCGCGTCGGCGGGCATCTGCCCATAGCCGCAGATGTCAGGGTGATAGCGGCAACCAATCAGGATCTGGAACAAGAGGTAACCCGCGGGACATTCCGCGAGGACCTGTTCCACCGCCTGAACGTAATCCGGGTGCATGTGCCCGCACTGCGCGCACGACGCGAAGACATCCCGGTGTTGACGGAACACTTTTTACGGCGTTCAGCCCTGGAATTAGACACCGAGACCAAGCTGATGTTGCCGCAAACCCAGACATTCCTGAACCGGCTGGATTGGCCGGGTAACGTCAGGCAACTGGAAAATTTCTGCCGTCGGATAACGGTAATGGCCCCGGGCAAGGAGATTCACATCGACGACCTGCCACCGGAATTACGGCGCGAGCACCCATCCGATCAAACCACAGAAGACTGGGAAAGCACATTACGCCACTGGGTCAGGACTAACCTGCTCAAGGGCGAAACCGGCCTCCTCAGCAACGCCCTGCCCGAATTCGAACGCATCCTCATCGAAGAAGCCCTGCAACAAACCAGCGGCCGCCGGGTGGAAGCCGCCAAACTACTGGGCTGGGGGCGAAATACCCTGACCCGGAAGATTAAGGGACTGGGGTTGGAGGTTTGATTACAGGCGTCATACTGAACACGCGGGAATACTTTGCAGCAGTCTTGACGTCACCCCGAGGCAAAGCCTCTCGCACGTCGTCAAGCCTGTAAGCGTCATCAACGGACAGGTATGGTGACCACCCTCCGGGTTCCTCCAGTAACTCTACTTCAACTTCTGCAACAAAGTTGTTTTCATAAATGAACTTCGTCTGTTTTCTCTTGGTCATCTGCGTCTCCGCTTGAAATCCGTCTCCCATTTTTCGGGGTTGGGCAAACCAGGACGTTTTAGTGTGTTACCCTTTAAAAAAGCGTTGGGCCAGATTATTAATGGGAGTTCCCCCGTAGAAGTTCATCCACAGTAAGCCCAACATCTTTCGCGATTTGTCGCAATAAAATCGGAGAAATATCGCGGCCTTTATGGGATGGAACGGTTGTTGCTCTGCCGTCAGGATGACGAAATTGCCGGTGTGAGCCGCGACGCCTTCTTTCCTTGAAACCTGCAGAGTTCAGCAAACGGATCAGCTCCTGCGGTTTGAGAACTGGGACTTTTGACACTTATTAGACTACAGCAATTTGTTGCGTGCCGATAAATTCGGTTTCCAATTCAGGCGCACCATCTTCCAGCAACATGGCAATGACTTCCTGCATGTTGTTGTTCAGTTCATCCAGGGTTTTTCCTTGAGAATGAGCGCCCGTAAAACCTGGAACATAGCCTACATATAGCCCAGTATCTTTGCATTGCTCTACAACTGCCGTAAAATTCATATTAATACCTCTCATTACTCTCAGAAAAGGCTAGATAGCATTCAGACACCATGAATAGGATAGATGATCCGGGTATGTACATCAATGTGTATGGCGGTAGTGCGTAGAGCCATTAACTGCTTATTCCAGTACAATGTCCTGGAAAACAATCGGAGACCAAAACATGATGCAAGAACGTTTTATTGAATATGAGCATGCAGGAGCCACTCTGGAAGGCTTTCTCGCCTGTGATGATGCTGATGCGGGAGAACGGCCGGCGGTGATGGTGGTGCATGCCTGGGGTGGGCGCGGGCAGTTTGAGTGCGACAAGGCGCGGGCGTTGGCGGAACTGGGTTACGTCGGCTTTGCGGTGGACCTGTACGGCAAGGGGGTCCTGGGTGGCAGCGTGGAGGAGAATGCCGGCCTGATGCAACCGTTTCTGGATGATCGGGCTCACCTGCAATCCCGCCTGACCGCGGCGCTTGACATCTTCAAGTCACAGCCGGAGGTGGATGAGAGCCGGGTAGCCGCGATCGGCTACTGTTTCGGCGGCCTGTGCGTATTGGACCTGGCCCGTATCGGGACGGATATCAGGGGTGTGGCCAGTTTTCACGGCCTGTTCGGGGCACCCGGCAATACCGCAGGCACCCGCATAACGGCCAAGGTGCTGGCGCTGCACGGCCATGAAGATCCCATGGTGCCGGTGGATTCGGTAGTGGCGCTGGAGCAGGAATTGACTGAGGCCGGCGCGGACTGGCAGATATACGTGTACGGCAATGCCCTGCATGCATTCACCAACCCGGCGGCAAATAACCCGGATCTTGGGGCGGTGTACAATCGCAATGCGGACCGGCGTTCCTGGCAGGCTATGGTGAATTTTCTGGAGGAACTGTTTTAAGAGGGGACAGGTCCGTCCCGGTTGAGACCCTCACTTCAACCACTCCGCCGCCTGCCTGGCGAAATAAGTCAGGATGCCGTCTGCCCCGGCCCGTTTGAACGCGGTCAGGGTTTCCAGTACCGCGGTTTTCTCATCCAGCCAGCCCCGTTCTGCGGCGGCCTTGATCATGGAATACTCACCGCTGACGTTGTAGACGAAGGTAGGCATGGCGAATTCGGACTTGACCCGCCGGATGATGTCCAGGTAGGGCAGGCCGGGCTTGACCATGACCATGTCCGCGCCCTCGCGGATATCCAGCGCCACCTCTCGCAGCGCCTCGTCGGAATTGGCCGGGTCCATCTGGTAGGTCTGCTTGCCGCCCTTGCCGAGGTTCGCCGAGGAGCCTACCGCGTCCCGGAACGGGCCGTAAAAGCCGGAGGCGTATTTTGCCGAGTAGGCCAGGATGCGGGTGTTGATATGGCCGGCGCCGTCCAGGGCCTTGCGGATGGCGCCGATACGGCCGTCCATCATGTCTGATGGAGCGACAATATCAACCCCGGCCTCAGCCTGGGAGACGGCCTGCTGCACCAACACTTCCACGGTGGCGTCGTTCGCGACATAACCGTTCGCATCGAGCAAGCCGTCATGACCATGGGTGGTGAACGGGTCCAGCGCCACGTCCGCCTGGACACCCAGCTCCGGCAGCGCGGCCTTGAGTTCTCTTGCCGCCGTCTGCACCAGTCCGTCCGGGTTCCAGGCCTCCCTGCCGTCATCCGTTTTTTTCTGCTCCGGGGTGACAGGAAACAGCGCCAGCGCCGGGATACCCAGTTCCATGCATGCGCGCGCTTCGTCCACAAGCACGTCGATACTCAAACGTTCGACCCCCGGCATGGCAGGCACCGGCACGCGCTGGTTGTTCCCCTCGATGATGAATACAGGGTAGATCAGGTCGGCTGCCGTGAGCACATTTTCCCGCATCATGCGCCGGGTGAAATCATGCTCACGCATGCGCCGCAATCGGACTGCGGGGAAGTCCCCTGGGTTGTTTAACGACATGACTAATGATATTTTGGTTCAAGGCCCAAGCCCATTTTAGAGATTTATCAGGTCAGAGTAAAAATTATATGCAAACAAGGACTGATTTCCGCCAGGCAGTGGCGGACAACAAGCCGTTACAGGTCGTTGGCGCGATTACCGCACTGGCCGCGCGTATGGCGCAGCGGGCGGGGCATAAGGCGATTTACCTGTCCGGCGGCGGCTTGGCGGCCAATTCCCTGGGTGTTCCCGACTTGGGCATCAGCTCCCTGGAAGACCTGCTGATTGACGTGCGGCGCATTACCGATGCGTGTGACCTGCCCTTGCTGGTAGACGCGGATACGGGTTTCGGCGGCGCCTTCAATATCGCCAGGACGACCCGCAGCCTGATCAAAGCCGGCGCCGCGGCCATGCACATTGAGGACCAGGTAACGCAGAAGCGCTGTGGCCACCGTCCCAACAAGGCGATTGTCTCACAGGCGGAGATGACAGACCGCATCAAGGCCGCAGTGGACGCGCGTGGTGATGAGAACTTCGTTATCATGGCGCGCACCGACGCCCTGGCGGCGGAGGGGATGCAGGCCGTGATCGAGCGGGCGAATGCTTGTCTCGAAGCCGGCGCCGACATGATTTTCCCGGAAGCGGTGACCTCCCTGGAGCAGTACCGCACCTTGCGTGCACAGATTCCGGCGCCATTCCTGGCAAACATCACTGAATTTGGCCAAACGCCGCTGTTCTCGACCCCAGAACTGGGCGCTGCGGGTGTTGACATCGTGTTGTACTGTTGCGGTGCTTACCGGGCGATGAACAAGGCCGCCATGGGGTTTTACCAGTCCGTGCTGGCCGATGGCCACCAGCGCAACGTTATCGATTCCATGCAGACACGGGAGGAGCTGTATGACTTGCTGGGTTATTACGACTACGAACGGAAACTGGATGCCTTGTTTCTTGAGGACACGCCGACATGAGTACGGCATTTAACCCGCATATCTCACCAAGTCGCTTGTTGCAATCTGAAACATTTTTGCTGTCAATACGTTATGACAGTATTCACACTCTTTCGACATTACACACTGCGCTTGATGCGCCTTCGCTGGTCTTTTTTCCGCCTGCGGGCACGTGCTTCCTCAACCATAGCTACCGCTATGCTTTCGGTCGCAGGCACCCGCAGGCAAAAAAAATCCTGCGCGATCTTCGCATCACTTGGTGAGATATGCGGGTTAAACCCAAGAAATCGGTGGCGCTGTCCGGGGTACCGGCCGGCAACACCGCCTTGTGCACCGTAGGCCGCAGCGGCAACGACCTGTCCTACCGGGGCTACGACATCCTGGACATTGCCGAGACCTGCGAATTTGAGGAGATCGCACACCTGTTGCTGCATGAGCGACTACCCACCAGCACGGAACTGGAGCGGTACAAGGTGAAACTGGCCACACTGCGCAGCCTGCCGGATCCGGTAAAACGCGGACTGGAACTGCTGCCGGCCGATGTCGCACCCATGGACGTGCTCAGGACCGGTTGCTCGCTGCTGGGCGCGCTGGCGCCGGAGCCAGGCGAGCATACTACGCAACAAGCCCGGGACATCGCCGACCGCCTGCTGGCCGCGTTCCCGTCCATGCTGGCATACTGGCATCACTACAGCCGGCACGGCACGCGCATCGATGAGAATACCGGCGATGATTCCATCGGCGGCCACTTCCTGCACATGCTGCACCAGCAGACTCCCCCGGCGTTATGGGTTCGGGCCATGCACACCTCCCTGATCCTGTATGCCGAACATGAATTCAACGCTTCGACTTTCACCGGCCGGGTCATCGCCGGCACCGGATCGGACCTGTATTCCGCCGTTACCGGCGCCATCGGCGCACTGCGTGGCCACAAGCATGGCGGCGCCAATGAAGTCGCTATGGAAATCCAGCAACGTTATGCGAGCCCGGATGAGGCAGAGGCAGACATCCGGGAACGGCTTGCCCGCAAGGAGATCGTGATCGGGTTCGGCCATCCCGTTTATACCATCGCCGACCCCCGCAACGAGGTCATCAAGCGCGTGGCAAAACAGCTATCTGCGCACAATGACGCTATGAAACTGTTCAACATCGCCGAACGGCTGGAAACAGTGATGTGGGAGGCGAAAAAGATGTTCCCCAACCTGGACTGGTTCTCCGCGGTCTCCTATAACATGATGGGCATTCCCACCCCCATGTTTACCCCCATATTCGTCATGTCGCGGTTAACAGGCTGGGCCGCGCACGTCATCGAACAACGCCAGGACGGCAAGATCATTCGCCCCGGCGCCAATTACACGGGGCCGGACAAGGTTGAGTTCGTGCCGTTAGGTTTGAGAATTAAGAATTAAGAATTAGGAATTAGGAATGAAGGTGCCGCCTGTGGCGGCTGTTTTTTGATGATTTTCAGGCATTTGGCAAGCCAAACCCAGGCACATGGAGACGTAATACACCCATTCCTAATTCCTAATTCTTAATTCTTAATTCCTAAAAGTAGCGCACACGTTCCCCCTCCCCCTCATGCTCCCGGATGGTCCCTAGGCGCCATGCCTGTTCCCCTGCAGCGTGTAGCAAACCGAGGGTCTTTCCCTCCTCCTCCGGGCTTACTGCCAATACCAGGCCGACGCCGCAGTTGAACGTCCGGTACATTTCCGCCAGATCGATAGTGCCCGTTTCCTGCAGCCAGTGAAATATCCCCGGCCAGCGCCAACTGTCCTGATCTATTTCGGCGCAGGTGGATGCAGGCAGGACCCGGGGGATGTTTTCGCTTAACCCGCCGCCTGTGATATGGGCAATAGCCTTGAGAGCGACCTCCGGCAACAAGGTGAACACGGCGTCCCGGTATATGCGCGTGGGTTCCAGCAACAGGTCGGCAAACGGCATCCTGTCCGGACCATCGGGCAGACTATCAGGCAGACTATCGGTTAGGGAAGTCCCGGAGTCGGCAAGTAGTTTCCGGATCAGGGCATAACCGTTGGCGTGCGGCCCGCTGGAGGGCAGGGCGATCAGTACGTCCCCCGGTCTGACCTGCGCGCCGGTGATGATGGCCTGTTTTTCCACCACCCCCACGCAGAAACCGGCCAGGTCATATTCGCCGGGTTGGTACATGCCCGGCATTTCCGCGGTCTCGCCGCCGATCAGCGCGCAACCGGCCAGTTCACAGCCGTGGGCAATACCCTTCACTACCGCTGTCGCAGTGGCAACGTCCAGCCTGGAACAGGCAAAATAATCCAGAAAGAACAGGGGTTCTGCGCCCTGCACCAGGATATCGTTGACGCACATGGCAACCAGGTCTATGCCGATGGTGTCGTGCCGGTTCAGTTCGATGGCGAGTTTCAGCTTGGTGCCCACGCCGTCGGTTCCCGACACCAGCACCGGCGCGCGGTAGTTTGTTGCAGACAGGTCGAACAGCCCGCCGAAACCGCCTAGCTCACCCAGTACTTCAGGACGCTGCGTGGCCCGCACCAGCGGTTTGATATTGGCCACCAGTTCGTTGCCCCGGTCGATACTGACCCCGGCGGCTTCATAGTTGGAACGCTTCATTGATACGATGATAGAAAGAGTACTATACGATACTATATTACTCTTTCCAGGTGATATTGACATGTTCAGCGGGCTGCGCCTTGTCTTGACGCCGCTGTGTGGCTCTGAACATGTCAATATCACCTGGAAAGAGCAATAATGTGACGGAATGCCGGTTGCCGCAACCCCCGTTTATGTCCGGCCAGTATAGATGAAGAGAACATTGCTTATATTCTGCTGCTTGTTCAGCCTGCTCCCCGTGCCTTCCCAGGCACTCAGGGTGCCGGGGTTGTACGAGGCGCAGACCATGGTAAACAGCCAGTCGAACGAGGACAGGAGGGCGGCAGTCCGGGCCTGTCTGGGCATGGTGCTGGTGAAGTTGACTGGTGTGCGCGACGTGTCTAGGGAACCCGCGTTGCAACCCATACTGGGCGCCGCGGAAAAATTCGTTCAGCAATATCGCTACCATGAGGCGCAGGCGGAAATACCCGAATTACCCGGCGCATCGACCGCGCTGAACTGGCGCTTCACGGTTAAATTCGATGAAGCGAACCTGAACCGGTCCCTGCGCGCCGCGGGCATACCGGTGTGGGACAAGGAGCGGCCGTCCGTACTGGTCTGGCTCGCGCTGGAACAGGCGCAGCGCAGATTATTTGTCGAAGCCGTAGATACCCCGGCGCTGCGCGCGTTGGTCCGGGAACTTGGGCAGCGGCGCGGGGTGCCCATCCTGTTCCCTCTGCTGGACCTGGATGATCAGGCGCAGATACGTCCCGGTGACGTCTGGCTGGATTTCCGCGAGCCAATCCTGGCTGCGTCCGCCCGTTATCAGGCCGACGTCATTCTGACGGCCCGCGTGAGTTCTCCGTTCCCGGGCATCTGGGAGGGCAGGTGGAGAAGTTATGCCGATGATGGGCTCAAGCACGAGTGGACCACCGAAACTGACCTGCTGGAAGCCGCGTTGGAGGAAGGTTTCAACGGTTTTGTGGATACCCTGGCAGGCGAGTTTGTACGCAGCGCCAGTTATATCCCGGTGGGAGATATCGAGATCACGGTAAACGCCGTTGATTCGGTTGAACGCTACGCGCGCCTGCTGGCTTACCTGGGCTCCCTGAACTCGGTGAGCCACATTCATGTGCAGGAAGTGCGTAGCGGCATGGTCATCCTGGCATTGACGGCACACGGTGGGGCACAGACGATAATACAGACTCTCAGCCTGGGCAGAACCCTGGAACCGCTGGCAGACACCGATGGCCACTATTACCGCCTGGTCCCGTAACATGCCGCTATCAGGTTACAAGAGTCAATTGCCCCTGGAATTTTATCGGGATCACAAATTTCCGCCCCTTGCCCGCGACCAGGCCAGCCCGCCCGGTTCGCAACTGCCCCTGGGCTTCGCCCGTCATGACGTTTACACCTTTGCCACCTACATCCCCGGTCCCAACGGGGACGTGATGGCGTCCTTGCGGCAGCTTGCCGGCGGCTCAAGCCATACCAATGTCTATCTCTGGGCGGGGCAGGGCGCCGGGAAAACACACTTGCTCCAGGCTGTGTGCAACCTGGCCGCGCAGGCAGAGCGTCCGTGTGCGTACCTGCCGTTAAGGCAAATCGACGATTTTACGCCGCAGTTGTTTGCCTCCCTGGAAGAACTCAGCCTGGTGTGCCTGGATGACGTGGATCAACTGGCGGGCAGGGAGCAGTGGGAACTGGCGCTGTTCGACCTGTTCAATCGTCTGAAAGACGCGCAGACTCCCCTGCTGGTGAGCGCGGGCCGCAGCCCCAAAGGCAGCCCCATCCGACTGCCCGACCTGAAATCAAGATTATCCTGGGGCCTTTGCTATCACCTGCAAGCGCTGGATGAGCACGACAACGTGCGCGCGCTGAAACAGCGCGCGCACGCGCGCGGCTTTGCGCTGAGCGACCAGGTGGTGGAGTTCCTCATGAAGCGGGTCGACAGGGATACCAGCAACCTGTTCCACTGGCTGGATCGCCTGGACCGGCACAGTCTTGAGGCGCAGCGGAAATTGACGGTGGATTTTGTCAGGGAGATGCTGGACAATGCGGTCTGATTCCCGGTTTACACACACTATCCATGCGAACCTCTGAAACCCTGTTAGCCACACTGCGCGAGGCCCCGGCCGATGCGGAAGTCATCAGTCACCGGTTGCTGCTGCGCGCCGGCATGGTGCGGAAAACGGCCGCCGGAATCTACAACTGGTTGCCGCTGGGGTTGCGAGTCCTGCGCCGGGTGGAGGCGGTGGTACGCGAGGAAATGGATGCGTCCGGCGCCCAGGAAGTGCTGTTGTCCGGTGTGCAACCGGCCGAATTGTGGCGGGAATCCCGGCGCTGGGAAGAATACGGTCCCGAATTACTGCGTTTCCAGGACCGGCACCAGCGGGACTTCTGCCTGGGTCCCACTCATGAAGAGATCATCACGGATTTGATCCGGCATGAAATCCGCAGTTACAAGCAGTTGCCGGCCAATTTCTACCAGATCCAGACCAAGTTCCGCGACGAGATTCGACCCCGTTTCGGGATTATGCGGGCCCGCGAGTTCATTATGAAGGATGCCTACTCGTTCCACCTGAACCAGGCGTCTCTGGAACAGACATACCAGGTGATGTACCGCGCCTACTCACGTATTTTCGAACGCCTCGGCCTTGAGTTCCGCCCCGTAGTGGCCGACAGCGGTAACATCGGCGGCAAGGTGTCCCATGAATTCCATGTACTGGCCGACTCCGGTGAGGACAGTATCGCGTTTTCAGCAGGTTCCGAGTTCGCTACCAACGTGGAACTTATTGCCGCGCCCGCGCCTCAGCAGCAAACCCCGGCGCCTGGGGAAGCGTTGCAAAAAGTTGCCACGCCTGGGCAGCATACCATAGAGGATATCAGTAATTTTCTTGGGACCAGCCCGGCGCGCTGCTTGAAAACGCTGATCGTCAAGGGCAGTGACGGCGACCTGGTCGCCCTGGCGCTGCGCGGCGACCACGAACTGAACCGCCTGAAAGCGGAGAAACTGCCGCAAGTGGCATCCCCGCTGGCCTTTGCCGCGCCCGCAGAGATCGCAAAACAGGCTGGGTGCGATATCGGTTCATTGGGACCGGTGGGGCTGAAACTTCCCGTTATCGCCGATAATGACGCCCTGGCGCTGGCGGATTTCACCTGCGGGGCGAACGAGGACGGCTATCACCTGACCGGTGTGAACTGGGTGCGCGATCTGGCCGCGCCGGTGTCTGCCGACCTGCGTAACGTGGTGGACGGCGACCCGGCGCCCGATGGTTCCGGGCCCTTGAAAATCGCCCGCGGCATCGAGGTAGGTCATATCTTTCAATTGGGAACCAAGTACAGTTCGGCCATGAAGGCGAACTGTCTGGATGAAACTGGCGCGGCCGTGACCTTGTACATGGGTTGTTACGGCATTGGTGTCTCACGCATCGTTGCGGCGGCCATCGAACAGAATCACGATGCGCGAGGGATTATCTGGCCGCACGCCCTGGCGCCATACCAGCTTGCCCTGGTGCCGATCCACGCGCACAAATCGCAACGCCTGCGTGCGGCCGTGGAAGCGTTGTATCAAACGCTGCTGGAACATGGCATAAGCGTATTGCTGGACGACAGGAAGGAGCGGCCGGGAGTGATGTTCGCCGATATGGAACTGATCGGCATCCCCCACCGCTACGTATTCAGCGAGCGCGGGCTGGATAATCAAACCCTGGAATACAAGGGCAGGCGTGACGAGCAGAGCACGGATATTCCGCTTGCGCGCGCCGTTGCATTCATCAGGGAAAAACTGGAGAGCAACCAATGAGTGTGACGATTTATCATAACCCGCGTTGCAGCAAGTCCAGGCAGACACTGGAACTGTTACGCGCACAGGGATTGGAACCGAATATCATCGAATACCTGAAAACACCGCCGAGCAAAAGCGAACTGGCCGGCATACTGGAGCTGTTGGGACTGTCCCCGCGGGATTTGATGCGCACCAAGGAAGCAGAATACAAAGCCAACGGTCTGGATGCCGCGCATCTGTCCGCCGAACAGTTGCTTGCCGCGCTGGTTGACCACCCGGTACTGATTGAACGGCCTATCGTCCTGGCCAACGGCAAGGCCGCGCTGGGACGCCCGCCGGAAAACGTACTCGCTATCATTTAACGAAACTGCTGATGGCGGAGATACTGGTTCTCTACTACAGCCGCTACGGCAACGTGGCGCAGATGGCCAGGTATATCGGGCGTGGCGTGGAGTCGGTCAGGTCCTGCCGGGCGTCGGTCCGCACCGTTCCGGCCGTATCGGCAGTACCGGAAGCCGTGGCTGAGGAGGCGCCGGCAGCGGGGCCGCCGTATGTGAGTACAGACGATCTGGTCCGTTGCGACGGTCTGGCCCTGGGTAGCCCGACCCGTTTCGGCAATATGGCGGCGCCGCTGAAATATTTCCTCGACGGCACCGGCGATATTTGGCTGTCCAACAAGATGGCAGGCAAGCCCGCCGCGGTGTTCACCTCTACCAGCAGCCTGCACGGCGGTCAGGAGAGCACACTGCTGTCGATGATGTTGCCGCTGCTGCACCATGGTATGCTCATCATGGGTGTGCCCTATACCGAACCAGCCCTGCTCTCCACCCGTTCCGGCGGCACCCCCTACGGCGCCAGCCACCTGGCTGGTGTGGAAAGCAATCTCGATATCACCGAAGAAGAAAAGCAGGTCTGCATGACCCTGGGCGCCAGGCTGGCCCGCATATCCCAGCAGGTGATGCGCTGAGCGCGCCGGATTTGTCCCGCAGCAAGCGCTTGCGTGTGCCCTCCCCCTGCCGGCGGGGGGCGGAGATGGAAGCTGAGGAAAACCGCCCCCCTGCCAGCGCCTTCAGGCTGTCCCTGATCCCTGGCCTGGCACAGACTAACCAGGCCGCCCTCTGGCATGGAGGAATACTGCAAACATAAACAACATTAAAGGAGAAACATGAGATCCTTGTTCGCGACCTGCCCGTTTCCGGGCCCGCCGCAGCCTCGTTTCCATGAGGCTATGGAAATTGTAGCTGGCTTATGCGGAGGGTAAAGCGGAAAATGTGCAAAAATGTGAGGAAAGTCACAAAAGAATAAAAATTTTTTCAGAAACTGCTTTGGGAATTAAGAATTAAGAATTAGGAATTAAGAATTAGGAATGGGTGGATTACGTCTCTATGTGCCTGGGTTTGGCTTGCCAAATGCCTGAACATCATCAAAAAACAGCCGCCACAGGCGGCACCTTCATTCCTAATTCCTAATTCTTAATTCTTAATTCCTAATCCCCAATTCGTAATTGTTATTGACGTTTGCGCAGAATATCAGTAAGTTACCATGTCCTGTTATTAACCAATCTGTGGAACTATCCGGTGGACGAAGCAAAACCGATACTGCGTGGTGCGGAAATTTTCGTGCGGGCGCTGAAAGATGAAGGGGTAAAACACGTTTTCGGCTATCCCGGCGGCGCGGTATTGCATATTTATGACGAGCTGTACAAGCAGACCGAGGTGGAACACATCCTTGTGCGCCATGAGCAGGGCGCCGCGCACGCGGCCGATGGCTATGCCCGCGCCACGGGCCGCCCCGGTGTGGTGCTCGTTACGTCCGGTCCGGGTATTACCAACGCGGTCACCGGCATTGCAACGGCTTACATGGATTCCATCCCGCTGGTGGTGTTCAGCGGCCAGGTGCCTACTTCCGTTATTGGTAATGATGCATTCCAGGAGGTCGATGCAATCGGTATTACCCGGCCTTGCGTGAAACACAATTTTCTCGTCAGCGACGTAAAAGACCTGGCCGGCACGATTAAAAAGGCCTTTTACGTGGCCTGCAGTGGCCGGCCCGGTCCCGTGCTGGTGGATATTCCCAAGGACGTCACCGCGAATTCCTGTGCTTACGAGTACCCGGAAAGCGTGGATATGCGTTCCTACCGGCCTACCGTCAAGGGTCACCCGGGCCAGATCAAACGCGCCATCAGGTTGATGCTGGAAGCGCATAAGCCCATGGTCTACACCGGCGGCGGGGTCGTGCTGTCCGAAGCAAGCGCTGAATTGACGGAATTGACCCGCGCCCTGGGTTTCCCCATCACCAATACCCTGATGGGACTGGGCGCCTACCCGGCGACAGACCCACAGTTCATCGGTATGCTGGGCATGCACGGCACCTACGAGGCTAATATGGCCATGCACCAGTGTGACGTGCTGATCGCCATCGGCGCGCGCTTCGATGACCGGGTGACGGGGGACCTGGAAAAGTTCTGCCCGCACGCGCGCATTATCCATATTGATGTAGACCCGTCTTCCATTGCCAAGAACGTGCCCGTTGACGTGCCTATCGTTGGCGATGTCAGGCAGGTCTTGCAGGAAATCAACGCCGGTTTGAAAGAGATCGGCAAACAACCCGACATCGACGCCTGGTGGCGCCAGATTAAGGACTGGCAGGCCATGGACTGCCTGCGCTTCGACCGGGACTCCGGTCTGATCAAGCCGCAGCGGGTTATCGAATGCCTGTATGAGTTGACCGACGGCGCAGCGTATATTTCCTCGGACGTGGGCCAGCACCAGATGTGGGCCGCGCAGTTCTACAAGTTCGACAAGCCGCGCCGCTGGCTCAATTCCGGCGGTCTCGGCACCATGGGTTTCGGGCTGCCGGCGGCAATGGGCGCCAAGATCGCCTACCCGGATGAGACGGTGGTGTGCATTACCGGCGAGGCCAGCCTGGTCATGTGCATACAGGAGCTGTCCACCTGTCTGCAATACCACACCCCGATCAAGATTATCAATCTGAACAACCGCTATATGGGCATGGTTCGGCAATGGCAGGAGTTCTTCTACGAGAAGCGCTACTCCCATTCCTACATGGAAGCCCTGCCTGATTTTGTCAAGCTGGCGGAAAGTTTCGGCCACGTGGGAATGCGTATTGAGCAGTCCGAAGACGTGGAACCGGCGCTTAAGGAAGCCCTGGCCATGCAGGACAGACTGGTGCTGATGGACTTTATTACGGATCAGACCGAGAATGTTTATCCGATGATCGCCGCGGGCAAAGGGCAGCACGAGATGCACCTGGCGCCCGGTTCCGAGGAACGGGAGCTGGCCTGATGCGTCATATCCTGTCTCTCCTGGTTGAAAATGAGGCTGGCGCCCTGTCCAGGATTTCCGGCCTGTTTTCCTCCCGGGGTTTTAATATTGAATCCCTGACTGTCGCGCCCACGGAAGATGCCACGGCCTCGCGTATGACCATCGTCACCTCCGGTTCCGATGCCATCATCGAGCAGATCACCAAACATCTGAACAAACTGGTGGACGTGATAAAAGTCGTGGATTTGAACGAGAGTGAACATATCGAAAGGGAGTTGATGCTGGTCAAGGTCAAGGCTGTCGATGCCTCCAGGGAAGAACTGGTGCGCCTGAGCGACATCTTCAGGGGGCGCATTATCGACGTGGGTGAAAATGCCTATACCATTGAGATCACCGGCGACGGCGAAAAGCTGGACGCCTTCCTGAAGGCCCTGAAACCGGAATTGATACTGGAAACAGTGCGTACCGGCGTGTCCGGCATTGCCCGTGGAGAAAAGGCGATCAGAGTTTGAGGGTTTGATGTTTTTGGTTTTCAGTTTTTATTTTCCGGCACTGGTTTACCAACAACCGGCAACTCAAAACCAAAAGTTCAAAAGAGAGAGAAAATGAACATATACTACGACAAAGACGCGGACCTGTCCGTAATCAAGAGCAAGAAAACAGCCATCATCGGCTACGGTTCGCAGGGTCACGCCCATGCCAATAACCTGAATGACTCCGGCGCGGAAGTGTGTGTGGGTCTGCGCCAGGGTTCCGCCTCCGCGGCCAAGGCACAGGCTGCGGGCCTGAACGTGAAAAGCATTGAAGACGCGGTGGCCTGGGCTGACGTGGTGATGATCCTGGCGCCGGATGAGCATCAGGCCGCATTGTACCGGGAACAGGTTGCTCCGCACATCAAAAACGGCGCGGCCCTGGCCTTTGCCCACGGCTTCAACATTCATTTCCGCCAGATTGAACCCCGCGCCGATCTGGACGTGATCATGATCGCACCGAAAGGGCCAGGCCATCTGGTTCGCTCCACCTACGTGGAAGGCGGCGGTGTGCCCACCTTGATCGCGCTGCACCAGGATGCTTCCGGCCAGGCCAGGGATATCGCTCTGTCCTATGCCAGCGCCAACGGCGGCGGGCGCGCCGGTGTCATTGAGACCAATTTCCGGGAAGAGACGGAGACCGACCTGTTCGGTGAGCAGACGGTGTTATGCGGCGGTATCACTGCACTGATCCAGGCCGGGTTTGAAACGCTGGTCGAGGCCGGCTATGCGCCGGAAATGGCATATTTTGAGTGCCTGCACGAGACCAAGCTGATTGTGGACCTGATCTACGAAGGTGGCATTGCCAACATGCGTTACTCCATTTCCAATACCGCGGAATACGGTGATTTTACTCGTGGTCCCAGAGTGGTCGGCGCCGAGGCGAAACAAGTCATGCGAGAGATCCTGCAGGAAATACAGCAAGGAGATTTCGCCAGGGAATTCATCATGGAAAACCAGACCGGCGCGCCCAAGATGAAAGCAATGCGGCGCCTCAGCAAGCAGCACCAGATTGAGCAGGTAGGCGAACGCCTGCGCGCAATGATGCCCTGGATTGGGGAAAACAAACTGGTGGACCAGGCCAAGAACTGACATAACATGACCAAACGCCGCAGGGGAATCTACCTCCTGCCCAACCTGTTCACCACCTCGGCGCTGTTTGCCGGTTTCTATGCCATTGTCGCCGCGATCAACGCCCGCTATGAACCGGCCGCCATCGCCGTATTCGTCGCGATGATCCTGGACGGTATGGACGGCCGCATCGCCAGGATGACGAAAACAGAAAGCGATTTTGGCGTACAGTATGACAGCCTGTCGGACCTGATCTCGTTCGGTCTGGCTCCGGCACTGGTGGTTTACCAGTGGTCATTGCACGGCTTTGGCAAGTTGGGCTGGCTGGCCGCCTTCATCTATGCCGCCGCCGCCGCATTGCGTCTGGCCCGGTTCAACACCCAGGCCGGCAGCGCCGACAAACGCTATTTTCAGGGACTGCCCTGCCCGGCCGCGGCCGCGGTCATCGCCGGCCTGGTCTGGTTCGACAGCGTCGGCACGCCACTGGCTGAATCTGCGATAACCACCTTTGTTGCCTTCGTCCTGACAGTGCTCATCGGCCTGCTCATGGTGAGCAACGTTCGTTACCACAGCTTCAAACAATTCGACCTGCGCGGCAAGGTGCCGTTCTTCAATATTCTGTTCATTGTGCTTGTCATTGCGCTCATCGCCGCCAGACCCTCGCTGGTACTGTTCCTGCTTGCATTGACCTATGCCGCTTCAGGCCCCCTGGTGACCCTGGTCCTGATCCGCCGCCATAAAAGCAAGCGCGTCAGCGCTGACGACAGGGGTTAAAATAAACTTGTGCAACAAAAACAGTAAAATTATGTTGGCAAACGGAAAAAAATTGGCTATGCTTGCAATCGCGCTGTCATAGCTGTAGGTAGTTTCTGTTGTTTTTCTGCCGTACACTGGATAGCTGAAACCCAGTAATCCATAATATTTTATTAAGGGGGAGTGCAGTATGAGTACGAGGGGAACCGTCAAATGGTTCAACAATGCAAAGGGATTCGGTTTTATCGAACCGTCGAACGGAGGGGACGATATTTTTGTACATTATTCGTCCATCAAGTCTGAAGGATACAAAACCTTGAATGAGGGGCAGAGCGTTACCTACACCGCGGAGCAGGGTCCGAAAGGATACCATGCCACCGAGGTGGTTGTGCTCGGTTGAATTAGCTTTTGTAACAAATAAAACCCCGTGTCTGCGGGGTTTTATTTTCAGTTTTCGTCCTTGCCGTTATGGGTACATTCGAGCAGGTTCTGGTTGGAATCCTGGCTATTGCTGTTTTGTTTCTGTTTTGGCCCGGAGCCAGGGCAGCCATGCAAAAAAGTCGGGAGGCTGAGAATCCTGATTGGTCCAGCGCGTTGATACCCATCGGCGTCGTGGTGTTGTTCATCGTGTTCCTGATCCTGCTTGCCCGGCATTGATGCCATGCTGGCCGCGTACGAACTTTCCCTGCTGGAAAAGATTGTCGTTGCCGCAGTGCCCATTATCTTTGCCATTACCGTGCACGAGGTCGCGCACGGCTGGGTGGCGAGCAAGCTCGGTGACCCCACCGCCAGACTGGCCGGCAGGCTGACGCTTAACCCGGTGAAACACATCGACCCGCTGGGCACCGTCGTGGTGCCGTTGGTCATGATCGTGCTGACGCCGTTTGCCTTCGGCTGGGCCAAACCGGTGCCGGTGGACTGGCGCAACCTCAGGCAGCCGCGCCGCGATATGGCATTGGTGGCAGCCGCGGGACCGGGGGCCAACGTCATCATGCTGCTGTTATGGACGCTGCTGCTGTCGCTCCTGTTCACTCCTGGCGCGCCCGTTTCCTGGCAGGAAAACCTGCTGCTGGAAATGGCGCAGGTCGGGGTCATTATCAATATCGTATTGATCGCCCTGAACCTGTTGCCGCTACCACCCCTGGACGGCAGCCGTATCGTCACCGCCTTCCTTTCCCCCGTGGCCGCACAAAAATACAACACACTGGAACGCTGGGGCCTGCCCATCCTCATCGTCCTGATCTTTACCGGAGTCCTCGGAAAAATCCTGCATCCGCTGATCGGCTTCATGCTCGGCGGCGTGAATAGGTTGCTGGGCGGGTAATTCAACGCCGGGCAGGCATTCACTGTGGCGCTTCTTGAGGTTTAATCCTGCTTGCATAGCGCGCGGATTTGTCTTAGGCTTTCGTATAACACAATGTGGGGGTGGTCTCATGAAGCTTGCTGATTCTTCGCCGTCGTTTTGTCGTCTTTCGTTGCCCGCCAGACTGTTCGCAGGTTTTGTCCTGCTGGTGGCCGCATCCTGTGTCTATGCCGCAGTGGAACAGGAACTTCAATTCATCTTCAATACCTTTTCCTTCCTCGTCTGGGGCGCGCTGGTGATGTGGATGTGCGCCGGTTTTACCATGCTGGAAGCGGGGTCGGTACGCACCAAGAATGCCTCGGTCATTTGCCTGAAGAACATCGGGCTGTATTCCATCGCCGGGCTTATGTACTACCTGGTGGGCTACAACCTCATGTATACGGACGTGTCTGGCTGGATTGGAACCTTCAGCCTTGGCTACGGGCCGTCGGCTGAGGAGCTTGCCCTGCTCTCCGGTGACGAGACAGCCAAGGCCGCGGTGGTCGAGAATGGCTATTCCGTGATGTCAGACTGGTTCTTCCAGATGGTGTTCGTCGCCACCACGGCCTCGATCATTTCCGGCACCATGGCGGAACGGGTGAGGCTGTGGTCGTTCTTCCTGTTTACGGCTTTTCTCGCCGGCGCAATTTACCCCGTCGTCGGCGCCTGGACCTGGGGCGGTGGCTGGCTGAGCGATATGGGTTTCCAGGACTTCGCCGGTTCGACTATTGTGCATTCCACCGGTGGCTGGGCAGCCCTGGCCGGCGCCCTGATCATCGGGCCGAGGCTGGGCAAGTTCCGGGCCGACGGCAGCGTCAAGGTCACGCCACCTTCCAATGTCCCTATTGTCACCCTGGGCGTTTTCATCCTGTGGCTGGGCTGGTTCGGTTTTAACGGCGGGTCGCAGCTTGCCTTGGGAGGCGCGGCGGATGCTGTGGCGATGAGCAACGTGTTGGTGAATACCAACCTGGCCGCCGCGGCCGGGGTGATTGCAGCCATTAGCGTATCACGCCCGCTGCTGGGACGGGTTGACCTGCTGGCCGGATTGAACGGCGCCATCGGTGGGTTGGTCTCGATTACTGCCGGGCCGGATATCGTCGCGCACAACTGGGCAATACTCATCGGCCTGGTGGGAGGCGTTATCGTCGTGGCCGGCATGAAGCTGCTGGAAAACCTGAAGGTGGATGACGTGGTCGGCGCCATCCCGGCGCACCTGTTTGCTGGCATCTGGGGCACCCTGGCGGTGTGCATTGCCGCCGGCGGAGATTTGATGGTGCAACTGACCGGTATCCTTGCGGTTGGAGCCTACGTGTTCCTGGCTTCAGGCCTCCTCTGGTATGTGCTCGACAAGACCATCGGTATGCGGGTAGCGGCTGCTGTTGAGGAAGTCGGACAGGATTCGGCAGAGTTGGGGATTGAATCCTATCCCGAGTTCGTATTGATGCCGGATGCCGAAGACGTGGAGTTGCTGAGCAAGAAGGATTGAAACGAACGGGAGAATATCAGATACGATAATTCACGTCGCCGGACACGTTGTCGAGAACAGCGTTTATCCGGGTGTATTCCAGCGTAACACTGTCACCACCCATTTGTTCCATTTGCGCGCGCCAGGCGTCGTTGTAGAACGCGCGGGCATGGGCTTCCGATTCCCACTCATAGATGCCGCCGGAACCCTGTTCGGTTTTGATGAAGTATTTACGTTTCAGCCCCGGCGCGTTGGCAAACACAGGCATTACCTCCCGTAACAGGGCGGCGTATTCGGCAACGGTTCGTTTTTCGACAGGGGTAAATCTGACTATAGTGACACACATGAGTAATCTCCCGAGTTAGAATTGGGAATTAGGAATTAAGAATTAGGAATTTGTCACTGCGCACATTGAATCAGCTTGCGCAGCATCATACGCCGCCGCTGTTGCGGCACATTCATTCCTAATTCTTAATTCTTAATTTTTCATTGAAATCAATCCACTATACGAATTTTATTGCCCACAGTATCCACCGGTTCGCCTTGTTCAAAGCGTGGTCGATACAAACGTCCCCGGATGGTTTTTTTGGCTTTTCTGCGTGCGGAAGTGGCATCCGGCGGTTCGGACTCGATAATTTGAACGTTTTTTGCACGCCCGGAGCGGGATACGTCAAACGAAGCGAGCACCGACGTGGTTTTTTCTTCTTCCACCTTGTCATCAACTTCGGGCAGCGGCAGGCGCAGGGCCGGCAGGTTCTGTGGTTTGCCGAATAATTCCGCGATAGTTTCCTCCTGCCCGGCGCTGTCAGCCAGCAACAGGTAAGCATCCTTGTAGCGTTGGTAGGCCGTGGTCTTCTTGCCCCTGAGCAGGTTCCAGTCACCCAGGTGTACCAGCGCCCTGGCATGTGAGTCCTGCGGCAGGTCCGGGTTGTTTTCATGGATTTGCACTATCTGTCGCAGCGCCTTGCCCACCGCGCTGATACGTTGGCCCATGGCAAAGTCCTTGTTGCTGGACTGGGTGGCGTAGTAGTTCGGATCGGGCACTCTGATGGTGTTGCAGATGCGCCTGGCCCCGCCGTTGGGAGTGGGTACGGTGCGGCACATCACCTGCGTCCGGGTTGGGCTGCCGGCGCCATGAAACTCGTCCTGTGGAGTATTGGCAACTTCAATCGCATACTGGTAGTTGGTTAGCGCCCGGCCGTAGAGCGGATTGATCAGCCGCGGGTCATTCTCCCCGTACTGGCGCTCCAGGATGGTAATCGTATCCTTGAAAAGTTTTTCAGATTCACCGATGATCCTGATGGCGCCGCCGTCCAGCAGGTTTTCCTTGTAGGCTTTCAGTTTCCAACGCCCGACCAGATCCACCACTGGTAACAGGCGTGGATCGCCCACGTCGTAATTACGCTTGTTTATCCACAGCAGTTGCTGGTAATTGCGGTCCACCGCCCCCCAGTCCGCATTGGCGATATTGCTTTTGATGAGTTGCTCCAGAATGAGCAACTGGTCGGTGCTCTGCAGGCCCTCGTTGACGCGTTTGATCTGCAGGGCGCGGGTGAACGCGTCCACGGCTTCCTGGTGCTTGCCGGCATTCTGGTACACCAGGCCCACGGATAACAGGTATTCGCCGGTGCCGGGGTCGTACACGCCGTGTTCCGCCTCCCGGGCCTGGATTTCCTGTTCGTATTCGGCGATGGAGCGGTTCACATCGCCGGTATCAGCGGCGCCGAAGCAAACTCCATACGGCAGGGAAGTAAATAATGCTATCAGGCAGATTCGGATTGAATTTGGCGCAGATTTCATTACAATGTCAGCGGTTGCAGGTTTTTGTAGTTCAGGGTTTACTCACCTCAAGTATAGCACTTATGGGAATGCCTCTGGTTATGACAGAGGTGCTCCGGCAACGTTCGTTTTTTCACACACACAAGTTATTGTATGCGGAGGTTTCAAGCATGGGAAGAGTAGCAGTAGTAACAGGCGGCACCCGCGGTATTGGCGGGGCCATTTCAATTGCCTTGAAGGAGGCGGGTTACAAAGTGGCGGCCAATTACGTCGGCAACGATGAGGCAGCCGCCAGATTCAAGGAAGTCACTCACATTGACGTGTACAAATTCGACGTGGCCGATTTTGACGCGTGCCGGGATGCTGTCACGCAGATCGAGGAAGACCTCGGCACCGTGGACGTGCTGGTCAACAATGCCGGCGTTACCCGCGACGGCACCATGCACAGGATGGATTATGCGCAGTGGGATAAAGTCATACAGACCAACCTGGGCTCCTGCTTCAACATGTCGCGTTGCGTGATCGACGGTATGCGCCAGCGCAGCTTCGGCCGTATCGTGAATATCGGCTCAATCAACGGCCAGGCGGGCCAGTACGGCCAGGTGAACTACGCGGCTGCCAAGTCCGGCATACATGGCTTCACCAAGGCGTTGGCGCAGGAAGGCGCAGGCAAGGGTGTTACCGTCAATGCGATTGCGCCGGGTTACATCGATACCGATATGGTCCGGGCCGTGCCGGAGAACGTACTGGAGAAAATTATTGCCAGGATCCCGGTCAAACGTCTGGGCAAGGCCGAGGAGATCGCACGCGGGGTGTTGTTCCTGGTGAATGACGAAGCGGGGTTTATTACCGGTTCCACTCTCAGCATCAACGGTGGCCAGCATATGTATTAGGAGCCGGGCTCAGGAGCCGGAAATCAAGGTGGCAGCCCCTCCACACCCCCTCCCATTGGGGGGAAAGGAGAAGAAGCGGGGGGCTACCGAAAAAAGTTGGCATTGTACCGGAAAATTCCATGAAAACAGAATTTTTTTGCCACACAACCAAGCCCCCCTCCCAATTCCTAATTCTTAATTCCTAATTCGTTCCCCCTACGCCGCCAGCGCTTCCACGGCCGGGAGGTAATCGTAGTGCAGGTCATGCGCCACGGCTTCACAGGTCACGCGGCCCTGGTACACATTCAGGCCGTTGCGTAAACCGGGGTCATCCAACAACGCCTGCCTCACCCCCTTGTCGGCGAGCGCCCTGACGTAGGGCATGGTTGCGTTGTTGAGGGCCAGCGTGGAAGTGCGCGGCACTGCGCCGGGCATGTTGGCGACGCAATAATGCACCACACCATCGACGACGTAAGTCGGATCCTGGTGCGTGGTTGGCCGGGAGGTCTCGAAACAGCCCCCCTGGTCGATGGCGACGTCGACCAGCACTGAACCCGGCTTCATGCGCCTGACCAGGTCTTTGCCGATAAGTTTCGGCGCGGTGGCGCCCGGCTTCAGCACGGCGCCGATGACCAGTTCGGACTGCAATACGTACTCCTCTATTGCGTCCCGCGTCGAATAAATGCACTTGACCCGCCCGCCGTACTCCGCATCAAGCTGGCGCAGGCGCGGCAGCGAGCAATCCAGCAGGGTGACGTCTGCGCCCATTCCCAGGGCCATGGCTGCGGCATTATCGCCCACCACACCGCCACCGATGACCAGCACTTTGGCCGGCGCCACGCCGGGAACACCGCCCAGCAACACTCCGGCGCCGCCCTGCGCTTTTTCCAGGGAATGTGCTCCGGCCTGTACCGACAGGCGTCCCGCCACCTCGCTCATGGGCGCCAGCAAGGGCAGGGTACGATCCGGCGCCGTTACGGTTTCATAAGCAATGGCGATGGCGCCTGAACTCAGCAGCAAGCGGGTCTGCATGGGGTCCGGCGCCAGGTGCAGGTAGGTGAACAAGGTCTGGCCGGGGCGCAATAACCGGCACTCATCGGGTTGCGGCTCCTTTACCTTGATGAGCAGGTCGGCCTCGGCAAAGACCTGGCGTGCGCTGGTCGCAATGTCGGCGCCGGCGCCGGCGTAATCGGCGTCAGACATGCCGATGGCGTTGCCGGCATGAGTCTCGACCAAAACCCGGTGTCCGGCCTGCACCAGTTCGCTCACGCCCGCCGGCGTCAAACCTACGCGGTACTCACGGTTTTTGGTTTCTTTGGGTACTCCGATCTGCATGTTAGCCCCCTGGTTAAAGTTACGTCGAAACTGTTGGCAGTGTAGTGGAAAAAGAATGGAATTTCTTTGCGAATTATTGGATAAAATCTGTTATAATTCGAATTATCTTCATAAAATTTAAGAAATTATCAAATAATATTTTAATGATAACGCTGGACAGAATAGATCACGCCATCCTGCATGAGCTGCAACTGGATGGCCGCATCAGCAACGTCAGGTTGGCGCAACGGGTGAACCTGTCCGAATCCGCCTGCCTGCGCCGGGTCAAATTACTGGAAGAGGCAGGTGTTATCGGCGGCTACGTGATGCTAATCAGCCAGGCCGCGGTCGGTTTGCCGGGCAACGTGTTCGTGGAAATCGCGCTGAACCGCCAGCGCCGGGAGGACCAGGATGAATTTGAGGCCGCGCTGGCCCAGGTGCCTGAAGTCATGGAGTGTTACCTGATGTCCGGTGATTACGACTACCTGCTACGGGTCGTCGTGGCCGATGCCGCCGATTATGAGCGCATTCACCACGAACAATTAACCACCCTGCCCGGGGTGGCGCGAGTCAAGTCCAGCTTCGCCCTGCGCGCGGTGACAAAACGAACGGAACTGCCTGTTCCTGCTTGACTCTGCCTGCCTGAGCAGGGAGCGAACGGGAGAACGCAGGATGAACAAGGTAGACCGTATGCTCATGCGTTATAATACCCGCATCAAATGTAAATAATATCTTTCAGGATCCGAATCATGTCAGACAAAATACACTACCAGGTCGAAGACGGCATTGCCGTGATTACCATTGACAATCCCCCCGTCAACGCCATGTCCGCGGCAGTCAGGCAAGGCTGTTGGGAGGCACTGGATCGGCTGGCGGCAGATGCCTCGGCCCGGGCCGCAGTGCTGATCTGCGCCGGCAGGACGTTTATTGCCGGCGCCGACATCACCGAGTTCGATAAACCCCACGTGGACCCCTGGCTGCCGGAACTGGTCGAGAAATTCGAGGCCGCGCAGAAACTGATCGTTGCCGCCATTCACGGCACCGCCCTGGGCGGCGGCCTGGAAACGGCCATGGGTTGCCATTACCGTTGTGCAGTGGCCGGCGCCAGGATGGGGTTGCCGGAAGTCCACCTGGGCCTGCTGCCCGGCGCTACCGGCACGCAACGCTTGCCGCGCCTGGTGGGCGCGCGCACCGCCCTGGACCTGATGACCTCGGGCCGCCAGGTGAGCGCCAGGGAAGCTCTGGAGGCGGGCATCATCGAGAAGCTGATCGAAGGTGACCTGCGCGCCGGCGCCATCGCCTGGACCAGGGAGTTGCTGGACCGCGCCGCGCCACTTAAGCGGGTGAGCCAGCTCGACATTGACGCGACCGGCGCCGATACCGACTTTTTTGCAGAATATGAGCAAAAACTTGCAAAAAAAGCCCGAGGCTTTTTCGCGCCGGGACAGATTGTGAAATGCGTGCAGGCAGCCATGAGCGAACCATTCCATGATGCGCTGGCAACGGAACGGCGCCTGTTCAATGAATGCAAGGCATCCACCCACTCGCAGGCGCAGCGGCACCTGTTTTTTGCAGAGCGGGAAGTGGCCAGGGTCCCCGACGTCCCGAAAACCACGCCGGTAAGGGAGATAAATAACGTAGCGATTATCGGCGCCGGTACCATGGGTGGCGGCATCGCCATGAATTTCGTTAATGCCGGCATCCCGGTGACGCTGCTGGAAGTGGACCAGGCCGGCCTGGAACGCGGGTTGGGGGTGATCCGCAAGAACTACTCGGTCGCAGTCGAGAAGGGACGCATGAGTGAGGCACAACTGGAACAGGCCATGGAATTGATCGGTCCCACCACCGATTATGCGCAGGTGGCCGGGGCCGACCTGGTGATTGAAGCCGTGTTCGAGAACATGGACATAAAGAAACAGGTGTTCACAAAACTGGACCAGGTCTGCAAACCGGGCGCCATCCTGGCCAGCAATACCTCCAGCCTGGATCTGAACCGGATTGCCGCCATGACAAAACGCCCTGAGGACGTCATCGGCATGCACTTCTTTGCGCCCGCCAACATTATGAAGTTGCTGGAAATCGTACGCGGCGAACACACTGCCGGGGACGTCATTGCCAGCGCCATGGCCGTGGCCAGGAAGATACGCAAGGTGGGTGTGCTGGTCGGCGTCTGCTTCGGTTTTGTCGGCAACCGCATGTTCTTTCCTTATGTCAGAGAAGCGCAACTGATGATGCTGGAAGGCGTCCCGCCGCAGCGGGTCGACCAGGTGGCGTTTGACTGGGGCATGGCCATGGGTCCCCACGCGGTGATGGACCTGTCCGGCCTCGATATCTTCTACAAGCTGAACAGCGAGTGGCAGGACCGACCCGATGACCCGGTGTACTGCCGTATGATCAGCGTGCTCACCGAGATGGGCCGTCTGGGCCAGAAGACCGGCGCCGGGACGTACCGCTATGAAGGCCGGAAAGCCGTGCCGGACCCCGAGGTGATGGACATTGCCCGGCGCGAGGCCGCCGCGCTGGGTGTGGAACAGATTGAAATCAGTGACGAGGAAATCATTGAACGCCTGCTCTATTCCATGATTAACGAAGGCGCGCGGGTACTGGAAGAGGGCATCGCCATCCGTCCGGGTGATATCGACGTGATCTTCGTCAACGGTTACGGCATGCCCCGCTACCGTGGCGGCCCCATGAAGTACGCCGATATGGTCGGCCTTGACAAGGTTCATGCCGCGCTGGAAAAATACCGCACCCGTTACGGCGACCTGTGGTGGACGCCCTCCCCGTTACTGGAACAACTGGCTCGCAAAGGCAGCAGTTTTCAGGCCTGGAGCGAGCAGCGCAAGTAAATCCGCAGATGATTTTGGACTATAATGCCTGCACAATTCAACCAAGAGTAAAGTAATGAACAATCAAACAGGTAGAATATCTTCCCTCGTGGTTTTTACATTGGCGGCAATGCTGTTTGCCGACACCGCAGCTATCTTCAAACAGGCTTACGCCCAGGGCCGCAGCAGTGCGCTGCTCGAGGAGGTCGTGGTGACCGCGCGCAAGCGTGAAGAAAACCTGCAGGACGCGCCCATCGCAGTGTCCGCGTTCACCGGTGACGCCCTGGACTTTCGCGGCGTCACGGATATCGGCAAGCTGGACCAGTTTGTGCCCAACCTGGTGCTGAATGAATCGACCACGTATTCCAACGTCACCAACGCCGCGGTGTACATCCGCGGCATCGGTCAGAACGACTTTACTCCGGTGATCGACCCCGGTGTGGGCATTTACGTGGACGGCGTGTACCTGGGCCGTTCCGTGGGCGCGGTACTGGACATCGTTGACCTGGAACGGGTCGAGGTGTTGCGCGGGCCGCAGGGCACTTTGTTTGGCCGCAACACCATCGGCGGCGCCATCTCCCTGAGCAGCAAAAAACCTGATGAGGAGTTCGGCGGCAAGGTGGACGTGAAGTACGGTACCGATGACCGCTTCAACGTACGCGGCTCGGTCAATATTCCCTTGAACGACAAGCTGTTTGCCCGCCTCTCCGCGGCCACGTTTAACCAGGATGGTTACGTCACCCGCGTAGTGGATGACAAGGACCTGGGTGACCAGGACGTGGTGGCCCTGCGCGCGGCGTTGCGCTGGCTGCCCAATGACAACCTCGATGTTAACTGGTCGGTGGACTACAGCTCGGAAAATGAGAACGGCAATCCGTTCGTCCTGACCGGTATCCAACCCCTGAACGTGGGCATACTCACTGGCGGCGGCCCGTCCATGACCCTGGCAGCCACAACCCTGGCCGCGCAGTTGGCCACTGGCGGCCCCGCCTCATTTCCGGGTGGTGAATTTTTCAACGTCACCCACCCCAGCGGTTTCCCGTTCCAGTTCCTGGCCTGTTTCGCACCGGAAAACGCCAATAACCCGGTCTGTTTCAACCAGCAGTACATCGACAATGGCGACAAGAAACTGAATTACAGCAGCGACCCTTCCTACCAGAAACTGGACGTCTGGGGCACGGGCCTGACCGTGGACTGGCAGATCAATGAAAACCTGAAGGTAAAATCGATCACGTCACTGCGCGGTTTTGAAGGCAATTTTGAAGGCGACCAGGATGGCTCGCCGATCCGGGTTTCCTATCTCATCGACATCTACCAGCACGAGCAGTTCAGCCAGGAATTGCAATTGCTGGGCGCCAGTTTTGCCAACCGCCTGGACTGGATTATCGGTGGGTATTACTTTGAGGAAGACGGCAAGAACATCAACCCGGTGCGCTTTTCCCAGGTTGACCTGCAATCGGGCGGGCATTATGACGCCGATTCCTGGGCCGTATTTGCCCAGGGCACCTGGCATTTCAACGACCGGCTGGACCTCACTTTCGGCCTGCGTTACACCGAGGATACCCGTGATTACCTGCCGGACCAGTTCATAGAAGTACTGCCGGTCGGAGCGCTGCCTTTCAACTGCCCGCCGCCGGCCACGCCGATGCCGTTCAACCCGGCGCTGCCGGCCTGCGGCTTGGGCGACCGGCCGTTGCCGTTCGAGTGGGCGTATCATGAAACCTCGGAACTGGTGCCCATGGTGAACCTGTCCTACCGCTGGAATGACAGCCTGATGACCTATTTAACCTATTCCGAGGGCTTCAAGTCCGGCGGTTACACCCAACGCATCTTCCCGCCGGAAGCCAGTACGCCCAGCTTTGACCCCGAGTTCGTGAAGTCTTACGAAGGCGGCTTCAAGTTTGATGGCTGGAACGACCGGCTGCGCTTTAACGTTGCGGTGTTCTTCACCGATTACACCAACCTGCAACTGCTGGTGGCCGATCCGTCCCGGCTTGGGCCGTTTGTCAGCAACGCGGGGGATGCCGAGGTCGTCGGGGTGGAAATGGAAGCCTTACTCAACCCGGCGGAAGGTTGGTATATCACCGGCAGCGCCGGCATGACCGACGTTGACCGTACCGCGCTGCAAGGGAGTGTACAGGGGTTGACCCTGGACAGCCCGTTCCAGCATATTTCCGAGTGGACCGCGAATGCACAGATTTACAAGGAGTTCGCTATCGCTGACCTGGGTTACCTGACCCCCCGTTTTGAGTGGTCTTATCGCACCGATTGGGGCACCAACTCCAACAACGTGCCACGCCTGGGTGATGACGTCCTGCCCGGCGGCCCGTTTGCCGACGTACCGCTGAGCTTCGGCGTGCCCAACCCGGTCCTGGAAGAGAACGACTTGCACCTGCTCAACGCCAGCGTGCGCTGGGACGTGCGTAACAGCGGCCTGTCCATTTCCGGCGGCGTGGACAACCTCACCGACGAGGAATACACCATCTTTGCCAACTATCAGGACGGCTTCGGGTTCACCCAGCAAACCTTCCACCGCGGCCGGGAATGGTACCTGCAGGCTGGTTATGAGTTCTGACATCCTTGGCCTGACCCTGACACAAGCCCTGCAAGGGATGCAGGCCGGAGAGTTCACCAGCGTTGAGTACGTTCAGGCTATGCTGGCGCGTAACCGGGAGGTGGCGCACCTGAACGCGCTGGTGTGCCTGGATGAGCAGGCTGTGCTGGATGCTGCGGCACAAACGGATCGGCAACGGCAAAACGACGGCAACCCGGCGTTGCTGGGCGCTCCCTTATTGCTGAAGGACAATATCAACACTGCCGACTTGCCCACCTCCGGCTGTACGCCGGCATTGCAAGGCAATATCCCGGCGGCCAATGCGCCCGTTGCCCAGGCGCTGCTGGATGCCGGCGCGCTGATCCTGGGCAAGGCCAATATGCATGAACTGGCCTTCGGCGTGACCAATAACAACCCCACTTTCGGTCCGGCGCGCAACCCGTACAACCCGGACCTGATACCGGGTGGCAGCAGCGGCGGCACTGCGGTCGCCATTGCCGCCGGCATCCTGCCCGCCGGACTGGGTTCGGACACCGGCGGCTCAACACGCTTGCCGGCCGCGTTTTGCGGCATCTGCGGTTACCGGCCCACTCTCGGGCGTTACCCGCAAGCAGGGATAATACCGATTTCCGCCACCCGCGATACGCCGGGCCCCATGGCCAGGACAGTGCAGGACCTGCAACTGCTGGACCGGGTGATGGCCGCCGACCCTGCCCCGGTCGAGACCGTCAGTCTGGCCGACGTCAGGCTGGGCGTTCCCCGCACATACTATTACGAGAACCTGGAAACCGGTCTGGCGGACGTGATCGAGGCCACCCTGGATACCCTGGCCGCATCCTGCAAAGACCTGGTGGAAGTTGACCTGGAGCAGGTTGGCGCATTGAACGACAAGGTCAGCTTCCCGGTAGTATTGTATGAGACAAAGCGCGATATGCAGCAGTACCTCGGCGACTTTGCGCCTCACGTTTCCATTGAAGACGTGCTGGCGCAGATAGCCAGCCCGGACGTGAAGGAAGCCTATCGTGCAGTCGTGGCCGGCGCAGTCGGTAAAGCGGCTTACGAGGAAGCGCTGCACGTGCACCGCCCGCAGTTGCAAGCGCTGTTTGCCGATGCGTTCCGGCAGCGCGCGCTGGATGCCCTGATCATCCCGGCAATTCCGTTGACCGCGCCGCCCGTAGGTCATGACACCACGCTTGACCTGAACGGCACACAACAACCGACCATGGCAACCATCATCCGTAACACCGATCCGTCCAGCAACGCCGGCATCCCCAGCCTGTGCGTAGGCGCCGGCCTGGCAGGCAACGGCCTGCCCGTCGGCATCTGCCTGGAAGGGCCGGCCGGGTCTGATCGCAGGTTGCTGGTTATCGGCAAGGCGGTACAGGATGTGCTTGGCTATATGAATATTCCATCATGAACAAATTTTACAAACTCCCCCTGTCCGAACAGGAAGAACGCTATGAAGATCTGGTACGCAGAGCCTTGCCGTTGTGGGGGTTCAAGCGTAATTCGCCGTTGGCATTGCTGAAATTGCGCGAGAACGCGGTCTTTCGCCTCATTGATCGGGATGAAAACAAAAAATACGTCGTGCGCGTGCACCGTGCCTATTACCACAGTAGCGGAGAGCTGCGCTCCGAATGGAAGTGGGTGGCCGCCTTGCGCGACTACGGCATACAGACACCGGTGCTGCGTTATTCCGGCAAGGACCGTATGGTCGAAACTGTTCAGACCTATGGCGTGCCGGAACCGCGCCAGGTGGACGTCGTTGAGTGGATCGAGGGTGAACAGTTGGGTAGTGTGGAGGAAGGGCTGCAAGGCTCTCCCGCGCAGGTCCGCGCGCGCTTTGAAACCCTGGGCAGCATCATGGCCAGGATGCATAACCAGGCTGAACACTGGCAGCCACCGACAGGGTTCAGTCGCCACGCCTGGGACGTTGACGGTCTGGTCGGCAAGGAGCCGTTCTGGGGCCGGTTCTGGAACCTGCTCGACCTCAGCGATACGCAGCGGGACACGCTGCTCAAGGTGAGGAACAAATTACGCGCCGACTTGACAAAACTGGGCACCGCGCCCGACCGCTATGGCCTGATCCATGCAGACCTGGTGTTTGAAAATGTCATGGTTGGCCCGGACGGCGTCCGGGTGATCGATTTTGATGACTGCGGCTACGGTTGGCACCTGTTTGACATCGCCACCTCGATTATATTCCTGTACGGCACCGCACATTTCACCACGGCAAAAGATGCCTTGATCACGGGTTACCGGCAGCACCGGCCATTGACGGATGAACACCTGGCCTGGTTCCCGGTGTTGCTGATGGCGCGCGCAACCACTTACCTGGGCTGGATGCATACCCGCCCGGAAACAGAAACCGCCCGGGAGATGACCCCGTACATCATCCAACTGGTATTCAGCCTGATAGAAGATTACCTTGGCTAGCGCGAGTCCCGAACAAACCCTGCGCAGGACGGCGCTCTTCGTCGTCTGCCTGGGGGGCTTCATCACCCCGTTGATGCTGTCGGCGGTTAACGTGGCGATCCCTGTCATTGCCCCGAGCCTGGCAATGGACGCGATCACTGCAAGCTGGGTGCCCCTGGCATACCTGTTGACCAGCGCGGTATTTCTGTTGCCTTTCGGGCGGCTGGGTGACATGTACGGGCGCAAGAAAATGTTCCTGTCCGGCATGACGACGGTGACCGTGGCATCGATTCTTGCCTCGTTCAGCCAAACTGCGTTGTTGCTGATCCTGTGCCGCGCCTTGCAGGGCATGGGCGCGGCGATGTTGTTCGGCACCGGCATCGCCATCCTCTCGTCCGTTTATCCACCGGAAAAACGCGGCAAGGTACTGGGCCTGTCGGTATCTTCGGTGTACCTGGGCCTTACCTGTGGGCCATTTATCGGCGGCTGGATCACCCAGCAGTTCGGCTGGCGTGCAGTGTTCGTGTTCCATGTCCCGGTGGTGTTGCTGGTAATCATCCTGGCCCTGGTGCACCTGAAAGGAGAGTGGCGCGGCCCTGCGGGACAGAAATTCGACCTGCCCGGCACGTTTATCTACGTCGCCACGGTCATTGCCCTGATGTATGGGTTTTCAGTCCTGCCGCAGCCAAACGGCTTCGGGCTGATCCTGCTCAGCGGCATCGGTTTCGTGGTGTTCTACAAGTACGAAAAAAGCCGGCAGCATCCGCTGTTCAACGTCAACCTGTTCTCCGGCAACCCGGTGTTGACCTATTCCTGCCTGACCGCGCTGCTGATGTATTCTTCCATGTTTTCCGTGACGTTTTTAATGAGTCTGTACCTACAGAATATCAGGGGATTTGACCCGCAGTTTGCCGGGTTTATCCTGATCTCCCAGCCACTGGTGATGACGGTCGTTTCCCCACTGGCAGGAAGATTATCGGATCGTTACGAACCGCGCCTGATCACCTCTTCAGGCATGGGCCTGACGGCCATCGGCCTGGCCTTGCTCGCCGCGGCAGGCACGGCAGCGCCGCTCACGGCTATTGTTCCCACCCTGATGCTGGTCGGCCTGGGCTTTGCCCTGTTTGCCTCGCCCAATACCAACGCCATCCTGAGTTCTGTGGATAAAAAACACCTGGGCGCGGCGTCAGGCATGGTAGCGACCACGCGGGTAATCGGGCAGATGTTCAGCATGGGTATCGTCACCCTGGTATTCGCCCTGATGCTGGGTCGGGTACAGTTCACACCGGAACAGAGCGGCCCGTTACTGGCCAGCATCAACGCCAGCCTGATCGTAGGCTCCGCACTCTGCTTCATCGGTATTTATTTCTCCCTTAAAAGAGGCAACATCCGCTGATATAAGCCGACAGGCCTTTCTGCAAATGAACGACGCACATTTAGTAACCGACTATATCGCTTTCCTGGAAGATCTGATCGAACAGGCCGGGGAGATTCCGCTCAAGTATTTCCGCAGCGACCTGGTGGTGACGGACAAACGGGAGAAAGGAGCGGCTTTCGACCCGGTCACACGGGCCGATCGGGAGACGGAAGAGTTTATCCGCGCCCGCATCGCTGCGGCTTATCCCGACCATGGCATCATCGGTGAGGAGTTCGGCGCTACACCGGGCGGCACGGCGCTGACCTGGCTTATCGACCCCATTGATGGTACCCGTGGCTTTATCTCCGGCACACCCATGTGGGGTGTGCTGGTCGGCTTGAAACAAGCTGAGGAATGCCTGGTTGGCGCCATGCGCCAACCCTACACGGAAGAAACCTGGATCGGTGACGGCAACACGGCGCACTTCATCCGCCGCCGGCAACGTTCCCGCCTCAGGGTGCGCGCGCAGGTAGCACTGGCGGATGCCGTCGTGTGCTGCACCCATCCGGCCATGTATCCCACCGACGCGGCGCGGGAGCAGTTCATGAACGTGGTTGCCAGGTGCCGTTTCTCCCGCTACGGGACGGAATGCCTGGGTTACGGCATGCTGGCAAGCGGTTACGTGGATCTGGTGATCGAAGGCGGCCTGTCAGCCTACGACATCATGCCGCTGATCCCCATCGTGACAGGCGCCGGCGGTATCATCACCGACTGGCAGGGCAATCCCGCGCTGAACGGCGGACTGATCGTTGCCGCGTCCTGCAAACAGTTGCACGACGAAGCACTGGCATACCTGGCGTTGTAGACTCCTGCTTATGCAGGGGTGGTTCGCTCCCGCCCATTCCTGCGCAAGCAGGAAGCGCCTGGTGAAGACTCCTGCTTGCGCAGGACCGGTCCGGGCGCGGGTAGTGGCCCAGGCACTACCCCGCTACGTTCCTGTTCAGACACATTTTGTGATAACCTTTGAAGCTTGGGATTTTTGTACTGATACACGTGATGAACATGATAGACGAACTGCTACTCAACAACACCCGCTATGCGGAAGGTTTTGACAAGGGCGACCTGCCGTTGCCGCCGGGGCGTAAACTGGCCGTGGTTGCCTGTATGGACGCGCGCCTGGACCCGCACCGGGCGCTCGGCCTTGAAGAAGGTGATGCGCACGTCATCCGCAACGCCGGCGGCGTGGTCAGCGACGACGTGATTCGCTCACTGGTGATCTCCCAACGCTTGCTGGATACCCGGGCAATCGTATTGATCCAGCACACCGACTGCGGGATGCTGACGTTCCGTGACGATGACATCAAGGACGGCATTGAGGATGACACCGGCCTGCGCCCGGCGTTTGCCCTGGAATCATTCAGGGACCTGGAACGGAATGTACGCCAGTCCATGGCCCGCATACATGTCAATCCGTTTATCCCTTACAAGGACCAGGTGCGCGGTTTTATCTACGATTGCGCCACCGGCCGACTCAGTGAGGTAACCTGAGCGCGCACAACCGGGCCGTCGGCGCTGGTACATGAAAAGGATCATCACACTATCCCTGCTCTGTTTTGCCACGCTGGTTTACAGCCAGGAGTATGGGCAACAGGCCGCCCCGGTCAGGTACACGGAAGCGATCCGGCAGCCGGTCAAACAACTCGTGCAGTTGCCGGGCTACCTGGAAGCGCCCAACGTCAGCGTACTGGCCGGCGAGGTGGAGGGACTGGTGACCGAACTCAAGGCGCGGGAAGGAGACCGGGTGACCCGGGGTCAGCCCCTGGTCGTGCTGCGCACCACGGCGCTGGCATTGCGACTGCAAGCCGCCGAGGCGCGCCTGCAAGAGGCCGAAGCGCGCAGGAATCTGGCTGAAACAAGCCTGAAACGGTCCAGGGGACTGGTGGAGAGGAATGCTATCTCGCGCCAGCAACTGGATGAGGCGCGCTATGAACTCGATGCCTGGCAGGGCCGCATGGAAACCCTGCGCGCGGAGGCGGCGTCGATCCGGCACGATGTGGAACGGAGCACGATCCGGGCGCCGTTCGACGGCATCATCATTGCCCGTTATACCGAGGTGGGGCAGTGGAGCGACGTGGGCGCCCGCTTGCTGGAACTGTTGTCCACCGATGCCCAGGAGGTGCACGTGGACGTGCCTGGGAAATACTTCAGTGAATTGAACACAGGCGCAGCAGTAGCTGTGACATTCGACTCCGTCCCCGGCCGGGAGTACGCAGCCCACATACGCGCCGTGATTCCCCGGGCAGACCCTGCCGCGCGTACGTTTCCGGTGAAACTCCGGCTGGTCGAAGCCCACGCGGAAATCGGCGCCGGCATGGTCGCGCGCGCGGCGTTCCAACTGGGCGATCCCAGCCCCGGTACCCTGGTCCCCAAGGACGCGCTGGTGCGCCAGGGCAACAACACCGTGGTCTTCCTGGTGAACGAGGGCAGCGCCTCCTCCGTGCCGGTGACGGTAGGCGCGGCCATGGACTTGTGGGCGGTGGTAAACGGCGCCGTCTCCCCGGGCGACAAGGTGATCACGCGCGGTAATGAGAGATTGTTTCCGGGACAGCCGGTACAGGCTGAGCCGGTGGCGTATCCGCTTCCATGAATTTTATCCAGGCTTGCATCCGCTACCCGGTTTCCACTGCGGTAGGCGTCATTTTCCTGATCCTGTTCGGCTTTGTTGCGTTGTTCGCCATGCCGGTGCAGTTGACTCCGGAAGTCACCAAACCGGAGATCGTGGTGACCACCATCTGGCCCGGCGCCAGCCCGCAGGAGGTGGAGCGGGATATCATCGATGAGCAGGAGGAAGAGCTGAAATCACTGGAAGGACTGGTGCGCATGCGCAGTGAAAGCCAGGACGGGCAGGGCATTATCACCTTGCTGTTCCAGGTCGGGACCGACAAGGACGCGGCCAGGCTCAAGGTCTCGAACCGCCTGGACCAGGTGGAGGATTATCCGGCCAACGTGGAGAAACCGATCATAACAGGGCAGGCCGGGGTTTCGGGAGCGATAGCCTGGTTTCATCTGGATCCCGTTGCCAAGGATAGTTTCGATGGAAATATTGCCGAACTGTATGATTACGTGGACGATTACATCGTTCCCGAACTGGAACGGGTACAAGGCGTTTCCAAGGCGAATATCTACGGTGGGCGTGGACAGGAGGTCCATGTCATTGCCGACCCGACCCGATTGGCGCTGCGCCAGGTCACGCTGGTGGAACTCGCCGACGCCATAGAACGGGAGAACCGCAACTACAGCGGCGGAGATTTTGATGAGGGCAAACGCCGCTACATCGTGCGCACCGTGGGTGAATACCGTTCTCCGCAAGATTTGGAAAATATCGTGATTGCCCAGCGGAACGGAGTTTCCGTGTACTTGCGCGATGTGGCCCGGGTGGAACTTTCCTACGAAAAAACCACGGGCTCGATATACAGTCTGCATAACGAGACTATCGCGCTGAACATCCAACGCGAGATCGGGGCCAACGAACTGGATATCATGGCCGAGGTGAGGGAACGGGTTGCCAAGCTGAACAAGGAACTGCTGCATCCCATGGGGCTGAAACTGGAGCACGTCTGGGACCAGACCAGTTACATCAACAGCGCCATAAATCTGGTGCGCAACAACCTGTTTATCGGTGGTTCCCTTGCCATCCTGGTACTACTGGTGTTCCTGCGCAATGGCGGCAGCACACTCATCGCCGCGCTCGCCATTCCCATCAGCATCATCGGCACGTTCCTGATGATGGGTATTTTCAACAGGACGCTCAACGTTATCAGCCTGGCCGGTCTGGCGTTTGCGACCGGTATGGTGGTGGACAATTCCATCGTGGTGCTGGAGAACATCTACCGGCACCGGCAGGCGGGAAAGTCGTTCTTCAACGCCGCGTATGACGGCGCCGGCGAAGTGTGGGGCGCGGTGCTTGCCAGTACCCTGACCACCATCGCCGTATTTGCTCCGGTGATGTTGATTGAGGAGGAGATCGGCCAGTTGTTTGCCGATATTGCAGTGGCCATCAGTTGTGCCGTGGGCCTCAGCCTGATCGTTGCAATCACGGTGATTCCCACCATGTCCGCACGCATGCTGCGGGTTGCCGAGGGCAACGGCGGATTCCACGGGCTATGGGGTGGGGTGTCCGCCGCCGCGTCGTTGCGCGACCGGATCGCGACGCTGTCTTACTGGATCAATAAATCCGTGCTGCGCCGCTTGATCATTGTCGGTGTGGTAGTCATCCTGGCAGTCACTGCAAGTATCCTGCTCAAGCCGAAAACGGAATATCTGCCTACCGGGAATACGGATTTCCTGTTCGGCCTGCTACTGCCGCCACCAGGATATACCGTGACGGAGCGGGCTTCGATCCACGGCCAGTTCGCCGGGGCTATGGAATTTCTCAAATCCCATCCGCCCGCTACTCCTGAGGCGGAGCAACTGCCCGGCGCGGGGCTGGATACGTTTTTTTTCGGGTTTGCGGGTGAAATCCTGTTCATGGGTGTGACCCCCAACGATCCGCTGCGCACCGGCGAACTGTTCCCCATCTTTCACAATGCCATGGCCGCGGTGCCGGGCGCGATACCGATATTGCAGCAATGGAGCATCTTCGAGGATGAGGGTGGCGAAGGGCGTTCCATCGACGTTGAGATCAAGGGGCCGGACCTGGAACGGCTGATTGCCCTGGGCGGGGAGATCTTTGCGTTGGCGGCCGAGGTATTGCCGGGCGCCCAGGTCTTCCCCATCCCCGGCCTGGACCTGGGCAACCCGGAGGTGCAGGTCAAGCCGGACCGGCGCCGCGCCGCGGAACTGGGCATCAGCAATCGCGACCTGGGCTTCTCGGTGAATGCCCTGGTGGATGGCGTCAAGGTCAGCGACTACCAGCATGAGGGCAAGGAAATTGATATACGGCTGAAAGCGGAGGAAGGTGTTGTCTATAACACTCACACCCTGGAACAACTGCCGGTGGCAACGCCGGACGGGCGTCTGGTGACGTTGGGTTCGGTCGCTGACGTGTCGGTGACTTCCGGACCGGTACAGATAAACCACCGGGAACGGGAGCGCACCATTACCATTCGCATCGTGCCGGAGGTACAGATGCCGACGGAAGCGGCCATGGAGATTATTCAATCACAGATAGTCGATCCCATACGGCAGCGGCAAGAACTCAGCGGGCTGTACCGGATTGAATTAACCGGCAGCGCCGATAAACTGGCGCGCGCGGGCAATGCGCTGAAATGGAACCTGATACTGGCGCTGATCATCACTTTCCTGCTCATGTCGGCGCTGTTTGAGAGTTTTCTCTATCCCTTCGTCATCCTGTTCAGCGTGCCCCTGGCCGCGTTGGGAGGCTTCCTCGGCCTGGCCGCGGTGAATGCGACTATCGCCTATCAACCCCTGGACGTGCTCACCATGCTGGGTTTCATCATCCTGCTCGGCACGGTAGTCAACAACCCCATCCTGATCGTGCACCAGTCCTTGAACTACATCAGGAAAGAAGGCATGGAAGCCCATATCGCCATCCGGGAGGCGGTGCACAGCCGTATCCGCCCTATCTTCATGAGCGCCGGCACCTCTACGTTCGCCATGCTGCCGCTGATCCTGGCGCCCGGCGCCGGTTCGGAACTGTATCGCGGCATCGGCGGCGTAGTGGTTGGCGGCCTGCTGCTGTCCACCCTGTTCACCCTGTTCATCGTCCCGGCGCTGCTGAGCCTGGTGTTTGATTTGAGGAAATTGGGGAATAGGGGCCAGGAGTCGCCGGTAGTATAGAACCTCAAAATAAGATGAAAATTTTATAGATTAATCAGTTAATAATAGTCTTATATTATTCCAATTATTGAGAATATATTCCTAGATTGCTGAAATATACGAGGAAAAATAAAAAAAATACTTGACACTTCAAAAAACGAAAGCTACTCTGCGCCCGTAACTCGCCGTACATACCCAAACACCTGACGAGATTTATGACAAATCAATACAGCTACAATACGCTATACGAACGCGCAATCCGGTCGTGTCCCTGTGCAAGGGACAGGGCTATCGCCTGTTGGTTTGGTTGCGGAGAAACAGCGTGACAGTGAAACATACTTCCGCAGATTTTTTTTCTCTTAAGGGGTTGACGAGGGAATCTGGAGTTTCGAGGATAATACGCTGTACGCTGTACGCTGTACGCTGTACGCTGTACGCTGTCCCCGCGCGCGCTGGCGCGCGATCTTCCCTGATCCGGTAAGCTCATCCCTCGAATTTTTTTCGCGCCGCTACGCTGCGCGAGCCGTTAAGACTCCCTGTTTTCGCCGCCGCGCGGTGGCGGTACGTTCCATACTTTTCCCCAATGCCTACGGCTGCGCCCGGTTCTGCAAGAACCGGGCGCAGCCGTCCGTTGATTCGACCTTAATATCATGAAGGAGTACATATCCATGAAAACTGTGGTGATAACCAAAGGCTGGCGCGTGCCGGTAATCATGCTGTTGCTGGGCTTGACAGCCTTGACAGGTTTGCAAGCGAAGGCCCAGAGTAACGATGCACTGCCCACCGTTACCATCGAGTCTGCAAAGGCTTTGGAGGGCGGAGTCCTCGTCTTCGTCGCCCGTCTCGACAAACGTAATAACACCAACCAGTCCATCGGTTTCTCCTGGAGGACCGAAGGCATCACGGCAACCCCGGACGTGGATTACGAAGACAACAGCTATACCACCTCGTTCTTTCCGGGTGAGCGCACGTCCGAGATCGTCCTGATTACAATCGAGGACGATATTGAAGAAGGCAGCGAAACCTTCAAGCTGATTGCTTCAGAGCCGGAAGGCGTCAAACTTGGTAACACCGAAGCCATCGGGACCATCACCGAACCTAAGCCTGAATCCGATTTGCCCGAAGTCGCTATCTTCTCCAACGATGAAAGCATTGAAGAAGGCGGCGTGGCCTCTTTCACCCTCAATGCCAGTCCGAGACCTGCCACCTCGCTGCGCGTCACCATCGAGATTAGCCAGACCGGTTCTTTTGCCGCATCGGGTCAAACCGGTCGCAGAACCGTAACAATTGATTCCAGAGGGCGGGGTGACTTCACCGTCGCCACGACTGATGATAGCCGGAATGAGGCAACAGGAGAGATTCTGGCAACCGTGGTTCCAGGCAAGGATTACGAGGCGGATACACCCCGTTATCACTCCGCCTCCACTGAAGTTACCGATAACGACCTGCCCGCGATTTCCATTCGTGGCGGTTCGAAGATCAGCGAAGGAGGGACGGCAAAATTTACCCTGTCCGCAAGTCCGCGGCCCGCGGCGCCCATCGTTGTGAATGTCAACGTCACCCAGAACGGTGAATTCGCCGCTGACGGTGAGCTTGGTGCGAGAACCGTTACCATTGGCACCAATGGCCGGGGACAGATTGAAGTCGAAACCAGCAGCGACACCACCGACGAGGACGACGGCTCAATCAGCGCAAGCCTCGGCAGTGGCCAAGGGTATTCCGTCGGCTCGCCCGCATCCGCGCACGTGGATGTAAGCGACGGCGGCGTGCCCACACCCAGAATCAGCATTCGCGCCAAATCATCTTCCATCACTGAAGGAGGAACAGCCACCTTCGAATTGACCGCAAACCCCCGGCCAACAAGCCCCCTGGACGTGCGGGTGGACGTCGCCGACAGCGGCAGTTTTGCCAGATCGGGTGAGATCGGTACGAGAACCTTGACCATCGGCACCAATGGTAAAACCTCATTTGATGTGGAAACGGTCAACGACCTCAATGCGGAGTCGGATGGCAGGCTGAGCGCAGAAGTGCTGAGTGGCGCCGGTTATCTCGTAGCTTCCTCCGACAGCGCCTCGGTCACGGTTCGGGATGAAAGCATTCAAGTCACGATCAGTTCCGCCGGCAGTATCGTTGAAGGCGAAACTGCCACGTTCACCCTTATTGCCGATCCCGCGCCGCCGGAATCATTGAATGTAAATGTCAACATCACCGAAAGCGGTGATTTCCTGACGGGTGGCGCTTATTCGGATACGGTTACCATCGACACCGATGGTCGCGCCAGCATTTCGATCGATACCCTCTACGACGGAACGGCAGAAAATGACGGCTCAGTCAGCGTCACTGTGGAAAGTGGTTACGGTTATGCGCCGGGCTCTCCGGCCCAGGCTACGGCAAGGGTTTCCGACTCAACGCCGACGGTGACCATATCAGCCGGGACCAGCATTATCGAGGGTGACACTGCCATTTTTACGCTGACGGCCGATCCGGCTCCCCGGACACCGCTCAACGTACGACTGGATGTTTCCGAAGCAACCGGAGGCAACTTCACAAGTGAATATGAAACCGGTGAGAAGACCGTGTTGATTTACACCGACGGTACGGGAACGGTCGAGGTCCGCACCGATGATGATGAAATGGACGAGAATCCCGGCGCTATCAGGGTCAGGGTGATTGACGACGACGCCGGCGGTTATTACCGGATCGGATCGCCGGCTTCCGCCTCGTTGCGGGTCAACGACAACGACAACAGCCGCGGCCAGATTGCGGTATCGGTGGCCGATGCCGAAGTAGTGGAAGGCGCAGGCAACGGCCAGTATGACAGGACAGAACTCCAGTTCGCCGTAACACTGAACAGCGCCGCCGAAGAAGATGTTGAGGTGAGTTTCGAGATCCGTTCCTTCGAAGAGCAGGACGTAACCTCAGCGGCCACGCCGGGCAGCGACTACCGGGACAACGCCGCGCTGTGGACGCGCATTGATGCGGGTGAGACGGAGCAGGTGTTCAGCATCGTGGTCTACGATGACGATGAGTATGAAGAGTTGCCGGAAACCTTCGAACTGGTGGTGAGCAGTGTATTCGGTGCAAGAGTCGCGGACGGTGTGGCGCGCGGTACTATCCTGCCAGACCCGACCGACGCTCCCCGGGGCACTCCGGTCGTCACTATCACCGGCGGTTTACCAGTCAATGAAGGCGCTACCGTGACCTTCAAGCTAACGGCCAAGCCGGCCCCCGAGGAAGACCTCGTCGTCGATGTGACAGTCTATGACGATAGCATCGGCTCACCGGAAAGCGACTATCTTGCCGAGGGCGATGAGGGTTTGCGTCAGGTAACCATCCCGGGCACCAATAAGCAGGAGTTCATCGCTTTCGGCGATAGCGTGGCGACGCTGTCGTTACGCACCGTCGATGATTCAGTGGAAGAGGCAAGCGGCCAGGTGCGCGTGGTGCTCCAGTCTGACGTAGAAGGCCGATACGACGCCAACCAGGAACCATGGCAGGCGGTGGTCGATGTCCGCGACAACGACGGTACCCCACCCGCGGTGGCATCCGCTATTTCAGTGGCGGACGCGCGTGCGCAGGAATCCGATGGTGCAATCTTTTTTGATGTCACCGCGGATCCTCCCGTACCTCTTGGCCGCGGACCGGTAACGGTTAAATATCAAATCCTGAGCTGGGCCGGCTATGGCTACCCGGGCGCCGCACAGCGGGACGTCGACTTCAAGAGCCAGCACGGGACGCTGATCTTCCACGGTGGTGAGTCTTTCAAGCAGGTCGAAATCGAGATCATTGATGATGACCATGACGAAGGCGAGGAAAGTTTCGCCCTGTACATCTCAGATCCAACTGGTGGCGCCACCATCGCCGATGCCTCGGGGCGAGGCACCATCGTGAACACCGATCCGCTGCCTGCCGCCTTCCTGGGCCGCTTTGGACGCGGCCTGGCTGAGCAGGCTGTTAATGGTATTACCGCCCGGCTCAAGGCTGGTCGCAATCCGGGCTTTGACGGCCAGTTCCTGGGACACAACCTCAGCGGCAGTCACAGCGCGTCGGCAAGGACACATAACGGGCGGGAACGGGCCCTGACTCAGGATCAGACGCCGTCCACCCCCACCCTGGCCGAGGCCCTGGCCGGCTCGGCCTTCACCTACACACGCGCGGCCGACGCGGCCGGCGGCAGCTTCGGCCTCTGGGGCCGCGGCATGCATGCCACCTTCAACGGCTCGGAAGGGACCCTGAACGTAGACGGTACCCTCACCACCGGCCTCATCGGCGCCGACTACGCCCGCGCAAACTGGCAGGCCGGCCTGGCTGTGCTCCTGACCGGAGGCAAAGGTAGCTTCAGGGGTGAGACCGGCCACGGCAAGCTGGACACATCCATGACCGCCTTTGTGCCCTACGCCGCCAAACAGACCGGCCGCCTGTCCCTGTGGGGCGCCGCCGGAGTGGGGCTGGGGGAGATGACCCTCTCTGAGACCCTCACCGAGACCCACAGCACGGAGTCCCTGCGCACGGACATGGGCTGGCAGATGGCCGCCGGTGGGGTACGCAGTGACGTAGGGGTCTTCTTCGGTGAGACCGGTCCCGACCTTGCCCTGGTGGGCGATGCCCAGTGGACCCGGACCACCTCTGATAAGACCCGGGGGCTGAGTGCCGCTGAAGCCCAGACCACGCGCCTGCGGGTCGGGGTCGAGGGGGGCTGGTCGTTGGCCTTTGCCGAGCAGTCCCTGCGTCCTACGCTGGAGGCCGGGGTGCGCTACGATGCCGGGGATGCCGAGACCGGGTTGGGTGTGGACGTGGGGGCGGCCTTGAGTTGGGCACACACCCGTTGGGGCCTGGCCGTGGAGTTTGAGGGCCGGACCCTTGTCCTGCATGAAGCGAAACGCTTCACCCACAGCGGGTTCTCTGCCTCACTCACCTTTGACCCGGACCTGGCCTCCCTGCTGGGGCCGTCCCTGACCTTGACCCACCGCCTGGGTGGGCCGTCTAACGGGGGGATGGATGCCTTGTTTGGGGAGTCATTACCGGGCAGTGGCGGCAACAACAGCAACACCGGCGGGCAGTGGCAGGCGGAGGCGGCCTATGGGATGGCCTTGTTCCGGGGCCGCTTCATCGGTGCCCCGACGTTGGGGTATGCCTTGTCCGGTCAGAGCAATGACTACCGCCTGGGCTGGCGGTTGAGCCCGGCGGGCGCCAATAGTCTGCCGATCAGCGCTGAGGTGGGGGCGATGCGTCGGGAGATGGTGGGCGCCGAGGCGGACCATGGGGTGACCTTTAACCTGAGGTCGCAGTGGTAATGGGAGAGGTTTCGCAGGAGTGGTTCACTCTCAACCACTCCTGCGCAAGCAGGAGTCTGCTGGTTCCTCCCCGATGCTGCCCAGCACATCCCCAACCAGCAATTCTGCGATGTTGGCCGCGCACACCGACTGCAAACCGCGCCATGCCGGGACGCTGTTTACTTCCAGTACCAGTAACTCGCCTTGCCGGTCGCGGATGATATCCACGCCGCCGTAGCGGATGCCGGTGGCTCTGGATGCGCGCTCAGCCAGGTGACGTAGTTCAGGGGTGAGTTCGGCAGGGAGGCATTCCCCGCCGCGGGCGCGGTTGGTGACCCAGTGCTCGGAGGCGCGTTCCATGGCGGCGATGGCGCGGTGATCGATGACAAAAACTCGCCAGTCGCGGCCGTTGCGGCCGGCCTGGTCGATGAAACGTTGCAGGTAATACACACCGTTGATCATTTCCGCATCCAGTTGGTAATTTGCGCAATCGATCAGTTGCAGGCCGCGCCCGCAGTTGCCGAACAGGGGTTTTTGCACCAGGGCCTGACCTTTATCCAGTTGTGCGCGGATCACGTCATGGGCGACTGCCGCGCTTGCGCATACCCACACCGGCGGTGTGGGAACCCGGTGTTGCCACAGCAGGAAGCTGGTCATGGCCTTGTCCACGGTGCGTTCGATGCTGCTTGCGTCGTTATACACCACGACTCCCGACACGTGCAGCGCGTGCAGGATATCCAGCCTGAAGGTGACTTCCTCAAACGCGCCCGCGGCAATGGCGCGTACAAACGCCGCGTCCGGCAGTGTGTCGGAAAAGCCGGGAATGCAAAGACCGGAGGAAGCACGTTCAATAGCAAAACCACACTCTGCCAGGGAAACAACCTGTGCCTGGGCGCGGCGCTCATCGAAGGCTGCTGCCAGTTGTTGCTCGTGCCAGCCGTCGTTTTCGGAAAATATGACGATTTGTTTCATAACGATGTCCGGATGCCCCGATAGGGTACACCCCTCCCATCCACATCCCCACTCCTGCGCAAGCAGGAGTCTTTACCAGGAGATTCCTGCTTGTGCGGGAATGGATGCGTACTTTTACCCTGTCCCCTTATTATAATGGCAAGCCATGAACAATCACTCACTGATTATCATCGGCGCCAGCGCCAGGGCCGCGGCGTTTTCCGCCCGGCGCGCCGGCTACAGTCCGTACTGGCTGGACCAGTTTGGAGATGAAGACCTGCGGCAACGGTTTCCGGGGAGCAGGATCACCGACTATCCACAACAGGCGGTTGACCTGATCGAGCAGGCGTCCGACGCGCCGTTCATGTACACCGGCGCCATGGAGAATCATACAGAGGTGCTGGATGAACTGGCTGAGCGCCGGACTCTGCTGGGTAATCCCAGGTCAGTCTGCCTCGATGTCAGGGACCCGTTCCGTTTGCATGATTTGTTCAGGCATAACGGGGTCCCCTGTCCTGAGGTACGGGCCGTTCCGGTTGCAGACTCCTCTGACTGGCTGGTGAAACCCTGGCGCGGCGCCGGTGGCAGCGGCATCAGGTTCCACCGGGGTGAAGAGATTGGCCCAGGCTGCTACCTGCAACAGTATCTGCCTGGCGAGAGTTACTCGGCAGTGTTTGTCGCCACACGGGATGGGAGCCGGTTACTGGGCGTGACGCTCCAACTGGTGGGTATGCCGGAATTCCACGCCGCAGAGTTCGGTTACTGCGGCAGTATCGGTCCTGTCCAGTTACATGCCGGAGAACGACAACAATGGGAACAGGTCGGCGCCGTGCTTGCCGGCGAGTTTCAACTGCGCGGGCTGTTCGGTGTTGATGCGATCCGGCAGGAGGGCAGGATCTATCCCGTCGAAGTCAACCCCAGGTACACCGCGTCGGTTGAGACGCTGGAACTGGCCCTGGACGTGCGCGCGGTAACGCTCCACTGCCACGCTTGCACGCAGCGGCCCATCGAGCTAACAGCCCGGTCAACCCGCCGGTTAATCGGCAAGGCGGTCCTGTTTGCGCCGCAAGACCTGGTTGTCAGGGAATTCAGACGGGAAGGGTTCTCCATCGCCGACGTCCCGCTCCCGGGTACGGAAATCAAACAGGGTCATCCGGTACTCACGATCAGGGTGACTGGCACCGGGGTTGACGGCATAAGCCGGGAACTGAAGCAGGCGGCAGAGTGTGTGGTGCGGGGCTCAAGTGCAGGAGGCTAACCCCTGGCCCCTGTTTTTTGCCCCCGGATATGGATAGAATACCGTGTTTGTACTGTGTGGAGAGAGAGATTGGAACAATTCAGAGGAACAACAATCCTGTCGGTGCGGCGGGGGGACAAAGTGGTGGTTGGCGGCGACGGCCAGGTGTCCCTGGGGAATACCGTTATGAAAGGCAATGCCAACAAGATCAGGAAGCTCTACCGGGAACAGGTCATGGCGGGCTTCGCCGGCGGCACTGCGGATGCATTCACCCTGTTCGAACGCTTCGAAGCCAAGCTGGAATCCTACCAGGGCCAGCTGGTGCGGTCGGCAGTGGAATTGGCCAAGGACTGGCGCACGGACCGCATGCTGCGGCGCCTGGAGGCCATGTTGTGCGTGGCCGACAAATCCAATTCCCTGTTAATTTCCGGCAACGGCGACGTGATAGAACCTGAAACAGGTATCATGGCTATCGGTTCCGGGGGAGCGTACGCCAAGGCCGCGGCGCAGGCGCTGCTGGAAAATACGGACCTGGATGCCCGCGCGATTGTCGAGAGAGCGTTGCATATCGCCGCCGACATCTGCATTTACACCAACCGAAACATCACCATAGAAGAACTGCCTGGTACAGGAGCAAGCGAATAATGGAAGCATTGACGCCGAAACAAATCGTCGCTGAACTGGATAAACACATCATCGGCCAGGACGCGGCGAAGCGGGCGGTGGCGATTGCGCTGCGCAATCGCTGGCGCCGCGCCCAGGTTGACGACGAACTGAGAAACGAGATAACCCCCAAGAATATCCTGATGATAGGCCCTACGGGTGTGGGCAAGACAGAGATCGCGCGGCGTTTGGCCAAGCTCGCGCATGCGCCCTTCATCAAGGTCGAGGCCACCAAGTTTACCGAAGTGGGTTACGTGGGCAGGGACGTGGAATCCATCGTGCGCGACCTGGCGGACGTGGCCGTTAAAATGACCCGTGAGGAAGAATTGGAAAAAGTGCGCGACCGGGCCGAACAGGCCGCGCAGAACCGGGTGCTGGATATCCTGCTGCCGGCGCCCCGCATGGGCCCCGAAGAAGAACAGTCCAACTCCACCAGGGAAAAATTTCTCACGTTGCTGAACAACGGTGACCTGGATGACAAGGAAATAGAGATAGAGGTAAACATGCCGGCAATAGGCGTGGAAATCATGGCGCCGCCGGGCATGGAAGAGATGACCAGCCAGTTGCAGGGCCTGTTCCAGAGCATGGGCAGCGAAAAAAAGCGCACCAGAAAAGTGCGCATCAAGGACGCGCGCAAGATACTGGCGGAGGAAGAAGCTGCAAAAATGGTGAACGAGGACGAGATCAAACTACACGCCCTGGAGAACGTGGAACAGAACGGCCTGGTGTTCATCGATGAGATTGACAAGGTCACGCGCCGCGCCGAGGTGAGCGGCGCAGACGTTTCCCGGGAAGGCGTGCAACGCGACCTGCTGCCGCTGGTGGAAGGGTCCACGGTAACGACCCGTTACGGCATGGTAAAAACCGACCACATCCTGTTCATCGCCTCCGGTGCGTTCCACTACTCCAAGCCGTCCGACCTGATCCCCGAACTACAGGGACGTTTGCCGATACGGGTGGAACTCGAAGCCCTGGGCGTGGATGAGTTCAGCCGTATCCTGGTGGAACCCGACGCGTCGCTGACACAGCAATACTCTGCGCTGATGCAGACCGAGCAGGTGGGCCTGTCATTTTCTGCGGACGGCATCGCGCGCATCGCCGAAATAGCCTGGCAGGTGAACGAGTCCACCGAGAACATCGGCGCCCGGCGCCTGCACACGGTCATGGAGCGCCTGCTGGAGTCGTTATCCTTTGAAGCCCCCGACCAGGGTGAAAAATCCTTCACCATCGACGCCGGCTACGTGGACGAACACCTTAATGAACTGATCAAGGATGAAGACCTGACCCGGTATATTTTATGAGGCCCGTTACCGTCAGCCTGAAAAAGAAATCGCGTTGCCTGGCGCTGGAATATGAGAACGGCAGCAGCTTCAGCCTGGGTTGTGAGTTGTTGCGGGTGTATTCGCCCTCGGCGGAAGTGCGCGGCCACGGTCCGGGCCAGGAGGTACTGCAGATCGGCAAGGAAAACGTGAACATCGACTCCGTGGAACCGATGGGAAGCTACGCGCTGAAGCTGTGTTTCGACGACGGGCATAACTCCGGTATTTATACCTGGGATTACCTGTATCAATTGGGTGAGAACCGGGACCAACTCTGGCAGTCCTACCTGGCCGCGCTGGATCGGGCCGGCTATACACGTAAAACCACGGGGCCCGAGTAAGTGCCGGCATTGATGGGCATATTACCCTGACCTCACGCCTGCAATGAACCAGACCGTCGATTTCGGTTACCAGCAGGTTCCGCAGGAGGAAAAAGCGCGGCGCGTGGGTGAAGTGTTCAGTTCGGTCGCCGCACGCTATGACCTGATGAATGACCTGATGTCCTTCGGTATCCATCGGGTCTGGAAACGCCTGTGCATCCACCTGGCCGGCCTGCGACCCGGCAGCCGGGTGCTGGACCTCGCCGCGGGCACGGGCGATCTGGCCGCGCGCTTGCAGCAGGCCGGTTATGAGGTCATTGCCTGTGATATCAACGAGGCCATGCTGAGGTACGGCCGGGACAAACTGGTGGATCGGGGCCTGCTGCGCGACGTCCACTACGTGCAGGCAGACGCAGAGCGACTGCCGTTTGCCGACAACAGCTTCGCGTGCGCCACGCTCGCCTTCGGCCTGCGTAACATGACCGACAAGCCGGCTGCGTTACGCGCCATCCACGCCGGGCTGAAATACGGCGGGCAGGTTCTGATCCTGGAGTTTTCCCAGGTCACGTCCGACCTGTTCCGGCAGGTTTATGACGCTTACTCGTTCCATGCCATTCCCGCCCTGGGCAAACTGGTGTTGCAGGACCCGGACAGCTATCGCTACCTGGTCGAGTCGATCAGGATGCACCCGGACCAGGACAGCCTGAAAACCATGCTGGAGCAAGCCGGTTTTTCCCGCGTGGACTACCTGAACTTGTCCGGCGGTATCGTCGCCCTGCACAGAGGGTTCAAGTTATGATCCCGCTGGAACGCCTGCTTAACCAACTCCTGGCGCGGGACCCGGAAACCCTGGACCAACTGGCCGGGTTGTCCGGCAAGGTGATCCGGGTGGAACTGCTGAATACGGCACAGCCGGTCACCAGCCTGCTCATTGAAGCGCGCGGCGTGCGCATCGAAACGGGTGGCGCCGGGCCGGGAGACGTCCTGATCCGCGGTACGCCACTGAACCTGCTGGCCTACCTGCGTGGCGCCGGGGAAAGTCAGGCGGCTGTCAGCGGCAACCTGGAGATCAGGGGTGACCTGGGCCTGGCGCAGGATTTTCAACGCCTCCTGCGCGGCTTTGAGATCGACCCGGAAGAACAGCTTGCACGCCTGCTCGGCGACACCCTGGCAAGGAAAGCAAGCAACCTGGCACGCCGCAGCGCCGATTTTGTTCGGCAGTTGCGACACAAGGCCGAGCTGGACCTGAGCGAATACGCCTTGTATGAAACGGAAACATTGCCGGACCGGGATGAGATAGATCGCTTCAACCACGCGGTGGACACGTTGCGCGACGACGTGGAGCGGCTCAAGCAAAGGGTTTACAGGCTATCTGCAACATGCTGACCATAGGACAGATATTAAGGCTGCTGACCATCCAACGGGTGTTGCTGAAACACGGCCTGGATGAATTGGTCTTTACCCTGCGCCTGTTTCGGCCGGTGCGCTGGTTGCAGCGCCTGTTGCCCTGGAACTGGTGGCGCAAGCTGGATGCGCCCATGGGCGTGAGGCTGCGCCTGGCGTTGGAGGACCTGGGTCCGATTTACGTCAAATTCGGCCAGTTGTTATCGACCCGGCGCGATATGTTGCCGGACGACGTTGCCCTGGAACTGGCGAAGCTGCAGGACAAGGTACCGCCGTTTCCGGGCCACCTGGCCAGGGAAATCATGGAACGTTCACTGGGGAAAAAGACAGGAGAGGTCTTCCGGGACTTTGACGAAACCCCGCTGGCGTCGGCTTCGGTGGCCCAGGTGCATGCCGCCACGCTGCATGACGGGCGCGCCATGATCGTGAAGGTGATACGTCCCGAGATAAAAAAGGTTATCGGCAGCGACCTTGGCATCATCCACCTGCTGGCGGAGACCATGGAGCGCTATTCCAGGGATGCGAGGCGCCTGAAGCCCACCTCGGTCGTGGATGAGTTCGAAAAAACGCTGTTGAACGAACTCGACCTGATGGGAGAAGCAGCCTCCGCGTCCCAGTTGCGCCGCAACTTTGCCGAGTCGGATGTCTTGTATGTCCCCGAGGTGGTGTGGGAGTTGACCAGCCGGGACGTCATGGTAATGGAACGCGTAGGTGGAATACCCATCAATGACCTGGACGCGCTGCAACAGGCAGGTGTGGACCTGAAATGGCTGGCCGAGCGCGGGGTGGAGATTTTCTTTACCCAGGTCTTCCGCGACAGTTTTTTCCATGCCGACATGCACCCGGGCAATATCTTTGTCCAGCCCGGTGCAGCGGGCCGGGCGCGCATCATGGTGGTGGATTTCGGCATCATGAGTTCCCTCAGCGAATACGACCAACGCTACCTGGCGGATAATTTCCTGGCCTTTCTGAACCGCGATTACCGGCGGGTCGCCGAGTTGCACATCGAGTCCGGCTGGGTGCCGTCCGCTACGCGTGTGGATGAGTTCGAGTTCGCCATTCGTACTGTCTGTGAGCCCTTGTTCGACCGGCCCGTGCGGGAGATGTCAGTCGGCACGCTATTGTTGCGCCTGTTCCAGACCGCGCGCCGGTTCAACATGATGATCCTGCCACAACTGCTGCTACTGCAGAAAACCCTGGTCAGCATCGAGGGACTGGGTCGCCAGCTCCACCCCGACCTGGATTTGTGGGCCACGGCCAGACCCATCATGCAACGCTGGATGGACAGCCGCGTAGGGGTGCGGGCCTTGCTGAAAGGAACCAGGGACACGGTTCCCTACTGGGTCAACCGCCTGCCCCAGTTCCCGCACAAGGTCATGGAACTGGTGGACCGCCTGCACGACGGCAGGTTGCAGGTGGAACTCAAGTACGGCAGTGACGAGTTGCGTGAAGAGATCCGCAGGTACGGCAAAAGCAACGCCCGTCTGGTGCTGGGCTGTGCCCTGCTCCTGGCGGCGCTGGCCTTCTACCTGCTCGGCCCGCGCGCCTGGCTGCTGGCCGGCTTCCCGCTGTTGCCCGTGCTACTCGGTGTTGCCGGTGGCTGGCTGGTGATTAAGGTGTTGAGCGAACTGTAAAGATATTTGGGGTCAAAGTAAGAAATTCGAAAAAATTCTAGGCGATATTATACTTGACAAACCACTTACAGGATAGATAGGATTGTAGCATGGAAGCGAACTTCAAGAACCGCACACTTTTTCACGGCGATAACCTGGACTTCATGCGCGCCATGAACTCGGAGTGCATCGACCTGATTGCCACCGATCCGCCGTTCAACAAAGGCCGTGACTTCCACGCCACCCCGGACAGCCTCGCCGCCGGTGCATCCTTCCAGGACAGGTGGTCATGGGAAAAGGATGTGCACCAGGAATGGGTAGACCAGTTGACGGACGATCACCCTGCACTCATGGAAGCGATAGAGAGCGCCATTCATGCGCACTCTGACGGGATGGGCGCCTATATGTGCTTTATGGCTGTCAGACTGCTTGCCATGCGCCGGATACTCAAGCCTACGGGGTCGATATACCTGCACTGTGATCCAACCGCCAGCCATTACCTGAAGGCCGTTATGGATGCGATATTTGGGTGGCGGAATTTTAGGAATGAGATTGTATGGCGCAGAACGCCCGCCAAAGCACTGATGACAAAGCGGCTACCGACAAATCACGATCTGATCCTGTCGTATCAGCGCACCGATCAGACGAAATGGAATCCCGATGTCGGTTTTGTCCCTTACGATCCCTCCAATCTGGATAACAAGACGGCTGCTAAGTATTGCCACAAGGATACCGATGGGCGAATCTTCAGACTCGATAGCCTCATCAACCCGAATAAAGATCGGCCCAATCTGACGTATGAGTTTTTAGGCGTTACGCGGGTTTGGCGTTGGACGCGGGATAGGATGCAGGAAGCCTATGCTGCGGGTATCGTGGTGCAAAGCAAGCCAGGTCGCGTCCCACAACTTAAGCGTTACCTCGACGAACAACGTGGCCGCCCGATGGGCGATGTGTGGAACGATATTGCGCCAATCAATTCGCGCGCGCAGGAACGCACCGGTTGGCCGACTCAGAAGCCGCTACCGCTGTATGAAAGAATCATCCGCGCCAGCAGCAACGAGGGCGACGTAATTCTCGATCCCTTCTGTGGTTGTGCCACGACCTGTGTGGCCGCAGAACGGTTAAACAGGCAATGGGCCGGGATTGATATCTGGGACAAGGCGCACGATGTTGTTGTTCAGCGATTGCATGATGAAGTGGGTTTGTTCGGAGACGTGCATTACATGCAGGACTTACCGGTAAGGACGGATGAAGGAGATACGGCGGTGCCCTACCTGAAGGTCAAGCAATCCATACCGGAGCCGCCAGGCCGGAAAATGTCCAGGGCTGAAATGTACGACATCTTGTTATCGCAACAGGGGATAAAGTGTCAGGGCTGTGACAGGAAGTTTGATGATGAGCGCTACCTAGAGCTTGACCACAACACGCCCAGGGCGGACGGTGGCCCCAACCACATATCAAACCGGATACTACTCTGCGGGCCGTGCAACAGGCTGAAAAGCCATATATACACCCTGTCAGGACTGCGCAGGGAGAATAAGAAACGGGGTTTTATGGTCGGATGATATGGTTAGATATCTCATAACAGGCGCACTATTAGCAGTAATGTTGATAGCTTCGTTCATAATAGGCATGAAGTTTTCTTCTTCTGTAGAAATCCTGCCTAACTCTGATTGTGGTTATAGTTGGCACATAGATAGTGCAAGCGGGAGCACCACAATTCCTGTAGTAATATTGATTGACCAATGTAACAAATTAGTCCACTGGGTGTTTGTAGGAAATTATGGCGTCAAGAATGTTGAGACTATAGATTTCACAGGGAAAACCAGAGAAGAGTTAGCTAATGAGATAGCTACCGAGCAGAAACGGAAGGAACAAGAAAAGGCGGACGATCCATTATCTTTTCTTGACGAAAACTGAAACATCAACTCAGGAGTATGGATAAGGTGTCACCGATAAAAGACAGCCACAGGCCGGGAGCTGCTGAATTACCGGTAGCAAACATCGTGAGAGTTGATCGCCTACCGAATAAGAAACCAACCCTCGAGCTTCTAGCCCGGATTTCTCACAAACCATTGTAAAAGGGTCTCAACTTCGCGTATAATGTGACTGTTATCAATAAGTTACATCAAAACGGAGGAGAGACCCCATGAATACAGAGTGTACGGCAACCCAACTTGAATTTCAAGCCTTTGGTCGGCGCCGGGTCACGGGTCGGTTTGACGGCGGCCGGCTCACCTCGGACGGGGGCGGGCTGCTGCTGCGTGAGGTGGAGCAGCGCCTGGATGTATTCTCCCGGCTGGCCGGGTGTTTTACGGACTACCGCCAGTCGGGGAAGGTGGAACACCCGGTAGCGGCGTTGCTGGCGCAACGGATTTATGGGTTGGCATTGGGCTATGAGGATATCAATGACCATGATACGTTGCGCCGTGACAGTCTGCTGGCGTTACTGGTAGGGAAGGCGGACCTGACGGGGGATAGCCGTCGCCGGGCCCGTGACCGGGGCTATCCGCTGGCGGGGTCGAGCACCTTGAACCGGCTGGAGTTGGGGGTGCCGGCGCAGGCGGCGGGTCATCGCTACCAGAAGGTGGTGGCGGACCCGGCGGGGTTGGACCGGTTGCTGGTGGACGTGTTTCTGGAGTCACACCGGCAGGCGCCGTCGGTGGTGTGGCTGGACCTCGATGCCACCGACGACCCGTTACACGGTCAGCAGGAGGGACGGTTCTTTCACGGTTACTACAAGTCCTACTGTTACCTGCCGCTGTATATCTTCTGCGGGGAGCACCTGCTGTGCGCCCGGTTGCGTCCGGCCAACCAGGATGCGGCGGCGGGGAGCGTGGAGGAGTTGGCCCGGCTTGTCGGGCAGATACGGCAGCGTTGGCCGACGGTGCCGGTGAGGGTACGGGGGGATTCGGGGTTTTGCCGGGAAGACCTCATGGCCTGGTGTGAGGCCCATGACGTGGGTTACCTGCTGGGTCTGGCGAAGAATGCCCGGCTGGAGAAACAGCTGGCCAAGGCGTTGCGCAAGTCGCACCGGCGTTACCTGCAGACGGGCCGGGCCTCACGGCGCTTTCGTGAGTTACGTTATCGCACCCGGAAGAGCTGGTCGCGCACGCGCCGGGTGGTGGGAAAAGCCGAGCACCTGGCCAAGGGCGCCAACCCGCGCTTCGTGGTGACGAACCTGGACCGTAAGATAGCCGGCGCCCAGGTGTTGTATGAGGAGCTATACTGTATTCGTGGCGAGATGGAGAACCGCATCAAGGAGCAGCAACTGGGCCTGTTTGCCGACCGCACCAGCACGGCCACGTTACGCGCCAACCAGTTACGCCTGTACCTGTCTTCGTTTGCCTACTTGCTGATGCACGGCCTGCGCCGCCTGGGACTGGCTGGCACCCGCTGGGCCCGGGCGCAATGCACCACCATCCGTGCTCACATCCTCAAACTGGCCGCCGTGGTGCGCATCAGCGCCCGCCGGGTCTGGCTGGCCTTCGCCTCCGGCTATCCGCACCAGGCCAGCTTCGCCGCCGTGCTCAGACAACTGCGAGAGCGCCCCGTGCCCGACCCGCCCGGCTGACCTGCCGGACCGCACCTGTCCCCTGACCAACACGGCTGTCCCGCCGTGAACGGCCGTCCTTGGCCCAAGCAACGCTTCACACCCGCCTGGGCAGGGTAAAAGTCGCTATATCACCCGATTTTTACGACAAACAGGCCATGTGCTTCACCGGTTTGTGTGGTGACCTGTCCTGCCGACCCTATGCAGTGTATGAATCAATGTCGGATAGCCTGTTTATCGCTCTATGCTATGATTGGTGAGATATGCGGGCTAGTGAATATCGGGGGTCAAAGCCATAACATTCTGCTACCGCTGGATGCATTAGATGAGTACGGATTGTCAGGTCTGGCGGCGGTAGAGGAGCTGCGGGGGATACGGCAGGCGGTTGAAACCCTCGTTTCTGAAGTTCGTCAGAAAAATTGATTATCTCTACCGTAGCGAAGAAATTACGACATACACTATTTTTTGTCAACCAATCTCTTTGGGCAAATCGCCTACGCTACCCCCGTTCTTCTTCCCTGTCTTACGCCCGGTCAGTTTTTTCAGCGTAGCATTGAACTGGCTTTCACGGTCGTCACAGCCTAACTCGCGGGCTTTTTCAACGAAGCGTTCGTATTGGGATTGCTGGTCAAGCTTGTCTCGATAAACGGTCATTGGACGATTATAGCACGGGACAGCGTAGCCGTACCCGTCCCGAAGGCGGCACTGGCCTTGCCTGCTATCGACTCGCTTGATTCCTTGGGTTGCATATCCGACCAACTATACAATTGTGGACTTGGATCATGCTCAACTGTGTATGTCATGGTATAGCCTCCAGCCGCAACGCGGCATGAGGCATAAGAAGAAAAATCTTGACGACAGGACAAAAAGAAGTGTAATTGCCTTGTTCGGCCAGACATTCCGCTTATGCAGTGGAACTTGTGGGGACGGTGTTTGAGCACCGTCCCCGCTCTCTAAATCCTTCTTGAATCTCCTAGTCTTGATCCTCGCGAATTTCGCAAGCCGTGTCAACTGTCCTCCGGCTTAACCAGCCGTTTGATAGGTTAAACGCTTCCCAGCGACGCCCACCAGCGTCTTGGCGGCCCATTCCTCATCCTCAACCCCATGCGCCTTGCGGTTGTTGTACCGGAACTCATACTCGGCCAGGTAGCGGTGAAGATGCTTCGGGGAATAGTGCTGATAAATCCCCTTCATCCCCCGCTTGAAGATGCTGAGATACCCTTCGATGGTGTTGGTGTGGATGCTCCTGTCCAGCTTGCTGACATATTCACCGACGCCATGCTCAACAGTCCCATGCTCTGAAAAATGCTCCCCGGCCTTGCTGTAGTGCTTGGCCTCATCAGTCATCAGGCGGGCTTCTTTGGAGATATTACGCTCAAGGATAGGCATAATCTGATCAGCTTTCAGGCTGTCCACAACCATGCTCATGGCTCGCCTGCTGTCCCTGTCAACCAGTGACAGGACTTTGTTCTTATGTGCATAACCACGGGCACCGTCGGCTTTCTCACGGGCTTTCCCGATAAAGGTTTCATCGGATTCCACAATCCCACCACCCTGGCCGAACAGTGCAGGCATATTCTCCCGCATGGCCTCACGGATACGGTGACCCAGGAACCAGGCCGTCTTGAGCGTAACGCCCAGAGTGCGGTGAAGCTGGTTTGCACTAATCCCCTTCTTGCTGCTGCATACAAGGTGGATGGCCTGTAACCACAAGTGCAATTCAATATGGCTGGATTCAAAGATGGTTCCCACGCGGACGGTGAACTGCTTGTAGCAGTCCCGGCACTTGTACAGGCCGTGACGTACCTTACCTTCGGGATTTTTCTTTGACGGCTTGGAACGAACGCCGTTCAACGTGTACGCATTATCCACCACGCCACAGGCCGGGCATACCGGGCCATGCGGCCAGAGCATTCCTTCCACGTGTTCAAAGGCGGCAGATTCATCGTGCATGTATTTGGCGTTCAGTACAGACATTTCGTTCTCCGGTTAATCAGTCTATACTGAATTATACTAAACTAATTTTGGTTTGTGAAGTATAATATCACCAATTTTTGCTCTGACCCCATAGTGCCCGCCGAAAAGCTAAAATTGCGCTTGACACTGTGGTGTATGATGCAAAGGGAGTGAATTTTACTGGGAAGTTCGCGGTGAGAATTTTGGGATCAGAATGCCATCTTGACGTACAGTGACTAGGAAATGGATACAGGATATAATGCCTCTACGTGGGAATTCATTTACGCTTTTGACAGCCTTATCACTTGCATGAATCTTAAAATTAACATTAAAAACATCGGCAAACTGGTCGATGCAGGTGTTCATATTGCAAACTTCACTGTATTTGCTGGCCCGAACAATACCGGAAAAAGTTTTGTTTCCAAATTGTTGTATTCGCTTTTTGACGCAATGAACACGAATCACGCACAAATTCATATCAACAACCTGATCGATCCCGTTGTAAGCGAATTTTATAAACTTGTTCGTTGGACCAATTCAGATATCAAGACATCAGAATCTTCGTTAGAGGAAGATGGTATTGAAAAGCTGGAAACGCTTGTTAACGATTGTTCAATCAGCAACTCTGAAGAACTGGATGAAGTCATACGGAAGCTTCTTAATCAAACAGATGAAATTCAAAAAAGAGTGGAAGTGCTTCGATTATCTGAACGAGTTGGGAAGAATAAGAGGAAGAAGCAGGATGGCGCATTCCGTGCTGCAAGAACTAACGAATCTATCAATGAATTAAAAAAATCCCTGACAGAATTAACAACACAATTAAAACAGACGAGTTTGGAAGAATGCATTATCGCCGGTATGGAATACAAAATCCGACAGAATTTGATTTACAATTTCCAAATACCAAATTTGTCCGATCTTAGGGGTGAAGAAAAAGTGCCATCAGGACTGAACGTAGAGGAACTCGGCAAATTTGAATTCTCAAATGGCGAAATTGGATTTGAAGTCGACCATGTCTGGTTACAGGAGCTACAGCATCATTCCAATGTAATCTACTTGGAGTCGCCTATTTATTGGAAATTGAAAGAAGCCTTGGAAGACGTAAAGCGCAACATGCGCTTCTTCAGAAGAAGAAAAAGGGAACTACTCAGTGGCGTTCCTGAGTATTTCTATGATCTAATCATAGCTCTTAAGTTCCAACGCACAGGAGATATTGCATTTCCTGATCTATACGAAAAGTTAACGGGCGAGGATGTCATGGGAGGAAAACTTGCCATTTCCGAAAGTGGTGATTTATCATTTCTGGAGAACGGCCGCAGTTTTTCATTACCCGTTACTGCGATGGGAATCATTAACTTGGGTATATTAGCCTTATTGATTGAGCGGAAAGTGCTGGATGAAGGCTCGTTTATTTTTATTGATGAACCGGAAGCGCATCTGCACCCGGCATGGCAGATCATCATGGCGGAAACCCTTTTTGAACTTTCTCGCCAGGGCGTAAACGTAGTGATCGCCACCCATAGTGTGGATATCCTCAAATGGCTGGAAGTCCACATCAAGAAAACACCTGATGACAAACGCCTTGTTGCTTTAAATAAATTTCCTATCAATAGAACCGAAGTTGATGAGGATTTTGAAACAAAGATTGCAAGTATCAAGCAGGAACTGACCAAGCCCTTCTCCGATCTGTATCTGGAGGGGGTATGACTGAATTAGGTAAATATTATGAGCCGATTCAGGTTGCGGGAGAATCTCTTGGTAAGGATTATCAAGCATATCGAATTGATGGTGTCTCACCACAAGCGAATATGAGGAAAGATGCTGGTTTGGGTTCCTGCAACAGTTGTGATTACTTTATCTTCAACGAGAATGCATTAATATTGATTGAGGAAACTCGACTCCTCTGGCAAATTAGTGACTTGAAAGTCGAATATAGTTATCTGGAGGAAAGAATGCTAACTGAATTTATTAACAAATATATTCGGGATGAAAATAAAGTTAAAGTTTATGGCTCAATGCTGGTGCTTTGTCGTTTGTCCGCGCTAAGTAATAACGCGAAGAATTTGCTGAATAATAAAAAATACAGGTTATGGCTAGTTGCGAGTGACATGGAGGAGGAAGAGGACACAATATTATTTGATAACTTGAAAGATCGTTTGTTAAATGAACTACGAAGTGCCCTAACAGGAGAAATCATGAGCAATGTTGAAATCATACCCTCGCGAGTACTCATCTCCAGGCTTTCGAAAGAACTGGGATAAACAAATCATAGAAATCAAAGGGGTAAAAATTCTGGCGAATTTCTTACTCTGACCCCAGGATCTGCAAACTCTTCAAGACGTTCAGGGCTTGTTGCAGGGCATAGTCCGCGCTGAGGATCGCCGCGCTTTCCTGCTCTGTTGTCGCGGTCTCATCAGCTTCGTCCTGTTGCTCCCCGTTGTCGTTGTCCAGGCGTCGCCTGAGGTTGTCCTCGGTGATGAAGGGCGACTCATCATCCGCCAGGGATTCGACCTTGACGCGGTCCAGGATGACGTCGGGTTCGATGCCGGAAGCCTGTATGGAGCGGCCTGACGGGGTGTAATAGCGCGCGGTGGTCAGCTTCAGGGCCGCGGCATTGGATACCGGCAGCACTGTCTGCACGGACCCTTTGCCGAAGGTCTGCTGTCCCATGATGATGCCGCGTTTGTGGTCTTGCAGCGCGCCCGCCACGATCTCGGAGGCGGAGGCGGAACCGGCGTTTACCAGCGCCACAATGGGTGCGCCATCCAGCAGTTCGGCCGGTTTGGCGTTGAAACTCAACTTTGAATCGTCGATGCGGCCTTCCGTGTAAACAATCAGTCCGGAGTCCAGGAACAGGTCGGACACACCCACCGCCGCGCTGAGGATGCCGCCGGGATTGTTTCTCAGGTCCAGGATCAAGCCGTCCAGTTTCCCGCCGTTGTCCTGTTTCAGTTGTTGCAGCGCGGCTCTGGCGTCTTCCGCGGTGCGGGACTGGAAGTGTGAGATACGCAGGTAACCAAAGCCGGGTTCCAGGGTTCGCGTCCTGACGCTTTTTACCTTGATCACGTCCCTGGTAATGGTGACCTTGAGCGGTTTTTCCGCGCCGTCCCTGATAATAGTCAGGGTAATATCAGTGCCCGGTTCGCCCCTCATGCGCGCCACCGCGTCATTCAGGGACATCCCTTTTACCGGGGTGTCATCCAGGCGGATGATCAGGTCGCCGGCCTGCAAGCCCGCTTGCTGCGCCGGCGTGTCGTCAATCGGCGAGATGACCTTGATGAACCCGTCTTCCATGCCCACTTCAATCCCCAGGCCGCCGAACTCGCCCGTGGTGCCTTCCTGCAGGTTCAGGTAGGCTTCTTCATCCAGGTAGGTGGAATGCGGGTCCAGGCCCTGCAGCATGCCCCGGATCGCGCTTTCCAGCAGTTCCCGGTCTGCTACCTCTTCCACGTAGTCTTTCTTGATCTTGGTGAACACTTCGGCAAACGTCCTGATCTCATCGACGGGCAGTTCCCCCGTTGCAGTATCCGCAGGAGTTTCAGCACGCAGGCACAGGGTGGTAAACAGCAGGCAGAAGCAAATTAGTTTTAGGTTGTTCATAGTCATATTCAACTCGATAGCCTGAACAAGGCGTTGCCGGTCATTTCCGGTGGTTTTTCCATGTCCATGAGGTACAGCAGGGTCGGCACCACGTCGCACAGGGCCGCGGTGGCGCTGGGTGTGACCTCCGCAGGGCGGCCCACATAGATGAGCGGCACCAGATTGCTGGTATGGGCCGTATGTGCCTGTTCCCTGATTTTTTCCGTGATGAACGAGCGCATCTGCTCGGCGTTGCCGTGGTCGGAGGTAATCAGCATTTCACCACCTACGCGCCGGGTCTGCTCAAGGATTTTACCCAGGCAGTCGTCGATGGTTTCAATGGCCTTCACGGTCGCGTCGAAGTCCCCGGTATGGCCGACCATATCCGCGTTGGCAAAGTTGCAGATGACCACGTCATATTTTTCCGCGGCGATGGCCGCGCTGAGCCGTTCCGTCACCTCCGGCGCACTCATTTCCGGGCACAGGTCGTAGGTGGCGACCGCGGGGGAGGGCACCAGGATGCGATCTTCATCCTTGAACACGCGCTCCTCGCCGCCGTTGAAGAAGAACGTGACGTGAGCATATTTTTCCGTTTCCGCGATGCGTAACTGTGTCAGGCCCGTATCGGCCAGGTACTCACCCAGTACGTTCCTGTACCGGGCCGGCGGGAACAGCGCGGGAAAATCGAAATCCGCGCGGTATTCCGTCATGCTGATGAATGCGCTCAGGTCGAGAGGGTTGCCGCGCGCGAACGCATCGAAATCCGGTGCGGTGAAGGCCTCGGCCAGTTGTCGCGCCCGATCTGCCCGATAATTGCTGAAGATGACCACGTCGCCGGCTTCGATGCGCGCCGCGTTGCCGTTGCGCGGCACGATCGCGGTGGGTTTGACGAATTCATCCGTCTCGCCGCGGGCGTAGGCCATGTCCACCGCGATGAACGCGTCGACCGACTCGTACTCCGCCTCCGCCGCGGTAATCAGCCGGTAAGCAGCCTCGGTCCGCTCCCACTGGTTGTTGCGATCCATGGCATAGTAACGTCCGATCACGCTGGCGAAGCGGCCCTTGCCCAGTTCCATCATTTTCAGGTACGCCTCATCCATGTATTCTTCCGCGCTCTTCGGTGGCGTGTCCCGGCCGTCCAGGAACGCGTGCAGGTAAATTTCACGCACGTCATACTGTGCGGCAAACTCCAGCAGGGCAAAGATGTGTTCCTGGTGGTTGTGTACCCCGCCCGGCGACAGCAGGCCCATGATATGGACTGCGCGTCCCTTGCGCTCAGCAGTTGCCAGGGCGTCTTTCAACACCTGGTTGGCAAAGAACGAGCGGTCCTCAACCGCCTTGGTGATACGGGTAAACTCCTGGTCGACAATGCGCCCGGAACCGATATTCATGTGGCCGGTTTCCGAGTTGCCCATCTGTTTCGCCGGCAGGCCCACGTCCATGCCGGACGCGTTCAGCAGGGTATGCGGATAGTTGTCCCACAGGTGGTCCCATACCGGTTTCCTGGCGCTGTGGATGGCATTGTAAGCGGTGGTTTCTGAATAGCCCCAACCATCAAGGATGATCAATACCATGGGGCGATGGGATAAGCGCATGGCAATATCAGGTTGAAAGGGCACTAGGTCAATAAGTTACAAATAGTATTTTGCGCCCGCTGCTCCGGTGCGGCATATATTTACAGAAAGTCGCAATTATACACAGCCTGAAAATAATTACGAGAACATGATATCCCGATCCTGTATAATATTTGCTGCTCAAGGTTTGTTACCTGCATGGAAAAATTACCCGAATTCATCGCCAATCACATGTGGCTGGTATCCCTGTTTGTCGCGATACTGGCCTTGTTGCTGTGGAATATCTTTGGTTCTTCAATGTCCGGCCTGACCCAGGTCGGGCCGGTGGAAGTTACCCGCCTGCTGAACCAGGAAAAAGCGCTGTTGGTGGATCTGCGCAGCGGCGCCGATTTTTCCGCAGGGCATATCCTGAACGCGCGTAATATCCCGGCTGCGGAACTCGAAGACAGAAAGAAAGAACTGCAAAAATTCAGGAACAACCCGATCATCTTTTGTTGCCACCGCAACGCGGACGGCATCAAGGCGGGACGCATCCTCAAACTTGCCGGGTTTGAGAAAGTCTATTCGTTGAAGGGCGGCCTGGAGGCATGGCGTAATGCCAGCCTGCCGATCACCCGCGCGTGATGCAGTCCACCATATAAACCATAACCGGGAGAAAAACGATGGCAGAGGAGCAGGAAAACCAACAGGCGGCGGCAGAAACAGGGTCGCGCGGGCAATTTGAAATACAGAAAATATACGTTAAGAACGTGTCCCTGGAAACCCCTGCCTCCCCGCAGATATTCCGGGAACAGTGGAAGCCTTCCGTGCACATGGACATCGCCAACGCAGTGAACAATCTTGATGAAAAGCTGTACGAGGTTACCTTGTCGGTCACCGCGACGGTCAGCCACGAAGAGAAAACGATCTACCTGGCAGAAGTGCAGCAGGCCGGTATCTTTCTCATGGCCGATTTTCCCACGGAGATGGTCGGGCGCCTGGCGGCAACCGTATGTCCAAACATCCTGTTTCCATTTGTGCGCGAAATGATTTCTGACCTGGTCACCCGCGCCGGGTTCCCGCAACTGCTGTTGGCGCCGGTCAATTTTGACTCCGTGTACCAGCAGCACCTGCAGAAACGCGCGGCACAGCAAGCAACACAGCATTGACAGACACCAAACCGCACCAGGTAATGGTTGTCGGCGCCGGGTCCTGGGGCACGGCGCTGGCTCTGGTGCTGGCACGCAACGGGCACAGGACGTTCCTGTGGGATTGCCTTGATGCACACCTGGATCGGCTGCTTGCAGAGCGCAGCAACAACCACCATCTCCCCGGCCATGAGTTCCCCGAAACCCTGACGGTCGTGCGCCGGTTTACGCCGTTGCCGGCAGGAGTGAAGCAGGTCTTGCTGGTGACCCCGTGCGCCGGACTGACGCAGGTGCTGACCGAGTTGCAAGCCCTGCCGGCGCGGGATTTCAGCATCTGCCTGGCCAGCAAGGGCATCGAGCCGAATACCCTGAGTTTGAACCACCTGCTGGTGGAGCAATACCTGCCCGGTGTGCCGGTCGCGGTGTTGTCCGGGCCGTCGTTTGCACGAGAGGTAGCCGAAGGCTTGCCCACTGCGGTCACCATCGCTGCGCAAAATCCGGCCGTGGCCGCCGGGTTCTCGGCGTTATTCCATTGCGAGACGTTCAGGACCTACACCCATGACGATATCGTCGGCGTGCAGGTGGGTGGCGCGGTGAAGAACGTTATGGCCATTGCTGCCGGGATTGCCGACGGCCTGCGCTACGGCGCCAACACCCGCGCCGCGCTGATCGCCCGGGGGTTGGCCGAGATCATGCGTCTGGGCCTGGCGCTGGGAGGCAGGCGTGACACCTTCATGGGCCTGGCCGGCCTGGGCGACCTGGCGCTGACCTGTACCGATGACCAATCCCGCAACCGCCGCTTCGGCCTGGCGCTGGCCCGCGGCAGCAGTCCGGAACAGGCCCTGGCAGACATCGGCCAGGCGGTTGAGGGCCTGCATACCACCCGCGTCGTCTGTGCCCTGGCAGAGAAGTACGGAGTTGACATGCCCATCAGCGAGCAGGTCTTGAACGTCATAGACGGCAGACTCACTCCGAAACAGGCAGTACATGAACTGTTGAGCCGGGAACCCACATCTGAAACGGGTTAGAATTAGGAATTAAGAATTAGGAATTAGGAATTAGGAATGAATGTGCTGCTTGTGGCGGCGGTTTTTGAATACATCTTATGTCTTCCGCAAGTTGGATCAAAGCACACTGTTACGTGACATCCCTAATTCGTAATTCCTAATTCTTAATTCTTAATTCCCACCCCTGCTTTTCCCAGGTCGCTGCAGCAACTCCACGGTGATCAACAGCAATACTGCGACCAGGATCAAAAACGTCGCCGCGGCGAGGATAGCAGGGCTGATCTCTTCGCGGATGCCGGACCACATTTCCCTGGGGATGGTGCGTTGCTCGATGCCGCCCATGAACAGCACGACCACCACTTCATCCAGTGAGGCGGCAAACGCGAACAGGGCGCCGGCGATGACGCCGGGGCTGATGATGGGAAGCTGCACCTTGAAGAAGCTGCGCACCGGTCCGGCGCCGAGGCTGGCAGCCGCCAGCAGCAGTTCGCGATTGAAGCCGGCCATGGAGGCGGTCACCGTGATCACCACGAACGGCGCGCCCAGGGCCGCGTGGGACAGGATCAACGCGCTGTAAGTCTGGGTCAGGTTCAGGCTGGAGTAGAAGAAGAACATGCCCGCGGCGCTGATAATAATAGGCACAATGAGGGGGGAGATCAGCAGCGCGGTGAGCGGACGGCGCCAGGGCAGGGCCGGGCTGGACAGGCCCAGAGCCGCCAGCGTGCCCAGCGTGGTGGCCAGAACGGTTGCCGAGACACCGATAATGAGCGAGTTCAGCGCGGCGTTTTGCCACTGTTCACCCAGGATAACCTGCTCGTACCAGCGCAGGGAATACGCGGCCGGGTCCAGTTCCAGCATGCCTCTGGTAAAAGTGAAATACGGCTCCGCGTTAAACGACAGGGGGATAATCACCAGTATCGGCGCCACCAGGAACAGGAAGGCCAGGCCGCAGAACAGCCGCAACACCAGTTTTCCGGAATCTAAGGTAAATTTCATTAATGTTTTATCCGAGTTTCATCCGGTCCAACCCCAGCACTCGGTCATAGAGCAGGAACAACAGCAGTACCGCAACAAACAGGACACAGCCCAGCGCCGCGGCCAGTCCCCAGTTGAGTGAGTTCTGGATATGGTAGGCGATGAAATTGGAAATCAATTGGCCGCTTTGTCCGCCCACCAGCGCCGGCGTGATGTAGTAGCCTATGGCGAGGATGAACACCAGCAGGCAACCGGCGCCCACCCCCGGCAGGGACTGCGGCAGGTAGACCCGGTAAAACGCCCTGGGCCAGGACGCGCCCAGCGACTGGGCCGCCTGCATCTGCACCGCAGGGATGCCGCGCATCACCGAATAAAGCGGCAGGATCATGAACGGCAGCAGTACGTGCGTCATCGCCACCAGGGTGCCGGTCATGTTATGGATCAGGGTCAGCCGTTGTGCGTCCGGGACCAGTCCCAGCCACACCAGCAGGTCGTTGACCACCCCCTGTTGCTGCAACAGCACGATCCAGGACGTGGTGCGCACCAGCAGCGATGTCCAGAACGGCACCAGCACCAGCACCAGCAGCAGGCGGCCCTGGCGCGGTGGCGCATGGGCAATGAGGTAGGCCACGGGATAGCCGATCAGCAGGCACAGCAAGGTGATGGTGAGGCTGACGCGGATGGTCTTGATGAACAGGATGGTGTAGATGCGGCGTTCCTCAGGCTGGCGGACAATGTTCCCGTCGTTGCCAAAGGTCAGGTCCAGGGCGTTCAGGTAGTACACCGGCGTGACCCGCGCCCCGGTGCGCGCCAGCGCTTGCCAGATTGCCGGCTCGCCCCAGGCCGCGTGCAGGGCCGGCAGGGCAGCGGACCAGGGCGGTTCGCCCTTGCGCTTCAATCCCCGGCCGGTACGCGTGATCACGCTGCGCAGCCCGGACGTGTCCCGGTTCAGCCGGGTGGCAAGCTTGCCGATGGTCTTCGCCTCCCGCGCCTTGCCGAGTTCCTGCGCCGCCAGTGCGTACACCCGTTCCGACGGCAGGTCGTTGCCATCCCATTGCGCCAGCGCGGCAACGGTCTCGGGCATAATGTCCGCCACCAGGGGGTCATAAAAGCTGCGCATAAACATACTGCCCAGCGGCGCCACAAACGTGACCAGGATAAACGCGGTCAGGGGCAGTGTCAGCAATACGGCAGTGGTGCGGGAGTTGTGCAGCATTGCTTTTTAAGAATCAGGAATTAAGAATTAGGAATGGATGTGCCGCTTAAGAATTAGGAATTAAGAATTAGGAATTAAGAATGAATGTGCCGCCTGTGGCGGCTGTTGTTATGGCAAGCATTCTAATTCCCAATTCCTAATTATTTAAAGTGTGCCGCCTGCGGCTGCTGCTGTTATCATTGTTATTGCAAGCACTCTAATTCCTAATTCTTAATTCGTAATTCCTAATTATCTAATAAGCCAGGCAGCAAAACGTTCGTTCATTTCGTCCTGGTTGTCGGCCCACCATTCCGGGTCTTCATGCACGGCGTTGGCCATGTTCTGCTGCGCGTTGGGCAGGTGTGGTTCCATCGCTATGCCGGTCTCCTCGTGTTTGTCCACCAACGCCAGGGACGAGTGGCGCAAGGGGCCGTAGGAAATGTACTTGGTGAGGTTGGCCAGCGACCGGGTGCTGGTCGCGAACGCGATAAATTGCCGGGCGAGTTCCAGTTTGGGCGTACCGGCGACGATTGCCTGGTATGAGGTAGCTAGCACCTGGCCGTCCCAGACAATGGTCAGCGGCTGGTTTTCCAGCGCCCAGGCATTGAAGATACGACCATTGAAAGCCGTGCTCATCACAACCTCGCCATCGGCCAGCATCTGTGGTGGCTGCGCGCCGGCTTCCCACCAGACCACCTGGTCCTTGACGGAGTCCAGTTTGCGGAACGCGCGGGCAATGCCGTCCTCGCCGGACAGGACTTCATAGACCTCACCTGCCGGCACTCCGTCCGCTACCAGGGCAAATTCCAGGTTACTGTTGGGCGCTCGGCGCATGCCCCGGCGTCCCGGAAATTTATCCAGGTCGAAGAAGTCCGCCATGGTCGCCGGCTTCTGTTTGGGGAACCGGGTGTCGTTATAGGCATAGACCGTACTGTAGATGATGCTTTTTGTAGCACACTCGATATCATAGACATCCAGAAAATCGTCTGCCGCCGGAGTGCCGTCAGGGGCCGCCGGAAGAGTGTCGTAGTCCGCCGTTTCCAGTAGTCCCTCGTCACAGCCCAGTAGCGCATCGCCCGCTTCCATATCGACCACGTCCCAGGAGACGTTGCCGGTCTCGGCCTGCGCCCGGATCTGGGCCAGTCCGCCGTTGTACTCGTCCAACTTGATTTGAATGCCGGTTTCCTGCACAAAGCGCTTATGGTACGCCTTCACGGAACTCCTGGCATAGGAACCGCCCCAGGACACCACGGTGATGAAGTCGTCTTCCTGGGCACCGGCCGGAATGGCCGCGCCAGTCACGGCCAGGATGGTAATGAGACAGATTGATGTCTTGATGGTGTTCATCTGGTTTTCTCCTGTTTGTTCGGCATTAGTACTAGCCGGTCATGACGACAGTCGCTCATTCCGAACCCCCGGCATCCAGCGCCCGGCAATCGGTGACCAGCCAGCCCAGGGTAACGGTATCCCCTGGCAGGATGCCGCCGTGGCCGATGATATTGGGGATCTTGACAATAAACTGCGCCTGCCCGAGCAACGTGGCGTGGATGCGCAGGTAATCGCCCATGAAAATAATATCTTCCACTTCAGCTTCAAAGTAATTCGGATACAGGCCGGGAGCCGGGTTCAACGACACCCGCTCCGGGCGGATAGTGAGACAGGTTTGTGCATCGTTTTCATTGACGGCCACCGGGAACGCCCGCACGATTTGCCCTGCCACTTCGACGTGGCATTCAGCGGGGCTGTAATCGACAATCCGGCCCTCAAGCTGGTTGTTCTCACCGATGAAATTGGCCACGAACAGGCGTTGCGGTTCCTCATACAAGGCTTCCGGCGAGGCTATCTGGCAGATACGGCCCTGCTCCATTACTACCACCCGGTCCGACAGCACCATGGCCTCGTTCTGGTCATGGGTCACGTAGATCATCGTCACCCCCAACCGTTGTTGCAAGTTGCGGATCTCGTACTGCATCTCTTCGCGCAAACGCCGGTCCAGCGCGCCCAGGGGTTCATCCATCAATACCAGGTCGGGTTCGAACACCAGCGCGCGGGCAATGGCGACCCGCTGCTGCTGGCCGCCGGACAACTGCGCGGGGCGCCGTGCGGCGAAATCCTGTAGCTGTACCATCTCCAGCGCGCGCAGGACCTGGCTTTCGATCCGGTCTTTGGCGATGCCCCGCGCCTGCAAGGGGAAGGCAAGATTCTCCGCGATATTCATGTGGGGGAACAGCGCATAGTGCTGGAACACCACGCCGATGTTGCGCTTCCAGGGCTTGACCTGGTTGACCGGCCGGCCGTTCAGCCAGATCTCGCCGCGATTCGGCTCCTCGAAGCCGGCCAGCATCTTCAGACAGGTAGTCTTGCCGGACCCGGACGGTCCCAGCAGGGTAACGAATTCACCGTGATCGACGCTCAGGCTGAAGTCCTGCACCGAAAACGTGTGGCCGTCATAACTCTTGCTGACTTCCGAGAATTTTACAAAAGCATCGTTGTTCATGAGTGCACGGAATTATAGCCTGATCTGTATTAAGGGCACCTCTAAAATGCCAAGGATGGCATGTTTAGATGGTTCCTTTATTAAACTTTTTACTGTTTTATCTCGTATATCCTGTATATCCTGTACATCCATGTCAAATCCTTACGGAAAACTCGCCACCGACTTCTGCGGCCTGCGTTTCAATACACCGTTGGTGTTACTTTCCGGCTGCGTCGGTTTTGGCGAGGAATATACCCGGGTCCAGGGATTCTCCAACCGGGACGCCGGCGCGCTCTGCCTGAAGGGCACGACGCTGGCGCCGCGTCTCGGCAACCCGCCGCATCGTATTGCCGAAACGTACATGGGTATGTTGAACTCCATCGGCCTGCAAAATCCCGGCGCGCGCGCAGTGGTGGATGACTACCTGCCCAAACTGGACTTTTCCGAAACCCGGTTCATCGCCAATATCTGTGGTTCCACCATAGAGGAATACGCCGAAGTCACCCGTATTTTCCATGACTCACCCATCGACGCCATTGAGATCAATATCTCCTGCCCCAACGTCAAGGAGGGCGGCGTCAGCTTCGGCAACTACCCGGAGATGTCGGCGCAGGTGGTGGCCGCGTGCCGGCACGAGACCGACAAGCCGCTGATCACCAAGCTGTCGCCAAACCAGACCGACATCGTGGAAAACGCCCGCCAGTGCATTGCCGCCGGCAGTGACGCGCTGGCGGTGATCAACACCGTCACCGGCATGGCGCTGGACCTGGACACGCGCACACCCGTCATCGGCACGGGCCAGGGCGGATTATCCGGCCCGGCCATCAAGCCCATCGCCCTGCTCAGAACCTGGCAGGTCTACCAGGTATGCCGGGAACAGAACATCCCGATAATAGGGCAGGGCGGCATCACCACGACCAACGATGCCCTGGAATTCCTCCTCGCCGGCGCCAGCGCCCTCGGCATCGGCACCGCCCTGTTCTACGACCCGCTGGTGTGTAACAAGATCAACGCCGGCATTATGCAGTACCTGGACGAGCACGGATTGGACAATGTCACGCAACTGGTGGGGGCGTTGAACGCGTGATTTGTCTGCTGATGATGTGAACGGAGTGCAGGCTGGTGAAACTCGAAGACCTCAAGGGCAACGCAACTATCAACGGCATTCTCACCAACGAGAGCGTAACCGTAGTGAACGCGCGCTGGTTCGGTTCCGATGCACTGGAGTTGACCTATAAAACGTCTTCCGGGAAGGTGGGTAACGAGATACTGTACCGCCAGGACCAGGATCGGTTGGAAGTCGTCAAGGTCGGGCGGCCTTGGAGTTTCGATGGAGACGGTGCCCGCTTTCGCCTGGTATCCGAAGCCATGCGCATCCGTCTTGCCCACCTGTTCGACCCGCTGCTGGCAGTACACAGTTCCGTGGTGGACCCGCTGCCACACCAGATCACCGCAGTGTATGAAGCGATGCTGCCGCGCCAACCCCTGCGCTTCCTGTTGGCTGATGATCCGGGGGCCGGTAAAACCATTATGGCCGGACTGCTTATCAAGGAACTGATGGCGCGCGGTGACCTGGAACGCTGCTTGATCGTCTGTCCCGGCAGCCTGGCCGAGCAGTGGCAGGATGAACTGGACAACCGCTTCCAACTGCCCTTCGAGATTCTGACCAATGACAAGCTGGAAAGCGCACGCAGCGGCAACTGGTTCAAGGAAACCGACCTGGCCATTGCCCGCCTGGATAAACTCTCCCGCGACGAGGACGTGCAGAACAAGTTGCAAGCGCCGGATTGCGGTTGGGACCTGATAGTGTGTGATGAGGCGCACAAGATGTCGGCCCGGTATTTTGGCAACGAGATTAAGTACACGAAACGTTACCACCTGGGACAACTGTTATCCGGTATCACCCGACACTTCCTGCTGATGACGGCAACACCGCATAATGGCAAGGAGGAGGACTTCCGGCTGTTCATGGCCTTGCTGGACAGTGACCGCTTTGAGGGCCGCTTGCGCAACGAGGCCGGCGCGACGGACGTATCCGACCTGATGCGACGCATGGTCAAGGAGAAATTGCTGCGCTTCGATGGCACCCCGCTGTTCCCGGAACGTATCGCCTACACGGTGTCCTACCGGTTATCCGATGCTGAGGCTAGCCTGTACGAAGCAGTTACCAATTACGTCAAGGAAGAGTTCAACCGTGCCGAGGCACTGAGCAACGGCACCCGTGCCGGCACGGTTGGTTTCGCCCTGACCATCCTGCAACGCCGCCTTGCCTCCTCACCGGAGGCCATTTATCAATCCTTGCGCCGCCGTCGGGAGCGTCTTGAAGGTCGCCTGCTCGAACTTGAGACGCTGCAACGCAAGGGACTCGGCGCTGGTGATTACATGTCACCGGCAGCGCACCTGGGCAAGGATGATCTGGAAGACCTGGAGGATGCGCCGGGTGATGAAATAGAAGCAAAAGAAGAACAGATACTCGACCAGGCCACCGCGGCAAGTTCCATTGCCGAACTGAAAGCGGAGATCGAGGCACTGAAACAACTGGAAGCACTGGCTGCCCGGGTGCGCAATAGTGGTGTTGATGCCAAGTGGAACCAGCTAATCGGCCTGTTGGAGAAAATTTTCACACCGTCCGGCATCGGGAATCGCATCGGTGAACCGGAACTGCCTTACGGCGCCAGTAAAATCCCTGAGCCTCAGCCCTCACCGCGCCAGAAGTTGGTGATCTTCACCGAGCACCGGGATACCTTGACGTATCTGCAACAACGCATCACCACGTTTCAGGGCAGGCCGGAAGCGGTAGTCCTGATCCACGGCGGAATGAAACGGGAAGACCGCAACAACGCCCAGGACGCTTTCCGCAACGACCCCCAAGTGCAGGTGTTGATCGCGACCGACGCGGCCAGCGAAGGCATTAACCTGCAACGCGCCCACCTGATGGTAAACTACGACCTGCCCTGGAACCCGAACCGGATTGAACAACGCTTCGGGCGCGTGCACCGTATTGGCCAGACCGAGGTCTGCCACCTGTGGAATCTGGTCGCCGATGACACTCGCGAAGGTGACGTGTACCGCACCCTGCTGGATAAACTGGAGCAGGCGCGCAATGCCTTGGGTGGGCAGGTGTTCGACGTGTTGGGAAAACTGCATTTTGACGGCCGGCCGTTGCGCGAGCTCATCGTGGAAGCGATCCGTTACGGCGAGCAACCGGAAGTGCGCGCTCGCCTCACTACCGCGCTGGGTGACGCCCTGGACCGGGACAAGATACTGGATTTGCTGGAAGACCATGCCTTGGCGCAGGACGTCATGGATACCAGTCGGGTGCAGCGTGTGCGGGAACAGATGGAACGCGCGCAACTACGACGGTTGCAACCATATTTTATCGAGTCGTTCCTGCGCGAGGCATTTCAGGCAATGGGCGGGACGCTGAGACAGCGCGAAACACGGCGTTATGAAATTACCCACGTGCCGGCTGTCCTGAAGAACCGGGACAGACTGAAAGGCGCCGGGGTTCGGATACAGTCCCGGTATGAACGCATTACCTTTGATAAATCCCTGGTAACGCTGCCGGGTCATCCCCTGGCAGCCCTGGTCTGCCCAGGCCATCCGTTGCTGGATGCGCTGACCGACCTGGTACTCGAACGTGACCGGGGACTGTTGCGGCGCGGCGCGGTACTGGTAGATGAGCGCGATACAGGGATGAAACCGCGCGTGCTGTTTTATCTCGAACACGCCATACAGGATGCCAGCCTGACCCGTTCCGGCGAACGCCGGGTTATATCCAAGCGGATTTTATACGTGGAGACCGATGAACAGGGCAATGTCGCCCACCTGCACAATGCCCCCTACCTGGATTACCGTCCATTAAACGATACCGACCCCGAACCCGGACAAATCCTGGCACGCGCTGAGTGCCGCTGGATCGATCGCTCTCTGGAAGACACCCTCCTGCGCTATACCATCGAACACGTCGTGCCTGAACACCTGCGGGAAGTGCGGGAGGCAAAGCTGTCCTTGATAGCAAAAACCGAAGCGGCCGTGAAGGAGCGACTGACCAGGGAAATCGCCTACTGGGACCGCCGCGCGGAAAACCTCAAGTTGCAGGAACAGGCCGGCAAAAGCGGCGCCCGCCTGAACTCCGGCGAAGCGCGTAAACGAGCGGACGTGCTGCAAGCCAGGTTGGACAAGCGTATGGAACAATTAACGCTGGAAGCGCAAATTTCCCCGCTCCCTCCGGTGACTCTGGGCGGCGCACTGGTACTCCCCCAGGGACTTATCGACAAGGTAACAGGCCGGGCTCAACCATCACCTGCCCATACCAAAGACACCCAGGCCGCTGCAGCCCGTGCCCGCATCATTGTCATGGAAACGGAACGGTCACTGGGTTTTATCCCGATAGACCGCGAAACCGAAAAACTGGGCTACGACATAGAAAGCGCCATTCCCAACAGCGGTCGCCTGCGCTTCATCGAAGTCAAGGGCAGAGTTACCGGCGCGCCAAACATCACCGTAACGCGCAACGAGATAAATTTCTCACTTAACAAACCCGATGACTACATCCTCGCCATCGTCGAGTTCCTGGAAGACGATCGGCACAACGTCCACTACCTGCGCAAACCTTTCCACAAGGAACCGGACACCGGCGCTACCAGCGTCAACTATGACTTCAACGAACTGCTTGCCGGGGCGGAAGCGCCGAGTTGAGTAAATGGCAATTATGAGTCCACCATTGAAAGACCACAAAAAATGATCTAGAGTTGGCAATTACACATGTGTTTTACCGGAGGAGATTATGTCAGATAGTGCACAGAAGGAACGGCCCGATGTCTATTTCACGAACTCAGGAACAATGTACGTCAAGGCGGATGAACTACTGAAAAGTAAAAGAGGTCAGGACGCGGTGAATAAAATGGCGCAGTTTTTCAAACAGGACAAACCTGCTGCCACTGAGAGACGGTCCTAGGAGAGCAACATAGCAGTTTTTTTCCTGGGGAGCAGTAACTCATGGATTTTGGTATGTATCTTGTTCCCGTCCTGAGCGGCTACTGGTTGCTTACTCACCTGCATTACTCAAATTATAATGTGCTCAGGGCTTCGGGATACCATGTTTTTTTTCAGTCTGCGATTGCCGGCGGGTTATTATTTGTCTTTGCACAAATGATAATTTTTCTTCTGAAGCTATGCATAGCCGACAATGAGATATTTATATCTTCAGCACTGGCTTCCAACTCTGCCCCGTTCATCGGCAGTGCCCTATCAGGGGTTGTGTTACCACTTGTGGGCAACAGATTCTACGATCGAGAAAAGTCCGCTGCACACATAGCAGAAAAGAATGGCTACCGCCTGGACCTGCTTCTGGCGAAGTCCGTTAAAGAGCAAGAATTTGTTGAGCTTTCATTAAAGAGCAGGAAGTCTTACATAGGGCTAATTCTTGGGAGTGAAATAACAAGACACGGCGAACCAGATATTGCGCTTATTCCCTTGGCCAGTGGTTATCGGGACAAAGATACTCTGGATCTGAAAATCACGACCAATTATACAGATGCAATCAAGAGCTCACTTGAAAATGTTTCGGGATTGCAATACGAAGATTTCCAAATCGTCATCTCCAGAAACGAGGTGGTTTCCGCACGCATTTTTCATCCTGATGTTCCTGGAATATTTCAGGATGAAAAAAGAGACGTCCCTTAGCGGGTCGTCGGGTTGGAGATCTTATCTGTGTCGGGGCACTATGAGTATATTTGTTGCGTAAATTCTGGGGGCACAATTAATTCCGTCTCGGCTTGAGTTATATTTCGTCGAGGTGTACAGAACCATGAGCATGAGGGTTTTGAAGAGAAAACGATAGAACAGATGAAATTGATATACATGATAGCTCAAGCTAAGGAAGCTTGAAATGAAGAAATTATCAAGGAAGCTGCAAGAATTTTATATTCGCCAGAACCAAAAAAGGTATAAAAAACTATACCGCATTTCAAAATCAAATACCTACAAGAAAAGGAGGAAAAGGGCTGAATTAAAAACAACGAAAAAAATTCGGACTCTTCGCGTTAAGAGAAACGAGATACAAAAAAAATTGTTCAATAAATTTACTTATTCAAATGGAGCACAAACTGTAGTTAAAGTAAATCAGGAGTTTGGATTAGAGAGTGATCAGAATATAGATTATTTTCTCGAAAAAGCATGTGAAACAATTGACTTTGACACAAAGGAGCTATTTATTGATATTCACGAATGTCCAAGAGTGTGGCCTAGCGCTATTACGTTATTTTGCTCGCTAAAGCAATGGATAGAACAATGGACAGAAACGACCCATCAAAAGCGACGGATGGTGCCGCGGATCGGGTCAAACGACTCATCACTGCCGGATGTAAATGCTTATTTACAGCATTGTGGTTTTTACGATTACGTTGAACGCCAATCCTATCATCATAGGCAACCCTATACTGAGGCTGAAACAATCAAGATTAGGCGTGAGAAGAATCAAAGAAATGTTGAAAGTCGCGAAATAGAAATTTGCGAACTCCTGAGACGACATGGCAATTACGGCGAGGATGACATAGAATTATTCAACAGCATAGTGTTAACAGAGGTGTTTGCGAACGTTCAAGAGCATGGAGTTTCGCTGCAGGATAAAGGCTGGTGGATTATGGCTCAATATCATCCCACTCATCAAATTATTTCATTAAACATCGCCGATAATGGTGTTGGATTGAAAAATACTTTGATCACCGGACCACAAAGTGAATACTTCAAACAAAAAGTAAGTCCCTCAAATAGGAATGATGGCGAATTTATAGAAATTGCAATGCAGGAAAACGTAAGCGGCGCTTATGACGCCTCCTTAAAAACTCCTGGCATTATCCGTCACAGTTATGAGAGGGGCGCAAGGAGAGGTAATGGATTGAAACGAATAATCAAAACTTGTAAGGATCTAGGGATTAAATTTTCAATACTATCCCATTATGGATATGCGTTCAGAGATGAGAATGGTAACCTTGCAAAGGTTGGCTCCAGAGAAAACCGGATATTTGCAGGCACTCTGTATTATTTTAGTATACCCGTGAGAGGTGTTTTATGAAAGAAGTAGACGTTGGCAAAGAGTTTTATCACCGATTGGCAAACCGGAACAAGTATCAGGGTGATGGTCGACACACAGCCGAGCAGTTCAGGAATGAGTACTTGTGTGATTTAGATAAGGAAGATATCTGGAAAGACGACAAAATCACCATCGTTTTCAACTTTGAGAATGTGAAAAAAATAGGCCCATCGTTTGCAAATGAAGCATTTGCCTATTTTATGAAATACAAATACGCAACGCCGCAACAGTTGAAAAAGAAAATACGTTTCAAGAATATATCAAGTGTCCAGGAGTTGATTATTGAACAGGAACTGAAATCAGGCTATTCAAGATGAAAATAAGGAACGTTGTTGTTGGCATGGCTGCCGTTGTTTTTTTGGGTGTAGTTTGGCTGTTTTATCACTATTTCATCCAACCGTTTTATTCAGCTTCTTTGTATACTTCGGCGGTTGTCTCTAAACTCGATATCACCGGTTTGAGGAATTACTACATCATTGTTGGTTCCATATCAGGAACATTTACCGCTTTAAGCGGCGTATTGCTGGGTTTCTTTTACTATTTCCACAAGCATAAGGTAGATGAAGAACAGTTGTTACAAGGCAAAAAATCCCGATTGGTGGAAACGTTGCTGACTGAGATAAATGAGTATGATGCGCTTGTAGATAAAATTCTGAACAGAGAATTTGATGGACAAAATGAACTGCAACTGTTGAGGGGAAGAATACGGAGAAAATTTGAAATGGTTTATCTGGTGATAGAAGAGAAAAACCATGTTCTGGGCTTCAGCAAAAATACACAAATTGAATTATTCGACGTGAATCAATTTGTTGATGACTCTCGCATTATCATGGAAATTGAGCATAATGAAATCAATGAGAGCCTCTTGGATGAATGCCGGGCAAAATACATCGACAAAATAATCAATTCCAGAAGAGTTTGCCTGGAAGGTTTGGCATAAATATCCTTTTAAAGTGAATAAACGCGATGCAGCCACCAACTGGACCGACCCGGATGATGCACCGGAACTGACGGATGATTTTTTTGAGCGTGCCGACGAGTTTATCGGAGACAGGCTTGTTCGGCGTGGCCGTCCGAAGGCCGAAATTACCAAGCAATCTCTGACGGTTCGTTACGACCAGGACGTGATACAGGCATTCAAGGCTACCGGCAAGGGCTGGCAGTCACGCATGAATAACGCCTTGCGCGATTGGCTCAAGGTTCACAGGATGATTTGACTCGATAACCTTGTATGTCTGATCTCGGATCATCCATTTGTGCTAAACTGCGTCAAGTTATTGATAACTCCAATGGTGAAGCAAGCAGACAATAATCGGTTCAATCTTCGCGAACTCCCGGCGTACTCCGTTGCTGAGGTAGCGCATTACCTGAATCTCCCCAAGTCGACGGTTCGTTATTGGGCTATGGGCAGAGATTCTTCCCCGGCTCTGATTGAAGCGGCGGCTCTCAACCCTGTCGCGCTCTCGTTTCTCAATCTCGTTGAACTTCATGTGCTTGCAGCTATTCGCCGTAAACACACCGTGCCCATGCACAAAGTTCGTAGCGCCATTGACTACCTTCAGGAAAATACCTGCAATGGATCTGAAAAGCTACACCCGCTGCTCAGCAAACAACTTCAAACAGATGGGCTGGACCTGTTCATAGAGCAATACGGGAAGCTGGTCAATATCAGTATGGAAGGTCAGTTGGCCATGCGTGAGGTTATGCAGGCTGCATTAGAACGCATCAAACGGGACTCGAATGGAATTCCCATAAAACTTTATCCATTCACACGCAGTCATATTGGCAACGCCGCTCCTGCAATAGTCGTCATTGACCCGGCATTGTCTGCAGGACGGCCCGTTATCTCAGGAACCGGCCTTGCCACTGAGATAATCGCTGAGCGATACAAGGCTGGTGAGACGATCGCGGAATTGGCAATGGACTATGAACGCCAGGAAACAGAGATCCAAGAAGCAATCCGGTGCGAACTCAGAGCGGCAGCCTGATAACATCGTTCTTTTCCTTGATCGTAACCTGGGCAACAATATTATTGCCAAGGCACTACGCAAGGCCGGCCATCAAGTAGAAATACATGACGATCACTTGCCGCTTGATGCACCGGATGAAGACTGGATAAGACTGACCAGTTCCCGCGGATGGATTGGACTGACCAAGGACAAGCAAATTCGTTATCGTACTGCTGAGATAAGCGCCATTAAAGAGTACGGAGCACGCGTGATAGTTATCCGTGCGAAAAATCAGACTGGGCATGAACTTGCGGAAATTCTCGTAAAATACCATAGCCGAATACGAAATTTTGCAGCACGTGAATGTGCGCCGTTTATTGCCGGCATCACCCGTTCAGGGGACGTAAGACGTTATGATATAGAGCCTGTAACACCAGCCTTGATTGAACCACCAGATACGCTTAGAAACACTCTTTAACGGGAAACGGACCAGTGCTTCTATCCTTCCGGTGGGCAAAAAAAGAGAGACGCCCCTCAACTACGGGGCGTCGGGCCGACGATACTATCGTCGGGGGTATGGTTATTATCTCCAAGCAGATATGGATGTCAATATTTTTAGTGTGGGTTTTTTTCTATCATTCAAATTCAAGACTGAGGCAACTTCGGGTTCAGCACGTTTTTGTTTATCTTGACGTGGCTGCGGTATACAGGAATCTTCGGCCGTATGGTGGATGATTCTTCATCAGCTTCCGCTTGTGCTATAAAAAACGAAATAATATAACATGACTCCCGCCAAACGCATCTCTATTGATACTTGGGAACGCATTAAACAATCTTGGGACTATAACGTTCGTCTCGGAGAGGAGACGCTCACAGACCTTCTTATTCTTGACTTAGCACGTTATACGCCGGAGGGGGTCAGACTTTTCCAGACACCAAAGGTACAGGAGGCGCGCAATGGGACTGATATGGAAATTATTATTAATATTGGTGGAAGATCTATAGCGCTTTCCATTCAGGCAAAGAAACTCTACCGTAGTGGCAGGTATGATCACCTCTATGCCAGAGTTAGTGGCACGAATACCCATCAGATTGACATTCTTGAGAGTTACTCACGTCACACTGGAGCTATTCCTGTTTATCTGTTATACAACTCATCCGTAGATGTAGCATGGGAGAAAGAGGGGCAGTTATGCAGACGCTTGGCGCTTCAACATGGACATCGTTTTTGTTCGACAATTAGCAATATACAGCATCTCGGATGTACGATCGCGCCAAGCTGGCGGATTCGCCAAGCCATAGAGAGTCGCGGATGTCGTACTTTTGAGTGGATACACAGCCACAGCTCCGTATTTCCCTGGCACTGTTTGTTTGATTGTCCCCACGCGTGGTGGTTCGAACTACTAAACCGGGATAGAGATATTCTCGAAGGAGAGCGACATGAGATCGAACCAGACCAAAATCAACGGAGATACGAATGGCTAGAGTTCAGAACAAGTGAAAATCTTAACTTCGATTGGCTATGGGATCATGATGCCGTGATACTTACTGAGAGTGATCTTAAAAAATTTTATGATGTTCGGGAGGTTTCCAGAACTAATCTGATATATAAAGTGCCTGAAGGTGACGAATGGGAAGGTATTCATAAAACTGTAGATTTAATCCCGCGTCACATCATGCTTATCAAACCATCAGATACAGGGATCATCTGACCCTGTGACTCCTGACTTAGTCGAGCTATCAAATATGCCTGGTAAGAAACTGATTGAAGTTGCATTACCATTGGATACTATAAATCGAGTATCCGCTCACGAAAAAATGCCTGGTATCGGCCCTCATCCTCGAGGGTTGCACCTATGGTGGTCGCGAAAGCCGTTGGCAACGGCGCGGGCGGTTATTTTTGCCCAGATGGTGGATGATCCATCGTCCCGTCCCAAGTTGTTTTCCACCGAGGCGGAACAGGGTCAGGAACGCCGGCGCCTGTTTGACCTGTTGGAGGAACTGGTGAAATGGGAGAACACTACCAATGAGGAAGTACTGGAACAGGCGCGTCAGGAGATCCGTAAACACTGGCGCCTGACCTGCGTGGATAATGCCGATCACCCGCGCGCTGCTGAACTGTTCAACCCGGAAGTCTTGCCGGCCTTCCACGACCCGTTTGCCGGTGGCGGCGCCTTGCCCCTGGAAGCCCAACGCCTGGGGCTTGAAGCCTACGCCAGCGACCTAAACCCGGTAGCAGTGCTGATCAACAAGGCCATGATAGAAATCCCGCCGAAATTTGCCGGCAGGCCACCGGTCAACACCAAGTCCCGCCAGCAAACCCTGGCCGCGAATAATCAGGTTGAACCGCCCCCTAAGGGAGATGTCTCCACCACTACTTCCTCTCCTCCGGAGGGAGAGGGTCGGGGAGAGGGGGAAAACACCACCACCACATCCCTCGGCTTCTGGCACGGCGCCCAAGGCCTGGCCGAAGACGTGCGTTACTACGGCCAGTGGATGCGCGACGAGGCCGAACGCCGTATCGGCCACCTATACCCCAAGGTAGAAATCACCCCGGAAATAGTCGCAGACCGCCCCGATCTCAAACCCTACCGGGGTCGCAAACTGACCGTCATCGCCTGGCTCTGGGCACGCACGGTAAACAGCCCCAACCCGGCCTTCGCTGACGTGGCAGTGCCGCTAGTACTCTTTCAATTTAATTCTGACCGGTTAGCTTGTCATAAGCCCGGTGTAGTTTGGTCCGGGCCTGATCAACATCAAACAGCCAGTTGATGCTGGCTTTCTCTTCATTGCGTTGCTGTTGCCAGGCCGCCAGTTCTGATTGCAGCAAGTCCATGCTGTCAATACGACGGTCCAGACATTGCTGGTTCATGTTGCCAATCTCAATCTCTACCCTGTTCAACCAACTGGCATGCTTGGGCGTGTAATGAAATGCCAGCTTGCGCAACACCCGCCGCGCTTCCGGCGCCGGGAAGGCCCGGTACAGGGAAGCGGGCCGGTGCGTGTTCAAATTATCCAGCACCACCCGGATGCGCTCAGCATCGGGGTAGTGCACATCCACCAACTCCCGCATCAACTCGGCAAAATCAGCCGCCTTCTTGGTCTTCGTCACCTTGGCATGACGCCAGCCACGATGCCGGTCAAAACACAGATAAATGTTGGCCACCCCCTTGCGCTCGTATTCATAATCCACCTTGCTCACCTGCCCCGGGGTCATTGGCCGGCCCGCCTGTACCTCCCCCACCAACTGCTTGCCCGCCTCATCCACGTTCACCAGGGGTCTCTCAGGACAGAACGGCTCAGCATACACATCCAGTAGCTGCTCCATCTGCGCAATATACGCCGCATCCAGCTGCCCCAAACACCACATCTTCCGCTGCCAGGGCTTTAACTGATTCGCCTTCAACCGCTGCCGTATGCACTCCAGCGATACCGCCTCCATATCCGTCAACGCCACCCAGCGCGCCGCCAACAACGACAGCGTCCAGCGACACCGACCCGCCGGCGGGGTGCTGCACGCAATCGATACCAGCAACGCATCCTCATGCGCCTCCGTCTTGCGCGGCTGTCCCGAACGAGACCCTTCCGACAACGCCGCCGCCAACCCGTACTCCACAAAATCCCGCTTCACCCGGTACACCGTCGAGCTGCTCACCCCCAATGCCTCGACAATCTCCACCCCCTGCCGAGACCCCCCGTCCGCCAACAGCAACACCTGCGCCCGCTTCATGGCCCGGGCCGAGGGCTTCCCCTGACCCGTGAACCGCTCCAGATAGTCCCGCTCCGCCTCCGTCAGTACGACTCTGTACCGTACCTGCATGACCTTAGCCCTCTCTTGTTAAAGGCTATAATAGATCATAAAATACCCGCCATGTCGATCCCTGACACGCAAAAAATACCCCCCCACTACACCTATCTGCAAGGCCAGTACCTCGCCTTCATCCACTACTACACCAAAGTCAACGGCCAACCTCCCGCACAGGCCGATTTACAACGTTACTTCCGAGTCACCCCCCCGTCTGTCCACCGCATGTTGACCCAGTTGCACGAGAAAGGACTCATCCATAAACAACCCGGTAGCCCCCGCAGCTTGACGTTGGCCATACCCGTCTATCAATTGCCACCACTCGATTAATCTTGACCCAGCGATCGATCAGAATTAAATTGAAAGAGTACTAGCTTCAACTTTCATGTTATCGACAAAGAAGGGCAAGGAGGCTTATGTGGAACCGGTTATTGAAGGACTCGAGTATCGTTTTAATGTGAAGGCAGGCCCGCCGGATGACATGGAGGCGACAAAACGTGGTACCAAAGTCGGCGGTAGTGGCACCAGTTTTCTCTGCCTTGTTTCCGGCACACCGATGCCATTCGAGTATCTACGCGAGGAAGCAAAGGGTGGACGTATGGGTGCACGCTTGATGGCTATCGTAGCCGAAGGAGATCGCGGGAGAGTGTATCTTGCTCCAACTGAAGCTCAGGAAAGAACTGCATTGAGCGCCATGCCAACGGATTTACCAAAAACAGAACTACCCAAACGAGCGCTTGGTTTTCGAGTGCAGGAATATGGCATGACCAAGTGGGCCGACCTCTTCACCCCCCGCCAACTACTCGCTCTGACCACCTTCTCCGACCTGATAGCAGCAGCCATCGAAAAGGTTAAAACCGACTACCTTGAAGGAGGAATACCCACCCTCCCAAGTGACGAACGAGCCTTGCGTGCGTATTCCGGTTGAACGTGAACGCGGATTCTGGTTCATCGTGAACACCTATTCTGGTTGAACGTGAACACCTATTCCGGTTCATCGTGAACACGGATTCCGGTTGAAGGTGAACACGTTTCGGGCGTTTCCGGAATCGGTGTTCATGTTCCCGGAATAGCCGTTCACGTTGCACCGGAATCACTCGCCACGCGTGGGACTTGTAACCCAGTGGTAGGTTATCTCCATTTTGGAGGAGCCCACCATGCCAACCCAGCGAGTGACCATGCGTAAACTACGAGAGACCTTACGGCTCCGGCTACAAGCCGGCCTGTCCATCCGCGCCATTAGCCGCAGCACCAAGCTCAGTGTCGGCAGCGTACAGAAACTCATCAGCCGGGCTGAGGCATTGCACCTGGTCTGGCCGTTGCCGGGGGAACTGGACGAGGCCCGGTTGGCCGCGTTGTTCTACCCCGGCGCCGATACCGGTACGGGCGCGCGCTGCCAGGCACCGGACTGGGCGGCGGTCCACGACGAGATGAAGCGGCCGCACACGACCCGGCAACTGGTGTGGGAGGAATACACCCGGCGCTACCCGAACCGGTGTTACAGCTACTCCCAGTTCTGCGACCGCTACCGGCACTGGCTCAGCCAGCAGCAACGCACCCTGCGCCAGACGCACAAAGCCGGGGAGAAGTGCTTCGTCGATTACGGCGGCGATACCGTGCCCATCATCGATGCCGGCACCGGGGAGGCACACCCGGCGCAGCTCTTTGTCGCGGTGCTCGGCGCCTCAGACTATACCTTCGCCGAGGCCACCTGGACCCAATCGCTCCCCGACTGGCTGGGCAGCCATACCCGCGCCATGACCTTCTTTGGCGGAGTCCCCGCACTCATCGTCCCCGATAACCTGCGCAGCGGCGTCAGCCGCGCCTGCCGCTACGACCCCGATATCAACCCCAGCTACCAGCAATGGGCCGAGCACTACCAAACCGCCATCCTCCCCGCACGCCCCTATAAACCGCGCGATAAAGCCAAGGCCGAGCAAGGCGTGTTGCTGGTGCAGCGTTGGATCCTGGCCCGCCTGCGACATCACCAGTTCTTCGACCTCGATGAGCTCAACCGCCATATCGCCACCCTGCTGACCGACCTCAACAATCGCCCCTTCAAACGCCGGCCCGGCAGCCGACGCACGGCCTTTGACGCCCTCGATAAACCCGCCTTAAAGCCCTTGCCCGCCCATCCCTATGAGCATGTTCACATCAAATCGGCCACCGTCCATATCGACTACCACGTCCAATACCAGCAGCGCTATTACTCCGTACCGCACCAGTATGTGGGCGAACGGGTTGAGTTACACGCCTCCAACACCTTGATTGAACTCTACTTCCGCCAACGTTGCGTCGCCACCCATCCGCGCCAGGACGGGTACGGCTTCACCACCCACCCGGCTCACATGCCCGCACACCACCGGGCACAGCAACAGTGGTCGCCTGCGCGCCTCCAACGCTGGGCCACGCAACTCGGCCCGGACGTGCACGCCTGGGTCAGCCGGCAACTCGACAGCCGGGACCATCCGGAACAGGGCTATCGCACCTGCCTGGGGCTGCTCGGACTCAGCAAACGCTACCCCAACCACCGCCTCAATGCCGCCTGCCGACGCGCCAACCAGGCCGGCCTGGTGCGCCTCAAACAGGTGAAACACCTCCTGCAGTCAAACCAGGACCGGGTGGCTGATGCCCCCAACACAGAGTCCACCCCACCGCTGCCCCAGGACCATGAGAATATCCGCGGGCCGCACCACTTCAACTAACCGGAGAGAGAACCATGACCGCAACCGCCCACACACTCACCCGCCTGCGCGACCTGCGCCTGTCCGGCATGGCACAGGCCCTCACCCAACAAACCGAACAACCCGCCACCTATGAGCCCCTCCCGTTCCTCGACCGACTCGCCCTCCTGGTCGAGTCCGAATGCCTGCAACGGGAACAACGCAAACAGCACCGCCTGATCCACCAAGCGCACTTCAAACTGCGCGCCACCCTCCAGGCTATCGATTATGAACATCCCCGCAACCTGCAACAGGCGCAGGTGGCCACCCTGGCTCAGGGTGAGTGGCTGCAACGCACCCATAACCTGCTCATCACCGGCCCCTGCGGCGCAGGTAAAACCTTTATCGCCTGTGCCCTGGGACACCAAGCCTGCCTGCAGGGAGCCTCCACCCGTTATTACCGCCTCCCTCGCCTGTTCCTCACCCTCACCCAGGCCAAGGCCGACGGTAGCTACCACAAACGCCTGGGCCAACTCGCCAACACCCGACTGCTCATCCTCGATGACTGGGGCATGGAACCCCTCAACACCGCACAACGCCATGACCTCATGCACCTCATGGATGACCGCTATCAGGCCACCTCGACGATGATAGTCAGTCAACTGCCCGTCGACCAATGGTATGCCGTTATCGGTGATAATACCCTCGCCGATGCTATCCTCGACCGACTTATCCATAATGCCTACCGACTGACCTTGAAGGGGGAATCTATGCGCAAAAAACAACGAATGGTTGACTCATCGTGAACACTTGAGGTAAAAATTAACCACACGCCACGCGTTGCGTGACCCAGTGTTCACAATGAACCGGAACAGGTGTTCACGTTCGAACGGAATCCGTGTTCACGTTCGCCGGAATACGCACTTGCGGGATGGCGGTACGGGCGTAACGGCGTATGCGGAGGCGGTGGGTATATACCTATCATTCGCATTGGATCGTTGTTGTGATTTTTCAAACTCCTGTACGCGGTGGGTTCCAGGTAATCAGAAAGTGATGAATCTTTTCAGTAAGCAAGCTATCGCTATGACTTGGGATTTTTCAGAAGCCGCTATTCTTAACAAAGTCGTTGGCGGATTTATCCCAGCTGTAGTATTTATATCAGAATGTTTATCGAAGCTCGCTCAGAACGGAACCGGTCTCGTATATCAGAGCGATGCGATGACAAATGGAATATCCAAGGGGAGGGTTATTTCTACAGACCCCCCTTATTACGACAATATCGGTTATGCCGATCTATCAGATTTCTTCTATGTGTGGCTACGGCGCTCAGTACGTTCCATTTTTCCTGATCTGTTCTCGACACTTGCGGTTCCGAAGGCTGATGAACTGGTTGCCACTCCATACCGTCATGGCAGCAAGGGCAAAGCCGAAAAATTCTTTCTGGACGGCATGACACAGGCTATGCAGTGCTTGGCTGAACAGGCGCATGCGGAGTTTCCCATTACCATCTATTATGCCTTCAAGCAGTCGGAGACTAAAGGTGACAAAGGCACTTCCAGCACCGGCTGGGAAACTTTCCTTGAAGCTGCGATACTGTCGGGACTTTCCATTACTGGAACTTGGCCGATGCGCAGTGAGCAAGAATATCGGAGCATAGGGTTAGGCACCAACGCCCTCGCCTCCAGTATCGTCCTCGTCTGCCGCCGCCGTCCCGACAACGCGCCAGTCGCCTCACGCCGTGAATTCATCGCCGCCCTCAAGGATGAACTCCCCGCAGCCCTGCTACACCTGCAATCCGGCAACATCGCGCCGGTGGACCTGGCCCAGGCTGCCATCGGGCCGGGGATGGCGGTGTATTCCCGTTATGGCAAGGTGCTGGATGCCCAGGGCCAGTCCGTGCCAGTGCGCGACGCACTGGCTTTGATCAACCAGACCCTGGATGAGGCCCTGGCCGAGCAGGAAGGGGATTTCGATGCCGACAGCCGCTGGGCGCTGGCCTGGTTCGAACAGCAAGGCTTTAATGACGGCGAATACGGTATCGCAGAAACCCTGTCCAAAGCCAAGAACACCAGCGTCGCCGGCCTGGTGGAGGCGGGTATTCTGGCCTCCAGAGGCGGCAAGGTACGGCTACTGAAACCTCTGGAACTACCCGACGACTGGAGCCCGGAAACCGATCCCCGACTCCCGGCTTGGGAAGTGGCGCATCACCTGATCCGGGTACTGGAAACCGGCGGCGAGAGCGCCACCGCCGCCCTCGTCAAACGTCTTGGTTCCAGGGCGGAAGTCGCCCGCGAACTATGCTACCGCCTCTACACCGTCTGCGAACGCAAACAACGCCCCTCCGAAGCCCTATGGTACAACTCCCTGGTACAAAGCTGGCCCGAAATCGAACGCCTGTCCCGCACCATCACACTACCGGGCCAGTCCGAGATGTTTTGAATGGAAGATACCTGAACAATGGTTACACGATTATATACCGATGAGGAACTTGCTACGCTACGCACTATGCCCAAGCGAGTTATCAATCGCCGCGCCCGGTGGTCTGACAAGCCTTCCGGTATGCCTGTAAATAAGCAACGGTATATCAGATATGTCCAACAACACAATCGGTCGTGTTGTCACGAATTCACCCACAAAGAAGTTGTAGAATATTCAAATCCTGAAATTACAGTTCAAAGCGGAAATTTGTTGACGTTTTTCTAAGCATTAAGCGACAATCCGGCACTGGATAAATTTGAATCACTCACAATTTCGAAAGTATATGGAGGTGACATGACATGTCCAGTGAGAATAAGTATCGCAGCGTTACAGTTGAAAAATCATTCACTCATACTAACCCGGCTCCTAATACAGAGCCCCCCTTCTCGGCTTTAAGAGTTCCTGAAGCTGGACAACCTGCTCAAGTTCAATCGAATGAAACCAGTAATACTGACCAGAGTAACACTAGCGCCGATAAGTGATTATTTTTGAATTTGAAAAGTAAATTCATGTTGTAAGCATTCCATTTAATGAGGCCATCGGCCTCTTGCGCATAAACAGACAAGCAAGAACGACGTATCTACGAGGATTTCCGCCATGCGTAAACACTATGATTTCTCAAATTCAAAGCCCAATCCGTATGCGCAAAAGCTCAAAAAGCAAATCACCATTCGCATAGACGAAGACACCATTGCCTATTTCAAAAATATGGCGGATGAAAAAGGGATTCCATATCAGGGTCTCATTAATTTGTATTTACGGGATTGCGCCCAGTCTCGACGCGAGTTGAAGTTGCTGTGGTAACAACCCCGATAGGTAGCGAGCACTGGCGCTCAGCGACCTGTACCTGGTATTGTTTGGCAACCTGGAGGATATTGAATGAACATGGCATTACTCACCGTCGCCGGTATCACCTTCCTTGGCACCTTAGCCATGGTGTGGGTGGCCCGCCGGCAGCAGCAGCGCAAGAGTGACCGCTAACCCTGGTGGCTTGGCGGCCGAGCTTGCCGGTTTGCGCGAATGGCTGGCCTGCGTCATCCCGCTGTTATGTAGCGTATTCAGTCCGGTTAATAGTCCTCTGCATAATGTAGACCAACTGGATGCACGATAGCGGCAAACACGAATTGGCAGGCTTCTTCGACAGTCTGTCTTCGGTATCCCGGTATATAAGGATGTACTTTGGTCAGACGCCACTTGCGAGCGGCACCTGTTTCTTCGTCATGTCCACCGACGGACCGGTGCTTGTCACGAACCGCCACAACTTTACCGGTCGCGATAACATCACTGGCAGGACGCTTCACAGGGAAGGTGGCATCCCGGACCATGCCGTTGTGACTCTGCATGGTCCGGGAGAAGTCCACTACCATATCGATTTGGTGGACCATACAAATCCCGAAGCGCCATCCTGGATTGAGCATCCCACATTGGGAGCCAAAGCCGACATCGTAGCGTTGCCCGTCAAGGAGATGGCAAACATCATAGGGGAGACCAACAGCGTCTCGTTGGATAACGCCTCATCGCCGGGCAATTGGCACCGGTGGGACGTGGGTAGCGAGTTGCAGGTCATCGGGTACCCATACGGTCAAATTGGAGGGCCGTTTCCGATATGGTCGAAAGGCTTTATCGCGTCCGAGCCGGATGTGGATATTGCAGGCTTGCCCATATTCCTCATCGACTGCAAATCGCGCGTCGGTCAATCAGGCTCTCCCGTATGGGCGCGATTCAGAAAGGGAGACGTCATCATGCACAAGGGACAAGATTATCAGGCAAAACAAACTATGAACTATTTCCTTGGTGTCTATTCTGGCAGGTTGCGGGGTGACTCGGACCTTGGACTGGTTTGGAAGCGAAGCTGCATAGAGGAACTCGTGAGCCACGCAATAGCTCATGGGACTCAGCACCAAATGGAACTACGACGACACCACTTTTCTGCGTCTTTCAGGGGGGAGTTCAGTTTGAACCACTTTATCAGCGATGATTTCGAGGAAGTAGAGTAAACAGGGTGTTAATGTGCAGGCGGCGTCACGTAGACAATTCCCGAATTGACGTGGGTTGCCGACGCTGACAACTTGCACGAGGTCCTCATCAAGTATGAAACTGACATGCGTCGCTTCGCCCGCGACCCCAACGTGCCGTTCACCGACAACCGCGCCAAGTGCGATATCCAAACGGCCAAAGTCAAACAGAACATCTCCAGATGTTTCCACACACCACAACATGCCACCGCCTACTGCTGACTTGCAATTGATGGCACAACGAGGCTACCCCTCTCTCTCTCTCTCGCCGCCATCGAGAGCGCACTTAACGGAACACCGCTACCCTGATAGAGAAACCACCCCAGAATAACTTGGCCAATCTGGATAAAGGGGGTGAGTAGTTACCAGAAATCTAAACAAGACAAGAAAAAGATTACAGAGGATACTATGAAGATTATTTTCAAGGCACTGACCGCGGAACTTTCGAGTTTGTGGAGGATACAATTAAGGAGACTCTGGAAAATACTTGGTGAAACGTACTGGAAGCATATTGGAACAACGATGGTGGAGAGCCGAAGAACCAACCCTCGAGCTCCCAATAATCGTAACAGTATGTTTCAATCTGGATGTAAAGCAATGTCGAAACCCGCTACCGTACATGTCTTTTTAGATGCCAACACCGCGTTGCATTTTAAACGTCCTGATCAGGTTGATTGGCTCAAACTCACTGGTGCATGCGAGGTTGTGCTTGTAGCTGCTCCGATACTGTTGAGTGAGTTAGAGGAGCAGAAAATAATAAATAACTCGAAAAAGTTACGAGACCGTGCAGGAAAATATATCAAGTGGCTTAATAGATTTGTGGATGCGCCTGGGACCGAGGTCAGATCAAAAATTACATGGATGTTCCTGACGAATGAACCTCAAATCGATTTTGGTGCCGAACGCCTATCAGAAACAGTTTCAGATGACCAACTGATTGCGAACGTTCTATGTTACTCGCGTCAATCAGGTTCACGTCCCATTGTTGCGACGGCCGATATTGGATTAAAAGTCAAACTGAAAAGCCGCAATATAAAAGTGCTGGTACTCCCAGATGACCTACGTTTACCAGTCGAACCGGATCCTATTGAGCGCGAAAACAAGCAGCTTCGGAACAAAATCACGCGCCTTGAATCACGTATTCCAAGGCTTTCCATGACATTTGAAGATGGCGCTGAATATCATACGCTTCGTATTCGGGATCCCAATTTCACGGATGTTAAGTCACTTGAGCGTATAAAAGCGGAACATCCACATATGACTACAGCGGCGGAGGCAGGTCTATGCCCTCCGGTTAGCTCTATGCATGCTATTGAAAAAACAATCAGAGGGGAAAACAGATTAAATTTTAATACTCGGTTAGAGAAGTTTTTCAGAGATTATCAGACATTTCTTAATAGTCATGCTGCCTGGCTTGAGGCATTCTGTATGCATCATTTGATCAAACTCGTTATAGCCAATGATGGCACGGCACCGGCATCCAACGTTGACGTGGAGCTATATTTCCCAGAAGGGGTGGTGCCTGTGGAAGAAGACGATATCCCAGAAAGGCCAAAGCCACCGGATGCGCCTAAACAAGAAGAGGGATTAATTATTCAAAACGTAAGGGGATTTGAAGATTTTGATGTTGTCGGAAGAGCCCTCGAGGGGTCGAAGAAGTTCACTAAACACTTACATGGTGGGCCTGATATTGATCTAAAGGAGAATGCAATTTACATCGGTTATTTACAACTAAAGCATGGATTTACAAGAGTTAGTGATCCGTTAATTTTCCGTTTTGTATCCAAGGATACTGTGGGAGCATTTCAAATAAATTATCGATTATCAGCCGATGAATTGCCCGATGCTCTAGAGGGTGATCTCCACATCCGTATCGACGAAGATAGTAAGTCCTGATTCTGACCACGTGATTAATATCTAAAATCCTGGACCTAAACCGGTCTGGTTCAGGTCAAATTGAAGATTATTTCATAAACAATGCAGCAGCGATAAGTGATTATTGAAGGATGCGCGTTTTAGTTTCTAACGATGTTTTACAAGTGGTGCTATACTGAAATCCCATGGCACAGAGCAATGTTGTTTTAAACCACACATATGAAAGAGGAGATGGACTTCTCCTGTGGAGGAGGTCATGACTGAAAAAATAGATACTCTTGATGACAATATCAACGCGTTCCAGAATATGTCAGATGAGTTGCATGTACACCATTTGGGCAAGTTTGTTCTGATGTACAACAGCCAGTTTATTGCATCGTATGATAACTTCGACAATGCGGCTAGGGCGGCAATAGAAAGGTTTGGCAGAGGCCCTTATTTGATTCGTCAGGTTGGCGCTCCGACTGAAATGACTTTACCTGCCTCTATTGCTTACAGGCCGGATTATGCCCATCATTGAAGCAGGATTTACCAATGAAGATGGTAAACCTGACTCGAATATATTGGTTCAATTTGGCCCGACCATTCGCGTTTTTGTAGGACATTTAAAATCTGCCGGTAGTTCCGATTCGGTGCCGGATGAATTTGTTCATGCACTGATTGATACCGGCGCCACTGAAAGTTGTATAGACATCTCTCTAGCGCAGAAACTTGAACTCCCTGCCGTAGACAAAATAACTATTTCCGGTGTCGGAGGAGCAAACACACACAATGTGTATATGGCACAGATTCATATCCCGCAACTTAATTTTACACAATACGGCAAATTCGCTGGTGTGCAGTTGGTAGGTGGGGGACAGCAACATCACGCACTATTAGGCAGGACTTTTTTGCAGGGAACCATAATGATATACGATGGAATAAGAGGCCAAGTTACAGTAACCACTTCATAAAATAGCGAATATTGCTCATTGGTTTTCGTTCCTCTATTCCCGGGAAGGGATAAGTAATCGGTGGGTGTTATAATGCCCGCATTACTTCTGAGGGCGGGGTTACTTAATGGCGATTACCAACCAAGAGCGGGTCGGCAAGGCGTTGGAGTTGTTGAAAGCGGGGCTTGGGCCGTTTGTGGCGCGTGAGGTCAAGAGCGCGGTACAGTCCCGGCAGGTGGATGGCCATAAGCTGAAGGCTTATATTGATGACCCGTTACTGGCAGAAAAATCCATCAGTGAATGGGATAGCGCCGGGTTGCTCAAGATTATGTGGGATACCTGGAACGACGTGTTCCGGCAGGTACTTGGGCCGGCAGAGCGGGGACTGGTGGGCGAGTTGCGTGGGATTCGCAACAAGTGGGCGCACCAGGCAGGGTTTTCCAGTGACGATGCCTATCGCGCCCTGGACTCGACCGAGCGTTTGCTGAAGGCCGTTTCTGCGCCGGAATCCGGCGAGGTGGAACGGACCAGGCTGGAATTGTTGCGTACGCGCTTCGATGAGCAAACCCGGGGCGAGCGCAGGAAACAGACGGGCTTGGCGCTGGACACCGGGGCTGCGGGGAACCTGAAACCCTGGCGTGACGTGATTACTCCGCACGAGGACGTGGCCAGTGGTCGCTACCAGCAGGCAGAGTTCGCTGCCGACCTTTGGCAGGTGCACTTGGGTGAAGGTGCCACCGAGTACCGCGAACCCCTGGAATTTTTCCGTCGCACCTACCTTACCGACAGCCTGAAAAAACTGTTGGTTGGCGCTATCCGGCGTCTGAATGGCCACGGCGGTGACCCGGTAGTGCAGTTGCAAACCAACTTCGGCGGCGGCAAGACCCATACCATACTGGCCTTGTATCACTTGTTCTCCGGTGTTAAGCCGACCGATCTGGCCGGTATGGATGAGTTAATGCAGGAGGCCGGCGCCAACAAGTTGCCGCAGGCAAAACGCGTGGTGCTGGTCGGTAACAAGATTTCTCCCGGCAACCCCGTTAACAAGGAAGACGGTGTGGAGGTGCGCACCCTCTGGGGCGAGTTGGCCTGGCAGTTGGGTGGCAAGGCAGCCTGGCAAGTGCTGGCTCAGGATGATAAAAACGCTACCAATCCTGGTGACAGGCTGCGGGTATTGTTCAACCAGTACGGCCCCTGCGTAATACTCATTGATGAGTGGGTCGCCTATGCCCGCCAGTTACATGAGCAGAGCGACTTGCCGGGTGGTAGCTTCGATACCCAGTTCAGTTTTGCCCAGGCGTTGACAGAGGCGGCCAAGGCCGCTGACAACTGCTTGCTGGTCATCAGTTTGCCCGCGTCGGATACGGCATCCTCGCACCATGAGACTGCCGAAGTTGGTGGGCTGCGTGGCGTGGAAGCCTTGCAACGCTTGAAAAATGTAATCGGACGGGTTGAATCGGCCTGGCGTCCGGCCAGCGCAGAGGAAGGGTTCGAGATAGTCCGGCGCCGTTTGTTCCAGCCCTTGAGTGGTAACGAGTCCTACAAACACCGCGACGTAGTGGCCCGGGAGTTCACTGAACTCTATCGGCGCCAGGGCCAGGAGTTTCCCTCCCAATGCCGGGAAGCGGACTATGAACAGCGTATTCGGTCCGCTTACCCGATACATCCTGAAATTTTTGACCGCTTGTACGAAGACTGGTCCACCCTGGTGCATTTCCAGCGTACCCGCGGCGTGTTGCGCCTGATGGCCGCGGTGATCCACAACCTGTGGGAAACGGGAGACAAGAGCGCCTTGATCCTACCGTGCAGCATCGCTATTGATGATGGCAATATACAACGGGAACTGACCCGTTATCTGCCGGATAATTGGACGCCGATTATTGAAAAGGACGTAGACGGCACTAATTCCTTGCCGCGGGAAATCGACCGCCAAACACCGAACCTGGGCAAGCTGTCAGCTTGCCGGCGCGTGGCCCGCGCGATTTACCTGGGGTCAGCCCCTGGCGCCGGCGCGACGCATCGGGGGGTGGATGATCGACAGGTCAAGCTGGGCTGCGTGATGCCGGGAGAAACGTCGGCCCTGTTCGGCGACGCCTTGATGCGTCTGGCAAATGCCGCGACCTACCTGTACCGGGACGGCAGCCGTTATTGGTACGCCACACAACCCACGGTGAGAAAACTGGCGCAAGATCGCGCTGAACAGTTTGGTCGTGACCCGGATACGGTGGCGGCTGAACTGGCTGAGAGGCTCCGGGCTGACCTGAGGCAAGCTGGCGACTTCAGCAAGGTGCATCCCTTGCCCCAGAGTGTGCAGGACGTACCCGATGATTGGGATGCGCGGCTGGTTGTGTTGGGGACGGAACAACCCTACAACAAGGGTGGTGGTAGTGAAGCGGAAGCTGCCGCCAGGACTATCCTGGAATCCAGAGGCAGCGCGCCCCGCCTCTACCGTAACACCCTGGTGTTCCTGGCGGCAGACCAGGCCCGGGTGCAGGAACTGGACGAAGCGGTGCGTCTGTACCTGGCATGGGATTCCATTGTTGCAGAAAGAGAGGAGCTTAACCTGGATCCCCAGCAGGTAAAGCAGGCGCAAACCCAGCGGGATTCGGCCTCTGCGACCGTGGATACACGGGTACCGGAAACTTGGCAGTGGCTACTGGTTCCCAAGCAGGAACAGGCGCAACAGACAGAAATTCGCTGGGAGGCGCTGCGGCTGTCGGCCAATGATGCCCTGGCAGTGCGTGCCGGGAAGCGCCTCAAAAAGGATGAGTTGCTGCTCGATGGTTTTGCCGGGACCGGCCTGCGTATGGAATTGGACAAAACACCCCTGTGGCGCGGTGATCATGTGCCGGTGAAACAACTCATCGAGGACTTTGCCAGCTATCTTTACTTGCCGCGTTTGCGTGACCCGAACGTGTTGTTGCAGGCTGTCAACAGTGGTCTTGGAAGCCTGACCTGGGAACAAGATGGGTTTGCGTTTGCTGATAATTATGATGAGGTAGAGAAGCGCTTCCGCGGTTTGCAGTCAGGACAGATCCAGGAAACCGGGTTGTTGCGTGCCGGTCTGCTGGTGAAACCGGAGGTGGCGCGCGGACAACTTGACGAGGAGAGTAAAGCCAATGAAGATTCACCTGATGTTGAGGTGAGTAATGGAGAAGATGAACCTCGCATAATTGGTGGGCCACGATTCCCCAAAGGCATAGTAGATACAGGGGAAGCTCAGTCCCCGACCCGATTTCACGGATCAGTAAAACTGGATGCCGCCAGAGTGGGACGCGACGCCAGCCAGATCGCTGACGAGGTGATTTCACATCTCACGGGGCTGGTCGGCGCCGAGGTCACCGTCACCCTGGAAATTGAATCGAAGATTCCAGACGGCGCGCCGGATAATATCGTTCGTACTGTTACCGAAAACAGCAATACACTGAAGTTCCAAAGCAGCGGTTTTGAGAAGGATTGAGAACGAGGCGCCCCACCAACAGTTTGCCGAGCGGCTGAATCAAGCAGATTGTTTTTCCACCCGGCGCAGGAAGACGTTCATTTCCCTGGCTGCCTGGATGTCGCCGCGTTGTTCGGCGATGGTGATGCCTTGTTGGAAGGCGCTGATTGCTTCGGGCAGTTTGCCGGCGGCGGCCAGGGTGCGGCCGTACACTTTCCAGGCAGCGGAGTAGTCCGGGTTCATCTGTACGGCGTGGGACAGGTGTAGTTCGGCTTTGGCGTAGTCCTGTTGCTGGTACAGCAGGTTGCCCAGGGTGAAACGCAGCAACGCGTTGTCCTGGCCTTGTTCCAGCATGGTTTCGAGTGTTGTGGTGTCCACGTGTCGGTTAAAAACGTTTCTGCCCCACCAGCATGGCTTCGTTCCGAAATCCCCGGTCGGTGTCGCCCACGTTGCCCTCCTCATGGTAGTAAATAATATGCAGCGACTGGAACAGTTGCAGCAATTCATTGGGTGCCAGCCGGTAGGCGGGGTTGCCGGGGCCGGTGTTGCCGGTTTTTTCCCGGATGAAGGTCTGGTAGAACAGCAAGCCCCGCTCACGCAGCGCGGCGCAGAGGGCGGGCGCAAGTGTCCTGTCCAGGAAGCGGCTGACTACGATGATGTCGAAGGACTCAGGCGCCGGTGGCGCAACGGTGACGTCACGTTGTTCGGCAACCAGTGGTAGCCCGTTTTGGTTTGCCCGCTCCGATAATGCCTGTATGGCTACTGCGGAGATATCCCAGGCCTGGGTGGCAAGGCCGCACGCAGCAAGGTGCCGCGCATTGCCGCCGCGTCCGCAGGCCAGGTCCAGGGCCGTGCCGGCAGTGGGCAGTAAATGGGCGTGAGTTGACAGAACCTGGCAGGGCTCAGCGGTTTTGCCGGCGCTGTCCGTATAAATGCGATCCCATTTGACCTGGTCGGTATCATTCATCACTTGCGCCAGAAAGTGGGTGTCAGCAGCACCAGCAGGGTGAAGATTTCCAGCCGTCCCAGCAGCATGGCCAGACACAGCAGCCATTTGGAGACGTCGTTGATGCTGGTGTAGTTGGCGCTGACTTCACCCAGCCCCGGGCCCAGGTTGTTGAGGCAGGCGGCCACTGCGGAAAACGCCGTGACCTGGTCCAGGCCAGTCGCCATCAGCAGTATCAGCAGCAGCGCGAACACGGCCACGTAGGAGGCAAAGAAGCCCCATACCGCGTTGATGACGGATTCGTCCACCGGCTTGCCGCCCAGTTTAATCTGGAAGATGGCGCTGGGGTGGACCAGGCGCCTGATCTCTCTCTTGCCCTGCTTGTACAGCAGCACTATGCGGATCACTTTCAAACCGCCCCCGGTGGAACCGGCGCAGGCGCCGATGAAACTGGCAAAGATCAGCAATACCGGCAGGAACGTGGGCCAGTCCTGGTAAGCCGTGGTGGTAAAACCAGTGGTGGTGGCGATGGACACGGATTGGAAGATGCCGTGACTGAGCGTGCCCAGGGTGTCGGCATAGGTGGATTTGGACCACAGGTATACGCAGGTAATAACCGATAACCCGCACAACACGCCGATAAATGCCTTCACCTCGGAGTCCCTGCGGTAAGTGTCCAGGCTGAAGGAACGCCAGGCCATAAAATGCAGGGTGAAGTTCATGCCTGCGATCAACATGAACACCACCGCCACCGCGTTGACCAGCTCACTGTCGAAATAGCCGATGCTCTGGTCATGGGTTGAGAAGCCGCCGATGGAGACCGTCGAGAAACTGTGGCTGATCGCATCGAACGGCGACATCCCTGCCAGCCAGTACATCAGCGCGCAGGCCACGGTCAGGGTAAGGTAGAGGTACCACAAGGCCTTGGCGGTCTCCGTGATCCGGGGTGTGAGCTTGGAGTCCTTGATCGGACCCGGGGTCTCGGCGCGGTAGAGCTGCATGCCGCCGATACCCAGCATGGGCAGGATGGCCACTGCCAGCACGATGATGCCCATGCCGCCCAGCCATTGCAACTGCTGCCGGTAGAACAGGATGGATTTGGGCAGGTTCTCCAGCCCGGTGAGCGCAGTGGCGCCGGTGGTGGTCAGGCCGGAGACGGATTCGAACACCGAATCGGTGAATGAGATGTGGGGCTTGCCGGTCAACAAAAACGGCAGGGCTCCGGCCAGGCCCAGTCCGGCCCAGAACAATACCACGACGATGAAGCCGTCACGCAGACGTAATTCTTTCTTGACCTTGTACACGGGCAACCACAGGAACGCGCCCACGGTGAGAATCAGGAACAGGCACAGCAGAAAGGCTTTCACCGTTTTGTCTTCATAGACGAACGCCAGGACCAACGGCGGCAGCATGGTTACGCTGAACAGCATCAGCAGCAACCCCAGGGTTTTCTGGATGACGAGGAATTGCATCAGCGCATCATATCACGGTTGTGATAGTGCAGGTCATTTCCCGGGACGGGGTGACCGCTCAGGTTGTCTCAATATTTACGCAGTTCCGTTTTCATTATTTTGCCTGAGGCATTGCGGGGAATTTGCGTTAGTGTTTCGAATTCCTTCGGTACCTTGAACTTTGCCAGGGACTTTTCGCAGTAGCGGCGCAATTCTGCGTTGTTTGAAGGCGTGTTGTTCCGGGTTACGATAAACGCCCTTATCCGCTCTCCCCATTGTTCATCTGCCACACCCACTACGGCAGCATCAGCAATAGCGGGATGCCCGAGCAGGATCTCTTCGATCTCTCTGGGGTAAACGTTGATTCCACCGGTGATGATCATGTCTTTCTTCCTGTCCACGATATAGATGTAACCCTCATCATCACGGCGCGCGAGATCGCCGACCGTGCACCAACCTTCCCGGATCGCTGCTGCAGTTTCCCGGTCCATCCGCCAGTATCCGTTAAACAGGTAGGGACTCCGGGAAAAGAGTTCCCCGATCTCTCCGGCGGCGCATTCCGTTCCATCCTCGGCCCGTATGCTGATGTCCGTTTCCGGAAATGGCAACCCGACACATTGAAGTTTACGCAGTTGATCGGCTGGTTGCAGGTTAGCGACAATACCTCCTTCCGTTGAGCCGTAAGTCTCATGCAGCAATCCTTCTCCGAAATAATTGATGACCCGTTCCTTCAGCGCTTGTGGTAATGGCGCCGCATTGGAGATGATGGTACGTAATCGGGGAAAAGGAGACATCTTCTCCAGCAGCGTCCCGGGAAGCGTCAGGAGCTGGTGAAAGTGGGTCGGCACCATAAACACGCCGGTGATTGTATCCCCATTCAGTAACTTGAGAACCTGTTCCGTGTCGAAGGTATCCACGATCCTGGTGTAACCGCCAAAGTAAACGGCGGCCACCGGAAACAGCAGACCCGCTCCATGACACAGGGGCGCCAAAGCCAGGAAACGGTCATCCGGTCCGAAACAACCGTAACAGGCTTGCATCGCTAAAAAAGTCCTTGCCCGGGAACGCATGGAAACAAGCACACCTTTGGGTTTGCCGGTGGTACCCGAGGTATATGGAATTGTAAAAGGGCATTCCAGATCAGCGCCCGGAAGCGGCAATGTGGTTTGCGCCTGTGCCAGCCATTCCTCATATTCATCGCCGAAGACGATAATTTTTTTAACGGTATCGAATGACAGGTCAGAAATTGCTGCTGCACCGGGAGGGTCCACGAATAACACCTTGACCTGTGCATCATTACAGATTTGCACTATCTCGCGCGGGCTCAGACGTGGGTTGATGGTGGCCGAGGCAATGCCGGCTTCCGGCAAGCCGGCAATCAACTCAATATATTCAATACGATTTTTTGACAGGATACCGCAATGCTGTCCCGCGGCAAGCAGCGGTTCCCGGCTTGCCATAGCTGCCACGGCATGGACCCGTTGCGCAAGCCCGGAGTAGCTGATCTTCCTGAAGGGGTCTTCTGCTACAATCTTGCCGGGATGGCGCCCGGCATGTCGCGCTATTGCGGTAGCGATCGACGGTAGATCATTGGATGCGGTCGCCTGTCCAGTGCTCACTGCCGGTGTTCCCCATAGTCACAAACCATATCCAGGCTCAGTGCCCACTTGTTGCGGCGCCGTGGATACGAAAGACACGCAAGGCGTTATCACGCATCAGCAATGACAAGGACTCACTGCGAAAGCCTAACTGCATGACCTCATTGACGGCGCGCTCAGGATCAATTACGGGCCAATCTGTTCCGAACAGCGCTTTTTCCCTGCCATAGGAGTTCGCATAATGGATAAACTGGCTGGGCCAATATTTCGGCGCATGCGCGTCACCTCCAATGAATACGTTCTCATGTTTCCAGCACATCGCGATCATCTCGTCAACCCATGGTGTGCCGACATGGATGCCGATGAGTTTGAGCTCGGGAAAATCACAGGCTACCGCATCCAGGGTGATGGGTCTGGCGATACTGAGTAGTTTCCTGTCCCTGCTGTACACAAGATTTTGTCCTACTTGCATCATGATCGGTATATCCAGTTCGCAACACTTGGCATAATACGGGTATATCTGCGCGGCGTCCGGTGTCATATTAAACCAGTGTGGATACCAGTGCGCGCCAATGAAACCATGCTCATTTACTGCGGTTCCGAGTTCTGCAAGTCCCTCCATGCCGCGCGTAGGGTCGATGCCGGCTATCCCCGAGAACCTGTCGGGATATTCCCTGCAAACTTCCACAACGTATTCATAGGGCACTTCAAATGAACCTCTGACACGCAGGTCGCCTGCCCGCACGGCAATGAGCAGGGAACGCTCGATGCCGGACCGATCCATTTTCTTCAAGTAGTCTTCAATGCTGACGCCACCCCGGATTGCTGCCGGCATCCGTACCTGGGATTTGAAATCGGCATCAAGCCCGTCGCGGCCTTCGGCGACCACTTCGGGTGTATACAGGTTGCAGACTATGTCAATGTATCCGGACATGGGGTGCTGGTTAACTTGGTTTGCGTTGCCCTTGCCATCCTGTGGGCCATTTTCAGGGCTTGGCAGGATAGTTCAGTCTGTATCACCCTTGAAGAAGTGTACATGAAACGTACCTGCTCCGGTGCGCAGTGGCACGGCCACATTTTGATAACGGTCTGAATCCCAGAAGTCATGGCCGGCCCGATGGTCCGGCCAGCGGGAAATAGCAAAGATTTCCCAAGGCCAGGCCCCGGCCAGGATTTCCACACCGCCCCCGATATCAAAGGCGATATAGTAGCTGCCCAGTTGCGCCATCAGCGGCAGGATTATATCCCGATACCGGTCCATCCTGGCCTGGTCCGTACCGGTTCCCTGGATTATCATGTAATGTCTCGGGCCTCTCCCCGGTGGCGGTCTCACCGATGCAATGCTGGGTATTTCGGGGGCTTCCGGCAGGCCGATATGGGGCAGGCCCGGAGCCAGCAATACCAGTATTCCGGAGTCACCAGACAACCCGTTGGCGGCAAGCAAGCGCCGGTTGGCATCACTCTCCCACAGATCCCTGGCCTGCTGCATGGCGTCGAACTGAAACAGTGCAATCTCTGCCGGCGGCGTGCCGGTTTCCAGGCATTCGATCGTGGACCTGTCGCCTTTCCCCAGCAACCTGCCTGTGTGTTCCGGAAGTAAACCTGTCAGTTCTTCCAGGTAGCGCATAGTTTTACCCGTTCCGGATAATTGCAAATAAAGGAAGCTGGGTGCGGTGGATGGGGCCATTATCAATGCAGTTACCGTTATTGAACGGAACCCGTGATGGCCAGCAGGGATCGGTTGAATTTCTCCGGTTCTTCCCAGCAAGGCGCGTGGCTGCTGCTGTCGAACAGCACCAGTTCGGCGCCGGGTATCTGTGTAGCCATCCATTGTCCCAGGGGGGTTGGCAAGATCCTGTTATTGGGATAACAGTAGAACAACGTAGTTGGCACGGTGATGCCGGTAATGCGTTCCCGCCAGTCCTGCCGCACCATTTCATCAATCAAGGCGGCGGCAACATCGGTGGGGGTCAGATAGGTCTGTGCGATCATTTCAAGCAGTGCCATTCCCGTTGGAGGATTGAGGAAGGCTGCCTGGAAAAAATCGTTATAGATGGAGCGGTCCTTGCGCAATGCGGCGCCGTAAGCATCAGCGGCCTCCTGGGGAAATGCACCGAAGGTCGGATGCTCCCAACCTGGAGCAGAGGGTAGCCGGGGGGTCATTTCCATCAGCGTCAGGTGACCTGTTCTCGCAGTTGTATATTCGTCAAGGTATTGAAGAGCCACGAAACCGCCTAGAGAATAACCGAGCAGCACTGCGTCTTCCAGGTCCAGGTGTTCGAGCAACTCATGCAGGTCAGCGGCGAGTTGCCTGATCGTATAACCGTGGTTGGGCTTACCGCTGAGGCCCTGGCCGCGCAGGTCCGGAGCAATGACCCGGGCCTGTTCAGCCAGTTTGGGAATATTGTTCTGCCAGAAATAATCGGCTGAAAACATCAGCGCGTTGAGCAGCACCAGTGGCCGACCAGTCCCCTCATCCACATAGTATAAGGGAGTGCCGTCCGTTAGTTGGTAGTAGGCCATGGCGACGTTATCCGTACCTGTGTCGGGTATCAGTTAAAGAGATACTTGACCCTGACTCCGTAAGTTCTGGGGGCGCCCACAAAGAACTGCGGGACCACGCGATCCACCCCCGGTGTTGGCACCCCTGACTCCAGGGCATTGGTAAAATACCCCTCGTCGTCCAGGTTGTTGCCATATACCGAGACCTCCCAGTTTTTGGTCGGCCTGTAGCTGAGCCTGGCATTGATCAGGTTATAGGAATCCTGTTTGAAGCTGTCCCGGTTGAAGGGCGTGAAAAACTGGCTGCCGGTGTGTTGCCAGTTGAGCCATGCTTCCAGTTCGCCCAGTTCGCCCAGCGGCAGGATGTACTGCGCACTGACGGAACTGGTAAAATTTGGCGCCCGTGGCAGTTCATTCCCTTTGAGGCTCACTGACGGCGCCCCGGGCAGGTCCTTGTCCTCGGTGATAAAGCTGTCGTACTCGGTCTCCAGGATGGAAATGCCGGCAGACACCCTGAATTGATCCGTGAGCAGGGTATCCAGCTCTATCTCTGCGCCGTAAATCGTTGCTTGCGCGGCATTCTCGATGGTGGCGTTGAGTTCCACCACTTTCCCCACCTGCAGGTCCTCGTAATCATAATAGAAAGCAGAAGCATTGAGTTGGGTGCGGTCCTGGTTGAACCGGCTTTTGAAACCCGCTTCGTAACTGATTACCTCTTCTTCATCATAACTCGGTTGTATCGCCAGCATGTTGAAACCACCGCTCTTGAAACCCCAGGTGACGGTACCATACAGCATGATGTCATCGTTAATAAAATAGTCCAGCCCAAACTTCGGGGTAAACGCGTTCCAACTATCGCTATCATCAATCACGCCTGGCACCGGCGCACCGAGAGAAGTTCGATCGTCCACATAATCCGCCGATTTCTCCTCGTAACTGTAGCGCACGCCGGCCGTTGCTGTCAGCCTGTCAAGCACTTTATAGCTCGCTTCGCCAAACACCGCAAAGGCATCTGTCTCACTGGAACCTTCTATCAGCACTGCCAGCGGCAGTCCTGCGCCCAGCGGCAAGGGTATCCCGATACGCGAGTCGGATTCCTCGGTGAGGAAATATCCGCCAATAATCCAGTTCAGTTTTCCGCCGCTATCCGAAATCAACTGGAGTTCCTGTGTGAACAGTTCAGAAGAGTCGTCCTGCCAGTAGTTCACGAGGTAAGCCTCGATACCGTCGCCGTCATTCAGCCATTCAAAACTCATGTCGCGCCAGGCGCTGATAGACTTCAGAGTCAGATCAGGTGTTATATCCCAGGTAATCGTGCCGGTTACACCGGTCTGCGAGGCCTCGCCGGCACTGGGAGCCCGCCAGTCCGGGAAGCCGGGCGTCTCCAGTTCATAGCCCTGTGACACTGTGAACAGGTCGCCACTATCCGGGTTGGGAAAGGGCGCACCGCCAAAATAGATGAGCGGGTCCGCGATATACTTATAGGGTGAGGCGATGCTGTCATCTTCGTAATTATCTGCCGCGACCAGGATGCTGAGCGTATCGGAAGGGCGGAATTCCAGTTGCCCGCGCAGGGCCCAGAGGTCTTTATCATCCAGCTCATCCAGACCGCTGCCAATACCGGGGAAGACGTTGTCGGTAAAGCCATCGCGATTGTGGCTGAGCCCGGACAAGCGGGCGCTGAGGTTCTCGCCGAGTGGGCCGCTGACAGCGCCTTCTACGCGGATTTTGTCGTAATTACCATATTCAGCCGAGAGGTAGCCATCAAGCTCATCAGTTGGCTTGGCGGTGATGAAGTTGATTGCGCCACCGGTCGCGTTACGGCCATACAGCGTGCCTTGCGGACCGCGCAGTATTTCCACCCGGTCCAGGTCATACAGGTCGAATATGGCCACGTTGGAACGGGACAGGTAAGCGCCGTCAATGGATAGCGCAACACCGGGGTCCCCGGCAACGGTGAAATTTTCGGTGCCGATGCCGCGCATGACCACTTTTCCGATGACGTCACGCTGGATGTTCAGGCCAGGCGTGAAACCGGTGAGTTGTTCAGAGGTTTCCACACCGGCCCGCGCCAGTTGTTCACCCGTGAAGGCGGTAATGGAAATAGCAGTATCCTGCAAACTGACCTCGCGCCTTTCGGCAGTGACCAGTATCTCTTCCAGTACATCTCCCTGGGCATGAGCTTGACCCGTCCATAGGGTCAGTAGTGTCCACGCCAGTACTACATGGCGCGAGTCTCGACTACAAACTGCTTTCAGTAACTTGCACATAGACTTGTCCTCCGGATATTTTTCTTCCGGTGCTTAGGATGACCGGGCAGGTTGCCCGTGAATCTTTGTTTGTTGACTTTCATTAACAGAAAATCTATGCTACTTTACACATTCATGCAAGATAAGTTCACATACATGCACACTATTTCATGAGGGGCCAGTCATAATCACTACAGATAAGCAAACAGGAAAAAAGCAAGAGGACAGCCTGGTCAAGTCAGCGGTACGTGTGATGGAAATCCTGGAGCTTTTCTCTACAGTGAAGATTCCACTGACGGGTATGGATATCTCGCGCCGGTTGGGATATCCCAAATCAAGCACCAACGCGATTTTGAAAAGCCTGGTTGCATTGGGTTACCTGACGCTTGAGCCCCGCGCGCTTAAATATTTTCCATCGTTGCGCATGGCATACCTCAGCGATTGGGTGCCGCATGCCCTGATAGATAAACGCGAGGCGGATTATTTGATAGAGCAGTTGCACGAGAAGACCGGTGAGACGGTTACGTTATCCATGCGTAATGGGGGCAATATGCAATTTGTAAAAGTATTGCCTGGAAAATTTCCCATATCACTTATCGTCGCCAAAGGATTTTCTGTACCTATTTTCGGCACTTCAGTCGGTACCGCCTACTTGTCAACCTTATCTAACCCTGCTATCGACGAGTTGTATTATCGCTACCGAAACACCAGCGAAGAGCAGAGTATGGACGAGGAATACCGGGCGCTATGTGCTGACGTTGCCAGTGTGAAAAAACTGGGATATGCCAATTTTTACAATCGTGTGTTACCCGACACCGGCGCCATCGCGGTGCCCTTATACGATGAATACACCGAATACAACCTGGTCATTGGTGTCGGCGGACTGGCAACCCGAATCCGCAGGATGGAAAAGGAAATTGTGAAACTAACGAAATCCATCGTAGGCAATTATCGGAGATGGGCCGCCAACCGGGACGCGTAGTCCGTTGGTCGGTCCCGTGTATTGCCAGTGTATTGAATGTTACCTGAGGTATCAGAATGATAAAACGAGTAGAAACCGATCTTCCTCCCAGTGAAATTTGTCTGGATTTGTACCGGACGATGGTACGCGTTGCCGCGGCTGACGACGCAATTCAACGCGGTTTGAGCGCGGGTGAGATACAGTTTCAGTATTATCCCTGCGGTGGCCAGGAAGCCATAGCAGCAGGCCTTGCCGCGGCGCTGTCGCAAGAGGATTATTTGCTGACGACGTATCGCGGCATTCACGATATCGTGGCCAAGGGGACGCCGATGCGGGAAATCATGGCGGAGCTTTACGGTCGCGTGAGCGGCACGTCCAAGGGCAAAGGCGGCCCCATGCACCTGTCCGACCCTGCCATGGGGTTGATGATGACGACCGGAATTGTGGGCGCCGGCATACCGGTGGCCAATGGGCTGGCGCTGGCTGCCAGCCTGCGGGGTGAGGATCGCGTTACCGCAGTGTGTTTCGGGGATGGCGCCTCCAGCATCGGCGCTTTCCACGAAGCGCTCAACCTGGCGTCGTTGTGGAACCTGCCGGTAGTTTTTATCTGTCAGAATAACCAGTATGCGGAATACACTGCATTGCGGGAATACACGCGCAATACCGATATAGCCAGCCGCGCGGCTGCTTATTCAATGCGCGGTGAGCAAGTGGAAGGAACAGACCCGGTGACGATGATGCAGGCGCTGACGGATGCAGCAGAACGGGCGCGCAGCGGCGCGGGACCAACACTGGTGGAGGCGGTCTGTCATCGGTTACAGGGACATGCGTTTGGCGGTGAACAGACTCACATGGACCGGAATGCCCTGGAGAGAGCCCTTGAGAACGCACCGTTACCGACTTTCCGACAAAGACTCCTCAACGCCGGGATAGTGGACGAGCAGGCGTTGGTCGAGTTGGAAACAGCGGCGCGTGCAGAGGTTGATGAGGCCATCAATTTTGCCCAGGCAGACAAATATCCCGATGCGGAAGAACTGTATATAGACGTATTCGCCGACCCCGGGCAGATTCCGGGCAGAGCCGGCGCAGTCTCAGACCGCGCCGGGGAAGCTGCCGGCGAGAGCAAGGATATGACTTTTGGCGCCGCTATCAACCATACCCTGGATCTTGCCCTGGGCCAGGACGATAGCGTATTCCTGCTTGGGGAGGATATCCATGACCCCGCGGGTGGGGTCGTGAAGGCGACTGCCGGGTTATCAAGCAAATACGGGCTCGAGCGGGTACGTCCCACGCCGATTGCCGAGCAGGCGATTGTCGGTGCGGCCCTGGGCGCGGCCATGGCCGGCATGAAGCCTGTTGCCGAAATCATGATCAACGATTTTCTTGCCGTGTGCATGGATCAGGTGGCCAACCACGTGGCCAAGCTGCGCTACATGTCAGGTGGCCGCACCGGCGCTCCCTTGACGATAAGAACCATGACGGCCGGCAACGTAGGCAGTTTCGGCGCCCAGCATTCCCAGACCCTGGAGAACTGGTTGACTCATACACCCGGGTTGAAAGTCGTTTATCCATCCACCCCGGCGGAAGCGAAAGGGTTGTTGCTGAGTTGCATCCATGACGCAGACCCTTGCGTTTTCTTCGAGAGTATGAGGCTGTATTTTAATGCCGGGCCGGTGCCGCAAGGGGATTACCGCATACCACTGGGCGTGGCAGATGTGAAACGGCCTGGTACCGACCTCACGATTCTGTGTTATGGCTGGACGGTGCCCGAGGCGCTCGCTGCCGCGGATGCGTTGATGGACGAAGGAATCAGCGCTGAGGTTCTCGACTTGCGCACCCTGGTGCCATTGGATCAGGACGCAATCCTGGCATCGGTAGCCAGGACCGGCAGAGCTGTTGTCACCCATTCCGCGGTAGAGTTCAGTGGTTTTGGGGCGGAGTTGGCCGCGCTGGTGCACCGGAATTTACACCATGATCTGAACGCGCCCGTTGTCCGGGTAGGCGCCGCGTATGCGCCGGCGCCGTTTACCCAGGCGCTGGAAAAGTACTATTACCCTGATGCCGAGAAGATAAGGATTGCCGCGGCAGCACTGATGGCGGGTTAACAATTACCAGGAGTGTCAATATGTCGTCGATTATTTTACGGGTTCCAAAGTTGGCAGTGTCCATGCAAAACGGCGTGCTCCTCGAGTGGTACGCCGACAATGGCAGTGAAGTCAGCGAGGGACAACCCTTGTATGCGCTGGAGATAGAAAAAACTGCGGTAGACGTGGAAGCGCCGGCAGGCGGCAAGCTTTCATGTATCGGGCAGGAAGGCGAAACGTATCCTGTTGGTGCAGAAATAGGGGAAATTACCACTCGGTAGTCGGGGTTTCTCATGCCGGCCAATCCCTGCCTGCGCCGGCGCACGGTGTTTCTTCCTCCTGATCAAAGAAACGTAATCCTCACCTGGAACAGTTTTTCCACCTCCGGCACGCGGGTTTTGTCGCCTACCAGCAGGATGACGTGGTCCTCGGAGGCGATGACCGTGTCGTGATGGGCGATGATCACCTTGTCGTCGCGTACGATGGCGCCGATGCTGGTGTCCGGTGGCAGGGCCAGTTCCTCTATCGACCTGCCGACGACGTTGGAGGTTGTCCGGTCGCCGTGGGCGATGGCTTCGATGGCTTCTGCGGCGCCGCGTCGCAGCGAATGCACCACCACCACGTCGCCCTTGCGGATGTGCGCCAGCAGGCTGCCGATGGTGGCCTGTTGCGGGGAAATGGCGATGTCGATGACGTTGCTCTGTACCAGGTCCACGTACGCCGCGCGGTTGATCAATGCCATGACCTTGTGTGCACCCAAACGCTTGGCCAGCATACAGGAGATGATGTTGGCCTCATCGGCGTTGGTCAGGGCGCAGAATACGTCGGTGTCCTCTATATTTTCTTCCAGCAGCAGTTCTTCATCGGCGGCATCGCCGTTGAGGACGATGGCCTGGTGCAGTTCTTCCGCGGCTTTCTGCGCCTTTTCCGGGGACAGTTCGATGACCTTGACCTGGTACTTCTTTTCCAGTGACCGCGCCAGGCGCAGGCCGATATTGCCGGCACTGGCAATGATGATGCGTTTTACCGGTTTGTCTGTCTGTTTGGTTGCTTTCAGCAGGTTCCTGATATGTTTGGGCGCGCCGATAATGAAGACTTCATCGCCGGCCAGTATCTCCGTGTCGCCGTCGGGAATGACGGCCTGTCCGCCGCGGAAGATGGAGACAATGCGAAATTCGACGTTCGGCAGGCGTCCACTGAGTTCGCCTATCCTGCTGCCGACGATCATGCTTTGTTCCAGTATCTTGAGCGCCACCATCTGCACCCGGCCGGAGGCGAAATCCAGCACTTGCAGCGCGCCGGGGTAGTCGATCAGGCGAGCGATGTATTCGGTGACCACCTGTTCCGGGCTGATCAATACATCGACCGGCATGGCTTCCTGGGCAAAAAACCCCGCGCTGTTCAGGTATTCGCTACTGCGTACGCGGGCAATTTTTGTCGGCGTGTGGAACATCGTATACGCGACCTGACAGGCGACCATATTGGTTTCATCACTGTTGGTCACCGCGATGATCATGTCCGCATCCCTGGCGCCCGCCTGTTCCAGCGCCGACGGGTGGGACGCGACACCGGTGACGGTCTTCAGGTCCAGGCGCTCCTGCAGGTTGCGCAGCGCCGCGGGGTTGCGGTCGATGAGGGTAATGTCATTGGCTTCGCTGCAAAGATTGGCGGCTACGGATGAACCGACCTGACCTGCCCCCAGAATGATAATCTTCACGATTTGATATCGATGCCGAGAGACTTCAGTTTCCTGTACAAATGGGTGCGTTCCATGTGGACGTTCCTGGCCATTTTGCTGACACTGCCGTTGGCCAGCTTCAACTGGTATTCCAGGTAGTCCCGCTCAAAGTTTTCCCGGGCCTGGCGCAGGGGAAGGTCGAGGTTTTTTACACTCTCAGCCGCTTTCCTGGCCGGCATGTCGCCCAGGGTCGCCTCGGTTTCCTCCAGGTCGATGTCCGTGGGACCGCCCAGTATCAGCATGCGCTGCACCAGGTTTTTCAGTTCCCGGATGTTGCCCGGCCACGGGTAGCGGCGCAGCCTGTTCTGTGCCGCAGTCGTGAAAGAGCGGTAAGAGAGACCCTCCCGTTCGACCAGGTCGTTGACGATGTAATCCAGGATATCAGGGACATCTTCATAATGTTCCCGCAACGGTGGCACGGTGATCGGTACCACGTTGAGTTGAAAATAAAGTTCGTCGAGGAAAGTGCCATCTTTTACCCGGTTGGCAAGGTTGTGACGGGTCGCCGTGATGAGCCTGGAGTCCAGCGTGATCGGAGTCGAGCCGTTAATGCGCTTGTATGCCCCGTTCTTCAACGTATCCTGCAAGCGCGCCTGCGCGGCCAGGTCCATGTCGGCAATATCCTTGATGAACAAGACGCCGCCGGCCGCCTCATCCAGGTAGCCGCCGAGTGTTTCATCCGGGGTTTGTTCACCGTATAACTCATTGATTACCGCTTCCGGTTCCCGCGCCGATACGCTGACGTTGACAAAAGGCTTATCCCTGCGGGCGCTCGCCGCGTGCAGGTAGCGGGCAACCGCCTCCTTGTCCGTGCCCGGTTCTCCCACAATCAGCGCCGGCGTGTCGAGATCGGCGACCTTTTCCAGTTGCTCGCGCAGGTTCGTCATCAGCCTGCTTTTGCCGACAACCCGGTAGGGCGCACCGGAGCCCTGGCGCAGCCTCAGGTTTTCTTTCTGTAGTCTTGAGGCATCCAGGGCATTCCTGATGGTGAGGATGAGTTTGGCCAGCGAGAGTGGTTTTTCCAGGTAATCGTAGGCGCCCAGGCGCGTGGCCTCGACCGCGGTGCCGATGTTGCCATGCCCGGACATCATGATAACCGGACAGCTCCGCTTGCCTGCCTCATGCCATTCCTTCAACAGGGTAATGCCGTCCATGTCCGGCATCCAGATATCCAGCAACACCAAGCGCGGCCGGAATTGTTCCAGCAGCTCCCGGGCCGTGGCCGCGTTTTCCGCGGTGGCCACCTCAAAACCTTCATCCACGAGGATCTCCCGGATCAGGCTTCTGATCTCCGCCTCGTCATCTACCACAAGAATTTTTTCGCCGTTCACACTACGTCTCTGTTTGTGGCGACCACGCGCGCCGGTGCGTGCTCGCCCCGGTTGACGGGCAGCCTGATGACGACACAGGTACCCGGTCCGTCTTCGTTGTTGCCGATCATAACCAGACCCCCATGTTCTTCGATAATTTTTTTCACAATCGCCAGTCCCAGGCCGGTGCCTTTCTGTTTTGTGGTCACGTATGGTTCAAACACAGTTGACATTATATCCTTGTTTATCCCGCTTCCGGTATCCCGGATGCGAATTTCCATATAATCCATGGTGGGTTGGCTTACCTGGGCGGTAGAGATGGAGACAGACAGGGGCTCTCCCGGCCGGCCCGCGTCCAGCGCGTTCTTGATGACGTTGTTGAAGACCTGACGCAAGCGTTCCGGGTCCGCGTTGATCACCGATTGCTCCTGCATGAGGCTGAGGCGGATGGTAACGTTGCTGTCCATGTTCCGGTACAGGTCGACAACTTCCTCCAGCAGGCGGTTGACGTCCAGCGCACGCGGCACCATGACCGGCGCTCTGGCATAATCGGAGAACGCGCTGACCATGCTTTTCATGGTTTCCACCTGGTTGATGATCGTGTTGGTGAGCCGGTCCAGCATTTCCGCCTGGTCCGGGGGGGACGACCTGAGATATTTATGCCGCAGGCGTTCCGCGGCCAGTTGTATGGGTGTCAGGGGATTTCTGATCTCGTGCGCCAGACGGCGCGCCATTTCACCCCAGGCCGCATCCCGCTGGCCCTGCAACAATGCAGTAATATCGTCGAATACGACAATGTGCACCGGGACTTTTTCCTGGGCCGGCACCACGGACGTGCCCCGGCACATGAGCACCTGGCGCCCGCTTGCGCCGAACAGGATAACCTGCCGCTCCCACACTTGTTCACCCTGGTCTGCCTGGGAATCGATCAGGTTATACAGCGGTTCCAGGTGGTTATAGCGCGCACAAATGCGTGCGAACGGGTGGCCGGTGATTGCGCCGAGATCGAGGCCGAGTATCCTGCCGCCACTGATGTTGACGGTACGCAGACAGTTTTCCGCATCCAGCACCAACACCCCCGAGGACAGCCGTTCCAGCACGGCCTCCAGGTATTTTTGCTGGGTTTCCGCCTCATCCTGGCTGTGTCTGGCGGCATCCCTGGCGCTGGCAATCTTGCGCGTCATGTCGTTGAATGACGCGACCAGGAAACCCAGTTCGTCATTCCCCGGCACCGGCAGGCGGGTATGGTAATCGCCTTCAGCCACGGATTTGGTCCCTTCCGCCAGGTCGCGAATCGGCGCGACCAGCTTCTTGGCAGAGTAAAACGCGGCCCATACTGCGGAAAACATGCTGAACAGGAGGACCATGGTCAGGATCAGGATAAAACTCAGCTTGAGCTGTTCTCTCAGGTAAGACAGTTCCTCATACTGGGTAAATGCTGACTGGACGCTTTGCGCCAGTTCGTTTACTCGTTCGGTTACTGGGTACAAGGCATGAAGTATGCGCGGACCAACACCGAAGCTGTAACTGGGCAGGTTTACCACGACCCGGAAGGACAACCCGGCGTTTCTGATGGTGTCCATACCGATATAGCTGTTGCCCTGCAAAACCTGGAACAGTACGCTGTCGTCGGGTGATTCCGGCACCAGGTTGTCCGGGTTTACCAAACTGGAACCGATGATAATCCCCTGTCTCGTCATCACGGTCAGTTCATCGGCGCCGCTCCGGCTGCGCAGGCGGTCGACTTCAAGGGGGATCGACGCGTCAGGGGTGCGCGCTATCTCTTCAGCCATTTCCTCAGACTGCCTGAGGAGTTCCTTCATGCGATTCTCCAGGCCGAGACGGCTCAGTTCCAGCGAGTCGTCCAGCGCCTGTTCAACGCGCAGGTCAAACCAGCTATCGATGCCCCGGTACAGGAAGTCCAGTGAAAAATAGTAGAGTATGAGCACCGGGGTGACCGACAGGATCACGAACATGGTGACCATGCGCACCGTCAGTCTGGCGCCGGCCAGGCGTTTCCTGGCCTGGCGGATCAGGCCGCGAATATTTAGCCCAATCAATATGATGAGAGCGAGCAGGCCCAGCGTGTTGAAGATCAGCAGGCCGGAATAGAACTGGTCGAATTGAGTAGGGTTCTGCAGCGCCCGGCTGAGTATCAGCAGGGAAGCCAGCATGCATACGAACAGCACTGTCCCCAGGACCAGTATCAGGCGGCCGCTGACCCGTGAAAAAGCCGGCCCGCTCATGGCTCCCTCGTGGTTCCCATCATGGCGCCGTTCATGGTGCTCCTCATGGCGCCTATCATGGTGTGATCATCCAGCGCCGCCGCTTGCTGTCCGAGCGCCATTTATCCAGCAGGAAGGCGATTGGCTTGAGTGGCGGGGGTAGAATTTCCATGTTTAATTCGGCCTTCAAGGAACCGGTCAGGCTCACGTTAGCATCGATTTTCTTGTTGCTCAGTAACAGGTGACGATCGATCATTCCCAGGTATTTTAGCGCATTTTCCAGCGTGTCGAACTGCCGCCGGGCATTATCGGCGCTACTGACGATATACACGTCCGACAACGGCAGGTATTCCAGCCGGTATTTGATCACATCTTCCCGGTGGAGCCGGTCCCACAGCCATTTGCGCCGCTCCTCGACCTTGATAATGATATGCAGGTGCAACTCCACCCCATGATCCAGCGCCTCCCGCAGGTCGTCATCCAGGTTGAAGCTGATACGCGCATCCACGTAATAATTGCCTTGCACCAGCTCGGACGAGACCGCATCCACAATGATTTCATCCTGTGCCGCGTCCAAGCCGGCGCTGAACAAGGTAAGCAACAACAGGGTGGCGTGCGCGGTTTTCATAAACAGTTTTCATTATATGGATTCCCCCGATTTAATCCACATAAGAGAAACCCCGGCTCATGGATGGCAAGCGTGCCGTTGGTAACCATGCAAGTGTGATACTGTATGATTCGGACTGTTCGCACAGGTGAAGATATGACAGAAGAGAAGCAACGCCACATGTTATCCGTTGAGCAGAACAAAGCTGTGTGCCTGCTCAGGCTGGAGCGGCCGCCGGTGAATGCCTTGAATCCGGCGTTGCTGGAAGTGTTGACCCGGGAAATAACCCGGGCTGGCGCCGTTGACGAACAGGCCGTTGTCCTGTGCGGGACGCCCGGCCATTTCTGCGCCGGGCTGGACACCAGGGAACTGGGCGCGGCTACGCCGCAGCAGAGGGCAGACATCCTGGCGCAACTGAATGCCTTGTTTGCTGCGGTTGCCGCCTGCCCCGCGCCTGTTGCCGCGGCCATCACCGGACACTGCCTGGGTGGCGGCGCAGTGCTGGCCGCACTGTGTGACTACCGGGTCATAGAACAGGGCGCTTACCGGATCGGCCTGCCGGAAGTCAGCCTGGGATTGCCGCTGTCAAACCGGGTGCACCGCGTGCTGGCCCGGCTCACCGGCGCGCAGCACGCGCAGCGACTATGTGTCGAGGGGCGCCTGCTTGACCCGGAACAGACACAGCGCATAGGCCTGGTCGATGAACTGGTGCCTGCCGGGGGCGCGCAGGATGCGGCCTTGCAGTGGTGTAAGCAGATCCTTTCCCTGCCACAGGAGGCAATGCGGAGCACGCGCGCGGCCTGCCGCGCAGAACTGCTTGCGCTCTGTGATTGAACTACGGAAGCGGATGACCCTAGTAGTAAGCCGGATGTAATTTCATTATAGGCAGGACTGGAATGATATTCGGCATGTGGTGCATCACACGTCCTTCAGGATCTCACGCGCGGCGTTATGGCCCGGGCAGCCGGTTACCCCTCCACCCGGGTGTGCGCCGGAGCCGCACAGGTAAAGACCTTTAACCGGCATCCGGTAATCGGCGTACCCGGCTACGGGTCTCAATGAGAACAATTGGTCCGGCTGGACACAACCATGAAAGATATCGCCGCCTGTCAGCCCGAACTCCCGTTCCAGGTCCAGCGGGCTGAGCGCCATACGACCGATGACGGCTTGCCTGAAATTGGGCGCATAGTCATTGACGGTATCAATGATTAAGTCCGCGGCCTGTTCCTTGACGTCGTCCCAGGTCCTACCGTCAGGGAGGTGAGGATTGAAATGCTGGCAAAACATACTGGCAACATGTTTGCCTGCGGGCGCCAGGGTATTATCGTACAGCGAGGGAACCATCATGTGGACGATGGGTTGTTGCGACCAGCCCAGATTCACGGCGTCCTGCCAGGCCCGCTCGTTGTACTGCATCGAGTTGGTGATGAACATGCTTCCCTGCAGGTATCGTTCATAATCCGGCTTCCCGTCGAGACAACGGAAGCGCGGCAGTTCGTCCAGCGCCACGTTCATGCGGAATGTGCCGGAGACGCAGCGGTAATGATCGATCTGGCGGCTGAAATCCGCATCCACATCTTCCTGTCTTACCAATTTCTGGAACAGTAACTTCGGATTGACATTCGCCGCAGTGACTTTTGCATGGATCTCCCGCCCGTCTTCCAGCCTGACGCCACCGGCGCGATTATTTTTCACGATGACTTCCTGCACCGGCGCGCTGACCTCGATCTCGACGCCCTGCGCCTCGGCAGCCTGCGCCATGGCCTGGGTAATGCCGCCCATCCCGCCCGTAACGTGCCCCCAGCGTCCTTTCTGCCCGTTCACTTCACCGAACATGTGGTGCAGTAACACGTAGGCGGAACCCCCGGCGTAAACCGACTGCATATTACCCACCATGGCGATATAACTTTCCAGCGCGAGTATCAGGTCCCCGCCGAACCACTGTTTCAGGTAGTCCGCCACACTCATGGTAAACAGCTTGATCGTTTCCCGCTGCAGCCGGGGGTCCAGCCGGCGCATCCTGTTGGCCAGTTTCCCGGCGCGCCACAGGTCCGTTAACCCGCCGCCGATATTCGGTGGCGTCTCCAGCACGATATCCCGTAATACGTCGGCGACCTGCTGGATTACTGTGTCATATGCGCGATAGGACTCGTCATCGCCGGGATAGTCCTGCCGTAACTGCGCAAAAAATTGTTCAAGGTTGCTGTCAGTGAACAGGTATGTATCATTTGCGCCCAGCACGAGGGCAGTGAACTCCCTGTCTTTTATCTCCAGTCCGTATTTCTGCAGTTCCAGGTCACGAATTATCTTGGGATTGAGCAGACTGACCGCATAGGAACAGGTTGAGTTGCGATAACCGAGATGGAACTCTTCCGTGACGACCGCTCCGCCCACCACGTGGCGGCGTTCCACCACTTTAACTTTCAGCCCTTTACGGGCCAGGTAGTTGGCGCAGGTCAGTCCGTTGTGTCCCGCCCCGATAATAACGGCATCATACGTTGTGGTCATGCTCATGCGCGCTGTTTGGGGTCAGAGTAAGCATACTCCGACCCCGTATAACTGTCTCGCAGTTACTTCCAGTTAAAGGTGATGGTGCCGCCGGCCCAGCGCGGGTTGGCATAGGCATCGTTGCCGATGGATAAGCCACTGATGTCCAGCGTGTACAGGCGGTATTCCGTGTCACTCACGTTATTGACAAAGGCAGCCAGCTTCCAGCTTTCGTTGCCACTGGTATAGCTGACACGGAAGTTTCCGATGATAAAGGAATCTTCCTGGTCCAGCGGCGCGCACAGCACACTGAAACAGAAATCCTCCGAATAGTTGAAATCACCCTGGATCGCCATGGTGCCGCCCAAGGCCGGCCATTCATAGCGGGCCAGACCATTCAAAGTAAACGATGGAGCATAAGGCAGATCATTATCGACGAAGCGTCCACTGGGCAGCAGCACGTCCTTCACCTCACTGTCTTCAAAGGATGCACCGAAACGGAAACCCCAGCCTTCCGTCGGTTGCAGCGTCAATTCCACTTCGCCACCGACTGCCTCGGCGTCCAGGTTGATAATGGTCAGTGAGGCCGGTATCGCGCCCGGAATGACAACAAAAGCCTGGTAGTCCTGGTAATCGTAATAAAAGGCACTGGCATTCAACTGGGCGCGCCCCTCCATGAAGGTGGTTTTGATACCTATCTCCCAACTGTGCAGGACCTCTTCATCATGTGGAAACGTCGGTATGGCCGTAGTAGGGTTGCCGCCCGCCACCACTCGTGACCCTCCGGCTTTATGGCCGCGGTTGAAGCTGGCAAATACCAGGGTGTCATCGGTGGGTCGCCAGTCAATTTCGAATTTCGCGGACACGTTTTCGAAACTCTGGTCGAACAGGTCGAAATCCGGATCGGCAGCCAGGTCAAACGGGATAGTGAGGGTAAAGCCAAGGCCGGTAACGTTACCACCCAGCACATCCGCCGATTGAAATACCGTATTCTTCTGATCTTCCGTATAGCGCAAGGCCGCAATGATGCCCCAGTTTTCGTTAAGGTCATACTCCAGGTGCCCGAATACGGCCCAGGACTCCGTTTCTACATTATTGGTCGTTGGCCCTGCAATATAAGAAGTGGGTTCTCCGAAGGAATAGGTCGGTGAGTAAAAGGGCAGGTCCAGAAAGTAATTCAGGTTGCCGGCATGTTCGATATCCAGGTAATAAAACCCGGTCGTCCAGCGCAGGTTCTCACCCACATCACCGTTTAATCTCAATTCCTGGGAGAACTGTTCAAAATCCTGGTCGGTGATGAAAACGAATACGGGATTGGGGGAACCGTCCGTATCTTCGCCGTAGTTTTTATTCATTTGCAGGTAATCGGTGATGGACGTCACGGTGACGTTGCCCATATCCCAGGTCAACCTGCCGGTAATGCCGGCGATTGAGCGGCGGAACTCCCCGATGTAATCATAGGAATTGGTAAAGGGATCGTCATCAGGGTCCCGGTAACCGTAAAAGTCACATCCGGGACAGAACCCGTTTACCAGTGAATCCGGACTGACTTCATAACCCAGGCCGTCTTCATTTGCCGAAATGGGCGTATGCGTGTAAGCGTTACCGTGTTCATCATCGTCATTGGCATAATGCGCTTTCAGGTTCAGCGTCACCTCTTCGGAGGGTCGGAATTCCAGTTGGCCGCGCAAGGCATAGTGTTCACTACCCCGGACGTCCGGCCCGATCCGGTTCTCTGCCACACCATCATGGAAATTTCCGGCAAACGACACCCGTCCCAGGAGGTTGTCCGTCAGTGGCCCGCTGACTGCCCCTTCAAACTTTTTTTGATCGTAAGACCCGTAGGTAAATTCAACATAACCTTCGGGGTCCTCAGTGGGTTTGGCGCTGATATAGTGCAGTAAACCACCGGTTGCGTTGCGGCCAAACAGGGTTCCCTGTGGCCCGCGTAATACTTCCACTCGCTGCAGGTCATACAACTGCGTATGTCCCGCGCCCATGGCGCTGACATAGGCTTCATCCACATACATCGCAATGGGCGGTTCCAGGTGGTCGGCAAAGTCATTTTGTGAAATGCCGCGGATATTGGTCGTGGTCAGGGTCGGGTGATACTGGATGATACCGAGCCCGGGCGTCTGCGCGGCGATATCGATGGTGTTCGTGTAGCCCAGCTCGCGGATCTGGTTGCCGCTGAAAGCCGTCACGGAAATGCCCACGTCCTGCAGGTTCTGTTCACGTTTTTGCGCGGTGACCACAATTTCTTCCAGGACAGCCGAATAAACGGGCAAGCTCAGCATACTCGCATAGAGCAGCGCACCTGTTACAATTTTCGTTGTTACCGACGTGCAATAGCTTAACGTCATGATTTTCTATCCCCCCGTAGTAATTCCAGATGGAATTTGTTAAACTCAAAAAAGGGCGCATAACGTTCAGGTGAACGGTATACGTTCGATAATACTACTAAATTTGATCGAGTGCGTCAATAATTAAAGAGACACATTGGAAATGATGCAACACAACGTGGAGACAATCAGGCATGTCGGAACACCGGAACAACCATGAACTGGATGCCCTCGGGCTCGGCGCTGACATCACGCGGCGTGATTTTATCAATACCAGCCTTATAGGAAGCGGCGCGGCGCTCCTGGGTATGCAGGCGCCGGGTCTGTTGCGTCCTGCCGCCGCCCAGGCCGCGCTGCCTGACGTGGACAAAGACTGGACAGGCTACGGCGGCATCGGGGACTACGCCCGCGCCAACGGTAATACCGCGGACGTCGTCAATGCCGCCCATGGTATCCGTGACGGCCGCTATGAAGCATCGATCCACGGCGCCGAAGACACCGGAGAAACCTTCGACATGCTGGTTGTGGGCGGTGGCTTCGCCGGCCTGGGCGCGGCCTACACTTTTACCAGAGAAGCGAGTAACAACCAGTCCTGCCTGCTGCTGGATAACCACTCCATCTTCGGTGGCGAAGCCAAGCAGAATGAATTCGATGTGGACGGTACCCACCTTACCGCGCCACAAGGTTCCAACGGCATGATCTGGCCGCCGAAGTTCGCCGAGAAATACGGCCTGTTTCACCGTTACTGGCATGAACTGGGCCTGCCTGACTCGTTTGAATTCCAGGAACTCACCGGCAGCCGGCACCAGTTACCCATACCCGTGGACCACTATACCTCCATGTACAGCGCCCGGGACAGCGCCAGCACCGGTTATTTCTTTGACAATGACCAGGGCGGAGAATGGGTGATAAATCCCTGGGCCAATGATTTCAGGGATGCGCCGCTCCCCGACAAGGTGAAACAGGATCTGGTGCGTCTGGAAAATTACTATACGCCGCCGCAACGGGATGACTGGGAACCCTGGCTGGATTCCATGACGTACCGGGATTTCATTACCAGGGAATTGGCATGCTCTCCCGAGGTCATGCCGTTTGTTGACAAGGCCTTTGCTACGTCGGGCGGCGGCCTGGGCGGTGACCAGGTCTCCGCGTACACGGCGTTTGACTTTTACCTGCCGGGCGTCCGCGCCTACACCGACCGGTTTTATGAGACCCGAGGCATTGACCCGGCTGATATTGAAAAAGTTACCCTGGTAAGCTGGCCCGGCGGTAATACCGGCACCGCGCGCCATTTTGTCAAGGCCATGATTCCCGACGCCATTGCCGGCGGCCAGAACCTGCGCGACGTATTATGGGGTAACGTAAATTGGCAGGCGCTCGACCGGTCCGGACAACAGGTACGCATCCGTCTTGACGCCACGGCCGTGCATATCGAGCATAACGGCAAACCGGACAGTTCCGACGCGGTGAACGTGGTTTATCACAAAGGCGGCCGGCTCTTCCGGGCCAGGGCGCGTTCGGTTGTCATGGCCAGCGGTGGCTGGGTCAACAAACGCATCCTGCACGACCTGCCGCAGCCGCACCGGGACGCGTATCAACAGTTCTACCACGCGCCGATCCTGACAGTGAACGTGGCGGTGCGTAACTGGCAATTCATGGAGCGGCTGGGAATTTCCGCGGCCCAGTGGTTCAGCGGCTTTGGCTGGTATACCAACCTGCGGCGGCAAATAGTGATAGACGGCAAAGCGGATCCGCTGGACCCGGATAAACCTACCGTGCTGACATTTTACGTACCTTATCTCAATCCCGGCATGCCGTTGCAGGCGCAGGCGATTGTGGGTCGCAACCAGTTATTCGCCGGCAGTTACCGGGATATTGAAATCAAGGTGCGCAAACAGATGCAGAAATTATTCGGCCTGGCCGGGTTTGATGCAAAGCGCGACATTGCCGCCATCATCCTGAACCGTTGGGGTCATGCCTATATCGCGCCGCAACCCGGGTTTTATTTCGGTAACAATGGCGCGCCGGCGCCGCGCGAGATCATCCGGGAAGGCTATGGGCGCATCGCCTTCGGCCATTCCGAACTGTCCGGACAGCAACTCTGGTCGCGCGGCATTGAAGAAGGTGAGCGGGCCGCGCGCCAGGCGCTGGGCGTGATCTGATTAACAGTGCTCAAACGACAATCATGAACGTCAATCCGGCACAGTTCCAGGATAAACGTATCAGCGATTACCTGTATCACCATGCCGGTGCAACACCGGAGCGGGAGGCGGTTGGTAGCGGGGAAGACATGCTTTCGTATGCTGCCCTGCTTGGTCGCGTGGAAGACTGCGCCCGGGGGTTGCTGGCGCTTGGCATCGGCAAAGGGGACCGGGTGGCGACACTCTCCCCACCGCATCCGGATTATTTCATTATTCTCCTCGCGACGACGGCAATTGGCGGGATCTGGGTAGGTCTCAACCCGCGCTATACGCGCACCGAACTGGAACACGTGGTGTCCGATTCCGAACCTGCCGTGATTTTCGCCAGGATCCGGATCGGCAATCGTCAATATCATGAAGAGTTAAACTACATGCGCGCCAGGGTCTGGAGTGTCAAACACCTTATCGTGCTTGGCGATGATGATGGACCGCCTCCTGCACGTTCCTTCAAGGATTTTATTGCAGACGGGAGCAACGCCGGGAATAATGCCCTGACGGATGCACGGAACGGTGTAACGAGTAAGGACGCGGCATTCATCGTGTATACGTCCGGGACGACGGGCCGGCCGAAAGGCGCCGTGCTGCACCATTACGGCGCCATCCGCCATGCGCATGTACAAATATCGCTCCGTTCAGCCGGCGCGGTCAGGATGATTAACGCATATCCCATTAATCATATTGCCGGAATCATCGCGTGTTCGGTGTACTGTCTCGTTACCGGGGGCACAGGTTATTACCTGGAAAAATTCGACCCTGAAACGGTGCTGAGGACAATTCAGGAAAAACGCATCACCGTCTGGGGCGGTGTCCCGGTCATGTTGCAGAGTGTACTGGACCACCCCGATTTTTCCGGTACGGATTTATCATCGATCAAAGAAATCTCCTACAGCGGCGGGGCGACGTCGAAACCCTTGCTGGAACGTCTGTGCCGGGAGATCTGTCCTGCCATTACCAGCATGTATGCCTTGACGGAAGCCGCCGGCGCGGCGACCGCAATTCCTGCAACTGATGATATTGACCTGTTGTCGCAGAGTGTCGGCAAGCCGCTGAGCGATTGCGGGTTCCGCCTGGTTGATGAGCGCGGCAAGGATGTACAACAAGGCGAGCCGGGTGAAATTCTTCTGCGCGGTCCGTTTATCATGAAAGAATACTGGCGCCTGCCGGAAGCCACCGTACAGGCGATCGATAACGATGGATGGTTGCATACCAAAGACGTGGCCGTGGAACGTGACGACGGCAATATCGTATTGGTCGGGCGCTTATCCGACATGTACAAGTCGGGTGGCTATAACGTCTACCCCAAGGAGATCGAACAGGTGCTCGAAGCTCACCCGGCCGTAAACCTGGCCTGTGTCGTCGGCGTGCCCGATCCTGTTTATGGTGAGGTTGGCTATGCCTATGTGACAGCGGCGCCGGGGCAATCCGTTGACGAACAATCGCTGCATGATCATTCCAGGTTACATCTTGCTGATTACAAAATTCCAAAGCACGTCGTGACGACGACATCACTACCTCTGTTACCGAACAACAAACCCGATAAACGCAGGCTGAAGGCTATGGCGGACGCCGCCGTAGCACCGGTAGCCGGGCAACACCAATCCTGAACCAGACAAGGTAAATAAAATGGAAAACATCGCGCAATCAGATAACCCGCAGCTAAAAGTTCACCACTGGCATCCGATGGCCGAGCCGAAATCGGCGGAACAGTCGCCGCCACTGGTATTCGAGCGCGCAGAAGGCGTTTATATCCACGACACGGACGGCAAACGCTACCTGGATACCCAGGGGGGATTATGGTGCGTCAACGTAGGCCACGGGCGTGAAGAAGTGAAGCAGGCTATCAATGCCCAAATGGATAAACTGCCCTATTACACCACCTTTGGCGACACCAGCAACCTGCCTGTCATGGAACTCGCCGAACGGCTGACGCGCATGCTCGCGCCGGAAGGCATGCAGCGGGTGTTCTTCAGCTCCGGCGGTTCTGATGCAAACGAAACCGCACTGAAACTGGCGCGGCAGTACTGGAAGCTGGCGGGTGAAGCGCAACGGACAAAATTCATATCGCTGAAACAGGGGTACCACGGGGTACATTTCGGCGGCACGTCCATCGGCGGCCAGATGTACCTTCGTTCCATGTACGAACCGGTTCTTCCCGGTTGTTTCCAGATCGACACCCCCTGGCTATACCGCAACCCCTACTCGGATGATCCTGAAGAACTGGGAAAGATCTGCGCCGGCCTGCTTGAGCGGGAGATCCTGCACCATGGCCCGCATACGGTTGCCGCGTTCATTGCCGAACCGGTACAGGGCGCCGGCGGCGTGATCGTACCGCCGGACAACTACTGGCCGCTGGTCAGGCAAGTCTGCGACAAATACGGGGTATTGCTCATTGCCGATGAGGTCGTCACCGGCTTTGGCCGCAGCGGCAGCATGTTCGGTTGCCGCGGCTGGGGCGTCAAACCTGACATCATGTGCCTGGCAAAAGGGATCAATTCCGGATATATACCGTTGGGCGCAACCGTGGTTAACGAACGTGTGCGCCAGGCCTGGGATTCCGATCATCCGCTGGCCGCCATCCTGCACGGCTACACCTATTCGGGACATCCGCTCGCCTGTGCCGCGGCCAACGCCGCCCTGCAGATTGTCGAAGATGAAGCGTTGCCGGCAAATGCCGCGCAGGTGGGCAGCTATTGCCTGGCGAAACTGAAAAATGAACTGGCCCATTATGATTTTGTCGGTGATATCAGGGGGAAGGGCCTGATGCTGGCCATTGAACTGGTCACGGACAAATCGTCAAAGGAATCCTTCATGCCGGGCGATCCCTTTCTTGAACTTATTCAGGAACTGACGCGCCGGGAAGGCTTGCTGATCAGGAACCTTGGTTCGAACCTGATCATCTCTCCGCCGCTGGTTTTCAGCAATGAGGACGTCGATGAAATGACGCAGATCCTGGCGCTGGTATTCGATCAGGCACTACCGGATTTCAGCACGCGCGCAGGTTAAACCGCCATGCCGGAAGTAAACATACAGGATCTGGTCGACAGTCATGTAACCGGCCATACGCTGCAACAGCCTTTTTACGGTGACCCGGATGTGTTTTCGGTTGATCGCCAAAGAGTCCTGGACCGGTTATGGCACCTTGCTGGTCATGTTTCCAGGATTCCTGCAACCGGGGATTATTTCCTGTTCAGAATCTGCGGGGAAGAAATCATTATCGTACGCGGCAGGGATGGCGACATCCATGCCCACTACAATGTCTGCCGTCACCGGGGTTCAAGGATATGTTCAGACAGTGAGGGGAACAAATCCGCGCTGGTCTGTCCCTACCATGCCTGGACCTATAACCTGGACGGCAGCCTGCGCAACGCGCGCTTGATGCCCGAAGATTTTTCCCCGGCAGGGTACGGCCTGCACGCCTGCCGCACCAAGGTGCTTGACGGCCTGATTTTTGTGTCCCTGGGGGATGAGCCTGACGAGCCTGACGGCTTGGACGATGCCTGCTGTGAATATCTGTCCTTTCACGGAATTGAAAATGCAAAGATCGCACGGCGGCTGGACCTGCCGACCGGCGCCAACTGGAAGCTGGTGGTGGAGAACTTTATCGAATGTTATCACTGCGCCCCGTCCCATCCGGAATACAGCTCGGTCCATTCGGAACTGAAACTGCTGGCGGCCGGCGCGGGCATGGGTTCAGGACCGGAACAGGCCTGCCGGGAATATGAGAAGGAGATCGAAACATGGAAGGCACAGGTCAGGGCGCTGGGCCACCCGCTCACCGAGGGTGAGTTCGATAACGGCGCCGGGATGGTTCGCATGCCCATCCGGGACGGATTTTTGACGGAAAGCCGGGATGGCCGGCCCGTGTCGACGTTAATGGGGAAGTTCAGGGAGTACGACGGTGGAATAACCTATATCGCATTCAATTACCTGAACTACCTGGCTGCATCCAACGATCATGCGGTCCTGTTTCGGTTTACCCCCATATCCGAACTGCTAACGGACGTAGAGGCCACCTGGCTGGTGGACGCGGACGCGCAGGAGGGGACGGATTACGATCCGGAACGCGTGTCCTGGGTGTGGGACGTCACACTCGGGCAGGATGCAATCATTACGGAGAACAACCAGGCAGGCGTGTTGTCCGGCCGCTACCGGCCCGGCCCCTATTCCGAACAGGAAACAATGAATAACCACTTCACCCGGTGGTACCTTGGTTGTTTAAGAAGGCTCTGAACAAGTCCATCCAGGACTTGTCAGAGCACGGAAAACAAAAAGTGCGATTATTGTTTTTCACTCTCCACGTGCCTGTATCGTAGGGAGCATTGACTTAATTTGTGGTTCCACATGATCTTTCTGCCCAAAGACTACCAGGACCCGGAGCCTGTCAATGTCAACGCCCCCGCGACACGCTGGCTTACCTACCTGATTTTTGCGGCAAGCCTGGTAGTCTATTATTTACTGCCCGTCTGGGCCGGTATATTCACCGAAGCATACGGTTTTAGCAGTAAACAGGTCGGCCTGCTGTTATCGGCGGACATGGCGGCGAGCACCATCGCCGCGTTCACTGCCCGCTACTGGATACACCGCTGCTATTGGCGCAGGGTTTTCCCTTTCACCGTTTTGTTGGTCGTCATCTCCAACCTGTTGTGCAGTGTGGCGGGAAGTTACGAAGCCATCCTGGCATGCCGTTATCTGGCCGGGTGGGGTGCAGGGATGATGGGCGCGTTCATGTACGCCATCATAAGCGCTTCGGACAACCCTGACCGGGAGTTTGCCTATGCCATGACAGGGTGTTGGCCTTTCGGCGGGCCCGGTACTGGCAGGGCTGGTAATTGTTGACAACCAGTACGCCAATGTCATCTATGTCAGCATAATCCTGTTATTGGTCAGTTACTTCCTGTTTTTCCACATGTTCAAGCGAGACCGGAACGCCGTTGCAGGTCCAGGGGCAGGCAAACCATAATGAGCAGCGGGATTGCGACGATAGCGCCCAAGGCCGCCAGCCAACCTACTGCCGCCAGGCCGAATGTCTCGACTACCGCACCGCCTGCAACCCCTCCGGCGCCGAAGCTGAAGATCTCTACCGCCACCACGGCAGCGGACAGCCGCCCGCTGCTTTCCAGGGCCGCGCCCGTCCCGATCAAAAAAGGTATGAACAACGCCTGGAACACCTGAAAACTCAGCAGGCAGAGCACATAGACCAGGGCGATACCGGGGTTAGCCATAAAATAGCAACAGGTGGCGACCAGTATCGTACAAACGACGAAAGGCAGCGTTCTGCCGTAGCGCGTGCCCAGCCAACCCGCAAAGAGCGAGCCGGCAATGGAGGCAATCATGGTGCAGGCAAAATAAAATCCGATCTCCTGTGGTGTCAGGTTGACGGCCAGTCCCATACGCTCACCGAAGGCCCAGGCCGCGCCCATGCCGATCATCAGGAATACCTCGGCGGTAAACAGTAAAAAAGCGGTTACGCTTAATATGGCGTCCGGTCCGGCAACGGCCCTTTTTTTCTTTTTCAGCGGTGTATCAGGCAAGGCAAAAAGTAACGGTATGCACACCAGAACGACGACGGCCAGGCTCAGGAAAACACCTTTGTGGTACCCGTACCCGGTCATATACGGTGAAGCAAGATAGAGTATTCCGCCGACCAGGTAGACCAGTCCGAACGCATAACCTGCGGTACGCTCAGGCTCCTTAAAATCAGCCGCAATGGTGACCGTTGCCGCCGCATTGGCGAGACCGGCGCCAAATCCGACGATAAAACGTAATGCCGTCAAAATGCCGTACCCGGAAACCAGCGCGGAGAGTATCTGGCCCGTCACGATTAATGCGACGCCAATTAACGCGTATCTCAACGCTGAGGTTTTAAGGGGATTCAGCGCAACAAATATGAGACCGACGCCGAGCGCGGAAAATTCCACCGTTGCGAGAAAACCGATAGCCGCCTCACCCAGGCCCAGACCATCTATCATGGCTCCGATCTGTACCGGCATCAGCAGCAGGCCGAGGACGCTGACGAATTTGCCGGCACTGACCGCCAGAAATAACTTGTTAACCTGCATTTTCATAGTCTAATACCGGGATCAAAGAATCGAATGCTTGTTGGGCAGCACCCGGCTTATCCTTTGCGCAAGGTTGAATAATTCAGGCAGATATTTATCGATATTCTGATCATTCATACGCGCGACGTTGCCGCCGAAAGTGACTGCGGCAATGGGAAATTTGTCATCGTTAAAAATCGGCGCTGCCACGGTATACAGGCCGACCTCAAGTTCTCCATCGACACGGGCATATCCCTGCTGCCTTATTTTTTCCAGTTCCCTGATTAAATCCGTGCCGGAGGTAATCGTCTTCGGCGTGTAGCGTTTCATCCTGACATTCCTGCAATACGTATCGAGACCTTCCTGCTTTTGATGAGCCAGGATTACCCTCCCCGCGGCGGAGACACAGGCCGGCATGTGTGTCCCGGGATAAAATGTGACCTGGTCGAAACGGTCGAACGAACTGTGGGCAATACTGATAATATCCTGCCCTTCCATTACCGAGATCGCGCACGTTTCACCCACCTTCTTGCTCGCGGCATTGATGATCGGTTGCATGACCTGGCCAATCTGCATGGAAGTCAGGTAAGAAAAACCCAGGTCGAGGATTTTTGGTGACAACCGGAACCACTTGCCGTCACTGGCAACATAACCCAGGGCAGTCAGGGTTAACAGTATTCTCCTGGCCGTTGCCCTTGTCAGACCGGTTTTCGCAGCCACATCTGCCGGTGACATTTCAACATCCTCTGCATCGAATGCCGTTATCACCTTCATGCCGCGCGCGATTGAACCGATGAAATCTTTCGAGTCTGTCGAAATCATGTAAGCATTATAGTCATGTATCAACCCGCTTTGGTCAATGCCGCATAATAAAACCCGTCGGTGTTATCCAGGCAAGGCAGTAGTTGGCGGCCGCAGACCGTAGCGATGCCCCAGTCCGCGCGGATGGTTGCAAGGTTTGCCGCGGGATGCTTGTCCAGGAATATTTCCATTACCCGGTCGTTCTCATCATGCAACAGGGAGCAGGTCGAATAGATCAGCCTGCCGCCCGGTTTCAGTAACGGCCACAGGGCGTTCAGCAACCCGGACTGGGTGGTTTGCAGTTTGGGGAGTTGTGCCGGGGCCTTCAGCCGTTTGATGTCCGGGTGTCTGCGTATTACGCCCGTGGCGCTGCACGGGGCGTCCAGCAGGATGCGATCCAACGGGCGGCCGTCCCACCAGGAATGTGCGCCGGCAGCGTCGGCGTGTTTAATGTCTGCCTCCAGTTCCAGCCGGGTCAAGGTAGCGCGCAGTCGCTCAACCCGCTGTTCATCAACGTCCAGCGCGGTTATGCCGCTGATTTGTGGTTGTGTTTCAAGGATATGAGCGGTTTTGCCACCGGGCGCGGCGCACGCGTCCAGCACCAGGTTGCCGGGTTGCAGGTTCAGCAGGCCGGTGGCAAGCTGCGCGCCGGCATCCTGCACGGATACCAGTCCGTGCTCGAAGCCGGGCAGTTTGTCGACGGCAACCGGTTCCAATACCTGTATGCCGCAGGGGGTCAAAGCCAGCGCTTGTGCCGGGATACCGGCCTGTTCCAGTTGATCCAGGTAGTTGGCGCGGGTAGTGCGTAACAGGTTGACCCGCAGGTGCTGGGGAGGGCGCAGGTTGTTGGCCTCCAGTATGGTTTGCCATCGTTCCGGCCAGTCGGACTTGAGCCTGTCGATGAACCAGGGCGGATGGGAATAGCGCGCCGCGGCATGGTGTTCCAGTTCCGGCCTGATGCGCTCATAGTCGCGTTGCGAGCGCCGCAGCAACGCGTTGACCAGCGGTTTTGCCCAGGCTTTGTCCAGCTCGACCGTTGCCTCCACCGTTTCCGAGAGCGCCGCATGAGGGGGTGTGCCCAGGTAATGCAACTGGTACAGGCCGACCAGGATGAGCATCCTGAGGTCGGTATCTCTCTGCTTGAGCGGCCGCTCCAGGTAGCGGTCGAGCAGGAATTGCAGTTGCTCGAACCAGCGCAGCGTGCCGAAACAAAGTTCCTTGACGAAACCGCGATCCTCCGGGCGTTGAATGCCATGCAGGTATTGCCCCAGGGCCGCGTCCAGAGGCATACTGTCGTTCACTACCCGGCAGAGAACCCTGGCCGCAAGTGTCCGGGTGTTCATCTGTCCGGAACAAACAGGGCAGGATAACCGTTGTAAATCTCCCTGATGCCCTGTTGCTGCTTCCCTTCCAGTTGCAGGCTGAGGATGCGCAGGATGCCAGCGCCCGTGCCGACGTCCAATCCTTCCGGGCCGTAGGCGATGATTTTTCCGGCCGCGCCGGGCGCCGCTGCGGTGTCCGGCGCCCGGGCTGCCCAGATCCGCAGTTTCACGTTATGCAGGTTGGTATGGGCGACCGGCGCGGGATTGAACGCACGGATGTTGCGCGCGATCTGTTCTGCGCTCGAACTCCAGTCGATTTGTGCCTCCTGTTTGGTGATTTTGCGGGCATAGGTAGCCAGTGCGTCATCCTGTTCCTGTGGCTCAATGGAACCTTGCTCCAGTCCGGCCAGGGCTTCGAGCAGGCATTCGCCCCCCAGTGTTGCCAGCCGCGCCGACAGGGACAGGGCGGTATCGGCATGGCTGATGTCGCAAGGCGCCTGCAACAGGATGTTGCCGGTGTCTATACCGGCGTCCATGAGCATGATCGATATCCCGGTGCGCGTATCCCCCGCCTGAATGGCGCGCTGGATGGGTGCCGCGCCGCGCCACCCGGGCAGCAGGGAAGCATGGACATTGATGCAGCCGTAACGGGGCATGGACAATACCGGCGCCGGCACAATCATGCCATAGGCGGCGACGATCAACGCATCCATGTCGGCCAGGTCCGGGTCCTGCGCCAGTTCCGCCGGGGTCGCGGGTTGTTTGACCGGGATGGCATGTTGCTGCGCAAGCTGCTTGACGGGACCGGGGCGGGTCTTTCTGCCGCGTCCCGCGCGCCGATCCGGCTGGGTGTACACCTGCGTGATCTGGTGCTGCGGACTGTCAAGCAAGGCGCCGAGAATGACCGCTGCGATCTCGGGTGTGCCGGCAAAGGAAAGCTTCACAAGGCGCGGGTCTTGTTCTGTTTCTCGATTTTTTTGCGCACGCGCTGTTTTTTTATCGGGGACAGGTAATCAATGAACAGCTTGCCGTCAAGATGATCGATTTCATGCTGGATGCACACCGCACGTAGCCCGTCGGCTTCCGCTGCAACTTCTTCACCATCCAGGTCGAGGTAGCGATAAGCGATTTTTTCCGCCCGCTGCACCAGGTCGGTATAGCCGGGCACTGAAAGACAACCTTCCTCCATTTCCTCTGTCCCCGTTTTTTGCGTGACCACCGGGTTGACCAGGGTCAGCGGCTCGTTCCTCTCCTTGGACAAGTCCATGACCACAACCCGTTGCTGCACGTTTACCTGGGTGGCCGCCAGTCCGATGCCATTTTCCGCGTACATCGTTTCCAGCATATCCCCGGCAAGCTGCCTGGTGCCCGCGTCCACAACCGCGACAGGACGCGCCTTTTTACGCAAGCGGGGGTCGGGAAAATGCAGTACGGTTAATCTTGACATTGGATGGTTGGTCCTGGGGCAAAGCCGGTAGTATTATCCATGAAAAAAATTTCATTCGCAATGCGGCGTACCGTTGACTCCCTGCCGGATCTGGCGCTACACTTTCAGCTATTCCACACGGATGCCTGCACGGGCATCTACTGAAATTTCTTAACTTGTCAGGGAGGATAGCGGTGCACAGAGTCAAGGACGTATCTTCGCAGCATTCCCATTTGCATGACTGGCTGGTCCTGCTGCACGCGGCCGCCGTGACCGACTACAACCTGTCTCCCTTGCTGGAGAACTTCGAGACTGCTGAGGCCGTGCTGGTGGCAGCCAGGAGCGGCGTTATCAACAGCGCCCAGGTGCCACAAAGCGCGCTGGAAGCTCTGCAAAAACCCGATATGGGAAAAATTGAGCGAGAAATCAGGCAGCTTGAACGACCGGACTATCACTTCATCCCGTTCAACCACGATCTCTATCCGGTTTTGCTGAAGCAGATACCCGCGCCGCCACCGGGTTTGTTTGTGCGTGGCGACCCGGCGCTTCTCGCGGGTTGCCAGGTTGCCCTGGTCGGGAGTCGCAAGCCGACACTTGACGGCCGCAAGGATGCGCGCTATTTTGCCGAGGAACTGGCGGGGGAGGGTATTACCGTGACCAGCGGCCTGGCGCACGGGATAGATACGGAAGCGCACCGGGGTGCGCTGGCGCGGCAAGGGCGCACGCTAGCGGTACTGGGTAGCGGCCTGGATAGTATTTACCCGCAGGCCAATGCCGGACTGGCAGATGCCATATGTGAAAACGGCGCCCTGGTGTCCGAGTTTCCGCTTTCCTGGCGCCCGTATCCCGGCAATTTCCCGCGCCGCAACCGGATCATCAGCGGTCTCAGCGCCGCGGTGCTGGTGGTTGAGGCGGCTCGTAAAAGCGGTTCGCTGATCACGGCAAGACACGCCCTGGAGCAGAATCGGGAAGTGTTTGCCGTGCCCGGCTCCATCAGGAATCCCATGAAGCAGGGCTGTCACAGCCTGTTGCGCGCCGGAGCCGGGTTGGTGGAAAACGTGACTGATATCCTGGCTGTCCTGGACCCGTTCCGGCAGGTTGAAAAGACTGTCTCCGCGGCGGTCGATCAGTCCGCAGCGCACGTCGCGCTTGACGAACAGGAAAAAGTGCTGCTTGATAATATAGGGTATGAGCCGACAAGCCTGGATGAGATAGTGAATATGACCGGCAGTGATATTGAGATCATCATGGGCAAGCTGTTGAATTTGGAACTGGACGGATTGATCACGGCGTTGGCGCCGGGTTCGTATATCCGCGCCGGGCGCAAGCCGTAGCAACCTGCACTGCCGGATGCCGGGACTGTCCCCGCAAGTTGTACAATAACGTGTGAAAAAAAATGACATCAGCATTAGTTATCGTTGAATCTCCTGCAAAAGCCAGAACCCTGGAACGCTACCTGGGTAGCGGCTACAAGGTGATGGCCTCCAACGGCCACGTGCGCGACCTGTTGCCCAAATCCGGTGCGGTAGACCCGAGCAAGGACTTTTCCATGCGCTACGAAATCATCGACAGAAACGCCCGTGCCGTGGATGCGATCACTCGCGCGTTGAAGAAATCCGACGTGCTATACCTGGCCACTGACCCTGATCGCGAAGGGGAGGCCATCTCCTGGCACTTGTATGAGTTGCTCAGGGAGCGGGACGCGCTGCAACGGAAAGAAGTGAAACGCGTGGTGTTCCATGAAGTCACGAAAGCGGCGGTGTTGAAGGCGTTGTCCAATCCCGGTGAATTGTCCTGGGACCTGATCAACGCGCAGCAGGCGCGCCGTGCGCTGGACTACCTGGTCGGCTTCACCCTGTCCCCGCTGTTGTGGAAGAAGATACGCCGGGGGCTGTCGGCCGGCCGGGTGCAAAGCCCCGCGCTGCGGCTGATCGTCGAGCGTGAAGAGGAAATCGAGCAGTTCAAGACCCGTGAGTACTGGACTGTGGAAGCGGACCTGGAACGAGGTGGGCAGGAGTTTTCAGCCCGGCTGAGCCGCTTTGCTGACGAAAAAGTCGAGCAATTCACCATCACGGATGCGGCGCGGGCACAGCAGGTTAAAACGACGCTGGATGAGCAGGCTGCCAGGCAACTCGGTGAGGCCGGGAATGCCGGCAAGGATTTCGATGCGGCCAGGCCCAAGGGAGTGTTGATCGTGCGTGAGGTCGAGCGCAAGCAGCGCAAACGTAACCCGGCGCCGCCGTTCATCACCTCCACGCTGCAACAGGAGGCGGTCAGGAAACTCGGGTTTACCGCACAGCAGACCATGCGCGTCGCGCAACAATTGTACGAGGGGATAGATACCGGATCGGGCGCGGTGGGCCTGATCACCTACATGAGGACCGATTCGGTCAATCTGGCAACGGAGGCCATCAATGAGATGCGCGGGTTCATCAGCGAGAAATACGGCGCCGATTACCTGCCGGAGCGTCCGCGCCGGTACCGCACCAAGGCAAAGAACGCCCAGGAAGCGCATGAGGCAGTCCGGCCCACGTCCGTGCGGCGCGTGCCGCAGGAAATCCGCGCGAAACTGTCAAAGGACCAGTTCAGGTTGTACGAATTGATCTGGAAGCGGGCGCTGGCCAGCCAGATGGCCCATGCGCTCATCGACACGGTAGCAGTGGACCTGGCCTGCGGCGCCGGCGCGTTGTTCCGGGCCAACGGTTCCACCATAGTAAAAAAAGGCTTCATAACGCTCTACACCGAAGGGCAGGACGACCGCAAACAGGGGCAGGCGGACGATACCGCCGACAGTAAACTGCCTCCCATGGAACCGGGGGATGTGGTTGCATTGTCGCAGGTACGGCCCGAACAGCATTTTACCGAACCGCCGCCGCGCTATTCCGAAGCCACGCTGGTGAAGACACTGGAGGAACACGGTATTGGCCGGCCTTCAACCTACGCCGCCATTATTTCCACCTTGCGCAACCGTGAGTACGTGGAAATGGAGAAAAAACGTTTTGTCCCTACCGACGTAGGGCGGGTCGTGAACAAGTTTCTCACGGAGCATTTCAACAGTTACGTCAATTATGACTTTACCGCCAAGCTGGAAGATGATCTCGATGCCGTGTCGCGCGGTGAGAAGGAATGGGTCCCGCTGATGCGGGAATTCTGGGAACCGTTTGCAGCCAGGGTGAAAGACAAGGAAGGCGGGGTGAGCCGCAGTGAAGCGGTAAGTGCCCGCCTGCTTGGCAATGAACCGGACAGCGGCAGGCAGGTTACTGTGCGCATGGGACGTTACGGACCGTATGTGCAGGTGGGCACCCGGGAAGATGAGGACAAGCCGAAGTTTGCCAGCCTGCGGCCTGACCAGCGTATGGATAGCATCGGGCTGGAGGAAGCGCTGGAACTGTTTAACCTGCCCAGAGAGTTGGGTGAGTCTGATGAGGGTGAGAAGATCAGCGTCAACGTCGGCCGGTTCGGCCCGTACGTGCGCTATGACAACAACTATGCCTCCTTGCAGGATGGGGATGATCCTTATACGATAGACTTGGCGCGGGCGCTGGAACTGGTGCGGGAGAAGAAGGTCGCGGACGCGAACAAGTACATCAAGGTATTTGAAAAAGAGGGCATTTCCGTTCTCAACGGGCGTTACGGGCCGTATATCAAGGAGGGAAAGAAGAATGTGAAAATTCCCAAGGAAAAGGACCCGCAGGACCTGACCCTGCAGGAATGCCGGGACCTGATCGCTGCGGCGCCGGCAGGACGCAAACGCCGTAAATAATTCGCTACAGAAATTTATCCGCAGATGACGCAGATTAACGCAGATGTTTTTTTCTGCAAGACCCTTAGGGAACCTCTGATTAAGTCAGAGCTTCCCAAATTTTATCTGCGTTCATCTGCGTTATCTGCGGATGAATCCTTGAACTAATCCCTACTGGAAACAGGTATTGCTGATGACTGAAAACAAACCCTTTGTTGCCATTTTAATGGGTTCGGATTCCGACCTGCCGGTGATGCGCTCTACTGTTGAGGTGCTGGACAGCTTTGCCATCCCCAGGGAGGTGAAGATCACCTCGGCCCATCGTACTCCGGAAGCCACCAAGGCGTATATCCTGGATGCGGAAGCGCGCGGTTGCGCGGTGTTTATTGCCGCCGCCGGCCTGGCCGCGCATCTGGCCGGCGCGGTGGCCGCAACCACCACCAGGCCGGTCGTCGGCGTACCGCTGGATGCCGGCCCGCTGAACGGTATGGACTCGCTGCTGTCAACGGTGCAGATGCCGGGTGGCATACCGGTCGGGACCGTCGCGATCGGCAAGGCCGGCGCCAAGAATGCCGGGTACCTGGCTGCGCAAATTCTTGCCTTGCAGGATGCGGAACTGGCCGCCGCCATTGTCGCGGATCGCGCACAAATGACCCGCACCGTGACAGACAAGGACGCGGCATTACAGGATCAACTGTCCGGGTAGCGCGGCAAGGGGATGGTTCCTTTATCACATTGAAAAGCTGGCATATCAACCCCGCGCGCCGGGTGCTTGAACGCGGTGGCGTTATCGCTTACCCCACCGAAGCAGTGCTGGGTCTGGGCTGCGACCCCTGGGACGGGGAAGCGGTGGAGAAGGTGTTGCGGCTGAAGCGGCGCCCGGTTCACAAGGGGTTGATCATTGTCGCTTCAGACCTCGCGCAGTTGGTGCGCCTGGTGGATTTTGCCCGGGTCCCGGGACTGGACGAAGTCGCCGCCTCATGGCCGGGTCCGGTCACCTGGTTGATGCCGACGTATCCCGACACACCCTACTGGCTAACCGGCCGGCATGATACCCTGGCGGTGCGGATATCGGCACATCCCATTGTGCGGCAACTATGCCAACGGGTCGGTCCGCTGGTCTCCACCAGCGCCAACCCGTCCGGATGCTTGCCGGCCCGAACCGGGCGGCGCGCCAGGGCGTATTTCGGCCGGGAAGTGGATTGCTACGTGCCCGGCCACGTCGGTGGCGACCCCAGGCCCAGCGTTATCCGGGACGCGTTGAGTGGGCAAGTGGTAAGGGCTTGATATGCAAACAAGAAGATTATTCATGCAACGCACCCTGGCGCTGCTGTCTGCACTGGGGACAGGCGCTGTGTTTGCGGCAAGGCCGGATCCGGCTGTTGCCGGTCCCCGTATCCTCGTCATCCTGGATTCCGACATCGGCGATGACATCGATGACACCTGGGCATTGTTGATGCTGTTGCGCATGCCGCAGTTCGACGTGAAGCTGGTGGTCAGCGATTTCGGCAATGCGATTTATCGCAGCCGCCTGTTTGCCAAGCTGCTGGCGCTCACGGGGCGTACTGACATCCCCATCGGGGTGGGTCTTGGGCGGGAGGACAAACCGGGAGCGCAGAGCGGCTGGATAGGCAACTTCCACCTGGATGATTATCCCGGCACGGTTCACCACGATGGCGTCCAGGCGCTGATTGATACCATAAAACAGTCTCCGGAACCCGTCGTCCTTATTTGTATTGGTCCCGTACCGAATATTGCCGCAGCGTTGCAACGCGATCCGTCGATTGTCGAAAATGCCCGTTTTCTCGGCATGCACGGGTCCCTGTACGTGGGTTATGGCGGCAAACCGGAACCTTCGGCGGAATGGAATGTCAAATCCGATACCAGGGCCTTGCAACAGGTGTTTGCCGCGCCCTGGGACTGTACCATCATGCCGCTTGACGTGTGCGGCCTGGTAGAGATAACAGGTGAGAATTACCAGAGAATATACCGCAGTGAAGACCCCTGGCTCCGGGCGTTGGTGGAGAATTACGAAACCTGGTTTCCCCACGCGCCGTTTATCAAACCGGGCACCGATCCGGCAACAATGAGCACCACCTTGTTCGACACCGTTGCCGTATATGCCGCGCACGCGCAGGACTTGCTGATTATGGAAGACTTACCGGTGCGCGTCACGGACGACGGTTATACCGTGATCGATGCGGATAAGGGCCGGCTGGTGCACTGTGCCACGGGCTGGAAGGACTTGCAGGCGTTTGAGGATACGTTGGTTGAGATACTGGAACCGGACTATCTCGAAAGCAGGCAGGGCAGGCATGTGTAAGACACGCTCTGAATACATCCCTGTACGCTTGACTACAGCCATCCCTGGCTTCCGACAGTCTTACACATGCCTGCCCTGCCTGCTACCGGGCACTTTTGTCAAACAGGAAAATATCGTTCAAAACTTTCCTGAATTTAACATTCACAACAGGCCGTAAATTGTGTAAAATTACCATGGCGTTATACAGACCGAGTTCCCCAGCCAGGAGAAACATGATGCAACGTAACAGAATCCTTCCCAATGTGGCTTTTTTCACCCTTCTTTTTGCGCTGGCGTTGCCCTCCCAGGCTCAGGGAGTTCTTGAGGAAATCGTGGTCACCGCGCAGAAACGCGAACAGAACATCCAGGATGTGCCGATCTCCATTACCCGGATGTCCGGCCAGTGGCTTGAATCCAAGTTTGCAGGCGGCGGGGACGTCCTGGAACTGGCCAGTACGGTGCCGGGACTGCACGTGGAGAGTTCCAACGGCCGCCTCTCACCGCGCTTTTACATGCGCGGCCTGGGCAATGCCGACTTTACCGCGGCGGCATCGCAACCGGTATCCATCGTATTTGACGAAGTGCCGATGGAAAAAGCATCCCTCAAATCCTTTCCCATCTTCGACCTCGACGATATAGAGGTGATTCGCGGCCCCCAGGGCACCCTGTTCGGGCGCAATACTACCGCCGGCATCATCAAGTTCGACTCGCGCCGCCCCACTGAGGAAACAGAAGGCTATATCAAGGCATCCGGCGGGAACAAGGGTACGGTCAACGTGGAAGGCGCTATCGGCGGCACCCTGGTGGAAGGCACCTTGATGGGTCGTATCTCGTTCCTGACCCAGCATCGCTCGAACTGGGTTAATAACGCCTATACCGGTGAAGACGACGTCATGGGCGGCTTCGATATCTTTGCCGGACGCGTGCAGTTGTTGTGGACGCCCACCGACGATCTCACTGCCCTGCTGCTGTACCAGCACCAGGACCAGGGTGGTAATTCCGCCTCGCTGTTCCGCGCCAATATTTTCGACAAGGGCAGCAACAAGCTGAACGACAATTACAAACGTGACACGGTCTGGTTTGACGGCGGCAATAATAACCCCGCGAAGATAAAGAGTTTCGGTGTCACCTTGAAGTTGGACTATGAGCTTACCAACCATACGATCACCTCGATCACGTCATACCAGGATATCTACGACCGCTTTGCCCGTGGCGATATTGACGGGGGATACGGCTGCTTGTTTACTTGTGGAGGTTTAGCGCCAGGGCCGCATGGAGCGTTCGGCCCACCTAGTACACCTTTCAGCGCGTTCAACTCACCTTTCGTGGTTAACGTCGATACCGGTGGCGATCAGAACGTAGAGCAGCTTACCCAGGAAATACGCCTCGCCAGCGGTTTGGACGGCCCGTTAAATTACCAGTTTGGAGTTTTCTATTTTGAAGACCAGCTAAACAGTGTCTCCCAAAATCAGAGCGCAGGCGCGACGGAATTCGTGGTGGGTTCCACCTCGTTTATCGAGAACACCGCGTGGGCGATGTTCGGCCAGGCATCCTACAATCTCACCGAACGGTTGACGCTGACCGCCGGCGTGCGCTATACGGACGATGAAAAGGACGCCAAGCATGAGAGGGCGGCTACCGGGCCGCTTCCTTTAATCAGTTTGGGGGACAGTCACGTCGGCTGGGACGCGTCGCTGGCTTACGCGTTCAACAATGATGCCCAGGTCTATTTCCGTGCAGCCACCGGTTTCCGTGCACCCACCATACAGGACCGCCTGGAAGATGACCCGGAAGTGACCACCGCGGACTCGGAGACCATCAGGTCCTATGAGATCGGCTACAAGGCGCTGTTCGAGAAGGTCCGGTTCAACGTGGCGGGTTTCTATTACGAGGTCGATGACATGCAACTGGTTGCGGTAGGCGGTGACGCCAATACGACGAAACTGCTGAATGCGAATGAGGGTGTCGGTTACGGTGTTGAGTTCGATGTAGATGTAGCGCTCACCGATACCCTGGTGCTGTCCGGAGGGTTTGGTTATAACAAGACGGAACTCAATGATAAGGAACTGACTTTGGCGGCAGGCCCCTTGGCTACCAGCCGCGACCCGCTGGATGCGAACGGTAGGGCCATCATTGACGGCAACCCGTTCCAGCACGCGCCTGAGTGGACCGCGAACGTACAACTGGACTACACCCATCCCATGGCAAACGGCACCGAGTTGTACCTGTTCACCGACTGGAAGCTGAAGGGCAAGACCAGTGATTTCCTCTACGAGAGCGTTGAGTTTACTTTCGGCACGCAGTTTGAAGGCGGCTTGCGGGTCGGTTACCGGGATACGGTCAGGAACTTCGAGATCGGCATGTTTGCCCGTAATATCACCAACGAGCACAACCCCATCGGCGGCATTGACTTTGCCAATCTCCTCGGTTACGTCAACCAGCCGAGAATCTGGGGTGCGGAGGCCAGGTACAGCTTCTGACTACCGTATCATTCCAACTCTGGGGACAGATTTTAAATCTGTCCCCTTTTTTTATCCGTGCTCCCAGTCATACGCTGCCGCCGACATAACCTCCCCCGACAGCCAGGTCTCATGCACATGGAACCACTTGACGCCGTTGGGCGCGTCCTCGTCTTCAACAAACACGGCGGAAGACAGCCGGCCGTTGTTCGGGGGCGTTGACATGCGGGCATTGCGTTGCCACTCCTGGTAGCTGACCAGGTAAATGGAATCACCGGCCAGGGGTAGCTGCCGGATGTCCCGGATGCTGATGTGGAAATCCCGGTTGCTGCCGTACAGATCCCTGAAACCGGGCGTAAAATCAGCTATATGCAGCATCATGCCACCGGGCATGATGATATTGAAATCCTCGTGCATGCGGTCCAGCAGGCCTTGCTTGAACACCTGCTCGCTGTTCTCGCAGTAACCGCCGAACCAGTCTTCAAAAAAACGGTGCAGGTCAATGACTTCCTGGGCAAGGGGGCCTGTGTACTGTGCGTCGGTATGCATTTCGGGTTAATCTCCAATCTGTTGTTTGCTGATGCGTGAAAATGGACAGGGGTCTTTACCGGGAGATTCCTGCTTGCGCAGGATGTGCTCTGCCACGCTTATGAATATCCCGGGTAAGAATGAAAAACGCCGTCAGGATCGTATTTTTTCCGTAACGCCGCCAGGCGTTCCCAACTCTCCTCGGAGAAAGAGGATTTTACCCGCTCCGGGAACCGGGTCGCCTCAATTTCATTGATGTAGGTGCCCCTGCTGTACGGTTCCAGCAATGCGTTTGTTTGTGTCAGCCAGGCATGGTTGGCTGCGTCGTCTGCTGCGTCGTTCCAGAGCAGGTAGCTGGCAATGTAGTGGGTGGCGCTGCGTGAGAAGCAGGCGTCTTCACGCAGTTCCGGCTTCACCCCGTAGGCACATAACACGTGGGTGCGAGCGGACGGTGTTGCCTTGAAATGTTCCGCCAGGGCCAGCAGGGACGGTCCCGGTTCCTCGGTCCAGATGCTATCGACCATGTAACGGCCGACGTCGGTATCGAGCCCTTCCGGGTTATACAACTGCTCGAAAGAACTCGGTTGGTACTCCTGCTTGAACACGCTGGCAGTAGCCAGCGCGCTGTTTGCAAACGGCGCCAGCATCGCCCTGGCCTCATCTTCCGTATCGGCAAACGCATTCACGCCCACCATACATATTTTGGCCTGGTCAGGTGGTACATCCTCACCCGCCTGGGGATTGTGCAGCAACAGCACGAGTATCTCCACACGCTCATCTTTTACACTGTTGAGCTCATCCAGGGAAGCAAACACGGTATGCAGCTTGTCGAGCGGTGCGACATACATGTTGGTATGGATCGCGCGCGGCAAGGGGTAGAGTTGTAGTTCCATGGCCGTGACGACACCGAAAAAGCCGGGGCCGGCGCCGCGCACGGCCCAGAACAGGTCCGGATGCGAGTCGGCGCTGGCGGTGACCTTCCTGCCGCCGGCCAGGACGATGTCCGCGCTTATTATCGAATGACAGGCAATGCCGTCCCAGTGGGTGTTATTCCAGCCCATGCCGCCGCCGATCAGGTAGCCGCCCAGGGCCAAAGTAGGGCAGTGGGCGGCGGGGAATGCGAGGCCGTGTTTGCCGGCTTCCTGTGCGAGGTGCTCCGACCACAGCGCCGGTTGTATACGCGCAGTCCTGCTTGCGGCGTCAATCTCAACGTCACGCAGCAATGCCAGGTCGATTAACATGCCTCCATCGCGTAATGCCGCGCCGGTAGAATTATGGCCGCTGCTCCTGGCTGAGACCTTGAGTCCATTGTCGGTAGCATATTTCACCGCGTGGATAACGTCCTGTTCGGATTGCGCCCGGATGATGGTATCCGGGTAGCGCGCCGGCTTTCTCAAGTGCCATACCATGCTGTTGCGCCAGGCTTCATAGTGTGCGTCCGTGCGCGTGACGACCTCGCCCGCTACCTGCTCCGCCAGGTCCTGCTTGCCGGTCCCCTGTCCGGCAAACAATGAGCCGGAATACAGTTTGCCGACAGTTCCCGTTAGGCCGAGAGCGCCGAGTCGGCGCAGTACCTCTCTTCGAGCATATTGTTTGATTCGCATGGACTGGATACCATTTGTATAATCATCGTCAAGTATAACCGTTAACCGCACCCGAAGCAGCCGTAATCATGACCGAGAATATGCCGGACCCGCAAGCAGAACACGATAACGACGGCGCCGACCCCGCGTTGCTTACGGACATACCCCCCAAATACGCTCCGCTTGATGAACAGCCCTACGACCGCCGTTTTGGGCTGAGGCTGGCGACGCCAGTACCGGAAACGCACGGTATCAAGGACATCTGTATCGTCAGGAAAGGGATGGCTGTGCTGATAGGTGACGTGGAACATGATTATGCCCATACTGATCTGAGTGAAAGCGGCGACGTGGTCAAGTTCCATTTCCGTTACAGCGGCAGCAGTGAGATAGGGGCAGAAGGGGGAGCACTGGAACCGGTGGACCCCATGACTTTCGGCGTCCTGATACAGCCTTCAGGCATGAAGAAAATCGAGTTTTTCCCTGCGCACCAGCATGAACAGTCGGTGACCCTGTTGTGTGACCTGCCGTTCCTGGAAGAAATCATTTCCGGCACGTCATTGTTGATGTCCACACCCATAGGACAGTTCCTGTACGGTGAGCAGAAGGACATGTATTACTGTGCCGTAGGGATGCGCCCGGAGATGATCTCTGCGGTGAAATCCCTGTTTGAGACGAATTACACCGGGCGCTTGCGGCAGTTGCAGATCGAAGCCAAGACGCTGGAGTTGCTGTGTTACACCCTGGACCAGTTATCAAAAATGTGGTCGGGGCCGGGTCCGGATAAAATCCCGCTCAGACAAAAAGACATCAGGCGGGTCGCGGAAATATGCGAGATTCTGGATAATGACCTGTCGAAGGCGCATACCATCAGTGAACTGGCCAAAGTCCTGTCCTGGAATGAGACCCAGTTGATGCGGGTTTTCCGGCAGGCCGTGGGTATGACGGTACATAATTACCAGCACCGCGCCCGCATGGAAAAAGCCTGTGAGCTACTGGCCAATACGGAGCTGACGATCACACAGATAGCCATGAACGTGGGTTATGATTATTCAAGCAATTTCACCACGGCGTTCAGAAAATATTTTGGCGTGACCCCCGGGCAGGTCAGAACTGAGCGTCATTCCGGAGAAGTGAAACGGTGATGGCCCCTGACACAACCAGCCACAGGCCGCCTACCCTGGAACAGGTGCGCTCCACCGCGGCGAGACTGCAACCGTATATCCGGGAGACGCCCGCTTTTCACTGGTCGGGAGAGACTGTTGCCTCCCGGCTTGGAGCGGACACGGAACTGTTTCTGAAACTGGAATTGTTCCAGCGCACCGGCACTTTCAAGGCGCGCGGCGCAGTCAATAATGTGCTGGCCCTGTCACCGGACCAGCGTGCCCGCGGCATTACCGCGATGAGCGCCGGCAACCATGCCATTGCCGCCGCGTATGCGGCCCGCTGCGTGGGCGCCAGCGCCAAGGTGGTCATGCAGGCCAGCGCCAATCCGGCCCGCGTGCAGGCTGCGCGCAACCTGGGTGCGGAAATTCTCATTGCCGAAAACGGCGTCGCCGGCTTTGCAATGGTTGAGCAAATCGTTGCCGAAGAGGGCAGGACGCTTATTCATCCGTTTGAAGGCTTCGGCGTCACCGCAGGGACTGCCACCTGCGGCCTGGAATTACACGAGGCGGTAGCGGACCTGGACGCCGTGGTAGTGCCGGTCGGCGCCGGTGGTTTATGTTCGGGGGTAGGCACGATCACGCGCCTGTTAAGGCCGGGCTGCAAGGTTTACGCGGTGGAACCGGAAGGCGCGGCGGTGATGAAAAAAAGCCTTGCGGCAGGTTCACCGCAGCGACTCACGGAGTTATCCACCATTGCCGACAGCCTCGCCCCACCGTTCACCACTGATTATTGCTTCGCCATGTGTGCGCGTGCGCTGGATGACCTCGTGCTGGTAACGGACGCTGAGCTTGCCGCGGCTGCGGCTATTCTGTTTGAACACATGAAACTGGCAGTCGAGCCTGCCGGCGCCGCGACCACTGCGGCCGCGTTCGGACCGCTGGCGGATCGCCTCAGGGGGAAACGAGTGGCGCTGATCGTTTGCGGTTCAAACATCGATATTTCCGGCTTCAGCGAACTGATCCGGCGTGGCCGGGACGAACTGGCGCGCGGGTTGCTCGCATAAAAATGCCCTCCGGCACCCTGGTTTTTGGCGCGCGTACCTGCTCGACGGAAGAGGTCACAGCCACGGCCAGACGGGTCGCAGGCGGTTTGCATGCGCTGGGTATCCGGGAGGGTGATGCCGTTGCCGTCATCCTGCGCAATGACATCTCTTATTTCATTATGCATGAGGCGGCTCATTACGGTGGTTTTGACGTGGTCCCGGTCAATTGGCATTTGAAAACGGCCGAAATTGAATACCTGCTGCATGATTGCCGTGCACAAGCCGTTGTGATTCATTCTGATTTGCTGAATAACGAGTTGGCAGCAAGCCTGCACGCTGTCCATGTCATCGTGATCCCTGCGCCCAGGGAGATAACGGGCATTGAGGGTGTCGAGGAGAACGAGATCCATGGTTTTTTGCACTGGACAGACTGGCTGGAGCAGAGCCCAGACCACATGTCACAGGACAAAGGTTTCAGCTTGCCCCTGTTCTATACCTCCGGCAGCAGCGGCCGGCCCAAGGCCGTGCTGCGCAACAACGTCACGCCGGAGATCGGCCTCAGGATCAGCGCACGTACCCGCTTTGCCTGGGGCTTCGACAAGACTCCCGTGCGTTCGGTGATGACCGGCCCCCTGTACCATTCGGCGCCGAACGGCTACGCCAACATGGTATTGCAGTCTGGTGGCCTGCTGGCGCTGAGCGCGCGCTTCGATGCGGAAGCATTGCTGGCCATGATAGAGCGCCATGCCATCACCCACCTGCACCTGGTGCCTACCATGTTCGTGCGCTTGCTGGCCCTGCCGGATGCGGTGCGCAGTAACTATTGCCTGGATTCCCTGGTGCACGTCAGCCACGGCGCCGCGCCCTGTCCGGCGGACGTCAAAAGACGCATGATCGATTGGTGGGGAGCGGTGATCCACGAATATTACGCCATGACGGAAACCGGTATTATTGCCTGTTGCAGTTCCGCAGAGTGGTTGCAGCATGAGGGCACGGTTGGCCGCGCCGCGCCCGGGGTGGAAATTGAAATCCGTGATGCGCGCGGCAGGCGGCTTGAACCCCATGAAGCGGGTATCATCTGTGTTAAACACGAGGGCACTGATTGTGTTTCTTACCTGAATGCCGGGGAGCAGGGCGCAGGTTTGCACCAGGACGGCTTCCTGGTCACGGGTGACGTCGGTTACCTGGACCAGGAAGGATTTTTATACATCTCCTCGCGCCAATCGGATATGGTGATCTCCGGTGGGGTCAACATTTACCCGGCGGAGATCGAAGCGGCATTGCTCGCCATGGAAAACATTGTTGACTGCGCCGTATTCGGTATACCCGATGCGGAATTCGGGGAAAAACTCGTGGCGGTGATAGAGAGCAAGGGAGTGGCAGACGCAGCGGCCATCGCTGCGCATCTCAAAACCCGGCTGGCCGATTTCAAGACGCCAAAGCTGTACGAATTCGTGGAACGCCTGCCGCGCGAAGATTCCGGCAAGATTAAAAAACAGATTGTCAGGCAGGCTTACCTGCAAAACCAGGGGGTACGCTGATGGGTAACAGTTACAGATTGCTTCTAGGAACCTCTAAAAATGCCATCCTTGGCATTTTTTGATGCGCCCCATCCCTGGGGCGCCCCCTTCGGGTACCCTGCGGGCATCCAAATCTGTTCCAGACAGATTTGTGAGACGAAAACGAATGTGCGATTTTTCGTTTCCTTCATTTTCAATCACTTGAGTGATTGAAAATGGCAGCACATCCCTATGCTGCACGGGCGCCTCTAATTTTTAGAGGCGCCCTTCTGCTACCGGTATTACTGCTGGTCGTCTCCGGTTGTTCCCGACCTGAGCCCGTACCGGACTTCGAGCAGATGGTGCTGAATGATTATATCGAGCCGTATAAAACCGGCGATATCGAGCGCTGGCTGGACGTTTTTGCCGATGATGCCGTGGGCATGCATAACACCTTGCCGGCGCTGGAGGGAAAACCGGCGTTGCGCCAATTTGCCGAGACCGTTCACAGCACCTTCACTATCGAACAACTGGACGTGAGCGTGGACTCCGTCACCCGTTCGGGTGATTGGGCGCTGACCCGGGGTAACTTCACGGCGCATTTTGTGCTCAAGCAGGCAAATCCCGCCGAGCCGTCCCAACCGCAGCAGGGGAAGTACGTTTTATTATGGGAACGCCAGGACGACGGCGCATGGAAGATCATCCTGGATATGGGAAACAGCAATACGCGCTGATATGCCCGCCCCCATTCATTACGATGTCATCGTGGTCGGTGGTGGCGCCGCCGGTTGCGTGGTGGCCGGACGTTTATCCGCAGACCCTTCACTGTCGGTGTTACTGGTAGAGGCGGGCGGCAGCGACAGGCATCTCCACAGTCGTATCCCGGCGGCCAGTGGCGCCGCGGTCTTCAGTTCCCGTTTCAACTGGATGTATGAGGCCGAACCGGACCCGACTCGTTCCGGGAAGGTGGATGCCTGGTGGAGCGGGCGCGGCCTGGGTGGAGGCAGCGCCATCAACGGCATGATGTTCGTGCGCGGGCACCGCAACGACTATGATCACTGGGCGGAACTGGGGTGTCATGGTTGGGATTACGAGTCGGTCCTGCCGTATTTCAAGCGCCTGGAATGCAACCGCCGCGGCGGCGATGAGTGGCGCGGCGGATCCGGGCCGCACTCGGTGGAAGACCTGCACGTGGACAGCGCGCTGACTCAGGCTTGGGTGAAGGCCGTGCAGCAGGCAGGCATTTCCAGGAGCCGTGACCTGAACGGAGCGGACCATGAGGGCGTGGACTACGTGCAGGTAGCCCAGCGCAAGGGTTGGCGCGAATCTGCCGCGCAGGCCTACCTGCACCGGGCCGGCAACAGGGCTAACCTGCACGTGCGGCTCAACAGCCGGGTCACCCGCATCCTGTTCGAGGGCGGCAGGGCCAACGGCATTGAATTCGTGCGAGCCGGAGGCAGCCAACGTGACAAGGCGTTTGCACGCGCCGCCGTCATCCTCAGCGCCGGCGCCATTGCTACGCCGAAACTGTTGCAACTGTCCGGTATCGGGGATGCACAGAGGCTCAACCAATCAGGCATCGCCGTGGTGGCGCACTCGGCGCACGTGGGGAAAAATCTGCAGGAGCATGCCGGTGTGCGTTATGCTTTTGACGTGAACGGCGAGACCCTGGGCAGCCGCACAGGTGTGTGGCATAACCTGGGGCAGTTGCTGCACTTCCTGTTCAGGGGAAAAGGGTTGCTGACCACGCCGATCGCCCATGCCCACGCGTTTGTGCGTACCCGTGAGGAATTCACAACACCCAACGTACAGGTCACCATGGCGCCGTTTCATATCGAACTCGGCAATAACCATGCCGCGCTCAGCAAAAAGAAGATCGCGGGCGGCGCGGTGGGCCTGATGCAGACGCGCAGCAGGGGAGAGATCAGCTTGCGTTCCCCGGACCCGCTGGAACCGCCCCGGATTCATTACCCGATGCTGGCTTCCGAAGAGGACGTCGAGCAACTTGTCGATGCCTGCCGGCTGGCCCGGCGCATCACGCAGCAACCTGCTTTTGCCGGCCACCTGGCGCGCTGGCGTGAGCCTGAAGATGAGGTGTTCGCCGGTGAGCAACTCCGGGAGTTCGTACGGGAGGCGGCGTTTCCCATGTATCACCCGGTAGGGACGTGCCGGATGGGCACGGATGCCGATGCCGTGACCGACCCGGGCCTGAAGGTCAAGGGCGTCGACAGGCTGTGGGTCATCGACGCCTCCATCATGCCCACCCTGGTGACCGGCAATACCAACGCCACGGCGCTGATGATCGGCGAGAAGGGCGCGCAACTGGTAAAGTCTGCATTGGCGCAATGAGAGGTGTGATGAAATGAGAACTGCCACAGACAGAACTTCCCTGCTGGCGTATATGTTGCCGGCTATCCCGCTGGCCATGCTGGGAATGCCGCTGATCATCTACGTCCCGCCGTTTTACGCGACGGAACTGGGGCTGGAACTGGCCGCGGTAGGCGGCATATTTTTCCTTGCCCGCGCCTGGGATGCGATAACGGATCCCGTTATCGGTAACCTGTCGGACCGGACCCGCGGCCGCTGGGGGCGCCGCAAACCCTGGATCGTGGCCGGCGTGCCGCTGTTGATGATCGGCCTGTACCTGTTCCTGAGTCCGCCCGTTGCCGTCAGCAAAACCTACCTGTTCGTGGTAGCCCTGGTGTTTTATGTGGCCTGGACGACCGTGCAGATACCTTACCTGTCCTGGGGGGCTGAACTGTCGCGGGATTACGCTGCACGCACCCGCATCAACGGCTACCGGGAGACAGGCACCATGATAGGGATCATCCTTGCAACCCTGTTGCCGGTGGTGTTTTTACGGCAGGAAAACCCTGCATTGCGGGATATATTATGGGTCTACGTCGTGTTCCTGCTGGTACTGCTCCCGCTCGCGGCTTCCGGCGCCACACTGGTCACACCCAAGACCGCGTTTGTGGAATCAGGTAAACACGGCCTGTTTTCCTCATTGAAACTGTTGTTGGTAAACAAACCTTTCGTGCGCTTGATTATCGGCGTTTTTTTCCTCTGGCTGGGCGGTAGCGTGATGAATGCCTCGCTCATCTTCGTGTTTGAACATATCCTGCAGATGCCGCGTTCAGGCTTCCTGAAATTTGTCCTGATTCAATACCTGATCGGTATCGCCTGCCTCCCGTTATGGGTCAGGTTCGGCAACCGCTATGGCCGGCACCGGGCGCTGTTCTGGGGAGGCTTTGGCTATCTTGCGGTCCAACCCCTATACCTGCTGGTCGCCCCCGGCGACTTTTCACAGTTGCTGCTGGTCGCCCTCATACACGGGCCAATCATCTCGGTCATCTGGGTCATGCCGCCGGCCTTGATCGCTGATACCATCGAGTACGGCATGATGAAAGGCGGCAGTGACGATGCGGCGATCTACATGGCGGTGTACAACTTCATGGTAAAGGTCGCCTTTGCCGGCGGTGTCGGTATCGCCTTGCCGTTACTGGGCGTACTGGGGTTTCAGGTGATGGGTAATAATGACGCACAGGCAATTCAGGGCCTGATCTTCGTCGGACTGTTCCTGCCCGCCCTCATCGGCGTCACCGGGGCCATATTGCTGTACAACTATCCAATCAACCAACGCCGTCACGGCGTCATACGGCGCTGGCTGGCCAGGAAAAACCTGATGCCTAAATCCCTGCCATGATGTGGTATTTGGATAGTGTATACGGGTTAATTAGTCCCGAATCTGTTGTAATAATCCGAAAAGGTCGTAGTTTGCCCAGGTCTCAACAATTTTGCCGTTTTCAAGCCTGTCGAAAAATATTCCGGTGAATGTTATTTTGCGGTTTGTCGGCGGGATACCCATAAACTCACCTCTGTGTGTGCCGGTTTTGCTCCATCTTGTTGAAACAAAGTCACCTTCAGCAATTTGCTTCTCGATAGTCATAACGCCGTCAGGAAACGCAGAGCGAAAAGCCGTTACCGCGGCTATGAAGTTCTCTTTGGGGGACCTTGTTTTAGTCTGATACGGATCATGTTCAACCAATTCATCTGCAAATAACTCATCAACTTTTTCAAATTGACCCTTGTTCAGGACATCAATAATTGCCGTTGCAATAACAAGCTTGTTTTGTTTTTCCTCTTCTGAAAACACTGCCTGAACGTTATCACCAAGGCTTGCTTGTGAATGAGATAAAAGTATCAGGGATATCAATAAATGACTGAACAAATTCCACGGACATGTATTGCTTGCCATATCTGATTGCTCCTCCTGTTAATTGAATGGATGTTGATAGAGGTAGACTGCATCTATTTTGGAGGACTTATTGAAATGAAGAATCAACTCAATGGTGATCTTGATGGGTACTACGTCGGTATCCGGGCTGTTATGATTTCCTTTCTGTGTACCGTGCCCCGTCAGAACTACTGCGCCAAACGACCAGGCAGATAGTAAGTCACCAGGGATAAACACAAGGTCGGGGAATGATTTCCAAATATCAGAAAAATATCCGGATAATTCATTATGTCCGGCTACAGATTCGGTGATGCCCCATACTTTGACGGCCGGCGAAAACATGGCCATAGTCGCACTTTTTCGTAACGCCGGGTCGTGTATCCGGTTGTTTGCCGCAACGAGCGCTCGTATAGTTTTCACTACTTTATGTGCGGACAGACCGGGTCCATTAAGTTTTTTTGAAAGAATGGCTCCGGATACTTTTCCTGGGGCGCCCAGTAACTGTTCCATACGGTAGGCGTGGTCATGATTGGACCAGCGCCGGATAATTTGACCATTTTCATTAAATTCAAAAAAAGTAAAGCCTCTAATCGCAACCAGTTTACCCTCGTAGCTGACACCATCAAAATCACCATTAAGGATAAACAGGGAATGATAGCGCTGAGCCGCCATGTTTCCGGCGACTACCAGTGTATCTGTTACTAGTGAGCCATCATCAAAATATTCGAATACCGGTTTATAGTGCTGTTTAACGTAGTCTAAATCTGCTGCGCCTGTTTCAAGCAACCCATAAGCTTGAAGTTCCCGGGCAAAAAATTTCATATAATCATGATAAGCCTTATCCCTGTCTACCTGATTAATGCTTTTATCCATTTCTTGCATCAGTTTACGCGTGGTTTCACTTTTCTCTATCCATGCAACATCACCTGCTGCAACGGGAGCCATAATACAAAACAACAAGAGAGTCAGGAATAAGCGCCGGGAAACCATCATGGCTGGTAGACCAAGGCTGACTGTTGCAATCAGCCCCATCAATTTAATTTGCTGTGTACAACGGCTTCCAGCCTGCATATCTTACGAGATATGCAGGCTAGAAACGGAAAGTACCGGTTACCCCGATAAATCTTGGCGCACCGTAATGTGACCAGAGAGTTCCCAGGGAAGTCCCCGGAAAGGCCAGAATTGCACCGTCAAAAGGAATGGCAAAATCACTGTATTTATATCTTTCATCTGTGCAGTTACGACACCATACAGCAAGTTCCCATTTTCCATCAGGTGAGTTTACGCCACCCCGAAGACTCAGTAATTCATATGGTTTCTGGGTGCGAGCGGGATCCGGTTCCGTAAAGGAGAAATACTCGGTCCGGAAAAACAGGTTGCCATTCAGGAAAAAGTCCCAACCACTGTCACCGATTGGCAGGCTGAGATTAGCCCCCAGGTTTCCGGTAATGTCGGAAGCGAAAGGAATATCCTGTCCGCCCAGCGCCGGTAATCCCGGTGTCAGGCCCGGAACTTCATCAGCAAAATCCGCATCCAGGAACTGTACGGCGAAAAAGACATCCAGGTAATCAGTTGCAGCAAAATTTACGTCCGCTTCAACACCTTGAGAAGTTGCTCCTGCCACATTTATGACTTGAAAAGAACCATCCCTTCTTAATGTCTGCAGTTGCAGACCCTCAAACTCTGTTTTCCAGATAGAAGCATTTAACCGCATCCTGCCGTCAAACAACGTACTTTTGAAACCGATTTCATAATGGTCGGCAAATTCGGGTTCGAATGTAGGATCAGACGGCGGGAACGCGCAGAATGGAGATGCAGGCACGGGTGTGCCTCCGGGAGGACACCCCAGAACCGGATCGCCCAAGCCTAGTGCGTTACCCGCGGCATCCCTGTTCAGGCTGATCCCGCCGGATTTATAACCGCGGCTGTAGGTAAAAAAGCCCATGACATTATCTGTCATATGATATTGAATACTGGCGGTCCCGGTCGCCTCGCTGTCGTTACGCTCTGCGTCGAAATCATGTACTACGGCAAGCGGCAAGTTATTAAAAGGCGCAGTCGGGATACCCGTCTGCCCTCTGTGGCTGGCGTTCTTTTCGTCATCGGTGTAACGGATGCCGCCGGTCAGTGACAGTTTATCGTTGATGTCGATGGTGATATGGCCAAAACCGGCGATAGTGTCTACGTCCTGGCTGAATTCATCGAAGAATGCACGCCCCGGGACGTTGCCGAACAAGCCAGGTGCGAAAAATGGAAAAGCGGTGATTTGTGACCCCCAGACAAATTCCCGGGTACGCTGAATCTGCTCGTTGGCGTAATAGAATCCGACCACCCAATCAAGCGACTGGGCAAATCCAATGTCCTCGCTCACCCCGGCAACACGGAATTCCTCCGAGATGATGCTTACCTCGGGCAAGGTATCCGTATTAATCAGCATATCCACGCCGGTAAAGTCATTGTCCTTGATAGACACATCCTGGTAATCCCTGTAAGCGGTGATGGATGTCACCGTTATATCGCCCAGTTTCCAGTTGATTTCACCTGCTATACCGAAGTCTTCAGCATCAAAAACCAGATCGCCGTTAGAGGCTACTCTGAGATTATCCACATCGGGTGGGTCAATAAGATTGGAGCCGATTGCTGCGGCTAAAGGTGCATTCACGACCGGGTTAAGCGGATTATTGGTATGCCTTACCGCCCAGCAACAGTTTTCATCTACTTCACTGTAATCGACAGTAACCCGGATGTTCAAATCGTCACTCGGTTCCCACAGCAACTGGCCGCGTACCGTGAACCGGTCCCGGTCATTGATATCCTTGCCGTTTGCGTTATCAAGATATCCGTCTCCATTATGCCAGGATGCAGCGATGCGGGCTGCGAAGTTGTCCTGGATCGGCACGTTAAGTACGCCTCTCACCCTGACTTGGTCATATTCCTGGTAGGTGACTTCAGCAGAGCCCTCCATTTCATCGAATGAGGGTTTGTTGGTGATGAAATGGACAACGCCACCAGTCGTATTCTTGCCGAACAGGGTGCCTTGCGGGCCTTTTAATACTTCCACCCTGTCCAGGTCAAGCAGGTCATTGCTCGCCACAAGGCCGGAACGACTTACATACACGCCGTCGATAAAAGTGCCGACAGTCGGTTCAAACCCCATGTTGAATACTGACGAACCCAGGCCGCGGATGGCAAAGGCCGCGCCCTGGCTGGGTGGATCGATGCCTCTGGTCTCAAGCGCCGGTACAGTTGCACGGAGATCAAAAATGTCTTGGACAATATTTGCCGATAGACTTTCCCCGCTGATAGCTGTAATGGAGATCGGCACATCCTGGATGGATTGCTCGCGTTTCTGGGCGGTCACTACAACCTCTTCCAGCACTGCCTGGGCGCCGGAAATGGCGGGAAGCGCCATCAATAAGAGGCTGGTTAGAATTGCTTTGAAATGCATTTTATCCACTAAAACCCCCACGCTGGCATAACATTAAAATACAATTCTAACCTTTTCTCACCGTATATAGTTATGCGATGTAATATTTTCCCTATGCGGGACAACCTGCTGTCTGATTGGCAAATGTGTTAAGCTGTTCGTCCCCGGGGTAAGCAGCCGCTGAGGCGATTATGACAGAACAAAAAGCAACCAACATCCATTGGCATGAAGGAGACATCACCCGCGCAGACCGGAACCGGTTGCTGGGGCAGAAAGGGGCGACACTCTGGTTTACCGGCCTCTCGGGCAGCGGCAAGAGCACCATTGCGGTGGCGCTTGAGGCAGCGCTGTACGAGTATGGAAAGCTGAGCTACCGGCTGGATGGTGACAATATCCGCATGGGCATCAACCGTAACCTGGGTTTCTCTGCAGAGGACCGGACGGAGAATATCCGGCGCATCGGCGAGATCTCGAAACTGTTTGTGGACGCCGGCGTGCTGGTGCTGTCCAGCTTTATCAGCCCTTACCGGGCGGACCGCGAGCAGGTGCGGGCGCTGCACCGCGAGGCGGGGTTTGACTTTATCGAGGTGTACGTGGATTGTACGCTTGAGGTTGCGGAACAGCGCGACCCCAAAGGCCTGTACAAGAAAGCCCGGGCCGGGCAGATCAGGAATTTCACCGGTATTGATGATCCCTACGAGGAACCGGAAAGCCCGGAAATCCATCTACATACCGATCGGATGACACTTGAGGAGGAGGTTGAAATAATCGTTAACTACATGAAGGATAGAGGAATTATCCTGTAAGATTCTTAGTCATTAAAAAAACATGTACAGTTTACTTAAAGGTCTTCGTCTGATTGAGGGTTCGGCCTTTGTTGCAGCACCACTTGGTGGAATGAGTCTGGCTCAATTGGGTGCAGATGTAATTCGTTTTGACCAAATTGGTGGTGGAATAGATTTTCAGCGTTGGCCTGTGACCGATAATGGAAGTAGTATTTACTGGTCAAGTTTAAACAAAGGCAAACGCTCAATCGCCATTAATTTACGCGCCGCGGAAGGTCGCGAGTTAGTAAAAAGTTTGATCACCGACACCGAGCCGAATGCCGGATTGTTTCTGACTAATTTCCCCAGTGATGGCTGGCTCGCCTACGATGCACTTAAGCAGGATCGCAGTGATTTGATAATGATTAATATTCAGGGCAATGCCGATGGCTCATCGGCAGTTGATTATACGGTAAACAGCGCCACTGGCCTGCCACACATTACCGGCACAGGAAGCAAGGAGGAGCCGGTGAACCATGTTCTGCCTGCATGGGATGTGACAACAGGATTATATGCCGCAATGACTGCAGTAAGCGCATTGTTACATCGCAAAAATACAGGTGAAGGAAGTTTCGCAAAAATTGCATTGTCTGATGTTGCGCTGGCCACAATGAGCAATCTTGGCTTTCTGGGTGAAGCGGAAATTAACAGGAACGAGCGCACAGCAATCGGTAATAATCTCTACGGCGCATTTGGCAGGGATTTTCGTAGCGCTGATGGTCGCCGATTTATGCTTGTGGCGATTTCTTTACGTCAGTGGAGAGCATTAGTCACAGCAACCTCAATAGCAAAATCGGTAAAGGCCATAGAGAATGAATGTGAGCTCGACCTTGATAATGAAGGCGAGCGCTATCAGGCGACGGAGGGGATAGCGAGCCTGATAGAAGCCTGGGCAGCTACAAGAAATATGAGCGAAATTTGCGAGTGTTTCGAGCGAGAAGGTGTTTGCTGGGGTCCTTATCAATCGATTAAGGAACTGCTGGAAAAAGATCCGCGTTGTTCTGAGGAAAATGAGATTTTTCAACGCGTAAAAGATGCGAATATAGGCCAAGCCCTGATTGCTGACACCCCTGTTCGTTTTCAAAACAGGCAACGTGAAGAGGTTCTGTCTGCACCCCGTATTGGCGAGCATACTGATGAAATTCTGAGCGATGTTTTGGGTATGAGCGATGCACAGATAGGCAAGCTACATCAGCGTGGCGTAATTGCGGGCCCCAATAACTAACAATATAACCATGGCGCTGAACGACTGGCGAGCCAAGGAAGAAGTGATTGATGAAACGCTGTCAATTGAGCCGGCACGACGTTTATTGGCGACGCTTGATCGAGATGTCTCCGGACTGGAAGACGGTGCGTGTTTACCAGCCCACTGGCACTGGCTGTATTTCACACCTGCGCTAAAGCAAAACGATTTGTCTGCGGATGGACACGCGAAAAAAGGCGACTTTCTGCCACCGACTACCTTGAGTCGCCGTATGTTTGCGGCAGTCAGAACACACTACCACTCCCCTTTATTCATTGGCGAGCAGACAACACGCAAGGGCATCGTTACTGATGTTCAGGAAAAACAGGGTAAAAGTGGTAAATTGGTTTTTGTTAAAATTGACTACCAATTTTTTCAAAATGCCGAGTTGCGTATTGAGGAGGAGCAAACCATCGTCTACCGAGAGGAAGGTGCAGAGCTGGCCTTACCTGAAGTAATACCTTTTGCAAAACTGCCAGACAATAGCTGGGAGAAAATAATCATACCTGATCCTGTTTTACTATTTCGTTTTTCTGCTCTAACCTTTAATGCTCATCGTATCCATTATGATCGTCGCTATGCACATGAAGAGGAGTCCTATCCTGCTTTAGTCGTGCATGCACCTCTTTCATCAATACTATTGCTTGACTTGCTGGCTGGCAAAACTGAAAAACGGATTGTCTCTACTGAATTCAAAGCACAAGCGCCCCTGTTTGACAGCCTGCCGCTGCGATTATGCGTTTCACCTGTGTCCGACAAGCAACTGATATTGAAGGCAGAACGCTGTGATGGAGTGACAGGTCTTAGCGGTGAAGTGTGCCTCGAGTGATGTCATCACATGCATAAAGTTACGGAATCTGAAGGAGATCAACGCGAGATTGGCAGTCGTGAGAGACAATCTACCGCAAATAATAATGTTGTTAGCGAACCGGGAAGTCCCTGGCAGAGAATCAACACGGCAAATGGGAAAAATGATTAAAACAGATCCAATTAATCTACTTCGACTTGGTAAACAGGCTATCGGGCAAGCCGATAAATATCTGGCGCATACGCATGAAGCAGTGCGGGCCCTGATTGCTGAGGGAGATTCTATTGAAAATGATTTAATCGAAATGCATCAGTTTGCCGTACATGGTTATGCCTGGAACGCGGCCTACCTGGAAGCCCTCAATGCAATACATGATTGGGGCGAACAATCAGCAAAGGAAAAACGCTTTACTGAACTGGAACAACTTATTTATCAAAGCGCGCTGGGTGCTTATCTTTCTCAGCATATCAATGGCATTGCCTTGAGTCAGGATGAAATAAGTCGACCTGTCGATCTTGGCGCTGAGGACGCGGCGGCATTATTGTCGAGCCAGGCTGAAGTACAGGAATTTACTGACTCGGGTAATAATATTGAAACACGTATTGAAATTGCAAGGCTCACTACTACGGGATTACAGACGGGTTACTTCGGCAATATCGGAGAAGCTGAGGAAACCACTATCATGCGCGATCAATTCCGTCGTTTTGCCAATGAAGCAATTGCCCCCCACGCGCAGCAATGGCATCTCAATGATGAATTGATTCCCATGGAAGTCATTGCAGAATTGGCTGAGCTGGGTGTTTTTGGTATTTGTTTGCCCGAAAAATACCATGGCCTGGGTCTCGGTAAGGTAGCCTTATGTGTTGTAACGGAAGAATTATCCCGCGCTTATATTGGCGTAGGTTCACTGGGTACCCGCTCCGAGATCGCCGGTGAGTTGATACTTAAAAACGGTACCGAAAATCAGAAAAATCGATTTTTGCCTGCTCTGGCAACGGGGAAATGCATACCGACAGCCGTATTCACTGAACCGAACACTGGCTCAGACATGGGAAGTTTACAGACCCATGCCAGGCTTGATGGTAATCAATATAAAATAAGCGGTAACAAAACCTGGATCACACATGCTGCCCGTGCGGACCTGATGACAATTTTAGCCCGCACCGATAAGTCGACAAAGGCTTATGACGGTTTGAGTATATTTCTGGTTGAGAAACCGAGAGCCAATGAAGAAGCAGATTTTCCCCTCGAGGGTCTGAGTGGTAGTGAGATTCCTGTGCTCGGCTATCGGGGCATGAAAGAATATGAACTACGCTTTGAAGAACTCGGCGTTTCGGCAGACTCCCTCCTGGGTGAGAAAGAAGGCCAGGGCTTCAAACAACTCATGTCCACTTTCGAATCCGCCAGAATACAAACTGCGGCAAGGGCGATTGGCCTTGCCCAGAATGCGCTCGAACTCGGTTTTAACTATGCCCTTGAACGACAGCAATTTGGCAAAGCGATCATTAATTTTCCACGCATTGCCGGCAAGATAGGCTGGATGATTACCGAGCTTATGATAGTCAGACAGTTGACTTATCGAGCAGCAAGGAGGGTTGATAGCGGCCAACGAACTGACATCGAAGCCGGCATGAGCAAGTTGCTGGCCGCTCGTTGTGCCTGGTCATGTGCCGACAATGCCCTGCAAATTCACGGTGGTAATGGTTACGCACAGGAATTCCCCATTTCACGCGTCCTGTGTGATGCCAGGATATTAAATATTTTTGAAGGTGCGGCGGAAATTCAGGCTCAGGTAATCGGTCGCGGTTTACTTTCAGGTCGCAATTAAGGACCTCTGATTAAGTCAGAGCTTCCCTAATTATCCAGGGCTCTCGTATTACGTAAGTATTCCAAAAAAAGGAAAATATTACTCCCTGACTCCCGGCTTCGGGATCTGCCCCAGGCTGCCCAGCAGGGTGACGAAGCGGGTCAGTTTTTCCTGTTGCCAGGCCTCTACGTCCATATTGCGAAAATCGTAATAGCCCCGGCCTTCGCGCAGGCCCTTACGTCCGTCTTCCATCATTCTTGTCACTTCCTCCGGCGGGGCGTGGCGCGGGGAATCCAGCGCCTTTGACAGGTAGTGGCCGGCGTAGTAGAGGATATCAACGCCGCCCCAGTCGATAAACTCCATCACGCCCAGGGTACTGTAGCGGGGCCCGAAGCCGTGGGTGATGGCCTTGTCGATCTCCGCCGGCGTGGCCACGCCTTCCTCGACCATGCGGCAGGCTTCGGCCATGATCAGCGATTGCAGGCGCGGGATGATGTAACCCGGCGCCGCCGAACAGCGCACCGGTACTTTGCCGATGGCCTCGAACAAGGTGATGATTTCCTCTATCACTCGCTCATCGGTATCGGGTGAGGGGCTGACCTCCACCAACGGGATCAGGTAGGCCGGGTTCAGGAAATGTGTATTCAGGAAGCGTTGCGGGTGAGTTATCCACTGTTGCAGCTCGGTCACCAGCATGGACGAGGTGGTGGAGGTGATGACGGCATCACTGCGGGCAGCGCGCCCGGCCAGTTCCAGCGCCGCCTGTTTCGCCTGCCGGGTCTCGGGCACTGCCTCGATAATCACGTCCGCCGCGCCAAGCTCGCCGCTAGCACAGGCAAGCGGTTTCACCTGCACCAGCGCCAGCGCTGTCCTCACCTGCTCCGGGCTGATAAAGCCGGAGCCTGACAGGAACATCAGGCTGGTTTCAATCTCGGCCAGGGCCGCATCAGCCAGTTGCCTGAACCCGTCTTCATCTCGCTGCTTGACATCCAGCAGGGTGACCGGGTAACCCGCGTAGCAGAACATGTGGGCAATACCCCTGCCCATGCGTCCGGCGCCGACGGCAAGGATACGGCTGTCAGTCATTCAGAACTCCTGGTTCCCTCCTCCTGCCCCCGGAAGTTACACAGCAACAATAATCTGCGTTAATCCGCGTCATCTGCGGATGAATCAACAAAAACGTTTGCATCATCCGCGGATACCTTCGTACAGCAGTTCAGCCAGGGCATCACGGTCCATACCGGCAAGGCCAAGGTTCCCCAGGGTGCGGCCTGTCTCACGGAAATCCCGTCCCGTTATCGCCGAACCCAGGGCCAGCAGACCGCGGCTGACGGGTGTATCCAGGCCCAGGTAGTCAGCGCAGGAGACCAGCAACGCCAGCCCCAGTTCCATGTCTTCGGTCATGTACCGGTGGTTTTTCAGGTCGATGTGTTCGCGCCAGTCCGCGCTGTCCGTCAGTTTCTCATGGGCGGCATTACCGTACATCCACTCATCGCCGCCCAGGCGGTAATGGTCCGCCAGGGGGAAATGGGGCGGGACGTAGCCGAATGCTGCGCGGATGGCGATCCTCTCCGCATCCAGTGTATCGGTGACCCGGCGGATGGCGGGTTGTGTACCTTCGTTATGAATATCCCATTCGTCAAAGTGCTCCATGGGGCCGGCGTTCATCATGATTAACGGCGGATGGATGATGGGACCGGCATTCATCAACGCGCCGCTCAAGGCGTCCTCGATGCGTTCAACGACCGGATATGCCTGCTCCAGTATGGGAAAGGCATGCTGTGAGTTTTTTGCCGGGAACACGCCGCTGGGCAGGCGCGTGGCATAGCCGCTGATGGCGACCAGGTTGGCCGCGCGCTTCCGGGCCAGGTAAGGCAGGGTGCCGGTTTCCGCAAAACTGGTATCAGCCCGGTTGCCTGCGTCCCGCATGGCCTTGGCAAACAGGTAACTGCCGAAAGTGCCCGGTGGCAGATAGACAACCTGGCCGTCTTTCAGGTGGGGCGCCAGTTCCCGCGCCAAGGCCTCATGGACCAGCGCCGGCAGGGGGATGACGACCAATTCAACGCCCTCGACCGCCGCGGCCAGGTCGGTGGTAACGCGGTGGATTGCCACGTCCCGTTTACCCTTGCTGTCGAGTACGGTAACGGTTTTCGATTTCAGTACCGGTTCGAAGGCCTGTTTGTCACGGCGCCAGAAACGCACCTGGTGGCCTTGTTCAGTAAGCGTTACGGCGGCGGCGTAACTACCGTGGCCGCCGCCCAAGACAGCTAATTCCATAAGGGTTCTCCTGTTATGTACGGTTCGCTCTTTCCAGCAGTTTGTCAATCATGGTGTTGAAGTTGTCCAGCGCTTCGGCATCCAGGTTCGCCAGTAATGTTTTTTCGTAATCCCTGGCTATGGGCATGACTTCATCATAAACGGACAGACCGGTTTCGGAAAGTCGCAAAATGGAACGGCGCCGGTCGTTCTGGTCCAGGTCCCGCTGAATGAAATGCCGCTTGAGCAGGCGCGCCACGGCGCGGGAGACCACGGACTTCTCTATTTTTGTGCGCTGGCAGACCTCATCGGCCGATATGCCCGGGTACTCGGCCAGGATCATCAGGATACGCCACTCCGGCATGGAAATGGCAAACTTGTCTCCATACTCCCTGGCGATGGCGCCGCTGACGGCATTCGACAGCAGGGACAATCGGTAGGGAAGAAAGGTTTCCAGACGTAACGGCTTGGGGCGCGGCAAGCTCATGGGACATTCTCAGATCAGGGGCGGGAAGCTGTCAAGATGCAAATGTTGACAAAAGTTGTTCGTGCAACTAATATAAGTTGCACGAACAACTATTTTATTCAGGAGGTGTACAAATGATCGACATGCACAACCCCATGGGCACCGACGGGTTTGAGTTTATCGAATATACCGCGCCGGACCCGGAATTATTGCGTTGCCTGTTTGAAAAAATGGGTTTTCCCATCAGCGCCCGGCATCGCAGCAAGAACGTAACCCTGCATTCCCAGGGTGACATCAATTTCATCATCAACGCCGAGCAGGACAGCTTTGCCCGGCGCTTCGCCGAGCAGCACGGGCCGTCCATCTGCGCGGTCGCATTCCGGGTACGGGACGCGGCCGGGGCTTACCAGCGTGCGTTGGCCCTGGGCGCAACAGGGGTGGCAACCCGGCCGGGACCGATGGAACTGAATATCCCTGCCATAGAAGGCATCGGCGGCAGTCGTATCTATCTGGTTGACCGTTATGGGGACAGGACGGTATATGACGTGGATTTCGTTCCGGTGCAGGTTGACCACCCGGTAATGCAGACCGGCCTGACTTACGTGGACCACCTTACCCACAATGTACGGCGCGGTAACATGGACAAGTGGGCCGGGTTCTACGAGAGCTTGTTCAACTTCAAGGAGCTGAATTACTTCGATATCGAAGGCAGGCTGACCGGCCTGAAAAGCCGCGCCATGACCAGTCCCTGTGGCAAAATCCGCATCCCCATCAACGAGTCCACCGACGACCAATCACAGATCGAGGAGTACCTCAGTGCATATCGCGGCGAGGGGATCCAGCATATCGCTCTGGGGACAGACGATATTTATGCCAGTGTGGACGCATTACGCCGCCACGACGTGGTATTCCAGGATACGCCAGACAACTATTATGAGGCTGTGGCCCGGCGCGTGCCCGGCCATGGTGAAGACGTGCAGGCCCTCCGGCAGCGACGCATCCTGATCGACGGGGCGCCTGTACAGGGCCAGGGAATCCTGTTGCAGATCTTTACCACAAACGTCATCGGGCCGATCTTCTTCGAGATCATCCAGCGCAAGGGTAATGAAGGCTTCGGTGAGGGTAATTTTCAGGCCTTGTTCGAGTCGATTGAGCAGGACCAGATACGGCGCGGGGTGGTGCAGTAAGTGTCTGGTTATGGACAGAGTACCAGGGGACGGGATTAAGTCCGTCCCCGTTCGGTTCAACGTCTGACGACGTTCTCTTTCGTCGCAGACGGCAGTTCACCGAACAGCCGGTAGTAATCCCGGGAAAAGCGGCCCAGGTGCCAGATGCCCCATTTTGCTGCGATATCACCGAGGTTGTCAGACTCCCTGGCGAGGATTTCCCGCCGGATATTATTCAGGCGCAAGGCCCGGATGTACCTGGCCGGGCTCATCATGATGTTCTCCCGGAATACATACTCCAGAGTACGGCGCGAGGCGGCCAGTTCTTCACACAGCTTGCCTACCGTCAGTTCTTCACCCAGGTTATCCCTGATAATGTCCAGCGCGTTATGGAACAAACGCTGGTGTCTGGTAGCTGTGGTTATCTCGGGTGTATGACTGTCCTGGCTGGTAAACACCGCACAGATCGTCTCGACCAGGGTATTTTTAACGGCGGCCAACTGCTGCGCATTTTCCAGTTTGATCTGCCGGTTTTCCGCCCCTGTCTGGAAATCTTCCAGTAATGAATGCAGCGGCCATGTTTCTTTTTCACTGTTGAGCAGTATGAACGGAAGCCGCGCCGGGTCCAGCGTTTGCAACTGCCGGAATTGATGTTGCAGCGTGTGAGCCAGCAAATCGCAGGACACATGGACGATACAGATGCGCATGTCGGGTGAGGAGATCCCCTCCATCTCAGAGCCGGGCGGCAAAATAAACGCCGAACCCTGTGGGAAGGGTTCGCAGTTCAATACCAGCGTTCGGTCAGCATGCATTAACAGGCCGATTGCGTAGTAATGGCGCGGTACCACCGCGTTTTGATACAGCACCTGATTGGTTGATTCAAAAAACAGACTCAGTTCCTGGTCCACGTCGCAGCTAGTGAATGAGCCGCGGAAGCGCCCCTTGCTGATCTGCTGGTAGGATTGATCGTAACCGGTGAGCCGCGCAGCCTGCTCGTCGATATCGCAGTGGTGCAGCGTCCTGATGGGGGGTGTTTTTGCGCAAATCGGATAATGCATGACCGTACTCACCTGCTTTGTACAAAAAATACGACTTTATTGCGCATTCGGGATAACACCTTGCTAATTCAAGCAGTAATACTGCCGCTTGTCAATATCCGACTGTGTCTGATTGGAGGTAATAATGGTTAACAACAAGATCGTGTCCCTTGTTCAATCCGGGTGTTTGTGCCTGCTGAGCCTGCTGAGCGCGGGCCAGGTTCAGGCGCAGGTCATTGAAGAGGTCATCGTCACCGCAACCAAGCGCGAGACTGCGCTACAGGATACCGCCATTTCCATCAGCGCCATCAGTGAGTTTCAACTGCAACGTATCGGCGCTGAGGGCATATTCGACTATGGCGTGAAGATTCCCAATCTCGGTTTCAGTAATGAAGCCGATGGGCGTTTCAATGCCAGTTCGCCGGCAATTCGCGGCGTGGCCGGTGGCGGGGTGGTCGGCGCCACCGGTTTTTACATCGATGATATTCCGGTTCCCGAGTACATGAACCCGCGTGTCGCCGACATTGCGCGGGTCGAAGTCTTGCGCGGGCCGCAAGGCACGCTGTACGGCGCGCGCTCCATGGGCGGCACAGTTCGTGTGATCACGAAACAGGCTGCTCCCGGGGAATTCGACGGGTATGCGCACGCGTCGGTTGCCGATGTAAAAGAGGGTGATGTGAATTACGCTGTTGACGGCGGCGCAAACATACCGCTGTCAGATAACATGGCGCTGAGGGCCATGGCTTACTATGCCGCCAATTCAGGTGTGTTCGACCGTGTACACCTGTCCGGTTCACCCAGGCCGGCGTTTGACGATCGGACGAATGTTGATGATGACAGCTATCACGGCACGTCGTTGGCATTGACCTGGCAAGTGAACGACGCGCTGACCATCAAGCCCAGGTTCATGTATCAGCGTACGGAATCGGACAACCTGCCCCTGGCTGATGTTGATCCGGGTAATTTCACTGTGGTACGCGCCAATGACATTGAAGAACCGGGTGATGAGGAATGGTGGTTGGGGAGCGTTACCGCCAACCTGGAAACCGGTATCGGCGAGATCGTGTCAACGACGGCATACTACGACCGCAAGGTGAACGAGTTTGAGGATCAGACCGGCACACTGGATGGTCTCGTATTCGCAAGCAGCGGTTTGCCGGAACCCAACATTCCCGCGTTTCTGTCTGAAAAGGAAGAAGACACCTCTTTCATTCACGAAACTCGACTGATCGCCGATTTTGGCGATCTCATCAGCGAACGGATTGCCGCCACCATGGGCGTTTTCTATGAGGATCGCGAGCATATCCGGGAATACCCACCGTCATTTGCGCCGGGTATCAATGAGAAATTTACCAATGATTTGAATAACGCCTACGGACTTGGCATTCCGCTGCCTCCCGGCGCCTTGGGAACAGACCAGGTATTCGCCACCCTTGATGAGGTGGATACCGAAGAAATAGCGCTGTTTGGAGAGGTTACCTTCAAACTTGCAGAGTGGTTGCGTTTTACTGCCGGTGCGCGCTGGTCTGATGTTGACGTGAAATCAACGTCGGTTTCCGGCGGTTTTGTCAATGCCGGCCCGTCCAGCGTGGATGCAACGCAATCTGAATCCAGCGTCAACCCGAAATTTCTGCTGGAAGCCGATATGACGGATGACATCCTGGTGTACGGTTCAGCTTCAAAAGGCTTTCGTATCGGCGGCAATAACTTTAACGTGCCCTTCTCACCCGTGATCGGATGCCTGGCTGAACTGGAAACGTTGGGGGCTACCTCCAGGGAAGACGTGGACAGCTTTGACTCGGATTCGATCTGGAGTTACGAACTGGGGACAAAAACTTCCTGGTTTGATAATCGACTGACTTTGAATATAGCCGGTTTTTTTATCGATTGGTCGGACATCATACAAACCAATCGCCTGGCCTGCGGTTTCCAGGTTGTGGCCAATGCCGGTGAAGCCGAGAGCAAGGGTTTTGAAATAGAACTCGAGGCGGCGCCGGCCGAGGGCTTGTACCTGGCTGCCGGTTTTGGCTATACCGACGCTGAAATAACTCAGGGCAACAACCCGATTTCCGGGCTGGATAAGGGCGATCGCGTCAATCAGGTGCCGGAAGTCACTTTCAACGCGACGGCTGAATACACGTTTCCACTATTCACGAATTGGGAAGGGTATGTGCGTGGAGATTTTTCACATTACGGCGACAGTCTGAGTGCCAATAACAATGCCACCATGCCGCGCGTCAGGCCCTCTTTCGAGATTCTGAACCTGCGCCTGGGCATGTACCAGAGCGGTAACTGGGATATTTCCCTGTTCGTGAAAAATGCCACCAACGAACACGCCAACCTGTCCGATAACCGTTCCATCGCGGCGGAGAAACCCGGACGTCCGCGCATCGTTACGAACCGGCCGCGCAGTATTGGCCTGGAGTTCAGAAAGGATTTCTGACAGGTATCCCTGGCAAGGCGAGGCATGACCCACAGGATTGTGCCTTACCTTGCCCGTCTTTCAACAACTGCCTTGGTCCGGAAATGGATTGGCCTGCCTGCTATGATTATTAACAAATGAAAAAACGCCTCGATTTACCTGATGGGTTGAGCCTTGCTTTCGTGGAACACGGCACAGGCAAACCGGTGATCTTCATACCCGGTTGGACCTATACAACCCATGTCTTCGCCAGGAACCTGCCGGTATTCGCACAGCGCTATCGCGCGCTGGCGTACGACCCGCGTAGCCACGGCGATTCCAGTATCACTGCAACCGGCAATGATTTCAGGCAGCACGGCGCCGACCTGCACGAGTTCCTCACTCGCCTGGACCTGGATGATTGCATCCTGGCCGGCTGGTCTTTCGGCGCCAGCGCGGCGTATGCGTATTTTGAGCAATACGGCAGCGCCAGGGTGCGCGGGTTTGTCAGTATCGATGAGCCGCCGAAACTCAGGAAAGATACCGTGTCGGATTGGGGAGAAGGGGAGAAACATGAACTTGAAGCCGTGCTGGAATTACTTTCAAGCCATGGGCACCTTAAATTCTTTGAGCAGTACCTGAATCACTGCTACGTGAACGAACCCGCCCCGGAGTTTGTGCGGGATATGCTGCGCGAGGCCGCCAAAACACCGGAGACCATCGCCTGCGAATTGATCAGGAACAGTCTTGACATGGACTACCGCGAGGTTGCCCGCAAGTTGGATAAGGAGATACCGGTGATGCAGGTGGTGCGGGCAGACTGGCGGGAGGCAGCCGGAAGCTGGATCAGTGAGAATCAACCGAACGCAAGCGTTTATTTCATACCGGCCCACCTGTCTTTCCACGAATTTGCGGAAGATTTCAACACGCGCGTGATCGAATTTTGTGACAAGTGCTATTGATAAGAACCTCAGCGCGCCTGCGCAGGCGCATCCGGCTTCCAGCAGATGCGGAACGGATGAGGCATAATATCTATAGATTCTCAACCTGATCAGAGGTCGCCATGAAAGCCCAGGGCAGTTGCCTGTGCGGAAAAATCCGCTACGAAGTGAACACCACGTCCGATGATATCGACCATTGCCATTGCACTTTCTGCCAGAAATACCACGGCGCCGCGTTCGGCACTTATATCGAGCCGGTGACGCCGGAACATTTCACCTGGACGGAAGGCGAAGAACTGGTCGCCCGCTACCGGTCCAGCTCCCATTCCGCCAGACTGTTCTGCCGCGTGTGCGGCTCCGCCCTGGTCGCGGAGATCAACGGAGGCGAAGTGTTGGCCGCCACTGCCGCCACCCTGGATGGTAAGGTTGAAATCGGGCACGCCGCGCACATGTTCTGGCAGTCGAAAGCAAGCTGGTGCGAAATCGACGACGACCTGCCGAAGTATGATACCTATCCGCCGAGTATGGACGAGTTCACTCCGACAGATTAGTCATACAACAGCATCGTCGTCTTGAATTATTCATCCTTGCCCGTCAGTCTTTTCGCGCTCTTGGTCACTATCGCCGTCACCGGCGGGGTCTATGCGGACGATCCGGAACCGGCCAAATTCGCCTTCAGCGCGGTCGATGCGCCTACCAGTACTGTGCCTGCTCCGTTCGGCGGTTACGCGGCAGGATGCCTGGCGGGCGCCGCGCAGCTTCCCGAATCAGGCCCTGCCTGGCAGGCGATGCGCCTGTCCCGCAATCGTAACTGGGGCCATCCCGATATGATTGCATTCATCGAACGGCTATCCGACGCAGCCCAGGCCGCGGGCTGGGCCGGTCTGTACGTGGGCGACATCAGCCATCCCCGCGGCGGGCCCATGGTTTCCAGCCACCGATCGCACCAGCTCGGACTTGATGCCGACATCTGGCTGCGTGCACCGGACAGCCTGGAACTGAGCGCGGCAGAACGGGAGAAGATCAGTTCCCCTTCGATGGTCGCGGCAAACCGGTTGCAAGTGAATGGTAACTGGACCGGCTCGCATTCCCAGGTCATCAAGGCCGCGGCGCGGGACGAGGCCGTCGCCCGCATTTTCGTGAACGCGGCAATCAAGCGTCACCTGTGCGACAACAGGAGAGAGGACGACACCGAGTGGCTGCGCAAGGTGCGCCCCTGGTGGGGCCATGACTCCCACTTCCACATGCGCCTGCATTGCCCGGAAACAAACGCCTGTATCGATCAGGAAGCGCCACCCGAGGGCGACGGCTGCAACGAGGAACTGGAATGGTGGTTCACCGACGAAGCGCTGTACCCGCCACCGCGCGCGCCGGAGGATCAACCGCCGGAAATCATGATGGCTGATTTGCCGGTGGCCTGTCAGGGTGTGTTGGAAGGCGAGTGAGAAAAGTTATCTTGATGACGTGTCATGGCCAGGAAATATATCAACGTTAATACCCTGTCAGGGGGTGTTGGCCGTAGCCATTGCTTCCTTTCAGAACTACTCGTAATGCGTCCAGAGGCGTAATACCTTTACAGCTTTTTTATCATCCAGTACTTGGTAGACCAACCGGTGTTGAATATTAATTCTTCGAGAGTAGGTTCCCGCCAGGTCCCCTGTAAGTTTTTCATAAGGGGGCGGGGTTTGATATGGATTATCCTGAATGATGGCTAGCAGCGCTTCGCCTTTTTCCCTGAGACCTGCAGCGGTAAGTTTTTTGGCGTCCTTTTTTGCCTGGCGGGTGAAATACAGATCCCACACTACCAGTCAAGTTCCTTGTCACATTCTTCAAGGTCGGTCTCCATACCTTCAATGATGGACTCCCGCATACCGGGAATTGAAACCAGGTAGAGGGTTTCATTAATGGCATTCCAGTCCTCTTCCGCGAGAAGTACGGCATTGGTCCTTTTCCCGGTAATAACAATCGGTTTGTGAGTTTGCGATGCTTCATCAATCAGGTTATATAACCTGGAACGAGCTTCTGTTGCATTAACTGTGGCCATGGTACACCTCCATTGTCACAACGTACGCTTTAACGTACTGAATGTCAAGTTTTGTACTCATGAATTCGAAAACCAACGTGAACGAAGACTCAACACGCCGGGATTTTGACCCGGACACTGCTCCTGACCTATCAAAGGACGGCTGGCCGGAGAAGTTTGCTGCCCTTCAGGTGGCGATTACACAAGGCATTGAGAGCGACCAGGCCGGGGAGCTTGATGCTGAATCTGTCAAACAGAAAGCCAGACAGTTGGCGGGTGTCAAAAACTCCTGATGCTCCGGATACTTAATGCTGCTCAAGATGAATCCCCAAGAACAATCCCAAGAAACCTGTGCAACAGGTACAACGGGACTTTGATTATCCTGCCATCCTGCTGCAAGTTCATCCGCCCGTCCGAGTCTTTCCATTGAAGGAGTTGTTGTTCGATATCGCGTTGCATAGGATGCCTGTGTGGTGGTTATGATGCCGAATCATATAAGAAATGTGGTAAATGATCACGTTTTACGTGGGAAAAAAGTGATTATTTGCACGTTTTGTGGATGTAATAGAGTGTTTGGTTGAAATATAACAGTCATTGACAGATTACGGACTGTGCTACCTTGGACGGCCAGCAGTAACAATAATTGCCATATATTGCTATACTTGCATCATCAACGACACCAGGAGGAGGCCATGGCCACAATGAATATCTCCGTGCCGGAACCAATGAAAAACTGGGTTAAGGCACAAATAGACGCGGGGAGTTATGCCAGTTCCAGCGACTACGTGCGAGATCTTATTCGAAAGGATCAGCAGGACAAGAAGAAGCTTGCTGCACTTCAATCTGCTATTACTCAAGGTATTGAGAGCGGCAAGGCGGGAGAGCTTGATGTGGAAGCTATTAAACAGAAAGCCAGACAGTTGGCGGGGACCGAAAATCCCTGATGCCCCGGATAGTTACGCAGAGTCTGGCTAAACAGGATATCGTTGCTGGCGGAATACCGGATCGTCAGTGAGGAACTAGGCGTGTGACCAACCAGACGAGAACAACACCACCTTATACAATCACTTCGCCCATTCTCAATCTGGTGGAGCGGATTGGCGAGGCGATTGGCAGGACGGAGGAAATGCCTGGCCAGACTGACCTGCGTTTGCGGCGGGCCAATCGTATTCGTTCGATTCAGGGGTCGTTGGCAATAGAAGGCAACACGCTTACCGAGGAACAGATTTCCACGATACTCGACGGTAGGCCGGTGATTGCGCCGCTTCGGGAAATTCAGGAGGTACGTAACGCCCTCAAAGTTTATGAAAAATTCCCGCAATGGGAGCCGGCCAGCCAGACTGATTTACTTGAAGCCCACGGGATGCTTATGGTTGGCTTACTTGATGCTCCCGGCCGCTACCGGCGCGGTGGTATTGCCGTGGCAGGAGCGGGAGAAGTGCATCACATCGGCCCACCTGCCGACCGCGTTCCCCATCTTATGTCAGACCTGCTGTCCTGGTTGGACAGCACGGAAGAACATCCGTTGATAACCAGTTCCGTCTTCCATTACGAGTTCGAGTTTATTCATCCATTCGAGGACGGCAATGGCCGCATGGGACGTCTCTGGCAAAGCTTGATACTGACGCGCTGGAAGCGCCTGTTTGCCTATGTGCCGGTGGAAAGCCTGGTTTACGCACGGCAAAGTGAGTACTACGAGGCTATCCGGGAAAGTTCATCCAGGGGAGAGAGCACTCCATTCATCGTCTATATGCTGGAAGCTATTCTCGAAGCGGTAATTTCGACCCCCCAAGAAACACCCCAAGTTAGCCCTCAAGTAGAACGTCTCCTGGCCGTCCTGGAAGGAGAGATGTCGCTACGACAGATTATGCACATTATCGGTCTGAGTGACCGAAAATCCTTCCGGCAACGGTATCTGTTACCTGCTCTGGAGCACGGTTATGTAGAAATGACGCTTCCTGAATCGCCGACAGCGAGAAATCAGAGGTATCGGCTCACGGCGCGTGGTAAAACGGCAACATGATGAAGCAGGTAGCTGAATTGAGGACTTGACTTGGTTTATCGTATTGAGACATTTGGCTAACAAGGGCTATTCTGGTTTTCAAATGGACTCAGGGTGCCGGCTTGCCCTTGTTGATTTGATTGGCAACATGCTCAATGCGTGCGACCACCGCACTGAGTACCGCTGGATATTCAACGGCAATCGGTAACATGATCGGAACACAAAGCCTCTCACCTTCATCAAAGCACCTTGGCGGGTCGCTTCTAAATAATTCCTCAAGAGCTTGGCGAAGATGGGCTATTGTCATCTTCCCCTCCCACTCCTCTAAACGCAGCCATAGAGGTGTGTCGGGATAGTCGGCTCTGGCCCAGCGCGCAAAATCAATCCCAAGCCATGCTCCAGCCTCAGCAACGAGAACATATCGGCCATATCCTGTTGCTTGTGGAGTAGCTTTTAATCCCTCCGTGCTTATACAGCCATTACCTTTCGCTTGAGTAACGGCGTTATCGACAAGAGTAATAAGATTGAGCATCCTGCGCGGTATTTCCGGGGCGAATTCAACGGGACGAATCGGCAGAAACGCATCCTGATCGATTCTGTCGACGAATCCTCGCAATTCCTGTATTCCATTTCTCGAGTGGGAGTCGCTTTCCGCTTCCAGCCATTCAAGCAGATGTATCCAACTGGTCAGCATCATGTAACAGCGATCATCTATCAGGACACTCTTGAAGTCCGCTTTCTCGTTATCGGGTCTCGGTCGATTTACCTTCGCCAGATTTCGCAATTCTGCCCACAACGATTCAATCCGCTGCGCGGGCGCAACGACCAATAGAACCCCATTAGCTGGCAAGTGATTCAGATAAGCATTTGGCTGATTATCTGTGAGGCCTGCCCAGAACTTTGCTTCGATTATTACGCGCGTATTATTATCTCGGTCAAGGCCAACCAGATCGGGTCGAGATCTGTCCTTTTGGGTAACCTGGGTCTTGAACCTATCGATAGGAGCGACCTTTGCCCCATGTTTCTCCAGCATATCTGTCACGGTGCGCCGGGCAGACTTAGATTTCAGAATATACCCCAGCGCTTCAACAGCTATATCTTCATGGTAGGGTGTAAGTTTCCATGCGAGATGTGCTAACAACGTATCTGTCATAATTTCAACTCCTTCATCCAGTCCGTGTCCTGTAGTTTAGTGGTTAAAAAAATATAGCACCTTTGACCCCTCCCCGTAACCTGATCTACCTGCGGTTTAGGAATTTCTCTTAACTGAATGAATACTAACGGGAATCACTCCCCTAAAACCCCATCTCCACCACCACCTCCGGCACCACCATCTCCCCCGCAGTCTTCGCTACAATCTCATCCACACTCACCCCCGGCGCCCGTTGTTTCAACCAGAACTTCCCGTCGTTTATCTCCACGTACGCCAGGTCGGTGACGACCTTATGAATACAGCCCGCTCCGGTCAAGGGCAGGGTGCATTCCGGCAGCAGCTTGGAGGCGCCGCTCTTGCTGGCGTGGGTCATGGTGACGATGATGTTATCGGCGCCGGCTACCAGGTCCATGGCGCCGCCCATGCCTTTTACCAGTTTGCCGGGGATCATCCAGGAGGCGATGTTGCCTTGCACGTCCACTTCGAACGCGCCCAGCACCGTGAGGTCCACGTGGCCGCCGCGGATCATGGCGAAGGATTCCGCGGAACTGAAGATGGAGGCGCCGGTAATGGCCGTGACGGTCTGTTTGCCGGCGTTGATCATGTCCGCGTCCAGTTGCGCTTCGGTAGGGAATGGGCCCATGCCGAGCAGGCCGTTTTCCGATTGCAGCATCACTTCCATGCCGTCCGGGACGTAATTGGCGACCAGGGTGGGGATACCGATGCCGAGGTTGACGTAATAACCGTCGCGCAGTTCGCGGGCGACGCGCATGGCCATTTGTTGACGTGAGAGTGCCATGGTATTACTCCGTGAGGGTACGCTGTTCGATGCGTTTCTCGAACTCGCCCTGTATGAGCCGGTCAACGTAGATGCCCGGGGTGTGGATGGTAGTGGGTTCCAGCGCACCGGGTTCCACGATTTCCTCCACCTCTACCACTGTGATGCGGCCCGCAGTGGCGGCCATGGGGTTGAAGTTCTGTGCTGTGTGCCGGTAGATGACGTTGCCGTAGCGGTCCGCCTTCCAGCCCTTGACGATAGCGAAATCACCGGTGACGGCTTCTTCCAGGATGTAGTTGCGGCCGTTGAACTCGCGTACCTCCTTGCCTTCGCCTACCGGCGTGCTGTAGCCGGTGGCGGTATAGAACGCGGGGATGCCGGCGCCGCCCGCCCGCATCTTCTCTGCCAGCGTGCCCTGGGGGGTGAGTTCCACTTCCAGTTCGCCATCGAGAAACTGCTGTTCAAAAATGGCGTTCTCGCCCACGTAGGATGAGACCATTTTTTTAATCTGCCGGCCTTCCAGCAACAGGCCCAGGCCGAAGTCGTCCACGCCGCAGTTGTTGGAAACGATGGTCAGGTCGCGCACGCCCATTTCCCTGATGCGGGTGATACAGCCTTCGGGGATGCCGCACAGGCCGAAGCCGCCGGCGATAATGGTCATGCCGTCCTGCAAGCCGTCCAGCGCCTCGGCATAGGTGTTTACAACTTTGTCAAACCCGGACATGGTTTACCTCTTATGTGTTTGCATCGACCTGGTTCTCCGGCGCTGCTTGCCGGAATGCCTCCAGTTCCATACAGGCTTGCTCGATTTCAACCAGGGTGGGGAAATCATCCATGGGCATTTCGAAGCGGCGGGCATTGTAGATCTGCGGGACCAGACAGGCGTCGGCGATGCTGACCTGCCCGTCCAGGCAATAGGGGCCCTGCCAGTCCCTGCCGTCCAACAGTTTTTCCAGCGCCGTAAACCCCCTTCTTACCCAGTGGTGATACCAGTCATTCCTTGCCTCATCACCCTGTTCCAGGGCGCGTTTCAGGTGTTTCAGGACGCGCAGGTTATTCAACGGGTGGATATCGCAGGCGACTATCAGGGCAAACTGCTGGGCAAACGCCCGCTCCTCAATCGATTGCGGGTACAGGGCCGGTTCCGGGTACCTGGCTTCCAGGTAATCCGTAATGGCGAGAGACTGGCCGATGCGGACTTCGCCGTCCACCAGGGCAGGGACGACACCCTGGGGGTTTAGCGACTGGTATTCGGCCCGGTGCTGCTCACCACCGTCTTTCAGCAGGTGCACCGGTAACACCTCGTAATCCAGCCCTTTCAGGTTGAGCGCGATGCGTACCCGGTAGGCGGCCGATGAACGCCAGTAACTGTACAGTTTCATAAGTTATCTGGGCGGGTGGTATTGGGCTATAACCTGGTCGATCCTGCCAAAGATGGAAGCGCCGTTCGCATCGAACATCTCGATTTCGATGCGATCGCCGAACTTCATGAATTCAGTTGTAGGCTTGCCGTCAGCGATGGTCTCCAGGCAGCGGATCTCGGCGATGCAGGATGAGCCGTCTTTGCTGCCTACGTTGGAGACGGTACCGGATCCGACCACTGTGCCCGCCATGAGCGGGCGCGATTTGGCCGCATGGGAGATCAGTCGTGGCAGGTCGAAGGTATTATCCACCCCGGCGTTGGGAGACCCCAGTTTTATCCCGTTCATGATGGAGTGCAAGGGCAGGTGGATCTTGCCGCCGTCCCAGGCCGCGCCCAGTTCATCCGGAGTGGCCGCAACCGGCGCGAACGCAGTATGCGGCTTGGACTGGTAGAAACCGAACTGCTTGGCCAGTTCTGCCGGGATCAGGTTCCTTAGTGATACGTCGTTGATGATGGTTATCAGCTTGATATGGGATTTTGCCTGCTCCGGCGTGATGCCGGCGGGCACGTCGTCGGTAAAGATCGCAATCTCGGATTCAAAGTCAATGCCCCAGTCCTCGCTTTCCAACGGGACGTCGTCGCAAGGGCCGAGGAATACGTCGGAAGCGCCCATGTACATGAGCGGGTCGGTCCAAAAAGAAGCCGGTAACTCTGCGCCGCGCGCCTTGCGCACCATTTCCACGTGGGTAACATAGGCGCTGCCGTCCGCCCAGTGGTAGGAACGGGGCAGGGGCGCGGCAACCTGTTTCGGGTCAAAATCGAAGGCGTCTTCAATATTTCCCGACTGTAGCCGGTCGAAGACTTCGAGCAAAGCCGGTTCCGTCTGCGCCCACTCTTCCAGCGCTGCCTGCATGGTCGGCGCGATGTCAGGAACTTTGACGGCCTTGCTCATGTCGCGATTGACTACTATCAGGGTGCCGTCGCGGCCTCCCTCTTTAAGACTGGCCAGTTTCACTGCTTTCTCCTCTTACCATTAGTTACATTTGAAACTATACCTGTTCTGCACCGGTCAAGTCAACCGGTGTGCACAAGATGGCTTGAAGATACCATTAATGCATGGGACAAAACACACTTGCAATTAGTTTCATTTGAAACTATACTGTCATAAGGGCACCTCTAAAAATTAGAGGTTCCTATAACAAACAAGGGCAGGAGATTCACCATGGCAACAGTCAGCAATCCAGGAGTGGCGGAAATACCGCTGGCCGCAGAGTCTTATGAGTACCTGGGTGGGTTCGGTAACGAGCTTGAATCGGAGGCGTTGGCGGGGGCTTTGCCACGAGGCAGGTTCTCGCCGCAGAAGGTGGCTTACGGGTTGTATGCGGAAAAGCTCAGTAGCACCGCGTTCACTGCGCCGCGCGGGTCGAACCGGCGCACCTGGTTGTATCGCATCCGGCCGTCGGTAACGCATGGCGATTTTCGGCCGCTGGAACAGGCGCGTGTTTGTAACGGCCCCATTACCGACGTGCCGACACCGCCCAACCAGATGCGTTGGGACCCCATCCCCATACCGGACGCGCCTGCAGATTTTATCGACGGCCTGGTGACGTTTGCCGCCAACGGCAACGCGGCCATGCAGGCCGGTTGTGGTATTCATTACTACCTGGCGAACCGTTCCATGCAGGACCGCTACTTCTATGATGCGGATGGCGAGTTGCTGATCGTGCCGCAACAGGGGCGCCTGGACCTGCACACGGAATGCGGTCGGCTGGCCGTGGCGCCCGGTGAGGTCGTATTGATCCCGCGCGGGATGAAGTTTTCCGTGGCATTGCCCGACGGACCCAGTCGCGGCTACGTCTGCGAAAACTACGGCGCCCACTTGCGCCTGCCGGAACGCGGCCCGGTGGGTTCCGACGGCTTTGCCAACGACCGCGACTTCAAGGCGCCCGTCGCGGCCTATGAGGACAGGGAAGGCGAGTTTGAAATGGTATGCAAGTTTGCCGGCAGGCTGTATGCCTGCACGCTTGACCATTCGCCTCTGGACGTGGTCGCCTGGGTGGGCAACTCGCTGCCTTATAAATATGATCTTGAGTTGTTCAACGTGATAGGCACGGTCAGTTACGACCATCCGGATCCTTCAATCTACACGGTGCTGACGTCCCCTTCCGACACGCCGGGGACTGCCAATGTGGACTTCGTTATCTTCCCGCCGCGCTGGATGGTGGGCGAGGACACCTTTCGCGCACCCTGGTATCACCGCAACGTCATGAGCGAGTTCATGGGTCTGATCTACGGTGTGTATGACGCCAAGCCGGAAGGCTTTGTGCCGGGAGGCGCCAGTCTGCACAACTGCATGGCCGCCCACGGCCCCGACGAGGCGGCATTTGACGGCTCTTCCAACAGCAAGCTCGTTCCGGTCAAGCAAACCGATACCATGGCCTTCATGTTCGAGTCCCGGTACGTGGTCCAACCGACCGGTTTTGCCCTGGACTCGGCGCAGCGGCAACGGAGTTACGTGGATTGCTGGCAGAAGCTGGAAAAACATTTCAAACAATGACTGGGAAGAGTACCGGACAACCCCCAGGGTTTAACCTGAAGGAGTTCCTGCCTTACCGGTTGTCCATCGTCACCAACCGTATCAGCGCCTCGTTTGCCCGGCTGTATTCGGAGCAGTTCAACCTCAGCATCCCCGAGTGGCGGGTGATGGCGGTATTGGGACAGCAACCGGGGCTGTCTGCGGATGGGGTCTGCACTGAGACCGAGATGGACAAGGTTCCGGTAAGCCGCGCGGTGACGAAACTGCTGGACAAGGGCTTGCTCAACCGCGCATTTTCCGGCGCGGACCGGCGCCGCTCCATCTTATCCCTGTCCGCGGCAGGTCGCAGTATGTACGCGCAGATCGTACCGCTGGCTTTGGCCTATGAGGCGGAGTTGAAGGCGCTGTTGACTGACGTAGAACAGTCGCAACTGAATGTATTGCTGGAAAAATTAAGGAAGCTCTGAATGCCGGTCATGCCCTGGCCGGCATGACGCATACCGGGGATCAGCGAATCGTCATCGGCAGTGACAGCAGGCCGCGGAAGCGGGCGCGTTTATCTCGCACCGGCGCGCCGGCCAGGCTCAGGCCGGGGAACCGGTTGAGTAGTGCCGGGACGGCAATGCGCGCTTCCAGGCGCGCCACGTTGAGGCCGGCGCAGGTGTGTATCCCGCCGGCGAAGGCCATGTGGTTGCGGGGATTGCGGGTAATGTCCAGGCGGTCGGGTTCAGGGTATACGGCAGGGTCCCGGTTTGCCGCACCGATGGAGAAGGTCAAGGTCGTCCCGGCCGCTATGCTGACGTCATCGAATTGCACCGCTTCGGTGGTTACCCTGTTGCCGAGTTGTACCGGCGCCTCGTATCTCAGCATTTCTTCAATGGCGGAACCGGTTAAGTCGGGCTGCCGTTGCAGCAGTTGTAACTGCTCCGGGTGGGCAAGTAAACAGTAGATACTGTGGCCTATCAGGTTCGTGGTCGTCTCATGGCCGGCATTCAGTATGAAGATGCACTGGTGATAAAGTTGTTTATCAGATAATACAAAGCCGTCGGATTCCCATTTTAGCAACCGGCTTAATATGTCGTCATGATCATCGGAAAGGTTTTTTCGGCGGTCGTCCACAAGATCGGCGAGATAATCCAGGAATTCCCGCACACAACGGTTCCCGTAATCCAGTTTTTCTTGCGGCAGGTCGAATTCCAGCGCGCCCAGGATGGCGCCGGCCCAGCGCTGCAACATCCCGCGATCCTCACGGGGGAGGCGTAACAGGTTGCCGATTACCTCGACGGGGATGAGGGTGGCGAAATCGGACATCAGGTCGAACTCTACCTGGTCCTCAAGACGGTCCAGTAATGCCGCGGTAAACTTGCGCAGACCCGGTTCCATGGCGAGCAGCGTCTTGTGTGACAGGGCATCACCGATGGCCTTGCGCACGTGGGTATGCAGCGGCGGGTCATTGAACACCAGGCTGGTCGTATGGTGCTGGTATAACAAGGTATCGCCGAACAGGGGTTTGAACATCTTTTTCTTGTCGGAGCTGAACAGCTTCGCGTCGCGGTAGATGCGGAACAGGTCGGCATGGCGGGTGAAGAAATAGCTGCCATCCGCAAAACGGTGTACCGGGTCTTGCTCGCGCAAGGCATGGTAATAAGGGTACGGGTCTTCGTAGTAATCCTCAGGCAGGCTGGTGAGACTGAACCCGGCGACGGATATAGTTCGCTCATTCATGGACATACGCTCATATTACCCTGCCGCGGTAGCGCTGTCAGCAATACAAAGTATTGGACTATCACACTTCCGGTGGTGATAATACGCTAACCCATAACAGCCGAGGAGACTGATATGAACGGGGTCTGGGATAATGACAGGTTGATCCGGGTCGATATGACGAACCTGGTGGTGAGCATTGAGGATTTTCCGTCAGACTGGAAGTACCTTGGCGGGCGTTCCCTCTCCGCCCGCATCCTGCTGGAAGAATGCGACCCTGCCTGTGACCCGCTGGGCGCCGGCAATATCCTGGTACTGGCTCCCGGCATCCTTTCCGGCACTTCGGCGCCCACTTCGGGACGCTTGTCCGTGGGCTGCAAAAGTCCTCTTACGGGCGGCATAAAGGAAGCCAACACCGGGGGCGAGGCGGGCCAGGATTTGATGAAGCTGGGTTACCGCGGCATCATCATCAGCGGCCGGCCGGCCGACCGGGAACGGCGCTGGGGACTGGAGATCACTGAACAGGGTGCAGAACTGGTCGAAGCGGATGACTACAAGGGCCTGTGGAATTATGCCTGTTGCGAGAAGCTGTTGGCCGGGAGGTCAAACAAGGCCTGTGCCATCAGTATCGGTCCGGCAGGCGAGATGATGCTCAAGACCGCCTCCGTCGCCACCACCGACAAGAGCAAGGGACGGCATCCCGCGCGCCATGCCGCGCGCGGCGGGGTCGGTGCGGTAATGGGTTCCAAGTGCCTGAAATGGGTATTGATAGAACCAGGCAAGGCGCGCCTCAGGCAGGCGGCGGACAGCAAGGCTTTTGCCGCCCACAACAAGACCTTCAGCAAGACCTACCTCAGCGACGGCCGCCACAATATCTTCAAGGGCGGCACCAGCACCGGCGTGCCCATGGCCAACATGTTGCACACCTTTCCCTACAAGAACCGTACCGAGGGCCGCAACCCGGAGGTGGACAAACTGGACGGCGCCCGCATCCACGAGGCGTTCCCGGCACGCGGCGGTGGGATGCACAACTGCATGACCGGTTGCATCGTGCGCTGTTCCAATATCGTCCATGACGCCTCCGGCAACTACGTCACGTCCGCGCTGGAGTTCGAGACCCTGACCCTGCTGGGTTCCTGTTGCGCCATCAACAACTGGGAGGACGTGGCCGACCTGGACCGGCTCTGTGACGAACTGGGGATGGACACTATCGAGACCGGCGCGGCTATCGCCGTGTACATGGATTCGGGCGGCATGGGCTGGGGTGATGCGGAAGGAACAAAAGCCCTGTTACGTAACGAGATAGGGAATGGCACACCGCTCGGCAGGCTGGTGGGAGACGGCGCCCTGTCCATCGGCACCCACCGCAAGCACCATCGCATCCCCGTGGCCAAGGGGCAGGCGCTACCGGCCTGGGATCCGCGTCCTCTGAAAGCCGCGGGCGTGACCTACTCCACCAGCGCCATGGGCGCGGACCACACCGCCGGTCTGGTTATCGACCCGGAACTGGCGGGCGAGGACGCGGTGCGCGCCTCGCAGGCTGCGCAGATCGTCAACGCGGTGTGCGATTCCTCCGGCCTGTGCCAGTTTATGCAACCCAACCTGGATGAAATCCGGCGTTGCTACAGCCTGTTTTACGGCGAGGATGTGACGCGCCAACAGGTTGCCGACCTGGGCTGGCAGTGCCTGGAAGATGAATGGGAGTTCAACCGCCGGGCCGGGTTTACCGAAGCGGATGATGATGTGGCTGCCTGCCTGCGTGCAGAAGGTATCGGCCCAGAGCACGCATTGGTGTTCGATATCCCGCCTGAAGTGTGCATACAGGTCAAGACCAAACCACCGCTGAGCGATAGCCTGTTTGAGCAGGGCGCCGCGGCTTGACACATGCAAGACTTAATCAGACAAATCAACGACTACGCCGCGCAGGCCGACATTATTGAACCGGATGCGGCCCGGCGCCGGGAGTTGCTGGGCGCGGTCAACGATTACGTGGAACGCTTCCTGGAAGACCTGCCTGAGCGCCCTGCGTTCATCTTCACCGAGGACATGGGCGCCGGCCTGTATGCTTCGCCCATCGCAGAGGAGGGCATGGACATGGGGGACATCTTGCGCATCTACAAGGAGAACGTGGACGACCAGGGTTTGACTCCGGTCTCCGGCAAGTTCTTCGGTTATATCCCCCCAAGCAGTATGTATTATTCGGCCCTGGGAGATTACCTGGCCGCGGTAACGGATGAGTATGCCGGTGAGTTTGCCAGTTGTCCGGGCGCGGTGCGAATGGAATACCAGTTGTTGGACTGGATGGCGGAACTGGTCGGGTATGCCTCCGGCGAGGCGAAAGGGGTTCTGGCCTCGGGCGGCAGTATCGCCACCTTGACCTGCCTGGTGACGGCGCGGGAAGCGCATGGCCTGAAGGCTGTGGACTACCCGCGGGCCGTGGTCTATTCCACCCGCTTTACCCACCATTGCGTCGCCAAGTCGCTGCATATTATTGGCCTGGGTGAATGTGTCATGCGCGAGGTGACGACCGATAGACGCTACCGCATGGACCCGGACGCCCTGGCGCGGGCGATCCGCGCCGACCGGGAGGCAGGACTCAAGCCGTGGCTGGTGGTAGGCTCAGCCGGCACCACCGACCTCGGTAACGTGGATGAACTGGACCGTCTGGGCGCGCTCGCTCATGAACAAGGACTCTGGTTTCACGTGGACGGGGCTTATGGCGGTTTCTTTGTCCTGTGTGACGAGGTCAGGGAGCGCTTTAACGGCATTGAACTGTCGGACTCGGTGGTGATGAACCCCCACAAGGGACTGCATACGCCGTTCGGCCTGGGTGCGGCCCTGGTGCGTGACGGCGAGCGTTTGTTTCAGGCTCATTATTATACGGCCGATTACCTGCAGGACCGGGTCTACCACAAACAGGAGATATCCCCCGCGGACGTGAGTCCGGAACTCACCCGCCATTTCCGCGCCCTGCGCCTGTGGTTGCCGCTCAAGCTCATCGGCGTTGCCCCTTTCCGCGCCATGTTGAGTGAGAAACTGCTGCTGACCCAATATGCCTATCAGCGCCTGCAAGCCGAGCCTGGCTTTGAGGTAGGTCCGGCGCCGGAACTGTCCATCTTCGTGTTCCGCTACGTGGATGTTGCAGGCGACGTGGATGAGTTCAACCGGAGACTGGTCGAGGCATTGCGGCGCGACGGCACGATCTTCCTGAGTTCGACTCGTATAGACGGTGTCTATATGCTGCGCTTTGCCATACTGTCGTACCGTACCCATATAGATACCATCGACCTGGCGCTTGACGTGATCCGGCGGGAAACACTTGATTTAATTGGGAATTAGGAATTAAGAATTAAGAATGGGGGGTGTTACGTCACTGTGTGCTTTGATCCAACTTGCGGAAGACTTGTGATACATTGGATAACCACAGCGACAGGCGACACATTCATTCGTAATTCCTAATTCGTAATTAAAAAGTATGCCAGTCAATACACAACTCCTGGAACGCCGCTACCGCCTGCTGGGCGCCGGCGCGCCGCTGTTCTACAACGAACCGGTGCATATCGTCAGGGGCGAGGGAGTCTGGCTGTACGACGCAGCGGGCAAAAAATACCTGGACGTGTACAACAACGTGCCCAACGTGGGACATTGCCACCCGCGCGTGGTAGCGGCCTTGCACCGCCAGTCGCAGACACTCAACGTGCACAGCCGCTACCTGCACGAACTGGCGCTGGATTACGCGGAGCGCCTGACCGGCTTGCATGACGACCCCCTGTCCATGGCGTTTATCGTTTGCACCGGCAGCGAAGCCAACGAGATCGCCTTGCGCATGGCGCGCCAGGCCACCGGCAAGCAGGGCATTATCTGCACCAACTGCGCGTACCACGGCAACACCACCGCGGTGGATGAACTGGCCACCTATTTTCATGGAGGGACTGCGCCGAGTCCGAACGTAAAAGCCGTACCGTTCCCGGACAGCTACCGGCCTCTCGACGGACTGGCGGGCGAAGCTTTGGCCGCCGCTTACGCCGACAAGGTAAAACAGGCCATCGATGAATTCGAGCAAGAGGGCAGCGGCTGTGCCGGCATGTTGATCTGCACCTTGTTCTCCGGGGAAGGCCTGCCAAACGTGCCCCCGGGCTACATGGAACAGGCCGTGGGCCACGTGCGCGCGGCGGGTGGCCTGTACATTGCCGACGAGGTGCAGGCCGGCTTCGCCCGCTCCGGCAGGCAGACATGGGGATACCAGCTACACGGCGTCACGCCGGACATTGTCACCATGGGCAAGCCCATGGGTAACGGTCACCCGCTGGCCGGCGTGGTGGCCAGGCCGGACCTGGTGAACGGGTTTCGCGAACGGGTGATGTATTTCAACACCTTCGGCGGCAACCCGGTGCAATGCGCGGTGGGAATGGCGGTGCTGGACGTGATTGAGGAGGAAAACCTGCAGGAAAACTGCCGGGTTGTAGGTGAGTATATCCGGGACGGACTGCGTAGCCTGCAAGCCGAATATGAACTGATCGGAGACGTGCGCGGCCACGGCTTGTTCATCGGCGTGGAACTGGTGGCGGACCGGGAAACAAAGACACCGGCGCCGCTGGAAGCCAAGGCCATCGTCAATGCCATGAAAGACAAAGGGGTATTGATCAGCAACATCGGCCAGTATGACAACGTGCTGAAAATGCGCCCACCCCTGCCGTTTTCAAAAGATAATGCGGATTTGCTGCTGTCCGTTCTTGCAGACGTATTCGCGCGGAGGAATTGAGAATTAGGAATTGAGAATTAGGAATTAAGAATTAAGAATGAATGTGCCGCCTGCGGCGGCGGTTGTTTAACTCCTAATTCTTAATTCTCAATTCTTAATTCTCAAAACAGCCGCCGTAACCCCAGCATCATGATGCGGTTGTTGCGGTCGTATAGCGGGATGCTGGAATCGGTCTGCGTCCAGCCCAGCGTGAGTTCCGGCAGGTATCCGGCCAGCGCCAGTGAGCGGTTCGACACGGTTACATTGGCCAGCCAGGTGCGATCCTTGCGCCGGTCACGGAACAGCGGGTAGGCACCGTCGTAATACCTCTCGTCGATATAAGCCTGTGCTCTCAGGTTCCAGTTCTGACCCAACAGGGTTATGTAATCCAGTGAGGCGCCCCAACCCTGCCAGCACAGGTTCTGACGGTCGGTAATCTCCTGCGCCAGCCGCGCGCCGGCTTGCAGGCGGCCCAGTCCCAGGCGCCGTGCCAGGGTCAATTCCACGGACTGTCCGAACGGGTCCAGGTCCCGCTGCAGCCGGTCATAGCGGGTCTGCCAGACGCGCGCCCCCATGCCCGCGTTCCAGTGACTGTTCAAGGTCTGTTCCAGTCCCAGGCGCGTCCAGGCGCTGACGGCATAACCGTCACCGCCGCGCCAGCGCCGCTCGGCGCCAACATCGGCACGCACCATGCCGGGGCGTTGTTTCCCCGCCAGCGGCATGGCGTAGCGCCAGCGTGGCCCGGAGGACAGGTTAAGCCAGGTGCGGTTATGCTCTTCGGCGTTGATGGCGGTGTTGCGGGCAAGACCGGCGCGGGTTTCGAGAAACGCGCGTCCGCCCAGCAGCGGCGTGTGGCGCCAGCGCAGGTTCAGGCCGGTGCGCGCCACCCAGGCCTTGACCGCTTGTTCATCCAGTGTAAATTCCAGCCCACCGAACAGCGGCACCTCCACAGTGTCCTGCTCCGGTGCGTGGTTGACGTTGTTGTCACGCCAGAAGCCGAGGTCGAAGTTGACCTGTAAGCGCTGGTGCGCCCGGATGCGTTCCAGGAAGCCTTCCACGTTGCGTCGCACCGGCGCCGGCAGGCTCTCTTTGCGCCGCAGTTCCCGGAAGAGGGTTTCCGCCTGCTCGTCATGGCCAAGGCTGAACAGCGTGGCGGCATAGTCCAGCCGTACCCGGTCCAGTTCCGGTCGCTCCACTGCCAATTGGCCCAGGATCAGCGCAGCCTGGGCCGGTCGCCCCATCTTCAGCAGCGCCTGGGCCGCCAGGAAACGGATGTTGGCGGTATCGATGTCGTCTTCGGCTTTGGCAGCCTGCATCACCCGGCGCAATAACAGGAAAGCCTGATCCGGTTGCCCTTCATCCATCCATTTGCGCGCCAGCTTCAGGGCCAGGGTGGCATCGAGCAGGGGGAGTTCGTTATTTGACGCAGGCTGCGGGATGCTGCCGCCGTTGTCATCCTGGGCCGGTAACGTGGTTGTGCAGGTACAGGTGAGCGCAACAAGACAGGCAAACGTGAAATACCGACCGGCTACATACCCCTGTTGGTTGGCGAACCTTCTGCTATTCTGCTTCACGCTTGGCGCCGAACGAGCCGACGACCGAGGCGTATTCGAAGATGCCGCCGACTTCCTGGTGCTGATCGCCGTAGAAGCGGCCTTCGATGCGCTTGCGCGGGTTGGAGAGGTTAAGCGGGTCGTCGAGAGACCCCAGTTCTTCGCTGAAAGAACCATTGCTCAGGTCGAGGTCCTCCCATTCCACGGAGGATATGGTCACCCCGCTGACAGACAGCGGGTCACCGGTCCTCAGGTCTTTGATGCCGTCGAACAGGACGTCCACCGTCGGACTGAGGAAATCATCAATGGACACCGTAACGTCGGCGGTAAGCAGGCTGCGCTCTTCGAACCTCTCCAGCAGGTTGACGCCGATGGCGACGCCGTTCCAGGCGCCGCTGCCGGAATCAGGATCGCTGCCGGATGCGTTACCGAAGGTATAACTGAAGACCGCTACCTGGTCGGGCGCTTCGGTGTTGGCATCAAAACTCGCCTGCACGCCGAAGTAGTGATGCTCGAGCCAGCCGCCGTAACCCACTACCTCGGTAGTATCACTGATGCCGATCACCGGGATAGCCGCGCCCTGGTTGCGGAATTGCGCAAATGATATGCCGCGGTAAGTCATGACGGCCTGGTGCTCAGTTTCATCCAGGTCAAGATTGCCGGTGTCTACCGTGTAGAGGTCTGTTGTCCCGTCCGTTGCGGTGCAGGTCAGTCCGTCACAGTTGGATTGAGTGAAGACATCATCGTCGCCGGTTACCAGCACGGCCAGAGTGCTGGTCAGGAACGTGTCCGTGTCGGCACTGCTTGCGATACCCGTTATGGCCTCTCTTACCTGGTCTTCGGACAGGTCAAGCGCCTCACCGCCGACCGCAGCAAGGGTCTGGTCTGCATCCAGCGCCCAGTCGATTTCCGGATAGGCGCCCATGGGTTCCGGCTCAGGTTCCGGTTCGGGCTCAGGTTCAGGTTCCGGTTCAGGTTCGGGTTCTGGCTCGGGTTCCGGTTCAGGTTCGGGTTCTGGCTCGGGTTCTGGCTCGGGTTCTGGCTCGGGTTCGGGTTCCGGTTCGGGTTCTGGCTCGGGTTCGGGTTCTGGCTCGGGTTCCGGCTCAGGCTCAGGCGCTACCATGGGTTCCGGCCTGGTTTCCCCACCATTGCCACACCCCGATAGCAACACAGCCAGTGACAAAGCAAACAGGAAGAGCAGTTTGTTCATGATAAATTCCTCAGCTTGACGCGGCTTGAAAACGGCCCGGATTCTACCACAGAAGGGCAGGTAATTGAAGCAATTTCCGGTCTGCTTGCGGCGCAGTCGGGGCAATTCCGGAAATTTCTTCATTTTCATCACGATTTAATGTTGACAGCGTAAAAAAAACATACGATAATCGCTGGCTTGCTTAATGCCGGAGGGGTACCCAAGCGGTCAACGGGGGCAGACTGTAAATCTGCTGGCGACGCCTTCGTAGGTTCGAATCCTACCCCCTCCACCAACCGGTGCAGGGGGGTGGGGAGCAGTACACAGGCAGGTTTGCGGGCTGTCATCGAAATGGTGGCGAGCCCGGGCAGTTATACCCGGCGGGTGTAGTTCAATGGTAGAACTTCAGCCTTCCAAGCTGACGGCGTGGGTTCGATTCCCATCACCCGCTCCAGAAGCTGGGCTCGTGCCCATATAGCTCAGTCGGTAGAGCACTTTCTTGGTAAGGAAGAGGTCACCGGTTCAATTCCGGTTATGGGCTCCATAGACAGCATGGAATGTAACGATGAAATTTAACGTTTAACAATCTGAGGAGAATATCAGCATGTCCAAGGAAAAATTTCAGCGAACGAAACCCCACGTCAACGTGGGAACGATTGGTCACGTAGACCACGGTAAGACGACCCTCACCGCGGCCATTACCATGGCGATGTCGTCCCGCTATGGCGGGGAAGTCAAGGCGTATGACCAGATTGATAATGCGCCTGAAGAGCGTGAACGCGGCATTACCATTGCCACTGCGCACGTTGAATACGAGAGTGAGAATCGCCACTATGCCCACGTGGACTGCCCGGGTCACGCGGACTATGTTAAAAACATGATTACCGGCGCCGCACAAATGGACGGCGCGGTGCTGGTGGTAAGCGCTGCGGACGGGCCGATGCCGCAGACCCGTGAACACATCCTGCTGGCGCGCCAGGTAGGGGTGCCAAAAATTGTGGTGTACCTGAACAAGGCCGACCAGGTGGATGACGAAGAATTGCTGGAACTGGTAGAGATGGAAGTGCGGGAACTGCTTGACAGCTACGAGTTCCCGGGTGACGACACGCCCATCGTGACCGGCAGTGCGTTGCAGGCGCTGAACGGCGATGACACTGAGCAAGGCCTCAAATCAATTGATCGTCTTATTGAAGCAATGGACGACTACATTCCGATTCCGGAACGTCCAGTGGACCAGCCGTTCCTGCTGCCCATCGAAGACGTATTCTCCATCAGCGGCCGCGGCACCGTGGTGACCGGCAGGGTGGAGCGCGGTATTGTGCGGGTAGGGGAAGAGGTGGAGATCGTGGGTATCCGCGAGACCACCAAGACCACCTGCACGGGCGTGGAAATGTTTCGCAAGCTGCTGGATGAAGGCCAGGCGGGTGATAACGTGGGTGTGCTGCTGCGCGGTACGAAACGCACCGACGTGGAGCGTGGCCAGGTGGTATGCAAGCCCGCCAGCATCACGCCGCACACCAAGTTTGAGTGTGAGGTATACGTGCTGAGCAAGGAAGAGGGTGGGCGCCATACGCCGTTTTTCAATAATTATCGGCCGCAATTCTACTTTCGGACCACCGACGTGACGGGTGCAGTTGACTTGCCGCAAGGTACGGAAATGGTCATGCCGGGCGATAATATCCGTATGACCGTGGAACTCATATCGCCCATCGCGATGGAAGATGGACTGCGTTTTGCGATACGTGAAGGCGGCCGTACCGTAGGCGCCGGCGTGGTCAGCAAAATTATCGAATAGCCGGTTGCAGTCCTGACTATCCCGGTTGTCTGAATAGGCCAGTAGCTCAATTGGCAGAGCGGCGGTCTCCAAAACCGCAGGTTGGGGGTTCGATTCCCTCCTGGCCTGCCAACAGGACGACATTTATGGGGTCAGAGTAAGATTTGTTAGACAGGTGAAGCTGCTGTGGATGCCGATAAATTTTACTCTGACCCCATGTTTATCAGATGAGTTCGGAAACAGTAAACGTGAAGTTTGACCCGGTAAAACTGGTCGTTGCAGGACTTATCGTCGTCGCTGCGGTGGTCGGCTTTTATTTCTTTGACGAGCAATCGACCCCGTTGCGGGTAGTCGGTCTGCTGGCGTTAACAGGAGTGGCGGCCTGGGTTGGACTGCAGACCGAACCAGGCAGGAAGTTCTGGAATTTCCTGCAGGATGCCCAGTTTGAAGTACGTAAAGTGGTCTGGCCGACGCGCCAGGAAACAATGCAGACCACGCTGTTGGTGATGGTGGTGGTGATCGTGGTTGCGCTCATATTATGGGGTTTGGACACCGTTCTCGGCTGGGCAATCAGGTCGTTGATCGGCGGTCCCGGAGGGTAGCCCGGTGGAGCTTAAATGGTACGTGGTACATGCTTATTCCGGTCATGAGCAGAATGTGATGCGCTCGCTGTTGGAGCGTATTGAGCGTAGCGGTCTGCAAGACCAGTTCGGTGACATCCTGGTGCCCACCGAGGAAGTCGTGGAGATGCGCGACGGCAAGAAGCGCAAAAGCGACCGTAAATTCTTTCCCGGTTACGTGTTGGTGCAAATGGAGATGAATGACGCCACCTGGCACCTGGTGAAGGAGGCGCCCCGGGTGTTGGGTTTTATCGGCGGGACAACGGACAAGCCGGTGCCCATTTCCAGCGCCGAAGCCGATGCCATCCTGCAGCGCGTTGAGGACGGCGTGGACAAACCCAGGCCGAAAGTCCTGTTTGAGCCGGGCGAAGTGGTTCGGGTCAATGATGGTCCGTTCACGGATTTTAACGGCGTGGTGGAAGAAGTGAATTATGAAAAGAGCCGATTGCGGGTTTCCGTATTGATATTCGGCCGTTCTACCCCGGTGGAGCTTGAATTCACCCAGGTAGAGAAGGAGTAGCGGCAGTATTGCAGTGTAACCTGCGGGAGCAAGACAGTGGCAAAGAATACCGGTTCAAAGAAAATTATCGCATCCATCAAGTTTACCGTGCCGGCAGGCAAGGCCGACCCGAGTCCGCCGGTAGGCCCGGCGCTGGGTCAACACCAGTTGAACCTGATGGAGTTTTGCAAGGCTTTCAACTCGCAGACCCAGAATATGGAACAGGGTTTGCCGGTGCCGGTTATCGTCAGCGTGTACCCGGACAAGAAGTTCTCGTTTATTACCAAAACGCCCCCGGCTGCGTACCTGCTGAAACGGGCTGCCGGCGTTGAAAACGGTAGCGGCGTGCCCAACAAGGACAAGGTCGGCAAGGTGACGCGGGCGCAACTGGAAGAAATTGCCAGGACCAAGGAGCCTGATTTGACCGCGGCGGACCTGGATGCAGCCGTGCACACGATTGCCGGAACAGCAAGAAGCATGGGTATTGAGACGGAGGTGGCCTGATATGCCGAATACATCGAAGCGGGTACGTGAGTTGAGGGAAAAGATCGATGCTGGTCAAGCCTATACGGTACTGGATGCGCTGAACCTGCTGAAGGAGAATACCGGCGTCAAGTTCGACGAAACGGTTGAGGTAGCGGTCAACCTGGGCGTGGACCCGAGAAAATCCGACCAGATCGTCAGGGGTTCCAGCGTACTGCCTCAGGGTACCGGCAAGACCGTCAAGGTGGCCGTCTTTGCACAGGGTGAGCAGGCTGATGAAGCCAGGGCCGCCGGGGCTGAATATATAGGTATGGAGGACCTGGCCGAACAGGTTCAGGCGGGGATGATGGATTTCCAGGTCGTTATCGCCGCGCCCGATGCGATGCCGGTAGTGGGCAAGCTGGGCCGGCTGCTGGGGCCCAGGGGTTTGATGCCCAACCCGAAAGTGGGCACTGTGACCAGGGACGTAGGGCAGGCGGTGAACAATGCCAAAGCCGGCCAGGTGCGTTACCGTACCGACAAGAATGGCATCATTCATTGCGGAATAGGTAAGGCTTCATTCGATGTAGAAGCGCTGAAACAGAACCTGGACACGTTGCTGGCAGACCTGAAAAAAGCGAAACCCAGCGCTGCCAAAGGCATTTACCTGAAAAAAATCAGTCTTTCGACCACGATGGGCCCCGGTATCGTGGTTGATCAGGCAACCTTGTGAACGGGAGATAAGGTTCATGGCTCTGACACTGGAACAGAAACAGGCGGTCGTGGCGGAAGTCGCTGCGATAGCGGCCATGGCCCCTGCCGCGGTGGCGGCGGAGTACAAAGGGTTGGACGTTGCCAACATGACGGCGTTGCGGCGTTCGGCCCGGGACGCAGGTGTTTATCTTAAGGTAGTGCGCAATACGCTGGCGCGCCGGGCGTTGGAGGGCACGCAGTTCGATTGCATGCGGGACACCCTGAGCGGACCGTTGTTGCTGGCTTTTTCCAATGAAGAGCCCGGCTCAGCCGCAAAGGTAATACGCGACTTTGCCAAGGATAATGAGCAACTGGTTGTCAGGCTGATTGCTCTGGATGGCCGCTTGCTCGACGCTGCGGATATCGACAACGTTGCCAATATGCCGTCTCTGGACCAGGCGCGCGCCATGTTGCTGGGCCTGTTCCAGGCCCCGCTCGGCAAGTTCTTGCGGGTCCTGTCCGAACCGGAGGGGAAATTCCTGCGCCTGCTTGATGCCCGCCGTGAACAACAAACCACATAATTGAAGAGAGGAGTAGAAAATGTCTGTCTCAAAAGATGAAATCAAACAGGCCCTGAGCAGTATGCCAGTGATCGACCTGGTAGGCCTGATCTCGGAACTGGAAGAAGAATGGGGGGTCAGCGCTGCTGCCCCTGTTGCCGCGGTTGCCGCGGCGGGGCCCGCGGCCGCGGCGGAAGAAGTTGAGGAACAGACCGAATTCGACGTGATCCTGAGTAGTTTCGGCAGCAGCAAGGTACCGGTGATCAAGGTGGTGCGCGCATTGACCGGCCTGGGGCTGAAAGAGGCAAAAGAGCGGGTAGAAGGCGCCCCGGCGCCCATCAAGGAAGGGGTGGCCAAGGAAGAGGCCGAGGAAGCGAAAACACAATTGGAAGAGGCCGGCGCCACGGTTGAGCTTAAATAGTTCAACTCTGGTACTCTTTTTTGACCGCGTCCGCCATGCCCCCCACGCGGGGAAGAACGGCGGGGACAGGTATGCACCTGTCCCCTTTTGCGCGTGGCGCGGTTGCTGATGACGAGGCGGCAGACTGCCGGTATCCATCTTCTCTTTCCCTTGATGAGGACGCGTGATGACCTATTCCTATACTGAAAAGAAACGCCTGCGCAAGGATTTCGGCAAAAGACAGGGCGTCCTGGATGTGCCCTACCTGCTGGCGACCCAGAAACGTTCCTACGAATTTTTTCTGCAGTCCGACACTGAACCTGAGGCGCGCAATAATACCGGATTGCAGGCTGTATTAAACTCGGTTTTCCCGATGAGCAGCTATTCCGGCAATGCTGCCCTGGAGTACGTAAGTTACCGGATGGATACCCCCACATTTGACGTTAAGGAATGCAAGATGCGCGGGGCTACCTACGCTGCGGCGTTGAAGGTCAAGGTGCGTTTGATCATTTATGACAAGGAAGCGGGCTTGAGCAACAAGGTAGTCAAAGACATCAGGGAGCAGGAAGTGTATATGGGTGAGTTGCCGCTGATGACGGAGACCGGCACCTTCGTTATCAACGGTACCGAGCGGGTGATAGTGTTCCAGTTGCATCGCTCCCCCGGTGTGTTTTTTGAAAGTGACAAGGGCAAGACCCACTCATCGGGGAAACTGCTTTATTCTGCACGCGTGATTCCTTATCGCGGCTCCTGGCTGGACTTTGAGTTGGACCCGAAAGATATGGTCTATTGCCGTATCGACCGGCGTCGCAAGATCCTGGCGACGATATTATTGCAGGCATTGGGTTACAGCCCTCAGGATATCCTGGACATCTTTTTTGAAACAGACCGGTTCAGGATCGACGAAGACGGCATTCATTTACATTTGATTGCCGAACGCCTGCGCGGTGAAACCATCACCTTTGATATCAAGGATGAGGCCGGAAACATCCTGGTAGAAAGCGAAAAGCGTATTACTGTCAGACACATACGTGCCCTTGAAAAAGCTAGCATCAAAACGCTGGAAGTGCCGGAGGAATACCTTGTGGGCAAGGTGCTGGCCAGGGACGTAGTTGATATGGAGACCGGCGAAATCGTGGCGCCGGCGAACACGGAGATAACGGAGGAGCTGTTTGCGCGGTTTCACAAACTGGGCGAACTGGAACTGGAAACCCTGTTTATCAACGATCTGAATTGTGGTCCGTTTATGGCCGATACGTTGCGTATGGATACCACCCAGTCACAACAGGATGCGCAGGTCGAAATTTACCGGGTCATGCGTCCGGGCGAACCGCCTACCAAAGAATCCTCCGAAAACCTGTTCAGAAACCTGTTTTTCTCGCTGGACCGGTATGACCTGTCCGCCGTAGGGCGCATGAAATTCAATCGCCGGGTGAGCCGGGAAGAAGTCACCGGCCCGGGCGTCATCTATGACGGAAAGTATTTCAGCCAGCAGGATGATCAGTTCTCGACAAACCTGCGTGCCGAACTGGGTGAGAGTTCGGACATCATCGACGTGTTGCGGACCCTGATAGACATTCGCAACGGCAAGGGTTCCGTGGACGATATCGACCACCTGGGCAACCGCCGGGTGCGCAGTGTGGGAGAAATGGTGGAAAACCAGTTCCGAATCGGGCTGGTGCGGCTTGAGAGAGCAGTCAAGGAGCGTCTCAGCCTGGCAGAATCCGAGGGGCTGATGCCGCAGGAGATCATCAACGCGAAGCCTGTTTCAGCGGTCGTCAAGGAGTTTTTTGGTTCAAGCCAGTTATCCCAGTTCATGGATCAGAACAACCCGTTATCGGAAATCACCCATAAACGGCGTATCTCGGCGTTGGGCCCGGGTGGCCTGACGCGCGAGCGAGCCGGGTTCGAGGTGCGCGACGTGCACCCGACCCACTACGGCAGGTTATGTCCTATTGAAACGCCTGAAGGACCCAATATCGGTCTGATCAACTCCCTGGCGGTGTACGCGCGCACCAACGAATACGGGTTCCTGGAAACACCTTATCGCAAAGTGGAGGGCGGCAAGGTATCCGGTGAGATTGAGTACCTCTCGGCGATTGAAGAGGGCGATTACATCATTGCCCAGGCCAACTCCAACCTTGATAATGAAGGCCGGTTCATCGATGACCTGGTTTCCTGCCGGAGCCAGAACGAATTTGCCATGTCCACCCCCGACCGGGTTGACTATATGGATGTCTCGCCCAGGCAGATTGTCTCGGTGGCCGCGGCCCTGATACCCTTCCTGGAACACGATGACGCCAACCGGGCCTTGATGGGTTCCAATATGCAGCGTCAGGCGGTGCCGACAATGCGGGCGGAGAAACCGCTGGTGGGCACCGGCATAGAGCGTACCGTGGCGAAGGATTCCGGCGTGACCGTGAACGCCGGGCGCGGCGGTGTGGTGGACTCTGTCGATGCCGCCCGTATCGTGGTGCGGGTGAATGACGAGGAAATTGTGCAGGGAGAGCCGGGAGTCGATATCTATAACCTGACCAAATATACCCGCTCCAACCAGAATACCTGTATCAACCAGAAGCCGCTGGTCAAATCCGGCGATATAGTCGCCGCGAGTGACGTGCTCGCCGACGGGCCGGCAACGGACCTGGGAGAATTGGCCCTGGGGCAGAACCTGATGGTCGCGTTCATGCCGTGGAATGGTTATAACTTTGAGGATTCCATCCTTATCTCCGAGCGCCTGGTCAAGGAGGAACGCTATACCAGCATTCACATAGAAGAACTGGTATGTGTCGCACGCGACATCAAACTCGGCCCGGAGGAAATCTCCGCGGATATTCCCAACGTGAGCGAGAGCGCGCTGGGCAAACTGGATGAATCAGGCATCGTATTCATCGGCGCTGAAGTGCGTCCGGGAGACATCCTGGTAGGCAAGGTGACGCCGAAGGGGGAAACCCAACTCACCCCGGAAGAGAAGTTGTTGCGGGCTATTTTTGGCGAGAAGGCATCTGACGTCAAGGATACCTCGCTGCGCGTGCCGTCGGGTATGAACGGCACAGTCATAGACGTGCAGGTGTTTACCCGCGACGGTGTGCCCAAGGACGCCCGCGCCATGGAAATTGAAGAGACCGAACTGGACCGGATCAGGAAGGATCTGAACGACCAGTTGCGCATCATGGAAGATGGCGTTTACCAGCGCCTGGAACGGCAACTGGTCGGCAAGAAGGTGCAGGGTGGCCCCGACGGTTTCAAACGCGGCACAGTGATAACGACTGAAGCCCTGGCGCAGACGCCGCGTGACAAATGGTTTGAAATCCGCTTTCGCGATAACGAACTGAGTCGCATGCTCGAACAAACTTCGGAGCAGTTGCGCCTCCTCAAGGAGAAGTTTGATGAGATGTTCAAGGACAAGCGGGACAAGCTGACCTCAGGTGATGACCTGGCGCCGGGCGTATTGAAAATCGTCAAAGTGTATCTTGCCGTTAAGCGGCATATACAGCCTGGCGATAAAATGGCCGGGCGGCACGGCAACAAGGGTGTTATTTCCACTATCATCCCCGTTGAGGACATGCCCTACCTGGAGGATGGCACGCCGGTGGACATCGTGCTGAACCCCCTGGGCGTGCCTTCCCGAATGAACGTCGGCCAGGTGTTGGAAACTCACCTGGGCTGGGCGGCCAAGGGACTGGGTCGGCGTATCGGCGCCATGCTGGCTGCGCAGGAAGGCGTGGGACAGTTGCGCTCGCTGTTGGAAAAGATCTACAACGAGAGCGGCGGCAAGAATGAAAATCTGCAACTGCTGTCCGATGCTGAGATCCTGCAACTGGCAGGGAACCTCGAGGATGGCGTACCCATAGCAACCCCGGTTTTTGATGGCGCCAGTGAGTCAGAAATCAAGGATTTGCTGGAGCTCGCCGGGCTCAACCGCGACGGCCAGAGTATCCTCTATGACGGCAGAACAGGTGATCCGTTCGACCGCCCGATTACCGTCGGCTATATGTACATGTTGAAGCTCAACCACCTGGTGGATGACAAGATGCATGCCCGTTCCACCGGGCCTTACAGCCTGGTCACCCAGCAACCGCTGGGCGGCAAGGCGCAATTCGGTGGCCAGCGTTTTGGTGAAATGGAGGTCTGGGCGCTGGAGGCTTACGGTGCGGCCTATACCTTGCAGGAAATGCTCACAGTCAAGTCGGATGACGTGAACGGCCGCACCAAAATGTACAAGAATATTGTCGATGGCGATCACTATATAGAAGCCGGCATGCCCGAGTCCTTTAACGTGCTGCTGAAAGAGATCAAGTCCCTGGGCATAGACATAGAACTTGAGTGAGGTAGTGAACATTGAAAGATTTATTAAAGCTGCTGAAGCAACAGAATCACCTTGATGAGTTCGACGCTATTGCCATCGGCCTGGCGTCGCCGGAAAAGATACGTTCCTGGTCCATGGGAGAAGTAAAAAAACCGGAGACTATCAATTACCGAACTTTCAAGCCCGAACGGGATGGCTTGTTTTGTGCAAAGATTTTCGGTCCGGTAAAGGATTATGAATGCCTGTGCGGCAAGTACAAGCGCCTCAAGCACCGCGGTGTGAAGTGTGAAAAATGCGGCGTCGAAGTCACCCTGTCCAAGGAGCGGCGCGAGCGTATGGGGCATATCGAACTGGCAAGCCCGGTAGCCCATATCTGGTACCTGAAATCGCTGCCGTCCCGAATGGGGTTGTTGCTGGATATGACGTTGCGGGAAATAGAGCGGGTATTGTACTTTGAGGCTTATGTGGTCATCGATCCGGGCATGACCCAACTGGAGCGCGGCCAGTTGCTGACGGAAGAGAGTTACCTGGAGGCCATTGAAGAATATGGCGATGAGTTTGAGGCAAAAATGGGCGCCGAGGCGATTCGCGAGCTGCTCGCCAGTATCGACCTGGACACGGAGATCAAACAGTTGCGGGTCGAGATACCGCAGACCAGGTCTGAAACCAAACTGAAAAAAATGTCAAAACGCCTGAAACTGCTGGAAGCGTTTCAGCGCTCCGGTAACCGGCCCAAGTGGATGGTGATGGAGGTGTTGCCGGTGTTGCCGCCCGATTTACGGCCGCTGGTGCCGCTGGATGGCGGTCGTTTTGCCACATCCGATCTGAATGACCTGTATCGCCGGGTCATCAACCGCAATAATCGCTTGAAACGCCTGCTGGATCTGAATGCGCCCGAAATCATCGTGCGCAACGAGAAGCGCATGCTGCAGGAATCGGTGGATGCGTTACTGGACAACGGACGCCGCGGCAGGGCTATCACCGGCACCAACAAGCTGCCTTTGAAATCACTGGCGGATATGATCAAGGGCAAACAGGGACGTTTTCGTCAGAACCTGCTGGGCAAGCGCGTCGATTATTCGGGGCGTTCCGTCATCGTGGTAGGCCCTACCCTGAAGCTGCACCAGTGCGGTCTGCCCAAGAAAATGGCGCTGGAGCTGTTCAAACCGTTCATTTTTAACAAACTGCAAGGGCGGGGGCTGGCAACCACTATCAAGGCGGCGAAAAAGCTGGTGGAAAGAGAAGGGCCGGAAGTCTGGGATATCCTCGATGAGGTCATTCGCGAGCATCCGGTCATGCTGAACCGGGCGCCTACCTTGCACCGTCTCGGCATCCAGGCTTTTGAACCGGTGTTGATCGAGGGCAAGGCAATCCAGTTGCATCCGCTGGTGTGCACCGCGTTCAATGCGGACTTTGACGGTGACCAGATGGCGGTGCATGTACCGCTGTCCATCGAAGCGCAACTGGAATTGCGTACTTTGATGATGTCCACCAACAATATCCTCTCACCCGCCAACGGCGAACCCATCATCGTGCCGACCCAGGACGTGGTGCTGGGGTTGTACTACATGACCCGGGAATCCGTCGCGGCAAAAGGCTCAGGCAAGAGTTTTGTCGACGTCAGCGAGGTGCACCGCGCCTACGAATGCGGCGCGGTTGATTTGCACGCAAAGATCAATGTGCGCATCAAGCAAACCGCGGACGCAAATGACGGCGACAGCGATGAGCCGGCGCGTTACGAACGGGTACAAACCACGGTAGGCAGAGCCCTGCTGTCCCGCGTCCTGCCTGAAGGACTGCCCTTCTCCCTGGTCAACCAGGTGTTGAACAAACGTTCCATTTCCAGGTTGGTCAACGTCTGTTACCGGCGTCTTGGCCTGAAGACGACAGTTATTTTTTCCGACCGCCTGATGTATACCGGGTTTCATTATTCTACTCAAGCCGGTGTCTCCTTTGGCGTCGATGATATGGTAGTACCGGAAGTCAAGAGCGACATCATCAGCAAGACGGAAGAGCAGGTGAAACAGTTCGAGCAGCAATATATCGACGGGTTGATCACCACCGGTGAGCGCTATAACAAGGTCGTTGATATCTGGTCGCATGCCAACGATCAGGTGGCCAAGGCAATGATGGAAAAACTGGGCGTGGACTCGGTTCAGGACCAGGACGGGAATACGGTGGACGAGCCGTCCTTCAATTCGATTTTCATGATGGCGGATTCCGGCGCCCGTGGTTCCGCGGCACAGATCAGGCAACTGGCAGGTATGCGCGGGCTGATGGCAAAACCGGACGGTTCCATTATCGAAACACCTATCACTGCAAACTTCAGGGAAGGCCTGAACGTCTTGCAGTACTTCATCTCCACCCATGGCGCGCGCAAGGGCCTGGCCGATACCGCCCTGAAAACCGCCAATTCTGGCTACCTGACCCGCCGCCTGGTGGACGTTGCCCAGGACCTGGTGGTGGCGGAAGAGGATTGCGGTACTGAGGCCGGTGTCAGCCTGAGCTCACTGATAGAAGGTGGAGACGTTGTCGAACCCCTGCGGGAGCGCGTTCTGGGTCGGGTGCTGGCCACTGATATCGTGAAACCGGGGGACCCTGAGGAGGAAGTAATTATTCCCGCCGGCGCCTTGCTGGATGAGAAACTGGTTGAGGTCATAGATGAAAACGGGATTGACGAGGTGGAAGTACGTTCGGCAATTACCTGTGAGACCCGTTACGGAATTTGTGCGCGCTGTTACGGTAGAGACCTTGCCCGCGGCCACCTGGCGAACATCGGTGAGGCTGTCGGTGTGGTGGCGGCACAATCCATCGGCGAGCCGGGTACGCAATTGACGATGAGGACTTTCCACATCGGCGGCGCTGCGTCCAGGGCGGCCGCGATCAGCAGTATCGATGTGAAATATGGCGGCGTTGTGCGTCTGGACAACGTCAAACTGCTGGAACAGGAGAGTGGCACCCGGGTGGTCGTGTCGCGTTCCGGCGACGCCTCCCTGCTGGATGAACTGGGAAGAGAACGTGAGCGCTACAAACTTCCTTACGGCGCTGTGCTGACCGTACAGGATAGCGATACGGTTGAACCCGGCGTTAAAATTGCCAGTTGGGACCCGCATACACACCCGGTCATATCAGAAGTGTCGGGTCGCGTCCAGTTCGCCGACATCATTGAAGGCAAGACTGTTTCACGCCATGTGGATGAGATTACCGGGTTGACCAACATGATGATCATGGACCCCAAGGAGCGTCCCAGCGATGCCAGGGAGCTGCGCCCGACGGTCATCCTGACGGATGAAGACGGGGTGCAGTTGAACTTTCCTGAAACGACGATCCCCGCGCATTATCCGTTGCCGCCAAGAGCCTTGATTACGGTCAGCGCAGGCGCTGAGGTCAAGGTGGGTGACGTGGTTGCGAAGATGCCCCAGGAATCCCTGAAAACCCGCGACATTACCGGTGGTTTGCCCAGGGTGGCGGACCTGTTCGAAGCGCGCAAACCCAAGGAACCCGGGATCCTGGCCGAAGCGACCGGCACGGTCAGTTTCGGCAAGGATACCAAGGGCAAGCAACGTTTGGTCATTACTGACCGGAACGGAGAGAGCCACGAACTGCTGATACCGAAATGGCGCCATATCAACGTATTTGAAGGGGAACACGTGGAAAAAGGCGAGGCTGTGGTTGATGGTCCACCTACTCCCCACGACATTCTCAGGCTGCAAGGGGTGCATGCGCTGGCAGACTATATCGTGAATGAGATTCAGGAAGTTTACCGGCTGCAGGGCGTCAAGATTAACGACAAACACATCGAGGTCATCGTCCGGCAGATGTTACGCAAGGTGGAAGTTGCGGACCCGGGAGAATCGACCTTCCTCAAGGGTGAACAGACGGAAAAAGCGCTGATGATGGAAGAAAACGAGGCATTGCGGGCGGAGAACAAGCAGGAAGCACAGTGGGAGCACGTGCTGCTGGGTATCACCAAGGCGTCGTTGTCCACCGAATCATTCATATCGGCGGCGTCATTCCAGGAAACGACGCGAGTGCTGACCGAAGCCAGCGTAAACGGCAAACGGGATGACCTGCGCGGCTTGAAGGAAAACGTCATCGTGGGTCGCCTGGTACCGGCCGGCACCGGCCTTGCGTACCACACCGAACGCAGGAACAAACGCCTGGAAGACGAGATGGAAGTGCAGGAAGGCATTACCGAGGACGCGCTTGCGGACGCGGACGAAGGCAACGAGGACGAAAGCGAAGTCATCATGCTGACCCCGGCCCAGGAAGAACCGGTGCAACTGGTCAGCGCCGATCGCGTCTGACACCACACGACCACTCCGGGGGCGGATTTCAGACCGCCCCCATTCTTGTGCCCTGCGCCGCTTCGGCATGGGGAAGTCCCCGGCCCTGATCCTCTCCGCAATTTCCGCTTGACATACCGATAAGAAAGGAATTATACTCCCGCTTCTTTTTGGGAAGCTGCCGGGCACGGGTGTCCGCCCTGCCTTTCAGGGGCAAAAAACGACCGTTGTTGTGGTTGTTTTTTTATTTGGAAGTAGTGCCTCGCGGCGATCCCCCTGTATCGCTGCTTACCGCAAATGAAACAGGGTTAACAACCATTTATAGATAAAGGGGTCCATGACTACAATCAGTCAATTGGTGCGCAAGCCGAGAAAACGGCAGCGAGTAAAGAGCAACGTTCCTGCGCTGGACAGTTGTCCGCAGAAACGCGGGGTGTGTACCCGCGTATATACCACCACCCCGAAGAAACCCAACTCCGCGCTGCGCAAGGTTGCCCGGGTACGGCTGACGAACGGTCATGAGGTGACTACCTATATCGGTGGTGAGGGACATAACTTGCAAGAGCACTCCGTCATTCTTATTCGAGGCGGCAGGGTGAAGGACTTGCCCGGCGTGCGCTACCACACAGTCAGGGGCACGCTGGATACTTCGGGCGTGGCGGACCGGCGCCAGCGCCGTTCCAAGTACGGCGCCAAGAAGCCCAGGTCGTAACAGGGAGAGACGAGCGTCATGTCAAGAAGAAGAGAAGCAGAAAAAAGGGAGATATTGCCGGACCCGAAATACCACAACACGGTTCTGGCGAAGTTTATCAACATGGTGATGCGCAGCGGCAAGAAATCCATTGCGGAAAAAATCGTCTACGGCGCCCTGGACCAGGTCGGCACCAGAAAAAAAGCGGATTCCCTGGAGATATTCATACAAGCGCTGGACAACGTCAAACCGGTTGTCGAGGTAAAATCCAGGCGTGTGGGCGGCGCCACCTACCAGATACCCATCGAAGTGCGTGCTGAACGCAGCACGACCCTGGCGATGCGTTGGCTGGTGGATGCGGCCAAGAACCGGGGGGAGAAGAGCATGGGCTTGCGTCTGGCAGGCGAGATTATGGATGCCTCCGACAACAAGGGAACCGCAATAAAAAAGAAGGAAGATACTCACCGCATGGCTGAAGCCAACAAGGCTTTTTCCCATTACCGCTGGTAGGAACAGGAAGGAGCTATTCAGTCATGCCGCGCAGTACACCCATTGAACGTTATCGCAATATCGGCATCATGGCCCATATTGATGCAGGCAAGACGACTACCACCGAACGTATCCTGTATTACACCGGCGTTTCCCACAAAATCGGCGAGGTGCATGATGGCGCTGCCACCATGGACTGGATGGAACAGGAACAGGAACGGGGCATCACCATTACTTCCGCCGCGACCACCTGTTTCTGGAAGGGCATGGCCGGCCAATATCCCGAACATCGAATCAATATCATTGACACGCCCGGGCATGTGGATTTTACCATCGAGGTGGAACGGTCGCTGCGGGTACTGGACAGCGCCTGTGCAGTATTTTGCGCCGTCGGCGGGGTAGAGCCGCAATCCGAAACAGTATGGCGCCAGGCCAACAAGTACAGTGTGCCGCGCCTGGCCTTTGTCAATAAAATGGACCGCGCCGGGGCTGATTTCCTCAGGGTGGTCAGCCAGATCAAGGAGCGCCTTGGCAGTTCGGCCATCCCGCTGCAACTTCCCATCGGTGCCGAAGACAGTTTTCGGGGTGTGGTTGACCTGATCCGGCGCAAGGCCATCTATTGGGACAACTTGAGCATAGGCATGGAGTTCACCGAGGAAGATATCCCGCGGGACATGCTTGACGCTTGCCGGGAAGCCCGTGAACAGGCGGTGGAAGCTGCCGCGGAGGCTGATGACGACTTGATGCACCTGTACCTGGAAGAGGGTGATTTGACCGAAGAGCAGATCAAACGTGGTATCCGGACAAGAACCCTGGCCAACGAGATAGTGCCGGTGCTGTGCGGGTCCGCATTCAAAAACAAGGGTGTACAGAGCATGCTGGATGCGGTGATTGACTACCTTCCCGCTCCGGTTGACGTGCCTGCCGTCAAAGGTGTGCGCGCAAACGGTTCCGAAACTGCTGTTACCCGCCAGTCTTCCGATACCGAGCCGTTCGCAGCGCTGGCTTTCAAAATAGCCACCGACCCGTTTGTCGGGTCCCTCACCTTTTTTCGGGTCTACTCCGGGGTGTTGAAATCCGGTGACACGGTGCTGAACCCGGTGAAAAGCAGGAAAGAGCGCATCGGGCGGATCTTGCAGATGCATGCCAACTCGCGTGAAGAAATAAAAGAAGTCCGGGCGGGTGATATCGCTGCGGCCGTGGGGCTGAAGGACGTCACCACGGGCGACACCCTGTGCCCGGTGAACGACTCTGTCATCCTGGAAAGGATGGAATTTCCCGACCCGGTCATCTCCATTGCAGTAGAACCGAAAACCCGGCCTGACCAGGAAAAAATGGGTATGGCGTTGGGCAAGCTGGCGCAGGAAGATCCCTCGTTCAAGGTGCATACCGATGATGAATCCGGGCAGACCATTATTTCAGGCATGGGTGAGTTGCACCTGGAAATTATCGTGGACCGGTTAAAACGGGAATTCAAGGTTGAAGCCAGCGTGGGCAAACCACAGGTGGCTTACCGGGAAACCATACGCAAGCCGGTGGAGAAGGCGGAAGGCAGGTTTGTGCGCCAGAGCGGCGGACGCGGTCAGTACGGCCACGTGATACTGAAAATCGAACCGCAGGAACCCGGTCACGGCTACGAATTCATCAACAAGATTGTCGGCGGCGCAGTGCCCAAGGATTATATCCCGGCCGTGGACAAGGGCATACAGGAGCAAATGGAGAACGGTGTAATAGCCGGTTATCCCATGGTGGACGTGAAAGTTACCCTGTATGACGGTTCCTACCATGAAGTGGATTCGAGTGAAATGGCTTTCAAGATAGCCGGTTCCATGGGTTTCAGGAATGGCGCCGGCCAGGGGGCGCCCGTACTGCTGGAACCGCTTATGGACGTGGAAGTGGTAACGCCCGAAGATTACCTGGGCTCGGTAACCGGTGATTTGAGCCGGCGCCGGGCTATCCTGTCGGAAACAGCCAGCTCGCCCGCGGGCACGATCATCAAGGCGCAGGTTCCGTTGGAACAGATGTTCGGCTATGCAACCGCATTGCGCTCTGCCACCCAGGGACGCGCCACGTACACGATGGAATTCTCCAAATATACTCCGGTTCCATCCGGCATCGCGGATGAAATCACGAAAAATACATCACTCTGATGACCCCGGGTAGAGAGCAATAAAGCAATGGCACAAGAACAGGTTATAAGAATAAGGTTGAAAGCGTTCGACCACCGGCTGATCGATCAGTCAACCCGGGAAATCGTTGAGACCGCGCGCCGTACCGGCGCCCAGGTGAAGGGGCCGATCCCGTTACCCACAAAAAAAGAACGCTACACGGTATTGATCTCCCCCCACGTGAACAAGGATGCCAGGGATCAGTATGAGATCAGGACGCACAAGCGCCTGGTAGACATCGTCAACCCCACTGACAAGACGGTTGATGCGTTGATGAAACTGGATCTGGCCGCCGGCGTGGACGTCCAGATAAAACTGAGCTAACGGGCAGGCATCGGGGCGAGAGCATGACAATCGGCATTGTAGGCAAGAAGCGAGGTATGTCCCGGGTCTTTACCGAAGCCGGCCAGTCCGTGCCGGTAACGGTGATCGAGGCGATTCCCAACCGGGTCACCGACCTAGCCACGGATGAGCAGCGCGGCTACCGCGCACTGCAGGTTGCCTATGGCAGCAAGCGGCGTAACCTGATCAAAAAGCCCCTGGCAGGGACCCTGGCCAAGGCCGGTGTGGAGACTGCCGAGGGCTTGCACGAATTCAGGCTGGAGGGCAATGAAGGTGGCGACCTGACAACTGGCGCGGAAATAACAGTCAGTATTTTCGAGGCCGGACAGAAAGTTGACGTCACTGGGAAGACTATCGGCAAAGGCTATGCAGGCGTCATAAAACGGCATAATTTCAGCAGCCAGCGCAACACTCATGGTAACTCGCGCGCCCATCGGGCGCCCGGTTCGATTGGCCAGAACCAGTCACCCGGCCGCGTGTTTCCCGGCAAGAAAATGGCGGGGCACATGGGTAACGTAAAACAGACGGCGCAGAACCTGGAAGTTGTCAGGGTTGATCCGGACCGGAACCTGGTGCTGGTCAAGGGCTCTGTCCCGGGCGCTGCCGGTGGTACGCTGGTTGTCCGTCCGGCGCTGAAGTCAGGCTGAGTCCGGGAGGCACAGGGTGGAATTAGCGCTGCACAAGGCGGGAAAAAAAAGGGGGGGACGCGTGACCGTCGCCGATGACGTGTTTGGCGTCAACTACAACGAACCTTTGGTGCACCAGGTGCTCACCTCTTACCTGTCAACGGGCAGGTCCGCGTCCAGGATGCTGAAAAACCGTGCAGCCGTACGCGGCGGCGGCAAGAAGCCCTGGCGCCAGAAAGGCCTGGGCCGGGCCAGGGCCGGCACTATCCGCAGCCCGTTGTGGCGCGGCGGGGGCGTGACGTTCCCGAATAATCAGCGCAACTTTGCCAGGAAAGTGAACAAAAAAATGTATCGCGGCGCGCTGCGTTCCATTTTCTCGGAACTGGTGCGTCAGGAACGCTTGCTATGCATTGACAAGGTAACGGTCAGTGAAGCGAAGACAAAGGCCGCGTTGCACATGCTCGCCGAGCTGGGTCTGAGTGAGGTGTTGATCATTACCGACACCATCAGTGAAGAATTGCGCCTGGCGACCCGTAACTTGGCGCGGGTGGCCGTCGTTGACACGCATGATATTGACCCTTATTCACTGGTCGGGTTTGAGCGGGTGCTGATCACCGCAGCAGCCCTGGAAAAAGTGGAAAAGTGGCTGGGCGGGAAGACGGAAGATACAGATCAGGCGGCGCAAGCAACCAGCGCCGCGACAGAACCGGAAGGACAGGACAATGAATGACGAACGGCTAATGACAGTTTTGCTGGAGCCGCGGGTGACGGAGAAGAGTACCTCTACCGCCGACAAGCACCGGCAATTCGTGTTCAAGGTCGCGCCTGACTCCAGCAAGCCGGAGATCAGGCAAGCGGTGGAAAAGATGTTTGAAGTCGAGGTTGAATCGGTGCAGGTATTGAACGTGCGCGGCAAGCGCAAAATGTTCCGGCGCGCGCCGGGCAAACGCCCGGACTGGAAGAAAGCCTACGTCAGGCTGAAGCCTGGCTTTGACATAGATTTTATCGGCGCCTGAGGCGCTTAGGACAGAGAGATGCCCCTGGTCAAACCAAAACCTACCTCACCCGGTCGCCGGGGCGTTGTGAAAGTGGTCACCCCGGACCTGCACAAGGGTACCCCGCACACGCCGCTGGTGGAAAAACAGGGACGCAGTGCGGGCCGCAACAATAGCGGCAGAATCACCGTGCGACACCGGGGCGGCGGCGCCAAGCAACGTTACCGCATTATTGATTTCAAACGGGACAAGGATGGCATACAAGCCAGGGTTGAGCGGATTGAATACGACCCCAACCGTACCGCACACATTGCGCTGTTATGTTACGAGGATGGCGAACGCCGCTATATTATTGCCCCGGCCCGCGTCAAGGCCGGCGCCCGGTTGATGTCGGGAGCACGCGCGGAAATTGCGCCGGGCAATTGCCTGGCCTTGCGTAATATTCCTGTGGGCGCGAACGTCCATTGCGTAGAACTGAAACCCGGCAAGGGCGCGCAACTGGCCCGCAGCGCCGGCGCCAGTGTGCAACTGGTGGCGCGGGAAGGCGCATATGCGACCCTGCGTTTGCGTTCGGGTGAAATGAGAAAAGTGCCGATGGATTGCCGGGCCACTATCGGCGAAGTGAGCAATGCCGAACACTCACTGCAAAAGCTGGGCAAGGCCGGCGCGCAGCGTTGGCGCGGGGTACGGCCCACGGTGCGCGGGGTTGCCATGAACCCGGTTGATCATCCTCACGGTGGCGGTGAAGGACGCTCCTCGGGAGGGCGGCACCCGTCTACACCCTGGGGCTATCCGACCAAGGGCTACAAGACCAGGAAGAACAAGCGTACCGACAAGATGATTATTCGCAAAAGGAAAAACTGATGCCGCGTTCAATTAAAAAAGGCCCGTTCATAGACCATCATTTACTGAAAAAGGTCGAAACCGCGCGCCAGAACAACGACAAACGCCCGATCAAGACCTGGTCGAGAAGGTCGATGGTAGTGCCGGACATGGTTGGGTTGACCATGGCAATCCATAACGGGCGTGACCATGTGCCGATTTTTATTACCGAGAACATGGTTGGACACAAATTGGGTGAGTTTGCCATGACCCGTACCTTCCGCAGCCATGCTGCAGATAGAAAAACAGCGAAGTAACTGAATGATATGACCACTGCATGTCTTAAACATGTGCGCATGGCGCCGCAGAAATTGCGTCTGGTTGCCGATCAGGTACGCGGACTGCCGGTAGATCGCGCCCTGAACATTCTGACTTACAGCAACAAGAAGGCTGCCGGTATTGTCAGAAAAGTACTGGAGTCGGCGATGGCAAATGCCGAACACAACGAGGCTGCGGATATCGATGAGTTGAAAATCAGCGCGATTACCGTGGACCAGGGGCCCAAGCACAAACGCTTGCGCACCCGGGCCCGGGGACGGGCAGACAGGATTTTCAAACGTACCAGCCACCTGGCCATAACGGTCACAGAGACCACAGAGTAATACAGTATGGGACAGAAAGTACACCCGACGGGCATGCGTATCGGCATTATCAAGGATTGGACCTCAACCTGGTATGCCGACACAAAGCACTATGCCAACTATTTGAATACGGACCTGAAGGTACGCGACTATTTGCGGAAAAAACTGGTCAATGCCTCGGTCAGTCGTATTCAGATTGAGCGTCCACCGAACGAGATCAAGGTGATCATTCACAGCGCCAGGCCGGGTATTGTCATCGGCAAGAAAGGCGAAGATATCGAACGCCTGAGTCAGGAAGTATCCAACATGATGGGCCTCCGGGCAAAAGTCAGTGTGCAGGAGATCAGGAAGCCTGAACTCGACGCAAGCCTGGTGGCAGAGAGCGTAGCCCAGCAAATTGAGAGAAAGATCATGTTCCGGCGCGCCATGAAACGCGCGGTGACCAATTCCATGCGGCTTGGCGCCCTGGGTATAAAAATCTGTGTCGGCGGCCGTTTGAACGGCGCCGAGATCGCCCGTTCCGAATGGTACCGGGAGGGCAGGGTCCCCTTGCATACCTTGCGTGCGGACATCGACTACGGCACTGCCAACTCGAATACGACTTATGGCGTCATCGGTGTAAAAGTCTGGATATTCAAAGGCGAAGTATTCGGCATTGAAGGCAGGGGTGGAGACGAGACGCCGGCGAGCGGAGCGTAAACCAATGTTACAACCAAAGCGAACCAAATTCAGGAAGCAGAGCAAGGGCAGGAATCGCGGGCTGGCCAATAACGGTAACAAGGTCAGTTTCGGCGAGTTCGGGTTGAAGGCGACGACCCGGGGACGCGTTACCGCGCGGCAGATAGAGGCTGCCCGCAGGACCATCACCCGCAAAGTCAAACGTGGTGGGAAGGTCTGGATTCGCATGTTTCCCGACAAGCCCATCACCACGAAACCGCTGGAGGTGCGACAGGGCAAGGGCAAGGGCAATGTGGAATACTGGGTTTCCGTTATTCAGCCAGGCAAGATGCTGTACGAAATTGAAGGCGTCTCGGAAGACCTGGCGCGGGACGCATTCAGGCTTGCCTCGGCCAAATTGCCGGTCAAGACCGTTTTCGTGAACAGGACAATACTGTGATGAAGGCCGCGGAACTGAGAAACAGCAAACCTGATGAACTGCAAACGTTGCTGGTGGAACTGCTGCGCGAACAGTTTAACCTGCGTATGCAGAAGGGCTCCGGCCAGCTTGGTAATCCCGCCCGGTTCAGGGCGCTGCGCCGGGAAATTGCCAGGATCAAAACGGTATTAAGCGAGAAGGTGAAACAAGATGGGTGAACCTGATAAAACAGCCAGGACTCTGACCGGGAAGGTGGTGAGCAACAAGATGGACAAGTCGATTGCCGTAACCATTAAACGAACCGTCAAGCATCCGCTGTACGGCAAGTATCTCCGACGTACCACAAAGTTGCTTGCGCACGATGAAAACAACGAATGCGACATTGGCGATACGGTGGTCATCGAATCGTCCCGTCCTGTTTCCAAGACCAAGGCCTGGCGCTTGCGCAGCATTGTCAGCAAGGCCCAGAACGTGTGAATGGACTGAGCGGAGTGAAGAAATGATCCAGATGCAGACAGTATTGGGCGCCGCGGACAACAGCGGTGCGCGCCGGCTCATGTGCGTGAAGGTGTTGGGTGGTTCGAAAAGACGCTATGCCCACATCGGTGACGTGATTAAAGTCAGCGTCAAGGAGGCCATTCCCAGGAGCAAGGTAAAAAAAGGCGAGCTCTACAACGCAGTGGTCGTGCGCACCAGGAAAGGGGTGAGGAGGCCGGACGGTTCGCTGATTCGGTTCGACAACAATGCCGCGGTGCTGCTCAATAACCAGTTGCAACCGATTGGCACCCGGATCTTCGGTCCGGTCACCCGAGAGCTGAGGAGCGAGAATTTTATGAAAATCGTCTCTCTCGCACCCGAGGTCCTGTAGTTTCGGCGCTGCTTATGAACAGAATACGCAAAGGTGATGAAGTGGTCGTGATTACCGGTAAGGATAAGGGTAAGCGCGGCACCGTACGGAAAGTCGACCGGGAAAAGCACAAGGTGATCGTTGAAAACATCAATATGGCCAAACGCCACACCAAGGGTAATCCCATGCGTGGGACCCCGGGCGGGATCATTGAGAAGGAAATGCCGTTTGCAATTTCCAATATCGCATTGTGGAACCCCGTGGCCAACAGGGCTGACCGGGTAGGTTTCCGGTTTCTGGAGGACGGCCGCAAGGTGCGCTATTTCAAATCCAATAACGAAGTGGTTGACGTCTGATGGCCAGGTTGCAGGAATATTATCACAGCACGGTAGTGCCGCAGTTAATGGAAACATTCGACTATAAATCCGTCATGCAGGCGCCAAAAATAACCAAGATTACCCTGAATATGGGGCTGGGCAAGGCCATGTCCGACAAGAAAATGATCGAACATGCACTGGATGATATGGCGCGCATCGCCGGGCAGAAACCGGTTTTGATCAAGGCCAGAAAATCTGTGGCGAACTTCAAGGTCAGAAAAGGGTTTCCGAACGGTTGTATGGTCACCCTGCGGCGTGAACGCATGTACGAGTTCCTGGACCGGCTGATCTCTGTCGCAATTCCCAGGATCAGGGATTTTCGCGGCCTCAACCCGCGTTCGTTTGACGGGCGCGGCAACTTCAGCATGGGTATCAAGGAACAGATTATTTTCCCCGAAATAGATTATGACAAAATCGATACGCTACGCGGGCTGGACGTAACGATTACAACTTCAGCACGAACAAATGAAGAGGCGAAGGCGTTACTGCAGTCCTTCAATTTCCCGCTGCGAACCTGACGGAGAACAGTTATGGCGAAAACATCAATGGTGAACCGGGAGCGAAAAAGGGAGCGGCTGGTTGAAAAATATGCCGAGAAACGTGACAAGTTGCGACGCATTATCAAGGATATGTCGTTAACAGTGGAAGAACGCAAAGAGGCACGCATCAAGTTGAACAAGATGCCCAGAGATTCCAGCCCGTCCCGGTTGCGCAACCGGTGCAGCCTGACGGGACGGCCGAACGGCTATTACCGGAAATTCGGATTGGGCAGGAACAAATTACGTGAAGCTGCCATGCGTGGAGACATCCCCGGCCTGGTTAAGGCCAGTTGGTAAGTTACCGGAATTGCGAGCAAAAGTACTATGAGTTTACAGGATCAAATCGCGGATATGCTGACACGGGTTCGCAACGGCCAGGAACGCATGAAGCGGGAGGTCAGTATGCCTTCGTCCAAGCCGAAACGTGCCGTGGCTGAAATCCTTGAGCAGGAAGGTTATATCAATGGCTACAGCGTGAGTGAGGATAAGGCCAAGCCGACATTGACTATCCGCTTGAAATATTTTGAGGGCAAGCCCGTCATCGAGTTGTTGCAGCGTGTCAGCACGCCGGGCCTGCGCCGTTACAGCCCGAGCAACAAATTGCCTCGGGTGTATGGGGGGCTGGGCACGTCCATCATTTCCACGTCCAGGGGTGTCATGACGGACCGGAGCGCCAGGCAACTTGGCATTGGCGGCGAAATTATTTGTGTCGTTGCATAGAGTAAGCCATGTCGAGAATAGCCAATAACCCGGTAGCCGTCCCTGACAATGTCGAAGTTGACATGAGCGGCGCACAGGTTCGGGTCAAGGGCGGGAAAGGTGAACTGACACATACTCTCCACGCGCTGGTAAACATGGATCGGGACGGTGCACTGTTGAAAGTTGCCCCACGTAACAATTCCAAGTCAGCCCGGGCACTGGCCGGTACCACAAGAGCGCTGTTGCAGAATATGGTGACCGGCGTATCCGAAGGGTTCGAGATAACACTTGAGATTGTCGGGGTAGGGTACCGGGCACAGGCAACAACAGGCAGCATCGGCCTGACCCTGGGCTTCTCTCATCCGGTGGAGTTGGCTGTTCCGGACGGTGTGACGGTTGAAACCCCCAGCCAGACCCAGATCATCATCAAGGGCGCGGACAAGCAGAAAGTCGGCCAGGTAGCGGCCGATATCCGTAACTACCGGCCACCGGAGCCCTATAAGGGTAAAGGTGTGCGTTACGCTAACGAGCAGATCCTGCGCAAGGAAGCAAAGAAGGCCTAGCGGGTTAACAGACATGAAAAAGAAGACGGCAAGATTGAGAAGAGCGGTTAAATCACGTATGCGCATCAAGGCGCAAGGCATAAACCGCCTGTGTATATTTCGCACCCCCCGGCATATTTATGCGCAGGTTATCGCGACCGGTGGCGCACAGGTGCTGGCCAGCGCATCTACCCTCGATAAGGAGGTGCGCGGCAAGATTAACAACGGCGGCAACAAGGAGGCGGCCGGCGTGGTGGGCCAGGTAGTGGCAGAACGCGCCCTGAAAGCAGGTATTGACACGGTTGCATTTGATCGTTCGGGGTTCAAGTTTCACGGGAGAATAAAGGCGCTGGCTGATGCAGCCAGGGCACAAGGTATGAAATTTTAATCAGGCTCTGACAAGTCCTTCCAGGACTGGCAGCGCGATACATCCCGTATCGCAGGAACCTCTGGCTTGGTCAGGGGTTCTCCTGACAGCAGATGAGGAGATAGAACCAGCATGGCGGTAACAGATTCCATCACCGGCAACGAAGATTTACTGGAGAAACTGGTTGCGGTTAACCGGGTGGCCAAGGTCGTCAAAGGCGGGCGCATATTTGGTTTTACCGCGCTGACCGTCGTCGGCGACGGTAACGGCAAGGTCGGCTTCGGCCGCGGCAAGGCCCGCGAAGTGCCCGTGGCGATACAGAAAGCCATGGAAAAAGCGCGCCGGAACATGATTAATGTGCCGCTTAACGGCGACACCTTGCACTATGCAATCACTGCGCGGCACGGCGCCGCCCAGGTGTACATGCAACCGGCTTCCGAGGGTACCGGTATTATTGCCGGTGGCGCCATGCGGGCCGTATTCGAGTGTGCCGGCATTCAAAACGTGCTGGCGAAATGCACCGGTTCGACCAACCCGATCAACGTGGTGCGTTCCACCATGAGAGGGTTGCAGTCGATAGCAGCGCCGGAATATTTTGCGGCAAAACGCGGCAAATCGGTTGAGGAGATCAACGCCTAGCCCCGGCTGCGCCGCGCGCGAGTAACGATCACAGGGTTTTATGATGGCAGACGCAAACAAACAGCTTAGAGTGACACTCAAGCGCAGTGTCAACCGCAGGACTGCAAAACACAGGGCTTGTGTTGCCGGACTGGGGTTGCGCCGTATCGGCCATTCGGTAACAGTTGCGGATACTGCGGAAAACCGCGGCATGATCGATAAGGTTGCCTATTTGTTAACTGTGGATGAAATCTGAGATGCGACTTAATTCAATCAAACCTGCCGAGGGTTCCAAACGTGCGGCCAAACGGGTAGGCCGGGGTATCGGCTCCGGACAGGGCAAGACTGCCGGGCGCGGTCATAAAGGACAGAAATCCCGCTCCGGCGGTTATCACAAGGTGGGGTTTGAAGGCGGGCAGATGCCTTTGCAGCGACGCCTGCCCAAGGTCGGCTTCCGCTCCTACCTGGCGCGGATCACCGATGAAATCCGCTTGCATGAACTGGAAAAGGCGGGTGCTGACGTTATCGATCTGAAGGTATTGCAGCAGGCCGGCTTGATCACCAGGAAAATCAAGCGGGTAAAAATCATAGCCGGCGGAACCATTGGCAAGGCGGTTACCATCAAGGGATTGCGTGCAACAAAAGGGGCGCGGGCTGCCATTGAGGCAGCCGGCGGGAAGTTCGAGGAGTAGGGAGACTAACGTATGGCAGCAAGAAATCCTGCTGTACCGGGCGGGCTGGCCGGGTTGACCCAGGTGACGGAGTTACGCCGGCGCCTGTTGTTTGTCCTGTTTGCCCTGTTTGTCTACCGTATCTGCACCTTTATACCCGTGCCGGGCATCAACCCCGATGCGTTGGCGCAACTGTTCGAGCAGCAACGCGGCACCATCCTGGATATGTTCAACATGTTTTCCGGAGGCGCCCTGGAACGACTGTCGGTCGTTGCCCTCGGTATCATGCCTTACATATCCGCCTCGATCATCATGCAGATCCTGTCATTCGTCGACCCGCGCCTGAAACAGTTGCGCCGCGAAGGCGAATCCGGGCGGCGCAGGATTACCCAGTACACACGCTACGGAACGGTAGTGCTGGCCACCTTCCAGGCCTTGGGCGTGTCGCTGGCGCTGGAAGGCCAGCAGGTTCTGGGTGGGTCGGTGGTGCTTGATCCCGGTATCAGTTTCCGCATCACTGCGGTAACTACCCTGGTAACCGGCACCATGTTCCTGATGTGGCTGGGAGAACAGATTACCGAGCGGGGGGTGGGCAACGGCATCTCGCTGATCATTTTTGCCGGGATCGTGGCCGGCCTGCCGGCTGCGATCGGCGGCACCCTGGAGCTGTCCCGCACCGGTGAGTTGCACCTGATAATGGTATTTACCCTGTTTGCCCTGGCTGTTGCCGTCACCGGTTTTGTGGTGTTCATAGAGCGGGGGCAGCGCCGGATCACGGTTAATTATGCCCAGCGCCAGGTGGGTCGAAAAATGTACGCGGGTCAGTCCAGCCACCTGCCGCTGAAACTGAACATGGCAGGCGTCATCCCACCGATATTTGCTTCCAGCCTGATCCTGTTTCCGGGAACGTTGGCAAGCTGGGCAGGCCAGGCCCGGGAGATGCGCTGGCTGCAGGATCTGGCGACCCTGCTGCAGCCCGGGCAGCCCATCTACGTCGCGTTTTATGCCGCCGGCATTATTTTCTTTTGTTTTTTCTACACCGCTGTTGTCTTCGACCCCAGGGAAACCGCGGATAACCTGAAAAAATCGGGCGCGTTTATCCCCGGCATGAGACCGGGAGAGCAAACAGCTCGTTATCTTGACGGTGTGTTGACAAAACTGACCATGGTAGGCGCTATCTACATCACGTTTGTCTGCTTGCTACCGGAGTTCCTGATCCTGCAATATAATGTGCCGTTTTATTTTGGCGGGACCTCCTTGTTGATCATCGTGGTCGTAGTCATGGACTTTATGGCGCAAATTCAGGCCCACCTGATGTCTCACCAGTATGAGGGGGCATTAAAGAAGGCCAACTTGAAAAGTCATGGCCGCCGCCGCGTGTAACGGGAGAGTGAAATGAAAGTCAGGGCTTCAGTAAAAAAGATTTGCCGTAATTGCCGTATCATTCGCCGGCGTGGCCGGGTGCGGGTCATCTGCTCAGACCCGCGTCACAAGCAGCGGCAGGGGTGAGCCGGACAAAGCAAAAGGCACTTAAGGAACCTCTGACTTAATCAGAGGTTCCTTAAGTATTCAGCAACAGTAAACAAGAGAGAAAGTAATGGCTCGTATAGCAGGTGTAAATATTCCGGACCAAAAACACGTCCGCATTGCGTTGACCCATATTTATGGAGTTGGCAGGACTACTGCCGGGAAGATCTGTTCTTCGGCGGGCATCGAACCCAACGTCAAGGTCTCGACGCTCAGTGAAGAGCAGCTTGACCTGTTACGGGCGGAGGTCACGAATTATGAGCTGGAAGGCGATTTGCGCAGAGACGTATCCATGAACATCAAGCGCCTGATGGACCTGGGTTCATACCGGGGTATCCGCCACCGGCGCGGGCTGCCCCTGCGCGGTCAGCGTACCCGTACCAATGCAAGAACGCGCAAGGGGCCGCGCCGCATCATCAAGAAATAACGCAACGAGAAGGTAAATGGCAAAACCAAGAAGTACCAGAAAAAAGGTTAAAAAGACCGTTGTTGACGGCATCGCGCACGTGCACGCGTCCTTTAACAATACCATCATCAACATTACCGACAGGCAGGGGAATACCCTGGCCTGGGCAACTGCCGGTGGCAGCGGTTTCCGCGGGTCGCGCAAGAGCACCCCGTTTGCGGCGCAGATTGCCGCCCAGAAGGTTGGTGAAGTGGCAAAGGACTTCGGCATGAAAAACCTGGACGTGAATATCAAAGGTCCGGGCCCGGGACGGGAATCAGCAGTACGCGCGCTGAACGCGTTGGGTTATAAAATTACCAATATCACCGACGTGACTCCCATCCCACACAATGGTTGTCGTCCGCCGAAAAAAAGGCGGGTATAAGCAGGTAGAACCTGGAGGAAATATGGCTCGATACCTCGGACCCAAATGCAGACTGAGTCGACGCGAAGGCGTCGACCTGTTTTTAAAAAGCCGCGCCCGGCCGCTTGAATCCAAATGCCAGATAGACAAGCCGCCCGGCCAGCATGGAGTCAGGTCGAAACGGTTGTCGGATTATGCCCTGCAGCTCCGGGAAAAGCAGAAGCTCCGGCGCATTTACGGCGTGCTGGAAAAACAGTTTCGGCGTTATTACAAGGAAGCAGTTCGACGCAGGGGCTCAACTGGTGAGAACCTGTTGGGAATCCTGGAAAGCCGTCTGGATAACGTGGTATTCAGGATGGGGTTTGGTTGTACCCGTAACGAAGCCAGACAACTGGTGAGCCACAAATCAGTGCTTGTGAACGGACATTCGGTCAACATCCCGTCTTACCAGGTCAGGGCCGAGGACAAGATTGAGATCAGGGAAAAGAGCAAGCAACAACTGCGTATCCAGGATGCGCTGAACGTTGCGGAACAAATCGGGTTTCCCGAATGGGTCGATGTGGACGCCAAAAAAATGGTGGGAGTATTCAAAACCACACCTGATCGCAGTGAATTGCCGTCGGATATCAACGAACAGCTAGTGGTAGAGCTTTATTCCAAGTAAGCAGCTACAGGAACCATATATATGCCCTCAACATTCAGTGAATTGTTAAAGCCGCGCCGGGTTGATGTAGAAAACATCAGCGCGACGCTGGCAAAAATCACCATAGAGCCGTTAAACAGGGGTTTTGGCCATACTCTGGGCAATGCCCTGCGCCGGGTTTTATTGTCATCCATGTCCGGTTGTGCGGTCACCGAAGTGGAAATTGACGGCGTGCTCCATGAATACACGACCATTGATGGTGTGCAAGAAGATGTAACGGATATCCTGCTCAACCTGAAGGAACTGGCGATCAACGTGCATGCCCGGGACGACGTTACCCTGAGCCTGAACAAGGCCGGGCCGGGAGAAGTCAAGGCCGGCGATATCAAGCTGGACCACGACGTGGAGATTGCCAATCCCGACCACCTGATCGCGCGCCTTACCCGCGCCGGCTGTGAGTTGAATATGAATATTATCGTTGAGCGCGGACGCGGGTATCGCCCGGTGATCGTCGGCAATCCCGAAGATGAAGAGGGACAGAATATCGGTCGCCTGAAACTGGATGCTTCATTCAGCCCGATCAAGCGCGTTTCCTACGACGTGCAGAGCGCTCGGGTAGAACAGCAGACCGACCTGGACAAATTGATCCTGGAAGTGGAAACGAACGGCACCATCAATCCGGAAGAGGCCATCAAGCAAGCAGCACTGATCCTGCGTAACCAGTTATCCATCTTTGTTGACCTGGAAGCCGAGCACATGGAGGAACTCCCGGCAAGCAGTGATGAACCGGAAATCGATCCCATCCTGTTACGCCCGGTGGATGATCTGGAACTGACTGTCCGCTCGGCAAACTGTCTGAAAGCGGAAAGTATTTACTATATCGGCGACCTCATTCAGCGCACCGAAATGGAATTATTGAAGACCCCGAACCTGGGCAAGAAATCCCTGACGGAAATCAAGGACGTGCTCGCTTCCCGCGGCCTGACGCTGGGTATGAGGCTGGAGAGTTGGCCCCCTTCCGACCTGTATGAAGAAAGGGAAATGTCTCCCGTCATATCACATTAATATTGGTGGATAGTCGAAATGCGTCATAGAGAGAGTGGGCGGAAACTGAACCGGAACAGCAGCCATCGCACTGCCATGTTCCGTAATATGGCCGTCTCGCTGGTGCACCATGAAAAGATCAAAACCACCCTCGCCAAGGCGAAGGAGTTACGGCGAGTGGCAGAACCGTTGATCACCCTGGCAAAAACAGATTCTGTCGCCAAACGCAGACTGGCCTTCTCCCGCCTGCGCGACCGGGCGTCGGTAACCAAACTGTTCAACGAACTGGGACCGCGTTACCAGAGCAGGCCGGGTGGCTACCTGCGCATCCTGAAATGCGGTTACCGGGCCGGTGACAAGGCGCCCATGGCCATCGTGGAACTGGTCGACCGACCCGTATCGGACCTGGAGGAGGAAGATAGTGACGCGGAAAGTTGATACGGGATAACATGTGCAACAACTCAAAGCCGGACATTGTCCGGCTTTTTGTTTTCCGGGTGCCACAGAGATCACAGAAGCCCTGAGTCTATAATTCTGGTAACCTGTCAACCATGCAGCAAAACATGTATGACAGCCCGGAAGCCCTGAAATCCCTGGTTGAACCCGCCCGCGTGCATCGGGATGTCTATGTCAGGGAAGAGATTTTCAAACTGGAAATGGAGCGCATCTGGGGACGGGCCTGGATTTACGTCGGCCATGAAAGCCAGGTCAGGTCCGCCGGAGATTATCTCACCACGACCATCGGGCTGACTCCCGTCATCATGGTCAGGGACATGAACAGCAGAGACATCAACGTGCTGGTGAACCGTTGCGGGCACCGGGGCGCGCAGGTCTGTGAGGCCCGCAGCGGTCGCGCGCACGGGGTCTTCAAATGCCCTTACCACGGTTGGACCTTCCGCACTGACGGCACGTTGCGTTCACAACCCGCCCCTGCCGGCTACAGGGACGTGGGTTTCGACCGCGACGCCGTGGAATTCGGCATGATCCCGGTCGCCCGGACGGCGCAATACCGTGGCTTCGTGTTTGCCTCTCTAGCTGCCACCGGGCCCGACCTGAGCAGCTTCCTGGGAGATATGCGCGCCACCATAGACAACATGATCGACCGGTCTCCGGACGGCGCCGTGGAAGTAACCGGAAAGACCTGCCACCGGTTCCGCCATCCGGTGAACTGGAAGTTCTTCACTGAGAACCTGCACGATGCCATGCACCCCATGGTAGCCCATGCCGGCACCAGCGATGCGGTTCGGCAATACCTGGAGCAACTGCCGCCCGATCATGATCCCGTGCCGGAAGCCGAAGTAATCGCCCCGTTCGGCGGTTCCTACGACTTCTTTGACGAGATGGGATTCGTCGGATTGCCGCGCGGCCACGGCTACATGGGCGGCAAAACCAGCATTTTCAGCCACTACCAGGTCTATCCCGATTATCTGCAGGCCATGGAACAGGCTTACGGCAAGCAGCGTACTGAAGAAATACTCTCGTTCAACCGCCATAACGGCCTGATCTACCCGTCCTGCACGGTCCGGGATAATATCCAGTCGGTGCGCGTGGTCATACCCGTGTCGGCCAGCGAGACCATCATCGAATCCTGGACATTCAGGCTGAAAGGCGCGCCTGCAAGGATGCTGGCGCGCACCCTGCGCTATTCCCGCCTGATCAACTCCCCGGCGTCGATGGTAGGCCCGGACGATCTGGACTGCTATATCCGCATACAGGAAAGCGCTGCGGCCGGCGCGATTGAATGGATAGACATGCACCGCCATCACGGCAGGGAAGTCCGGGACGGAGAACGGTTGCGGGCTACCGGCACCAGCGACCTGGCTCTGCGCAACCAGTATCGCGCCTGGCTTGAGTACATGACCTGACATGACAGACAAGACCCTGCAGGGAGCCATAGAAAAACTGATCCGCCTGGAGACCCGCTGCCTGAACGAAGCAGACCTGGAAACCTGGGGCTCCCTGTTCACGGAAGACGGCTATTACTGGATGCCGCTGGAACGGGAACAAACCGACCCGGAACAGCACGATTCCCTGATCTACGACAACCGCGCGCTCATGCAGATGCGCAACTACAATCTGCGCAACCCGTTATCACCGTCCATGCAACACGAGGTGCGGTCGGTGCGCATCCTGTCGGAGTTGGAAACTGATACATCGGCAAGTCCCGACGGCATGATTACCGTCACCGCAAGCGTTATCGCCGTGATCAATCACCGCAAGCAGGACACCTATGCCGGTACTGTCACCTGGCGCCTGGTTCAGACAGGGGAGGGGCTGAAAATAAAGTCCAAACGCGTGGACCTGCTCAACGCAGACGCCCCGCTGGACAGTATCATGATGTATGTTTGAATGGTTACAGCAACTTAAAATCTGCTGAAAGTCTCGACCAGTGAGATCTCAGGACTTCCTTGTAAGGCTGCATATTAAATGATTCAAAAACACAGAAATTTATTGATCTTCTTTTTCCTGGCTCAGTTGCTCTCAGCGCCGACCCTGGCTGGTGCTCGCCCGAAGGTGGTCCTCACCCACGACGGTGTTCAAAAAATCAGGGCGGCGCTGGGGGCTGTACCCCTGTTCGACGCGACAGTGGCCAGGGTTAAAGAAGAAGTGGACGCCGAAATCGAAGCAGGCATCGACACGCCAATTCCAAAAGACTACTCAGGTGGCTACACGCACGAACGGCACAAGCGTAATTTTTTCATCATGCAAAAAGCCGGCGCGTTGTACCACATCCTCGAAGACGAAAAATATGCCAGCTATATCCGTGACACACTGTTCCAGTACGCGGCCATGTACAGGGATCTGCCGCTGCATCCCAAGAAACGATCCTATGCACGCGGCAAACTATTCTGGCAATGTCTCAACGACGCGAACTGGCTCGTGTATGTCAGCCAGGCTTACGATGCAATCTACAATTATTTGTCGGCTGAGGAACGCCAAACACTCGAAGATAATCTCTTTCGTCCGTTTGCGGATCACATCTCAATAGCGAATCCGAAGTTCTTCAATCGCATCCACAATCACAGTACCTGGGGAAACGCGGCGGTCGGTATGATCGGATTGGTAATGGGAGATGATGAACTGGTTGAGCGCGCATTGTATGGCCTCCCGTCCAAGAACCTCGATTTCAATGCCAAGGATGACGATGGTGGTTTCTTTTTTGTGGAGGGGCAGAAAGCCGGATTTCTGGCAAATCTGGCTGAATCGTTTTCCCTCGACGGCTATTACACTGAAGGTCCGTACTATCAGCGCTACGCCATTTATCCGTTCCTCATATTCGCCCAAGGTCTCCATAACGCCAGGCCCGACCTGGCAATCTTTGAGCAACAGGATGGCGTATTACTGAAGGCGGTGGACGCACTGCTTAACTTGTCGGATGCCAATGGGGACTTCTTCCCCTTAAATGATGCGCAAAAAGGAATGTCCTATCACACGCAATCACTTATAACGGCGGTAAATATTGCATTTCGCTTTGGTGGCGGAGATGAGCGCCTCCTGGGAATCGCCGAGGAGCAGGGTGAGGTGCTTCTCGATGACGCGGGCATCGCAGTAGCGCTGGCGATTAGTGACGGCGCGACGCGGCCTTTTGAGAAAAAATCTGTCAATTATTCGGACGGTGCAGATGGCAAGCAAGGAGGTGTGGCAGTATTGCGCGGCGGTGAAGAGGACATTGAACTCGTATTCAAGTATACGTCCCAGGGACTGAGCCATGGACATTACGACAAGTTGTCGTTCTCGCTGTACGAAAAGGGTGAGGAGGTCCTCCAGGACTACGGAATGGTGCGATACGTCAATATTGGACAGAAGGGTGGTGGCAACTACCTGCCGGAAAATACTACCTGGGCGAAACAGACCATTGCCCATAACACACTTGTCCAGAATGCAACATCGCATTTTGAGGGAAAGTATGAAATTGGCAGTCTGCACCATTCCGAACTCTATTTCTTTGACGACACCAATCCCGATCTACAGATTGTCAGTGCGACAGAATCCAATGCCTACCCCGGTACGGTGATGCAGCGGACAATGGCTTTGATCAAGTCAGAGAATTTCGAGAAGCCGTTCGTCCTGGACCTGCTTAAGGTGAAATCCGATTCGGAGAATCAGTATGACTTGCCGTTCCATTACCTGGGGCAGGTAATGCAAACGAACTTTGACTACGAGAGGCCCTCTTCGTTAAGCACCCTGGGCGGGGAAAACGGCTATCAGCACCTGTACCTGGAAGGAATAGGGAGATCTGCTTCGGAGACCAGCAGATTGTCGTGGATGAGTGATCGCAGGTTTTACACCTTGACCTCGGTTGCCGATGAATCCGACGAATTGCTCTTCACCAGAACCGGCGCCAACGATCCGGATTTTAATTTGCGTCCCGATCCGGCGTTTGTCATTCGACGAAAGGGTGCTGGCGACACCACCTTTGTGTCGGTGATTGAGCCGCACGGAGACTACAACCCCGTGACCGAACTGGCGACCAATTCAGACAGTAACATCTCGCGACTGAGAATAGTCCACAATGATGAAAACTACACTGCGGTGTCCATTGAGGATCTGGGCGGGCAAGTGACCGTATTCGTCTTGTCGAACTCGGACGCGAACAGGTCAATAAATCACGAATTGGATATAGACGGCAAGGCTTACTCGTGGACGGGTCCTTATCACTATTTCGTTCTGTAACGATCTCCAGTTGTCTATTGTGCGAATTGAAATCGCTGTTGAAAGATGTATCACCGATTTCCATTACCGTAGCAGTCGTGGATATAGAAAAGGAAACACATTCGGAATACCTTGCATAAATTGAGAAAGCAAGGAGTCAAGTTTTGCCATCAGGAACAGATTATGAATAACACTTTCAGGTTGAGATTTGCAACACTCGTGCTTGCCTCAGCGCTTGCATCTTGCTCTCAGGAAGACAGCAGCCTGTCCATTACAAGCGCAGATGGGCAAAGCCAGCAGGGTATAGTTCGAAATATTGACGAATTCAATCAGGCCGTAGCAGACCTGCAGCCGGGTGACAAGGTGATCCTGGCGAACGGCACGTGGTCGGATGTCGAGTTACGATTTAAAGGAGAAGGTATGCCGGATCAACCTGTCGAATTGACCGCCGAGGAACCCGGCAAGGTAATCATTACCGGGCAGTCCAATCTCGGAATTTCAGGGTCCCACATTGTCGTATCCGGACTTGTGTTCAAGGACGGTTTCACACCGACGACTGAAGTCATTGCTTTCAGAACAGCGAAGCACGAACTAGCGAACAATTCACGTGTCACCAATATGGTGATCGACAATTTCGGCAACCCTGAGCGATTTGTGTCGGATATCTGGGTCTCGATGTATGGCAAGAACAACCGGTTCGATCACAACACATTAATAAACAAAGGTAACGCCGGTGTCACACTGGCAGTAAGAATGAACACCGAGGCCAGTCGCGAGAACGGTCACATTATAGAGTACAATTACTTCGGCCCTCGCCACACCTTAGGGTCGAATGGCGGAGAAACCCTGCGCATCGGTACCAGTCACTTTTCCAGAGAGTACTCAAACTCGATTGTGCAATACAACTACTTCGACCGCACCAGTGGAGAGCTCGAGATCATTTCAAGCAAGGCCTGCGGCAACGAAATCCGCGGCAATGTGTTCTTTGAAAGCCAGGGCACGCTAACCATGCGTCATGGTCACTACACGCTGGTAGAAGGCAATTACTTTCTCGGTAACCGCAAGTCCAACACGGGAGGTATTCGTATCATCAATGAGAACCAGACTGTCAGGAACAATTATTTGTCCGGCTTGACGGGCCGCCGCTTTCACGGTGCGCTTGTCATCATGAACGGCGTGCCGAACGGACCAATCAATCGTTATGACCCAGTTATCGACTCATTGATCAACAACAACATTGTGATCAATAGTGACAACGTTCAGTTATGCGCGGGCAGTGACGGAGAGCGTTCCGCCGTACCAACCGGCTCATCAATGCACAACAACATCTTTATGAGCACGACGACTATCAACCCTTTTACGGTCTATGACGATATCTCCGGTATCAGTTTCGAAGGCAATGTGATCAACGAAGAAGCTGATGTTCCGATCGATCGGGGTTTCGTCAAGGCACCCTACTCCATTGCTGAAAATGAACACGGGCTGCTGGTACCAGCTAAGTCGTTGATCGACCAAATCGGTTTTGGCCAGGTCAAACTGCCTGTGACTAAAAAAGAGACTGGCGCCGACTTCTACGAAAAAGTCGACCCATTTGTTGAGTTTGGCGGCGGCACCACGAAAACTGTCGCTGCCGAAACCGGCATGTTATTGGACGCGATTAAGGCCAGCAACCCCGGCGACACACTGGTATTGGAAAATGGTGGTGAGTATCTTCTAAACAAATTCGCCAGTGTCAGTCACCCCCTCACAATCAAGGCAGAGGATGGTGACAAGCCCATCATCCGCTCTGAGAAGTCGACCTTCATCTTTATTGAGAATGGTGGCGCCCTGGAACTCGAAAACCTCTGGTTCGATGGCGCAGAGTCCCCTGACCTCTACGGCAACAACATTATTAGTACGAGCCGGTACTCGATGACCCGAAATTACTCGCTGGCCGTGCGCAACTGCAAGGTAACGAATCTGGACGTTAACCACAGCTACAATTTCCTCGGGGTACACAAGGGTACCTTCGCGGATTCTATCGAAATTTCCGGCTCCGAGATGACAAACATCACCGGGTCTATCCTGGCGCTCGATAAGGAACCCGAGGATCTTGGCATCTACAACGCCGAGAACGTGACCATCGCGAACAATATGTTTACGGATGTCCAGGGAGCGGTCGCTAATATCTATAGAGGCGGAACGGATGAAAGCACCTTTGGCCCAATCGTCACGGTTGAGGGAAATTCGTTTACGAATACAGGACTGGGACGCCGTAACAAGTCGGGCGCATCACTCGTGTTTCATGGGGTGCAGAGACTCAATATCTCAAATTCGACCTGGGATAAGAGCGCGCCGCTTGAATTGTTCCTGACCAACGGTGAGCCTCTCACCGTCATCGAGGACGTTGTAATGAAAGATACGGGTCCGATCAGAGCAAACAACGACGAGTACTCGGTTAGCAACCTTACCTATCTTCAACGCGAGCGCAGGTCACCATGACGGCGCCCGGCAGGCAGGCTTCGACCCCGGCTGGCTAATTCAATCCTGGTATGACAGGTGATTAAGAGAAAATCGTTCCTTGCGTTCAATTGTGCTTTGTTTGATTTTTTCAAGCTGCTCAGCTTCATCGGCCGCAAATAATTTATTAAATATCCGGGAAAAATGTTCAATCATTGCTTTTCGCGATGAAGCCGCATCACGGTTCTTAAGCGCAATAAATATTTCCTTGTGTTCACCGAGACGTATCTGCCCATCTGTTTCGCAAATTGCCTGATATGCCCGGTGTACCGACGGAGAGTTATCGCGCACGAACCAGAGTTCATTGACGACTGCAACAATCATGTTATTCCGCGTAGCCTTGGCAATGGTTTGGTGAAATTTTTTGTCTGCGAGCTCAGAGATTAATTTGCCATCCGCTGATTCATCCGCCAACTCATTCAGTGCCGTCTCAAGTTCGGCGAGTTCTTCATCAGTGATCATGGTGGCCGCGAGGGCTGCGGCTTCTCCTTCGATGATCGCTCGAGCTTCAGTGAGTTCATAGGCGCTTATAGACGATACACTCCCATTACCTCCGGCTATTGATTCCAGAACATAAATGCCGGATCCCGTTTTGACCTGAACGCGTTGTAATGCCTCAAGTGCAATGATGGCTTCTCGTATTGTCGGCCGACTTACTGAAAAACGTTCCGCAAGCTCTCGTTCAGGTGGTAAGCGTCCTCCAGCAGGATATTCACCTGAATCGATCAGTTGGAGAATCTTCTCCACTATGGCCCGGTAACGGCGCTGGTCAATTGGCATGGCTCTCAGGTTCCCTCTCAGTATTAGTTCTCCAGGAGTTTAGCACGGTCTTTTAAATTGGTCAAGTCGATTATAGACCAATTATCGAAGTGTTGAGCTTGAATTTAGTGACTGTACTTGATTTGGTCGGGGCCCTGATTTTGATAATATTGGCTGAACAGAGATATCAAATTGGTAATACAATATATCCCTATGTTGCAACCAAAAATTCTAAAATTGGATTTAAAAGTGGTTGACAAAAATATTTCTTTCGGATAAAGTCTCCACCGCGAATCCACTGGGATCATTTTGTAGGCTTGAGTATGAACCAATAAGAGTTCATTAATATCGTTTACCTGAGGGGAGTAAGTTAATGAAGAATTTTCAGTGTGTAACTATTACATTAGCGTTATTTGCGGCTGTCCTGGTTGCCATACCGGCTGCTTTTGCCCAAGAGAGTGAGGCAATGCTGGAGGAAGTTGTTGTTAGAGGTATCAGAGGGTCTCTGGTAGACGCTATCGAGGAGAAGCGCGGGTCAGATAACCTGATCGAAGTAATTCAGGCGGAGGATATCGGTAAGTTGCCCGACCAGAACCTGGCAGAGGTTCTTGAGAATATTCCAGGCATCCAGATTACTCGAACGGCCGGTATCGGCACCGGTGTTCAAATTCGCGGCACCAACGCAAACCGTACTGAAATCAATGGTGTATCTACAGTGGGTTCTGGCGCCGGACGTTCCGGCATCGATTTTGAGGATGTTTCCGCGGCTTTGATCGCGTCTGTTGAAGTGGTCAAAGCACCTGAAGCGAAAACGATTGAAGGGTCTGTGGGTGGTACAATCAACCTGAAAACGATACGTCCTCTTGATTTGCCTGAAACCCTGGCGGCTGTCCGCGTACAGGGGGAGAACAGCAGTCTTTCAGACGGCGCTACGTTTAAACCCAGGGTATCAGGCGCCTTGGGCAATAATTGGGACACTGATTTCGGAGATATCGGAATCGTTATCAGCGGAAGTTGGAGCGAGCAGGATGTGCGCGCTTTCCGTCCTCGCACCGATCGCGATAACAGTGTGGCATCAAATAGCGGCGCTGCCAGCGCTCAAACTTTCAATTTTCTGCCAATTCAATTTTTACTTCAGGATTACGACAATTATGATTATGAAACCACGAACTTTTCCGGTTCGTTTGAGTTCGCGCCGAATGATAATATGACCCTGTTTTTTGATGCTGTCATCAACGATCAGGAGTCCAGGCAAGAAAGCTCAAGGGTGCAGGGATCGGGTGTGAGTGACCTCAGGAATTTCTCGATTCCTGCCCAGTTTGAAACGGTCAATTTTGGCTCAATAACTGGCGAAAACGGTTCCCAGGAACTCGGCAGTATCGAAGCGGCACTCGTGGGTGTTATTCCCGTTGAAGATGGCGATAGAGATCCAAATCTGCGCTTTTCAGGGGACACGGACTCGCGCCTTACCGAAAGCGAGATATTCAGATTGGGCGTTGATTGGGAATTGGGAAAATTATCAGGACGAGTAGAGGGTTCAACGTCACAGTCTGATACTGCTACCCCAAGCTTTAATACCACTCTTAACTTTATCAACCCGAACGTGGCAACTAACTCGTCAAACGAGAATGGCACACCTTTTATGTACGATCTGTCCGGTGGTTCACTGGCATGGGCCGTCGCATTAAATGAACCAGGCTCGCCAACGGTTGCCCAACTGCTTGATCCTGCAAATGTTGTGCTGCGTGACGTAAACGTAGATTCAGACATAGCTGAAAACCAGGAAGATGCAATTCGCCTTGATTTTACATTCGATTCAGACTGGGGACCCGTTACGGCGGTTGATTTTGGCTATCGCTGGAATGAGAGTACCAGTCTTAATGATGAAGTCAGATCAAACACGGGCTTCCGTAATTTGGCCGATGCCCCACGGGGTAATCTGTTCGAGGATATCCTCACTCCAGGCCCCGACAATTTTAATGATGCTGACGGCAGGGAGCTATATGTTGGTGATTTTATTCTTATAGACCCGGCTCAAGTTGCTTCTGACCCGGATGGTGTGTTAGCCACGCTGAATGCTGCCATTGTTGCAAACAATGCAATCACAGGTTCTACGCGGGGCCCTATCAGCCAACCAACGTCGAGGCAAAGTTCATTCTTTAATATTAAAGAAAAGACCAACTCCTTTTATGCACAAGCAAATTTTGAGTACGGTATGTTCCGTGGTAATGCAGGTGTGCGCTATTTGGATACCGACATTGATTCTTCCGGCTATATTGTTGACAGCAATAATGTGACGCAACTGGATACGCGCAGTTCCAGTTATGATTTCTGGTTGCCGCGCATCAACCTGGTTGCAGACGTAAGAGAAGATGCACTGCTTCGTTTTGCTTACTCGAAAGATATCCGACGCCCGGATTTTGATAACCTGTCAACTTCATTTACATTCAGCACCAGCCCGAACCCTCCTACTGAGCTTGGCAACCCTGGTTTGGAGCCTGAAGAGGTTGAGTCATTTGATCTCTCTGCTGAATGGTATTTTGCACCCGGAAGCGTATTCAGTGTAAGCCTCTTCCACAAGAAACGCACCGGCCTTCATGTCAGAACCCAGGAAGACCCATTTGAAGATCCGATTACTGGATTCCGTGACATTACCGGCCCCGATTGTGAAGGCGGTGGTATTTTCAACCCCATTGCGGACATAAATGTTTTCGGTCCTGTCGGTACAGGGGTCTGTGTGCCGATAGCGACTACAGTCAATGGCTCTGGAAGTACCAAGCAAAAAGGTATAGAGTTCACCTTTCAGTATGATCTCGGACAACACGAAGATAAGCTGGGGTGGGCTTCCGGGTTCGGCATTATCGGTAACCTTACTCTGCAGGAGTTCACTGGTGGTGATACATTCCTGAATCCAACAAGTCGTGCTAACACCGTATTTGGGTTAACATCCGCAGCAGCTACTAATGTTACTCTGAGGGGGCAATTACTCGACCTGTCTGAAACGGCGTACAATATTACTGGGTACTACGAAAAATATGGCATTTCAGCCAGGGTACGTTATACGTGGCGTGAGGCATACCGTTCAGAGGATTTTGGCAGTACATCCAGCTACCCCTGGGGTTTCCCCGTTGTTCAAGAGGATAGAGATCAGCTCAATGCCAGCATCAACTATGCTGTGAATGATCATGTAAGTCTTTCAGTTGATGCTGTTAACCTCACTGAGTCAGATGTTGAGCAAAGTTGTGTCAATGAAGGCGCCCTGCTGTGTTTCCAAGGCTTCACAGATCGCCGCATTATCGTTGGCGCCAGTTATCGCTACTAGGTAAAACCACGATAAGTCGAGCAAATAGGGGTGCCAATGTCATACGCTGGCACCCTTTTTACCACGCTGCTCGTCTTGGTTGCCGGTTTTGCAGATTCGGGAGAATCATATTTTGTTAGTTAATAGCCTTCGGGCGAACTGAGGGAATCCTGACTTGTTATTCATTTTAAGGCGGCAGGAACAATAGCATGAAAACGACAAAATTCCGTTGGCTTGTGATCACCCTTATCGCGGTAATCACGGTGATCAACTATGTCGACCGTAATGCCCTGGCAGTGATGTGGCCTGGAATTTCTGAAGAGCTGGGCATGGACAAAAATGATTATGCATTGATCCTGACTTTCTTCATGGTGGGTTATGCCATCGGTCAGTCCCTGTTCGGCAAGATTTTCGATATGATCGGCACAAGGCTGGGCTTCGTACTGGCAGTAGTGGTTTGGTCAGTTTCAATAATGCTGCATGCAGCAACAAAATCAGTTATGGGCCTGGGGTTTGCACGCTTCGGGCTGGCTGTGGGTGAAGCCGGAAACTGGCCGGGCGCAACAAAAAGTAATGCCGAATGGTTTCCCATCAGAGAACGCGCCCTGGCACAGGGAATATTCAATGCCGGGGCCTCACTGGGAGCTGTCATCTCTGCACCGATGATTGCCTTGTTATATATCCAGCTTGGCTGGCAGGGTACATTCATCGCAGTAGGTCTGTTAGGGTTTGTCTGGATAGTACCCTGGTTATTAATATACAAGGCGCCACCGGAGCGGCATCCTTGGTTATCCGAAGAAGAACGTGAGTATATTCTGTCCGGCCAGAGGGTTGATGGTGATTCCTCTGATAAGAGCGAGGCGCTGGCGCCTGGTTGGCTGGAGATGATGAAGTATCGGCAAAGCTGGTCGGTTATTGCCTCCCGTTTTTTTCTTGATCCCGTTTGGTGGTTGTTCGTCAGTTGGTTACCCATCTACCTGGCTGACCAATTTGGTTTTAATATTCGTGAAATTGGGCTATTTGCCTGGGTGCCCTATGTGGGTGCAATGGGCGGTGCTTTGTTCGGTGGCTGGTTGGCAGGGGCGCTGCTAAAAAAGAGCTGGAGTGTTAACAGGACACGTAAATTCACCATCTCCCTGGGTGGCGTCATTATGCTGCCGGCACTATTAGCAACCGCGTACGCTTCTGCTCCATTAGCAGCAGTACTTCTAATCGCGGTGATACTATTCGGATTTCAGCTTGCCATAGGCAACATCCAGACGCTTCCCAGTGATTTCTTTTCCGGCAAATCCGTGGGGTCACTGGCGGGTGTCGGTGGGACTGCTGCCGTTATCGGTGTTCTGATAACTACGTGGATCGTTCCTGCAGTCACGAAGGAATCTTATGTTCCCTTTTTTGTCATGGGCGCAATGCTGGTTCCGCTGGCGGTGCTGTCTGTATGGGTTTTCGGTGGTCAAATAGAACAAGTTAAAGAACAAATCTAATTAGTCAAAATAGGGTTAAAAAATATGCGTATTGACAATAAAGTCGCCATTGTTACTGGTGGTTCGCGAGATATCGGGCGGGCTATTTCTGAAAAACTTGCAGCAGAGGGCGCTAAAGTAGCAGTTAATTACTGCAACAGCCGGGAGAACGCCGAGGCAACAGTGAAGGAAATTGAAGCCACGGGTGGGACAGCAATAGCAGTTGCCGGTAATATGACAAAACAGTCGGACGTAGAAAACCTCGTCGCTGAAACACAGAAGGCATTTGGTCACTCAATCGACATACTGGTCAATAATGTTGGTGGGCTCATTGCTCGAAAAACTTTACAAGAAATGGACGAGGCATTCTTTAATGACGTCTTGAAACTGAATTTAACCAGTACGTTCTTGACTACTAAAGCCGTTGTTCCACACATGAGTGGTGGGAGTTCAATTATCAATCTTGCGTCTTTAGCGGGGCGTGATGGAGGTGGTCCCGGTGCTTCCGCTTATGCAACATCCAAGGGCGCAGTCATGACATTTACTCGTTCTATGGCCAAAGAACTGGGACCCGAGAATATCAGGGTTAATTGCATCTGTCCCGGCATGATAAGTACGTCATTTCATGATACTTTCAGTAAGGATGAAGTCAGGCGTAAAGTAGCGGCCTCAACCCCTTTGCGGCGTGAAGGGCAGGCGAGTGAAGTCGCAGACCTTGTATCTTACCTGGCTTCAGACGAGTCGAGTTTCCTGACAGGTATAAGCCTGGATATTAATGGTGGTCTGTATTATTCATGATATCGGTGTAACGGACATGATGAAGTCGATACTTGAAACATGTCCGGTGGTTCCTGTGGTCGTATTGGATGATGCCAGCAAGGCAGTTCCAGTTGCCAGGGCGCTGGTTGCGGGGGGCATTACTGTCATAGAAGTCACCATGCGTACTGATGCAGCACCCGATGCGGTTTCTGCTATTAGTGAACAGGTGCCGGAAATCCTGGTGGGCGCGGGTACAGTACTAAATGCTGAACAGGCCGAAACAATCGTAAGTGCCGGCGCCAAATTCATCGTTTCCCCTGGATTACTCGAAAGTGTTGTTACAGCAGGAAGGGGAATGTCGATACCGGTCATCCCGGGAGTGGCGACGGCAACTGAAGTGCTGCAAGCATGGAATTTGGGATTGCGGATACTGAAGTTATTTCCAGTTTCAGCGGCGGGTGGTGTTTCATTGATTAAGGAGCTGTCATCTGTCTTTAGAGATGTTCAATTTATGCTAACAGGCGGCATATCCGCTGCTAATCTGAAGGGTTACCTGTCGCCCCCTTCGGTGTTGGTCTGTGGAGGCATTTGGTTGACTCCCGCTGAAACCATTTCGAATGATGATTTTGAAGAGATAACCAAGCTCGCCAGTGAAGCGATGACAATCGCAAAAGAAGTAAGGGTAAATGGATGTCAGAATTTTTACCCTGACCCCAATAATCCGTAATTCTGGTAACCTGTCGAAATGCAACACAACGCCATCATCCGCCAGCGCCAGCAGGACACCTATGCCGGCACTGTCACCTGGCGCCTGGTTCAGACAGGGGAGGGGCTGAAAATAAAGTCCAAACGCGTGGACCTGCTCAACGCAGACGCCCCGCTGGACAGTATCATGATGTATGTTTGAATGGTTACAGCAATTTAAAATCTGCTGAAAGTCTCGACCAGTGAGATCTCAGGACTTCCTTGTGTAGATCGTGCATAGGCAGATCCTGCAACATCCCCGGCCACAAGTCGCGAGCTGCTGCCAGAGCATCAAGCAAGTGTACTTTTATCGCGGGCCACGGAACACCTGTCCTCTCACTCCAGGTCTGAAAGGTTTGCAGGCTGATGGAGTACCATTTTTTTTCTTTGCCAAGGTTTAATGCGATACCGGTTTCACTCGGGACGTACGGCAGCGTCGACACGATGTCGTAGGCAGGCGCCAGTTTCGGGTTGACGGCATCGGGATAAATCAGCGTCCAGTTCTTCAAATGAGCATCCCCGTTAGCCAGCAGGATATTCGCCAGGAGGCGGCGGGCCATTTGCTGGATATCTCCCAGTCCGTCCGCGCCATAACGATACAGTACGGTAGCAATCTGTTCGTAATTGGTCTTTCCATACTTGTCCTGGCTGAAAAACTCAAACACCTGGGCGAAGTCTTCCGTATGAATACGCCCCCCAGCGCTACGATCAAAACGGCGGATGGCATAGGCATGAGCCTCATCCGGCAGTCGGATTGCAGGCAGGTTGTCCAATGTATCCAGAGAAATGAGAGTTAGCTCAGGAATATCCACGCCGATTGATTCGGCCAGTTTCATGGCACTGTATTCATTTTCCGGCACGTTCCTGTGCAACGTGGAGGGTGTTTTAACAATCCAGTCGTCAGTTCCCACCTCCGCACTGATGTTGTAGCGTTCGTCTCGCCGGACGGTGGAAAATTTCATCTGGATACCGGCGAGTGAAAACTTTTGCATAATTCCCTTAACATCAATTTGAACCGCCTCTATCCGGTGCCGTGCTGACAGAGCCCACCCTGGTAACTCACCAGCGGGCACAGGCGTTGCAATGAGGGCCCCAGGCAGGTTGTTTCCAACCCATGCCAGCATGGGGAACTCGTTTGCCGGATGAATTCTCAATGTTTCGGATAACAGTTCCCGTAGCGCGCCTTCCGGCAACAGGTTGGACAGGACAGGCGGGACTCTCTGAGAACTTACCAATACGTTGTCCAGGTAGTCGGGATTTATTCTTTGAGTCAGCGTCATCGTTGGCCGGTTCTGCTCCCGCAAGGCCCGGTATTCCGGGTCAAAGGTCAGGATATTCCTGCCGCCGGTGTAATGGGTGAGAATTCCAACCTTCTGCTCGTGCAAGGTCAGTTGCAATGCTTCAACAGATTCTGCTTGCCGGTTGATTTCAGGCATTGTTATTCATCCTCGAATTCAGCCAGCAACGAAGACCAGAAGGGTTCTCTGATCTCATCCTGTTCTTCAGCATCAGCAGGCGCCACGGCGCGCGTTTGGCCATACGAACCCAACCGATTTTCCAAGTGTTGAACCTGCTCACGGGGAGCTATCAGCAGTTCCAGACCCATTCCTTCCAGGACGCGTAGAAGAGTGGAAACCCGTATGTCATGACCAGCTTCAACGCGTTGGTATTGTTGTTGCGACATGCCGATTTTCATCAGCATATCCGCTTGCCTCAACCCCAACTCACGTCGGCGCTGTTCGATCTCGGATGATAGTTCAATCAATGTTTTCATGATGCCTGACCAAACTGCTTAACAAATACAATATACTAATAGTTTAATTCTTATTATACAACTATTTTATTGTCTTATAGAAAAAATACATTGATTAGATTGTATAATAAAAGAAATACAGACGTGACTAAGCGATGCTGCTGGACAAAAAGCTTTGCATACTGCTCAATAACAGGTAATATCTAATCGTATTTAGTACCAAAAACGTTGGTATAACACCGTGTAGAACTGGCTCACGTCTGGTCGCGGCGACCATGTGAGAGCTTGTCGGCGGGTTTTTCGTGCCCTTTTCATTGGGCTCTGATGCAGCGTCGGACGGCGTGACCGCGTAAATCACTCGGACGTTATTCGAGAGAAACCAGAGCCTTTGGCCGGGGAGAGGAACAACAATGAAAGTCTCGTTTTCAGTCAACGGTACAGAGGTCAACGGGGACATAGAACCGCGTAACCTGTTGGTTGATTTTCTCCGCAACGACCTCGGCCTGACCGGCACGCACGTGGGCTGTGACACCAGCCAGTGCGGCGCCTGCGTTGTGCACGTGGACGGCCGCTCGATAAAGAGCTGCACCCTGCTCACAGTACAGGCTGAGGGAACGCAGGTCACGACTATCGAGGGTCTGGCTGACGGCGACACGCTGCACCCCATACAGGCCGCATTTCGCGAAGAGCATGGTTTGCAATGCGGGTTCTGTACGCCCGGCATGATCATGAGCTCGCTCGACCTGCTGCAGAACAACGCAGATCCGACGGAAAAGGAGATCCGGGACTGGCTGGAAGGCAACCTATGCCGGTGTACGGGTTATCACGATATCGTCCAGTCAATACAAACAGCCGCAAAATCGCGGTAACCCCGCCTTCGTACGCACGACCAGGCAAGAGGAAACGAAGCATGTACCAGTTCGATTATCAGGCACCCGATTCGATCGAAGCTGCGCTGTCGGCACTGCGCGGGAATGACGAGGCGAAGATCGTTGCCGGAGGTATGACGCTGTTGCCGACGATGAAGCTGCGTTTGGCGCGTCCCGATGTGCTGATCGACATCAACCACATCGGATCGCTCAGCGGGATAAATAAGAAGGACGGATTGATCGAGATCGGCGCTATGACGCGTCATGCTGACGTCGCCGCCTCAGAACTCATACGGGAGCACATCTTCGCTCTCGCAGACCTGGCAGGGACAATCGGGGATCCCCAGGTGCGAAACCGCGGCACGATCGGCGGCTCCGTCGCCAACAACGATCCCACGGCGGACTATCCGGCCGGGCTTGTGGGGCTCGGCGCCACGGTTGTCACCGACCGCCGCGAGATTGCAGCCGACGATTTCTTCACCGACATGTTCGAAACCGCACTCGAAGACGACGAGATCATCACTGCCGTGCGCTTCCCGATTCCCAGACGCGCTGCCTACGTGAAGTTTCCCAATCCCGCCTCGCGCTACGCCATTGTCGGCGTTATGGTGGCGCAGGCCCCCGACGGAATCCGTGTCGCGGTCACCGGGGCCGCACCCTGCGTGTTTCGGGTGGCGGCAATGGAGGATGCGCTCAGGAAGGATTTCACGCCGGACGCCATCACGTCAATAGCGGTGGATGGCGCCGAATTCAACGAGGATATTCACGCCAGCGCCGAATATCGCGCCCATCTTGTGAACGTAATGGCCAGGCGTGCGGTGGCTACACTGGGTTAGGACTCAGGCCTTGGCGGCGACGAGCTCGACCTCGACCAGCCATTCCGGCTTAGCCAGCGCCTTGACGACAATGCCTGTGGAAGCGGGCCGCGCATCGCCAAAGAATTTGGCACGGACCTGCGCCATCGGCCAGAAGTCGTCCTCACTCGTCACGTAGGTCGTTACCTTGACGACATCATCGATCCCCATCCCGGCGGATTCCAGAATGGCCATGAGATTGGCCCAGGTGGCTTCAGTCTGGTCCTCAATTCCTGCGGGTGTGGTGCCGTCGGGCAATATACCTACCTGCCCCGCGCTGTAAAGGACCCGTGCGTTCGGTGGGACCTCGATGCCGTGGCTATAGGCCGCGACCGGCGCTGCGATCGTGTCGGGAACATGCTTTTTGTTCATAGGGCTTCCCCTGACTGTGACTGGAAAATGATGATTTTGGTTACTCTATGGCGCGTTACGGGTATTCAGCGCGGATTTTCAATCCGCGCTTCAATCGAGCAGTGCGATGCACTCGATCTCAATCATCAGCTCTGGAAAGGCCAGGCAGGCGCAGCCAATCCAGGTCGCTGCGGGTGGCGCTGACGCCGCTTCCTGGTAGAACCCGATGCGAATGTCATTGTTGGCTATCAGTGCCTCCATGTCGGTGGTGAAGACAGTTTCCTTGATCACGTTCTGGAAACTCGCGCCGTTGGCTTCCAGCGTTTCCTTGAGATCGGTATAGACCTGCGTGATCTGTGCCTTCATGTCGCCCGCCCCGATGATATTTCCCTTGGCGTCCCAGCTGACGGCGCCTGACACGTACAACATGTTCCCTGCCTGGACGGCCTGCGCGTAGTAGATGCCTTTCTCGAGGTCGGGGCGTTTGTGATAGATTTGGTCGGCTTTGGGCATGGTGATTCCTCCGGATTATCGTTTTCCCAATAACTTTAACGGACTGAAGCGCCGGGCAGGGTCATCGACCCCGCCCGGACGCATCGGAAATTTACACGCATTGGCGGCTCGCAGCGGACCTCGCTAGAAGTTGATGCGCAGCGATCCCGCGTACCACCTCGGACGATTGAAGAAGCACTCGACGCTGTTGAAGTCCGTCCCGACGTCGTAGATCTGCGTGCAGTAGAACTTGTTACCGATATTGTGGACCGCAAACGACGCCTCCCAGCGGCCGTCTTTGCTGGTATAGCTGGCGCGCGCATTGACGATCGCATAGGCGTCCTGCTCTCCGGCGGGCGCTTCCGACAACAGCATGTTCTGGTCGCTGCGCCAATTGAAATCCGCCTGCACGGCGAAGTTGCCCCCCAGGCCGGTGTTTTCAAACGAGACAGGCCACTGGTAGCGCACCAGGCCGTTGGCGGACCACTCCGGCGCTCTTGGGAATTCCCGATCAAGCGGCTGGGTAAACTCACGGCCGGTGTTTGAGTCGGTGAACGGGAAAGTGACGTCATAGGCCTCTGCCTGCAGGTACGCCACGCCGCCTTTGACATTCAGGCCCTCCACCGGCGAGCCCTCGATCTCGAGTTCGCCGCCGTAGATTTCGGCGTCCTGGTTGGATATAAAGTTCGCCTGGCCCTCGAAAATGAAGGCCTGGAAATCATCGTAGTCGTAGTAGAACGCGGACGCGTTCACGCGCCAGCGGTTATCCGCCAGGGTTTGCTTGAAGCCGATTTCATAGGCCTTGAGCACCTCTTCCTTGAACGGAACCTGCTCGGGCCTTAACGAATCGCCCACCCCTGACCCGTTGAAGCCGCCGCCCTTGACGCCGCGGTTGAACGTGAAGTACGTCAGCAGGTCATCGTTGACCTGCCAGTCGAGCCCTACCTTGGCCGACCACAGGCCTTTATCATAGACGGCAAGGTCGCCGGCCGAATCCTTGTTGTGTACGACCAGGTAAGCAGCGGGTTCCGCAGGGGCCAGGTAACCTCTTGGCTCGTCAGCCGGCCAGACGTCGAGCAGGAAGATGTAGTCTATTTCTTTCTCCTCTTCGATCCAGCGGAAACCGGTGGTCAGCGTCAACTGGGACGTCAGGTCGAACTCGGTCTGGGCGAATATCGAATACGAATCCGTTTTCTGTTCCCAGTACCCGGACGCGAGGAAGACACCCGCATCATGTGACGTGGGTTGCACGCCGCAGGTCTGGGGTAAATCTTCGAACCCGCCCCCCCCAAAGCAAGGAATTTCAGTGCCGACGGCGCCAATCAGCCAATCAGCCGGTACTATGGAACCTCTGTCCTGAGGACTGGGCGAACTGCCGATCGTCTCTACGTCGGAACGTAACGTGACGCCCGTACCGTAGTCGCCACGGATACGCAGGTAGTAGCCCCCTGCCACCCAGCTAAAGCGCTCCGCCTCCCCGCTGATACGGATTTCCTGCGAGAATTGTTCGGTGTCGTTCGCCAGGAAGGTTTCCAGGACCGGAAACGGCGTACCGTCGCTGTCCTCCATGTACTTTTTATCGACGTGGTACCAGTCGGTGATCGAGACGAAATCGAAGTTTTCGCCATCCACGTCAAGGCGGGCGCCGCCGCCCCAGGTGTGCAGGTCGGAGAAGCCGATGAAGTCATGGTGTACGTTGCGCCTGCCGTCGTCCGGCTCCTTCCAACCGAAATAATCGCAGCCGGGACAATCTACCGAGGGCTGAAGACCGTCTTCAGGTGAGCCAGACAACGGGTTTGCTGTGACCTCATTTGGTCCTCGAATATAACCGAACCCGGTGTCCGGGTCGTAGCTGGCCGGCAGGATTAACAGGGCGCCGTCGATGAGTTCGCTGTAAGACCCGCGGCCGTTGAGGAGCAGGGTCACGTTATCGCTGATCTCGAACAGGACCTGACCGCGTAACGAACCCGTGTTATCGTCGAACGGGTCCGGTCCGAGGGAGTTTTTGGCATAGCCGTCGTGCCAGTTCCCGGTGCCGGCGAAGCGGACGGACACCTTTTCGCTGATACCGCCGCCGATCGCGGCCTCGAAACCCACGTTATCGAACCTGCCGTACTTGGCTTCGGCGTACGCCTCGAATTCCTGTGTCGGCTTGTTGGTGGTGAACGATATGGCGCCACCGGTAGCGTTCCTGCCCCACAGCGTGCCCTGCGGTCCGCGCAGGATTTCGACCTGCTCCAGGTCGAACAGTTGGAAACCCGAAGCGGAGGCCTGGCTGACGTACGCCTCGTCGACATAGACCGCGGTCGGGTGCTCCTGGTGATCGGCGAAATCGACCTGGAGGACGCCGCGCACGGCGAAACCGTATGACTGGCGGGAGTTGGGCTGCACGAGCTGCACGCCGGGCGCCATGTCGGGTACCCAAGTTGTATCCTGCATGCCAAGTTGGCGAATCTGATCGCCCGTCAAGGCGGTGATCGAGATACCGACGTCCTGGATGTTCTGCGAGCGTTTCTGCGCAGTGACGACGATCTCTTCCAGCACCTGCGCGCTGGCGTTGATGCCGGTCAGCAAAAACGTCGCTGCAAGGATTGAGATGATCGGTACGGAATACGGACGCTTTTGCCCGGATGTCTGTTGGTGCATAGTCAGCTACCCCCCTTAATGTTGCTTCCGAACGGCAAAAAATGATCTGGTTCCTGCCAACATTTTTGGTACCAAATCTATAAGAATAGTACCATACTATCGAAATATAGCACACACGGTCGAGGGAATACAACATCATCGGGTAATTTTTTATTCGATATGGTACCAAAAATGTTATATGCTTACATTACGACCCTGGAGGTCGGCATCCAAAAAAACGCAACTGGGGGATTGGACCATGAGCAATCGGCACCTGTTACACCTGTTAACCTTGTTAACCCTGTTTGGGTACCTCTTCTCGGCGACGTCGGTGTCAACCGATATGGAAGCGGCTCCTCCACCGCCTCCCGGAACCAAGTTTAACGTGCTCAACAGACCGTCGGGGGAACCGAACGCCGCCGCGATATACGCCCAGCGTTGTGCCGAATGTCACTCGCGCGCATTTTTTTCGCCGACCATAGAACAGATGTCGAACCTGACTCCGGAAGAGGCGCACAAGGAGCTGACGTGGGGTGTCATGATGGAGTTCGCCAATGGTCTGGACGATTTTGAGCGATGGGAACTGGCGAAGTTCGTCACCAGTTTCAAAACGGACGACGAAAGAGACCCGCGCGGCCACGGCGCCAAGATGTGTGAGGACAAGACGCCGCTGGTGGCCGATACCGAGCATGACTGGCCCGGATGGTCCAAGGATAACCGCTTCCACGCCAATGCGACCAATTCGAAGTTCACCGCCGCGAGCGTGAAAAACCTCAAGCTCAAGTGGGCCGTTGGGTTTCCGCAGGTCCATTCGTTCGTCAGTGGCGGGCACAAGGTCGCCGTCGTCGGTGACCGCGTGTACGTGGGCAGTCTCAATCACTGGGTCTACTCATTCGATGCGGACACCGGATGCGCGCACTGGGCGTTCGAGGCTGAATTCCGGATTCGATCGAATGTCACCGTGCGCGATGGTGTCGCGGTATTCGGCGATACCGGGGCGAACGCCTACGCAGTGGACGCGGAAACAGGCCGGCTGCTCTGGCGCCAGAAAGTGGACTGGACGCCGACCTCCCGCGTTTCAGGTAATATTACGGTGCATGACGGCGTCGTTTACGTGCCCATATCCAACTACCAGGAAGTGCTCAACATGGGTGGCAGGACCCTGGAATTCCCGTGCTGCACGACACGCGGCTCAATCTCCGCCTTTGACCTGCATACTGGTGAGCGCAAGTGGAAGACTTATACCATCGACCAGAGATCCGAGTTTGTCGGTTTGACGCCAAACGGTGTGAATCGTTATGGTCCTTCCGGCGTCACGGTATTCTCGGCGATCACGGTCGATGACAAGCGCGGCCTTTTATACGTGCCGACCGCGAACCAACAGACCGAGCCGGTCATTCCTGAATCCGACGCCGTGATCGCACTCGACGTGGAAACAGGCGCCAAGGTCTGGGTCAGAGGACTGGCCCCTGAGCAATTTGGCGGTCGCGACGTCTATCACCTGGGCTGCGAAGCCTGGGTCGATGCCGAGCGGAAAACCTGCTCACCCCTGAACCCGAAGGGGCAGGGTGACCGGGATATCGTGGCGCCCGTGATACTGGTGGAGCGAGCGGACGGTAAGGAAGTCCTCATGGCCGGGTCCAAGGATGGTATGCTTTACGCACTGGACCCGGACGCCGAAGGAGAAGTCCTGTGGCAGACCCGCCTCGGTAGAGGGGGGGAAGTCGGCGGCATCCAGTGGGGCTTTTCCAGTGACGGCAAGAATGCTTACGTCCCCGTCCAGGATATGGATGCGGACATGCTGGCGGATGGCTCGTTTACGGCGGTCGATCTCGTGACTGGTGAACAAGTATGGCGCGTCGAGAAAATGACGCCCGACTGTGAAGGTAAGCCGGCGCCGCCGTGCAGCAATGCCTTCGGCTTGCCCAGTACCGTGTCGAACGACATCGTTTTCACGGGCTCCGCCGATGGCCTGTTGCGCGCCTATAAGAATGCGACCGGGGAGCTGGTATGGAGCTTCGATACTGCGATCGACTATGAAACCGTCAACGGTATCAAGGGCTACGGCGGGGGCCTGGGCTACGGCGGGGCAGTCATCGTGAACAACAGATTGTTCCTGACATCCGGCAACGACTATGCGCAGTTCGCGATGCCCGGGAACGTGCTGCTTATGTTCGAGCTCGACGAATAGCGTAACGTAACGGCGATTGGCTCGAAGGGCGTCGTAGCAAGCTTACATAGATCAATGACTGCGATTGGAAAATCCGTGCGGCGTAAGGAAGACCGGCGTTTTGTCACGGGCGCGGGGACGTACACGAGCGACGTCAACTATTCCGGCCAGGCGTATCTCCATATCGTTCGTGCGCAAACCGCGCATGCCCGTATCCGTAACATCGACACCGCGGCGGCTAGGGCCGCACAAGGTGTTATCGCCGTCTACACTGCCGCGGATCTCGATGCCGGCGGGATAGGCGATATGCAGGCGGGCTGGATCATGTACAATCCTGACGGATCGCCAATGCATGACGCTCCGCGTGAAGCGTTGGCGCGTGGGCGTATCCGCTATGTCGGGCAACCAGTGGCGGCCGTGGTTGCTGAATCAGGTCTTCTTGCGAAAGACGCAGCCGAACTGGTCGAACTCGATCTCGAGGAACTGCCTGCCGTTGCGAACATAACCGACGCAATCCGTGCGCATGCCCCGCAGGTCTGGGACCACATCCCTGCCAACCAATGCTTCGAATGGATCATCGGCGATACCGACGCGGTAGACGGGGCCTTCGCGTCGGCCGCTCGAATTGTGGAGGCCGACATCGTTCAAAATCGCTTGGTGGCCAATGCGCTCGAACCGCGTGCTGTTATCGCCGTTCATGATGCGAACAACGATGAATATACGCTTCATGCATCGTGCCAGAATCCACATCTGCTGCGGACCTGGACGTGCGCAAATTCGTTGCCGGTACCGGAATCCAGGCTCCGGGTCATATCGGCCGACGTCGGCGGTGGTTTCGGCTCCAAGATTTACCAGTACTCAGAGGATCTGGTTGCCTTGTTTGCGGCCAGGGCTTTGGGCCGGCCGGTGAAATGGGTGGGCGAACGCAGCGAAGCCTTCCTGTCCGATGCCCACAGCCGCGATCACGTAACCCATGCAAGCCTGGCGCTGGATTCCGCTGGAAAGTTTCTGGCGCTGCGTGTCGATACTGATGCCAACCTGGGTGCCGGGTTATCGCAGTATGGCGCCGCCATTCCGACCGTTTTCTACGCCACCATGATTTCGGGTGTTTACAAGATCCCGTTTATGACGATAAGAGTGCGCGGCATAATGACGAATACGGTGCCGGTGGACGCATACCGCGGGGCCGGACGCCCGGAAGCGACGTACCTGGTGGAGCGGCTGGTCGATATCGCGGCGGAAGCAACCGGCATCAACCGCATTGAGATCAGGCGGCGCAATTTCATTCCGCCGACGGAGTTCCCGTACCAGACGCCCCTGGGACTCGTTTATACCGAAGGCGCGTACGATGAATGCGTCGACCGCGCATTGGAAAACGCGGACATGGAAGGGTACGACACACGCAAGGCGGCGTCAGAGGCCGCCGGCAAGCTGCGCGGATTAGGCCTGATAGTGTATACCGAGCAAGCCGGCGCGGCGCCATCCCAGGCAGCGATCGCTTTCGGCGCGGGACACGCATTTTTCGAGGTTGCGACGGTCCGGGTAAATCCGGATGGATCAGTGCGTGTACTTACCGGCGCACACAGCCACGGGCAAAGTCACGAGACGACGTTTGCCCAAGTCGTCTCGGACCAGCTTGGCCTGCCTCTGGACGAGATCGAAATAATACACGGCGATACCAATCAACTGCCGTTCGGCATAGGAACGTACGCATCCCGCTCAATCAGCGCAGGTGGCAGCGCGGTGCTGTTAAGCACGGAGAAAATCATCGCCAAGGGTAAAAAGATCGCGGCGCATATGCTTGAATGTGCGGCCGATGACATCGAATTCGTCGACGGGTTTTTCAAACACAAGGATGCGGTCCATAGCCTGTCATTCAAGGAGATTGCGCGCACAGCGTATGTTCCGGGGAACTATCCGATGGAGCAGCTCGAGCCCGGACTTGAAGAGACTACCTTCTTCGATCCGCCGAACTTCACTTTTCCTGCCGGCTGTCACATTTGCGAGGTCGAAATCGATCCGGAGACCGGCGAGACAAGGATCGATCGTTACACCGTCTGCGATGATTTCGGCTTGGTGATCAATCCGATGGTCGTACGCGGTCAGGTTCGTGGCGGCATTGCTCAGGGTATTGGTCAGGCGCTGCTCGAAAACGCCGTATACGATGCCGATTCAGGCCAGCCGTTGAGCGCGTCCTTCCTCGATTACGCTATGCCGCGCGCGGATGATCTGCCGGCATTCGATGTTTCGGAACTGGATATGATCTCGATATCAAATCCACTGGGCGCCAAGGGCGCGGGCGAGGGGGGAACCATTGGTGCGCCGGTTACCGTCATGAACGCCATTTACGATGCGCTCAAACCTATCGGCGTTACCGACCTTTCAATGCCGGCAACCCCAGCAAAGATATGGTCGGCCATTCAAGCAGCAAACACTGTCTAGTATCGGATCGCCAGTTCCGTGGCGAAATTATCCGCATCTCAGCGTGGCAAGTGTGAGCCCGCTCTCTGATAAGCGCGACGCCGCGCGAACCGCGAAAAGTTGAACGTCTCCCTCTCAAGCCGCTCGTTGCGATGCATGAGCGAGTGCAGGAGCATTTCGTAGAGTTCGTGGAATGCCTCCGAGATCGTCAGGCCCGTGGAATCGCTGAAGTCAGGTTCGCGCAACCGGTTGATGCTGGCGAACACGATCTCGGCGACGAAAGCCGGCAGCACTTCCCGGAAGACGCCGGCCTTGACGCCGTTGTCGATTATCAGGCACATGCCGTCTATGCGCTGGTTGATGTGCTTCCGCCAAAGTGTTCGCGCCGGTTCCCATTCGTGGATGTCGGTGACCACAGCCGGGCTCAACCGCTCAGCGGCACGCGCCCCAACCTCAAGATACTCGTAGACCTGACGTTCCGGGTCCAGGGTGTTATCGATCACCTGGTCGGCTTCCTGCCTGATGCGACTGAAAAAGTTGTCCAGGGCCTTCAGCACCAGCATCTTCTTGCTCGGGGCGAGTTCATAGAGGGTGCGCTTTGAGCACCTGAGACGCGCGGCGATCTCCGAGACATTGAGCCGGGAGAACCCCTCGGCAAGGATGAGCGCTTCAAATGCTTCGAGAGTATCTGCTCTGCGCTTGTTGACCAGAGCGCTTTGGGAGTTATGGGAGTGCGTAGCCAGCATGCCCGGATTATAACAGATCGTAGTGTTATTCATACTCCTGCTCCATTTCCCGCAGTTTTGTCTTCAGCACCTTGCCGTAGTTGCTCTTGGGCAGACTGTCCACCGTACGATAAAACCTGGGGCGCTTGAAGCGCGCGATATTTTCGATACAGAAATTATCCAGGGACTTTTCATCAATCATTTCGTCCGTCGGTGTAACCACGTAGGCAATGACAACCTCACCCCATTCGCGATCGGGTCGCCCGATAACCGCTACCTCCGATACGTCAGGATGTTTGATCAGGAGTTCTTCCACTTCACGTGGATAGATATTTGTTCCTCCGGAGATGATCAGGTCTTTTGATCGATCCTTCAGGGTCAGGAATCCTTCCTCGTCAAAACATCCGTAATCGCCCGTGTGCAACCAGCCGTTGCGTAAAGTTTCCTCGCTCGCCTCCGGATTACGCCAGTATCCGTTCATGACGCTTTCTCCTCGCACCAGTACCTCTCCCACTTCCCCTGTGGGAAGCCATTCCCCCTCCGTACTGGCGACACGTACCTGGACTGCACTCTGTGGCGTGCCCACTGATGCAAGCCTCCGGCGCCAGCGGGGATGACCTTTCTCTGCATGTATGCGCGAACTCAAGGCGGTGATAGTCATTGGGCTCTCCCCCTGACCGTATAGTTGCGCGAGCTTCGGTCCGTATCGTTCCAGTCCGGCAAGACAGTCCTCCAGGTACATGGGGCCGCCGCCATAGATAATGGTTTTCAGGTTGGTGGTGTCGGTATCGACCGGATGATCCAGCAGTCGTTTCACCATGGTCGGGGCTGCGAAAAATACTACGGCAGGCCAGGATTCGATCAAGTGATAAATCTCTTCAACATCAAATCCACCGGTTTCCGGGATCACGTGACAACTTGCTTGCATGACATGGGCGAGCGCATAAACACCTGAACCGTGGCTCATGGGCGCTGCATGCAGGATTGTCCGCCAGGGAGATTCCTGGTCGACATCCGCAAAATAACAAAACGACGTTGCAAGCAGGTTGCGATGACTGAGTACTGCACCTTTTGGCTTGCCCGTGGTGCCGCTGGTATAAAACAACCAGGCGGGATCCCGTGGTGCGCGGGAAACCATGGGTAGAGGATCACATTCAAGTAACTGCTGATAATCCTGAGTGGAAACGTCAACGACAGCTTCGAGTGTTTCCCCCACAAGCAGAGGAGCTATGGTTTCGACGAGTTCGTGCGTGGCAAAACAGATCCTTGCCTGACTGTTTTCCAGGATATAAGCGAATTCGTTTTGGTGAAATTTGGCATTGACCGGTACAGTGACCAGTCCTGCATGCCAGCACGCATACAGGATCTCCAGGTATTCCGGACAATTACTCATTGTCAGAGCGACACGGTCACCCTGCTCAAGTTTGAAATGCCCGGTCAATGCAAAGGCGAGTCGCGACACGCGTTCCGCCACTTCATTGTATGTTCGCAAAACCTTGTAGCCTTTTGCGATAGCAGGATACTCCGAGAAAGCACTCCCGGATCGTTTCATGTGTATCGCTATGTTCATATCCGGCCAGTCAAAACGCTGGACTTCGATCTGACAATGCTTCATTACCAGACCCTCGTTCCAGCTCACGACAAATCCGAACGCAATCACGCTCGTAATAAGCATCCACACGAACACCGGCCAGTGCTTCTGATCCTGTAATCATGGGCATTTTAATGTCCCTCTCGGTCTAGTGTAAACACGATGACCAGCTTCAGCGTCTCGTTCATGCAGCGTACGAAACCGTTGATGTGCGGGTTAAATCATATAAGCGATAGTGTTAGTACTGACTGATGTTTATGGTACCAAATCGAATTAATTATTACCTGCTTATAAGCGGTATGCAAAGCCTTTTCGGCCAGTAGTATCCCTGCGTGGAGATGATTTGAGGCTAGCGGATGGGTTGATCGAGTGTTCAGGTGTTCCAGGAGGGGAGTGGTAGATGGAGAAATTGTGGAGGCGGCCGGAGTCGAACCGGCGTCCGCGAGCCGGCAACCTTCTGTTCTACATGCTTAGCCGTCTCGTTACGTTTAATCGCCTGTTACTCATGCGTTTCGTTATTCCCGACTGTCTGAAGCAATTTCAGCGGTAATGGATAGGTTTTAATCGTGTTTATGTCGCCCCAGGATTTGGTTTTGGTCCAGATTTCACCCTGCGGATATTGGCTGACCTGTTTAATATCCTTAGGGCGTAATTGATTGGTCCATTTGATCTCAACAGGATAACATTGTCCGTTATTGACATAGGCGATATCCACTTCGCCTCGGCTCTTGATGTAGTAAGTGGGGAAAAAACGGCGGTGGTGAGTAATAACGGCAGCCTCTACCAGTCGTGACACCATTTCCGGGTCCTGAATGAGGGGCATTATTTGCGCATTATAGGGGTCACCAACAGGCTTGACCCAGGCATGTATGGCATGAAAAATAAACGGGTCACAGAACATCAGTTTTCTGGCTTTTTTAGGCGCGGCAACCAGTTTGTCTTCCAACAGGGCAGACTGCACGAAAACGGCATCCATGTTTTCCAGTAATTCAATATAATCAGCCACGGTTTTAGGATGGTCGATGGACAACTCCCGTGCCAGGGCATTCCATGTGACCTGGGAATTATAGCGTTTGATAATAGCTGTAAGGATTTCACGCAAGTAGCTTTCCTGTTTGCCGCGTTTCATCACATCGCCTCTTATCCAGTCCGAATACGTATTCAAAGTGGTTTTATGGACCTGCCCGTACTCGGCCAGATCATTGATCGCTGTCAAATATCCACCATGTAACAGGTACTGATCAAATTCCTTATAAATTGTATCGAGAGTGTCTGGTTCAACTCCCCCAGGTCGGCAGGTGATTTCAGTAATGTTGATGCCCGGATTTTTCAGGTTCAGGCATTCCCTGAATGAAAGCGGATACATGTGAAAATCCACCACCTCTGCCCTGCCGCGCCGTCCGGGAAAACGCATGCGCGCATCCCTGATTAAACCTAAGTCTGAACCGGTCAGCATCAGTACGGTCCGCTCCAGCATAGCGGCATCTGCTGCGTATTTAACTGCTTTATCCCACTGTTGAATATAGGTTACCTCATCAATAATCAAATAATTTACTGCGGCTGTGGGCGTATTTCCCAGTTGGGTCTGTATTAAACCGAGGAGGCTGTTATGGTCATCGATCAGCTCACCGGAGAAGAAGGTGATTGTTTCAGGTGCGACATTACTTTTCAGCAATTCATTCATCCATTGTTTTAGCAAGGTCGATTTGCCGATTTGTCGCCCTCCGCCCAGAGTATAAATACCCGGTGTCGCAACAGGCAAATCATCTAACAACTTGGAACGATATTGATACGTTTGACGGCTTAGCCGGCGCAGTTGAGGATCCTGTTCAGCGAACCCGGCCGGGTTTTCCAGGTGGGTGTTATGGGGTAGAAATCTCGGATCCATGTCTTCATCCTGACATAATGAATAAATTTAGTCAATGTATAATGAATAAATTTATTCATCGGCCAACCTCAGTCGGCGGGGAGGTGGGCGATGAGCGCTATCTCTGCCAAGCCCCTTACCGGGCACAATTCTCTGTGCTGGATGAGGAAAGTGGTGGAGGCGGCCGGAGTCGAACCGGCGTCCGCGAGCCATCAACCTTCGGTTCTACATGCTTAGCCGTCTCGTTAAATTTAACTGCCTGTTACCCGAAACGGCAGGGGAACGCAGGCAACGAGTCCCATAAGATTTAGCGCATCCACCCGGGACAGACTTCAGCGCGAGCTTGTGTTTATGACCCCTGAGTAGACAGCACAAGCACCAATCAGTCAGAGGCTGGCCGGCTTAAGCGGCCAGAGCGTAGTTGTACTTTTCGTCAACTATTGAAGTTTGCAGATGGATTAACGAGGTACTCTGCACCTCGGCATGCCCCTTGGGCTTCAGTACCCTCGTCGAAACCAGGTACGCCCCCATGAACAACGGAGGATGTTCAGCAAGCTGAACATCAGACTATAATATAGCGTTACCCGGGACGAAACACAAGTTTTCTTTTTCTCAACACAACCCGCACCTCCACCCATCATTCAAGCCCCTTTGTGCGTCGCCTGTATGTGATAAACAGGGGGGATGTGCAGCAGGTTGGTCGTCGAATCCTGTTATACTCTTGCCGGAAAAGTGAAAACCCCGGGGTAGAACGTGAGCGAGACAACAGACACGGTTGAGGCAACAGAAAATCACACAGCAGATGCCGTCCCGGGACAACGGGTCGGCATCATCGGCGCCGGCATTGCCGGCCTGGTAACGGCCAGGATCTTCCTGGAGAACGGCTTCGACGTGCAGGTGTTCGAAAAGGAGCCCGGCCTGGGTGGGGTGTGGGCCTTGTCACGTGCCTACCCCGGCCTGCGGGCGAATACCGCCAAGGAAACCTACAGCCTTACCGACTACCCCTATCCACCATCCACAAGCGGCTACCCGGTCGCCGAGGAAGTGCGCGCACACCTGGAATCCTATGCAGACCATTTCGGCTTGTATGCCTGTATCAGATTCAACTGCGCAGTGGTGCGCCTGATGGAGCACAACGACACAGGCAATCAGGGCTTTACCATGACGGTCCGCTCGACGGCCGATGATGACGAACCAGGCCGGGACAAGCAGGAAACGTACGAGTTTACGCATGTCATCATCTGCTCCGGCGCCTTCTCCACACCCATGCTGCCGGACCTGCCCGGTCGGGAGACCTACAGGGGCCTGGTGCGCCATTCGAGTGAATGGACCCATCCCGCGGTTGCAGACGTGCGGCGCGTGGTCGTCATCGGTGGCGGCAAATCCGCCCTGGACTGCGCCGCCTGGGCGGCCCGGGAAGGAAAAACATCCACCCTGGTGTTCCGCAAACCGCACTGGATGGTGCCGCGCTACCTGCCCGGCGGCGCCCGTAGTGACCTGCGCTTTATCTCGCGCTTCATTGAAATGTTCGTCAATTACCCGGTGCGCCCCTGGGACGAAAAGCTGCTGCATGGCCCCGGCAAACCGCTGGTGTGGCTGTGGTGGACGTTCATGAGCGCCGTCGTCCCCCGTGTCCTGGGTATGCCGAAGCATATGGTCCCGGAACACAAGTTACCGGTCGGCTTTGAAAGTGTCGGGCAGGTGGATGATTTTTTCGAGTTGTTGAACGATGGCAGAATCAGCGCCATACGAGCCGGCGTCAAGGGCTTTTATGACCTGGGTGTCGAACTCGACGACGGCACACAAATTGAGGCAGACCTGGTCATCATGGGCACAGGATGGCAGCGCGACCTGTCATTCCTGAGCGAGGAGTTGAGAGCAAAAGTCTATAAAAATGGCCGCTTCCATCTATACCGCCGCATACTCCCCCCGGCACAGCAAAGACTGGCATTCGCAGGGTTTTTCCCGACCCTGACCTGCCCGCTTTCATCCGAAGTAGGCGCACACTGGGTGGCGCAGTTGTTTGCCGGCAACATGAAGCTGCCTGCAACCGAAGACATGGACCAGAGCATCGACCGTCTGGAGAACTGGGCCAGGGAGCGCGTGCCGGAACTGGAAGATGGCGTATTCACGGGGCCTTATATCGGTCATTACGTGGACGAACTGATGCGTGACATGAATATGCCGACCAAACGCACGAGTAACTTTCTGCACGAATATTTCGGCTCATTCCTGCCCAGCCGCTACGCGACGCTGGGGCAGGAACTGAAAGCAGCCAGTAAAGGAAGGTTGAAACGGCGGTTTTATCTCAGCAGTCTGCACGTACTGGCCGGGGTTATCATCATCGGGCTTCTTGTAATGATGGCTGCGTGAGCCCCAATTTCAACGCCGGTATATATCCTGACCCCAATTTTTCAGTAACAACTGCCTGCCTCAGAACAAAATTGACACAGGTCATGGTCAGGCAGTAAAATTCGCAACATCGGCCCAGCAACCAGCGCGCAGGCCTGTTGCCCTCCAGTCCGTTATTCTCCTGACCGCTTTGCGCGCGCAGCGCGTCTTGCGGTTTGTGGAATCCGGTTACGTCAGAGTTTCCTTAACACTTCAAATTCAGGAAAAAAATGAAAGATCCTTTTTTATTGCATATTTTCAACCCGACCAAGAATGTCAGTCCTTTTGACGTGAACATGGCCTACGAAGCCGAGTTCGATGGCGTTATCCCTTATTCGAACGTTACCCTGGAAGAAGTGCACTCGCTGACTCAGGACACCATTTTCTCCCGTGGTCCGAAAGGTGTGAAAAGAACCGGAATATTCATCGGCGGCAGGGATTTCGGTCTGGCCATCGACATGTTCAAACGAGCCAGAACAGCCATGGTGCCACCGTTTGAAGTCAGTGTGTTCGCCGACCCCAGCGGCGCCGTTACCACTGCCGCGGCCCTGGTGGCCTGTGTGGAATACCGGGTTGCTGAAATTGCGCAAACCAGCCTGGAAAACAGGAAAGTCTATATCTTCGGCGGCACCGGTCCGGTGGGCATGTGCACGGCCGTGTTGTTGTCGAGCTGTAACGCTGACGTTTATATCGCCAGCCATCGCGGTGAGCACGTGGCCAATGAAATTGCGGAGGAGTGTAACGCCAGGTTTCACACCACGGTCAAGGGCGCCAGCCACCGCACGGAGGAAGAAACCAACGAACTGATCAAGGATGCGGAGGTTATCATCGGCGCCGCGAAAGCCGGCGTGCGACTGGCTTCGGCAAAACAACTGTCCCAGTCACGGAAACTCCTCGTCGCAGCCGATGTGAATGCCGTGCCCCCCGCCGGTTTTGAAGGAGTGGGTGTCAATGACTATGGCAAAGCCCTTTCCACCCGGGAAGGAAAAGCAGTGGGTATCGGCGCCCTGGCCATAGGTGATGTGAAATACAAGGTACACAAGCGGGTTTTCGAGGATATGATCGCGGCGGACAGCGCGTTGTACTACGGTCACGCGGAATCGTTTCAGGTGGCGCGCTCAATAGTGAATAACAGTTGAGCAGGCAACATTGGCCATGCAAAATATTGATAATATATTATCAATTTGCTAGAATAAAAGGGCCATGATTGATAGTATTTTATCAGAATATCAGCCCCCCAACGAAATCCAGCGTCGCTTGTCGACAACGTTCAGGAGTGCACGCAAGTTCAGAAAACACAGTCGCAGGGAAGCAAGCCTCCGCACCGGCGTGCCGGAGGCAACCATTCGACGCTTTGAGGACACCGGCGAGATCTCATTGCGACAACTGCTGATGCTGTGTGACGTCTACGGCAACTCCAAAGCCGCCGGCTCACTGTTTCCCAAGCCCGACCCGCAAACCATGGATGAACTGATTGCGTTGAGTAATGCGCAGTGAAACTGCTGACCGTACACTACCATGGCCTCAAGGGAGGCAAGCCAGTCAGGATGGGACGCCTGGCCTGGTATGAGCAACATGCCTGGTTTGAATTTGCAGAAGAATTTCTGCAATACGACACTCACCCATCTCCTTTTTCTCTCGAATTGACCACAACATTACAGAAGGCGCCGTCAGCGCCTTTCAAGGGCTTGCATGGATTGTTCAACGATTCCCTGCCGGATGGTTGGGGGCTTTATCTTATGGATAAGGCGTTCAGACAAGCCGGGCGAGACCCGGCCACGCTCACCCCGCTTGACAGGTTGGCATACATAGGCAGGCGGGCAATGGGGGCCATATCGTATGAACCGGATGAGATGGAAAATGCAGGACGTCCCATGGGCAGGGAACTCGATATGGGTACAGTCGGCAATGAGGCAGTCCGCCTGTACCAGGGCGAACTCTCGGAAGTGCTTGAACATCACGCGCTGAACGGCACTCCATCTGCAGGAGCCAGACCAAAGATTCTCGTTGGTTTACGTGATGACACGGTGATTGAAGGCGCTGATGACCTCCCGCCAGGGTATGACCACTGGCTGGTCAAGTTCCCAACCGGCCAGACGCCTGATAAAAAATCAGAAGGGGCCATAGAGCATATCTATGCACTCATGGCGCGCCAGGCTGGCATCACCATGTCTGAAACAAGGCTTATCCCCGCTCGCGGCGGCAATGCCTATTTCATGACCCGTCGCTTTGACAGGGCTACGGACAACCACCGCCACCACGTGCACAGTGTGGCCGGTATGATGAACATGGATTTCAGAGACGCCAACTTTGAATACCGGGAACTCATCAAACTCTGCGGCGCGCTCACTCACTCCCATGCGGAAAAGGTGGAACTGTTCCGACGCATGGTTTTCAACATTGTTACCGGCAACCGGGATGACCATACAAAGAATTTCGCTTTCATGCTATCGGATAGGAACGAATGGCAAAATACGCCAGCCTACGATGTTACCTGGTCCCAGGGAATGATGGGTGAGCACACCATGAGTATCAACGGAAAAGGCAAAGATATCCACCTTGATGACGTGCTCGCTATCGCCAGCAGCGCCTCCATTTCCAGGCAGGAAGCAAGCCGTGTCATAGAGGCTGTCGTAGCCGCCGTGTCCGGCTGGAACAACCTGGCGCGTGAGTATGACGTACCCTCAGAGCAACGCCGGGACATACATCAATATATGACACGTCAACAGCACGTGTTGTGATTTACTCATCGGACAGGGTCTTCCAAGGCTGCAAACGCTGGTAATAGCCTGTCACGTCGCTATAATGCTTTTCGAAGTGAGAGATGAGTGCCACATGCAAGCCAACTTGTAACATACAGAAAAAATGAAAGAGATATACGATTGGGTTCCCTGGTTTCGCGAACTGGCCGAAAAAATTGCTGAAGGAACACAAGATGACTTCCGTGAAAAAGTAAGCGAGATAGCTGATGATGGTAACCCAGAATTAAAGAAGATAACTTATCATAACCCATGTTCATTTTTTTATTTCCTGGCTGAAAATAAGGTAAAAGCATTAAAAGCACGTCAAGAAACACACAGTGTTTACAATTTACCAGTTCCTGAGCCTACCTGCCTTGTCGGTTTTAAAACCTCCCCGCCTAAACGCTTAATAAATCCATCCGAGGATGAATCATCTCATTTATGGAAATTGTTCAAGAAAGCACAGGAGTACAACGGAGACATACAAATAAGCGATGACTTTCTTGACGAGGTACTTAAAAAGGACCGCTTTAATGAGGTAAGCACTGCACACCTCACGAAATGCCTGTTTTTTATTAACCCCTACCATTTCATACCTCTTGATGAGACCCTTTATAAGACTCTTGATAACTGGTATCAGCAGAAACATAGTGAGTCATTACGCAAAACAATCAAAAACCACTTTTCTGGTTTTTGGAGAATCTACAGAGAGGTCATGAAGACAGTAAAGCGTGCTTTTCCAGGTTGCGAATTTTATGAGATATACAGAGCCTGTTCCACCCTGCGCGAATCAGGCAGATCGACACGAAACTTTTTTCAGGTCAGCACTCAGGCACATGGAGAGGGTGAAGGCGATTTCTGGAATGACTTTAAAGAAAATAGCTGGGTCTATACCGGGGGGGCAGGAAGTAACAAGCCTTATCCACTGGAAGAGCCTGGGCCAGGAGATATTATTTTAGTCAGAACCGGAGAACGCCGGGGAAGGGCTATCGGTATCGTTGAGAAAAATGATTATGCTGATAATGGGTACTTCGAAGGTGGCAAAATTCATGTTGTATGGATAAACAAGACAGAAAATGAATTCTCCAAACGGACTGGGGTGCGGGATGGTTTTTCAAAGGTCGAGGCAGATTATCAAATATATAACTCTTTCAGAAACGTAACAAAATATACGCCTACTTTTGAGTTTATCGAAAGTTTGACGGAAGGTTCTGTCGAAGAAAGGACTGTGCTATATCCGGACGACCAAGAGCAAAAACCAGAGGCTATGAAAAATCATCATCCATTGAACCAAATCCTTTACGGCCCTCCCGGCACTGGCAAAACCTGGAACACTGTCAATCATGCAATGGCAATAATTGACGACGAAACTGTAGATGATTTGAAAAACAAAGAACGTGAAGAGATAACAAAACGTTTCTACGAATTAAAAGAAGCTGGCCAAATTGGAATGGTGACATTTCACCAGAATTATAGCTACGAGGACTTTATTGAAGGCATCAGGCCGGTATTGGCTGGCGGGCAAGAAACTGGGAAACAAGAAGATACAAGTGAACTGGAGTATCAACTCTCAGAAGGCATTTTCAAAGAAATAGTCAAGGAAGCTAAGAAGCACCGTGAAAAGAATTATGTCCTAATCATCGATGAAATCAACCGCGGTAATATAGCCAAAATTTTCGGTGAACTGATTACCCTCATTGAGCCATCCAAACGACTCGACGCAGATGACGAGGCAACAGTAACACTGCCTTATTCCAAAGACCAATCATTCGGTGTGCCTAAAAATCTCTACATTATCGGCACCATGAATACTGCCGACCGCTCCATCGCGCTACTGGATACTGCCTTGCGACGCCGTTTTGACTTTGTTGAAATGATGCCTGATCCAAAGCACCCTGGAATTAACGACAATATAGATGGGGTGAACTGTCAAAAATTACTTGAGGTTATGAATAAGCGCATTCGTATTCTGCACGATCGTGATCACCAGATCGGGCACACGTATTTCATGGACTTGAACAACATGGATTCTCTAGCAAAGACATTCAAAAACAGGATCATCCCCCTGTTGCAGGAGTACTTTTATGAGAACTGGGAAAAAATGGACCTGGTGCTGAATAATAACGGCTTCATTCAAGAAATACCCGTAGATAGTACTTTGTTCAAACATTCAGACCTTCTGGATACCTCTCGCAAGATTTATGAACTGTTGCCTCCATATCACAGTGAGTGGATGGACGCAGATAGCTATACAAAAATTTATGAGGATAAAAGTCAGTCAACTCCAGAAGAACAAGAAAATCAAAGTGCCTGAGTTTTGACCGTGCCAACTATCAAGGAACATCAGGAACTGTCGGCCGGCCCTGATCTCACTGAACAGGAAGTCGATGACCTGAAAGGATTTGCCATTGACAACCAACATGACGAGAATGGAAATTACAGACCCATCCTGCACCTGCAGAACAATAAACTCTCTGCTCAAAATTACGTAGGGATTATTACTACCCGACAAAGGACAGTCCTCGAAATCTTGCCCAAAGTTGATCTCAGTGGCGATGATGATAATGGGAAAACCAGAAAAATATTTCTCAACATGCTGCGCACCTGGCGCGGACTGAGTGAGGCTCAATTCAGCCATAGCAGTATCAGTGCCCTACAGCGGTTCAGCATGCTGGAGGCTTTCATCCGGCTATTCCTGGATAATCTGGTATCGCTGACCCAGCGCGGCGTTGCAAAACACTATCAGGCGGTGGAAGATAACCTGCCCTGCCTGAAAGGCCGCCTGCTGTTCCCGCAACACCTGCGCAATAACCTTACCAACCAGGCTCGATTCTATGTCAGGTTTGATGAGTTCAGCCCTGACCGACCAGCTAATCGTCTGATTAACAGTACAATCCACAAATTGATGCCCATCGTACGGCAGCCTCAAAATCAACAACTTCTCTACCAACTCAGGCTCTGCTTTGACGAAATCCCGCTATCGAGACAATGGCAGACCGATTGGGACAGACACCGCGTGGACCGTACCATGCAACATTACAACTCGGTTATGCAATGGGTCGGTCTATTCCTGTTCGATCATGGGTTGACTACCTTCCAGGGCAAATATGTAAATCAATCCCTGTTGTTCCCCATGGAAGAAGTTTTTGAAGACTTCGTCACCCATCACTTCAGGAAACACCAGGGCCAGTTCCGTGTGGAGGCACAAAGGCCACAGAGGCCCCTGGCGCACCTTGGTGGAACAACGCCGGCTTTCCAAATGAAACCGGATATCAGTTTGACGCCCTTTAATAAGCCTGACGATGTCAGGTTTATCCTGGATGCCAAGTGGAAACGCATTAATGAAAAGACCAATGACCACAAGCGCGATATCAAGCAGGCTGATGTGTACCAGCTATACAGCTATGGCAAGAAATACGGTTGTGAAAAAGTCGCTCTGGTTTACCCACGCACGGATGAATTCAAAGAACATCTTCATTACCGTTTTGACGATAAGTTAAGCCTGTATTGTTTTCCCTTCGACGTGGCAAATCCAAAAGACAGTGTAGATGAAGTAACAGGCGTTCTGTTCAATAACTCCACATGAAGCAATACCCTGATCAACTCAGTCTGGCGCCTACGGACCTCATCGGAAGCGCCTTACTTTTTCGTCCGGAGCGTCGAACACTAAAGCAGATCGAGCATTGGGCGACAATCGGCAGGGTTGCCGAAGAAAACCCTGATTTGCCCTTGCGTTTTGTGAACAATATCCTGGTGGGGTTGGTAGAAGCGGAATCCGGTGACCTCAGCGAGTACCGGTTCGGATGAAAGTTGTCCAGACCGGTACATTTTCCAGAACGATAAAAAAACTTCATAGTACCGACAAAACAGCCGTTGATAAGGCCATCTTGCCGGACACTTTTTTCTTTCTCATGATGGTGGATAAGGGCTCTCCGTCATTATCATCATTGGTTTTATCAAGAGAGATGAAGTGATAGAGCACAATCCAACAGGGCATAAATATTCGAGTTTCTTTAATTTATTACACAATATGAAACTTCTACTTTCATATTGTGCAGTATTGTTCTATAATTTACTATCATGATTGAGCGTGACATTACTCCTTGCCTGACCAGACTCTTTGGGCAATATCCCTTTGTGACTGTCACCGGGCCGCGCCAGTCAGGCAAGACAACCCTTTGCCGTACGACCTTTCCACATCTGGAGTATGTGAATCTTGAATTGCCGGATCAACGGGAGTTTGCCCAGTCTGACCCCCGGGGTTTTCTGTCCCGGCTTGATAATGGCGCTATCATTGACGAGATTCAACGGGTTCCTGAACTGCTCTCTTATCTTCAGGTCAGCGCAGATGAAAAGGGGCAAAATGGTCTGTTCGTGTTGACGGGCAGCGAGCACTTTCAACTATCTGAATCCATTAGCCAATCGCTGGCGGGACGAACCGGATTGCTCCACCTGCTGCCCTTTTCTCTCAGCGAACGACAACGCATGGGGGCTAGCAACGAGGTGGAAGAGATTCTTTACTCCGGATTCTACCCGCGCATCCACGATCAAGGTATCGAACCGCAGCGGGCACTCGCTGATTATTTCGGGACTTAGATTGAACGGGACGTGCGCAGGTTAAGTGAGATACGTAATCTATCGACCTTCCAGCGATTTGTTCGACTATGTGCCGGTCGGGTAGGGCAACTCACCGACTTGGTCGCACTCGGTGCAGACGCCGGCGTATCCCATACTACGGCGCGGAGCTGGGTCAACGTCTTGGAGGCGAGCTTCATTGTGTTCAGACTCCAACCGTTTCACGCCAATATCCGCAAACGCATGGTCAAATCCCCCAAGCTCTATTTCTATGATGTAGGTCTCGCCAGTCATCTCCTGGGTATTGAGCGGGCTGACCAGCTTTTTTCGCATCCACTGCGCGGCGCTTTATTTGAGAACATGGTCGTGGTGGAAGCATTAAAGTATCGTTATAACCTTGGCCGTTCATCAAACCTGTTTTTCTTCCGGGACAGTCGGGGCCTGGAGTGTGACCTCCTGTTTGAGACAGCCGGCGGTATTGGGGCGGTCGAGATCAAATCCGGCGCAACTGTTGCCTCTAATGTCTTCGATTCCCTTAACGCCGTTGCGAAACTGCTTCCGGATATTGCTCTAAAGATAGTCGTATACAGCGGGAGGGACCATCAATCCCGAAGCGCCGGCGAGGTGACGCCATTCGGTGAATTGTGCGACGTACTTGAACGCTTCGAGGTCAACAAGGACATAGCCACCTTTGTGCAGGAGAAACTGGCGGCTGTACCTGCCGGTTCTGATATCAACATTCTCGACTGCGTTTACGGAAAGCGGATACGCCCTGTACTCAATGAGGTCGAGACCAGGATGAAACAATTTGAGCCCCTGTTTCGCAACATCCTGGCTAATTCGTCGACCCTGAAAAACCCTGTTTCAGGCCGCCATTGAGGTTGCCGTCAGCCAGGATAACCCGCGCGGCGTGTTCCACCGTCGCAGCCAGCCTCCCAAACGTGTCCCCTTTTCGAGACAAAAAAGCCTGAACTTGTTCAAGATCAGGCGCAGGTTGTGACCGGCACAGCTCAACAGTACATTGACCTGGTCGCCTTCTGTCCCTTTCAGGAAATTGCGTCCCAACCGTCCGTCGGCTTTCAGGTGGCCGATAATCGGTTCAATCGCCTGGCGCCGCTTGAGCGAGCGTTTCAAGCGTTGGGTGTCGATGCCGCGTTTCTGGCCTGAGATATACACGGTGGTCTTCGCTTCCCCATGGCCCCGGTAGCCCTTGTCCACAAACGCCTCGTCAATCGGTTTCCCGGTGAGACGCCGCACCTGTGCCAGGGCTTGCTTCAAGGTATGCCCGTCATACGGGTTGCCCGGCACGGCCAGCCCGCCCACCACAAAGTTACTCTTGTTGGTGGTGGCTATACTGGCCTTGACCCCGAATTCATACCGTTTATGGGCTTTCCCCTTGCTGATGCACTCCACCTCCGGCGCATGCAGGCTGTAGAGCTTGTTTTTATCGTCCTGCTTCTGGGCCAACAACCGCTCGGCCAGGGCCAATTCCCCGGCAAAGGCCGCCCGCTGTGCCGGTTTGTACGCCGTCTTGCGCTCAATATCGCGCACCACCCGGCCCAGGTAGGTCCGTAACCGCTTCACACAACGCCGCATGCGCTTGTATTGTCGGGCATGGGCATAACGATGAGCTTTCACCAAAGCCTTCGGCCCCACCCGCGCATAACTCTGGCGCAATACCACCCCCTGCTTGCGGCATAACCGCACCAGGCGCTCTCGCGACCGGTTCAGCAGCTTGCTGTCCGTCGGGTAACTCACCGCCTTCTCCTGCACCGTCGTGTCCACGTTCACCCGTTTGAAGTCCGCCGCCTGCACCGTCTTGCTCGTCACCCCGGCGCTCACCGTCACCCGCACTATCGTCTCACACCCCGACTCCCCAATCCGTTGCCGGAAACGCGTCAGACTGCTCGGGTCTATCGGCGCTTCATGCCGAAAGTACGTCTCCCCACAAAAATACTGCCAGTACGGGTTCTCTACCCAGCCCGACACCACCGCCTCGTCCGACAACCCGTAACAATGCTTCAGGTACTGCAACCCCACCAGCAACCGGGTCGGCTTCCCCGGACAGCCGTTGTCCGGGCAGTACAGTGACCCGAACGCCTCATCAAACACCGACCACTCAATCAGGTCCGCCAGGCGATATAAGGCATGGCGTTGGTTGAGCATATTGTCCAGTCGTTCGCGGAACAGGTCGGTGGCGGAGCAGGTCGCAGCGTCAGGTTGCCTGGGGGTCATGGTTGACTCCGATATTGCAAGAAAATGGAACCCCAGGATACCAAAACCGGCAATATCAGTCCAGGAAAAAATACCACTTACATCAATATGATCAATGAGTTAGAATGAATTATCGGGTTTTTCAGGGGCGACTAATTCATGTCTCATGTTCGGTGGCAATCAGACCAACTCTAGCAGTCTCCTGGAAGCAAGGCATTGGCAAGGGACAATGGACCGTCATATTGGCAAACACGGTTTCGCGCTCAGCACTGAGCGTCCTCTGGAGATTACTCACAAAATCACCTGTTCCAACTATATCTCCGGTCCCGGAAATGTTGACTTCAGTATTGTAGTATCGTTTACTTGGGTTTTTGATAAAGACGGCTTCTCACAAAGTGTCAGCGTCGCAGACGCGCCTGTCCATGAACTGGCAGACCGTATCCTCTATGCAGAGCTTGATACCCATACGGTGAAGGTCGCGCGCACAGGTTCGGCTGTTCTTAAGGCCATCAAAAACGAAATGGAGCACCGTCTCGGAGCGGGTTAACGGCGATCATGCACCCGTTACGAGCGGGCCAATATTGGCAATCAAACACGCGCAGTAGAGGCTGCTGCCGCCGACAGGCCGTTAAGCTTCAGCCGTTTGATTACTTCCTCAGAACTGACAATATCGGCATAGCGCCGTCCCACATCCCGTAACGTGTCGTTATGCGGCCCTTCCTCCTGATCGCCGCAGCAGTCCTCAACCAGCAGGGCGCGGAACCCGAACTGGAAGGCATCGACCACGGAGGCGCGTACGCAGCCGCTGGTGACGCAGCCGGTGACGGCGACGGTATCGACCTGGTGGCGGGTAAAAAAACTGGATAGGGGCGTCATGAAGAACGCCGATGCGCCCCATTTTTCAAAAATATAATCGTAGGTGTGATCGGCAGTCCGGGAATCGAGTTCCACAGCCTCGGCGCCACGGCGCAGTTCACGCTTTACCGCGCCGACCTTCCAGTGCGGGGACTTCTCTTCGCTGCCGTATGCCATGTAACAGTTCGCCACGGGCACCTTGCAGGCACGCGCCGCTTCCAGCAAGCGCACGGTATTCGTTAGCGCGCGGGCAATATGCTCACTGCCGCCCATGCGAAAGCGCGCATCGGTGAAACCAAGCTGGAAATCGACAACCAGGATACCGATCCTCTCGCCGAATCCGACTTCGATTTCGCCGTAGCTTCTTTCATGGTATACATCAGTCATGGGACCCTCCCGACGTCAGGTCAACAGGGCACAATTTTCAGGCCAAAGGGCTCAAATCGGCGAAAGTCCGACACATTTGAGGTTGCGATTAACGCGCCTTCGGAAAGGGCGGTGGCAGCAATCATGCAGTCGATAAATGTCCCTCGATGTCGCCCGGACTCGTTGAACAAGCGAGCGGCTATCGTTGCCTGCTCCTGGGCAAAATTGCTACGCCGCCTGATTACTTCAGTTGCCAGTTTCAGTTCTGATTCCTCTATCGGGCCACACAGGAACTCTGCCCAGGCAATTGTACTCATGCCCAGGGGTTCGCTCGCGCCGAGCCATTCCCTGAGTGTCCGATCCTCAGGTGACCCGCGTACCAAGGCCCGGATCAGGAAGCTGGTATCAAGATGAATCATCAGAAACCAGGATTCAATCGCTTCCCGGTTTCACGCCGTTCACGTCTCAGCTTCCGTTCCCAGTCATTGATAGTGGTTTCATCCAGGTTCAGCGACGACTGCAGGCGGTCGAGAGCGTCCAGCGCCTCTCGGTCGGCAGGGGGTTGTTGCCCGGCCGCTACCTGGATAGAACGCTGTAACGCCTTGGATTTTGTAACGTTCCAGCGTTGCGCTAACGCTTCAAGTGTGCGCACGGTTTCAATATCCAATGAATAGGTGGATTTTATAGTAGGAGTGGCCATATATTGAGCATATGGCCATATATTATGTCTGTCAAATATTACTGCACAGATGTGATCACCAGGAGTTGATTATGATGATGGTGCCGGATGACGGATTCGAACCGCCGACCATCCGCTTACAAGGCGGGCGCTCTACCAACTGAGCTAATCCGGCATAGCCTGCTGTTACAGATGCGCTGTTCCCGATGTGACGGCGTATGATACAACACTTTCCCGGCAAATACATTTCCCAACGGTGGCCGGATGGGGTAACATACACTCCCATAGTTCTGATGGAGGAAACAAGCCATGTTATGTCGTTACCTGCTCCCGGTTGTTGCTGTTCTGTGCCTTTCTGCGAGCCCGGCGCGTGCCGGTGAGAACGTCGACCGACTGAATGAAATTGCCAACGGCGATCACCGTTCCGATGCCTACAAAGCCCGTAATCAATATCGTAATCCGGCGCAGACCCTGAACTGGTTTGGCATCCGTGAAGACCTGACAGTGGTGGAGATCTCCCCGGGTGGGGGTGGCTGGTACACCGAAATATTGGCGCCGTACCTGAGGGACAACGGGAAACTGTACGCGGCGAGTTTCGACACTGAAACCGGGGTTGAATACTACCGCATCAACCACCAGAAATACCTGGACAAGCTGGCGGCGCAGCCGGAGATGTACGATAAGGTTGCCGTGTTTGAGTTTGGCCCACCGAACAAGCCGGACTTGCAACCGGCAGGCGAGGCGGACATGGTGCTGACCTTTCGCAACGTGCACAACTGGCTGAATAACGACATCGCGGACCAGATATTTGCCGCCATGCACAAAGTGCTTAAGCCGGGTGGCGTTCTCGGCCTGGTGGCGCACAGGGGCAAGGAGGATATGGTCGGCAAGGAGTGGTCAAAGAAAGGCTATGTTGCCGAGGCAGAGGTCATCCGTCTGGTAGAACAGGCAGGGTTTCAATTTGTCGATAAAAGTGAGATCAACGCCAACCCCAAGGACACCAAAGACTATGAAAAAGGTGTCTGGACCCTGCCACCGGTCTACCGGCTGGGCGATGAGGACCGGGAAAAGTACAGCGCCATCGGCGAGAGCGACCGGATGACGCTGAAGTTTATTAGGAATTAAGAATTAGGAATTAAGAATTAAGAATTGGTGATGTTACCTCGTTGTGTGCCTTGAGCCGGCATGCAGATAACCGGCCATGCATTGATGAACAACTGCCAAAGGCAGCACATTCATTCCTAATTCCTAATTCTTAATTCTCAATTCCCCTAGTCATCTATCACCACCCCCCAGGGGAACTTGCCGACCTCGACGGTCTTGATGACCTCGTCCCTGGCGGTGTCGATCACGGATACGGTGCCGCTGACGCCGTTGGTACTGAACACCCGGCTACCATCTTTTGACATGGCCAGGCCCCAGACCCGCTTGCCAACCGGAATGCCCTTGATAACTTCCATCGTGTCCGCGTCCATGACGATGACCTCATTGGCCCTGCCGCCGGCCACGTACAGCTTGGTCTCGTCCTTGTTCAGGAGTACGTCCTTGGGCTTGGCTTTTTCATCGGCAATCTTCTGTACGCCAATCACTTCAAAAGAGGTCATATCGACCTTTTTGACTTCACCGCTGATTTCGGACGTGGAATAGGCGATCTTGCCGTCCTGGCTGAACGTGGCCGCGCGCGGCCTGGCGCCGACCAGGATATTGGCGGCGATGGTATGTTCGGGTACCTGGATCACGTGCAGCATGTTGGTTGATTCACTGGTGATGATGACCTGCTTCCCATCGGGAGAGATAGCTACACCTTCCGGCTCCAACCCCACCTGGATTTCCGCAATCTGCTCCCCCGTCCTGGGGTCAAACGCGGAGGCCTTGGCGTCATCTTCGTTGGAGATGTAGATATTGCCGTTGGGATGTACCGCGAAGGTTTCCGGGTCTGAGCCTGCCTCGAATTTACGTAACAGTTCCAGGGTGTTGAGGTCGAGCACCGCGATCGCGTTTTCTTCACTGACAGCGATGTACAACTCCGTCCCGTCGGGCGAGATACCAATACCCCGGGGCCTGTCACCCACTGCAATGGTGGTCTCCACTTCCAGGGTGGAACCATCGATGACCGTGATATCGTTACTGCGTTCATTGGTGACGAAGATACGACCACTGGCGGCATGGGCAAGCTGCATCCCGGCCAGCAGGATTACACTAAGGGTTACAAGATATTTCATCGGTTACTCCTTGGTTTAATTGTTTGCCACAGAGGATACAGAATTATAACAGGAAGCCAGGCCCAGGCTGTCCACGTCGCCCGGAGCCACAACTCCTCTGACCGGCGCCTCGCCCAATAGTTCCCCTGCGGGGCCGACCAGCAACACTAACTGGCGCAACTGGCCGGTGTCGCGGAAATCCATGTCCAGGCCCTTCTGTCCGTCAAACGCCAGGCCGGTTTTCAGGAACTCCAGCATTGCCCCGGGTTCGGTAATATTTTTTCTGGCCACTGAATCCGACGTCATCTTCACCGCGGCCCAGCCGGCCCAGGCATACTGGTCCATGGGCTGGGAGAACCGCTTTTTGTAGCGTTTGTTCAGGTCCCGCGCCGCGAATTTCACAAAGTCCGGGTGCCAACCGGAGGCGCTGACGTCGGCATCCGGGTTTTTCTGCAACCATTGCGCCCTGGCATCAGCCAGCATCCCGGCGCTGGGGATCACGTGCAACAGGTTCGGTGCGCAAGCTTCTCTGGGCGCATCGTCGTGTATGCTCACGTTGAAGACGGGGTGGTTGCTGAAACGGGCGCCGGCCCGGAGCAGGTCGTCCGCGTGAGTGGCGACAATGACGGCAATAAACCTGTCGGGGTCGATGGCCTCCAGGTCCTCCTCACCGAACTCCTGCAAGGTATAGTTCTGGCCCAGGAATTGCCCCTGCAGGTTTGCCTCGTGGATACCCTGCGCGACGCCCTTGTGCGCGCTGCCATCCACCTCACCGATGAATGCAAAGCTGACTTCCGTTATATCCGCGGCGCCGGCGCCTGCTGCGGCCAGCAGGATGAACGTGGCGGCTGTGAAAATAATTGCTTTCATAATCTTGTAATTCCCGACCTGATTAAGCCAGTGTCATGTGATTGTCCATTCCTCCACAAGTGGGAAGCGCCTGATAAAGAATCTCATCCCTTGTCATCACCGAAATTTTTTTGTATTCTCTGCATCAACGGGTCTCTGACCCGGCGACATCAGAATAAACTATACTATAAGAAAACACTGCCCAGTCCCATTATAATGAAAACCGGGACTGATGCAGTTGGGAATTTTTCCCCATATAACACACGATTTTTTCGTTCCTTACGTGATGTGTTGCTAACCAACAGGAGATTGTAATGCTGAGAGCGCTCCAGATTGAACCGGAGAAGTGTACCGGTTGCCTGCAATGTGAACTGGCCTGTTCCTACCAGGCTGAAGGGGTATTCAACCCCGCCAAGTCCCGCATTAAAGTGTTCACGTTCCACGACGAAGGCCGCTTTGTCCCCTACACCTGCACCCAGTGCAGCGAGGCCTGGTGTATGCACGCCTGCCCGGTCGAAGCCATTGTGCTGAATGAGGAAACCGGTTCCAAGGACGTACTGGCCGACGTCTGCGTCGGTTGCAAGGTCTGCACCATTGCCTGCCCGTTCGGGACGGTGAACTACAACCAGGACACCAAGGTCGTCTATAAGTGTGACCTGTGCGGCGGCGACCCCGAATGCGCCAAGGCCTGTCCCACGGCGGCCATTACCTACGTTGATGCCGACCATACCGGGCTGGCCCGGATGCGTGCCCACGCAGCGGCAAGCTAACTGATAACTGATAACAGATAATAGAGGAGAATTAACATGGCTTGGGCTAATAATGTATTAAGAGTAAACCTGACCGAAGGCACCACCAGCAACGAACCCCTGAACATGGAATGGGCCAGGCTCTACCTGGGGCAGCGCGGCCTTGCCACCAAGTATCTGGCGGAAGAGATCGACCCTGCCTGTGATGCGCTGGGTTCGGACAACAAGCTGATCATGACCACCGGTCCCCTGACCGGTACCATGGCATCTACCGGCGGTCGCTATTCAGTGGTTACCAAGAGCCCCCTGACCGGCGCCGTTGCCTGCTCCAATTCCGGCGGCTTCATTGGCGCGGAGTTGAAGGCTGCGGGTTACGACATGATTGTCTTTGAGGGCAAATCACCGCAACCCGTGTACCTGTATGTTGAAAACGACAAAGTGGAAATTGTTCCTGCCGATGAAATCTGGGGCCAGTCGGTGTGGGCCGCGGATGAGTGGCTGCACAAGAAATACCAGGACCCGCTGTTACGTGTTGCCGCCGTTGGTCGCGCCGCCGAGAAAGGTTGCCTGTATGCGTCGATAGTGAACGACCTGCATCGCGCCGCCGGCCGCTCCGGCGTCGGTACGGTCATGGCCTCCAAGAACCTCAAGGCCGTCGCCGTCAGAGGCACCAAAGGCGTGGGCAACATCAAAGACCCTGGTGCTTTCATGCAGGCGGTCAACGCCGGCAAGCAAGTGCTGGCGGAGAATGCAGTAACCGGCCAGGGCCTGCCTACCTACGGCACCCAGGTGTTGATGAACGTCATCAATGAAGTCGGCGCCATGCCCACCCGCAACATGCGTGAAGTGCAGTTCGAAGGCGCCAGCAAGATTTCCGCCGAGGCCATGCACGAGCCACGCGAGAGTGACGGCAAACCCAATCTGGTCACCAACGCAGGTTGTTTCGGCTGCACCATCGCTTGCGGGCGCATCTCTACCATCGATCAGGGCCATTTCTCTATTGAGAACAAGCCGCAGTACTGGGGTGCCTCCGGTGGCCTGGAATACGAAGCAGCCTGGGCGCTGGGTTCGGACACCGGGGTGGACGATATCGATGCGCTGACCTACGCCAATTTCATTTGTAATGAGGATGGGATCGATCCCATCTCCTTCGGCGCCACTGTTGCCGCAGCGATGGAACTCTACCAGATCGGCGCCATCACCAAGGAACACACCGACGGCGTGGAACTGATCTTCGGTTCTGCCGAAGCACTGGCCTGGGCGACCGAGGTGACCTGCAAGGGCGAGGGTTTCGGCCAGGAGCTGGGTCTGGGCTCCAAGCGTTTGTGCGAGAAGTACGGCCACCCGGACTTGTCGATGACGGTCAAGGGCCAGGAATTTCCCGCCTACGACCCGCGCGGCATCCAGGGTATGGGGCTGACCTATGCCACCTCCAACCGCGGCGCCTGCCACCTGCGCAGCTACACCGTTTCATCCGAGGTAATGGGCGTGCCGGAAAAGACCGACCCGTTGGCCACCGAGGGCAAGCCGGAACTGGTCAAAGCCTTCCAGGACGCTACCGCTATCGTGGATTCCTCAGGTCTGTGTGTGTTCACCACGTTTGCCTGGACGCTGGAAGACATCGCGCCCCAGGTGGCCGCAGCCTGCGAAGGCGACTGGACGCCGGAAACCATGCTGGAAGCGGGCGAGCGTATCTGGAACCTGGAACGCGAGTTCAACCTGGCGGCAGGTCTCACCGCGGCAGACGACACCTTGCCGAAACGCCTGCTGACGGAACCGGCCCAGACCGGCCCGGCCAAGGGTCATGTCAACAGGTTGCACGAGATGTTGCCGAAGTACTACGAAGTACGCGGCTGGGATGAGCAAGGCGTGCCGACCGATACAACCCGGGAACGCCTCAGCCTTTAATGAAAGTTCGTGATTTCACACGGCGTCAGGGGGCAGGCTTAAACCTGTCCCCGGCTGGTGCTCTTTCCAGGCTTGCTTCGGAATCCAGTGAAACAACAATGGCCCCATTGCTCGTCATTCCTGCGAATGCAGGAATCCAGTGAAACACCTATGACGAAGTCATACCCTACCAGAGACTGAAACATGCAACACGTCATCATAGGCGCCGGCCCCGCCGGCGTTATCGCAGCGGAAACGCTCAGGAATAACGATCCTTCCTGTTCGATCAAGCTGATCGGCGATGAGACAGAGCCGCCCTATTCGCGCATGGCGCTGCCGTACTACCTCATCGACAACATCGATGAGGCCGGCACCTACCTGCGCAAGTCGGACAGCCATTATGCCGACCAGGGAATCGAGGTAATCCAGGACCGGGTGTCCTCGGTGGACCCGGATGCCCACACGCTGCAACTGGAGGGTGGCGCCACCGTCAACTTCGACAAGTTGTTGATCGCCACCGGCTCGCACCCCATCAGGCCGCCCATCCCCGGCCTGGATTCACCCGGCGTCCACTCCTGCTGGACCCTGGAAGACGGCAGAAACATTGCGCAAAACGCCAGTGAGGGTTCCGACGTTATCCTCATGGGCGCGGGCTTTATCGGTTGCATCATCCTGGAAGCGCTGGCCGAGCGCGGGGTGAACCTGACCGTCATCGAAATGGAAGACCGCATGGTGCCGCGCATGATGAATCAGACCGCCGGCAACCTGATCAAGCAGTGGTGCCTGGACAAGGGCGTCAACGTGCTCACCTCGACCCGGATAGAAGCCATCGAACAGAACGGCGGCAGCCGGCTGACGGCGCGGCTGGACAACGGCGAGCGGCTGGGTGCGGACGTGGTGATTTCCGCCACGGGCGTGCGCGCCAATATCGATTTTCTCGAAGGCAGCGGCATTGATACCGACTTCGGCGTGCTGGTGAACGACCGCCTGCAGAGCAGCCACCCGGACGTGTACGCCGCCGGTGACGTGTGCCAGGGCAAGGATTTCTCCACCGAGGAGTTCAGCGTACAGGCCATCCAGCCCACCGCTGCGGACCATGGCAGGCTCGCGGCCCTGAACATGTGCGGCGGGGATATCCGCCACCAGGGCAGCGTCAACATGAACGTGCTGGACACCATGGGCCTGGTGTCAACCTCCTACGGGTTATGGATGGGCGTCGAAGGCGGCGACTCCGTAGAACTGGTGGATGCGGAGAGATACCGCTATCTCAGCCTGCAATTCCAGGATGACGTCCTGGTCGGCGCCCAGGCGCTGGGCCTGACCAATCACGTCGGCGTATTACGCGGCCTGATCCAGACCAAACTGAGGTTGGGCAAATGGAAAGACCACCTGCTGCACGACCCGACCCGGATCATGGAGGCCTACCTGGGGGCAACCCAGTCCATCGGCCATAACGCAACGCTGATTTGAAACTCACCCTCAAACTCTACGCCGGCCTGACGGACTACCTCCCCCCGGACGCCGTGAACAACAGACTGATCATAGAAATAACCGAACAGAACACAGCCTACGAGATAATCGACAGCTATCAGGTCCCCAGGGAAATGGCGCACCTGGTATTACTGAACGGCGTCTACATCAAACCCGAAGACCGCAACAAACCCGTATTCAACGACGGAGACACCCTGGCAATATGGCCACCGGTAGCCGGGGGTTGAGTTTAAAGACTCATGTTTATAAACTCTTGGAAAAAGTGATGGAAGGCGTTTGGAGGCTGCCAGGTTTATGAAATTCAATATTACTGTAGATCGTGATGAGGATGGAGTATGGGTTGTTGAATGCCCCGCCATACCAGGTTGTGTCAGTCAGGGTAACACTAGAAAACAGGCCCTGGACAACATTAAAGAGGCGATTTCCCTTTGTCTTGAAGTACGTGCAGAAAAAGGGTTGCCATTGACCATTGAGACTTGGCAGATAGAGGTCGCAGCCTAGTGGCAGTACTGCCGACTTTAAAAGGAAGTTGTTCGAATTTTCAAAGGCTTGGGTTGGAATGTGGCGCGGCGGAGAAGCAGCCACATTATTTTGACAAAGGAAGGGGAGATGGCAACACTGTCTATACCTGACCACAAGGAAGTTGCCAAGGGGACTCTGAGAAGCCTGATCAGGTCTGCCGGCCTCACCGTTGATGAGTTCAGCACTAACCGCTAAGAGATGCCCTCACCAGCTTGCAACAATTTCCTTGCTCCTCCCCTTTGGAGCCTGTAAGCAGGGCGTGAAGGCGAAACGTTGACACGGGAAATGAGCATCTCCCACAAGGAGTTCTTGCGCCTGTTGCCACGGGCTGTCAAGGGGGCTGCCATTACCCGGCAGGATAACCGGATCATTATCACCACAGGCACCGGTCAGGTGACAATCACCCTGGCGCCGGAAACCATCAGAAAACTCAGCCTGCTGGAATTTCCGGTAACGACGGTCACCATGGAATTCCACGATTTCAACCCATCCGAGCAGGCAGCCTTCCTGAAACGCTTCGATCTGGCCTACCAGAGGGGAGGGGGGTGAGTCGAAAAAACGACAAAGCCGGTAAAGATAATCTATAATAACGCAGTAACGGGTGGATAACCTTTTTCCCGGCTAACTGCCGTTTGTTGCATTAAAGAAACAATAAAATGACAAATATCCCAAAAAATCGAAAAAAAGCGTTGTAAAAGCACCTTAAATGTGTTGCAATCCGTCCAACGATGTTATATCCTTCCCGATCAAGAGCTAATTAGACACAAACTAAAGAATCCAGACTACACATTTTGCTTACTACTTTTCCTGAGGAGGAGATTCGATGAAACAATACACAACCAAGCTCGCAACTGTTCTGAGCACGTTGGCGTTAGCAGGTGCTTTAAGCCTGCCCACCAATGCAGCAGTGGTTCTGGGCGGTTCAGACGGTTGGGAAGTCAGCTACGGCGGCTTTATCAACCTGTTCTATACCCAGAGTGACTTCGGCACTGAAGACAGCGCCCACCTCAATGAAGGTCTGCTGCCTTCCTTCCATACCATGACGGTCAATACCCCTGAGGTTAATGGCCTGAAAGGCACGGGTCAGATTACCTTCGCAGTGGACAGTTCCAGCGAGAAGGGTAGCCGCTTGAATAAATCAGGCGTGTTCGGAACCGGGTCCAACATTGATATGCGTGAAGTTTTCTTCAACGTGTCCGGTGATTTCGGTACTATCAGCGTAGGCCGTACCCTGGCCCTGTTCGGTCGTCAGTCCATTCTGAAGGACATCACCTTGTTTGGTATGGGCGCCCTGGCCGGCCCCGATGGTGGCGGCACCGGTCTGGGTCGTATCGGTTATGGCTATGTCTACCCCGATTTCCGCACCCGGTTCGTGTACCAGACCCCGGACATGAACGGCTTCCAGTTGTCTGTGGGCATCTTTGACCCGCAAGAGCCCCTTGATGGCTTCATGGCTTCAGAAACCGACACCCCACAATTCCAGGCCGAGGCAACTTTCAACTCTGCCTTTGAGGGCGGTAGCTTCAGTGGCTGGGCCGGTTTTATCTGGCAAGAGCAGGAGATTATGCCTGTAGCTGGAGCAACGCCTGGTGGTGACGTGGAAACTGTAGGCTGGAACATTGGCGCCCAGGTCTCCGCGCAGGGATTTGGCATAACGGGTCAGTACTATGATGGCGAAGCGCTTGACACCTTGCTGTTCAACACGGGTGCACTGGGTGGTTTTGCCTGTAATGACATGGGTTGTGAAGAAGCCGACAATGACGGTTTCTATGTCCAGGCCAGCTACACCTTCAACGGTACCACCAAGGTCGGTGGCGGCTATGGTGAGTCACGACAGGATGCCGATGCCTATGGCAATGCTGAACTGCAAGGCGACCTGTGGACCATTGGTGTTTACCATGATGTCAATTCCTGGCTGAAAGTCATTGCCGAATACGGCAATTACAGCAACGATACGCTTGGTCAGGACGACGTCGATACCTTCTCCATCGGCGGTTTCCTGCTCTGGTAGGTCACTGAGCAAGGGTTCCAAATGGAGTAAAAGTTTGGAAGTTGTTACAGGCAAGGGGTGATACTTACGTGTTGCCCCTTGTTTTTTATTCACCGAGCCTGATATTTCACCAGGCAGAGATAAGGAGATAGGAAAATGAGCCCTGAATTTTATAGCATAATTGGTACAGGTCTGGTCTTGGCTGGATTGATCATGCCAAAACTCAACACGATGGGAAAAGATATATCAGAACTGCGCGAACGAATGGCGCACATGGAGGGGTTGTTTGAAGGTCTGCGTGAAGCAATTACCCACAACCGCGCATCCGGGTAAAACTCACTTTCCCTTAATTTAAGCAGGTAATTTAAACAGGCGCACCCCGTGCGCCTGTTTTATAATGATCGCCAAAATCGCCGTGATGTAAAACCCAGGAATGAAAAATATCACCAAAACCAGCCCCCTGTATGTATTCCTGCTGTTATACGCAGGCATTATCCAGGCAGATTTATTGCCCAATTTCGGCACCAATGATGAAGTGTTGTGGAAGTCCGGCAGCAACCTGTATATCCGGTTGACGGAGCAGGATCAGTCGAAGAAGGACGTGACACCGCCGAATCAGCATCCGGTGCAGTTGAACGTAAATCAGGTCACCAGTGCGCTTGAGGGAATCGATGCCTGGTCCGGTGGGGGATTTTTCAAGAAAAAGAAACTCAACAAACTGTTTTCCCTGCAACAGTCCCGCTTGCTGGGACAGTACATCAGCACCGGCCTGTCCAAAGCCAGACCGGATCAGGACATCGTGTTTGTGTTGGCGCGTTCCGAAAAGAAATACCTTCTTATTCAGAACAGGGGTTATACGGGCGGACGGGTGTTCTACCTGGATGGCAAACTGCACGTTATCGTCGGTGATTATGACAGTGAAGGAGACAGGTTCAAGGAAACGGTTGAGAAAAGTCACGGAGTGACGGAAACAAAGCAATATTTCAGGCACGGTCGCCGCGCCAAATCTGCCGGTTTCAAGGGTTCAATTGTGGCCCGGGCAGGTGTCGAACCTCACGTGGACGGGAAGAAAACGCGCCGGGACTGGATAGAGATAGACCTGGAACAGGCGGCCACGGTGTACCTGGCGGAAAAAGCGCGACTAACGGTGCCGGAGGAAACCGCAGCCAGTGCCGCCATGCAGGCCGAGGCGGCCAGGCTGGCGCGGGAGCAGCGGGAAATGCGCCTGGAAATGGCGAAGCTGCGCAAGGAAAGGCAATCCTCAAACGGAGAAGCTCAAAAGCAGACGGTCGAGCAGCGACTGCTGACCTTGCAGGAACTACGCGACAAGGAACTGATCAGTGCCGAGGAATTCCAGCAGAAGCGGGAAGAGATACTGGGCGAGATCTAAGACCGGCCCGGTCAGTATTTGCGCAGCCTCCGGCGAAATCGGACTTCCATGCGAGAATTATACCCCCAAATCGATGCGTTAAAGCGCTACCGCCTGGAAATGGACCCGGTGCACACCGTCTATGTGGAGGAAGCCGGTAACCCACGCGGCATTCCGGTCATCTTTCTGCATGGGGGACCGGGGTCGGGGTGTAATGAGAACCATCGGCGTTACTTCAATCCGAAAAAATACCGGGTGGTGCTGTTTGACCAGCGCGGTTGCAACCGCTCCACGCCGGCCGGCGAGACCCGGCATAATTCCACCCCGGAGTTGTTGCAGGATATCGAGCGGATCAGGGAACACCTGGGCATCGCGCAGTGGCTGGTCTTCGGTGGCTCCTGGGGTGCTACCCTGGGCTTGCTCTACGCACAGTCGCATCCGTCGCGGGTGCTGGGATTGATCCTGCGTGGCGCCTTCCTGGCCCGGCAGAAAGACCTGGACTGGTTCGGCAGGCAGGGCGCCAGCATGATCTTTCCCGACTACTGGCAGGAGTTTACCGAACTCATTCCAGAGGCCGAGAGAGATGACCTGATTACGGCCTACCATACCCGTGTGCACGGCGCCGACAGAAAAATACAGGAAGCCGCGGCCCTGACCTGGTCGAAATGGGCGGGACGGTTGGTGACCTACCTGTTGCCGGGGGTGGGAGAATATACGCCGGGCAACGTGGACAAGACGGTTTGTGAAGTCCTCATAGAGACTCATTACGCAAAGCATCGTTATTTTATCGCCGAGAATCAAATCCTGGATAATGTAGCGACGCTCCCGCAGGTACCAATCCGGATCATCCACGGGCGCCGGGACCTGACCTGTACCCTGGATACCTCCTGGTCGTTACACCAGGCGCTGCCCGATGCGGAACTGGTAATTGTCCGGGAAGGCGGGCACCTGGCAGGTGAACCCGTTATGGTCGATGCCCTGGTGACTGCGACCGATGAATTTGCCCGTAAACTGGGTTAGCCCCTCATGAGTGAAAGCTTCCGGCAATCGGAACGTAGACATTCGCGGGCTAAACCACTGCTCATGGGTATCCTGAACGTGACCCCGGACAGTTTTTCCGATGGTGGTCTGCATCATGCCGCGGAGGTTGCCATAGCCCACGCCTTGGGGATGGCGGAGCAGGGTGCGGATATTATCGACGTTGGTGGCGAATCCACCCGTCCCGGGGCGGAGCGCGTCACGGAAGCGGAACAACTGCAGCGCGTGCTACCGGTCATCAGGGAACTGCAAGGACAACTACCCGCGCATATTCCCATCAGCATCGATACGACCTCAACCCGGGTCGCCGGCGCCGCGCTGGAGCAGGGCGCGACCATCGTCAATGACGTCTCGGCAGGACGGGACGACCCCGGCATGTTCAAATTGGCTGCCGAGGCCGGAATCCCGTACATCATCATGCACATGCAGGGAAGCCCCAGGACCATGCAGGATAACCCGCATTACGAGGATGTTGTGGAGGAAATCAAGACATTCCTGCTGGCGCGCGCCGAGGTTGCCATGGACGCGGGCATCAGGCAGGAGAACCTGGTGATCGACCCGGGTATCGGCTTCGGCAAATCCAAACGCGACAACCTGGATATCATCGTGAACCTGGACAGTTTCACGGCCACCGGCTACAAGGTGTTGCTGGGAGCAAGCCGCAAGCGCTTCATGGGATCGATTTGCGATATAACAAGCTACCGTGAACTGGTAGGTGCGACCTGCGCCACCACCACCCTGGGCGTGTTGGCCGGTGTCCACCTGTTACGCGTGCATGACATCAAGGAAAACCGCCAGGCCCTGGACGTGGCCTGGGCGCTACGCACCCGTCCGTCATACCGGCCAGGGAATGGCCGGTAACCAGTCACAGGGACGTAATCAGATGTGTCGCCCTGAGGGCGACCTGTTAAACTGTAACCTCACCCCTTATCAATTCCTTCGAATTCTTCATATTCCTGAACACCAGCGGTTTGCTTTCAAACTCTGTTGTGCCCGACAAGTTGTCAATCCGTTCCACGTCGGCGTGTAACTCCCCATGGTGGGGAGATTTGTCGCACACGGGGTCGGCGTTAGTGGCGTCACCGGTGAGCATGTAAGCCTGGCAGCGGCAGCCGCCGAAGTCCTTTTCCTTTTCCGGGCAACTGCGACAGGGTTCCTGCATCCAGTCAAAGCCGCGGAATTTATTGAAGGCATCGGAATCGTTCCAGATATGGTCGATACTGTGGTTCCTGACGTTGGGGAATTCCAGTCCCGGCAACTGGGCCGCGGCGTGGCAGGGCAGGGCGCTGCCGTCCGGGGCGATGGTAAGGAAAATCGACCCCCAGCCGTTCATGCAGGCCTTGGGACGGTTCTCGAAGTAGTCCGGGATGACGTAGATGATTTTCATCTGCTCCTTCATCTTTTCCTGGTACTCCTGCGCCACCACTTCAGCCCGGGCGAGTTGCTCCCGGGTCGGCAGCAACTGGTCGATGTTGACCCTGGACCAGCCGTAATACTGGGTGCTGGCCAGCTCCACGTAATCAGCGTTCAATTCCACCGTCATATCCAGGATGTCCCGTATCTGATCCACGTTTTTCCGGTGCAGCACGATGTTCAGGACCATGGGGTACTCAAATTCCTTGACCACCCTGGCCATCTCCTGTTTGTGGCGGAAGCTTTTCGTGCCACCAAGGAAATTGTTCAACTCTTCATTACTGGCCTGAAAGCTGATCTGGATATGGTCCAGGCCCGCTTCCTTGAAGGCTTTGACCCGGTCCCGGTCCATCCCTACCCCGGAGGTAATCAGGTTCGTGTAGTAACCCAGACGCCGCGCCTCGCCGATCAGTTCTTCCAGGTCGCGCCGCACCAGGGGCTCCCCGCCGGAGAAGCCAAGCTGGGTGGCGCCCATCTTGCGTGCCTGCTGCAACACCCTGATCCAGTCTTCGGTGCTCAGTTCATCATTGTATTTGGCAATCTCCACCGGGTTGGAGCAGTAGGGACACTGCAACGGGCAGCGGTAGGTGAGTTCGGCCAGCAGCCAGAGTGGTTGGCTACGCTTTGTATCTGATCCAGCCATTATTCCTCGCATTGTCTAAAAAGTTATGGACGTCGTCTTTCAGGTCGACTCCGGGGAAGGTACCCTCAAGTTCGGTGATGATCTCTTGGGTGCTCTTGACGCCGTCACAGCGTTTCATAATCTCGCCGGCGCTGCCGCTGAGTTTGACCATACCCTCCGGGTACAGGATGACGTAACAGTCCTGGGCCTCTTCCCACTGGAAGCGGAAGGTCGGAGCGATTTCAGGATGTTCGACACAGTGATAAGGCGGCTTGTTTTCAATATAGGCCATCCACATGGCGTCCAGCATGGTCCAGAGGATATCCAGCTTCAGTTGCAGGATGTTCAGGGCGCGCGCCTGCTCCGCCCGGGTCCTGAAATAATCCAGGGTAACGTCCAGGCCGTGCTGCACGTCCCGCCTGGCCTCGCTCAGGCGCTTGCGGAAGTAGTTGTATCCCCGCGCGTCTATCCAGGTGTAATGCTGCGGCCAGTTGTCCAGGCGCTTCTGGTGTATCTTCGGGGCGAACAGTTCGGTGAGCGATGAACAGGCTGCTTCCTGCCAGGTGGCCGTGCGCGCAAAGTTATAGTAAGCGTCGATGGCGAAGCGCACGCCGGGCAGCACGCGTTCCTCGGAGATTAATTCGTCCCGCTCCAGTCCCACGGCCTCACCCAGTTGCAGCCAGGCCTCGATGCCGCCGTCTTCGCCCTCCTGGCCGTCATGGTCGATAATGCGCTGCACCCATTGGCGCCTGACGTCCCGCTCACGGCAGTTGGCCATGATCGCGGCATCCTTCACCGGGATGCTGGTCTGGTAGTAAAACCGGTTCGCCACCCAGCCCTGTATCGCCGGCTTGTCCAGTTTCCCTGAATTCATCAGCACGTGGAACGGATGATGAATATGGTAGTATTTCTCCTTGTCACGCAAGCGCTGTTCAAATTCCTGCCGCGACCACGGAGCCTGTGTTTCAGTAATACCCATTTACGCCTCTTTATTTATCTGCTCCTAAAAAAGAGCGAAAACCATGCCAGTTCTTGCAGTGTTCCATGCAGAAAAAACAAGGCATATAAAACAATAAGTTATGAGTTTATCAAGAATACAATTATAACAGGATAAGTCGTTATATTAAACCATTCGACAATTGGATTGGCTCTTATAGACCAATTATGAAGCGATTTTCCAGCTTTCATGTTTTTTTCATCTGCGTTAATCTGCGCTAATCCGCGGATAGATCACAATCTGCGGATAAATCACCATGACCGAACACATCCTCTTCCTGACCGGCAAACTTGCTGAAAAACGCCTGCAGCGCGTGCTGGATGCGCTGCAACCGGTAGAGTTCGACTACGAGATACGAAACATCGGTGTCAGCGTCGCCGCGCTGATGACCGCGCAAATGATTGGCCGCCGCCTCCGTGACCTGGAGGGGGTGGATCGCATCGTGGTGCCGGGGCTGTGTCAGGGTGACCTTGAAGCGTTGCGCGGGACCCTGGGCGTGCCGGTGCAGCGCGGTCCCGTGGACGTCAAGGACCTGCCCGTTTTTTTCGGGCGTGAGGCACAGGCGGTCAGCCTGGATGATTACAGTATGGGCATTTTTGCCGAGATAGTGGAGGCGCCGCAGGTCAGCGTAGATGAGATCCTGGCCAGGGCCGCAAGATACAAAAGGGACGGCGCCGACGTGATCGACATAGGTTGCCTGCCGGATACGCCTTTCCCACACCTGGAAGAGGCCGTGCAGGCGTTGCATGGGGAAGGTTACACGGTCAGCGTCGATTCCCTGGACAACGAGGAACTGCTGCGCGGCGCCAACGCGGGCGCGGATTACCTGCTGAGCCTGCATGAAGGCAGCGCCTGGATCGCCGCTGAGACGGCGGCGATACCCATCCTGATCCCGGAACAGCACACCGATATGCCTTCCCTGTACCGGCTGGTGGACAAGTTCCTGGAGCAGGATAAACCATTCATTGCCGACAGTATCCTGGACCCGGTCCACTTCGGGTTTACTGCTTCCATCCTGCGCTACCACGCCTTGCGGGAACGCTATCCCGGCATCGAGATCATGATGGGGACCGGCAACCTGACCGAGTTGACCGAGGCGGATACCGGCGGCATCAATGCCATGCTGTGCGGCATCATATCGGAACTGGACATCAACCACGTGCTGGCGACGGAAGTCAGTCCCCATGCCTGCTCAGTGGTGCGCGAACTGGACCTGGCCCGGCGCATCATGTACGCGGCAAAACAGGATGAGGGGCTGCCCAAGGGCATCGACGGCGGCCTGTTAACCGGCCATGAACGCAAGCCGTTCCCCTATGACCTGGGCGAGATCAGGGAACTGGCCGACCAGATCACCGACCCCAGTTACCGGGTGGAAATAACGCCGGAAGGCATCCACGTGTTCAACCGGGACGGCCTGGTAACGGGGCGGGACCCCTATGAATTCTTCCCTGCGCTGAAACTGCTGGAAGAGGATGCGCCTCATGCTTTCTACATGGGCGTCGAACTGGCGAAGGCGCAAGCCGCCCTGAAACTGGGCAAGCGTTACGTGCAGGACGAGGACCTGAACTGGGGAGTGGCGGTTGTCCCCGAGGCGGATGCGGAGCGGGAGCAGCGTATGCAGTCCGCGCACGACATGAAGGCCCACCCCGCCGGTGAATACAAACCCGCCGGTTCAACATTACAGGCAAGAAAACGCAAGTCGCGATGATTTACGAAACGGTCATTACCACCATGAACCCGGACGGGACCGTGCATATCGCGCCCATGGGTATCCGCCAGGAACAGGAAAAATACCTGATTGCGCCGTTCAAGCCGTCACGGACCCTGGATAACCTGTTACACTCCGGTGTGGCGGTGATTAACGCGACGGCAGATGTCCTGATTATTGCCGGCTGCCTGACCGGTCGCCATGACTGGCCGCTGGTGCAAGCGACTCATATCGCCGGCAAACGCCTGGCCGGCGCCCTTTCCCATGTAGAAGTGCGGGTAGAGAGCAGCAAGGATGACGAACTGCGCCCGGTATTTACCTGCGGGGCGGTGTATGCCGCCACCCACGGGCCGTTCCGCGGCTTCAACCGCGCCCAGGCCGCGGTGCTGGAAGCAGCGATACTGGTGAGCCGCCTGCACATGTTGCCGGAACAGAAAATCCGTTCGGAACTGGAATACCTGAGCATCGCCATCGGCAAAACCGCCGGGGAGAATGAACAGACTGCGTGGCGATGGTTGTTGGAAAAGGTCGAGAATTATTATTCATCCGCAGATGAATAATAAAAATCCTGCCCATCCATGTTAAATTGCTTTATGGTAAATAGAAGGTAAATTCATGACGGGATTCCTTGCCAGCGTCTCATCACTGGAAGAGGCGCAACTGGTCCGTGCCCAGGGCGCGGACGTGATAGATTTGAAAGACCCGGCCAGGGGCGCGCTGGGCGCGCTGGATGAAGACAGCGTACGCGCCATTACGTCGCTGCCGGACAAAAATTCCTTGCTCAGCGCCACTGTGGGCGACCTCCCGGTCTATGCCGCGGAACTGGAGACCGCCGTCATCGGCATGCACGCCTGCGGGGTTGATATCGTCAAGGTCGGAGTGTTTGACAGGACCATCTCGCCGTTCATGCTGTCCGTCCTGCACAGGCTCACGGGCAGGGGCATCTCCATTGTCCTGGTCTTTTTTGCCGAACTGTATCCTCCTGACATCGATTTCAAGCGGCTCCGGCGCGGCGGCATCACGGGGGTGATGCTGGATACCTGCGAGAAGGCAAACGGGAACTTGCGGGACAAGCTGGACGACGGCACACTGGCGGAGTTCGTCCGCAAGGCCGAACAGGCAGGGCTGATGACCGGCCTGGCGGGGTCACTCACCCGGGCGGACATCCCGCCCTTGCTGCACATCGGCCCGGACTACCTGGGATTCCGCGGCGCCCTGTGCAAGCAGCGCCGGCGTACTTCGCAGCTAGACGGCGCAAACGTTGCCGACATCAGGAAGCTAATCCCCCGCAAGCGGCAATTTGCTACAATATCCGTCTGAATAAACGATCCATACCGGGGAATAACCATGGCAAAATGGCGCAAAGCAACGAAGGACGCCACCTACGAGGTGGCAGAGATAGAACAACGGCTGCAAGATGAACTGCCGCACTGGTATTACGAGGACGGCTGGATCCGGCGCCGGTACAAGACCAGCGGCTGGAAAGGCACGCTGATGGTGATCAACACGGTCGGCCACCTGTCCGAAGCGGCCTGGCACCACCCCGACCTGACCGCAAGCTACGCGTTCGTGATCGTCAAGCTGATGAATCACGCGGCAAAAGGCGTGACCGACAAGGACTTCGAACTGGCAAAGAAGATCGAGGAAGTGGTCATGTGGCAGCCGGGCGTGGATGAAGACAGCGCCTTGGACGGCACGCCGGACGACCAGCGCTTCAAGTACATCAAGTATGGCTGATACCCCTGCGCGACCTGTTTACCCCGCGCGCAATATCATTCAGTCCGGAGATCGCCGATGAGCGCCAACCCCATCAGGTTTGAAGAATTTGCCATCCGGCAGGAACCGTATTATGAGCCCGCCGGCAATGAGATAAGTATCTTTGAGGCAGCCGTTGATAATGGCCTGCCGGTGTTGCTCAAAGGCCCTACCGGTTGCGGCAAAACCCGCTTCATGGAATACATGAGCTGGCGTCTGGACCGGCCCGTGATCACGGTATCCTGCCACGATGATCTGTCTGCTTCCGACCTGGTCGGGCGGTACCTGATCAAGGGCGGGCAAACTGTCTGGGTTGACGGTCCACTGACGCGGGCGGTGCGCAACGGCGCCATCTGTTACCTGGACGAGATCGTGGAAGCCAGAAAGGACACCACGGTAGTCATCCATCCCTTGTGTGACGATCGGCGCCTCCTGCCCATAGAAAAACTGGGCGAACTACTGGAAGCGCCGCCGGAGTTCTGTTTGACCATTTCCTACAACCCCGGCTACCAGAGCGTGCTCAAGGACTTGAAACAGAGCACGCGGCAACGCTTCGTGGCGCTGGATTTTTCTTACCCCCAGCCCGACCGGGAAGCGGAAATCCTGGTGCAGGAAACGGGCGTCAGCGCGGCCACGGCCACCATGTTAGTCAGGTTTGCCGGCATGACCAGGAACCTGAAAGACAATGGGCTGACTGAAGGCGCCAGCACCCGGTTGATCGTGAACGCGGCCCGGCTGATCCGGTATGGCATCGCCCCCGGGCAAGCCTGTGAAACCGCGGTAAACCAGGCGCTCACAGACGACGAGGAAATGCTGAAAACAGTCAGGGAACTTTGCGCCTCGGTGCTATAGCCTGCCTATCTCTTGATGGACGGTTCTGCGCCAGTGCCTGCTCAGGAGGGAGTTCAAATCCCCGCGCATGTGCAGCGCGCGGTGGGAGGCGGCCTGTCTCAGGGAACCTCCGGGGAGGAGCTGGTCCGATCACTGCCGGATCTTGACCCCGCGGCGCGACATCGCATAGAGCGCTGGTTACAGCTTCTGCAACAGGATCATCCCGATTTGCTGGGGCATTTTGCACCCCGGCTCGAGCGGGCCTTGACGCTGTTGAAGATTGAAGGTGTTGACGCCTGGCTGACCGCAATCCTGGACCGCTATGACAAACGCGGCCTGGGCGCAGCCATTGAGGTCATCGCAAACCTGGACGCATTTGCCGAGGATTACCGCGCCCGCCAATCCGGGGTGGACCTGGACGCGTTAAAACCATTCCTGGAGAAGTACTTGACCGGCCTGGGCGGTCGCCCCCTGCGCCTCACCAACGGAGAGCATGTATTTACCGACACGGAGTTGATTTTCCTGCCGGCTTTCCTGAATGTCTTCGACACACGCAGTGACAATGAAACCCTGTACAAGCTGACCGCGGTGTATCACTGGGCGCAGAATCGTTACGGTGGCTGGCGTCTGGACGTATTGGAACGCTTGTTACAGTTGCCGGGGCTGTCCTGCGCCCTGCCTGTTTTCGCAACCCTGGAGAGTCTGCGTCTGGAGGCGCGCCTGGCCCGGGATTTTCCGGGACTGTACCGGGAACTGCAACGTCTTGAGCGGCTCGATGAAGCCGACAATGCGCAGTACCTGGCCTGGTCCCGCGCCAACCGCGAGTTGCTGCACGCCGACGCCGGCGCCATGGACAGCGTGGACAGGATAAGCAGTAACATGGACCAGCCGCTCCCGGCGCGCAAAGCCTATCATGGCGATTACTTCCCGGAAACCGCGCTGACAAAGCTGCGGGAGCGGGTAAAACAGGAGCGGCACAAATTATTGCAATCGCTGGCACAACTCAGTCAGGAGCAGTCGGGTCCGGCAATGGCCGACACGCACGCGTTGGACGGCACGCGCTGGACGCTGGGCGGGGTTGACCCGGGCGTTGCCAGTGTCAACACAAGCCAGGGAGCCGGCGCTTTGACGCTGGTTTTTGGCGGACGGGAACTTGTTGCCAACGATGGGGTGAAGCAGTTACTGGTATCGATCATCCAGGACCTGGGCCGACTCCCCGAAGACTACCTGCAGGTCAGCGGCGGCTATTCCGGCTACCCGGTTGCTGAAACCGGTTCGAATGAGGCCAGCCAGGCTGTGCCTGCGGGTTACGACCTGCAAAACCCGCTGTATTACCCGGAGTGGGATTACACCAGACAACGCTATCGAAACGAATTCTGTGCCCTGACCGAGGTTGACGTCGCGCCGGTCCATGACGATTTTTTTGCCACAACACTGGAAAAATACCGCTTTCATCTAAGCTCGGTGCGCCGCTCGTTCGAGACCCTGGCCGAGGGTTACGAACAGCGCAAGCGTCAGGCCTTTGGCGATGAGATCGATTTTGACGCCCTGGTGGAAGCCTGTGCCGACCACCGGCAGGGCCTGGAAATGAGTGAGAACCTGTACAGTTATTTCCACCGGAGCCGGCGTGACGTGGCAGTGATGTTCATGGTCGATATGAGCGGTTCCACCCGGGGCTGGGTCAACCTGGTGGAAAGAGAGGCGCTGGTGTTGCTCTGTGAGGCCCTGGAGATGTTATCCGACCCTTACGCCATTTACGGATTTTCCGGCAGGACACACAAGCGTTGTGAAATCTACCGGGTCAAGAAGTTTGAGGAAGCCTGCACGTCGTTGGTGCGGGCCCGGATCAGCGGCATCAAACCCAGGACCTATACACGCATGGGCGTGGCAATCCGCCACCTGGGGAAATACTTGCAGGGGTTGAACGCCCGCTCCAGGTTGCTGATCACCCTGTCTGACGGCAAACCCGAGGATTACGGTGGTTACCGGGGGCGTTACGGCATGGAAGACACCCGCCAGGCCATCTCGGAAATCCGTGCCGATGGTGTCTATCCGTTTTGCATCACCATCGACAACGAGGCCAGGGAGTACCTGCCTTACATGTACGGCAGCGCCAACTACACGGTGATCGACGACGTGCGCAAACTGCCTTACAAGGTCTCTGACATCTACCGCCGCCTGACTAGCTGAGGCGCGACCACGCGCCGGATTCCCCGCCCGATTTCTTCATGAGTCGCACCGTCTCGATACACATACCCCGATCGACGGCCTTGCACATGTCGTAGATTGTCAGCAGGGTCACCTGCACCGCGTTCAGCGCCTCCATTTCAACCCCGGTCGGGCCGATGGTCTCGACCTGCGCCCGGCAATGTACCACGCGTTCATCGGGACTGGGCTCAAGGCTGATATCGATATGAGTGAGGGCCAGGGGATGGCACAGCGGAATCAACTCCGCGGTTTTCTTTGCCGCCATGATGCCGGCAACCCTGGCGATACCCAGCACGTCGCCCTTCTTGTGCCCTCCCTCCATGATCAGGCTCAGCGTCCGGTCCTGCATGCTGATCGTCCCTTCCGCCACGGCCACGCGATGAGTCGCGTCCTTGGCGCCCACGTCCACCATGTGCGCCTCCCCGGTCTCGTTGAAATGTGTCAGTTCTGCCATAAAGGTTCATCCCCGGTGCGTTATGCGGTTATAATACGCCATCACGTACGAGTTGGCACGCAGAGCAACACATGTCTATAAAAGTCAAGTTTTTCGCCCGCATTCGCGAGGAGATGGGGCGCGCCGAGGACCAGATGGAGTTCAGGCCCGGCCTCAAGGTCTCGGATGTGTGGGCCTGGGCCGGTGGCGATACTGAAATGCCCGCATCCATGCTGGTAGCCATCAACATGGAACACGTCAAGGGCGACCCTGAATTGAAAGAGGGAGACGAGGTTGCCTTCTTCCCTCCCGTTACCGGAGGGTGAGCCATGCGGGTGGAGTTAAGACCGGCGCCATTCGATGCGGTGGCAGAAGCAGGCGCTTACCGTGCAGCCGGCGACAGTCCCGGCAAATCCGGCGCTGCCAGCATCTTTATCGGTACGATGCGGGATTTCAACGAGGGTGAGGAAGTCCGTAACATGACTCTGGAACATTATCCGGGCATGACGGAAAAGCACCTGCAAGAGATCTGCGCGCAGGCGCAAAACCGGTGGGCCGTGCACGACGTTCTGGTACTGCATCGCACCGGCGCCATCGAAGTCGGCGAGGATATCGTACTGATTGCCGCCTGGGCGGCGCACCGGGGCGATGCCATCGACGCCACCCGTTTCATCATCGAGGACCTCAAACACAAGGCGCCGTTCTGGAAGAAGGAAGCGGTGAGCGACGGAGAACGCTGGGTCGAGCGCAACACTGCGGGCTATTTATCCGCAGATTAGCGCAGGTTCATTCATCTGCGTCATCTGCGGATAAACCGATTTAAACACGCTGGAGTTAGTATTATGCATATCAGAGTATTAGGCGCAGCCGCGGGGGGTGGTTACCCGCAGTGGAATTGCAACCATCCCAACAGCAGGCGCGCCAGGCAGGATGATCCTGCGGCGCCGCAGCGCACCCAGTCATCCATCGCGATCAGCGCCGATGGGGAGGACTGGTACCTGTTCAACGCGTCCCCGGACCTGCGCCAGCAGATCAACGACAACGCTATCCTGCATCCGAAAAAAGATCTGCGCCACAGCCCGATCATGGGCGCGGTGCTGACCAATGCCGACGTGGACCACGTGGCGGGCCTGTTGAACCTGCGCGAATCGCAACCCCTGCGCATCTACGCCACCCAGCGGGTGCTGGGGGTCTTGCAGGCGAATACCATATTCAACGTCCTGAATCCAAAATTCGTCAGCCGCGCACCCATGACCTTGAATGAACCGCTGGAACTGCTGAAACCGGACGGCAGTTCCATGAATATTGACATCACACCGTTTGCCGTTCCCGGCAAGGTGGCCCTGTGGCTGGAAGATGAAAGCAAGGGCAAGGACTTCGGTTCCGTGGATGAAGACACCATCGCCCTGCACGTTCGGGACAGGAACAGCGGCAAGTCGTTCTACTACATGCCGGCCTGCGCCCGGGTGACACCGGAACTCGCCGGGCGCATCCGCGGCGCTGACCTGATTTTCTTCGACGGCACCTTATGGGTGGACGACGAGATGATCCGCGACGGCGTAGGCATCAAGACCGGCCAGCGCATGGGCCATATCAGCGTCTCCGGAGAAGACGGCACCCTGGCCGCCCTGCAAGACCTGGGCATCAAGCGGAAAATCTTCATCCACATTAACACCACCAACCCGATCCTGTTCGCCAACAGCGAAGAACGCCGGACAGTGGAAGCCGCCGGCTGGGAAGTGTCTTACGACGGGATGGATATCGAGTTATAGACTACTCAACAATCGGGCAAGACTGCTCAATCCGATGGCTTCGATATCCTCGGCGACAGGGTATGTTTCATCACCGGAATAAACGATAAACGTGCGCGCCGGAGACAAGTCTGTTATCGAATTCCTCAATCCCTTGCTTACTTTCGGACTGAGTCCGCGTTTTACTTCGACCAGCCAGCGACCGTCTCTACCTTCAAGGTCCAATACCAGATCAACTTCAGCCCCGGCTCTGGTCCGATAGAAACTAACACTGGCGCCTTGGCTAGCTGTAAGCAATGTTTCGATGGCAAAGCCTTCCCAGCTTGGGCCGGCAACGGGATGCCCCAGCAGGTCATCGACGGTTTCCAGGCGAAGCAAGGCATGTACCAGACCGGAATCACGGATATAGACCTTCGGTGACTTGACCAGACGCTTGCCTGTATTGGCATGGAGCGGCTCTAAACGCCGTACCAGCAGCAGGTCTGTCAACAGGTCTATATATCGGTTGATGGTAGGCGATGATACTTCCAGGCTTGACGCAAGCCGGGAAGTATTCAGCATTTGTCCCTGGTTATGGGCGAGCATGGTCCATAACCTTCTCAGCGTTTCAGCAGGAACACGCGGGCCAAATTGCGGGATATCCCGTTCCAGGTAAGTTCGAATAAAATCCTGGCGCACTGCCAGACTGGCGCCATCCGATGACGCAAGGAGACTGTCAGGAAAGCCGCCACGCAGCCAGAGTTGTTCCTGATTCATCCTGCCGGACACGATTTCTGTCACCATAACCGGCGACATATCAATATAGGCAATACGCCCCGCCAGCGTCTCACCTGACTGGCGTAACATGTCTATGGAAGCAGAGCCCAGTATCAGGAACAAACCGGTACGCCGCCCCTGACGCCGCGATCGATCAATGACCCCACGCAATACCTGGAACAGTTCCGGCGCACGGTGAATCTCATCCAGGACCACCAGTTTGTCGCACTGCTGCTCAAAAAACAGTTCCGGCTCGGAAAGCCTGGCAAGGTCTCGCGGTGATTCCAGGTCAAGGTACACCGAAGGCAGAGCCTCCCCCAGCTTCAGCGCCAATGTGGTCTTGCCCACCTGTCGCGGTCCGATGAGGGCCACCGCCGCCTGACGCTGCAGGGCAGCAAAGACATGTTTCTCGATATTCCGCCTAATCATCCTTGCAAATTTAACATAGAATATTAAATTTGCAAGGATGATATAACTACATTAGAATTGGACTTGGAGAGATGTGAACCTGATTTGGTAGGATTAAAAAGGATTGCCGTCGTCGTATAGCAACATGTCCTTTTGCTCGTGTATTACTAATTCCACATATTCACAAATCAAACCAGACCCGAAAAAGGTTGGATATCCACGTACATTCCCGGTTCTATACCGCTTGAATCAATCGGCAGGATGATGAAACAGTTGGCCTGCGACATGGAGCGCAGGATGCCGGAGCCTTGGGCGCCGGTTTTTACGACTACCAGATTGCCCTCATTGTCCTGTTGCAGGATGCCGCGCTGGTATTCCACCCGGCCTGGGCGTTTCTTCAGGCGGGAATCGCAGCGGGCTTTCAGGGTCAGCGCGCCGGCGCTGTCTTCGCCGATCATCTTGCGCAGGGCCGGCTGCACGAATTCGTAGAAGGTCACCATGACGGAAACCGGGTTGCCTGGGAGGCCGAAAAATACGGCATCGCCCACGTGGCCGAAGGCGAGCGGCCGGCCCGGCTTGATGGCCACCTTCCAGAAATCCACCTGCCCCAGTTTTGCCAGGATTTGCTTGATGTAATCCGCCTCGCCCACGGAGACGCCGCCGGACGTGATCAGGACGTCGGCGTTGGCGGCGGCGATGGCAAAGGCCTCTTCCAGGGCCTCAAGGTCGTCCTTTATCACGCCCATATCGATAATGTCGGCGCCCATGCGTTGCAGCATGCCGTACAAGGTGTAGCGGTTGCTGTCATAGATGGCGCCGTCGTTCAGGGTCTCGCCGATGGAACGCAGTTCGTCCCCTGTGGAAAAAAACGCCACCCGCAGGCGGCGCACCACGCACACCTCGGCAATGCCCAGCGAGGCGATCAGGCCGATATCGGCGGGGTTCAGGCGCCGGCCTTGCGTCAATACCAGGTCACCGAGCGCGATGTCCTCGCCGGCCTGACGTACGTTGTCGCCCGTGCGGGTGCTGCCGTCAATGACGATGCCGGAGTCGGTAACCTGTACGTCCTCCTGGATGATGACGGTATCCGTGCCTGCCGGCATGATCGCCCCGGTCATGATGCGCACGCAACTTCCGGGCGTGACTTTGCCTGCGAACGGTTTGCCGGCCCAGGCCGTGCCCAGTACAGTCAACTCGGCCGTGTTCTCAGCGGGGATATCCGTGCCACGCACCGCGTAGCCGTCCATGGCGGAGTTGGCGCCGGACGGCACGTTGATGCGGGAGTGGATGTCTTCCGCCAGGATCCGGTTCAGCGCCTCCCGTATGGCAATTTTCTCGATGCCCTTGACGCGGTTGGCGCCGGCTTTTATCTGCGCCAGCGCGGCCTCGGCCGACAATGACTTCGGGTCAAAGTCGTCCCTGCAACTGGGGTCTTTTTCAATGTTGGTCATTAACGTGGATGTACAGGATTAACAAGTCTTTATGCTGTTGTTAAATTGTAGCGAGCAATAATAAATTGTGCGATCTGCTGTGCATTGTTCAGGTCCAGCAACGGTAATTCCGTCGCCACGGACACGGCTGCGTCGGTCGCAATCGCTATGATACTCTCATCACCCGGATACAGTAAATCATGTCCCAGGCTGGGGCGATGCAGTTCTATTTTGGGGATGACTTCAGGTTTGAAGCCCTCCACCAGGATCAGATCCAGGTTATCCAGGTCCAGGTTGCGGATATGGTACTCCAGCGGTTTGTCATCTCCATGCCGGTTTTCCACCAGTAACGCCCAGCGTTGCCTGGAACCGATCAATACCTGGCTGGCCCCGGCCTTGCGCAGTTCATAGCTGTCCTTGCCCGGATAATCGATCTCAAACGTATGGTGCGCGTGTTTGATCACGCCCACGCGCAGGCCCAGCGCGGTAAAAATTCCCAGCAGGTTGACCAGCAGGGTGGTCTTGCCGGTGCCGCTGTATGCGGCGAAGCCTATCAGCGGCACTGCAGGGAGTTCAGCCATTCATCATCCCCTCCATCTGTGCCAGTTCAGCCGGAGTGTTGGCATTCCTGAAACAGTCCGGCTGGTCGGAAAAATCCGTTATCGCCAGTCTGTGTTGCTCGAACCAGCGGTCTATCTTGCGCTCGCCGCGGTCAAGAAACGCCTGCATGGAGGGCGCCAGGGACGTGGACATGAGCGCAAAGACCGGCTGCATCCTGGCGCCGTTGTGGGCGACGCTGATGTCTGCCTGCCCAGCGCTCAGTTGCCGGAACAAGCGGGCGACCAGGGCGTCAGGCAGCAAGGGTGAATCACAGGGGACTGTTACCAGGAACTCCGTCTGCGCCGCTTCCAGGCAACTCAGCATACCGGCCAGCGGGCCTTGAAAGCCGTGCCTGCCGTCCGCGACGACAGGATAACCGTAGGCGGCATAGCGCTCCCGGTTGCGGTTGGCATTGATGATGAGTGTATCGACCTGGGGGGACAGGGCCGCCAGTGCATGTTCGATGAGCGGCTTGCCGCATAGCTCCACCAGGCCTTTATCACCGCCTCCCATGCGCCTGGCTTCTCCCCCGGCAAGAATAACGCCGGTAATTTTGGTTTTCTGCATCAGGTTGAAAGAGTACCAGTTATCCGATGGATGATTCAGCCGGCGCTCTTCAAGTTGGGAACCGCGCGTTTCGGCGGCAATGATACGTCAAATTCAATGTGCTCCGCGCCGTTGTAGATAAGGAAATGATTCCCCTTGGCCCGGGAAAACAGGGTGACGCCGAAGTCCTTTGCCAGTTTCAGTCCCATCTGGGTAAGGCCGGAACGGGAGAGCAGGGCGGGGATACCCATTTGCGCCACTTTCATCACCATCTCCGAGGTCAGACGGCCGGTGGTGTAGAACAGTTTGTCATGGCCCGGCGTGTTTTCCAGCCACATCTGCCCGGCAATCGCGTCTACCGCGTTGTGCCGGCCCACGTCCTCAATGAAAACCGACACGTCCGTGCCGTAACACAGGGCGCAACCGTGCACCGCGCCGGCGCTTTTGTAAACGTCGTTGTAATGGGCCAGGTTTTTCAACAGGGCGTAAACATCCGATTGTTTAAGGCGGACACTTGGCAATTCTATGCGCTCGAGTTGCTCCAGGATATTGCCGTACACCGTACCCTGGCCGCAACCCGTGGTCACTATTCTCGGCCCCAGGCGTTCCCGCCAGTCATCCCGCTCTGACCAGGTGGTCACCGCCGTGGCGTTCACTTCCCAGTCCACCTGCACCGAACGAACCTCGTTGATATCCTCGATAATCCCCTGGTTTTTCAGGTAGCCCAGGGCAAGCAGTTCCGGGGTCTTGCCCAGGGTCATCAAGGTGACGAGCTCGTAGCTGTCAACGTAAATGGTCAGGGGGCGTTCATCGGCAATGTGCATTTCCCGCACGTTGCGGAACTCATCGACCGCTTCAACGGCAATGGTAGGCTCAATACCCGCATCGGTCATTGCGGGGCGCATTTCTGCTTACCCCCCCGTCATATTCATGTGGCGGAAGATGACAGGTTTGGCAGCCAGATCGAATTCATGTCCCTTGGGTTTGATGGCCATGGATGCGCGGATGGCCTGTTTTAACCGCTCCCTGTCGCCGGGGTGGGCGCGCACGACCTGGCGCAGGTCCACGGAATGTTCCTGGCCGAGACAGAGCAGCAGACGTCCTTCGCAAGTGAGCCTGACCCGGTTGCAACTGTCGCAGAAATTATGGCTGTGAGGGGAAATAAAGCCCACCCGGGTGCCGGTTTCCACAATCCTGTAGTAACGGGAAGGCCCCCCGGTCGTATCAAGAGTGGGCAACAGCGTATAGCGCTGTTCCAGGTCAGCCTTGATTTCGTCACTGGAGTAATAGGCTTCGGCGCGGTCATGCTCACCGATCACGCCCAGGGGCATCTCCTCAATGAAGCTGATATCCATGCCGCGTGCCGAGGCGAACCTGACCAGGTCTGCCACCTCATCGTCATTGCGATTCTTCAGGATGACCGAGTTGATCTTGATGTTTTCAAAGCCGGTTGTCAGCGCGGCATCGATGCCGGCCAGCACCTTGTCCAGTTCCCCGACGCGGGTCAGGCGTCTGAACCTGTCCGGGTCCAGGGAATCCAGGCTGATGTTGATGCGCCTTACCCCGGCGTCTTTCAACTCGCCCGCCAGTTTCGGTAATTGCGACCCGTTGGTGGTAAGCACCAGTTCCTTCAGTCCCTGCAGTTGGCCTATGTCATGGAACAGCTTGGTAATGTTACGCCGGATCAGCGGTTCGCCCCCGGTAATGCGAATCTTGCCGACGCCCAGTTCGGTGAAGGCCCGGGCAATGTCTGCGATCTCTTCCAGCGACAACAACCTGGCCCTGGGCACGAACTGCATTTCTTCATCCATACAGTACACGCACCGAAAGTCGCACCGATCCGTCACCGAAATACGGACATAGTTGACCGTGCGGCCAAAATTGTCGATTAGTATGTCTTCCTGTCTCATCGTGTCTCAGAGTTGAAAAACGTGACCCGGAACCCGTCACGCGGGGTAATAGTATAGATTAGGCAAATTTTTCGATCATTTCAAGCTCTGACTAATCCATCCCGGACTTGTCAGAGTATGCACAAATCGGGTTTTCCACCGATTTGTGCTATCAAAATCAATGACATAATGCCATTGATTTTGATAGCACATCCCTGTACCGCAGGAACATCAGAATGAATCTGATGTTCCTCAATTCCATTCGCGTTACAATAGCGCAATTTACACCCCGGTCTGACCAGGCGCTGCAGGTGTCCGGGGAGCATAGAGTCCAAACAACAAGGGGTAGATCATGTCGGGCATCCTGTCCAAACAACGTATTATCGCACACCCCGGGTTCAATCGTTGGTTGATCGTCCCGGCGGCGCTTGGTATTCACCTGTGTATCGGTTCGGTGTATGCCTGGAGTATCTTTAATCCTGCTTTGGTGAAGCAGGTCGGGGTGGTGCTCAGCGCCGCCGATGACTGGAGCCTGAAGGACGTTGTCTGGATATTCACCGTGTCGATTGTCGTCCTGGGGCTGGCCGCGGCCATTGCCGGCAGGTGGCTGGAGCAGGTGGGGCCGCGCATGGTAGGCGTGGTGTCGGCGTGCTGCTGGGGTGGTGGGTTTATCGTTGGTGGCATCGGTATTGTTACGCACCAGTTATGGTTACTGTACCTGGGCTATGGTGTGCTGGGCGGATGCGGCCTGGGCCTGGGCTATGTGTCACCGGTCAGCACCTTGATCCGCTGGTTTCCGGACCGGCGCGGCATGGCGACGGGAATGGCGATCATGGGGTTCGGTGGCGGCGCCATGATCGGCGCGCCGCTGAAGGAATTTTTTATCAAGCATTATTACCGCGCGCCTGAATACCTCGGCGCAGTGACAGACCTTGAACTGATTACCCGCGCCGGCCGGCGCTTTGCGGAAGTCGGTGGGGAATTGCGTGAAGTGGTTGTGGTCGGCGCCAATGAAGTGGCGCAGATGGTGCTTCCGGGACCGGAGGGCGTGTACCTGGTGGGCACCGGCTCGGTGGGTATCGCCCAGACCTTCTTCACCATGGGTGTGATTTATTTCATCATTATGATGATCGCGGCATTCTCCTACCGGTTGCCGGAGCCCGACTGGCAGCCGGAGGGCTGGACACCGCCGGACGCAGCGCATGCGGAAAAGCGGATGATGACGCGTAACCACGTGGATATCGACCAGGCTCTGAAGACCCGGCAGTTCTACCAGTTGTGGATCGTGCTGTGTTTCAACGTGACCGCCGGTATCGGGGTACTGGGCGTGGCCAAGACCATGATGACCGAAATCTTCGGCACCACGCTGCCGCAGATCGTGGACGGCGCCTTCGCCGCGACCTACGTGGTGATGATCAGCGTGTTCAACATGGTGGGGCGGTTTATCTGGGCCAGCACCTCGGACTACATCGGGCGGCGGAATACCTACTGGATCTTCTTTGCGCTGGGCATCCTGCTGTATTGCTCCATTCCTTATACCGCCCAGCAGGTCAGCGTTAACCCCGTGGTGGTCTGGCTGGTGTATTTCTATGCCGCCACCATGATCATCTTCACCATGTACGGCGGCGGTTTTGCCACCATTCCCGCCTACCTGGCGGATATTTTCGGCACCCGCTACGTAGGTGGCATCCATGGCCGCCTGCTGACCGCGTGGAGCACCGCCGGCGTGCTGGGACCACTCGCGATCACCTCGCTGCGGGAAAATGCGGTAGGCAAAGCCATTGATGACCTGGTGACAAGGATCGACCCGGCGGCATTTGCCGAGGCATTCGGCGCCGGCATAGACCAGTTGCCGGCGCTGATCGAAGCAAAAACCGTGACCATCGCCAGTCTCATGGATATTGCCCCCGCCGGGACTGTTGACCCGACTCCAAACCTGTACAACAGCACCATGTATCTGATGGCCCTGCTGCTGGCCGTTGCGCTGGTGAGCAACGCCTTGATGCGGCCGGTACACCCCCGGCACCACATGACGGAGGAGGAACTTGACTAAATTGGGAATTAGGAATTACGAATTAGGAATTGGGGAAGGGAGTATACTGTTTTTGTTAATGCTGAATGCATGATTTTCGGATTCCAAAATCGTGGTAAATAAACAGTTGTCATAAGCAACTATTCGTTTTAATTCTTTGTGTCAATGATCGAAAAGCCCGGCACAGACTGGCGCGCGGCGCTGACGGTTTACAGTAAGCCCCGCGTTATTGCCATGAGTTTTCTCGGTTTTTCGGCGGGGCTGCCGTTCCTGCTGGTATTTTCCACCCTGTCGGCCTGGTTGCGGGATGCCGGATTGGCCCTGTCCACCATCGGTTTTTTCAGTTGGATAGGCATTACCTATTCGATCAAGGTATTCTGGGCGCCGGTCGTGGACCGCATGCCGCTTTATCTCCTGAGCCGGCGCCTGGGCAAACGCCGCGCCTGGATGCTGGCGGCCCAGCTTGTGATCGCCCTGGGGCTGGCCGGGATGGCCTGGTCCGATCCCCACTCACAACTGCAGCAGATTGCCTTGTTCGCACTACTGGTCGCGTTCGGGTCGGCCACCCAGGACATTACCATCGATGCTTACCGCATTGAGGCTGTTGACCGGTTGTTGCAAGGGGCAATGGCGGCCAGTTATGTGTTCGGTTACCGGGTGGCCCTGCTGGTGGCCGGGGCCGGCGCGTTCTACATTGCTGCGGCCCAGTCCTGGCAGTATGCGTACTTCACCATGGCCGGACTGATGGGCATAGGCCTGCTGACCACCCTGCTCATTGCCGAACCGGATCATCCGGTCTCTGCAACTACCGCACAACTGGAAGGTGAATTGGCCGAAAAAATGGGCTTGCAGGGCAATGCTCACGCACTCACCCGGTTCGCTGTCTGGTTCTCCGGCGCAGTGATCAGCCCCTTTGCCGAGTTCTTCCGCCGGAACGGTTTGCTGGCCTTGTTTATCCTGCTGCTGATCGGCACCTTCCGGCTCAGCGATATTACCATGGGCGTGATGGCCAACCCGTTTTACCTGGACCTGGGTTTCAGCAAGGTCGAGATCGCCAACGTCACCAAGGTGTTCGGGTTTTTCATGACCATTCTCGGCGCCGGCCTGGGCGGGATCCTCGTGTTGCGCTACGGGATTTACAGACCGCTGCTGGTGGGCGCCATACTGGTGCCCGTTACCAACCTGTTCTTTGTCTGGCTGGCGCTGAGCAGTCCCGACCTGGTCAGCCTCGCCGTCGTCATCAGCATGGATAACCTGAGCGGCGGGTTTGCCACCTCGGCCTTCATCGCCTATCTCTCCAGCCTGACCAATGCCACCTATACCGCCACCCAGTACGCCTTGTTCTCCTCCCTGATGACCCTCCCCGCCAAGATCATCGGCGGTTTCTCCGGCATCGTGGTCGAGGCCGCCGGCTATGCCTGGTTTTTCCTGTACGCCGGCATACTCGGCGCCCCGGCGTTGTTACTCGTCATTTACCTGATGAGGAAACCGCTGTTATCCGCAGATGACGCAGATTAACGCAGATGAATTTTTGTGAATAAATATGTACTCTTGTTCGTCATGCCGGGCTTGACCCGGCATCCAGTGAAATACTGTGTCGCCCGGAGGCGACACTTTGTCTTACTGGATTCCCGCATGCGCGGGAATGACGGGATAATGCAGAAATACCTACTACGATCATAATCATAAAAAATAATCTGCGTTAATCTGCGTCATCTGCGGATAAATCAAATCTACATCATCTGCGGACAATCATGGTATTTTATGTCCCATGACCCCCTTGCATGAGATTGAATTTTCCCTGTTCCTGATTTTTACCGGCGCGGCGGTGTTGGCTACCCTGGCGCTGTACGCGCGCCAGGCGATGATCGTTGCGTACATCGCGCTGGGCGTGATCCTGGGGCCGTGGGGCATGGGCCTGGTTGATGATGCCCAACTGATCGCCGACATCTCCCATATCGGTATCGTGTTCCTGCTTTACCTGCTCGGGCTGGACCTGTTTCCCCAGGAACTGTGGAAGATGCTGGGTGAGGCAACCTGGGTTACCCTGCTGAGCTCGCTGTTGTTTTTTGCAGCCGGTTTCGCCATTGCCCTGGGTTTCAGTTACCCGCTGGCCGAAGCAGTGCTGATCGGTTCCATCATGATGTTCTCCAGCACCATTATCGGGGTGAAACTGTTACCAACCTCTGCCTTGCATAACCGGCATACCGGGCAGATTATCATCAGCGTGCTGCTGATCCAGGATTTGATTGCGATCATCATCCTGCTGATGCTGCAAGGCTACGGGAAAAACGAGCAACTGCTGGTCGATATCACCATGCAGATACTCACGCTGCCGTTGCTGATCCTCGTCTCATGGTTCTTCGAGCGCTACGTCATCGTCAGGTTGATCGAGCGGTTTGACCAGATCCACGAATATATCTTCCTGTTGGCCATTGCCTGGTGTCTGGCCGTTGCCGAGGTGGCCGTGATGCTGGGGCTGTCTCGTGAAATCGGTGCGTTTATTGCCGGCATAACCCTCGCGTCCAGCCCCATCGCCCTGTTCATCACCATGAAATTGAAACCCTTGCGGGATTTCTTCCTGGTGCTGTTTTTCTTCTCGATGGGCGCCAGTTTCAACCTGGATATTGTTACAGAGATCATATTCCCGGCGAGCGCGCTTGCAGTCTGCGCCCTGGTGATAAAACCTGTCATCTTTGAGAAGCTGTTTGTTAAAGCCGGGGAAAAACGGGCAATATCCAGGGAAGTGGGTTACCGGTTGGGCCAGATCAGCGAATTTTCTTTCCTGATCGCGATGCTGGCAACCCAGGCGCGTTTCATAGCGCAGGAAACCTCGTATATGATCCAGTTGGCCACCTTGCTCACCTTTATCGTCTCCTCCGGTATCGTAGTGATGAATTTCCGCACGCCTGTTGCCACGATCGACCGGTTGCACCGGGATTAACCCGCCTGTTACACAGGGGTTGCCGGAACAGGTATAATGGCACTCCTGTTCAGCAACGGAAACATAACCATGTTTGAGAAACAAGCCCTTACCTCGGTTCCCGTGAATGACCTTATCGCCCGGCGCTGGAGCGGTGTGTCGTATGACGCCACACGGCCGGTGGAAGCGGAAAAACTCAGCGCCTGTATCGAGGCGGCAAGATGGGCGCTGTCCTGTTATGGCGCGCAGCCCTGGAACTTCATTATCTGTGACCGTTCCCGGGATGAGGCAGCCTGGCAGGCTGCCCTGGCGTGCCTGGTAGAGGCAAACCAGGACTGGGCGCAAAATGCACCGGTGCTCATCCTGGCGCTGGCACAGGATCATTTCCAGCATAACGACAAGCCCAACAGGTGGGCGCAGTATGATACCGGCGCCGCTGCCATGAGCCTGTCTCTACAGGCTACCGACCTGGGCCTGATGGCGCACCAGATGGGCGGCTTCGATGCGGAACAGTCCTTACAGGCATTCGGCGTCCCGGCAGGGCATACCCCCATGGCCATGATCGCCATCGGCTATCAAACCGCCCGCGCGGATGTCCCGGCAGAACGCCAGGAACGGGAATTTGCCCCGAGAAAACGCAACCCGATCAGTGAACACTTCTTCTTCGGCGGATGGAAGGATTCGTAATTCCTAATTCCTAATTCGTAATTCCCAATTCCAGACTCCCATCCCGTTGCTTTCGCATAACCGCCTGCTGCGTCTGGCCGGGCCGTTAATCCTGTCCAACCTCACGGTTGCCCTGCAGGGCATGGTCGATACGGCAGTGGTCGGCCACCTGGATACGCCGGTGTACATCGGCGCGGTGGCACTGGCCAATGTGATCTTCAGCTTCCTCTACTGGGGGATGGGCTTTCTGCGCATGGGCACGGTGGGGGTTGTCGCCCAACTCAGGGGCGGCCACAACCCTGAACGCCTGCGCTCGGCGCTGCTGCACAGTTGTTTCCTCGGCATCATCATCGCCCTGGCCATCCTGTTGCTGCAGACCCCGGTTGTGCACCTGGGGCTGAACCTGCTTGGCGGTAGCGCACAGGTCAGGCTCAACGCGGAAGTCTATTTTTACTGGGCCGTCTGGGCGGCGCCGGCGGTATTGCTGAATATGACCTGCGTGGGTTGGTTGCTGGGCATGCAGAACGCCCGCGCCACGCTCTACGTCACCCTGCTCATCGGCGTGTTGAATATGGTATTGGATATTGTGTTCGTATTCGGACTGCACCTGGACGTGCGCGGCGTGGCGTTGGCTTCCGTTATCTCCCAGTACTGCGGTTGCGGACTCGCGGCGTATTTCATCTACGGCGAATTGAAACGGCACCCGGGGCTGTGGCGCAAGATGATCATTCTTGATCGGCAAGACTTTACCGCCTTGCTGGTACTGAACCAGAATATCTTCATCAGGACCATGTGCCTGATCTTCGCGTTTGCGTTTTTTACCCGGCAGGGCGCGCAACAGGGTGAACTGGTGCTCGCGGCCAACGCAGTGCTGATGAATTTCATGTTGCTGGTCGCCCTGGGCCTGGACGGGTTTGCCAATGCGTCGGAAGCCTTGGTGGGCAAGGCCGTCGGCGCCGGCGACCGGGTGCAATTCCGCGCTTCGGTTCATGCCGCCATGCTCTGGGGTGGCGCCCTGGCGTTGCTGTATTCCCTGTTGTTTGTGTTGGCCGGTGTCCCGCTGGTGAATCTGATGACGGACCTGGCATCAGTGCGGGAAACTGCTTACCTGTACCTGCCCTGGATGATCGCGGCCCCCGTCGTCTCGGTCTGGTGTTTCCTGCTGGACGGTATTTTTATCGGCGCCACCCGCGGCCGGGAACTCAGGAACGCCATGCTGTTTTCAACCCTCATTGTTTACCTGCCCTGCTGGTACCTGTTGCAGGACCTTGGCAATCACGGATTATGGTCAGCCCTGATGGCCTTTTTCATCGCCCGCGCGCTGAGCCTGCTGTGGTATTACCGCACAGCAGATGGGTGGCTGACGAATTAACCCATGACCTCCAACCTGGTTTATACTGTTCCTATTTAACCCGAGCAAAACGTGTCCGAGAGAACATTCAAGCCGTTGAATATTGCCGTGCTGGTGGTATCCGATTCACGTACGGAGAAGACCGACAAGTCCGGGAAACTGCTGGTGGGCAGGTTGGAGGCGGCGGGTCATCGCCTCCATGAAAAGAGCATTGTGCCGGATGATATCTATCAAATCCGTGCGCAAGTAAGCCGCTGGTGCGCCACCACCGGCGTGGATGCAGTGTTGACCACCGGCGGGACGGGCGTGACCGGCCGGGACGGCACCCCCGAAGCTGTCAGTGTCCTGTTCGACAAGGAAATCGAGGGTTTCGGTGAGTTATTCCGCTTCCTGTCCTACCAGGAGATAGGCACCTCATCCCTGCAATCGCGCGCGCTTGCCGGCGTGGCCAACGGCACTTATATTTTCTGTTTGCCGGGCTCTGCCGGCGCCTGCGCCACTGCCTGGGACAAGATCATGGCGCAACAACTGGACTATCGCACCCGGCCCTGCAACCTGGTGGAATTAATGCCCAGACTCAAGGAACACTGATGAGAGTGCGTGGTTTTCACCGGACAATCCTCCCGCACCGGTTTTTTTGCGGGTCGGCACAACGTATGCCGGCTTGTTTTTGCACGGCGCTTGTGCTGGCGTGCATGGTCATCACGTTTCCCGCCCGCGCCGCGGTTTCCTTTAGCCTGGCGCATCCCGGTGATTCGTTAATCGGCGCGGTTGGAACAGTGACTGCCCGGCACGAAGATACCCTCCCGGATATTGCCAGGGCGCATGGCCTGGGTTTCCAGGAGATCAAACTGGCCAACCCGGAGGTGGATACCTGGCTGCCGGGGCAGGGCGCCGAGATTATGCTGCCGACCTGGTATGTCCTGCCGGATCCTCCCCACGTCGGTATCGTGTTGAATATACCGGAAATGCGCCTGTACTATTTCCCCGCGCAGGAAACAGGTGAGGTAAGGGAAGTAATCACCCATCCGGTTGGGGTAGGGCGCCAGGGCTGGGCCACACCCTACATGAATACCCGCATCATCGAAAAGAGAACCCATCCCTACTGGCATCCGCCCGAATCAATCCGCAAGGAACATGCCGAACAGGGTGATCCGTTACCGAAGCGGGTACCGCCGGGTCCGGATAATCCCCTGGGGGACTATGCGATGAGACTGGGCAAGCCCGAATATATTATTCACGGCACCAATAAACCGTTCGGTATAGGTATGCGCGTCAGCCATGGCTGCATTCGGTTGTATCCCGAGGACATCGAGAGCCTGTACCGGCAGGTGGCGCTACGTACGCCGGTACGCATCATCAACCAGCCCTACAAGGTTGGCAGGCACGGCGACAAACTGTACCTTGAAGCCCATCCGTACCTGGTGGAAGACGCGGAGCAGTTCGAAGGGAGCCTGACCAGCGTGGTCAACAGCTTGATAAAGGTCACCGGCGAGGCCGGCTACCAGGTAGACTGGGAACTGGCGCAATCCGTGATCGACAAGCGAGACGGTATCCCGGTTGAGATTGGTAGAGTGGGGGATGAGAATTAGGAATTAGGAATTAGGAATTAGGAATTAGGAATTAGGAATTAGGAATTAGGAATTAGGAATTAGGAATTAGGAATTAGGAATTAGGAATTAGGAATTAGGAATTAGGAATTAGGAATTAGGAATTAGGAATTAGGAATTAGGAATTAGGAATTAGGAATTAGGCTTTTGTACCTGTGTTGCGGGCACTGAAAAAAGCCCCGCGGCGCCTTGCACTTGGGACAAGGCACCGACAAGGGACTGCTTATTCAGGCAATAAGACTGGAGTGAAGCTTATTTCTGCATCGCTTTTTCAAACATGCGATCCAGCTTGCTTGAATTTTCGTTGCAGCAGGCATTCGCCGCATCCGCCGCGGCTTGGGCAGCGCTGGCGGCATCCATGGCCTGGTTGGCTGCAGCCGTCGCACTGTCAGCGGCAGATGCTGCGCTGTTCGCTGCGGATTGAGCGCTTTCAGCAAGTGCCCTGACTTCGTTAAGCTGCTCAACCGTCGCGCATCCCCCCAACATCATCAGCACGGCTGCAAAAAATGTGACTTTAGCTAAAGTTCTTTTCATATCGTATTCTCCAGTATGCCCGGTTACATTAGATTTAAGCATTCATCAATAATGACGTATTTTTCAAAGATAATCAATCGACAGATAAAAAATTTGTTACTTCAGGTGCAATATTACACTAAACACAAGATATTGTAGCAAACTATCGGTATTAAGGCAAGCAGTAGTAGCAGTAGCCGGTGTTCCCTGTCAGCGTCCTATTCTGCCGGGGGGCTGCCGGTAGCGGCCTTCGTGGTGGTGACTGACAAACTCCAGCAGGGACTGTTCCAGCCCACTCATTTTGTTGGTTTCGCAATAATCATCCAGCCAGGCCATGATCTCATCCAGGCTCATGCTTTTTGAAATACTGTAGGTGTCCGGGCTTATGGCGTTATAAGCGGTTATATACCCCATGACGTAATCCCTGTAGGTTTCATCCCCGTCCCGGGAATGTTCATTGAGATAACGGAAACAGGACTTTTGCCCCTTCCCCCATATCGCATAATTGCCCGATTTATCCATGGCCTGTGCCGGTAGCATCAGGGCTGAAATTAACAGGCAGACAATAATCCGCATAAAACATTCCTCGCAGTAGTGATCAGAAGGCAAAACCCGGCAGGTGGAAACTGCTCACGCATCCGGGGTCATTCTACTTGATGACAGCCGTGTGGCAAGTGTTAATGGCTATGGAACGGCATCTTCCGTCCGGAAAACCGGGTTTTCAGGAATTCCATCTGGTCGGCCAGTATTTTTCTGTTGGACAAGGCCAGATATTCCGCCCAGTTGGGCACGTAAGGCACTGCCAGTAATGACATTTTAGCCTCGTCAGGAGTCCTGTTCCCCTTGCGGGTGTTACAGGAACGGCAGGCCGCCACGACGTTGGACCAACGGTCCTTGCCGCCGCGCGAAATGGGAATAACATGGTCGCGGGTGAGGGCGCCGCCCCTGCCTCTGCTGTTGCCGCAATACATGCAAAGGTGCGCGTCACGCAGGAACAACTCACGATTGGTCAACGGCGGCACGTGGCGGTAGATGTGTTTGTGGTTTCTCGAATGTTTGATCGCAATGATGGAGTTGATCGAGATGCTGGAACGTAACCCGCTCGCCCTGGAGATGCCGCCATGGAAGGTAAACGTTTCATCACCCGCGGTCCAGCCAACCATGTCACGGCAATATAAACTCACAGCGTCCTGCCATGGGATCCAGGTGACGGGCATCCCGGATATATCAAGTCGCAAGATAAGTGGTTTCATGTGTTAATCTGGTAATCCGCAGCCGGGCTTTCCGTTGGCCCCGGCCGGTTGCCATCACGTGCGTAAAAACAGGGAAACTCTGATTAAGTCAGAGCTTCTATAGTAAGCCACAAAAAATACCGGAATATGAGCATATTACAGGCTATTCAGGAACTAATCAACATCATGGCGGCCCTGCGCGACCCGGATACGGGCTGTCCCTGGGACCGCGAGCAGACCCTGGAGTCCATCGTCCCGTACACCCTGGAAGAGGTGTACGAACTGGTGGATGCCGTCGAGCGTCACAGTATGGATGAAATCAGGGATGAGTTGGGAGATTTGCTGTTCCACGTTATCTTTTATGCGCACCTGGCCGCGGAAACCGGCGCTTTCGAGTTTGCTGATGTGGTCACCGGTGTTTGTGAGAAGCTCAGGCGCCGGCATCCTCACGTGTTTGCCGGACAACAGGTGGATACGGTCGAGCAGGTAAAGCACAACTGGGAGAAGATTAAGCGAGAGGAGAACGGGGGGGATTACCTGGGTTCTATCGCCCGCGCCCTGCCGGCAACGCTGCGCGCGGAAAAACTGCAAAAACGCGCCGCCAGAGTCGGCTTCGACTGGGATAATCCCGGGCTGGTGCTGGCCAAGCTGGAAGAAGAGATCGATGAGTTAAAACAGGCCATGGCCGAAGCGCAAGGACATTCCCGCCTGCAAGCCGAGTTGGGTGACGTGCTGTTTGCGACAGTCAATCTGACCCGGCACCTTGAGATCAGTCCCGAAACAGCGCTACGTCAGGCAAATGCTCGGTTTGAACAGCGTTTCCGCTATATTCAATCCACCCTTGAGGCAGTAGGGGACGACCTGGAAAGCGCGTCGCCGGAGAGAATGGAAGAACTGTGGGAGGAGGCGAAAATATCTGAAACTCAAGGCAACTCTGATTAAGCCAGCGCTTCTTTAAAACACCTTGTCAATAACGCCCAGGGCAATTAGGATACTGACCCCAACAACCAGCATATTCAGTTTGGTGTCTATGCGTTCCAGGCGACGCCCCATATCGTTGAGTTCATCCGAGGCTTTCATGGCCTTGTCTTCGGTTGCGCCAGCGTCGACCAGTGCTCTGTACAATGCAGTTGTCATGCTGGAATTATAGCACATCAATTTTCCCTTTCCACAATATAGCGCGCGATCGCGCGCAATGTCCCGGCCTCTTCACCGAAATCCGCCAGGTGCTCCAGCGCCTCGTCCAGCGCTTGGCGCGTCGCGCGTTTTGCTCCTTCCAGGCCCAGCAGGCTGGGGTAGGTGGCCTTGTTCCGTTCCTGGTCGGAGCCCTGGGGTTTGCCCAGGGTTTCCGTATCGCTCTCAATGTCGAGCACGTCATCATGGATCTGAAAAGCCAGGCCGATGCATTGTGCGTAACGGGAAACCCTGTCAAAGCGTTGCCCATCCACCGGTTCGGAGCATAACGCGCCCAGTTCAACACTGGCCCTGATCAGCGCGCCGGTCTTGCAGGCATGCATGGTTTGCAGTTCTTCCAAGGTAAGCATCCTGTTCTCGGCTTCCAGGTCGATGGTCTGCCCGCCGGCCATGCCCTGCGGCCCTGCGGCCTGCGCCAGGATGCCGATCATGCGCAGGCGTTGTGCGGCAGGAACCGGTATGGCAGTATCCTGCCCCAGCACCTGGAATGCCAGCGCCTGCAAGGCATCGCCGGCCAGGATGGCCGTGGCCTCGTCGTAGGCCTTGTGACAGGTAGGCCGCCCGCGGCGCAGGTCGTCGTCATCCATCGCCGGCAGGTCATCGTGGATGAGTGAATAGGTATGGATCATTTCCACCGCACAAGCGCAGGCATCGAGGCTTGCCGGTGCGGCTCTGAACGCTTCACCACTGGCATACACCAGCACCGGCCTGACGCGTTTGCCACCGGCGAAAACCGCATAACGGATGGCTTCGTGCAGTGATTCAGGTATTACCGTTGCCCCGGGTATCCAGCGGTCCAGGGCCGCGTTGACCCGGGACTGGTAGTCAGACAGTTTTTCAGTGAATTTCACGCCTGCGCAAGCGTCATTCCAAACGCTCCGTTGCAAACTCAGCCAATTCCCCGGCTTCATTGTCCCGCGTGAGGATACGCACTTTCTGCTCAGCTTCTGCCAGGGCTTTCTGGCAGGTACGGGTCAGGCTGACGCCGCGTTCGAACTGCTTCAGGGATTCTTCCAGGGTCAGGTCGCCTTTCTCCATGGTCTCCACAAGCTGCTCCAGTTCAGCCAGCGCGGTTTCAAAATTTAGTTCGGATTTGGTTTCGGACACAAGCCTGTCTCCAGTCGATCACGTAACAGATTGTACCGATATTCGCGGTCAGAGTAAAAATTTGAGGCGCCCTTATTGATAAAACCTATGCTGGCCATTGAAAAATATAATGGACTTACATTGTTGCACACGTTGACACTATCGGGGGAATGAGTAAAATTTAAACTCAGTGAGAGACCTTTACCAGTAACCATAAAATAGTGATCCATAAAACACTAATCCCGAGGAGATAGACAGATGAGTTTGAAAAACACCAGAACTGAAGAAAACCTGAAGGCGGCATTTGCCGGCGAGTCCCAGGCCAACCGCCGTTACCTGTATTTTGCCCAGAAAGCGGACGTGGAAGGTTTTAACGACGTATCCGCCGTATTCCGTTCCACTGCAGAAGGTGAAACCGGCCATGCTCACGGCCACCTGGAATACCTGGAAGAGGTCGGCGACCCGGCGACAGGCGAGCCGATCGGTTCCACCGAGAACAACCTGAAAGCCGCCATTGCCGGTGAAACCCATGAATATACCGACATGTACCCGGGTATGGCAAAGACCGCGCGGGATGAAGGTCTGGACGAGATCGCCGACTGGTTTGAAACACTCGCCAAGGCGGAACGTTCCCACGCTAACCGTTTCCAGAAGGCCCTGGACAACCTTGACGCCTGACTTGAGCAAGCCTGAGCGATGCCGAGCCGGGGATACCCCCGGCTCTTTTTTGTATAACGGGATAACCCCATGAGTGCCAGTACGCGCGAAGGCAGCCTGGAAGCCCCCACCCGGCATCCCATTGAATGGAAACAGCCGGATTACTACGACAAGGAGAGTTTATTTACCGAACTGGAGCGCGTCTACGACATCTGCCACGGCTGTCGCCGCTGTGTCAGTCTGTGCCACGCGTTCCCCACCTTGTTCGATCTGGTGGATGAATCGGATACCATGGAAGTGGATGGTGTGGCAAAAGAGGATTACGGCAAGGTCGTGGATCACTGCTACCTGTGCGACTTGTGTTACATGACCAAGTGTCCCTACGTGCCGCCGCATGAGTGGAACGTTGATTTCCCCCACCTCATGCTGCGCGCCAAGGCAGTGGCCTTCACGGAAGGCAAGGCGAAATGGCGTGACCGGGTGCTGACTTCTACCAAAGCTGTGGGCAATCTGGCTGGTATCCCCGTCGTGGCCCAGACGGTGAACGCGGCAAACAAAACCCGTCCGCTGCGCAAACTGCTGGAAAAGACCGCAGGCATCCATGCGGATGCGCCGTTGCCGGAATTCCATGCCAGGTCATTTCGCAACAGGGAGAGGGGCCGGCAAGCGGCGTCGCTCACGGCCGCGGCAGCCGGCCGCACCACCGGCAAGGTCGCCTTGTTCGTCACCTGTTACTGCAACCGCAATACCCCCCAGGTAGCACAGGACCTGGTGGCCGTGTTCGAGCATAACGGCATTCCGGTCACGCTGGCGGAGAAAGAGGACTGTTGCGGCATGCCCAAGCTGGAACTGGGTGACCTGGAGGCGGTGGAACGGGCGAAAAACGTCAACATCCCCCAACTGCTCAAGTTGGTGGAGCAAGGCTGGGACATCGTTGCGCCCATCCCCTCCTGCGTGCTGATGTTCAAGCAGGAACTGCCGCTGATGTTTCCCGGTGATGAACAGGTGGAGAAAGTCCGTCAGGCGTTTTACGACCCGTTCGAATACCTGATGCTGCGCCACAGGGAGGGCAAGTTGAAGACGGACTTCAAGCAGTCCTTGGGCAAGATCCTCTACCACGCGCCCTGCCACCAGCGGGTGCAGAACATCGGTTTGAAGACCCGCGACATACTGGCGCTGGCGCCGGACACGGAGGTGGAAGTGGTGGAGCGCTGTTCCGGCCACGACGGCACCTACGCGGTGAAGGCTGAAACCCATGCAATAGCCAAAAAAATATGCCGCCCGGTGGCGAACAAGGTCAAGCAGGCCCAGGCCGACCATTACCTCAGCGATTGCCCCATGGCCGGCGCACAGATTGAGAACGGCATGGGCGAGGCAGGGCAGGGCGCGACCACGTCCGCATTTGCCCTGCTGCGCACGGCTTATGATATATAACGGTATAAAATGTCTGAAAAACTAACCAGAAAAGACCTGTACACACTGGAGCAATATGCGGAGCTTCGCAACGAGTTCCGCACCAGGGTGATGGCGCACAAGCAAGCGCGGCGCCTGGCCCTGGGCGTCAACGCCAACCTGTATTTCGAAGATAGGCTTACCATCCAGTACCAGGTGCAGGAGATGTTGCGCATTGAGAAGATCTTCGAGCGCGCGGCTATCGAGGAGGAACTGGCGGCTTACAACCCGCTGATCCCGGACGGACACAACTGGAAAGCCACCTTCATGCTGGAATACGACGATCCCGCCGAGCGCAAGGACATGCTGGAGCAACTGGTCGGCGTCGAGGACTGCGTGTGGATGCGGGTCGGCGCCGGCGCCTTGATCGCGCCGGTGTGTGACGAAGACCTGGAACGCGCAACCGATATCAAGACCTCATCCGTGCATTTCATGCGTTTTGAACTGTCGCCGCAGGACCTCAGCGCCCTGCAACAGGGCGCGGAAATCTCCGCAGGCATCAGTCATGCGGCGTACACTGTTCAGGTCGCGCCGGTTCCCGTGGAAATACGCCAATCGCTGGTTATGGATTTAGTCTGATAGCCTGATCGTCATTTACGAGGGCACCCTCTCTTGGCTGAAAACTACGCCGCCGCCGATATCGAGGTATTAACCGGTCTCGAACCGGTGCGCAAGCGGCCCGGCATGTACACGGACACCTCCCGCCCCAATCACCTGGTGCAGGAAGTGGTGGACAACAGTGTCGATGAAGCCATCATCGGCCATGCCGACCGGATTGAGGTAACCCTGCACGAGGATAATTCAGTCACGGTGGCGGACAACGGCAGGGGGATGCCGGTGGATATACACCCGGGAGAAAAACTGCCGGGTGTGGAAGTCATCCTCACCCGCCTGCACGCGGGCGGCAAGTTTTCCGACAAGAATTACCGCTTCTCAGGCGGCCTGCACGGTGTGGGTGTGTCTGTCGTGAACGGCTTGTCGAAACACCTGGAGGTCTGGGTCAGGCGCGCCGGCAAGGAATATAACATGGCCTTTGCCGGCGGCAGTCCGGTAAGCTCGCTGGAGGTGGTGGGTGAGGTCGGTAAGCGCAACACCGGCACCACCTTGCGTTTCTGGCCCGACCCGGTTTATTTCGATACGGTCACGGTAGCCAGAGTGAAACTGAAACACCTGCTGCGCGCCAAGGCGGTGTTGTGCCCCGGCCTCACAGTCCGGCTGAATGATGAAGCCGAGCAGGAACAGGTGGAGTGGCGCTATGAGGATGGCATCAGTTCCTACCTGTCCGGCATGTTGTCCGGTGTGGAACTGCTGCCGGCAGAACCCTTTACCGGCCACATGCAAGGTAACGACGAGCAGGCGGACTGGGCAGTGCACTGGCTGCCGGAACCCGGAGAACTGATCACGGAAAGTTACGTCAACCTGGTCCCTACCACCCAGGGCGGTACCCACGTGAACGGCCTGCGCCAGGGTTTGCTGGAGGCGCTGCGGGAATTCTGTGAGTCGCGCAACCTGCTGCCGCGTGGTGTCAAGCTGAGCGGCGAGGACGTCTGGGACCGTTGCGCCTACCTGCTGTCGGTGAAGATGGACAATCCCCAGTTCCTGGGCCAGACCAAGGAACGGCTGGCTTCCCGGGAGTGCGCGACCTTCGTCTCCGGCGTGGTGCGCGACGCCTTCAGTCAATGGCTGCACCTGCACGTGGAGACCGGCGAGAAGATCGCCGAACTGGCCATCCGCCATGCCCAGAACCGCCTCAAGGCCGGCAAAAACGTAGTACGCAAAAAGATCACCAGTGGTCCGGCGCTGCCGGGCAAGCTGGCTGACTGCACCATACAGTCCACGGAACACAGCGAATTGTTCCTGGTGGAGGGGGATTCCGCCGGTGGTTCCGCGAAACAGGCCCGGGACCGGGAATTCCAGGCCGTGATGCCGTTACGGGGCAAGATCCTCAACACCTGGGAAGTGGAATCGGGCCAGGTACTGTCCTCAAAGGAAGTCCACGATATATCAGTAGCCCTGGGTGTGGATCCTGGCTCCAATGACCTGTCCCGGTTGCGCTACGGCCGCATCTGCATCCTGGCCGATGCGGATTCCGACGGCCTGCACATCGCCACCTTGCTGTGCGCCCTGTTCCTCAGGCATTTCCGCCCGCTGGTACGCACCGGTCACGTGTATGTGGCCATGCCCCCCCTGTACCGCATCGACGTTGGGAAAGAAGTGTTTTATGCCCTGGACGATTCGGAAAAATCCGGGCTGCTGGATCGCATCGCGGCGGAGAAGATCAAGGGCACGGTCAACGTACAACGCTTCAAGGGCCTGGGCGAGATGAACCCCATGCAGCTACGGGAATCCACCATGGCCCCGGAAACCCGCCGCCTGGTACGGCTTACTCTGCCGGAAGATAACAAATCAGACCGCATGATGGACATGCTGCTGGCCAAGAAACGCGCCTCCGACCGCAAGGACTGGCTGGAACGCAAGGGCGACCTGGCGGTGTTGTGAGCCTGTTTTAACCCGTTACCCAATCAGAAACAGATACTTACCGACCCTGCGTTGCCGGAAAAACCGGGGTGAACAGAATTTCTACAGCGCCAGCAGCCCGGTGCTTCCTCCTATTGCGGCCGTGTTGATGCTACAGGTCTGCTCCGTGGCAAATCGCAGCAGGTAGTGCGGTCCCCCGGCCTTGGGACCGGTGCCGGACAGGCCGCAGCCGCCAAAGGGTTGCATACCGACCACAGCGCCGACCATATTCCGGTTGACGTACACGTTGCCGACGCGCACCCGCACGCGAATATACTGCGCACGTTGTTCAATCCTGCTCTGAACGCCGAGGGTCAGGCCATAACCCAGGTTGTTTATCTGTTCCAGCAGCGGCGCCAGGTTATCGGCGTCATAAGTCAGTACGTGTAACACCGGGCCGAATATCTCTTCCTTCAGTTCGGACAGATATTTCAGTTTGATGATCGCCGGGGGAACGAAGTAACCCGTCACATCCGTATTTGGCCTCGGACCACGGTAAATCAACCTACCGTCTTGCTGTGCCTTGTTGATGTAGCTTTCCAGCCGGGACTGCGCCGCGGCGTCAATAACAGGCCCCATGTCCGTATCCAGGCGCGCCGGGTCGCCGCTGACCCACTCATCCATGTGTGCCATCAACAGTTTCAGTACCCTCGGCGTGATATCCTTTTGCAGGCACACAACACGTAAGGCCGAACAACGCTGGCCGGCGCTATTGAATGCGGATTGCACAATGTCCTGTACCACTTGCTCCGGCAGTGCCGAACTGTCCACCAGCATGGCGTTGATACCACCGGTTTCGGCGATCAGGCAGGCCAACGGGCCGTTGCGCATGGCCAGATTGTGGTTGATCTTTCGCGCAGTCTCCGTGGAACCGGTAAAGGCCACGCCCGCGACCCTGGGATCAGGTAACAGGGTGTTGCCCAGTTCAGCGCCATCACCCGGCAGGAATGCCAGCGCTTGTTTCGGGATACCCGCTGCGTACAGCACTTCGGCAAGCTGAAACGCCACCAGGGTGGCCTGTTCCGCGGGTTTGGCGATGACCGTGTTCCCTGCTGCCAGCGCCGCCGCGATCTGACCGGTAAAGATTGCAACGGGAAAATTCCACGGGCTGATGCAGACAAACACACCGCGTCCCCACAATCGCAGGCTATTGCTTTCACCGGCGGGTCCCGGCAACGCTATCTCACCGGTCATGAGTCTGCGGCTGCAGGCAGCATAGTAGCGCAGGAAATCCACGGCCTCGCGTACGTCATCGTGTGCGTCACGCAAGCATTTCCCCGCCTCCAGCACGCACAGTGCGGACAGTTCCGGCAACCGTGCTTCGGTCACGTCCGCGGCTTTTTCAAGTATTGCGGCCCGCCGCTCTGCGGTGCTGGCACACCATGACGGGAATGCATTGGCACAGGTCGCCAGGGCTCGGGAGGCGATGCCCGGCGTGGCGTCCCACACCCGGCCGATGCGTTCTTCGGGGGTGGCCGGGTTGTGGATGGTTCTGGGTTTTCCGCGCAGGGATTGACCGTTGACCATGGGCGCGGCAGCCCACTCAACATTACGGGTGCGGGACAGGCAGTCCAGCAACAGCGCCTGGTCAATGCCATCGGCAAAATTGAAGCCGTGGGAATTCTTCCGCTCAGGACGAAACAGATCCGGTGGCGCCGGTATGCGTGGATGCCGGGTGGTGTCATTGTTTTGCACGGCAGCGACCGGATCGGCCACCAGTTCGGACAAAGGTATCTCCCGGTCGGCAATCCGGTTGATAAAGGATACGTTGGCGCCGTTTTCCAGCAACCGGCGCACGAGGTAGGGTAACAGGTCCTCGTGCGCACCCACCGGTGCATACACGCGACAGGGAACGCTCAACCCCTGCGGGTCGATAACGTGCGCATACAGTTCCTCGCCCATGCCGTGCAGTCGTTGGAACTCGAATTCCCGGTCTCCGGCATGATGATGGATATAGCTGACTGCATGGGCATTATGGGTAGCGAACTGCGGGTAGATATACGAGCAATGTGTCAGCAGGTAACGCGCGCAGGCCAGGTAGGAGACATCGGTATGGCGTTTCAGGGTAAACACCGGGTAGTCCGCCAAACCCTGTTCCTGGGCTCGCTTGATCTCCATATCCCAGTAAGCGCCCTTGACCAGGCGTACCGGGATAGTGCACTGCTGCGCCCCGGCCAACCTGTTCAGGTATTGCAACAGGGGCAGGGCGCGCTTCTGGTAAGCCTGCACAGCCAGGCCCAGACCCGCCCAGGCGCGCAATTCGGTGTGGCAAAACAGGTATTCAAACACCCGGATACTCAACTCCAGCCGTTCTGTCTCCTCCGCATCGATGGTCAATGAGATACCCGCGGCGCGGGCGGCGAGGCACAGGCGCAGCATACGTTCGGTGAGTTCGGGCCGCGCGCGCGTTGACTGGCTCGGTTCAAAGCGAGGGCAAAGAGAAGATAATTTGACCGAAATGCCTGGCTTCTCCAGACCAGGCGTTTCCGGTTCAACCGTCTTGCCCAGCGTTTCGATAGCCTGAGTGTAAGACTGTTCATAACGGTCGGCAGCGTCGGTGGTCAGCGCCGCTTCTCCCAGCATGTCGTAGGAAAAACGATACCGGCGCTGCGCAGACTGTTGGCTGCGCCGTAGCGCCTCATCCATGTTTCGACCCAGCACGAACTCATTCGCCAGGATTTTCATGGCACTTGTCAAGGCCGCGCGCAATACCGGTTGTTCCAGTCGGCTCAGTAATTTGCGCAACAGGTCGTGCAACGCCGGAGAGTTATCCTGCTCGTGATACAGCAGTTTCCCGGTCAGCATCAGGCCCCAGGTGGAGGCGTTGACAAACAGCGAATGGTCTTTACCCAGGTGCTGCTCCCAGTTTGCTGATTTGAGTTTATCCATAATCAGGGCATTCATGGTGCCGGCATCCGGTATGCGTAACAACGCCTCGGCCAGACACATCAGCGCCACGCCCTCGTGGGAGGAGAGGTCATAATGGTTGAGAAATGCGTGCAGGCCGGATGCTTCACGCTGCCGCGCACGCACGGCTTCTGCCAGGGACCTGGCCGTATCCTCAATCTTCGGCTTCAGCGCCGGTTGCGGGCGCGCCAACGGCAGTAAGCGGGCAATAATCAGCCCCTCATCAGCAAGGTAATCCTTGTTGACCGTCGCCCAGTCAGGCTCGGCGTCTATAGTGTTACAGGAAATTTCCGGATTACGTTTCATCATTCCGTCTTCCCCCCATCATTTGCTCCCATTCGTCATTCCTGCGCAAGCAGGAATCCAGTAGACAACATAATTCCTTATTCCATTTTCAGAAATAGTCTTTATTTCAAATATAAGCGATTAATTCGTAAATTAAGTTTTAATTTTGCAAAATAAATAGAATATAATTGTTCTATAACCCATATTTGAAAAATAAAATATTGAAGCAATCATGAAAACCCAACTCGACCGCATCGACCTGAAAATCCTGCGCGTACTGCAGGGTAACGGCAGGATTTCAAACATAGACCTGTCCCGGCGTATCCACCTCAGTCCCGCGCCTTGCCTGGCGCGGGTGCGACGACTGGAGCAGGCCGGCTATATCAGCCGTTACCGGGCAGAACTCAACCCGGAACTGCTGGGCCTGTCACTGCTGGCTTTTGTCGAGGTTACCCTGGACCGCACCACGCCGGACGTGTTTGAGAAGTTCAAACAGGCGGTTCAGGATGTGCCTGAAATCGAAGAATGCCACATGGTAGCCGGCGGGTTTGATTACCTGGTGAAGGTACGTAGCGCTGATATGGAGGCGTACCGGAAAATTCTGGGGGAGAAGGTAGCGACCATCCCCGGTGTGTTACAGACCCATACCTATGTCGTCATGGAGCAGGTGAAGTGCACCGGGGAGTTAAATGTTTGATGGTGCGCCAAGGATTCATAGGAACCTCTAATTTTTAGAGGTGCCCTTATCAGAGTTTGGTCTAAAACGGCCGCACCTTGTCGATAAGTGCAACTGCAGCCACCCTATCGGGTAGTATTTCACTTTGCAGGGGCATACTATAATGCAAAACATTCATTAGCGCTCAGTTTGCAGGCTGGCCCGGCATGGGAAATAACAGTGAACATCTCTTCGGTGACAGGGATTGGTTGATTTTTGGAAAGTTCGAATCCCAGCACAGCCTGATTTTCCAGCTTCCCCGTCCGGCCCTGTTTGAAAAACTGAACCAGTCTGCGCAAGGTGTACTGACCCTGCTTGTGGCGCCGGCGGGTTACGGTAAATCAACACTGCTGTCCCAATGGTTTAAAACCCTGCATGGTGACGAGCGCGTGGTGGCCTGGTTGACATTGGACGAAAGTGACCGCGTGGCGCATCAATTCTGCTCCCACGTCGTGCTCTCACTGTGTTATTCAGGCGCTGAGATGGGGCCGTTGGAAAAACTTGCCGAACAGGAGTTTGTCGATGTTCCCATCGATGCAGTGATCCGTATTTTGTCGGCAACCCTGGCCCAGCAAAGTAAATCCGTCATCATCATTATGGAAGACTATCACCGGGTGGGTGACGGTCACATCGACAGCGTCATGGAAAAAATCCTTGACCTCAGCGCCGGGCACATCCATTTTGTAGTCAGTTCCCGGGAAAAGCCCGGGTTCAATTTCTCCAGTCTCAAGGTTAACGGCCTGGTGCAGGAGTTTGACAGTAACGACTTGCGTTTCAGCCTTGAAGACACGTGCCGGCTGTTTCCGGACAATTGTGAGAAGTCCGAACTGGAAATCCTGTCCAGGAAAACAGAGGGCTGGGCTGTTGCCCTGCAACTGGCGCGATCCATCCTGGATGATGAGATATCACTGGCCAACGTCATTCAGAATCTGTCCGGTATCACCGATGATCTGGCAGAGTACCTCAACCAGCAGATCTACCGCGGACTCTCCACCGAGATCAAACAGGTGTTGCGGCAGACCTCGATCCTGGACCGCTTTAACGTCAGCCTGGCCAACGCCGTATGTGAACGTATCGATTGCCTGAAGATTCTCGATCGTTTGAAACGGCGCCACTCGCTGATTGTTTCAACGCAACGGGGAACGAGCTGGTATCGCTATCATCCCTTGTTACTGGAATTTCTCGGTAATGAACTTGAACGGGTCGAACCTGAACTTGTGCCCACCCTGCATTCACGCGCAGCCGACTGGTATGAAAAGAATAATCTGCCCGCGCTTGCTATCAGGCACTCCTGTCTTGCCGGTAACCACGCACAGGCGGCGCGCATTGTGGAAGACGCAGGCGGGTGGGAGCTTATCCTGTTCGGCGGCATTCCATCCTTCAGACGGCTCATCGATTCATTTTCCATAGCCGATTTCTCAATGTTTCCCCGCATCGAGATTGCCCGGATTTATTACCTGATAAAGAATGGAGAAATCCTGCAGGCGCGCCGGTTTCTGAAGCGTTTGCTGGAGACCAGCCGCAGCCTGCCGGCGGATAACGATGAATTACGTCGGGACATTGTTTTGATCGGCACGTTGCTGGATGTTTACGAAGACAGGATAAACACCCGGGACAAACTGGAAGAGGTGGTCGGTGTTTCCAGGCAGTTGGCGCAGTCTGACTCGGCCGGGCACTCGATTGTCAGCGCCTGCTCAGCGGTCTCTGCCTTGGGCATCGGCAGTTTCAAGGAAGCGCTTGATCATGCTACCCGCTGTTGCCGGTCAATGCGGGAAATAAGCTGTATGCAGGGATTGAGCTATGCCTTGATACACCAGGGCCGCGCCTCGCTTTACCTGGGCCGGTTCAGGGCTGCGGACGCAATCTTCAGTGAAGCGTTGGAGATGATCGAAGAGAATTTTGGCGCTGAGAGCAACCTCAAGGCTGTGTGTGAAATTCTTATGGCATCGGCACAGTATATTACTGACCAGGAAACCTACGATCAGGGACGCATTACGGAGGCGTTGACCCAGATGGAACATTACGACGGTTGGTTCGACATCTATGCGGCAGGCTATGGAACCGTCGCGTCGATCACCCACCGGCGGGTAGGTCTGGATGCAGCCTGCGATATTCTGCAGCGCGGGCGGCGCATGGCGGAAATCCGTTGCCTGCCCAGATTAAACGATTTTATCGATGCCTGCGAATACCTGTGCCTGGCGCGTTCAGGGGAATGGCAGGAAGCCAGAACACTTGCGAAGCTGAAGAAAATCAGTTTCAGTCCGGATTCGACAAGCTCGGTAAACTGGTGGCGCGATCATCTCGTGGGCACGGCCGAGGCCCTTATCGCACTGGACAAGCGCAGGAACAAGGACGCGTTGGCCGTAACCGGGGCATTGATCAACATGGCTCGCGGCGGCAATAACCTCTGGTTTGAGATGGAAGCCTCGCTGCTGAAGTCTCTCGCGTTGCTGGCCGGTCGGCAGGATGGGCGCGCATTTGCAAGCATGTCGGACACGCTGGACATCGCCGCCCAGGAAGGAACCTACCGCATCCTGCTGGATTTCGGCAAACCGCTTGAGGAGCTGTTGTCACGTTTTTACCGTCTGCAACGCCGCAACCTGCAACTCGGCAGTTTTACCGGTAGCTTCGTAAAAGAGTGTCTCGCGCGGTTTCACAAGACACCGTATCAGTTCAGGGAAAAATCCTCCGAAGCGCTCCTGCTCAGCCCGCGCGAGCTCGAGATTCTGCAGGAACTGGCGCTGGGTTTTTCCAACAAAGACATAGCCCGCATGCTCGACATGACGGAAAACACGGTGAAATTCCACATGAAAAACATCTTCAAAAAACTCGACGTGGACAACCGGGTGCGAGCGGTTGCTACCGGACAGGAGTTGGGGTTGATCTCCTGATTATCCGAGGCCTCCTGTCGGATAACGCGGTTAGACCATAATAAAGGACTGTCGCCGTAATGATTGAATCAAGGCTGGCGATACTGGAAATGGAAAACCGTTCGGTTTCCGCCAGGTAGCCAACCAGTATGGCAGCGCCCCAGGCGATAAACGCGTTGACGTTGATGCCGGGTTCTATATCTGCGGGATTCATTCCTGTTTCGCCGCGTCGGATAAGTACGACGTCCAATACGTAGATACTTGCAATCGGTGGCACGGTGACACCCAGCAGCACCAGGAAGGGGATCAGGTATTCATCCGTGTACATGAACGCCAGCGCGGTACCGGCAACGCCTATGGCCAGGAGCAGTTGCCACAGGCGCGCGCGCATGAAAATGGTAGCCAACGACAGCCCCGATGAATACAGGCACAGCACGTTGCTGCACCAGGAGCCAAGCAGCAGCAGGAGAAACGCGGGCACACCGATACCCAGTGTGACCATGATCCTGATCAGGTTCGATACCCCGGTGGCAACGCTGGGTACGGCTGCCAGGAAAAAAACCAGGGTCTGTACGACCCACAGGGCAATAAAGACTGCCCACATCGCATGGCGCACATTTTTGGCAAAACGGCTGTAGTCCGGCTGAATGACTACGCCCACAATATAACCGCCGACTACAGATGAGATTGCAGTGGAATAACTCATGGACGGCGCGCCGGGATTGCCCCGGCTCCATGACTGGACGTCATCCCAGGAAAGCCAGGCGGCATAGAGCAGGAAGATTAACATCACCGGCACCAGGCACAGGGCGAGCTTGTCGATACCTTTGAAACCGGACAGGGTGACACCAACCATCAGGCAGGAACCCATGACGATGTATGTCCACGCGGGCACTCCCGGGCCGCACCGGCTCTGTACAACCAGATCGGCTGCAGCAGCGAATACGTTGATGATAACTCCGTACCAGCCGACCAGGGTCAGGGCGATGATGAAATTTACGATTTTGCCGCCCGTCCTGCCGAACGCAAACCCGGTCAGCATGTAGGTGGAATACCTGGTCCTGGTGCCGGCGTAACTGGTCAGCGCACCAAGACTACCCAGGATGAAGCCGCCGGCCAGAAATGCCAGGACAGCCTTTTCCAGGCCCAGGCTGCCGCCTACTTTGGCAGCCTGCAAGAATCCGGGTATGCCGATAACACCACCGACAATAATCATGCCTATATGAATACCACCGTAGGTCTTGTCGCCAGGCACCTGCTCTCGGGAAAAATCATCCATACCATAGTATGTGCGGCATACGGCAAGCGTCACAAGCTACCCTAACGTGTAGCTTGACAATAAACCGCCTTGGTCAATAATCACCGGTATTCTCCCCAGCTAATAAATGAACGGGTGGGCGCCAATGTCCTCTTTATTATCAATGATGGCACACAGCTATTTTCTGGCAGCGCTGGCATATAATGTGGCGAGCCAGGTGTTGCTTGATGTTGCAGGAAAGAAACTGGCGCCCACGGACCCGGTCACCGGCATTTTGTTTATCAGCGTGGTATATCTGCTGTACCTGTTGAAATCTTACCTCCCCACCTACCCACTGGTAGCGCTCACCTGTGTGCTGGTAGCCTTGATCCTGCGTTTTGGCGTCATACAGCACCTGTTGAATTTCTCTCCCGATACCTACCACTCCCAATGCAGTTGGTTGCTGGCCATATCCATCAATATTTTCGGGTGTGTCGTTGTGCCGTTTGCCATGTTTTACCAGAACAGCTGACGCGTCTGCAGGAACAATATTATGGGACGAATCAGGGCAGCCACGGACGTGGGCGGTACTTTCACCGACCTCGTCTATTATGAAATCGATGAAGATTCCGGTGCAATACAATCGTTCAGGACTGAAAAGGCGCATACAACACCCCCGAACTTCGAGGCTGGGGTCCTGGATACCATTGACCAGGCCGGCCTGGATCATGCTGCTATCGAATTCTTTGCCCATGGCACTACCGTAGTCATCAATACGTTGACGGAACGCAAGGGCGCAAGGACCGGCTTGATCACCACCTGCGGGTTTCGCGACGTGCTGGAGATTGCCCGCGGCAATCGCCCCGATTTCTTTAACTTGCGCTATCGCAAACCCAGGCCATTTGTGCCGCGCTACCTGCGACGTGAGATACGGGAGCGGATGTCCTGTAAGGGAGAGGTTCTGGCTGAACTCAGACTCGAAGATTTGGCGCCTGTGATCGAAGACTTCAGACAGGCCGGTGTGGAAGCAATAGCGATTTGCCTGCTCCATTCTTATGCCAATCCCGACCATGAGCAAAAAGTACAGGACAGGGTTCGGGAGTTGTGGCCGGAGGTAGTGTGCGTGGCTTCGCACCAGTTGACGCAGGCGTGGCGTGAGTATGAACGCAGTAATACGGCTGTGTTGTGTGCATACGTGCGGCCCAGCGCCGGGAAGTACCTGGTGGATATGGAAAACGCACTGAAAACGAGAGGGTTTTCAGGGGCATTTTACGTGATGCAGTCGAATGGGGGCATCAATACAGTCAATGCAGTCAGGGAAACCCCTATCACGATCGTGGAATCAGGGCCGGCCAGTGGTGTGCTTGGCGCGGCTTCCCTGGGCAAACTGTTGGGTATTGAAAACATTATTGCTTTTGACATAGGTGGCACTACTGCCAAGTGTTCCCTGATCGATCACGGCAAGGTTTCGACAACAAGCCACTATATGGTTGAACAGAGTGACGTTTCCGGTGGTTACCCCATTATGACTCCGGTTGTCGACATTGTTGAGATCGGCAATGGCGGCGGCTCTGTTGGCTGGGTGGATGAATATGACAGGATACATGTCGGACCCCGTAGCGCCGGCGCCGTACCGGGACCGGTGGCGTATAACCGGGGTGGTACGGAACCCACTACAACCGACGCCAACCTGTTGTTGGCGCGCATCAATCCCGATTACTTTATCGGGGGAAGCGTGCAGCCTGATATGGGCGCGGTACACACGGCATTGGCCCGTCTGGGCGCGCGTGCCGGGATGGGGGCGGAGGCTGCTGCGCGCGGGATGATTCGCATTGCCAACCACAATATGGTGAACGCGTTGAAGCTGGTTTCCATTAACAGGGGGTATGATCCCAGGGATTTCACCATGGTTGCCTTCGGTGGCGGCGGCGCGCTGCATGCCGCTGCGCTGGCTGCTGAACTGAACATACCGAAAGTCGTGATACCGGCGCATTGTGCGGTGTTCTCCGCATGGGGGATGCTCATGTCGGATTTGCGTCGCGACTATGTTCACACCAGGCCGGTTTTGCTGGATGAAACCAGGGCTGATGAGATAACCGGAGTTATCCGCGAGATGGAACAACAGGCTCGTGCGGCTTACCTTGAAGAGGGTATTGACGCGGGTTCCATCTGTTTTGAACGCCTGGCTGATATGAGATATGAAGGCCAGGAACACACCATAGGCGTGCACTTGCCAGCCGGAAACCTGGGCACTGCGGAGATCAGGAAATTAGTTGTCCGGTTCAAGGATAACTATGAGCGTGAATATACCTACCGGCTGGATAACGAAGTAGAGATCGTGACTTACAACCTTATTGCCTGGTCGGTTGTCGAGCGGCCCCGGCTCGCACAAATTTCCGCTGCCGGTGATATGGCCGTTGCCGTCAAAGGCAGGCGTTCGGTCGATTTCGATGAACACGGTGCCCGTGAGGCAACTATTCTTGACCGGGTGAAATTACCTGCCGGCGCGGAATTTAACGGGCCGGCGATTGTCGAGGAAGCCGGCAGCAAAACGGTCCTGTTCCCGGGACAGTCTGCATGTGTGGATGAATACGGCAATCTCCACCTCACTATTTAATGAGCCTGCCATGACAAAGAGCTGCACCTACGACCCAATTACGGTCAAAATCATCCAGAGTTCACTGAAGGCTATTACGGATGAGATGTTCGCGACGATGCGCAAGACCGCCATGAGTTCAATTATCTATGAAGTTCTCGATTTCGGCGTAGCGCTCACGGATGCAGAAGGCAACCTGGCAAGCTCCGGTAACGGCATACCCGGCTTTATCGGCATGCTCGAGCCGGGTATCAAAACAGTTATCAAAAAATTTAGCGCCTCCCATGAGATCCATGAGGGGGATATCTTCATCTCAAACATACCCCATTATGGCGGCGTCAGCCACCTGAACGACGTAGTGCTGATCCTGCCCGTATTTGCTGATGGAGATATCATAGGCTGGTTGGCCAACAAGGCGCATTGGACGGATATCGGTGGCGCATATCCCGGCAGTATCAGCCCGGACGCGGTGGAAATATACCAGGAGGGGATACAACTCCCCACTGTGAAAGTCATCGCGCGCGGTGAGACGAACCAGGCCGTGCTGGACATCATCAGGATTAACAGTCGCCTACCGGATACCACCCTGGGTGATTTCTGGGCAGGTGTCGCATCCATACGTGCAGGCGCAAAACGCTTCCTGGGACTGGTGGAAAAATACGGCAAGGATACAGTGCTGCACGCCATCAGCGACTATATTGAACTGGGCGAGGAGGTTGCGCGCAGCGCACTGAAAACATTGCCGAAGGGCGAGTTCTCGGCAAGAGAAACGCTGGATGACGGACGCACCATCAAGGTTGCTATTACCATTACCGAAGACGAATTTATCGTTGATCTCAGGGGTAATCCGACCCAGAGCAAATCAGCTTTCAACACCTCTTATGATGCGACGGTGGTCGATGCCAGGATGATTTTCAAAGCCGTCACCAGCCCCGGCACGTTCGCCAACGCGGGTTCTTTCAAGCCGTTGCGGGTTCTGGTTGATAATGGGTCAATGTTTGCCGCGCAGTATCCTGCGGCCATGAGCGTTTACTATGAGGTTGGTATATTGTTGTTTGACCTGCTCTGGAAGGCGCTGGCCCCGGTGCTGGGCAATAGCCTGCCGGCAGGGCATTACGCCTCTATTTGTGGCACCTTTATCGGCGGCCCGCATCCGGAAACCGGCAAATACCACAGTATTGTCGAACCACAACTGGGCGGTTGGGGTGCCTGTCGGGATGACGACGGTATCAACGCCTTGTACACCGGCCACCACGGCGATACCTTCAATTGCCCGGTGGAGATCACGGAACAGCGCAACGGTTTGCTGGTCGATCGGTTTTGCCTGAATGAGGAGCCCGGAGGGGAGGGTGAATTCACAGGCGGCAAGGGCATCAACCTGGACTATCGTATCCTGCGTGATGATTGGTGGATAACAGTTTCTTACGTCCGTTCGGAGCATGGTCCCTGGGGCCTGGACGGCGGCCTGGACGGCACGACTAATTACATCAAGGTATTACGTGGCGGCGGTCGCGAGCAAAGATACCGCTCCTGTACTGCGCTGCCGCTGGAGCGTGGTGACGTGGTCAAGGTAGTCACTGCAACCGGCGGCGGTTACGGCGACCCGCAACGGCGCGCCAGGGATAAAGTCATGGAGGATCTGAAGAACGGTTACATTACTGTTGAGCGGGCGCGACAGGTATATGGAGGCAAGGATATTCCTGATTGAAGACGCGGTGCAGGAAACAGTCTCCGGTGGCCCGGTTACGAGGTCGGGGTAGCGTGGTAATTGCCCAACCTGTCAATATTCACCCGGTAATCCGGGGGGACTACCATGCTGACGGAAGGCTCCTGTACCACAGCCGGTCCCCGGAACTCCATTCCCGGCTCCAGTCGCAACCCGTCATAGATTACGGCCGAGTGAATACCGTTCTGATCAAAATCTACTGTGCGCCTGCCCGTCACCGCGTCCTCCGGCCCCATCCCGGTCTGCGGTTTTTCCAGCAGCTCGGGTTTCTCCACCGCGACACTTGCCACCAGGTGCAGGTTCACTACCTGCAAGCCGGTATCGAGACGGTAGGTATAGCGTTTTTCATGGGCCGCGTGAAACCGTTCAGCGGCCAGCACCAGGTTTACCTGGCCGTCGCTGAGGGGAAACGGAATTTTAACCGTGTGTTCCTGGCCGCGATAACGCATATCTGCGTAGTAATCGAAGTCCGGCTCAGGTTTGGCCGAGTCGGGGTTATCGTCGCTATAGTCCTTGCGTGCCTGGGTGATCAGTGTATTAAATTCGTTTACCAGCTTGTCCGCGGCTTCCGCTCCCAGTTCCAGGGGACAAGTCTGCAGGTAGTCCCGGCGCAGATCGGTCAACAGCATTCCCCAGGCTGAAAATACCGCCGAGTTAACCGGTACGATGACCCGGCGCACCTGTAGTTCTTCAGCCAGGGGTAGCGCGTGCAGCGCGCCGCCTCCGCCAAAGGCGACCAGGGTGAAGTCACGCGGATCATAGCCCTTATTGGTGGACACCAGCCTCAGCGCGTTGCTCATATTGGCGTTGGCGACCCTGACAATTCCCCTGGCCAGTGCTTCCCGTGTCATGCCCAGCTTGTCCTGTAACGGTGCAAACGCGTCATTTACTGCATTCCAGTCCGGCTGTATGGTTCCACCTGCAAAACTGTCCGGGTCAATTCTTCCCAGCACAAGGTTGGCATCGGTTGTCGTTATCCTGGTTCCGCCTTTACCGTAAGCCGCCGGTCCCGGCAACGCGCCTGCAGATTGCGGCCCCACGCGCAACCTGTTGCCCTCATCAATCCAGGCAATGGAACCGCCGCCGTTGCCGATTTCGACCAGTTCCGAGACCGGGGTCTGGACCGGGTAGCCCGGATTTTTACGATCCCTGTTGATGTGGTATTCGGTGGTGATCCTGATCTCGCCGTTTTCGATCAGGGCGCATTTGGCAGTGGTGCCGCCTATATCCAGCACGATCAGGTTTTCCTCGCCAATATGCTTGCCGAGGCAGGCTGCGGCAAAAATACCGCTGGCAGGCCCCGATTCCACCATGGTGATCGGGTTGGCTTTGGCCGCATCAGGCGTGGCAATGCCCCCGTTTGACTGCATCATGTACGGTTTTCCGGTGAAGCCACCCACCCGCAGTTGGCGCTCCAGGGACTCGATGTATTGTTTGGCAACGGGATGGACAAAAGCGGCCAGTACCGTACTGCTGGTACGCTCATATTCCCGCCATTCCCGGCTGATCTGGTGCGAGGCCAGCACGGATACGTCCGGCCATAGTGCCTTGATCCGTGCGACAGCCCGCGCTTCATTTTCAGGGTTGATATACGAATGCAGAAAACATACGGCGATGGCTTGTACACCTTCAGTTTTGAGGAATGCCAGCAACGCCGGCAACGGTTCAAGGCAGACCGCTTTTTGCACCTCTCCCTTGTAGTTGACGCGTTCGTCAAGCTCTGCCCTGAGGTAGCGCTCGACAAAGGGTACGGGCTTTCTGAAATTGAAGTTGAACAGGTCCGGCCGGTTGCCGCGGGCGATTTCCAGTACGTCACGGAAGCCTTTTGTGGTGATCAGCGCAGTTTTAACGCCTTTTTTTTCTGTCAGCGCATTGATGACCACAGTGGTGCCGTGGGCAAAGAAGCCGAGTTCAACAGGCGCGATACCGGCCTGTTTCAACGCGGCCATCACGCCGGTCTCAAAATCAGGGGGTGTGGTATCAGTCTTTACCGCCTGGATCGCACCACAGCCACCGGTCTCACCATCAACCTCGTAGTAGACGAGGTCGGTAAACGTTCCGCCTACGTCACTGGCCGCCCTGAACCTGCCCTTCGGTTGCTTAAAAATCGTACCGGTACTCGACACGCCAAATCCTGGGGGGAGCCGGATGCAGGAACAGCGGCGTCACCACTTCGGAGTTGTATTCTTCGTCCGTGAGGTTGTTGATATAGGTCGCCAGCGTCCACTTGTCGCCTCTCACGCCGAAACGCAGGTTAACCAGGTCCAGGGGTGAGCGCGGGTGCGTATTTTCCGGCGTCCAGTACTGTTTGCCGCGCCGTTCGTAGTCCACCCTGGCAAATAGTGCGGCGCCGTCAAAGACGTTGTATTCAACCTGGGCGCCGGCATTGAAGGTGTATTCGGCAATGTAGGGCAGGTCATTGCCGACTGTTGCCGGCCTTTCCTCGTATTCGGTTATTTCGCCATCAGTCTGGCCGTAGGCCGCGTACACGTCGATGTTATTGGAAACCTTCCAGACCCCCTCTACTTCAAAACCATCCAGCTCCCCTTCATCGATGTCTTCGAATACCTGCACGAAGGCCAGCCCGTCAAAGGGAAAATACTGGGTGTTGTCTACCGTGGAGTTGAAATAGGCCAGGTTCAACCGAAACGGCCCATAGGTCATTTTTGTGCCCAGTTCCCAGGCAGTATTCTCTTCTTGTTCTATGAATTCCTTGGCCGTGGCGCTGATCACCCCGATGCCGGGATAATTGAACTGGCCGGCCCGGTAACCGATACCCCAGCTACCGTAGAGATTGATAGCATCGGTCAGCCCGTAACGCAGTGTAATCTTGGGCTGGAACTTGCTGTAGGTCTGTTTGTTGACTTCGGTGGAGCGTTGAGTATACATCAACAGTTCATCGAATGTTGCATACGCGCCGCAGTTTACCCCCGGCACAGGATTGGCTATGAGTGGCTGTCCAAAAAAGTCTACGGCAGCGCACGCCACTGCGCTGTAAGGCTGGTTGACCCCGGACTCATCAGCCTGGCTGTAGACGCGCCCGGCCGTGTTATACGGGTTGATGTTTTGTTTCCGGGTTTCTTCGTCGTAGCGGGCTGCCAGCGACAGGGTCAGCCGCTCCAGTACGTCCCAGTCGATACTGCCGAACACTGCCCAGGCGTAACTGTCTTCCAGAAAGGAGAGAAAATCACCCGGTGCGACTCCGCTCGGATTGGTGCTGTCTTCGAACGCGGGCACCGTCGTGGGTCGCAGAATACCCAACCCTTTGTCCTCCCCGGTCACCGTGGTGCGCAGCCGATCCCAGGACAGGTAATACGCGCCCGCCTGCCAGCGCAGCGGGCTGTCCTGCGTTGAGGTCAGACGCAGTTCCTGGCTCCAGCCGTCCATGTCCACATAAGTGTGCTGGGTACCGTCCAGCACCGACAGGTAGGGACCCTGGTCGGCGACGGATGAGGTCTCCAGTTCGTCATAGGTCGTCACTGATTTGAAGTCGGCAAAGCCCAGGTCATAATTGAGCTTCATGGAAAACCCCACTGTCTCGCGCCGGCCGCGGTCAGGATTATTCGCAACATAGGGAAGACCGGTGAGATTGGCGCCCTCTGCATTAACCTCGTCCGTTGTCACGCCCAGTTCGGCTGCAGTGCCGACGAAAAACCCGAACACCTCAAAGTTCGCCGCGCCGGGCCAGTGGAAACCGATGCCTTTGCCCTTATGCTTGGAATACTGCGCCTTGAGATCCACATCGAGGTTGTCGGTGGGTGTCCAGGTCGCACGCCCGCGCAAGGTGCGGTCGTTGTAGGGGTCGGCCTCATCGTCCAGGGTAACATTTTTGAAATAACCGTCCCGCTCTATCATGCGTCCCGACAGGCGTACTGCCAGCGTATCCGTGACCGGGCCGCTGAAGGATCCTTCTATGGCAACTTCATCCGCTTCACCGTAACTCGCCTTGACATGGCCTTCCGGTTCCTCACCGGGTGCCTTGGTAGTGATGATAATGGCGCCGTTGGAAGCGTTACGACCATACAGCGCGCCCTGCGGGCCTTTTACTACTTCTATCTGCTCGGTATCGAATACCTGGCCGATAAACTGGCGGGCATTGACTACCAGCACGTCGTCCACGACTACGGCGACCGGCAATTCGCCATTGCGTACCCGGCTCAGGCCGCGCACCGTGAGAAAGGAGGTGCCGATGGTCTGCGATTCAGCCAGGGTCACATTGGGAGTGAGCTGGATGAAGTCAGCGGTCTGGGTGATGCCTGCCTCTTCGATCTGCTCTGCGGTAAATGCGCTGACCGTGATCGGGGCATCCTGGATACTCTCCTCGACCTTGCGGGCAGTCACGATGATTTCCTCAAGTACGGCCTGGGCGGATACGGGTTGCAGCAGCCCCGTTAATGTGATGACAAGAATGCCGGTTACGACTGGCAGTTTGTAGCGCTTCATAAGGACTTCCCCTGGAATCAGTATCAGTTAAGGCTAAGATAGACCAATGCAGGACCCTGCTTCAAATACGCAAAAGAGTAGTTCCATACCTTTCCGAACATTCCGCTTGTACCCGTTCAGGTAGGTGTTGCTATGCCTGCCTGTGGATAAAAGCGAGCAGCCTGTTCCGGGGTCACGTAACCGTTTTTCAGGTCACTGCGAATCTGGTCCAGGGGGCGTTCCGACGGATTGCCGACACCGCCCCCGGTCGCGGAATAAAGGCGGACAACTTCATTCTCTCCCAGGGCGAGCGCAGTCGCGACGCTGTGCCGCTCAACCGATCCGTCAGCCCGCATGACTTCAGCGTAGTTGAGACTGCCTTCCTGCCCGCCTAGCAGTCCCCAGGGACGTGATGCGCTACGCGAGAAAGCAATAGTCAAAAAGGCATCACCATGGGTATTGCGGTAATCCAGGGTCACCCCCTTGCCGCCGCGGAATTTCCCCTCTCCGCCCGCTTCGGCATGGAACGCGTATTGATCCACTTGCAGGCCGTAGCGCGCCTCGGTGAGTTCGACCGGTATGTTGAAGGTCTCGCCATTGCCGCAACAGAACATGCCGTTGACGCCGTCCGCGTCAGACGCCGCGCCCCAACCACCTACCAGCGGTTCCCCCATGATGTAAAGTTCACCGGTTTCAGGATGGCGACCGGAAATAAAAGTGCTGCCGACAGTACGTTTATGGCCGGCTGGGAGGCGCCTTGGCGCAATGGGCGCCAGCGCCTTCCAGACCACGTCTATGGCAGCAATCAACGACTCGAAATACAGCGACACCGGCGCCGGCGATTCAGCAGTAAGCAGCGTGCCGGGCGGACAGATAATTTCCAGGGGACGGAATGCACCGCCGTTGGCAGGGATGTCCGGATTGGTTACCGCCTTGAAAACACAGCGCACGCCGGTCAGCAAGCCTGCATGGGAGCAGTTGATCGGCCCCGGCGCCTGTTCATCCGTACCGGTAAAATCAGCAATACAGCGCCCGTCTTCCAGGGTAACGGCAACCTTGATGGTAAACGGTCCATTGCCCAGCCCATCTTCCTCGATCACGTCTTCAGCCGTATACACGCCTTCAGGCAGCTTTAATAATTCCAGGCGCGTCATACGCTCGCCATAGTCCAGCAACTCTTCCATTGCGGTTAGTACCGAGTCTGTCCCGTATTTGCCAAGCAGGCTTTCGATACGGCGCGCGCCGACCCGGGCCGCGGCCACCCCCGCATGCATATCGCCCAGCGTGTCATCCGGGAGCCGGACGTTCTCCCGGATCAGTTCAACCAGGCAGGTATTGAGTTTTCCGGCCTCATACAGTTTCAGGAAGCGGAAATGCAACCCTTCCTGGAAGATTTCGGTAGCGCGGGTGGTGAGGCTGCCGGTGTCCATACCGCCAACCTCCGTCCAGTGTGCCTTGTTAACGGTGAACGCAATGATACGGCCACCATGGAAGACCGGTAATATCGTGACCACATCAGAGAGGTGGGTACCGCCACCCCGGTAGGGGCTGTTGGTCAGGATAACGTCTCCCGGACACAGGCCGGCGCCGTCGTCATAATGCTCAAGCGCGCCCCTCACCGCGCTGTCCAGGGAACCCAGAAAAGCTGTGACTCCGTTACCTTGCGCCAGCAGGTTGCCCGCTGCATCCGTTGCGCCCACGGCGTAATCCAGGGCCTCGTAGATAATCGGGCTCATGGACGTGCGTCGCAAAGCCTCGAACATTTCGTCTCCAACCGCTTGCAGGGCATCCTGGATGATGCCGGAAGTAAACCTGTCAATAGCCATACACCAAACATAACCAACACACGCAACTGCCACAAGCTACCCGCAGGGGTAGGAAGAACGTGAAAGAGGTATCCGCAAACCATGCAGCCACACTTGCGGGTAGCTTATGCCGTGCCGGGATATCAGGATAATTATCAAAAGCGATCCAGGAGCAACCAACCATGCCCAATAAAATGAATATCAAGGTGATGTATCTGAACCCGGTCGGCATTAGTGCGTATGATCAGGTCTTTGCCGAGATGATCGAAGAATACAAGTATCCGGCAACGCAGGCGGACGTCGTCTCAATGCATCCCGCCAGCGTGCCGCCTGATATGAATAACCTGGAGTACCGCAGCTATGAATCATTCATCATCAATGACACGGTGAAAGCGGCGCGTTACGCGTCTGAACACGACTATGATGCCATGGTGATAGGCTGTTTTTATGATCCCGCGCTGCACGATGCGCGCGAGATAGCGAGTAATACCATCATCGTAGGTCCTTGCCAGGCATCTATTGTCACGGCCTTGAATATTGCCAATCGCTTCTCAATCCTTATCGGCAGGACAAAATGGGAAGCCCAGATGCGCGCTGCCGTCCACGAGTACGGATATGGAGACAAGCTGGCCTCGTTCCAACCTGTTGACCTGCGCGTCGCCGAGTTTCATAAAGACCCGGACGAGACGCGCAAACGCCTGCAGGCCGCCGCGCTGGAGGCCGTGCGGGTGCACAAGGCAGAAGCCATCATCCTGGGGTGTACCCTGGAGATCGGCTTTTATCGGGAACTGCAGGACTACCTGAACGGCCCGGAGGCATTTCCCGGCGCCGGGACCCCGGTGATAGACCCATCCATTGCCGCCTTCAAGTCCGCGGAAAATGCGGCGTTATTAAAACAATATGGTTGGAAGAACAGCAGGTACGGCAGCCTGCAACCACCACCCGAGGATGAACTGAAGGCATTCAACCTGTTCCGGGAGGATTACCGCTTCGGCAATATTATCCGCGTGCCGGCTACTACTAGTTAAGGAAGCTCTGACTTAATATCAGAGGTCCCATTATAACATTCCATCAAGCATATCGTATCCTGCCGTCGGTTTGGGTTCCGGGGATGGCCAAGTCTGTTTGCTGTGACTGATGCCAGTGCCGGCCAAGGCATGGGCCAAGCGTACCGTGAGCGGGATTGGGTCGATCACGGGCACGTCCAGGCCAGCCTTCAGCAGGCCGCGGCGCATGGCTGCGGCGCAACCCAGGAAACCGGTGCAACCCAGGATCAGGGCATCTGCGCCATCTTGCCGCACCGCCAGCAATGCCTTCTTCGTCAGGGCATCGTTGAGTTTTTCTGAATCGTGACTGATTTCCAGCACCGGGATGTCGACGGCCTGGAATGAGGCATATTTGGAATTGAGGCCGTATTTTGTTGCCAGATTATCGATAAGCGGACGCAGACGCTCCAGCACTGTAATGAACCCGAAACTGTGCGCAAGCAGGCAGGCCGCGTACATTGATGCCTGGCAAGGGCCGAATACCGGCACGGACACCGCCTCACGACAGGCATCCAGGCCCGGGTCACCCATACAGTCGATCACAATGGCCTGGGCACCCTCCCGCTGTGCATGAATGGCTTTGGCGATGGTATCTGGGACGCTTAACGCTTCGTCGAATTCCGATTCTATGGATGCAGGGCCTTTATCCAGGAGAGAATGTCGCAGTTCCAGGTCTGGGCAATCCAGTTTCCTGAGATCATCAAGCTGCCGGATATTGCGCGTGATGATGGGCGTTATCACGTGTATGATGGTTTTCATCGTAACTGCTACCAGTTTAAATCCAGGCTTACACCGTAGGTGGCGGGCAGTCCATAGTTTTCGCCGAAGCCGACCGTCGAGGTCAAGACCTGGGTGCGGTAGACCTCATCGGTGATATTCTTACCCCATAAATACACGCCCCATGCCCCATTGGCGGACTTTATGCCACCGCGAATATTGGACATCCAGTAACCGCCTTCACGCGCTTCCGGCGGCTGTCTTACGATATCGTAGATCACGTCGTCTTTATAGGCTGTATCAAACATGATATCTGCGAGCAGGCTGCCGGTAAGGTTCCATTCGTAGCTGACAAGGGCATTAAAATTCAGTTCGGGCGCGTTCGGCAGTTTGCTGCCGGTTGCCACATACGGATCGAGAATGGAATCCGTGATTTCAGTGTCAAGTAATCCCAACCCCAAGCGTATATCCAGACCGTCCGCCGCCTTCCATAACAGATCAAATTCCGCGCCATATACCTCGGCATCACCGGCATTGGTAATACCAAACAAAGGCCCGACCACGGGATTCTGATATATCGAGCCGTAAATCTGCACGCCTTTATAATCATAGAAGAACGCGGAGACGTTGAATTGCAGACTGTTGTTCAACAGTTGCGTCTTGGCGCCGATTTCATAAGCCCAGACAATCTCTTTATCGAACCCGGCAAGGTCGGCGGGATTAAATGTGAGTTGACCCTGGAAGCTGCCTGATTTAAATCCCCGGCTGACATTCGCGTACAACAGGGCGTTTTCAAATCCCGTATAATCGATGCCCACCTTGCCTGACAGGTTTGACACGTCATAATCATTGCCGACAGGCGGAAAAGCCTGGCCCTCTATCCCCGTCCTCCCGAAATCGGCAAAAGTGAATGCGTCCTTGAATTCCTTGTCCTCTTCCGTATAGCGCAGCCCGGCAATAAACTTCCAATCCTCGTGCAACTGCCATTCGGCATGACCGAACACGGCATAGGAATCCGCATCCTGACTATATTCATTGCCGACGAAGGTAAAGGGGAAAGGCAGATCTGTGGTATCAAAGATGTCCCGCGTCGACACCTCGTCGCGACCGTAGAATGCACCGCCGATCAATACCAGGCGCGCGCCTGTGTAAGTCAGGCGCAGTTCCTGCGACACCTGTTCAATTTCATTCAGGAACAGCCCGTCCAGGTGCACCAGGGCAGAGCCGTCCCGGTCCTCGTCATGGCTGCGCTCATAGTCTTCGTAGCCGGTGACGGAGGTCAGAGCCAGGTGGTCGGACAGGTCCCAGTTGATGGTCAGTGATACCCCGTAGTTTTCATTATCCAGTTCCGTGTCATTCCCGGCGGCGGAACTGTACGGGTCGGCAATGCCGTCGTCTTCGGGCGTGAACAGGTTGTCCACCTTGACCAGCAGGGTGTCGGATTTATCGACGCCGCCGTGTACGTTGAGCAGGATATCCAGTGCTTCGGACGGCCTCCAGTTCAATAGCCCGCGCCAGGCAGTGCGCTCAATCTCACCCACCTTGCCCCCGGTCGCCCGGTTCAACTGAAAGCCGTCGTTGCGCTGCGAAGTCTGTACGGCAACGCGGCCGGTCAGCCCTTCCGCGATCTGACCACTCAGCGCACCTTCCAGGAGAAAATGGTCGTAGCGGCCGTAATCAGCAGACAGGTAACCTGCAAATTCATCCGTCGGTTTCCTGCTGATGAATTTCATGGCTCCGGCAGTGGTATTACGGCCGTACAGGGTGCCCTGGGGCCCTTTTAGCACCTCGACGCGGTCCAGGTCAAACAACTGGAAGCCGAGCATGGCGGGCGAGACCAGGTAAACCTCGTCGATGTAGATACCGGCTGCCGGGTTGTTGTTCACGGCGTAGTCATTCAGGCCTAGGCCGCGGATACTGACGTTGGTGATGCTGTTGCCGAAGGTCTCGTTGATATTCAGGTTCGGCGTCTGCGCGGCAAGATCCACGGGCTGACCCAGGCGCTGTTCCCGGATCGCGTCACCGGTGAACACCGTTACGGCCACACTCACGTCATTCAGGTTCTGCTCGCGCTTTTGCGCAGTAACGATGATCTCCTCGATCTGCAAGCCGGGAGTCTGTGCCGCGAGATTGCCTGCCCAGACCGATAAAATTGCCAGAATGGTTACATTCACTATTGACTTGTCAGTTGACGTCTTCATTTTCAATACCCTCTTTATTAAACAAGGTTCCTCCGGGGACGGATTTTAAATCCGTCCCCTTTCCCCGAATTCTTCAATGGGAATGAATTCTTCTTCCAGGCCGAACGCCTGCGGCCCGAACACAGCCAGGGACTCGGGCCTTCTCATGATAGGCGCGGCGCTGGTTCCAATGACCTTGACCCGTTGACCGTACTTCAAGGCCTCGACCGTAACCGGCCGGCCTGTCTCCCGGTCCACAATACAAATCAGATCCGGGACGACGGCGACTGTCTTTCCATCGACCCGGGCAACCAGGTTTTCGTTCTGAAATAACACTGTCATGCATCGCTCACTGCCATCCAACGCGGCAAGCTCACAATGGCCCATGGAAAAACCTCCGGTCGTTTCCCTCCTGAGGTCTGTGATTTTTCCATCAAATAACACTTTGCAGTGGTTGTAGTATTCAGTGGAGCGTAAATACTCAAGCAAGACCTCGATCGGTTTGCCTTCTTTCCTGCCTTGTGAAAGCGCGCGGCCAACGCCAAGCGCCAGGGTCAACGTTCCCTTTACCGCATACTGCTTTACCTGGCGTCCAGTCATGGGATAACAGGAAATCATAACGCTGAGTCCCATCCGGATAGCGGCTGCTCGAATTAAGTCTTCCGCGCGCTTGCCATCATGCGTTTCAACAATCACGGTCTCCAGGTGTTCATCGACAATCACCGCGGGGGTGGCAGGCACCCCATAGACGTGGAACGTGACCATCTGCAGTTCGGGGAACGCGCGTCCCATTCCATCACAATTCACCAGGGGCAGACCCAGACGCGCCGCGGCAACGATGGGGATCATGGAATTGATGCCGCCGATTTCGATGGGGCAGATCGCGTCCGGTGGGCGGCCGATAAGTTGCGCAAGGCGCTTGATGGAATGGTCGATGTCCTCACCTGACGCGGCCTTCTCTACCAGGACCGTGGGCGCGCCCAGCATGGCTGCCGGTAGCACAGTCGCAGCATCATCCAGTTCACCGACTTCAATAATTTCCGGCGCTCCGTATTCCTCAATGGCATGCTTTGCCATCAACCGGCCGATATAAGGGTCGCCACCGCCGCCTGTTCCGAGAAACGCCGCGCCCTGGGCCAGATCCTCCAGGTCCGCTGTGGTAATAAACAAGCTCCTGTCGGTTGTTTCTGCGACATTCAGCACAGGCGCAACTCCCCCGCCGCTTTTGCGCGGATACGCACAGCGCTGCCCGGCATATAGGCCAGCGGCATCTCCTCAAAATCTATAATTTCAATGCTGTTTTCATCGGCTCCCGCATTCCTGGCCCGGTTGGCGGCTTCCGCTTGCGCGCTTTTTACGGCTTCCTCACGGGTGACCTGTTCGTATGAATAAACCTTGTTGATTTCCCCACCGACCTGGGCAATAGACGCCCCAATTGCATTCGCCACCTGCGCGTGCTGCGGAACGACCACTTCAGTCGTCCCGGCAATATGTTCCCGGATCAGAATTGACCCGCCCCCGACCAGGATCAAGGGTAACGGTTGGGCACTTGTCTTCATGCGGTCCACGCATTCTTCCACCGTCCTGTGCATTGCGTTCGCCGTTTCCCGTACCAGGGACTCGGGCAGGTTTGCAACTGCTCCAGGGTTGCCGACTTCAACGAAACCTGCAGCAACGGCAATATCGGTAGCCGTCAGTTGTTTCCCACCGAACACCCGCGCTTGTTCCACCAGGCGATAACCGACTGACCGGGGCCCGACCCTGACTTTTCCATTCCGGCTGACGAGGCTGCCGCCGCCCAACCCCACAGACAGGATGTCCGGCATGCGAAAATTGGTGCGCACACTACCCACATCCATGGAAACGCCGGATTCTCGCGGAAAACCATTGACCAGCACGCCGATATCGGTTGTGGTGCCACCAATGTCCACAACCAGCGCATCCTTGAGGCCGGACAGGTAGGCGGCGCCGCGAATACTGTTAGTCGGGCCGGAAGCAAAGGTCAAGACCGGATATTTCCCAACAAATTCGGCACTCATCAAGGTACCGTCATTCTGGCTGATATAAAACGGCGCCATTATTTTGAGCCGCGCCAGGGCCCGTTCAAACGAAGCCACGAACGTGGCGCTCAAACCGGTCAAACTCGCATTGATGATCGCAGCATTTTCCCGCTCCAGTAAACCGATTCGGCCGATACGGGAGGATAAGGTCACGGACGCATCCTCCAGCTCGTTCAATACGATTTCCCCGGCCCGATCTTCCATTGCGCTGTTTACAGGTGAAAATACGCCACTGACTGCGATCTTCCGTATGCCTTTTGTTCGCATATCTTTTGCAGCGGAAGCAATCGCTTTTTCATCCAGCCTGGAAATCGGTCTCCCGTCGAACTCATATCCGCCGGCTACCATATAGTGATGTTTTCCTATCACTGCAGCTATGTCATCGGGCCAGTCGACCATGGGAGGCACGCCGCGCGTGGCAGGCAGGGCCAGGCGTATCACTCCCACTTCCTGTAAATGCTTACGCTCGACAAAAGCGTTGGTGAAACGGGTGGTGCCCATCATGACTGCCTGAATATCTCCCGCGGCAACCCGTGACATATTGAGCACATTCCCGACCGCGGCCATGATCCCCTCATCGACATTCTTGCCCGTAGGCGCTTTGTATACGGCCCTCACATCATTGCCGTCCATCAACACGGCATCCGTATTGGTTCCCCCTACATCTACGCCTATTCTGATCATTGCAATATCCTTCAGGTATCGGAACGCCGGGCATACCCGTCCTGCCGGGTTGGAATAGTTATTCAGGTTAATCAGTTTTTACCTGGAATCACCCGTTCCGTGGTGTGGTTCCCCGATTGAATTGAGTAGTGCTACTGTTTACCTGTGAATCGGCTACCTGCACGAACGGGTAGGTTGTCAGCAAACTTTATTGACACGTCAAACACATCAACATATTGTTGCTTGCATGAAGGAAAAACATGGGCCGGAAATTAATACCCTGTTCCCGGCTTGGCTTATGCGTTCCAAGGTGTACCCCACCCGGCAGCGTGTGGACGTGTTACAGAGACCGTCCCTGCTCAAGCAGCTCGATACTTGCCTGGACGCCACCTTATCACTGGTCTGCGCCCCGGCAGGCTATGGCAAGAGCACACTCTATGCCGACTGGCGCAACAAGTTGTTACGGGATAACGTCAAGGCATGCTGGCTATCGCTGGAGCAGGATGACAACGACGCATTCCAACTTCTGACCTATATTGCCTACTCACTGTACGAGGGCGGCGTGGACTTTTCCGCAGCCGGGATAACGGAAAAAATTCACTCCGGTGATCTCTCGGCACGCACGCTCCTGAACATCATACAGCGCGTGGTTGAAAGCGAAGAGCAGAAAACCGTGATCATCTTCGATGACTTTGAAAATCTCAACGAAGAGACAATCGACAGGGTAATCCAGCCGTTGCTGACCTATGCGCCGGCCAACCTGCACGTCGCCGTTGCAAGCAGGGACGACCGCCGCTTGAAGGTGGCCAAGCTGGAAATGGAAGGCCTGGCGTTGCGCCTGCCCGCAAGGAGTCTCAATTTTACGGTGGATGAACTCAGGCTGTTCTTCGAGGATTACCTGCCCGCAGAAACCATAGAGGAAATCCGGCGCCTGACGGAAGGCTGGCCTGTGGCCGTACAGATGCTCAGGAGTTCCGTGAAGGCCGACCGGGACATAGACCGCGTCCTGGTCAGTATGACCTCCTCCTCCAGCATCATTACCACCTACCTTTCAGAGCAGATCTTCAGTGAGCTGGACAGCAAGCTGCAAAACTTTTTAATGGACATCTCGTTGGTTGACGGGATGTCGTGTGAACTGGCGGATTACCTGCGTAAAGCCGATGACAGCGAAGCGCTGTTTAACGCCTGCCATACGCTGAGCGCCCTGGTTTCTCCTGTGGAACAGGTGAGAAACACCTGGCGCTTGCATCCCCTGTTCCGGGACTACCTGCAGCACAAGCTGTTGTTTGGCTGCCCGGAGCGTGCTTCAGCCCTGCACCTGCACGCGGCTGACTGGTTTGCCGGGAAAGGCAATCTCGTCCGGGCCGTGAGGCATGCGGTACAGGCAGGCAAACCCCTACGGGCAGTGGAAATTATCGAGCAACAGGGCGGCGTCATACTCTGGTTGCGGGAGGGACTGACGCGTCTGAGTACCACCCTGGGTTTGCTGGATGAGAACTCCACTTCCGCCTCACCCCGCATAACGGCCATCCGCTGTATCCTGGACATCAGGGAAGGCCAGGTTTACCAGGCGCGCAAACGCTACGACGTCATGCTGGAGCGCTACCGGGACACACGTGACGAGTTTGCTGCGGCGGACCGGGAACGTATAGACCATGAGCTCATGCTGGTGGAATCGCTGCTGGCCTGCTACGAGGGAAAGATGCAGTCTGAGCAGTTCTGTACCCGCTTCACGCAGAACATTTCCCGGATTGACCGGAACGATCATGCAAGCCTCGGATACCACCATAATCTGCTTTGTTTTGCCTACGCGCAAAGAGGGATGCTGCGTGAAGCCAGGTACCATGCCGGGGAGTCAACAAGGGAATACCGGCTGCTTGGATCGTACTACGGTGAAGCCTACATTAATTTTCACCTGGGGGATATTTCGTTCGCAGAAGGAAACAGCGAACAGGCCAGAAGTAGTTACCAAGCCGGCCTGAACCTGTGCCGGCGGCATTTTAATGATGATATGAGTATAAAGCTGCTCGCTAAAGTATTGATGGCAGAGCTGAATTACGAACTGAATCAACTACGGGGCATGTCCAACACGGCCGTTTCCATCGCCAGACAACTGGAAGAACGGGAAGCCTGGTTCGATATCTATGCGGCAGGTTACACCACCGCAAGCAACGTCGAATTTGCAAGGTATGGTATCGATGCTGCAGATGCAATCCTGACCCGAGCCCTGAGCTATGCCGGGAGACAAAAGCTGGAACGTTTAATCAACCTGCTGTTATTCCAGCGTATTGACCTGTTGTTGCGCGCCAACCTGGACGAGGAGGCACAGCGCACCTTCAGAGACTCGGGACTACGGCTGGAAATCTACAGAAACCCGGGCCAGAGCGATATTGCCTGGCGCGAGCGCCACGCCGCAGTACACGCGATTATCCTGTTGCAGCTCAGGCAAAAAAACTTTGAAGAAGCCCTGGCTGCGCTCGGTTGTTTCTCAAGCCATGCCCAATCCAGCGGCCACCTGAAACCGAACCTGAGGTATGAAATATTAAAGAGTATGGCTTATCGGGGGAAAAACGATTATGCATCGGCATTCAAACACCTGGGCCAGGCTTTATCGTTGTCCGCGAGTTCCGGTTTTGTCCGATCGTTCATCGATGCTGGCAGTGAATTGCAGGAGATCCTGCAACTGTATATGCACTCGTCGGAATACACAGCTTCGCCAACCGGCTACAGGCAACAGGCGGAAAAAATAGCGGCGTACTTCATTGACGCCGACAAAATGGAAAGCGCAGAAGAATTGCTGAGCAGGAGAGAGAGCGAAGTCTTGAAATATCTGGCTCAGGGTATGTCCAACAAGCTGATCGCCAGAAACATCTGCATTTCGGAAAACACGGTCCGGTTCCACTTGAAAAATATCTTTTCCAAGCTCCAGGTCAATAACCGGCTGCTTGCGGTTTCCGTTGCCCGCAAAAGAAAGTTAATTCAACTCGCATAAGCCTACTTCCACACCTGCTCAGCGATGCGAAGCAAGTTTCCACCAAGTATTTTCCGGATATCATCTTCTGAGTAAGTGCGTTTCAGTAAATTCTCTGTAAGTCGGGGGAGGTCTTCAGGGACAACTATCTCTACAGGAACGTCATAACCCGCATTTTTTGGGAATGTTTTTGTCATTTCTCTGGCAACTGTAGATATTTCCGTACCATCAAATACATAATCAAGTCCAATACCCACATGGTCGATACCAGCAAGTTGCACAATGTAATCGATATGGTCGGCAATACTTTCGACGTCTGCGCTACCTGAGCCCAGGAAAATGTTCACGCCATTGATGCCTATAACACCACCTTTTTGAGCGCAGGCCGTTATCAACTCATCCGGAATATTACGGTCATGTTTTTTGAGGGCAAGGGCATTTGAATGTGAAAAAATGACAGGTTGGCGACTATACTGCATAGCTTCCATTGCGGTTCGATAGCCGGTATGACTCAAACAGACAACCATCCCTGCTTCATTCATCTTATCAATAAGTTCCTTCCCTTCCGCGGTAAGTCCCCTATCAGGTTCATGACAACCGCCTCCTGCCCAATTCCGGCGGTTATACGCCAACAGCATCCAGCGAACCCCCAGGTCATATAACATCGGGATCAGGCTGATCTGCCGTTGCAAGGGAGCCGCTCCCTCCAGGTCGAAGGTCACAGCCAATTTACCTGTGGCATGCGCGAGTTCTATATCCTCAACAGATTCAACCCTCAGATAATCGTCTGGACGCGCCCGGATCCAGTCCCGCATTTGAGCAAGAACGCGTATGCAGGCATCCAGTCCGATTTCCCCGTAACCTACATTAATACTGACTACGTCAACACCGGCATCCCGGTAACGCTGTAATTGCGGAATAAATTCCAGGTTTTTACCCAAATCCAAGGGGAGGCACCCATGGTTATCCCATACTATGGAATGGTTGTGCAGCGCTTCTGCTTCCTGCGAAACATTCCAGTTACGTTTCCTTTCCTTTGAGTATTTCCCATTCATAAACTCTCAACCTCCAAGCCAAAGCGATAGTGAGACGCCGATAAAATTGGCAATGACATATCCCAGGATACCGCAGAGCAGGCCGGGAGTAACCAGGCTGTGCCACTTGTGGTGAGCAGCCAGCGCCGCAGCGGGCGCCGGCCCCAGAATACAGGCATTCGACGCGGTGATTAATTCAGCATAGTTGAACCGGAAGAGTTTTCCCGCCGCGATGGTGACACTCGCATGAATCAGGCAGATGAGGAAAGCATAAATTATCAAAACCGAGCCGAAGCTGAACAGGATTGATATATTAGCGCCGGCGCCTACGACAACAAAAAACAGGTACATCAGAAACATCCCTATCTCAAAGTCGCCGCGCAAGCCGCCCAGTTGACGCGGCAATATGTTAGCCAAAGCAACAGCAAATAACGTAATAAACAATAAAGTAAATCGGGGAACGGAAAAATACTGCGCAACGAGGGCGCTGCACCAGCAAACTCCTACCGCCAGCAGAAGCGCCAAAGCGACGCTCCCAACAGGGAGTCGAGTAGTTGGGCGGCCTGTATCCTGACTGTGCGACGGCCGTGACGACAACGTGACGGAGTCCGGGTGCACGGGAAATGCACGCATGAACCAGGCCGACGTAGCCATCACTGCCAGTAAAACCAGATACGCCGTGCCGGCAATCGCATCTGAAGCAAGCGCCGCGGCCAGCAGCCCTGCATCAGTTAATTCCAGGGTCTGCGCCACCGCGATAAAATTCATGGAACCGCCGGTATAGGTGGCGATGAATACCCCCAGCAGTTTGTCGGCCTCCGGCTCCAGGGGCAACAGGAGTAATCCGACGATGCCCCCCAAACATGTGCCGGCAACACAAATCAAAAAAGCAACCACCAGTCGTCCGGCGCCGGCCACTACCTGCTGCAGGTTCGCTTTGAACAACAATAAGGCGACAGCCAACGGGACAAGGTAGCTGACAATGACTCCATAGACGCGTGAAGTCTGTGGTAGCAGGCCGGTATTTGAGCATATTGCTCCTATGATCAAGGCAACCACTGCCGCTGACAGCTTCTTTCCAAGGCTGAACCGCTCACACCATAGTGCGAATATAACAATCAGCAATAATTGCGCAGCGACCAGGACATCTGTAACGGCATCCGCCAAGGCCACTTGTTCAGTCCCGAACAGGATTGCAAGAGAGTTTTGGGGCTATCCCGGAATGGCTAGTGTTGAAAGCGTAAATTGACTCCGAACGTGCGCGGCGCCCCGAAATAATTAAGCGCATAGCCCAAGTCTGTTACTGTATCCACGCCATTAGTGCGATACAATTCATCTGTCACATTCTTGATAAACGCTTCAAGCTGGAATTTGCCGTTTGGTGGAGTAATTTTCAGGTTTAAATCCAACAGGTCAAAACCGTCCTCTTTAATCAGTTCTACATTCTTGGGATCAAAAAATACCTCACTTTGATAAGAATAAAACGCCCCCAGTGAAGCCTCCCAGGATTGAGCAAGAACCACGCTATATTCTGCTGCAATGCTGGCTGTTATTTCCGGCGTATTTTGAAATTCCCTGTCGCTTAAATCACCCAGCGTCGCATCAATAAACTCGTCAAATTCCGCATCCGTATATCCAAGCGTACCCGAAAAAAAGAAATTATCCGTGGGGCGGGCCATGACCTCAAGCTCCAGACCGGCAATGGTCGCCTCAGCCGCATTGGCTACGGTACTGACGAAACCTGCTCCTGATGGGTCCGTTATGAATACCTGCTGTTGAATATCGGAATAATCCATGTAAAACCCCGCAATGTTGGCTTGTAACCTGTCTTCAAGCCAACGGGATTTAATCCCTGCTTCAAAACTGTATACTTTTTCGGGGTCAAACGGCTGTGTCTCACCTTGTACATCGGCTCTTGGGTTAAATCCACCGCTTTTAAAACCCTTGGAAAAACTTGCATAAGCCAGAACAGCTTGCGTCAACTGGTAATCCAGCGCAATTTTGGGAGAAAAATTGTTAAAATCCGTTGAGATACCCGGTTCGTTGAAACTAATCGTACCGTTCGCTTGAATTCTAAGCGATTCAAGTGTTTTATCCTCCGAAGAATATCTTGCGCCCACCGTGGCTGAAAATTTGTCTGTAAAGACATACGTTGCCGAGCCAAACCCCGCAATGGTCTCCACTTCCTGTTGTACCGTCCGATCAAATCCGAAATTGACTCCTAACCCGATGTCAAATATCACGGAGATTGGCAGACGGTGTTCTTCCTTAAAATAGTAAGCCCCCAATAACCATGTCAACCGATCATTAAATGCCTCTCCCAGTAATTGAAATTCCTGGGACACCTGCCACTGTTCAAATTCGTCGGAATCCTGGTCGAAGATAGGAAATGGAGTTCCGTCCAAATCGCTTTGGATCAGTTCCTCTATCTCACGATAGCCGGTGATTGAACGAAACTCATAATCACCTGCATCCCAGCTGATATTCAGCGCAGTACCCCATATATCAAGGGTGTGCTTGTTGGGTGAATCGTTACTGATTTTGCGTACATGGCTATCGAGGTCTGATACTCCGGCAGGGTCGGCGGCAACATACGTCGACAGGGAACCAAAGCCACCTTCGATAAAAGGCAGATATGGCTGTGTCCTGTCCAGACCACTGATGAAAATGCCGGGGCCATTGGATTCATCACGGGTTATATCTACAGACCAGTTTATGTCAAGATTTTCTGCCGGCAACGCGCGTAACGCAAACCTGCCTGTCAGTACATCTTTGTTATTCAACTCTTCATCCAGGAATGTATTCTCGGTAAAACCGCTGTTTTTCTCGCCGTATAGCGCCACACGGGCAAATAACCGGTCTTCAATAACGGGGACCTGTCCATAAGCGGTTCCGGTTAAACTGTCGTAACTGCCTACTCCCAGTTCAGCAGAAAACTCCGTTTCGCCCGTTGGCCGTCGGGTCACGACGCTCACGGCGCCTCCAATTGTGTTGCGGCCAAACAGCGTCCCCTGGGGGCCGCGTAATATTTCTATACGTTCGATGTCATTCAGCTTGAACAGGGCAGCGTGCTGTCGGGCCAGGTAAATACCGTCAATATAGACGCCGACGCCGGGGTCACCCAGCTCATCGCTTTGACCAATGCCACGCACGTGAACCGTTGCCTGGCTGGTAGAATCGCGTCCGTGATTGAGTTTGAAATTCGGCACAACGCGGGCAACCTCGGCCAAATCCGTCATGTTATATCTCTCTATATCCTGCACAGTCAGAGCGGTAATGGATATAGGCGTATCCTGTAACGCTGCTTCGCGTTTTTGCGCGGTGACAACAACCTCCTCTAAAACGGAGCGGCCCTTTTGCCCGGCAGCGCCTTCTCTGCCCCGCACACCGGCCTCGGCATTTTCCGTTTGCGCAAGCAATATTCTATCTGAATCCTTTAATCCACTGTCTTGGCGGTATTTAAGATTATTGTTCTCAAGCCGTGGTTGACGTCTGTTGGTGTTTGAGTCCGTAATTGTAACCGTGCCGGTTCCCGTGTATTGAAACTGGAGACTGGTATTGTTGAGCAGGTTGCGAATCGCATTACGCCGGGTAACTTCTCCCTTCACACCATCAGTATGGATGCCTTCTATATCGGCGGCAGCCACAAGCACCTGTACCTGAGCTTGATCAGAAAATTCAATTAAAGCCGTGCTTAACGTTTGTGATTCAATATGAAATTTTATTCGTTCATCCAGCTCCGCGCTCAACAAAAAATTCATTGTAGCGCTCAGTAGAAGCAGTCCGGTTGACCAAGCTATTTTTCTGATAAATTGCTTTTCGCTGAAAACCGCCATGTTCGTCACCTCATTCTGTAGCTATGGAATGGTTACCACTCATAGGCAAATAACGAACAACCGGGGTATTATTGAAATATTTTTATGGGGTCTGAAGTTTAGGGGTCATGTTTCGTTTTCGTATTCGACAATTATTTTTCGCTCGCCGATATCTTCAACGGTGATGGGAAATATCTTGGGAAGGTGGTTCAGCCATTCGTCAATCCGGTCGGAAAATACGGTGCCCGTGAAACCCAGGTTTTCAAGATTTTGATCACGAATGACAATTTGACGGTTGTAGTAACGATTTACCTCCGCAATAACGTACTTGAGCGGTTCGTTAATGTATTTTAGCTGTCCCTGCTTCCAGGATGTCGCCAGTTCGATATCTGCAGGTTGTACTGTGCTTAACTGCATTCCTTCTCCATAGGTAAACGCTTCTCCTTCGCGTAGCAGAATGATGCCTTGCATTGATTGGTTTGCCGAAATAGCAGCTCCGCCCGTTTCTGCGCCGGCAACTGTAGCGTTACTTCCAAATTTTGTTACTTCCACCTGTCCTGACAACACGGTGACTTTCACCCGTTCAAGATCTCGCTTTACACTGAACGATGTGCCGATAACACGGATGGAACCACGGCCCGCGAGTACGACAAGGGGTTGATCGGGACTTTTTGCAATATCAAAAAAAGCCTGTCCTTTATCCAATACAATAATTCTCTTTTCTGATGAAAATAAAACGGACATGGTTGATTCGGCGGCCAGAACAATCGCTGAACCATCTTCCAGTTTGATATCCTGTTGGATTGATTTAGCGGTCTGGTACACCCTAGGCTCTGATGACACGTTACTCTTTAATTGCCATGTATTGGTATAGGCAAGGAGAAGTATACCTGCTGCCAATACTACAGCGGTTGTTACGAGTAAAAAGCGAAATTCAGGTTTACCTGTATTTACAAAATGTTTATTCAGAAAGAAGGTTGCCAGGTTTTTCAAGTTTTCCCGGGACAACATACCGGCTGAAAACTTACCACCGACAATGTCCTTGGATAATTCAATCTCCTCGGGCATTAGAGAATCATCTAACACACTGCATTCTGCCCATAATTTTTCTATGCGGGTAAAGGACTCTCGATTCTCTTTGTTGGAATACCATTCATTCCAGATGATAAAGTCCTCATCTGTTAAACCCTGTTCGCGCAAACGTATGAACCAGTTGACAGCTTCCTCGTATTTTTTATCAGGAATTTCTTCCCGGCTATAAGCTAATTTCGTAATCACAGGATACCCTCATACTGCATTAATCCGACGAACTGATTTCATCCAACCTTAAACGGCAATAGTTGATTGCTCGCGTCACATACAAACGCACCATCCTCTCGGACAATTTCATGTTTTCCGCTATTTCGGCAAAGCCGTAATCGTGAATTTTACATAACAAAAACGCTTTACGACATTTCGGCGGAAGCTCCTTTACGATACTGCTCAACATTTCAAGTTCCTGGTTCGCTATGGCATGTCTTTCGGAAGATGCATTATCGCCCTCCCGCAATCTTTCAAGTTGCCAGACCTTTCTGTACCTGGTCTCTCTCCTTAACCGATCAATCGCGAGGTTGGATGCAATCTTGAATAACAAGGCCGGCATGGAACTGTTGACGGTAAATTTTTCCATCCCCAGGATGCGCAGGTAAGCTTCCTGGGCAACTTCCCTTGCGTCGTCCTCTGACTGCAATTTGTGTGACAGGTAACGAATCAATGCATCGTTATACACTTTGCACAGGTTGTCTACGAGTTCGGCTTTGTCCGCCGTATATCGGATTTTTATCTTCTCGACCGACCCAGGTTTATTCAATGATCCAGCCTCACGGTATTTATGGACAAAAACCGTCCAAGTCCGATTAGTAAACGAATAAGTGTAAATAAATTGAAATCTCGAATGACACAAGAGAGACCATCGCTCGCAATGATTCAATACATACCGATATTCGGAACTCGGAGATTTTAATAAACACTGAAGGCGGCAATCGACGGGTCGATAACCGGAATCCCTGCGCCCGGAAACGCTTCCGGACCGTTCAGGAATTGCTGAAGTTCCCGGTAGAAACCGATTTCCAGGGTACAACCCAGTATGACGGCTTCCGCCTTGTGAACCTGCACGGCTTCCACGGCGGCTGCTTACAGTCGTGTGCGTGTCCGGTCCGGGTCTTTGTGAAATTCATCCACCCGCAGGTCAACGGGGTAACCGCTTTTCTCGGTTCACTCGACAGCGCAGTCAAGGGGACTCTTGAGCATTATGACGGCGGAGCGGGCCTGCGCCCCGGAGACATCATCCTGACAAACAGCCCGTGCCGGGGTGGCGGCACCCACCTGCCTGACATGGTAACCATATTGCCGGTCTTTAGAAACTATCACCGACCCGGTGCTTCATAGATCCCGATTGTTTAAGCGCTACCGAAAAGTTAATTCAACTCGCATAAGCCTACTTCCACACCTGTTCAGCGATGCGAAGCAAGTTTCTGCCGAGTATCTTCTGGATGTCGTTCTCTGTATAGGCTCGATTCAGCAAACACTGTGTGAGCCGAGGAAAGTTTTCTGGCATAACCACCTCAATGGGAACATCATAACCTGCCGTCCTGGGAAAAGTTTTTGTCATCTTCCTGGTGACTTCGGCTATTTCCGTATCATCGAAAATGTAATCAAGTCCAATACCCACGTGGTCGATACCGGCAAGTTGTACAATGTAATCGATATGGTCGGCAATACTTTCCACGTCTGCGCTACCTGAGCCCAGGAAAATATTCACGCCATTGATGCCGACGACACCGCCTTTTTGAGCGCAGGCCGTTATCAACTCATCCGGAATATTACGGTCATGTTTTTTGAGGGCAAGGGCATTTGAATGTGAAAAAATGACAGGTTGGCGACTATACTGCATAGCTTCCATTGCGGTTCGATAGCCGGTATGACTCAAACAGACAACCATCCCTGCTTCATTCATCTTATCAATAAGTTCCTTCCCTTCCGCGGTAAGTCCCCTATCAGGTTCATGACAACCGCCTCCTGCCCAATTCCGGCGGTTATACGCCAACAGCATCCAGCGAACCCCCAGGTCATATAACATCGGGATCAGGCTGATCTGCCGTTGCAAGGGAGCCGCTCCCTCCAGGTCGAAGGTCACAGCCAATTTACCTGTGGCATGCGCGAGTTCTATATCCTCAACAGATTCAACCCTCAGATAATCGTCTGGACGCGCCCGGATCCAGTCCCGCATTTGAGCAAGAACGCGTATGCAGGCATCCAGTCCGATTTCCCCGTAACCTACATTAATACTGACTACGTCAACACCGGCATCCCGGTAACGCTGTAATTGCGGAATAAATTCCAGGTTTTTACCCAAATCCAAGGGGAGGCACCCATGGTTATCCCATACTATGGAATGGTTGTGCAGCGCTTCTGCTTCCTGCGAAACATTCCAGTTACGTTTCCTTTCCTTTGAGTATTTCCCATTCATAAACTCTCAACCTCCAAGCCAAAGCGATAGTGAGACGCCGATAAAATTGGCAATGACATATCCCAGGATACCGCAGAGCAGGCCGGGAGTAACCAGGCTGTGCCACTTGTGGTGAGCAGCCAGCGCCGCAGCGGGCGCCGGCCCCAGAATACAGGCATTTGACGCGGTGATTAATTCAGCGTAATTAAACCGGCACAGCTTCCCGACAGTTAATGCGACGAGAGCATGAACCAAACAAATAGCGGCTGCATAAACCATCAAAACAGGACCGAAGGTAAACAATATTGATATATCGGCACCGGCCCCGACCACGACGAAAAAGACATACATCAAAAACATCCCGATTTCAAAATCGCCGCGTACCGCGCCCAATTGGCGCGGTATTACGTTGGCTGTCAAGACAGCGAACAAGGTAATGAATAACAAGGAAAAGCGGGGCATGGAAAAATATTGCGCAATAAAAAAACTGAACCAGCAGATTCCTGAAGCCAGTGCTATAACAAGCGTGATGCCGAACCACGCGGAGTGTTTGCTGTTATGGCGCGACCCTTCGGGATTCAGCGGCGCAGAGGAAACAGACAAATCCGACTGCGCAGGAAACTGCTGCGTAAACCATGTCGATGCGGCCGTTAATGCCAATAAGACCAGGTACCCCGTGCCGACTATCGCCTCAGAAGCAAGCGCCGCGGACAACAGCCCTGCATCATTTAATTCCAGCGCCTGTGAGACGGCGACGAAGTTCATCGACCCACCGGTATAGGTTGCGATGAACACCCCAAGTAGTTTGTCCGCTTCCGCGCCAAGGGGTAACAGGAGAAATCCGCCGACCGCCCCCAAAACCGTGCCTGATACACAAATCAGAAAAACAAAAACCAATCCGCCTGTATGGGTAACTACCTGACGCATGTTTGCCTTGAATAACAATAATGCAACGGCGAACGGCACAAGATAAACAACGATGATTTCATAAACGCGGGAAACGTGCGGCAGCAGACCGAAATTTGAGAACATCGCTCCCGTGACCAAGGCAATCACTGCCGCGGAAACCTTTCTGCCAAAGTCGAAGCGCCCACACCATAGCGCGAAGATTACAATCAGCAGGATTTGCGCGCTAACCAGCGCGTCGGTAAAAATCAGAACTTTCCTTTCAAGGCGACGCCAAGTGTACGGGGACGCGTGGTATTAATCCGGACATCACCGACAATACGGTTAAAATACAGGACAGCCCTTTCGTCCCAGAGATTATCCGCAAAGAAAGCAAGCTGCCACTTGTTTGTCTCAATTCCCAGGCGCAAATTTCCAAGCTGGTACGGCTTCTGGCGGTCCGCACCGGCGCCACTCGTGCCCGTTGCCGCGGTAAATCCGTTGTAGGAACTGCCGACATGCTGAAAGTTAAAATTAATAAAGCCATCAATGTCCTGAAAGATTGATCGTTGGTAGTTAAATCCTGCGGTGAAAGTAACTTCGGGCACACCGGGAATACGATCACCTGAACGCCCATCTCCCGGCGGAAGCTGGTCGTCGGTAAGTTCACTGTTGACATAAGAGGCCGTACTGAAGATTTCAAAATCTGCCAATGCAAATGGCAGGGCGCGCAATTCCAACTCGGCGCCCACACTTCTTGCGCCTCCTGCATTTATCGTAAAGGTATGACCATCACTTCGTATAAAGTTGGTCTGGATATCAGTCCAGTCTATATAGAACCCGGCGCCGTTAAAAACAAGTCTGTTGTTCCCCCAACTGGTCTTGAAACCCGCTTCAAAATTCCATAGGGAATCCGAATCAAACTGGGATGGCGCCGGCTCGCCGGTAACCGGGTCAGCAGGCACCCCTTGCCCTGTGGGGCCGCCCTCGCGAAAGCCCTTGGAAGCCACGCCATAAACGAGAATTTGATCGTTAACATCGTAAGACAACCGGAATTTCGGACTGACGCCACTTTCATCCGCCCCCGAATAAATGGTCTCAAGCATACCCGGGCGCCCCGCCAGCAATCCGCCGCTGAGATCAACCACATCCTGTTCAATATCGAACCAGCGCGCGCCCGCGGTTGCAGTCAACTTGTGAGTTATATTGAAATCCAACTCGCCGAATACTGCAATTTGTTTACGGTCAAGCGTCGTATCGGAATCAAGAACGTCTCCGCCCAGCGCCTCAGCCCCGGCATCCTGGATAAATATTTCCTCATCGTCCCGGTAATACACACCCAGCACCCAATCCAGGTACCCCCCGAATAATCCTTTGTTTGAAGTCAAACGAACTTCCTGCACCCAGGATTCGAACCCGGTTAAATCATCCAGAAAAATCGGCAGGCCGCCCAGCAAGGGCGATATATCGCGCAGGTTGATGACCTCCCTGTCAAAGTAAGCCGTTGACGAACTTAAAGTTGCGTTTCCCAGGTCCCAATCCAGGGTCAGGTTTGCCAGGTGAAATTCATCGGCAAGCTCTTCTTGAAAATTACGCGCCTGTTTCAGATCTCCCAGCTCAGGATCATACTGGGCTTTCCCCGGCGTGTCCGAATCCTGGTACAAATATGAAAATGCAGCGGAAATGTCTTCATTGAAATCAAGGGTTACCATGCCCCGGAAGCCTACAGTTTCCGTCTCGTTTACATTATTCTCATCGAGCGTTACATTATCTACAAAGCCCGAGGCTTCATCTTGGTAAGCCACCAGTCTTAACCCGAGTTTATCTCTTACTACAGGCACATTTACCACACCTGCAAGCTCGTAATTTGTGCCTCCTTTTTCCGTTGACCCCAGGCTCGAATTAAATTCAACGCTGAAATTTTCCAGGTCGGGTTTATTCGGAACGTAACGCAAGGTTCCGCCAATGGAACCCTCGCCGAATAAAGTCCCCTGCGGACCCCGCAACACTTCTATGCGCTCGATGTCAAAAAGGCGCAGATCAGGACTGAAGCGCCGGCTTCCAACCGGCACATCATCAAAATACATTCCTATCACCGCGCCTTCATCGCGGGAAGCAACGCCGGTGGATATACCGCGCAGGACAATCTTGTTTTCCGGGCTGTTATTGCCTACATAAGAAAGTCCGGGGACACTTGCCGCAAAATCAGCAAATGATCGAGCGCCGATATTTTCCAGGTATTCCTGAGAAAGGGCGGTAACTGCAACAGGGGCATCCTGCAAAGCTTCCGTCCTTCTCCTGGCAGTCACCTCGATTTCCTCAAGGACCAATGCGCCTTCCTCCCCCGACAGAACTTCCGCTTGAGCCTGGATGATGCGGGGTGATGCAAAAAACAGGACCATAATGAGAGCAGCAATGAACACTTCATTGGCAAGAGGGCATTTCATAACTGAAACCTGTGTAATCATTGGAATTCCTCGTTTGGATTAAAGCACCTCGTGCACAATAGCTGAACGCCTGGTGTGGTTTTCTTTTCTTTTGAGTAGTGTCTTCTCCCCCCCTTTTTTTACCTGTCTACCCGAATGGGTAGTCTTCGGCCACCTGGACGTGGATGCCATCCTGCAAGGGTTTCTGAAGCGCCTGCGCGAGCGCGGCGGGAAACTTTACTCCGGCCGCGAAGTTCGGGGTTTGTCCCGCGGCAATGGCCTGTGGAAAGTCACCACCGAGGATGAAACGCTGACGGCGCCACTGGTCGTCAACGCCGCCGGCGCCTGGGTGGATGAAGTTGCGCGCCTGGCGGGACTGGGTCCGCTGGGGTTGCAGCCGAAACGCCGCACGGCCATGCTGATCGACGCGCCCGAAGCACACGGAAGGTTTCTTCTGGCTCGCGGGACAAGGCGGTTACGGCGTGCAGACGTCTCCCGGCATGGCAAAACTGGCAACCACCCTGATTACCGGATCATCACCACTGGAGCAGGCCGGTGTCGGGGATGACCTGGTCAGGCAACTGGCTCCCGGCCGGTTACTGGCTTGAGTCCGGCAGCCGCAAGTGAAAAAATAAAGTATAATTGGTCAAAACTTAAGATAGGCGAGACGGACAAGGTATTGCCGTTACAACGAACGAGGTAATAAATCATGACCAGCATGTTGGAAAAAGCTTTTTCTGAAGCAGCAAAGCTTCCCGACATAGAGCAAAATGCTCTGGCAAAATGGGTGCTGGACGAAATTGAGTCAGACAAGAAATGGGATGCGCTTTTTGCTGAATCGGAAGACACCCTGGCGCAATTGGCGTCAGAGGCTCTGGAGGAAGAAGAGCATGGTAAAACCACGAGGTTGGATGCCGATAAGTTGTGATATCCAAAGCAACAACCAGATTTTGGAAGTGCTATAAAGTATTACCGACAGATGTAAAGAAAAAGACAAAAGAAATCTATACTCTTTTCCAAGAAGACCCTTGGTACCCGAGCCTCCATTTTAAGAGAGTCCATTCCAGCCTCCCAGTGTACTCTGTGCGTATTACCAAGGATTACAGGGCAGCCCGGAATGATCGTAGTCAAGCGGCATGCATCCGGTGAAGTCTCATAATGAACGGAGCGGTAGCTCATTCGTGCATTTGATTTCGGAAACGACCATTTTGGAATTCACTTCGCGCACGGCCGGCAAGGACAGCAGGTGACGCAGGAACCGTTCATACGCGTGGATATCCGTGGCCACAATTTTTAACAAAAAATCCATCTCTCCCAGTACTGTGTAACATTCAAGTACTTCCGGGAGTTTCTCTACGGCTTTTTGAAAATTCGGCAGCGCCTCATGGCCGTGCGCCTCAAGCTTGACTTCAGCGAACACGATCACGTCCAGGCCCAGTTGGTTATGGTCCAGTAGCGCCACCCGTTTTTTCAACACCCCGGCGTCCTCCATACGTTTGAGCCTGCGCCAGCAGGGTGAGGTGGACAGGCCGATCTTTGCCGCCAGGTCGCTCACGGTCAAACCGGCATCCTGTTGCAGGATAGTCAGAATCTTCTTGTCGAATTGATCAAGCTTTAAGGTCATTTTTGCTTAATAAATGGATAAAATTAGTATGATTTTTCTTATTATCCGGAAAATTAGCGATAAAAGCAAAAATAATCCCTTTGTTATCATCTACAATTTGTTCACATATCTATTGCATTTTATCAATGGCGATGGAGAAGACGCATGCCTGTTTTTGAAAATGAAATTGCCTATCAAATGGCACAGCGGCGTTTGGCCCGCAGTTGCACTTGATTAATATCATCCATATCTGTTAGTTATGGCAAGCAGATTACATATCCCTTCAGCGCCCTACCGACCGGGAGACGAGCCTGATTTCAGCGCAATCACATTACCCAAAGCCGGTGAGCTGGCGCGCCCGGATGAAATGGTCGCGGCAGACACGACCCGGGATTTGTCGTTCAGCATGATTCGCGTGCTGGATGAGAATCACGAAGCAGTCGGTCCCTGGAACCCGGAATTGCCGGTGGACGCCCTGCGTGATGGACTGAGGCACATGTCGCTCACCCGTCTCTATGACGACCGTATGCTGAGGATGCAGCGCCAGGGCAAGATGTCGTTCTACCTGAAGTGCACCGGCGAGGAAGCCGTATCAGTTGCCCAGTGCATGGCGCTGGATGATGGCGACATGCTGTTTCCCACGTACCGCCAGCAGGCCCTGCTGATCACCCGGGGTTATCCCCTGCTGGACATGATGTGCCAGTGCCTGTCCAACGCCGGCGACAGGTTGCAAGGCAGGCAAATGCCGGTTATGTACAGTTCGGACGTACATAAATTTTTCAGTATTTCCGGCAACCTGGGCACCCAGTTTTCCCAGGCCGTCGGCTGGGCCATGGCCGCCGAGTACCGGAAGACCGGGGATATTGCCGCAGCCTGGGTGGGTGAAGGCACCAGCGCCGAGGCGGATTTCCACTATGCCCTTACCTTCAGCGCGGTGTACCGCGCGCCGGTGATACTGAACGTGGTAAACAACCAATGGGCCATATCCACCTCTCAGAACGTCGCTGGGGGTGAGCAGAATCCGTTTGCCGCGCGCGCCATCGGTTACGGAATCCCCGGTCTGCGCGTGGACGGCAATGATTTTCTCGCCGTGTTCGCCGCCACTCGCTGGGCGGGAAACCGGGCCAGGGCTGGTGGCGGTCCCACCCTGGTTGAGCTGTACACCTACCGTGCCGCTGCGCATTCCACCAGCGATGATCCCGGCAGGTACCGCCCGGTTGATGAGTGGGAACGCTGGCCGCTGGGTGATCCTGTGGAACGGCTGAAACAACACTTGATTGCCCTGGGTGAATGGTCCGAGGCGGAACACGAACAGATGCAGGCGGAACTGGAGGAGACGATAAACAGAGACTGGAAAGAGGCGATTTCGTTGGGAACCTTGAATGAAGGCCCGCGCCCGCCCGCCTCAGCCATGTTCGAACACGTTTACAAGGAGATGCCGCCGCATCTCCTGGAACAGCGCAGGCAGCTTGAGGCGATAAAATGAATACAGTATTAGATATCAAAGACGGCTCGGCAGCGCGACCTGCGGCAATAGACGCGGTGCGCGGAGGAGTGCAGGCAATGTCCATGATCCAGGCCTTGAACTCCGCCATGGACGTGATGTTGGAGCAAGACCCCAATGTGCTGATATTCGGCGAGGACGTAGGTTATTTCGGCGGTGTATTTCGCTGCACCGAGGGCTTGCAGCAGAAGTATGGCGAGGATCGGGTGTTTGATACGCCTATCGCGGAAGGAGGTATTGTGGCCACTGCTATCGGTATGGGTGTAAATGGCCTGCGTCCGGTGGTGGAGATACAGTTCGCCGACTATATCTATCCGGCCTTCGACCAGATTGCCAGTGAACTGGCCCGCTTGCGTTACCGCAGCGCCGGCCAGTTCTTCTCGCCGGTGACGATCCGCACCCCCTGCGGCGGCGGCATTCGTGGCGGTCAGACCCATTCACAGACGCCGGAAGCCCTGTTCGCCCATGTGTGCGGCCTGAAGACGGTGATGCCGTCAAATCCCTACGATGCCAAGGGTTTGCTGATCAGCGCTATTGAGGACGATGACCCGGTTATCTTCTTCGAACCGAAACGCTTGTACAATGGCCCGTTTGACGGCGACCCCGATAAACCGGCGCGCAGTTGGGATGAGCACGGCCAGGGGCAGGTGCCGGAGGGCTGCTACCGGGTGGCGCTGGGGAAGGCGGAAACGGTGCGGGCCGGAAATGACGTAAGTGTGCTGGCCTATGGCACCATGGTACACGTGGCGCTGGCCGCGGTGCGGCAATTGGGTATTGACGCCGAGGTCATCGACGTGCGCACGCTGATGCCGCTGGACGTGGACAGCATCTGCGCCTCCGTGTGCCGTACCGGGCGTTGTGTGATCGTGCACGAGGCGACACGCCACTGCGGCTACGGCGCGGAGCTGTCGGCACAGGTGCAGGAACACTGTTTCTGGAACCTGGAGGCACCCATCGAGCGGGTTACCGGCTGGGATACCCCCTACCCGCACGCCCAGGAATGGGCGTATTTTCCGGGCCAGGCGCGGGTGGCAAGCGCACTGCAACGGGTGCTGGATGCCTGAGCATGGCTGAATACTCATTCAAACTGCCGGACTTGGGAGAAGGCACCGTGGAGTCGGAGATCGTCCTCTGGCGCGCCGCGGTCGGCGCTCATATTGAGGCAGACCAACCCCTGGTTGATGTGATGACGGACAAGGCTACTATTGAGATCACGGCGCCGGTAAGCGGCACACTACTCTCAGTCGCCGGGGAACCGGGTGACATGGTCGCGGTGGGTTCTGAACTGGCGGTGTTTGTGACGGATTCTGAGCACGTCCCTGTCACTGGATACCGGCCAGTCCCTGGCCGGCATGACGAAGAAGAAGTGGGCGACACATCTTCACCCGGACCCGCTGCCGGCAGACCACAAACGTCTCCTGCCGTGCGCCGTCTGGTCAGGGAGAAGGGTATCGACCTGGGTCGGGTGCATGGTACCGGGCCGAACGGGCGCGTCACCCGTGCCGACGTCGACCTGTACCTGCGGCAGCAGGAGCGGCAGACACCGGCCGGCGACGACACCGGCACAACCGGCGTGCACGCAATCAAACTGGCAGGACTACGCCGCAAAATTGCCGAACAGATGACCCGGAGCGCCGGCAGTATCCCGCATTTCAGCTACGTCGAGGAGGCCGACGTCACCGAACTGGAGCGCTTACGATCCCACCTGACAAACCTGCCGGGAGCAGATTCGGACACCCGCAGGGCGCCCGCAGGGGGCGCGCCAGGGAAGGAACACATCAGCGAGACACGGCAGGAGGACCAGCCAAAGCTCACCTATCTGCCGTTCTTCATGCTGGCCCTGGTGCGGGTGATAAGGGAATTCCCCCGCTGCAATGCGCACTTCGACGCTGAGCGACAGGTCATCAGACAATTCGACCCGGTTCACATCGGCATTGCGGTGCAGACGCAGGACGGCCTGATGGTCCCCGTTATCCGTCACGTGGAAACTCTGGATTTGTGGCAATGTGCCCATGAACTGGGGCAAGTCGCCGAACGGACCAGGGCGGGCCGCGCCCGGCGCGAGGAACTCAGCGGCTCAACCATAACCATCACCAGCCTGGGCGCGTTGGGCGGTATCGTTTCCACGCCCATCATCAATTACCCTGAAGTCGCCATCATCGGCATCAACAGGACACAGCAACGCCCGGTTCTGGAAGGCGGCGTTGTGTCCAATCGCCTGGTAATGAACATCTCTTCCTCGTTCGACCACCGCGTCATCGACGGTCACGAGGCCGCCCGCGCCATTCATGCACTCAAGCGCTATCTGGAATTTCCAACCACACTGTTCCTGCCGGCGTAGTCAGTCACAGAACATCCACCAACAGGATGCCATTGAGTCAGAACTGCTCTTCACCCAACGCCATGATCGACTCGCTGCCGGCCCGGATGGCTGAGAAATGGACGGCGCTGCGGGGCAGGTAGTGTTCGGCATAAAAGCGGGCGGTGATGATCTTGCTTCGATAAAATTCGTCACTCGTGGCGGCGGTTTTTTCTGCGGCGATCATTGCCGCCCGGGCCATCTGCCAGCCGCCGCAGACGTAGCCGGTGAGCATGAGGAAGTTGATGGCAACGGCGCCGGGCGCGTTGGGGTCGTCCTGGTAGTTGTCCAATAGCCAGTCTGTCGCCTGCGCCAGGTGTTCGACGGCAGCGCCCAGGGTGCGTTTGATAACGGACTGGTTGACATCGTCCGCGTCCAGGTTCGTTGTGGTTTGTCCGATTTCATCGATGAGTTCCCGCATGGCTTTGCCGTTGTCCCGTATGACCTTGCGGCCGACCAGATCCTGGGCCTGGATGCCGTTGGTGCCCTCATAGATGCTGGTAATACGTGCGTCCCGGTAGTGCTGGGCGGCGCCGGTTTCTTCGATGTAACCCATGCCGCCGTGCACCTGTACGCCCAGGGAGGTGATTTCCTGCGCCAGTTCGGTGCACCAGGCTTTCACCACCGGGGTCAGCAGGGCAAACCTTGTGCGCGGCCGGGCGTTGTCCTCAGACCGGTTCACGTGATCAAGGTTGGCGGCAGTGGCATAGGCCAGCGTCCGCATTGCTTCACAGCCGGCCTTCATCAGCATCAGCATGCGCCGCACGTCCGCGTGTTGTACGATACGGGCGCGTCCCGGCTGACCGGGAATCTTCCCCTGTTCACGCTCTCTGGCATACCCCAGGGCTTGCTGGTAGGCCCGCTCGCTGATGCTCAGGCCCTGTATACCGACGGCCAGGCGGGCATGGTTCATCATGGTGAACATGCAGGCGATACCGTCATGCTCCGCACCTACCAGGTAGCCATGTGCGCCGCCGTTATCGCCATAACTCATGACGCAGGTGGGGCTGCTGTGGATGCCCAGTTTGTGCTCGATGGATACCGGGTGGACGTCGTTGCGGCGACCGGTGGAACCGTCCGCGTTAACCAGATACTTGGGCACCAGGAACAGGCTGATACCCTTGATGCCCGCCGGCGCGTCCGGCAGACGGGCCAGCACCAGGTGCAAGGTGTTGTCGGTGAAGTCGTGATCTCCCCAGGTGATGAAGATCTTGCGTCCGGATATCAGGTAGGTGTCACCGTTGGGTACTGCCCTGGTCCTTATCTCGGCCAGGTCGGAACCGGCCTGGGGTTCCGTCAGGTTCATGGTGCCGCTCCATTCTCCCGAAACCAGTTTAGGCAGGAAAATGCTTTTCAGGTCGTGGGACCCGTGTATACCCAGCGCATACGCGCAACCTTCTGTCAACATGGGGCACAGGGCAAAGCCCATATTGGCCGATTGCCAGATTTCATTGGTTGCGGCGGCAACCAGTTCCGGCAAACCCTGGCCACCAAATTCCGGTTCGAACGGCAATGATGCCCAGCCGCCTTCCACAAATGCGTGATAGGCATCCCGGAATCCGTCCGGAGCAACGACCCGGCCATCCTTGAATTTGGCGCCGGCGATGTCTCCGCTACGGTTGAGCGGCGCCAGGACTTGCGCGGCGAATCTTGCCGCCTCTTCCAGCACCGCATCCACGGTTTCTGCCGTGGCATCTTCCAACCCCGGCAGTTGATTGACCGCGGACAGTCCTGCCAGTTCATTCAGTACGAACCGCATGTCGCGGGTAGGGGCAATGTAATTGTTCATTTTCCGACAGGGGACAGATTAAAATCTACTCCACTTCCTCCAAACCAAAAACCAAAAAACCAAAAGCCAAAAACTAAAAACTCCTGTACAACCGGACGGCATACTTCTGTTGGAACTGCTCACAATCTTCCAACAGCGTCTGCGTGGTCTGCGGCATCGGCACCCGGTAGTTGGTGAGGTCCTCAATCAGTGTACCGCAGCGATGAAAAATGTCGATGCCGCGTTTTCCCAGGGCATGCTCGCGCCGGGTTGCATCCTCAGGCAAGCTCGGTCTGCAATCGGCAACCTGTTCCGAGGCGCTGACAAAGCGCGGCCAGATTTCTATGATAGCCGGGTCACTACGCAGGGTCTCCATGGTGCTTTTGCCGCTGTCTGCCAACTCCTCAATCAGTGTTACCAGGTTACTGAACATGGGCGTTCGTGTGAACACGTCATTGATTCTGTCGGTCAACGCATCGATTTCCTGCATGGTGTGTGCAATCTTGATATAACGGCTCTCCAGGAAGCGTTCGACCGGCGTGGTGAAAGCCCGGAAGGGTTCTCCCCAGAGTTCTTCCAGCCCCTCCCTGCCGTGTTTCACCCGAATGTATTTCCCGTACTCCAGCGCACCCATGAAACACAGGCCGCATTCCCTCAGCAGTTCGTTTTCCGGTTTGATGGTGACGCCGATCTGTTCCAGGTCCACGGCATGGGTGAGGATATCGGCGCCCCGGTTCAGCAGGGCGCCGGCCAGCATGGCGGCCAGTACCCGCTTTCTGGAGGCGTTGCTTTCCGCTTCGTACCTGCGCCGCACGTCCTCGAGCTTATCGCCGGGTGTATTGATGCCGGGTTCCACGTGATGGAATACCCGCCGGGTCAACTGGTCTATGAGGGTTTTTTTGTAGGCGAGATTGTTCGGTACGTTATAGTGGCGGATCCAGTAGCCCTCGTAATAGATGCGTTCCTGTCCGTCAATCTCCCTGAGTGTACCGTTCGCGACTTCTTGCAACATGCTGTTCTAAGCGGATGATGCGAATCTCGACTGGTAGGAGTGACTGTTCAGTACGGGCAATACGCCCAGGTCAACCGGCCCTTCCCGCACCAGCAACTCCTGGCGGGTTTCCAGCCCTTGGCGGTAGCGCGCATGCACGCCCAGCGCCCATACCGGGAAATAGTGGCTGTAGCCATGATAGCGCAGGTAGAACACGCGCGGGAAACCGGTGCCGGTGAACGCCTCTTCCTGCCAGCCCCTGGCGCCATCGCAATTACGCACCAGGTAATGGATACCTTTTTCCACCGCTTCCGACTCAGCCTCGCCCATTGCCATCAGGCCCAGCAAGGCCCAGGCGGTCTGTGAAGGGGCGCTGTCTCCCGAACCGCCCAGCGCCGGATCGCTGTAGCTGTCGCAACTCTCGCCCCAGCCGCCGTCGTTGTTCTGGATAGCTTTCAGCCAGTTCACCGCCTTACGCAGGTAAGGTTGCTTCGGGTCCTCTCCCAGCGCGCCCAGGCCCACCAGCACCGCCCAGGTGCCGTAGATGTAGTTCACGCCCCAGCGACCGAACCAGGCGCCGCAGGCTTCCTGGTCGCGTTGCAGAAACTCGATGGCGCGGGCGATGGGGGGGAAGGTCTTGTCATAGCCGAGCATGGCCAGCATTTCAATGCAGCGTCCGGTCAGGTCCGCGGTGCTGGGGTCGACCAGCGCGCCGTGGTCCGCGAACGGGATGTTGTTGAGATACTCGTAGTGGTTGTCGATATCGAACGCGCCCCAGCCACCGTCGCTGTTCTGCATACCGATGGTCCAGTTGACCGCCTGGGCAAGGCGCTTCTTCTTGTCGGGATTATGGTGCGCGCCGGCGCGCAACAAGGCCATTACCACCATGCTGGTATCATCGACGTCAGGATAGAAATCATTCTCGAACTGGAACGCCCAGCCCCCGCCCTCGAGGTCGGGCGCCTTGCTGATCCAGTCGCCGCGGGTAAATACCTGCTTGTCGAACAGCCAGTCCACGGCCGGCTTGACGGCCTTGTTATCCGCGTTAAGACCGGCCTCCGCCAGGGCCGACAGGCTGAGGCAGGTATCCCAGATCGGAGAGACGCAGGGTTGCACATAGGTTTGCGCCGCGTCCTCGATCACCAGGTCCTCTATGGCCTGCACGCCGCGCCGGAAATCCGGGTCGTGTGTATCATGGCCGCACAGTTTGAGCGCGTAGACCGCGTTCGCCATGGCCGGAAAAATCGCGCCGATGCCACCCTCGCCACGCATGTGTACACGCATCCAGGCTTCCAGCCTGCGCATGGAAAGGCGCCGGATAAATCGCGGCACCAGCGGTTCCAGCAGTTTCAGCAGGCGATCGAGCAGGATGAAGGTATTTTTTATGTGGTTGCCGGGGGTGAATCGATCGATATGTTTCAGGGTATCCGGGTCTTTATTGAACAGTTCCCTGATGTGCACGCCTTCATGTACCGGCCGGTGTGAGAAAATCAGCAGTAACGGGATGATAACGCAGCGCGACCAGTAGGAAACCTTGTCCAGGCTGAAAACCCACCAGCGCGGCAGCCAGATAATCTCTGCCAGCATGGCGGGCACCGTTCTCCAGGGCACCTGGCCGAAGGTGGCCAGCAGGATACGGGTGAACACGTTTGCCTGTTCGGCGCCGCCGTTATTATGCACCCACACGCAAGCTTGCCGCATGAGGTCTTCAGCGGGGTCATGGCCCACTGTTTTCAGCGCGAAATAGGCTTTTACAGTAGCGCTGATGTTGCCGGCGCCGCCTTCATACAGGGGCCAGCTTCCGTCAGGCAGTTGCCGGCTGATGATGTAATCGGCCAGACGCCGCTCACGCGCCTCGTCCACCGTGCCCAGCAGGTGTTGCAACAGGATGTATTCAGCGGGAATGGTGGTATCCGCTTCCAGGTCGAAACACCAGTATCCGGCAGCGGACTGGCGTTCCAGTAAAGACGTGCCGGACTGCAGCAGGGTTCTGGTCAGCGGGTCGCTATGCAGAGCAGGAACGTCTGCCTCTTCCCGTTGCAGGAGCGGGGCTGAAAGTAACTCTTCAAGCGCCGGGGAAGTGAGCGTTGTCGTATGCTGTTGAGACATGATTCCTGATGCGGGAGGATCTTAGACGCGGGATTCTAATCTATCCTGTTAAATTTGCAAGTGATTTCTGCCGTGTAACTGAGGAGACGGATTTTAATCTGTGCCCGGTCGGAAGAAGCGGGGTTTACCTCTCACCCCGGCTCTCTCCTGCAAGGGGAGAGGGGCGGGACCGGTTCAAAAATCTACAGTCAGGCCGGCGCCGGTTAGCCGCGCATTACTATGGATATGCTTTGCCGCAAACAGATCCTGGGCATTGATGCCGTGGGACTGGTAGAGCGTGATCTGCCGGTCATCCTCCCTGCCGGGAATCTCGTCTTGTAACAGCTCACCCAGCTCCCCGATGATGTGCGTTTCATCAATCGCGCCTTCCTGAACGGGGATCATGATGTCGCCGCCCTCATTGCGGACCGACTCCATCAGGTCCACATACACCGAGGATTTGACGACCAGGCCGGTATCGCACTCACGCGCCGTGATGCTGTGGGCGCCGACCAGGTTGACATGGGCGCCGGGTCTGACCCACTCGCCGGCCAGTACGGGTTCCGGCGAGGTGGTGGTCGTGCAGACCAGGTCGCAGGCGCCGGCTTCTGCCGGGTCTGCGCTCGCCCGCACCCTGATGCCGGTGCGTTCTTCCTGCTCCCGGGCGAAGGCCCGCACCTTGTCCGGGTTGCGCCCCCACACAATGAACTCATCCACGGGCCGTACCGCGCGCATGGCGTCAATATGCGTTACCGCCTGCACGCCGTTACCGAAGATGCCGCACGTGTGCGCGTCCGCACGCGCCAGCAGGCGCGTCGCCAGGCCGGACGCCGCGGCGGTGCGGATGGCGGTCACCTCAGCGCCGTCAATAAGGGCTGCCGGCGCGCCGGTGCTATGGTCGAACAAGGCAATGAAGCCCTGTATGGCAGGAAACCCCCTGCCGGGATTGTCGGGAATCAGGTTAATCACCTTGGCGCCGAACGCTGCCAGTTCGGTGGACGACCCCGGCATCAGCACCAGCAAACCGCTTTCGTCAATGAGCGGGGCAACCAGCCGGGGAGGCATGGATATGGTACCGGTAGTAGCAGCGATCATGGCGGGCTCCATGACGTCGATACATTCGCTCATGGGCAGCAGTTCACGCACGGCTGCGGCGTTGATGATGGTTAGTGGCATGTCTTGTTCTCCGGATTCCAAAGCACGGAAGTCTACCTTGCATGTAAGGCAGTGACCAGTCCGTCAGTGTGCAGCGTTATCAAGGGGAGGGGCAGGTTCAACCTCCTGCTCTGCTTTGAGCCGCTCTGTTGTCGGTACAATAGTCTGCCTGTGCCCGTAGGGTTTCCAGGCCGGGGCGATGACGTTGGGCATGTCGGAGCGGTGCATCAGCGTGGCGCGCGTGAGGGTGAACTCCCCGTAGCGGTTGTTGACCTCGTCCATGACCTTGTTCAGGCGGTGGAACCGGTCTTCCTCTTCCCCGAACAGTTCAGTCTGGCCTTGTTCCGGACGGGGGTCCAGCGCCGTCACCTGCACCTGGAAGACACCCTCGCCGCGCCAGTGTGCGTGCACGACCCGGTGGCATAATTCGATGATCGGCCGGCTGTCGCTGGTCGGGAAAGTCGTTTTCAGCTTGTTACTGCCGATCCAGCCGTTCCTGGTGCGCAGCCCGATAAAATATTTCTGTGCCGCCAGGGCATGTTGCCGCAGGCGGAAGCCCAGTTTTTCCGCCATGTGGGTCAGGTACATATAGACGACATCCTGATCAGTGGTGTTGGGCGGCATTATCTTGCCGTGTCCCAGGCTCTTGGGCGGGGCGATTTTTGTCTCAACCGGCATGGGGTCTGCGCCTTGGCACATCTGCCAGATACGCCGGCCGGGGTTGCCGAAGCGTTTGCCGAGCACGCTGATGGGCAGTTTTGCCACGTCCCCGCAGGTGAACGCGCCGCGTTTGGCCAGGAACCCGGCTATGCCCTTGTTGATACCGCACAGTTCCGTCACCGCCACGTCCCGCAAACGGCTACGGGCCTCCCAGGGGGGAATAATGGTCAGGCCGTCCGGCTTTTGCTGTTTCCCCGCATATTTGGCCGTGGTCTTGTCCCCGCTGATCCCCACGGAGCAAGGCAGGCCGGCAGCATCCCACACCAGGGTCTTAATCATTTTCCCCATCGCCTCAGGGGATTTGTTCCAGTAAGCCTGACAACGGGTGATGTCGAGAAACGCCTCATCCACCGAAAATACCTCCACGTCCGGCGTAATATCCAGCAACGCGTGCATGATGCCGGTCGAGACCTCGGCATAACGCTCGGGACGGGCCGGCACCTGGATGAAGTCCGGGCACAACCCGCGGGCCTGTTTCAGCCGCATGGTGGTGTAGATGCCAAGCGCCCGGGCCTCGTAAGAGCAGGTGATAAGACAGGTACCGGTCTTGCCATTGGTAATACCGATAGGCTTGCCGCGGTATTCCGGGTTGTCCAGTTGCTCAATGGACGCAAAAAACGCGTTCATGTCCACAAACGCAATAAACCGCGACCAATGTCTGCTGTTGTCCGGCATAGGACGATTGATCGTAGGCGAATTAAGGCGTGTTGGTCAAGTGTGATGACAGCCGTATCATTTAACGATTGACGTTTAACGACATTTCCGTACCATCCGGATTCAAGCAGAGCGGAAATTACTGATTACCATCAGATGAGTATTAACAGAATGAGGCCCATACATCCCGGTGAAATCCTGCGTGTTGAAAGAGTACCGGTGATTGGTTCCCGGAATTGTGTGAACATGTGTTCAAGCGCTATAGTGAACTTCGATAGCCTTGGGGCTCAGCCAGGAGGAGGTATATGAGCAAAGCAGAACTGACAGGTATCGCCGAGGGGTACCTGACAACTCTGGTGCAGGCCGATGCGGTAGCAATGATACGGTTGGTCGGCGCGCGTGGTGTTATTGAAGATCCGCGGTTTCCGGGGAATAAGGGTGAAGCGCAAATTCGGAAATTTGTGACTGACTTTCAAAGCTGGATTGCCGGCATGTCGCCGGAACCAGAACATCTGCGTACGACGGCCACTGCACACAGGGTGTTGTCCGAGGATGTCTTGCACGTCAGATTTTCCGGTGAAACGTGGGAGTTGCCTGTTGCGACTGTCGTGAGCAAGGATGTGGGCAGTGGTGGAAATCGCGTGCACGTCTATTACACCAACTGGCCGTTCAACAAACAACACAGTGCGCGTAAAAACCTCTTCCGCGCGCCGCTGACAGGGCAGGCTGAATTTGGAGGCGCAATCCTGAATTATGTTCAATCACTGTTGTCCGGCGACCTGGATAAAATTCGCACATCGTTTGAGGCTGATATCTATTTCAGGGAAGCAAGTGGGCCACCCTATGTGCATTGGGGCAGGAACGCGGTCGTGGGTTATTTCAAGGGTTTGTTTGCCAACGGCGCGCCGGTGTTACGTGATGACACGGTTACCGATGATGGTCGCACGGTTTTTATGGAATTTTCTGTCGTAGGCTGGAATGGCCGGATGCGCCCGGAGGAAAGGTGGGAGGCCGGACTGGCCGTGTATGAGCGCTCGCGGGATAGTTTGATGGCAGGGATTCGTATCTATGATGACGTGGAATTTACCTTTTGATTGGACAAGAGGCCTGGTACAAAGGGGGACACAACAGCGGAGCATGAGACCGGTCATTCCCGGGTCATGTCAACCGGTTCCAGTACCCCGATTTGCATGAGAAAACCCAAGTTGTCCGGAACAACCCAGTCAGCAATAATCTTGCCGTTTTTTATCTGGTAGATGGAGATGCCATTGAGTTCAACGCCGTTATGGGTGACTGCTTCCCCCATGAAGGATGCAACGTGCTCGCCGTGACCGCTCCAGCGGACGGTGACCTTATCCCCATCGCATAACAACTCGTGCAGTTTGAAATGCCAGCCCTCGAAACTGTCGTTGTTCTTCTTCACCAGCGCCTTTATCCCTTCCAGGCCCTGCGGGAACATGGGATCATCGAAATGAATGTCTTTTGACATCACTTCATCCAGGATACTTAAATTACCCCCACTGAAGCCCTGGTTGAACAGTTTCTCCACCAGCGGCTTGTTGGCGCTGCTGCAGCCGGAGGCAGGATCAGCGGGGTGCGATTCTGTTTCAAGCGGCGCCGAACAAGCCTGGGCGGCCAGACAGAACGCCAGCATTGACAAGGTACGCGTCAACATACAAGTTTGTTTCCAAGGGTATCAGTCAAGGGTTAATCCTAATGACCCTGCGAGGCCATGGCAAGTGATTATATTCCCGGCTTGTTACACAACGAATTGAAAATGCTAGAATCCTGACCTGTACCGGGAATATCCAGAGAATACCCGGATGTAATACAACTAAAACCCATCATGCTGGCAGTTAACACGACAAACATTATCGACATCCGGCGCGAGCAGGTATTTCTGCTGCTGGCCGGATTTTTTCTGTGCGCCATGACCTTGCTCAACGTGATTGGCATCACCCGGTTCGTAGAGTTGGGCCCCCTGGCTCTGGCAGTGGGGGTGTTGCCTTATCCGCTGACGTTCCTGTGTACCGACCTGGTGAGTGAACTGTACGGGAAGCGCCGCGCCAATTTCCTGGTGACGGTAGGTCTGCTCATGAACATCTTTATCCTCATCGTGCTCACCATCGGCAATTACCTGCCGGCAGTGCAGCCTACCGCCATGCCACCCTGGCAAGTGCTGCACCTGGCGGAGGACATTACCCTGCCTAACGGTAATCTGGTGTCCGGTTCCGTCGAGCTGTTCCACCTGGTCTATGCCTGCACCACCGGGTCGGTGTTCGCGTCCATGCTGGCCTACGTAGCGGCGCAGTACTGCGACGTTTACCTGTTCCATTTCTGGAAACGACTGACCAGGGGCAGGCATCTCTGGCTACGCAACAACTTCAGTACGCTGATCAGCCAGGGAGTGGATTCATTCACGGTGGTCAGCATCACTTTCGGGGCTGCCTTCCTGGCCGACGCCATCTCACTGAACCAGTTACTGTTACTGATGGGGAGCAACTACCTGTTCAAAATGCTGGTGGCGTTATTCGACACCATTCCCCTGTATATCCTGGTGCACTACCTGAGGCGTTACCTGGCTTTGCAGGATGACGAATTGTAAGGGGCTGGCCCGTATATCTCGCCAAGTGATGCGAGCTAACGCTCCACCTGCCCCAGGTTGGCCTGCACGGTTGCGCCGTTCATTACCGGTTGCCGGGCGCAGAAGTACAGGGTTTCGGCAATCTCTACCGGGTCGATCAAGCGGCCCATGGTTGCGTTTTGCGCCAGGCTTTCCAGTACCTCGGTGTCATGGCCGGCCAGCTCGCGCAACATATCCGTCTCGGTAAAACCGGGGCAGACACAGGCTGTATGGATGCCGCTGCCGGCCAGGTCCTGGCAGGTGGCGCGCATCAGTCCGGCCAGCGCGTGTTTGGAGACACTGTAGGAACAGGTGTTTGCCACCGCTTTCACGCTGAGCGTCGAGCCCACGTAGAGGACGGAAGAACCCGGTTCCATGCGCGGCAACAGCAGCCGGTTCAACTGCGCCGGCGCGACCAGGTTGATTTGCAATACCTGGCGCAGCGCGTCTCCGGTTAAATCCAGCGCCGAGTCCGCGCACAACAGGGCGGCGTTGTGAACCAGCACGATATGCTGTTTATCCGGAATGAGCGTGTGCAATTCAGGGGCGGCGGCCCGGTCCCAGTCCGGTTCGCCCAGGTCAACCGGCAGGTGTACAGCATCCTGGAGTGGCCCGGCAGAGCGGGACAGGTTGATGACGCGATAACCGTGAGCCAGAAACAGCTCAGCCGCGGCCAGCCCAATGCCCTTGCTGCCACCGGTAATGATCAGGTTTTTAGTCATATTCTCAATTCCTAATTCCCATCCCCCACTCCCGCCCACCTGGCCGTGCCCCACTGTCCCGGCCCTGATGATACCTTCAGCACGATGGCACGAATAGTGTCGGGATCAAAAAATGCCCGATCCTCCAGCAGACGGGACAGCAGGTAATGCGCATATTCTTCCACAGTGGTGTTGCGCAGCGGCAGCAGTTTCGTGTCCTTTCTGGAGAAATACAGGGTTTCATCGTTAAAGCCGACCACGTACTGCGCGTCGTTCTCGGCGATCTTGAGGTACGGGGAGTGCGCCGGCAACAGGGTGTATTCATCCAGTTCCCGACATAACACCCTGACGCGGGATTTCAACTCGGTATAGTTGAAACACATGCCGTTCTCATTCACCGGCGCGCTGACGGACACGCGCACCGCGAAGTTATGGCCATGCAGACGTTCCCGTTCGGTGGATGAGAAGATGGTGAAATGGGCGGCGGAAAACTTCAGGTCCTCCTTGCTGATTTCGATGGTTGTCTCCGGCTTGATGTTCATATCGTGCCGTTCATAAAGGTTTGCCGGTTGCTTGTCATGGTTATATTATTGCACTTTGACGTGTAACTGTGGGGACAGAATTCATTGCCGTCCTCGATAACTCTGGAAAAACAGCATCCATGACCCGGATACTTTGCAGCAATGCACCCCGACGATGACTTTATCCAGTCTAGGGAAGCCCAGGCGCGCACGCACGATGAACTGGCCGCGTTGTTCGGCAAGGAAACGGTAGAACAGGCCGAGCAACTGGATATTGCCGACCTGAACCTGAGTGACGAGATAACCGCCAGTATCGCCGACGGCATCAGGACGCTGAAGGGGTTGAAGGGCAAGCCAGCCGCCCAGGCAAACTTCGTCAACAGCCTGCAACCCGGCGCCCGCCTGCTGCTGTGCATGTGGATTATGGATATGGATTTGCTGAAAAAGGTTCAGGGGCAGCCCCACACTTGAACTCTCTTGTCCTCATAACCCATTTATATGATTGGCGCCGCCGGACAGGGTTGCTATATATCATTGCCTGATACAATCAAAATGACAATCAATCTTGAGAATGAAGTTGGCCCGAAATATCAGAGACTTAAATCCTGGATCACTACCCGGATAAAAGAGGGTCACTGGCCACCGGCACACCAGATGCCATCGGAAAATGAGCTGGTCGCCAGCCTTGACGTATCGAGGATGACGGTGAATCGCGCATTGCGCGAACTTGCAAACGAAGGGTATCTGACCCGGGTTCCGGGGGTAGGCACTTTCGTTGCGGAAATCCACAGCCGCAGTCACTTCCTGGAAATCAATAATATTGCTGATGAAGTCCGAGAACGGATGCATGATTATTCGGCAAAAGTCATTTTCAACAAGCGGGACAAGTTGAACAGTAAAAATGCAGACCGAATCCAGTTGTCACCGGGTAGTTATGCGTTTCATTCGATAATCGTGCATGAGGAAAACCATGTCCCCATACAAGTGGAAGATCGTTATGTGAATCCCCAGGTTGTTCCCGGTTATGGCAATGTTGATTTTACTCGCACCACGCCGACCGAATACCTGCTGCAAGCCGCTCCGCTGCAAGAGGTTGAACATACCGTACAGGCACGTATGCCCAGCACGCGCGTTGGGAAACTGTTGCAGTTGAAGAAAAATGAGCCATGCCTGATTTTACTGCGGCGGACCTGGAGCCGGGGGAAAGTCGCTTCTGTTGCTACACTTTACCACCCCGGCAACCGCTATGAGATCAGCGATCATTTCAAGGCTTAAAAGAACTGTCTATGTCAACATTTTCAGCTGTTCTGCCTCCGTGAGGCCGTGGCCGGTGCCGCCAGGATTGTTTCCCCGAGCATGAATTCTATCCGGGCTTTACAATCCCGGTTCCAGCCCGTACAGGCTGCGACAAAAAATATCCTTGTGGGCGTCAAGGTAACCGTGGGCAACTTTCTTATGGCGCTGCTTTATCTCGTTGTGGAACGCCGGCAAGGCATGGAAAGGAACAGATGGCGACAAGTGGTGTTCTGCATGGTAAGGCATATTCCAGGCCAGCCAGCGTAGCGGTGGGTTGACTAATGTTGTACGGGTGTTCTCCAACAAGTTGGTGTTGTTAACCGGTCGTCCGACGTGCTCGGTCATACGTACCATGCGCATATAAGGTTCAGCCAGCAACCTGGGGAAAAGCCAGTAATATAGTGGCGCGGCGGTACTATGGGCGATCATCCAAGCGCCAACCGATACATAAATCAGCAGCAATGCCCAGGCTTCAACTACGACTTTCCAGCGTTCCGTGTCGGGTAGGAATAATTTTTCTTCTCGTGTGATCATACCGAACAGATGAATGGTAAAAGGCTTTAAAAACCCCCACCAGTAGGGCAGGGTGGACAGGTAAAGAAAATAACCGGTCAGGTTCTTTGGTTGCGGGATCAATTCGGGATCGCGCGACCTGTTCTGTGTATAGGAGTGGTGCGCCGTGTGTTCCCAGCGAAAATAGACGTTTGGCAATAAAATGATTGCACCGAATATCCACCCGAAGCAATCATTCAACCAACGCGTTCTGAAAGCAGTGCGGTGGGCAAATTCATGCTGAGGGGAAAATAAATGGACGATACCGACACCGTGCAGGAACATGGCAGGCACGAAGAAGATTGAATCAACAGCAAGATACACCAGGTAAGCCGTCATACTGATGATAGAAACGTGCCGCAAAAGATACAGCCAGGCGTGCCTGTCGGTCCTGCCCATCAATTCCCTGAGTCTCTTGCGCTGCACAATCTCCTTGACCTGATGTATGTGTTCTAATGCCATGCAAACCGTTAGATAAATAGTTGCACAATAGTAAACTATTTTGTACTTTATGCAATATGGTTCATTAAAACGTTGGGTCTGATAATCGAGTGTATGATTGAATGTCTGAAGATTGGCACATTATAGCTAGTAGTGCGGATATTGAAGATGGGGATGGCATTGTAGTAGACGTTGAAAACAGGGAAGTTGCTGTTTTTCGTTGCGGGCGGAATTACTATGCAACTGACAGTCGTTGTACCCATGCCGGGGCTCCTCTCATCGATGGTTACCTCGATGGAGGGATTATTGAATGCCCGTTGCATCAGGGGCGGTTTGACCTCTGCACAGGAAAAGCGCTGTGCTCACCGGCAACTGTAGCGCTTGCTACCTATCCAGTCAGGATAGTTGACAATGTGATACAGATAAAAATTGGTTGAAAACGGTGATGGTTCAATTCAATGCGCTGATGACTGTTACCATTTTTACCGGCACTGTAATCAGTTCTACGGGGCCATGTGGTGATGATGGGTCGAAATAAAGCGAATCACCTGGACACATATGATAGGTGCGGTCGCCTTCCTGGTAAATCATTTCTCCTTCCAGGATATACATGAACTCTATGCCCTCATGAAATATCAAAGGAAATTCTTCGGATTGTTCCGTCAGTGTAATCAGGTAAGGTTCAAGTTTGATGTCAGAATGGAATGTGTGACCAAGCAACTGATATTGATGTCCGATACGGTTGTCGTGCCGCTGTACGGTTAGTCCCTGGCCGGATTTGACAAAAGTGGATTCATGGCTTTGTCGTACATTCTGGAACAGGTTTGCAAGTGATATGTTAAGGGCTTCACTCAAGGATTTTAATGTGGACAGTGATGCTGATGTATGGCCGTTTTCTATCCTGGACAACATGGAAACGGAGATCTCGGCAATATTGGATAATTCGTGCACGGACAGGTTTTTCTTCTTTCTTGCGCGGCGAATGGTCTCACCGAGCCGCTGCTCCAGGTGGCCTGTTTCCTCCACGCCTTGAGTTTTCATGCTATGAGTTACTCCATATTCAGTCTTGTTCGCAATGCTATAGATTATCACCAAAACTGGCAAAAAGCCTGGCGCAGTCCCGAGCCGAAGCGTGAATATGATGTGATTATTATCGGCGGTGGCGGTCATGGTCTTGGTGCTGGCTATTACCTGGCCGGAGACCACGGTATCAGCAACGTCGCGGTCCTGGAAAAAGGCTGGCTGGGCGGCGGCAACACGGCCCGGAATACCATGACGATCCGGGATAATTACATTCGCTCCGCCAGCGTGCCTTTCCATCGTGAATCCATGAAATTATGGCGTGGGTTGAGCCGGGAGTTGAACTTCAACCTCATGCTGTATGAGCGCGGGATGATCACCTTTTTACAAAGCGGCAGCGGGGTCAGCCACGCGCGGCGCATGGCCGATACCATGGATGTATTCGATTCGGAATATGTCATGCTGTCGCTGGATGAACTGAAGCGCCGAGTCTCTTTTTTCAGGGATACGGTCCGAATGCCGATTATTGGCGGGGTGTATCACAGGAAGATTGCCATGGCTCGGCATGATGCCGTTGCCTGGGGCTATGCCCGCGCCGCCGACAGGCATGGGGTTGACATCATCCAGAATTGTGAAGTTACCGGCATATTGCGACAGGGGAACAGGGTGACCGGCGTCGATACCAATCGTGGTGTGATTAAAACAAAAAAAATCGGAATGGCCGTTGCCGGGCATGGCAGTGTGGTGGCAGCAATGGCGGGTATTCGCTTGCCGATAGAGACCTGGCCGTTACAGGCCCTGGTATCCACGCCGATGAAACCGGTGTTGAATGAAATTTTTGTCGTCGACGGCTTCCACAATTACTTCATGCAATCGGACAAGGGTGAACTGGTCGTCGGCGGTGTTACCGATCCCTATCCTTCCTACGCTCAACGCGGTTCTCCCCGGACTGTAGAGCACGTGATTGAAGGACTGGTGGACGTCTTCCCCATGTTCAAAAGAATGAAATTCATGCGACAGTGGGCAGGCATGCTGGATATCACCTACGACAACAGTCCGATCATCTCCAAGACCGACCTGAAGGGATTCTATATCGATGTGGCCGGTTCCGGAGGCTTCAAAACGACGCCTGTCGCGGCAAAAATGCATGCGGACCTGATAGCCAATGATCGACCCCACCCTCTGATCGCGGAGTTTGGCTTGAACCGTTTTCATAGCGGCAGACTGCTTGTCGAAGGCGGTGTTGACGCAAGTCGATGATTCTCCGGTCGATGAGTTCACCAGGCTGACATTATGCTGATAATCCCCTGTCCCTGGTGTGGTCCGCGTAATGAGGACGAATTTCTGAACGGCGGGGAGGCGGACAAGCGCCGTCCTTCCGACCCGGCACAAGTCAGCGCTGAGGAGTGGCATCAATTCCTTTACATTCCGGCAAATACAAAAGGCTGGCTGCGTGAACGCTGGTGGCATATCCGGGGATGCAAGCGCTGGTTCAAGCTTGATCGCAATACCCATACACATGAAATAAAAGAAGTACCGGAAGAAGACCAGTGGCTCTGAGCGAAAACCTGTTTCGATTGCCCACCGGTGGCCGTATAGATCGGAGTAAACCGGTCACATTCAAATTTAACGGAAAAACCCTGAAGGGGTATGCCGGTGACACGCTGGCGTCGGCGTTGTTGGCTAATGGTGTCAAACTGGTCGGACGCAGTTTCAAATATCATCGCCCGCGCGGCATTATGAGCGCTGGGATTGAAGAGACCAACGCCATCGTTCAGCTTGTCGGAGAGGAAGATGAACCCGGCGTGGTTGCAACCGTCATTCCCATCTACCAGGGATTGGAAGCCGCCAGTGTCAACTGCTGGCCGGGTGTGCGCTGGGATGCCGGCGCGATTATCGGCAGGCTGCACCGTTTTTTCCCTGCCGGGTTTTATTACAAGACGTTCATGTGGCCGAATAACTGGTGGAATGTGTATGGATACTTGATCCGCCGTATGGCAGGCCTGGGAACGGCGCCCACAACCCATGATCCCAATGAACGGTATGAAAAACGCCATCATCATTGCGATGTGTTGATTATCGGCGCCGGTCCTGCCGGACTTGCAGCCGCCCTGGCAGCCGGAGAAAGCGGCGTCAGGGTGATGCTGGTGGACGATCAGGTTGAGGCGGGCGGATCACTACTGAACGGTGAAAGGGAAATCAATGGAAAACCGGCGTTGGATTGGGTAAGCGATAGCGTGAGCCGGTTACAGAGACTGCCGGAGGTGATTCATTTACAGCGTGCTACCGCCGTTGGCTACTACGATCACAATATGGTTTACGTGCTGGAACATGAACCGGGACAATCGTGGTTACGGGAAAGGCTATGGCGTGTAAGGGCAAAGCGGGTCATCATTGCCGCCGGCGCTATGGAGCGCCCCCTGGTTTTCCCGGATAACGATCGTCCCGGCATCATGCTCGCTTCCGCAGCCGCAGCTTATGTCACCCGTTATGGTGTCAGGCCGGGTACCAGGGCTGTTGTGGTTACCAATAACGACAGCGCTTATGAAGCAGCGTTCATTCTTGCCCGGCATGGGGTTGAAATTGGGGCCGTGCTGGATGTACGCCGGCAGCTCAGTGATAAATTACGTGAATTGGCGAATAAGGCAGGGATACGGGTATTAAGCCACCACGGAATCAAATCGGTTAAGGGGAAAAAATTCGTGTCAGGACTGGTTGCGGCGCCATTGCACGACCTGTCCCTGGAACACCATTATTCCTGTGACCTGATATGCACATCTGGCGGATGGAACCCGACATTGCACCTGCAATCACAATCCGGGGCAAAACCGGTCTATTCCGAAAAGATTGCCAGCTTTGTTCCAGGCACATCCGTGCAGGCCGAGATGACGATTGGTGCAGCCAACGGCAGCTTCGGCCTGGATGCATGTTTGACCGCAGGGCTTGAAGCCGGACAACAGGCCGTGCGCCTGACGGGTCATGAGCCGATTGAATTACAACCACCCGTTGCCGGACCGGGAATCCCATTTTCCATCGAGGCGTTGTGGGAATTACCTTCCGTTGACAAACACAAGCCCGCTTTCCTGGATTTTCAAAATGACGTTACCACAGCAGACGTCAGGCTGGCCCTGCGCGAGAACTATGTTTCAGTGGAACTGGTAAAACGCTATACCACGGCGGGGATGGGCATCGATCAGGGCAAGACAAGCAACGTCAATACCATCGGATTGATCGCTGGCTTGACCGGAACCGATCCCGGTGAGGTTGGCACCACGACTTACCGGCCATTGTACAGCCCGACCGGTTTTGGCGCCTGGGCCGGTATTGACCAGGAGGAAATCATATTCCCGGCGCGCCGCACCCCGATCACGGAATGGTTTGAGAAACGCCGGGCAAATTTTGATGAAGCCGGCGCATTGTGGCGTCGGCCGTTTCAGATCCCGAGGGCAGAAGAGACATTGGCAGAAGCGGTTAGCCGGGAGGCGCGGAGCGTGCGCACCGGTGCCGGAATTTACGATGGCACACCGTTGGGGAAAATTGAAATCAACGGGCCTGACGCGGTCACGCTGCTGAACAGGGTATATACCAACAGTTGGGATAATTTGCCCGTCGGTATGGGCAAATTCGGCTTCATGCTGTTCGAGGACGGCAGGATGTTTGACGACGGGGTTACATTTCGCCTGGATGAGGCCCATTACCTGATGACAACCGGCTCCGGTGTGGCCGCCGCCGTCCACACACACCTGGAACGGTTGTTACAGTGCGAATGGCGTAACCTTCAGGTTTACCTGACCGAGATGACAGAACAATGGGCCAATATCTGTGTATGCGGCCCTCTGGCCAGAGAAGTCCTGGTTAACACCGGGACGGATATTGATTTGGACAGAGAGGCATTTCCTTTCATGGCAATCCGTTCAGGGAAGGTCGGAGGGTTTGCCGCACGCGTAGCCAGGGTCAGTTATACCGGGGAACTCAGTTTTGAAATCAACGTCCGCGCCAGGGACGGGTTGGCCATGTGGGAGGCATTGATGGAAGCCGGCGGGAAATGCGATATTACCCCGGTTGGTTCGGAAACCAGTCTGCTGCTGCGCCTGGAAAAGGGATTTATTGCTGCCTGGGCCGAGGGAGATGGTTATGCCAATCTTCATGATGCCGGTATGGATTGGGTGATCGATACTTCGAAGCAGGACTTCATAGGTAAACGCTCTCTTGAGGAGGCCCGTAAATCGGGTGGAGTGCGACCCCACATCGTCGGTCTGGTGCCTGAAGACCCTGAGTTCGTGCCACCGGATGGCTCTCCAATTATTGACCCGGATGAAGCCGACGAGGCAAAAAAAATGCTCGGGCATGTTACTGCGGGCGGATACAGTCCCAATCTTGGCCATGCCATCGCCTTGGCACAATTGCAGAATGGCCGAGAGCGGACGGACGCTACGGTCACAATTTCAACGGTTGGAAGAACCGTGAGGGCCAGGGTCACTGAACCGGTGTTTATCGACCCTGCCGGTGAGCGAATGCGGAGCTGACCGATGGCTTATGACGTGAAAATCATGCAACAGCCGCCCTGTGGCCTGTTAAACCTGCGCGGAGCCGGATTGGTTTGCCAACATTATGATGAGGTCCTTGGTTTTGAATTGCCGTATACGCCCAACACCACGACCGGTAACAAAGACATTACCGCCATGTGGCTGGGTCCGGACGAATGGCTGATTAAAACGGAAGATGGCAAAGAAGTCTCGCTGGCCGATGCGTTAAGGAAAGCGGTAAAGGGGCTTCATGCAGCCATTACACCGGTTTCGGACTCCTACCGCATTTTCAGGGTCTCTGGCGTTGATGCCAGGGCAGTGCTGAACCAGGGCACGGCTGTCGATTTGCACCCGTGTTCATTCGGTCCGGGAAAATGTGTACGTACCGGCTTTGGCAAGATGGAAGTGCTGCTGCGTCAGCTTGATGATGTCCCCTCGTATGATGTGTATGCGTGGCGCAGCTATGCGGATTATTTGAGTCTGAGGCTGGATAAAGCCATGGGCGTTGACATTATTCCGTGACGGCTAATCCCGGGGTGCTGTATTTCCCACCATTACCAATAATTCGCCTCTGTTGACCATCCCCCGGTTGATAACCGATAACACAATGCCGTCTTCAACAAAATGGAAAGTTGATGGCGCCCGCTCCGGTTCGATAACGGAATAAATCTTACCTGCCACATCACCCGGTTTAACCGGTTGTTCCAGTGCTACGGCCGGAACGAACAATCCCTCCGTGGTTGCATGGAATTTCCCGTTCACGCTCACCTCAACGTTTGTTGGGGCATTGCCTGCGGCAGGACCCTTTACCGTATCATCCAGCATACCCAGGTGGTGCATGACCCGTAACAACCCATCCGACGCCAGTTGCACCATGTGCGGGTTGACGTTGCCGCCCCCGCCCAGTTCTGTTGCGAACATGGGAATATCTCTACGCACGGCGGCGGCATTGAAAGTGCTTTGTTCAGCGAACCGGCCGGACCACAGGTAGGGTGCGTTAAATGCCCGTGCCAGTTCAAGACTGGTGTTATCGGCGGATTTTGCGCCCAGGTACACCATCGTCAGTGGCGCAAAGACATGCGCGTTGCCGCCACTATGAAAGTCAATTGCCGCATCGCATTCAGGCAAAACTACATCCTCAATGAACTGGGCAATCATATTGGTCGGGCCTCCGGTTCTGGTACCTGGGAATGCCCTGTTCAGGTTGCCATCATCAAGCGGCGAGCAGCGCTCCCCCGCCGTCGTGGCGGGCGCATTCAGTGCCGGGAAGATAATCAACCGCCCCTGTAACCAGGCCGGGTTGAGCGAATGCAGCATCTGCATCAATGTCGCCGGCCCTTCATATTCATCGCCGTGAGTGCCGCCGGCTAACAGCAGGGTGGGGCCTGTCCCGTTTTTTATGATGGCTACCGGAACCGGATGATAGCCCAGTGGTCGCTTGTTGTCGGACCAAGGCACGCGTAAATCGCCTGTGTGTTTGCCCACCGCATCAAAATCGATGGTGGCGCTGATATTTGTTTTCGCCCAGTCCATCAGCCGGTATTTGCGGTCAGTTCATGGATAAACCGGGCAAGTTCCCGGTTGAATTTTTCAGGCTCTTCCCGGAACGGCATGTGAGCTGATCTTTCATAGATGGACAGTGTTGAACGGGGGCACAACTTATGCAGGTGCTCTGCCGCATCGATCAGGATAAACGGATCATGGCGGCCGTGGATGACAAGCGTCGGTTCACTGAACGAGGTCAGTACATCCGTATTGTCGACGACCCGGTTCATCATTGCGGCCCTGACGGCAGGCGCCGTCATCATGGCCTGCGCCGTCATAATTTGAAGCTGTGCCGGTGTTAAGTCCACTACCATATCCCGGGTACATCTTTGCATGGCCCGAAATTGTGTTTCCGGATCATCGGCCATTGTATCAGGCATATACTCTCCGGGTCCTGTCCCCAGCATGCCCGCCAACTCAGCAATGCCCAGGCCATGCAACCCGCTGACCATAACGATACCTGAAATATCTGCCTGTCCGTGGCGGCGCAGGTAATCACCGATAACAAGCGCGCCGCTGGACCAGCCGACCAGCGCCAGCGGCCGTTCCCCGTAGTGGTTGATTACGGCCAGCACATCATCCGCGTACAGCCTGCTGTTCAGGTAGTATTCATCGCCGACCGGGCATTCCGAGTAACCATGCCCGCGCAGGTCAAACGCAATCAGGTGGAATTGTTCAGCCAGTTCACTGTTGAATTGTTTAATCCATACCGTATGAGTCTGCGACCAGCCGTGGATAAACAGGATAGTCGGCGCATCCGGATTACCGGTGTCTTTATAGTAAAGCCGGATGCCGTCAGCGCCATTCAGGTAACCATGATTGAATAAAACGGTGTCCGGCATATTTTTCCGTCCTGACTCATGAAACGTGAAAAGTACTACGGATAAAATAAACAGGCAACCGGCAATACCGGTTGCCTGTCAACCATAACGGGGGGTTAAAAATTGTACCTTACGTTGGCGCCCCAGGTACGCGGCGGTTGGTAAGTCCGCAGGTTGCCGAATGTCGTCGAGCGAAAGCCGTTACTCTCGGCGTCTTCATCCAACAGGTTACGGGCATAAGCAGCAATGCTCCACTTGCCGCTGCTGTGGTCGAACTGCAACCTGGCATTGACGCGCGTATAGGAATCGCCACTGTTCAACGGGTCCTTGAAAACCGACCAATAGCGTTCATCGTCCATGTAATAGTAGTCGCCGCGCAAGGTTACATCGCCTGCTTGCACCGGCATGGTGTACGCGGCCCCGAAACCGAATATGAATTCCGGTGAGCGGGGCAAGGGATTACCGCGCTGGTCGATACTGGGGTTCCCCGGAACGTTCAGGTCCGGCGCCATCAGATCCTTGAGTTCCGTATCCAGGTAGGAAAACATGCCGTCTACCACAAACTGGTTGGTGAGGGCCAGGACCATATCTGCCTCGATACCGAACACTTCCGCATCGCCGGCATTGCGCACATTGGCGTATCCCTGAGCGTTATCGGCCAGGTCCACGTTCTGGTGTATGTTCTTGTAATCATAGTAGAAGGCGCTGGCGTTCAGGCGCAGTTTTCCATCCGCCAGGGTAGACTTGAAGCCACCCTCGAAAGACCAGATGGTTTCGGGTTTTACCGCTTCAGGGAGCGGACCGAACAGGACGGTGTTATAACCGCCTGATTTGAAGCCCCGCGTGGCGCCGAAGTAGATCATCACATCCTCGTTCACGAAAAAATCGATGCCGAATTTGGGGGTGACGCTGTCGCTGTCGGTCTCAGACTGGTGGGCAACTGTTGGTGGGCCACCAGGCGCCGGCCTGCTGTCAACGTATTCCGGGCCGGTCAGGGCCGGGCTGAGGGGCACGGCCGAATAACTTTCAAAATCAATCTCTTTCTCTTCGTCACTGTAGCGGATACCCAGGTGCGCGCGCAGGTGATCGTTGAGCCGGTAACTGGCCTGGCCGAACAAGGCCCAGGCAAAGGTGTCAAGGTGCGAATAACCATGGATAAACACCGTGTCATAGACGCCGCCTACCGTCGGCCCGACCGCAAACTGACCGAAACTGAAGGGAAATGGATAGTCATGCAGGGCTTCATCATCAAACAGGAACGCGCCCACGACCCACTCCAGCGGCCCCTCACCGGTGGAGGACATCTGGAACTCCTGCTGGAAGTACTCCGAATCGGTGATGGGGTCGTTAAACCCGCCGGCATTGATCTCGGTCAGGTCGAAATCTACCTGGTAGCGGTTTTCATTTTCCCGGTAACTACTCAGGGATTTGACCTCCACGTTGCCCAGGTCCCAGGTAATCTCGGCACCGATTCCCCAGTCCTCCGTTTCATTATTGGCCGTGACATCGCGGTAGGTGTCCCGGATACCCGGCAGCACGGTGCCCCCGGAAAAAGCAACATACGGGTTGTCGCTCAGCGGCGGACTCACGTGGGAGGCGGTGCCGCGGCTGGACTGGTCGTCCGTGTAATCACCGAACACGCGGATACTGACGGCGTCCGTTGGCTGGAATAACAACTGGGTGCGGAAGGACTTTATATCCGTGGTGTCCTCATCCTTGCCGGTAAATCCGTTATCCGAATAGCCGTTGTTATCATGGAACAGACCGGCAACGCGCAGTGCCGCGCGCTCACTGATGGGAACATTCAGCGCACCTTCCACCCTGACGGTGGCATGATTGCCGCCGCTCACGTCCAGGTAGCCGCCCAATTCATCTTGTGGTTTCCTGCTCAGTAAGTGAATGACGCCGCCGGTGGCGTTTCTGCCGAACAGGGTGCCCTGGGGGCCTTTAATCACTTCCACCCGTTCCGCATCGTAAAAATCGCTGATAATGGACATCAGCCGCGGCAGGTACACGCCATCTACATGCAGCGCGGTAGTGGGTTCCAGGCCCGGGGTCAAGGTGTCTGTGCCGACCCCGCGCAAGTAAGCCAGGCCATGACCGGCCAGTGGTTCCAGGTGCAGACCGGGAACCTTGAGTTGCAGGTCCAGCGTGGTGTCAATCCCGACCGCCTTCATCTGCTCATCGGTAAACGCGTTAATGGCAATGGGAATGTCCTGAACCGATTCTGCGCGCCTTTGCGCGGTAACGACGATCTCTTCCAGAAGTATGGAGCCCTGGGCAAATACTTCTCCGACCGCGGAAACACCCGCGACAAAACACAATATAAGAAGTAACTTATTGTAGGGTCTCAGTTTTATCATGAGCGCTTTCTCCCGGCGAAAAATGAAAAAAACCGTCAAAACAAGTTGTATGCAAGTGTCTGCCGTATAAGCCAACTATAGACAAATATTGCTTTTCATGCAACATTGTTGCATGTTATTTCAATAATGTGAATAACACAACGGGAATTTGCAACAGTGAGACGATTGTTTGTGCAACCGCCGCGCAGGATAATTCGTGAATAGAACGGAACCGCCGCTTGCGATCGGCGTTACGGTTGGCTATACACTCTAGCCGTTGCTGAGGTAGCATATATGGGGACAGGTTCAAGTCTGTCCCCGGCCAGAGTTATATTTTATATATACATATCATTAATCATGAAAATTTATGTCAAATAAAGCGCCCAGCCCGTTGGCCCATGCGGACTGGCAATACGTGGATAAGCGCTGCCTGGATGACTACCGGGTGGAAGACTGGGAGATTCTGCTCCGCCAACGCAAACAGTATTACGACGAGCGGATGGTGGACCAGATTTTACGTATGTTGACCTGCCAGAAGGACGACCCGGGCTATGTTTATACGATTAACAATTACCTGCATTGCCTGCAGACGGCCACCCGGATGTTGCGCGCTGAGTGTCCTGAAGAGGACATTGTCGTCGGCCTGTTCCACGATGTCGGTTTCATTACCTGTAATGAAACCCATGGTGAGTTTGCTGCCGCGCTGTTGCGTCCCTACATCTCTGAGCGAAACTATTGGATGCTGCTGCGCCATGCGGTGTTTCAGCAGTATCATTTCCATGAACTGGAAGGGTGCGACCGCCATGAGCGGGATAAATGGCAAGGTCATCCGTACTTTGCCTGGACCGCGGAGTTTGTGGACAAGTATGACCAGACGACCATTAACCATGACGAGGAAATACTGCCGATCGAGGCATTTGGGCCTATGGTAAGACGCTTCTTTGCGCAACAACCGCGCCATATCATTTATGAGTAGCATTGAACTGTGAACGCTTGGATAAAAATGATTCCCGAAGCTGAGGCAACGGGAGTGTTGAAGGACATGTATGACCAGGCCATGACGCCTCACGGCACGGTGGATAACGTCATGAAGGCGCATTCATTGCGCCCGCATACCATGCATGGACACGTGACCCTGTACAAGAGCGTTCTTCATCATCCTGATATAACATTGCCCTTGTGGTTCCTGGAAGTGATTGCTTCCTATACCAGCATCAAAAACAACTGCGATTATAGTCTGGCGCATCATTTCATGAACGTTCGGAAACTGATTAACGATGAACAACACGCGGATGCCATTTATACTGCGTTGCGGGAAGGCCGGCCGGAGCAGGAATTTGCCGGGAAAGAGTTGGCGTTACTGGAGTATACGGCAAAACTGACGACCGACGTGGCAACTATGGTGAAGGATGACGTTGACGCGCTACGCGCCGCGGGTTGCAATGATGGCGAAATTCTGGAGGTGAACCAGGTTGTCGCGTATTTCAACTATTCCAATCGCCTGCTGAATGGACTGGGGGTCACCACCGCTGGAGACTCAGTTGGTTATTATAAATAAATACGGCAATGTATCTTAGCAATGCCTGGTACGTCGCCGCGTTGAGCGGTGAGATTGATCGGGAACTGAAACCCTTGCGCGTCCTGGGTGAGGACATCGTATTCTACCGCACCAGATCGGGCAAACCCGTCGCCCTGGAGGATGCCTGCCCGCACCGTAAGTTGCCCTTGTCCAAAGGTTTCCTGAAGGACGATGAGGTGGAGTGCGGTTATCACGGACTGACATTCAATTGCATCGGCCGCTGTGTCGCCGCGCCTACCCAGGAAGTGATTCCACCCACTGCAGTGGTGCGCAGTTATCCGGTGGCTGACAAATGGGGGCTGCTCTGGATCTGGATGGGCAATACCGACCTTGCCGACGACGAGGACATTCTGTATATCGAGAATTTTTCCAATCCTGAGTGGCACATCACCGGCGGTGATGCGATGACTTGTAATTGCCATTATCTGTACCTTACCGACAACCTGCTGGACCCTTCTCACGTGGCCTGGGTGCACCGTTCATCGTTCGCGGCCCAGGGCACGGACAATACGCCGTTGGAATCCGCGCAGGTCGATAACGGGCTGGCTGTGTATCGTTGGCTCTATGACTGTGAACCGCCACCATTTTACGCGCCGTTGGTCAAATTCAAGGGGAATTGTGATCGGTTGCAACATTACGAGGTCCGTTACCCTTCCATAGCCATCAACAAATCGATATTTACTCCGGCCGGGGAAGGCGGCCCGGGGAAACCGTTGAGCGAGCGCTGTTATGTCATGATTTCCTATAATTTCCTGACTCCCATGGATACAGACGTCACTCGTTACCACTGGCTACAACAGCGCAATACCGACCCTGATGATGAAGAGGTGACCCGCGTGATAGCTGAAGGCGCCAGGAATGCTTTTCTCGAGGATCGGAACATCCTCGAAGCTGTGCACAAGGGTATTGCCAATGAAACCAGCCGGCATATCAACCTGGGTCTCGACGCCGGTTCACTGAAGTTTCGCCGGACACTGGACAAAATGATCCTGGCGGAACAGACAGATAGCCTGAAATAAACCCTTCAGGGATGCGTTCTGCAGAATATATCCTGCCGGGAATGCCGAACCTGCATAGCCACGCTTTCCAGCGGGCAATGGCAGGCCAGACTGAACTGGCAACGGGAAACAAGGATGACTTCTGGTCGTGGCGGGAAAAAATGTACCACTATGCAAACCGGATAACACCTGAGCAGTTACAGGCAATTACAGCACAGTTGTACCTGGAGATGTTGAAAAGTGGTTATACCGCGGTTGCCGAGTTTCACTACCTGCACCATACACACCCACGGCAGCCCGGCGTATCGTCAACGGAAATGGCGGATGCCGTTATCGCTGCAGCCGAACAAACCGGCATAGGTTTGACCCTATTGCCAGTGTTATATATGACAGCCGGTTTCGACACGCCGGAACCGTTGCCGGAACAGGCCAGGTTCATCCATGATCTGGATGGCTTTCTCTCGCTGTTTACGTGCCTGAGAAGCAGGGAAAACGGTAATGTGAAAACCGGGATGGCGTTTCACAGCTTACGCGCGGTGCCGGCAGCGACCATGCGTGAAGCGCTGCGGGTAGTTGTCGAGGAGGAAAATATCGAATGTCCCATCCATATCCACATCGCTGAAACAGTACAGGAAGTGGAAGCCTGCAAAGGTTTCCATGGGCTGACCCCGGTGCAATGGTTATTTGAACATTTTGCTGTTGATCAACGGTGGTGCCTGGTTCACGCGACTCACCTCACGGACTGGGAGGTGGAGCAACTGGCTGCGAGTGATTGTGTTGTCGGTCTGTGTCCTACCACTGAAGCCAACCTGGGGGACGGTATTTTCAGGTTTCGGGATTTCCTGGCCGGTGGCGGATCATTTGGCATCGGATCAGACAGCAATATTTCCGTGAACCCCGTCGAAGAACTCAGGTGGCTGGAATACGGACAACGGTTGCTCGCCAGGAGCAGAAACATCAGCGCGACCGAGTCCGATCCACACGTGGGGGACTTTCTTTGGAACGGCGCCGCGCGTGGCGGCGCGCAAGCGCTTGGACTCGATGTCCAAACTCCAGTAACAGAGGACTCGTCAGACCTTATCGTATTGAACGGGGAGCACCCGTTATTGTATGGGAAACCCTCGCAGAACCTCATTGATTCATTTGTCTTCAGCGGCAATGACAACCTGATCAAGGACGTGAAAGCCTGTGGTGAATGGGTCATCAGGGATGGCGTTCACTTGAGAGAACAGGAAATCTCGACGCGCTATAAAAAAGCCATTAAAGCATTGCAGCAATAATCACCCAGCCACAACAACAAGGAACTATATTACGGCCTTATATCATCTCTATCCGGCCATTCTTGACAATACCGGCACAGGGATTGGCGCCTATCATATAAGCAAGTTCGGATGGGTGGTCTATGTCCCAAATTACGAAATCCGCTCTTTTCCCCACTTCCAGGGTTCCCCTGTCATCAAGCAGCCCCAGTGCCTGGGCGGCATTGCGCGTTACTCCAGCCAACGCTTCCTCTGATGTAAGGGAAAACAACGTGCAAGCCATATTGAGCATGAGCAACAGGGACAACACCGGTGATGAACCCGGGTTGGCGTCTGTGGCAATGGCAATGGGTACCCGGTAACGCCGCAACAAATCAACCGGCGGAGGTTGCGTTTCCTTAAGGGTATAAAATGCGCCGGGGAGTAGTACCGCAACAGTGCGGGAACGGGAAAGCGCTTCGGCGCCGGCCTCGGACGTATATTCAAGATGATCGGCAGACAAGGCTCCATAGCGCGCGGCCAGGGCTGCGCCACCCAGATCCGATAATTGGTCGGCATGCAGTTTTACCTGCAATCCCAGCTCACAGGCCCGGTCAAAGACCTGTTCTATTTCTTCCGGACTGAAAGCGATGGTCTCACAGAAGCCGTCAACGGCATCGGCGAGGTTTTCGAGGTAAACCTGTGACAGCATTTCATCGGTAACAAGCTGAATGTATGCGGCGCGATCCAAAGCATATTCGGGTGGTAATGCGTGCGCGCCCAGGAACGTGGCTCTCACATCCAGCAGTGGGTCTTCCGCACCGAGCAGCCTGGCCACCCGCAACATCTTCAATTCTGTTTCTATGTCAAGCCCGTATCCTGATTTGATTTCTATTGTCGTGACGCCTTCGCGTTGCAGCGCTGCGGCGCGCTTTTTCGTCGCGACCAGCAGTTCTTTCTCCGACGCTTTGCGGGTAGCGTTAACTGTGGATAAAATCCCGCCACCCCCCTGTAACAGTTCCTCATAACTTGCTCCCTTCAGGCGCAATTCAAATTCCCTGGCGCGATTGCCTCCGTAAACCAGATGGGTATGGCAATCTATCAGGCCGGGAGTGATGCATTGCCTTTTTGCATCAATAACTTCAGGCGTATTAGTACGGGCCTCTGCCGGTAGACTCGCCATGGAACCCAGCCAACTTATGCGGTCTGAAGTAGTAGCAATGGCGCCATTTTCGATAAGTCCGTACTCCGCCTGTCCCGTTGACATGGTTACCAGTTGGGCATTCACCCATAAGTTATCCCACCGACAGGGCTGGTTCATAACATTATTTCTCGCAAAGGTTGAAATTTGTGTTACGGACTATTATAGTAGTCATGTAATGACTTGTATATACAAGATGTCAAGCCAGGACCGAAATTTAACAACTTCTGCCATGAAGTGGTTCCTTGGTTACGGTTGAGGCGTCTTTCGGAGGTACCCTATGAACAGTACGGCACAGAAAGAAAAAGCTGGCGCGCAACGCCGGGTAATCCGTGCTCCCCATGGTCCCCGCTTGTCGGCGAAATCCTGGCAAACGGAGGCTCCGCTCAGGATGATCATGAATAACCTGGACCCCGCTGTCGCTGAACGGCCGGATGAATTGATTGTCTATGGTGGAATAGGCAAGGCAGCTCGCAACTGGAACTGTTTTGACAGGATCGTGGCAACGTTAAAGGAATTAAACCAGGATGAAACCCTGCTGGTACAGTCCGGTAAACCGGTCGGCGTAGTGAAAACTCACCCCGATGCTCCGCGGGTACTGATTGCCAACTCCAACCTGGTGCCGGCCTGGGCAAACTGGGAACATTTCAATGAACTGGATCGCAAGGGCCTGATGATGTTCGGGCAGATGACGGCCGGTTCCTGGATTTACATCGCCAGCCAGGGCATCGTACAGGGCACTTACGAGACCTTCGTGGAAATGGGGCGGCAACACTATCGCGGCGACCTTAAAGGTAAATGGATACTGAGCGCCGGGCTGGGCGGCATGGGCGGCGCGCAGGCGCTGGCAGCCACCATGGCCGGCGCCTCGATCATTGTGGTTGAATGCCAGGAAAGCAGGATTGACTTCAGGCTGCGCACTGGATACGTGGACAAGAAAGCAACCAACCTGGTAGAAGCATTGACCTTGTTAAACGAGGCGAACAGCAGGGGCAAGGACGTTTCCATCGGTTTGTTGGGCAATGCGGCTGAACTCCTTCCGGAGATGGTCAAGCAGGGTATCCGGCCGGATGCTATCACCGATCAGACGTCTGCGCATGACCCGATAAACGGCTATCTGCCGGCTGGCTGGTCGATTGATGAGTGGGAGGCGCAACGCCGCAGGGACCCCGGCAAGGTAGCTGCCGCGGCGAAACACTCGATAGCGGTTCATGTACAGGCGATGCTGGATTTTCACAAGGCAGGTATTCCCGTATTTGACTATGGTAACAACATTCGCCAAGTGGCAAAGGATGCGGGCGTTGATAACGCGTTTGATTTTCCGGGCTTCGTGCCGGCTTATATTCGCCCGTTATTCTGCCGGGGAGTCGGTCCGTTCCGTTGGGTGGCGCTATCCGGTGACCCGGAGGATATTTATAATACGGACAAGAAGGTCAAGGAACTTATTCCGGACGACCCGCACCTGCATAACTGGCTTGATATGGCACAGGAACGCATCCGGTTCCAGGGGCTGCCGGCGCGTATCTGCTGGGTCGGGTTGGGACAGCGTCACCGGCTGGGCCTGGCCTTTAACGAGATGGTAAAGACCGGAGAGTTGGCAGGGCCGGTTGTCATCGGACGGGATCACCTGGATGCCGGTTCCGTAGCCAGCCCGAACCGGGAAACCGAGGCCATGCGAGACGGTTCTGACGCGGTGGCTGATTGGCCCCTGCTGAATGCCCTGGTGAATGCGGTCAGCGGTGCGACCTGGGTGTCTATACACCACGGTGGTGGAGTGGGTATGGGTTATGCAATACACGCCGGTCTGGTCATCCTCTGCGATGGTACGGACGACGCTGCCAGACGCATCGAACGGGTGTTATGGAATGACCCGGCCACTGGTGTCATCCGGCACGTTGATGCGGGTTACGACGCGGCGGCGGACTGTGCAAAAGAGCATAACCTGTGGTTGCCGATGTCCGGGTAGGCCGATCCTGATGAATAAAACCAGGGTTGTACTTGAAGCGGGTAAGGTCCCGTTGTCTCTGTTGCGCAAGATCGTGTTCGAACCGGTCAAGCTCCAATTGCGCAACTGCGATTACCAGGTCATCGACAGGTCAAGCGCTGCGGTTGCCCAATTGTGCGCGTCGGACCGAGCGGTATACGGCGTCAACACGGGCTTTGGCAAAATGGCCCAGACCCGTATCGCCCTCGATAAACTGACTGAACTGCAACACAACCTGCTGCTGTCGCACTGCGCCGGCGTTGGCGGCAGGTTGAATGACAATGTGGTTCGTTTGATACTGGTATTGAAAGTCCTGGCGCTGGCCAGGGGTTATTCCGGTGTGCGCCGCCAAGTCATTGACGCGTTGCTGGCGCTAATCAATCGTGAGGTATATCCGTGCATTCCGGCAAAAGGCTCTGTGGGCGCTTCCGGTGACCTGGCGCCGCTGGCGCATTTGAGCGCAACCCTGATCGGTGTGGGTGACATGCAACATGACGGAACGACCGTCAGCGCCTCGGAAGGACTCAGGCTTGCCGGCCTCACTCCCTTGGCCCTGGGACCCAAGGAAGGTCTGGCCCTGATCAATGGAACGCAGGTATCAACCGCGCTGGCACTGTATCATTTCTTTGAAATTGAAAATATTTTTGCCGCCGCGCTGGTTACCGGCACGTTGGCGGTGGATGCCATGAAGGGTAGTGATGTACCCTTTGACCCGCGTATCCATGCATTGCGCGGTCATCGGGGTCAAATTGACGTGGCCCGCATCTGCAAGACCCTCCTGGCCGGCAGTGAAATTCGCGCTTCCCATGTCGATTGTGAAAAAGTGCAGGATCCCTATTCACTGCGTTGCCAGCCCCAGGTCATGGGAGCTGTTCTGGATTCGCTCAGGTTTGCGGCTGACGTGCTGGCCACGGAGGCCAATGCCGTCACCGACAATCCGCTTATTTTTCCGGATACCCATGAGGCCCTGTCGGGAGGAAATTTTCACGCTGAACCGGTCGCAATTGCGGCTGACCTGCTGGCGATTGCCGCAGCGGAAATCGGCGCCATTACCGAACGGCGTATTGCCAACCTGATCGATCCGGCATTGAGCTTATTGCCGGCCTTCCTGGTCGAAGAGCCCGGTTTGAACTCCGGGTTCATGGTGGCACAGGTGACCGCCGCGGCGCTTGCTTCGGAGAACAAGACGCTGGCGCATCCGGCCAGTGTCGACAGCCTGCCAACCTCCGCCAACCAGGAAGACCACGTATCCATGGCCACCTTTGCTGCCAGAAAACTGGGTGACATTGCCGATAACGTTGCCGGAATCGTAGCGATTGAATTGCTTGCCGGCGCCCAGGCTATAGAGTTTCACAGACCGTGGAAAACGTCAAAACTGCTCCAGTCTGTGGTAAAACAACTGCGAAAAGCCGTTCCGGGTTATACCAAAGACCGCTATTTCTCGCCGGATATCGAGGCGGCTAAAAAAATTATTCTCACTCGGCAGTTCCCAAAAAATATCGAAGCGATCATGCCTGATTATGCCTGAGATTTTCGACTACAGCCGGGGTGAGAGCGCCGTGCTGGTCAGTTTTCCGCACGACGGAACAGAGTTTCCGTCTCATATCAAAACCAAATTCAACCGTCACGGTAGAAAGAACACGGACTGTGACTGGTATATCTATGCTCTGTATGAAGGACTTCTCGGTAAGGAAATCAGTTACATCAGGGCAAAATATTCCCGTTACGTGGTGGATCTGAATCGTTCTCCAGAGGGCGAATTGTTGTATCCGGGAAAACTGGAAACCGGGATTTGTCCTCTGACCACCTTCGATGGTGTGCCAATATACCTGCGTGAGCAAGAACCGGACGCCCAGGAAATACATAGCCGCGTCAAGGCGTACTGGCAAGCGTATCACGACCATCTTCAGGCAGAATTGAATCGTATCCGGCAAAGACATGGCTACGTCATTCTCTGGGATGCTCACTCGATACGTGCTGAAGTTCCAAGTTTGTTCAACGGCATCTTGCCTGACTTGAATTTCGGTACTGCAGATGGTCATTCCTGCGCGTCGGAGATCATCACCCCGATTGTGCAACACGCCACTCAAGGAACAGCTCACAGCGTAGTGTTAAACGAGCGCTTCAAAGGGGGGTATATCACCCGGCATTACGGCAACCCGGAACAAGGAGTACACGCCATACAGCTCGAAATCAATCAGGCCAACTATCTTGATAACTCGGTAGAACCCAAAATCCATCCGGCAAAAACCCGTCAATTATCCTGCATGTTAGCGAACCTGATGACATTGCTGTGACTTCCGGGGACTGACTGTCAATCTTTGATATACCCGTCACAGACCTGCGCCAGCAAGCGCAGGTTGCAATTACCCCCGGACAGGATGCCGACCACTGTTTTTCCCTTGAAGCTGTCGCGCAGCTTCCATGCGGCGGCGGTGGCTGCGGCGCCGGAGGGTTCGGCCAGGTTGTGGGTTGTTTCCAGCAGCCAGGCCATGGCTTGCCTGATCTCCTCGTCCGTGACCAGCACGATATCGCTGACCAGTCGGCGCATGATCGCCAACGTCATGTCCGCCGGTGCGCGGGTGGCCAGACCTTCGGCGATGGTTTCCAGGGAATCGTAAGCGACCGTTCTGCCACTCCTGAAGGACTCCGCCACCGCCGGTGCGCCGGCGGCTTGCACCCCGATGACCCGGGTCGCGGGGTTGCGCTCTGCCGCGACGATGGCGGTACCGCAAATGCCGCTGCCCAGCCCGATGGGGACGATGATCACGTCCGGCGCCGGTTCCTGCTCGAAGACCTCGTCGGCCATGGTGCCGACCCCGGCGATCAGCATGGGTTCGTTGGCGGAATGCACGTAGCGCAGTCCCTGTTCCTGCGTCAGTTGCTCACAGTAGCTTTTCGCCTCGTCGAAATCCTTGCCGTGTTCGGCCAGTTCGGCGCCCAGCGCCCGCATGGCCTGATTCTTGCCGGGGTTGTTATGCTCCGGCACAACCAGGGTGCAGGCAACGCCGAAGCGCCGCGCCGCGTACGCCAGCGATTGCCCATGGTTGCCGGTGGTGCAACTGATGATGCCCCGCTGCCGCTGTTCCCCGGACAGGCGGCTCAGCAGGTTGATGCCGCCGCGCACCTTGAACGCCCCGGTAGGCTGGTGGTTTTCGTGCTTTAACAGGTAGCGGAAACCGAGCCTCTGTTTCAGCAATGGCCATTCATTGAGCAGGGTAGGGCGCAGGTATTGATAGACCTGCGTGCGGGCCTCAATGACGTCACGGTAGCCGGGAGGGGTCATTCAGCCGGTCATACCCAGCGCAGCAGATAATGCCGCATCATGGCTCGTCATTTGCGTCCGTTCTAATAGTATTTACGCAGGTCCATGGTGTGGTACAGCGCCGCCACCTGCTCACCATAACCGTTGAACATCAGCGTCTTGCGTTTGCGGAACTCACCGATACGGCGTTCCTTGCGCTGGCTCCAGCGCGGGTGGTCCACCTCCGGGTTGACGTTGGAATAGAACCCGTATTCCTGCGGCGCCGACATGTTCCAGGCCGTCTCCGGCTGTTCACGGGTAAACTCTATCCTGACAATGGACTTGATGCTTTTGAAACCGTATTTCCAGGGTATCACCAGACGTATCGGCGCGCCGTTCTGGTTTGGTAGCACCTCACCGAACAGGCCCACGGTGAGCAGGGTAAGGGGGTGCATGGCTTCGTCGATGCGCAACCCCTCGCGATAAGGCCAGTCCAGTACCCGGCGCCTGACACCGGGCATCTCATCGGGCCGCAGGGCGGTGGTAAAAGATACGTACTTCGCCTGTGAGGTGGGCTCAAACCGCTTCAGCACGTCGGCCAACGGAATACCCACCCAGGGAATGACCATGGACCAGGCTTCCACGCAGCGCAACCGGTAGATGCGCTCTTCCAACTGGTGCGGCTTGATGATGTCTTCATAGGCATAGGTGCCGGGTTTCATGCACTCGCCATCGATCACCACCGACCATGGCTGCGGCTTGAACTTCCCGGAATGTCTGGCCGGGTCACTCTTGTGCGTGCCGAACTCGTAGAAGTTGTTGTAGCTGGTCACCGCGTCATAATCCGTCAACTCCTCATCTGTGGAGTACTCGTCATTCCTGCGCGCGGACAGTGTTGTCCCGGCCAGCGCATTGCCCAGGGAGACAGTATTGAGCAAAACACCCGCCATACCCAACCCGGCGCCGTCCCGGATAAATTTACGCCGGTCAAGATAAACCTGCCGGTCGGTGATTTCGGAAGGCTTGATGGAATCCGGTGTTTTTATCAGCATATCAATGAACTCGCGTTGTTTTCAGCTACGTAAGACGTAGAATACCCCCTGAAGTCTACAGACTCAACAAATCTGCATGAACGAAGCCACAGCCCGCATCAAGATCAACAAACTGCTGGAAACAGCCGGCTGGCGTTTTTTTGCTGAAAGCGGCAAGCCTGCCAACATAGTCCTGGAATCAGGTACCAGTATCCGGTCAACTGACCTTGATGAATTGGGTAATGATTTCGAGAAGACCCAAAAAGGCTATATCGATTTTCTGCTGCTGGATGAGAAAGGCCGCCCGTGTATCGTCCTGGAGGCCAAGTCGGAAGACAAACAGCCTCTTGTCGGCAAGGAGCAGGCCCGCAAGTATGCGCGCTCGCAAAACTGCCGCTTCGTCCTGTTATCAAACAGCAACCTGCACTATTTCTGGGACCTGGAACGCGGCAACCCGTATCTCATCACCTCGTTCCCGACCCCGGATTCGGCAGCAAGCTACCGGCAAGTAACCCCTGATCCGAAACGCCTGGTCAATGAGACCGTGGGAAAAGACTATATCGTCCTCACCCAAAGACCGAGCTATGTAAGCGAGGCCGCATGGAAAATAGCCGACGAGCAGCCGGTCTATATCCAGACCAACAAGCTGAAGTTTCTGCGGGATTACCAGCTTGATGCCGTTCACACCCTGCAAAAAGCAATCAAGGAAGGCAAGGATCGCTTCTTGTTCGAGATGGCAACCGGCACCGGCAAGACGCTCACCGCCGCGGCCATCATCAAGTTGTTCCTGCGTACCGGCAATGCCCGCCGTGTCCTGTTCCTGGTAGACCGCCTGGAACTGGAAGACCAGGCCAGGAAAGCTTTTACGGCCCTGCTGAAAAATGACTTCCAGACAGTTGTATACAAGGAGAATCGCACAGACTGGCGCCTGGCGGAGATTGTTGTCAGTACCGTCCAGTCCCTGCAGTTCAATAACAAATACCAACAGCTTTTCTCTCCCACCGATTTCGATCTCGTCATCTCCGACGAGGCCCACCGCTCCATCGGCGGTAATGCGAGGGCGGTATTTGAATATTTCATTGGCTATAAACTCGGCCTGACCGCCACACCGCGGGATTACCTGAAAGGTGTAGTTGGTAAAACAGCCGGCGACGCAAAGCTGCGCGACCCGAGGGAACTTGAACGGCGTCTGCTGCTCGACACCTATCGCACCTTCGGCTGTGAGAGCGGTCAACCCACCTTCCGTTATTCGCTGTTGGATGGCGTCAAGGGCAAAGTCCTGATCAATCCGACCGTAGTGGACGCACGTACCGAGGTGACCACGCAACTCCTGTCCGAGCAAGGCTTCGTAGTCACCTTTACCGATGACACCGGAGAAGACCAGAAGGAAAGCTACATGAAGAGGGACTTTGAAAAAAAGTTTTTCTCCGAAGCTACAAATGAGTTGTTCTGCAAGACTTTTTTGCAAAACGCCTTGCGCGACCCTGTAAGCGGAGAGCTGGGCAAATCCATTATCTTCACCGTCAGCCAGCAGCATGCGGCCAAACTGACGCAAATACTCAACGTGATAGCCGACGCCCTGTTCCCCGGCAAATATCAATCGGACTTTGCTGTACAGGTCACCTCCCAGGTGCCGGATGCCCAGCAGTTCACCATTAACTTCGCCAATAATAACCTGCTGGGATCGGCCAATTTCATGCCGGAGTACCGCACCAGCAAGGCGCGCGTATGCGTTACGGTCGGTATGATGACCACCGGTTACGACTGTACGGACATTCTCAATCTCGGCATGTTCCGGCCCATCTTCTCACCGACCGATTTTATCCAGATAAAGGGGCGCGGCACCCGTACCCATGATTTTCTGGAACTGTTGCTTAACGATGAACTGAAGGAGGCGGTCACGAATGCGCACAAGACTGCGTTCAAGCTGTTCGACTTTTTTGGCAACTGCGAATACTTCGAGACCGAATTCGACTATGACGAAGTGATCGAGTTGCCCGAACCCGGGGACGGCGGCGGCGGTGGCGAGGGGCCGACGCCGGTTGGCGATTACGAGTACATGGGCGAGGACACACTCTCCTCCCAGGACGAGCATCTCATCGGTCTTGAAGGCATGAAGATCGACCGGATGATGTTCTTTGACCGCTTCGCGGATACGGTACGCGAGAATGAAACCATCGTCAGGGCAGTTGAAGCCGGGGAGTGGGACCGGGTCATCGATTACGTCAACCGCGAAGTCTTCGACAAGCCGGAGGACTACTACAATCTCGAAAAACTGCGCCAGGCCGCAGCCACGGACCGACGCCTGACCCTGCGCGAGATACTGGAAAAGGTATTCGGCCTGATCCCGCGCTTCAAGTCTAAAGACGAGTTGCTGGAAGAAGAATTTGCCAAATTCATTGCAGATTACAAACCTACGGATTCCATCCCTGCCATCAAGGCATTCTTCAAGGCATACGTCAGCAGCGACCAGATACGTTACATCATCGACAACCGGGATTTCACCGATCTGGCGACCAACCCTGTTTTCTCCAGTCGCGACCTGAAAGCAGTGCCGGAGGAATATCGCGATATAATTCCTGAATACGTAAAAGATTACGTATCATTGAACCAGTTTATGTGACGATGTAGAGAACAAGGAGGACACGGGATGACAAAACAAGTTAGGAAATCCAAGACAACCATACCAACCACACAGGTTGAACATCATATTCTTTTTATTCGGGGACAAAAGGTTATACTTGACAGCGAGTTGGCAATTCTTTACGGAGTCGAAACCAGAACTCTGCTTCAGGCTGTCAAACGGAATATGGCGCGTTTCCCCGCTGATTTCATGTTTCAACTTAACCAGCAAGAGTTCGATTTTTTGAGATCACAATCTGTGAGCTCAAAACGAGGAGGGAGACGCTACCCACCTTATGCTTTTACCGAACAAGGCGTGGCCATGCTCTCTGGTGTCTTGAATAGCGACCGTGCAGTAAAAGTGAATATTGAAATTATGCGCGCTTTCGTACGCCTGCGGGAGATGCTGGCATCCAACAAGGGTCTGGAACAAAAGTACAAGGACCTTGAGCAAAAATACGATGAACAATTCAAAATGGTGTTTGAAGCCATCAAACAACTCATGGCGCCATATACCAGCGAGAAGAAACGACCAATAGGCTTTGTTTGGGATGACAACGACAAGGAGTAAATAACAAGAATGCTAGACGCCGATACTAAACGTCGCATTGATACTGCCCGAGATATCCTTGTAGGCAAAGTGCCCGACCCGAAAAGCCAGGTGGAGCAGATCACAATTGCCCTGATCTACAAGTTCATGGACGACATGGATGCCGAGAGTGAGGAATTGGGCGGCAACCGTAAGTTCTTTGCCGGGGAGTTCGCCCAGTACGGTTGGCCCAAACTGGTGCGATCAGGACTGGGCGGTCACGAAGTCCTGAGCCTGTACGCCGAGGCCATCACCCGTATGCCGGAGAACCCGGGCATTCCACCGCTGTTCCGGGACATCTTCAAGAACGCCTTCCTGCCGTATCGCGACCCGGAAACGTTGCGTGCTTTTCTCAAGGTCATCGACGAGTTCGAGTATGACCACAGCGAACGCCTTGGAGATGCCTTCGAATACCTGCTGTCCGTGCTCGGTTCCCAGGGCGACGCCGGACAGTTCCGTACACCGCGCCATATCATCGATTTTATTGTTTCCATTGTCGATCCCAAAAAGAATGAGACCATCCTCGACCCGGCCTGCGGCACTGCCGGGTTCCTGATTTCTTCATACAAGCATATTCTCAAGTCCAATATCGATGAAAAGGGCAACAGCACTCTCACACCCGATGAAAAAGGAAAACTCGCGGACAACTTCAAGGGCTATGATATCTCACCAGACATGGTGCGCCTGTCCCTGGTGAACCTGTACCTGCACGGCTTCGTAGCGCCGCAAGTACACGAGTACGACACGTTAACCAGCGAGGAACGCTGGAACGAGTATGCCGACGTGGTCCTGGCAAACCCGCCGTTCATGTCTCCCAAGGGCGGCATCAGGCCGCACAACCGCTTTTCGGTCAAATCCAAACGCAGTGAAGTGCTGTTCGTGGATTACATGGCCGAGCACCTGACGCCTGACGGCCGGGCAGGCATCATTGTGCCAGAGGGGATCATCTTCCAGAGTCAGAATGCTTATAAACAGCTACGCAAGATGCTGGTGGAGGAATATCTTGTTGCGGTGATCTCCTTGCCGGCGGGGGTGTTTAATCCTTATTCCGGAGTCAAGACATCGATCCTGATACTGGATAAAGCGTTGGCTCGATGTAGGAACCACATCGGTTTCTTCAAGGTAGAAAATGATGGGTTTGACTTGGGGAAACAAAGACGACCTATAGGCAAGAATGATCTGCCGCAGATAGAGCAAGCGGTAATAGAGTATTTGAACATGGATGAACAGGATATACAGGATGAGGATTCCTCTAAATCCATGTTGAATCAACTGATTGGGCAAGGCTCTGTTCAGGTTGTGGCGGAGGAGAGGATTGCTACGGGTGGGGAATATAATCTGAGTGGGGAGAGGTATCGGGAGAATACAAGGGTTAGTACTACATTTCCGTTTGTTCCAATTGGAGAAATTTGTACTGTCAACCCTCCCAAATCCGAGCTACACGAGTTACCAAGCGAGACTAAAGTTTCGTTTGTGCCCATGGCAGATCTTAAAGAAAACCGAATCTCCTTCGTCGCTAAAAAGTACAAGGTACTTGGTGAGGTAGGAACGAGTTACACCTACTTCGCAGACAATGACGTTTTACTGGCTAAAGTTACTCCGTGCTTTGAAAACGGTAAAGCTGGCATTGCAAGAAATCTCGAAAATGGTATTGGATTTGGTTCCAGCGAGTTTTATGTACTTCGTAGTTCTGAGAAGGTACTGCCAGAATGGATTTATTTCTGTGTTACCCATCCACTATTTCGTCAATCCGGTATCAATAACATGACAGGAACCGGTGGGCTACAACGCGTGCCAAGAAAACTCGTTCAGGATTATGAAATCCCCCTACCGCCCCTTGAAGTACAACGGGAGATCGTGGCAGAGATAGAGGGCTACCAGAAAGTAATAGACGGGGCACGAGCGGTGGTAGAAAACTACCGACCACATATCACAATCGACCCCGACTGGCCGTTGGTGGAGTTGGGAAAGATATGCGAAAGACTTCAGTATGGTCTATCCATGCGCCTAAACACAGAAAAGGCAGGCTACAAAACATTCCGGATGAATGAGCTTGTCAAAGGAAAATGTGTTGACTCAGGTGACATGAAATATTCTGATATATCTGCTGAAGAATTTGAGAAGTATCGCCTCGTTCGTGGCGACATCCTTTTCAATCGCACCAACAGTTTTGAGCATGTTGGACGGACAGGCATATTCGATTTAGAAGGAACATACTGTTTCGCTTCCTACTTGATCCGACTCTCCATATCCGATGTCAACGTGAATCCCTTTTATATCAACGGGTTTATGAATACTGAACACTTCCAGAGTGGAATCAAGCAATATGCCAGCCGCGCCATCGGTCAATCAAACATAAATGCAAAGTCACTGGCTGCCTACCGCATTCCCCTGCCACCTATAACTACACAGAATGAAATCGTCGCCGAGATAGAAGCTGAACAATCTCTTGTCTCTGCTAACAATGATCTGGTAGGGCGGATAGAGAGGAAAATTCACGCTGCTGTCGACCGGGCGTGGGGAAAACCGAAGTAGAAACCAAGGGCAAAAGCATCAAATGAATGAACCCATAAAAAGCATTGAAGAATTTATTTCCTGGACGAAACAGTTGGGAGGATGTTTTTTACTCTTTCGTAGTCTGGTTGATGCCGATTGGGAGGTATCAGCATCCGGGTATCGAAGAATAAAAACATCGGTTGATGAGATACCCTCCTTCAATATTTCAAAATTATATAAAGCAGTTATTGGATGATGCGAGTTTACGCGGCTTTCGGGAGCAACAAGGCAGAAGACTTTCAGATTTGGAATTGTTTGCGGAATTACAGCCATATCTGACTATGACAAGGTTATCGAACTCAACCCCCAATATCCCGGTGCTTCCCACAATCTAGAAATTACTAGGTGAGAATCAGGGGTAAGCAGGGGCCAATTAAGATTCTGCTAAAGCGGAGGAACTCACTACTTGAAAAACTTCTCTCAACCATGTTGTGAACTACCAGAGATTAATTCAGATGAATATTAAAATTCCAAATTATGTAAGTGAATATATAAAGTCTCATTTTAGTAGCTGTAATAACCAAGTAACAGAAAATCTTTCAACTTTTCCAGCGATTCATGAAGAGTCTCTGGATATGAATTTCATTTCATACTTTTCCCAGAATCAGACTCCCGTTATGTTGCCTTGCAATTGGGTTATCAGAATAGAAGCTCATTTCATCGGTGGTGGAAGGCACTTTGTTACATGGGAAGTTGCAGATATTGGACTTATGATCGTCTTTCGCCGAAAAGGGAGAGTTGTGAAAAGCAAACTTGCTTTATTACAGTCTAAAAAGTTGTATGCGAATAGTCTGGAATACTCAGAAGAAAGCAAATACATCAGGCGGTCCGGTCTTGGGCGTTTAGTTGTTCCAGATGAGGATCATTTAGAACTTATTGAAGATAAATTGCTGGTTTTCAAGGAAAACTCAAAATATAAAGCGTTCAAGAAGGATAATGAGCAACAAAATGCCATGAGTCATTTTGAGCGCCGGTGGAATACTAAGATGTATTATCTCTTCTACAATCCCGCAGATATTCCCCATGGCGTTAAAATGCCAATGGAAAAAAAACCTTCAATACCGGAGAACGTCATTGGCTGTAGGGTCATTCCTAAAGATCAGTTGGAATTGGCCCTGAGTTCTAAAATTTCAGGTTATACACCATCGTACAAAGACATCAGAGATGGATTACCCTCTGAATTGTCAGGGCAGGATTTTACTGCAGGTTGGAGGTTGGAAAACTTTGTTTCAGACTTGATGCTGGAATGTAAGGAAGGCCTTGTAGATAATTCTCCTAATTTTGAAAGTCTGCTGATTCTGATGAATCAAAAAAGTCTTCCGATGTCATGTGCTTTGTCTATAACCTTTGATATTCAAGACTGAGATACTTCACCCTTCGAAAAAAGATTCAAGCCACTATTCGCCCGCGTCTGGAGTGGTTAGTCAGCCCTGCCAGTAAGTACCGGATTTTGGTTCAATTCCATCGGTTTTTAGATTAAACTTCCAATAAACTGACAAAAGTCAATACATTTCTAAGTACTGAGAGGGCGAAAAAGACTGGAACCTTGGCTATGAAAAGCCGCGGTTGTTGGAATTTATCAGCGATATGATTTTTATCGATTTATATGCCGGCTGTGGAGGGTTATCGCTGGGGTTAATCCAGGCTGGTTGGTCAGGATTATTTGCTATTGAAAAAAGTCCTTTAGCGTTCGAGACACTCAAGCACAACCTGATTGACGGAGAACATAAGGGATTTAATTGGCCTGGTTGGTTGGAGTGTGAACCCATGCCAATATCGCGTTTGTTGGGAAAGCATCAAGCTAAACTGGAAGAACTCAAGGGCAAAGTGGACTTGGTTGCGGGTGGTCCCCCATGTCAGGGGTTCTCGCTTGCGGGCAGTAGAAACGGGGAAGATCCTCGCAACAGACTGGTTCACGACTATTTAAAAGTAGTTCAGGTAGTATCACCCCGCTTTCTTCTGCTTGAAAATGTTAAGGGCTTTGATGTTGCATTCAATGATCCAACATCCCAACAAAACAGCAAATCTTATGCCCAATATGTTGTAGATTACTTGAGGCATATCGGGTACCAGATAGTAGATGCAAAGTTCATTAATTGCACAGACTACGGGATACCCCAACGAAGAAGCCGTTATGTTTTGGTAGCCGTTAAAAAATCTGGTAATAAATTGCCTTTTGATGTCCTTACTGATATTCGTGACGAATTTTTAACCGGGAAGGGAATTGACCCTGGTAAACCTGTAACAGTAAGTGAAGCCATCTCAGACTTGCAGGTGAAGGGTAAAAAAATGATCCCGTCAAAAGATTCAAATGTGGAGGGGTTCATGCAGGTACAGTATGAAGCGCCGGCAAAATTATCCGCTTACCAAAGCCTGTTAAGGAGGGGAATGATTAATGGTGCCACACCTACCGACCTTAGGCTACCAAGGCATAACGAGTGGATTGTAAAAAGGTTCAGCGAAATTCTGGACAGGTGTGATAAAGGAAAAATGATCAGCAAGGCGGATAGGGAATACTTTGGCCTTAAGAAACGCACCATTACCCCGTTATCCCCGACAGAGCCTTCTACTACTGTTACGACCTTGCCAGACGATATGCTGCATTACTCGGAACCCCGGATACTTACAGTCAGGGAAAATGCAAGGTTACAGTCATTTCCTGACTGGTATTCTTTCAGGGGAAAGTATACGACCGGCGGAAGGGCGAGAAAAAATGAATGTCCTCGGTACACACAAGTAGGGAATGCAGTGCCGCCCTTGCTGGCCGAAGCGTTAGGCACTGTCTTGCTAAAGTTGGCATCAAACCAGTAATTACCACCTTCCTCCATGCCTGACAGAAAATTCAGGGTAAGCTCAGCGCTCAAAGATATTATTGGCAGGGAGTTAATCACCAATGATTTTATCGCCGTATTTGAACTCGTTAAAAACTCTTTTGATGCACATGCAAAACGAATAGATATTATTTTTGAAGGTTTAACATCCGACGCTCCCAAATTGGTTATTAAGGATGACGGGAAAGGGATGGACCGTATCGATCTAGAAAAGAAATGGCTTTTTGTTGCTTACTCAGCTAAAAAGGAGGGGACTGAAGATTACAGGGATAAAATACAATCCAAGCGGATACATGCCGGAGCTAAGGGGATAGGTCGTTTTTCCTGCGACCGGTTAGGTAAACACCTCACGATATATTCAAAGAAAAAAGTTAATACACCCTCTTTCAATAAACTTGAAGTTCACTGGGAAGATTTTGAGAAGGATGCCCAACAGGAATTTATAAATATCCCCGTCAGCTATTCGATAACAAGGAGTAATCCATACAATTTGAGAAAAGGAACAATCCTTGAGATTACTGGTTTAAGGGAAAATTGGGATAGAGAAAAATTATTGACATTAAAAAAATCATTGGAAAAACTTGTCAACCCTAACCAAGAGAATGATCCAAAGGGTTTTGGCATTTACCTGATAGCAAAAAATGAAAAAGCAGAAGATAAAACAATACCAAGGGATGAACCCTGGAATAAAGTAAATGGCGAGGTTAAGAACTTTATCTTTGAAGATATAGGATTCAAAACAACTAAAATCCGGGTTCAAGTAACTGGCACAGGCGATAGAATCATTACACGACTGGAGGATCGCGGGCACCTTATTTATGAAATAGAAGAAGAAAATCCCTATTCAACCGGTAGTGAAAAACTACATGATATCGATATTCACCTCTTTGCCATGAACCGTTCGGCAAAACACAACTTCACTCGGAACATGGGTATACGTGTTGTCGAGTACGGTTCTGTTTTTTTATACAAAAATGGCTTTCGAATACATCCGTTTGGAGATGAGATAGGTGGTGATGTATTTGCAATAGATCGTAGAAAACAGCAACAAGGTTCTCGGGTGCTAGGAACCAGAGATATCCTAGGCAGGGTTGAAATTAATGGAGATAACAAGAATTTTCAGGAAACGTCCAGCCGTGACGGTGGATTGATAAAGAACGAACAATTTGAACATTTGCAAAACCTCTTTTTCGACTTTGCCCTAAAGAGACTTGAAAAATTTGCAATAGGTGTCATTAAGTTTGGCGATGTAGGTAATGATTTCGAATATAGCGATATAGAGCACTCGGAAGCACTTGACTTGATCTCGAACCTTACCAAGTCAAGTAAGATAATCAATTTTACTTACGATGAAAAAATCCTAGATATCCTTAACGAACTATCCGAAAACAGCCTCCAAGGTATCCTAAAAAACTTCAAACGTATTTCATCCGAAGCAGGCAACGAGTTACTTGAAACAGAAGCTAGAAAAATTGAACGCCGGATAAACGATCTACGAAAAGCTAAGGAAGACGCTGAGAGACACGCGGAAATATCTGAAAAAGAGCGAGTTAAAGCTGAGCTATTGGCCCGCGAGGAAGCAACCCGTGCAGTGCAGGCTGAGGAGGAAGTTAAAAAAACCAAAGCTATTGTGGAGAAAAAAACCACACAAAACCTGTTTCTTAAATCTATTGTATCTCATGATGTAGAAAATATTGTCAACCTCCACCACCATATTGGAATTGCGGCAGGAACCATTGAGAACCATGTGAAAAACATTACAAGGAGAGTAAAAACAGGGAAATCTATAACACCGGAAACGTTGCTTTCATATTTTGAAAGAATCAGCCACCAGGCAAGAAAAATCCAATCTGCAACACGCTTTGCCACCAAGGCAAACTTTTCTATGGAAGCAGCAAGAGTTGAAGCAGATATATGTCAATTCATAAAAGATTACATCGAAAATGTCTGCATGGGTTTAATCAAAACGCATGACAATATTGATATGGTGTTTAAGTGGAGTAATAAAGAAGACATCCAATACATTATGAAATTCAGGCCCATGGAGGTGACCATCATACTGGACAACCTTATAAGCAATTCAAGAAAAGCCCACGCGAATGAAGTAAAAGTGTCTGTAAAGTCCACTGGCGAAGACTATGTTGATATCCTCGTCCAGGATGATGGAAGAGGAATAAAAGAAGACGCCTTAAAAAATATCTTTGACCTAGCCTACACCACCACGAGTGGTTCCGGTCTCGGGCTATCCCAGGTAAAAAGCATAATGGACGACTTAAGCGGTTCAATATCCTACAGGGAAGGGATTAATGGTGGCGCAGGCTTCGAATTGAGATTCAGGTCATGAGTATAGAATATAAAATATTATGGGTGGACGATTCAACTGACTGGGTTGAATCTATTGAAGGTTCTATAATAAGCCACCTTGAAGAAAAAGGTTATGCCCCGGAAATCACATTGGAAGAGTCTGGGGCTGGCGTAGATACTTCCAAGCTTGCTGATATTGACTTAATAGTAATAGATTATCAATTGCCGGGGCCTAACGGTGATGAATTGATCAGACAAATAAGGAAGGAAGAGTGTTTAACGGAGATTGTTTTTTATTCTCAAGACCCCATTACCCCACCCGAGCATTTTGAAGATATGTACTATGAAACCAGAGATGCGGCAGAAGAACTTATAAAAAAGGTGATCGATGAGACAATTAAAAAAACAGCAGACATTACTTGGGTCAGGGGGTTCATTATTGTAGCGGCGATAGATATTGAAAATATCCTGGAAGAATTTATGGCTGATGTATTTGACGATAAAAGCAATATCTTTTTAGATCGAGTAATAAATGCGAAACCTCCTGTATATAACGCATACGATAAATTCAGGTTTGTAAAAAGAATAGTTAAAGACCGTATAAGTGATGAGCAAGAAGGAACTGATCGATATCAACAGCTCAAAGATATAGATATCATAATGAACAAATTAACCGAGGAGGTATTTGATCAAAGGAATATTTTCGCCCACTCAAAGAAAAAAATTAATGACGACGGTTCAACCACTCTTGAAGGAATTAATAAGAAAAAGCCGAAAATAGACTTTAATCAAGAGTGGTTATCTTCAGTGCGAAAAGATATTTTAAAACATAAGGAAAATTTAAATCGGTTAAAAAAAATTCTGTGATGGTGTGTGTCTCCTATGGATACCAAAGATATATATCTGGTTTCTGTAGTTTTAAAAAAGAGATACAACGATTTCCCGCATTACAACCTCAAAAACCCACTGGATGAACTCCTTTTTATCTTGTGCAGCGTCATGGCGCCAGAGGGTAATTACAGGAAAATATTTAGGAAGTTCAAGGAAAAGTACCCGACTTTTGATTCTCTTAACGAGGCTCGGGTAAAGGACGTGGCATCGATAATCAAAAAGGGCGGTCTGTCTAACCAGAAAGCCATTGCCATAAAGAAAATATTAGAAACCATCCGGCTAAAATTTGGCCGCTTAACACTTTCCTCGCTAAAAAAGCTGGACGACCATGATGTTGAAACATTCCTTACCTCGTTGCCGAGGGTGGGTGTGAAAGTTGCCAGGTGTGTAATGTTGTATTCACTGGACCGGCAAGTCTTTCCTGTTGATACACATATCTGGCGCATAACACGCAGGTTAGGTTGGGTCAGGCCTACGAATAAAGAAAAAAGTTGTCGAAAAAAAGATATGAACCGGCTCCAGGCAAAAATCCCGCCGGAGTTAAGGTTTTCGTTGCATGTAAACATGATATCCCTCGGCAGGGATATCTGTCTGGCTAATCGCCCAAAATGCGAAATATGTCCTATTGAAAGATATTGCAAAAAATGTGGGTTTGGTGGCAGGGGTAAACAAAGTGAGCGACAACCGGTGTGAATGGTTTCTTACATTTCACATCCCGGAGATTCGTCCAACAAATGTAGCAATATTAGCTAGAATTGATGTTTGCTTTTCAACATGCTCAATGTTTGAATAGAATTCTTTTTCAGGATGGTTTATCTCTGGCTGGTCTTCAAAACTACCAGCCCCATCATTAGAGTTTTCTTGTGACTCAGCTTCTTCAGGTTGAAAATCTTTGTAGTGCAAATAAGAAACTGAATTCTCTCCTTCCCTGAGACTGCAATATGATTCCCAAGTATCTTCCTGGAGAAAAACCCTCATCCTATTTAGCTCAAGCTCGATTCTCACTGATATTGATAAATACTGGGTGTGGTCAATTTGATTTTGATTAATCCATATTTTCCAGTTATACCAATCAACTTCATTGTTAAAGGCAAAAAGTTGCTGAAAACCAATAAAATTCATTCTTGCCTTTGCAGTGGGTCCAAGCATTGATAAATAAGATTGGCATTTCAAGCCTAAGCAATTTAACTCTCGTGAGCCAAAATCATATTCCTTTTTTGAAAACAACGGATAGCTTGCTAGAAAAAGCCTGAAATACTGATCAAATGACGACTGAAGCTTATCGACTATCTCCTGAATTTTTTCTCGTTTCATAAGTTTCTCCGAAAATATAATAGTCTGCTAACAAAACCATCTACGCGGGCACCGGAGGGGTACCGAAAAATTATTCCCGAATACGTGAAGGATTATGTATCATTGAACCAGTTTATGTGACAAAGATAAAGGGAGATATGGAATGGCAAAACAGGTGGGGAAATCCAAAACTACTATTCCTACCATTCAAATAGAACGTTATATTCTTCTTATTGGTGGTGAAAAAGTTATACTTGTCAAAACTCTGATCTGGCGACCCTCTACGAAGTGGAAACCAAAGTTCTGGTCCAAACCGTCAAACGCAATATGGCGCGTTTTCCTCCTGATTTCATGTTCCAACTTACCAGGGAAGAGTTTGACCACTTGAGGTCACAATCTGTGACCTCAAGTGGGGGTGGACGGCGTTATCCACCTTCAAGACTCTGGAACAAAAATTCAAAGAACTTGAGCAGAAATACGGTAAAGTTTGCAAGACGTATCTCACCGCGTCTACAGGCCATCGGCGTCGGCTGCGTCAAATTTGGATGCGTACTGCCGGGCTTCCTCCCGGACTTTTAGTGAGGTTTCCCGGACCTGGCTTGCGAGGGAGACCCGCTCCAGGGTTTTTTTTGCCAGTGTCAGCACCGCGGCGCGCATCACTCCGCTCTTGGTGGTGTTCAGGTTTCTTGCCAGCCCCGTCAGCAAGGCGTCGAACGTGTCATCAGCTTTCAACGTAATAGTTTTCATTGCTGTAAATAGTAATACTGTTTTAAGTAATTGCAAGGTTAACACATGAAAGCTATACAGACAGGTTCTACGGACCATTAGTAGCGGGCTCACCACAAATACATAGTGAATGAGTACCATTTTTTGCGTTCAATTCACTAAATATTGAGAATATACCGTGAATAAGTCACAATAAGAATATGGCAAGCACACGGCTGATACGAAACCGCATCCGGGACCTGAAACTGGCGTATGATACCCAGCGTCAAGGCAAGGATGCGCTGTTGGCAATGATTGATGAAGTGGAGATAAGCGAGAGCGTATACAACTCGAACGCGATTGAGAATTCAACCCTTACGCTTGAAGAGACGGAACGGATCCTGCTGGAACAGACATTGTCACGAAATGTTTCCGTGCGGGAAGTGTTTGAGGCAAAAAATCTGGCCCGTGTGATCGAATACCAACGCGACAGAGTTCAACACCGCGAACTGGGAAAAGACCTGATATTACTCCTGCACCGGATGCTCATTGGCGGTATCAATGATGCCATCGCCGGACGCTTTCGCATGCAGGGAGAATACGTGCGTGTGGGGACGCATATTGCGCCGGCGCCCGAACAGGTGGAACGCATGATAGACGACATTCTTATCAGGCACTCAAGCGACCTTGACACCTACTTTCTCGACAAAATTGCCCGGTTTCACCTGGATTTTGAGACTATCCACCCCTTTTGCGATGGCAACGGCCGCATGGGGCGGGTTCTCATCAATTTTCAACTCCTTCAACTTGGCCTGCCGAGCCTGACTATCCGCAACTCGGAGAAAGAACGTTATTATCAGGCGCTGAGGGACTACGATAGCCGGCGAACCCCCCGAGCCATGGAAAATATTCTGGCCCTGGCGCTCGTGGAGTCACTGCATAAGAGGCTGGCCTACTTGCAGGGGGCAACGATTATCCGGCTGTCGGATTATATCAGACAGCACAGCCTTTCAGCGCCTGCAGTGACCAATGCTGCCCGTCGCCAGACCATTCCTGCTTTTCGTGAAAAGGGGGTGTGGAAGATCGGGGCCGAGTTCGTTTATCAGAGGTAATATGTAATATGCTTGATATCATCACCAGAGACCGTATGGATATAGTCCGTAAGCAATATGATATCCCTTGACCATGAAATACACCTATCCCGTCATTCTCACCCAGACTCCTGAAGACGGCGGCTACGTTGTTACCTGCCGCGACTTGCCGGAGGCAATCACCCAGGGCGATACGGTTGCAGAGGCGCTTGCTGAGGTGGCCGATGCGCTGGACGAAGCCTTATGTGGCCGTATTAATCACGGCAGGGATATTCCTGAACCTTCGGCTGAACAGGTGAGGGAACGGTTGGTTTCGGTGCTGGTTAGTATGAGTTAGTCAATCCTGGTTCAGCACCCGGACAAAAGCGGCTTATCTATGTCTCTCCGTCACTTCATGAAAAATCAAATCCAAGCACGATCTTCAAATATTCTTCTATTTCCGCCAGTTCCGACGCCGTCAATAGCGTCAGTACTTCCGGCGAAATCCGTTGGTTATCGATGCTCCTTACCTGATCCAGCATGATTTCGGAAGCAGATCGCAGTTGATCCCTGGCACGCAGCCGGTATCGTAGCGGCGCTGCATTGTCGGTCAGCCTGCTGGTAAGCGGGATGACCGTTGTGCTTGGGTGGTTGGCGTCATTCAGGAAATCGCTCTGAATGACCACGCACGGTCGTATCTTGCCGGGTTCCGTACCCTTGGCAGGGTTAAAGTTTGCAAGACGTATCTCGCCGCGTCTACAGGCCATCAGCATCGGCTGCGTCAAATTCGGCTGCGTACTGCCGTGCTTCCTCCCGGACTTTGAATGAGGCTTCTCGGATCTGGCGCGCCAGGGAGGCCCGCCTCAGGTGTTTTTTATAATTTAACACCGCGGCACGTATCACCCCGCTCTTGGTGGTATCCAGGTTTCTTGCCAGTCCCGTCAACAAGGCGTCGAACGTTTCATCGGCTTTCAGGGTGATAGTCTTCATTGCTGTAAATAGTAATACTGTTTTAAGTAATTACAAGGTTAACACTCCAAGGCCATATAGACAAAGATCAAAGTACGGTAGATGAATATAAGATGTTGCAGTTGCTCACTATATTCAAACCCCCTCCGGCAACACAGTAAACCCTTCCCAATATGCCGCCTCGCGCAGTCCTTGGCCGAAGGAGACAAATTCGTGGCTGGTGGTTGCTCCTCGGCACCACTGTATGGCGGCGGCCAGTTGCAGGGCATCTGCTGTCGGCAAGGGGTGTAGCGCCAACAGCCGTTCAGCCCGGTAACGCAGTGCATCATGTGGTTGAACCTCTGCCCAGGCCTGTGCGAGCGTATTCAATACATGGCGCGCGGCGCGTTCGTCAGGGGTTGTCATATGTCCGGTTTTTGCCTGTCGCGTTAATGCGGAAATACATTCGATATGCGTGCCCCACCACACTATGATGCCATTGTCTGCAGTGAGCAGTTCCCGTACTGCTGTCGAGTTTGGCTCATGTACGCATAACGGTACGATGGCTGATGTGTCCCAGAATTTCACCTGCCTGCTTGCTGCTCCTGTGCCACCGCGAGACGCACTCTTGCTCCCGGGTCCATGGGACGAGGCAGGTCCCAGAAGTTGTCCGGCAACGACGTCAGGGCGCGTCTCAGTTGGCCTCTTTTTTCTATCTCCAGGAGATACTCCGGCGCCGACGCGTCGCTGTTAGCGGGTAAGACACGCGCTACCGGGCGGCCATATTCGGTAATCAGCAACTCTTCTCCGTCCTTGATCTGGCGCAAATAGGCGCTGATAAACGTCCTGAAATTGGAGATCGTTGTAGTCTGCATACTATGACTGAACGGGTGGAAACATCTTGAAGAACCTCTTACTCTGACAAATCCCGGAGGGATTCGTTCAGAGCTTTTTTAACTCAGCCTACCCATGCCCTGGCGTTGCGGAACATCTGCATCCAGGGGCTGTCGGGGCCGGGGTGGTGGTGGGGGACCCAGGACATCTGTTGGGTCAGGAACACCCGTTCCGGGTGGGGCATGAGGATGGTGAAGCGGCCGTCGGCGCTGGTAAACCCGGTCAGGCCGCCGGGGGAGCCATTGGGGTTGTGCGGGTAGGTTTCGGTCACCGCGCCGTGGTTATCGACGAAGCGCATGACGGCGCCGGTGATGGCAGGCGGGTCGGCGCGCTGCTCTCCGGCAACCCGCCCTTCTCCGTGGGCTACCACAATAGGCAGTTTGTAGCCGGCCATGTCCCGGAAGAACAGGGAGGGCGAGTCCAGGATTTCCACCATCACTACCCGGGCTTCGAACTGCTCGGAGCGATTGCGCGCGAACTGCGGCCAGGCGCCGGCGCCGGGGATCATGGCGCGCAGGCGGGACAGCATCTGGCAGCCGTTGCACACGCCCAGGCCGAAGCTGTCGGGGCGGTTAAAAAAGCGTTCAAACTCGTCCCTCAGGCGCTCGTTGTAGAGAATGGACTTGGCCCAGCCGCCGCCAGCGCCAAGCACGTCGCCATAGGAAAAACCGCCGCAGGCCACCAGGCCGGCCAGTTGCTCCAGTGACGCGCCACCGCTGATGAGGTCGTTCATATTGATGTCGATGCAGTCGAAGCCGGCGCGATCGAATGCCGCGGCCATCTCCACCTGGCCGTTGACGCCTTGTTCGCGCAGGATGCCCAGCGCGGGCCGGGCGACGTTGACTGCAGCGCTTGCGGGCTTGTTCCGGCTGCCGGTGGAACATGCATCTGTAGCGGGGGCAGCCTGATTAGCCGGATTCCCGTTCACGATTGACAGTCCGGGGTCGTTGTCGTCCTGCAACCCGGCAAACTCCTCGTGCGCGCAGTCCGGGTTATCGCGTAACCGCTGCATGTGGTAGCTGGTGAGCGACCAGAGCCGGTGCAGCTCACTCAGCCGGGCGGAATAGACCGGTTGGTCCCGGTGCCTGATGTGCAACTCTTTTGTATCGTTTGGCCGGGCGATGACGAGCAAGCAGGTTGCGGGCAGGCCGGCGCGCAGCAATGTCTCCCGCACCGTGTGCAGGTGTTCGGTGCGGACTTGCAGCGCGAGGCCGGGTTCCTCGTTGAACAGGAAGGCCGTCAGGTCGCGGTCCTCAACCTCAATGTCCAGGCCGCACCTGCCGGCCAACGCCATTTCGCACAAGGTGGTGAATACCCCGCCATCGGACCTGTCATGGCAGGCCAGGAGGTAACCGGTTTCGTTCAGCAACTGTACGCCGTTGAAGCAGGCCCGCAACAGGGCCGGGTCGTCCAGGTCGGGCGTGGCCGTACAGGCCTGTTGTGTCACTTGCGCCAGCGCAGATCCGCCCAGGCGGTTTTTCCCCTGGCCCAGGTCGATCAGCAGCAGGCGGGAGTCTGCGCTTCCTTGCAACTGCGGCGTCAGGGTTTTACGCACGTCCGCCACCGGCGCATACGCGGTGACGTTCAACGACAGCGGTGCGCGCACCTGTTGCCGCGCGTTGTCCTGCGTCCAGGCTACGTTCATGGACATCGAGTCCTTGCCTACCGGGATTGGGATGCGCAACTGTTGCGCCAGCGTCGAGACTGCGGCTACGGTGGCATACAAGGCTGCTTGCTCGGCCGGGTCACCGGCCGCGGCCATCCAGTTGGCGGACAGGGCCAGGTCCTCCAGGCGCAGGATGCGGGCTGCGCAGAGATTGGTCAGGGCTTCCGCTATGGCCAGTCGCGCGGACGCCGGTGCGTTGTGGACGGCTACGGACGGACGCTCGCCCAGCGCCATGGCTGCGCCGGTGCGGGCGCCGAAGCCACTCGCGCTGACCGCGCAGTCCGCCACCGGGGTTTGCCAGGGTCCCACCATCTGGTCGCGCGTCACCAGGCCGGAGACACTGCGATCGCCGATGGTGATCAGGAAACGTTTATCTGCAACCGCGGGCAGTTGCAACACCCGGGCGATGGCCTCGTCCAGCGCAATCATGGAGACAGGTCCCTGTCCGGCGCGGACAGGAGCTTGTTGCGCATGCCGCCGGTTGTCATCCATGCCTGTGTAGGCATCCACCTGGAAAGACAGTCCGGGTGTTTTTCCCAGCATCACGTCCAGCGGCACGTCTACGGGTCTGGTATCATTATCCCGGTCGCTAACCAGCAGTTGCCCGCTGTCATTGGTCGTACCGATGACGGCGCAGGGCGCCCGTTCCCGGGCGCACAGGGCGAGGAAGCGCGGCAGGTGCGCGGCATCCATGGCCAGCACGTAGCGTTCCTGTGCTTCATTGCACCACAGTTCCATGGGGGACAGGCCCTGGTCGGCGCTGGGCAGCGCGCGCAACTCGAATACCGCGCCGGTATGGCCCTGGTGCACCAGTTCCGGCAGGGCATTGGACAGGCCGCCGGCGCCCACGTCATGGATGGACAGGATCGGATTGGCCTCACCCAATGCCCAGCATTGGTCGATCACTTCCTGGCAGCGGCGCTGCATTTCCGCGTTACCGCGCTGCACCGAGGCAAAGTCCAGTTCCTGGCTGCTGGTGCCCGCGCTCATGGAAGACGCGGCGCCACCACCCAGGCCGATGAGCATGGCCGGGCCGCCCAGCGCCACAATTCTGCAGCCAACCGGCAACTGTTGCTTATGGACGTGCGGCGGCCGGACGACGCCGTAGCCACCGGCGAGCATGATGGGTTTGTGGTAGCCGCGCACAAGTCCGGAGACGCTATCAGCTTGCTCGAAAGTGCGGAAGTAACCGGCCAGGGCAGGGCGGCCAAACTCGTTGTTGTACGACGCCGCGCCGATGGGGGCTTCCAGCATGATATCCAGCGGCGCGGCGATATGATCCGGTTTTTGTGCGGGTTGTTCCCAGGGCTGTGGCAACCCGGGGATGCGCAGGTTGGACACGGCAAACCCCGTGAGACCGGCCTGGGGTTTGGCGCCGCGCCCGGTGGCAGCCTCGTCGCGCAACTCGCCGCCGGAACCGGTAGCCGCGCCCGGAAACGGCGAGATGGCCGTGGGATGGTTATGGGTTTCCACCTTCATCAGGATATGCACGTCTTCCTGCACATGGCAGTACCTGCGTTCTGATGGCGTGGCAAAGAAACGCGCCGCGCGTGCGCCGCGCATCACGGCCGCATTGTCCGAATAGGCCGACAGCACCCGGCCCGGGTTGCTCGCGTGGGTGTCCTTGATCAGTTCAAACAGGCTTTTCGGCATGGCCTTGCCGCCGATCGTCCAACGGGCGTTGAATACCTTGTGGCGACAATGCTCCGAGTTGACCTGGGCGAAGGTCATCAGTTCCACGTCCGTAGGGTCCCGCCCCAGTTTGTTATATGAATCAAGCAGGTAATCAATTTCTTCCGCCGCCAGGGCCAGCCCCATGCGGCGATTGGCCTGCAGCAGGGCGGCTTTGCCGTGCGCGCGCAGGGGGATATGTTCCAGCTTTCCCGGTTCCCGCAGGGCAAACAGGACTGCGGCCTGATTGGCGTCGTCGATGAGTGTCTGGGTCATGCGGTCGTGCAGGTACTGCTTGACCTCGGCCAGTTGTTCCGGCGCCGGCGTATGCCCGTGCGCATCCTGCAGGTACCAGCACACGCCGCGTTCAATGCGTGTTATCGCCGTGAGGCCGCAATGGTGCAGGATATCCGTGGCCTTGCTCGACCAGGGTGAGATCATGCCGGGCCTGGGGATGACGATGCAGGCCGGCGCGCCCGGTTCATCAGCCACTGCGGCGTGGCCGTAATCAAGCAGGTCGGACAGGCGTGTTTCCTCAGCCGCGCCCAGCACTGCGTCAAGTTCCAGAAAATGCACAAACTGCGCCCTTACCCCGTTTAGATCGGGCAGGACGCTGGATAACTCGGCGCGCTTTTTGTCGAGCCGGAACTGCGAAAAGGCCGCCGGGCCGGGAATGATGCGCATCACTGCCGCCGAGCCTGAGTCAGTCCTTGTCTCCTTGCCAGGCGGCAACGATCTGTGCGGTCTGCTGCGCCGCGTTGCCGGTATAGTCCGCAGGTTCCATTTTTGAGAGCGCCGCTTTGTCCTGTGCCGGGATATCGAGCGTGGCGATGAATTGCCTTAGCGAGGCCAGGGTAATCCGTTGCCCGCGGGTCAGTGTCTTGAGCTGTTCGTAGGAATCCTCGATGCCGCGCCGGCGCATCACGGTTTGCACGGCTTCCGCCAGCACTGCCGGGTTGTCGTTGAGATCGGTACGGAGTCGGTCCGTGTTCGCCTCCAGTTTGCCCAGACCTTTCAGGCAGGACTGGTAAGCGATTATGCTGTGGCCAACAGCCGTACCCAGGTTGCGGGTGACGGTGGAATCGGTGAGGTCGCGCTGCCAGCGGGACACGGGTAGCTTTTCCGCCAGGAAGCCGAACAGGGCATTGGCCAGGCCCAGGTTGCCCTCGGCATTCTCGAAGTCAATGGGGTTCACCTTGTGCGGCATGGTGGATGAACCGACCTCGCCCGCGACCGGTTTCAGGTGGAAATAATCCAGGGCGATATAACCCCAGAGGTCGCGGCACAGGTCAAGCAGGATCGTGTTGATACGGCTGAGTGACTGAAAATACTCGGCTTTATAGTCATGCGGCTCAATCTGGGCGGTGTGCGGGTTGGGCGTCAGTCCGAGTGACTCAACAAAGTTGCGGGAGATTTCCATCCAGTCCGCCTCGGGGCACGCGCTGATGTGGGCGTTGAAATTCCCTGTGGCGCCGTTCAACTTGCCCAGTATCCGAACCTGTCTGAACTGCTCAAGCTGGCGGCCCAGCCGGTGTGCAAACAGGGCCAGTTCCTTCCCCAGGGTGGTGGGCGAGGCCGGTTGGCCGTGGGTGCGCGCCAGCATGGGCAGGTCGGCCCAGCGCGCTGCCAGCGTACAGAGCACGTCCAGGATTTCACCCAGCGCGGGACATACATGTTCCGCCCTGGCCTCGTGCAGCATCAGGCCCTGGCTGAGGTTGTTGATGTCCTCCGAGGTGCAGGCAAAATGAATGAACGGGGTGTATGCGCGTAACGCCTCGTCAGCGCTGATCTTTTCCCGGATGAAATATTCCACCGCCTTGACGTCGTGGTTGGTGGTTGCTTCGATCTGCTTGACCCTACCGGCGTCGGCCTCCGAGAAATTCCGTATGATCGCATCGAGTGCCTGCCCGGCCTTTGGCGCCAGACCCGGCAGTCCGGTAATGTCCGGGCACTTTGCCAACCATTGCAACCAGCGGATTTCGACTTCCACCCGCCGCCGTATCAGCCCGTATTCACTGAACACGGCGCGCAACTGCGCGGTTTTGGCGCCGTAACGGCCGTCCACCGGGGAGATTGCGCTGAGTTGGGTCAGTTGCATCACGGGCAGGGGTTGGGTTGCGCGCGGTGGATGTCTTCTATTTGTCTTAACACGTCCTTGTCCAGGTTGATATCGACACTGGCAATGTTCGCGGCAAGCTGCTCCATGGTGGTGGCGCCGATGATCGAACTGGTGAGGAACGGCCGCTGGTTGACGAAGGCCAGCGCCAGTTGCGCCGGGTCCATGCCGTGCTCCCTGGCAACGGTAATGTAGCGCCGGGTGCATTGTTGGGCGATGTCTGTGGTGTAGCGTTTGTATTTTGCCCCGAACAGGGTCAGGCGCGCGCCCGGCGGCTGCTTGCCGTCCAGGTATTTGCCCGACAATACGCCGAAGCCCAGCGGGGAGTAGGCCAGCAGGCCCACCTGCTCCCGGTGGGCAAACTCGGCCAGCCCGATCTCGAAGGTGCGGTTGAGCAGGCTGTAGGGGTTCTGAATCGAAACGATCCGGGGCAGGCCTGCTTCCCGGGCCAGGCGCAGGTACTCGCTGACCCCCCAGGGTGTTTCGTTGGACACCCCGAGGTAACGGATTTTTCCGGCCTGCACCTGTTCGGCCAGGGCGCTCAGGGTTTCCGCTATCGGGGTGCCGTCCTTCTCCGGCGCGTGGTAATAGTCCTGCCGGCCGAAGTAGTTGGTATCCCGCTCCGGCCAGTGCACCTGGTACAGGTCGATATAGTCTGTCTGCAAGCGCTTCAGGCTGGCATCCACGGCCTGACGCACGTTATCCCGGTCCAGGCGGTTGCCAGCGCCGCGCAGGTAGTCGATGTAGGCAGCCGCCGGGCAAATCTTGGTGGCGATGATCAGCTTGTCCCGGTCCGCACGCGTTTGCAGCCAGTTGCCGATATGCTGTTCGGTACGGCCCTGGGTGCGGGCTTGCATCGGGCTGGGATAGAGCTCCGCGGTATCGATGAAGTTGACACCATGATCCACGGCAAAATCAAGTTGCTGGCAGGCTTCCTCCAGCGTATTCTGCTCACCCCAGGTCATGCTGCCCAGGCAGATCACGCTGACGTCAATATCGGTGTGTCCCAGTTTGCGGTATTGCATGTGACGCAATGATATACTAGTTTTCGGTTTTGTTTTAGTCTTCAAAACCCAAAAGCCAAAGCCCGAAGCCATGAATACCATCACCCTGCTCAAGCCCGACGATTTCCACCTGCACCTGCGTGACGGCGCGCAACTGGCTTGTGTGGTGGCTGACAGCGCCCGGCGCTTTGCCCGGGCCATTATCATGCCGAACCTGGCGCCGCCCGTGGTGAACGTGGCGCAGGCGCTGGACTACCGGCGCCGGATCCTGGCCTGCCTGCCGGATGACGCGGAGTTCGAACCGTTGATGACCCTGTACCTCACCGATGACACACCCAAACACGAGGTGGACCGGGTTGCAGAGACTGCCAAGGTACATGCGTTCAAGTATTATCCGGCGGGGGCGACCACCCATTCCGCCTCCGGGGTGACGGATATGCGCAAGGTAATGCCGATACTGGAGCAGATGGCGCGGCGCGACGTGCCGTTGCTGGTGCACGGCGAGGTTACGGCTGCCGACGTGGACGTATTTGACCGGGAAAATGTATTTATCGAGCGGGTACTGGCCCCCCTGACCGAGGAGATCGACGCGCTGCGCATCGTTTTTGAACACGCTACCACCGCGGAGGCAGTACAGTTTGTGAGCGGCGCGACCGCCCGGGTCGCAGCCACGATTACGCCCCACCATCTCATGCTGAACCGCAATGCCATGCTCTCGGGGGGCATCCATCCGCATCATTACTGCCTGCCGCTACTGAAACGGGAACGGCACCGGCAGGCCCTGGTGGCCGCGGCGGTCAGCGGCAGTCCGAAATTTTTTCTCGGCACCGACAGCGCGCCCCATCCTGCGCACGCCAAGGAACAACCGCCTTGTTGCGCGGGCATCTATAACGCCCACGCCGCTATCGAGCTGTACGCGAGCGTCTTCGACGCCATGGACAGCCTGGACACGCTGGAGCAGTTCGCGGCCAGGAACGGCGCCCGTTTTTACGGGTTGCCGCTGAACACGCAGACCATCACGTTACACCGCCGGGAATGGCGCATCCCCGACAGCATCAACTATGCGGACTCCGCGCTGGTCCCGTTCCGTGCGGGTGAGGCCTGCCAGTGGCAACTCGCGGCTGAGTGATGAGCGGCGCCGAAGACAATCTGGTAGCCGGGCGTTTCCGGGGTTTTTACCCCGTGGTGGTGGACGTGGAGACGGCAGGTTTCAACCCTCTCAAGGACGCCTTGCTGGAGGTTGCCGTGGTGTTCCTGCATGCGGGTCCGGACGGCATCTGGAGCCCCGTTGAGAGTATTTCAAAACATATCCAGCCGTTCCCCGGCGCCAACCTGGACAAGGCCGCGCTGGAGTTCACCGGCATCGACCCGGAGCATCCTTTCCGCAAGGAGATTGCCGTCTCCGAGAAGGAGGCCTTGCATGACATCTTCCAGGCCACCAGGAAGATGATCAGGCAATATGCCTGCACCCGCGCCATCCTGGTCGGGCACAACCCTTCGTTCGACCTGAACTTCATCAATGCCGCGGCCAGCCGTACCAGCCTCAAGAATCCGTTCCACCGTTTCAGCACCTTTGACACGGCCACCCTGGGCGGGCTGGCATACGGCCAGACCGTACTGTCCCGCGCAGTAAAAGCAGCCGAACTGGAATGGGAGGAAGAAGAAGCCCACTCCGCGCTCTACGACGCCGAGCGCACCGCGGAGTTATTCTGCAATATCGTCAACCTGTGGCCGCTGGGGAGTTAAGAATTAGGAATTAGGAATTAGGAATGGGGGAGGGGTGGAACTAATTCCTAATTCTCAACCGTTTGTGGTAAAATCACCTCCTTAGCATCATCACTCCTGCCCGACTTGAAACCGCAGTTTATCTGCCTGATTAGAGAGCGTTATGCCTGACGAGATTGCCCGGTCCGTAGTGCCGGTGAACATTGAAGACGAGATGCGTCAATCCTATATGGATTACGCCATGAGCGTCATCGTCGGGCGCGCGCTGCCGGACGTGCGCGACGGGCTGAAACCTGTGCACCGGCGCGTGTTGTTCGCGATGAACGTGGTGGGCAATGACTACAACAAGCCCTACAAGAAATCCGCCCGCATCGTCGGCGACGTCATCGGTAAATACCACCCCCACGGCGATTCTGCCGTGTACGACACCATTGTGCGTATGGCCCAGCATTTTTCCCTGCGCTACGTGCTGGTGGACGGGCAGGGCAATTTCGGCTCGGTGGACGGCGATGCGCCCGCGGCGATGCGCTATACCGAAATCCGCATGTCCCGGATCGCGCACGAGTTGTTGCAGGACATCGACAAGGAAACCGTTGATTACATTCCCAATTATGACGGCGCCGAACACGAGCCGGTGGTCTTGCCCACGCGGGTGCCGAACCTGCTGGTCAACGGTTCCAGCGGCATTGCCGTGGGCATGGCGACGAATATCCCGCCGCATAACCTGAGCGAGGTCATCAACGCCTGCATCGCCCTGCTGGAAAATGAAAACCTCAGCATAGATGAATTGCTCGAATACATCCCCGGACCGGATTTCCCGACTGCCGGCATTATTAACGGCTCCCAGGGCATAGAGGAAGCCTATCGTACCGGTCGCGGCCGTATCTACATGCGCGCCCGCTCCCACGTCGAAACCGACGAGAAAGCCGGACAGAGCGCGATCATCATCACCGAGTTGCCCTACCAGGTGAACAAGGCCAAGCTCCAGGAAAAGATTGCGGAACTGGTGCGGGAGAAAAAACTGAGCGGCATCCGCGAGTTGCGGGATGAGTCCGACAAGGACGGGATGCGCCTGGTGATCGAACTGCGGCGCGGCGAAGTGCCGGAGGTGGTGCTGAACAACCTGTACCAGTTTACCGCGCTGCAGAGCGTGTTCGGCATCAACCTGGTGGCCCTGGATGAAGGGCGGCCGCGCCTGATGACGTTGAAGGAAATCCTGGAGGCATTTGTCCGGCACCGGCGCGAGGTGGTGGTGCGGCGTACCCTGTACGAGTTGCGCAAAGCCAGGGCGCGGGCGCATATCCTGGAAGGGCTGGCCGCGGCGCTGGCTAACATCGACCCCATGATCGAGCTGATCAGGAAATCCGGCACGCCGGCTGAGGCAAAACAAGGCTTGCTGGGAACAACCTGGCAGCCTGGTGTGGTCACTGCCTTGCTGGAACGGGTGGGCGCCGACATGTCACGGCCCGACGAGTTGCCGCCGGAACTGGGACTGGGCGCCGACGGCTACCGTCTGTCGGATGCGCAAGCCCAGGCCATCCTGGATTTGCGCCTGCAGAAACTCACCGGACTGGAGCAGGAGAAGATTATTGCGGAGTACCAGGAACTGCTGGACCGCATCGGCGACCTGCTGGACGTGCTGGCGCGGCCGCAACGCCTGCTGGAGGTGATCAGGACGGAACTGGAGGAGATCCGGGAGCGCTACGGCGATGCCCGGCGCACGGAGATTGTCGAGGATCAACTGGCGCTGACCATGGAAGACCTGATCACCGAGCAGGACGTGGTAGTCACCCTGTCCCATGCAGGCTATGCCAAGACGCAACCCCTGGATGACTACCGGCCACAGCGCCGCGGCGGGCGCGGCAAGTCGGCCACCTCGGTCAAGGACGAAGATTTCGTGGACAAACTGTTTATTGCCAGCACGCATGACACCTTGCTGTGTTTCTCCAGCCTGGGCCGCCTGTATTGGCTGAAAGTGTACCAACTGCCCCGGGCCAGCCGCGCCGCCAAGGGCAAACCCATCGTCAACCTGCTGCCCCTGGACGAGGGTGAGCGCATCAATGCGGTGCTGCCGATACGGGAGTTCAGCGACGACTTGTATGTTTTCATGGCGACCGAGAACGGCACGGTGAAGAAGACCTCGCTGACCAGTTTCTCCCGCATCCGGCCCAGCGGCATCAGGGCCATCGAACTTACCGAGGGCAACCGGCTGGTGAACGTTGAACTGACCGACGGCGAGCATGATGTGATGTTGTTCAGCGACGCGGGCAAGGTGATCCGGTTCAGTGAAACCCAGGTGCGCCCGATGGGCAGGGTCGTGCGCGGCGTGCGCGGCATGCGCCTGAGTCCTGAGGACAAGGTTATTTCCCTGATTATCGCCAGGGAAAGCAAGGCCATATTGACTGCCACGGAGAACGGTTATGGCAAACGCACGTCATTGGAAGACTACCCGCTACGCTCCCGTGGCGGCCAGGGGGTCATATCCATCCACACCAATGAACGCAACGGGCGCGTCGTGGGCGCCCAGATTGTGGCTGAAGACGATGAACTCATGCTGATCAGCGACCAGGGCACCTTGATCCGCATGAAGGCCGGCGACGTATCCATGGTCGGCCGTAATACTATGGGTGTGAAACTGGTCAACCTGAACGAAGGCGAAACCCTGGCCGGACTGGAGCGGATCGTCGATTACGGAGACGTGGACGATAATGGTGACGATGCCCCCGCGCAGGGAACCGAAGGTGACGGTCCATAACTTCAACGCCGGTCCGGCAGTGCTGCCGCGGGAGGTGATGGAGCAGGTCCGAGAAGAGTTTCTCGACTGGCACGGCCTGGGCATCTCCATCACGGAAATGAGTCACCGCAGCCCCGCGTTCATGGCGGTGGCGCAGCAGTCGATACGGGACCTGACCGCATTGCTTGCCATCCCGGAACACTACAGGATACTGTTTCTGCAGGGCGGCGCCAGCCACATGATGAGCATGGCGCCGTTGAACCTGAGCGGGAAGACCGACTGCGCTGATTACGTGATCACGGGCAACTGGTCGCAGCGGGCTGTGACCGAGGCCCGGCGCCTGACCAACGTGAATATTGCCGCCAGCGCCGCGGACGTAAACTTCACCACTATCCCCGACCCGTCCGGCTGGCGTTGCAGCGCCAGCCCTGCCTACCTGTATTACTGCGATAATGAAACCATTGCCGGCCTGGAATTTCCGGCCGTGCCGGATGCCGGTGGCGAGGCCGTGCTGGTCTGCGATATGACCTCGAATTTCCTGTCACGTCCGCTGGAGGTAGCGCGTTACGGACTGATCTTCGCCGGCGCCCAGAAAAACGTGGCGCCGGCGGGGCTGAGCATTGCCCTGGTGCGTGAGGACTTGCTGGGGCGGGCCCGCGCCGACGTGCCGTTTCTATACGATTTCAAGTTGCTGGCCGAGAGTGACTCCATGTTCAATACGCCGCCCGTGTTCAACTGGTACGTGGCCGGCCTGACCTTTGCCTGGATCAGGGAGCAGGGCGGGGTGGAGCAGATGCACGACAACGCGCGCCGCCGTTCCGGCAAACTCTATGACTTCATCGACGCCAGTGATTTCTACAGCAACCCCGTGGACAAACCGTATCGTTCGAGAATGAACGTGCCGTTCACCCTGGCGGATGCGGACCTGGACCGTACCTTCCTGACAGCCGCCGAGGACAACGGCCTGCTGGGCCTGAAAGGCCATCGCAGCGTAGGCGGAATGCGCGCAAGCATGTACAATGGCCTGCCTGAAGCAAGCGTGGACGCCCTGGTCGAGTTCATGGTGCATTTTGCCGCCCGGTACGGTTGATTATGAGCAATGCAAAGCTGGAAGAGTTACGCGCCGAAATAGACGCGTTGGATGAGCGACTGGTTGAGTTGCTCAACCGGCGCGCGCACCTGGCGCTGGACGTGGCAGCGGCAAAGGAGGATGACCGCGCCGCGACCCTGTACCGGCCGGAACGGGAAGCCCGGGTGTTAGAGAGGGTGAAGGCGCTCAACAAGGGACCGCTGCCGGACGAAGAAATCGCGCGCCTGGTGCGGGAGGTCATGTCTGCCTGCCTGGCCCTGGAGTCACCGTTGACTGTCGCCTGCCTGGGGCCGGAAGGCACCTTCACGGAGGCGGCCGCGCTGAAACATTTCGGCCAATCGGTACAGTTGACCTTGCTGGGCGCTATCGACCAGGTATTCCGGGAAGTCAGCGCCGATGCCTCCCAATACGGCGTGGTGCCGGTGGAGAACTCGGTTGAAGGCGCGGTGAACCACACCCTGGACCGGTTACTGGTTTCCGACCTGAAAGTGTGCGGCGAGGTAACGCTGCGCATCCGGCAACAGTTGCTGAGCCACGCGCAACAACTTGACGCTATCGAAATCGTGTATTCCCATGAGCAGTCACTGGCGCAATGTCGCCACTGGCTCGATGCGAACCTGGCGCAGGCCCGGCGCGTGCCCGTAGCCAGTAATGCCGCAGCGGTGGTGAACGCCGGCAAGGATGCGCGCAGCGCCGCCATCGCCGGGGAGCGGGCAGGGCAGATTCACGGGTTGCCCGTGCTCAGGAAAAATATCGAGGACAACCTCGATAACACCACCCGTTTCCTGGTGCTGGGCAAGGAGGCGCCGCCGCCCAGCGGCAACGACAAGACCTCGGTGTTGTTTGCCATGCCCAGTACGCCGGGTTCACTGCTGAACATGCTCGCCTGTTTTGCCGACCATGGTGTGAACATGACCCGGATAGAATCCAGACCCTCGCGTCAGGGTATGTGGGAATACGTGTTTTTCGTGGATATCAACGGCCACGCGCAGGATGAACAGGTCAAGCTCGCCCTGTCCGAACTGCGTGCAAAGGCCGCCATGGTGAAACTGTTGGGTTCATACCCGGCGGCGGGGGATGGGAATTAAGAATTAGGAATTAGGAATTGGGGATTACGAATAGGGGATTACTACATGAGTATTGACATAATTAAATTGGCCGCGCCCGGCATTGCTGGTCTGCCCACCTACACGCCCGGCAAATCTGCTGAAGAGGTGGGGCGGGAGCTTGGCTTGCAGCATGTGATCAAGCTGGCGTCGAATGAAAATTCCCTGGGGCCCAGCGCCAGGGTATTGGCTGCCCTGGCGGACGGCGGTTTCGACCTGTGCCGCTATCCGGACGGTTCCGGCGCCTCCTTGAAGCGCGCCCTGGCCGATTATCACGGCATCAGCCCCGCGCAGATAACCCTGGGCAACGGTTCCAACGACGTGCTGGAACTGGCGGCCCGCGCCATCGTGACCAACGCCCATGAGGTGATCTATTCGGAGAATGCCTTCATCGTTTACCACCTGGCCACCCACTCCATCGGCGCCACGCCGGTGGTCGTGCCTACCCGGGACTACAAGCATGACCTGGCCGCAATCCTGGACGCCGTCAGCGCGCGCACGCGCCTGATCTTCCTGGATAACCCCGGCAATCCCACCGGCAACTGGATCGATCGGGAGCAGTTGCGCTCGTTCCTGGCCTCGGTGCCGGAAGACGTGATCGTAGTGGTTGACGAAGCCTATTATGAGTATGGCGCGTCCCTGTGCGCGGACTACCCGAATTCCATTGACTACCTGCCGGATTTTCCCAATCTGGTCACCACCCGCACCTTTTCCAAGGCGTATGGCCTGGCCGGTCTGCGGGTGGGTTACGCGGTCAGCCATCCCGACCTGGCCGACCTGATGAACCGGGTGCGGCAACCGTTCAACGTCAATACCCTGGCCCTGCTGGCCGCGGAAACGGCCTTGCAGGACCAGGAACACCTGCGCCGCAGCGTGGCGCTGAATGATCAAGGGATGGCGGATCTCACCGCGGCGTTTGCCGGACTGGGACTGGAGTGGTTTGAATCCATCGCCAACTTCGTCAGCTTCAACCTGGGTGGCCCGGCCGACCCCGTGTACCAGGCGCTGCTGCGCGAGGGTGTGGTAGTCCGGCCCATAGTCGAATACGGCCTGCCCAACCACCTGCGGGTAACCATCGGCCAGGAACACGAAAATACTGCCTTTATCAAGGCATTGGAGAAGGTTTTAGCGACAAGATGACGTTATTTGAAAGGGTCACCATTGTCGGCCTGGGGCTCATCGGCGGGTCGTTGGCGCGGGCATTGCAGCGCGCTTCGCTGTGTGGTTCCATCGCCGCTTACGGGCGGCGGGAGGCGGCGCTGCGGCAGGCCGTCGAACAGGGCATCATCGACCGTTACAGCCTGGACGTGCGGGAGGCGGTGCGCGGCGCCGACCTGGTCGTCCTGGCCACGCCGTTGTCCACTACCGAGCCCCTGTTGCGGGCGCTCAACGAAGAACTGAAACCGGGCGCTGTCATCACCGACGTCGGCAGCGCCAAAGGTGTGGTGGTGGCAGCGGCCAGGGCCGCGCTGTCGGCTGAACGGCTGGCCTTGTTGGTCCCGGCCCACCCCATCGCCGGCACCGAGCAGAGCGGCGTGGAAGCCTCGTTCGCGGAACTGTTCGAAGACCACGTTACGATCATCACGCCGCTGGCCGAGAGCAACCGGGATGCCGTGCAGAGGATTACCCGAATGTGGCAGGGAGTGGGGGCGCGCGTGGTGGAACTGGGCGTCGAGCACCACGACGAGGTACTGGCGGCAACCAGCCATCTGCCGCACGTGCTGGTCTATACCCTGATAGATTGCCTGGCCCGGATGCAGGATAAGGAAGAGATCTTTGCGTACGCCGCCGGCGGTTTTGCGGATTTTACCCGGGTGGCCTCCAGCAGCCCGGAGATGTGGCGTGATATCTGCCTGGCCAACGCAGACTCGCTGCTTACCATCCTGGACCGATTTGAAGGCCACCTGCATGACGCCAGACAGGCCATTGCCGATGCAGATGGTGACAGCCTGCTGGAAATTTTTACCCGCGCCAAACAATCCAGGGATAATTTTGCGCGCACCAGGGGGCGGTAGGATTGGGAATTAGGAATTGGGGCATCCTTTAATGGAACAGCAGGACCGGCTCGATTACCTCGTCCATCCTGCGACCGCGGCGTTGCAGGGCAGGGTGCGCGTGCCGGGCGATAAGTCCGTTTCCCACCGGGCGGTGATATTGGGGGCGTTGGCAGAGGGGGTGAGCGAGTGTCACGGTTTCCTGGACAGCGCCGACACCCGGGCCACCATGGCTGCGTTCAGGCAAATGGGCGTGGAGATGAGCCTGGAACACGCATGCCTGACTGTCAACGGCGTCGGCCTGCATGGATTGCAGGCGCCGTCAGACGTTCTGGACCTGGGCAATTCCGGCACCTCGGCGCGCCTGTTGCCGGGAATACTGGCCGGACAGCGGTTTTCATCCACCCTGACCGGGGACGCATCGTTGCAGCGTAGGCCGATGCAGCGCGTGGCGGATCCGCTGAACGCGATGCAGGCCGAGGTGCGGACGACACCCGAAGGCACTCTGCCCGCGCACATCACGGGTAACCGGTGCCTGCGCGCAATCGAATATGAATTGCCCGTCGCCAGCGCCCAACTGAAGTCTGCGCTGTTGCTGGCGGGCTTGTATGCGGAAGGTAAAACCGTGATCACCGAACCGGCGCCGACACGCGATCACACGGAACGCCTGCTGGCCCATTTTGGTTGCCCGGTAACCCGTTCCGGTAATCGTATAAGCCTGAGCAGTCGGCCGTTGCAGGCCAACATGCTACAAATTCCCGGGGATATTTCCTCCGCCGCATTCTTCCTGGTTGCGGGCAGCATCGTGCCCGGTTCAGACCTGCTTATTGAAGGCACAGGGATCAACCCCACGCGCCATGCCGTGATTGAAATTCTCCAGCAGATGGGCGCCGACATCAGTATCAGCAACAAGGTCGAGGGCAGTGGTGAGCCGTTGGCGGACCTGCGCGTGAAATACCGGCCGCTGCATGGAATAACGATCCCGGTCGAACTGGTATCGATCGCCATCGACGAGTTCCCGGCCATCATGGCCGCGGCCTGCCATGCCCGGGGCGAAACCGTGCTGCAAGGCGCGGCGGAATTACGCGTGAAGGAAAGCGACCGCATTGCCGCCCTGGCAGAAGGACTGCAAAACCTGGGTATCAGCGTTGCAACCTACCCCGACGGGCTGCGCGTGCGCGGCGGGCGCCCTGCCGGCGGGGTAGTGAGCAGTCACGGCGACCACCGCATCGCCATGGCCTTCTCCATCGCCGCCCTGGCCGCCACCGATCCGGTCACCGTGCAGGACTGCAGGAACGTCGATACTTCCTTCCCCGGTTTTATCGACTGCGCCCGGCAGTTGGGGATCAGAATTAAGAATTAGGAATTAAGAATTAAGAATTAGGAATTAAGAATTAGGAATTAGGAATTAAGAATTACGGACCGACGTGTTGTCTGTCACGGTGAACTCATAAAGCAAGAATATTGATAACTTGTATAATTGAAATACCCATTAATTCCTAATTCTCAATTCTTAATTCTTAATTCCAGATGAAAGCCTCCCCCGTCATAACCATAGATGGCCCCAGTGGTACCGGGAAGGGGACCTTGTGCAGCCGTATCAGCGGTTGGTTGGGTTGGAACCTGCTGGATAGCGGCGCCTTGTATCGTATCCTGGCATTGCTGGCGCAGCGGGCCAGCCTGCCGGTTACTGATGCTGTGGGTGTGGCCGCGCTGGTGCAGGCACGCTTACCGGACGTGCAGTTTACCTGCGGAGATGGTGACGAACCGGTATCGGTCATTATGGACGGGAGTGACGTGGGCCCGCAAATCCGCCTGGAGGATTGCGGCAGCGCGGCCTCCAGCCTCGCTGCGCACGGTGTGGTAAGGGACGCGATCCTGGCCTGGCAAAGGAGTTTTCAACGTCCGCCCGGGCTGGTGGCGGATGGGCGGGATATGGGCACGGTGGTGTTTCCAGACGCCGAATTAAAGGTGTTTTTGACGGCGAATCCGGAGGAGCGGGCAAAAAGAAGATATAACCAGTTGAATGCTAAAGGTATTAGTGTTAGATTAGCCGATCTTGTAAATGCTATCGATAAACGGGACAGGCGTGATACCCGCCGCAGCCTCTCTCCCTTGAAGCCGGCAGCGGATGCTGTCGTCATCGATACCTCCGGTAGCGGCAGAGACGAAGTGTTCACGCAAGTGGCGGAAATGGTATCAAAATGCTATGGTTTTGCCCCGAACATTTAATGATGATAAACATTAACTAACAGAGATAACTTACTAAATGACTGAGAGTTTTGCTGAATTATTTGAACAGAGTCAGGTCGAGACGAAAATGCGGATTGGCGCTATTCTTAACGGGACCGTCGTTGACGTTTACCAAGACAACGTAATCGTCAGCGCCGGGTTGAAATCGGAATCCTGGATTCCCATCGACCAGTTTTATGACGACAAAGGCGAGTTGGAAGTGGCTGTCGGCGATGAGGTCGAGGTGGCGCTGGACGCAGTGGAAGACGGTTATGGCGAAACCCGGTTATCAAGGGAAAAAGCCAAACGGTTGCTGGCCTGGAACAACCTGGAGCAGGCCCATGACGCGGATGAAACGGTGAGCGGTATGATCACGGAACGCGTGAAAGGCGGTTTTACCGTTGACGTCGAGGGCATCAGGGCATTCCTGCCGGGGTCGCTTGTGGACGTGCGTCCGGTCAAGGATACGAGCTACCTGGAAGGCAAGCCGCTGGACTTCAAGGTCATCAAGATCGACCGGAAACGCAGTAACGTCGTGGTGTCACGCCGGGCCGTGGTCGAGAGTGAAAACATCGCCGAGCGGCAAAACCTGCTGGACCGGTTGAAAGAAGGGGCCAGTGTCAAGGGCGTAGTCAAGAACCTGACGGATTACGGCGCATTCCTGGACCTGGGTGGCATCGACGGTCTGTTGCATATCACTGACATGGCCTGGAAACGGGTAAAGGATCCGTCCGAGATCGTCAGTATCGGCGACGAAGTTGACGTCAAGGTGCTGAAGTTCGACCGCGAACGCAGCCGGGTATCCCTGGGTCTGAAGCAAATGGGTGAAGATCCCTGGGGCGACCTGGCGCGGCGTTTTACGGAAGGTTCGCGCCTGCGCGGTTCGGTCACCAACCTGGCTGATTACGGCTGCTTCGTGGAGTTGGAAGAGGGGGTTGAAGGGCTGGTGCACGTGTCGGAAATGGACTGGACAAACAAAAACATCCATCCCTCGAAACTGGTGCAGACAGGTGAGGAGGTTGACGTGGTGGTACTGGACATCGACCAGGAACGCCGCCGCATCTCACTGGGCATGAAGCAATGCCAGCCGAACCCCTGGGAAGAGTTTGCCGCGCTGCATAACAAGGGAGACCGGGTGAGTGGGCAAATCAAGTCCATTACCGATTTCGGCATTTTTATCGGGCTGCCCGGCGGTATTGACGGCCTGGTGCATTTGTCGGATGTTTCCTGGATGGACGAAGGTGAGCAAGCCCTGAGAAACTACAAAAAAGGCACCCAGATAGAAACGGTCGTGCTGGCCGTGGACACGGAGCGGGAGCGCATTTCCCTGGGCATCAAGCAACTGGAACGAGACCCGTTCACCTCTTATGTCGCAGAGCATCCCAAGGGCGCGATAGTCACCGGCAAGGTGACGGCGGTTGAAACCAGGTATATCGTGGTTGAACTGGCGCAGGGAGTTGACGGGCAGTTGAAAGTGTCCGAGTTGTCGGGCGAGCGCAAGGCCAGGGATGCGAAAAGCAGTGGCGTGAAGGAAGGGGACGAACTCGAAGTCAAAATTACTGCCGTGGACAGGAAAAAACGCACTATTTCCGTCTCCGTAAAAGCCAAGGAATCAGACGAGGAGTCGGCCGCCATCAAGGAATACACCCCCGATAGTTCCTCCGGCGCGAAGTTGGGCGATTTGTTGAAAAAGCACCTGGATAATGGCAGCAGTGAATAACGTGATCTGTGCATAACGAGGAGAGCGAGTAGTATCTGAGGCATACAAACACGCCGGGATTAGAACCATGACCAAATCTGAATTGATTGAAGTGTTAACCAGGCAACAACCCCAGTTTACTTCCAAGGATATCGAATCGGCGGTGAAAACCATCCTGGAGGCCATGTCCCAGAGCCTGGCAAATGGGGAACGGGTTGAGATTCGCGGGTTCGGCAGTTTTTCTCTGCATTTTCGCCCCCCCAGGATGGGCCGCAATCCCAAATCCGGAGAAGCGGTTTCCCTGCCGCCCAAGCATGTTCCTTATTTCAAGCCGGGGAAGCAGTTGCGCGAGCGTGTCGACAAAGCCTGACTTGTCCTGATGTTTTACCTTAAACTTGCGCTGGCCCTGCTCGTTCTCCTGGGTGGGCTGGCGTTTCACGTCCGTAACGGGCAACCGGTCACCATCGATTTCTATCTCGCCAGCTATGAAATACCTTTGTCAATGGTGGTTGCCCTTGCCCTGCTCACCGGCGCCATCCTGGGAGTACTGGCCAGCCTGCCCACCCGCATAAGACTGCAACGCGACAAGGCAAAACTTGGCAGGGAACTCAAAAGACTTCAGCCTGACGAAGAAGATAAATCCGCAGATGACGCAGACTAACGTGATTTATCCATTGCAAAAAAAACATCTGCGTTAATCTGCGTCATCTGCGGATAAATCACGTTAATCCGCGTCATCTACGGATAAATCATGGTAAGTCCCCTGCAGCCTGAAGTCCCCGCGTCAAAGGCTGAACGGGTAGTCTGGGAGGGGTTGCCCGGGTGTGGCAAGGCGTTGGCGCTTGCGGCCGCGGCCAGGGAACAGCGGGCGCTGTTTGTGGTCGTTAGCGCGGACCAGTCCGGCGCGCAGCGGCTCATGGAAGAACTGGCTTTTTTCAATCCGCCGCAGGCCGGGCCGCGCCTGCTGTCGTTCCCGGACTGGGAAACCCTGCCGTACGACCGGTTTTCTCCTTACCAGGACATTGTTTCCGAACGCCTGGCCACACTGGTGGAACTGCGTGACCTGCGCGCCGGTATCCTGGTCGTGACCGTCTCCACCCTGATGCAGCGCCTGCCGCCCGCGGATTACCTGCGCGCGCACAGCCTGGCACTGCATACCGGGCAGACCCTGGACCCGGACGCCTTCAGGCAGGAACTGGACAGTAACGGTTACCGCAACGTCTCCCAGGTCATGGAGCACGGTGACGTGGCCGTGCGCGGTTCGATCATCGACATCTATCCCATGGGCGCGCACGCACCGTTCCGGCTTGACCTGTTTGATAATGAGATCGACAGCATCCGCACTTTTGACATCGAGACCCAGCGCTCGCTGGAACAAACCCGGGCAATCAGGGTATTGCCCGCCAGGGAAGTTCCCCTTACCGCGTCCGCCATCGACCTGTTCCGCAGCAACTGGCGCCAGCGCTTTGCGGGGAACCCCGGCAGCAACCCGATCTATACCGATGTCAGCAACGGCATTGCGCCGGCAGGCATCGAGTACTACCTGCCTTTGTTCTATACCCATACCGGCAGCCTCAGGGATTATTTCCCGGCAGACCCGACCGTGGTCCTGGACGAGGGCGTGTTCGATGCGGCGCTGGCTTTCCACGACCTGGCACAGACCCGTTATGAGCAGGGAAAAGATGACGCCGAGCGCCCGCTGCTGAGCCCGGCGGAGATATTTTATCCACCCGCAGCCTTGCACGAACTGTTGGCAGCGTATTCCCAGGTTCATCTGGGCAATACCGGCTTTGGCGGCGGCGCGGCAAGAGCGGTGCGTTATCACGCCGGTGCGCCGCAGAAATATCCCGTCAATGCGCGTGCGCAAGACCCCCTGGCCCTGTTCCGCGACTTCACGCAGACGTGCGCGGGACGTGTGCTGATTGTGGCAGAGTCGCTGGGGCGCCGCGAGACCATCCTGGAATTATTCCAGCGCGAGCAGAACCGGCCGGCCCTGTGCCGGGATTGGGATGAGTTCCTGGCGGGAGAACTGCGTTTTGGCCTGACCGTGGGCCCGCTGGAGCGGGGAGTAACACTGCAAGGTGCGGGCCTTGCCATAGTGAGCGAGACGCAGTTGTTCGGTGAACGGGTGCAGCAGCGCCGCTTGCGTAAAAAGCGCCGGCATCTCACCGATTCCATCGTCAGCAACCTGACCGAGTTGTCCATCGGCGCGCCGGTGGTGCATGAAGAACACGGTGTGGGCCGCTATCTTGGTCTGACGACGCTCACGGTGAACGAGGTGGAAACCGAGTTTATCTGTCTGGAATACGACCAGGGCGACAAGTTGTACGTGCCGGTGACCGCGCTGGACCGGGTCAGCCGGTTTGTCGGCGTGGATGCGGAACAGGCGCCCTTGCACCGGCTTGGCAGCGGCCACTGGTTGAAGGCAAAGCAAAAAGCCCTGAAACGGGTTTATGACGTGGCCGCGGAATTACTGGCGCTGCACGCCCGCCGCGCCGCGCTGAAAGGGTACCAGTCCCATATTGACCATAATGCCTACCAGGCCTTTGTCCAGGACTTTCCCTTTGAGGAGACCCCGGGGCAGGCCGAAGCCATCACCAGCGTGCTGGAGGACATGCGCGCGGAAACGCCCATGGACCGGCTGGTTTGCGGCGATTCCGGTTTCGGCAAGACCGAAGTGGCCATGCGCGCCGCGTTTGTTGCAGTGGAGAACCACAAACAAGTAGCGGTGCTGGCGCCCACCACCTTGCTGGCCCAGCAGCATTACCGCAATTTCAGTGACCGCTTTGCGGACTGGCCGGTGCGCCTGGAAGCGCTGTCCCGGTTTGTCTCCCGCAAGGACCAGGCCGGGATCTGTGACGACCTTGAGGCCGGTAACATTGACATCATCATCGGCACCCATAAATTACTGCAGGATGATATCGCCTTTCACAACCTGGGCCTGATCATCATCGATGAGGAACATCGCTTCGGGGTGCGGCAAAAGGAAAAACTGAAGTCCCTGCGCGCCCAGGTGGATATCCTCACACTGACTGCCACGCCGATCCCGCGCACGCTCAACCTGGCCCTGTCGGATTTGCAGTCCCTGTCCATTATTGCCACCCCGCCGTCGAAGCGCCTGCCGATCAAAATCTTTGTCAGGGAATGGGATGACGCCTGGCTGGCCGAGGCCATGTTGCGCGAGATCAAGCGGGGCGGGCAGGTCTATTTTGTGCACAACGAGATCAGCAGCATAGAAAAAACCGCCGACGAGGTGGCCAGGCTGGCGCCGGACGCCAGGCTGCGCATCGCGCACGGGCAGATGCCGGAAAAACAACTGGAACAGGTGATGCTGGATTTCTACCACCAGCGCTTTAACGTGCTGGTCTGCACCACCATCATCGAGACCGGCATCGACGTGCCCAGCGCCAACACCATCATCATCAACCGGGCGCACAAGTTCGGGCTGGCGCAACTGTACCAGTTACGCGGCCGGGTCGGGCGCTCCCATCATCGCGCCTACGCCTACCTGGTCAAACCGGGCCGGGGTGCGGTCAGCGACAGCGCCGCGCGGCGCTTCGAGGCAGTTGCGGCGTTGGAGGAACTGGGCACGGGTTTTACCCTGGCGACCCACGATATGGAAATTCGCGGGGTGGGCGAGATCCTGGGCGATGAGCAGAGCGGCCACGTGCAGGAAGTGGGGTTCGGCCTGTATATGAGCCTGCTGGAGCGGGCAGTGTCTTCCCTCAAGGCCGGGCGCCAGCCGGAGCTGGATCGCCCGCTGGACCACGGCACGGAAATAGACCTGCACGTTCCCGCGCTGATCCCGGCCGACTACCTGCCCGACGTGCACACCCGGCTGGTCATGTACAAGCGCATCGCCGGGGCCGGGCAGGAACGTGCGCTGTGGGACTTGCAAGAGGAATGTATCGACCGTTTCGGCCTGCTGCCCGAGCCGCTGAAAAACCTGTTCCGCATCGCCCAACTCAAGCAGCGCACCCAGGCCCTGGGCATCCGCAAGATTGATCTGGCCGGGAAGGGTGGCCGCATACAGTTTGACGAAAACGCAGAATTTGATCGGGTAAAGCTGATCAAGCTGATCCAGGCCAACCCCGGCAGATACAAATTCGCACAAGGCGGGAAACTGGGAATCAACCATGAACTCGCCGATGCCGCGGCGCGTTTTGGTTTTCTGGAAGAGTTTCTGGACCATCTTGAGGCATGAACAATCCACGAGCAAAAAAATCTCTGTGCCCTCTGTGTTCTCTGTGGTAAAACACGTCATGCACAAATTTTTCCTGTATTGCCTGCTGTTACTGTTCAGTTTCCCGCTCAGCGCCGAGGATTGGTACCGGGTGGAGGTGGTGCTGTTTGCATATCTTGAACCCGATGCCGATGACGAGTGGTGGTATGAAGCGCCCGGGTTGCCGCCACGTACGCAAACTATCAGTCTGCTCACGGAAACGGCCGATCCTGTGGCCGGGGATACGCCTGACCCGGCGCAACAGGAGCGTCTCATCCCGTACCTGGCCCTGCCCCGGCAGCAGTACCGGCTGGGCGGTGTGAGGCAGACGCTGGCGCTATCCCGGGGTTACCGGCCGCTGTTGCACGTGGCCTGGCAACAGCCCGGACTGAACGCTGGGGACGTGCGCGCGGTACGCCTGAACAACTTGCGCCATACGCCTCCCCCTGCGCAGCAGGCGCCGCAGGAAGCGGAGCCGGAAGCAATGGCTGTGCCGCAATACACCCCCCCGGTGCAGAATTTCACCGGCCATATCCGCCTGCGCAGCTCCCGTTTCCTGCACCTGGACGTGGATATTGCCTACTTCCCCGATGCGCTGGAACAGCCGACAATCGGTGCGCCGGCGCGCCGCCATTCCGCGCACTACGTCAGGTTGACGGAAAGCAGGCGTATAAAACTGGAACAACTGCATTATTTCGACCACCCCCTGTTCGGGTTGATAGTCCAGGTCAGCCGGCAGTTATCCGCAGGTGACATGGATTAAGGAACCACCCCAAAAACCCTCTTGACCATCAGCACGACCTATGTACTCAGAGGTTCCCTGGTTTGTCATCCTTCAGCCAATAAGGCCTTCCCCGCCCAGTCACGGGCGAATTGGGTGGCGCTGCGGCCGCTGCGGGTGCCTTTTTCCAGCGCCCATTGCAGTGCGGCTTCCCTGACCTGATCGGGATCGCTGATGGCTACCCCGGTCTGTGCCAGCCAGTGGAACACGATCTGCAGGTATTGTTCCTGGTTGAACGGATGGAATGACAGCCAGATACCGAAGCGTTCGGACAGGGAGAGTTTCTCTTCCACGGCCTCGCCATGATGGATCTCGCCGTCGATATTCCTCGCATCCCGGTTTTCCGAGCTGAACTCGGGGATCAGGTGGCGGCGATTTGACGTCGCGTAGATGAGGATATTGTCCGGGATATCGCTTACCGAACCGTCCAGTAATACCTTCAACGTCTTGTAGCTGGGATCGCTCACATCAAAAGACAGGTCGTCGCAGAAGATGATGAACCTGCCGGTAAACCGGTTTAACTCGTCACAGATGTCCTGCAGGTCGGTCAGGTGGTCCCGCGTCACTTCCACCAGGTACAAACCGCGCCCCCGGCACTCACTGAAGACGGCTTTGACCAGGGATGACTTGCCGGTGCCGCGCGGCCCCCATAACAGCACGTTATTGGCCGGGTAGCCATTGATAAACTGTTCGGTGTTCGCTTGCAGCGCGGCTTTTTGCCGGTCGATACAGAGCAGGTCAGCCAGCCTGATTTCCCTGGAATGCCTGACAGCCTCCAGGGCCGCAGACGCCCCCTTGTGGCGCCAGCGCAGCAACGGCGCAACAGGCGCCGAAGACGAGGGAGTAGCGACGGATTTGAGTCTGCCAAGCAGGGTTGTGAGCAGGGATACCGGTTTGTCCGTGTTGGTCATTATTTGGATATATTGCCGTCAATTCCGCCATTATACTTTATAATGTGGCTTTGATTTAAGAATAAGGTGAAGTATGTTTGACAAAGACATGAAAATTGCCGGGTACGATGATGCCCTCTACCAGGCCATGCAGGGAGAGCGCACCCGGCAGGAAGAACACATTGAACTGATAGCATCGGAAAACAACGTCAGCCCCAGGGTACTGGAGGCGCAGGGTTCGGTGCTGACCAATAAATATGCCGAGGGCTATCCCGGCAAACGCTATTACGGCGGCTGTGAGTACGTGGACGTGGTCGAACAACTCGCCATCGACCGGGCCAAACAGTTATTCGGCGCTGATTATGCCAACGTGCAACCGCACTCCGGTTCCCAGGCCAACGGCGCGGTGTACCTGGCGCTGTGCCAGCCGGGCGATACCATCATGGGCATGAGCCTGGCGCACGGCGGCCACCTGACCCACGGCGCCTCGGTCAACGTATCCGGCAGGGTTTACCAGGCGGTGCAGTACGGCCTGAACGCGGATACCGGCGAGATCGACTATGACGCGGCGGAACAGCTTGCCCTGGAACACCGGCCCAAACTCATCATGACCGGTTTTTCCGCGTACTCGCGACGGCTGGACTGGCAGCGCTTCAGAGACATCGCCGATCAGGTAGGCGCGTACCTGGTCGCGGATATTGCCCACGTGGCCGGCCTGATCGCCACCGGCCTCTATCCCAGCCCGGTAGCTATCGCAGACGTGACCACCACCACGACCCACAAGACCTTGCGCGGGCCCCGCTCCGGCCTGATCCTGGCCCGGGCCAACCCGGAAATTGAAAAGAAACTGAACTTCACCGTCTTCCCCTGCTACCAGGGCGGGCCGTTGATGCACGTGATTGCGGCCAAGGCCGTGGCTTTCAAGGAAGCCATGGAACCGGAGTTCAAGGCTTATCAGCAACAGATCATGGCGAATGCGCGCGCCATGGCCGCGGTGTTCATGCAGCGGGACGTTGACATCGTCTCCGGCGGCACCGACAACCACCTGTTCCTGGTCAGCCTGATCGGTAAAGACATCACCGGCAAGGCCCTGGACGCGGCCCTGGACCGGGCTAATATCACGGTGAACAAAAACGCGGTGCCGAACGATCCGCAATCACCGTTTGTCACCAGCGGCATCCGCATCGGCACCCCGTCGATCACTACCCGCGGCTTCAAGGAAGCCGAAGCCGTCCAGGTCGCCACCTGGATCTGCGACGTGATTGACAACATGAGTGACGAAGCGTTGCTTGGGAAGATCAAAGGCCAGGTGCTGGCCTTGTGCAAGCAGTTTCCGATGTATGGATAGCTACGCTGGAGACAGGTTGGGATGGTCTTGTCAAGACAGGCTGTGAATACATCCATGTACGCTCTGCTCCAGCCAAGCATGGCTGCCGACGGTCTTGACAAGACCATCCCAGCCTGTCTGTTCATCACGTATTCTACGAATTAGTATCATGCGCTGCCCCTTCTGTTCATTTGAAGATACCCGGGTCATCGACTCCAGGCTGGCTAATGAGGGCGACCAGGTGCGGCGGCGGCGGGAGTGCCTGGAGTGCAAGGAACGCTTTACCACTTATGAAGCGGCGGAATTCAGCTATCCCCACATCATCAAGACTGACGGGCGGCGCGAACAGTTTATTGAGGACAAGCTGCGCTCCGGTATATTGCGCTCCCTGGAAAAGCGCCCGGTGACGATGCAGAAGGTGGAGATTGCCATTGCCCACATCAAGCACAGACTGCGTTCCCTGGGTGAGCGGGAGGTCAAGTCCAGGAAAGTAGGGGAGTGGGTGATGGAAGAACTGAAAACTGTCGACCAGGTGGCCTATCTCAGGTTTGCTTCCGTATATCAGAGTTTTGCCGACGTCAGGGCGTTTCTGGACGAGATAGAGAGGCTGGAAAACGAAATGCCCCCGGAACTGAAAAAATCCCAGTTGGATTTGCTCAACGACAAGACGATTGAATGAACTGGAGCGCAGCCGACTCCTCTTACATGGCCCGCGCGCTGGCGCTGGCCGAGCGAGGCCGGTTTACCACTCATCCCAATCCCAGGGTAGGTTGCGTCATCGCCAGGGACGGGGCAATACTGGGCCGCGGCTGGCACCACAAGGCGGGCGAACCCCACGCTGAGATCAACGCGCTGCACGCTGCCGGCGCCCACCTGCGCGGCGCGACGGCTTACGTCACGCTGGAGCCTTGCGCCCACCAGGGACGCACACCGCCCTGTACCGCCGCCCTTGTCAAGGCAGGCATCAGCCGGGTCGTGGCAGCCGTGCAGGACCCGAACCCGCAGGTGGCGGGCGCCGGTATAAAAGCCTTGACGGATGCCGGTATCAAGGTTGAAACCGGGCTTATGGCAGAGCAGGCAAAAGAACTCAACAAGGGTTTTTTCAGCAGGATGACCCGTGCCCGGCCTTATCTGCGCGCCAAATCCGCCATCAGCCTGGACGGCAAGACCGCGCTGGCCGGGGGGGAGAGCCGCTGGATTACCGGGGCGGCCTCCCGGCGTGACGTGCAGGCATTACGCGCGGCAAGTTCCGCGGTAATGACCGGCGTCAACACCGTGCTGGCCGATGACCCGCGCCTGAACGTACGCGAGCCGGACACCGGCGGCAGGCAACCGCTGCGAGTAGTGCTGGACCGGACGTTGCGGTTTCCCCCGGCTGCGCAGATGCTGGGCCTGGACGGCGCCACCATCCTGTTTACCAGGAATGAGGATGACCGCCTGCATGGCGCCCTGGAACGCGCCGGCGCCCGGGTACGTTTCGTTGACGGTGACGAGGACGGGTTTCTTGAGGTCGTCCTGCGGCTACTGGCGCAGGACTACGAGGTGAACGACCTGCTGCTGGAAGCCGGCGCCACGCTGACCGGCAGTATGTTGCAGCATGGCCTGATCGACGAACTGGTGGTGTACCAGGCGCCCGTCATCCTGGGCTGCACAGCCGTCGGCATGGCGGCTCTCCCCACGCTCAGCGCCATGGACCAGCGTCATGAACTGGACCTGGTGGATTACCGGCGCATTGACGAAGACTGGAAATTTGTATATCGCGTGCTTGCGTCATCTGCGGATAAAACAGAATGTGGATAAAACAGAATCCGTGGATAATGAACCAATGACCAAAGCCAGGGAAATCAATCAATCGGCACGGGTGCGGGCGCGGCGTTCTGCGGTGCAGGCCCTGTACCAGTGGTTGCTGACCGGGCGCCCGATGTCGGTGGTCATTGCCGAGTTTGAGCAGGAACGAAAGGAATTGAAAAAAGCCGACAGGGAGTATTTCCGCGCTATCCTCACCGGTATTGCCGCCAATTCGGAACAACTCAGCGAGGTGCTGGTCCCGTTTCTGGACAGGAAACCGGCTGAACTGGACCCGGTCACCCGTGCGGTACTGCACCTGGGTATCTATGAACTCCTGCATCAGCCCGAAGTACCCTTGCGCGTGGTGTTGAATGAAGCCATAGAACTGGCGCGCATGTTCGGTGCGGAGGATTCCTACAAGTACATCAACGGCGTCCTGGACCGGGCCGCACGGCAACTGCGTTCCGGAGAGTAAATATCTGCCGATGAATCAATAAATCTGCAGATAAGTCATAAATACAGCCTGTGTAATCTGTTGACCGAATTCGACATCATCAATAAATACTTTGCCCGCCTGACCCCCGCCGGCCGCGGGGTTGTGCTCGGGGCAGGGGATGACGCTGCGTTGCTGGCCGTTGAACCGGGTTCCCACCTGGTGGCCACCACCGACACCCTGGTGGCCGGTGTCCATTATTTCCCCGATGCCGACCCCGCTGACGTCGGTTACAAAGCGCTGGCCGTGAACCTCAGCGACCTGGCTGCCATGGGCGCCGCGCCGCGCTGGTTCAGCCTGGCGCTAACCCTGTCGGAAACGGAGATGAGCCATGCCTGGCTGGACGGTTTTAGCGGCGGTCTGGCGCAACTGGCCGGGGAACACAGGATCGCGCTGGTAGGCGGCGATCTCTGCAAAGGCCCGCCGGCCATCACCATCCAGGCCCTGGGTGAGTGCCCGCAGGGGCAGGAAGTCCGTCGCAATGGCGCAAAAGCAGGCGATTTCATCTATGTTAGCGGCCCCCTGGGCAGCGCCGCCCACGCACTGGCGCAACTCAAGTCCGGTCATCACCCCACCCCAACCTGCCTCGCCCACTTACTGCGCCCCGTCCCACGCGTTGACCTGGGCATCTCTCTGCGCGGCATCGCCAGCGCCATGATCGACGTCTCCGACGGCCTGCTGGCCGACCTGGGCCACCTGCTCAATGCCGGCGCCGCCGGCGCGCGGATCAATATCGATAGCATCCCGTATCACGAAAGCCTGGACAACCCGCGCGACCCCGCGCAGAAATGGCGCCACATCCTCAGCGGCGGTGACGACTATGAACTCTGCTTCACCGTCCCACCGGCGAAACTGCAAGAACTGGAACAGATCCGCCAACCGCGCTACCGTATCGGCGAGATCACGCTGGAAAAAGAACTACATTGCACACGCCGCGACGGCAGTGAATATATCCCGGATGCTACCGGGTACAGACATTATTGAACTATTTCGCTATCCCCAGGAACACGGCCAGGCAACGTTCAACCTCCGTCAGCAGGGTCGTATCAATGCGTCCAAAGGCAGGCCCTACCTTGTCGCGCAGTACGGTCACGGCCTTATCCACCATTACCTGGGAAGGCTTTTGCAAACCGTTATCCGCAGTCGGTTGTACGGTAATGCGGAGTAGTGGTGCGGTAACAAGTGTGCTGGTGACGGGCAGTACCGTAACACTGGTGTGCTCGCTGAACTGATCCGCCTGCATCACCAAAGCGGGTCTGGGTTTGCCAAATTCGCCTTGCATGACGACGGTTACCAGATCGCCGCGTGTCATTCAGTCCAGCCACCCACGTCCGCCAGGGCGGCATCCATGAACTGCTGCATAGTCTCATCCGTCCTGTCTGCCTTTGCCACCAAGCGGCATTGGCGGCGGCATTCATCTGCAAAGTCCGGACGGCGCGTGTCCGGTACCCAGATTTGCACAGGGCGTAGTCCTGCCTTGCGCAGCGCGTTGCGGTGCTGTTGAACTCGTGCATTAACGCCGGTGGTTCTCATGTGGAGTCTCCTGCTTGTTACATGTAACATTATGCCCGGTTGCAACGCCACATGCAATTTTTTCCTGGCCGAAACGGGCTGCTAACTGCGGTGTCAGCAGTTCATCGTATAAACCGTCCGTCCGGTACCGGTCAAGCTTCATTTTCGGTTGGCGGGGTAGCCGATCAGTCCTCCAGCATTGCCGCTTCCCTGGCCCGGGCCCGTTGCAGCGCGTCCCGGCCCAGGACCAGGTCGGTGTAGTCCTTGATATTCTGAAAATCGACGGGTTGGTTCGCCACACTGGCCCAAAGCAGGGTCTGGCCGATGAGGATGTCCGCGGCGCTGAACTCAGCGCCCAGGATATATTTGTTGTCGCCCAGGCCCTGGCTGAGAATGTTCAACGCTTTTTGAAACTCCCATTCAGCGGTTTCGAGTATCGCCGGCACGCGCTTCTCCGGGGGAAATACGAAGGAGTGTTTACCCTTGGTCCACAGGGGTTGTTCGAGTTCCGCGAGGACGAAGTAGCACCATTGGTCGTACCTGGCCCGCGCCGCCGTGCCGGGCGCGGGCACCAGTTGTCGCGCCGGGAATTTATCGCCCAGGTAGGTGACGATGGCCGCGGATTCAGTCAGTAACAGGTCGCCATCGCGCAGCGCCGGTACTTTCCCCGCGGGGTTGATTTTTACATAGTCCTCGGAGGCAAAGCCATTCTCGCCGAAGGGCACCAGCTTGAATTCATACTCCGCCTCCAGTTCTTCCAGCATCCAGGTGACCCTGACGCCGCGTGTTTTGGGGTAGTTATACAGTTGTAACATGTTGTAATTCTCCGGTGTTTAGATGGCGCCAATGATACACAACCGTGACGATTGAGTCACTTCTTTACGGCAGGAGGTTCACACCACTTCTGCTTCTCAAGCAGCCCGCCACAGTCTGAAATCGCACGCGGGCCGGTCTATGGCCAGGGCGGCCGTGTAGCCGGTCGGGACCTGGAGATTCTTCAGCAACCACCCGCCGGCGTGTTCATCTGCCCGGCGCAGGGTCAGGCGCGCGCAGGCCTCTGCCGGGTCCACGCTGACGTCAAACTCCTTCAGGCCATACGAGACACCGGCGCCCAGCGCCTTCACGAAGGCCTCCTTGCGCGTCCAGCAGGTGAAGAACGCGCGCCGGCGCTGATCCGGCGCCTGGGCCTGCAACGCCCGGCACTCCGCCCTGGAAAAATAACGCTCGGCCAGTTCCTGCCATGCCGCTTCGGGCCTGATCCGCTCCAGGTCCACGCCCAGCCTGCCTCCCGCGGCCAGCGCCACCAGCGCCAGGCCGTGGGAGTGGGAGACGTTGAAGGCGACGGCCTTGGTTGACGCACTGCCCGGCAGGCACGGCTTGCCGTGCTCGCCGTAGCTGAAGTCAACGCCGCTGAGGTCCAGCCCGGCTACTTCGCACAACATCCTTCTGAGCAAGCCGCGGGTAATGACGTATTCACGGTATTTGGCTTCCGATTTGAATTTCTGCGCCCGCGCCAGTTCCGCTGACGTCAACATCTTCAGGTAGTCCTGAACCCGCTCTTCTCCCAACTCTGTCGATGTCAACCAGACGTCAACGTGGTGCGGGTCAACCCGCATATCTCACCAAGTAGCTTGTTGCTATCTGAACCATTTTTGCTGTCAATAAGTTACGATAATATTCGAACTTTTTCGACATTACACACTGCGCTTGATGCGCCATCGCTGGTCTTTTTTTCGCCTGCGGGCACGTGTTCATTGCGTCCATCCCTGGAAGCAACCCTTCGGGCGGCTGGCGCCGTGCAAATCGTCTATCCTGACGATTTGTCCCTCAACCATAGCTACGGCTATGCTTTCGGTCGCAGGCACCCGCAGGCAAAAAAAATCCTGCGCGATCTTCGCATCACTTGGTGAGATATGCGGGTTAAAGCCCATAAACCCAACTCACCAGTGCGTTCATCAGTTCCCGCCCGTGGCCCTGGTGGGCGTGTCTGCTATTGAGCATGCCGACCACTATGTAATCCCGTCCGGATTTGGCGTGCACGTAGCCGGCGATGGCGGAGACTTCGTCGATGGTGCCGGTCTTGATATGCGCGGAACCTGCTGCGGCCCTGTTCTTCAGGCGGCGGCGGGCGGTGCCGTCCACCCCGGTGATGGCCAGCGAGGAGACGAATTCGGGCCGGTGGGGAATGCGCCAGGCGTGTTGCAGGACGTCCGCCAGCAAGCCGGCCGAGACGCGCACGTCGCGTGACAGCCCGGCGCCGTTGTCGATGCGCAGACTGTGGGTGTCCAGGCCCAGTCCGGTGAGATAGTTATCGATGACCCGCACTCCTTTGGCAACTGTCCCCTGCGCTTCTTCCAGTTCCGCGCCCAGGGTGAGTAGCAGTTGCCGGGTCATAACGTTATTGCTGAATTTATTGATGTGCTTGATGATATCCGACAGGGACTTGGAATGATGCACCAGCAACGGCTTTTTCTGTGCCGGCGCCGCGGCGGTGCGCACCTGTCCGGCGATGGTCCCGCCCAGTTGCTGCCATATCGACTTGAACGCGCCATAGGCATAGGTCTCGTGGGTCAGCAGCGAGCGGGTGAGGATGTAATGCCGGCAACGATTCGGGAAGCGCCCGGAAAAGATGACCTCATCAGCCGCTTGCCCGTCCGGTACGGTCACGGTAATACCCCGTTGGAACCCCCCGCAACTGCGCTTGCGCAGGCGCAGGCGGTTGTCGATGCGCAGTCCGGCCAGTTCCGGTTCGGTATGAACCCGCACGTCCCTGCCGTTTGCTGACGGATAAAAATGGAAGCGCACCGCCTTGAAATTGACCAGCAAGGCATGCGGCAACGCGTTATAGCTGCGGAAGGGTTTGCTATCGAAGGCGCCGGGATCGGCCGGTGGCAGGTCAAACCAGGACGGGTCAATCAACAGGTCGCCGCTAATATCCCTGATGCCGCGCCGCCGCAACTCTTCCAGCATCTTGCGAAAATCCTCTATCACCAGGTGCGGGTCGCCGTAGCCCTTGAGCAGCAGGTCGCCCTGCAATACCCCGTCGCTGAGGCTGCCCAGGGTATAGGCTTCGGTTTTCCAGTGGTAGGCCGGGCCCAGCAACTCCAGCGCCGCCAGCGTAGGGATGACCTTGATCACGGATGCCGGGTTGAACGCGACCTCCGGGTTTACCGCCAGTACCGCTTCCTGCGCTTCCACGTCCCGCACATACAGGCTGTAGCTGTCACGCGGAATCTTGTAGCCGTTGATGACGAAAGCCACAGGTTCCGGCAACCCGGCCGCGCCGGCGGTCGCGCACATGAACCAGAGTACAAAAGCGGTAACAAATCTGTTCCGGCGGGGGCCTGTCTGCTGCTGACGACATGCCGGGGCAGGAATCCGCCGGTAAAGACCCCTGTTTGCGCAGGAGTGGTGTGCGTCCTGTACATCCATCTTATAACCCGCCAGGCTTCCTGAGCGAGCGCAATATATGCCGGCCGTAGATACGGAAGGTGCGCAACAGGGTTCTGTAATCAAGCGTGCTGAACAAGGTATCGGCCAGGCCGAACGGTAGCATGGTGGGCACGGGGCCGCGCACGTATTCCAGTATCCAGGCATGATCCACCATGCAAAAGCCCTTGGCCTCGCCTTTCGGCAGGTACACAAAATCACCTTTGCGGAACTCCTGCCTTTGCGTATCGCCCTGTTGGTAATACCAGAACTCCCCATCCAGGATGAACGCGTAATCCTCGGCAAAATGATAGCGCCCGGTATGGCCGCCGCTGCCGATGGGCGTGCCGAAAAAGATCAGGTATTCCCAGAGCGAAGCGTACAGGATGGTAAATTGTCCCATGGTGCCACCGGCATTCGAGAGGATCCATTCCTGACTGGTTTCGACCCGGCCGGGATAGCGTTCAACCAGGTCTGAGGTAATGGCCGCCATCATCTGCTCCAACGGCAGGTCGAGATGGGATTGAGCTACCTCGCGCAGGACTTCAGGGTCGAACACGTACTTCATGCAGACCCCGCGCCGTCCGGCTTGCGGGCCAGGAAGAAGAGCATCGGCGTAAAGATCCCGGCCTCGCCGCCCGCAACCAGTGCGTCCGCCGCTACATTCAACAGGGTGCTGACCGCCCTGGCGCCTTGCGGAACCACACGCAATCTCTCGCCTGCCCCTAAAACCAGATTGGTCAGGGCGCGGCCAATCGGAGTGCGCGGAATACTGGCAAGGCTGATGTCGCGACCCTGCAAGGCGCGGTACCAGGGTGTTTCGGGATCAGCTTCCAGGGCGCGGTCATGCGCATCAAGGAGCTCGAAGCCGGCCTCTTGCAATGCCTGGGAAACTTCCCGGGTGGAAGGGATATCAGGCAGAGCATCCCCGATCATGATGTCATGTTTGATACGCTGGTGTGCCTCGTTACCTGCATCGAATTTCCCGGTAAGACACCAATCGTAGCCGGCAAAACAGCCCCCCGGACGCAGTATGCGCAAGACCTCCCGGAATGCCGCGGTCCTGTCGGGCGCGTGTGCCATGGACTCGATAGCAGTGGCTGCATCAAAACGATTGTCCGGTTCGGGTATCTGCATGTAATCACACTTAATGAAGCGGCATAAGGACTGTACGTCGCGGGTGTGGTGTCTGGCGCGCTCAAGCTGGTAGGCGTTATTGTTGATGCCGAGGAAGCCGGCCCCGGAATAGCGTGCCAGATTTCCGGTCGGCCCACCCACTCCACAGCCCAGGTCGCACACCTCCATTCCCGGTTTCAGGGCGAGCTGGTCGGCAAGAAACTGCTGGTGCCTGAGTAGCGATGCCTTGAAACTCTCACCCTTGCGTCGGGGTGCGAAGTGGAATGACTGGCCCCAACCAAACTCGTAGAAGTCGGTTACCAGGTCATAATAATTATTGACCAGCGAACGGTAATGTTCTTTTCTGCTATCGAGACCGGCATCGTAAATCCCGGTGTATTCATCGACTACGGGCTTTACCTCATCCGCAGCGAGGTCCGCGAGGAAGCCGGAGGCTGGACTTTTGTGTGGTTGCTTCATCAGGTAACTATATCAGGTTGTTGGGATTGATCGAGTGGCGACCCCAGGTCGGCGCGCGCCTGCCGCCGCCGTTCATACAGACCCAGCGCGTGCAGGGGAAAATACTGCCGATACAGCGCGTAATCCAGCAGCGCGGTACGGAAAAACACCCCGGCCATGTCCTGCCGGGGCCAGGAACCATCCTCAGCCTGGCTATCGGCCAGGAAGCGGATGCCGCGCACAATGGCGGGCCAGTTTGATTCGCCTGCTTCCAGCAGCGCAATCAATGCCCAGGCTGTCTGGATCACCTGGCTTTGCTCATGGGGAACGTAGCGGCCGCTCAGGCAACCGCGGTGGTGCTCTCCCCAGCCGCCGTCTTTCAGTTGGCGATCCAGCAGCCAGCGGCAGGCCAGACGCAACGCCGGGTCGCCGGGACGGGCGCCGGCGGCCACCAGGCCCCTGATGCCGAACAGGGTGCCGTAGATGAACTGCACTCCCCACACGCCGCGCCAGGACCCGTCGCTGGCCTGGGTATTACGCAGCCAGGACTCGGCGCGGGCCATGGCATCCAGCGCCGCCTGGTCCGTGCTTTGCGGGGCATGATCCCGGCACGCCACCAGCGCCGCAATGCAGGAGGCAGTGCATTCCACGTAGGAATGTTCGGTCATGGACTCGCCGAACATCTCCGCCGGGTTCAGCCATTCCAGGCCCACGCGGGTGCGCTGCGCCTCGTAACTGCCGAAACCGCCGTCGCGGTTCTGACAGCGCAACATGAACCGGACGGCAGCGCGCAACGCCTCCGGGCTGGTGTTCTCGCAATCTGCATCAAGCAGGCCCAGTACGGCCTCCGCGGTGCAGTCGCTCACCGGCCAGCCATGCCAGCCTCCCGGGAAACACCAGCCGCCTTTGGGATCGTTGCGGTAGGCCTCTTGATACCCCTCGAAGCCGGCGCTGATTTGTTGTTTGCGTAATGCCGCGGCGCCTCTTTGCCGCGCGTCCCCCAAGCCGTTCGGGTCAGGCACGGTGGCCAGCGCTTGCAGGGCGAAACCGGTATCCCAGGAGCTGCTGCGGGCGCCGGTGACCCGTGCCCCCAGTTCCTCATCCTCCCAGAACCAGCCGTCCAGCTTTGCCAATGCCTGGCGGCAATCCACGTCGTTCGGATCACGCAACCACAAGGCCAGGATGTTGAGAAAGCCGCTCACCGGCGAGATGCTGGTATGGCTGGTAGTCTGCAATTCCCACCTGATCTGCCGGGTCAGCGCGTCCAGGCAGCGGGCGCGCAGGTGCTTGCTGTGGAAGCGTTCATACAGGCGTGTCAACTCGTAGCCGGCGCGCAAGCATACTCCCGGACGCGCAAACAGGTCGGCGCTGCGCAAGTCATTACGGCCCGCGGCAAAATTGACCCGGGCAAACCCCTGCGGGAACAGTTCTTCCCGCAGCGCGGCAAGCGTAGTCGTGACGGGCGCCTGGTAGCGGTGCGCATAAACCGAGGCCATCGCCATGTAGATGAGCCGGGTATGGCAGTACCAGTTGGCAGGATGCAGGGGGAACCGGTGCGGCAGGCTCCACAACTCCGGCAGGATGGCGTTCACGCCGCGCCAGTCGTACAGGTTGAGCAGCGCCAGCCAGAACTTGCCCCAGCTTGGGATCGAGCGCACACCCTCTGCCTGCAGGAAAGGCCGCGCGGCCTGGATAAGCGGGTCATCCCGCGCCACACCAAGCAATCTCGCGGCGACGTAAACCAGGGTGGTGACGAACAGGTTGGCGGGCGGGTGTTCATGCAAACTCCACAACCCGTTGTCCAGACGGGTACAGGCAAACGAGCGCAGTATCCGCCGGCGCCGGTCGGCGGCAATGGGTTGCTGCAGGATATGTTGCAGCAGCACGTATTGCGCGGTGAGCATGGGACACCATGCCATCTCGCCCTCCCAGGCGCCGTCATCACCCTGCAGGCTGAGCAGGCGTGCACAGGCCTGTTGCAATGCCGGACCGGCGTCAAATGAGGCGGCCTCTTTGGGCGCGGCAGGTTCGGAGTTGGCAGTGCCGGGTGGTAAGGAGATCAGGAATGAGTGAGCCAGGATCTCCCGGAACCCCCCCCCATCACTTTTTTCGCCACTGCGCCGCTCCTTGCGCAGTTTTTCGACGCCATGCAGGAACCACACGATACGTACTGCGAGCGCACGCATGACGGCGCCGGCCCGGCGCCAGGCAAGACGGTTCAGCGTGCGCGGCAACTCGGTCGCGAGCGCGCGCAGCGCGGTCACGCAAGTTGCCATGCCCAGGCGCACTATGGACCTGTCCTCACAGGCAAGCAAGCGCATGGTGCGCGCGCGCACCACTGCCAGTTTCAGCCAGTTCCGGTACATCGCGCGCCGCAGCGCCACGGCCTCGCCCCGGTGATCGGCAAACACCTCATACAGGCCCATGGCCAGGAGTTCCGGCGTGCGGATGTCCCGGTAGCGCTGCCGTTTGAATTCATTGAAGTCCTTGCACTCAGCCAGCGCCAGGGCATCGCCAAAACCCAGAGTCATACCTACCGCAGTCAGGGGATGATAATGTCCGGCTGCATCGCCGATCAGTGTTTGCTGCGGGGTTCCGTAGCTGATGCGCGGCCTTAGTTCATTGGCCGCGGCCTGGAATTGTCCCGACTGCACCGCCTCTATAAATGCAGGTCTGAGCGTTTCCGGCAACAGTTCAGCGTATGATTCCGACAGCAGGTTGGCCCGCTCCCTGGGGTGCCAGTGGTCCAGGGGGATGTCGGCGATGATCCTGACGTGCCGTGCTCCGATCTGGTAGGCCAGAATTGGCCCGGGCGCGCCAAGCAAAACGTGCCCGTAGCCCGTTAACGGCAACTCCACGTCCTCGATGGTTACCCCTACCATGCGCGAGCACGGTATCCGTTTTACCGACAACCCCAGCGCCTGGCGCACCACCGAGGCGCGTCCGTCGGCGCCGATAATGCGTACAGCCGACAGGGATTCCTGCGTGCCGTTGCGGGTGAACCTGAGTTGTCCGTCTGCAACTTCCCGCACCCTGGCATGGAGTAAAAAATCAATGTCCGCTTCGTTCTCCACCGTGTCATGCAGGCGCGTCACCAGGGCGGCATGATCACAGGCTACCCCATGCTCGCCGTCCGGATAAGGCAACACTATCGGTTCGGAGCCGTCTTCCGGGAATACGGCAAACCCTGCTCCTATGCTGCTGCGCGGCTGGGCGTCAATGTCTATGCCGACCGCTTGTAACATGCGCACGGCCGGCGGATGCAGCCATTCTCCGGCCAGTCGTTGGGCCGCCTTGGGGTTGGCTTCCAGCAGGGCCACCCGGGCGCCTTTCTGCGCATGGGCGAGCGCGCACAGGCTGCCTACCGGGCCGGCGCCGACGATGGCCACGTCGTAGCGTCCGGCGGCAAGGCTGCTCATTGGCGGAAAACGCTTGTTTGCGCGCGGCGTTGGTAACGTACCCGGCAAGGCTCCATGGGGCCGGTTACCCAGCTACCGTAGTTGGGGGCGGGGAAAGCAGTATCAAGGTGAAAATCGAAGCGATCCAGCAGCACGGTCCAGATTGCTTTCAGTTGCATGTAGGCAAAATGTTCCCCCATGCAGCGGTGCTTGCCGCCGCCAAAACCGATCAAGGCATAGTGATGCTGTTTGTGTTCACTCGACGGGGGCGCAAACCGGTCCGGGGCAAAGCGTTCCGGGTCGGCAAACACGTGCGGCAGACGGTGGGAGAGCGCCGGCGATACCATGGCCAGGGCGCCGGCCGGCACGGTCTGGCCGGCGTAGTGCAGGGGTTTAAGCACCTTGCGGATCAGCACTATCAGGGGCGGGTGCAGCCGCTCGCACTCGCGCACCGCGTGGTCCAGCCTGGGTTGCTGTTTCAGGCTGGCAAGGCTCATGGCGCCGTGTGCGCGGTAAACTTCTCGCATTTCGTCTCTTACTTGTTCCAGGTAAGCAGGCGCCCTGATCAATTCCAGGCCGGTCCAGGTTGCCAGCACCGCGCTGGTGTGCTGTCCTGCAAACAATACCGTAAGCAGGATGCCGGTGATTTCCTCATCGCTCAAGGCGCGGCCTTCCTTGTACCGGGCCTGCATCAGCGCCTGCATGAAATCCTCCGGCGCGCGTCCGGCACGCCGGCGCGCGTCCATGACCCGGCCAAACATATCAGCAATTTCGCGCCGCGCCCGGTCGCGCCGGCGATGCGCCGGGATGGGCAACCTGGGAAGAAAAAACCCGAGCACGTTAATGCCGTTCTGCAACTCGTGATAGGCCTCGGCAAAACCCGAGTCCACCTGCGCCCGGACTTCCTCGCCAATCAGGCAGCGGCTGGCAATCCTGACGGTCAGCTCATTCAGCGCGTGCGGCAGGTCAATACTGCCGGCTGCACCCAGGGTATCGGCAAACTCACTTGCCTCCGCAAACATGATCTCGGCATATTTGCGCATTGCGGCGTCGCGCAGCGACGGGAACAGGAACCCAAGCTGCTCGGACATGATCTCGGGAGAGACGTCGTAGGCCACCCCGCGCCCGAAGATGGGCACGGTAAATTGGTAAACCGCCTTGGCGTCCAGTTGTGCTTCCGGCGCGCGGAAGTAATAGTCATGCGCTTCGGGTCCCGTGAACAGGACAAACTCGCGCGGCCCCAGGCGAAAGCGCGCCAGTTCCCCGTGCTCGCGCCAGGCGCGCTCCAGCATGGCCACCGGGTCCCGGTAAAACTCCGGCAGGTGGCCCAGCAACGGCCATTTGCCGGAGAGTTCGGGAACCGGGAGGGTCGCAGGAGGCTGTTGCGCACAGGTGGCAGTGGTGTGGTTCACTATTTCGACCTTGGGGTCTAATACACAAACGGCACCATGGAAAAACGTGCGTGCCGCTTGTAGCGCCCCCACAGCTCGCCGTACTTGGCGCGGCAGCGCTGCTCATCGCGCCAGGCCCGGTGCGACAACAGCGCCACCAGCCACAGGGGCAGCAGGAACGGTAGCCAGGATACGCACCCGGTAGTCAGAATAAACGCCAGGTACACGCAGATCTCGCCGGTGTAGTTGAGATGCCGCCCGATGCCCCAGAAACCGGAGACCAGCAGCCGCCCGTCCAGGGTCTGCGCCGGCTTGCCCCAGATGCTGGTATTGGCATCCTGTTTGAAGCGGTGTTTTTGCTCATTGGCGCCGCGGAACAGCCAGAAACCGAACAGGAACAACAGCACGATTCCGGCGGCAGCGGCGGGAGACAGCAGCGACGCCGGGGCATCGACCAGCCACCAGCCGGCAAGGCAATAGAAAAACGGCACCAGCACGTAGTCGCCCCAGACCAGCATCCAGCCAAAACGTTCGCTGACGATGTCCCAGGTGTGCACCATGCCGTGTTCGAACTGGAAGTAGTTGAGCACGTACATGAACGTGAACACCTGGTACAGCGCCATGGCCGGGGTCAGCGCCCCGTAGGTCTGGTACTGCACCACCGCAAACGACAGGTTGAACAGCGCCAGGCCGATCAGGGAAGGGCGGTAACTGAACAGCTTCAAGTCCACTCCGCAGCAGGTCGGATTCTGCTCCCGTCCGAAGAAAAAACCGCGCAGGCGCCCCGCCGGCCGGTCCTGCGCGCCGGCCCCACGCCGGTACAGCCAGCCGGAAACGGCAAACGCGAACAGGTTTGCCGCGACGAACAAGGCGGCAAAGTGGGTGTGCAACACGGCCAGGGAGAACCCGCCGGAAACCTCGCCCAGCGCCACCACAACCATGCTCAACAGGAACAGCGCCAGGCCGTTGAGCTTGTACGCGCCCTGCGACCCGTCAAGCTGTCCCCCATCTACCCGCTCCCCCGGCAGCAGTAGGGAACCGAGGAACAACAGGCCAATAAACAGCAGCAACAGCAGCGCCGCTGCCAATACGGCGCCGGCTGCCGGGATCGACAGCGCGTCAGGCATAGGCGCTGCCGTTGGTCGAAGCCCGCGCCAGGTACTCGCGCCACTTGCGCACGGTGACGTTTTGAAACTCACGCACCACCGGGTTGTATTCGATGGGACGGGCATCCCAATGCCGTTCGTACCCCTCCTGCTCGGCTTCCACGGCTACCCGGTCCTGGGCCAGCAGGGGGCCGATGAGCATCCGGTTCGAGATCTTCATCACCGCGCGCATGGCAAACCGGGGGATGCGTAGCGGCAGCAAGGGAATCTTCAACGACTTGAAGTAAAACAGGAAGAAGCAACGGGTGGTGCGCTCGTCGATCGGCAACACGAACAGCCAGTGTTTTATTTCATCATCGGTGTTCGACCACTGGTAGGGGTATTGAAAGCAGAGATCCATGTGATTGGTGTCGATGCGCGCGTGATCGACAAACAGCCCGGAGATGCGCCCGCGCCCGACCTGGGTGTCGTAGGCGAGGTGCACGTCGTCACCGACGGTTTCACAACGGGTAAGGGTGGCCCCTTCCTCGAACGGTCGGTAGCGGCGGTGCAGCCAGGCGTGGGTGAAGTCGCTCACGTTATCGATCACCATCGAGTGGTGCGCTGAACAGGTAAAGCCCAACGGCTCACAGGCCCAGCGCTCGGGGCCTTCCAACTCGGGGATATCCGGGATGCGGCGCTGCTGCGCCTGTTCCGGGTCGCCCGGGAACAGCCAGACCAGGCCGTAACGCACCTGCACCGGGTAGGTCTTGAGCGCGAGATTCGGCAGTGCCTGCCCGAAACGGTTGTGCGTGGTCTCCACACAGTGGCCATTTTCATCGTACTGCCAGCCGTGGTAGGCGCATACCAGCCGGCAACCTTGCACTTCACCCATGGAGAGTTTGAGCTGGCGGTGAATACAGCGGTTCTCGACCGCGTGAAACGAACCGTCAGCCGTGCGAAACAGCGCGATGGAGCGCTTCCAGAAGATGACTTCCACGACCTGGCCCGGTTTGATGTTGCGCACCTCTTCCACCGCGTACCAGTAATCCGGGTCCATCCCCGCAGCGCGTGACTGCTGGCGCAGGTTGCCGGATTCCTCGAAGCCGGGCGGCGCGACAGGCGCCGGGATTGAGCCGCCATTAGCGGCCGCGGGTCTGTTTTCAGTTGGCATGGGAGGGTTCTCTCAGGTCCTGTCCGGCGCCGTTCAAGCGCGGGCGTAGCGCCGCGGGATTGGTAATCACCTGGCGCTGGTGGTAATGGAACGCGTACGCCTCATGCACTGCGGCGCGGATGCTGGTTGGCTGGTAGCCCAGTTCCCGCCGGGCCTTGCCGGTGTCGGCGTGCAGGCGCTTGCGCAACAGGCGGATGGCGCCGGGGGTGAAGCGCTGGGGGAAGTCCGGGTGAAACCGGCTCAGGTAAAAGCTCGCCACCTCCGAGAAGACAAGCATCACGGGGGACGGAATGCGCCGGGCGGGTCGCGTAACGCCGGAAACCTCCTCGAACAAGTCCAGGATCTCGGAGATGGTTTTGTATTCGCTGCTGAAGATATACTTCTCCCCCGCGCGTCCCTTGTGCATACACAACACGTGTCCTGCGACAATGTCCCTGGCCGCGACAAACTCGAAACCGCCGTCAACGTAGGCGCGCAGTTTGCCGTTGGTATAGTCGCACAGGGTCCGGCCCAGGCGCGAAGGAAAAAAATCGGCGCCGCCCACCACCGCGCAACAGGTAGCGACGATCACGTCCTGCCCCTTGGCCGCGGCGCGCCAGCACTCGTGCTCCACCAGCGACTTGCTGCGCTCGTAAGGCATGGTGCGCTCCATGGGGTAGAACTGCATGGTCTCGTTGCTGGGCGCGGACGGATTATCCAGGTCGTACCCCACCGCGCTGAACGAACCGGTTACCACCACCCGCCCGGCCTCCGTCTCGCGCGCCGCTTGCAGTATGTTGCGGGTGCCGACCACGTTGCACTCGAATATTTCCCGGCGGTGGGCCAGGTTACCTTCGATGGTGGAAATCTTGGCGGCGACGTGATAAACGCCCTGGCAGCCTGCCAGCGCGCGCCGGGTGTCATTCAGGTCGCGGATATCGCCATACACACATTCGACGTCAAGACCTTCCAGGCCCCGGTTGTTATCCTCGTGACGCAGCAACACCCGCACGCGCACGCCGTCGTCAAGCAACCGGCGCAGCAGGTTGGCGCCCACGTGCCCGGCCGCGCCGGTGAGGAAAACCGGCGCTGTTGATGAGTTGGTTTGAGTGTCTGATTGTGCGGGCATGGCGTATTTTGCGCCCCGGTTTCCGGCTAAGGTTAGAATACAATTTTACTAAAAATTCAGTTAGTTGTCAATCATTCTCCGAGTCTTTTTTGTGGTTGAGAGCGGCACGGAAAAACGGTACAGTAACCGTTATGAACAACGCTGAACACAGGGGCGGACCAAGAAAAATTGCCATTATCGGCGCCGGGGTGTCGGGTCTGGGGCTGGCCTGGGCGTTGCATCGCCACCCTGACCGGTTCGACTTTCGGTTGTACGAGGCACAGTCCCGCATCGGCGGCAACGCCTATACCGCGGACATGCCGCAGGACGATGGTTCCACCATCCCGTTCGACATTTCCGTCACCGCGTGCATCCCCACGGTGTATCACCATATTCTGCTGTTCATGCAGCAACACGGCATCGACCTGGTCGATACCCGCTTCAGTTACAGCGTGAAATACCGCGACGGCCTCTACGCGCATGATTTCGATTCCGATATCAGGCGGGAATTACAGCCGGAAATTGAGAAGTTCCAGAAGCTCTTGCGGCGCTTGCAGTGGTTTGGCCGCTTGAACCACACCCGCTCGCGCCTGCTGAATGCAATCAACCCCTTTAATTACCTCAGCATGGGTACGTTGCTCAACCTCGGCAGGTTCTCCGGCGACTTCCGTTACAAGATCCTGAAGCCCATGTTCGTCAACTTCCTGATGGCAACCAATGTGTTCGATATGCCGGCCTCCCTGTTTGCCCGCTACCTGGAGTTCTTCGATATCGAGGCGGCCACGCCCATGCAAACCTGGGACCAGGGCACGCGGCGCATCTATGAAACCATGTCAGCCGGTTTTCAGGACCGGATTTACCTTGACCGGCCGGTGCGCAAGGTGCACCGCCATGCGTCCGGGGTGGTGGTGGAGGATGAAAACGGGCAGACGGAGAGCTTTGCTGAGGTGGTCTTCGCCTGCAATGCCAACCAGACCTTGATGCTGCTGGACAAACCGACCCTGCTGGAGAGTTTTCTGCTCTCCTCAGTCCGTTACGAGAGCGAACTGCACAACCATACTGTCATTCATTCGGACGCCTCGGTGCTGCCGGACAACGCAGTCCAGCCCCTCACTACCCGCAGCAACCACATAGAACAGTACGGCGTCAGGCCGGACAACTATGAGATTACCTATATCATGCACAACCAGCAGCCTTGGGCAAACCGCTCGGACAAGCCCTGCCTGGTGACTTACAACCCAATCAGTCCCATTGATGAGGCAAAGATCGTGAAGCGGTGGTGGTTCCAGCACATCGTACACGACGTGCGCCACATCACCTTGCTGGTGCCCCTGTTCCGCCTCATCCAGGGCAAAAGGCGCAGTTGGCACTGCGGCGCGCACACGCTCATCAACAGCCAGGAAACCTGCTTCATCACCGGATTGGTCACTGCCAGGCAACTGGGTGCGGACTATCCGTTTGCAGATGCCACCGCGCGCAAGTGGTTCAACTTCTACGGCCGCCTGATGTACGGCCTGCGTTTGCGCAAGGCCTGATTCTTGTCAGTCTGTCAGTGGCGGATGGTAGTTATCGCCGATGGTGCGTCCGCCGTTGCCGTTGGGGCGGTTGAGCTTGCCGGAGAGGGCGTTTTCAGCGAGTTGAATTGCGCCAATCGTGGACTCAAGTGACAGAGCGCTAAGGTAATCCGAGAATGCCTTCAAGTCTCCGGCGTCGGCCCTCTCCAGCGCATTGATATAGACTGGCTTGTTACGAGCGTCGATGATCGGCGGTGGAATGGTACGTTTGATGTAGGCCCAGGCCATGAGCAGGCGCGAGGCGCGTCCGTTGCCGTCCTGGAACGGATGCGTGCGCACGAAGCGGTGGTGCAACCAGGCGGCTTCCACGTTCACCGGATAGTCGCGTACCTGGATATCCCGATACAGCGCGAAGAAGCGGTCCATTTCGGACTGGACGTGCTCGGGCGGACAATACTCGTGCACGTGGCCGTCCGGCCGTTTGGGGTTGTTCGGCATGATCTTCCAGCGCCCCTTGGTGCGAAACGGCACGGCTACGCGGCGCCCCTGCAAGTCCAGGCCGGTCACCGTCTCCTGGTGGCGCGTGAGCAACTGGTGCCAGCTCTTGACCATGGATTCCGATAACGCCCGCCCGCTGGCAACGTCCTCGAACACCATATCGTATGCCGCCTCCTGGTCCTCAAGCAGCCCACGGATGGTCTCATCGTCCAGCGCCTCGTGGGTGTGGGCGCCCACTACTCCGGCAAAGCCTTCTGCTATGAGTTGCTCAGTCACCCCACGCCGCAAGGTGTAGAGTCCTTCTATCTGGCCGGTTTCGATGGCGAAGGCGCGCACCCGCTCACGCAGCCAGCCCTGCATGAAACGTTCTTTGGCCGGATCCTGCTTGAGGGCCTGGCGCTGGGCAGCCCAGGCCGCCTCCTGCTCTGCCTGCCCCGGCAACGCCCAGTCTTCGGCCCCTTCAGGCATGCCCTCAAGCGGCCCCCAGCGCCATGGTTCGTCGATATTCATTCCTGTATTTTAACATACATCGTAATTCTCACAAGCAGGGATCAAGCCCGGCATGACGAACGGAGGAGGGTATTATGGTACAATATGCGTCCTCCCTGAGGAGGGGAGTTAGCACAACAAAGCCCAAATATAAATGATGCGCGAGTCACTGAGACCGACCTTGATACGGCTGCTTGAATTGCCGGTTCCCATCCTTGCCTGCTGCCTTGTTTCTGCCTGTGTCACCAGGACAAACCTGGTGGACATGGCCCCGCAGGCCAGTGATCCGGTGGCGGCTTTGCCGCAGGAGTTTGCCGGAACCGAAGTCGCCGGCGCCTACCAGCCGCGACAATGGTGGAAGGCGTTTGCCGACCCGGTGCTGGACCGGCTCATCGAGACGGCGCTGGCTTCGAACTTTGACCTGGCCGAGGCGGTGGCGCGGGTCGAACAGGCCCGGGCGCGGGAGCGTATTGTCAAGGCGCCGGCGTTTCCATTGCTACAACCTTCACTGGACATTACCGACACCGATGTTCCCACCAATGCCGGTATCGCCGCACAACTGGACCAAGTGGGACTGGGGTCGGACGTGTACAGCGACTTTGGCATTGAACTACCGAAGCGGCTGGAGCTCACGACTTATACCCTGGCTGCGGAATTCTCCTACGAGCTTGATTTCTGGGGCCGTAACCACAACGATGCGCAGTCTGCCGGGGCCGAACGGTTGGCTCAGGAGGCGGATTACCTGACCGCGCGCATGGGGGTGCTGGCCGAAACCGTGCGTACCTACCTGGAGATCGTGGACCTGCGCCGGCAACAAAAATTCGCTGAGAAAAACGTGGACATCTTCCGCCAGCGCGAGTCCCTGGCTGAATTTCGTTATGACCACGGACGTATCGACTCACTGGCCCTCTACGTTGCGCGCCGGAACCTGCGTAACGCCGAGGCGGAATTACCGCAGGCCGAAGCGCTGCTGGCGGAGGCGGAGAGCAGGCTCCGGGTACTGCTGGGCGGTTACCGTTCGGACCTCGGGGAACTGCTGCCTGAGACCCTGACGCCGGCCGCCGCGCCCGAACCGGTGCCGTCCGGCATTCCGGCCGACTTGCTGGTTCAGCGGCCTGACGTGCTTGCCGCCAGGCAACGCATGGAAGCGGCGCGCTACACGGTGGGGGCGCGCCGCGCGGACTTGTGGCCGAGCCTGTCCCTGTACGGTTCCATCGGCTTGCAGAGCACCGAGGGCGGGGAATGGTTCGACCCGGATCAATGGTTCCGCAACCTGAGTTTCAACCTGCTGGGCCCGGTACTGCAAGGTGCCAGGCTGCGCAGCAATGTCGCCCTGGCCGAGGCCAGGCTGGACGAGGCCGCCGCCGCTTACGGGCGCAGTGTTGTTAGCGCGGTGCAGGAAGTTGAGGCCGCGCTGGCGCGTCTGGAGGCCAGCCGCCGCCGTCATGCCCTGCTGGCGTCACTGGCGGAAGAGGCAGAGGCCGAAAACACGTTGCAGGAACAGCGCTATGTCTCCGGTGTGGGCGAGTATGAAGCTTACCTGAGCGCATCACAACAGCTTCTCGGCGTACAATCCGGGCTGGCCGCGGCACAGCGCGACCTCGGTTATGCGCGCCTGGCGCTGCACCGTGCGCTGGGCGGAGACTGGACCGGGCAGGACCGGGAAAAGGTGTCCCTGCGGGACAGTTTTGCCACTGGCTTCCTGCCTGCGCAGGAATGACGAAACCCCCTATACCAAGAGCAGATTGACATGTCCCGACTTTCCAGTTTCCTGATCGCCGTTGTCATTATTGCCGGTTCCGTGGCGCTGGCGTCGTTCCTGGTGTCCCGCGCGCCGGAGCCGGAGCGGGTCGAACCGCCCCCGCAAATCCCGTATGCGCAGACCGGCACGGTCATGACAGGTTCCGGCGCCATACCGGTGTACGGCGCAGGCACGGTCAGGGCGGGCGCCGAAGTCGATATTGCGCCGCAGGTCGGCGGCAAAATCGTCTGGGTGGATGCCGGGTTCCAGAGCGGCGGACGGGTGCAGGCGGGCCAGACACTGTTCCGTATCGAACAGGCGGACTACCTGTACCGGGTGCAGGAAGCAGAGGCCAATCTCGCCGCGCGCCGGGTGGCCCTGCTGGAGGAGCAGGAACAGGCGCAGATCGCCCGCGCCGAGTATGAGCGCTACGCGGCGCGGCAGGGAGCTGACGCCGCGCAACCTCAGGTCAGTCCCCTTACCTTGAGAGAGCCGCAACTGGACGCGGCGCGCGCCGAGTTGAAACGCGCCGAAGCCCAGCTTGCCGACGCCAGTCTGGCGCTGTCCCGGACCCGGGTGACCGCTCCCTTCGACGGCCACGTGCGGGAAGAGGCCGTGGACGTGGGCCAGATTGTGCGCGCGGGCCAGAGTGTCGCGCGCTTGCTTGCGGCCGCGGTGGTGGAAGTGGTCGTGCCCCTGTCCGGCCGCGAGGCGGCCCTGATCCCCGGCTTATGGGAACTGCGGGCGGGTGATGGGGAGCAGGACGTACAGGCGCTGGTGGCAGGCCGCTACGGCGCGGGAAAATATGCCTGGAAGGGTTACGTGGACCGGGCCGAGACCGCCCTGGATGAACAGACCCGCACTATCGACGTGGTGGTGCGCGTGCCGGAACCGTTCCGCGCGGGCATCCCGGTGGGGACAGCCACTGCCGGTGGCGACAGCCCGCCATTGCTGGTCGGCGAGTTCGTGGAGGTGGAGATCACGGGGGTTGCGCCGCAGCGTTACTTCCGGATACCGCGCGCGGCCCTGCAACCGGGCAATGAACTCTGGGTCGTCAATCCCGACGGCAAGGTCAGTATTGTTCCGGTGCAAGTGTTACAACGCGCGGATGATGAGGTATTCGTGACCGGAGACCTGCAAGGCGGCCAGTCCGTGATCACTGCCGGCATCCAGTTCGCCACCGTGGGCATGCAGGTTCGCACCGGGACAGAACCGGCACGATGAGAGAGAACGACGCCTATCACGGAGAGCGAGCCGGGCCAATCGCTTACATGGCGGGCAACGGCATCAGCGCCAACCTGCTGATGTTTGCCATCATCGCCGCAGGACTGGTGGCGCTGACCGGACTCGAGCGGGAAGCATGGCCCACTGTGCCGTTTAACCATATCGAGATCTCCATGCCCTACCCCGGCGCCACCCCGGAGGAAGTGGAAGAGTCCATCGTCGTCAAGATCGAGGATGAGGTCAGCGGCCTCGAAGATGTCAAGGCGGTGAAGTCTGTGGCGGCCCCCGGGATGGCTTCGGTCAGGATCGAAGTGAAATCGGGCACGGATATGAGCGATGCCATGGACGAGATTGAATCCGCGGTCAGCCGCGTCCAGACCTTTCCCGCCGGCGCGGAACGCGCCGAGTTCAGGGAAATGACCAATCGCCAGAGCATGATCCGCCTGATTGTCTATGGCGACGTCCCGGAACGTTCGCTGAAGGAACTGGCGTACCGTATAGAAGATGAACTGGCTTCGCTGCCCACCGTGTCCCTGGTGGACACCAGCGGCATGCGTGAATACGAAATTTCTATCGAGGTGCCGCTGCAGCGCCTGCGCGCGCTCGGACTCACACTTGACGATATTGCAGATACGGTCCGGCGCAGTTCCCTGGACCTGTCCGCGGGAAGTATTGATACCCGGGAATCCCAGGTACGCGTGCGCACCCTGGGTCAGCGCTACGATCAGCAGGATTTTGAGGATATCGTAGTACTCAGCCGTAGCGACGGAACGGTGGTACGCCTGGGTGATATCGCCGGTGTGCGGGACGGCTTCCAGGACCTCGACCTGATTATCCGGCACCAGGATAAACCCGGGGTTTTCGTGGAGGTATCCCGGGCCGAGGGCGAGCAGGTGATGAAGGTGGCGACGGCGGTACAGGAGCACATTGCCAACGCGGTGATCCCGTCCCTTCCCGATGGCGTCGACATCACCATCTGGAATGATGAATCCCAGAGCTATTCGGAGCGCGTCGACCTGCTGGTCAAGAACGGCCTCCTGGGCCTGATGCTGGTGTTGATCGCACTGGCCCTGTTCCTGGAGATCCGGCTCGCTATCTGGGTCGCCGTGGGTCTTGCCATTTCCGGTATCGGCGCCCTGGCCGTCATGCTGGTCATGGACCTGGCGATCAACACCATATCGCTGTTCTCGTTCGTGCTTGCCATCGGGATTGTCGTCGATGACGCAATAGTTGTCGCGGAGCATATCCATTATGAGCGCAAGCGGGGCACGCCCGGTGTCGTTGCGGCCATCCGCGGGGCGCGCCGCATCAAGGTGCCGTTGGCCTTCGCGGTGCTTACTTCAATCGCCGCATTCATCCCCCTGCTGTTCATTCCCGGCGGCATCGGCGAAATATGGTCCGCCCTGCCGATAATCATCATCGCCATGCTGTCGATTTCCCTGGTGGAATCGCTGTTTGTCCTGCCGAACCACCTGTCTCGCTTGCACGGCCCGGATTGGGCGCCGACCAGCGCACTCGACCGCTTCTTTGCCAGCACCCAGGGCTTCGTCGATCGCGCTCTGAACAGGTTCCTTAATGGTCCCCTGGAACTGGCGCTGCGCTTTGCAACGAACCAGCCCGGGATAACCATCGCCGGGGCCATCGGGTTGTTCATCCTCAGCGTTTCCCTGGTGCCGGCAGGTATCGTCGCCACGACTTTTGCTGACGTGGTGGAGGGTGACTTCGTGACGGCTAACCTGGAAATGCCCGACGGCACCACTGCACAGCGGACCTACGAGGTGGCGCGGGAACTGCAGGACGCCGGAGAGCGGGTCATTGAACGTCTGGACAGGACCCGACCTGAAGGCACTCCTTCCCTGTTGTCCGGCGTCATCGTAACCGTGGGACAACGCCCCCGTATCGAGGGCGGCGGACTAGACCCCGCGCCGAAGTTGAATCCGGAGGCCAATATCGCCACCATCGAGTTCAAGTTGTTGAGCGCGCAGCAGCGGCAGATCACTACCCGGCAGGTGGTGCAGGCCTGGCGAGAAGAGGTGGGTATTCTGCCTTATGTGCGCGGCATTTCCTTCAGCGGGCAAGTCATTGACCTCGGCAATCCCATCGAAGCCGTGCTGTCGCACCCGGACCCGGAACGCCTGGCGCAAATGGCCGACTCGGTAGTAAACGGCCTGCGCGGCATTGCGGGGGTGTTCGACGTGCGCTCGGACCACACGCCCGGTGTCAAGGAGATCCAGCTCGAATTACGGCCGGAAGCGCGTACGCTGGGGCTCACGCTTGAAGACATGGCCGGACAGGCGCGCGCGGCTTTCTTCGGTGCCGAAGCGCTGCGGGTGCAGCGGGGCAGGGAGGAAGTCAAGGTCTATGTGCGCCTGCCCGGGAATGAACGCGATGCCATTACCGATATCGAGGGATATCTTATCCGTACGCCGAACGGCGCCGAAATTCCCTTGAGCCAGGTGGCCGTAGTGAAATCAGGCGCTTCACCACCGGTGGTGAAGCGCCGGGACGGGCAGCGCGTCGTCACCGTCACGGGGGATGTGGACAAGACCGTGATCTCCGGGGGGGAGGCCAACAGTATCCTGGCCGATTCGATTCTGGCAGGGCTGTCCGCCAAAAACCCGGAACTGACCTACCGTTTCGGGGGGGAACAGCAGCAACAACTGGATTCACTGGGCGCCTTGTACCGGGGTTTTGCGATTGCAATGCTGATGATTTTTGCGCTGCTGGCCATTCCCCTGCGCTCCTATACCAAGCCGTTCATCATCATGGCCGTCGTCCCGTTCGGGCTCATCGGCGCCATCCTCGGTCACTGGGTCCTGGGTGTCGCGCTCAGCGCGGCTTCTTTCATGGGGATCTTCGGCCTCAGCGGCGTGGTAGTGAACGATTCCCTGGTCATGATCGATTTCATCGACCAGAAACTCAGGGAGGGAGTACCCGTGAGGACTGCGATCATCGACGGCGCCAAGGGGCGTTTTCGTCCCATATTGCTGACCTCGGTGACTACCTTTCTCGGTTTCACGCCGCTTATTCTCGAGACCTCAATTCAGGCACAGTTCCTTGTTCCTTTTGCCGCTTCGCTCGGGTTCGGGATCATGATTACCACTGCCATACTCATGGTACTCATACCCGCGCTGTACACCATCCATTTACGCCTGATTCCCCCGCGTACGGAACGCGCCGTTCCCGATGCTGAATTACAGACCCGGACTGCGGGTTAGCGGCGGACCTACGCAGCCGACTCGACAGGGTGCCGGTAACCGGTCACCCGGAACTTGAACCTCTTGTCAGGACTGGTCTTGGGCAACGGGCTCAGTCTCAGCTTGTAGTCCTTCGGCGCCAGTTCCAGTTCCAGGTGGCGAACCATGAGCAGCACGTTGGCCGCCAGTTGCAACTCGGTCCAGCGCGCCCCGCCGCAGATATGGGTGCCGACGCCGAACGGCACATACGCATTGGCGCCGGCGCGCTTGTGTTCTGCGCGGGGTTCCTTGTACCGGTCGATATCGAACTTCAACGGGTCCGGGAAGTGCTCTTCCATGTAATGGGTCGCCGGGAATGCCACCATCACCGTGGAGTAGGCCGGTACCTGAAACCCTTCTAACTGAAAGGAGTTCTGTGCGGTGCGCACGTGCACGGGGATGATCGGGTGCAGGCGTAGTACTTCCATGATGAACCGGTGCGTCACGTCGATATTGGACAGGGTAAAATCCTTTCCCGCCGGATCGCCGTTTGCGAACAAGACGTCGGCCTCCGCCCTGATCTGTTCCAGACAGTCAGGGTTCTTGAGCAGTTCGTAAATCGCAAAAGCCATGGCGCTGCCCGTGTAGTGTCCTGCGATAATCGGCGCGATGAAAGCAAACCCCAGGTTGGTCTCCGGTAAAAACTGCGGATCGGCATAATGCAGGTCCAACAGGTCATCCACCAGGTCGCGCCGTTTGCCTTCCCGTTGCGCCGGTGTATGTGATGCATGAATCCGGCCATAGAGTTCCAGTACGTTGTTGCGGTAGCGGTTCATCCTGGGAGTGTGCAGCGTGAACTTCGGCAGCATACCCATCACGTGCACCAGCAAGGCCCGGTATTCGAACTTGAGCAGGTCGTCCAGGATCCCGGTGGCTTCCATGCTCGTGCTGAGTTGAGATATCTGGTTGCCGATCAAGTGTTGGCAGGCCATCTCGCCCGGCACCACCTTGCCGATTTCCCATTGTCCGAATGAACGCCGGGCAAGCGCAAACAGTTCATCCATGCGGTCTTCAACCACTTTACGGGAATTGCCCGAGCGCATCGCCTTGCGCATACGAAAATGGTTCGCCCCATCCATGCTGGCAATGGAGCGCGCGGTGCCCCATTCTTGCTGAAAGCCTTGCAGGTAGTCCCGCGCGCGCAGGTGGTTGCGTCCGCCCCTGCCCACCCATTTGTTCAACTCCGCGCTGGCCAGCACTACTATTTCACGGCCCGGGAGGTCAAGTTTGAAAACCGGCCCCACCTGGCTGACTTTATCAGCAAAGAACTTGGGTATGTTCAGTTCCCAGAACGTTTTTGAGGACAGCGTGTCCCAAAGTCCTACCACGGGCAGGGTACGGCCGGTGACCGCGCGCATGCTCTCCGGCGGCCGATAGGAACTGCGTACTGCCTCTCCGATAGTCCTGCCGATCAGGTCCATGCCGCTGAACAGTTCGATACGCTCCTCGGCAAGTTCATACTCCTCGGGTTCCAGCAGCGCGCGAAAACCGCCGCAGTTGTGCACCAGGCCGATGATGCACATATCGCGGGGGTCAGGAATTTCGTCATCAAACAGGACGCTGATGATCCGGCCCTTGATTTCTTCACCGGTCCTGCCGTGCACCATGGGGTAACGGCCGGAACGGGAGACCTTGCCGGACAGGGACCAGAAGCCGCCGGCGTCGGCTTCAAAAATACCTCGTGCTACCAGGCTGTCGATGGCCAATTCGTTGATATCAGCGGCGTGCCTGGCGATGTGTTCCACCCAGAACTGTGGCGAATGTGTTTTCTGCTCCCGGGCGATTTCCTTGAGCGCGGGGTCAAGCATCTTATCCCCGGTGGGAGTCGCATCGACCAGGGTAAGTGTTTCCAGGTCGGAGTCGATACGGTTGTCCAGCGCCAGGTCCATAAGCACCCCGCCGGCCAGCGCACAGGACATATTCCACTCGGGAATGGGCACGAAATAGCCCGATTCTTCGCTGTGCAGCATCAGCAACAGTTCTTCTACGATTCTCATGGTGGAGTGATTTCTTGAATGATTACTCTAATTGTAATACGTAGAGACCTGATTATTATAAATTATCCTATTTTGATGGTCAAGCAAAAAGATGGGAAACAGCAGGTATGACAAGAACGATTGGTCGGGGTGAGAGGATTTGAACCTCCGGCCCCTGCCTCCCGAAGGCAGTGCTCTACCAGGCTGAGCTACACCCCGATTGTGAATTACGAATTAAGAATTACGAATTAGGAATTAAGAATTACGAGAGGTGTACGATAACATAAAATTCAGCCCGATTCCCTGATTATCCTGGCTGACCAACGTACAGAATGCACCCATTTCTAATTCCCAATTCAACTAATACTCCCGTTCCACCGCAAACCGCGCCAGGGTATGCAGGGCATCCAGGTATTCGGAAGGGGGCAGGCCGGCCAGGGATTGGCGCGCACACGTCGCTTCCTGCTGTGCCAGGGTACGCGTGTGCGTGATTGCCCCGGTTTCCGTGATCGCGGCGCGCACTTGTTCCAGGCTCTCCAGGCTGCCTGCCGTGATGGCCTGCCTGATCAGCGCCGCCTGTTGCTCCGGGCAGTGCCAGAGGGCATATAACAACGGCAGGGTGGGTTTGCCTTCGGCCAGGTCGTCGCCGATATTTTTCCCCAGCACGGCGCTGGGCGCGTCGTAGTCCAGCACGTCGTCGATAAGCTGGTAGGCGACGCCCAGGCGTCTGCCGTAGTCCGCCATGGCCTGCTCGGTGTCCCGGTCCTGGCCGGCAATCACCGCCCCGACCCGGGCCGCGCCCTCGAACAGCTTGGCGGTTTTGTTGTGGATAACCTGCAGGTAGCGCTGTTCCGTGGTGTCCGGGTCATGCCGGTTGATGAGCTGCAATACTTCGCCCTCGGCAATGGTTTTGGTGGCATCCGCCATGATGTCCATAACGTGCATGTCGCCCGCCTCCACCATCATCTGGAAGGCGCAGGAATAGAGAAAATCGCCCACCAGCACGCTCGCCTCATTGCCCCAGCGCTGGTTGGCGGTGGCCTTGCCGCGGCGCAACTTGGAGGCATCGACCACGTCGTCGTGCAGCAGCGTGGCGGTATGGATAAACTCAATGACCGCGGCCAGCAGGATATGCAGGTTGCCGCGATAACCAAAACACCTGGCGCTGAGCAACACCAGCGCCAGCCGCAGTCGCTTGCCGCCACTGTTCACGATGTAGTGGCCGAGCTGGTCGATCAGCCCGATCTCGGAACGCAGTCTTTCCTGTATCAGCGCATCCACCGCCTGCATGTCATCCCTGACCAGCGCCTGGATCTGCCGCAGGGCTGTTTCCGTTGTGACTGTTGTGCTCATGGGGTTTTGATATTTTTCGGGATTACTCCGCATCCTTACCGTATGCCATGTTTCTGGTGAGTCACATAGTCGTCAAGTAACTGTCGAATCATTTTCTGATATTGAGTGTGGTTCGTTTTGGCTACTTCTTTGAACCAAGCGACACTTTCGGAACTCAGCGAGATGGTTATTTTTGTACTCTCACGTTTTAATTTAAGCTCTTCAGGTGAAGGCAGAAAATCCACGACAAACTTGACGTCGTCGATTGGCTCATCTGTGTATTGAACTTGTCTGTTCATAGATTTTTTTCCCCTTTCTCCAATAACCGGCGCTGATTATCCGTATGCGACCGCTTCTGTATGTGAAGCGAACTGTAAGAATACCTGTTTTCTCCTGATTAAGGCCAAAACAGAAGTAGCGTTTTTCATTATGTCCATGGTTTATATCTTCAGCGATAACGCGATGTTTATCAAAAAAAGCATACTGGGCTTCATAGAATGAAACCCCATGCTTATCCTGGTTTTCCAGGTTCTTTGTTTCATTCCATTCGAAATTACTTTCCGACATAGTGGAACAATAGCATAAATATGGCTATTCAGCCATATTGAACTGACTCCACAGAAGAGATTGATCGTTTGCCGTCTTAATCAGTGGTTTCCCGGTCCACAGCCGGTATGGAAAGAATGTAGCTGACCAGTGCGTGCAGGTCGTCAGGTTCCATCATGCCGGTGGAATTGTCAATCACGTCCACCATGGCGCCGCCGGCGTAATCACCGTCCGGTAATTCGCCTTCTTCCAGGTACAGCAGCAGTTCATCCTCATCCCACTCGCCGATGCCGTCTGTTGCCGATGAAGTGATGTTGGGTACCGGGTCTCCGTCCGGGCCTTGTTTGACGCCGCTGAGGAACAGTTCCGGGCGCGGGGCGCCGAGCAAGTTCCTGGGGGTGTGGCACTCGCTGCAATGGGTCAGGGCATTGGCGATGTACGCGCCCCGGTCCAGGGTCTGGTCATGGCCGGACGGCTGGAACACGCCGGGCCGGAAAAACAGGGCCTGCCACAACGGCAGCAGTTGGCGCCGGATATACCAGGGAGTCTGGTGCGGTTGGTTGCGGGCATTCACCGGCGGCGTGGTTTGCAGGTAGGCGTACATGGCGCGCAGGTCGTGAAAGCGGATTTGCGTATATGAAGGGTAGGGGAAGGCCGGGTAATAGCGTGCACCGGCAGGGGCGGTGCCCAGGTGCATGGCCCGGGCAAAATCCTCAAAACTCCAGGCGCCGATGCCGGTTTCCGGGTCGGACGTGATGTTGGGAGCAAGGAAAATGCCGAACGGGGTCTCCAGCTTCACCCCGCCGGCCAGGTGCGCGCCGTTGTTGTCGGCATCCGTGTGGCAACTCACACAACCGGCGACGTGCACCAGGTACTCGCCGCGGCGTACGTCGGCTGCAGTGATGTCCTGCCCGCCACCGTCAAAAACCGGCAGCGGCGCCGGCCGGGACAGCCACAACAACACGGCAGTGAGTGCAATAACGCCCCAGGCCAGCGCAGCAAGGAACCGGGGTTTACTGATCAAGACAGGGTAAGCCTTCTGTATCCGGCAGCCGGGAAATTTTCAACAGACTCCTGTTTTCGTTGCCCGCCCACTCCTGCACAAGCAGGAGTCTCGTGGTCTTTCCCCGATCTTTGCCCATGCTCACTTCCTGAACGGCCTATGGCAGGCCTTGCAAGTGTCGGTCAATTCGCCAAACCGGGCGTCAATTGCAGCCGCATCACCGGTTTCTACCGCTTCCAGCAGGGCTTGCGCCGCCTGCTGGCTCTCCGCCGCGCGCGCCTCAAAGTCCGGCCAGTTTTCCCAGATCTCCGGCTTTGCATCGGTTTTGCCCTCCAGCGTCCCCTGCGGGAACAGCAGGGTGATGTCCCGGGCCAGTTTTGCCAGCGCCTCTGCGTGCATGTGCATGTGTCCTTCGGCACTGAAGCGGCCGTCCTTGAGCCGGCGCAAGGCCCCGGTATGGCCGCTGATGGCATTCATGTAGTTCTGGCGATACTGGATCGTCCCTTTCACGTCTGCCGCCAGGGCGTCGGGCGGCAACAGGAAACACGTTGACAAGAGACTGGCGATGAAGAAATTTTTCAGGATCATGGTATGACTCCTCTGCTACCTGTGAATGTTGCGTTCTGATCATTATTCCCTGATATAATTACCCGCGTCAATCACCAGCAACCACAACCGGAGGTCACAGTGACAATACAAGTTGGAGATAAAGCCCCTGACGGGCGCTTTCACGTAATCAATGCAGACGGGCCGGGTTCGGTCAGTACCGATGAATTGTTCAGCGGTAAGAAAGTCGTGATTTTTTCCGTGCCGGGCGCGTTTACCCCGACCTGTTCAAAAGAACACCTGCCGGGTTTTATTGAGCAGGCCGATGCTATCAAGGCCAAAGGCGTAGACACCATCGCCTGCATGGCGGTGAACGACATGTTCGTGATGGATGCCTGGGGCGACAACGCCGGCGCCGGCGACAATGTGTTGATGCTGGCGGACGGCAACGGCACCTACACCGCGGCGCTGGGTCTGGAACTGGACGGCTCCGGGTTCGGCCTGGGTACCCGGGGACAGCGTTTCGCTATGGTAGTGGACGACGGCACAGTCACCCAACTCCTCATCGAAGCGCCCATGGAATTCAAGGTCAGCTCAGCGGAGAACATCCTGGCCAACCTGTAGGCGGATGGGGGGGGTAAGCGGCGTCCCAGACCCATTGCGGCGCCGGGTTTTCCCTTCAGTATGTATAAGTGGTATAGGGAGCGGCGTAATCCGGCAGTATCACACCGTTTTCACGGGCATAGTTTTCCCATTCCTGCACCAGTTCTTGCAGTTTGTCCGGTTGATCGCCTGAGAGATCAACCAGTTCCCCGGGGTCTTCCTCGATATTGTAGAGGCGCCATTTATCAACCGGAATGTCCGTTTCCCTGGGTTCCCAGGGTATTCCTGCCGGTTCCCATACGATTTTCCAATCGCCTTTGCGGATGGCCCGACGGCCGAACAGTTCCCAGCCCATCACGTAGTCCTGGTTGTGGGTGGTTTCCTGTTCTCCTTTCAGCATGGAAAGCATGGAAGCGCCCTGGAGCGGCAAAACTTCGCGTCCGTTGAAGGTGGGGCCCGGATGATCAACGCCGGTCAATTCCAGAATAGTAGGCAAAACATCCTTCACAGTCACAAATTCATCGATCACTGCGCCTTCCTGTAATTGCTTTGGAAAATGGACGATTGCCGGCACCCGTATCCCGCCTTCCGTGGTGAATTGTTTATACATCCGGTAACCACCGCTGCTGGCCCAGGTCCAGTTCGGGCCGTACCAGGTATAGGAATCACCGTTCCCCAGGTTTTCCAGACTGTTGTCGCAGCATTGCTCAGCCCACTGCTCCAGCGCTTCCCAGCCGATATTCAGGTGCGCTCCCTCGGCGCCGTTGTCGGACATAAAGAAAATAAGCGTATTTTCAAATTGTCCCGAAGATTTCAGGTAATCAATGACTTCACCCGTATACCTGTCCATGTCGTCAACCAGCGCGGCAAAAATTTCCATCTTTCTCGCTTCAAGCTGTTGCTCCTCATCCGGCAAATCCTGCCAGGCCGGTTCTGTCTCCAACCTGTCGAACGGCGCCGCATCCTGTTCAATCAATCCCAGTTTCTTCAAGTTTTCAAAGCGCCTGCCTTGCAGTACGTCCCATCCCGCATCGTACCGGCCGGCATAGTTCTCGACAGATTCCCTCGGCGCTTGCAACGGCCAGTGAGGGGCGGTAAACGCAAGATAGGCAAAAAAAGGCCGTCCATCCTCATCATTACTTTTAAGGTATTCGATCAGCTTGTGGGCATAGAAGCGGCTCGAATAAAAGTCATCCGGAATCCCGACGGGTTTACCGTCTTCCCTGTAGATTGACGGGTTGAGGCCAATCAACGGCAGATCTCCGAGATGACCCGCGCCGCCTTGTGCCAGGTCAAACGAGCGCTCAAACCCCCGGGCATGCGGGCTTGTATCCTCTGTCAATCCCAGGTGCCATTTACCGGTCATATAGGTGTGGTACCCGGCAGCGCGCATGATTTCCGCCAGCGAAGCCACGCGCAAATTGAGGTACCCTTCATAACCGGGATGACCAACCTGGTTTGCTCTCAGTTCTTCATACATATGACCCAGGCCGGCCAGGTGATTGTCAGTACCGGAGAGCAGCATGGAACGCGTGGGCGAACAGGTGGGCGCGGAATAAAACTGCGTAAGCAGGATCCCGTCACGGCCGAGGGCGTCCAGGTTCGGTGTGTTTATTTCACCCCCGAATACACCGAGTTCGGAATATCCCAGGTCGTCCGCAACGATTAGCAGCACGTTGGGCCGCGTGTTGCGTTCCGTCCGTTGTTCATCGCCGCGGTCCGGGCTGCAGGAACACAGACCTGGAAGAACAAGGATAATAGTCAATATGAGTGAATGTCTCATGCCGGATAAGCGGTACAGTTCAACATCGTTATTGTGCGCAATATTCCTTATAATCACAACCTGCAAGGATGACGTAACCTATGACCTGGCAAACGCCGCCCGCCTCAAAATACTGTTGACACCCCCGGCAAGAATGGGTAATTTTGTCATGGAAGGACGGGAGTGAAAGGGCTTTCCGACCTGGAACGAAAGACATAGTAATGAAAGGAGGTATCCCGAATGAGTAGTGCAGCGCTTTACAAAGCATTCATCGACGCCGGCGCATCAGAAGAGCAGGCCACCCGGGCCGCGGAGGACGTTATTCAGGTGTCACAATTACCGGAACTGGCAACGAAGGCTGATATTTCTGGACTGGAACTATCGACCAAGGCTGATATTTCCGGACTGGAACTATCGACAAAGACACAGCTAGCAAAGCTGGAGGCCCGTATTGCCAGTCTGGAACTATCGACCAAGGCTGATTTTTCCCGGTTAGAATCATCGATGGACGCGCGTTTTACCGCGCAGGAGTTATCGACAGAGGCCAAGATTGCCGATTTACGCGCGGAGATGAAGGCTGATGTGTCAGGATTGGAAACACGGCTTGTCAAATGGATAGTAGGTACCGGCTTGGTGTACACCAGTATTGTGATTGCCCTATTCAGTCTGATGAACTGAAGCATATAGGGCCTAAATATCCAGGTCGGCACAATAATCCCCGAACCACTCCTGATGTGGATTCATCCGCAGATGACGCAGATGTACGCAGATATTTTTAGCCACGGAGGACATAGGGAATACAGTGGAGAACAGGCGCCCCCCGTGTTCCGTGACTTACAGGATTGTTTTTGCGGCCAAAACATGCGTTTTAAGCCTTAAAACGAGCGTTTAATCGTCTCTTTATCATGCATAATCAATGGGTTATGTTGGTCTGACCCGATCTTTCCACCTGATCCAGAGAATGGAGTTTTTGCAACGTATCGGGGTGCTGACGGACCAGCATGATCAGCGCGGCAGCCTGCGTGCTCGGCTTGGCTCGTCCCTGTTCCCAATTTTCCAGAGTGCGTACAGACACGCGAATATGCCGGGCAAACACCGCTCGTGACACGTTGAGTTGCTCCCGGGTTTCCCGGATTAAGCCCGCGTCAATCGACAACGGCTGCAAGTCTTGTACTGCATGGGTTCGTAACGTGATTTTCCCTTCACGATGCGCCTGCATATCTTCAATGCCCTGAGCAAGTTCATCAAACAGTTTACGTTTCTTCCTCATTGCTGTTTTCTCCTAGCGGCCAGTTCTGCCTGCAGCATCCGCTTCAGTGCGCGTTTTTCTTCCGCGGACAAATCAATCATCTCATTCTTGTTGTAAATAGTGACCAGCCAGACCTGATCATCGGACAGTAAATAGTAATATATAATCCTGAGACCACCACGCCTCCCTTTACCACGCGTGGGGTCACGCCAGCGTAGTTTCCGAAACCCTCCTGTACCAGGCATAAGGTCTCCACGCAAAGGGTCATCCATCAATGTCTGCTGCATCCTCCGGAAGTCCTCGTCGCTCATATAATCAGGCAACAGCCGGGTAAACAACCGGGATTCAATAAATACCAAGTCCACAACGTGTGATTATACGCAGCATGCGTATACTGTCAAGTATTAGTGTATTGACAGTAGGAATCTCTCGATAAAGACTCCTACTCCCGCAGGAGTGGAAGGTAAAGTGTAGGAATGGGGTGTAGGGTACAGAAGCGAGCAGGGTATGCCCAAACAAAAGGGGACGGACTTAAGCCTGCGCCTGTATGTGGCAAGCAGGTGTCCGTCCCCGGATGGGTGTGGGGATGGGGTGGTTTTACATGAAGACGCCGGGGTCTTCTCCATCTACTTGTGCTAGTCCAAAACCTGTTGGGATATCCAGAATGGTGATCGTGCCGCCATCAAACTCCGTCAAGTCAATGACATAGTTGCCCTCTGCATTCCGACCGGCACCTGTGACAGCTGCTACAAAACCCTCTGGAAGTGCGTCTGCTTCGTTAATAAATGCTGTCAGGTCAATCTTATCCAAATCATCCTCAAAATCCATAATGACATCATTCCCGCTACCCAGCTCAAAGACAAAGGTGTCAGCCCCAGGCCCACCGTCCAGCCAGTCATCACCTGCGCCGCCGTTGATGATGTCATTATCTTCACCGCCGTAGATTTCATCGTCTCCGCGGCCGCCGTTGATGGTGTCGTTGCCTTGTTCACCGTAGAGGGCGCCACTGCCGTTGATCTCGTTGTTGAAACGATCTCCCCGGGCGCCGCTTGGCTTGGTGTAGAAGATGAAGTTGTCAGCGGTTAATTCATCTTTGTCGACTACATTTAGTCTGATCTCACCACCATTAGGCAGGTCAATCTCGGTGTCCGAGCCTAGTTGGGAAATCGTCAGATCATCCATAGAGGCAATGCTTTTGAAAGCACTCAGGTCGATTTGATCGCGTCCGTTACCATCACCAGCTGTAAATCCATTGATTTCATCATCACCACCATCGCCAGGTGCAAATACAAAGGTGTCCATACCACCACCATCGACTGGGCCACCGTTGAATACATCAACGCCCCTGCCACCGTTGAGTATGTCATCGCCATCACCACCGTTGAGTGTGTCATTGCCCCTACCACTGGTGATTATGCTGCCAGTGCTGAGGGCGGTTAGGGTATCATCATGGTTGGAACCGATGATGTTTTCAATGCCATTCAGCATATCTCCTTTTTCATATCCCTCACCCTCATCTCCCTGATCGGGGCTAGAAAGATCTACCGTAACTCCCTTGTCTGATTTCACGTAGGAGACGGTGTCCTTACCCATATCCTCAGCAGGGCCGCCTGTGATATGGTCTGCGCTCTTGCCGGCGATGAAGGTATCTGCATGTTTGGAGCCTACGTATTGCTCTATACCCTCATATTTGTCTCCTGCCGCATCACCCTTGCCACCATTACCGCCACTAAGGTCAACGGTAACGCCGTCTTCAGCACTGACGTAGGTGGCAATATCGTTCTCACTGTCATCACGAGTGCCACCACCGTCCAGAGTATCAGCACCGGGGCCGCCGTCCAGGGTATCAGCACCAGTACCGCCTTTGAGGGTGTCATTACCGGCGCCGCCTTTGAGGGTGTCAACGCCACCGTTACCAGTGAGGGTATCGTTGCCGCCAAGCCCACGGAGTTCGTTTGCTTGGTCATTACCGGTCAGAGCATCGCCACCGCGGGAACCGATGACATGGTTGAAACCTGTCGCAATATCGCTTGATGCATCGCCACCGCTCACCTTGATGACGTTCCCGACTTCTCGGTCCGTCAAACCAAACAGTTCAGCGTCAGCCTCGCTCAGGGTTACAGTACTGGTATCGTTCAGGTCTACGTTTACCCTGGAACCGGAGCCTGCGTAGGATAAAAAGTCAGTACCTAAACCAGATAGCCTGTCCTTTCCTGAACCGCCCTCCACTTTATCACCGTCACCACCACCTGTGACAACATCACTGCCACTGCCGCCTTTGAGAGTGTCCATGCCTCCGGGTCCGCCAGCAACCATATCGTTGCCAGCACCACCGTCTATGACGTTAGATTCTCCGTCGCCAATGAGATTATCATCACGACTGCTACCAATGAGGTTTTCGAAGTTGCCACCAGCTAGAAAAGTATCTTCATGTGCATAGGTGCCTTCTCCAACAGCACTGGTATTCAATACCACGGTTACGCCTGATATGTAATCAGGTGAAGTACGGTCGCCTCCACGTTGAGGCGAACCAGCATAGGATAAGGTGTCGCCACTGGTTTCACCACCTTCGCCACCATCCAAAAAATCCGCACGGCGCTGCCCATAACGATATCATCCCCGCCGCCACCCAGGATGGTATCGTTTTTGCTGCCGCCTGTCAGGCGGTTGTCACCCGCGCCACCCAGTACCCTCTGATTTCCTTTCGTTGAATCATCCGTGCCATTGTCTGTCAGTCTGACATAGCCATCCGGGTCAAAGATGAAGTTAGCGGCATCCAAGCTTGAGATAGTACTAATATTGCTAAGCGTAGCCTTATGGCTGCCGGTCGTAATGATGGTATTGCCGCCGTCAATCTTGTAGTTCAGGCTCAAGGTGCGAGGGGAACTATTAGGACTACCGAAGATCAGCTTGTCGCCGCCAAAGTCTGTAATCGTATCCTTGCCACTGATCACAAAGGTATCCATGCCACCGTTGCCGGTCAGCGTGTCGCTGCCACTGCCACCGATCAAGGTATCATCGCCTTCTCCACCCTTGATAAGGTCGTCACCGCCGCGACCGTCTATAACGTTAGCTGTTTCATCCGTGCTATTCCCGGTGAGGATGTCATGGAATTTTCCAGTAATGCCGCCGGTATCTTCATTAACTTTTGTGGCGCTTGAACTGACATTGGTGCCGATAATATTCTCGAAGCCGGCCAGTGTGTCTCCCATTTCGTAAGGCTTGTAGGAAGTGGAGAGGTTTGCATCGGCTGACCCATTTCCATTAGCGGTACCGTCAGTTATATCCACTACGACCGCATATCTGGTAGAGCGCTCATAGGAAATGGTGTCCATGCCATCGCCTGCGTTGATATTATCATTTTCCGGTCCAGCGATGAAGGTATCGTCATGGGCGGAGCCCATGAATTTTTCGACGTCGATAAAGCGATCACCTCCAGCATCACCTCGGCCACCGCTGTTGGAGATGGTGGTTACATTGTTGCTTTCAGAAACAGAACTCAGGTTTACGGTTACCCCTCCGGCCGCATGTGCATAAGTTACTTCGTCCTCATCTCCATCGCCGCCGTTCAGAGTGTCGCCGCCAGGACCACCGTCGAGTGTGTCGTTGCCGTCATCGCCGTTCAGCTTGTCATTACCAGCGCCCCCGGTGAGAATGTTCTCTTCGCCATCACCGGTGATATTATCGCCGTGGCTGGAGCCAATTACATGCCAGAAAGTGCCGTACAGGATTTTATCGCCGGCAGCGTGACCACCGCTGGCGGTTTTGATGGTAGGATCGTTAGTGCCTGGAAAGTTGTTGTTGCCACCGGCCTTGTTCAGGTCGATGGTGACTGCAGCATTGGAGCTTGCGTAAGACAGGGTATTAGCCTCATCAGGATTGTCCCTATTAATGGCCCCACCGTCCAGAGTATCGGCACCACCAAGACCCTCTATGGTGTTGGCTTCATTGTCTTCACCAGTCAAGACATCATCATAGGCGGAACCTATGATGTTTTCGAAGTTGGATAGAGTATCTCCGCTGGCGTCCCTGTGTTCTGCGGCACCAGTTTCTAAGTTGACCTCAACACCTCCCGGAGAACTACGGTAAGAAACCGTGTCACCGCTACTGCCCTCAGGCTGGCTTCCACCATCAAGCATGTCACGCCCACCGCCACCTTCAATAACATTAGCACGACCATCGCCGGTGATTTTATCGCTAAATCTAGTTCCGATGATGTTCTCAATACTTCTGAATAGGCCGCTAGTTCCAGTTCCCGATGTGGGTGTAGCGTCACCTTCCTTATGATCATAATTGATTGTTGTGGTAGTCATGAGCACTGTCACGCCTTCATCATTTCCATCCTCATCCTTCCAACCAGCAAAAGACACCGTGTCGCTACCAGGCCCACCATCAAACGCGCCCGAGTCTTCTGTACCGTCACGGTCGCCTGCCTCCTTTCTATCATTCCTAAAATCCCCATCCGTAAAATCATCATAATCCACCACAAGGGTGTCATTACCAGGCCCGCCCTCATAGCTGTCCACGTCGGCGCCGCCGGTGAGAATATCGTTACCCAGGGAGCCATACAGAACGTCGTTGCCGCCGCCACCATCCAGGTTGTCAGCACGAGTGGTGCCGTGCAGGCGGTCGGGGTCTCTGTCACCGACTACGGGGGTGCCGGTGTCGCTGTCATCATCACCGTCGTCATCACCGTCTCCGTCCCCATCGCCGTCACCGTCGCCATCCCCATCTCCATCACCACTGGTATCGCCGGTGAAGATGAAGTCTTCCTCATCCAAGTCATCCGGGTGTCTGTTTTCCAGGATGATCTCGCCACTGCCAGGCAGGTCTATCACGGCGTCGCCGCCCACTGATTCCATGTCCATGTCTCTGTCGTCGATGCCGGTGATGGTGGTAAACGCGCGCAGGTCTATGCGGTCCTCGCCCGGCCTGAAGTCCTCAATTGTGTCATCGCCCTGGCTGCGGCTGAACTTGAAGATGTCCTCACCGTCACCGCCGACCAGCACGTCATCGCCCGTGCCGCCGTCCAGGATGTCGTCGCCCACACCTCCATAAAGCTCATCCCTGCCCGAACCACCCCTCAAGGTGTCGTCGCCGTAACCCCCATACATCTCATCATTACCAGACCCCCCATCCAGCGTATCAGCCTCCCCACCCCCATACATCTCGTCACTCCCGGCCTCCCCATACAGCGTGTCCTTGCCATCGTTGTCATCGTCCCGACCATCCTCACTCCCCCCATACATCTCATCATTCCCATCCCCCCCATACAGCGTGTCATCCCCATCATTTCCTTCCAATACGTCGTTATGGTGATTATCGCGTACTATCCCGGCTCGCTGAGGCCGTCCAGTCTATCGCCGCAGGCATTGACAACCCGTCATAACCTGAAATACAGGCTGTATGTCAGCACATTAAGAAGCGGGCCGTGGTGAGAGGAAGACGCACTACGCACCAACCTCATACTCCCCCTCCTCTTCCCGAATCTCCAGTGCGCCACGCTCATCTTCGAGCAGACTGCGCACTGCTTCATAGACTTCGAGTAAATTCAGTGTCTTTCCAGTCTGCTGCCGGATAAACCTGGCCACGTGAACCGGTGTCAGGTCAGGTAGATTAATCGACGTATCAATATCCAGCGGCTTCGGTTCCGCCTGCAAATCCAGGAACGCCACCGTCACTACTCTGCTCCCCTTCTTGTGGGACCGAGCATTCAACTGCCAGAACTCTGCCACGCCCCTGTCCCGGTAACTCAGGTACTTCTCCCTTGATTCATGTGTCAAACCCACCTCAACCACCAGATCTGGCGGTACTCTGAACGAATAGGCATCACCTTCCTCAATGCTTATAGAGCTGGCTTGTGCCAGGCCTTCCGCCTTTTCACCAAAGTAAAAACTGCAATCCGCCTCCAACCCCGTGTTCTTCGGATCATTTTCCCCACGCCAACGGGTCGCGCGTAGCATTTTCGCTTTAAGTCCCTTCAGAGTGGCGACACAATCGACAAAGCGGTCAAGGTCACCTGAAATACCCTCATGTCCCCAACTCGGCGATATCAACATCACCAGCCCCCGCACCGGGTCCAGAACCACCCGCCGGAAAGCATTCACCAGATCAGACGCAGCCAGGGCAACCACCTCCTCCCGGCTGGTATGAAACGCTACGTACTCGGAACCAAATGGCGTGCGCTTAACCCTCTTCAATCGCTCCCGCAACCGCTCTTCCAGCGCCTCGGCAGACGCATCAGCAGGCAATGCAGTAGCACCCATTGTAATATGACCTCCCTTCTGGTTGATTTTGGATTGTAAAGAGAATCTTCATCATCGATAGTTACATCACCGGAGGAGTTTGTAAATTCTGTGTCGGTATCATGCAAGACTGTTCGATAATTATAGCTCAAGGAAACAGGCCGTGTTGAGGGCGGCAAAGACCGACCCCCTCCCTGTTGACACAGTATACGCGCTGTTTTATTCTTGTGGTTGAGTTGTCCAATACAAAATCAGAAGTGTGAAATGGCTAAACCAAAGCGCAAGACCATGGATTCTGCTTGATGTCTCCTTTTATAAAGCCCTGGTTCACGTTATGTTTGATGTCTATGCCATCCGGGCTTGTTTTTGCATTTTTCTCAGCACAAAATAGCCTAGAATATTTTCCATTGGTTGGTGTTTTTGTGGCGATTGCCCCAATGATAGGTTTATCGTGTACTTTTTTCGTGCTGCTAGGTGGAGACCGAGACCGGATATATTCAGAAAATTACCAGATGGCGCGGGGGTTTATGTCGCATGCTGAACAAAAAGACGACATTGCTGAGAGCAAAGAAGCCCTAAATTTATTCATGTCAAAGCGTGAAAACGGCGAGGCAAAAAAATGAAGCGTTCTTATATATTCGCTTATGGCCCGAAATTAGGGGGTTACGATGAAATCAAAGCATTCCTGAATGGATCAAATATTATTGAGACGTGGCGATACGAGTTGCCCAATATATTTTTCATTGTTTCCAACAAGAATGCAGAAGAAATAAGTGACCATATCCGCCGCCGTTTTAAGGAACGTGATCTGATGCATTTGGTAGCAGAATATACAGACAATTCACAAGGATGGCTTTCAAATCGAGCATGGCACATGCTAGACAAGAAGGAAAAACTGCCTGTTTCCGAAGAAGCGTGACAGAAGACAAAGGTCTTAAACTGGGAAACTCCGCTTGTTGTTAAGGTGTATTCACGATAATAAATGGAAGAAGAAATCTTACATCGCAGCATGGACTACGCTGAAATTGCTTCAGAGGATGATAGCACAAATGGCGAATTTGTACTGCCACCCAGCAAGAGCAAGGTTCTCTCTGGACTAGACAGAGAACTTTCCGATGAGGAATTGAAGTCGCCAGCTGTTTCCAGAATGCTGGCAGAACAGGTAGACGCATTAAAGGGAGATGTTTACCGGGCTAGGAAATATGTGCCCAGATTTCATAAGGCAAATACAGAAGTACAGGTCTTGAAAGAAAAAGTTAGATCACTGACATCTCTGTCGGAACTGAATAATATCACGTTGGCATCAGGCGGCGTGCTTGTAGGGATAGGGTTGCGGATGGGAACCGACAATGTAGCAGGAGCCAATGACCTGTACGCGTGGACAACAGTAGGGATAGGTCTGCTTTTCATGTTTAGGGTATTTGGAGCCCGTTTATTGAAGCGGTTATGGCAACTCTACTTGAGAAGTAAAAATGAACATTGATATTCACATTTTAAAGGGTGCTGGTTCGTTATCCGAAGAAAGACTGGTCATGGAGGCTACAACCGATTTGAATGTCGGTCATTATGCTGTGTTCCGAACAACATACAGAAATGGTGCTCCCACTATTAAAGTACACGACGCCTTCTGGTTTCCAGACAAGAAGGCCGCTCAAGGTGATCTAATTATTCTATATACCAGAGCAGGAAATCAACACGAAGTAGAGATGGAGAATGGTTTAACGGCACACTTCTTTTTTTGGGACAAAGATTCTCCCATTTGGAATCAAAAAGATAAGTGCCCAGTATTAGTCAACACTCCTGCATGGCAATCTCTTGATCCTCCAAATGCTGACAGCACTTAAGCTGAAGCGAGGGGTTTTTCTTAAGTAGATTATTAAAAATATTTTTAAATATATAATTGGGGTTTGGCCTGTTGTTTCCTATACTGATGAACATGAACAAGCTAAACAGAGACCAACGTAAAACTATCCTGAACCTGCTCGTTGATAGGTCGTCCATGCGTTCCGCCAGCCGTATATAGGTAAAGCGCCGGCCTGTCCGCGAGGATGTATCAACCAGCCACGCTGAACGGCATAATCTGACCATGCGTATGAGCATGAGACAGTTTACCAGACTGACTAAGTCATTCAGCAAGTAGATTGACAATCACATTCATTCCCTATCTCTGTACTCCGTGTACTCGACGAAGAGATGTGTTTGAAAAAAACGAACATAACTCGTCGACCCTGAAAAACCCTGTTTCAGGCCGCCATTGAGGTTGCCGTCAGCCAGGATAACCCGCGCGGCGTGTTCCACCGTCGCAGCCAGCCTCCCAAACGTGTCCCCTTTTCGAGACAAAAAAGCCTGAACTTGTTCAAGATCAGGCGCAGGTTGTGACCGGCACAGCTCAACAGTACATTGACCTGGTCGCCTTCTGTCCCTTTCAGGAAATTGCGTCCCAACCGTCCGTCGGCTTTCAGGTGGCCGATAATCGGTTCAATCGCCTGGCGCCGCTTGAGCGAGCGTTTCAAGCGTTGGGTGTCGATGCCGCGTTTCTGGCCTGAGATATACACGGTGGTCTTCGCTTCCCCATGGCCCCGGTAGCCCTTGTCCACAAACGCCTCGTCAATCGGTTTCCCGGTGAGACGCCGCACCTGTGCCAGGGCTTGCTTCAAGGTATGCCCGTCATACGGGTTGCCCGGCACGGCCAGCCCGCCCACCACAAAGTTACTCTTGTTGGTGGTGGCTATACTGGCCTTGACCCCGAATTCATACCGTTTATGGGCTTTCCCCTTGCTGATGCACTCCACCTCCGGCGCATGCAGGCTGTAGAGCTTGTTTTTATCGTCCTGCTTCTGGGCCAACAACCGCTCGGCCAGGGCCAATTCCCCGGCAAAGGCCGCCCGCTGTGCCGGTTTGTACGCCGTCTTGCGCTCAATATCGCGCACCACCCGGCCCAGGTAGGTCCGTAACCGCTTCACACAACGCCGCATGCGCTTGTATTGTCGGGCATGGGCATAACGATGAGCTTTCACCAAAGCCTTCGGCCCCACCCGCGCATAACTCTGGCGCAATACCACCCCCTGCTTGCGGCATAACCGCACCAGGCGCTCTCGCGACCGGTTCAGCAGCTTGCTGTCCGTCGGGTAACTCACCGCCTTCTCCTGCACCGTCGTGTCCACGTTCACCCGTTTGAAGTCCGCCGCCTGCACCGTCTTGCTCGTCACCCCGGCGCTCACCGTCACCCGCACTATCGTCTCACACCCCGACTCCCCAATCCGTTGCCGGAAACGCGTCAGACTGCTCGGGTCTATCGGCGCTTCATGCCGAAAGTACGTCTCCCCACAAAAATACTGCCAGTACGGGTTCTCTACCCAGCCCGACACCACCGCCTCGTCCGACAACCCGTAACAATGCTTCAGGTACTGCAACCCCACCAGCAACCGGGTCGGCTTCCCCGGACAGCCGTTGTCCGGGCAGTACAGTGACCCGAACGCCTCATCAAACACCGACCACTCAATCAGGTCCGCCAGGCGATATAAGGCATGGCGTTGGTTGAGCATATTGTCCAGTCGTTCGCGGAACAGGTCGGTGGCGGAGCAGGTCGCAGCGTCAGGTTGCCTGGGGGTCATGGTTGACTCCGATATTGCAAGAAAATGGAACCCCAGGATACCAAAACCGGCAATATCAGTCCAGGAAAAAATACCACTTACATCAATATGATCAATGAGTTAGAATGAATTATCGGGTTTTTCAGGGGCGACTAACTCGCAAAGACCCCTACTGCCAGAGTTAGCGGGAACTGCTAACCTGAGAATAACCGGAGAATCAGGTGCATAAGTGTATGTCCACTGTCCACAGCTTTACACTGCTCAACGGGAAGTGTAATTTGCCGTTTTGCGCAACCTTCAACTGCTACCACGGCCGATCTTCCAGCAATCCTGTAGAATATCAGACCGCTTGGAAAGCAGCTTCTACAGACACACGTTTTTGCAAAAGCGGGAGAAGCTGCCTTCTCATTTTACGGGCATACGCTCTTGTTTTTCCCCCATCTTCAGAACAATATAAGTATATGTTAGCATGACCAGGGTTATCGTTTTCGGGTTCGGCAATAACGTGAAAAACATCTCTTCCGTTATCCTTTATTTCGCGCACCTTTCCAGCCGTGAATAACGCTACGCATTCTTTCCAGCCCTCGCCGGGGTGATTCTCGCATCTCTTGCGAACCGCGTTTTTGATAAGCTCCTTCCCGGTGATGTCCCTCCGATGAACGGAAACTCCCCTTGAACACAATTCTTCCGTTTGTATAGCCATGGCCGTGACATTCCCGTTTTTGTCGAAATGATTGGGGTCACACACCTCCCGGATAAGGTATTCATCATCGCCCACAGCCCCCAAAATGGCGGTCTTGACAGATGAACTCATAAGACGAGAAAACCGTGTTTATGGTCAGACTTTGAGCATGTCTACAAGGTCGTCTGGTAATTCTTGACAAATGCTAGCCTTGCCCTCCATTAACTCCTTCCCGCTATCGTCGGTAGCAAAGTATGAATAAGTCTCATCTCCATAAAACCCCAAATCAACATAAAGTCCACAGTCTTGCTCATCCCACAAAAAAGTTATCTCTCCATCGTGGGGAAAATAAATTTCCGGAACGTGGATTTTGGAAAGGGGAAGAAGGCGTATAAACCTTTTCGCATCTTCATAAGCTTGCTCGGTCGGCCATGTGATATCTTCATCTAGTTGATATCCCCGCACCTTTTCTCGTAATGTCTCCAACCGCTCCAGCAGTGGTCTCTGGAGGATTTGATACTTGATGTACAGAGACCTGTTCGGGTCATCAAAAGTCATTAAACCTGGGTGCTTATCTTCCGGCGAAATAGTGAAACTCCCCGATTTGCTATAACCTGCCCATACTCCCGAAATTGCTACGTGAGAGAACCTGTCTATTATTAATTTCGTGTCTATTCTACGCAACTTTTCCAGAATGTCGGCCATTTCAAACTGGCCAGTATCATGGAGAGTAAAGTCAAGAACGTAATAGTCTCTTTCAGTGGCCAAGGAGTTACTTGATCCTCTTTGCGGGGTCCGGGTGATAGCTGTCATCTTCTGGTCCATTATTATTTCCCTAGAGAAAGAATTTGTTTATGTAACTGTGTAACGTGGCCCTTCATTTCATTTACAGCATTTAGTTTTTCTGTTAAGTCGTCTACGACCCTTATGACCTGATGCCCGTTGAAGGCAACCAGTAGATCCTGATGGTTTGACTTTTGTTCGGGCTCAATACGAACAGTGTGTTGCATGGAATTATCTCGCCCCGGAAAAACCGTTGACATTGATAATGTAACTGCATTCGGATGGCCATTGTATAAGTGTTGAAATACCTCATTGTCAGACAATGCCTGGCAAAACGCTTTTCCTGTTTTCTGAATTTCCTGATTGGAAAAAATAGCATCGCAGTTGATGCCGACAGCAGAAACGAGGCCTCTGACAGGTTGCAGTTGGCCTACCACTATATTAGCGGCGTCCACTAGTGCAAGGGGAAGAATTGCTTCACCGGAATGGCGGATATCTATGCGGTCTGGCGTAACCAGAAAACCATAATGACCCTGCGAATAAGTGAAATTACCTATTGGCCCCGCCTTGACTGAGTTTTTGTCAATAGAACCAAGTGTTGGTGTCAATTCCTTCTCATCAAACAAGGAAATGTCGAACTCCCTGCCGACGAAGACAATAGTGTTGATATAATTCTTGGGCATTTAAGAAATACTATCTTGACGGGCCGTGGTCATGGTCTGCGAACTTTTCGAGTTAAAGCCTTCAACCCGTCGGATTTAGCCACCTTTTGGTAAGGGACACCGTATTACATGAGAACCATCTTGTCAATACTTCAGTGTGTTTTCCAATTCACACTAATCCTGTATAATAACGAATATTATGCTAGCATATCACCGGATAGTTGATGCCCGCGCGACGGGCAAACAGGAAAACCACAACATGTTGACATTCCTGCAATCAACAACTACCATATAACGTTATATCCGTCACCCTGGCCCAGGAGACACAGTTATGGCAACAATCAACGAAACGCGCGACGCAGCGAAATCCTCCGCCACCACCTACACCATGGCAGTTGGCGACACCTTCATGGGTGCGCTCAGCCAGAAGTTCGATGAGGACTGGATCGAGATACAACTCGAGCGTGGCGCCACCTACGAGATCACCCTCGAGGGTCGCGGCAACGCGCCGGCGAAGTCGGAAGACACCATTTTGAAGCTCTTCGATGCCAATGGTGCGCACCTCATCACCAATGATGACATTGATACCCAGGGCAAAATCTACGACTCCCGCATCATATTCACCGCGACAGCCAGCGGCACCTACTACGTCAGCGCCAGCAGCTACGCGGCCAACCCCAACAAGGACAACTCCGGCGACTACACCCTCACGGTGAGCCTGACCAAGGACGCCACGCCGACAACCCCGACCACGCCAACGACTCCAACCACACCCACTTCACCCGCGCCCGGCACCGGGGAAGCGATCAACGGCACCAGCGGCAACAACAGCCTGGACGGCACCAGCCAGGGAGATACCATCCGTGGCCTGGGCGGCAACGACAGGCTGGACGGCCTGGGCGGCGATGACTGGCTGGACGGCGGCACCGGTAACGACACTCTGCAAGGCGGCGCCGGCGCCGACACGCTGATCGGCGGCGACGGCATTGATACCGCCACGTACATCGATTCCGCAGAAGGCGTCACCGTGCGCCTGCACAGCCGGGCTGCCGCGGGCGGCGACGCCCAGGGCGATAAATTTACGGGTAATACCACGTTCACCTATACCGACAAGGGCGACCGGGTAACGGCAACGGTCACCGACATCGAATACCTCACCGGCTCCGACAACGATGACATCCTGGCCGGCGACCAGCGCGCCAACATCATGCGCGGCGGCGACGGCGACGACAAAATGTACGGCGGCCCCGGCGGTGACGAAACCAACAACGACACCATGTACGGCGAAGACGGCGACGACACCATGTACGGCGGCCGCGGCCGCGACCGCATGTACGGGGGTGATGGCGACGATGTAGTACGCGGTAATCACCATAACGACGTATTAGAAGGAAATGATGGAGATGACACGCTGTATGGGGGCGATGGGAATGATGAGATGTATGGGGGGAGTGAGGATGGTCGCGAGGATGACAACGATGGCAAGGACACGCTGTATGGGGAGGCCGGGAGTGATGAGATGTATGGGGGTGGGGAGGATGATACGCTGGATGGGGGTTCCGGTAATGATGAGATGTATGGGGGTTACGGCGACGACACCTTGAGGGGTGGTTCGGGCAGGGATGAGCTTTATGGAGGTGTGGGCGACGACATCCTGGACGGCGGCACGGGCGATGACGTGCTGGTCGGCGGTGACGGTGAGGACATCTTCAAGTTCAGCCGCAGCCAGGGCGATGACACAATTGAGGACTTCAGGCCGGGCGAGGACCGCATAGACCTGCGCGCGTTTACCAACATCACCGGCATCGACGACAGAGACATGGACATGGAATCAGTGGGCGGCGACGCCGTGATAGACCTGCCCGGCAGTGGCGAGATCATCCTGGAAAACAGACACCCGGATGACTTGGATGAGGAAGACTTCATCTTCACCGGCGATACCAGTGGGGATGGTGACGGGGACGGTGATGGGGATGGCGACGGCGATGGGGACGGAGACGGTGATGGCGACGGCGATGATGACAGCGACACCGGCACCCCCGTAGTCGGTGACAGAGACCCCGACCGCCTGCACGGTACCACTCGTGCTGACGACCTGGATGGTGGCGGCGGCAACGACGTCCTGTACGGCTCCCTGGGTAACGATATTCTCACCGGCGGCGCCGACGTGGACAGCTACGAGGGCGGGCCGGGTAATGACACCCTTGTGGTGGATTATGATGATTTTACGGATGGGAAGGCGGCGCCCAATACTGGTGATCGTACTGATTTTTATGTCTTTGATGGCGGGCCTGGTGTCGATACCCTGTCTTTTGCGGAGTTTGTGGATGAGGATGGAGATAGGGATGGAGTTAGAGTAACAGGAACATTGGTGACCTACAAAGGCTCGGCAACATCTGATACTGACACTACTGATGGTGTTACCGCTGGCCTATTCAGGAGTATTGAGAACTTCATCGGCAGCCGTTATGACGACATCATTACTGGCAGTAATATCGTCGAAGGTGGTGATGGTAGTGACACGCTAACAGGCACCGGTGATAATGCCACTGTTTCCTACCGCAGTTCGAACAGCAGCGTGAATATTGATCTAAGTGCATCTACTTCTGCTGACCGCGCTCGCAAAGGGCATGCTGCTGGTGACACTTTGGGTGGTTTTAAAAATATAATCGGCTCCGACCATGATGATATATTAACAGGCGCCGATACCGCCCCCATAGCTGATAATACTATCGAAGGATTGGCAGGCGCCGACACCTTGGATGGTGGCGAAGGTAACGATACCCTGTCCTACGCGAGTTCCAATGCCGGCGTGACCATTGACCTGAACCGCGGCACCGGCGATTTTAACGACGAGAATAACACCATCAAGACCGCCAGCGGCGGCCACGCATCCGGTGACAAAATTAGGTTCGGCTCCTTCGAAAACGTCCTTGGCTCCAGCTACGGCGATACCATCACCGGTGATGATGGTGTGAACATCCTCACAGGCGGCGCCGGCAACGACACACTGAAGGGCGATGACCTTGATGACATGCTCAACGGCGGTCCCGGCGGCGACACCCTGGACGGCGGCGACGGCGACATGGATACTGCCACCTACGCCGACGCCACAGAAGGCGTCACCGTTGATCTGAGTTCCGTTTCCGAAAGTAATAACGTCACCACCATCCGCAACAGCAGCGGCCAGGGCGAAGCCCGCGGCGACCGTTTCATTGACATCGAAAAATTCATGGGCTCTGCCCACGACGATACCTTCATCGCCGGTCCGGAAGTGGATGATATCAACGCACGTGCTGGCGCGGACACCATTTCCTATGAGCGTTCTACTCGTTCTGCGGTTGTAGTGGATATATCTGATACCGACGGTCTGGATGGAGATGGATCAGCCGGCGTAGCAGAAGCAGATCTCCCCACTTCTTACAAGCCTTACGAAACGGGAGATATACTGAACGGCTTCGAGAATATTATCGGCACCAATGTCAGTTCGCCCGCCACAAAAGTTAATGGCACCGATAGTAAATTCCATGACGTGTTGACTGGGAATGACAGCGATAACGTTATAGACGGCGGGGGCGGTGACGACGAGATTAAGGGTGGCGTCGGGAATGACAGGCTGATTGGCGGGAGCGGTAACGATACAATAAATGGCGACGCTGACAATGACACCATTGATGGTGGAAGCGGCGATGACACCATCGACGGTGGCGGCGGCAATGACACCTTTGTATTCTCCTCCAGTCACGGAAAGGATACTATTAACAACTTCGGCTCTGAAGATGTGCTGGACCTCAGTGCTTACGGCAGCGGCCTGGTTACCTTTACAGTCCGGCTTGATAACGCAGACGATACTGCTAACACTGACACTATCATTCGGAGCAGCAGCAGCAGCATCACACTAACAGACGTCGATCTGACAAGCGCTGATAGTACATTTGGAGAAGCCAATTTACACTTCGGCGACCGTGTTGATGCGTACCGCTTGACAGTCGATTATCGAGATAGCACCCAGGACTATTACAAAATCTGGGGCGGCGCTGGCGATGACAATCTAAAGGGCGGGAACGGCAACGATGTCATAAGCGGTGGTGATGGGGATGACACTATTGAAGGCGGCGCTGGCGCGGATGACCTGAACGGCGGTGATGGTGATGGCGATACTTTGTCATATGCAGGTTTGTCGCAAAGCTACAGACCTGCGGATGCTGATTCTCCCTCCACACGTACGGGCGTAGAGGTTACACTGGGTGGGACAGCAAATCATGCGGGGCGCAATGGGAATACCATCACAGATGTAACGGACACTATTAGTGGATTTGAAAACCTCACCGGCAGCCGCTTCGACGATAAGCTCACTGGTGCTAGCGGAACCGACGTTAACGTCATCAAGGGCGGCAGTGGTAAAGATTGGCTTACCAGCGGTGGTGCTGGCAGCCGCCTGGAGGGTGGCTCTGGCAGGGATAGGCTCGATGCTGGAAATAATGGTGGCTTCCTGTCCTATGAAGGCTCCGGTTCCGGGGTAAACGTGGACCTGAGCGATACCAGTACTGTAACCCTGAGCGAGGCTGACGCTAAACTGTTCGGCTTGGCGGAAGGTGAGAGAGACGTCTTGAACGTCATCAAGGTGAGCGGTGGTGATGCAAGAGACGATATTGCGACCGGTTTCTTCAATGTCATCGGCGGCCGTGGCGGTGACGCCCTGACCGGTGACGGGGAAGCCAACGAACTGCGCGGAATGGGCGGAAACGACACCCTGACCGGTAACGTCGGAAACGACATATTGAAAGGTGGTGAAGGCAGGGACACGTTGAGGGGTGGCGTAGGCGACGACATGCTGGACGGAGGCCCCGGCGCGGATACGCTGGATGGCGGCGGTACGCGGGATGCCTCGGGTACGGATATTGCCACCTACGCCAGCGCCGAAGCCGGCGTGACCGTAGACCTGAGCGGCGGCAACCGCAGCGCTGGTGATGCTGCGGGTGACAGCTTTGAGGGCATAGAGCAGTACGTAGGCTCCTACAACGCAGATATCTTCATCGCCGGCGACGATCCGGATCACATCACCGGCGGTCCTACAACTGGTGTCCCGGGTGGAAATGGAGACACAAGCAATGACACCGTCTCCTACGCGAGATCGGACGAGGGTGTTACAGTGACCTTGGGCGATGGCAGTCCCCAAACATCAACCGGTTACGCTAGCGGAGACACGCTCCTCAGTATCGAAAATATCATAGGCTCCAACCACAGGGACACCCTCACCACCACCGTCAGCGGTGGTAGCATCATCACCGGCGGCAGGGGTGATGATAGCCTTACCGGTGGCGGTGGCAGCGATACCTTCGTATTCGCCTCCGGCGATGGCGATGATGAAATCACCGGTTTCACTGTCGACGGTACCGATATTACTCGGGACAAAATCGACCTGAGCGCCTTCACTTCCATTGCCTCCCTGGATGACCTGAGGGATAGTAACGACAGTAATGGAGAAATATCCGTTACAGGTAGCGCCGTAGAGATAAACTTACCCAACAATGGTGAGATCAGGCTGAACGGAGTTACAACCGATACGTTAACCTCCGACAACTTCATCTTCTACACCAAGAAAATCAGCGGCAACCAAGGCGACCGTTTCAACAACGAAATCGACGGCAGCAGTGGCGCGAACGCGATCTACGGTGAAGGTGGCAATGACACCATCAACGGCGGTGGCGGAAACGATGAAATCTACGGTGGTGAGGGCAAGGACATGATCAACGGCGGTGCCGGTGATGACTGGCTGGATGGTGGTTCTGGGGCTGATACCTTTGTGTTCGAGCCTGGCCATGGGAATGATGTCATTATGGATTTTGAGACGGGCGCAACGGGTGACAAGATCGTTCTGAAAGGCTTCAAAAATACTGATGGTTCAAACTTGGATACCGTAATAGCAGTTGGAACCGACGGAGTCATCGACCTGAGCGCATACGGTGGTGGTATGATTACTCTTGAAGACTATACAACGGGAGACGTTACCATCGAATACATGATGTCGTAAAACCACCCACATCCCCACACCCATCCGGGGACGGACACCTGCTTGCCACATACAGGCGCAGGCTTAAGTCCGTCCCCTTTTATTTGGGCATACCCTGCTCAATTCTGTACCCTACGCCCCATTCCTGCACCTTGCCCGCCAATTGGTATGGATTGAAGGGATCGGAGTAAGATAACCCGGCCTTTTGTCAAGTATTCGGCACCATAATCAACCGGAGAATAAGATGACATTCTGGTAGTGGATTCACTATATGACAGGCATGGAGCATGGTCGTCCTGGTCTGCGCGTGGTAGCAAAGATTAATGATTTGCTAGACGCGAGTTCTCGAACAGTGACCCGCAAAATTTTGAAATAAAAGAGACATACATAGCTAATTAGTACAATCTTTTAAGTTGAAATATGTATATAAATTTTCTTTTTGGAAAATATTTGAGATAATGTGAGTGCTGGCGTAAGTATCCCCTGTTGTCCGGATGACAGCAACCTGCGCTTAGGTTGCGTCGCTAGGGTTCGACTCCCTAGAACTTGGTTTCTTGCTTACGCCAGCATCTAGCTATTTTACAATCTGTAAAACAAGATATTGACATGGTGGATCTGGGAAGGATGGGGTCGGACCAACATAACCCATTGATTATAAATGATAAAGAGACGACTAAACGCTCGTTTTAAGGCTTAAAACACATTTTTTGGCCGCAAAAACAATCCTGTAAGTCACGGAACACGGGGGGCGCCTGTTCTCCACTGTATTCCCTATGTCCTCCGTGGCTAAAAATATCTGCGTACATCTGCGTCATCTGCGGATGAATCCACATCGGGAAACATCCGCTCTTTTCTCAGTGAAATACCCGAGGCTGGAAGTCTGTCGGGTTGATGATGCTGGCGCTGCTCCCGGTGGCCCGGATGACGTACAAGCCCTGGCGCTCCGCATGCACCACCACGGAAGAATCCGCCTTCAGGTACGCCACCGCACCGAAGATGTTCTTCCCCTCGTAGATGGGTGCATGCTCCGTGAATTTGTGTAACTTCGACAGAAAATGCGTCACGTCCTCGGCGCGTAACGTGGTTTTTACTTCCACTACCACCACTTCGGTGCCGTTCACCGCCAGAATGTCATACTCGAAATGCTCGCCATTGCGCCGGCCGTTCATCCGGGTATAGGTCGATTGCACGGCTATCTTCCGTTTCTGTAACAGGGGAACCAGATCTCCCTCCACCAGGCTTTCCATCAGCTTGCCCCACTGGCTTTCAAAATGCCTGCCCAGCCTTTTCAGTTGCCGGTCAGTTTCTTTCATCTGCCGGTCGGTTTCCTCCATCCGCTTATTGATTGCCTGTGTTTCTTTTTCTCGCTCCTTCGACCAGGCGCGCAGGATCTCCCAGATTTCAGCGGGGGTAGCGGGTTCTTGATGTGGATTGTTTTCCATGATGATTTCCTCCTGACAGATTCATTGATAACGAGATACCCGGTTTGTTATTTTAATCCTGCCACGACGGGATGGGTAGTATTTTTTCGGTACAAGTGTGAGTTTTATCACAAAATCAAAAGATTCCCGCTTTCGCAGGAATGGGAGTTTGTGTCCTCCGTGGCAAAACCATTTGCCTGTTTTGCCGTGTTGATTTACTGCTTGCACAGCATATTCCTGGGAAATTTTTCTGGGAATTTTTCTTGATCTGCACTTCAATAACGTCTAGCCTGTACCTGCTGTTTGGAGCAAATTAACCGGGAGGCACTGGAAATGACTCAAGATAAACTTAACGGTAGCGTGGAAACGCTGGCATACGCTTTCAGGGATGTGATGATAGAAGCTGTAAGTCCATTGTATGAAAAGATTGATGGACTGGGGCGTAGAATGGACAAAATGGAGGGCCGAATGGATACGTTGGAACAAAGCATAGCGACAACAAACCAGAACATGGCTGCACAGTTTGCCGCTCAGTCCAGGTATATTTCAGAAGAGATCGACAAAAAGCTCACCAGACTGGGCAAATAGATAACTGCAAACGGCCGGAACACGGGGCCAGGCGCACATTGCACAGAATTGAAGCTGAGACTGGCGTAAGCAGCCCTCAAATTAAAGCTGGCGTTACTGTCTGGCCTGTCAAGCAATCTTTAAATATGCTATCTTCTAAAGACGTAATAGACAGGGAAAGCTTATACGGGCGTTTGACGCCGAAATTCGGTCATGCAACCCTTAAAATACTCGATAGGCCAGGTTCAATAGCGGCGAGTAATTCATCAAATTTTTCTATCGTGGGAATACTTTTTCCGTTTTCATAGCGTCCGTAAGAATTGGGAGATGACTGGCTCAACCTGCCTGCGACATCCCTGATGCTAAGTCCGTTCTCAATCCTTTTTTGTCGGAGGATCAGAGCGAGTATCGGCCCTGTATTATTGGGAATAACAAAGAAACTATTATTTTGAGCAGGTTCGACAGTGACCTTGAAGTCTTCAAGATTAACAACAAGCTCAATGGCTTCTTTTGCCATTGTATAGGCCTCTTTTTTAGTTCTTCCCTGGGTGAATATACCGATTTCGGGAATATTAACCCCCCACATTTTTTCCCCTGCATTTTTTTCCAGGTTTCCTTCAATCTTCATCAGTGCTGCTCTCGATCACTTTTTTTAGCTGGTTGATAATAGCTCTTGCGGTGCCTTTCCTGATTTCCCGGTGTCTGGGTACAGGAAATCTATAATTTCCCCTGCTCCAAATTTCATGGTTTCCTCCTTCTCTTTCAAACTTGCATCCAAGTTTTCTCAGAGTCCGTTCCAAATCTTTTTTCCGCATGGGCTACGTCTTCCAACACTTCGGCAAGCACGGTGTGCAGCAATTCACGCTGCTCCTGGAACGTCTCAGTCAGCGCTTCCTTAAAAAGCCTTTTTAACGTACTTTCGCTTAGTTCAGGCTGTATCATGATATATTCACCTCCATTAGCCGGGTATGGTTCAAGTGTAACTCGTAGCAATATGCAGTTCAATCGGGCTATGACATTCACGGGGCATACCCCTGCTCACTCCTGTTTGCGCAGGAGTGGGGCGCATAACCCCACCCATCCATGTTAAATTTGACCGTGTGTTAGCGGTTGTGCGCGGATTGTTTTTGATTTGTAATGCCATACACATTGTTGTGACGAGCGGGGATGGGGTTAAACCTGTCCCGATGGAGATGTTGGCGAGACCTTATGCAGGAAAATCTGAGTCTGGAGTTTGAGCACAGGGAAACCCAGCCCCTGTACGAGTTTACCGAGCGGGCGTACCTGGACTATTCCATGTACGTCATCCTGGATCGCGCCCTGCCGCATATCGGGGATGGCTTGAAACCGGTGCAGCGGCGTATTGTCTATGCCATGTCGGAACTGGGTCTGAGCGCGACTGCCAAGTTCAAGAAGTCGGCGCGCACGGTGGGGGACGTCATCGGCAAGTTTCATCCGCATGGGGACAGCGCCTGCTACGAGGCCATGGTGCTGATGGCGCAGGCGTTCAGTTACCGCTATCCCATTATTGACGGCCAGGGCAACTGGGGCTCCATGGACGACCCCAAGTCGTTCGCGGCCATGCGCTACACGGAAGCGAAACTCCGGCCTTACAGCCAGACGCTGCTGGCGGAACTGGGGCAGGGTACGGTGGACTGGATACCCAATTTCGACGGTACCCTGAAGGAGCCGCAACTGCTGCCGGCGCGCCTGCCCAATATCCTGTTGAACGGCGCCACCGGCATTGCCGTGGGCATGGCGACGGATATCCCGCCGCACAACCTGAAAGAGGTGGCGAGCGCCTGCATCCGCCTGCTGGAGCGGCCCCGCACCACGCTGGAGGAGTTGTTCGACCACGTGCCGGGGCCGGACTTCCCCACCGAGGCCGAGATCATTACCCCCGCGGCAGAACTGCGGGCGCTGTATCGCAGCGGCAACGGTTCCGTGAAGCTGCGCGCGCGCTGGGAGCAGGAGAACGGCAACGTGATCGTGACCGCGTTGCCGTACCAGACCTCCGGCAACCGCATTATGGAACAGGTGGCCGCGCAGATGCAGGCGAAGAAACTGCCCATGCTGGAAGACCTGCGCGATGAATCCGACCATGAGAACCCGACCCGGCTGGTGTTTATCCCGCGCTCGAACCGGGTCAACCTCAAGGAACTGATGTCGCACCTGTTCGCCACCACCGACCTGGAGCGCAGTTACCGGGTCAACCTGAACATGATCGGTACCAACGGGCGCCCCCAGGTCAAGGACCTGAAGACCATCCTCACGGAGTGGTTGCAATACCGCACGGAGACGGTGCGGCGGCGTTTACAACACCGGCTGGAGCAGGTGGAGCAGCGCATCCACGTGCTGGAAGGCCTGATGGTGGCGTACCTGAATATCGACGAGGTGATCCGCATCATCCGCGAGGAAGATCACCCCAAACAGGAATTGATGGGGCGCTTTGAGTTGTCCGACGCCCAGGCCGAGGCCATTCTCGATCTGAGGCTGCGGCGCTTGGCGAAGCTGGAGGAGATCAGGATCCGTGGCGAACTCGATACGTTGCAGCAGGAGTGCGAGTCGCTGCAGCGCACGCTGGGGTCGCCGGCCCGGTTGAAGAAGCTGGTGCGAGAGGAAATCCGGGCGGATATGGAACAGTATGGCGATGCCCGGCGCGCGCCGCTGCAAGAGCGGGAAGAGGCCAGGGCTATGGACGAGTCGCGCCTGCTGCCCACCGAACCGGTGACGGTGGTCCTCTCGGAGAAGGGCTGGGTCAGGGCGGCAAAAGGCCATGATATCGACCCGCAGGCGCTGAATTACCGGGCCGGTGACGGTTTCCGCCAGGCCGCCGTGGGGCGCAGCAACCAGTTGGCGGTATTCCTGGATTCCACCGGCCGCTGCTATGCCGTTCCCTCCCACCTGTTGCCCTCGGCACGCAGCCACGGCGAGCCGGTATCAAGCTGGATCACGCCGCCGGACGGCGCCGCCATGGTCGGTGTGATGCTGGGCGAGGCGGATGACCGCTACTTCCTGGCCACCGACGCCGGCTATGGTTTCATTGCCCGGCTGGGCGACCTGTACGTAAAGACCAAAGCCGGCAAGGGCGCGCTGAACGTGGCGCCACCGGCGCTGATACTGCCCCCGGCGCCTGTATCCGACCCGGAGCAGGGTCTGGTGGCGGCGGTGAGTTCCGAAGGCCGCCTGCTGGTAACCGACCTGGCCGGGTTCCCACAACTGGCGCGCGGCAAGGGGGTGAAGATCATGCAAATCCCGCCGGCGCGCTTGAAGAACCGGGAGGAATACCTGGTCGCACTCACCGTACTCGGCCGCAAGGACAAGCTGCGCATGCAGTCCGGCAAGCGTCACCTGACCTTGAAACCGAAGGACTGGAACCATTATCATAACGACCGCGGCCGGCGCGGCGATGCCCTGCCGCGCGGGTATCGGCAGGTTTCGTCACTGTTCGTTATCAGTACATAGAAATGACGAACGGAGTAGATATGGCTAACCACAGCACCAATGAATTCAGGCCGGGCTTGAAATTACTTATCGACGGCGACCCTTGCATCATTCTTGACAGCGAGTTTGTCAAGCCGGGCAAGGGGCAGGCGTTTACGCGCACCAAGATCCGCAACCTGAAGACCGGTCGGGTGCTGGACAAGACCTACAAGTCCGGCGAGAGCGTGCCCGGGGCAGACGTGGTTGACGTGGAGTTGCAGTATCTCTACAACGACGGCGAGCTCTGGCATTTCATGGATACCAGCACTTACGAACAGATCGAAGCCGACAACGCCGTGCTCGGCGCTGCCGGCCAGTGGTTGACGGGCGAGGAACTGTGCGGGGTCACCCTGTGGAACGGCGCCCCGCTGACCGTGCAAGCCCCCAACTTCGTCGAACTGACCATCACCGAAACCGACCCCGGCGTACGCGGCGACACCGCCTCCGGCGGCGCCAAACCCGCCACCCTGGAAACCGGCGCCACCGTCAAGGTGCCCCTGTTCGTGGAACAGGGAGAAAAGATCAAGGTGGATACCCGCACGGGGGAATATGTGAGTCGGGTGAAAAGCTGAAGGTATAAGACAAACAGGGAACAACTCTCCCCGTTATCTTTGCCGGATGTCCTGAATTTGCGGGTTGGAGGCGCCCTTATGGCTGTTCCGGGCTCGCGGCTTCCGCGTCGGCTGCGGGCCGGCCGGCGATAGTGTCTCGCAAGCCCTCAAGTAGTCCTTCCAGGCGCGCCATACGTTCCAGCAAACCTGTGATAGCTTCCCACTGGGCCTGGAATTCCGCTTGTGTCTCCTCCCGTATGGCCTGGAATTCCGCCTGCGTCTCCTCCCGGAAGGCCTGGAATTCCGCCTGCGTTTCCGCGCGCTGGACATGCATTTCTTTTTGCAGGTTATGCTGACCGTTCAGTATGAGGCCGGCCAGTGCTATGCCGATGCTGATGATTGCGATTAATTCCGTTGACATATTCAGTCTCCACTCAGTTTCATGTGCTGTCATAATCGGTGTCTCGTCTGGTAAATTTTAGCCATTTTCAATAGCTGATGCTTGGCCCCATCCTGCCATGAGTAAAATAACCTTGTCCACATCTTTTCATGGAAAAATGTGAGTTTTATCACAAATTAACGCGGATTTTCCTTGATGGACAATGTTGGAGGGGAATAAGTACCAGTATACTGTCCAAATGCAGACCCCCGCAGACATCCTCGACGAAAACGGCGCCCTCGCGGGCTTGATTCCTGATTTCACGGTGCGACCCCAGCAGGTGGCGCTGGCCGAGGCCATCCGGGCGGCGATTGATAGCAGAGAGTCGCTGATCTGCGAAGCCGGCACCGGCACCGGCAAGACCTTTGCTTATCTTGTCCCGGCGTTACAGTCCGGCCATAAGGTGATCATTTCCACCGGCACCAAACACTTACAGGACCAGTTGTTCAGCCGTGACCTGCCGTTGGTGCGCAAGGCCGTGGGGCGGGCGCTGAAGGTGGCGCTGCTCAAGGGACGGGCGAATTACCTGTGCCGGCACCGTTTGCAACTGGCTGAGGCTGATACACGCCGGCTGGACCTGCAGGCACGCGGCGACCTGGCCGACATCCGCGCCTGGTCGCAGCGCACGGACAGCGGCGATTTGGCGGAACTGACCCACATCCCGGAGGATGCCTCTGTGCGCACGGCCTGTGTGTCCACCACGGATAACTGCCTGAACCAGGACTGTGATTTTTACGATGACTGCTTCGTATTCCGCGCCCGCCGCCGCGCCGCGGAGGCGGACCTGGCCGTGGTCAACCACCACCTGTTCCTGGCGGACGTGGTGTTGAAGCAGGCCGGTTACGGCGAGTTGCTGCCGTCCGCCGACGTGGTGATATTCGACGAAGCACACCAGTTGCCGGAACTGGCGTCGCAGTTTTTCAGCGAAACCTTAAGCAGCCGGCAACTGCTGGAACTGGTGTCCGACTCCAGGGCGGCGTATTTTGAGGAAGCGGCAGACCTGCCCGATTTTCCGGCGTTGCTGGATGGATTTGACAAGGCGCTGCGCGACCTGCGCCTGGGTTTCCCCAGGGAAGATACCCGGCTCGCCTGGGCCGAGGTGAAAGAGACAGCCGGGGTCTGCACGGCGTTAGCCGCGGCGCTGGAACAGATGGCCGAGGTGCACAAGGTGTTGTCGGACTTTGCCAACCGGGGCAAGTCGCTGGACAACTGTTACAAACGGGTCAGCGCGGCGCTGGCGTTGCTGGAACGGTTTGAGGAGGAGGGGCATACGGATGACTACATCCGCTGGCTGGAGATACGCGGCCGGCATTTTTACCTGCACCAGACGCCGCTGGACGTGGCCGACGTGTTCCGCACCCGCATGGACGAACTGGAGTGTGTGAACGTGTTCACCTCAGCCACCCTGAGCGTAGCACAACGGTTTGACTATTTTTCCACGCGGCTGGGCCTGGAACGGGTGCCGGCGCGCGGCTGGGAGAGTCCGTTCGATTTCGAAGCACAGTCGTTGCTGTACCTGCCCCGGGAACTGCCCGACCCCAGGTCGCAGGACTTTACCGCGCGGCTGGTGGAAACCGCGATCCCGCTGCTGCGCCTCACCGGCGGACGGGCATTTCTCCTGTTTACCAGCCACCGGGCGCTGCGCCAGGCCGCCGCACTGGTGGGTGAGGCGCTGGATTATCCCATCCTGGTACAGGGAGAGGCGCCGCGCACCGAACTGCTGGAAACCTTCCGCACCACCCCCCATGCGGTGCTGCTCGGCACCAGCAGTTTCTGGGAAGGCGTGGACGTACGCGGCCAGGCCCTGTCCTGCGTGGTCATCGACAAACTGCCGTTCGCCGCGCCCGGCGACCCGGTGTTGAAGGCGCGGCTGACCCGTATGGCGGAGCAGGGCCGGAACCCGTTCCTGGAATACCAGGTCCCCGAAGCGGTGCTGACTCTGAAACAAGGCATCGGCCGCCTGATCCGGGACCGCAACGACTACGGCATCCTGATGATCGGCGACCCCAGACTGACCGGCAAGCCCTACGGCAGGACTTTCCTGAACAGCCTGCCACAGATGGGGCGCACCCGGGAGTTAGCGGAGGTGGAGGCGTTTTTGCGGGGGCATGAGGATAGGTGACAGGAAAATTGACGGCAATGCTCTCGCCTGCTAGCATTGCCGTCAATATACTCTTTATGCAACAGGAGTGAAATATGGCTAGTTTAAGCGTTCGTAAACTCGACGACGAGACACTGGGAAGATTGAGGGTCCGTGCGGCGCAACACGGTGTTTCAATGGAAGAGGAAGTCCGGCAAATTATCAAGATGGCGGTATCACCACCGGAACGGCTCGGTGATATGGCTGTGCGCCTTTTTGCACCGGCTTACGGAGGTCCGGAGCTTGAATTGCCGGAGCGGGAAATTACCGACCCAACGGACTTTTCAGAGTGATAATTCTGGATACAAACGTCCTGTCGGAATTTATGACTTCGCCACCCTCCGGGGTAGTGCTGGAGTGGTTGAATAGCCAGGATACCGCATCACTCTACGTGACATCCATTTCCATCGCGGAAGTTTGTTATGGGTTACAGGCAATGCCGGAAGGTAAACGGCGACGGCTGCTCGAAGATCGATTCGAACAATTCATAATAAATGCATTCGCATCCCGGATATTGAACTTTGATGAATCCGCGGCCAGGCTCTATGGCGAATTAAGGGCTTATCGAAGGAAAATTGGCCGGCCCTTGAGCAATTTTGACGGTCAAATCGCAGCGATTGCCCGTAGTCACGGTTTTTCCCTCGCTACCCGTAACGTAAGAGACTTTGAGCATTGTCTCGTGGAACTCATCAATCCGTTTGCTTATTGACCTGTCACCCCGCCCCCCACAGTAACAACCCCCCACCGAACAGGAACAGCGTCAGCAGGAAGATGACGAAGGTGTAGCCCATAATCTGGCGCATGTGCAGTCCTGCAATCGCCAGCAGGGGGATGGTCCAGAACGGCTGGATCATGTTGGTCCACTGGTCGCCGTAGGAAATGGCCAGCACGATGATGGCCGGGTCCACCCCCAGGTTCTGTCCCGCTTCAATGAATATCGGGCCCTGCACCGCCCACTGGCCGCCACCGGAGGGGATGAACAGGTTCACCAGTCCGGCGCAGAGGAAGGCGAAGAAGCTGAGCGTGTCCGGGGTCGCTATCGAGGTAAACCAGTCGGACATGATGCCGGCCAGGCCGGTGCCCTGCATCATGCCCAGGATGCCGGCATAGAACGGGTACTGGATGAGCACCGGGCCGATGGTGGCGCTGGCGTTGTTGATCAGTTGCACGTAGTGGGAGGGCGAGCGGGCCAGCAGCAGGCCGGCGCCGAGGAACGACCAGTTCACCAGATTCAGGTTGAGGTGGAACCCTTGTGCGTAAAAGCGGTAGCCGATGTAGGCAAACAGGCCGCCGCCGAGCAGCAGGGTGAGCGGGCGCATGGAGTCCAGGTATTGAGCGAAGGTGGTGCGCGGCGGCGCTTCGGGCGTTGTTTCGGTGGATTCTCCAAGCAGCGCCGGGTCGATCTCCAGCAGTTCCTGTTCATCCGGGCGCATCAGCGGGCACACGATGCAGATAACAGCCAGGGTAACCAGCGCCAGCAGGCCGTTGTGCAAGGTGAACACGGTGTCGGTAATGGGGATGATGCCGATTTCCGCTTCCAGCGAATGCCCGGCGGTGGCCACAAACAGGCCGGCGGAGGAGGAGTAGCCCATGTGCCAGATAACAAAACCGGCGTAGGCGCAGGCGACCAGCAGCGGGTAGTGGATGCGGATGCCCCGGGCCGCGCCCTGCCGGGCGACCTCGCGCGCCACGGTGGCGCCTACGATCAGCCCCAGCGACCAGGCGATAAGCGAGCCGATACCGGCGCTGAGCGTGACCAGGGCGTAAGCGCCGCCAGCGCTGTTCGGGACGTTGCCGATGCGTTTTAACAGGCGTTGCACCCGGTCGGTATGCGCCAGCGCGTGGGCCGTGAGCAGGGTAATGCAAATCTGGGCGGTAAAAGCCAGCAAGCTGGGCAAACCATCGCCCCAGGCGGCCAGGGCGGTGGCGGGTGAGGCATCCGCCAGGAACAGGGACAGCAGGAACGTGAGCGCGGAGAGTAACACCACGAACACGAACGGATCGGGGTAGTAGCGTTCGACGAAGGCGACGAAGGGTTTTGCCAGTAGTTGGAAGAAGCGCACTTTGTTTAATTAAAACCCAAGGTGACCCGGCGTACGCGGGAACGGGATGACGTCGCGGATGTTGCTGACGCCGGTGAGCAGCATCAGCAGGCGCTCGAAGCCCAGGCCGAAGCCGCTGTGGGGCGCTGTGCCGTATTTGCGCAGGTCCAGGTACCACCAGTAGTCGGCCGGGTCAAAGCCCAGTTCCCGGATGCGCCGCGCCAGGTAGTCATGGCGTTCCTCGCGCTGGCTGCCGCCGATGATCTCGCCGATGGAGGGCGCCAGCACGTCCATGGCGGCCACCGTTTTGCCGTCGTTGTTCTGGCGCATGTAGAACGCCTTGATGTCTTTCGGGTAATCGTACACGATCACCGGTCGTTGGAAATGCTGCTCAGTCAGGAAGCGCTCGTGTTCGGATTGCAGGTCCTTGCCCCAGGCCGGCGTGAACTCGAAGTCGCGCCCTGATTGTTGCAGGATTTCCACCGCTTCTGTGTAGGGCAGACGCACGAAGTCGTTGTCGGCGATATTGTCCAGGGTGGCGGGCAGGGATTTGTCCACGAAGCGGCAGAACAGGTCCAGGTCGGCGCGACATTCCTCGCGCACGAAGTTCACCAGGTAACGGATCATTTCTTCGCCCAGGTCCATGTTGTCATTCAGATCGGCAAAAGCCATTTCCGGTTCGATCATCCAGAACTCGGCAGCGTGGCGCGAGGTGTTGGAGTTCTCGGCGCGAAACGTCGGGCCAAAGGTGTACACCCGCCCCAGGCTCAGGCAGTAAGCCTCCACCTCCAGTTGTCCCGACACCGTCAGGTTCGCCTCCTTGCCGAAGAAGTCCCGGCTGAAGTCTGTTTTCCCGTGTTGCTGCGGCACCTCGTCCAGGTCCAGGGTGGTTACCCGGAACAGCTCCCCGGCCCCTTCGCAGTCGGCGCCGGTGATGATGGGGGTATGGATCCAGTTAAAGCCGCGCGCCTGGAAAAAGCTGTGCACAGCGTGTGCCAGCATGGAGCGCAGGCGGAACAGGGCGCCGTACTTATTGGTGCGCGGGCGCAGGTGGGCGATGGTGCGCAGGAATTCGTCGGAATGGCGTTTCTTCTGCAGCGGGTAGTCTTCCGGCGCCGCGCCGATGACTTGCAGGCCCGTGGCCCGCACCTCCCAGCGCTGTCCCTGGCCCGGTGATTCCACCAGGTCTCCCCGTACCCGGACCGCAGCGCCGGTGCTGAGGTGCCGGATCACGTCATAATCTTCCAGCGCCGCATCGGCAATCACCTGGATGTTTGCCAGGCAGGAACCGTCGTTCAGTTCGATAAAGGAAAAGTCCTTCGCGTCCCGCTTGGTCCTGACCCAACCGGATAATTCCAGGTCCTGAACGGGGGCAACGGCGTTGAGCAGGGAGTTAACTCGCATGGCTCAACGCTTCCTGATCAAGGTCAAACCGTCGCCCACGGGGAGCATGCTGAGGTCCACATGCTCATCTTCATGGACCATTTTGTTGAAGGCGCGGATGGCCTTGGTTTCCGCGCTCTGGTTGTCCGGATCGGCGACGCTGCCGCCCCACAGCACGTTGTCGATGCCCATCAGTCCGCCGCGGCGCAGCAGGCGGTAATTCAGCGGGTAATATTCGGAGTATTCTTCCTTGATCGCATCGACGAAGATGAAGTCGAAGCTGCCCGCCTCGCCCGCTTCCAGCAAGGCGTTCAGTGTCTCCAGCGCGGGCGCCAGGCGCAATTCGATTTTGTCCGCAACGCCTGCCGCCTGCCAGTACTCCTGCGCCTTGTCGGTGTATTCCTTGTTCACGTCGCAGGCGATCAGTTTACCGCCATCCGGCATTGCCTTGGCCATGCACAGGCTGCTGTAACCGGTGAATACGCCCAGTTCGATGATTTTCCTGGCGTCCAGCAGCTTGACCAGCAGGGACATGAACTGCCCCTGTTCCGGTGAAACCTGCATGCCGCCCCACCTGTGCGGCGTGGTTTCCTCACGGCAGCGGCGCATGACCGCATCCTCGCGCAGGGTGACGGAGAGGTAGTATTGGTGGAGTTGCTCGGTTAAATTAATGGAACTGCTGGACATTACGCGTGCTCGGGAATTTAATAGCGCTATGCTACAGCAAATTGAACTGCCTTGTCAGCACCCGGGCGAGATATGCCTGGTGCAACTGACGGATACGCATATTTCGGCTGCGGAGGATGACACCTTGCGCGGGGTCAACACAACGTTGAGCCTGTTGCGCGTGCTGGCCGCGCTGAGACGCAACGAAAATCCTGATGCGCTGCTGCTCACGGGCGACCTGGCCGAGACTCCTTCGGTGGCAACCTATGAAAAACTGACGGAACTGCTGCGGCAGGCGCAGGCGCCGGTGTTTTGCCTGCCGGGTAATCACGATGACCCGGCGCTGATGCGACGTTGCCTGAATCGCGGCAGGATCAGTACCGCGAACTGTATTACCGGCGGCAACTGGTCGATCATCCTGCTCAACACCCACGTGCCGGCCGAGCACGGCGGCAACCTCAGCACGGCGGAATTGGGTTATCTTGAAACGGCGCTGGCGCGTGCTGCCGGCAAACACGTATTAATCTGCCTGCACCACCACCCTGTCAGCATCGACAGTCCGTGGATGGACGCCATGGGGCTGAAGAACGGCGCCGCGCTGTTCCGGGTTCTGGACCGGCATGACCACGTACGAGGCATTGTCTGGGGCCACATTCACCAGGAATTTTCCAGCGTGCGTAACGGTGTGCTGTTACTCGGCGCGCCGTCCACCTGTATGCAGTTCAAGCCGCACGCAGAGCAGCACGGCATCGATAACAAGCCCCCCGGCTACCGCACCCTGGTATTGAGGGGCAACGGCATTATACGGACGCAGGTTCACTGGCTGTAATTTTCGCTGTACAGGGTTGTTGTGTCCCCCATGGTTATGCGTCAAAATGGCGTCATGAAAACTTTGAACAATTCAACGAGGAGACTGGTGGCGTAATGAGTAGTGTTAAATTTACCGAGGAGCATGAGTGGTTGCGCGTGGAAGATGATGGTTCGGTGACGGTCGGCATCACTGATTACGCCCAGGAACAACTGGGCGATATCGTCTTTATCGAGTTGCCTAACGTGGGGGACGTCCTGGTCGCCGGCAGCGAGGCGGCCGTGATTGAATCGGTCAAGGCCGCAGGTGAGATCAAGGTGCCCATAGGCGGCGAGATTCTTGAAGTAAACGGTAGCCTGGCAGACAAGCCGGAGGCGATTAATTTCGACCCGACCGACAGCGGCTGGTTCTTCAGAATGGCCCCGGACGACGAGGGCGAACTGGAGCAGTTCATGGATGAGGATGTTTACCTGGAGTTTGTGAAGGAGCTTTGAGGCGGGGTTCTCTACCTCACCACGTTATCCCGCAGGTACACGGGTAACGCCTGGGCTGCGTCGATGGTATGGCCGGCCTGGTATGCTTTCACTGCCAGGGGCAGTATGTGTTTTGCCAGGGGGAAGCGCTCCGGGTCTATGCCGGCGATGCGTCCGGGCAGGATGCGTTCAAGTGGCGCGCGGTAGGTTCCCCAGCCACTGCCTACACCGACGATTTTCTCCTCTCCGGCAACGTCCGGCGCCTCGGGCGCGCTGACCTGCTCGTCGCCCAGTGGTTTTACCAGGCCGTCCGCGCCGGCCTCGTACAGGGCCCAGTAGATTTCTCCCATACGCGCGTCGATAGCAGCCAGCGCGAGCGCGCCCCGGGCGGGTGTTTTGAGCCGCGTTGCCGTCTCGGAGGCAGTGTGTGCAAGCGCAAATCCATTCCCGGCGGAGTTATCCAGCGCTCCCTGCGCCAGCGCGGCCAGTGAGGAGACGGGTAGCACCGGCAGGCCCGCGCCGCAGGCCAGGCCCTGGGTGACCCCGGCCGCGATACGCACCCCGGTGAAGGCGCCGGGCCCCCGGCCAAAGGCAATGGCGTCCAGGTTGTTCAGCGCCAGTCCGGCCTCTGTCAGGACCGCGTCCACCATGGGCAGGATCAGCGCCGCGTGCCGGCGCGGCGCGATGGCGTGGCGTTCATGCACGGCAGTTCCTGCAAGCAGCGCCGCGGAACAGGCTTCGGTGGCCGTATCAAGCGCGAGGATGTTCATGGTTACGCATTATAGTTTATTTTCCCCTGACCCCACCTGTCTCTAACCCCTGATGAATGTATACTGAGCAGATGTTCGAAGCATTCATCGGTCTGCGTTACGTCCGGGCCCGGCGGCGCAACCATTTTATCTCGTTTATCTCCCTGGTCTCGATGCTGGGAATTGCCATCGGAGTGCTGGCCCTGATTACCGTGCTGTCGGTGATGAACGGGTTTCAGCGGGAGTTGACCGGACGCATCCTGGCCATGGCGTCCCATGCCGACGTGATCAGCCATGACGGCGCCATCGGTGACTGGCGCGCGCTGGCTGAAACCCTGGAACAGGGAAACGGCATAGTGGGGGTGGCGCCGTATTTCCGTGCGGAAGGGATGCTGGTGCATGCGCGCCGGGTGCACGGGGTGGTGTTGCGCGGGATTGAACCGGCGGCGGAAGCAAGCGTGTCCCTGGTTGCGCAGAAGATGGTGTCCGGTGAGTTTTCCGGGCTGCAAGCGGGTGCGTTTGGCATGATTATCGGTTCCGAGGCCGCGCGCAAACTGCGCGTCGAGCCCGGCGACACCGTGACCCTGGTGGCGCCGCAAGCGGCCGGCAGCGCCGCGGGTTTCCTGCCGCGCCTGCAGCGGTTTACCGTCACCGGCATTTTTACCGCGGGCATGCACGAGTTCGACAGCGGCCTGGCCCTGGTGCACTTGCAGGACGCGTTACTGTTGTTTGACCGGTCCGGCCCGGACGGCCTCAGGCTCAAGACCGCCGACGTGATGCAGGCGCCCGCTATCGGCAGGGAGGCCGTACAGGCGTTGCCCGGACATTACGAGGTGGTGGACTGGACCAGCCGGCACGCAGTGTTTTTTCAGGCCTTGAAGACGGAGAAGCGGGTCATGACCGTTATTCTCATGCTGCTCATCGCAGTGGCAGCCTTCAACGTGATCGCCACCTTGATGATGGTGGTGACGGACAAACAGGCAGATATCGCGGTATTGCGCACCCTGGGCGCGGGACCACGCAGCATTATGACGATTTTCATTATCCAGGGTAGCGTAGTCGGCCTGGTCGGCATCGCGCTGGGAACGCTGGGCGGGGTATGGCTGGCGGAAAACATCAACGCCATCATGAGCGCCGTGGAACAATTCCTGAACGTCAGGCTGTTCTCGCCGGACGTGTATTACATCAGTGAACTGCCGTCCGAGTTGCGCTGGCAGGACGTGGGCGTGACCGCAGCGCTGGCCTTCCTGCTCGCCGTGGTCGGTACGATTTACCCGGCCTGGCGCGCCGCACAGGTGCGCCCGGCAACGGCGCTCAGGTATGAATAAGGCACTCCCCCGGCCCTGTAAGCTACGCCTTGCACCCATTCCTGCGCAAGCAGGAAGCTACAGGCAATGTGTTACAAGCTCCTGTTTGTACAGGAGTATGAGACATGCGTAGTTCCTACCAGGTCTTCATCGGTTTGCGCTACGTGATGTCGAAGCGCCGCAACCGGTTCATCTCGTTTATCTCCCTGATCTCGGCGCTGAGTATTGCCCTGGGGGTGGTCGTGCTGATCACGGTGTTGTCCGTGGTGAACGGTTTTGAGCGGGCGCTGACCGAACACCTGGTCGGCATGGAGGCCGAGGCGGTGGTCATCGGTTACGGTGATGCGCTGAACGACTGGGAAGAGGTCGCGGCCAGGGCGCTGGAACAGACGGGGATAACAGGCGTGGCCCCTTACGTGGAGTCGGAAGGGATGGTGACGTTCGCGGAACAGGTGAAAGGCGTGCTGGTGCGCGGCATTTTGCCGCAAACGGAAGGACACGTGTCATTTTTACCGGAGAAAATGATCGCCGGCGACCTGGCTGCGCTGGCGCCGGGAGAATACGGGATCGTCCTGGGCGCGGACCTGCTGGCGTTGTTACAGGCGCGCCTGGGCGATCAGGTGACGCTGGTCTCGCCCTCGGCGAGAATCACGCCGGCCGGCATCCTGCCCAGGCTCAAGCGCTTTACCGTGGTCGGGGTGTACGACACCGATATGTATGAGTTCGACAGCGCTATGGTGTTTACCCACCTGGACGATGCGGCCCGGTTTTTTCGCACTGACGGCGCCACCGGCCTGCGCCTGAAGACCGCGGACCCGCTGCGCGCGCCGCACATCAGCCGGGCAGCATTCCGGCAGGTGCCGGGACGCTTTGGCGTCATCGACTGGACGCAGCGGCACGTGAACTATTTCCATTCGATACAAATGACAAAGAAGATGATGTTCGTCATACTGGCGCTCATTGTTGCCGTGGCGGCTTTCAATATCATTTCCACCCTGATGATGATGGTGACGGACAAGCAGGCGGATATCGCGGTGTTGCGCACCCTGGGCGCCGCGCCGCAGGACATCATGAAGATATTCATCATCCAGGGCGCGGCGCTGGGCGGGGCCGGCGCATTGCTGGGTATCGCCGGGGGGGTCGCCCTGGCGCTTAACATAGACACTATCGTGGCCGCACTGGAACATTACCTGCAAATGAAATTCCTCTCACCGGAGGTGTATTTCATCAGTGAACTGCCTTCCGACCTGTACTGGACGGACGTTTTCGTGATTGCCGGCGCGGCTTTCTCGTGCGCGTTACTGGCAACCCTGTACCCGGCCTGGCGCGCCTCCCGCACCCGCCCGGCGGAGGCGCTGCGCTATGAGTAAGCCGGTTACATTGGCCTGTTCCGGCCTGCGCAAGACCTTCAGCCAGGGCGACCTGCACGTGGAGGTGTTGCAGGGCATTGACCTGGCTGTGGAGGCCGGCGCCTGTATCGGCATTGCCGGGTCTTCCGGTTCGGGCAAGAGCACCTTGCTGCACCTGTTGGGCGGTCTGGACCAGCCCAGCGCCGGGGAAGTGACGCTGGACGGGGTTTCCCTGGCGGCGCTGTCGGAGACGGAAATCGGCCGCCTGCGCAACCGGACGCTGGGGTTTGTGTACCAGTTCCATCACCTGCTGGCGGAGTTCACCGCACTGGAGAACGTGGCGTTACCGTTACTGGTGAGGGGGGAGACCCCGCAAACCGCCCGTAGCGCCGCCGCGGACATGCTGGAACAGGTGGGCCTGGCCGCGCGCGTGCAGCACAAACCGGGAGAATTGTCAGGCGGCGAGAGACAGCGCGCCGCCATCGCCCGCGCGCTGGTGACCCGCCCCCGCTGCGTACTGGCGGATGAACCCACCGGCAACCTGGACGAGCACACTGCAACCCGGGTATTCTCACTGATGCTGGAACTGAACAAGACCCACGGCATCAGCCTGGTGATGGTCACCCACAATACCCGTTTGCTGGAACGGCTGGACAAGGTTTATGAGTTGAGCGAAGGGAAATTAGGAATTAGGAATTAGGAATTAGGAATTAGGAATTAGGAATTAGGAATTAGGAATTAGGAATTAGGAATTAGGAATTAGGAATTAGGAATTAGGAATTAGGAATTAGGAATTAGGAATTAGGAATTAGGAATTAGGAATTAGGAATTAGGAATTAGGAATTAGGAATTAGGAATTAGGAATTAGGAATTAGGAATTAGGAATTAGGAATTAGGAATTAGGAATTAGGAATTAGGAATTAGGAATTAGGAATTAGGAATTAGGAATTAGGAATTAGGAATTAGGAATTAGGAATTAGGAATTAGGAATAGGGTATAATAACATAAAATGCAGTCCCATTTCATGAGTACCTGACCCGAGTGACCAACTTGCAGAATGCCCCCATTCCTAATTCTTAATTCCTAATTCTTAATTCAAAAACGGTGTTCTACAAAGGACTGTCATTTTTGCTGGGCGTTGTCGCCTGTTTTCACTTTTCGGTGTTGCCGCCGGTCTGGGTTGTGGCGGGGGCGCCGGTGGTTGCCTGGCTGGGCTGGCGTTGGCGTTGTTGTGAATATCCCGCCTGGTTGCTGGGCGGGTTGCTCTGTACCTTGCTCAATGCGCACCTGCTGTTGCAGCGGGAATTGTTGCCCGGTGATGAGGGCAAGTCGCTGTTTGCCGAGGGCGTGGTGACCTCATTGCCGGAGACGGATGGGCGGGCGCTGCGCTTTAATTTCCATATCGACCGGCTCACGCATTACGGGCGGCCGATCGACTCCGACCCCGGCCTGGTCCGGCTGAGCTGGTACCAGAACCGCCAGGCACTGCGCCCCGGCGAGCGCTGGCGGCTCAAGGTCAGGCTGAAACGGCCGCACGGGTATATGAACCCCGGTGGTTTCGATTACGAGTCCTGGCTGTTCCAGAACCGCTTGCGGGCCACGGGGTACGTGGTGGATAGCCGGGATAACGTCCGCTTGCGCCCCGCCGGCCGTTTCAGCCCTGCGGCGCTCCGCTTTGCCCTGAGAGAACAACTCCGCCGCGCGCTGGGTTCCGATCCGCTGGCCGGGTTCGTCCCGGCGCTGGCTGTCGGCGACCGCAGCGGCTTGAACGCGGCGCAATGGGAAACCTTGACCGCCACCGGCACCAATCACCTGATAGCTATTTCCGGCCTGCATATCGGGCTGGTGGCGGGCCTGGTGTACCTGTTGCTGCTGAGGTCCTGGGGCATGTTGCAGGCGTTGGCGCCCACGCTGCTGGGCGGGTTGCCTGCGCTCCGGGTGGCGGCGGTCTGCGCCATGCTGGCAGCCCTGGGGTATGCGTTGCTGGCCGGGTTTGCGCTCCCCACCCAACGCGCCCTGGTCATGTTGTGGGTGTATTTCGGCATGAAATTGTACAACCACACAGTGCCTTTGGGCGAGGTGCTGGGAATGGCGCTGCTGGCCGCGCTGCTACTGGATCCGTGCGCGCCCATGGCGGCCAGTTTCTGGTTGTCCTTCGGCGCGGTGGCAGTGATATTTTACGGTATCGGTTACCGGGTGCACCTGCAAGGGCGGCGGTTCCGGGAATGGGGCAGGGTGCAATACATCGTCACCCTGGGTCTGGCGCCGGCGCTGGCCCTGTATTACCAGCAGCTCCCGGTGTTCAGCCTGTTGGCGAACCTGTTTGCAGTGCCCTGGGTCAGTTTCATCGTGATACCGCTGGTGTTCGGCGGTTGCCTGTTGTTGTGCGTCGGGGTGGACTGGTTGCTGGAACTTGCCCTGGTGTCCCTGCACGCGCTGTGGCGGGTGTTGGAGTTTATCGCCGCATGGGAATTCCAGTTGCTGCCCGTCGCGCAGCCGGATCTGTTGACCCTGGTAGTGATCAGCCTTGGCATCCTGATCCTGTTGCTGCCCCGCGGCAGCGCGCCCCGGTGGCTGGGGCTGGTGTGGCTGGCGCCGTTATTTTTTCCGGCCAAACCGGGGCCGGCGTTCGGAGCGGTGGAAATGAGCGTACTGGACGTGGGGCAGGGCCTGGCCGTGGTGGTGCGCACGCAGCAGCACAACCTGCTCTATGACACCGGCCCGGCTTATCCCTCGGGTTTCAATACCGGCGCCGCGGTGGTTGTGCCGTTCCTGCGCCACGCCGGCGTGGGCGCGCTGGATTTGCTGGTGCAAAGCCACGGCGATAACGACCACATCGGCGGTTTGCCGGCGGTGCTGGATGAAGTTCCCGTAATGCGGGTCATCAGCAGCGTGCCCGGCATGGTCCCGCATGCGCGGGTAACAGACTGCCGGGATGGGCAGTCCTGGCGCTGGGACGGTGTAGAGTTTCGGGTATTGCATCCGCAGGAGGCCGTGGACATGTCCGCCAACGACCGTTCCTGTGTGCTGCAGGTGCGCGCCGGGGGACGCAGCTTATTGCTGTCCGGCGACATAGAAAAGCGCGCGGAGCAAAGCCTGTTGCAAGAGCATGGCGCGCACCTGAAATCCGAGCTGCTGGTGGTTCCCCACCACGGCAGCAAAACGTCTTCAACACCTGACTTTGTCGCGGCCGTGTCCCCGACCATCGCTGTCTTCCCGGCAGGTTACCGCAACCGCTTCGGCCTGCCGGACAAGGACGTGCTGGCCCGTTACCGGGAGCAGGGCGCCAGGCTGTTCAGCACGGCGCAGGGTGGGATGATCCGCATTACCGCAGACGTTGCCGGGATCACGGTGACGGAGCACAGGGCAGCACAGGGGCGTTTCTGGCATGATAAGATACGCAAATGACCCGCGCCCATAAACGTTCTCTCAGTCGCCTGTTGCTGGTGCACGAGGTAGCCTTCCTGTTCCTGGTGGCGGTCACCGGGTTACTGACCGGCTTGTCAGCCTATATCTGGCAGAAAACCTCGGCTGCGTCCATCCGTATCAACAACTCCATTTATTTAAGCGAACAGTTGCGCGGTGAGTTGTACCGGCAATTGCAGGAAGTGTCCGGGGCGCGCTGGCTGGGCGACCTGGAGGCGCTTGAGGTATATTATGAATATTCAAGACGAATTGGCCGCCATTTCAATCAGTTACGGCGTACATCCCTGACGCGGGATGAGGATGAAGTGATACAAGCATTGCAACTGGCTTACCGCAAGATACAGATAGACATCTACCGGATTGTTGACGAACCGGCTCAGGCGGATGCAGGCACCAGGCCGCACATCCTGGATTTTCGCGCTACCGGGGACATGTTCAACGAGTTCGAACAGAAATACCTGGAACTGAAAGCGCTGTACACCACGCAACACCAGGAACTTGAACAGACCATCGAACTGTGGACGCGCTACGCGCCCATCCTGATCCCGGTATTGTTCCTGCTGGCAGTGGTGATCGTGATCTATACCAGTCGCATTATCCGCAACAGCTTCGTGCGGCCCATGGCTGCGATCATGGCCGGCGCCGCGGAAATCAGCCAGGGCCGGCTTGAGCACCGGATTCCGGAACAGGGCGTGCACGAGGTGACGCAACTGGCCGGGTCGATCAACCATATGGCCGGCGAGTTGAAAACCAGTCGCGACGCCCTGGTTGAGCATGAAAGACAGGCCGCGCTGGGCAGCTTGATCCCTGTCGTTGCCCACAACATCCGCAACCCCCTGGCCAGTATCAGGGCCACCGCCCAGGTGCTGGACGACGTGGAGAATAAAGCAGAATTGAAAGAAGGCAAGCAGGCCATCGTCGATACCATCGACCGCCTGGGGCGTTGGGTGAATGCGCTGGTTTCCTACCTGCATCCGTTAAAGCCGGTGTTCAGGGACGTCAGTGTGGTCACGTTGCTGGATGCCGCGCTGGAGTTGCTGCAAGGGAAGATCGCCGAAAAAGACATGGACGTCAAACGGGAATACGGGGATGAGCCGATTGCCCTGAGCGTGGACCCCGACCTGATGGAGCAGGCTATCTACGGGTTGCTGGCGAACGCGGTCGATGCTTCGCCGCAGGGCGCCGAACTGTTGATAACGGTCACCAAACAGCAACAAAGCGTCACTATCGGTATTCGGGATTACGGCCCCGGCCTGCCGTTCAGCCCGCAACCGGGCAACCTCGAACCCGGCCCCTCCACCAAGCGTTTCGGCACCGGCCTGGGCATCCCCATCGCCTTCAAAATTTGCCAGAGCCACGGTTGGAACCTGAGTTTTGACGTACAGGAGGGTGCGGGGACCCTGGTGAGGATTGTGGCGCCGCGCGCGAATTAGGAATTAGGAATTAAGAATTAAGAATGTTACTTTGCCGTGTGCTTTGGGCCAACTTGCCGGAACCTGTGATACATTAATAAAACGCCGCCGCAGGCGGCACATTCATTCCTAATTCTTAATTCCTAATTCAACATGACTATGCACAGCAGTCCACTGGTTACCGAAACCGAAGTGCCGCGCCTTGAGAAACGGATCTTGATTATTGAAGACGAGGCGGTGTTTGCCGGTGCGGTGCGCAAACAGTTGACGCGGGCGGGGTATCACACTGAGATTGCCGGCACCCTCACGGCAGGCGCGGCAAAACTCAAGGAAGCGACGCCCGACCTGCTGTTGCTGGACATGCGCCTGCCGGACGGTTCCGGGCTGGATTTTCTGACCGGCTTGCAGGATAACGACAACCACGCGTTTCCGGTGCTGGTGATGTCCGCCTACGGCGAGATTGAAGACGCGGTGTCCGCCATGAAATCCGGCGCCTCCGATTACCTGAAAAAGCCGATCGACCTCGATGAGTTGCTGCTCACCGTGGAGCGAGTGCTGGAACAGGATGAACTCTCGCAGAAGCTGACCTATTCCAGCAAGCGTGAACAACATGCCCATGAAGGTGTTGATTTTCTTGGCGAGAGCTCCGCGATCACAGCCGTCAGGCAGCAAATTGAACGCTTGCAACAGGTCACCGCGGCCAGTGTCCCGCCCACTATCCTGATACTGGGCGAGACCGGCACCGGCAAGGACGTGGTGGCGCGCTTGCTGCACGCCAACAGTGCGCGCGCGCAGCGGCCCTTCGTACACGTGGATTGCGCCAGCCTGCCCAAAGACTTGATCGAGGCCGAGTTGTTCGGCCATGAGAAAGGCGCGTTTACCAGCGCCCACACAGCCAGGACGGGCCTGATTGAGGCGGCGGAGGACGGGGTATTGTTCATGGATGAGATTGGCGAGTTGCCCATGGATTTGCAGGCAAAACTGCTGGCGGTGCTGGAACGCAGGACACTGCGCAAGGTGGGTACCACCAAGGAGCGGCCGGTAGCGGCCTGGATCATTGCCGCGACCAACCGGGATATTGCCGAACTGGCGCACCGGGGTGAATTCCGTTCCGACCTGTATTACCGCTTGAACGTGCTGTCCATCACGCTGGCGCCGTTGCGGGAACGTGCAGATGACGTCCTGTTGCTGGCCCGGCATTTCATGCAGCAGAATGCCAAGCGCTATGGCATTCCCGCCATCAGCCTGTCTGCCGCGGCGGCGCAGGCGCTCAGGTCGTATCACTGGCCCGGTAACGTGCGCGAACTGAAACACATGATTGAACGCGCGGTATTACTCTCCGGCGGTGGTGAGCTGACGCCCGAGAGCCTGGCCCTGAGCGCGCCGGCGCAGCCCGCAACGGGGACAGGTTTGCACCTGTCTCCCGCAACGGAAGGGGACTTGACACTGGGTGATGCGGAGCTGATGCTGATCAAAAATGCGCTGGAAAAATGCAACGGCAATGTTTCCAGGGCGGCGCGGGAACTGGGTATTACCCGCATGGCCCTGCGTTACCGGATACAAAAATACAACCTTGAATGAGTGGAGAAAGATATGAATGACGATACCAGGCAAGCGATCGAGGCGGCCACGTTCCGCCATCTGGTGGGGTACCTGCGTGAACATACCGAGGTGCAGAATATAGACCTGATGAACCTGGCGGGTTTTTGCCGGAACTGCCTGTCGAAATGGTACCGCGCCGCGGCCGGGGAGCGGGGCGAGGAACTGGACTACGAACAGGCCCGGGAAATCGTTTACGGGATGCCTTACCGTGACTGGAAAGACAAGCACCAGCAGGAAGCATCGCAGGAGCAGCTTGACGCCTATGCCGCCCGGCAGGAGCAGGGGGAGTAAGTGTGTACGCAAGCCCCGCCCCTGCATACAGCCTGTCCTGGCTAGCTGTCCCGGGATTACTGGCGCTGCTGTTCCTGGCGTCGGGAGTGGTGGCGGCCGGTACGCTGGAGCAGGTGCGGGAACGGGGCAAGCTACGTTGCGGCATTGTTGAGAGCAGCCCGGGTTTCAGCAGCATCGACGACTCGGGACAGCGGGTCGGGTTTGACATCGACCATTGCAAGACCATATCCGCCGCGGTATTTGGCGAGGTCCGCATCGAATACGTCCCGGTGACGCCGCATACTGTGTTTACCCTGTTGCAGTCCGGTGAGATAGACATTTTCCCGGACGGCGCCACTTGGTCCTTCATTCGCGACGTCTCCCTGGGACTGGATTACACTGGGGTGTACTTGTATGCAGGGCAGGGGTTTGTGGTACGCAGGGATGCCGGGATAAGGACGCTGCTGGACCTGGACGGCGCCACCATCTGCATTGCCCAGGGCACTACCCTGGAACAGAACATCGCCGATTACTTTGCCGCCAACGGTATGCGCTACACGCCGGTTACCTTTGCCGACATAGACAAGGGCCTGCAGGCATATTATGCCGACCGTTGTGACGCGTTCACCAATGAGCGCCTTTCCACCGCCGGGCGCATCGCCAACTGGCCGGACCGGGACGAGCATGTGATCCTGGATGAGGTCATCTCCAAAGAGCCGTTCGCCGCGCTGGTGCGCCAGGACGACCCGCGCTGGCGTGATATCGCACTGTGGTCGTTCAACGTACGCGTGGCCGCCGAGGAACTGGGCATCAACCAGGCCAACGTCGATGCCGTGCGGGAAAATTCCCAGAATGCCGAAGTCCAGCGCCTGCTGGGCTTGCACGGCGACTTCGGGGAAAAACTCGGCCTGTCCAACGACTGGGCCTACCGCATCATCAAGCTGGTAGGGAACTACAACGATATGTGGGAGAGGAACTTCACCCCATTGGGCGTACAACGCGGGCTGAACGCAAGCTGGAAAGACGGCGGCCTGCACTCGGCGTTGCCATTCCGGTGAGGGGGCAGGAATGACGAACAGATGGCATTCTGTTTGGTTCTGGCTTGGCCAGGTTAGGGGCTAGTGTGGAGAAACGGGAACTCGCTTACCAGGTAGCGCTGTTATTTATTATCGGTACAGTGGTGTACCTGGTTGCGCTGACCACGCAGCAGAACCTGGCGCGGTTAGGCGTTGACTCCGGTATTGATTTCCTCTGGAAGCGGGCCGGGTTTGAGATCGGGCAGGCGCTGATTCCTTATAGCGCCGATTCCACCATTGCCCGCGCCTTCCTCGTTGCGCTGCTTAATACCCTGCTGCTGGCCGCGGTCGCCATTGCCGGCGCCAGCGCGCTGGGCATGATCATCGGCCTTGCGCGCCTCTCGGATAACTGGCTGGTGTCCCGGCTTGCCGCCGCCTATATTGAAATTTTTCGCAATATCCCCTCCCTGTTACAGATTTTCTTCTGGTATTTCGTGGTGTTACGCACCCTGCCGCGCAGCAGTGAGAGCCTGGAATTGCTGGACTATATCTTCCTGAATAACCGCGGGCTGTTCATGCCGTCGCTCAGTTTCGGGCCGGGTTGGGGCTGGATCGCGGCGGTATTGGCGCTGGCCGGTGTAATGGTGTATTTGCTGCGCAGGCTGGCGCGGCAGTCCGCTTACCGTGCCGACGTCCGCTCCGAAGCCCGTAGCGGCAACCTGCTGACCTCCCGGAACCTGCTGATCCTGGCAGTTGTTGCCGGCGCCGTCGTGCTGTTCGCCGGCGCGCAACTGGAGTTTCCGCAACAGACCCGTTTCGGTTACCGCGGCGGCCTGGTCATGATGCCTGAGTTTCTCGCCCTGGTGGTGGGGCTGTCCATGTATAACGCGACTTACATCGGCGAAATTGTGCGTTCCGGTTTTACTTCCATCCCGCGCGGACAGACAGAAGCCGCGCACTCGCTGGGTTTGCCGCGTTCTGTCACTGTCCGGCTGGTGCTGTTTCCCCAGGCATTACGCGTCATCATCCCGCCGCTGACAACCGTTTACCTGAACCTGTTCAAGAGCACCTCCCTGGCCGCGGCCATCGCCTATCCCGAAGTGGTGTCGGTGTTTGTCGGCACGGTGAACAACCTGGTGGGGCAGCCGGTGTTTATCATGGCCATTACCATGGCGGTGTATGCCTTCATCTCCCTGTGCATCGCCCTGTTCCTGAACTGGTATAACAGGAAGATTGCCTTGACGGGTGCTTGAAGATGACCGGGAACAACGCACGGGGCGCCTTACCTGAGAGCCTGGCCTGGCTGCGCGGCAACCTGTTCTCATCTCCCCTGAACACCTTGCTCACCCTGGGCTGCATATACTTGATCATCATGGTGGGTGTCCCCCTGTTGAACTGGCTGGTCATCGACGCCTACTGGCTGGGGTCAACCCCCGCGGACTGTCCTGACAAAAGCGCGGCCTGCTGGCCGTTCATCCGGGCACGCTTTGACCAGTTCATGTACGGACTCTACCCGCAGGCGGAACGCTGGCGCGTAAACCTGGGCCTGGGCCTGATCATTCTCACCGCACTGCCGCTGTTCATTCCTCGCTTCCCGGGCAAGCGCTGGGTGGTGGTATGCCTGGTTATTACCTGGCCGCTGATCGGGGCGGTGCTGTTCCTGGGCGGCTACGGCGGACTGGCTTACGTGGAGACCGGAAGCTGGGGCGGTTTTTTCCTCACCGTCATCACCGCGCTGTTCGTGCTGTCCACCTCCCTGCCGCTGGCCGTGCTGCTGGCCCTGGGCCGGCGCTCCTCCAGCCCCCTGATACGGGTTTGCTGCGCCACCTGGATCGAGTTCTGGCGCAGCGTGCCGGCGCTGGTGGTGCTGTTCGTGGCGATTATCATGTTCCCGCTGTTCATGCCGGCAGGACTGGAGATCAACAAGCTTTTACGAGCCTTGCTGGCGCTGACGGTCTTGATGTCCTGCTACATGGCCGAGGCGATTCGGGGCGCGCTGCAATCCATTCCGAAAGGCCAGTACGAGGCGGCCGAAGCGCTGGGACTGGGCTACTGGCAACGCACCTTCCTGGTCATCCTGCCGCAAGCTGTTCCCGTGGCCTTGCCGCAGATCACCAGCAACTTCATCGGCCTGTTCAAGGAAACCACCGTGCTGTTGATCATCGGCCTGTTCGACCTGCTGGGCATGGTGCAAAGCGCCGCCTCCGACCCCGCCTGGCTGAGCCCCGGCGTCAGCGCCACCGGCTACCTGTTCGCGGCCCTGTTTTTCTGGCTGTTCTGCTTCACCCTGTCCCGCTACAGCGCCTGGCTGGAGCGGAAGGCGTCTGTTTATAAGCGGTGATTTGTGTAAAATAGATGGGCTACGATAATCCAGTAGCGCATTTGAACACATTCTGAACTCCCGGTCTTATTCGTTAAACAGCAAGTAATCCAGCAATATCCCAAGTTCAGGAACATCATCTCTCCGCTTGTTCAAGAAATGCTTCGGAAATTTCTCCTGATAGTTTTCTGGTGCAGCCAGTCGGGCCGGAAGTTTATCGCCCACTCGCGCCTTACATTCAGCGCTCGTGGCTGGCACATACTCACCAAGAATTTTGAGCAACAGCCCTTCGAGACAAGGTTCTGCTGTTATGATGTGTATCTTTTTTGACTTGGCCCGCCTGCGTGCCGCCGCCGACATTTCAAGGTCGGCATCAAGTAGTGCTACAACTCGGTCATAGGCCGCATTTTGACGCTGCCTGATAGCATAATTCACCACATGATCAGGCCCTTTACCGCGGGCATTATTTATCTTGGCACTCACACCACGTCCCCGGCTGATGTACAGAGACTTTATATGCTTGAGAAAGGCTGAATCAGTTGCTCCCTCACCGATCAGCAGGATGGTATGACGTGCCGCGCGTCTTGCCCGGGAAGGCATGTTACGACCTGTTAGATGTTTGGAATAGCGCCGTAGGCGCCGGCACGGTATTTGGCGTACAAATTGTCATCCCGCCGAATACCCTTCATATCACCCAGTCGCCATGCCTCGCTGAAGCCATCGGGGTCTTTCTCGATGAGCAGGACCTGGTCCTTCTGCAATATATTAAGAACATCATGCGCATGACAGGTAAAGATAATCTGTGCATTGTGAGGATTGCGCTCACAATCTATAAACAGATCAAGCATTTCAGTAATCATATCCGGATGCAGGTCAGCTTCCATCTCATCGATGATAACAATTCCGCCATGCTCGAGGGCCGGTAATATCTTCTTCAATAGAACGAATGCTGCCTGGCTACCACTGGATTCATACCACAGTGGTAGCTTTTGCTCTTGCTTACCATAGCGGTGTATGCCGAACGGAGTTTTGGTCTCTTCCTTCTTTCCGGATTCCTTATTCACATAAGTATGCGATTCAATGATTATCTCGGCTATACCCAAATCCAGGTTACTTAGAATATCTGACATTTGCGCATGTAAAGCCGGACGACCATGAAAAAATTCCGTTATCTCGAACACGTCGCCTGTCTCAAAATGAACCCGGCCAGTATCCACCACATTGGAATAGAACCGTCTGAAATAACTTACCAGTTCTCGTGCACAGGAGACATTGTACTGGGCCGCGGTTGAGATCAGCGATGCATTCTGGCGGACTTTTTCAGCCTCACGCGCTGCAAATCCGAAATTCTGCTGACGTATGTCGTAAGCTGAAGATGTCTCTGACCAGTCACGCCGGAAAATGTAGCTAAAAAACTTGCTGGTCCTGAGGCGCAAGGATTCATGTATGACCCGTTGCGGGTTGGCGACCAGCGAATAGCGATAATGTTTACCTTCGTCCTCGAAATCGATTTCGAACTCACTGTCTGCCGTGTCAGAGAAAAAATGAGGCTGAATCGGAATTTCATCGCCCGGCTTGCTGGTAGTAAACGAATGTGGAATAAACCATCTTAGAAATGACAGGGGCTTCAACACATTGGTTTTACCGGAGGCATTTGGACCGATAGCCGTCAGTAATTTCGACAGGCGTGCACCACTCGGGCTCTCGAATACCAGATCCGAGTCCGGAACCTGTCTATTGAGCACAAAGGAGACCTCCGTTTCCTCAGCAAACGAAAAAAAGTTCTTGAATCGGTATGTGTGAATCATGATTGGACCTATAGCAGGGTTTATAGGCTATTAATAACATTAATTTGTCAATTTTAGCTTAAAATAAAACAATATCAAGCGACATTATTGAATTTGTGCCGTATTATTGACAAGTGTGGTGGCCGCCTGATTATGAGGCCATACACCAGATTTGACAATATAACTCGAGAAAATGCGCCTTATTCCATTACAATACAAAGGCGAATTCCATTCGTTAATCTACCCTTACTTCTTTATGAAGTAAGTCGCGACGCTACCGATCACAATGCCGGCAAGGCTTGAACGCAGCAGCATTTTGAAGAAATCAAAATGTTCAGCTTTGTAGGAATCATATCGCAACCAAATCAGCAGGATACTGAACGCCGTAGCAAATTCTCTATGACATTGGCAAAATGTAGTCTGGAATGTAGAGTAATACAATCATTTTCATGACCGGACCCGGGGAAGTAAAATATACGGCCAGGGGCTGGGCATGTCGGCGCCGGGCATTTCGATCAGTGCCGGGCCGGGTTCCTCGAAGGCGGCTTTGAGGGCCTGGCGTAACTGTTCCGGGGTTTCTGCCCGGAAGCCCGGGGCGCCGAAGCTTTCTGCGAAGCGCACGAAGTCCGGGTTGGTCAGGTCTGAGCCGATGACGTTGCCGCCGAACTCTTCCTGCTGGGCTCTTTTTACGTTGCCGTAGGCGTTGTTGTTGAAGACGATGTTGACCAGATTGAGGCGGTATTTCACCGCGGTCGCCAGTTCCGTGGCCTGGTACATGAAGCCGCCGTCACCACCCAGCGCCACGACTTTTTTGTCCGGGTGCGCGGCTTGTACGCCCAGGGCGGTGCTGTAACCGTAGCCCAGGTTGCCCTGGTAGCCGCTGCTGATGAAATGCCGGGGCCGGTACACGGGGAAACCGTACCATGAGGCATAGCCCACCTGGGTGATCTCATCCACCAGGAAACCGTCCTCCGGCAATTCTTCCCGGATGACTTTCAGGATGCGCATTTGCGGGCCGACATTCTGCTCGTATTGTGCGAACGTGGCCGCCTTCAGGTCGGTCAATTCCTGTGCGCGTGATTTTCGGGCAATGTTGTGGCGCGCCAGTACTGCGGCCAGGTCCGCCAGGGCGGATTTTGCATCGGCGGCGATGCCGATTTCCGGTGTGGCGAGCCTGGTGATCTGTGCGGGGTCGATATCGATGCGGATGATCTTCAGGTCATCGTCAAGACCCCATTGCAATTGCGGGTTGTCCAGTCTCGTACCTACCGCCAGCGCTACGTCCGCCGTGGCCCAGAGTTGATGGCCGGCGCTGTAGGGCAGGCTCAGGTAATGCCGGTCGTCGATAACGCCCTTGCCGTTCCACAGCGCGGTGCAGGGCGCTTGCAGCATTTCCGCCACGTGCAGCAGTTCGGCGCCGGCCTCCACACAACCGTGGCCGATGACGATTAACGGGTTTTTTGCTCTGCCGAGCAGGCGCGCCGCCGCTTCGATCAGGTCGGGGTCGGCCTGTACAGGTTGCGGGAGTGGGGGCGGCGGGGGCAGTTCCACCGCTTCCTCTTTGCCCATGATGTCGGGCGCCATCTCCAGGGCAACCGGGCGCGGGCGTCCGGAATGCATTTCCCGGAAGGCCCGGTTGACGAGTGACGGGGCCTCAGCCGGTGTCTCTATGCGCTCCGCCCATTTGGTCAGGCGTTGCAGGATGCCCAGTTGGTCCGGTATCTCATGCAGGAAACCGACCCCTTTGCCGATCCATTCCGACGGGATCTGCCCGGCCAGGCACAGCACCCGTTCGTTCCCGCCGTATGCGGTGCACAGGGCCGAGGTGGTGTTCAGCACACCGGGGCCCGGGACAACGCAATAAACTCCTACCTTGCCGGTGGAACGGGCATAGCCGTAGGCCATGTACGCCACGCCCTGCTCATGGCGGGAATTGAAAACCCTGACGCGGTCGCCGGCGTTATAGACCGCATCGAACAAGTGGTAGGTCTGCCCGCCCGGCAGGCCGAACAGGGTATCGACACCGTATTGGCGTACCGAATTGATAAGCGCCTCGGCGCCGGTCATCATGGTCATCGTGAATTTTTCAGGAATTTTCGAATGTAAACTGTCAATGTCGCAATATCTGGCTCAAAAATGTCCTGAGCCGGTCTGAGGCAGGGTTGTTAAAGAAATTTTCCGGGTCGTTTTCTTCTATGATACGGCCCTCGTCCATGAAGATGATGCGGTTCGCCACCCGGCGTGCAAAGCCCATCTCATGAGTGACGCAGAGCATGGTCATGCCGGAGGCGGCCAGTTCGCTCATGGTATCAAGCACCTCGCCGATCATCTCCGGGTCCAGGGCGGAGGTGGGTTCATCAAACAGCATGATTTCAGGCTTCATGCACAAGGCCCGCGCAATCGCGATCCGCTGCTGCTGGCCGCCGGATAACTGCGCTGGGAACTTGTGCGCGTAGTCCTGCATTTTTACCCGGCTTAAATAATGTTGCGCCCGTTCCAGCGCGTCATGTTCACTCATTTTCCGTACCCTGAGCGGCGCCAGGGTGAGGTTCTCCAGCACACTCAGGTGCGGAAACAGGTTGAACTGCTGGAATACCATGCCCACGTTTTCCCGCACCGCGCGCACGTCCTTATTGTCGTTCAGGGCTGTCCCCCGCACCGACAAAGCCCCTGACTGGTAGCCTTCCAGGGCGTTGATACAGCGGATGAGCGTGGACTTGCCGGAACCGGACGGGCCGCAGATGACGATCTTCTCACCCGCCCGAACCTGGAGGTTGATATCCCTGAGCACGTGGAACTCGCCGTACCACTTGTTTAAGTCTTTGATTTGAATGATAACGGAGTTCATGGAATAAATCGTACCACGTTCGTCATTAGAGGTGCTCCAATCTTTCCTGCAGGTTGGTGTCACCCAATCCGCGCCCGATCAAGACCAGTTGTGTTCTGCGTTTCTCACCGGGCAGCCACGGCCTGTCTGCCGTCACGTCACAACGTTCTCCGACAAGCTGAAGCAGGTGGCGGTAGTCGTCACCGGCGATGTTTACTATCCCTTTACCCCGGTACACTTCAGGTGGAATTTCAGTAATGAATGCCCTGAAGAGTTTCTCTTCAAACGGCTTGTCGGCTTCGAAAGAGATACTGTCGAAATCCGCCAAATCATGTTCGTGGGAGTGTCTGCCGTCATCCGGGTCAGGATGCCGGCCCCAACGCTGTTGCAACCGGGTGATATTTACGTCAATCAGCAAGCGCGGGTCAACCTTGCCGTTAACGCAGGTGAGCATTCTTGCCGAGCGATTGATTTTCTTGATGCCCTGCCGGATCAGTGCCGGAATATGTTCCTCTACCAGATCGATTTTGTTTATCAATATCAGGTCGGTGTTAACCAGTTGGCTGAAGGCGACTTCGGCGTGATCAAGGTTGGCATCGAAATTCCAGGCATCAACCAGGGTCACGATGCCGTCAAGCCGCACGGCATTGCTCGGCCCGTTATTCAAAATGGAGCCGGCAACAGGCAGGGGGTCGGATAATCCTGACGTTTCGAGCAGGATGTAATCAATATCAAGTGTCGCGTCTGTGACCTGACGTATAGCCCGCAGCAGGTCACCCTGCATGCTGCAGCAGACACAACCATTGGCCAGTTCAACAATATTCTGCGCCTGGTGGCTGATCAGTTTGTCATCGATACTGATGTCGCCGAAATCATTAACGATGACCGCCACCTTCAATCCGTGTCCGGACCCCAGGATATGGTTCACCAGGGTGGTCTTGCCGCTCCCCAGGAAGCCGGTCAGGATTGTGACAGGGATGGCTGCGCGCCGGTCGCCATCAGGCGGAACCGGCAGGTCTGTCGCTTGTGAGCGCATGGTCATTCAACGACTGTTCTCGAATACCAGTTCACCGCCCACGTAAGTCTGTAATACCTGTATATCCCTTACTTCCTCATCCGTGCACTCGAGAATGTCCCGGTCCAGCACTACCATATCAGCCAGCTTGCCCGTTTCGATGGAACCGCGCAGATCTTCCTGCCAGCATGAATAAGCTACGTTGATGGTGTACATGCGTAACATCTCTTCCCGGGTCACGGTCTGCCCAGGCAGTAGAACCCCCGCCAGGGTTTTGCCCGTCAGCGCAGCATACTGCCCCAGAAAGGGTTGTTCCGGATTATAGACAACGGCAGGATTGTCCGAGCCGCCGGTCACTACCAGGCCCGCGTCCAGCCAGTCCCTCAGCGGCAATCCCCAGTCGCGCACCGTGCGCTTCCACGGGTCCGTCTCGGTCATTTTTGCGATACGCACCCGCTCCATAATCTCATGCATACGCATGGAACGGGCCGCGGCGTAGTAGGACAGTACCGGATTGGCGCCAAAAATGATATCCAGGTCCCCGGACCTGCGGATATGATCCGGCCGGCCCAGGCCGAAACCGTGTTCAAAACTTATTCTGCGGCCGGCAACAGGGTTTTCCTTGTCCGCTTCTTCGAGCGCCGCGATCACCAGTTCGCTGGAGTCATCCGCGCCTCCGCTGTTGATATGGATACTCATGTTCCAGCCGCGTCTGTTGTACTCCCGGATCAGAAAGCGCGCTTTCTCCGGACTGTAGGCCCACCAGCCATCGTTGACGACGACCAGTTTGATGCCGCCAATTTTGAGCATGTCATCACCCAGGTGCTGTTTCGGGCCGAAATAGCAGTCCAACGAAGTGGTAATCTCTTCCTCCGTCATGTACCTGGCCGGCAGTCCCAGGATCAGGTCGGTCCTGATTTTGAGTAAACCGCTGCGGTTTGCTTCGATATACGTATCCAGTTCGTCTATCGAGACGCCCATGTCACGCACACTGACAACGCCGCAGGCGTGATAGATGGCTTGCTGCGCCTCGATGGCCGCTAACTGTGTTTCCCGGTCGAAATACAAAAAGTCCCATTTTTTGACCGGCTGTCCCGCTTTTTCCCACCAGACCTTGCGCGCCAGGTCGCCGGCGCCGGCGATGAGATGCCCGGTCGGCAAGCCATCCTCATCCCTGACGATCCAGCCTTCAGGTTCTGTGGGGTTTTGTGAGTGCCTGCCGATGCCGCCCAGGTTCAGGGCATAACTGTTGGCGATGATATTCTTGCCGGACTGGAAAATATAAACAGGATGGTCGGGAGCGACTTTATCCAGGTCGGCCCGGGTCGGGAAGCGTCCCTCTTTTAATGCGCCCCGGTACATGCAGGAGGTGCCGATCCATTCACCTTTCGGCGTGCTTTGCGCGCGTTTGTGAATGGCATCCAGTATTGCTTCTATCGATTGCAGGGTGGCTATATTGACTTTGGCGCCTGATTGCAGGCCATCGAGGCCGGCCAGCAGGAAATGCACATGGTTGTCCATCTGGCCCGGAACGACGCAACGACCCTGCAAATCGACTTTGCTCGTATGCTTGCCAGCCAGGTCCCGGATAGCAGCGCTGTTGCCGATGGCCACGAATTTCTCGCCGTAGACGGCGACGGCTTCCACGACCGCAAACCGGCTGTCTACAGTCACTATCTTCCCGTTATAGAGAATCAGGTCGGGTGAAAAGTCGATTTTCATTTCGGTGGCATCAGTAACAGGGCTGAGATAAGATCAGAATGCCATTCACCCTTCAGGTTCAAGGCGTTTTGCCTATTATGCACTGTTATGGTCCTGCTGATCATTATTCTGTTTCTTGGTGTCGTGCTGTACCTGGGTATTCCCAGGCGCGCTGCGGAAAACAGTACTGTCAGCGACCATGTCATTGCCGGGCGCAGCCTGGGTCTCTGGCCCATCTTTTTCATCGGGGTAGCTGAATTCTACAGCGCCGGTACCTTTCTGGGATTTCCGGGATGGGCATACGGACACGGCGCCGTGGTGTTGTTTTCCCTGGTGGCTATTGCGCTCAGTTCCATGATGTCGTTCTGGCTTGGACCAAAAATATGGCGCGCAGGCAAACAACTGGGCCTGATGACCCAGGCGCAGTTTTTAGCGGCCCGGTTTGAGAGTCGGTCCCTGGGGGCGCTGGCGGCGGTTGTCGCGATTTTTGCGCTTATCGCCAGCCTGACCATGCAAATGATAGGCGCCGGTTATATCTTCGAAGTCTCTACACAGGGGCTGGTGCCATATTGGCTTGGAAGCCTGATCGCATTTGTGGTGGTCACCGTCTACGTGGTGTTGGGCGGTTTGAGGTCAATCAGCAGGGTTGCCGTGTTCAAGGGCATATTCATGCTTTCCGTGATTGTCGCTATCGCGTGCGTGGTGGTGACACAACACTTCAATGGACTGGAGGATATGTATCGCACTCTCGCACGCACAATGCCGTCGCACCTGACCCTGTCCGGAACGGATGGCGCCTTCGGCTATGCCTTCTGGAGTTCATCCATTCTGGTGAGCTTGCTGGGCGTACACATGGGCCCGTACCTGTTTATCAACTTCTACAGCGCGGCACGGCCGTCCTTCATCCGTAAACAGGCCATCATCGCTCCTGTTTATGCGCTTGCCGTTTACGCCGTGCTGATCATCGGTTTTGCCGGCGCGCTGGTAAAGCCCGGCCTGGCCGAGGCGGATACCATCATGATCGTCATGATACTGGAGATCGCGCCCCCCTGGCTTGTGGGCCTGCTCTGTGCGGGGGGATTATCCGCAGCAATGGTTTCCGGTTCGGCGCTGAGCCTTGCGGCGGCGTCCACTGTGGGCAATGATCTGGTGCGTCCTTACACCAGTATGGAAGAACGGACGTTGAAGCGTATCATCCAGTACCTGATCGTCTTCATTATCCTGGTGACCTATGCGCTCTCCATCACCAGGCCGGCCACAATCACCCATATTTCCCTGATTGCCCTGGGGATCGGCGTACAGTTTTTGCCTGCCGTGATAAGCGCCTTTTATCTAAGGCGCGCGAACGGTTGGGGAGCCATGGCCGGGCTGGTGAGCGGTATCCTCACACTGGCCTGGTTCACTTTCGGGCCTGTTAAAAATCCTTTTGGTGTTCATGCGGGTTTGATCGGGCTGTTTGTGAATGTTATTTCCCTGTTGCTGGTCAGCTTGCTGACGCGGCCTAATGACTCCGGCATTATTGCCGTGTACAAGGCTGCCGGCAGGGAAACCGCGTCGGCCTGGTTCAAGCTGCGCTGGGAAAGGATCTATCTTCCGATCGCGGCGCTCCTGATTGGCGCGTCGCTGTGGCCGGCGGTGACTGTTTTCAATCGCATTGAGCCCTTTATCATGGGACAGCCGACGTTTGTGGTTTACAGTGTCTCCTTCGCTGGCGCGGTGACCTTGTTCCTGGCATTGATGTATCGTGTCTGTGGCGCCGGCAACGAAGGGTAGCGGCAGGCTGCATTGGCAGGGATAAACGGATAAGATCACAAGCATGTCCGAACCGGAGCAGACATGGGTGAGAAATGCGGGTTAAATTCAGCAAGGGCTTGAGGCGCGCCGAAACGCATCCGGCCTGGCATGGTTTCGATGAAATCCCGGCAACGGTGCGGAATGATCCCGAGACCATTTTTCTCAACCTGTCAGGCGGCTGGCAACCACTCCCCGCTCACATCCGGCAGGCGGGGCTGAATGCGGTTGAGGAAGGTTTCCAGAAAATTCAACCGGTGCCGGCATTCAATCAGGCGGTGGCGGACAAGTTTCGCGATGATTTCAAGGTTGACGTTGATCCGGGCAGTGAGGTCATTCCCTGTCACGGCGCAGGTGAGGGCCTGTTTGCTGTCCTCAGCGTCCTGTTGAACCCCGGGGACGAGGTTATCACGTTTGACCCGGGTTACACCTTGTCTTACCTGATCCCTGCCTACCTGGACGCGCGTGTCGGGACCATCCCGCTGAGCAGCGGCAAGGGCTGGTCGGTTGACGCTGAGGCCATGGAAGCACAACTGGACCGGCTCCTGACTCCCCGTACCCGGGCCTTTGTGCTGGTCAATCCCGACAACCCCACCGGCCATGTTTTCCGCCGGGATTTGCTTGCGCGCCTGGGTCGGTGGTTGCGCCGGCACGGTATTTTGGCGGTCGAAGATCAGGTTTATGAAAAAATTGTTTATCCTCCGCACCAGTTTGTTTCGATGATTACCGTGCCGGCCATGCGCAACCAGACTGTCTGCGTGTCCAGTTTTGCCAAGAGTTATCTTTGTGCCGGGTTGAAAGCCGGCTATGTTGTGGGGCCTGCCGACATCATCAAGGCGCTGCGGCACTACTCCATGTTGAGCAGTTTTACCCCGAATACCGCGGCGTTACGGGCTGGTGTCGATATCTTGCGCGGCCCGCAGGATTTCCTCGACCAGTGGCTTGGAGAGTGGGACGAACTGCGACAAAAGACGGTGGCAATGCTCAACACTCTCCCGGGAATTTCCTGTCACCTGCCCGAAGCCGGTACCTATTGCCTGGCCGACGTCTCTGCTCTGGGCAGCGGCGCACAAATTGCGAGGCTGTTAATGGAGCAGGCCCGGGTAGTCGTAACGCCGGGCGGTTATTACGGGCCAAGCGGGGACGACTATATACGCGTGTGTTACGGCAGGACAAAACCCGATAAGGTTGAACTGGGGCTGAAACGGATTATCGATACCCTGAAGGCGTTGAACCCCGGCGCCAATCAGCACGATCCTGTCCCGTAAGTGTTGCGTCTGAACAATAAAGTTGTTTTTTTGTTTGGTTTAGGTTTACAATGCGGGAAGTTACTGCCTGAGTAGGCTTGTTGCCTGATAGTATTTTGCCTGGCTGATAATAACTTATTGTTATTCTGGAGAAAAAATATGAAGCAATATAACTGGCTTGCGGTTGTTGCGGCTATTGCCCTGACCCCCTCAGTGGCCGCGCAGGAGTTGGAAGAAATTGTTGTATCTGCACAACGGCGCGAAGAAAGCCTGCAGGATGTGCCGGTATCGATCACGGCATTTTCGTCAGAAACCCTCGAGCAGCAACATCTCAAGGAGGCGAAGGACTATTTCAAGATCACTCCGAATGTAAATTTCACCGAAGACGGTGAGACCGGTCATCGCTCTGTGGGCATCAGCATGCGCGGCGTCAGTGACTTCGCCAATTCCTTTACCGGTGTCGGCGGGCTGTCCAACAGTTTCGGCATTTACCTGGATGAATTCAATATTGCCAATAACGCGACCAAGACTGCGAACCCGCAACTGCAAGACCTGGAGCGCCTGGAAGTGCTGCGCGGTCCGCAGGGGACTTATTTCGGCAGTAACGCAACCGGCGGCGCCTTGAACCTCACGACAAAGCTGCCCCATGACGAAATGGAATACGAGATAAACGGTGGCTATTCGCGCTTTAACACCTGGGAAGTGGGCGCCATCGTGAATGCGCCGGTGACTGATAGCCTGTTCGTGCGCGGCAACGTGTACTACGAGGAAAGCGACGGTTTTCTCAAGAACTTAAGTCCGACCGGGAATGATGACGCCTATGATCACGTCAGCTTTCGCATCGCGGCGCGCTGGGAGGCAACCGAGGCATTTACCGCGGACGTGTCATTCATGCGCAGCGTGGAAAATGACGGCACCGACACCAACGTCAACTCCGGGATAATGGACTTTGATACGCCTAATTCAACGCCCTGGCTGCTGCCGGTTGAACCGGGCGCAGACACCTTCAGACCATTTGCTGAGTTGTTCCCTGTCGATGCCGGTTCGGGTTTTTACCCGGATGAGCGCCGGGTTATCAACAAGGACTTTTACGAGTTTAACAAGAACCGGCAGAACATCTTCAATGCGCGCCTGAATTACCAGGGTGATAACTGGTCCTTGCGTTCCATCACGGGTGTCATGAAGACCACCAGCCATCGCCAGTTCGACCAGGACCTGGTGCAGTATTCGCTATACCGGACTTACGGCGGGCGCACCGGCGATACCTTCAGCCAGGAGGTTCGTTTTAACCTTGAGTCTGATACCTGGGACTGGACTGTCGGTGCTTTCTATTCCAACGATGATGCGGATACCTACGGTGTCAGTCCGATCGGCAGTGATAACTTCTACGTCGGTATCCCGGAGACGTTTGCGCCTGACGGCACAATCGCCACTGTTACCTGTTTCTTCTGTCTGAATGAAGGCGACATCATTGCCGGCTCGAACATTGAGACTTTCGATTCGGAAAGCTGGGCGGTATTTTCCGAGGCCAACTGGCAATTCACCGAACAACTGAAAGCCACGGTCGGCGTGCGTTACACCGAGCACGACCTCAAGTCACAGAGCTTTCGTTTTGGGCGCGTTCATTTCTCCCAGCAGCCCCTGGACGAATACCGGGATTTCAATGCGCCGGACCCCAGTGATCCACGCTTGACCCGGGGTTATTTCACCGGCAGCGTCAGCACGGACTCCATTACCCCGCGCTTCGTCTTGAACTGGTCGCCTAACGATAACCTGAATGCCTATGCGTCGGTATCGAGAGGCTACAAGCCGGGCGGCCTGACGATCTTTGAAGCCGATGGTTCGACTATTCCTTTCAGCAAGGAATCCTTGTGGAATTATGAGGTGGGCGCCAAGTGGCGTGGCGCCGACGGTCGCGTGCAGGTCAATGGCGCGTTCTTCTTTATGGATTGGGAGGATTTGCAGATACCCTCGGTGGAGATCATCATTAACGAGGATGAGATCCTGAATAACTTCCAGATCATCAATTCCCAGGCAGAATCCATTGGGTTTGAACTGGAGGCCCAGGCGCTGGTGATGGATAATTTCGTGGTGGGTGGCGGTGTAGGTTACCTCGATGCCGAATTCAAGGATTTTGGCGAGGACGATCCGTTTGTCGTCAACAACATGGCTTTTGACCTTGACGGTGTCACCGTACCGCGGGCGCCGAAGTGGACTGCCAACCTGTTTGGTCAATACGATGTCAACATGGGAGGCCTTAATGGTTTTCTGCGGGCAGAGTGGAGCTATCGCAGCAGTATCACCTCTGATGTCGAAGCGACCGTAGCAGGACTGCCAATACTGGATAATGCACTCACCCAGGAGCGTGGGTACGATACCCAGTTCAACGGTGATGGTTTTGGCAACGGTGTTCCTTTCCCGTGGCCCAGGCCAGCCTTTCCGTTCCGGGTTCCCAGTTATGACATCGTGAACCTGCGTGCCGGCATTTCCGGTGAGCGCTGGAGTATCACTGCCTATATCGAAAATGTATTCGACAAGAACTATTACACCGGCACCCAGGAAAACTTCGGGCTTGGCGGTTTCCGCATACGGCCTCACTTCAGGATAGCCGGGGTAAACCTGAGTCTGTACAGCAAGTAATTGTTGATTACCAACATCATCACATTCAGCAAAAAACCCTCCTGCTTTCGGGCAGCAGGGTTTTTTCTGTTCCTGATCATTCCAATCTCGTGTTTTGCAGAACAGGCGACTGATATGAACAGACAGATTGATCAGCGCTCCTACACATTGGGCGGACTGTCCACCTTCGCCGAGATGGTTCGGGTTGGCGTCAAGACCCTGGCATTGAGCGCGGCGGTTACCCCCGGGGAAATGGATGACCTGCTGGACGATGCACAACGAATTGCCGAGGAAGAAGAGGTGTTGCTGTACCGCGAGACCGATTTGATTGTCACCGACCTGTTTCCGGCTGACGTCGCCGTCGGCAAGCACGTGTTGCTGATCTACCAGGGCGGCACCCTGGATGCATACCTGGCGCTGAAACAAGGCAAGGCCGAACTGGAGGCCGCTGGTTCCTACACCGGCAAGGCACGCCGGGATATAGCCCGGCAGTTCGGCAGGTTGCTCAGCTATCCGGAAGCCGTTATCGAAGAGTTGATAACGAATAATACCGGGTCTTTGCAATAACAGGAAGGAGCGCCGCTCTCACGTTTTTACCCGGAGAGTCCTTTCCGGCAGGTGTTCTCCCTATGGTTCTCTCATGCGGCTTCCTGCCGGTTTTTCACGACCAGGTTCAGGTCACAATCGAGCACATACAAAAGAGTGATTAATTGCCTGACGGATTTCCTGGAGTTGGAAGGGTCCAGTAACCGATACAGTTGCGGAACGGATGTTGACAGGCGTTGGGCCAGTTGCCTCCTGCTCATACCACTTTTTTCCACGCGTTTCCTGGCTTCCACGGATAACTTGTAGATCAGCAACTCGGCAAAATAAGCCGGATCATCGTTGTATTCGAGTATTTGCTCTATGTGAATCGAACCCTCTTCGCCTGATTCCAGGAGATACGTGAATGCCTCACTTGCCAGCTCCTCATCAACAAATAGCTGTTTGATACGATTATCCCGCCCGGGCCTAGGCACTGCTTTCGTGTACGGAAACGCATAAACAGAACCGGACCGGGTTGTAATGGTAAACTCGTTTTTCCGATTATTCATTTCCACACTACGTATTTTCATAGCAAACCCTCTCTTTCCAGCGCGGTAATGGTTGTTAACAAAGCCCTGCTGATTCTTCCTTTCATAACTTGCCTGTTTTCGAGGTCATACTTCACGACAAGTTTCGAATCCTTGTATACGTGAACATGCCGAGGGGAGTGGTCACCTTTCCATGTCAGGAAAACAAAGTTGTTACGACGTATTTTCCCCATTCCATAAATGTTACCTTATATGGTAGCAGTTGTAAACATCAGCTCATAGGCAAGTACAGGGAGAGAGGCGCGTCAGCAAAAGCAATAAATCCGAAATGCTCATAGAATGATTTTGCTTTTGCGTCTATTGCATCCACGAGCAGCGCGTATGCGGCCACTTCACGTCTGGCTTGCAGACAGCGGTCTACTGCACATCCGAGCAAGTGTTTGCCTAAGCCCATGCCCTGCAAGTCCCGTTGAATTGCAAACCGGCCCATACGAAAACAGGGGACAGGATAACGTGGGAGACGCCGCCGTTCTTCTTCAGATATCTGTTCAATCTCAACCTGGGCGGCGCTTAACGTATAGTAACCGAGGATATGGGTTGGTTTGTCGGTATCAATCAGAACATAAACCTGGTGCGTATTCCGGTTGAACGTGAACGCGGATTCTGGTTCATCGTGAACACCTATTCTGGTTGAACGTGAACACCTATTCCGGTTCATCGTGAACACGGATTCCGGTTGAAGGTGAACACGTTTCGGGCGTTTCCGGAATCGGTGTTCATGTTCCCGGAATAGCCGTTCACGTTGCACCGGAATCACTCGCCACGCGTGGGACTTGTAACCCAGTGGTAGGTTATCTCCATTTTGGAGGAGCCCACCATGCCAACCCAGCGAGTGACCATGCGTAAACTACGAGAGACCTTACGGCTCCGGCTACAAGCCGGCCTGTCCATCCGCGCCATTAGCCGCAGCACCAAGCTCAGTGTCGGCAGCGTACAGAAACTCATCAGCCGGGCTGAGGCATTGCACCTGGTCTGGCCGTTGCCGGGGGAACTGGACGAGGCCCGGTTGGCCGCGTTGTTCTACCCCGGCGCCGATACCGGTACGGGCGCGCGCTGCCAGGCACCGGACTGGGCGGCGGTCCACGACGAGATGAAGCGGCCGCACACGACCCGGCAACTGGTGTGGGAGGAATACACCCGGCGCTACCCGAACCGGTGTTACAGCTACTCCCAGTTCTGCGACCGCTACCGGCACTGGCTCAGCCAGCAGCAACGCACCCTGCGCCAGACGCACAAAGCCGGGGAGAAGTGCTTCGTCGATTACGGCGGCGATACCGTGCCCATCATCGATGCCGGCACCGGGGAGGCACACCCGGCGCAGCTCTTTGTCGCGGTGCTCGGCGCCTCAGACTATACCTTCGCCGAGGCCACCTGGACCCAATCGCTCCCCGACTGGCTGGGCAGCCATACCCGCGCCATGACCTTCTTTGGCGGAGTCCCCGCACTCATCGTCCCCGATAACCTGCGCAGCGGCGTCAGCCGCGCCTGCCGCTACGACCCCGATATCAACCCCAGCTACCAGCAATGGGCCGAGCACTACCAAACCGCCATCCTCCCCGCACGCCCCTATAAACCGCGCGATAAAGCCAAGGCCGAGCAAGGCGTGTTGCTGGTGCAGCGTTGGATCCTGGCCCGCCTGCGACATCACCAGTTCTTCGACCTCGATGAGCTCAACCGCCATATCGCCACCCTGCTGACCGACCTCAACAATCGCCCCTTCAAACGCCGGCCCGGCAGCCGACGCACGGCCTTTGACGCCCTCGATAAACCCGCCTTAAAGCCCTTGCCCGCCCATCCCTATGAGCATGTTCACATCAAATCGGCCACCGTCCATATCGACTACCACGTCCAATACCAGCAGCGCTATTACTCCGTACCGCACCAGTATGTGGGCGAACGGGTTGAGTTACACGCCTCCAACACCTTGATTGAACTCTACTTCCGCCAACGCTGCGTCGCCACCCATCCGCGCCAGGACGGGTACGGCTTCACCACCCACCCGGCTCACATGCCCGCACACCACCGGGCACAGCAACAGTGGTCGCCCGCGCGCCTCCAACGCTGGGCCACGCAACTCGGCCCGGACGTGCACGCCTGGGTCAGCCGGCAACTCAAAAGCCGGGACCATCCGGAACAGGGCTATCGCACCTGCCTGGGGCTGCTCGGACTCAGCAAACGCTACCCCAACCACCGCCTCAATGCCGCCTGCCGACGCGCCAACCAGGCCGGCTTGGTGCGCCTCAAACAGGTGAAACACCTCCTGCAGTCAAACCAGGACCGGGTGGCTGATGCCCCCAACACAGAGTCCACCCCACCGCTGCCCCAGGACCATGAGAATATCCGCGGGCCGCACCACTTCAACTAACCGGAGAGAGAACCATGACCGCAACCGCCCACACACTCACCCGCCTGCGCGACCTGCGCCTGTCCGGCATGGCACAGGCCCTCACCCAACAAACCGAACAACCCGCCACCTATGAGGCCCTCCCGTTCCTCGACCGACTCGCCCTCCTGGTCGAGTCCGAATGCCTGCAACGGGAACAACGCAAACAGCACCGCCTGATCCACCAAGCGCACTTCAAACTGCGCGCCACCCTCCAGGCTATCGATTATGAACATCCCCGCAACCTGCAACAGGCGCAGGTGGCCACCCTGGCTCAGGGTGAGTGGCTGCAACGCACCCATAACCTGCTCATCACCGGCCCCTGCGGCGCAGGTAAAACCTTTATCGCCTGTGCCCTGGGACACCAAGCCTGCCTGCAGGGAGCCTCCACCCGTTATTACCGCCTCCCTCGCCTGTTCCTCACCCTCACCCAGGCCAAGGCCGACGGTAGCTACCACAAACGCCTGGGCCAACTCGCCAACACCCGACTGCTCATCCTCGATGACTGGGGCATGGAACCCCTCAACACCGCACAACGCCATGACCTCATGCACCTCATGGATGACCGCTATCAGGCCACCTCGACGATGATAGTCAGTCAACTGCCCGTCGACCAATGGTATGCCGTTATCGGTGATAATACCCTCGCCGATGCTATCCTCGACCGACTTATCCATAATGCCTACCGACTGACCTTGAAGGGGGAATCTATGCGCAAAAAACAACGAATGGTTGACTCATCGTGAACACTTGAGGTAAAAATTAACCACACGCCACGCGTTGCGTGACCCAGTGTTCACAATGAACCGGAACAGGTGTTCACGTTCGAACGGAATCAGTGTTCACGTTCGCCGGAATACGCACCTGGGAGAGATTGCGGCGTCGGTCCTGCGTAGCAAAGCGCGCAAGATAATGATTCAGTTCCAGCGTTCCACAATCAAATTTACTGGGATTATGGAGCTTGGAGTTAAGCTGTTGCTCTTCAAGCACGATTTACAGTCTTGCGTGCTGTAGTCAAGGCTGCCTGCAGATGCCGGTTAGGAGTAAAATCACGATTCAGCGCAGCATTGAAGGCGTCAAAATCACGTCGTGTCAGGACGAGTCTTGCTTCCTGGTCAATGACCTCCCTTGCTTTTTCTTTTGCGGCAGAGCGCACAAATCCCGCCATGGTGGTTCCCATCAGGTTCGCAGCTTGGGCAAACATCTCCTTGTCTTCGCTGTCCAGTTTCAGGTCAAAGCGGGCTAAGGTTGCCATGTCTCTTTCCTCCTGTTCATAAACTCTGAATGTTATCCTTGGGTTGCCTGATAAATACGGCATTTTACCGTATTAGTTTGATGTGTCAACGCTGGTTGCTATGGATTAACAACAGGCAGTCCGCTGATTGCGTTTTTGACACCCTCCCAGTCGCCAGTATCTACCTGTTCCCGCGGCGCCAGCCAACTGCCGCCGATGCAGAACACGTTGTCCAGGCTCAGGTAGTCCTTATAGTTGCTTGCATTGATGCCGCCGGTCGGGCAAAAGCAGGTGTCGGGGAACAGTTCCCTGAACATGGCCAGGGTTTTCGTGCCACCTGCTGCCTCTGCCGGGAAGAATTTCAGGTAATGCAATCCCAGTTCCCGGGCAACCATGACCTCGGAGACGGTACAGACGCCCGGCAGGTAAGGCAGCGCCAGTTGTTGCGCGGCATGGGTCAGGTGTTCCGTCAGGCCGGGGCTGACGCAGAAGTGTGCGCCCACCTGTTTGGCTTGCCGCAGTTGTTCGACTGAGGTGACTGTGCCGATGCCGACTGACATCTCCGGGCATGCTTGACGCGCGTTCTTCGCCGCGGTTACCGCGCCCTCCGTGCGCAAGGTGATCTCCATGATTCCGATACCGCAGTCCTGCAACGTGCGGGCCAGCGGCGCCGCTCGTTCCGGGTCGTCGATGGTGCAGACCGGAATAATGCCGCCTGCAGGGATGATGTCCGCAATGGATTTCATGGAGTTTGACAATAACTTATACTGATCAGACTTATTGTAACGATATCAGGTTAAAGATTACACAGTGAACGCACCGGGACAGCCTGATGCTTGACTGGAAATACCAAGGCAGCGCCAGGATCGCGGCCATCGGCGAGTGTATGATCGAGCGCAGGCCCGATATGGCACCGGATGCCGCACCGGTGTTTTCCGGTGATACCCTGAATACCCTGACCTATATGGCAAGATTGCTGGCGCGGGACCGGGCGGAACTGTTCTATATCACTGCGTTGGGAGAAGATGCCGACAGCACCGCGATGCTGGCGGCCTGGGAGGCGGAAGGTATCAACACAGCTTGCGTCAGACGTTTCCGGGACAAATTGCCGGGCAGTTATACCATAGTCACCGGCGCGGAAGGGGAACGCCGTTTCAGTTACGCGCGCTCCCGGTCCGCGGCGCGGGAACTGTTCAGGGATGATTATGCCGAGACTCTGCCAGGTCGCCTGCGCGGGTTCAAGTTGCTTTATGTGTCCGGCATTTCCATGGCGATACTGGCTCCCGACTCCAGGGAAAAGTTGTTGAACCTGTTGCAGACATTGCGCCGGGCGGGTGTCATAATCGTGTATGATCCGAATTACCGGGCAGTATTGTGGACGTCGGCCGAGGAGGCCAGGGAGTGGACTGCGCGCATATATCGCGTGACCGACGTGGCCTTGCCGGGTTTTGAGGATGAGACAACGCTGTTCAACGACGCCACGCCGGCGCAGGCCTGTGCCCGGTTGCTTGGGCTGGGGATTGCAGAAGTTATCATGAAAAACGGTTCATTGCCTTGTACGGTTGCCGCCGCAACGAATGTTGCCAGCATCCCGGTAACGCCTGGCCGTCAAGTTATTGACAACACGGCAGCAGGCGATTCTTTCAACGCCGGTTATATTGTGGCGAGATTATGCGGTTACGATTTGGCAAGTTCCGTGCGGGCGGGACAATCCCTGGCTGCCAGGGTGATCCAACATCCCGGCGCCATCATGCCGCGCGCTAGAACCCCATCCCTGTCCCAAATAACCAAATAACAGTATGTCCGCACCCACCAAAACCTGGTCCTCAAGATTTGCCTTCCTGTGCGCGATGGTAGGCGCATCCATCGGGCTGGGCAACCTCTGGCGCTTCTCCTATGTTGCCGGTGAAAATGGCGGCGGCGCGTTTATCATCGTTTACCTGGTTATTATCCTGTTGCTGTGTGTGCCCTTGATCATGGCGGAACTGGCAATGGGCCGGCGTGGCGGCAAGAGCCCGGTGATGACCATGGTGCACCTGTGCAAGGAGGGCGGACACTCGGGTTTCTGGAAGGCTATCGGTTGGCTGAGCGTTCTTTCACCCGTTATCGCCCTGTGTTTCTATGCCGTGGTCGCCGGCTGGTCGCTGGATTATGTCTTTCTGGCCCTGCGCGGAGAGTTTATCAACATTACACCGGACGACGCGGTGACACAGTTTGACGAGTTGCTGGCTTCCCCACAGCGTTTGCTGCTCTGGTACACCTTGTATATTGCGGCGACGGTCTGGGTAATCGGAATGGGCGTCAAGCGGGGTATTGAAGCGGTTACTACGTTCATGCTGCCGACCCTGTTTGTCATGATCATCGCCTTGGTGGTGTACGGGCATCTTGAAGGGGCGCCGGCGCGGGCCTGGCAATTCATGTTTAACCCGGACTTCTCCAGCCTAACCTGGAACAGCTTGCTCATGGCGCTGGGGCAGGCCCTGTTTTCCATCACCGTGGGCACTGGCGCCTTGTTGACCTACGGCGCTTATTTGTCCAGGGACATTTCCCTGCCCGGCCCGACCTGGATGATCGCGGTCAGCGATACCCTGGCGGCCCTGTTGTGCGGACTGGCGGTGTTCACCATCGTATTTGCCTCTGGCCTGGACCCGACAGGAGGACCGGGGCTGATGTTCATTACCCTGCCGATTGCGCTGGGGGCCATGCCTGCCGGACATTTCTTCAGTGTGGTGTTTTTTATCCTGGTCTTTTTCGCCGCGTTTACCTCCTCCCTGGCCATGCTGGAACCGTTTGTGTCGTTTATGGAGGACAAGGGGTACAAGCGTCTCACCATGTCGGTGGTCACAGGTTCCGCAATCTGGCTGGTCGGCCTCAGCACGGTGTTCTCATTCAACCTGATCCGGGAATTCAAGCCCCTGTCTTTCATCCCCTTGTACGAAGACAAGAACATGTTCCACATTATCGAGTTTACCGTGTCGAACGTGATGCTGCCGCTGACTGCGTTCCTGATCGCGCTGTTCGCTGGCTGGGTCATCTCTGCCCGGTTGCTACGGGATGAAATGGGTATCAGGAACGACCTGGCTTTCCGCCTCTGGCGTCTGCTCACTCGCTACTGCGCGCCGATCGGAGTGGGGTGTGTGCTGGTGTTCGGGTTATTCTAGCGTTTCCCGCAGGGGTTTCATCCGTAACCGCTGACCCTGGCAGCCAGCGTCCGGGGATCACGTATTTCCGGCCCACGGAATGCAACCACCTGGTCCGGCCTGATCAAGGCCAGGTCGGTCTGGTAAATATCACGCGCCGTCTCATCTTTTACGTTAACAACCTTGAGTTTGAGACCGGCCTCGGCAAACGCTGCCTTGACTCCCGTAACCGCCGGAGGTCTGGGTCCGAGACGCAACAGCGTCCATTCGAAGCCGAACTCATCGTAGAGTGAATAGTCTTCCCCGAGCCACAGGTGAGGGGCGCGCCCTCCCGGACAGGAGGTCGGAATGTAAACATTGGCCCGGTCCGGGGGCGGGGCGCCGTCTGTAAGGATAATCGGTGAAGCGTCATAGCGGCATCCGAACGTGATACCTGGAATGTTGAATTCCTTGCGCGCATGTTCGTTGAAATAGTCTCCCGCCCTGGCGCGTGCTTCTCTGCCGGCAGGTGTGTCATCTTCCAGTTCCGGCGGAGCGATGTTCGCGCCCAGTGAATCGGCAAACTGCCGGGCATAGTTTGTGTTGCGCACCGCCGCGGGACGGCGTTCCAGTTCGTAGGTAGTCAAAAGGGAGTGTAGCGCCCCACCACGGACTACGGCTGCCAGCTTCCAGCCCAGGTTTACGGCATCTTCAATGGCGGTGTTGTAGCCAAGCCCGCCGGCAGGCGTGAACAGGTGTGCGGCATCGCCGCCAAGGAATATGCGGCCGCTCTGCATGCGTTCGACAACCAGGGTAAATCCGGCCCGCCAGGTCCCGCGGGAGAGGATTTCGACTGCGACCGGCGCGCCCATGGCAGCATGGAACATGGCGCTGGCATCCGCATCGGTCAATCCTGTTTCATCTTCATCCGCCCGCAGTTGTGTATGAAATGCAAATTCGCTGCTACCGTCAACGGCGGCCATAAACGCGCGCCGGTCCCGGTTGAAGGTCACGTTCATCCAGGCCGGCGCATGGCCTGATGCGGAATAGAAATCAGGCACGCGCAGGTACATGGCGTGCATGCGTCCACCCATGAAATCCCTGACCGCACCGCCCTCGCCGAGGTACTGGAAACCCAGCGACTGGCGCACGAGACTGCGCGCGCCATCGGCGCCAACAAGAAAATCGGCCTGTACTGTGAAGGTGGTCCCGTGTTCAATGTCTTCTATCAGCGCAGTGACTCCACCTGGCTGTTGTGCAAAACTGAGCAGGCGATGGTTGAAGCGCAGCGTATTGCTGTGGCAGGCGAGGGCGTGTTTGTACAGTACCTTCTCCACCCATTTCTGGGACACCCTGTGAGGTAGTTCGGCAGCGCTCCAGGAACCTGTCAGGCCCCGAATCCGTGACTTTGCCGCACCTGATGACGGCAGGGGAAATCGTGCCAGCTCATAGCCTGTGTAACGGGTAAAGTAGGCGATATCGGTAGGGTAGTCTGCAGGCAGGCCGAGCGCACGTACCTCGTCGGCAAAGCCAAGCCGGCGAAAATGCTCCATGGTACGCGCTTGCGTGGCATTAGCCTGCGGGTTGAAAGCCGTGGAAGCTTTCTCATCAATGAGCAAGACACGAATGTTCCGCCGTCCCAGTTCATTCGCAAGCATGAGGCCGCAAGGCCCACCGCCGACTATCAGCACTGAACAGTGGTTCATCGCGGGGTTAACCAGTGTTACTTGTCAGGGCTGTCACTCAACTCCCTGAGCGCTTCTTCGATGGTCAACACCCGCCCAAACAATTCGCGTACCGTACCCAGGGTGGCTTCATGCAGACGTGTTTCAAATGCTGCCGTACCGTCACTGGTGAAGGCAACCTTATAATCATGTTCAAAGGCGCTGCGCGCCGTGGACTCGCAACAGCAGTTGGTTGTCACGCCGGTAATAATCACCGTATCCGCACCGATATTCCTTAACAAGGTATCCAGGTCGGTTCCATGAAACGCATCGTATTTATGTTTGACAACGTGAAAATCATCTTTCCTGGGCGTGGGAAGACCGGAAAACAGCTCAAAGCTGTGGGTGCCCCTGAACAGCACCCGCTGCTCCCGCAAGGGTGGGTACTTGTCCAGCAGGAGACCACCGTAAGGAGCGCTGCCGTCAAGCCGGATCCAGATGATCGGTACTGCGAGCTTTCTGCACTCAGCAATCAGCCTTGAGAGCGGGGCGATAAGATCACGACCCATAGGTGTCTCAAGCATCGCTCCCGGTTCGAGGAAGGCGTTCTGCATATCAATGATGAGCAGGGCAGACGTTTTCCGATTTAAGCGGAAAAATTCCTCTCCTACCCGGGTTGTTTCACGTGCGTTGCTCATTAACCCGCCTGATACGCTGCAACGGCCCTGGATTGGTCAGGTAATATAAAGGCATAGTTAACACAATAAAGGATAAGGGCGTGTAATGTGATGTGACTGTACCATATAAAACCTATACCATATTTACGGAGGACACAAACCATGGCATCAGAGTTTACAGCTATTATTCAAAAAGACGGTGATTGGTGGATCGGCTGGGTCGAAGAAATTCCTGGCGCTAATGCACAGGAGAGAACCAGGGACGAGTTGCTTGTCGGTTTGAAGGAAGCCGCAAATGATATATTGGAATTGAATAGAAGCATGGCTTAGGGAAATGAAAATCACCAACGCCAAAGTCATCGTAACCTGTCCCGGCCGTAACTTCGTTACCCTGAAGGTGGAGACCGATGCGGGGGTTTACGGGTTGGGGGATGCCACGCTGAATGGGCGGGAGTTGGCGGTGGTGGCGTACCTTGAGGAGCACGTGGCGCCCTGCTTGCTTGGGCGTGACGCGCGCCAAACCGAAGATATATGGCAGTTTCTTTATCGGGGGGCGTACTGGCGGCGCGGGCCGGTGACCATGACGGCTATCGGGGCCGTGGATACCGCGCTGTGGGACATCAAGGCCAAGTTGGCGGGGATGCCGTTGTACCAGTTACTGGGCGGGCGCAGCCGGGACGGAGTCATGGTGTACGGCCATGCCAACGGTGCGGATATCGGGCAGACCGTGGCTGAGGTGGGCAGGTATATCGATCTGGGCTACCGGGCCGTGCGCGCGCAGACCGGCATACCGGGGCTGGCTTCCACCTATGGCGTGGGAAAGGATCGGATGTTTTATGAACCGGCGGACGCGGATTTGCCGGTGGAGAACATCTGGTCCACGGAAAAATACCTGGATCACGTGCCCTTGCTGTTTGACCGAATCAGGCAGGAATACGGGTTCGGGCCGCATTTGTTGCATGACGTCCATCACCGCCTGACCCCCATCGAGGCCGCACGCCTTGGCAAGTCCCTGGAAGATTACCGGCTGTTCTGGCTGGAAGATGCGGTGCCGGCCGAGAACCAGGCAGGGTTCCGGCTGATCCGGCAGCATACCGTCACGCCGCTGGCCGTCGGGGAAGTCTTCAACACCATCTGGGATTGCCAGGAACTGCTGCAGGAACAACTGATCGACTACATCCGCGCCACCGTGGTACATGCCGGCGGCATTACCCACCTGCGCCGTATCGCCGACCTGGCCGCGCTGCACCACGTGCGTACCGGGTGCCACGGCGCCACCGACCTCTCACCGGTGTGCATGGGCGCGGCCTTGCATTTCGATACCTGGGTGCCGAACTTCGGCATCCAGGAGTATATGCGCCACAGCGAGCAGACCGACGAGGTATTTCCCCATGCCTATACCTTCAAGGAGGGTTTTCTCTACCCGGGTGAGACACCGGGCCATGGTGTGGATATCAACGAGAAGCTGGCCGCGAAGTTTCCTTACCGGCGCGCTTATCTGCCGGTGAACAGGCTGGAAGATGGAACCATGTGGCACTGGTGAGTGTGATGGATGGACAGTTTGCCGGATAACAAACCCGCACCCTGCCTCGACGGGGACAGACCCGGCGCGCCTGCGCCTGACTTGCCTGTGGAACTGTACACTGCCGCCCAGGTACGGGAACTGGACCGGGTTGCGATTGAAGAGCGGGGCATCCCTTCACTCACGCTCATGGAACGGGCGGGTGCGGATGCTTTTGACGTAGTAAGGAACCGCTATCCTGATGCCAAGCACCTGCTCGTAGTCTGCGGCGGCGGCAATAACGCCGGGGACGGCTACGTGCTGGCGCGCCTGGCGCGGCAGGCGGGACTCGAGGTGAGGGTCAGCGCGCTGGTGGACCCCGCTCAGCTCAAGGGTGACGCCGCGACCTGCGCGCGCAACTACCTGCACATCGGCAAGGTGGAAACCACGCTGTCGCCGGATGGCGCTGACGTCATTATTGACGCGTTGCTGGGCAGCGGGCTCAACCGTGCCGTGCAGGGCGTCTTTGCCGATGCCATCGGACGTGTCAACCAGTCCGGTATTCCGGTACTGGCCCTGGATATCCCTTCCGGGCTGAACGCAGACACGGGCACGTGTATGGGCCGCGCAGTCAAGGCCGCGGCAACCATCACCTTTATTGGACTCAAACGGGGCCTGTTCACCGCGCAAGGCCCCGAGTTCTGCGGAGATGTACTGTATCGCGACCTGGCGACTCCCGCCGACATTCATGCTTCCGTCAGCGCCGGCGCGCGCCTGATCGAACACCGGGAAGCGCTGGACAACCTGCCGGCCCGTGCGCGTGACGCTCACAAGGGCCACCATGGTCACGTACTGGTCATCGGCGGCGATTACGGCTACCAGGGCGCCGCCATCCTGGCCGCTTGCGCAGCCGCCCGGAGCGGGGCCGGCCTGGTGACGCTGGCGACGCGCCCGGAGCACGCCCGCAGCGTTCCCCTGTTCCAGCCGGAATTGATGAGTGTGGCGGTGGGCACTGTCCATGACCTGGACGCGGCGCTGGGCCGAGCCAGCGTAGTTGCCATCGGGCCGGGATTGGGACAGTCGGATTGGGCCAGCACGTTGCTTGCCAGGGTATTACAGACCCGGCTGCCCCTGGTGGTGGATGCCGATGCCCTGAACCTGTTGGCCTTTGAACCACAGCGCCGGACAAACTGGGTGCTGACGCCCCATCCCGGCGAGGCTGCCCGTCTGCTGGGCGTGACCACAACCGAGGTCCAGGCGGACAGGTTCGCGGCGGTTGCCTCGTTACAGGATAAACTCGGTGGGATAGTCGTGCTCAAGGGGGCCGGCAGCCTGGTGGCAGGCGCAACCAGCCCGTTGTACCTCAACCGCAGCGGGAATCCCGGCATGGCCGGCGGGGGTATGGGCGACGTGCTCACCGGGATCATAGCCGGCCTGCTTGCCCAGGGTATGGAACCGCACACGGCGGCGCGCTGCGGGGCGTACCTGCACGGTCACGCGGCAGACCTCTGCGCGGCGCAGGGAGAACGGGGCATGCTGGCCGGTGACCTGCTGCCGGTCCTGCGCACGCTGGTCAATCCGGAGCGCTCCTCCAAGCGTCACTAGTGTATGCGCCTGACGGTTGCAAGTCCCGAACAGATGCAGGCGTTTGCGGCCGGTTGCGCGGTAAACCTGCCGGCCGGTTTCAACCTGTACCTGCAAGGGGAACTGGGTGCGGGCAAGACTACCTTTGTACGCGGCGCGCTGCGCGGGCTTGGCTACCGGGGCGTAGTCAAGAGTCCGACCTACACCCTGGTCGAACATTACCCGGTTGCAGCCGCTGACGTGTATCATTTTGACCTGTACCGCCTGGAGACGGCTGCGGAACTGGATGACATCGGCTGCCGGGACTATTTCGATGGTCTGGCCATCTGCCTGGTGGAGTGGCCGGAGCGGGGCGAGGGAAGCCTGCCGGCTCCTGACCTGAGCATTGAGATCGTGATCGATCAGGCGCGGCGTGCACTGAATTGCCGGGCAAAAACCGAATCAGGCCAGGAATATCTGCAGCAACTCATGTCTTCCCATAAGTTCTAACTCTAAAAAAAACAGTCAGATAGCTTGACTTCTTAAAAAAAGATTGAGATGATGGCCGGCATAGCGTTAACGATGAATGGCCAGGCAGATGCTACGACTAATCTCAACTTATTGTTTACTCCTGATTTTTTCCCTGCCGTTGGGAGCAAATGAGGCGGTACGCCTGAAGAATATCCGGGTCTGGGCCGCGCCTGACAACACCCGTGTTGTGTTCGACCTGAGCAGTCCGGTCAGGCATGAACTGAAACTGCTGTCCAGTCCCTACCGCGTGGTTATCGACCTGCAAAACGCCGCGCCGTTGTCCAGGCTGCCACACCCGGCGCTGCACAACGGGTACGTGCAAGATATCAGGCATGGGCAGCACGATGGTTTTATGCGAATCGTTCTGGACCTGAAACAGCGTGCCAAGGCAAAGAGCTTCCAGCTCAAGCCCAACAAACACTATGGCCACAGGCTGGTGGTGGACGTCTCCGATGAACAACCGCAACAGCCGGTGATAAAGAAGCGCGCGCCGGCCACGGGATATCGCGATATCGTGATTGCGGTCGATGCCGGCCATGGCGGCGAAGATCCGGGAGCCATCGGGCCGCGCGGGACGCACGAGAAGAAGGTGGTGCTGCAGATAGCAAAGAAACTGGTGAAGATGATAAACCGGGAACGCGGGATGCGCGCACTCTTGACCAGAAAAGGTGATTATTACGTGCCCTTACGCAAGCGCATGGAACTGGCGCGCCGCCAGAAAGCAGATTTATTCATATCCATCCATGCCGATGCGTTTACCAACCGGCAGGTAAGCGGCTCGTCCGTGTATATCCTGTCGAGCCGGGGCGCCAGCAGCGAACACGCGCGCTGGCTGGCTGAGCGGGAAAACGCGTCCGACCTGGTCGGTGGGGTAAGCCTGGATGACAAGGACAACCAGTTGGCCGCGGTATTGCTGGACATGTCCCAGACGGCCAGTGAGGAAGCCAGCATCGACGCGGCGGGCAAAGTTCTGGCAGGGCTGAAACAAGTTGGCAAGGTACACAAGCCCGGAGTGGAGTCCGCGGCGTTCGCCGTATTGAAATCACCCGATATCCCATCCATGCTGGTTGAGACTGCCTTCATTTCCAACCCCCAGGAAGAAAAGAAATTACGCAGTTCCGCCTACCAGCAGAAACTCGCCAAGGCCATGGCAACCGGCATCAAGCGCTATTTTCAACTTAACCCACCTGACGATACGCTGCTGGCGGTTTATAAGAATTAAGAATTAGGAATTAGGAATGGATACATTCTGCAAGTTAGTCAGCAGGATAATCAAGGCATTAGACTGAATTTTATGTCATCACATCCAATTCTTAATTCTTAATTCTTAATTCCTAATTTATATTCCTCCGTGGATAACAAAAAAAATGTGCCCCGCATCGCTGAACTGCCGGCAACCCTGGCCAGCCAGATTGCGGCTGGGGAGGTTATTGAGCGGCCTGCGGCCGTGGTCAAGGAGTTATTGGACAACAGCATTGACGCCGGCGCCGATGAGGTGACGGTGGTTGTCGTTGACGGCGGACACAAGCTGATTTCCGTCAGTGATAACGGTCACGGCATCCACCCGGATGATATGGAACTGGCGCTGCGGCGCCACAGTACCAGCAAGCTCAATACCCAATCCGACCTGGATTGCATCACCAGCCTCGGCTTCCGCGGTGAGGCGCTGGCCAGTATCGCGGCGGTATCGTCATTTTCACTTGTCTCGAGGACCGAAACCGGCGAGTCGGCCTGGTCCTTGACATTTGACCCGGTCAGCGGGCACTCCGCACTCAAGCCCGCAGCGCGTGGCCGCGGCACCACCGTGGCAGCAGCCGAGATATTCCAGGCAACACCGGCGCGCCGCAAATTCCTGCGCAGCCGGACAACGGAGTTTCTCCACATCAGTGAAGTGTTCAAGCGTGTGGCCTGCAGCCGCTTCAATATCAGTTTCAGCCTGACGCACAACGGCAAGGCCCTGCTGCGCTATCGCGCCTGCACGGACAATATGCCGGCAAGAGTGGGGGAGGTATTTGGCCGCCGCTTTGCAACCCGGTCCATCCCGGTGAGTTGCTCATCCCGGGGTATGAAGTTATGGGGCTGGCTGGGCGGGAGCGAATTGAGCCGCAGCCAGTCGGACCGGCAGTTCTGTTTTGTCAACGGCAGGGTAGTGCGGGATAAACAAATCATGCACGCAGTGCGCGCCGCGTTTGAAGATCGCCTGCCCACCGGACGCTATCCGACCTGCTTGCTGCACCTGGATATCGACCCCGCGGTGACCGACATCAACGTGCATCCGACCAAGAGTGAAGTCCGTTTCCGGGACAGCCGGGTAGTCCATGATTTTATCCACATGAGCCTGCGGGACGCACTGACATCCGCCCCGGCGCTGGATTTGAACGAGGGCAGCGCCCAAGCTGAAAACGAGACTGAAAACAAGCCGTACACCTACCCACCGCGCCAGGCTGGCAAGCCATCGCACCAGGTAAGGGAAGCCGGCCGGTTCTACCGGAACCTTGCCTACAGGGAACGTCAGGAAGACCTGCTTGATGATGCCTCCGGGCTCGGCCTTCCCCGGCTGGCATTAACGCCGGGCATGGCTATCGCACAGCGTGCTGAAGATCTGGTATTGCTCAACTGTCATGCCATCAGCGCGTATGTCCTGCGTTACCGGCTGAGGCAGGATCACCTGAATGAAGCCCTGCGCCGCCGGCCGCTGCTCGTTCCCGTACACATCGACGTCGGCAAGCATCTGGTTGATCGGGTGGAGCAATATGCCGAGCAGCTTGAAGCGGTCGGGCTGTCCTTACGCGTTGTTGCCGACAACCTTGTCTCCGTCAGGGAAATTCCCGTATTGCTCGAAGCCGCTGACGTCAAGACCATGGTAACAGCCGTGCTGGACGCGTTGCCGGCGCGGTGCGCAACGGCAGACCTGGTCGAGCAGTTATTGGCAATCATGGCAGGGAGTATGGCGGATAGCATGGAATATCCGTCCAACTCCACGCTGCGGAACTTGCTGGACGACCTGGATAAGACGGATATCGATACGACCCAGAACAGTCACAAGGGCTTGTGGAGGACTGTCTCCCCGGCTGAGTTCAGCAAGCTGATCGATGAATGACACGGTCATCTTCCTCATGGGGCCGACCGCAAGCGGCAAGACGGCGCTGGCGCTGGAACTGGTCAAACACCTGCCGCTGGAGATTATCAGCGTCGATTCTGCCATGGTTTACAAGGGCATGGATATCGGCACCGCCAAGCCGGCCAGGGACGTGCTGGCGGCGACCCCCCATCGACTGATCGATATTTGCGAGCCCACCGAGACTTATTCGGCCGGACGGTTCCGGCGTGATGCGCTGGCAGCCATGGAGGAAATCCGCAGCAATAACCGGATACCGTTACTGGTGGGCGGCACCGGCCTGTACTTTCGCTCGCTGGAACAGGGGTTTTCCGACCTGCCTGCCACCGATCCGGCGCTGCGCAGGCGCCTGGGCCAACGTATGCGGCAGCACGGTTCCCCGGCGCTGCACGCAGAATTAAGCCGCATCGACCCCATCAGCGCCGGGCGACTGCACCCCAATGATGCGCAACGGGTGCAACGCGCACTGGAGGTCTATGAGCTGAGTGGGATACCGTTGTCTACTCTGGTTGCCGAAGGGCGCCTGGGCAGGTTGCCGCAGACGGTGATCAAACTGGCGCTGGTTCCCGCCGACAGGCAGGCATTGCGCGCGCGCGCCGGGCAGCGTTTCCAACAGATGCTGGAAGATGGTCTGGTGGATGAAGTGCGCGGTTTCTACCGGAGGGAGGATATCCATGAGGGCCTGACATCCATGCGTCTGGTCGGATACCGGCAGGTTTGGTCATACCTGGCAGGCCGGTACGACTATGACGAAATGCGGGAGCGCGCAGTCATTGCCACCCGGCAACTGGCCAAACGCCAGATTACCTGGCTCAGATCGGAGGAAAATACCACCTGGTTCGATCCCTGTAAAACCGGCATTACCCGGGACGTGGTGAAATATTTGCACGAAAAATCCGCGTTTTCTGCGCAAGTGTAGTATAATCTCCGATCGGCTTTGATAATTTGCTTTTCCCATCGTCGTCCGTAGGGACAAGTCGATACCACAAACAGACAATAACAAAACAGAATGAATAACAATGAGGTAGCATTATGAGCAAGGGGCAAACACTCCAGGATCCCTTTCTGAATACTTTACGCAAGGAACGGGTTCCCGTATCCATTTATCTTGCCAACGGCATCAAGTTGCAAGGTCAGGTTGAATCGTTTGATCAGTTTGTGATACTGCTGAAAAACTCGGTGAGTCAACTGGTCTATAAACACGCCATCTCCACCATCGTGCCTGCCAGGAGTATCAGGATGCCGGTGGAAGAAGATGAAGAAGCCCAGGAACTATGACCCTACCACTTGCAAAGAGCGCTGAGGTCTCGCCCTGAACAAGGTTTGTGTCTTAGGCTCCATCAACCTCGATACCGTTGCATCCGTTAAACACCTGCCGCGACCCGGCGAAACCGTAGTTGCGCAAGGCCTCGCACAGTTTCCCGGCGGCAAGGGGTCAAACCAGGCCGTAGCGGCTGCCCACATGGGCGCGGCTACCTTGATGGTCGGCGCAACAGGGAACGATGAACCGGGTGAGAGAATGCGGGCTGTTCTGCAGGGAAGCGGGATCGATACGGCGTTGATAAAGGTTGACAAGGCGCATCCCACCGGACAGGCTTTTATCAATGTGTCTGCAGCCGGCGAGAATTCAATTGTCGTTGTAACGGGCGCAAATGGAGCATTGCGTGCTGCCGACATACCCGTCCGGGAACTTTCACACTACGACGTCTTCCTGGCGCAGCTTGAGATCCCCGTTGCAACAGTCAGGACTTTTTTCCGGCATGCTGCGACTCAGCGCGGCCTCACCCTGTTGAACGCGGCGCCGGCCGAGCAGGATGGCGCCACACTGTTTCCCCTGGTTGACATTCTCATCGTCAATGAGGCAGAACTGGCCACGTATGCCGGTCTCCCGGCGTTACGCATGGAGACGGAGAGCATCGCCGCCGCGGCACGCCGCTTGATCTGCCGGGACGGCCAGACCATTGTCGTGACCCTGGGCGCCAATGGGGTGGTTGTGGTCAGCGCGGAACAGCAGCAACTCATCCCGAGCAGGCCGGCAAATGTCGTTGACACCACCGGAGCAGGAGACTGTTTTTGCGGAGCGCTCGCAGCCGGACTGGCCCAGGAGATGACACTGACCGAAGCAGTCACCCTGTCAGTCACCGCCGCATCGATCTCGGTAGAACGCCCCGGCGCCGCCAGTTCCATTCCAACCCGTGCGGAGGTGGATGCACTGTTGTCGCCAGCGCCCACATAAAGTATTTTTGTCAGCGAACAGGAATAACAATGCAAGTTGAAATCAACTGCGATATGGGGGAGAGCTTCAGCCTCTACAAGCTTGGTGATGATAAAGGAATCATGCCGTTCATCACGGAAGCAAATATTGCCTGCGGGTTCCATGCATCAGACCCGAATCACATGCGCGCCACAGTTGAACTGGCAAAATCATACGGTGTAAAGACCGGCGCGCATTTCTCCCTGCCGGACCATGCAGGTTTCGGGCGCAGGGAGATGAAAATCGAGCGGGATGAACTGGCCAACATTATCATCTACCAGATAGGTGCGCTGAAAGCGTTCCTGGATATCGCGGGTCTGCCGATCAACCATCTGAAGCCTCACGGTGCATTGTATGGAATGGCGTGCCGGCAGGAATCCGTTGCACATGCGATAGCCGACGCTGCAGTTCACCACGGGGTGCCGGTTTTCGGCCTGGCAGGCACAACGCAGGAAGAGGTCTATGTTGCCAGAGGCCTGGATTTCCGTTCGGAGTATTACAGCGACCTGGACTATGATGACAACGGCGCGCTGATAATCACCCGAACACATGACCCGGTGGCGCCCGAAATAGCGGCAGAACGTTGTTTGCGCGCCGTGCTGGAGGGGAAAACCGACAGCATTAACGGAAAGGAACTGGCGGTTCGGGCGGATACTGTGTGCGTGCATTCAGATACTCCGAATGCCGTTGAAGTGGCCAGGGCAGTTCGCAACGCCCTCGAACCTTATATCAATCAGGCCTGAGAGATTTCCTGAAGAATTTGAGAAGGAGCACATCGCATCATGTCAAAAGCATCAATCGCATCTCCGTTGCCGGGTACGTTTTATCGAAAGCCATCGCCGGAAGAGCCGCCTTACAAGGACACCGGTGACACGGTCGCTGAAGGTGATGTCATCGGACTCATCGAGGTAATGAAGTCGTTTCACGAGGTGAAGGCAACAGCAGCCGGTCGGATATCCGCTTTCCTGGTCGAGAATGAAGATGCCGTGATGGCAGGGCAGGCGCTTGTCGAACTCGACGAGTGAGTTTGCGGGACGTGACTATCAGGAAGCTTCTGGTTGCTAATCGCGGCGAGATCGCGGTACGGATTATCCGTTCCGCGCGCGAGATGCGGATCAGGACAGTGCAGGTTTACAGCGACGCAGATGCGGACATGCCGGCTGTGAGCATGGCCGATGAAGCGGTGAACATAGGCCCTCCGCAGGCCGCCAGGTCGTACCTGAACCGGGAGGCGATCCTTGAGGCTGCCGGGGCAACCGGTGCCGACGCGGTGCACCCGGGATACGGGTTTCTGGCCGAGGATGCCGGGTTTGCAGACGCGGTTGAGCGGGCGGGTCTGTGCTTCGTCGGCCCTTCCGCTGAGACCATCCGGCAGATGGGCGACAAGGCCCGGGCCAGGACACTGGCTCTGCAGGCGGGGGTACCGACTGTACCGGGAAGCACCGGCCCGATAGCCGGCATTGAGGACGGTCTGGCCATAGCCGGCAAGATCGGCTTTCCCGTGATGATCAAGGCTGTCGGCGGCGGTGGGGGCAGGGGCATCCGTACGGTAGTAAACCCGGAAGAGTTCAGTCACCAGGCGCCGCAGGCACGGGCCGAAGCCAGGGCCGCGTTTGGCGATGACGCACTTTACATCGAGAAAGTTATCGATAATGCGAGTCATATCGAAGTCCAGGTTCTCGGTGACGGCGAACGTGCGATACACTTCTTCGAGCGCGAGTGTTCGCTGCAACGAAGGCGGCAGAAACTATGGGAGGAAGCGCCGTCAGTAAACCTGCCGGAAGAACTCAGGGCTGATCTCTGTACAGCCGCTGTGAAACTGGCAGAATCTGTCGGTTACCGAGGGGCCGGAACCGTTGAATTTCTCTGCGACAAGGAAGCTGGTGAATACTATTTCATCGAGATGAACACGCGTATCCAGGTAGAGCACCCGGTAACGGAAATGGTCACCGGGTTTGATCTGGTGCGGGAGATGCTGTCTGTTGCCGCCGGCACGCCGCTCGGGATCTCCCAGCAGGACATCGCACCAAGAGGTCATTCAATCGAGGTACGCTTGAATGCGGAGGATCCGGCCAGGAATTTCTTTCCCTTTCCCGGTGTAGTGGAGTCGTTGAATATTCCAAGCGGGCCTGGTGTGCGTTTCGATGGCGCCATTTACCCGGGCTATACGATTCCCCCATTCTATGATTCGTTGCTTGGTAAACTTATCGTTTGGGATATCGACCGGGAAGCTGCGCTGGCGCGGCTTGCCCGTGCATTGGATGAATTCAAGCTGGAAGGCGTAAGCACGACCCGTTCGCTGTTTCAGGCGTTAGTGGATAACGAAGACATCCGCTACGGGCGCTTCGATACCGGCTGGCTGGAGAAGTGGCTGCAGGAAGCGTACCCGGAAGCGGGGGCACTGTAGTACGAGACTTGACATGAAACAGGAGCAGAATAAATGAAAACCCGGTATTCGTTTGGGGGCGATGAGCACCTCGTTGCCGAAGTCGATGAGGAAATGTCGCTGGAAGCCTTCTTCAAAGTGTTGTTAATCACGAATATGGTACGTGAAAAGGCCATAGCCGGCGTGATAGAAGTATGTCCGGGCAATGCGTCGTATATGGTCAAGTTCGATCCGGATGTTATCGAACCAGCCGGGATATTGAATCAGCTTCAGGAAATTGAGCGATCGGCGGGAGAGATGGAGCAACGAATCGACACGAGAATCGTTGAGCTTCCCGTTTATTACAATGATCCCTGGACGCGTGAAACCCTGATGCGTTTTCGCGACCGGCACCAGGACCCGGACTCCACGGACCTTGAATACGCCGCACGTATTAACGGCTTTGAAAACATTGACGGGTTTATCGATGCGCATGCCGGCGCGCCATGGTTCGTGTCGATGATCGGCTTTGCTGCGGGCCTGCCCTGGTTGTACCAGCTGGTGGACCGGGACCGGCAACTGCAGGTGCCGAAGTACATCCGGCCTCGTACCGATACGCCCAAGCAAACGATAGGATACGGGGGCTGCTTTACTGCGATTTATTCCGTACGCGGTGCGGGCGGTTACCAGATGTTCGGTATTACGCCGGTACCCATCTTCGATGCCGGGCAGGAGGCGCAACACCTGCGCGAGTCCATGGTGTTTTTCAACCCCGGTGATATCGTCAAATTCAGGTCCATAGAGCGAGCTGAATATGACCATATTCTTGATGATGTCGAGACCGGAAAGTACCTGCCGATAGTAAATTCGGCGACCTTTTCGCTCGATGATTGGCAGCGGGATATTAAGGGTTATAACCGCAAGACCCTGGAGGTGCTTTATGGCAGTTAAGGTAATTTCGCCCGGTCTGTCTACGACCGTTCAGGATCTTGGACGCCACGGCTTCTATCACTTGGGAATTCCCATGGGTGGGGGTATGGATATGTTTGCCCTGCGTTGCGCCAACCTGCTGGTCGGCAACGACGAGGGCGCGGCAGTGCTCGAGGCGGTGTATATGGGTCCCGAACTGGAATTTACCTCCGACGGACATTTTGCGGTAACCGGCGCGGATATGCCTTTGCGTATAGATGGAGTTCTCCAGGAAAGCTGGACGTGTTGCGCGGTGCGGGCAGGCCAGAGGCTCAGCTTTGATTATCTCGAGGCCGGCGCCCGGGTATATATCGCCGTATCCGGGGGGATCGATGTTCCCGCCGTACTCGGCAGCCGGTCCACCTATGCGCTGGGCGCTATGGGTGGGTTCGAGGGCCGTGCGCTTGCGGCAGATGATTTGATACCGGTATCGGGTAATACCGGTAATTCTGCCAAAGCAGGACGCAATCTCCCCCCTGACTACCGGCGAGAGCAAGCGGCCATGACGGAATTGCGCGTTATACCCGGCATGTACATGCACCGGATAACCGATGAATCACGGGCGAACTTCTTCTCCGATGTCTGGAAGGTTTCTACCGAAGCGGACCGTATTGGATACCGGTTCATGAGCGGCGAGAAATTCTCGTTTCTCGAGCGCGCACAACCGTTCGGTGCAGGTTCCGACCCCTCGAACATCGTTGATAGCTGTTATCCGTACGGTTCCATCCAGATTCCGGGCGGTGCGGAACCTATCGTATTGCACCGGGACGCGGTGTCGGGAGGAGGTTTTGCCGTTATCGGGACAGTGATTTCCGCCGATATGGATCTTATCGGACAGTTGCAACCAAATATGGAAGCCTGTTTTGTGGAAGTTTCCATGGAAGAAGCACTGGCCGCGCGCAAAGACCGGCAGCAGCTTCTGGACAGAGCCCGTCAGTATCTTTTGTAATGAAAGGACTGCTCTCATTTCAGAATTCTTTAGTGATGTTTAAGACGAAGCCCTGACATAATTCTTTTCCTCCACACTCACTGTCGGCGTCATTCCAGGAAATATCAAATCCAAAACCTGCAAAATTCCTGGAAAGACCAAGGGCATAATGTGAGTAGGCAAGGTTGATATCGTCTACGTCGAGGTATCCGTATGATATATAACCACTGAATTCTGCAGGCAGCGATATTGTCAGGCCGGAAGTAACATAAATACTGGCGCCTCCGTCACCAAAGTAATCCGGTGAAACCGCTACGCCGCCATTCAACACCGGGGTGAAGTCGCCGCTGAATTCATAGTTAATACCAGCTATAAACTCATAATAATTATACTGACCTGTTCCATCATCTTCGTTCTGGCCTGGATAGCCATAGTGCCTGACGCTGATATCGTAACCCAATCCGTTAACAAGCTCATTTGCATACCCGGCATAGATATGCCACTCAACCTTCGCCGGATCAGAGGCATCCGAATTAAAATCTATGGAAGATACCCAGGAACCCAGGTAAACCCCTGATGTGTGTCCGATGTCAAGACCGCCGGAAACCGCCCATTCCTCATTGGAAAAGGTCGTTCCATAATACTTGTAGTCATTCGTCAAACCAATATTGGCGCTTACGCTGAATCCTTCCTGACCATAAATTGACACGGGTACTATAAACAGCAGATTCACCAGGAATACTGTCTTTAAAAATTTCAATTCTTCATCCAAATTGACCGGACAGTAACCCACCTGCGGCGGGAACCTCGGTGGGTAACTTCAACGCGCGCAGTATTTCGAATACCGTAGCCGCTGCGGTAGAAAAGATGGGCACATCGAAGGTTTGCTGTACGATATCAAGCGCAGACAGGGAAGGCATCTGCACACAGACCGATAGCACTACGGCATCTGCATTTTGCGTCGAGAGTTTTCTGACGATTTCCGTCAGGGCCAGGGGATCACGGGCACCGACCTCAAGGTTATCCGGGATTTCAAGCGATATTGCGTCGAGCACTTCAATGCCCTCACCCTCAATATAGCTTATCACCAGGTCGGTCAAACTTTTCATGTATGGCGCTATGATAGCTATCTTCTTCGCTCCGAGCGCTTTTGATGCTTCGATCAGGGCGCCGGCGCTTGTTACTATCAACGGGTCGGTCCCGTGCTTGTTGCACACTTCGCGTAGCGATCGCTCTGTCTCGCGGTGGTAGCTGTTACCCTGGCACATAATGGCTACCAGACATGCCGAAGCGATCACGTCCATGCGCGCGTGATTCAGTTCACTTGCGCAGCGAACCATGTGTCCGTTCATGGCGGTCAACTCATCCTTGCTGACCGTTTTCATCGGCGCGCGACTCGAATGGAAAGTGAAGCCCACCCCTTTTGGAACGACGGCACGCTGCAACATCGCCGGCACTTCAATTTCCATCGTCGTATTGGAACTTGGCACAATCTGGCCGATACGGTATGTCTTCGTTGTACTCATGGATCAATCTGCACGCAGATCATCTATTTCTCGTTGGTCGGGGACAGGTTTAAATTTGCCCCCGTTCCTGCACAGGAACGACAGAACCGCATTATTGAATTCTGCAGGTCTTTCAGCGTAGCCCAGGTGCCCTACACCTTCGATTTCAACCAGCATCGCCCCCGGAATAAGCCGCGCAATCTCTTCGCCGCCTTCCCTGGGCAACACCTGATCGTGTTCTCCGGTGATCACCAACGTCGGAATGCGGATCTTGCCGAGTTGCGCGCCCACGTCAAAATCGCACAGACCTTCAGTCATGACCTGGGTATAGGCGCGTTTATCATTACGCGCAATCATCCCGGCAACCCAGGTCCGTAGTTCCCGGCTTGCGTTGGTGGAACAAGCCTGTTCGACCACGACCTCCGCGTACTCCTCAAGCGGCATGGCGCCGAGCGCTTCTATCCGGCGCGCCAGAACGTCTGACGGGATGCTCATGCGCGGCGCCGTATGGCACAGAATCAGGCTGCGGCACAGGTTGGGATGGGCAAGCGCTATCACCTGTGCGATAAAACCACCCATGGATGTCCCGAGTACATGACAGCGGCCGAGTTCCAGTCGTTTGATCAACCCGGCGATATCCTCTGCGAGGATTTCGATAGCATAAGCGCCGGGACGATCCGGGCGGCTGGACCGGCCAAACCCGCGCAGGTCCACAGCCACCGTGTGAAAGTGTTGGGAGAAGACTGGTGTCTGGTTTATCCACAGCGCACTGCTCATGCCGAGACCGTGGAGTAGTATTAACGGCTCACCCCTGCCTGTCTGCTGCACGAACAGCTTGATATCGCCTGTATCGACGATCATGTTCGTTAAGTACTATGTGTGAAAAGATTCACACGCGCATGTCCGCAGGTACGACCTTGCCCTCATCCACAATCAAATCGTCGTCAAGCATAAGGGTACAATTCTGCATGGGCAGATCGAGGTGGCAGGGTGTATCGTTGTCACCACCAAACTCCGTGTCCGGCCCCATGGAAAATAACACGTTGCCATAACAGGCGCGTCCGTCCATGCCGATCCCCGGCAGGTCCACGTCCCACTTACAGGCGTTGTTAAGACCCCAGCCGATATGGGAGATGGCATAGGCGCGCGGATCGTTATATTCATCAATAAACTGCTTCAGCAAATCCGCATCCTGACCGCCGTTAATTTCGATAACCGCACCATCCCGGATGACAAACTCGACCGGCGAGGTGACGAAGCGCTTGAGCGGAAAGATGATGTCGTCAGTATCCATGACCACGCGGCCATTGACACCTTTTTCTGCAGCTACGGTGGCAATAAATCCCCCCGGCCAATGATCCCAGCGCCCTGGTGAACAGGTATAACCGTATTCGGTAAGTATCGTTTTGCCGTCAAGATTGTAGGTCACATCGGTGCCTGCCGCATTGGTAAAATGCAGGCTGCTCGCGCCGCTGAGCCGGCGTTCGCCCGCTTCCACCCGGTTGCGCAATTCTGGTGTCGGAAACAGTCGCTGAAGGATTTCCGCAGGCTCCACTACCAGCAGCACGCGCGTGCCTGCCTTCTGCATGGCAATCTGCTCATGGGAGAACAGCAGCAGCATATGGTCGACCACCATATCCGCCTCGCAGCATTGCTGCAGCACCGCGGGGTGCTCGCTGAGCGGATTTTTGCCGACATTCGCAATGCGCTCACTCGCGTCCACGGCCTGTTCCACCTGCAGGTTGGCGTCTATGACGTGAGCGCCGAGTTCGGAGGCCGCGCTGAGTGAGTATTCGGCGTAATCGCGTAACAGGTCTCCCTCGGACAGGACGGCGATAGTCTGTCCGGGTCCGACCTCACACAGTCTGAGTTCATCGAGAAAAACGTCTTTCATCGTCTTATCCATCATGAAAACCCCCGTTTATGCCCGCGCCGATCCGAACGACTCCGAGTAACCGCCGTCGGTGGCCCCGGGATGTTTTGCCCTGGTATCGGCCAGGAACTCGGCGCAATCGTTGATGCGTATCTTGCGTGCTTCATCATCTTCGTCAAGCAGTATATCGAGGTAGTAATTGATGAGATGATGAATGGCGCGCTCCAGTTTGACGGTCGGCCCCGGCCGGAAACCGCGCGAACTGATACCCGTCTGCAAAGATTCCAGCATCGCCAGGTCTTCCGTAGCGACGAGCTTGATGAAATCCGCGTAGATCTGGTTCTTCTCCGCGAAACCGGGTTCATCAAAAAATGCTTCCGGAAGCTGCGTGTAGATGGTCACGAGAGTGCGATTGACATCGATAGGCGTGGCGACCCAGGGTTGGATAAGATCGTGGCGGCCGAATATGTTCATGGTCGGGCGAACCCACGTCGTACACGCGAATTTATCGGTAACCTTTCCCTCAAGCCAGGGCATCGGTCCGAACAGCGTAACGCCGTTGGGCGCCATGGTGTAACTCTCATATACAGCGTTGTAGCCATGGCCGTTGAGATTGAAGCGGAAGTCGTTGATGGGGAAGTGGCCGCCGAATGACGCACCATGAATAACGCCGACATGGTACATGTCCATCAGGTTTTCCGGGACAAATTTCCAGTTGCACGGGACTTCAAATTCAAACTTGTCCGATGTCCTGGTGTTCTCTGGTTGCAGGAATCCGGCAAATTCACGTATCCCATCTTCATCCAGGCACTCACCAAGAGAGCGGCAGTCGGGGTCGAAATTAACGAAAATATATCCACCCCAGGTATCAAGGTTCACGGATGGCAGGCGACAGTTCTTGAAGTCATAGTTGGTAACTTCCGTACTGTGCGGCGCCGCTTTCAGCTTTCCATCGAGAGTATATGACCACGCGTGATAGCGGCAGACGAAAAGCTTGGCATTACCCTGGCCGACCGCCACCTCAACGCCGCGATGAGCGCAAAGATTCCTGAAAGCGTGCAGTTCGCCATCTGCATCGCGACAGACGACCAGGGGTTCGCCGGCAATACGCATGGCATGGTAATCGCCTGGCTTTGCGAACTCTTCGACACGCCCCACGCACAACCATTCACGCATGAAAATAGCATCTATCTCACGCTGGAAGATTTCCTGGGAGCTGTAAAAAAAACCAGGCAAGTGTCCTGACTCGAGCAGGTGGGTGCGGGTTTTTTCGATTAGTTTTCGAGTTTCTGAATCAAGTTCCGGAATGAGTGACATTGATCTGTTCCCCCTGATTGATGTAGCACGGTTGTTGTGTCGTTAAAACGTGCAGGCCATTTACGTCGCCGCGAGCAATGTAAACGTCTGGGTCGCGACCGGCGCGCGTTCCAGTTCAGCACGTACATCATTGCCATGAGAGACTGGTGAAAGATAATGTCCGTTGAACTCCAGTTCGATGCCGTCAGCGTCATCGAAAGGGTAGGGGTCCAGGGCATAGACACCGGTCTTGACAGGTTTGATAGTGACTTCTGCATCCTCCCAGGCGTTTAGCGGCACGTGGGAGTAGGTTGTCTGTTCACGTGCGCCTTCCTGCACGCAATTGAAGTAGAGCGCCAGCGTGTCGAAGAACTGCAACTGTTTGTAATTCTGAAACAACCGGCGCTCCTCGATCAGGGGGGCAGTCTCAGGATCGCTCTCAAGTTCGGTCTTCAGGCGTTGCTGTCGCTCAATTTCTCCCTCGAGCATCGCATCAGCCAATGCCCGGTTGTCGTCAGCAAGGCTGTCGAGCAGTACTTTGTCGGACATCCCGTAGCGTCCGTTATACAGGCCCCAACTGTGCATGCTGGACATGAGGCCGCAGTAGGGATGATGCGCGCTGTTGGTATCCGGGGATGCGCTGCTGGTATCGACTATTTTTGGGAACGGTGTCTGTACCAGGTTATACGGCAAGCCGGTTGCGGGGTCGCGTAATACCAGTGCATCCAGGTCGCGCCAACCGACATCGTGATATTTGATGACGTGCAGCATCAGCGCGCGCGGCTCAACCGGTTCAAACTGTTCGTTGCCGAAATGCTCCGCGAAGCAGGCGGAGAGCATGGTGTGTTGATCCATGGTGATGACGAAGTGTTTGGCTCCTTCATCTGCACTCTGTACTATCATGGTATTTCTCCTGCAATGACTATTACGTATGTGTTATTGGGCAACGAAACCCCCGTCAACCGAGAGTACGGACCCAACTACAAAACTTGCCTGGGGTGAGCAAAGCCACACCACAGCGTGCGCAATTTCTTCCGCCTCTCCCATCCTGCCGACCGGTTCGCGCGAGATGATTGCATCGATAATCTCGGGCTTGCCTGCAAGAATTTTATCCACCAACGGTGTCTGCACCGGACCGGGACAGACTGCGTTGACGCGTATGCCGCGTTGCGCATATTCCAGTGCGGCGGTTTTTGTCAGGCCGATAACACCATGCTTGCTCGCGGAATAAGCGGGCATTCCGTTCGAACCCACGAGCCCGAAATTTGATGCGTTGTTGACGATGGTGCCGCTGCCTTGTTTCAGCATCTGCGCGATCTCATATTTCATGCACAACCATACGCCCTTGAGGTTTATCCCGGTGATAGCATTCCAGTTCTCCTCGCTGCAATCCGCCGTTTGACTGAGTTCGCCCTGGATGCCGGCATTATTGAACGCGCAATCGAGTCCACCGTACGCGGCAACCGCGGCGCCGACCATGTTTTCAACCGCTGCGGATTGCGACACATCCGCTGCCACAAACACAGCCGTTCCCGATGCGGCTTCGATCTGCGCAACGGTTTCCGCCCCACCGGTCCCGTCGACGTCGGCGACGACGACATTTGCGCCAGCGGCAGCGAATGCGATAGCGGCGGCGCGGCCGATCCCGGAACCGGCGCCGGTGACCAGTGCTGTTCTGCCTTCAAACGTATTGCTCATAGTCCTGCCACTTCCGGGGGCGGATTTAAATCTGTCCTGGATTCCGGTGTGTTGCCCATATTCATGTTACTGGTATGTGTCGAATCTCTCCGCCTCGACCATGTTCAGCCTGGCGGGGTTCTTGTACATCTCGACGAGGTTGCAGACTTCCACGAGCGACAAAGCCATGTTGCACAGATGCTGGGCATCCTCGGGCATCTCGGCGTAATGGTACTGGTTGAGGTACACAATAATTTCTTCCAGCCGACCCCACATCGCATCATAGAAATCGTGAATCTCGTCCAGCGAAGAGCCCACGCGTTTTGCGATACGCTCTCGTTCGGTCGGCAGCGACCACTCCAGGTATTTCTCGAGATCGAGGAACGGTTCAGGTAATGAGGCCATGTTCAAACCCTCGCCATTTCGTGTTCGAGGACCCTGTGAAAATGCCGGATCGGCAGCTCCTCGTCCTGCATAATCATGTGCGAGCGGGCGCGGGAGGCGAGCCCTTTCTGGATCTGCTCGTGCTGGAACGCATCCTCCATCAAGGTATCCCGTAAACGGAGGATGGTCCATTCCTGGTTCAGCCGTTGCGCGACATTTTCCGCTTCCGGAAAGTGATAGCGCATCTCCCAGATACAGCGGTCGACGGTGAGGGGCCAAAAATTATAGGTCATGAAAAAATCGCCCGACACACCTTCAAAAAGAAGGATGGCGGAATTCGGAAACAGCAGGTACCAGTCGAAATTGCTGATCCGCTGGCTCATGCGTACATCGTTGACCGCGCTGTCCAGACTGTTGAGCAGGGCATCGGTCGGCAGTTGCTTGTGATTCGGGTTGTACTCACACGACCAGACGCTGTGGTAGTTATAGAGGTTCACGTTCGAGAAACGGCAGAACCTGTCGTCTTTGAGCACGAACGCATCGCCAATGGTAAAGCGGTGCTGGACGGGGAGGTGATACAACTCGTTCTGCGCATCGAGCCCGGTCTTCCAGTTGGCGGCTTCCTCGACTTTATAGGTCTTGAGCAACTGCATCTTCTCGAAGCCGGCGCCGTCGAGTTGGGTCCCCATGCCGCCAAGGAATTCCCGCAAAGTCTCGGCGGGTTCGGGCGCGAGATTGATAAATATGAAGCCTTCCCAGATATCACAGTGTATTGGAGTGAGGCCGTACTGGTCCTTGTCAAGATCGAAAAAGTTTTCCTCATCGGGCACGAACGCCAGTTTTCCTTCAGGCGAGAACGCCCAGCCGTGAAAATTGCAACCAAAGCGGCCCGGACACCTGCCGCGTTGTTCTTTCATGACGAGGGTATTGCCCCGGTGCGGGCACACGTTGTGAAAGGCACGAACTACATCATCTTCGCCGCGGACGATGAGGACGGATACGTTGCAAACGGCAAGCTCGCGCACGAAATAATCGCCGGCTTCCGGGATTTCACTGTCCCGGCCCATCATCAGCCAATGGCGTCTGAAAATCAGATCCCGCTCCCGCTCGAAGTATTCCGGGTTTATGCAGGGCTCCGTGGATACCAGTCCGGTATCTGCATCGGGGTATTTCTCGGCCCACTGTTTGTCTATCAATCGGGTTTGCATGATTTCACCTCCTAATCAGCATCGTAAGGGACGGATTTAAGTCCGTCTTCGGTGCTTCCACCAATACGCCAGCGGGTTCAACTCGCTTGCGGCTGGTTCTTATTGTTAATCAAATCCATCACCTGTTGCGGACCTATCGGAGTCACCAGGGGCACCAAGGCGCCATCATGATCGGACAAGGCATCTGCCAGCGCATTCGACAACGCAACGTGTATCGATAACATTGCTGCCTCGCCTGCGCCTTTGAAACCGCCTTCGGTAATCGGCGATGGAGTCACGACATGGTTGCACTCGATGTCGGGCAGGGTCACTGCGTTCGGCACCAGAAAATCCATGAACGATGCGTTTTTGAGTTGGCCGTTCTCATCATAATCCAGCGATTCCATCAGACCCATACCAATACCCTGCGAAGCGCCGCCGCGCATCTGCCCGTCGACAACTTTCGGGTTGATCATGTTGCCGCAATCCTCGACTGCAACGATGCGTTTGATATCAATGATCCCGGTTTGTGGATCCAGTTCAATCGTTACCGCGTGCGAACCGTTCGCATACGCAGCCGGCGGGTCATAGTGCCGGGTGGAACTCAGCACCGGTTCCACCTCGTCCTCATCCGGCCGGCTGTAGCGGTCGTAGTAGTTGATGAAGGCAATTTCAGCCACCGATTTACTGATATTGCGCGAACCCTTGACGAAAATCTCGCCATCTTCAATGGTCAGGTCTGCTTCATTCGCTTCCATCACGTGCGCGGCTATTTTCAGTAACTTTTCACGCACGTCGGTCGCTGCCCGAATTACCGAACCGCCGCCGATTACCGCGCTGCGACTTGCAAACGTGCCCATGCCGTAGGAACCCGTGGCGGTATCACCATCGAGCACCTTGACATCTTCGAAAGGCACCCCTAAAACATCTGCCGCGACCTGGGCAAGAGTCGTTCTCTGTCCCTGCCCGTGGCTGAACTGTCCGCTCTTTACCGTAACCTTCCCACTCGGGTCCATTTCAACCGTGGTCGAGTCATGCAAGGTCGCGGGGAAACCACTTTCCCGCGCCGAATGGCTGCCCCAGTTCGTTTGTTCAACGAAAAATGACACGCCAATCCCCCTCAGTTTCCCATCCTCAGTGAGTCGGGGCTGCTGCTTTTGCTGTTCGTAACCCGATGCCTCCAGACATTTATCCAAAACCTTGTGGTAGTCGCCGCTGTCATAGGTTTGATTCGTCGCCGTGGTATACGGGAATTCATCGGCGCGGATAAAATTCTTGCGGTAAAGATCGGTGATATCCAGGTTGAGCAGGCGGGCCGCCTTCGTCATCACCATCTCTCGTGCATAGCAACCTGCAGACCAGCCGACGCCGCGATAAGCGCCGGTGTTCATTTTATTTGTCAGGCACACCACCGATTCAAACGCGATATTCGGTACCGTGAACGCGCCGGGCGCGCCGGTATTCGCCGGAACCGATTCGATCAGACCTGACCAGGGATATTGCGAATAAGCGCCGGAATCGCAGATATTCCTGATTTTCATTCCGACCATGGCGCCGTCGTTTTTAAACGCGAGCGACATGTAAATGGTGCATTGCTTCGCATGGGACGCGCTGAGCAGGTGTTCGCGCCGGTCTTCAACCCATTTAACCGGTTGTTTCATTTCCTTTGCCAGCCACGGCAAGATAAACTCTTCCGGAAAGAAATGTGCCTTTTGCCCGAAGCCGCCCCCCACCGTCGGCGCAACGACCCGGATTATCTGCTCCGGGATACTGAGATGTAGCGCAATCGACGTGCGCAGGAAATAAGGCATCTGGGTCGAGGACCATACAGATAGAGTATCATCCCAGCCCCAGGTCGCCACCACCCCGCGCGTCTCCATCGGCGCGGCCGAGGTACGTCCGGTTGCGATCTTTTCACTCACGACCAGATCCGCTTCAGCAAAGGCTTTGTCCACGTCGCCGTTACTGAACGAGTCCTCATAATAGATGTTGCTGCCGAGTTCTTCGTGCAGGAGTTCGGCATCCGCCTGCATCGCCTCTTCAACGTCGTTGTATGCAGACAGGGGTTCGTATTCGACCTCGATCAAATCGACGATATCTTCAGCAATGTAGCGGCTCGGCGCCACCACTGCCGCGATAATCTCGCCCACGAAGCGCACTTTGCCGGTTGCGATAAAAGGCATGAACACTGGCTTCATTGTGCCGCGTGTGCCCGGGATGAAGGTCTTGAAGCCGGCGCTTAATTCATCATTCGTGATAATGTGCAGGCAATCTGGATGTTTCCGCGCTTCCTCAAGCTTAATGCTGTTGATGCGTGCGTGCCCATGTGTACTCCTGAGGAAGGCTACTTCCAACATCCCCGGTATCTTGATGTCATCGACATATTTTGCCTCACCGAGCAAAATTTGCGGGTCCTCGGTGCGCTTGCGCGATTTGCCGATGTACTTTGTCGCTCCGCCTAATACAATCGGTTCTTTCATAGTCGGTACCCCCGATTAAGCCTGACCCGCAGACACGGCTGCCTCGGCCGCCGCCACTACCGAATCGACAATGTCATGATAGCCGGTACAACGGCACAAGTTACCCGACAGCGCTTCACGGATTTCAGCGCGGCTCGGGGTCGGATTTTCTTCGAGAAACGCCTTCATGCTCATCAGTATCCCCGGTGTGCAGAATCCGCATTGCAAGCCCTGGTTTTCCCAGAAGGCATTCTGTAAAGCGTTCAGTTCGCCATTGTCCGCCAACGATTCCACGGTCTCAATGGCCTTGCCTTCCGCCTGCAACGCCAGCGTCAGACAGGAACGCACCGGCAACCCGTCCATCAATATCGTGCATGACCCGCAGATACCGTGTTCACAGGCGACGTGGGTGCCGCACAGGTCAAGTTCATGGCGGATAAAATCGGATAACAACGTGCGCGGTTCTATTTCCCTGTCATGTGAGACTCCGTTTACATCAAGAGTGATCTTCTTCTTGAGCATATTCTTCTCCTATTCCGCCGTAACCCGGCTACGTGCATCTTCCAGTACGCGGGCGGTTAATACTTGTGCAGCATTGCGGCGATATTCCGCGGTAACATGCACATCATCTTCCGGGTCAATCACCTCACGTACATTTGCTGCCGCTGCTTGCAACAGTTCAGTCGAACATAGTTGTCCGAGCAGGGCGTTTTCCACAGCCCCGGCGCGTACCGGGGTGGCGGCAACGCCAAACAGGACAACCCTGGCATAACGGCACCTGCCGTCCGCATCCAGGTCAATGATGGCTGCACTGCCTGCCAGCGCGAAATCGCCGGCGCGGCGTGCAATTTCCCGAAACCCCCAGCCACTGTTCCGGGGTGGCGTTTTGAACAGGATGGATGACAGGACTTCGTCAGTTTGCAGGCACGTGGTCATATAGGTGATAAAGAAGTCTTCTGCCGGGACCACGGTTTTATCCGCTGCGCTTTCTACTTCAAATTCAGCATCCAGTAATAACGACAGGGCGGGTAGTTCGGATGCCGGGTCAGCATTGACGATGCTGCCGCCTATCGTCCCCTTGTTACGGATCTGGAAATGAGCAATGTGTTCAATCGCATCAGCCAGTATCGGTATACGTTGGCGCAGTGCTGCATGTTTCTCCGCAAAGCGCTGGGTGGTGGTTGCTTTCACTCTCACGCCGCCCTGCTCATCAGTAACGAGATTGGGCTGTTCCACGTTACTGACGTCGACCAGAACCCCGGGGCGGGCCAGCCTGAAATTCATCGCCGCAATCAGGCTTTGTCCGCCAGCCAGAATTTTTGCATCATCTCCATATTCCCGCAGCAGCGTACAGGCGTGTTGAATGGTTTCAGCCCTGTGATAATCAAACTTTGCTGGTTTCATATCAGCTAACCTTTTGCAGATTGTTGTGCCGTGGCTCGAAATGATGTCCCATCTCATCGATCAAATCCTTGAAAAATTCCCTGGTCATGTGCTTCGAAATTCCAGTCAGTACCCTTCCTCCGATACCGGCAATCAACCCGCCTACGTTGGCGTCGCAAGACCAGCGCAGTGAGGCGCCGGCAGTGCTCTGTTCAAGATGGCAATCCACTATCATATTGACAAAACCCGGTTTCCCCGAGCCCTCAGCATTCAGGGCGTAATGGTAAGGATACTCAATGTCCGTCGCTCGAATCGAACCCTGGTAATCACCTTTTATGGCTGCCACACCCAGCGTCAGCGTCACCTTGTAACCATCATCCCCGTCAGGCGCCATCGATTTGCAGCCGGGAATGACCTTGACGAGAATATCAGGGTCATGCAAGGCGCTCCATACCTGTTCGGCGTCATAGGGGAAATCCGCGCGACCTTCAAGTTTCAAATCATGCTCCCGTGATAATCATCAACCCCGCTAAAATGTAAACTTCAACTCTGTGAACACAGAGTCATTCCGCTGAAACTCGCCAAAAAACGAATCCAGGTTGCCGGAAATGACGTTGATGCCGACACGGGCGCTCAGGCTGTGGTTAAAATTGTATCCAACCAGCCCGCGGACCCAGCTCGCACGTTGCTTATGGCCGAACTCATGCAGGCCGAAAAGCTCCACGTGCAGGGTTTTGCCCGGCAGGAAATCATTAAACATGAACAGGGTTGCAACATAGCGGGTTCGGTCGCGCAGTCCGTTGAACCCGTTGGAGGCGCCACCAATGATGTAACCGGTATCGCCGCAAAGGGGCTGGCCTACACAGGCTGCGGAGTCAAGGTGCGTAAACTGTCCGGTTCCCGGGTCGCGCAGAATTTCATCGCGCCAGAGTTGTGCGGATACAAACCACGGCGTTTTAATGAAACTCGTAGGCCCCAGGTAGAGATACTGGTCCAGACCAACCAGGGCGGTAACACTGTCCGCCGTGACCGTCTCCAGGTCCGGCTCATAAAACCGTTGCCCAAAGTTGTAGACAAGCTCACCACGCAGGACAGTACCCTTGAACTGGCCGGGCAGGAACTCCAGGGCTTTGTCAAAGGAAGCGCCAATTAAATCATAACGGTGGCGGGTAAAATCGATGCCGCCGCCAATTGCCCGCGGCCCGGCTATATCGAAGGCAAAACCCGCGGGGATACGGTTGCCAAGGATATAAAAGGGAATATCCTCAAACAGGTGGCCGTAATGAAATGAGTAGGTCATATCTGAGAACGGTCCAAGATCACCACCTGTGCGCGCACGCCAGCGGACAAAGACTTCAGATTTGTCGATGGCATCACCCTTGTCCCAGGCTTTACCGTCAAAGAAATGCGGTTCCTGGAACAGGCCGGCAGATACATTGATCACCTGGTCCGCAAAGTCTACAACAGCCAGAGTGTAAGGGTGTTGCCCCTCTCCTTCCGGCCAGAAACCGGGGAAGCGGGCAGGGGTGTAGTCCCAGTTCCAGACTACCTGCAACTCCTTGGAGATTCCCGGCAGCCAGTCCACCCGGGTCAGGTCATACTTTATGTTCAGCATGTCCTGCGGGATCATGAAGCGTTCCTGCTCAAAGGTGAGCGGATTGCGGAAGTTGCGCGGCGTGATAACATCCAGTACAGTGACGCCGTCAGAACGACCCCAGGTGACTATCTGCCGGCCGGCCCGGACGTGTAATGGATGGTAATTGATATCCAGGTAGGCTTCCCGCACCAGCGGGTCCCAACTGTCGTGCAAGCCGCTTTCCAGGTTGCTCTCCCAATGTGTGGCAATGGATTTGTCCTTGTCCTCAATGTCATACATACCGTCATAGTAGGCGCGCAACTTCAATACCGGCGTTATATTTTTTATCCCCTTGTAGACCATCTCAAGGCTCAGCTCAGTACGTAGCGCATTGACCGTATCGTACTCTGACCGGTTGCTGGGTGTGCCGAGTGCGCCTGGCCCAAGGAAAACGCCTGGCGCCACCGCGAGGCTGAATTCCCTGCCCTGGTCAGGGTTGCCGCCGATACGAAAATCACCCAGCACAAAGACCTCTCCACTGACTTCGAGTTCTCCAAACTGGTATCTTGCCGAACTCTCTTCAGTCCAGCCCAGCAGGGCCAGTGTGAGGATTGCAAGGCATGCAGGGATACTACGTACATTTAAAATTTTCATGCGTAATTCCTCCCAATATCAATAGTAACCACAATGATGTCAGCCGGTGGTCTCATGCTGCCTCAAGAGACCTTGTGCCGTTGTCCTGAGGTTGAGAATCTCCCTGTTGCAAATGCACAGCTTCTTCCTGATTGTCACCATCACCGGCGTGTTCGAGCCCGCGCGTCAGAAAACCGGGCCGCAACAGACTCCAGACAACCGGCGCCACAAAAAAACTGAGCAGAAACGTCGTAAGTAGGATAAGCGCCATGCTGAAGCCTACATAGCCAACGTAAAGCGGGACTATGGAGACAGCCAGACAGCCAATAAACAGGGCGCTGAAAGAAAAAATCAGTGGTTCGCGAACCAGTGTGAACGCTTCAAACAGCGCCCGCTTGAAATCCTTGTCCCTGGGATATTCTTCCCGGAAGCGATACAGGAGATACACTTCGGCATCAATGCCTACGCCACTTGCAATGGCCAGTGCGGCAGTGACGTTTGAGTTGAATTCTATCCCGATAAGATGTATCAGGAACATCCATATCAGGATGCCTATAGCCAGTGGGAACATCAGCAGCAAGGGACCAATCACGGAACGTAACATCAATGCCGCAGCGACAAAAGACCCTATTGCGCTGAGCAGGGTGGCCAGGATCATCCATTTTTTGATGGAACGATTAAAGGCATCTGCAATACCGATGTTGCCGGCAGCCAGTTTCAGTTCTACGTTCAACTCCTCAGTATCCCAGTTTGCCGCAACATAATCGTTTGCCCGTTTGATCAATGCCGCCACCGTCTGGGGGCTGGTATCCCGCACGAAGGCAATGATAGCGGTATTCTGGTAGTCCGGGTCGACCACAAAGTCAAACGCGCCGGGCAGACCTCCCGTGAGGAAATAGATTGCCTCATTCACCGCCATCTGCGCCCTGCCTTCAATGGGTATGGCAAACGCCTCATCTTGGTCTTCATTGAGAAAGCGGTTCATGATCTTGATGTAGAAAGGCAGGCCTGCTACGGCTGAAACCTCTTCTGCCTGCGCCAGGTGTTGGGAGAATTTATCCATGGCGACAAGGGCTTCCGGAGTTTTTACGTCACCCGGATTGTCACCTTGAGCCAGTATGGCGAGCGTATACACCCCGCCAAACAGCTTGGTAATCTCCTGTTCCATCTCGTAGAGATCATTCCCTTCCCAGGATTTGGTCAGGTAGTTATGAACCGCGTAAGTATTGTTCTGTCCGGTGGTGATCTCAGTGGAGAGAAAGCGCCCGATTGCCGTGTCTTTGCCAAAGGGCAGCGGATACCAGACAGTCAGTGATACCAGCATCAATATTGCGGTGCAGCCCAGCACTGCCCGTTGTTTGCCGGTATCGTAGATCAGGGGACGCACCATGGCGGAGGTGGTCCTGTAGATGAGGCCACGCTGGGTCTTGCGCCCCACCTGGGCGTAAGTCATGGCCTTGCTTATGCTCGCAGCAGGCATGTAAGACAGTAGCGCCACCAGGAACGTCGGCACGATAAGGATGATCGCGAGCAACCCGAACGCAGTCACCTGGCCAAGCACCCGGACATTGTCAAAGGGAACAAACGAGAGGACGACAAATGCCATCAGGTCGGTGCAGAGCACCACAACCAGGGGGCGGGTCATATGAATGAGAGTCTGCTCCAGTCCTTCCGGCACGGAACGATGCTCGTTCAGTTCATCAGTTAACAGGCGCTTGATAAACAGCACGCTATGGGAAGACGCTACTGCCAGTATGATGAAAGGCGCTATCAGCGCTGCTGATGAGGTAAGGATTTCACCTGCAAAGATACGTTGAAATGCAAATGCCCAGGTTGAAGCCATGACACCCACCAGCAGGGGCGGTAGGACGCCAACGATTGAGCGAAATGCGAAGATCAGCACGATTGCGATCACTGCCACCACCAGCACAAAGGCCCCCAGAATATAAGGCAGGCCATCGCTGTTTACCCAACCAATCAGGATGGGAGAACCGGCTGCCTTGACCTCGTGCATCTCATCATTTTCTGCGCTGATGATTCGTTGCACTTCCTTGTAAATTGCAATGGGGTCGGTAACAGGAAGGGTGAGTCCTTCCCTGACGTCCTGCAGGCCGGTACGAAAGTCTGCCTGGATAATGGCCGCGCTCCAGTCCCTGGATACCAGCGCTCCTTTCAGCGCGGCATTGTTGCCTATCCCGAATTTGACCCGTTCCAACTCTTCTGCCGTTTCCGGGGCGCGATTCGGATTATCGAACAGTATGCCCGCGTCAAGCACGTCGGAAGTACCTTTCAGATAACGGGAGTTAATGGTCGAAAGTGAACGCACCGCATAGGGAATGATCCCATGCACTTCCTGAAGTTGATCGGTAATCCGTTTTATTTTTGCCAGCGTGTCAGCCTGTACTATGGTTTCTCCGTCCTTGCGGGCGACCATAATGGTAACCAGGTTGGCGCCACCGAACTTGCGTTGCAGTTCCTCGTTGAGCACAACGGACGGATCATCCTCAGGCGGCCAGCGGTTCGGGTCATCGTAAATCTTCAGTCCGCCGGCAAGGTACGCCGCTCCGGCTGTGACGGCCAGCGTCAGTACCAGCATCAATGCACGATAACGTACCAGGAATGCAGACAGGCGTTGCATGAGGCAGTGTCAGCGTAAGATCAAATGAGGGTAATGATTTTATTCCCAGAACAATATTTTACGAACAGGCTCCTTACTGAGGTTGTCAAGACTCACTATGTCGCGGGGCATCTCGTCGTAATTGATCCAGAAGGTGTTCATATACCAGTCCATGCGGAAGCCGCTCTTGGGGTCATAAAAGAACTCGCCGGCCCAAATCATCTGCCAGTCCTCAAGCTGGTCGTTGGCGTTCTGCAAACGCGGGTCGGTGTTCGCGATCGCTCTTCGATTTACCCGGGTACGAGTTAATTCTCCGTTTGAATCGAAGACTTCTTCATACCAGCTACTACCGGTTTTTATGCCGATGATACGGCGCTGCTTGGCATACCAGTAAGAATCGGAATGGGGTGTTATCTCGAGTATGTAAGAGGGCTCACAGACACCGTCCAGACCTACGTTGATTTTTTCACCCTTGGTTTCTGTGGTGAAGCCCATGGTGCCATCAGGCTGGCCGGCATACAGCGTATAGCCGACGACCTCATAATCGATATCGGGAAAGGGTTTCACCTGTGGAAAATCTTCCCAGCGTACGATAGTGCCCGGAATCACATCCTGGCGTGCCGCTTGCGGCAGGCGCCGCACACGTCGCGCCGCGGGTGTGTACAGAAATTCGTCATTGAATTTCTCCCCATGGTAAATAGTTGTCGAAATACCGAGACCACGGAAATCATTGGGCGCTACAAACGTGAACATGTACTGGGCGCGTACCTTGTCTACCAGGCTCTTCGGGAGTCCGTCCTGGTTGAGTCGGTAGGCAATCATCCACTCATACAGCCGTTTGTCACGCAGGGTACCGTTCGGAGAGATCAGGTCAATAGTCCATTCCGTGATGTAATTTTCTCCGAACTCATTGAAGTACAGCGCGGTATAGGAGCGGTCATGCACTTCACGGCCATCGTGTTTGACGCGTTCATCAACCGGTTTTTCCCAAGGATACGGCAAACCGGGCTGGGTCCAGCGGTCGTAGATATCGGGCCCAATCGCCTTGTAATCAGTGTTGTGCCAGGGCTGTGGTTTCCAGTTAACCGTTTCATCACCCCATTTGCATACATAGGTGCCGGGTTCCGTGCCCGGACTGACGGAGTATTCCTTGCCCAATATCATCTGTTCGGCAAGTGACCCCGCGGGAAGGAAAAACGACAACAGCCACAGGATGGTCAAGCATAAAGGGAATACGCGGTTCATCGATTTCATGAGATACCCTCCAATATTAAGACGACTGAACTGACAAAACTCCACCGTGTAACCTCCCTGTTCAAGTGCCACTCAACTTTTGAGCAGATGCTGCTTATCACTATTTCTTTCCTAACTGATCTGTTTATCGAATCGTTTCTATTTTTCAAGCATTGTAACGTTTCTATTTTATCCAATACAAGTAATTTTCATTTTATTTTAGTAGATTTACTGAAAACTTTCCTCAAATATGCGGTTTATTCCATGATTAAGCGATTAATATCAAACCAGATAATAATCGTTTCATATTTTGTTCAAATTACTGGATTCAACATTTCTGCCATCCACTTCTCAAGTACTATTCGGCCTGGCGCTGGATTCGCGCACTACCAGCTCAACAGGATGAGGTTGGAGCAATTCCGGCCTTTGATTGCCTTGGGTCATGGCAATCAGCAGTTCTGCAGCGCTCATTCCCATTTCATACGCAGGCTGGCGCACTGTAGTCAGCCGTGGGGTCAACAATTGGGCAGTAGGAATATCATCAAAGCCGACTATGCTGACCTCGTTCGGCACCTGAATCCCGTTCATTCGGCAATATTCCAGCGCGCCAATAGCCATTAAGTCGTTTGCACACAATAGTGCAGTGGGACGTTGGTTTGCCGGCAAACTCAGGAACATGCCTGCCAGCTTGAACCCCGAATCCATCTGGTAGTCACCGGTCTCGAGATTCATGTCATCCGGGTCTATCCCACCCATGGCCAGGCCCTCACGGTAACCGGAAAGACGCTGGTCTGAAGTCCAGTGGGAGGTTGGTCCTGCAATACAGGCAAAGCGTCTGTGACCGAGTTCTACCAGGTGAGTGGCTATCTCCCGTGCACCGCGGCGTCCATCGGCGACAACGGTTGGCAGGTCAAGTCCGGGAAAACGTTCATCGACCAGGACTACAGGCCCGATAGACTGCAAATTAAGGAGAGAACCAGGCGATTCCTGAAAGCCGCTTTCATAAATTACGCCGTCCACTCGCTTGCTACGTAATAGCCTGGCGTTACCGAATTCGGCCTCTTCAGTGTTTTCGGCGCTACAGAGCACGACCAGCACGTCATGCCTGGCAGCAGCCTGCACCACGCCGCGGGCGAGCAGGCTGAAGAACTGGTTGACCAGGTCGGGGACGACGAGGCCAATGGTCGAAGCCGACTGCCGTTTCAGGTTGCGCGCCGATTCATTGGGGATATAATCCAGCGCCCGGATTGCGTTTAATACCCGTGCCTTGCGCGCCTCACTCACCTGTCCACTGTTGTTCAGGACGTAACTGACCGTGCTGACGGAAACCTGGGCTTGTGTGGCCACGTCTTTCATAGTTGGGCGCGGGTTTTGTTTCATGCGGGCTGAGTGTCTCCGCCGGCAGCCCAGGATACGATGGATGACCAGAGTTCCGCATAGTAAGGCCAGTTCATAAATTCATTTGGGGCCCAATGGGGCGCCACGTCGGACGCAAATGCCATACTACGGCCACGGCCCGCATTACCGGCCACCAGCAATGGGTCAGCGCCGGATGCGGCGATGACAGTGGCGTCAGGTTTTGCCTTGAGCCGATTGTAACCAAGCAGAATTGGCCAATCAGCCGGCGTGTTCCCTAATGCCGGATGATCAGGGTTGGGGAACGATGCAATCAATCCCTCCGGCATCTCGACCCGGTCATCATGATCGAGCATGGTAACGGGCAACACTGATGCCAGCGGAGTAGATTGATAACGCGCGCGCCCGTCTATACCGGAGAATGACATGTAACCCCCGATCATGAGTAGACCGCCTCCCTCCCTGACATAGTCCGCCAGCAGCACCAACCGGTTTACAGTGCGCTCCGAACGCAGGAAGGTTTCATCACAGAGCAGGAAGGAATTGGAACCTATATCACTCAGAATGACAACGTCATAGCTGTCAAGTTCTTCCCTGGTTACAGGAAAGCGTCTGGAAACTTCATGCGCCCTGATATAGGTGATTGTAAAGCCGGCATTTTCCAATGCGGCCAGGAAAACACCGGCGCCTTCCTCATATTCAGTCGTATGAAACTGGTCGAATCCTTTCAAGTGCACAGTATGCTTTATCCAGGATTCACCCACCACCAGTACCTTGAGCGAAGATCTTGCTGCTGAATTCATTGCGATCATGCCTCCATTTACTTGTTTGGACAGCGCACATGCCTGCGCCAGGTATCGTATTATTTAATCAGAGAGCAGCCGGTCAGTCACAAATTCAGGTAATACCCGGGCTTCCGGCACCTGTGGTAGCGAGATTTCCCGCATATCCCAACCTACCATTTTTTCTGCGATTAATTCAAACACCTGCCGGCCTGTTGCGCGGCGATATTTGAAGTAACTTTCGGCATAAGGATGGCCGACATAAAAGTACTTTTCAAAGATAAGCTCATCGACTGATTGCAACAGGTCCGGGTCTGATACCTGCTTTATGGTGCCGTGTATACGCACGCCATGAACCGTGGCGTACTCATCACCTGAATCGACCAGCGCAGTCAGGGAACTTCCCGCTTGCACATTTTCAGCATGGCGGGCGGCGGCGTCAACCGGCAGATAAATCCGTTTCTCATGCACAACATAATACAGTGGGGACATGTAAATTGAACCGTCACCATTGGTTGTTGCTACCCGGATAGTTTTTTGCCGGGCAAGATAGGCCCAGCGTTTGTCGCCCCGCAGGGGTAGGAAAGTACTGGCAGTTGGTTCTTGACTCATTTTATTTTCCTCCGTTGCGCAGGGATTTGAGCTCTGCGCTGAATTCCGGCGCTTCAACGAGACCATAGCGCGGAGATGGGCCGCTGGTCCAGAAAAATACGGTTTTTACACCAGTAGCCTCAAGGGTATATTTATAGCCACCGGGAAGATAAATATGCTCGCCCGCGCCTGCCTCAAGGTAAATCACGCGACCTTCGGCATCTTCAACCTTGAGCCGGATTTTCCCTTCCAGACAATAGTGGCTTTCATCAAAATTGGCCTGGTCCCAGTGATAATCATCGTGATCAGGCTCCTGGTAACAATAACCATGGCGAAAATGGCGCGCGTCGTCGCGTTCCTGGGAAACGAAGATATTGGTCCCGATACCCTTGGCAAACGGTAACCTGGGCATGGCATGTATTTCTTCGGGGTTGATCACGCGCGGATATCTCATTGAGCCATCATCATAATAGCTGTAGTCAGTCATAATAGATTTCCTCCATTTGCGGGTATTGGTAATCGTTTCTTATCATTCATGCCTGAGTTATACTCATGGTATCCGATTTCTGCAGAGCGGTGCTGTGAAGAATGACTTGATACGTTTATAACGTAAACCAGTAATACACACTCGTCAAGCAGAAACTTCCAGTCTATTCAATGTATACCATTTGTATCCTTGGCATATAACCGTTTATTCTCCAGGCTGTGAATTGATATACAGAATGATCATGTCATGCAGCTATTAATCGTGTATGAGGTTCATATCACCAAGTGCTCTCCGGGTAGTTGACCGGAAAAATTAGAAACGTTACTATTTTTATGGCGGATCAGGGTTTGCTTGTTGTTATAATCTGCAAAGAGCAGCGTAACAATACATCAACAGCGTACATTGCACATAGTTAAGGGGATAGAAATGGGTTTCCATCACAATATAATCATTGACGTTGACAATTATAAACACTGTCACTATTCGCTTTATCCGCCCGGCACTGAATATGTATCCAGCTATATAGAATCACGGGGTGGCATACTGCCATCAACCCTGTTTGTCGGATTGCAGGCGTATCTGCGTGAATATCTCATGCGTCCCATCACTCTGGAGGACATTGATGAAGCCGAATTTGTCGAGCGTGAACAGGGGATGCATTTCAATCGTGAGAACTGGATGGGGATATTGAATGATTATGGCGGTTACCTGCCGGTAGAGATTGAAGCGGTTCCCGAAGGCACAGTACTACCGCCAAAAAATGTACTGGTACAGTTAATCAATACGGACCCCAAATACTTTTGGGTGACCAGCTTTTTTGAAACCTCGTTGCTGCGCGCGGTCTGGTATCCGACAACAATCGGCAGCATCAGTTGGCTTTGTAAACAGGTAATTCGCGATTCGCTGGAACAGACCTCCGACAACCCTGAGGTTCTGCGCCATATGCTGCACGATTATGGCGCCCGCGGCGTGAGTTCACAACAGTCTGCCGCCCTGGGGGGTCTGGCTCATCTTGTCAATTTCAGCCAAAGCGATACCTTGCCCGGTATTATTGCGGCCAAGCGCTACTACAACGCGGGACATGTATCGAATTCGGGTCCGAATTCCGAACACGCAGGCTTTTGTGCCTGGGGTCGGGAAAATGAAGCGGCAGCGCTCAGCAATATGCTGGATATGTATGCGGATAACGGGGTGGCGCTGCTGCTTACTGATACCTATGATCATGAGAACTGCGTCAAGAATATCATCGGGCGGGAATTGAAAGAAAAAATCCGGAATTTCCCGGGACTGGTCGGCGTACGGCCTGATTCCGGCGACGTGGTTCAGGTTACTTCCGACACCACCGAATGGCTGATGGATGCTTTCGGATATGAGGTCAACTCCAAAGGCTACAAGGTGCTGCCGCCATACCTTCGGGTGGTGCAGGGTGATGGCGTAAATTTCCCCGTCCTGCCGGAGATATTCATTGAGTTGGAACGCCGCGGGTTCTCCGCGGAAAATGCAATATACGGCATGGGCGGCGGTCTGTTACAGCATTTTCATCGAGACACTATGAATTTCGGGCAAAAAGCCAGCGCGGTGCGTGTCAACGGAGAATGGCGGGATATATACAAATCTCCTACAGGCTCTGATTTTAAGGTATCGAAGAAGGGCAGGCTGGCGCTCAAATTCGAAAACGGAACCTACAAAACGGTTCCCCGTGCTTCCATTCCAGCGGAAGAAAATGTATTGATTCCGGTTTTCAGGAATGGCAAGTTACTGAAGAAATGGGACTTCACCGAACTGATAGAGCGCAGCGAACGGGAATATCCCGAGTCTTATTATCTCGACATCGTGCAGCCGTTACGTGATGCGCGTAACAGTTCCAACCGTTAAGCAGCCGATTGCATATGAGCCGGACTGACCTGATGAGGCGGATGCAGTTCTGCGCTTGCTACAGGTATTGGCCCTTCGTACAATTCAGAGTAGCCACGGGAAAATGACCTGTCTGCACGTTTTTGATATGGACGGGACCCTGCTCAAGGGATCTGCTTGCCTGGAAATCTCACGTACCGTTGGAGTATTGGCTGAGACGATGGCAATCGAGGAAATCTGGAGTAAAGGTGGCATCAGCGACAATGAATTCTGGGTAAGATGTCTCCCGCTCTGGAAAGACATTACGGATGAACAGATAGCCCATACCTTTACCGTGAGTCCATGGTTGGAAGGGGTACAGTCTGTGTTTGCCGATATACGTTCCCGAGATGAAAGAAGCGTCGTCATCTCACAATCACCATTATTTTTTGTGAAGCGCCTGCAGCGTTGGGGAGCGAACTTTACCTACGGCGCACTGGTGACCCCGGGCAATTCCGCCGGCGCAGAGCAATTGCTGACCAGCAAGGATAAATTGAATATAGTGAATAAACTATTGTCGGAACTCGGCTTGAGCTATAATGACTGTATTGCTTACGGTGATTCCATGTCTGATATTGACTTGTTCAGATCTCTCTCCAATACCGTTGCTGTAAACGCGAGACAGGCTATCCGCGAACTTGCCCAGGTTAGTTATGAAGGGTCAAGCATGTGGGATGGTTACAGCCTGGGGCGCAGCCTGCTTGACAATAGCAACTGAAAACACACAGCATGAATGATTCCCTCGCGCATATAACAGGGATGCTCAGGTGTCCGCAGACACGATAAACAAACGCCGGGAGGCCATCGCCCGCTTCAGCGCCGCGTGGAACAAAGGTGATGTTGACACCTTGCTCAACTTGATGGTTAATGATCCTGTTTACAAAGGATCTACCGGAGACGGGCCAGGCACAGTCTTACGAGGCCGCGGTGAGGTGCGGGCTGCGTTCACCCGGATGACGCAGGGGAATAGCGATACCGCTGCGTCAGGGCAACCGGAAACTCCACCGGAAATGTACTTTTTCTCCGATCGTGCACTGGTATACTGGAACTTGATGTTACCGGACGCCCATGGGAAATTACGGCAAGTTGACGGTGTGGATATTTTTGTATTTTCCGGTGACGGTCGTATCGCAGTAAAAGATGCCTACAGGAAGGCGTTTTCCTGATCCGGCTATAATCCGGGTTTTACCACCCAGGCAATTTAACCGGATTTTTAGAAGTCCCTATTGACGTTTCGAACGCTCAGTGATGAAGCGCTTGTGCTGAGGGGTTAATCTGGCGACAGGAGTTATTCGCCAGTAGCGTGGTGAAAGCCGGTTTCTGGCTTTCTGGCAAGTGGTGGCGTCTGTTTTCCAATACCTCCAGCAACGGACAGGCCTGTTCCGGCCGGGTGGAATTGGAACGAATACGCCCTCTGTTCAGCATGGCCTCCCACCAGGCCTCCATCATTGGTGTCGTCTTGTCGGTAATGACACTCCAGGCCTTGTCTGCGGCAAAATGATCCCCGGTGAGTTCAGCGGTTTGCGCAAGCAAGCGCCAGGCATCACCGGAATTCGGATGTTTCCGGGTAAATGCAAGCGCCTGTTGGTAAGCTGCCTGGTAGTCAGCGCCGGAGCGTAAACTTTCTATTATGATTCGATAAAACCGTCGGTTCAGGTCAGGGAGTACTGCGGCGGCGGACTGAACGATTAGCGCCAACTCCAATCGTTGCGCCACGTTCTGTCGTTGTGTAATCCATGGATAGAGCAGTTCAAGCGGCAGTTTGGAGAAATTGTCATCCGCTAAAGAGCGAAGCAATTTTGTCAATCTGGACCAGTCACCTGCCCGCTCATACAATTGCAGGCGCGACCATAGCCTGGCCTGTTCAATTACCGAATCAACCTCCTGCTTAATGGTGAAAAGGCCCAGTGATCTGATCACCTCATCCGGATGTGCTGCAAGTAGCGCGTCCTGTTCTTCCGGTTCGTAATTTCTCAAGTCATCCAGGAAGTCGAGAGAGGCAATCAAGGCATCAGGATTCGTCTCGATGAGGGCGCGCATTTGCAACAGCGTGGAAAGGTTCAGCAGGTTGTTACTGTCGGCATCCGTCAGCGTCCCGTATGTGTCGGCGCCTCGACGGGCTATCTCAACAGCCTGTGCCATTTCACCAGAAGCAACCCTTGCATGGAATTCACGGGCAATGAAATGGAAGGTGGCCCGTTCCACCTCACCATTGAATGCTGTTGCCGTGCGGATACGCCCCAACATTTGCAGTGATGCACCGGTGTCCTCCAGTGATTGAGCCAGATACAAGCGGGCCTGATCGGCGTTAGGGTCGTCAGGATTCTTCTGCACGAATTGTTGGGCCGCGTGCCGCAAGTTCGTGTCTTCGATCTTTATCATGCCACGCTGCGCGCGGGCGACGTGAACCGTGTATATCAGTTTGGTAACTGCCTGATCCAACTCAGTTGTCAGCCCATCCCGGCGCGCAAGTCGTGCAAGGATACGCAACGCGGCCTGGTAACTCCCGGCCTGGTAAGCAGCCAATGCCCAGTGATACCGAAAGCCGTCGAGATTGATCCCACGCTGGGGTTTGACCTCTTTGAAAAAGGCTTCATATTCCTGTGCGGCATTGTGGTAGTCCTGATGACGCAGTCGAAATTCTGCCGCGGCAAGCATGCTCCAGGGCCCTGCGTCAAGCGTGGCGACTTGCTGCGCGTAAACCATCATGGTATCAATCAATGACTGGTCTACATGATCCGCTTCAAGCAAAGCACGCAGGCGATAGGAAACGCCCTCCCTGATTGCTCCCTCGTTGCGACCCTGTTCCAGGAGGGCGAATATTTCCCCGCGCAAGACGTCAGCCTGTTCCGCAGTGATATTCCTGCCCTTGTCATCGGCGCCGTAGGTTCCCATGCGCGCCTCTTGCAACCGGATTTCCAACGTAATTGCCTTGCTTATTGGTGTGTCAGGTGAAGCTGACAATGCCTCTTCCAGTTTTGCAAAGATTTGTCGGGCATGAGTTAGCTGCCCTTGTTCAACCGCCACACAGCCAATTCCCAGCCAACCTCCGTAGAAGAGACCCGGACGAAACAACTGTAGTGAAGCTGTCTGGAACCCTCGGCGCGCGCGCGCCAGGATCTTATCCTTCCCGAACCTGGCATGTTGGGCCATTTTCAGTTCCGTCCATGCCGCCCAATAAATAAACGAGGCCTCGGCAAAACCCAGGTCATCCCAGGCTTGCGAACGATAAAGGCGTTCCAGGGCCGCTTCGTCCTGTCCGGTCTTGTGTTCAGCATCAGCAAGCAGCCGCCTGCTGCGCGCCTGCATTGCGGCAAGGAGTCCTCGTAGCGCCTCAAATTTTTCCACTTGCATACCTTCCTTGCGGGCTAAATCGATGAGGTGTCCCACCTCCTCTGCGACACCGGCAACCTGAGCAGCGTCCGCGGTTGCATTCAGCTGTATTTGTAAGGCCAGCACGCGTTCAACGAGGGCTTCGTTATCGGCAGCGCCTGCTGGCACGCCTGCCATCAATATGCTCAAGGCTATCCCCAATGCTGCCGTTACTTTGTGCTTCATGGCATCAGATCAGGTCAAGTAAGGCTTGCATCTCTGCCGCGTACTGGCTACCCATGATAAGTGTTACCAGGCGTTTGGTGAGTCTTATTTCACCATCCAGAGTTGCGGCATCGCCTTGTCCGGCTTCACTGATCGTCAGGAATTCCGACATTGGGGCATTACGATACAGATGGCGCGGCACTGCGCGACCAATCCTGGCTTCCAGTAGTTGCGGGTTGGCCTGTTCGCTGACGTCCAGGGTGGATACAATCCCGCCTGAATGACTGAACTGCTTCACCATTTGCTCAATATCACCCAGTTTCTCCGGTCTGGCGGGCGCATCTCCCACGAGTATGATCAGCTTGCGTGAGCCTATGCGCCAACCGGAGAGACTGATTGCATCGGCTAATCCCCGGTCTATCGCTTCAAACCAGTCACCACCGCCCTGTGCCTCGAGTTCGGAAAGATATTGTCGAAGTTTTACCGTGCTGTATGTCAGCGCCTGACTGCGGGTGGTAAACTCCGGATCGCCATGATCGCGGTAGGCCACGAAGCCGAACCTGGCTATGGGTACCAGCGCGCGCACCATGCGGCTAATATCTTCAATGCGCGTTTTTACTTCATCAAGCACCCAGCCCATTGACCCCGTAGCGTCAATGCAGAAGACGACGTCGAGACCAGCTTCGCGTAAATCGGCTATGTAAGGCACAAACCGGGCTGTCCCATCCCCCAGACCATAACCGGCGCCAACTTTGAAACCACCCTGGCCGAGACTGCTGCCAATTGATATCAGCGCGGCCCCTTGCGGCGTTTCCATGCCTTGAAAACCTTGGCCTTGCGCCCTCAGGGCAACGATGGCGGTGGGCGGCGGCGGTAATGCGGCTTTTGGTGTGATCAGGATTTCCGGCGGCTCAAACTCCAGCTCCTGCTCAAATTCAAGTTGCTCTTCCGGAACCGTGGCCTGCTCAAGCTGTTTGTCAGGCTCCTGCGCTGTCAGCATTAAGGCCTGATCGCGTTCAGGTGGCAATGGTTGCTCAATTCTGCGGCCTGCCTGCCATAACACCAGGGAGTGTATCAGCGATGAACACAGCAGCAGCGAGAGCCAGGTAAGCGGCCGCTTAAGGAACATTACCCCGACCCGCTCCGGGTGACCAGGGTAAACCTGAAGACACCGGCTTGTGCAGCAGCGTCCATAATGTTTGAGATGATCAACGCATCAATATTGGCATCTGCATGAAGACGGAGTTTATCTATCCCTGGTTTTGCGGCAAGTATTGCCTGCAACTCATCAGGGTTGACCTTCCGGGATTCAAACCAGACCGCGCTGTCAGAAGTCACGTATACGGCAGGCTCGCGCAGGTTTGTTTCAGCATTCCGGGCAGCTACCGGCAAGGTGATGTCAAAGTCAGGGTCAAGATTTCCGGCTACCATGAAATAGAGCAGCAGCAGGAAGATGATGTTTATCATGGGAATTACATTCTCTTCCCGGTTTCTCCTGCTATTTGACTTTCGACCCTGCCGGATGCGGGGACGTAAATATCTGGTTTTGCGCATCACACTCAATCAAAGTCACGCGCTGGCGTCATCGAGATGCGGGAAATGCCATACTTTTTGAATGCGTCCATAACGTCAACCGCACGTTGCAATTTTACATCCGGGTCAATGCCGAGAACAAGTCGCGCATTTTCAGGAGTGGCCATGGTGCTCGCATGTTGGCGTAGTGTTTCCATTTCAACAGCTTCTCCATTTAACCAGATGCCCCCGTTATCATGCAGTTCAACTGCTATCACCTCGGTATCAGCCACGGCGCCGGCGTTGCCGGCGGCCCGGGAAAATTCCATTGTGTGCGGACGCAGGAAGTTTGTCTGCAGCATGAAAAATACCAACAATATGAACACGCAGTCTATCAGAGGCGTCAACGACAAGCGCCTGTTGCGACGCCTGTATTTTATTTCAGGGAAGGTTCCGGCTTGCATCTCAGCTATGTTGTGGCAGTGTCAGTGCCCGGCTGAATATATCGTTGACTTGCTCAGTAAGGGTTTCCATCCTGGACTCGAGTAACGCATGCAACAGGGCAAAACAGATCGCAACTGACAAGCCGACTGCCGTGGTCAGCAGTGCCTCCCAGATGCCGCCGGCCAGGGCGGTAGATTCCGCTGCCGTACCGGCGCCGGACGCCAGGCCGCGGAAGGCATCGATCATCCCGAGGACAGTGCCCAGCAGGCCCAGCACCGGCGCCAGGGTATAGATTAACTCGAGTATTCTGAGATGCTTTGCGTATCCCCGTAGAAATTCAGATGCACGACGCAGCGCTTCATCATAAAGGTAATCGCTGTTTGTGGTGGTATGTTGTTCCAACACGTAGCGCAAGTCAGCGGCAATTGCCAGGGAAGAGCTGTCAAATATATTCAGCGCGTGCTCCCGCTCGCCCCTGTGCCAGTGTTCTACGGCCAGGTAGAAGCGTTTTAATACAGGTTCCGTTACCTTTGAGAACTGCTGGAATTTGCGTAAAGTCAGGGCGAGACCGACGATTGAAGTGACTAGCAGAATCGCCACTACCGGACCGCCAAGCGTCAACAGGGCCATCATGTTTTCGAGTATTCCGGTCATGGGCGAGATAGGTCAGTGGCTGTTACGCAGCGGGTTTCCGACCCGTTCGATGAACATATTGATGAAGCGCGGCCAGTCAAGATCATATTGCACGTCAACCTGTTTTGCGCCTTCTGCGCCTGGCCATAACTTGCGGGCGCCGACGGATACACCATAGTTGATACCGTGTTGAATGTCGACGTCAACGTATAATTTTTCTCTGGTGACCAAGGTAGGATCAATCACGCTGGCTACCGTGATCTGGTCATACATGAAATAAATCCGGTCGGGCTGCTCCAGAAAACGTGGCCCCAGCGTGTCTTTCAGCAGGCGGGTCAGGGACGTATCCTGCTCTACCATCCTGCTATACCAGGCTTTGGACAACTCGCTTTTGCGGGAAACGTTCAATGGAGAGAGTTCAATCGGAATGCCGGAGCGGAGCGTAGTGTGCGCAGCTTCAGGGTCCACCCAGAAATTGAATTCTGCGTTGGGGGTCAGGTTCCCACTCCCGTCAGGGAGCAGCGCGATTGCTCCACCCATGATAACCAGGCGTTTCACGTAGCGTACAAAATCCGGGTGCGCCCGAATTGCCTGTGCCACATTGGTCAATGGGCCAATCGCCACCAGCGTGATCTCGCCGGGATTTGCCATGACCGCATCAAGCATGAAAGATACCGCGCTGACAGCTTCCGCTTTTTTCGTGGCGTAGCCGCCCGGGGGTACGGGGGGAGGCTCATTGGAATACCAGTTTCCATATTCACGCACTGCATAATCGCTCTTTTCATGCACCAGCGGCATGTCGGCGCCCCGGTAGACCGGTATCCCGGGTTGTTCGGCGATCTCAAGCATGCGTAACACGTCTGAGGTGGCGCGCTCCACGCTGTCATTTCCTGCCACAGTGGTTATCCCCAGAATTTCAATTTCCGGTGACTGCAAAGCCAGCATTAATGCCATACTGTCATCATGGGGCGGCATGACAAAGTCAGTATCAAAAATAATTTTAATACGTTCATCGCTTTGGGCATCACCCGAAGCAACGTATCCACACAGTAAAACAATGATAAAAACAGAATGTAACTTTCGCATCAGACGACCCTCAAATTCACACATTTTGAAATAAGGGCACCTCTAAAAATTAGAGGTGCCCGTGCAGCATAGGGATATGCTGCCATTTTCGATCACGTAAGTGATTGAAAATGAAGGAAACGAAAAATCGCATTTTTTCGTTTCCGTCTCCAAAAATGCCAAGGAAGGCATTTTTGGAGGTTGCTATAATATAATTCCCCGGTAGACTATGTTGCAAACTGATTATCCCCGAATGCAACGAATCCTCAAACCATATACGGTAATTCTGTGTCTGTTATTTGCCGTATCCTGCGGTGAGCCTGAACAGACAACCCAAGGCGCTGTGCAAGGAGAGTTCGACACGCAACGCCCGACTGTTGCGCTGATCATGAAATCGCTTGCCAACGAGTTTTTCGTGACCATGGCCGAGGGTGCAAAAGCGCACCAGGCATTGCATTTGGAAGAGTACGACCTGGTCATTAACGGTATCAAGAACGAGGTGGATCTTGCCCAGCAGGTTGCCCTGATCGATCAAATGGTGGCCGCTGACGTCGATGCCATTGTCATCTCTCCCGCAGATTCCAAAGCGGTAGTACCCGCTTTGGCGCGCGCCCATGCCGCCGGTATTACCATTGTCAACATAGATAACAGGCTGGAGCAGGCTATACTGCGGGATTACGATCTGACCATTCCGTTCGTTGGTCCGGACAACTTCCTGGGCGCGGAAATGGTCGGTCGGCATCTGGCATCAACGTTGCTGGCGGGTTCCCAGGTCGCGCTACTCGAAGGCGTGCCGACGGCATTCAATTCGCAACGGCGTAGCGCCGGGTTTCGCAAGGCAATGACTGATGCCGGCATGGACATCGTGGCACAGCAGAGCGCGCAATGGGACCAGACCCTGGCGGTGACCGTCAGCGCTGCGCTGCTGGTGCAGTTCCCGCAGTTGGCGGCGATTCTGTGTTCAAACGACAACATGGCCCTGGGCGCGGCAGCCGCGGTGGCGCAGGCCGGCAAGCAGGACCAGGTGCAGGTAGTCGGTTTTGATAATATCTCTGCAATCCATAACCTGCTCAGGGAAGGACGCGTACTGGCAACCATCGATCAACACGCAGACCTGTTGGCTGTGTACGGGATCGAGTACGCACTGGAAGCGCTCTCCTCGGGCCTGCCGCCGGAAGACAAAAAAACTCCTGTCGACCTGATTACCCGAACTTCCATAGAGTAGGCGGCGCATGGCTGCGGCTCGTTTAAGTATCGATAACCTCCACAAGTCGTTTTCAGTTCCCGTTCTGACAGACATCAGCCTGGCTGTTGGGCCGGGTGAAATACATGGCATTGTCGGAGAAAATGGCGCCGGCAAGACTACCCTGGGCAATATTCTGGCCGGCTTTACAGGCATGGACAGCGGTATGATCAGGCTGGACGGCGCGCAATATAATCCCGTCAGCCCTAAAGATGCATTCGAGGCAGGCGTTTCCTGCGCGACCCAGGAATTGAGTTTGATCGATACGCTTGGTGTTGCCGAAAATATTGCCATAAGAAACCTGCCTCAACGTTACTCTGTGATTGCCCGGGAGAAACTGCAGCGCCACTGCGGTTCGCTGTTGGAGACCGTTGGTCTGGCCAGACTGGATCCGGATACGCGCGTGGGCACACTGGGGCTCGCTGATCGGCAGTTGGTGGAAATTGCCAAATCAATTTCCATGGATTGCAGGCTGCTTGTCCTGGATGAACCGAGCGCGGCGCTGACCCCTGGACAGACGGCACATCTGCACGGGATCATTACCCGCCTGGCTGCCTCCGGCAGCTCGGTCATATACATCAGTCATCGTTTACAGGACGTGTTGGAAGTCTGTGATACCGTTACAATTCTCAGAGATGGGAGAATTGTAAAGACCGCGCCTGCGGATACCCTGAACGTGACGCAACTGGTGGCAGCCATGAGCGGCGCGGTCCACCCGGTCAACACCAGTAAGCCGCCTGTCGCCCCCGGTAATACGACCCCGGCGCTGGAAGTTGAGAAAATAACCACCAGGGAGCTTCCCGACGAGATAAGTTTCAACTGTTATGCAGGGGAAATCATCGGTATTGCGGGTTTGTCCGGAGCGGGGCGCAGCGAGTTACTCAATGCATTATTCGGCCTGAGCGGATTGACAGGCGGCCAGATAAGACGGCATACGGCCCATGGAGCAGTAACCATCGCTAGTCCGGGCACGGCAAAACGAACCGGAATGGCGTACCTGGGTGAGGACCGGCAGTCCATGGGCTTGTATTCACGTCATTCGATTTTGCTGAACATGATGATTCCCGGCAACCTGCATGGATCGGACTGTCTGGCCCGGGTGGATAAACACGGCGAAAAGTCAGCCGGAGACAGGTTTGTTGAGATGCTGGCTATCCGCTGTAACAGCCTTGCCCAGGAGATAGATCAACTGAGTGGCGGAAACCAGCAAAAAACCCTGATTGCCAGGTGGTTGCACTGTAATTCCGAGGTGTTTCTGTTTGACGAGCCAACGAGAGGTATCGACGTGGGGGCCAGAAACATGATCTATAATCTGCTGTTTGAGTTACGCGACAATCACAAGACACTGTTGATCACGTCGAGCGAAATTGAGGAACTCATGGGTTTATGCAATCGTATACTGGTGTTGTCGAACCGTAAGTTGGTGCGCGAGTTTGACGCGGGCAACTGGTCTGAAACAAGTATCCTGGCCGCCTGCTTCAGTGAGTTCACGGCACAAACCGCGGCAGCCGAGCCGCGCGCGACAATGTAAAGTTGCCGGCCTGTAACAACCGGAAATCATGAAAACCTTCCTCAGGGAACATTTTATCTTTGTCTCCCTGCTGTTGTTGATCCTGTTTTTCAGCCTGGCGGCCGATAATTTCTTTACGGTTGTAACCCTCAAAACAATTCTTAACCAGTTACCGGCCTTGACGGTGGTTACGGTGGGGATGACACTCGTTCTTGTCGTGGGCGGCATCGACTTATCCGTGGGTTCGGTCATCGGACTCAGCGCGACCGTCGTCGGCGTTGCCATGGTTGGTTGGGATCTGCCCATTGTTACTGCATGCCTCATTGGAATCGGCGCCGGTATACTCTGCGGCATCATGAACGGCGTACTGGTGGCCTACCTGGCTTTGCCTTCGTTTATCGTGACCCTGGGTATGCTGGAAATGGCTCGCGGCCTGGCTTACCTGACCACAAATTCCCAAACCATGTATATCGGCGCTTCCATTCAGGAAGTCGCTTTGCCGATGGCGGGAACCGGCGTGTCACCGGCGCTGCTCATCGCCCTGTTGACGGTTTTCCTGGCCCATTTCATGTTGACCAGGACCGTGCCAGGACGCTACGTGACGGCAGTAGGCACCAATGCCCGGGCGGCCAGGATGTCCGGCATAGACACCCGGTTATACCGTCTGCTCATGCTTGCTTTGTGTGGGGCGCTGGCGGGTCTGGGCGGTGTTTTCAATGTGGCTTACCTGGGGGCAGCCGACCCGAATGCGGGGTCCGGCATGGAACTGGCAGCCATCGCCGCGGCTGTCATCGGCGGCACCAGTTTGAAGGGTGGGCGCGGCACGATCCTCGGCGCCTTCGCAGGCGTCCTGATTATTGCTATCCTGCAAAACGGCCTGGCGCAACTGGGTGTGTCCGAGCCGGCAAAGCGCCTGATTACCGGCAGCGTCATTATTATTGCGGTTTTTCTGGACAGTTGGCGTAATCGCGGGAGCAGGACGTCTGCTTAATCCCGGTGCGCGTTGCTGCCCACAGTGTCTGTTCCCGTACCTGCACCCCGGTGTTTCGGCGGTTTCATCATGGCTACGATGATGATAAGGATTAGCAGCAGCGCGGCGTTTAGCTGGAATGCGATTGAGAAGCCGCCGGCTTTGCCGGCGAGGTAGCCGGCGAGGACGGGGCCGATCATGGCGCTGGTGGTGAGGAAGTTCATGGTGCCGAGCAGTTCCGGATTGTCCTTCTCGCCGAAATAATTCAGCAGCAGCAGGGCGGTGGCCAGGAAACACATGCCGAAGCCGAAACCCTCGCCAATGGCGAAGACGGCCAGCGCCGCCGGGTTGTCCGCGACGGACAGGGCCAGCATACCGATCATCTCACCAGTGAGCGCGGCCACCAGCAGCCATTTGGGGTCTATGCGGGTCGCGAGCATGCCGCCCAGGGCGCGGGACAGGGCGTTGACCGCGCCGTCCGCGCTCAGCGCCAGCGTGGCCAGTGCGGTGGATATGCCCAGCAGTCCCAGGTGGGTGAAGGCCCAACTGTTCATGGTCAGGGTACAGAGCAGGGTCACAGTCAACGCCGCCACGATGACATAGTACTGGGGTGTGCGCAACGCATCCCGGTAGCGCCAGTCGGTACTGGTCTTGAACACCTGTTCGGAGCTTTGTTCTGCCTGCGGTGGGTCTGCATTATCCGCGCGGCTACGCTTCCTGATAAAGACACCGGCAAGTAGCATCAACGCCAGAACGGCGACGGTCATGGTCCACCAGTGCGCGCGCCAGGATTCCGTATGGCTGACGATGAAGGTCACGGCCGGCGGCCCTGCCACCGCGCCCAACCCGCCCAGGGTCATGTACAGGCCGATGGCGAACGAGCGTCGTTCCGGCAACCAGTCGTTGATCAGGTGGATGCCGGGCACGGTCGCGCACAAGGCAAATCCCACCCCCAGCAGGCTGGCGCCGGCCCAATACAGGTACAACCCGCCTCCCGCGGCAACCAGTATAAAGCCGCAGGCCATGATCGCCGCGCCCAGCATGTAGGTCGCCTTGATGCCGAAACGCCGTATGGTCCAGGCCGGCAGGGTACCGGCCAGTCCCACCATCAGCGCCAGCAGGGAAAACCCGAGTCCCGCCTCGGACCAGGTCCAGGCATACTCCTCAATCATATAAGGCAGCGCCACTCCCAGGGAACTGAAGGTGGCCGCAGTGATAAAGAAGAAAAACAGGCTGGCAATGCCGAACAGCCACCAGCGTTTGTCGGGGAACAGGGAACGGGTATCAGTCATCAGTTATCAGCCGGCAGTCATCAGGCACCGGGAAATGCGCCAGACCTGTTTCTGTACGGCACTGGAAGCAGCCGGTGTTAATCTGTGGCTAAAGCCACTTCAGCCGTTTCCTCTTCCTCTATCTCAAGGGTCAGTTCGTCCTCTGCCGCAGAGACGATGACATGCCCACCGTGCAGCAGTTTACCGAACAGCAGTTCTTCCGCCAGTTGTTTTTTGATCTTCTCCTGGATCAGACGCGCCATGGGGCGGGCGCCCATGATCTTGTCGTAGCCGTGTTCGGCCAGCCACAGGCGGGCGAGTTCGTCCACGTCGATGATGACTTTTTTCTCGTCGAGTTGCGCTTGCAGTTCGACCAGGAATTTATCCACCACGTTAAGGATGGTCTTCTGGTCCAGTGCGTTGAATTCGATGATGGCGCTCAGGCGATTGCGAAACTCCGGGCTGAAGGTTTTGTTGATGATCTCCATGGCGTCCGAAGTGTGATCCTGGCGGGTGAAGCCCACCGAGGCCCGGCTGATGCGTTCCGCGCCGGCGTTGGTGGTCATGATGAGGATCACGTTGCGGAAGTCGATATGGCGCCCATTGGTGTCGGTCAGGGTGCCGTGATCCATCACTTGCAGCATCAGGTTGAACACGTCAGGGTGCGCTTTTTCCATCTCGTCCAGTAGCAGCACGCTGTGGGGATGTTTGTTGACCTCGTCGGTCAACAGGCCGCCCTGGTCAAAGCCCACGTAACCGGGTGGGGCGCCGATGAGGCGGGATACCGTATGGCGTTCCATGTATTCGGACATGTCATAGCGCAGCAACTGGATCCCCAGGGCATTGGCCAGTTGTTTGCTGATCTCGGTTTTCCCCACGCCGGTCGGTCCGGCCAGCAGGAACGCGCCGATGGGCTGTTCGGGATTGCCCAGTCCAGAGCGCGCCATCTTGATAGCCGTGGCCAGGCTCCCGATAGCCTTGTCCTGGCCGAACACTACCATTTTTAGGTTGCGCTCCAGGTTCTGCATGGTATCCCGGTGTGAAGTGGTGACCGTTTTCGGCGGGATACGCGCGACCTTGGCCACGATAGTCTCGATATCCTGTACCCCGATGGTCTTTTTGCGCCGGGACGGCGGCAGCAGTTGTTGGGAGGCTCCGGCCTCGTCGATCACGTCGATGGCCTTGTCAGGCAGGTGGCGGTCGGTGATGTAGCGTTCTGAAAGTTCCGTCGCGCAGCGCAGGGACTGGTGGGTGTAACGTATCCGGTGGTGTTCCTCAAAGCGGGATTTCAGTCCCTGCAGGATCTTGATGGTTTCCTCAATGGAAGGCTCGACCACGTCGATCTTCTGGAACCGTCGCGCCAGGGCGCGGTCTTTCTCAAAAATACCGCGAAATTCCTGGTACGTGGTGGAACCGATGCACTTGATGGCGCCGGACGCCAGCACCGGCTTGATGATATTGGATGCATCCATGACCGCGCCGGACGCAGCGCCGGCGCCGATGATAGTATGAATTTCGTCGATGAACAGGATTGCGCCTGCCCGTTTCATCAGTTCGGCGATCACCCCTTTCAGACGCTTCTCGAAATCACCGCGGTAGCGGGTTCCGGCCAGCAGGGCGCCCATGTCCAGTGAAAAAATCGTGCAGTCGTGCAGGACTTCCGGCACTTCCTTATCCACAATCTGCTTGGCAATGCCTTCGGCGATGGCGGTTTTGCCGACGCCGGCCTCACCGACAAAGAGCGGATTGTTCTTGCGCCGCCGGCACAGTATCTGGATAGTGCGCTGTACTTCATGGGCGCGGCCGATGAGCGGGTCTATCCGGCCGAGTTCCGCCTCTTCATTCAGGTTGGTCGTATAGGCTTCAAGGGGGTTTTTGGCGCTCTCGTCCTGATGGGCTTCGTCAGGGTCGGCCGCCGCGCCGGGCTGACCGGTTTCGTCCTGGGGATGTTTGGCGATGCCGTGCGAGATGAAGTTCACCACGTCCAGGCGGGCGACATCCTGCTGGTGCAGGAAAAAAGCGGCGTGGGACTCACGTTCGGCAAAGATGGCGACCAGGATATTGGCGCCGCTGACTTCCTTCTTGCCGGAAGACTGCACGTGCTGAACGGCGCGCTGGAATACCCGCTGAAACCCCAGCGTAGGTTGGGTTTCCCGCTCGTCATCGCCTGCAAGGCGTGGGGAATTCTCCTCGATAAAGCGTGTCAACTCGTTCTGCAGTTCCTCCACGTCGGCCCCGCAGGCGCGCAACACCTCGAGCGCAGCCGGGTTCTCCAGCAAGGCCAGCAGCAAATGCTCCACCGTCACGAATTCGTAGCGTTGGTCGCGGGCCGCGCGGAACGCGTCATTCAGTGTTTGTTCCAGGTCTTTGTCAAGCATCAGGTATCTTTCTCCATAGTGCATTTTAACGGATGTTCGTGTTCCTTGGAGTAATGGTTGACCTGCACCACCTTGGTCTGGGCAATATCACGGGTGAACACACCACATACCCCCATGCCGCGGGTATGTACTTCCAGCATGATACGCGTCGCGTTCTGCCGGTCCATGGCAAAGAATATCTCCAGGATATGCACCACAAATTCCATAGGTGTGTAATCATCATTCAGCAGGAGCACCTTGTACAGCGGCGGCCGCTTCAGCTTGGGCCTGGCCTCCAGCAAGGCCAGATCCTCATTGTAACGTTCGTGTGGTCGTTGTTCAGACATCAGGGTGACATATTTTCCGGTTCCGGCAGGGGCGGTACAAGGTTGAAAGTATCTTAATGCTTCCTGATGCAGATTTCCAGCCACGGTTTCGTTTGTTGAATGAGTACCAGGCTCATAACGAGTTATACACCACGCCTCTGTTTCCTCCAGTAAATCAGCCGGTTATTTGCCGGCATGGCATGGTCTTGTTGCAGGTACAGGTTTGCTGACTTTGCCAGTTTGTCAACGTCTTCAAAGTTCCTGATACCGCTGTGCGGGTCCCGTTGTTTCAGCCACAGGTCGAAGCTGGCATTGCTTTCGCTGGTGTAGGCGTTGTCGTAGTTGAACGGGCCGTATAGCGCCAGGATACCTTTTTCGGGCAACAGTTGACCGGCACCGGCTATCATGGCCCTGACCGAGGCCCAGTCGATGATATGTATCGTATTTGCAGAAAATACGGCTTCAACGTTCAGTTCAGGCCAGTGCGTCTGGTTCACGTCAAGCAACAAGGGTGGAGGCGTATTGGCAAGCTTTGCCTCATCCAGCCACAGCTTGATACCTGCATGATTCTCCGGCAGGTCACTGCTGTACCAGACCAGGTGCGGCAGGCGCTGCGCAAAGTATGCGGCGTGCTGGCCGGTGCCGCTGCCGATCTCCAGGACTTCCCTGCAACCGGAGAACAATACCTCAATAACCTCCAGGATCGGTTGCCGGTTGTTGTCGCAGGCCGCGGAATAGGGTTTATGGTTTTTCACCTGTTAGCGGGAGAGTCGATATGAATGTTGAGTCGTTGTCAGCCAGAAAGCGGTGTCGTGATTTTCAATTGCATTCTATATGCTCACCACAGATAATGAAACATGGAAGCGTTACTTGTTCGCCTTCACGGGCGAGGAGCAGGAAGACATGACGACTGTTATCAAAGAAGACAGGGGCGATGCCCCTGCGGATGTACAAACGCAATATAGCCTGTCCCTGGGTGATGTTTTCCAGGGAAACCTTACTGCAGAGGAGGACCATGACTGGATTCGCCTCAACCTCACTGCCGGTGTAACCTGCGATATTACCTTCAGCGGCCTCGATGCGGCATTTCTCGCGCTATATGATGCCTCCGGTGAGGAGATCATCCCTGCCCACTACAGTTATCAGGAAGGTACATCATTAATCTATCAACCGACAGCCAGCGGCGTTTATTTTGTCGGGATCAGTGCGGTAAACGACATTGGTGACTACCAGGTTGCGCTCGCTGAGAACACACTGCCGGAAGGCACCTACGACGAGATAGCCCATTATCTGACCGATGGCTACGGGAACTGGAGTGGAGAGGGACGCCATGCTTTCCCCGTGACGCCGGGTGGGACGCTGAGCGCCAATATCACCGAACTGACCGAAGCGGGCCGGCAACTGGCCAGGTGGGCGTTGGAGTCCTGGACCAATGTGACCGGTATTCAATTTGAATTTGTGGATGACGGCAACGCCGACATCGTCTTCGATGATGAACTGGGAGGGGGACATGCCAGCACAGCGACCAGCAATGGGGTTATCCTGTCCTCTGAAATTAACGTCTCCAAAGAGATAACTCACGCCGACACTGCAACAGGCGGCTCGGCTTTCTCTATCTATATCCATGAAATCGGCCATGCCCTGGGGTTGGGCCATGCCGGCCCCTACAATGGCTTCGGTTCCTATGGCCTGGATAACGTGTTCCTGAATGATTCCCGCCAGGCTACGGCCATGTCCTACTTCAGCCAGGACGAGAATACGTTTGTTGATGCCAGTTCTGCCAATGCCGTCACACCGATGAACGCGGACATCATTGCCGTCCACGATCTTTACGGTGTGCCTGACAGTATCAATACGGGTGACACTGTTTACGGCTACCAGTCCAACGTGGACGGTTACCTGGGTGAATTTTTCCAACGCTGGACTGCTGAGACCCGCGCTGCTTCCGGGGAACCGGCCACATTGACACTGTATGACAACGGTGGCAACGACACGCTGGATTTACGCACGGACGTCGAAGGCCAGCGTGTGAGCCTGCGTCCTGAAGGTATTTCCGACGTGTACGGCCTCACCGGCAACCTGGTTATCGCGCGGGATACCTGGATAGAGAATTTCATTGCCGGTTCCGGCAATGACGTGATTGCCGGTAATGCCGTTGCCAATGACCTGGACGGGCGCGATGGCGCTGACAGGATTTGGGGCGGTGGCGGCGATGATATCCTGGAAGGGGGCGCCGGGGCGGACCGCCTGGACGGGGATGCCGGCACGGACTGGGCGGCCTATCGTGCTTCGGATGCGGCGGTCACGATCAATCTCGCGCAAGGCATTGTGCAGGGCGGCCATGCCGAGGGTGACATGCTTACCGGGATTGAGAACATCATTGGCTCCGCTCACGATGATGTGCTGGTCGGTAATGACGATGCCAACCGGTTGGCAGGCGGCGCCGGCGCGGACCGCCTGGACGGTGGGGCAGGTGAGGACTGGCTGTCCTACCGCTGGTCGGACGCAAGGGTAACGGTAAACCTCGGTGATGGCACGTTCACGGGCGGGCATGCAGAAGGTGATGTGGTTGCCAACTTCGAGAATATTTCCGGCTCGGCTCACGCTGATGTGTTGACGGGTGATAACGGCCCCAACCAATTGGATGGCGGCCAGGGTGACGACGTGCTGGAAGGCGGCGCCGGCGCCGACCGCCTGGTTGGCGGTAGCGGCGAGGATATTGCCTCCTATGAACACTCGCGTACGGCGGTGACGGTGCGTCTGCATGCGCTTACGGCGCTCAGGGGTGACGCCGAGGGCGACAGTTTCGGCAGCCTGCTGAACCTCAGCTATAGCGGTCGCGACGGACGGATACAGACTGAGATTGTTCCTGATATTGAGCACCTGCGCGGTTCAGCGCATGACGATATCCTGGCCGGCGACAGCCGGGATAACCGTTTGTACGGTGGTCCGGGCGCCGATCGCTTGTACGGTGGCCCCGGGGGTGGTGACGACGTGCTGTCGGGTGGCAGTGGCAATGATACCTTGTATGGCGGCCTCGGTGACGACGTTCTCGAAGGTGGCTCGGATGCGGACATGCTCAGGGGCGGCGCCGGCGTGGATACGGCTGCATACCTGCGCTCGAACGCCGGTGTGGAAGTGCACCTGGCAAATGGGATAGCACGCGGCGGCCACGCCGAGGGTGACGAGATTTTTGAGATCGAGAACATCACCGGGTCGGATCACGCCGACGTATTGAGCGGTGATGCCAGCGACAACCGGTTCGAGGGTGGCGCCGGCCCCGATCGCCTGGACGGCGGCGCCGGCGCGGACTGGCTGGTTTACCTGCGCTCGGATACGGGCGTAACGGTTGACCTCCGCAACAACACGGCTACCGGCGGCCATGCCGAGGGTGACGTCATCAGCGGGTTTGAGCATATTGCCGGGTCTGTGCACCCGGACGTACTCACGGGCGATGACCGCGCCAATGAGTTGGCCGGCAATGAGGGCGCTGATGAACTGCATGGCAACGGCGGTGATGACGTGCTGGCAGGGGGCGCCGGCGCCGACCGGCTGTATGGGGGGACGGGCATGGATACCTTGTCCTATCGGTTATCCTCTATCGGAGTGCGGGTGAGTCTGGCAGAGACCACGGCAGGGGGTGGTCATGCCGAGGGGGACGTATTCAGCAGTATTGAGAATATAGTGGGCTCCGGCCAGCGGGATATCCTGACGGGTGATGCCGGCGCAAATCGCCTCGATGGCCTTGAAGGCGACGATGAATTGCGCGGTGGTGAGGGCGCTGACCGGCTTATCGGTAATAACGGTGATGATGAGCTTTACGGCGCTGCGGGTGAGGACGAACTGCGCGGTGATGCAGGTGACGACCACCTGTTTGGCGGTAGTGGCGGCGATATCCTGTACGGCGCAGAGGGTGACGATGAGTTGCATGGTGGCGCCGATGGGGATCAACTGTTTGGCGGGACCGGCGCGGACAGTTTGTACGGCAATGAGGGAGATGATGACCTGCAAGGCGGCGAGGGCGCTGATCGCTTGCATGGCCATGCCGGCGCCGATCGGCTGGCTGGGGGAGCCGGTATCGATTGGGCCTCTTATGTCGGCTCGAATGCAGGAGTGATCGTGGACCTCGCGGCCGGTACGGCGGAACGAGGACATGCCGGAGGAGACACGCTCAGCGCGATTGAAAACCTGACAGGCTCAGATTACGGCGACGTGTTACGGGGTGACGCACTTGCCAACGTGTTGTATGGCCTGGATGGCGCTGATGAACTGTACGGTGGCGATGGTGATGACGTGTTACAGGGCGGCGCCGGCGCTGATTATCTGGAGGGTGGTCGCGGTAGTGATACTGCGCTTTATCAGGACTCTGATGCAGGCGTATCGGTAGACCTGCGGCACGACTATACCAGCGACGGCCATGCGCAAGGAGATACCCTTGTCGATATTGAGAATATAACAGGGTCTGATCACAATGATGATCTGGAGGGTGATGCTCATGCCAATCGACTACGGGGCGGGAAGGGTGATGATCATCTGCATGGTGGCGCCGGCGCTGACTGGCTGGACGGTGGTGAGGGCTTCGACACGATATATTATTGGGAATCAGATGCAGGTGTCACCGTGAACCTGCTGGAAGGCTCTGCCAGGGGAGGGCATGCCGAAGGGGACGTCATTACCGGTGTTGAAACTGTCAGCGGCAGTGACTACGGAGATGTATTAATGGGTGATAACAAAGACAACACCTTCTACGGTTACACCGGAGATGATGAAATCCGGGGTAATGATGGAGACGACCGACTGAGCGGCGGCGCCGGGGCAGACCGGCTGGACGGGGGCGCCGGGGTTGATATCGTTGATTATTGGGGATCGGATGCAGGTGTAACGCTGAATCTTAAGGAAGCGACGGTTGCAGGCGGCCACGCCGAGGGGGACATCCTCATTGATATTGAGGGCATTGCCGGTTCTGAATACGCGGACGTTTTGTACGGTGACGAACACGCCAATACTCTGCAAGGTGATGCCGGAGATGATGAGCTTTACGGAGATAATGGTGATGATCTGCTGCTCGGAGGCAAGGGCAGCGACAGCATCTACGGGAATGAGGGGCATGATTACATCATAGGGGAAGCAGGCGACGATGATCTCCGCGGAGATGAGGGTAATGACTTCCTGACCGGACACGCTGGAGACGATAACATACACGGGGGCAAGGGCCATGACGAGCTGTACGGCGACGAGGGCGATGATGACCTTAACGGAGGGGCCGGGGATGATTTCCTGGCAGGCTCTGCCGACGCCGATCGATTGACAGGCGGCGCCGGAGACGACGAGTTGTATGGTGATGGGACGGATATCGAAGGCGGCGCCGACGTGTTCATCTTCGCCGCCGGCCATGGGGACGACATCATCCACGACTTTACCGATAACGAAGACAACATCGACCTCAGCGCCTTCGGCCTGTCCGGGTTTGATGATTTGAGCCTGTCGTCGGATGATCAAGGCACAACCATCGACCTCTCAGCCCACGACGGTGGCACAATCCTGCTGCTCGGGTTCGACATCACTAACCTGGATGCCACAGACTTCCTGTTCTGACCGCAACAAAGACGAACGAGGAGACTGAATTTAATATTGCAAGGCAACAAACGCGGTAGTAAAATAGCCAATTTAGCAACAGGACAGGAGCAAGAAATGGCTGATAATGCAATACAGATTGAACGGGATTGGGCGGAGAATCCACGTTGGCAGAACGTCAGGAGAGACTACGACGCCGCGGATGTGGTCAGGTTACGCGGGTCCGTGCAGATTGAGTACACTCTGGCGCGGCGTGGCGCCGAGAAGTTGTGGCAACTGGTCAATGAGGAAGACTATATCAACAGCCTGGGCGCGGTGACCGGCGGCCAGGCCGTACAGCAGGTAAAGGCCGGGGTGAAGGCCATCTACCTGTCCGGTTGGCAGGTGGCGGCCGACGGCAACACCTCCGAGACCATGTATCCCGACCAATCGCTGTATGCAGTCGACTCAGTGCCCACCGTGGTGCGGCGCATCAACAACGCGTTCAAACGCGCCGATGAGATCCAGTGCGCCAGGGGAGAGGGTAACACCGATTATTTTGCGCCCATCGTGGCCGATGCCGAAGCCGGGTTCGGCGGCGTACTGAACGCATTCGAGCTGATGAAAGGCATGATCGAGGCCGGCGCCGCGGGCGTGCATTTCGAAGACCAGCTTGCCTCCGTGAAAAAGTGCGGACACATGGGCGGGAAAGTGCTGGTGCCCACCCAGGAAGCTATTCACAAGCTTGCTGCGGCCAGACTGGCGGCGGACGTCATGGACGTGCCGACCATAGTCCTGGCGCGTACCGACGCCAATGCCGCGGCCTTGCTCACCTCCGACGTGGACGAGCGTGACCACCCGTTCATCACCGGCAAGCGTACCGCCGAAGGGTTTTACGTGACCAATGCCGGGCTGGACCAGGCCATTGCCCGGGGACTCGCCTATGCGCCGTACGCAGACCTGCTCTGGTGTGAGACCGCGGTGCCGGACCTGGACGAGGCGAAACGTTTTGCCGAGGCGATCCACGCTGAGTTTCCGGAACAACTGCTGGCCTATAACTGCTCGCCTTCGTTCAACTGGAAGAAGAACCTGGATGACATTACCATCGCCAGGTTCCAGCGCGAACTGGGCGCCATGGGGTACAAATACCAGTTCATTACCCTGGCGGGCATCCATAACATGTGGTACCACATGTTCGACCTGGCGCACAACTACGTGCAACGCGGCATGACTGCCTACGTGGAGATGATCCAGGAACCGGAATTTGCTGCGGCGCAGAAGGGCTACACCTTTGCTTCACACCAGCAGGAAGTGGGCGCCGGTTATTTCGACGACGTCACCAACGTGATCCAGGGCGGCAGTTCCTCGGTAACGGCGCTGACGGGTTCCACGGAAGAGGAACAGTTTGACCAGGCGGCCAGTCAGTAATTTCACCCCATGGTTCCGGCAGCGGTTGGTAACGCTCGGACAGCGTAAACCGCAAGCCTTTCCGGAACACGTGTTGCCCGGGAGCTACTCCCGGGCTGCGGTCCTGATGCTGTTCTGGCCGGGGCCGGATGATGCGGTCGAGGTCGTGTTGACCAAACGCACCGAGACCGTCTCCAGCCATCGCGGCCAGGTGTCCTTCCCCGGCGGCGTCTTCCATGCCGGTGATGCAGACATGGCCGCCACCGCGCTGCGGGAGACACAGGAGGAACTCGGTATCGACCCCGGCGCCGTCACCATCATGGGCCGCCTGGATGACGCCTACAGTATCGCCGGGCATCACGTCATCCCCTACGTGGGCTGGACTGACCGGCTCCCGCAGATGCAGGCCAGCGCGCGCGAAGTCGCAGCAGTCATCACCGCCGACGTGCGCACCCTGTTACGTGCTGACGTCAACACCACGCACACTGTCGAATTTCGCGGCAAGCCACACACAACCCATGCCTTCGACTGGAACGGTGGCTACGTCTGGGGCCTGACCGCCGACATGCTGCGGGAATTTCTCAACTGGCTGGAAGAGACACCCTGCGACCGCTTCCAGCGGCGGTTGCGGAGAATGAATGAGTTGAGCGGTTAAGCTACTCCGGTCTTGTAATCCTGAGCGGCAACGTGGAAAATGTCGCTTTCATTGTTTGTCGCAGACCCGCCCCGTACCTGATACGGGGATGGAGCTTCCTTAATACTACAATGCCGGATACCCCTGACCATGCATGACCTGCAACAACTGGCCTTGATCTGGGCCAGCGTTTTTATCGCTTCCTGGCTGGCAGCCAGGACCAAGCTGACACCGGTGCTGTATTTTCTGGCCGCCGGTTGCGTCATGGTCAACCTGGGGTGGTTACCTGCCCACAGCACACCGTTCATTGCCGGCATTTCCGAGGTGGGCATTATCCTGATCATGTTTGCGCTGGGCTTCGAGGCCAACCCGGGACAATTTGTCAGCAGCGTCAAGCGCAGTTGGGGTATTGCCCTGTTCGGCGCGCTGGCGCCGTTCATCGCCGCTTACTCCTGTGCGCAGTATTTCTGGGGTGACGATAAAATCGCCTTGCTGTGCGGCCTGACCATGACTGCCACCGCAGTGTCTCTCACCATGGTGTCGCTGAAAAGTGAGGGCTTGCACCTGTCGAACGCGGCCAACGGGATCATGACCTCGGCCATCATCGACGATATTGCCTCACTGGCTCTGGTTGCCATATTGATCCCCGTCACCACGGGTGCGGGGGAGTTATCCGTCACCGGGATCGGCGTACTGATACTCAAGGCGCTGCTGTTTTTCGTGCTCATTATCATCCTTGCAGTCTGGGTCATGCCGCACAATGCCGAGCGGGGTTTGCTGGCGCGCTATCCCATCCTGCGCCGTTTCGGCATGATCAACCTGCTTGCCATAGATAACGGCAGCAAGGCCACCCTGGGCATCCTGCTGGTGGCCATCGGGATCAGCCTGTTGGCCCATCAACTGGGGTTGCACCCGGCTATCGGCGCGTACATGGCGGGCCTCATCCTGCGCGAAGAGTACTTTCACTTCGGCAGTCAGGAAACCCGGGATACCTTATACGCGGATACCCGTAAAATTATCGATGACGTGGCTTTTTCCTGGATAGGCCCTATCTTTTTTGTCAACCTGGGTACGGAGATTGTGTTCGATGCGGAGATTTTTTCCGCCATCCTTGACGAAACCCTGATCCTGCTTGCCTGCGTGTTTGTTGCCCAGGTGCTCTCCGCCTCGCTCGCGGCGCGTTATACCGGCAGTTTCAACTGGCAGGATTCCATGATGATCGGCTTCGGTATGCTGGGCCGGGCGGAACTGGCGTTCGTCGTGATGAATATCGCCTACATCCAGCACGGTATCTTTACCGAGGAAGTTTTCTACACCCTCATGGTTACCATTTTCTGGCTTAACGTGGCGGTGCCCCTGACCATCCGGTTCTGGCGGCCTTACCATGCGGGGGACAAGCCGTTGCCGGCGTGGTTTCGCTGAGTGGGTTAAGCCACCCGGAAGAACGGCGTCCCTGCCGTACTCCCGAATGATATAACCACACGGCAGCGCCGGTTATGGCAATTCCGGCGCCGCCTCCGGCGCTTCCTGTGCCGGAAACGTCCAGCAAAATGAGATAAGCACGTAACAAACTTCATCTTGTGGACAGGCAGTCAAGAGTCTGCCGCTATTTACTGCAAATGTCTGTGAGAAATGCCACATTTTTTCAAAAAAAAATGGTAACTACTCGCCCCCCTTATCCTGGTCCTGGTCGTCCGGGTTATTCTGGGGTGGTTTCTCTACCATGGAGGCGGCATTGCCGTTGAGCGCTATCTCGATGGCGGTGAGGGGATTGTAGCCCTGCAGCGCCATGGACTGCAAGTAGCTGGAGATGCGGCAGTAGGCGGCGGCGTAGTGGGGGGTACGGAAGCACCCGGCGACTTTCTGCTTGACCTTGGCCATGCGGAGGTCGCGCTCGGCGCGGTTATTGGTGAACGGGACCTGGGGGTTGCGGGCGAAGCGCAGCACGTCGGTTTCATACTTGACGAGGGCTTCATGCAGGTTTTGCGCATCGGATTTGGCGATACGTCCGCGTTGTCCGGTGAGACGCTGAGGGGGTGTGGGGAGTTCCCGTCTGGCCTGTGTGAGGAGGGTGCGGTAGCGTGTGCGCAGGGCTTTGTAGTCGGGGTCGCTGAGCGCTTTGTTCGGGTGGTCACGCACGGTGCGGCAGGTAGTGAGCAGGAGGTTGCCCAGACGTGTTGCCCAGGTATGGCCGTGGGCCTCTTCGATGAAGGCCAGGTCGCGCAGCAGGTGGCTGCCGCACAGGGCGTGTTCACAGTTCTCCCAGGCGAAGTAGCTGGCCCAGCGGTCGTGGACGAGGATACCGCCATAGCGGGGGACGATGCCGATGTCCTTGAGGGCCTCGCGGCCCCGTTTGCGGTGGCCGCGCTTTACGGTCAGGTTCCCGGCGCTGACGCTGTGCAGCCAGTGGGTCTTACGGTCGATGCGCAGGCCGGTTTCATCGGCGTGCAGCACCGGCTCGGCGAGCAGGCGCTCAATGGCGGCCCCCTCCCACTCGGCCAGGGCCTCGTGCAGGCGTGAGAGCCAAGCCAGCAAGGTCGCCTCGGCGATGGTGCGCCCGGTCAGCGCCTTGAGGGTCTGAGCGGCGCGCCGCAGTGAGAGCATCTGTGCGGTGAGCAGGTGCGTGGCGAAGGCCACGATGCCGTGGCCGTACTGCAAGGGGCCCGGCATCGTGTCCGGAAACGGCCCGCGGGTCTCGGTACGGCAGCGCGGGCAGGTCTTGATGTCGGCCTTCACGGTCAGTTCGGTTGTCTCGAAGACGATATCGACCTTCACGCGCCGCTCGTGGCCGCTGGGGTGGAGGTCCTTGAGGTCGCGCCCGCAGGCCCGGCACTCGGTGACCGCGGCGGTGCGGGTCTCGACCACCACGCGGGTTGACTCGCCCCGTGCGGCACGGTGGTCCGGCCCCTTGCCCTTGGCGCCGGTCTGCCGGCGTGCGGTCTCGTCCGGCCCGGTTTGGGAACTCGGCAGGCCCGAGTTATGCGTTCCCTTCGGCGTGGCCTTCTCCATCAACACCGCCAGCAGCAACTCGAACAGCAGCAGCATCGCCTCGAACAGGGCGCGGCCCTCGGGACTCAGCTTGCCCTCCGCACACAGCGCCGCAAAGCGCGTCTTGATGGCCTCGAACTCCGTGCGCAGCGAGGTCTTGTTCACGCTCGCCATGCCCTCACTCCGCCTCCACCGCCATCATCGCCGCCAGCACCGCCAGGCGCTCCGCCGGCGGCAACTCCCGATACCGCCGGCCCCAGCTCGCCGCCTTGCGCTTGACCTGCTGGCGGTGCGTGAAGTTGCGCCCCGCATAACGCACCCAGTGCACCCGGTCCGGGGCAAAGTTGAACCATACCTTCTCCGTGACCACCCCGGCCTGATTCATCACCTGCAGCGACACGCAGCGCCAGCCACACAACCGCGCGTCATACAACGCCGAGGGATACCCCGATAGCATCACCGCACACGGCAACCCCGTGAGCAGCGCCAGCAAGGCCTCGTGGTCGCCCTCCTCGTAGTCGTGCCGATAACCCCGCCCCGACTTGCGGGCACGCTGCAAATACGGCGGGTCGCTGTACACCAGCTCCGTGCCGTCGAACGGAAAGTCCGCTAAAAACCGGTGGCAACACCCCTGCACCAGCTCCACCGGATACGCACACTCGAACGCCGACAGCGCCCGCCCATCCATGTCAATGCCAATGTTGCGCAGCGCCGCCGGCTTGCGCCGCATAATCGCCCCGCCGCCCAAGTGTGTCTCAATGTACACACTGTGCGGCGGCATCATGGCAATCAACGGTTGGCACAGCCCCGTCGTCGCTTTCGAACCGAGATACGCATGCCCCATGGCGCCTACCATAGCGCCAGAAAACTATGATGTCAAGCACCCCTTGTTGCAAATTCAGGTAGAATTAGTGGGGAGGGGGTGAGTAGTTACAAAAAATGACAGATTGGCCGATTTTCATCAATCCGGCTTATTTATACTTCGCCGCTGTTTCACGCACCATGTTTTCCAGCCGGTTGACGTCGTTGATGCGCAGGCTGTTACTGCTTTTGCGTATCACCCCGGCCGAGGTAAGCTCTGTCATTTCGCGTGAGACGGCTTCACGATGGGAACTGATACGGCTGGCAAGTTCAACCTGTCTGGGCGCCGGCGTTATGGTAGCGCTGTTGTCAGTCTTGTCCAGGTGATGACAGGCCAGCCTGAACAGTTCGGCATGCAGCCGATTTCTCACGTCCAGGGAATTGAATTCAATGACGCGCTGTGACAAGGTCCGTACCAACCGGGCAAAACGTTTCAGGGTACCGGACATGATCGAGGGATAGAGTTCCATCAGCCAGGAGAAATTGTCCGCACTGACGGCTGCGAGTATGGTTTCATCCTGGCTGACCACGCAGGCAGAACGGGTTTTCCGATCTACTGCCGAGACTTCACCAAACATGCCGCCTGCCACCTGTTCGCCAAAATAGATTTCCTTCCCTGAAGATGAGTAGAAGGCGATGTGCACCTTACCGCTGATGATGAAGTAAACATCGTTATCGATATCATCGTAGGAAGCGATGATATCTCCGGCCGCATAGCGGAAACCGCGGCACCGGTCCGCGATCACTTTACGATCACAACTGGAGAGGTCATAAAACAATTCAATCGCGGATAATAACTTCGCTGATATTTCAATGGCTTGTTTTGTCATGTTGCCTCCCCCGTAAAGATCGGTGTGGCTTGCCTGTGCAAACTCAGCCGCACCTGTTTCAACGTACTTTGTTGCGCCACTTCCTGCATCAGCGCCCATTTGAACCGGTAACGGGCGTTACCGCCCTCGCCCGTTTTAACAAGTACTTCCGATCGGCACAGCAGGCGCAGGCCCTGCTCGAGTTGTTCACGCTGATAAGGCCAGAGCGTTGTTAGCAGGGAATAACTGAACTCACGCCCCAGCAGCGCGCCGACCTGGGCGACTCGGCGCGCCGGCACAGGTAGCCGGTACAGCCTGGCCGTCAACACTGCCGGGTTGATGCGCACTACGGCATGGTTGCGCCGCTGCGCGCGGCTGATGACCTGCCACAACCTGAGCATTTGTTCGTAGCCGCGCAAGGTATACAGGCCAATATTTTTCAGCCTGAAAATGTGCTTGACCAAGCTGCGGGTCTCGTTACTGATGATGATGGCGCCGGGTTGCGCCGCTGCCTGTAGTCTTGCGGCCAGGTTCGGAGTCTCGCCCACCACGGTTCCCTCGGGGTCGCCGAGCAGGACCAGTCCGGAGGCAATGCCTATGCGTATGGATATCCTGTTCCAGGCAGAGTCGGCGGACCCGGATTTATGCGCGTCAAGCGCACTGGTCAAATCCAGCGCCGCGCGCACCGCGCGCGCGGCGTCATCTTCACGGGTGCGCGGATAACCGAACACGACCATGATGCCGTCACCCGCATAATCTGCAATCAAGCCCTCGTGCTGGCTGGTGATTGCCTCGCACAGGCGCCGATAAGATTGGAACAGGTGCATAAGGTCTTCCGGGTCCAGGTGGACGGCAAGGCGCGTGGAATTGACCAAGTCGCAGAACATGATGGTGAGGTAGCGGCGTTCAAGGTGGTTGCGTGCGGCGCCGCAACGCCGGCGCTGCTCCGTGGCCTGAGTGGGGAAGTATTCCGTTACGGTCATGACGGCAGGGTTGATAAAGATTAAAATGATTGCGCACTCGCAAACAGCACAACATACGCAGGTGTTTCCCCAAGCTGCCGGAATTCAACCCAGGCGATACCCCTGGTATGTCCTTCGGGCACAGCTTCATTATCGTTATACGTTCGGGAAGCGCCGAGTGGCTGGCAATTCCCTGTTACAAGTTACTTTGCACGGCCATACTATATCTGTCAATCACTGCTGCTATATTATTTCGACCGTATCGGTCAATTCGTCGTAGTGTTCCAGCAGGGAGCGGGCCGCGTTGAACTGGCCCCTGGCCCTGATCTCGCTGTGCTCGCGCTGGCTGCCGAAGCGCTGCGGATCCCAGGAAAAATAATCCTCGTTCAGGGCATCGGCACAAAAGCGCGCGGCCAACTCCAGGTAGATGGTCAGGGTCGCCGCCGGGATTGCGCGCCATTCCGTACGCGTGAGCAGTGTGCCGGCATGGCAGGCATAACCTTCCAGTGCGGCGCGGCAATGGGCCATGGAAAAGACGCCGTCAACCGTGTCTTCCCCGGACGGATTGCACCAGGAACGCAGCGCATCACCCAGTTCCAGGTACACGGGCATCCGGTTCAGGGTATCGAAATCGACCATGCAGATCGCTTCCTCGCGCTCAGCGCTGAAGATAAAGTTGGATATCTTGGGGTCGCCGTGCACCATCCGGTTGGCCGCGGCAGGCAGGGGCGGGCATTGTTCAAGGTGCGCCAGGATGGCCTCTGCCAGGGGTTTGATCGTGGCATACCCGGCATGGTTGTGGTGCTGTTTCAGGGTGGTTTGCAGGTGTCGCACGTGGCGCGGCGTATCATGCACCCCGGGCCGGGGCGCGCGCAGCGTATAATCAAGGTGCGCCAGCGCGCTATGGACGCGCCCCAGCAGCCGGCCTGCCGCAGCGGCCGGCGCCGGTTGTTGCAGGCGCGCATGAACGCGGCCGGGGATATAATTGAACAAGCGCCACACCTGGCCGTCATGCCGGTGAAACACCTGGTCCTGCCGGCTGCGTTGCAAGCGGGGCGCCACCAGGCCGGACTGTTGCAGGTGCCGGGTGACTGCGTCGATATCCAGGTTGACCGCCACCGGAAACATCGCATTCACGGCCTGCAGGATGTACTCGAGGCCAGTTTCTGCCGTGACCCGGTAGGTACTGTTGATCAAGCCTGATTCCAGTAGCCGGACCTGCGCCGGCGCCACGGCATACGCCGCCAGCACGTCGCGGATTTGTGCGGGAATGGCAGTCATCACAGGTACGGGATCATACTTTAATTGCGCGAGTTTGTTTTTTATAGTAGATTGCCGTACAGTTTGGTATTAACCGGCATTTTGTGCAATGCATATGCAGGGAATTATGTTTAGCCTAGAATAATTACCTCGGGGAGGTTATTGTCTTATGGATACTAAAAAAATATTAGTAGCTTCAAGGAAGTTGCTAATGTTGAGTTTCATCGTCGGCTTCAGTTCGACCAGCGCGGCCCAGGACCAGGTTGACCAGGTCGTGGACGAAGGTCTGGCCCGTAACCAGGATGCGGTGGAGTCGCAGCAGCGCATTGACGTGACGGCAGGCGATACGGAAAAACTGGCATCACGCTACCGGCGCGAACTTAAAGTGATCGACGGCCTCAAGGTCTATAACGCGTTGTTGCAGAAACAGGTTGACGATCAGAACCGGGAAAAGCGCACGATTGGCGAATCCATTGATGAAATCGCGGTGGTGGAACGGCAGATTTTCCCGCTCATGCTCAGAATGGCCAATGCTCTGGAGCAGTTTGTCGAACTCGACCGCCCCTTCCACCTGGAAGAGCGCCGCAAACGGGTCGCGGACCTGAAAGCCTATATCGGTGATGCCGGTATCAGCGCGGCGGAGAAACTGCGCCTGGTGCTGGAGGCTTATCGCATTGAGACGAGTTACGGTGGCGACCTGGACGAGTACAGCGAAGTGCTGGAAATCAACGGTCAGGAGCGTCCGGTGAATATTCTCCGCTTTGGCCGCCTGGTGCTGGTTTACCAGACCGACGACGGCAAGGAAAACGGCGTCTGGGACCAGGCCGCACGCCAGTGGGTGCCACTGGAAGCCCCGGAGTTTCGCAACTATATCCGCCAGGGATTGAAAATCGCCAGGAAGCAACTTCCACCCGACATTTTTATCCTGCCGGTCAGCGCGGCGGAGTAGCAGAGGAGACACGGACATGAAAATCTTCCGACATTTAATTCTCACCGGTTTGCTTTCCTGTTTCCTGTCGCCCGCGGTGGTGGCCCAGGACGCAATGTCCCTGGACGCGCTGCTGGAACAGGTGCAGCAGGGGCGGGTCGATGAGTCAAAAGAGAACCAGGCCAGGGAAGAGGAGTTCAAAAAGAACAAGGCCAGGCAGGCGGCCCTGATGCAGCAAGCCAATAATGATCGCGCGGCGCAGGAGGCGATCAGTGAAGCCCTGGAAAAAGAATTTGAAGCCAACCAGGACGAAATAGACCTGCTGAAGCAGGACTTGCAGCAGGCACTGGGTTCGTTGAAGGAACTATTCGGCGTGTTGCAGACTGCGGCCGGCGATTCCCGCGCCACGTTTGATGCCTCACTGACCAATATCGAATATCCGGGACGCGGTGATTTCCTCACTGAACTGGCTGAAAAGATGGGTTCCGGCAGTGAGTTGGCCTCCCTGGAAGAAATCGAGCAACTCTGGTTCGAGATACAGCGGGAAATGACCGAAACCGGCAAGATCAAGCGCTTCCAGGGCAGCGTTATTATGCCTGATGGGGCAGAAGTGCAAAAAGACATCATCAGGGTCGGGGTATTCAACCTGATTGCCGGCGGTAAATACCTGAAATACGACGCGGAAACACAGACCATCTCCGAATTGTTGCGCCAACCCGAGGATCGTTTTGTCAAGGGCGCCGGGGAATTGACCGAAGCTGAGGGCGGCTTCGTCTCGATCGGACTGGACCCGACCAAGGGCCAGTTGCTGGCGCAACTGGTTGACGTGCCAAGCTGGTACGAGCGCTCCACCACCCAGGGTGGCACCGTAGGCTGGATCATCATCGGTCTGGGTATCTTCGGCATTGCCGTGGCCCTGCTCAGGATCCTCTATATGATGATGGTGAGCATGTCGGTGAACAGCCAGATGCGTAACCTGGATGCTCCTTCCGCGAAAAATCCGCTCGGGCGGGTATTGCTGGCTTACACCGAGAACAAGGATATCGACGTGGAATCACTGGAATTGAAGATGGGCGAGGCGGTATTACGGGAAGTGCCCAAGCTGAGTCGGTTGAACACCTTGATCAAGGTAATCTCCGTGGTGGCGCCGTTGCTGGGCCTGCTGGGCACGGTTATCGGCATGATCGTCACGTTCCAGTCGATCACCTTGTTCGGCACCGGCGACCCGAAACTCATGGCCGGCGGTATTTCCCAGGCCTTGATCACCACCATGCTGGGCTTGTGCGTCGCTATTCCCACGGTGTTCCTGCACAGTATGATGGCGGGCCAGAGCCGCAAGATTGTCGAGATACTGGAAGGCCAGGCCACCGGGTTTGTGGCCCAGGCCTCGGAGCAGCAGCACAAGGCCGCCGAGTAAGGACAATCCGCCGACAGATAACGACACATGACTGATCTTATCTATTCAATCCTGCGCGCCATTACCTCCCTGTTCGGCCTGGAGCAAGGCTTCATCGACATGTGGGAGGCCATTCGGGACTTCCTGGAACTGGGCGGACCGGTGCTGTATCTGGTTGCAGTGGTGCTGGCCATCATGTGGCTGTGTATTGTGGAAAGGTTGATTTTCTTTTCCGCCCAGCAACAGCGCCTGTCCAACGATGCGGTCAAGCGTTGGGATGCGCGCCGGGAACGCATATCCTGGAACGCACACCGGGTACGGGAAGCCATGATCTCGGACGTGAAGGTGCAGGCCAACCAGTACCTCGGCACCATCAAGGTCTGTGTCGCCCTGTGCCCGCTGGTCGGCCTGTTGGGTACGGTCACCGGCATGGTCACCGTGTTCGAGGTAATGGCGTTTCTCGGCACCGGCAATGCCAGGGCCATGGCCGCCGGAGTGTCGCAGGCAACGGTGCCGACCATGTCCGGCATGGTGGCGGCGCTGTCAGGTTACTTTATCAGTGTCTGGTTACAGAGCAAGGCTGACTCCGAGGTTGAGAAACTCAGTGAGCGCCTGACTATGGACCATTAACACAACATCCTCTGGGGAAGATAAACTATGCGTAGAATCACCAGTGTATCTGCTGATGACGAATCAGAAGTGAACATCACGCCACTGATCGACATCGTATTCATCATGCTGATATTCTTCATCGTCACCGCGACCTTCGTCAAGGAAACGGGCATCGATGTCAACAAACCCGATGCGCCGACTGCGGAGGTGAAGAAAAAAGCCAACATCCTGATTGCGATCGATGCCAATAATAATATCTGGCTGGACCGCAGAAAGATCGACATCCGTTCCGTCATTCCGAATATCAAACGCCTGCGCGCAGAGAATCCCCAGGGGTCGGTGGTGATACAGGCGGATGAGGACTCCAAGAACAAGATGCTGGTCGAGGTCATGGATGCGGCGCGGCAGGCCGGCGTGGTCAATATCGCGCTGGCAGCCGAGAACTGAACACGGGTTATACCGATGGTTGCCCATTCACTCGTTGTTGGTCGTTACTTCATCGCCGGCGCGTGTGCCTTGACAGTCGTGTTCGGCCTGTTCTGGTTGATGCAATACCTGATTAACATCGCCGACCGGGACCTGGACCATGATAATGCCGGCAGGATGCTGGAATTTGTACGGGTAGACCCGGAAGAGATAGTCAACCGGCGCAAACCGCCCCCGAAGAAACCCCCACCGCCGGATCAGCCGCCGCCGGAACCACCCCCGCCGTCCATGGATAACGTTACCCCGGAGGCGCAGAGCGTGCAGGTATCGGCCGCGCCGGTAAACACCAATATCAACCTGGACGCAAGCGGCTTCGGCCTGGCGCCCAGCGACGGCGAATACCTGCCTATCGTCAAGGTGCAGCCTGTCTATCCGCGCCGGGCGCAATCACGCGGTATCGAGGGCTACGTGATCGTTGAGTTCGTCGTGACCAAATCGGGCACTACCAAGGATATCCGGATCGTCGAGTCTGTGCCGCCGGGTATTTTTGATAGGGCCTCCCTGGCCGCGGCAGCCAAGTTCAAGTACAAACCGCGCGTCGTGGACGGGCAACCCATCGAAGTGCCGGGTGTGCAGAACAAGATTACATTTGAACTGGAGGATTAACGCAGGAGATTGGTGCTTATGGGTATTGGTTATACGACAGTAAAGTCTCTTTTTATCCGTGCGCTATTTCTGGCATGGGCGTTGTTGATGGTCCCGGCGTTTATTGCAGCCACTGCGCCGGGCGTGGTCGCACAGGAAGAATCGGATTCAGGACAGAAGCGCAAGACCCGGAAAACGCCGTCCATGAGCGAGAAGGTTTACAAGAAATTGACGGAAGCGCAGGAACTGATCGAGGCAAAGAATTATGAAGAAGGTCTGGCAGCCCTGAGCGACCTGGCCCAGCAACCGAAGTTGTCGAACTACGAAAAAGCGCAACTCTACAACTATTTCGCCTATACCTATTTCACCCTGGAGCGATACAAGGACGCGATTGCTTCGTATGAAAAAGTGCTGGCGCAACCCGACCTGCCCGAGGCGCTGGAGACCAATTCCCTGTATACCCTCGCCCAGTTGTATTTCATCATAGAGGATTACCGGAATGCGGTAAACATCATCAACAGGTGGTTTGCCGTGACGGCAAAACCGACTGAGAATGCCTACATGCTGCTCGGCCAGGGCTATTACCAGTTGGAAGAATACGAGAACTCGCTGGTGCCGCTGAAGAAGGCTTACAACATGGTCAAGGAGCGTGGTGATGTACCCAAGGAAAACCTGCTGCTGTTGCTGCGCGTGGACTATTTCAACCTCAACGATTACGAAAATATGCTTGCGGTGCTCAAGGAACTGGTTGTCTATTACCCCAAGTCAGAGTACTGGTTGACCATGGCCGGCACCTATTCCGAACTGAAGCGCCTGGACAAGCAAATGTCCATCCTGGAGATGCTGTATGAAGCAGGCCTGCTGCAACGGGGCAACCAGCAGTTGAACCTGGCCAACCTGTACATGTTGCACGAGGCGCCCTACAAGGCTGCGGTGTTGCTGGATAAGGGCATGAAAGAAGGAAAAATTGAGGAAAATATCAGAAACCTGAGGTTACTGTCGCAAGCCTGGTTGCAAGCCCAGGAGAATGAAAAATCACTCCCGCCTTTAATCCAGGCTGCCAAGCTGTCCAAGGATGGCGAACTGGATATGCGCCTGGCCCAGGCTTATCTCAACCTGTACCGCTATGATGAAGCCGTGGCATCCCTGCGGGAGGCATTCCGCAAAGGCGGCCTCAAGCGTAGCGACCAGGCCAATATCATGCTGGGCCTGGCCCTGTTCGAGATACAGAAGTTTGACGCCTCCATCAAAGCCTTCACCGAGGCCAGCAAGGACAAGCGCAGCCAGAAGGCCGCGCAAACCTGGCTGAGCTACGTGAACAGCGAAAAAGAAAGAAAGAAACAACTGGAAGAAAGCCTCAAACAACGCCGTAGTAGTTGATTTTTATCTGCGTCATCTGCGGATAATTCACCATGACTGCCTCCACGCAACGCGAGATCATGGAGTATGACGTAGTTATCGTCGGTGGCGGGCCGGCGGGGTTGGCGACTGCCATTCACCTGAAGACGCTGGCGCAGCAGCGGGATTTGGAAATCAGTGTCTGCCTGCTGGAAAAAGGTTCCGAGATTGGCGCGCATATCCTTTCCGGTGCGGTGCTGGAACCCCGTGCCCTGGATGAGTTGATCCCCGACTGGCGCGCGCGCGGTGCGCCCTTGAACACACCGGTCAGCCAGGATCAAATCTACTTTCTTACCAGTCAGCAAGCGGCCGTCAAGGTGCCGGGACTGCTGGCGCCCGCAAGCATGCATAACCGGGGCAATTATATTGTCAGCCTGGGCAATGTGTGCCGCTGGCTGGCAGAGCAGGCAGAGGCGCTGGAGGTCGAGATCTATCCGGGGTTTGCCGCGGCAGAGGTATTGTTCGATACCGAGGGACGGGTCAAGGGTGTGGCGACCGGGGACATGGGACGGTCTGCCGGTGGAGAGCAGAAGGACGGTTTTGAACCGGGTATGGAACTGCACGGGAAGTACACGGTTTTTGCCGAAGGCAGCCGCGGCCACCTGGGCCGGCAACTTATTGACAGGTACCGGCTTGCCGACGACCGTGATCCACAGCATTACGGATTGGGCATCAAGGAACTGTGGGAAGTGGAGGCGGACAACTTCCGCCCCGGCCTGGTCGTGCATGGTTCAGGCTGGCCGCTGTCAAAGCAGGCTTCCGGTGGGTTTTTTCTGTATCACCTGGAGCAGAACCAAGTCGTAGCAGGTTTGATCATCGACCTGAATTACACCAATCCTTACCTCAGCCCGTTTGATGAGTTTCAGCGCTTCAAGCACCATCCCCTGGTGGCAAAGACCCTGGGCGGTGGCCGGCGTCTGGCCTACGGCGCTCGCTCCATCACCAAGGGCGGCTTGAATTCGCTGCCGAAGCTGTCCATGCCCGGCGCCCTGCTGGTGGGCTGTGATGCAGGTACGCTGAATTTTGCCAAGATCAAGGGCACGCACACGGCCATGAAGTCCGGTATGGTCGCGGCAGAGACGTTGCTCGAGGCGCTGGCCTCAGAGGACGCCGGCGGGCAGGACCTGCTTGCCTATGACGAGAATTTTCGCGCCTCCTGGGCTTACGATGATATGTATTGTTCCCGCAATTTCGGCGCGGCCCTGCACCGGTTCGGCATGTACCTGGGCGCCGCGTTCAATCTTGTCGAGCAATCCGTTTTTGCCGGCCGGTTTCCGCTCACCTTGCATGACCGGCGCGCGGACCATGAATGCCTGAAGCCGGCCGCGCAGTGCAAGGACATCGACTATCCCAAACCGGACGGCAAGCTGAGTTTTGACAAGCTCTCGTCAGTCTTCATTTCCAATACCAACCATGAAGAAGACCAGCCCTGCCATCTCACCCTGAAAGACCCGGACGTGCCGATTCAGACAAACCTGCCGCACTACGCGGCCCCCGAACAACGCTACTGCCCCGCCGGTGTGTACGAGATCGTTACCGAAACGGGCGAACCCAGCTTGCAGATCAACGCCCAGAACTGCGTACACTGTAAAACCTGCGACATCAAGGACCCCACCCAGAACATCGTCTGGGTACCCCCGGAAGGCGGTGGCGGACCGAATTACCCGGGAATGTGATTTAATTAGGAATTAGGAATTAGGAATTAGGAATTAGGAATTAGGAATTAGGAATTAGGAATTAGGAATTAGGAATTAGGAATTAGGAATTAGGAATTAGGAATTAGGAATTAGGAATTAGGAATTAGGAATTGGGAATTAGGAATTAGGAATTAGGAATTAGGAATTAGGAATTAGGAATTAGGAATTAGGAATTAGGAATAGGGCACAATAACATAAAATGCAGTCCCATTCCATGAGTGCCTGACCCGAGTGACCAACTTGCAGAATGCACCCATTCCTAATTCTTAATTCCCAATTCTTAATTGAATCACTCCCACTCCAGTTCCGTAAACGCCCGGGTAACGTTGCGCTGGTGGTTTTCCTCGTGCAGCAGCCACTGTGTTTTCTCTGTTTTACCGACGGTTTCGATAACCTCTTCCATGAAGGCGCCGTTGGCGATTGCTTCCCTGGTGCGGTTTAACAAGGTACTCAGGTACGCGTCCTGGGCGCCGGCTGCGTCCGGCCAGGGCAGGGTGATGGGGCCGTGACCGGGGATGACGTGGTTGGCTTGTTGTGCCTTGAGTATTTCCATGGTCTTCAGCCAACCTTTCAGGCTGCCGTCCAGGGCCGGGATCCTGTCTATGAACAGCAGGTCGGAAAGCCACAGTGTCCCGGTTTTATGGTCATACACCGATAAATCCGTATAGGAATGGGAGGGCGGGTAAGCAGTCAAGGTGATCATCCTGTTGCCGAGGTCCAGTTCCAGTTGGTCGGCAACGGTGACATCAGGGCCGACTATCGAGGCTTCCGTGGGATTATCCCCAAGGTTGGCGCTGAACTCCGACAGGAAAAAAGCGCTACCCTGTTCCATCTCCAGGGCCAGGTTTTCATGTCCGATGAAGGTGGGGGCATCCTGTTTGAATACCACGTTGCCGAGCACGTGGTCAAAATGTACGTGGGTGTTGATCACGTAACAAACGGGCAGGGAAGACGTGCGCCGGATGGCTTGTCGCAGGCTCCGGCCGATGGCCACCGACCCGCCCGTATCGATAACGGCAATACACTCCTCGCCGACGATGAAGCCGATATTGGCAATATCGGCAGCGTCAGCATGTTCCAGCCCCACGTGCTTGCCCTCGTGTACGTACACCCCCGCATCGATCCGGGTCAGGTTAAACGCCTCAGCGCTGTTTTCGGAAGCATAAGCGTTGCCGTTTAATAGCAACAGCAAACAAAACAACCGGTTTGGGAGAAATGAAATGCGCATAAACCAATGATAAGAAATTTTTTGCTTGTAGTCCGGGAAAATTTGGACTAACTTTAAGACTGTGTATTTCACATCCCGAAAACCTGACCTGAAGGAGGCCTCTATGTTTGAATATGAGCAGGAGATAGTCGATGCATTATTGAGCGAAAACGAAAATTTTAAACGACTGTATTCGAGGCATGGTGAATTGAAGGAGAAAGTCAATGAAGCCAATTCCGGGTTAACGCCCGTAGATGGATATGCCTTGGATCACATGAAAAAAGAAAAACTGCACGTAAAGGACCAGATGGCGGCAATGATCACTCAATACCGCCAGGCACATCTTAACTGAGGTCTGTTACGTCGAAGATCATGTAAAAAAGCCCCGCCCATGCGGGGTTTTTTTACACTATGGCGAGGCGCCCGCCGATTAGCAACAACATCAGGGCGAGCAACGTGCGCATGAATTTTTCCGGCAACTGCACACCCGCGTGGCTGCCCAGGTAGATGCCCGGCAGCGAGCCGATAATCAGGCTGAGCAGGAGTTGAAAGTCCACTGAACCCAGATGCCAGTGGCCCAGCCCGGCAATGGCGGTGATAGGCACTGCGTGAGCAAGGTCGGTGCCCACGACCCTGACGGTGTTGAAGCGGGGATAGAGAAAAAACAGGAACGCCGCGCCCAGCGCCCCGGCCCCGACTGATGAAAGCGTGACCAGGGCGCCGATGATGACGCCGGCAATAACAGTCATCGGAGCGCACAGACGCCGGTGGATGATGCGAATGAACTGAAACGGTTCAGTCCTGCCCAGGGACTGTAACCGGCTTTTGAACAGGATAACCAGGGACGTCAAAATCAGGGCCGTACTCAGCGTGGAGGTAATAACGGGTTCGTAGTTGATACCCAGCGCGGCCAGTTTTTTCAATAGCGTAACCGCGAGCAAGGTAGCCGGGATGCTGCCCATGCATAACAGTCTGACCACTCGCCAGTCAATCGTTCCCTGCCGCTGGTGGGTGAAAATTCCGCCGCCCTTGGTGATGGCGGCATAGAACAGGTCGGTTCCCACCGCTATCGCCGGTTTGATGCCGAACACCAGCACCAGGGCAGGCGTCATCAGCGAACCACCGCCCACACCGGTCAGCCCGATAATAAAGCCGACCACGAAACCGGCAAAAGTAAATGCAAAATCCACGGCCAGAGTATGTCCAAATGAAAAAGGAGTGTCACTTTAATGCCAATCATCTATACTGAAAAGTAATTGTTTTCGATATTTTTAGAACTAAACGTCATAAGAGCACGCTACGCATGAAATTACAGCAATTACGTTATATACGGGAAGTTGCCAGGCACGGCCTGAACGTGTCGGCCACGGCCGAGAGCCTGTACACGTCCCAATCCGGAATCAGTAAACAGGTCCGTATGCTGGAAGATGAACTGGGCCTGAAAATATTCCAGCGCGGCGGCAAGCACCTGACCGAAGTGACCCAGGCCGGCGAGGTGATAATTGAGTTGGCCGATAATATCCTGGAGCAAGTGGACAAACTGAGGCAGGTGGCGCAGGAATACACCGATGAACGGAAGGGCACACTGGCCATCGCGACCACTCACACCCAGGCCCGTTACGTGTTGCCCGGCATAGTCCGCAGCTTCCGCAGGAAATACCCGGAGGTCAGCCTGCACATGCACCAGGGCACGCCGGTACAAATATCGGAATACGCCGCCAAGGGCACGGTTGAGTTTGCCATCGCCACCGAAGCGCTGGAACTGTTCGACAACCTGGTGATGATGCCCTGTTATCACTGGAACCGCAGCGTTATCGTCCCGCGCGATCATCCGCTGGCGCAAGCCGGGCGGCTGACCTTGAGAGGCATAGCCGCCTATCCCATCGTCACCTACGTATTCGGCTTTACCGGGCGTTCGCAACTGGACCGGGCGTTCAACAGGGCCGGGCTGAAACCGCAGGTTGTCTTCACCGCCACGGATGCCGACGTGATCAAGACCTACGTCAGGGCCGGTATGGGCATAGGTATCGTGGCAAGCCTGGCCTACGACCCGGAACTGGACGCAGACCTGAAATGCCTGGACGCCAGCCACCTGTTCCAGCAGGCCACCACCCGCATCGGCTTCCGGCGCGGGATCTTCCTGCGCAACTACATGTACGACTTCATCGAATTATTTGCCCCACACCTGACCCGCGACCTGGTGCAACAAGCCGCTCAAACCGACGACAGGAAGGGACTGGAACGCGTGTTCCGCGGATTGGAACTGCCGGTACTTTAATTCCTAATTCTTAATTCTCAAGATTCCCCGCATGCAACCCACATTCCTTCAGGGTTTCCTCTTCCCACCACCAGCGGCCTGCGCGTTCGTGCTGGTTGGGTAACACCTGGCGGGTGCAGGGTTCGCAGCCGATGCTGATGTAACCCTGGCTGTGCAGCTCGTTGTGGGGCACGTCGTTGGCTTGGATATAGCTCCAGACCTGTTTTGACGTCCAGTTAGCCAGGGGGTTGAATTTGTACAGCGTATGCCTGGGGCTGGAAAATCCGAAGTCGGTTTCCATTACACTGACATTGGCGCGGGTCGGGCTCTGGTCCTTGCGTTGCCCGGTGATCCAGGCATCCAGCGTCTGCAATTTCCGGCGCAGGGGCGCGATTTTGCGAATGCCGCAGCACTCCTTGTGGCCGTCCTTGTAGAAGCTGTACAAGCCTTTTTCCCGCACAAACGTCTCCAGTTGTGCCGCATCCGGGGATAGAAGTTCCAGTTCGATATCGTAATGTTCCCTGACGCGCTCCAGGAAGCGGTAGGTTTCGCTGTGCAGGCGGCCGGTGTCCAGGGAAAACACCTTGACATCCGGGTTGATCCGCTTGGCGATGTCAATCAGCACGACGTCTTCGGCGCCACTGAAGGAGACGGCAAGATTATCAAAATTCCGGAAGGCGAAGCGCAGAATGTCGGCCGGCCCTTTATTTTGGAAGTCCCTGGCATAGGCTTCGATGTCAAATAATTTACTTGTCATAATGTCATATACATGGTTGTGAATGAGGGAACGGAGCCACACTCCGCATACCGAGAGGACGGCATTCTAACTGTGCTTTTTATTCCAATCAATAATAAGAAATGCTATTGATATTCTTTTTTGGTATAAATTTCTGAAACGAACCCGCGCGCTGTCAACCATCGTATCGGCGTTTATGGTACATTTGTTCATCCCGTTTTGGCGACAGGCAACCATCAACCATGTACAACACGTTAATCGATGCAGCGACAGTGAACCGGCAGCACGCCGACCCGGACTGGCTGGTAGTGGACTGCCAGTATGACCTGGTGGACAAGCGCGCCGGCTACCAACGTTACCTGGCCGGACATATTCCCGGCGCGGTGTATGCAGACTTGCACCGTGACCTCAGCAGTCCGCACCCTGTTACCGACCGCGGCAGACATCCGTTGCCGTCACAGGAGCAACTGGAGCGGCAGTTCTCGGCGCTGGGGATCAGTAACCACAAACAGGTGGTGGCCTATGATAATTCCGGCGGCGCCTTTGCCGCGCGCCTGTGGTGGTTGCTCAACTACGCCGGGCACGAGCGGGTAGCCGTGCTGGACGGGGGGCTGAATGTCTGGCAACAGGCGGGCTATGCAACGGATACCACGGCAACACAAAGCGCAGGTGGGAGTTTCCAGGCCGTACTGAACAGTGGGCGCCTGGTCAGGCTGCATGAAGTGGAAGCTGTGCCCCGCCTGGTGGATTCACGCGAAGCGCCCAGGTACGCAGGCGAGGTGGAACCGATAGATCCGGTAGCTGGCCACATTCCCGGCGCGCATAACCGCCAATGGAAAGATAACCTGGATGCACAGGGGAAATTCCTGCCACCGGAACGCCTGCAGCAGGCATTTGCTGAGCTGTATGCCGGAGTGGCGGCAACGGAGGTCACGTTTTACTGCGGTTCCGGGGTCTCGGCCTGCCATAACCTGCTGGCTGCGGTGCACGCCGGTTATCCTCTGCCCAGGCTCTACGCCGGTTCCTGGAGCGAATGGTGTGCGGACCCGGCACGCCCGGTCGCGGTCGGCGCTGACCCCGGTGGATAGAAAAGAGTTATTACACTGCCTGCTGGATAATGCCTGGCATTCGGGCAGCGCGCTGGCGGCACACCTGGGGGTAAGCCGCACGGTTATCTGGAAGGGGGTGAAACGGCTGCGGGATTATGGTCTGGAGATTGAGGCCGGGCACAGCAAGGGTTACCGCCTGCTTGACAAGATTGACCTGCTCGACCAGGCCGACATACTCGACGAGATGGGCCAGGCTGCCGATGGCTGCCGCCTGGACGTCCTGTTTGAAACCGCATCGACCAACCAATGCCTCAGTGACCGGTTTGGTCAGCCGGCCCTGCATAAGCAGATCGTCCTGGCCGAGCGCCAGCACGGCGGCAAGGGCCGGCGCGGCAGGGTCTGGGTGTCGCCTTTTGCGCGCGGTCTTTACCTGTCGCTGGGCTGGCATTTTGATATGGCGCCGGCGTCCCTGAACGCGCTGTCCCTGGCTGCCGGAGTGGCCGTGGCGCATGCGCTGGCGCGCCTGGGCCTGGACGGCATCCTGCTCAAGTGGCCCAATGACCTGATGCTGTCCGACAAAAAAACCGGCGGCATCCTGCTGGAAGCGCGCAGTGAAACCGCCGCCTCATGTGACGTGGTGATCGGTATCGGCCTCAACGTGCGCCTGCCCGAAGACATAAAAACCGCTTTGGACCAACCGATAACCGACCTGGCGAGTCATCATGCCGGCAAGCTCCCTTGCCGCAGCAAACTGGCCGGCTGCATCATTGCCGCACAACTGTCCATGCTGGAACAGGTCGCGGCCGGCGGGATGGAAGACTACGTGGCAGAATGGCGCAACCTGGACTACCTGTTTACGCGGCAGGTGGAATTGCACATGCCGGGTCAGATACTGCGCGGTTGCGTCCGGGGGGTGGACGACAACGGCCTGTTATTGCTGGAAACCGGCGGCGCCACCGGCAAGTTCAGCAGTGGCGAACTGCGCGTCAGGGTAGCGCCATGAAGTTACTCGTAGACATCGGCAATACCCGGGTCAAGTGGGCCTGCACGCAGGATAACGTCCTGTTCGGCCATAATGCCGTCGCCTACACACGGGATACACTCGCCGGGTTGCTCCCGGTTCACTGGCGCGCCCTGACGCCCCCGGTAGAGGTGCACGTGGCCAGCGTCGCCGATGCCGCTACCACTGCCGTACTATGCGACTATGCGCGCGCCACCTGGGGCCTGGAAGCGCAACTGGCCGCCGCTGAGAAAGAACGGGCGGGCTTGCGCAATGCCTATGAGGACGTCGCGGCCATGGGCGTGGACCGCTGGCTGGCAATGTTGGCGGCCTGGCGCAAGCAACGGCAGGCCGTGTGCGTGATTGACTGCGGCACCGCGCTCACCATCGACGTGGTCCTGGCCGACGGCCAACACGCCGGTGGTTTCATACTGCCCGGCCTGGCGCTCACGGCAATGGCTCTGGCCCGGGAAGCCCACGGCATCCCCGAATATCAACAACAGGCATTACACGCGGACTTCGGCCGTACCACCGCGGACTGCATCAACAACGGTTTTGCCGGCGCGCTGGTCGGCCTGTTGCAACACTGCGCCGGCAAGGTCAAAGCAGAGCAGGGCGCCGAACTGCTGTTCATCATCACGGGCGGAGGGGCGCAACAGCTATTGCCGTTGTTGCCCGAACCGACCCTGCATGAACCCCACTTGGTGCTGGAGGGCCTGCTGGAATTCTGCGGGCACAATAATGAAAATGGTAAAATAAACCCATGAGATGGGTAGCCCTGTCATTACTGGTCGCCAACCTGATCTACCTGGGTTGGGAACTGAACCGAGACGCGCAAGCGCTGGTAGCGAACAACCCGCCGCGCCTGACACTTCCTGCGGCAACGCAGACCCTGGCAATCATCGATGAGACCGTCGGGATACAGGAGCTAAAGCCCGTGTATGGCTGGCAACAGCCCAGGCCGGTGCTGCTGCCGAGTGAATAATATTGTTTCAACAGGTTTTGGGATGGTCTGTTAAAGACTGTCGGAAGCCATGGATGGCTGGAGAAAAGCGTACAAGGATGTATTTACAGCGTGTCTTTAACAGACCATCCCAAAACCTGCACCGTGGACGCCTTGCGCACGGATGCAAACGACTCAGAAGCAACTCTGAAGTCGAACGCTTCAGAGTCGAACTCCGGCATCGCCTGATCGGCGCAGGTTTTATCACAACCCCAACACTATCCCCAAAAAAATAACCAGTCCCACCCAGTTGTTGCTGCGAAATGCCTGGAAGCACTGCTCGGGTTTGCGCGCATAGGTCAGGGATTGCTGGTATATGAACAAGGCGGTGACGGCGAGCAGGGCCAGGTGGTAGAGTGCGCCGAGACCCGACTGGTGGCCGATGCTGTACAGCGCGGCGATAAACATGACCTGGATGATGCCGATGACGACGCGATCGGCGTCATCCAGCAGGATGGCAGTGGATTTCAGGCCGATGCGCAAATCATCTTCCCGGTCCACCATGGCATACTGGGTGTCGAAGATTAACACCCAGAGGATGTTTGCCGCAAACATCAACCAGGCCATGGCCGGCACCGCGCCGGTGCTGGCGGCGAAGGCCATGGGGATGCCCCAACTGAAGGCAAAGCCGAGAAAGACCTGCGGCAGGTAGGTATAACGTTTCATCAGGGGGTAGATGCAGGTAATACCGACGGCGCAGAACGACAATAACACGGTGAGCAGGTTGGTGGTAAGCACCAGTCCGAACGCGCACAGAGTCAACACGGCGGCGACGCAGTACGCCTCGTTGGCGCTGATTCTGTCGTTGGTAAGCGGGCGGTCTCTGGTGCGTTCGACGTGACGATCGAACTCCCGGTCGGCCAGATCGTTCACGATCACCCCGGCGGAGCGGGTCAGGAACACTCCCAGCACAAACACCGTCAGCAAGTGCAGGGAGGGCCTGCCGGCACTGGCAAGCCACAAGGCCCACAGGGTGGGCCAGAGCAACAACAGCCAGCCCACGGGTTTGCCCAGCCGGATGAGTTGCGCGTACAGGACCGCCTTCTCCCTGGCCAGGGGCCAGTATGCCGTCAAACCTTGCCGAAATCGATGTTTGTACTCAGCCATCTTGCTACCAGTTGATCCACTACGTCGGGGCATTGCGACAGGATAACATCCGCGGCCTGTTGCACGTGCGGTATCAGTGGCGCATCTCGCACGAAATCAGCGATGTGCAGCGCCGGTATGCCCGTCTGTTTCGTGCCCAGTATTTCCCCGGGGCCGCGCAGTTCCAGGTCACTCTGCGCGATGGCAAAGCCATCGTTGGTTTCCCGCATCCGGTTCAGCCGTATGCGGGCATTATCCGACAAGGGCGTCTGGTAGAGCAACACGCAAGCGCTGGCCTGGGAACCCCGACCCACCCGGCCGCGCAACTGGTGCAGTTGCGCCAGTCCCAACCGCTCGGCATTCTCGATGATCATCAGGCTGGCATTGGCCACGTCCACGCCCACCTCTATCACCGTGGTCGCCACCAGCAGGTCGATGTTACCGGCCTTGAAATCAGCCATCACCGCTTCCTTTTCGGTATTTTTCATCCTGCCGTGGATGAGGCCGACGCTGAGGCCGGTCAGTTGCGCGGCCAGGTGTTCCCGCACGTCTTCAGCCGCCTGTAATTCCAGGGTGTCGGAATTCTCTATCAAGGTGCAGACCCAGTAAGCCTGGCGGCCCTGTTTGCACACCTGGTGGATGCGCTTGATCACCTCTGCTCTTTTCTTGTTGGAGATCACCGTGGTCTTGATCGGCTGGCGTCCGGGCGGGAGCTGGTCGATGACGGAGATATCCAGGTCGGCAAACAAGGTCATCGCCAGCGTCCTGGGGATCGGCGTCGCGGTCATGATCAACTGGTGCGGTTGCCGGTTTTTTTGTGTGCTTTTTTCCAGCAGGGCGAGCCGCTGGTCAACGCCGAAACGGTGCTGCTCGTCGATAATAACCAGGCCGATGTTGCCGAACGTGACCTGGTCCTGGAACAGCGCGTGGGTACCGACCGCAATCATGGGCCGGGCTGAATCCAGTTGCGCCAGCGCCTGTTCCCGGTTGCCGCGCGCCTGTTTCCCCGTGAGCAGTACCACCTCGATGCCTACCGCGGTAAACCATTGTTTGATATTGAAATAATGCTGGTCGGCCAGTATTTCCGTAGGGGCCATGAGGGCCACCTGGTAGCCGGACCCCAGCGCCAGCAGGGCGGCGATGGCGGCCACCACGGTCTTGCCGGAACCGACGTCCCCCTGTACCAGGCGCAGCATGGGCGCGCTTTGCCGCATGTCCTGGCGGATGTCCTTCAACACGCGTGTCTGCGCGTCGGTGAGTTCGAACGGCAGGTTGTCCAGGAAAGCCCTGACCTTGCTGTTGGCGTTCGTGCTGATGGCAAACGAGTCCCGGGCCTGCGCCGTTTTCCTGATCCGGCGCAGGCTTAAATGGTGCGCCAGCAACTCCTCGAATGCCAGGCGTTGCTGGGACGGATGCGTGCCTGCCGCCAGGCTGGGCAGGTCGGCATCCGGCGGCGGCCTGTGCACAAAGCGCAACGCCTGTTCCAGGTTGAAGCGTGCATAGCGCTGCAATACCTGCTCCGGCAGTAACTCGGTGAGGCCGTGCGTGTCCCCGGCCAGGATTTCCAGCGCCTGCCCACTCAGGTTGCGCAGTTTGAACTGGGACAGCCCCTGGGTCAGCGGGTACACGGGCGTCAGGGTCTGTTCCAGGCTGCTGGCTTCTTCCTCTCCAACCCGCCAATATTCGGGATGGATCATTTCCAGGGAGTGCTTCACGCGCCGTATCTGCTGGCTCCAGCAACGCAAGGTCATGCCTTGTTTCAGGGCGGCCTGCTGCGCCCGGTTAAAATGAAAGAACCTCAGGGTAACTGCGCCGGTGCCGTCGCTGATACGGCAGAGCAGGCTGCGCCGCCGCCCCGCCGAGGTTTGCACCAGTTCCACCGTGCCCTGGCACAGGGCGCTGTCCCCCGGCCTCAGGCTGCCGATGGGAACCAACCGGGTGCGGTCGATATAGCGATTGGGCAAGTGGAACAATAGGTCGCGCACCCGGTGCATCCCTAAATTCCGCAACCTCTCCCCCACCCGCGGCCCCACTCCCTGCAAGGCGCTGACGGCGTCGTTGAGCGTCGGGGACTTATCCACAGATGAAACAGGAATATCCGCGGCGGATGATTCAGCGCCGGCTGATCCGGGATACGTGGCGGATGTTCCTGATGCGGCGGATGATATTGGCCAGGTGTACCCGGTTGGTGACTTCCACGACGAATTTCAGGGTGGTGTAGCGGTCATCCTTGTCATGCATTTCCACACTGACGATATTGGCGTCGCGCGCCGCGATTTCCGTAGCGATCCTGGCCAGCACGCCGCGCTGGTTGGTGACTTCCACGCGGATGTTGGTGGAAAAGTTGCCTTCGGTGTGCTCCTCCCAGGCCACGTCCAGCCATTTATCCGGATGGTTCCTGAACTCGGTGACGTTGGGGCAGGTCTGGTGGTGCACCACGATGCCGCGCCCGGTGGTGACAAACCCCAGGATGGGGTCGCCGGGGATGGGCAGGCAGCACTTGGGAAAGTTGACCACCATGCCCTCGGTCCCGGTTATGCTCAGCGGCGTGTTACTTTGTCCGGTCCGCTTGCGGGCCGGTATCGGTTGTTCCGTCAGTTGCGTTGCTACCAGTGCGGCAATACGGTTGCCCAGCCCTATCTCCTGGAGTAATTCATCCCGGCTGCCCAGATTGAACTCCTTCAGCAACTTGTTCCAGCGCGCCGGCTTGATTTCATTGTAAGCGCTGGAGTAGGTTTTCAGTTCCCGCACCAGCATCCGTTTGCCCAGCGCACTGGACTCGCTTTTGCGCAGGTTTTTCAGGTAGTGCCTGATGTTTGCCCTGGCTTTCGCGGTGACGGCAAAGCTGAGCCAGGCGGGGTCCGGTTTGGCGCCGGGCGCGGTGATGACTTCGATGGTCTGGCCGGTCACCAGGTGGGTGCTGAGCGGCGCCAGGCGCCGGTCGATGCGCACGCCCACGCAACTGTTACCCACGTCGGTGTGGATGGCGTAGGCGAAATCCACTGCGGTCGCGCCTTTCTGCAGTTCAAAGATATCACCCTTGGGTGTGAAGGCATAAACCGATTCCGGGAACAGGTCGATTTTGACGTGGTCCAGAAAGTCCTGGGGGTTGCCCGCGGTGGTCTGCATTTCCATGATGTGTTGCAGCCATTCGCGCGCGCGTTTGTGCGCGCCGGTGCGGTCGGAGGCTGAGCCCGATTTGTACAACCAGTGGGCAGCGATGCCGGCTTCGGCCACGTCGTTCATGTCCTCGGTCCTGATCTGCACTTCCAGTGGCACGCCGTAAGGGCCGAACAGCACGGTGTGCAGGGACTGGTAGCCGTTTGACTTGGGGATGGCCACGTAGTCCTTAAACTTGCCCGGCACCGGGCGGTACAGGTTATGCACGGTGCCTACCACGCGGTAGCAGGTATCCACTTCGTCAACAATAATGCGGAACGCGTAAACGTCATACACTTCGCTGAAAGACAGGTCTTTTTCCAGCATTTTCCGGTAGATGCCGTACAGGTGTTTGGCCCTGCCGACGACCTTGGCCGGAATTTTTTCCTGGCGCAAGCGGCGTTTGATGGAGTTTCTTATCTTGTCGATGATCTCCTTGCGATGCCCCCTGGCCTTGATGACCTGCTCGTTCAGGATACGGTAGCGCATGGGGTAGAGCGTGGCAAAGCCCAGGTCTTCGAGTTCCAGGCGGATGCTGTTGATCCCCAGGCGCTGGGCGATGGGGGCGTAGATTTCCAGGGTTTCCCTGGCAATGCGCCGGCGCTTGGCCGGTTCCAGCGCGCCCAGGGTGCGCATATTGTGCAGACGGTCGGCCAGTTTCAGCAGGATCACGCGGATATCGCTGCTCATGGCCATCAGCATCTTGCGGAAGTTATGCGCCTGGGCTTCCGCCTGGGAAGCAAACTCGACCTGGTCCAGCTTGCTCACGCCGTCCACCAGTTCCGCCACGCCCTTGCCGAAGCGGCGCAGGATTTCCTTTTTGTCGGCGCTGGTGTCTTCGATAACGTCGTGCAGGATGGCGGCCGACAAGGTCTGGTGGTCCATGTGCATATCGCCAAGAATACCGGCCACTTCCAGCGGGTGGTTGATATACGGCTCGCCGCTTTTACGAAGCTGCCCTTCGTGGGCGGAAGCGCTGAACTCGTAGGCGCGACGCACCTTTTCAACCTCCTCGCAGGTGAGGTAGCTGCCTATCCTTTTTTCAAGCTCGGCAATAGTGGTCATAAAGGCAAGTATAACCCGATCATCCCGCTCTTGTGCAAACAGGAGTTTCTATCGGAAGTGAACCACCCCTGCGCATGCAGGGGTCGCTATCAGGAAATTCCTGCTGACGCAGGAATGGGGGGAAGGGAGCAGGAGATTCCCGCTTACGCAGGAATGGCTGGCTCCGGCTCAGAATATCTCCTCGTCCGGCTGAACTTCCATGCCAACCGGATGGAATTCGATGTCTTCCAGTTCAGGATCAAACCTGGGTTTGCCAAGCTCGTCAATATTTTCGTTGGTCACGACTCCCTCGGCGATTTCCCGCAATGCGATGACCGTGGGTTTGTTCGATTGGTCTTCGATCAGGGGGTCGTTGCCCAGCAACAGTTGGCGCGTGCGCTTGCCGGCCAGCAGCACCAGGTCGTAGCGGTTATCAACGTTTTCCAAGCAGTCTTCTACAGTCAGTCTTGCCATGTGGGTTCCCGTAAAGTGTAAGTATAGTAACCTCTAAAAATGCCATCCTGGGCATTTTTAGAGACGGAAACGAAAAATGTGATTTTCCGTTTCCTTCATTTTCAATCACTTACGTGATCAAAAATGGCAGCACGTCCTTATGCTGCACGGGTGCCTCAATTTTTAGAGGCACCCGTATGTGCAAAGTTTACCGTCAGTTTCATTCTGTTGCAACGTGGCTGAGCAACTTGTCGAAATAATCCCTGTGCCTGTGATAATTGTGGCGTGTCCCGATAATGATTGCAGTAAGCTGTTTCAGGGTCTTGGCAAAAAAATCATTGACCACCAGGTAGTCGTACTCATGATAGTGGTTGATCTCGCCCAAGGCCTCACGCAGACGGCGGCGGATATTGTCTTCAGCGTCACCCCGGTCTTTAAGACGCTGTTCCAGCGCGGACAGAGACGGTGGCAGGATAAATATACTCACCGTATCCCTGATGATTGACCTGACTTGCTGCGCGCCCTGCCAGTCTATCTCCAGGATAATGTCCCTGCCGTCAGCCAGTCGTTCCTCCACCCAGGCACGCGAGGTGGCGTAGCAGTGATCGAACACGGTCGCGTGTTCAAGGAATTGGTCCTGCTCACGCAAGGTCTGAAATTCCGCAGCGCTGACAAAATAATAATCGACTCCATCCTGTTCATGGGGGCGCGGCGACCGGGTCGTGTGGGAAATCGAAACGGATAAATCGGGAATGGTCTTCACCAGTTCCCGCACCAGAGATGTTTTCCCCGCGCCTGACGGCGCGGCGATAATAAACAGGGTGCCTGCGCGTTGCTCGGAGGATGCTGACATAGGCACAGTATACAAGCGTTTGACCGCAACCTAAAGCGTTTGACTGCAAGCGTGGATATGGCGGATACTGGTGTCCACGCCAGCCTCCGATTTTTGACCAAGATGAGTGATACAGCCGCTTTTATCGCCGCCCTGCCCAAGGCCGAGTTGCACCTGCACATTGAGGGCACGCTGGAGCCTGAGCTGATGTTTGCCCTGGCCGGGCGCAACGGTATCCGGCTGCCTTATGCCTCGGTGGAGGAAGTGCGAGCCGCGTACCGGTTTTCCAACCTGCAGGACTTTCTTGACATCTACTACGCCGGCGCCGGCGCGTTGCTGCACAGGCAGGACTTCTACGACCTGACCTGGGCCTACCTGCAACGGGCTTTTGCGCAGAACGTGCGCCACGTCGAGATTTTCTTCGACCCGCAGACCCACACCGCGCGCGGGGTTGCGTTTGCCACCGTCATCGACGGCATCAACCAGGCGCTGGATGACGCCGAGGCCAGGCTGGGCATCAGTTCACGCCTGATCATGTGTTTCCTGCGCCACCTGGATGAAGCGGATGCCCTGGCAACCCTGGAACTGGCCCTGCCCTACCGGGACCGTATTGCCGGGGTGGGCCTGGATTCCTCAGAACGCGGCAATCCGCCGGGCAAGTTCAGGGAAGCCTTCCGACGCGCCCGGGCCGCGGGTTTCATGGCAACCGCCCATGCCGGCGAGGAAGGTCCCGCCGCCTACGTACGGGAAGCCCTGGACGTGCTGGCGGTGACGCGTGTCGACCACGGCAACAACGCGCTGGATGACGCCGACCTGGTGACGGAACTGGCGCGCCGGCGTATCCCGCTCACGGTGTGCCCGCTCAGCAATGTGAAACTCCGGGTGGTGGATGACATCCGCGCGCACCCGCTGCAACGTATGCTGGACCTGGGCCTGTTCGTGACCGTCAACTCCGATGACCCCGCCTATTTCGGCGGCTATATCAATGAGAACTACCTCGCGGTAGCGGAAGCGCTGCACCTGGATCGGGAAACCCTGGCACAACTGGCCCGCAATTCCTTTGCAGCATCCCTGCTGGATGCGGATGCCAGGGCCGCGCTGGTTGCGCAAGTGGACGGGGTTTGTGGGAATTAGGAATTACGAATTACGAATTAGGAATTGGGACGGTTGGCGCTATCCGGATTGAACGTATGCCTGCAGAGGCAGTCAAATTCTTATACTATGGCGTATGCAAGTACTGATTTTTAATTATCCATGTTGACCACACATGTTCTTGATACCGCCCACGGCATACCCGCCGCGGGCATGCGCGTTGAATTATTCGCCATCGAGGATGGTGAGCGTACCCTGGTGACGGCCGCGGTCACGAACTCGTCCGGGCGTTGCGAACGTCCGCTGCTCGAAGACGGAGAGGCTTGTGTCGGCGTGTGGGAACTGGTGTTCCACGTGGCTGAGTATTTTGCCGCGCAAGAGGTGGCAGTGCCGGAACCGCCGTTTCTCGACCAGGTGAACCTCCGTTTCGGCATTGCCGCGGCCGAGCACTACCACGTGCCCCTGCTGGTCTCGCCCTGGAGTTACAGCACGTATCGCGGCAGTTGAGCAGATGTCTGAAGCAGGTCAGAAAGCCATGGAACGCGGGACGATACGTTTCCTGCTGGATGGCCGCGTGCACGAAGTCACCGGCGTCGCGCCCACTACTACCGTACTGAACTACCTCAGGGAGACGCTGCAACGCACCGGCACCAAGGAAGGCTGCGCCGAGGGCGATTGCGGCGCCTGTACCGTGGTCGTTGCCGAGGCCGGCGCACCGCGGCAGGTGCGGTTCCGCGCCATCAACGCCTGCATACAGTTCCTGCCGACCCTGCACGGCAAGGCCTTGTACACTGTGGAGAGTCTGCACAAGCTGGCCCACAACGGCCTGCACCCGGTGCAACAGGCCATGGTGGACTGTCACGGTTCCCAGTGCGGCTTCTGTACGCCCGGCTTTGTCATGTCGCTGTTTGCCCTGTACCGGCATAACGCCCGGCCCACGCGGGCCGGGATCGAGGATGCGCTGTCCGGCAACCTGTGCCGCTGCACCGGCTACCGGCCCATCATCAGCGCCGCGGACAGGATGTACGACTACGGCGAGGACCGGCTTGATGAACCGGAGTTGCTGCGCCAACTCGAGCAGCTTCGCCCTGATGCTTCCCTGGAGTTGGACGTGCGGGACCGCGGCGCGGCCGGGGAACGCTATTATGCGCCGCACAGCCTGTCCGAACTGGCAGACCTGTTGTTGCAACACCCGCAGGCCACCCTGCTGGCGGGCGGCACTGACGTGGGGCTGTGGGTGACCAAGGCGTACCGGGAGCTTCCCGTCATCATTTACCTGGGTGGCGTGACCGGACTGGAGCGCATCGATGAGTCCGCCGGACAGCTTGACATCGGCGCCGCGGTCAGCCTTGCCGATGCGTTTGCGGCCCTGGAAAAACATTATCCCGAACTGTCGGAAATCATACGCCGGTTTGCCTCGCCTCCCATCCGCAATGCCGGCACCTTGTGCGGCAACGTCGCCAACGGTTCACCCATCGGCGATACCATGCCGGCGCTGATCAGCCTGGGCGCGGAACTGGTGCTGCGCCGCGGCGAGCAGGTACGCGTCCTGCCCCTGGATGAATTTTACCTGGGCTATCGTAATACCGCCCTGCAGCCCGCCGAGTTCATCCAGGCAGTACGGGTTCCCTTACACCCCGGTGCGGGCCGCTATTTCCGTTCCTACAAGATCGCCAAACGCTACGACCAGGACATCTCCGCGGTCTGCGGCGCGTATTTTGTACGCATGGAGACAGATACCGTGGCCGCGGCGCGCATCTGTTACGGCGGCATGGCGGCAGTGCCGCAACGGGCCAGACACTGCGAAGCTGCCCTGCGCGGGCAACCCTGGAATGAAGCCACGCTGGCAACGGCCAGCCAGGCCCTGGCAGAGGATTACCAGCCACTCACCGACCTGCGCGCCTCATCCGCATACCGCCAGCGCGTGGCCGGCAACCTGTTGCAACGGTTTTACCTGGAAACAACGGGCGTGCAGGCCGTCAGTGTTTGGGAACAGGGTGCAACACAACGTCCCGGGGACGAGCCCACGCCGGCTTGATCAGCAAATTATGGCCGGAAAAACAGACAGTTTCGTTATCGGCGCGGCGTTACCCCATGAAAGCGCACACCTGCACGTGCGCGGGGAAGCCACGTACGTGGATGACCAACCGGAGCCGCGGGGCCTGCTGTATGCCGCCCTCGGTTGCAGTACAAAAGCCCATGCCCGCATCCAGGATATCGATTTCTCCGACGTGTGCGCCGCGCCCGGCGTGGTTGGAATCATCACTACAGCAGACATCCCCGGCGCCAACAATCACGGTCCGATGCTGGCCGATGATCCTGTGTTTGCCGACGGCCTGGTGGAATACGTGGGGCAGTCCGTGTTTGCCGTACTCGCCGATAGCGCAGACAACGCCCGCCGCGCCGCGCGCCGCGCCCGGATCGATTATGAAGAATTGCCGGCCATCCTGGATATAGACCGCGCACTGGCGCAGCAATCCTTTGTGCTCCCGTCAGAGACTCTGGTACGCGGCCGCCCGGAGCAGGCGCTTGCCGACTCAGAGCACCGGTTGCAAGGGCGCTTGCGCGTGGGTGGACAGGACCACTTCTACCTGGAGGGGCAGATCGCCATTGCTCATCCCCAGGAGGACGGCGCCATGCTGGTGCAGGTTTCCACCCAGCACCCGACCGAGGTGCAGCACCTGGTAGCCGAGGCCCTGGGCAGGTCCTCCAAGGACGTGGTGGTCGAGTGCCGGCGCATGGGCGGCGGTTTCGGCGGCAAGGAGACCACGCCGGCCCTGTTCGCGGTGATTGCCGCGCTGGCCGCGCACAAAACAGGGCAGCCGGTGAAATTACGGGTTGATCGTGACGCTGACATGACTATCACCGGCAAGCGCCACTGTTTCCGCATTGACTACCAGGTCGGTTTCGACGCAAGCGGCCGCATGCGCGGCATCGACCTGGAACTGGCCTCGGATTGCGGGCGTTCAGCCGACCTGTCCGGCCCCATCAACGTGCGCGCCATGTTCCACAGCGACAACTGTTATTTCCTGGAACACGTGCGTATTACCTCGCACCGCTGCAAGACCCACAAGGCGTCCAACGTGGCCTTCCGCGGGTTTGGCGGCCCCCAGGGGATGATGGGGATCGAGCACGTGGTCGATGACATCGCCCGTTTTCTCGATAAAGACCCGCTGGACGTGCGCAAGATCAATTTCTACGGGAAGCAGGACAGGAACGTCACACCCTACCGCATGACGGTGGAGGACAACATCATCCATGAACTGGTGGACGAACTGGAACAAAAATCAGGCTACCGGGAACGGCGCCAGGCAGTGCGGGCGTACAACACTGCCGGCGGCGCGCTCAAGCGAGGGATTGCGCTGACCCCGGTGAAGTTCGGGATTTCATTTACTGCAACCTTCTACAACCAGGCCGGCGCGCTGCTGCACGTGTATCGCGACGGCAGCATCATGTTGAACCACGGCGGCACGGAGATGGGGCAGGGCCTGTACACCAAGGTTGCCCAGGTAATTGCCGAGGAATTCCAGGTGGACCGGGAACGCATCAAGTGCACTGCGGCCAATACCGGGAAAGTGCCGAATACCTCCGCCACCGCGGCCTCTTCCGGCAGTGACCTGAACAGCATGGCGGCGCGGGCGGCTGCCGCCACCATCCGGCAACGCCTGACGGCGTTTGCCGCAGAGCGCTACGACGTGCCGCAGGAACAGGTGCGTTTCACGCCGTCCGGTGTGCGGGTAGGCGCAGACCTGCTCGATTTTGCCGAGTTGACCGAGCAGGCTTACCTGGGGCGTATTTCCCTGTCCGCGACCGGTTATTATCGCACGCCGAAGATCAAGTATGACCCGGAGGCCTTGAGCGGCCGGCCGTTTTTCTATTTTGCCTATGGCGCGGCGGTTACCGAGGTGGCGCTGGACACCCTCACCGGGGAACACAAGCTGCTGCGGGTGGACATCCTGCACGATGCCGGGGAGTCGTTGAACCCGGCCATCGACCTAGGACAAGTGGAGGGCGGTTTCCTGCAGGGAGCCGGCTGGTTGACCAGTGAGGAGTTGTGGTGGGACCCGTCCGGCAAACTCATGACCCATGCCCCGTCCACCTACAAAATCCCGACTGTCAGCGACTGGCCGCGGGAATTCAATGTGGAACTGATCGACTGGGGCCGCAACCGGGAACAGACCATCTACCGCTCCAAGGCAGTGGGCGAACCCCCGCTGATGCTGGCCATCTCGGTATTCCACGCGCTGAAAGACGCCATCGCCTCAGCCCGGGGCGCCGGTTCCAGGCCTGTGTTGAATGCACCGGCTACTCCGGAGCAGGTGTTGAATTGTATTGTCAGCGATTAATCCCCGCTCAACGCCGTACAGAGCTTGTCGTAAGCAGGAGTCTTTGTCGGTGAGGAGGAACCACTCCTGCGCAAGCAGGAGTCGCTCCAGCAAATGAACCACTGTTTCTCAACGTTACAGACGCTGATTGCCAACGGCCGGCCAGCCGTGCTGGTGACGGTCGCGCATATTGCCGGGTCCGCGCCGCGGGAACCGGGCGCGCGCATGATCGTGACCGCGACGGAAGTGATGGGTACCATCGGCGGCGGCAACCTTGAGTTTGAAGCCATACGTATCGCCCGCGCCCGCCTGGATGATGCCGGTGCGCCGCGCGGCATCGAACTGTTTCCCCTGGGCCCCATGCTGCAACAGTGTTGCGGTGGTGCGGTATTCCTGCATTTTGAAGTGGTCAGGGAACAAAGCAACTGGCTGAGTGTGGCCGCACAGGGCGAACGGGATAATATCCCGGTAATATTGGCAAGCAGGACAAGGGGCGATGAGCCAGACTCCGAAAAGATTATTTTCACCCCAACCGCCCTCATTGGCAGCCTGGGTGACAAACACCTGGATGAACTTGCCAAACGCCAGGCGTCAGTGTTTTTATCCAATAAAAAAAATAATGAAATTAAACTATTACAATCTCTTATTGAGACAAAATCCAGTTTACCGGATACCACCGATGCGCTGTTTTTTGAAATGATCTCACCCTGCAGTTTCCACGTCGCCCTGTTCGGTGCCGGCCACGTCGGGCGCGCCCTGGTAAACACCCTGGCCGCAGTCCCGGATTGCCACATCACCTGGGTGGACAGCCGCCCCGGACAGTTTCCATCGGAACTGCCGGCCAACGTGGAGGCCCGGTCCGGCGCAAACCCGCCGGCAGAGGTCGAAACCCTGCCGGGACAGGCGTATTGCCTGGTCATGACCCACGATCACCAGCTCGACCAGGATATATGCGAAGCCCTGCTGCGCCGCAACGACGTTGCCTTCCTCGGCCTGATCGGTTCGGCCACCAAACAGCGCCGTTTCATGCAAAGGCTGCGTGAGAAGGGAATAACTGAACAGCAACTGGAACGCCTGACCTGCCCCATCGGCATCCCCGGTATCGAATCAAAAGAGCCTGGGGTAATCGCCATTTCCGTTGCCGCCCAGTTGTTTAAAATGTTATCCGCGGATGACGCAAATTAACGCAGATTGTGTTTTGGCACAGAGTACACAGAGATTATATTCGGTTAAGATGTATCACAATCTCAAAATCTACTCGAATCACTCTGTGAACTCTGTGGCTTTAACATCTATTATCTGCGTCATCTGCGGCTAATAATCTCGTGATGGAAGCGTACATTCTTGAATGGCTGAACCTGTTGTTGCGCTGGGCGCACCTGATCGTGGGCATTGCCTGGATCGGTTCCTCGTTTTATTTTGTCTGGCTCGATTTGAACCTCAACGTCCCGCCCCGGGACCCCGAAGACGAGGGAGTTGCCGGCGACCTGTGGGCGGTGCACGGCGGCGGATTTTACCATGCGCAAAAGTACAAGGTGGCGCCCGGTGAATTACCCGAACCGCTGCACTGGTTCAAGTGGGAGGCGTACAGCACCTGGCTGACGGGGTTCGCCCTGCTGGTGTTGATGTATTACCTCAATGCAGACGTTTACCTGATCGATACATCCGTTGCCGCCATCACGCCTTTCATGGCGGTTGCCGCCAGCATCGGTTTGCTCCTGGCAGGCTGGATCGGCTATGACCTGTTATGCCGCAGTGGCTTGAGCGATGCCCGCATCGGGTTGATTGGTTTCCTGCTGGCGCTTGCCGCGATTTATCTCGTCTCTCACCTGTTCAGCGGGCGTGGCGCCTATATCCAGATCGGCGCCATGCTGGGCACCATCATGGTTGCCAACGTGTTGCTGGTCATCATTCCGGGACAGCGTGAACTGGTACAGGCCAAACAGCGTGGGGAGGAACCGGACCCGCTGCCGGGTATCAAGGCCAGGCAACGCTCGGTGCACAACAACTACCTGACCCTGCCGGTGCTGTTCGTCATGCTCAGCCCGCACTATCCCATCACCTACGCACATGAATACAACTGGTTGTTGCTGGTTGCCATCTTCAGCGCCGGAGCGCTGATCCGGCATTTCTTCAACCTGAAAAACCAGGGCCGGATGGCGCCCGTCCTGATCCTGCTTGCCCTGCTGCTCCTCATCCTGGCCGCATTCATCGCTGCGCCGAAATCCGGGGGTAGTGCGCAGCGGGACACCCTCGCGCAAGCAGGGCAACCTGTTGTCCCCGTGTCATTTGCCGCGGTGCGGCAGGTCATCGTGCAGCGCTGCAACGACTGCCATTCCGCTACGCCCAACCATCCCACCGCACCCGTAGCGCCCAGAGGCGTGATGTTCGACACCCCCGAACAAATCCGGCAATGGGCAATACGCATACATGCCAGCGCCGTTACCAGCAGGACCATGCCCCTGGCCAACCTGACGCAGATGACGGTTGAGGAACGCCGGCTGATAGACCGGTGGTATAACGCGGGTGCGGACGTGGAATAAGATGCGGCTGTTCCTGCTGGTGCTGTGTGCGGTATACGGTTTCAGCGCCGGCGCGGCCCGTGCGGACGCGGCAACGGTTCCGATCACGACCAGGCCCTGGCAGGAGGCGGTGCTCAGCGTCACCGACCTGGAGACAAGCGCACGCTTTTTTCGTGAAATTGGCGGTTACGTGGACAAGGCGCGCGGGACCTTGTCCGCGTCCGCACTGGCATCCTGGGGGTTGGCGTCCGGGGCAACGGGGGAACTGCTGGTACTGGGCAGGCCGGGCGAAGACCAGGCCAATCTGCGCCTGATACGCTTCGACCGCGCCGGGCGGCGCGTGCCCATGAGGCCCGGCGCCAGGGCCTGGGATACCGGCTGCTATTTCAGCCTGATGGTGCGCATGCAGGGTATGCAGTCCATCTACGATGACGCCATCGCGCTGGGTTGGTGGACGGAAACGCCCATCACCTACCTGGAATTCGGCGCCTCAAAGCTCAACGTCACCATATTCCGCGGGCCGGACGGCATCCAGGTCCAGGGCTACGAGCGGCTGTCACCCCCGCTGCCGCCCGGCATCCCGCCATTCGAACGCATGACGCGTCCGTTCAACATCATGCAGATGGTGCGTGACCGGGATACCGCGTATGACTTCTTCACCAATGTCCTGGGTTTTGCCACGTTCTACAACGGTGAGCCATATACCGCAAACACACCCACGCCCACCCCGCTGGGACTGCCCGTGAACTTGACTACCACAATCCCCTACCTGGCCGGCATTGTCTATCCGACACCGGGCGAGTTCGGGCGCATGGAAATGATCGAGATCAGGGGCCTCGACGGCCACGATTACGCAGACCGGTGTGATGCGCCGAACCTTGGCATACTGGCGGTAAGGTTCGAGGTGGAAGACGCCTCCGCGACCGCGGCACAGGTCCAGGCCCGAGGCTGGCCCATATACCGCCCGGTACACCGCGCCGACGTGGAACTGCTGGGCCGGGTCGATATCTTCTCCATCAAGACCCCGGACGGGGCAATAATCCAGTTTTACAGCAACGCCGTTCGCTGAAATGGTTGTTCCTGACCTTCTTTGGTGTCTTGGGAGAGTTTTTAGGAAACAGGTAGTTGATGTTGTAGGCTAGAATAGCCCCTTTAAGTCGCTTCGGGGTCGCTTCATAATGGGGCGCCTCTAACAATGCCAAGGTTGGCATTGTTAGGGGTTACTGATAGACACTCCGGAACAGCGGAGTGCCGCGGGGCAGGTTTCGTACGGTCTTGCCTTTAACGGCAGTATTGGAGCATAAAAATTCAACTTCGGGGATGCTATCAGCGGGTGTTGGTGGTATGGTAATCAACTTATTGTATTGAAGCATAAAAAATCAACCCCGGGGATAACTGTGGAAAAATTTGACAGTCTGCAGATGGATCCTGAGACCATGCTTGAGCTGGCCCGCAAGGCAGCAGAACTTGTAGTGGCACGAATTGACAGGCTGCCTGAAGAAAATGCCTGGGACGGGGAGTTCCGGCAGATTCTTGCGGATCAACTTATGGAGCAGCCGCCCGAGAGCGGGCAACCGGCAGAAAAAGTTCTTGAGCAGGTTGCGCACGAGATACTGCCCTTCTCCGCCCGGCTGGACCATCCCCGTTGTTTCGGATTTGTACCATCATCACCCACCTGGCCCGGCGTGCTGGCTGATTTCATGGCTGCCGGGTACAACACCAATGCCTGTACCTGGCTGGTTGCGAGCGGTCCGAGCCAGGTCGAACTGGTCGTCATCGACTGGTTTCGCCAGTGGCTGGGTTATCCGGAGCGCGGCGGCGGCATCCTGACCAGCGGGGGGTCAGCGGCCAGTGTCGACGCCTTTGTCGCGGCCCGGGAACATGCCGGGCACCCCGAACGCGCCACCGTATATATGAGCAACCAGAGCCACAGCGCGCAAATTCGCGCGGCTCGGATAATTGGCATTAGACCAAGGCACATACGTATGATTGCAGTCGATGACCTTTACCGTCTGGATATGGAAGCGCTGAGGCGTACTGTATCCGATGATCGCGCCGCGGGGTTAAATCCAATCGCAGTATGCGCCAACGCCGGGGCAACCGGCACAGGGGCTATCGACCCGCTTGAGGCCATGGCAGACTACTGCGCAGAGGAAGGTATCTGGTTGCACGTTGACGCCGCGTATGGTGGCTTCGCAGCGGTGACCGGGAAAGGGAAAAAACTTTTAAGCGGAATAGCGCGCGCCGATTCGGTTGGCCTGGATGCACACAAGTGGTTTTTCCAGCCTTATGAAGCGGGCTGCCTGATGGTCAAGGATACCGGTACGCTGGAGGCCGCGTTCGGGATTCATCACGATGTCCTGCAAGACACCATCTGGGGAGCAGATCATCCGAATTTCTCGGATCGCGGCCTGCAACTGAGTCGCTCATTCAGGGCATTGAAAATCTGGATGTCGGTTCAGGTCTTTGGGATGGTGGCATTCCGACAGGCCATATCCAGGGGTATGGACCTGGCAGTTCGGGCTGAAGACCATGTCCGGGAAAGCACGCTGCTGGAACTATTGAACCCTGCATCGCTTGGCATTATCTGCTTTCGCTTCAATCCCGGGAATACTAATATCGATGAGGGCGGACTGGAAAAGATCAACAGGACCATTCTTGCTCGCATCTTCTGGGAAGACCCCGCGTTCCTGTCATCAACCTCTCTCAAAGGGGTATTTACGCTACGACTATGCATAATAAACCACAATACCACCTGGGAGGACGTGCGTGAAACCCTGGAGGCAGTCAAGCGATTTGGAACTGAGGCGCAAGGAACCTATGAGTAGGTTATCTGAAAAATATACTGTTCGGGTAAGGCTACTGGAAAAACCGTCCAGCCTGGCTATAAATGAGTAAAAGTCGGACGTTACCCGCGCCGCTGGCCACGGCAGAAGTGCGCATGGAGGATGGCGCATTGATTATCATCCGGCGGCACGGCAACCCGAACGGGCCGCGTATCGTTTTGAGCCACGGGAATGGGTTCTCGGCTGACTTGTATTATCCTTTCTGGTCGTTGTTAATCGACCGTTTCGATGTTGTTATCTACGATATCCGCAGCCACGGCTGGAATCCGGTCAGCGATCTTCAGGCACATAATTTCTGGACCTTTGTCAACGATAACGTGGCTATCCTGGCAACCATCGATCGGTGTTTCGGAGGGAAACCGACAATTGGTGTATATCACTCCATGTCGGCGTTGATAGCGATCCTTCATGCACAACAATATGGAAAATTTGTGGGCCGGCAGGGCAATAAGGCCGGGCATTTCGCTGCCCTGGTACTGTTCGACCCACCACTCAAACTCCCCAGGGGTACGTTTCTGGATATGGAGAGCATGGAATACAAGATGAGTTCATACACTCTGCAACGCCGTTCCAGGTTTGAAAGCCGGGAAGCGTTTACCCGGATACTTAATGACAAATCCTCTTTTACACGTCTTGCCCCCGGTGTGACAGAATTGTTCGCCGAGACAGTGCTCCGTCCTTGTGCCGATGGCGCCGGATTTGAGTTGTGCTGTCCGATCGAACACGAAGCCAAAGCCTGGGAATATTTTTCCTGCTGGGTGGAGTACTCTGAAATTGAGAATATTGCCTGTCCCGTTAAAGTTATCGGGGCCGACCCGACTGAAAGATTTTCATTTATACCAAGCAGTAAAATCGACAATATTATTCGTCTGGACTATGACTTTGTGCCGGAGACGACGCATCTTCTGATACTTGAGAAACCTGAAGAATGCGCCACACTGACGTTGGAGTTCCTGGAAAATATTGAACTGAACCCCTGATACGGCTGGTTGATTATTGGAAGAGTACCAGTACTTTTTCCACAATATTTTCCTCTGTCAACGTTCGTAAGACTCCCGGCGTGAGGCGGCGGACAGGGGGATCAGGTAGTTTTCCGGGTCCTTGAGTATTTTGTCGCGGGCAGCCTGTAGTGAGGCTTCGCCGGCGTAGCTGACGGAGGAGCGCAGGTGGCCGCGGATGCGGTGCAGGATGTCCTTGACGCTGCCTTTGTAGGGCACTTGTATCTCCTGTCCTTCCGGTGGAGTGTCCAGGGCGCTGTTGGCGGCTTCGGCGTTGTCCGGGTCGTAATGCGATTCCAGCACCGCTTCCGGTGAGGTCATGCCGCGGTAGATCTTCTTCTTGGTGTGGGTGACCGGGTCTTCGATGACCCCGCCGGGGGCTTCGTCGGTGCCGGACAGGGCGCTGCCCAGCATGACCGTGGTGGCGCCGCATACCAGGGCCAGGAAGATGTCCTTGTCCGTATTGACGCCGCCGTCGGCCATGATTGGAATGGAATCCTCCAGCGCCTGCCAGGCCTCCCTTATGGCTTGCAGTTGCGGCACGCCGGCGGCAGTCTCCAGGCGCGTGCGGCAGCCGCGTCCCGGACCGACGCCGACCTTGACAGCATCTGCGCCGATGTCGCGCATGAAACGGGCGCCCTCCGCAGTAGCCACGTTGCCGCACACCAGGGGCGCGGCGCCGAAACGCGCGCGAAACTGGTTGACGGCATCTTCCATCACCGTGGAATGGCCGTGCGCGATGTCGATGAACAAGCAGTCCGCGCCGGCTTCCAGCAGGGCTGCCGAGCGCTCCAGGTAATCTCCGCGCGCGCCGATGGCGGCGGCCACCAGCAGGCGGCCCTTGTCGTCCTTGCTGGCATAGGGACGCTCGCGCAGGGAAAAGATGTCCCGGCGCGTGATCAGGCCATGTATGCGCCGCCCGGCGTCCACCAGTGGCAGGCGCTCGATGCGATGTTCAAACAGGGTTTTTGATGCCTGTTCGATGGAAATACCGGGTTCATCCACCACCAGTCGATCGAAAGGCGTCATGAAATGCTCCACCGGTTGCCCGTCATGGTCGTTGTTCCAGGGCATGTCCCGTTGCGACAGCAGGCCGGCCAGGACGTTGCTGCCGGGTTCTGTCTCGATAAGAATGCCAGTGATGGAATGGTTCCTGGCAAAAATTCTGGCCTGTTGGATGGTGGCGCCCAACGGCAGGCATAAGGGTTGCTTGATGACCGCGCTCTGGCTGCGTTTGATCTGGGCCACCTTGCGCGCCTGCCTTTCGATACTCATGGCGCGGTGGATGACACCGATGCCGCCTTCCATGGCCATGGCCCGCGTCATGTCCGCGCCGGTTACGCTGTCCATGTTGGATGAGACAATAGGCAGTTCCAGGGAGATGCCGCCCGTCAAGGCGCCGGCAAGACTGATATCCCGGCGCGTCTCCGTGATCCCTTTCTGTGGGCGAAACAGGAAGTCGTCAAAGGTTTTGCCGGTCCAGAAGGCGCTGGCTTGATTTGTCATAAAAGGGGGTGTTAATTGGAATTAAGAATTAGGAATTAAAGGAATTAAGAATTGGAATTAGGAATTTCGGACAGCGATAGAATGTATTATATTTGTGTGGCTCTTACAACTGGTATTTTCCTGTTATGTTGTTCAGAATAATTTTGTCGGCTATAGCGCTGTTGCTCGTTGCCGTACCGGACTGCGCGCTGCGGGCGGCGCAGGAACAGGTTATTGAGGAAATTGTGGTGACCGGTTCGCATATCAAGGGTATGCATGCGGATGAATCCCTGCCTGTCACCAGTTTATCGAGGGACGATCTTGCCTATGAGGGTTCACCCTCCATGATTGAACTTATCAAAAGTCTCTCTTTCAGCCAGGGCTCCGACGGCGAGGCCGACCCGTTCCAGGCCGGCGCCGGGGCTGACCGCGCCACCGTCAACCTGCGCGGCCTCGGTCCCAGCCGTACCCTGGTGCTGGTCAACGGCCACCGCACTACCTGGTCGCCCCATGCCATCAGCGCCCAGGCACAACTGCTGGTGGACGTGAACATGCTGCCGTCCATCGCCCTGGAACGGGTGGAGATACTGCGGGAAGGGGCCGCGTCTACTTACGGGTCCGACGCTATCGCCGGCGTGATGAACTATATCACGCGCAGCGATTTCTCCGGGGTGGAGTTCAGCGCCGACTACAAGGGGGTGGATGGTTCTACCGGTGATGTGCAAGCGGGGATTATCCTGGGGACGGACCTGTGGCAAAACCGGGGGCACGTGGTCAGTTCCTTCAGCTACCTGCGGCGCAGCCAGCTTGAACTCATCAAGCGCGACTGGGCGGTGCTGCCTCATGCAGAGAATCCCCGGGGTGGCTGGTCCAGCATCGGCCGGCCCGCGGTGGTGGTGCCGCTGGAGCGCTGGCAGGCGGCGCCCATAGGCGGTTTTACCGGCATGCTGGCCACCGGCATCGTTGACCCCAACTGTGAAAAACTGGGCGGCGCGCGCACGGATGCGGGTGTGCTGGGTAATGAGGACGGTGGCTTCTGCCATTTCCAGTACACGCCGTTCGACAACCTGACCGAAGAGGCAGAACGCTGGCAGTGGTTTACGGAGACGTCCTGGGACCTGAATGACAGCACGACCCTGTCAGGTGAGTTCCTGCTTACCGACAGCCGGGTGCCCGGCTGGAATACCTCACCGTCCTATCCACCCAACCGCCTGATTGACGAGACCCGCACCATCCGCGCCAACAACCCCGGCCTGGTCGATATGGCGAGCAAATATCCCGACCTGTATGGCGCTTATGCCTGGTGCGACCAGCCCTACTGCCGCTGGACCGGTGATGCGGAACAGACCGCGGCGGGCATACCCCCGGCCTGGCAGGAGACGGCCTGGTTCTTCGGTCGTTCCTACGGCCAGGACGGGCCCTTGCACGGGGTAGGCACGCACACCGGACTATGGCGGGCAAACCTGTCTCTGGAAGGTTCATTGGCCGACTACGACTGGAGTGTGGCGGCCACTTACTCCAGGTCGAAAAGGACATTTTTTTTCGGCGATACCATGGTGTACCGGGACGCCCGGGCGCGCCAGGGGTTGGCCGGGGAGGAGTGTGAGCAACAGGTGCCCAACCAGTATGACGAGCATGGCAAGATCTCATTCCCGCTGGAAACACTCATGGCCCATGCCGGACAGGGCCCGTGCCGGTACTGGATCCCGTTTTCCAATTCGATGTCCGCCTCGCATCCGTATGTCCCGGGCGGTCTTGAATCCAACCCGGACTATAACCCGGCCTTGAATAACCATGACATTTACGACTACATGGTGAACCACGATTACTCCAACAGGGGTAACACCTCGCTGCTGGCGCTTGATGCCATTTTCTCCGGCGCGCTGCCCTGGTGGAGCCTGCCGGGTGGTGAGATGAACTTCGCGCTGGGCTTCCAGTGGCGCCGTGAAACCTACCGCATAACACCGCTGGGCTTCAGCAATTTTGAACAGTACCCTTGTGCCGCGGGGCCTGAGATCAAGGATTGCACAACCGACCGCAACGGCCTCTACAGCTTCCTCCCTCCCGGTTTTCCAATCGATGAGAAACGTAATATTTATTCCTTCTTCGGTGAATTGCACGCGCCGGTCAGTGAGAACCTGGAGACCCATTTTTTCCTGCGCTACGAAGACTACGGCGCATCTGCCGGCGCCAGTATCGATCCCAAGTTTCACCTGCACTGGCAGGCGTTGCCAAGCATCGGTTTGCGCGCCTCTGTCGGCACCACCTTCCGCGGCCCCACGCTTAACCAGATCGTGGAGAATAACTCATCCAACTCGTTCCAGTACGTGCCCGCCACCGCTGCGTTCAAGCGCATCGATACCAAGGGTAATCCGCAACTGGAGCCGGAACAGGCGCTGACTTTCAACAGTGGCGTGCGCTTCGATCATGACGGTTTGTTCCAGGCGCAGGATTACCTGACCCTCAGCGTCGATTACTGGTTGTATGACTTTGAAAAACCCCTGGTGACCGAGCCCTACAATGCGGTGCTGGCGCGCGCCTGTCCGGGCGCTGCCACGGATGCCTGTGACGTTTCCAGCTCTTATTTTGAGCGTCTGTCCTTTGCCGGGAACCCGGTGGCCGCCAACGTTGAGATCATCGACATCAATATCATCAACGGCCCTGATATCAAGACCGACGGTATTGATTTCAGTGGCAGCTACCAGGCGCCGTTGGGACCCGGAGAGTTCGGCGCCGGTTTCAGCGGCACGCGCATCCTGGGTTACGACATCGACGCCTGGGAACTGGGCGAGGCCTATAACGCGCTGGGCCGCCTGAATTACACGACGTCCCTGGCGCGCAGCCTGGTGAAATTGAAAGTACGGGGCTTCCTGAATTACGCCTGGAAGTCGTTAAACCTGCGCTATATCGCCAGCTATGCCGACGAGTACCGGGATGAGGACAGCAGGATTGACAGCCACCTGACGCACGACCTGCACGCGCATTACGGTTTGTTACAGGGACGGCTGGAGCTATGGGCTTCCGTCGTCAACCTGCTGGACGAAGACCCGCCGTTCGTGCCGCGGGAACTGAACTACGATGCATTCACCCACGATCCTTACGGGCGTACTTTCAAGGTCGGTATTCGTTATCGTATGGGTGAGTAAAGTATAAGGATGACGAACGGGGATATTACGAATGGGGGTTGAAAACGGCAAGCAGTTCATTGACCTCCCCGCGGGCGCTGCCGTCGCTGCTGATGTTTCTCCTGACCTTGAAGCTGGAAATTTCTGCGTCTCTTGCCTTATATAATGTGCGTGCCTGCCTGGTGTCGTGGTTTGAAATGACAACCTGTACCCGCTTGCGCGCCAATTCACAGGCCAGGTCCGCCAGCCGTACTTGCTCACTCCAGGTGAATCCGCCCGCGTGGTAGTCGGTAAAGTGGGCGGTGTCCGACAAGGGCACGTAGGGTGGGTCGCAATAGATCGTATCGCCCGCTTGCGCGCGCGCCAGGCTGGTCTCGAAATCCTCATGCGCCGGTGTAATCCTGCCGGCACACGCGCTGAAAGCACACATCTCCCTTGCGGGAAAGTACGGCCTGGTGTAACGGCCGAACGGGGTGTTGAACCTGCCTTTACTGTTATAACGGCATAAGCCGTTGTAGCCATGCCGGTTCAGGTACAGAAACAGCGCCGCCTTTCTCCTCCCCGTGCGCGTTTCATTGAACTCGTCGCGGTACGCGTAATAGGTATCCCGGTTGTTCCCGGCCTGGAAAAATTTGCGGCAATAGCGGATGAACCTGTCGCCCTCTGCCAGCAGTTGCCGGTACAGGGCAATCAGGTCGGGGTTGGCGTCGGCCAGCAGGCAGGCAGCGTAGTCAGTGTTCAGCGACACCGCGCCGGAACCGGCAAACGGTTCAAGCAAGCGGGGGCCGGGTTGCAGGACGCTGCGAATCCTGTGCAGTAGCCGGTATTTCCCGCCGGGCCACTTCAGGAACGGCCTTATGTCCTGTTTGCTGGCGATGCCGCTTCTTCCGGAGTGCGCGCCTTGATACTCAGTGCATGGATGTCTGCCGGCATCATGTCCGCCAGCGCCTGGTACACCAGGCGGTGCCGTTGCAAGGTGGAACAGCCGCGGAAACCGGCGCTGACGACGTGCACGGAAAAATGCCCGCCCCCGGCGGCCGCGCCGGCGTGACCGGCATGGAGATGGGAATCGTCGCTGATGTCCAGGTGTTCAGGCGCCAGCGCTTGTTGCAGTTTCGACCTGATGCTTGCCACCCGGTTCATATCCGTTTTGGCCATGTCAGTCCTTGCCGCCCGGAGGCTGCTCCACTGCATAACGCGACAGGAACATCACCAGGCCCACCAGGTAAACCATATTCAATGCCAGGAAACCAAACAGTTTGAACAGCGCCCAGGTCTCGGTGCTGAAGTTATACACGACGAACAGGTTGATAAAGCCGCACAGCAGGAAAAACCCCACAAACGACAGGTTGGCCTGCCCCCACACAGTTTGCGGCGCGTCGAAAACCTGTCCCATCAGCCGCTGTGTCAGGTTGCGGCTGCCGATATAGTTGCTGGCCAGGAAGGCCAGGGAGAAAATCCAGAATACGATGGTGGGTTTCCACTTGATAAAGCGCTCGTCCTTGAGCAGCAGGGTGGCGCTGCCCAGCGCCAGCACCACCAGGAAAATCACCACGTATTGTTTCTCAATCTTGCCGGTGAGCAACCAGGCCAGGAAAATCTGCAACAATGACGTGACGATCAGCACCTGGGTTGCCAGGTACAGGCCCTGTTGCCGATCTTCCGGGATGAACAAGGCAACCAGGAAGGCCAGTCCGGGCAAAAAGTCCAGAAAAAATTTCATATTAGCTTAGCGGACATAATATCATTAACGGGCTATGGCCCAGTATTTTAAAATCCACCCGGACAATCCACAAGTGCGTTTGCTGAACCGGGCCGCGCTGATCCTGCAACAGGGCGGGGTCATCGCCTATCCCACCGACTCGTGTTATGCGCTGGGGTGCCTGCCGGGCCATAAAACCGCTTTCAACAGAATACTGTCCATACGCCGCTTGAACCAGAAACATAATTTTACCTTGCTGTGCGCCTCCATGGCGACCGTCGGCACGCTGGCCAAAGCCGACAATAGCGCGTTCCGGCTGTTGAAACGCCTGACACCGGGACCGTGGACGTTTTTATTGCCGGCCTCGCGCCAGGTGCCCCGCTATATCCAGCACCCGAAAAAAAAGACCATCGGGTTAAGGCTGCCGGCGCACAACACGTTGCTGGCCCTGCTGGAACTGCTGGAACAACCGTTGCTGAGCACCAGCCTGATATTGCCGCAGCGGGACCTGCCCGAGACCGACCCCGAAGAAATCTTCGAGCAACTGGGTGCAGAACTGGACCTGGTCATCGACGCCGGTCCCTGCGGCGCGGAGTTGACCACGGTCATCGACCTGACCTCCGACTCAATGGAAATCGTGCGCCAGGGCCGTGGGGATTTGCAGCTTGTATCGGTATAATCCACAGATTACTGCTATGATTTATCCGTAGATTACGCAGAACAAACGCATCAAAACAAAATTTACTCTGTATTAAAAAAAACATCTGCGTTAATCTGCGTCATCTGCGGATAGATCACATATAAAGAGGACAATATTGGCAACTTCGGCGAATCAACGGGTGATGTCCGGTATGAGACCCACCGGCGCGCTGCACCTGGGGCATTACCACGGTGTCTTGAAAAACTGGGTCAGGCTGCAGAACGAGTACGAGTGTTTTTTCAGCGTTGTGGACTGGCACGCCCTGACCACCGAATATGAAACGCCCGACATCATCGAGAACAACGTCTGGGAGATGATCATCGATTGGCTGGCAGTCGGCATCAATCCCGGCGCGGCCAAACTGTATATACAGTCACGCATTCCCGAACACGCGGAACTGCACCTGTTGCTGTCCATGATCACCCCGCAAAGCTGGCTGGAGCGGATTCCTTCCTACAAGGAACAGCAGGAGCGGTTACGGGAAAAAGACCTGACCACTTACGGTTTCCTGGGCTATCCGCTGTTGCAGACCGCCGACATCATCATCTTCAAGGCCAGTTACGTGCCGGTAGGCGAGGACCAGGTTGCCCACGTGGAAATGGCGCGCGAGGTGGCGCGGCGTTTCAATTACCTGTACGGGCGCGACCCCGGCTTTGAGCAGAAGGCGGAGCGCGCGGCCAGGAAGATGGGCAAGAAGAACAACAAGCTGTATTTTGAGTCGTTGAAGAAGTACCAGGAGCAGGGCGACGTGCAGGCGCTGGAAAAAGCCGTGGCGCTGGTGGAAACACAGCAGAATATCAGCATCAGCGACCGCGAGCGCCTGCTCGGCTACCTGGAAGGCGGCGGCAAGATGATCTTTCCCGAGCCCCGGGCGCTGTTGACCGAGGCGCCGAAAATGCCGGGTACCGATGGGCAGAAGATGTCCAAGTCCTATAACAACACCATTTCCCTGCGGGAACCGCCCGAGAGCGTGGAAGGCAAGGTGAGAACCATGCCCACCGACCCGGCCCGGGTGCGGCGCAATGACCCCGGGGACCCGGAAAAATGCCCGGTATGGGATCTGCACAGGGTCTATTCCGACGACGATCTCAGGAACTGGGTGCATGAAGGCTGCCGCAGCGCCGGCATAGGCTGCCTGGATTGCAAGAAACCCCTGATCGACGCCATCATCAGGGAACAGGAGCCGGTCCGGGAACGGGCCGAGGAGTACGTCAATGACCCGGAAACGGTGCGGGCGATCATCCATGAAGGTTGTGAAACCGCGCGCGATGTTGCCCGGGAAACCCTGACGGAAGTGCGCGAGGCCATGGGGCTGGATTATGACTGAGCCGCGCAGCGCTCCCCAGTTACAGGAGGAAATGCCGTTTGCCGTCGTGCAGGGGGTGCCGTTAAGCGAACTGCCCAGGGATTTATATATCCCACCCGACGCGCTGGAGGTGTTCCTGGAAGCCTTCGCCGGCCCGCTGGACCTGTTGTTATACCTGATCAAGCGTCAGAACCTCGATATCCTGAACATCCCCATCGCCAAGGTGACCGAGCAGTACATGAGCTACATCGAACTGATGGAGGTATTGCAACTGGAGTTGGCCGGGGAATACCTGGTGATGGCGGCCATGCTGGCGGAGATCAAGTCGAGGATGCTGCTGCCGCGGCCGGAACCGGAAGACGACGAGGAAGACCCGCGCGCAGAACTGGTGCGCCGCTTGCAGGAATACGAAATATTCAAACAGGCCGCGCAGGATATCGATACCTTGCCGCGGCTGGGCCGGGACTGCTTCACCGCGTTGGCCGAGTTCCCCGGCAAACAGGTCAGCGCGCTGCCGCCCGAGGTGTCGCTGGATACTATTTTGCAGTCATTCGGTGAGGTATTGCGCCGCGTCGAGGTATTTTCCCACCACCAGATTCAACGTGAACCGCTGTCGGTGCGGGAACGCATGGTATCCATACTGGACCGGCTCGACACCGGGGAGTTTACCCACTTCAAGGAATTGTTTGTGGTAGCAGAGGGCCGGGCCGGGGTCATCGTGGTGTTGCTGGCATTGCTGGAACTGGTCCGGGAGACGCTGGTAGAAATCGTCCAGAATGAAATCAACGGCCCGATCTACGTCAGGGCGACGGCATGACTGCCGCCCGACTCAAGAACATCGTTGAGGCCGCGTTGCTGGCATTGAACGGCCCCCTGAGCGTGACCGAGTTACTGGCCATGTTCGAGGACGGGCCGGACAAGCCCGACCGCAGGGCTGTCAGGAAGGCGCTGGATGAATTACGGCAGGACTGCGCCGGGCGCGGCGTGGAGCTGAAGGAGGTGGCCGGTGGCTTCCGTTTCCAGGTGCGCACCGAGCTGGCCGGCTGGATTAACCGGCTGTTCCGGGAAAGACCCCAACGCTACTCCCAGGCATTGCTGGAAACCCTGGCTATCATCGCTTATCGCCAGCCGGTGACGCGGGGCGAGATCGAGGATATCCGCGGCGTCAGTCTCAGCGCCGGCATTGTGCGCGCCCTGTTTGAGCGGGAATGGATAAAAGTCGTCGGACATCGGGACGCGCCCGGCCATCCGGAGTTACTGGCGACCACCAACCAGTTCCTGGATTATTTCAACCTGAAGGAACTGGGAGAACTGCCGTCGCTGGGCGAGATCAAGGATCTGAGCCAGATCGAACCCGACCTGTTTGAGCAGGCCGGCCCGCCGCCGGACCCGGGCTTGCAGCCTGCCGCGCAGGATACTGAACCGCCCCCCGCCCCCTTCGAGGACAATAACGTCATTCCTTTTTCCAATCAGCCTGATACTCCTGGAAAGAGTATTTAGTGGCTGAGCGTATTCAAAAAGTCCTGGCCGCCGCCGGGCTGGGGTCCCGTCGTTATATTGATGGCCTGATCAAGGCCGGACGCGTGCGCGTCAACGACAAGGTGGCGCAACCGGGAGACAAGCTCAACCCGCATGATCGGGTGAGTATCGACCGGCGCCGCGTGCAACTGCGACCGCCGCGACAAGGCGTACGGCAAACCGGCCCGAAAGTGTTGGCCTACTACAAGCCCGAGGGTGAAATCTGCACCGCCACTGACCCGGAGGGGCGGCGTACGGTCTTTGCCGGCCTGCCGAAGTTGCCGCGCGGGCGCTGGGTCAGCGTTGGGCGTCTGGACATCAACAGCAGCGGCTTGCTGCTGTTCACCGATGACGGCGCGCTGGCTAACCGCCTCATGCATCCTCGCCACCAGGTAGAACGCGAGTATGCCGTGCGCGTGCTGGGGCAGCCTACGGAAGCACAACTGCGGGCGCTGACAAAGGGCGTGCAACTGGAGGACGGAAGCGCCCGCTTCAAAACCATCTCTCCGGGCGCCGGTCAGGGCAGGAACCGCTGGTACCAAGTGGTGCTGATGGAAGGACGCAACCGGGAGGTACGGCGTTTATGGGAATCCCAGGGTTTCCAGGTCAACCGCCTGATACGCATACGCTACGGTTCCTGCAAACTCCCGCGCAACAAACGTCCGGGCCAGTACTGGGAACTGCGCCCGGCAGAAGTCGATGCCCTGCTGCTTCCTCAGGGGCAGGCCGGGTGACGCCTTTTGACTTTTGGAAAATTTCAGTTAGTCTTACCATCCCTTTCTGAAGGAAACCGTGGATAGACCATTATGACCGCAAGACAACCCCTGGTAGCCGCCAACTGGAAGATGAACGGCAACCGTACAGCCGTGCAGGCGTTACTGCACGGGTTCAGGCAAGGGTTGCCGGAAAGCGGTGTGGAAGTCCTGGTCTGTCCCCCGTTCATACATATCCCGCTGGCGGCGGAACTGCTGGCCGGCAGCGATATCGGCCTGGGCGCGCAGACGCTGTCGGAATACGGCGACGGAGCTTATACGGGCGAGATTTCAGCGCAGATGTTGAACGATTATGGCTGCCGATATGTTATCATCGGACACTCGGAACGGCGCCATATCCTGGGCGAGAGCAACGAGACGGTGGGGAAGAAATTCCGCCAGGCAAGGGAAAACGGATTGCAGGCCATACTGTGCCTGGGCGAGCGGCTTGCAGAAAGGGAGGCAGACATGACCGAACAAGTGTTGTCGGAACAACTGGATGCGGTCATTGCCGCCGCGGGTATGGCATCCTTGCGCGACGCGGTGATCGCCTACGAGCCGGTCTGGGCTATTGGCACCGGCAAGACGGCTACGCCGGAACAGGCGCAGGCGGCGCACAGCTTTATCCGGCTGCAAACGGCCAGGCACGACGACCGTATTGCCGATGAACTGCGCATCCTCTACGGAGGCAGTGTAAAAGCAGGCAATGCCGCCGCACTGTTCGCCATGGCGGACGTGGACGGCGGTTTGATCGGCGGCGCATCCCTGAAGGTTGATGAATTTCTGGCAATCTGCCGGGCGGCAGCGTAAGGGAATCCCTGGCAAGCCCGGGGTTTTATAGACTCAGCGAGGTAAAAGTGGACACGTTACAGGCTTTATTACTGGTGGTGCAGGTAATCTGCGCCATCGCATTAATCGCTTTCATCCTGATTCAACACGGCAAGGGAGCGGACGCCGGCGCGGCCTTCGGCAGCGGCGCCTCGGCCACCGTCTTCGGCGCCTCGGGTTCCGGCAACTTTCTCACCAGGACCACCACGGCCCTGGCGCTGGTATTCCTGCTCAATAGCCTGGCCCTGGCCTGGATAGGCAAGCAGCGCAGCATCGAAGCCGGCCGCCTGAACGTCGTTGAACCCATGGTTGTCGAACAATCAGCCGAGCAGACCGACGTGCTCCCGGACGAACTCCCGGCTGATACGCCGGACGAAGACCTCCCGATAATCCCCGAATAACACGGGCATTACAATCTGTGCCGATGTGGTGGAATTGGTAGACACGCTGTCTTGAGGGGGCAGTGCCCAAAAGGCGTGCCGGTTCGAATCCGGCCATCGGCACCATCCGCACCGGCCCATGTCGGACATGACGCTGGGCAAGGCCTTGCACGCGACGGGTTATGGCCAACGGGCAACGGAGCACGGTTTTCGCAGCTCATTTCGGGACTGGGCGGGCTGGCCAGTGTGCCCACCCATCGCCCACTGAGGTCGCAGTGGTAGGGGTGGGGTGTTACCCCCTGACATACTGTTTCACCGCCCTGAATATCCGGGCTGAGTACTATGCCGAAAGCGATGGTGTATGGCGTAGACAGCTTCAGGAATAAATTTCAAGGCAACTGCTTTCGTGATCATCATGGAAGTCACGAATCCTGTCCTGATTATTGATCAGGAGGCCCAGCACATACCATTTGGGCTTGTTACCACATTTGAGCCAGATTACTTTGGGCGGTTCGCCATGTAACAGGCTAAGTTCGTGGAAATCCGAGTCCCTGGTAACAATCGTATAACCATTATCCCTGGCAAAACGCCAGATAGTCATATCATCTGCCTGCTCCAGTCCAAGTAATCCGACTTGCGATGAACCGGAATAGACGGACTCGATCTTGTCCAGTAGCCGGTACGACAGGTTCTGGTCCAAGAGCAGCTTCAAGTGTTCGCTATCGTAGATAACTGGTGTTCGCGGTTGGCGGCAAAGGCAAGACAGGCCCTGATATCATCCCGGGTCAGTTCCGGATAATCGTCCAGAATCTCAGCTTCACTCATGCCCGATGCCAGCCAATCCAGCACATCATAGACGGCGATCCGCATGGAGCGGATGCACGGCTTACCACCACGCTTACCCAGTTCGATAGTAATGTAATCTTGATAGTTCATTATCTGATCCACCGCTTTGACTCACAGAGCATAAACCTCATTCACGATCCTTTGCAAGCAATACTGCACATAATTTGCTTCCCGATTCCATCCAAAACTCCGTTGGTCTTTTCGTTGGGACTTGGGTGCGCAACAGTTGGGCGCAGACGCTCGCGGACGACATTTGAAACCGCCGCCGATAGGGATTTTCGCCACTCCAGTCCCAAAATAATGTAGGAAAAAATGTTGGAATAGACTGCATCTATGACATTAAATTATAATAGAAACAATAAGTTAAATTACTGTTTCGAATCCGGCCATCGGCATTCAAATATTGTTGTCCTTAAAGCTCTGATAGAAGCAAACGCACACATCGCTCGCGCCACGGAAGCAGCGTATGAAATTGACACCTATAGACAAGATGTTCTCGCCCTTAATGCTGCTAAGACCAATCATCGACTTTCAACCCGGGCACACGGGAAAACTCCCTTACATTCCTTGTGACCAGCGTGCAGTCCAGCGCAAGGGCCTGTGCAGCGATGAGCATATCATTCGGGCCTATGGGCGTGCCCCGTTCTTCGAGATAAGTTCGAATCTTTGCGTAACGATGGTCGGCAGGCACCTCGAACGGCAAGACTTGTATGGCCGAGAGGATCAGGTCAAGCTGCCGGGTCAATTGCTCGGAACCGCGTTTGCGGGCGCCGAAACGTAACTCGGATGCCACAATGATACTGGTGCAGACGTTGTCTTCGCCCTCCAGTGAAATTCGTTTTGTGATGACGCCATGGGGGTGACGTACCAAATCCGACAGCACATTGGTGTCCAGAAGATAAGCCGGCTTCAAGATTACAATTCCACGTTGTCGGGAGGCAGCAATGCTTCATCCATTTCCGGAAAGGTAGCCTGAACATCCTCCAGCGAAGCCAGCAAGGTGAGTAATCCGTCAGTCCTGACAGGCTCTATGATGAGTTTGTCACCATCCTTGCGGACAATAGCCTTCCCGGCCGGCAACTCAAACTCCCGGGGGATCCGCAAGGCCTGATTACGGCCATTACGGAATAAACTGACATAGCGTTCAGGCAACATTTTACTCATCCTTCATTATCATGGCATAGGCTATAGCATAGGTCATGGAAATGCCCTTGTCAATCTGCTGGTTTTTATTAGCGGAATACGCAGAATTGACTATGGTCATGACCATAGTATAATCTATAGCACCAATCAACGCATGTAACACGGTGAATAAAGCAGATGAACACTGACAAGAGCGTCGGCGTGAACATGATCAAAGCATCCGAATTCAAGGCAAAATGCCTCAAGTTGATGGATGATGTGGCGAATACCGGCGAAGAACTTATTATTTCCAAGAACGGTCGTCCCGTGGTCCGTCTCGCGCCGTATCGAAACAAGCCTGCGAGTCTGTTTGGTATAGACAAGGGCAAAATCAAGATACTTGGCGACATCATTGAGCCGCTGGACGTGGAGTGGGAGGCAAACTTGCTTCAGCCCCGAGGCTCTGAAGATTGATCCTGCTTGATACACACGTCATTTTGTGGCTTCGGCTTGGAGACGATCGCCTGGGCCCGTTGGCACGACGTGAAATTGATCAGGCCTGGCAGTCAGGTGGACTTGCTGTTTCCGCCATTTCGTTTTGGGAAATCGCAATGCTTAAGAGCAAGAACAGAATTAGTTTCCCGGAAAACCTTGAACTATGGCGCCGGATACAACTGGAACAGGGGATGGTTGAGATTCCAATGGATGGCAAGACCGGCATGCGCGCCGCCAATCTCCCTGACTTCCATCCTGATCCTGCCGACCGGCTGATTGTCGCCACCGCCCTCGAAGGCCATCATCTTGTCACTGCAGACACACGTATCCTCGGCTGGTCCGGCAAGCTTGAGCGGCTGGATGCGACCCAGTGAGCGCTATTGATTAAGGTGATACGGATTATTCCGAGTTTCAGAGTTTCCTTAAGTCGAGGCCGACCGAGATTGTGTACCACGTGCCTTTCCCTTTTCCATGTTTCGTTAAATGACCATTTTTTACCAAAGAAGCAATATGCTCTTTAATCGTCCCTCGGGCGGCATTGGTTGACTTTATGATGTCATTCATTTTGATTTGACCGCGCTCACGTGCAAATTCCATAATTTGTAAGGATAATTCCGGTAGCTGGCCGAGGATTTTTCGCTCACGTGTGACCTTCTTTTCGAGTTGTCTTTTTTGTTTTTGCAAGGCCTTCAAGAGGTAGGTAATCCATGGCGTCCAATCAGGCGCTTCAGTACGGTCAGCCATAAATCCAGCCATATTCGGCCATAACGAGTTGATTAGACCAGTTTGACCCGTTACGATAATTCTCATGCAACTCACTTATTCAACTTACGGGGCCAAGAGGCGCCGTGTCGGGGAATATTCAGGCCACGAGGAATATTCAGGGTCAGGTCGCACAATGCGCATACAGAGGTTTGTCAGGACTTTGCACCCATTTCTTTGCGTGTGCATTGTGCGACCCGACCCCGGATATCCGTCCTGATATGCATGTACTGATCGCAGGCGCAGGAATCGGCGGGTTGACCGCGGCGCTGAGCCTGGAAAAACTCGGGATCGAGGTGACGGTCTTTGAAAGGCTGGACTGCATCGAACCGTTGGGGGTGGGTATTAATATCCTGCCCCATGCCGCCCGGGAACTGCTCGCGCTGGGCCTGCAGGATGAGCTGGACCGGATTGCCATACGCACCCGCGCCATGAAGTATTATTCACGGCGCGGCAAGCTGGCGCTCAGCGTGCCCTGCGGTGAATATGCCGGTTACCGGTGGCCGCAGTACTCGGTGCACCGCGGGGCATTGCAGTTGTTGCTGCTGGAAACATTCAAACGGCGCGCCGGTGCAGACCGGGTTGTTACCGGGCGCCAGCTTGCAGGTTTCAAACAGCATCACGATACGGTTACTGCGCGGTTTATCGACCCCCTGTCAAAGCAGGCGCAAGACGACGTCACAGGCGACCTGCTGATCGGCGCGGACGGTTTGCATTCGACCACCCGGCGCTGCCTGTACCCGGACGAAGGTGCGGCAGTCTACGCCGGTATGGTCTGTTTGCGCGGGGCGCTCACGGCAGCGCCTGTGCTGGACGGGGAATCCATGGTGATCTGCGGCGATAACCGCCTGCGCCTGGTGTCTTATCCCATTTCGGGTGAGTTACACCGGAACGGGCGCAGCCATATCAACTGGATCGCCGCGGTGCCTTTCGTGACAGACCAACGCCAGGAAGAAGACTGGAGCAAACTGACCAGCCCGGACAACCTGATTGAACTCTACCGCGACTGGCGCTTCGACTGGCTGGACGTGCCTGGCCTCATCTCTGCTACAGAACAGGTTTTTGAGTTCCCCATCTACGACCGGGACCCGCTACCGCAATGGACTTTTGGCCGGGTTACCCTGCTGGGTGATGCCGCGCATCCCCTTATCCCGGTCAGTTCCAGCGGCGCGGTGCATGCCATCATAGACGGCAGGGCCCTGGCTTATGCGCTGGCCACGCAGCGCGACCCGGTCGCGGGCCTGCAAGCCTATGCAGCCGACCGTCTGCCCAGGGCCAACCGGGTGGTGCTGGCCAGCCGTGAGAACGGCCCCGACGAAGTGCTGGAAATAGTCAGGAACGAATGCCCGGACCAAGCAGAGAACATACACGAATACGTTACCATGGACAGGTTGCAAGCCGTGATCGACGACTTCAAGACAAGATCCGGCTTTGCTGTGGAAACACTGAATAACAGCCCCAGCTATACAGTCTGACGCATCCCTGTACAATATGCAGGACAGTCAGGATTGATCATGATTACCGGCCCTACTTCCCATATTTATATTTCCCAGCGCCTGCGCCTGCATTACGTGGACTGGGGCAACCCCGATGCGCCGCCATTGTTGCTGGTGCATGGTAACCGGGATCATTGTCGGAGCTGGGACTGGGTGGCGCGGGAACTGGCGCGGGACTGGCACGTGCTGGCGCCGGACCTGCGCGGGCATGGTGATAGCGAATGGAACCCGGACGGGTATTACTCCATGTCGGCTTATGTCTATGATTTGGCCCAGATGATCCACCAGCTTGAACTGCAACCGGTGACGCTTGTAGGACATTCCCTGGGCGGTTCCATTTCATTGCGCTATACCGGCCTGTATCCGCATGCGGTACGTAAACTGGTGGTGCTTGAGGGTCTGGCCTTGGCGCCGGAAGGGAACGCGCACAAGGACGCACCGTCCATGGCGCAACGTGTGCGTAACTGGATGGAAGAAAGGCGGCAGATGGCCGGCCGGCAGCCGAAGCGCTACCAATCGCTGGCGGAAGCGTACCAGCGCATGAAAACCGCGAACAGTTACCTGGACGACGAGCAGGCCCGCCACCTCACCCACCATGGCGTGATCCAGAATGAGGACGGCAGCTATAGCTGGAAATTCGATAACTGCGTGCGTATCTTCCCACCGGTGGATTTGGCGCCGGATGTGATCAAGCAACTGCTGGGTTCAATTACCTGTCCCACCCGCTTGATCTACGGCAAGGATAGCTGGGCGTCCAACCCGGCAGAGGACGGCAGGCTGGCATATTTTCGCAACGCGCAGGTCTCCCTGTACGAAAACGCCGGCCACTGGCCCCACCACGATCAACTCGATCAATTCGTTGCCGAGCTACGCGAGTTTTTGAGTTAGGGATTTTGAGTTAGGGATTTGTTTTTCATCCTTGAGTGATATAAAATGACAAAGTTTTGTTTTAAAAAGCTATCTTACAGGTGCAAATGATATGTATGCAGTCGTAAAAACCGGTGGCAAACAGTACAAGGTGCAGGCAGGTGACACCATCCGGGTTGAGAAGATCGATGCCGAGGAAGGTGGTGAGCTTAGTCTTGATGAAGTGCTGATGCTTGCCGATGGCGAGAATATTTCGGTCGGGACGCCGACGCTGGAAGGCGCGTCCGTCGCGGCCAACGTGCAGTCCCACGGTCGGGGCGAAAAGATCAAGGTGGTCAAGTTCAAACGGCGTAAACAACACCTCAAGCGGATGGGGCACCGCCAGGCTTATACTGAATTGAAGATCACCGGCATTACTACGCAATAGCAGGAGCAGGAATATGGCGCATAAAAAAGCAGGCGGCAGCACACGCAACGGCCGCGATTCCCATTCCAAGCGCCTGGGCGTGAAACGCTACGGCAGCGAAACGGTTCGGGCAGGTAATATCATCGTCAGACAACGGGGCACAAAGTTCCACCCCGGCGTCAACGTCGGTTGCGGCCGGGACCATACCTTGTATGCCACGGCAGACGGCACGGTGCTATTCGAACAGAAAGGCGCACGTAACAGGACTTTTGTCAGCGTTGTTGCCGGAGGTTAGCGATTAGGGGCTGACCCCCAGCCTCTACCCTCAACCTGCACCCCCCCCCATGAAATTTGTCGATGAGGCAACTATCCGGGTTGAAGCGGGTAAGGGGGGTGACGGCTGTCTGAGTTTCCGGCGGGAAAAATATATTCCCCGGGGCGGGCCGGATGGGGGTGACGGTGGCGCCGGCGGCAGTATTTTCCTGGTGGTCGATGAAGGGCTGAATACCCTGGTTGATTTTCGCCATGCGCGTTTGTACCGGGCCGGCAACGGCAAACCGGGCAGTGGCCGGGACCAGATCGGCAAAAGCGCCGCAGACCTTGAAATCCGCGTTCCCCTGGGCACCCTGGTTTACGATGAGGACACCGGTGAACTCATCGGCGACCTGACCAACGGGGATGACACGCTGCTGGTTGCCCGCGGTGGCGAGCATGGCCTGGGCAATGCCCGTTTCAAGAGCAGCGTCAACCGGGCGCCGAGAAAGACCACCAAGGGAACCCAGGGAGAAAGCAGAAACCTGCGCCTGGAGTTGCAGGTACTCGCCGACGTCGGCTTGCTGGGCCGGCCCAATGCCGGCAAATCCACGTTTATCCGCCAGGTGTCCGCGGCGCGCCCCAGGGTGGCTGATTACCCGTTCACCACACTGTATCCAAACCTGGGTGTCGTGCGCGCCGGCATGGGTCGGGACGTGGTGATGGCAGACATTCCCGGGTTGATAGAGGGCGCGGCGGCCGGCGCCGGGCTGGGCGCGCAGTTCCTGCGGCACCTGTCACGCACGCGCCTGCTGTTGCACCTGGTTGACATCAGTTTGCACCAGGACGTGTCGGCAACCGCCGCCTCGATCCGCGCTATTGAGGCCGAACTGGCAGCCTGGGATACCGATCTGGCGCACAAGCCCAGGTGGCTGGCGCTGAACAAGATCGATATGGTTGATCCTGATAGAATGGCGGAAATCCGGGCCACACTGGTTACAGAAATGAGTTGGCAGCAACCGGTTTTCTGCCTCTCCGCAATAACCGGCGCCGGTTGTGATACCTTGATTAAAGCCGTCTTCCAATGGTTTTCAGACCTGGAAGCGGACTGACGAGTGATGAGCAGAGCGGATACCAAAGACGTAGCAAAACAATGCTGGGTGGTCAAAATAGGCAGCGCCTTGTTGACCAACGACGGCCTGGGGTTGCGTACCGAAGCCATCCGCGCCTGGGTGGACCAGATGGCGCAATTACGCCCGCGCGGCGTGCGCTTTATCATTGTCTCATCCGGCGCTATTGCCGCGGGACGCGCGCGCCTGGGCTGGAAATTACGGCGCGGCAGTCTGCACGAGCAACAGGCCGCGGCCGCAGTGGGCCAGATGGGGTTGATCCAGGCGTACGAATCCGTATTCCAGCACCATGCCATCCACACTGCCCAGATGTTGCTCACCCACGACGACGTGGCTGACCGCAAGCGCTACCTGAATGCCCGTTCCACCTTGCGCACCCTGCTGGATTTGGGTGTGGTGCCGATAGTCAACGAAAATGACAGCGTCGCCACCGACGAGATACGCTTCGGCGACAACGACTCGCTGGCCGGGTTGGTGGCCAACCTGGCGGAGGCGGAGCGCCTGGTTATCCTCACCGACCGGGCCGGCCTGTATGCGCGCGACCCGCGCACGTCTCCCGATGCCCGCTTGATCAAGACCGCGCAGGCCGGTGATGCGTCCCTGCTGGAGTATGCCGGGCCGGGTGGGGCGCTGGGCCGCGGCGGTATGCTTACCAAACTCAAGGCTGCGGAGACCGCGGCCAAATCCGGGACGGAAACGATTATCTGTTCAGGGCTGGAAGACGAGGTACTACTGAAAATTGCGGACGGTGAACAGGTCGGTACCTTGCTCAACGTGGCGCGCTCACCCCTGGCCGCGCGCAAACAGTGGCTGGCCGGACACAAGCCTCCCCAGGGCGCCTTGACCCTGGACGACGGCGCTTGCAAGGTACTGTCCGACCAGGGAAAAAGCCTGCTGGCCGTGGGCGTCACCGGCGTGCGCGGCGAGTTCAAGCGGGGAGAGATTGTCAGTTGTACCGACCACCAGGGCCGGGAAGTCGCCCGCGGCCTGGTCAACTACAACGCCGACGAGACCCGCCGCATCATGGGCCGCCCCAGCGGCATGATCGAACAGCTACTGGGTTACGTGGACGAGGAGGAGTTGATCCACCGGGATAATATGGTGGTTGTTGGGAATTCCTAATTCCTAATTCTTAAAGTGCTCGGATTTTGGCGTTCAGGCGGCTTTTGTGGCGGGCGGCCTTGTTTTTGTGGATCAGCCCCTGGTTAGCCATTCTGTCGATGATGGGCACGGCTGCCTGGTAGGCGGCAGTTGCCGCGGCCTTGTCGCCGCCGGCGATGGTCTCAACGACTTTCCTGATGTGCGTCCGTAACATGGAACGGCGCGCGTTATTGTGCAGGCGGCGCTTGGCAGCCTGGCGCGCGCGTTTCTTTGCTGATGCGATATTGGCCAACTGTAACTCCTGATAGTCAGTAATCTAAGGGGCCGCATACTATGATGATATGCGGGAAGATGTCAAATTAATTACGAATTACGAATGACGGATGGGGCATGATAACATAAAATCCAGTCTAACCCGCATATCTCATCAAGTCGCTTGTTGCTATCTGAAACATTCTTGCTGCCAATACGTTATGACAGTATTCACACTTTTTCGACATGACACACTGCGCTTGATGCGTTCATTGCGTCCATCCCTGGACACAACCCTTCGGGCAGCTATCGCTGTGCAAATCGGCTGTCCTGCCGATTTGTCTCGCTGGTCTTTTTTCCGCCTGCGGGCACGTGCTTCCTCAACCATAGCTACCGCTATGCTTTCGGTCGCAGGCACCCGCAGGCAAAAAAAATCCTGCGCGATCTTCGCATCACTTGGTGAGATATGCGGGTTAATTCCCCGATTATCCTCGCTGACCAACGAGCAGAATACACCCATTCCTAATTCCTAATTCTTAATTCTTAATTCTTAATTCTTAATTCCATTAACATGCGCAAGCTGCTCAAGTCCACCCTGGTTGTCGGCCTGATGACTACCTTGTCCCGTATCCTGGGATTGATGCGGGACGTTATCATTGGCGCCATGTTTGGTCCCGGGGCAGGGGTGGACGCGTTTATCGTCGCGTTCCGCATCCCCAACTTTCTGCGTCGGATTTTTGCGGAGGGGGGTTTCTCCCAGGCGTTTGTGCCGGTGCTGTCGGAATACCGGGAACAGCGCAGTCGGGAGGAGGTGAACGCCTTGCTGGAACACACTGCGGCGGTACTGGGCGCCTGGCTGTGTGTGACCACGATTGTCGGCGTCCTGGCCGCGCCGTTGCTGATCTGGGTGTTCGCGCCCGGCTTCGGTGACGACCTGGAAAAGCAGGCGCTGGCCACCCGCATGCTGGCCATCACCTTTCCCTATATCCTATTCATTTCCCTTACTGCGATGGCGGGGGGGATACTCAATACCTACCGGCGCTTTGCCGTGCCCGCGTTTACCCCGGTGTTGCTTAACCTGTCCCTCATCGGTTGCGCGCTATGGCTGACACCGTATTTCCCGCCTGAACAACAGGTTGTGGCCCTGGCCTGGGGCGTGTTCGGCGCGGGCCTGGCGCAACTGCTGTTCCAGTTTCCGTTTCTGCTCAAACTCAGGTTGTTGCCGTTACCGCGTTTCAACCGCGACCGGGAAGGGGTGGGCAGAATAATCAAACTGATGATCCCGACCCTGTTCGCCGTTTCCGTGACCCAGGTGAACCTGATGGTCGATACCATTATCGCTTCCTTCCTGGAAACGGGCAGTATCTCCTGGCTGTATTTCTCCGACCGCCTGGTCGAGTTTCCGCTGGGCGTATTCGGCATTGCCTTGGCCACCGTGGTGTTGCCCAGCCTGGCGGCGGAACATACCGGCAAGGATAACGCGGCGTTCAACCGGACCCTGGACTGGGCCTTGCGCTGGGTGATGCTGGTGGCGCTGCCGGCCGGCGCCGGCCTGATGCTGCTGGGCGCGCCGCTGTTGACCGCGCTGTTTCAATATAATGAATTTTCTGCCTACGACGTGCAGATGGCCAATCGCAGCCTGCTCATGTACGCGCTGGGTTTGCCGGCTTTTATCCTGGTAAAAGTGCTGTCTTCCGGTTTCTTTTCCAAACAGGACACCAGGACTCCGGTTACCGTCGCGGTGGTCGCCATGCTCGCCAACATCGTGCTGAACCTGCTGCTGGTCATTCCCCTGGCCCATGCCGGCCTCGCCCTGGCCACCTCCTTGTCGGCCTGCCTCAACGCGGCGTTGCTGTACCACCTCCTGCGCAGGAAAAAAGGTTTCCGGACCAGCCCCGGCTGGTTCCTGCACCTGGGCAGGATCACCCTGGCGCTGGCGGTCATGGCCCTGGGCCTGGCAGCTTTCGTGCCGGCCCCGTCCGCCTGGTTACCATGGGATAGTTATGCCCGCGCCCTTAATGTAGTATCATGCACCCTTGCCGGCGCCCTGGCGTACTTCGCCACCCTGTGGGTTACCGGTTTGCGTTTGCGAGACATGGTAGCGTCTCAGGATTTATCCGCAGATGGCGCAGATAAAAAATGAAGCAAAAAATAATCTGCGTTAACCTGCATCATCTGCGGATAAAAACAGCTATGTTGGTCTGCGTCATGTGCGGATAAATTATGGAACTCATCAGGTACTCCTACAATCTCAAGTCCCGGCACCGGGGTTGTGTTGCCACTATCGGCAACTATGACGGGATCCACCTGGGACACCAGGCGGTGCTCAGGCAGCTCAAGCGGCAGGCGGAGGTGATGGGCTTGCCGGCGCTGGTGATCACCTTTGAGCCGCATCCGCAGGAGTTTTTCAACGCAGAGCAGGCGCCGACCCGTATTACCAGTTTTCGGGAAAAACTGGAGATGCTCAAACAACAGGACATCGACCGGGTGCTGTGCCTGCGCTTCCAGCAGGGTATTGCCGAACTGTCGGCGGAACGGTTTATCGAGCAGGTGCTGGTTGGCGACCTGTCGATCAAGCGGCTGATCATCGGGGATGATTTCAAGTTCGGCAAGAACCGGCGCGGGGACTACCACATGCTGCGGGAGTTTGGGAAGCGTCTGGGTTTTGACGTGATCCTGACCGAGACACACCGGCTGGACGGCAACCGGGTGAGTAGCAGCAGCATCCGTGAGCGCTTGCGGGAAAGCCGGTTTGAGGAGGCACAGTTACTGCTGGGACGCTATTTCAGCATCAGCGGGCGCGTGGTGCACGGCGCTGAGCGGGGGCGCCAGTTGGGGTTTCCCACGGCCAATATCAATCTCAGCAAACGCCAGGTGCCGTTACGCGGCGTGTTCGCGGTGAGCGTAAAAGGCGCGGACGACAAGACCCACCTGGGTGTCGCCAACCTGGGCACGCGCCCGGTGTTCGAAGAAACGAAACTGTTACTGGAAGCGCACCTGTTCGACTTCAACAAGATGATTTACGGCCGGCACATCAGCGTAGAGTTCTTCAAACGCCTGCGCGATGAGCGCAAGTTCGCCTCCATCAACGAACTGGTCGCGCAGATCGCGACGGACATCCGCGCCGCCAGGGAATTTTTCGGCACGCTGAATCATGGCTGATTATAAACACACGCTATCCCTGCCAAAGACAGATTTCCCCATGAAAGGGAACCTGGCGCAGCGCGAGCCGGGGATGTTGCAGCGCTGGCAGGAACTGGATGTTTACGGCCGGCTCCGGCAGGGCCGGGCCGGGCGCGACAAGTATATCCTGCATGACGGCCCGCCGTATGCCAACGGCGATATCCACCTGGGTCATGCTGTCAACAAGATCCTGAAAGACATCATCATCAAGTCACACAGCCTGGACGGGTATGATTGCCCCTACGTGCCCGGTTGGGATTGCCACGGTTTGCCCATTGAGCACCAGGTGGAAAAGAAGATCGGCAAAGCCGGCGTGCGGGTCGCGCCGCGCGAGTTTCGCGATGCCTGCCGCGCGTATGCGCACAAGCAGATAAACCGGCAGCGAACCGACTTTGAACGCCTGGGCGTACTCGGCGACTGGGCTGCGCCATACCTGACCATGAATTACCACACCGAAGCCGACATTGTACGCGCGCTGGGCCGGATGATCACGGCCGGCCACCTGACCCAGGGCTTCAAACCGGTTTACTGGTGTCTCGACTGCACCTCGGCCCTGGCGGAGGCAGAGGTGGAATATCTCGACAAACAGTCTCCCGCGGTGGACGTGTGTTTCCCCGTCATCGATGCGGAGGCCGTGTTCGGCGCCGCATCGGAACCGTGCCCGGAACGCGGGGCAGGGCGCCTGTCCCTGGTGATCTGGACCACCACACCCTGGACCCTGCCGGCCAACCAGGCGGTGGCCCTGAATGCGGAGTTTGATTACGTCGTGGTGCAATGCACCTCCCAACGCGGCCGTGAGCGGCTGATCCTGGCACAGAAACTGGCGTCATCGGCATTACACCGTTACGGCGTGGAGGACTACCGCATTCTGGCTACGGTCAAGGGCTCTGAGCTTGCCGGCGTGCAACTGCAACATCCGTTCTATGAGCGCCGGATCCCGGTCGTCCTGGGCGATCACGTCACCCTGGAAACTGGCACCGGCGCGGTGCATACCTCGCCGGGGCATGGCGTGGATGACTATCACGTTGGGATGCAATACGGCTTGCCCGTCACCAACCCGGTGGCTGACAACGGCTGTTTCCGGGAGGATACGGAGTTGTTTGCCGGGGAACACGTATTCAAGGCCAATGCTCATATCATTGAAGTCCTTATCGACAGGAATAACCTGCTGGTGGAAACCACGCTGCGGCACAGTTACCCCCATTGCTGGCGGCACAAGTCGCCGGTCATCTTCCGCACCACGCCACAGTGGTTTTTCAGTATGGATGCCCGGAGCTTGCGCACGGACGCCCTGGCCGCGATCAAGCAGGTGGCCTGGACGCCTGACTGGGGCCGGCAACGCATCCACGGCATGGTGGACGAGCGGGGTGACTGGTGCATCTCCCGGCAGCGCACCTGGGGCGTGCCCATCGCCGTGTTCGTTGACAGGGACACGGACGAGTTGCACCCCGACACGCCGCGCCTGATCGAGGCCGCCGCGCAAAAAATATCGCAGTCCGGCATCGATGCCTGGTTTGAGCTCGACGCCGGAGAATTGCTGGGCGCCGACGCGGCGCGCTACCGGAAAGTGACGGACATCCTGGACGTCTGGTTCGATTCGGGCGTGACCCACGCCACCGTGCTGGCGCGTGATGACAGGCTGGCTTATCCCGCCGACCTCTACCTGGAAGGTTCGGACCAGCACCGGGGCTGGTTCCAGTCATCACTGCTGACCTCCGTCGGCATCAACCGGCAGCCACCGTATCGGGGCGTGCTTACCCATGGCTTTGCGGTGGATGCCAGGGGTATGAAGATGTCCAAGTCCCTGGGCAACGTGGTGGCGCCGCAGAAAGTCATGCAGACCCTGGGCGCGGACGTGCTCAGGTTGTGGGTGTCCGCCACGGACTACCGGAACGAGATGAACGTATCCGACGAGATACTGAAGCGTATGGCGGACGCGTATCGCCGCATCCGCAACACCAGCCGTTACCTGCTGGCCAACCTGGACCGGTTCGACCCTGCCGAGCACTGCGTAGCCGCTGATGAGTTGCTGGAACTGGACCGGTGGGCACTGCTGGAAACCATGCGCTTGCAGGAGCAGATCATCCGCGCCTACGAAGAATTCCAGTTCCACCTGATCTACCAGAAACTGCACCATTACTGTGTCGTGACCCTGGGTGGTTTCTACCTGGATATTATCAAGGACCGCATCTACACCTTGCAACGGAGCAGTCCGGCGCGCCGCTCCGCCCAGACCGCCATGTACCATATCGCCGAGGCGTTGGTGCGCTGGTTGGCGCCGGTGCTCAGTTTCACCGCGGATGAATACTGGCGGCACCTGCCCGGCGCGCGCGCAGAATCCGTGTTCCTGGAAGAGTGGTACGGGGATTTCCCGGACGTGAGTGTGTCGGAACACTGGTTCGGCCTCATCAGGACGCGTGAAGAAGTCAGCCGGGAACTGGAGCGTCTGCGCACCGGCGGCGCCATCGGTTCCTCCCTGGACGCGGAAGTCCGCTTGTATTGCGACGACACGCTCAGGGCCGCCCTGGACCATGCGGGCGACGAATTGCGCTACATCTTCATTACCTCTTCAGCAGAGGTCCATGCAGATACGGAACGCCCGGACGACGCCCGATCCAGCGAACTGGACGGCCTCTGGCTCAAGGTAGCCGCGGCAGAGCATGCCAAATGCGTGCGCTGCTGGCACCGCTGCGAGGATATCGGCATCGACCCGGCGCACCCGGAACTCTGCGGCCGCTGCGTGCTGAACGTGGACGGCACCGGGGAAACCCGCCGGTTTTGTTGATGAAAGCTACAAATTTACGCTGGCTCTGGTTGGCCCTGCTTATTATCGTTCTCGATCAGCTAACCAAGTCCGTGGCAGTGCAGTGGCTGACGCTGTACCAGGCAGTGCCGGTCTTGCCCGGTTTCAACCTGATCCTGGTGCATAATACCGGCGCTGCGTTCAGTTTCCTCAGTGACGCCGGCGGCTGGCAGCGTTATTTTTTCATCATCCTGACATTGGTTATCAGCCTGGTCATGCTGGTGTGGCTCACGCGCCTGCCCGCCGGGAAAGCAATCCTTGCCTGCGCCCTGGCCCTGGTCATCGGTGGGGCTGCGGGTAACCTGTGGGATCGGTTGCAATACGGCTACGTGGTGGATTTTATCGAAGTCTATTACGACAAGTGGTCATGGCCGGTATTCAACATCGCCGATTCCGCCATCACTATCGGCGCCATGCTGCTGATTTTGGATGCGTTCAAGAGGTCTTGAGTTTGAACGTGTCCACTCCTGCTTGCCGGGAGTGGTTCCTCCTCACCGTGTCGGAGACAGCGAACACTGCCCCCGGTCGGGATTCGGTTCGACTTCAGGCAGGTCCAGCAAACGTTTCAATTCATCGGCGCCGCCCACGTAGCTGCCGTCCAGCCAGATCTGCGGCACGGTGACCGGGGTTTTCGGGCCGATGATGGGTTTGACCCTGCCCAGCATTTCGTACAAGGCTCGGGGTTCCCTGACCACGTCGTGGTAGTGGTAATCCACGCCGGCCTGTTCCAGGTAAGTCTTGGCGCGCACGCAATGCGGGCAGGTGGCCTTGCCGAACACGTGGTTACCCCGCATGGGCGCCGCGCCGGTGGACTCCTCGATAACGGCCTGGGTCAGCGCGCCGCGGTTCAAGGCAACGCCTTGCGAGACCAGTTTGTTGTTGACCAGCACAATCGGGGCGTGCCAGCCACCCCTGCGCAGGGGCTTCCACCACTCTGTCAACCAGTCGCGCAGGTCCAGTTCAACGTCAATACCGGCCAGGTCGGTCTGCATGCAGTCCTGGATGATGTCTTTGGTCAGCGCGCACTCACCACAGGGAATCTTTACCTTGAACGGCCCCCAGGCGCCGGCCCAGCGGAACACGGTAATGGCAACCGGGTTGCCGGCAGATGAAATGTTGTCGTGCTCATTCATAAGTATTCATTTCCTTCGATAATTCAGAAAGTGTATAATATACGGCAATTCCATTACTTGCAGGTGCCAGATGCAGATTACCCTTGCCAACCCCCGCGGTTTTTGTGCCGGCGTGGATCGAGCCATAGAGATTGTCGAGCGTGCGCTGGAATTGTACGGTACACCCGTTTATGTGCGTCATGAAGTAGTCCACAACAAGTATGTGGTTGAAAGCCTGCGCGAGAAGGGTGCCGTATTTGTCAATGAACTGGATGAGGTGCCGGATAATTCAGTGGTCATCTTCAGCGCGCACGGGGTTTCCAAAGCCGTGCGGGATGATGCCACGCATCGGGAGTTGCGGGTGTTCGATGCGATCTGCCCGCTGGTGACCAAGGTGCACATGGAGGTGGGACGCTACCAGGATGAAGGCAGGGAATGTGTTCTCATCGGTCACGCCGGCCATCCCGAGGTGGAAGGCACCCTGGGGCAGTATCGCCCCGCGCATGGCAACGGCGCCATGTACCTGGTGGAATCAGTGGAAGATGTTGAAACAATGGAAGTAAAAAACCCGGATTTTCTGGCGTTTGTCACCCAGACTACCTTGTCCGTGGACGATACCTCCGAAGTGATCGACGCCTTGCGCCGGCGTTTTCCGAAAATAGTCGGCCCGAAGAAGGAGGACATCTGTTACGCCACGCAGAACCGCCAGGACGCGGTCAAGAACCTCACTGGCGATTGTGACCTGATCCTGGTGGTGGGATCGCAGAACAGTTCCAATTCCACCCGCCTGATGGAGCTCTCCCAGAAGAAAGGCGTACCTGCTTACCTGATCGACAACGTGACGGAAATTCGGCGCGAATGGCTGGAAGGCAAGCACAACATCGGCGTAACCGCCGGCGCCTCCGCCCCGGAAGTACTGGTTGAGGAGGTGATTTCCCAATTGCGGAAATGGGGGGTTGAGAACGTCATGGAAGCGCCCGGCATACGGGAAAGTGTGGTATTTTCCTTACCCAAGGAGCTGTACAAAGGCGCTACTGCGGCAGCATAGACGAGCAGGAGCCTGTTGGTTCCTCCCTGGTTTCCGTTCAGCCGCCGAACTGCCGCTCCACCTCATCCAGCACCCGGTAACAATCCAGCACCTGGGCGACGGAGGAGTTGGGTTCCCGGCTCTCGTTGATGGCGGCAAAAAACTCCCGATCCTGCAGTTCGATACCGTTCATGGAGACGTCAACCGCGGACACGTCGATGGGCTCATCCCGGCCGGTTACCAGGTCGTCATAGCGGGCGATGTAGGTGCCGTTGTCGCAGATATAGCGGAAGAACGTGCCCAGCGGGCCGTCGTTGTTAAAAGACAGTGACAGGGTGCAAAGGGCGCCGCTGCCGGTCTTCATCTGTATGGACATATCCATGGCGATGCCCAGTTCCGGGTGGCGCGGTCCTTCCACGCCGTTGACCTGTACGATGCTCTCGCCGGCCTGGTACTGGAACAGGTCCACGGTGTGGGCGGCATGGTGCCAGAGCAGGTGGTCGGTCCAGGAGCGCGGCTGGCCCTCGGCGTTGATGTTTTTGCGCCGGAAAAAATAGGTCTGCACGTCCATTTGCTGGATGTTAAGTTCGCCGCGGCGCAAGCGCCGGTTAAGCCACTGGTGGGACGGGTTAAAGCGGCGCGTGTGCCCCACCATGCACACCAGGCCGGTTTCCTGCTGTACCCGGTTCACCTCCAGGCAGTCGGCCAGGGAATCCGCCAGGGGAATCTCTATCTGCACGTGTTTGCCCGCCTGCATGCACTGGATCGCCTGGGCTGCGTGCATCTGCGTGGGGGTGCAGAGGATGGCCGCGTCCACACCGGGCAAGGCCAGCGCCTCCTCCAGTTCAGTGCAAGCATGGGGCACGCCAAATTCCTGTGCCTTGGCGCGGGTATGCTCAAGTCTGCGCCCGACCAGGGCGACCACGTCCACACCGTCAATGTTGTGAATACCATTCAGATGCTTGATACCGAACGCGCCGACACCGGCAAGGATGACTTTCATAGGTTGCTCCTGAATAAAATCTCTGTATTTTCTACGGCTGATTTCCCAACTCCGGCCAGTACAGCCTGCGCGGATTGTCCACCAGCAGCTTGTTCTGCAACTCGGCAGTGACCGCGATCCTGGGGATAAAGTCCACTAGTTTACCATCATCGGGCATGTGTGACTTCATGTTGGGATGCGGCCAGTCGGTGCCCCATAATACCCGCTCCGGGAACGTCTCCACTACGCGCCGGGCGAACGGCGCCACGTCGTCATAACCGTGCGGCCCGGTTCCGGAAAGCCGCTCCGGGCAGCTTACCTTGGACCAGAAATTTTCGTTTTCCCGCAGCAGTTGCAAAAAAAGTTGGAACTCCTCGCCGTCCGGGTCCTTGCCCACGTCGGGCCGACCCATGTGGTCCACCACGACGGTGGTGGGCAGGGATGTGAAAAAGTCATACAGGTCGGGCAGGTCTGCTGCCTCGAAATAGATAACGATATGCCAGCCCAAGGTGGCCACGGTGTCGGCCACCCGCCGCAGCGCGGCGCGGGGCAGGGCATCGGCCAGGCGTTTGAGAAAGTTGAACCGCACCGCACGTACGCCTGCCGCGTCCAGTTCCCGCAATGCCGCCATGCTGATGTCGGGTCTTACCACGGCAACGCCGCGGGCGCTGCCGTTCGAGTGTTGCAACGCGTCCACCATGGCCCGGTTGTCCGCGCCGTGACAGGCCGCCTGTACGATGACGCTGCGGGAAAAGCCCAGGTGTGCGCGTAATGCCCACAGCTTCTCTTTAGGCGCATCACCGGGCGTGTACTTGCGCGTGGGGGCGTAGGGGAACAGGTGGCCGGGACCAAACACGTGGCAATGCGCATCCACCGCCCCGGCGGGGACGGCAAACTCAGGCCGGGACGGATGCGGATGGAATGGCAGCCAGTCTTTGTCCGGGGTGTGCGACATATCATTTTCCCCTTGCCGTCAACGCCCGATCCAGGCGCGGGTAAACGCGGCGCGCGTTCAGTTCATACACTTTCCGCCGGTCGGCATCATCCAGTCCCAGGGTGTCGATATAGCGTTTGGTGTCATCGAAGTAATGCCCGGTCTGCGGGTCGATGCCGCGCACCGCGCCCACCATCTCGGAGCCGAACAGGATGTTGTCGATATCGATTACCTCAAACAGCAGGTCGATGCCCGGTTGGTGATACACGCAGGTGTCGAAATACACGTTGCGCATGACGTGGTTGTCCAGGCCGGGCTTGTTCAGCATGTCGGCAAGACCGCGGTAACGGCCCCAGTGGTACGGCACTGCGCCGCCGCCGTGGGGGATGATAAAGCGCAGGTCGGGGAAATCCGTGAACAAATCACCCTGGATGAACTGCATGAACGCGGTGGTATCGGCATTGATGTAATGCGCGCCGGTGGCGTGGAAATTGTCGTTGCACGACCCCGACACGTGGATCATGGCCGGCACGTCCAGTTCCACCATCTTCTCATAGAACGGATACCATGCCCGATCCGTCAGCGGCCGGGACGTCCAGTGCCCGCCGGAGGGGTCGGGGTTCAGGTTGCAACCGATGAAGCCCAGTTCCAGCACGCAGCGCTCCAGTTCCGCAATCGAATCCGCCACCGGCACGCCGGGCGACTGCGGTAACTGGCAGACGCCGATGAAGTTGTCGGGATACAGTTCCACCACGCGCGCGATCAAATCATTGCAGTGCCGGCTCCAGGCCTGGGAGACCCCGGCATCGCCCTGGTGGTGGGCCATGGCCGAGGCCCGGGGCGAGAAAATGGTCAGGTCCGCGTGCCGTTCCCGTTGCAACCGGAGCTGGTTGCTGTCAACGCTTTCCCGTATCTGCTCGTCGCTGATCACCGGCGCCCGGGGCGCGGGCTGCGCCGCGTCGGCAAAATGCGCCAGTTGTTGGCGGCGGAATAGCTGCAAAGGTTCCGGCGCGGTGGTGTAATGGCCGTGGCAATCGATGATCAGCATAGTTCTGTTATTTCCCCTGTTTGCAGGACAAGCACCTGCTGTTATACGCCGGCAAAGACCGTCCCCTGCATCAGTTTCCTGGCGCTGCGCAGCAGCGCTGAGCGTGTTACCGTGTATGAGCCCTGCTCGTATGCCAGGTCGATCTCCACAGTGAAGCTGCCGCTGGGGTGCTCGATAGCCAGCCGGGCCGGGCCGGGAGTGGCGCTCTGGTCCACCAGCGCAGCGGCCACGGAACCTTCGATGCGGCAGGCCGCGGCAACACTGGCAGCGCCCAGCACACCAATGGCCTGGTGTACACGGTGCGGGATAAACGTGCGCGTACAGATCACGCCGCCGGATTGCGGCGGCGCCAGCAAGCACATCTTGGGGACGGTGCGCTGTTGCACGTCTCCCAGGTTCATCAGCGCTCCCGCCTGCAAGCGGATTGCCTCGATGGTGCGCTTCAACGCCGCGTCCGCTTCCAGTTCGGCAACCTCCTCATAACCGGTTTTGCCCACATCCCCGGCCCGTAGCGCCACCACCGGCATACCGTTGTCGATGCAGGTGACGGCAACCCCGTTAATGGTATCCCGCGCGTTGCCGGTAGGCAGCAGGGCGCCGCAATCGCCCCCTGCTACGTCGGCGAAATCCAGCAGCACCGGCGCGGCAGTGCCCGGCACCCCGTCTATGGCCGCGTCGCCGCGGTAGCTGACTGTGCCATTCGGGGTCCGGATCCTGGCTGCTACGATACCGCCGGAGTTCACCATCCGGATGCGCACCTCGGTTTCCGGCCCGGCAACGGCTACCATGCCGTGCTCAATGGCAAACGGCCCGACCCCGGCCAGGATATTGCCACAGTTCTGGCCGTCACTGACCTCGGCCCGGTCCACCATTACCTGCAGGAACAGGTAATCCACGTCGGCGTCTGTGTGTGCGGACGGTGAGATCAGCGCCACCTTGCTGGTCAGCGGATGCGCACCGCCCATACCGTCGATCTGGCGCGCATCGGGCGAGCCCATGACGGCAAGCAACAGGCGGTTCCTTGCTCCCGGATCCGCCGGCAGGTCGTCGGCCTTGAAATACAATCCCTTGGAGGTGCCGCCGCGCATGACCACGGCGGGTATTGCTTGTTGCAAGAGACTATTCCTCGGGTTTTATATACTTCAATCCCTTCTCAGTCAGGCGCCCGCGCATATCGTACATGTCCAGGCCCAGTTCACCGGCGGCCAGGCGGGTGCGTTTCTGTTCTTCATTGGCGACCCGCGTGCGGGCCCGTTCCAGCACGCCGGCAAGTTCGTCCCTGGCGATCACCACCACGCCGTCATCATCGGCCACGATCATGTCGCCGGGATTGATCCGGGCGCCGGCGCAGGTGATGGGGGTGTTCACGTTGCCCAGGGTTTCCTTCACGGTGCCTTGCGCGTACACCGCCGCAGACCACACCGGGAAGCGCATCTCGGTGAGGGTGGCAACGTCGCGCACGCCGGCGTCGATGACCAGTCCCACTACGCCCCGCGCCTGTAAGGATGTGGCCAGCAGGTCACCGAAATAGCCGTCCGAGCAAGGACTGGTGGGCGTAACCACCAGCACGTCTCCGGCCCGGCATTGTTCCACTGCAACGTGGATCATCCAGTTGTCCCCCGGCGCCACCTCGCAGGTGACCGCGCTCCCGGCGATGCTCAGCGGCCGGTAGATGGGCCGCAGGCGCGCGGCGCACAAGCCCTTGCGACCCTGCGCCTCGTGCAGCGTGGCCACGCCCAGTGCAGCGCATTCGTGCGCGTGTTCCTGTGGCGCGCGCCGGATATTGGTGACTACTACTGCCATCAGGCCGCGTCCTCCAGCACCAGCACCCCGGCGGCCGTGTTGGAGACCGGCACGTGGTAGTGTTTGTGGATCACCTTCACCTTCTCGTGCAGCGCGCCGCGCATCACCATCCACATGATTACTTCCACACCCTCGGTGCCGGCCTGCTCGATGATCTCGGTGGCGCTCAGGTCCGCCATCCACTCAGGGTTGGAAATCACGCTCTCCATGCACTTCAGGTCAAAATCCACGTCGATAATTCCGGCGCGCTCGCCCTGCAACTGGTGCGACATACCGCCGGTGCCGAAAATGACCACTTTCAGATCCTCCTGGTAGGAATCAATGGCCTTGCGCAAGGCGCGTCCCAGCTTGTACAAGCGGCGCGCGCTGGGGATGGGGTGCTGGATGGTGTTGATCGCCAGCGGTATGCCTTGCACCGGCCATTCCGGCAGGTGGCGCCACATCAGCGCCATGGGTACGATAAAACCATGATCCACGTACATTTCCTGACAAGTGGTCAGGTCGAACTCCTGCTCGATCAGCGACTCGGCCAGGTGCCAGGAGAAGGCCGCGTTCCCGTTGAAGCTGGCCAGGGTCTGCAGCCCCCAGCCTTCGTCCGCGTTTTCGTAACGGTCGGCGCAACCCAGCGCCATGGTGGGCATCTTGTCCAGGAAGAAATTCAGGCCGTGGTCGTTATAGACCACAATGGCAATGTCCGGATCGACCTCGGCCAGCCAGTCCTTCACAGGCTCGTAACCGTCGAAGAAGCGTTTCCAGTAAGGCGTCTGCTCCAGCTTGTTGGTCATGGCATTGCCGATGGCCGGGATATGGGAGGTAGTGACGCCGCCGACGATCCTAGCCATTCCAGAACCCGCCCGCCTGGTCCAGGCGTTGTTCCAGGCCCTCGCCCCAGGCTTCCAGCACCGCCTTGAACTCATCGGTGCTGACGCCCTTGAACGCGGCGCTGGTGTCCTGCATGGTCAGCCCGCGCGGCACTGCCAACTTGGCCACGTAATAGATGTTGGCGCCGAGCCGGATCAGTTGCAGGTAGTCATCGTCCAGCAGCGCCTGTTTCTGCTCCGCAGTGAGCCCGAACCGGCCCGCGTACGCCCCCGGATCCGCGGCAAAGTCCTTGCGGTTCTGCTCATGGTTAAAGGAAAACAGCAACTTGTTCAGCCCGTAAGCCGCATGTGCGGTTTCGCCGTTGAATACGTAGGTACCGGGGATATTATCGTAATCGTGCGTTTTCCAGTTCATCGGGCAGTCCGGATAATCAGGCAAAGGAACCTGTTAAGTCAGAGGTTCCTACGGTACAAGGATGTACCGTCAAAATCAATGACTTTATGTCATTGATTTTGGAAGCAAAACAGAAATCACACTTTTTCGTTTCCGTCTCTAAAAATGCCAAGGATGGCATTTTTAGATGTTCCTTTAAGAAAAACGCTGGCATGCATGACTCACTGGAAAGGATTAAGCAATCTGACGCCGCATTCGGTAAAGTCTCCTGTATTCCTGGTGACCAGGGTCAAATCATGGACGAGCGCCGTTGCCGCGATTTGTTTATCGAGGGAATTTTCATAATTTGGCACACGTAATTTGCCCCATACCTGGGCCATGTCCAGGTCAAAACCCAGTATGTTGCCGGTGTAGTCTTCAAGCATCTTGTTCAGCCAACGTTCCAGTCTGTCTGCTTGGGCAGAATCTTTCCTGTGGCGAATTTTTTCAATACCGCGGCGAAGCTCACCTATGGTTATTACGCTGATGTATACCGGTGAACCCTCTTTCTCAACCTGGCGGAAGAATGTCCTGACTCCCCGGTTTGACCCCCGGCTTTTTCTGGCTTCACTGATGACATTGGTATCAATCAAATACACTGGCGTCCCTGCCATCGTCGTTCCGCTCAAAATCTTCATCCCTGCCTACATTTGGCATGGAAGCCAGCACTTGGGCAAACGAGCGTTTCCTGGAACCGGACAGGGCTCGCGCCAGGATCAGCCGATGCTCGGCTTCAGCGCTGTGGGAGTGACGAGCAGCCTGTTCTTTCAGGGCTTGTACTATGCCGTCATCAACATTTCTGACAATCAGGGCGGCCATACTTTCTCCGTCAATACGAGAATGATAGCGATGATAGCATAATGGTTTGAAGCAATGCAATAATGGAAAAGACCATGCACCTGCGGGCGTCACCCGGGCGTGACAAGGCTCAGGTAGATTTGAGCAGGGAGAAGAGTTCGGCGCGGGTGCTGGCGTTGGAGCGGAATATGCCCAGCATGGCCGAGGTCTTCATCACGGAATTCTGTTTCTCCACCCCGCGCATCATCATGCACAAGTGCTTGGATTCGATGATGACGGCCACGTCTTCCACCTCGGTCACGGTATTCATGGCGCGCGCGATGTCCATGGTGAGGTTTTCCTGGCTTTGCAAGCGGCGCGCGTACATATCAACGACGCGGGCAACCTTGGACAGGCCGATGACAAACTTGTTGGGGATATAGGCCACATGGCACTTGCCGATGAACGGCAACAGGTGGTGCTCGCACAGGGAATAGAGTTCGATATCCTGCACCACGACCATCTCCCGGCTTGCCGTAGAGAAACGCGCCTGGTTGATGATATCTTCCAGGTTCTGGTCGTAACCACGGGTCAAAAAACGCATGGCCTTGGCCGCGCGTGCCGGTGTTTTTTCTAACCCCTCCCGCTTCGGGTCGTCTATTTCTCCGATAATCTCGGCGTAGGCCTGCTCCACTGCTATATCCTCTTGTTACAAGAGAGGCAAGTCTAACACGGATGTACGGGAAGGGTCAGGAATCTCCTGCTACTTTCCTCTGCAGCAGCGCTATGAATTATAGGCTCAACTTGATGCCGATAAACCCTGCGCGCGGTGCGCCCGGCCCCACGAAGCGCGGGCTTTCGTAGCCTTCAAACTCTTCCACCGCGACCTCGTCGGGTTCCTCACCCAGCAGGCCGAAGCTCTCGTAGTCTTTGTCAAACAGGTTGGTGACACGGCCGAATACCTGGATGTTGTCGGTCACGTTATAACTGGCGCGCAGGTTGACCACGGCATAACCGCCCACGGGGTTCAGGTAACCGTCCGGGTCCCTGTCGTTGCCTTCGTTGCCGCGCAGTTCCTTCTTCGAGGTGTAGGCCACGTCGAAGCCGACGTTGAGGCGCTCGAACAGCAGGTAATCGGCACCCAGTTTCAGGGTATGTTTGGGCAGGCCCGGTATGCGGTCGCCTTCTTCAACCTCGATGTCATCGCCCAGCGGATGGTTTTCGTTCTCTACCGCAGTGAACTCATCCTCAAACGTTGCTTCCAGGTAGGAGTAGGCGATAAACCAGTCCAGGTTATTGGACGCACCCCGCAACTCACCCTCAAAACCCAGGTGCCGGGTCTTGTCCACGTTGGCGAACAGGCCGGTGGCCCGGCCGGTGGTCTGGAACAGGATGTCGTCATGGTTGGTGGTGTGGAAGAAGCCCAGGTGATAGTTCACCAAGCCCAGGTCGCCACGTACGCCTGCTTCAAAACTCTTGCTTACCACGTCCTCCAGCGGCGGGTCGGCCAGGAACGCGTTCGGCAGGCGGCATTCAAACTCCACGTCGTCCGGGTCGTCCGCAAATAGCTGCGCACGGGTGTAAACGCTGTCGTTGCAGGCCAGTTCGATAGGCGTCGGCGCCCGGTTCGATTCACTGTAACTGCCGTACACGTTCATGCTCTCAAGCGGTTGAAAGGTGAGGCCCACTGCCGGGTTAAAGCGGAAGAAATCATGCTCCCCGTTCAGTTCGGGACGTTCGCCGGAGAGATCCTGCAAGTCGACCAAGGTGTTGTTCAGACGCCCGGACACGACCAGGGTAAGTTGCTCCGTCAGGCTCATGGCGTTCATGAAGTAGAAACTGGCCGTTTCCGTTTCCGTTTCCAGGTTGGTCCTGGCATCTTCCACAAACACGCCGGCGCCCAGGCCCACGGTGCTGCGGGTGACGGGGTCCAGGCCGGCCAACTCGGTTTCCGAACGGAAAGTACTTTCACCCTTGTAATAGGCGAAGCCCGTGATCAACTGGTTTTCCATGCCCATCAAGTCGTTCAGGAAGGTCAACTGAATGTCCGTGCCGTAGCTTTCCTGCCGGCGGCTGCTGGTATTGTTGATGGCAATGATGTCGAGGTCTGAAGGATCGCCGTTGCCGTATGTTTCAACGCCTTCCAACTCTTCGTCATCATCGTCGCCGCCGCCGCCGTTGCCGTTATCATCATCGTCATCATCATGGCCGTTGTCATCGTCGTCTCCGTCATGATCGCCATTGTCATCGTCATCGTCGTCATCATCGTCCCCTTCGACCAGCATCCACATGCCGTCATCATCGAACTCCAGGCCGAATTCACTGCCGTCGCCGTTGAACGAGGAGCCGTCATTTTCCCGGTAGAAGAAGTTGACGTTGAGTTTTACCTTGTCATTGAAGTCGTGGCTGCCGTCCAGGCTGACCATGATCAAGTCGTTCTCGGTAACGTCGGGGGCGGTAAAGATGGCGTCCCGGTCATCGGCCAGCAGTTCTTCGGGGATGGCGCCGTTGCCGATCAGTTTGCTGTCACCGTGCTGCACGTTCAGGTTCGCACGGGTCCGGTCGGTGCGATAACTGAGACTGCCGTAAAGGTTAAGCGCATCGGACGGCGACTCGTCGCGCCAGCCATCCTCGTCGAAATAACTCACGTTGGCGTAATAGCCCAGGGCCCCGTTGTTGCCGCCGCTCTCGGCGGAGGTGACGATACGCTCGAAAGAACCGCCATACACTTCCACGCTGTGGCCATCGCTGTTGAAGCCGTCCTTCATGTTCACCGACAGCGCGCCGCCCACCGTGTTCAGGCCGAATAGGGGGTTGGCGCCACCGATGAGGTCGATGCTGTGGATGGCTGATTCCGGCAGCATATCCCAGTTCACCGTATCGCCCAGCGGCTCGTTGATGCGCACACCGTTCTGGTACACCGACATGCCCTGGGACAGGCCCAGCAACGGCGAGGCGGTAAAGCCCCGGTACTGTATATCCGGTTGCAGGGGGTTGTTCTGGGCGTCGTTGTGGGTCACGCTGGCCAGGTTGTGCCTGAGATAGTCCGAGATATCCAGACCCTGCGCGCGCTCAATATCTGCGGCGGAAGAAGACTGCACCCGGTAGGGTATTTTCTCTTCCGGCAACCCCGTCCCATCGCGTGAGGGCGTAACCCCAATCACCTTGATTTCTTCCAGTGTTTCCTGCGCCACGACAACGCCGGGCAGTGTACAGAAAGCGATCAAGGAAGCGGACAGGGCGATATTTGGTATCATCTTCATAATGAGAATTTCCCGATATAATGTGTGACAACGTCGCTGACGTTAGAGGGAGGCAATGTAACGCTTTGACTGGTAAGTTACTACGGGGAAAAGAGAATAAATAATCAGGAATTTTTCCTGTGCGGTAATTGTTCTGAGCTTTAGCCCGCAATAATTTGACTACAAATCATGATCACACTACACTTTGTCCATCGACCTGGTTTACGACAATGAAATTTTCGTATTTCACCTGCAAGGCTTGTTAAATATGACCGACCATACTATCGAACTGTCACCCGACGCTGCGTTGGCAGCCTATCGCACGATGCGCACTATTCGCGAGTTCGAGGATCGTATCCACATCAACAATTCAAAAGGTGAGATTCCCGGTTTCATTCACTTGTCCGCGGGCCAGGAGGCCAGCGCGGTGGGTATTTGTTCACACTTGAGCGAGCAGGATCATATCGCCAGTACCCACCGGGGTCATGGCCACAGCCTGGCCAAGGGCTGTGACGTTGTTGCCATGATGGATGAGATTTATGCGAAACGCAGTGGCTTGTGTGCCGGCAAAGGTGGTTCCATGCACCTGGCAGACCTGGGCAAGGGCATGATTGGCGCCAACGGGATTGTAGGTGGCGGCGTGCCCCTGGCTGCAGGCGCTGCCTTGAAATCGAAAGTGCTGGGTATGGACCGGGTGTCCGTTGCATTCTTTGGCGATGGGGCATTGAATGAGGGCGCTACCATGGAGACGATGAACCTGGCCAAAGTCCTCGATTTGCCGATGATCTTTGCCATGGAAGATAACGGCTATGGCGAAGCGACCCCTTCGAGTTGGGCTATCGGTGGGGACGCGCTGGCGCGTGCCCGGGGCTTTGGGCTGCACACATATTCTCTCGATGGTCACGATTTTTTCGAAATGTACCAGACCGCCGGCGCGGTCATCCGGGATGTCAGGGCGGGCAAGGGGCCGGCATTTTTACACATCAACCTTTCTCGCTACTACGGTCATTTTGAAGGAGATGCTGCAAGTTATCGGCCCCAGGGTGAAGTGGACCGGATACGTGACGAGAAAGATTGCCTGATGATTTTCCGAAAGAAAGCCGTTGCTGCCGAACTGGTGACTGACGAGGAGTTGGACAAGGTGGAGCAGGCGGTGATCCGGCAACTGGACAGTGCGGTCGAACACGCTCGCCAGGCGCCACTGCCCACGGATGACGACCTGCTTACCGACGTCTATGTCTCTTATTGATAGCGAGCGCATTATGAGTGAGAAATCCTTCCGCCAGGCAATTAACGAAGCGCTGCGTATGGAAATGCGCCGCGACCCGAACGTATTCCTGATCGGTGAAGACATTGCCGGCGGCACCGGTGGCGAGGGTGAGGAGGATGCCTGGGGCGGTGTGATGGGGGTAACCAAAGGCTTGTTGGGCGAATTCGGCGCACAGCGGGTGATCGATACGCCTATCAGCGAGACGGCTTATATCGGCGCCGCCATCGGCGCGGCCGCGACCGGTATGCGTCCGGTAGCGGAATTGATGTTCTGTGATTTTGCCGGGGTCTGCTTCGATCAAATCATGAACCAGGCCGCCAAGCTGCGTTACATGCTGGGCGGCCAGGCGCAGGTGCCCCTGGTCATACGCACGCAATGTGGCGGCGGTCTCAATGCCGCCGCACAGCACAGCCAGACCTTGCATGGCCTGTTCACCCATATTCCCGGTCTCAAGGTGGTTATGCCCTCCAACCCGTATGACGCAAAAGGCTTGTTAATCGAGGCGATCCGCGATAATGATCCGGTGATGTTTATGGAGCACAAGTTCATGTACGATGATAAGGGTGAAGTGCCGGATGAAAGCTATACCATTCCCCTGGGCGAGGCCCATTACGCCCGGGATGGTGATGACATCACGGTTTGTGCACTCGGGCGCATGGTCAACCTGTGTAACCAGGCCGCCGACGAATTACAGGCGGAGAATATCAACTGTACCGTCATCGACCTGCGCACCGCGTCCCCGCTGGACGAAGAATCCATCTGTGAATCCATAGTGGAGACCGGCCGCCTGGTGGTGGTCGATGAAGGGTACCCGCGTTGCGGTTTTGCCGCGGATATTGCTGCCTTGGCGGCAGTGCACGTGCAGCCTGCGTTGCGCGCGCCGGTAAAGCTGATCACACCCCCGCATACCACGATACCGTTTGCGCCGGCGCTGGAGGAGCTTTATATCCCCAGTGTGGGCAGGATTAAGCAAGGTATTAGGGAAGTTCTGGCAAGTTCCGGGAAGCTGGGCAATGGATAACAGCATACAGGCCATCGTGATGCCCAAGCTGGGATTGTCCATGACGGAAGGCATGGTGGTGAAGTGGCGTGTGGAAACCGGCGCCCGGGTGGCGCCGGGCGACGTGATAGCGGAAATTGAAACCAGCAAGCTCACCAGTGAACTGGAGGCGCATGGCGCCGGCGTGATCCGGGGAGAACTGGCCCCGCTGGAGGTCGATTTACCGGTGGGCGCCTTGTTGTGTGTGCTTGCCGGCGAGGCGGCAACCGAGCAGCAAATCGATGAATTCATTTCCGGTTTCGTGCCGGCGGAGAGTGACGGCGTGGAGGCCGACGACGGCCGGATGCCTGCCGCTGATACTAGCCCGGATCAGCCTGAGGTGAAGCCGGATGATGCCGGAGTCCCGGCCACGCCGATGGCCCGCAGGCTGGCCGCGGCCGCGGGTCTCAATCTTGCCGGGGTCACACCGACCGGGTCGCGTGGGCGCGTGACCCGGACAGACGTGGAAAACGCCATCGCCGCCAGGTCGCCGGAGGCGCCCGCAGACAGCACGACCGAAGCAGCCGGGGAGGGCTATGACGAGGTGCCGTTGACGCCGATGCGCCGCGCCATTGCCCGGCGCTTGACTGAATCAAAACAGACTGCGCCACATTTCCGTTTACTGGTTGATGTGAATATCGACGCGGCGCTCAAGTTACGCGCCGACCTGAACCGGGACCGGGAGAGTGGTAAAATTTCCATCACTGATCTCCTGGTCAAGGCTGTTGCCGTGGCATTGATTAAAACGCCTGCCGTTAACAGTCAGCTTGACGGCAAGGTGATACGCCGCTACCACGACGCACACGTAGCGGTTGCAGTCGCCCTGGACGACGGGTTGCTGACACCGGTTGTGCGCACGGCTGATAAAAAAAGTATTGTGGATATTTCCCGTGAAATCACTGAGTTGAGTGAACGGGCGCGGTCAGGGTCGTTAACGCCCCCGGAATATGAGGGCGGCACCTTTACCCTGTCAAACCTGGGCATGTTCGGGATCAAGTCATTCGATGCGATTATCAACCCGCCACAAGCCGCTATTCTTGCGGTCGGCGCCGCGGAAAAACGCCGTATCTTCTCGGCTGACGGGGAAATAGTCGCCACCCTGCTGACAGCCACCCTGTCATGTGATCACCGTATTATCGACGGCGCAACCGGCGCCCGCTTTCTACAGGTATTCAGGGAACTGGTGGAACAACCGTACCAATTGTTATTCTGACAAGCCGGTATGAGCAAGCTACCGTCATTCAGATTACACCACGGCGCCCTGGCAGTCAGTAATTTGCCGCGCGCCATGGAATTCTATGAACGCGTGTTGGGCTTCAGGGAATCCAGCCGCGTAACGGTGCCGGAACTCTCCCTGGAGATTGTGTTTATTCAAAAAGACGATAACTACCTGGAATTGTTCTGTCATGCGCAAGCACGGGAGTTACCGGAATTTTGTAAGGATAACACCAGTGATTTTCAGGTCGTGGGCACCAAGCATATCGCCTTCGAGGTGGCGGACCCGCATGCTTTCCACAAACACTTGGAAGCGCACGGCGTCGCCGGCCTGTCGGAAGTATTCGACAACAATCCCACCTACTTCTATTTCTTTTTCCGTGACCCGGACGGCATTCCACTGGAAGTTATTTCTTCTAAAGCCAGGTTGCCATTCGCTTCCGACGGAGTGTGAACCATGGCCAGCAACAGACTCATTTACTGCAACCGGATCGCACAGGCAAGTTTGGCATTCATCCCTGCCTGCCTGGGCTTGTTTGCCTTTATCAACAATATTACCGACTGGAATGGCACCCTGGACCGGGTCGTGTCACCGTTATTGTCCATGGCCGGCAACGCAGTCCGTGACACGCAAGGTTGGCGGGCACTCGATATGCCGTTGCTCCCGCACCTGGCGTACGGTTTCGTTACTGCCCTGGAGTTATGTATGGGATTACTGGCGGCGTATGCGGCAACAGGCATGGTACGACACCGCAACGGCGCTTTTTCCGAATTTCGGCAATACCGCCATATTGCCTGCCTGGCCTGTATGCTCGGCGTTTTTATTTACTGCTTTATCTTTTTCACCGTGGGCGGCGACTGGTTCCTGTCGTGGAAAAACGAAAACCTGGTTTTCCTGCAGGGCGATTCGTTGAACTACGCGACGGTGTTGGTCATCGTGTTCCTGTGCCTGCATTTTTCTGTCGAAGCAGCCGGGCAGGACGGCTGATCACACGCAGGCATCAGAGCCGCCCGCCCACTCCTGCGAGGGCAAAGGCTTTCATTGAGAGATTCCTGCTGGCGCAGGAATGGGTGGGGGCGCAAGCAGGAGTCGTTATCAGGCGAATCCTGCCTCCGCAGTAAGGGCGCCCTCTATTTTTTAATTGCTATTGACATAATCACGAAATGTGATCACAATAGTGGGCAAGCTGTTTCATTAACGTCGATAGTCCGAGGCGACAGTATGATCATTAACCTGTGCTGATAAAGAGGATATCCCATGCGCTATTCAACCAATCCCCTGTTGTTTCTGTCTCTGCTGGCCTTGTTAAGCTCCCCCGGGGCGCTGTTTGCCCAGGCGAGTATAGAGGAGATAGTGGTGACTGCCCAGAAACGTGAAGAGTCCCTGTCGGACGTGCCGATTTCCATTACCGCGTTGACGGCGGAGGCGATTGATAACGATAACATTCAGAGCCTTGCAGACATGAGCGCCATGGCGCCGGGCCTGGTGGTCGCCAGGAACGAGGGCTTCTCCAGGGCGGTGGCGATACGCGGCATCGGCTTTGAGGCCACCCAGAACGTCGACGCGTATCCTTCCGTGGCATTTCATATTGACGGGGTGTTTATCGCCGACCCGAATGCCACGAACCTGGAATTTATCGATGTGAACCGTATCGAAGTCCTGCGTGGTCCGCAAGGTACCTTGTTTGGCCAGAACTCCACCGGCGGCGCCATTAACGTGGTGAATAATATCCCGGAGCTGGGCGAGTTCGGCGGCACGGCCGATATCGCCTTCGGTAACTACGACCTGGTGCAGCCACGCGTCAGCATTAACGTGCCCCTGGGTGAGACGGTTGCGGTCAGGGCCGCGGCAACCTACCTGAAGCACGACGGGTTTGCCGAGATTACCGGCGGCGCCAGGGATATCAACGGCAATGTCAATGATGGCTATGACCTGGACGAGGCAGATAACTTTCAATTCCAGGGCAAGCTGCTGTGGCAACCCACGGATAATTTTTCTGCCATTTTCGGCGCCACGGTCTTTTCCATCAATGACGTCGGTGACCGCGCCCAACGACACGTGAATGATCCCAGCGGCGATATCAGGGACGTCACCACCGACGTGCCCGGCTACTATGACTCCGACAGCCAGATTTACTCTCTTACCCTGGAATACGATGCGGGTGTTGCCACTGTCAAGTCCATCACCGGCTATGTGGAGTTCGATCAGGCCAATTATCTCGATAACGACAAGGGCATCTATACCGACGAGGGGACGCCCGGGTTTGCCGGGCTGGCCGCAGAGAGCGTCTCTGCACGCGGCAGCGAGAGCTGGACGCAGGAGATCAACATCGTGTCCAATACCGAGAGCAGGGTGGACTGGGTGCTCGGTGCATTCTACCTGCATAACAAAGGCACGACCTGGTTTGACTCCGTGCGCGACCTGAATGGGAACGGTGTGTATGACCAGGGCGGAACCTGGCGCGGCGCGCAATCAACGCGCGCGGAATGTGCGCCGGACTTTGCCACTTTTACCAACGGGTTTTTCTTTGGCGAGCGCGATTTTTGCACCAATATCGCTTCCAAACGGGAATCCTGGTCGCTGTACGGACAGGTTACCGTGCACCTGATGGAACGGATGCGTTTCACCGGTGGGATGCGTTACTCGGAGGATGAGTTGGTGTTACGCAGCGGCGGTTTTATGGCAGCGCCACCGGAAGAACCCACCGGCAACCCGAAGGATAACGAGGTCACCGGCAAGGCCGGACTGGAGTTTGACCTGCATGATGACCTGATGGCTTATTTCTCCTGGACGCGCGGTTTCAAGCCGGCCACCGGGAACCTCACCGCGGAGGACAGTGATGAGTTCATCAACGCCGCGTCCGGGCCGGAAAAAGTGGATGCCTTTGAGCTTGGCGCCAAAGGCCGGTTCCTGGACGATCGACTCAACCTGAACGTCGCGGCGTTCTATTACGACTACAACGGGATGCAGTTCCTTACCACGGGTGGCAATGCGACGTTTTCCGGCGGAGTTGGCAACCTGGATGAAGCAGAGGTGATGGGCGTGGAACTGGAACTGCAAGCCCTGTTAAGCGAAGGCTTCTCGCTGGATGCCGGGCTTACCTTCCTCGATACCGAAATCAAGGCAGACCAACTGGTACTGGATAATAATAAAAAATGGCGGGACTGCGCGGTACCCGGTTTCCTGAGGGGAGAAAATGTTAACTTTGATCCTGTCGCCAACGCACAATTCAGGGCTTGCGGCTCAGCGCTGGCTGAGAATATCAAGGGGAATTCACTACCGAAGGCGCCGGATTTCTCCGCCAACGTTGCCCTGAACTACGAGTTCAGTACGACTTTTGGCGAGATCAGTTCCAGACTTTCCTATATACACCGGGACAGTTTCGCATCACGCGTGTTTTCCACCAGTGAGACGGACAACAAGGGCCGTTCGCTGGACAGCACCAAGGCGTATGACCTGCTCAACCTGAGCGTTTACCTGCAACCTGCCAATTACGAGAACCTGACCGTGGGTCTGCTGGTGTTTAACCTGACCGATGAGAATGCTGTCAACTCACGCTGGAGCAACAACTTCGGCACCGCCCAGACCAGTGAGGAGTTTGTGCGCCCACGCCAGGTCATGGGGCGTATCTCCTACGATTTCTGACGCATACTGCAAAGCTTGAAACCGGCGCCCAGGCGCCGGTTTTATTTTCGACATGGCATTGACTGATGAGTCTGACAAACAAAACTGCGTTGATTACCGGAGCCGCCCAGGGTATCGGAGCGGCCATTGCGCAACGGCTTGTGCACGATGGTGCGGCGGTTGCAGTGATCGATGTCAACGCGGAAAAAGCCGAACAGGTCGCCGCAGGGTTGCGCAACCACGGCGCCCGCGCCGTATCAACAGTCATAGACGTTACTGACCGCACCAGTGTTGCCGAGGGTGTTGCCGGCGTTGCCGCAGACCTGGGGCCGCCTGTGATCCTGGTCAACAATGCCGGCGTCTACAAAAGCACGCCGCTGCTGGATACGCCTCCGGAGACCTGGGATTTGAGTCTGGACGTGATGTTGAAGGGGGCGCTGCTGATGGCACAGGCCGCCGCGCCGTACATGATCCGGGCGCGTTGGGGCCGGATCGTGAACCTGGGCTCGATGATGGGGCACGTGGGCTATGGTGAGGACGTCGCGTACTGTACCGCGAAGTCAGGTATCGCCGGGTTGACCCGATCGCTCTCGGCGGAGTTGGCAAAGCATAACGTCTGTGTGAACACTATCTGCCCGGGCAACATACTGACCCCGATGCTCGAACAGACGGCGCAGGCAATTGAACAGCGCGACGGACTGGAAGCGGGTTCCTGGTTGCGGGACAGGGGGCGGGATATCCCCCTCGGCAGGCTGGGCCTGGCGGAAGATATCGGCAAGGCCGTCAGTTTTTTTTGCAGTGAGGATGCGGACTATATTACCGGGCAGTCATTGCACGTAAACGGCGGCCTGTACCAGTTTTAAACATTCTGTCAGTAGTTGGTGTATCCTGTTATTTGCAGTGAGAACCATGTTGGCGATAAGAATAAGCAAAATTTTGTTGGTGCTTTCAGCCGCGTTGTTTGCGGCGCTTGCGGGCATGAATAACCTGCTGGATTACCAGACCAATTTTATGGGAGTCCGGCATGTGTTGTCGATGGACACCGTGTTTCCCGATAACAATTCCCTGTGGCGTGCGGTGACGTCGCCATGGCTGCACCATCTGGCATACTGGTTGATTATTGCCACGGAACTGGTCATCGCGCTGTTGGGCTTCTGGGGCACACTCGAACTCTGGCGGGCGCGCCACGATGCCGCAGCGTTTAACCGGCAAAAAACAAAACCGGTGCTGGCGCTGACCCTGGGCATTCTCCTGTGGTTTACCGGTTTTAACGTGATTGCCGCGGAGTGGTTCTTGATGTGGCAATCCGAAGCCTGGAATGCGCAACAGTCGGCCTTCTTTTTTGCCACGTCATTTTTTTTGATTCTAATCTTGCTTATACTGAAAGACTAAAGGGCACCTCTAAAAATTAGAGGTGCCCGTGCAGCATAGGGATATGCTGCCATTTTCGATCACGTAAGTGATTGAAAATGAAGGAAACGGAAAATCACATTTTTTCGTTTCCGTCTCTAAAAATGCCAAGGATGGCATTTTTAGAGGTTACTTAAACTTTATGGCGTTTTATGATGCGCCAGGGGAGCAGCCAAATGGCAGTGAGCAGCAAGCCCGGTTCCGGTAAGGGAAACGATAACCGCGGCGCAGTCCACGATCTGGTTTACCAGGAAATCCGGCAAAGCATTATGGTCGGGACCTTCGCGCCGGGGGACAAGGTGAGTTTGCGCAGTCTGGCACAGCAGGTGGGCACCAGCCTCACTCCCGTGCGCGGTGCGGTAAACCGTCTCATTGCCGAAGGCGCGTTTGGCGTGTTACCCAATCGCTGGGTGGTCATTCCGGCCATGACCGAAGAGAAGTTCGATGAAATTGTGCACTGGCGTATCAAACTCGAGATGGAAGCTACCCGCCGCGCGTGCAGAAATGTAACCAAAGCTTTAATCACCCGTGTTGAGAGTATCAACAGGAAGATACACAAGGTGGTCAGGCAGCGCGGGGACAGAAAAGAACTGCTGAGCGAGAATTATGAATTTCACTTTACTATCTACCGCGCGGCAAAATCCACCATACTGTTGCCAATGATAGAAAGTTTGTGGTTGCAGTGCGGCCCCTTTACCTATTACTCGTTGTTATCTCCCAGACACCTCTGGGACGGCGTGCACCATGACGGGATCATTGCAGCCTTGAAAGCCGGTGATGAAGATATGGCAGCCAGGGCCATCAGGAGCGATATAACCAATACGGCAAAATTTCTCAGGGACAACGGCCAATATACCCAGCCCAAACTGAGAAGAGTAGTGGGTTAAGCCGCCGTTCGTCGTGCCGGCCGGGGATGGGCCGGCATCCGGTGACAAGGAGCTACACTGGCCCGGCTTACTCCGTGCTGCGTTCGTCCCGGGTGAAGTACGGAGCCAGGTATAACACAATCGCCATGGCCAGGTAGCCGGTCGTCCATTTGTTCCAGGCCGGTGTCGGCAATGCCAGTTGTCCAATCACGTCCCCTGCGGTGAAGATGTAGCTGTGGGTGAAGCCGATTAACGACAGCACCAGGCCCGCGATACACCAGTTCGCGGCAACGGTAAAGCGTCTCTCTATCACAAAATAAGTGATGCCTGCCAGCACCATGCAGGTATAAATAAAGCCCTGGCCCAGGGCAAACATGCCCTCCGCATAAAAACTGCGCACGGCGACAAAGCTGTCGATGAAGCCCTGGTTATACAGATTGACGCCTGTGGCGCTTTCAGCCACCGACATGGTGTGCTTCACCGCCAGGCTGACGTAACCCGCCAGTGCCGGGGTAAGACCCAGCACAACCGCCGGGATATGGCGTTTTTCGGCAACCTGGAAGTTCTGGGCGCATACCACCACACCGATCCAGATCAAAATAGGCATCAAGGCTTCGATGGGGATCAGGTAGGCAAAAACGCTCAAGGACCCGGTGATACAGACCAGCGTCCAGACCACGGCATTGATGGTGGAGTACCCTGCCCGGGCGCCGATTTTCTTGTAGCCCGGATGGCCCAGAAAGATGGAAGTTGGAAAAGGCGAGCCGAAACAGGCCGCGCCCAGGCTGCCGGCGCCGTTCATCAGCAACAGCGGCCTGGGCTTGTAGGAATCGCCCGCGGCCGCGGCCGCCTCTATGTTCTGTAACGAGCCGATCAGGAATATGAAGCCGAACGGGATCACAACCGGCAGGAATTCAATGATGAATTCTGCCGAAGCGAATACCCGCATGACTTCCAGGGTGGGCAGATGCAGCCCCAGGTGTATGAGGGTAAATTCCGTGGACGGCACAACGCTGGGCAGGCCGAACCAGTACAGCGCCCAGGCCATCAAGGCGCCCACTGACAGGATAATAAAACCGCCCGGTATGCCGCCCTTTGACTTCACCCCGCCCATGTAAAAGATCAGCATCAGCGCCAGCGAGGTAAACCCAATCAGGGGGTAGGCAAAGGTGCGAAAGACGTAATCCATACTGATGAAAGCCAGGCCGGTGCCGGCAATGGCAACCAGCATCACTGCTCTTGGCGTCACCTTGCGGATATGATGCACGACAAACGACCCGAGGAATTCAATGCTGCCGGAAACCATGCAGGCCAGCAGGCCGGTGTGCCAGGCAATGATATCGGCCGTTTCCTTGCTCATGCCCATGGCCAGGGCTTTTTGCTGGGTCGGGAACATAACCAGGAAGATGTAAATGATGATGGTAATGGTACTGGTGCCGTAAGGAATGGCGCACACGTCATTACGATTTTCCAGTTTTGCCAGTTTCAGGGCCTGCCAGGCATAAAAGCCGTTACCGATGATCAAGCCGATGGCGGAGGCGGGCAGGATACGGTAATAAAACAGTTCCTCGGAGAAACCGAGAAAATCCAGGCACAATTTGCTCATCAGGATGAACGCGAGCAGCGCGTCCAGGCCGAAGGCAAAAAAACCTTCCCAATCGCCTTTCACGAATGCTTTCATAATATCCCTTTGTACAGGTTATGTGCAGGGCCGTCAATCGACATGCCGGCGCCCGTCCCCGCGCCAATCCATCTCCCCGCCCTGGTCTGGAAGCCGGTCACAAAATCATTGCCGGCCCGATCTTCGCCCTGCACCAGCCAGAGTGGCATTTGCGCATAATTCAGCAGGGGATAGCGTTCCGTTAATTTGCGCTGGATTGCCGTTGCCGGGTCGCGCAGGTAACGGGAGGTCGCGGGAAAGTAACGTATTACGTATTCCACGGGTTGCGCCAGGTGTTCAATGCCGCAAATACGGTAGGGCAGGTCAATATTATGACAGATGATTTGCCCGGTACTGATTTCAATCTCCCGTTGGGCGTGTTGCCCCATCTGGCAGGTAAACCTGGCACTGCCGTCAACCGGCGCCGAGAAGGGAATGCGTACTACCACGCCCTGCAAAGGGTTTACCGGGCAGCGCAACCGGTCATTGTTCCATGCCGGTGCCGTGGCGCCGGTGTCGTACAGGTCCGGTGAGAACTGGCTGTCAAACAGGATAATATCCTCGCCCAGCAAGGGTGTGATGAGCCGCAACAGAGCGGCTGACTGGCATAGTTCGAGGAATTTCCAGCTATCCACAGTTAACGCAGACCGGCTCCAGGGATTATGCAGTTCCCACAGCAGCCAGGGCCGCAATGTCTGTCCGGATTGATAAATGCACGCCAGTTGTTCCCGCAGGAAGGGGATATAGTCCGCAACAGGCGTGGCCGGGACCGTTACCACGCCGTTGCTCCGGTAGTCCTCGCCATTCATCCCGGCGCTACATCCAGGATATGTTCCAGACTGTTCAGCGCAGACTGTTTGCTGAAATCACTGGTAATAAACACCAGTTTTGTTTCCATTTTGCCGCCGGGCCAGCGCGCCAGTTGTGTGGGGGGATAAAAGGAGTGTTGTACGCCTTGTATGACCCTGGGAAGCATCTCCCCGGTCACCCTGAGCAAACCTTTCAGGCGATGAATGCTGCTCCCGCGTACGATGAGCAGCGCCTCCAGCCAGGCAACAAAATCCTCCCAGTCAACCGCCTCGGACCAGGTCAGGGAAAACGTGGAAAAACGCTGGTCGTGTGCTGTTGACGTTGCTGCTTGCGGCTGCGTAGTTTGCCCCGACAGTCGTTTGCCTGCCAGGTTGGGCGCGGCGCGGCCGTCAGCACGGAGAATTTCGGGCGTAACGGGTTGTGCGCCGGAACAGGATATCGGCGCCAGCGGGTTCAACTTGTGCAGCCTGGTCTGCATGCTGTCAACCTGTGCGCTTTCACACAGGTCGGTTTTCGTTATGACCAGGTGATCGGCAACACTCACCTGTTTCACCGCCTCGATATGCCGGTCAAGATTTGCCTGACCGTAAACCGCGTCAACAACGGTAAGGATTTGCCGGCACAGGTAACGCCGGGTAACCTCCCGGTCCGCCAGTATCAGTTCGTAGATGGCTATGGGGTCGGCAATCCCCGTGGTTTCAAGGATAACCCGCCGGAATGGCGGGATAACCTGTTGCGCGCGCTTGTGGTGCAGTGTAAGCAGCGAAGAGATAAAGTCATCGCTGACCTTGCAGCACACACAGCCTGCTTCCAACAGGATAATATCGTCTTCCACCGCGCTGACCAGCAGGTGGTCCAGCCCAACCTCACCGAACTCGTTGACCAGTACCGCCGTATCAGCCAGGTCAGGTGATGACAGTAATTGATTCAGCGCCGTCGTCTTGCCGCTGCCGAGGAAGCCCGTGATTATGCTGATCGGTATTTGTGAGTCGCTGTCAATCACTGTTAATGCCGTAACTATTGATTCTCGCTCATTTTATCCCTAACCTGTTCATTAACGCCAGTTTCAGGGCAAGAACTATGAATAGCAACGGGATAAACGAAAATTCACAGCATGGCCGCTGTCACTTGCTGCACGAGCCGCAATTATCCGATCCCTATCCCTGGTTCAAACTGGTGCGGCAGCAGGCACCGGTGTTTTATGCGGAAGATATCGACCACTGGGTGGTAAGCCGCTATGCCGACGTAAAGCAGGTACTCAGGGATTACGAAAATTATTCGGCGCAGAATACCATCATGCCGATCCAGCCGTTGTGTGCAGCCGCCCGGCAGGCGTTAACAGACGGGGGATGGAACATGGTGCCGGCGCTGGGTAACGCGGATCGCCCGGCGCATACCCGGACCCGGATGAACGTGGTCAAGGCGTTTACTCCGCGCCGGATTGCCGCGCTGGAACCCTTCGTCGGCGCCGTGGTGAACCGCGCCGTGGATGGCTTCCGGCAAAACGGCAAGGCCGAGCTCATGGCCGACCTGTTGTTTGACTTGCCGGCCCTGGTCATATTGAAGATGCTGGGGTTTCCCGATGAACAAGCGCCGGCGATCAAGGAAGGCGCAAAAAACCGTATCCTGTTCGTCTGGGGCCGCCCCACGGAGGCAGAACAGACCCGGCTGGCAGCCGGACTTGCGGGTTTCTTCAGGCTCTGCCGCGCACTGGTGGATGCGCGCCTGGCCCGGCCTGCCGATGACCTGACCAGCGAGTTGTTGCGGGTACGGGCCGGCAACGATGATATTCTCAGCCTGGATGTCATCGCCAGCATCCTGTTTGCCTTTTTTACCGCCGGCCACGAAACGACATCCAGCCTGCTGGGTAACAGTATCGTGCAATTGCTCAGGCACCGGGAAGCATGGGACCGGATCGTGGCGCAACCGGCCTTGATACCTGCTGCCGTTGAGGAAATCCTACGCTATGACTCCTCGGTCATCAGTTGGCGCAGAAAGACCCGGCGCGCGCTGGAAATTGCCGGCGTGAGAATCCCGCAAGACGCCCAGCTATTACTGTTGCTGGGCGCCGCCAACCGTGATGAAGAAGTGTTCGAGAATCCCGACCAACTGGACCTGGAACGGCATAATGCCGCAGAACACTTGTCCTTCGGCAGCGGCATCCATCGCTGCCTGGGCGCGGCGCTGGCACAGATGGAGGCGAGGGTCACGCTCGAACTGTTGAGCCGGCGCTTGCCCGGGATGGAGCTTGCCGCCGAGCAGCATTTCGATTACCTGCCCAACATCTGCTTCCACGGCCCGCGCACAGTACACGTCGAATGGCCGCTATGACGGCGCGCGGCGGCGACGCAGGAAGCCTCTCGGAACAGGTGGCGGTTGTCACCGGCGGCGCGCGCGGACTGGGACGGGAGATCGCGCAAACCCTGGCCGCGCTGGGCGCGCACGTGGTGTCGGTGGATCTTGCTGCCTCGGATGAAACGCTTGCCGCGATCAAGGATGCCGGGGGGCGCGCGTCAGCGCAGCGTGCCGATGTAACCGATGTGGCACAGGTCAACGACGTATTCAATGCGATCATCAGGCAGTGCGGGGGGATAGACATACTGGTGAATAACGCGGGTTTCTATGCAGTTGAACGCAGGCCCTTCTGGGAGATCGATGTGGCTGAATGGGAACAGGTAATGACGATCAACGTGCGCCCGGTATTCCTGTGCAGCCGCGCCGCGGCAAGATCGATGCGGGATCGGGGTTCCGGCCGGATCATTAATATCTCCTCCAGCGTGGTCAGCTTCGGCATGCCCAACCTGATGCATTATGTGGCAGCCAAGTCCGCAGTGGCGGGTATGACCCGCAGCATGGCCTCGGAACTGGGCGCTTACGGCATCAGCGTGAATGCGGTGGCGCCGGGGTTGGTCCCCACCGGTTCCGCCCTGCAGGCCATCGGCCGGGAGCTACTTGACGAGGCCGTGCAAGGCCAGGCCATTCAGCAACCGCTGGGTCCCCGTGACATAGCCGGCGCAGTCGCCTTCTTGTGCGGCCCTACAGCCGGCATGGTGTCGGGACAGACCATCCTGGTAAATGGCGGGGCCACGTTCGGCGGTATCTGACCGCCCTGACGCCCATATTTTGATCACACATTGTGATCAAAATATGGGTATAATCAAGCAAACTCCGACACGATCGGAGATTCCTTGACAATCCCGGCATGAAGCGCGGGACAGACAACAAGAGAAACCATGAAGATTACCGGTTGCGAAATATTTCTGGTGGCGCTGCCCAACCGGCGGCACCATACCTGGGCAAGCAAGATGACCGCGCCGATCGGCTACCACGCGGTGGTGCGGTTGGATACGGACGAGGGGATCAGTGGCTGGGGTGAAGCGCCGGCCGGGATTTCCTGGGGCGGCGCGCGCATGCGCTATTACGGTGAATCGCCGGAGACTGTCCGGCATGTGATTGCCGATCACCTGATCGAGGCCATCAAGGGGCTGGATCCGCGTGATATTGCCGTCATTCATGACACGATGGACAAGGTGGTAAAGGGTAATCCTTACGCCAAGGCGGCCCTGGACATGGGCTGTTACGACATTGCCGGGAAAGCGGCAAACGTGCCGGTTTACCGGTTGCTGGGGGGACCATTCCGCGATCGGATCGAGGTGGCGCATTCGCTGGGCATCATGCCAGTGGAAAAATGTGTCGATGAAGCCGTTGCGGCTGTCGAAGAGGGTGCAAAAACACTGAAATGCAAGACCGGCCTTGACCCGGAGCGGGACGTCGAGGTGGTCAGGCGCTTACGCACGCGCCTGGGCGCCGACGTCAGGATCAGAGTGGACGGCAACGAAGGCTATCACAACGTCTGGGAGGCGATTAACGTGACCCGGCGGCAGGAGGAATACAATATCCTGCTGTGTGAACAACCATTGATGGATAACAAACAACTGGCCTTCGTGGCAGAACGTATTGACTGCCCGGTGATGGCGGATGAATCCGCCTGGACCGTGCACGATATCCTGGAACTGCATGAACTCAAGGCCGCCGCCTGTTTTTCCTGTTACGTGACCAAACCGGGCGGCCTGTACCGGGCTCGGCAACAAGCGGACGTTGCCTGCGCGTTGGGGATGTACAGCGATATAGGCGGTTCCATAGAGTCCGGTATCGGTAACGCGGCCAACCTGCACCTGGGCGCGGCATCGAAGATCGCCACCTTGCCCAGCGTCACGCCCGTATCCAGGCCCGCCGGCGCGGCGGGGCCGTCGGTGGCCGGTATTTATTACCTGGACGATCTCATCACCGAACCGTTCAGGTTTGAAGACGGCTGCGTGCTCGTGCCGCAAGGGCCGGGCCTTGGCATTGAAGTCGATACCGACAAGATAAAACGCTACGCGGCGTCATGAGCATTGCCATACTCGGAGCCGGCAATGGTGGCGCCGCCGCCGTAGTGGAGCTTGGGCAACGGGGCTTCAGGGTGCGCCTGTGGAACCGCTCCGCTGCCACCTTGCTGCCGTTTCGACGCGCAGGAGGAATCAAACACACCGGCGTCTTTGGCGAGGGCATGGCCAGGCCGGAACTGATGACGACAAACCTGGCCGAGGCTGTTGCGGGTGTGGATAGTATTCTTGTGTGCCTGCCCGTTTCGGCCCACAGCCACGTTGCCGCGGCGCTGGCCCGACTCGGCGCCGGTACGATACCCGTCATCCTCAACCCGGGGCATACCGGCGGCGCGCTGGAATTTGTGGCGGTGTTTCAGCGCCACCAGGCGTCACCCCCTCCCATCGCCGAGTTTTCCACACTGACCTACGTGGCGCGCAAGCCGCAGCCTGATACGGTATCGATCACGGGCGCGGCACAGCATGTCTGGGTGGCGGCCATGCCGGGTGGTGGCAGTGCGCTGGCAAGCGCAAAACACCTGTATCCGGTAGCGGAAACAGCCGCTGACGTGCTCGCGACCGGTCTGGCCAACGTCAATATGGTCCTGCACCCGCCCGGCGCCATACTGGGCGCGGCCTGGGTGGAGTCATGCAATGGTGATTTTACCTTTTACGTACAAGGACTGCCGGATGGCGTGGGGCGCATTATGGCGGCGCTGGACGCTGAACGCCTGGCTGTTGCCAGGGCGTATGGCTACGGGTTGCCTGACCTGTTTGCCGAAATGCAATCCATTGGCACCATTGAACGCGCTGCGGCGCGCGCGGCCGGACTGGCTGCGGCGATCCGGGGCGGTGAGGCCAACAGCAGCATCAAGGCGCCGGATTCCCTCGCGCACCGGTACTACCGAGAAGACTTCTGGTACGGGATAAAACCGTTTCTCGCCCTGGCCGGTATTGCCGGGGTGGACGTACCCGTTGCCCGCTCATTGATGCACCTGGCGGAGTTGTTGGTGGGGGCGGACATGAAGGACGCGGGCCGCTCTGCCGCGGCGCTGGGCATTGACGGAATGGACAAGGCAGCATTACTTAACCTGGTTACACACAACAGAACGGGATAAAGCTACGATGTCTGATGCACATGATATTGCCGCAACATGGCACGCGCTGAAAATAGCCATACTCGGCGGCGATGAGCGGGAACAGGAGATCGCGCGCCTGGCCGCAACCACCGGCGCCGCCGTCATGGCCTATGGTTTTCCCTGGCCGGAAGCCGGGATAAGCGGCGTCACCCTGGCGCAGACGGCCGGGGAATGCTTGCAGGATGCTGATTTTTGCCTGATGCCAATACCGGGCATGGCAACGGACGGTAGCATTTTTGCCAATGAAAAAATTGTCCCCGGGGAAGACCTGTTGTCGGTCATGGCTGGCGGCGCCCATATCATTCTGGGAAAGGCGGATGCGGGACTGGCGCAGGCGACCAACAAACTCGGGATCGCTATCCACGAATATGAACACGACCAGGAACTCATGCTGTTACGCGCGCCGGCCATTGTCGAAGCGGCGCTCAGGATCATCATCGAAAACACAGCTATCACCATTCACAAGGCGCATATCTGCGTGGTGGGCCAGGGCAATATCGGCTCAGTATTGACGCGCACGCTGGTCGCCCTGGGCGCGCAGGTAACGGTGGCGGCGCGCAACCCGGTACAGCGCGCCGCGGCCGCTACGCTGGGCGCCGACGGGTTGCCCCTGGAGCGGTTGGCCGCCGCCGCATCCGGTTTTGACATGATGCTGTCAACCGTTCCGGCGCCTATCGTGACCCGGCAAATCATTGATGAACTGCCCGCCACCGCCCTGGTTATGGATTTGTCCGCACCGCCCGGCGGTGTGGACCTGGCGTATGCGGAAAGCACCGGCCGCAAGGCGCTATGGGCCCGCGCCCTGGGGCGCCGGGCGCCGATCACGGTAGGCGGCAGTCAATGGACCGGTATTTGCCGGATCATCAGCAGGATACTGGCGGAGCAAAAGTGATGAAAGCAGATCTCACTATTCGTAATGCCCGGGTGGTCGAACACACGGGTGAATTCTTTGGCGGTGTGGCTGTCAAGGACGGCAAGTTACTCATGACCGGGGCCAACGATGCCCTGCCGCCGGCACGGCGCGTGGTCGATGCCGAAGGCCGCTGCCTGTTACCGGGCGTGATAGATACCCATTGCCACCTGGGGGTCGCGTATCCTTACGACGAGGACATGCGCACCGAGACGGCGCAGGCCGCGCGGGGTGGAATCTCCACCATTTTCTTGTATATCCGCAACAAGAAAGAATCCTATCTGCCGTTTTACGATGAGCGCCGCCGCATCGGCGAGGAAAACGTGTGCATCGATTTCGGTTTTCATTTCGGCATACAGCGGGAAGAACATATTCACGAAATTCCGCGCATAGTCGAACATACCGGGGTACAGTCATTCAAACTGTACTTCGGTTACGAGCCGGATAATCCCATCGGCATCGTACCGGCCAATGACGGTTGGGTGTATGCGACCATGTTGCAGGTGGCCAGACTGCCGCGCGGCGTGGTATCGGTACATTGTGAAAATACTGCCATTGCTGCCTGGGTGAAGAAAGACGTGATGGCCTCCGGACGCCAGGATTTGGGCGCGTACACGGAATCGCGGCCCGCATTCTGCGAGGTGGAGACCATCAAGCGCATGATTTTCCTGGCGGAACGCACCGGTTGTTCCCTGCAACTGGTGCATACCTCAGTGGGCGCGGGACCGGACCTGGCGCTGGAAGCACGGACAAGAGGTGTGGACGTGACCGTGGAAACCTGTCCGCATTACCTGACCCGCACCTGTTACGATGCGGACCTGGATATGACGGCCAAGATTTCGCCGCCCCTGCGCGATGAAGAACAAAAGGAATGGTTGTGGCGGGGGATGCTGGCAAACAAGGTCAATTCCATCGGCAGCGACCACGTGCCGTTCCTGCCCAAGAAAGGTGAAGACCTGTGGACGGAATTTCCCGGTGTCGTCAGCTTTCCCTGGGAATTGCCGTTACTGATTACCCATGGCGTGCTACAGCGCGGCTTGACCCTATCGCAATTGGTACGTGTAAATTCCACCGGGCCGGCGCAACGCTTCGGGTTTTACCCGCGCAAGGGCTCGCTGGAACCGGGCGCCGACGCGGACCTGGTATTGGTGGACCTGGAGGAAGAACGCCCGGTCACGCATAGCGGACACGGTACCTGTATCTACCAGGGCATGAACCTGAAAGGCTGGCCGGTGATGACGCTGTCCAACGGTCGCGTCGTGTATGAAAACGGGGCAGTGGACGAGGATCAATACGGGCGCGGTAGCTGTATCACACGCCCCGGGTGCTGAGCGTGGGTGCCGTCGATAATCCTGTCACCACTGCGGAAAGCGGCGCCATGCTCGTGCGCAACGTTGCTTTTCCCGGCTCGAACGAGGCACTGGAGATCAGTATCTGCGACGGCAGCATAGCAGGCATACGGAAACTTGCGGCGCCGGTTGAGTGGATCTGCCTGCCGCCCCTGGTAGATAAACACGTACACGCCAACAGGGCGTTCACGCGGGCGGGAGTGAAACCTGATTCGTTTGCACACGCCATTGCCCTGACTGAGGACTTGCTCAAGCACTTTACTGCCGAACAATACTGCCACCATGCCTGGGAGCTGTTTCAACGGGCGCGTTTCCATGGTACCACGGGCCTCAGGACTCATGCTGACATGGATATGGATACCCGCTTCCGCGCGCTGCAAGGCACCCTGGATGCCAAGGCAGGCATGGCCGGCGCGCTGGACATAGAGGTTGTTGCCTTTGCAACGGCGCGTCTTGACCCTGCCGGCGCCGAGGGCAAGTCAATGATCCGGGAAGCGCTGGCGCGCGGCGCCGATCTCATCGGCGCGGCGCCGGCGCTTTATCCTGAACCGCAGCGCGCGCTTGATGCCGTACTGGAGTTGGCACTGGAACTGGACGTGGCTGTTGACCTGCACCAGGACGAGCACCTGCTGGCGGATCTGGCCTCCATGGAGTACCTGGCGGATGCAACTATCAGCAATGGCCGCCAGGGGCGCGTCACGCTCAGCCACGGTTGCGTCCTCGCCGCGCTGGCGCCGCGCACGCGCAACAGGATTATCGATAAACTGGCACAGGCCCGGATTGAAGTAGTGGCCCTGCCCACCACCAATCTTTACCTGCAGGACCGCGGGCAGGGTACACCGGAACGGCGCGGCCTGACCTGCGTGCAGGAGCTGATCGAGGCCGGCATTGCAGTACGTTTTGCCAGCGATAACGTTTGTGACGCATTCTATCCCTATGGCGATGCGGATTTGCTGGATACGGCTTACCTGGGCATGTTGGCGGCACAGCTTGATGCAAGCGCAGACCTGGTGGCAGCCGTGTGCGACGGCAAGGTCGAACCGACCGTGCACGAGCGCGCCGACATGGTGCTTGTGCAAGGGCAAAGCTTTGACGAGGTGCTGTCCAGACGGCCTGCTGAAAGACTTGTTATCCGCGCGGGGGAACCGCTTGATCCGGCGCCACCGGCGCCGCAGTGAGTCGACGCGCCCTTTTGTTGTATAAATTGTAATCACAAGTTACGATCATTCTTTATAATCCCGCGAACCGGCGCCCCGGCGCCTGACAGAGCAAACACAAGATATGCGCAGTGACATAGCAACAGGATTGATGGCGAGCATGGCTGAAACCGGTTTGGACGGCCTGGTCTGCCTGTCTCCGGAAAATTTTGCCTACGTATCCGGTTTTGTCGTCCCTTCCCAGCCATTGATGCGCTGGCGCCACGCGGCCGTGGTCATCACCGCAGATGGCCGCTGCGCCTACCTGGCAGTGGATATGGAAGAAACCACGGTAACCAGCCGGGTCAACGGCGCAGAGGTAAGGGTGTGGGGTGAATTTACCGATAAACCCATGCACGCGCTGGCCGGGTTGTTGCGCGATCTGGGCCTGGAGGGCGCACAGGTAGGCACGGAGTTGAATTACCTGTTTGCCAATGACTACGCGGCCTTGTGCCAGGCTTCACCCGGCACCCGTTTCGTCGCCGCCGACGCCGGTCTGGACCGGTTGCGCCAAATCAAGACCCCGTACGAAATAGCATTGATGCGGCGCCTGGCCCGGATTGCCGATGAATCGATCTGCAGGGCATTGCACGAGGTCAGCGCCGGCGCCACTGAAATGGACATCGCCGCAGGACTGACCATGCATATCTATACCCTGGGCGCAGACCACTTCAAACTGATGATAGTTGCCAGCGGCCCCAGGAGCGTGTATCCCAACGTCGGGCCTTCCATGCGCAAACTGGAGCAGGGTGATATTTGCCGGGTGGAGATATTTTCGGTGATCAACGGCTACCATGCCGGCGTTTGCCGGACTGCCATGGTGCAAGCTGCACCGCAGCACGCAGAAAAAATCTGGAAAAACCTGGTGGAGTGCAAATACCTGGTGCTGGACATGATCAAACCCGGCGCCAGTTCCAAAAGAATCTATGAGGCATTTATCAGCCACCTGGCAAAACTGGACTTGCCGCCGATACAATTCATCGGTCACGGCATCGGGCTGCATTTGCACGAGGAACCGTACCTGGGAATGTATTCGGACGTGCCGTTGGAGGCAGGCATGGTATTGGGCATAGAGCCGCTGGTGTATAACACCGGCCATGGCTTCGGGATGCAGAACAAGGATATTGTCCTGGTGACTGACACCGGCGCCGAACTTTTATCCGCTTACACCGATACGGATACCTTGCTGGTCGTTGCATGAAGACGCTCATTGAACATCTTGATTTCATCCTGACTGTGGACAAGGACGACCGCGTACTGCGTGATGCGGCGCTCGTCATCGAAGATGACAGGATCATTGACCTGGGCCCGACCGCAGAGGTTGCACAAAGGCATTCCCGCAACGGATTTGACCTGGTCAAGGACGGTACCCTGAACGGGATGTGTCCGGGATTCATCGATGCCCACGTACACCTTTCGGAAACCCTGTCCCGGGCGGTATTTCCGGACAACCTCAATACCCGCGCCTGGGTGTTCCACTGGGCCAAACCGTTTTATGCGCATATCAGCGCGGAGGATGAATACTGGGGCGCGCTGCTGGGCATGACCGAGATGTTGCGCGGCGGCACTACCTGTTTTCTGGACATGGGCTCACAATACGACCCCGGTATTACCGTGCGTGCGCTGGAACAAACCGGCATGCGCGGGATTACCGGCCGCCACGCGGCCGATAATCCGCCGGAGGTCATGCCCAGAGGTTGGACCGGGCAGATGGTGGCGCATCATTTCTTTGCCGATGCGCACAGCGCGTTGCACGAACTTGAGCGTTGTGTGGAAACCTACCATGGCGCACTGGATGGACGGGTGCGTTGCTGGGTAAATATTGAAGGCAAGGAACCGTGCACACTGGCCTTGCACGTGGGTGCACGGGAACTTGCCGACAAGCTGGGGGTGGGTACCACATACCACCTGGCGACCAGCATGGAAGAAGCACAGGTCTGTGAAAACAAATACGGGGTCTGGCCGATCAGCCGCATAGAGCAGGCCGGCGGACTGGGTGACAACCTGGTCATCGCTCACGCCGCCGCCGTGAGTGACGAAGAGGTGGGGACACTGGCAGGTTATGGCACGAAAGTGGCATTTTGCCCTTCTTCCTCGTTCAAACTGGGCAAGGGCGCGACCTCAGTCGGCAAATACCCGGAATTGATCGACGCCGGTGTGACGGTTGGCCTGGGCACCGATGGCGTTTCCGCAGCCGGGAATATGAACCTGATGCGGCAGATGTTCCTGGTCGCGGGGATGTTCAAGGATGCGCGCTTGCAAGCGGATATTCTAACGGTGCGCCAGGCCTTGCGCGCGGCCACCATAGAAGGCGCCCGGGCGTTGCTGTGGGACGATGAAATAGGTTCTCTCGAGATTGGCAAAAAGGCTGACTTCATCCTGTTCGATCTTGACCACGTCGAATGGACACCGTTTCACGATCCGTTGCAGGCCCTGGTGTTTTCCGCCTCAACTGCCAGCGTCAGGGAAACCTGGGTGAATGGGGTCGCCTTGTACCGGGACGGCAAGGTGCGCGGCGTTGATGAGCAGCAAATTAAACACAAGGCACGGGAACTTGCAGCCGCCGCCGTCGCACGCGCCGGCTTGCACGGTGAAGACGTGCCAACAACCACAACCTTGTATGACAGCGGTAATTGATTGCTGTTGGTAGGGGAGGATTGAATATGCCTGTAGTGACTGTACAGATGTGGAAAGGCCGCACCGTTGAGCAAAAACGAAAATTAACAAAAGCGATTACGGACGCCATGGTTGAGCATGCCGATGCCAACGCGGATGGCCTGCACGTTATCATCCAGGAATATGAACTGGAGGACTGGGCGCGGGCCGGCGTCCTCGGTCCAGACCGGCAGGGGGGCTGACATGTCACTGGAACTGCTGGATCTCAGAAAATCTGCGCTCATCGTCATCGATGCGCAAAATGCGTTTTGCCACAAGGAAGGCACGCTGGGCAAATCCGGCCTTGACACCGAGCGCCTGGGGTGCGTTATCAAGCCGCTGAGGACGGTCATAGAACGCTGCCATGAGGTGGAGTTGCCGGTGCTGTGGACGGTACAGGAACACTTTGCGACAGACTATCGGCGCGCACGCAAGCGTCTGCCCTCCCATACATCCAAACGCAAGGGGGTGTCTGCCCTGGCGGGCACCTGGGACGCGCAGGTTGTGGATGAATTGCAAGACTTGGTGACGGACCCGACGCGGGTGGTTCGCAAACACCGTTTTGGCGGGTTTTATGAGACGCGCTTGCAACTCCTGCTGGAGCAACTGGGTGTTGAAGCCTTGTTCATCACCGGATTGACCGCGAACGCGTGTGTTGAAACCACGATGCGGGAGGCCTACCTGCGTGATTTTGACGTGGTTGGAATCGAGGACTGTATCTCAGGCGTTAATCCGGACTGGGAGGAGAACGCAAAACAAGTGTGGCGCCAGTACCTGGGGATTACCTGCAACTCTGCGGACTTCCTGGGGTGGGTGGACCAGCAACTGCAACCCAGGCCCGTGTACGTGCATCACCTCCTGCTGATGGTCAGCGACCTGGAAAAGTCCATGGATTTCTACCTGAATACCCTGGGTTTTACGCACCGTGTCGATGCCAAACCACTCCCCGACGGGCGCCCGTTTATCGCAACCAGGGAAGGACTGGGGTTAACCGCCGGCGGCCCCGGTGACATGAAGCAAATGGACCACCTGGCTTTTGAAGTCAGGAACGTCGAGGCCTTGTACGAAAAGCTGAAGCAAACCGGCGCGGAATTCCCCAGAGGCGAACTCGGCCCCGGCCCGTACGGCAAGGCCATCTACGTACTCGACCCGGACGGCAACGAGCTGGAGCTATTTGAAATAGCAGGTGGATAACCAGCAATCTTATTGCCTCCATGCCTGCTTGCGCAGGAATGGTCCGCGCTCGTTAATTCCCTGGCTACGACCCTGCAGGGCAGATTACAATCAACTCATGGTTTTCGCCAGCGCGAAGATCTCTTCGGCGTCCAGAACCTTATCATTACTTTCAAACAAGGTTGCAATACAGGCCCGGTGCAGGGCCAGTTTCAGCGTACCGAAGCCGATGGCGCCCCAGCAGGTCTTGCCGTTGCGCACTTCGCCGCGGTCCATCATGTCCACACCTTCTATCCCCAGGGGCGGGGTGGCGTTGGCATCGGCCAGCATCTCGATGGACGCGTTGTTTTCCCAGGCATCCCGGCTGAGCAACTGCACCCCGGCGGCGCCGGTGGCGATCACGATCTGCGCGTCCGCAACGGCCGCGGCGCGGTCTGCATCGGTGGCGGTGCCCAACGGCGTCACGCCAACGTCGAAACGATCCTTGATGGCGTCACAGGCAGCCTCGGCGCGGGCCTGGCCGCGTGAGCACAATACCACCTCGGCGCCTTCCCGGGTCAGCATCACCGCGGCGCGCTGGCCCACCGGGCCGGTGCCCCCCAGTATGACCACTTTCTTGCCGCTAACGCCGCCGCTGGCCAGGAGTTTGGCTGACGCGGCCGCGGCAGTGGTGTTGCTGCCGTTGCTGTCCAGCATGACGGAGACGCGGAAGTTGGAGAAGAAGACCTGCTGCACTGCGTCCAGCAACTGTTCCCCGGCTACCATATCGCTACCGCCGATGAACAGGGCGGTGTTTTTCTTTTCCTTGGGACTGCGGGTGAAGATGGCGCCGTCCACCAGCGCGCGGACATTGTCGGGGGTACAACCGCCGTGGCCGATGACGTGGTCGGCGCCGCCGTCAAAGCCGACCACGGCGTCGAAGACCGCGGCATGCGGATCGGTATCCAGTTGAAACAGGAGTTTTTTCATTTTGATTCCTCGTAGTGCTTGGTTATCGGAAGATAGTACTGAAGCCGCGTTGAACCCGGCCAGGTGGTTCGGCGAGCGAGGGACGGATTTGTCCGATTTCATCTGCAACACCGGGGCTAAATCCGTTATACTTTGGCGCTCATTATAACAGGCGTTTGTAAAAAACCAGAAAAAATTACACAGGAGCATTACATGTTTACCGAGCAGCAACTTCAGACATTTCTCGATCAACTTGCTTCCAGGGCATCCACCCCGGGCGGGGGCAGCGCCGCCGCAATCATGGGGGCAATGGGCGCGGCCCTGCTCAGCATGGTGGCCAATCTCACCGTGGGTAAAAAGAACTATGAACACGTCGATGCGGAGATGCGGGAGCTGCTGGCGCGCGCGGAAGCGCTGCGCGCCCAGGTGACCGGCATGATCCAGGCAGACGTTGACGTATTCGACCAGGTCATGGCGGCTTACGGCATGAGCAGGGAGACCGAGGACGAGAAGACGGCCAGGTCCGCGGCCATACAGGCTGCCCTGAAAGCGGCCACCGACGTGCCGCTGGCCTGCGCGCAACTGTGCGCCGACATCATCGAGTTATGCCGCCCGGTGGCGGAGAAAGGCAACCTCAACGTTATCAGCGACGCCGGGGTCGCGGTACTGGCCGCGCACGCCGCGCTGCGCAGCGCGGCCCTGAACGTTTATATCAATATCGGCGGCATCAAGGATGATGCATTCGTACGGGACCGGCGCGACAAGCTGGAGTTCGTACTCTCCGGCGCCGGCGTCGCCACGGAAACCGTGTACGACCTGGTGAAGAGCAAGCTCTGATAGGGAGTCGCCCTGCGGGAATCCAGTGACACAGGTCCCGAAGGGACACAGTATCAAGCCTGCAGGATGTTGTGCCGAATGGCCAGGCGCGCCAGTTCGGCGGTGGTGTTGACTTCCAGTTTGTTTTTGATCTGGGAACTGTAGTTGGCGACGGTTTTATAACCGATAGAGAGGCGGGAGGCTATCTCGCTGGTGCTTAACCCCTCCGCCAGCAGGCAGAAGATCTCGAATTCCCGCGTGGACAGGCTGGCAAACGGTCCGATTTCGTCCCGCGCCTGCCGGAATGCCAGGTGTTGCACCACCCGGTCGTCGATATAGATACGGCCTGCAGCGATCTCTTCGATGGCATTCACCAGGGTTTTGGGCGCGCTGTTCTTGGTCAGGTAGCCGCGCGCGCCGGCGCGCAAGGCCTGCTCCACGAATACCGTGTCCTCGTGCATGCTGAACACCAGGATTTTGGCGTTCGCATCTTTACGGATGATGCGGCGGATAGCTTCCAGGCCGCTGATACCGGGCAGTGACAGGTCCATCACCACCACGTCCGGGGCCAGGTCGCTGAACAGCTTGCTGGCCTGCTCGCCGCTGGCCGCCTCGGCAATGATCTCCGTCTTGTCCGACTGCTTCAACAGCATCTGGTAACCGGCGCGCACCACCGCGTGGTCATCGACCAGGAGAATACGGATTTTGCTGTTTTGTGTGTGCATCATCAGGTAGTGAGGGATCCTACTGCGGCTCCACAGGCAGGATTATAGTCAGTTTTACGCCCTGGTTCACGCCTGTTTCCAGGTGCAACTCGCCACCCATGCTGTCCACCCGCTCGCGCATGCCGGTCAAACCCATGCCGGCGCGGGTCTGGGTCTGGTCGAAACCGGCGCCGTCGTCCCGTATTGTCAGGGACAGCGTGGCGTCGGCGCGCGCGTGCAGCAGCACGTGCACATTTTTTGCCTCGGCATGGCGTGCGACGTTGGTGAGACTCTCCTGAATGATGCGGTAGAGGTTGATTTTTACCACGCCGGCAGCCCTGGAGCAGTCTCCCCTGAGGTCCAGGTGGCAAAAGGTATCGGCATGGGCCGAATTCCAGTCATCCACCAGTTGCTGTATGGCCGGCACCAGGCCCAGTTCATCCAGCACCGCCGGGCGCAACTCGCGGATCATGCCGCGCGCCACGCCATACATGTCATCGGCCATATTCTTGATAAGACCGGCGCTCTCGGTCACCGTCGTCGCGGTTTGCGCGGAGTCCTGTTCCATGGAGGTGGCAATGGCTTTTATCGCGCTCAGCGACTGGCCCAGTTCATCGTGCAGTTCCTGCGCCAGACGCCGCCGCTCTTCTTCCTGGATTTCCAGCGAGCGCCGGGTCAGGCGCCGGTTTTCCTCCCGGTTCTGCAGCAGGACTCCCGCCAGGTGGTTAAAACGCTCGGAGATGCGGGAAAACTCAACAGACGTGAACTTCGGTAGCCGTAGCCGGTAGTCGCCTTTTTCAATCCGCTCCAGGCCGGACAGGATCGCTTCGATGGGCGCCAGGTCCCGGCCCAGGATGAAATAGACCAGCAGGTTTGCCAGCGCGGTGAACAACACCAGCAGCAACAGGAAATCACGAGTCTCGTGCCAGGCTTCACCGATCTCGTCGGAGGGGTCGGTGCGGATGAGTATCTCGGTCCCCGACGAGTCCACACTGGTAAGCACCCGTTTGAACTCCATCACCGGCGGCTTGACCAGGTTGACAAACCAGCGCGGCGCATCGGCCTCAATGGGCAGGCCGGGTTGCAGCGCCTGCACGCTGCTTGTGTTCGAGTCCAGCGAGATAATAATCTGCAGGTGGCGCGTGGTCTCCATCCGGTCCAGTTCGGACAGCAGTTCGTCATACAGGCCGGGGTCGCCCGTATGCTGTATGGCGGAGACGGATGCCGCGAGCATGTTGGAAGTCAGCAACGCCGCGGACTGTATTTCTTCCGTAATCGTCTTGCGCGCGTTGATAATGGCGTAAATGCTACCGGCGCACAGCACCGCAATGAACAGCAGCGTAATCAGCAGGGCGAGGCGGACGCGCAGGCTCATGCGTTATACCGTGTGCCCGGTCATCAACATGGAAAAATCCACCGCCTGCACGTGCTTGGTGAGCGCGCCTGACGAGATATAGTCCACACCGGTCTCGGCCAGTTCCGCCAGCGCCTGCTTATCCACCCCGCCGGATATTTCCAGGTGCGCCCGGCCGTTATTCAGTCGTACCGCGCGCCGGACCTGTTCCAGGCTGAAATTGTCCAGCATTACCACGTCGGCGCCGCCCGCCAGCGCTTCCTCGAGTTGCGTCTCGTCTTCCACCTCAATTTCGATACGGCGCTGCGTTGCCTTGGCCTGCGCCAGTGCGGCGCTGATGGAACCGCTGGCGCGGAGGTGGTTTTCCTTGATCAGGATTGCATCATACAAGCCCATGCGATGGTTGACGCCGCCGCCGCACAGGACCGCGTATTTCTGCGCCGAGCGCAGACCGGGCAAGGTCTTGCGCGTGTCCAGTAAGCGGGTCTTCGTGTGCGCGATCAGGGACACATACTCCCGGGTGACGCTGGCCGTGCCCGACAACAGTTGCAAAAAGTTCAGCGCGGTGCGCTCACCACTGAGCAGCGCCGGCGCCGGGCCGGACAGGGTGCAGACGGTCTGGTCGGGTTCAATGGGGTCGCCGTCCCGGTTCTGCCAGTCAACGCGTACCCGCTGGTCCAGTTGCCTGAACACCTCATCAAACCAGGGCGCGCCGCACAGGACGGCGTGCTCGCGGCAGATCACCTGCGCCGTGCCCGCGCCCTGTTCTGGGAGCAACCTGGCCGTAAGATCACCCGTCCCCAGGTCCTCATTCAGCGCGCGCCGCACCGTGCTGGCAATATCGGCGGGTATGTTGACGGTGGTTCGCATTGCTTGACAGTTTACTGAACAGTCGCATATCAGTAAAATCATGTAGTGTAAAATGAGCAGGAAGCGGGGAAGAACCACCCGACTCCTGCTTGCGCAGGAGTGGTGGGGTGTACACTAACAACATGAACCTAAAACTCGATGACCAGGCGCAGTGGCTGACGAACGTGCGGTGTGTTGCGTCGCCAAACTGTGACGAGCGACCGCAAGGAGTTGAGATAGACCTGCTCGTCATTCACGGCATCAGCCTGCCGCCGGGGGAGTTCGGCACGCCCTGCATCGAGCAGTTGTTTTGCAACACGCTGCACCATGACGCGCACCCTTATTTCCAGCACATCCGCGGGTTGCGAGTCTCTGCGCACCTGCTCATCGACCGGAACGGAGACGTCGCCCAGTTCGTGCCGTTCCACCGGCGCGCCTGGCACGCCGGCCGTTCTGCCTTCAACGGGCGGGAAAACTGCAACGACTTTTCCATCGGCATCGAACTGGAAGGCACGGACGACGCGGCCTATGAACCCGCCCAGTATGAAACCCTGGTCCGGGTCATAACAGTGTTGCAACAAGCCTGGCCGCGGCTGACCCCGGAAAATATCCGCGGGCACTGCCACGTCGCCCCGGGCCGCAAGACCGACCCCGGCCCGGCGTTTGACTGGGAAAGGCTTTATTCGATGCTGGGTTAGCTGTATGATTGTCCCATGAACCTGATTACGGTATTGATTGCGCTGGGGGTGGAGTTCCGGCTGGGCAGTTTCGACCGGTATCGGAACCTGTCCTGGTTTGAGCGTTACCATGAGTGGCTGGGGGGCAGGCTGGCAGGTGTCACCTACTGGAACGGCCCCTGTGGTTTGTTGCTTACCCTGGTTATCCCCCTGGCCGCGCTGGCTGTCCTGGTTTACCTTGCCAGTGAGCTGCATTTCCTGTTGGGGTTCGTGTTGTCCTTCCTGGCGTTGGTTTACAGCTTCGGGCCGTCGCTGAAGTCACTGGTGGACGGCTACGTGGATGCCCTGGACCAGGACGATGCGGCCGCGGGGGAGGCAACCCTGGCGCAGATTTTGTACGGCGAGTCGGAAGACGGCGCGGTCGATGAGGGGCGGGTGCTGGGTTCAATTATGCTGCGCGCCCATGAATACCTGTTTGCCGTTATCTTCTGGTTTCTGCTGCTGGGTGCGGTAGGAGCGCTGCTGTACTGCCTGGTGCTGAACCTGACGCAACGTTATGAAAAGTCCGATGACGGCTATGCCGGCGCAGTCAGGGATCTGCACAATATCCTGATGTGGCCCTCTGCGCGCCTGCTCGCCCTGGGGTTCGCCCTGGGTGGCAGCCTGGTCAGCGCGCTGGAAAGCTGGCGCACGGTGCCCGGCCATACCCTGGCAATCAGCCGGGACGTCATCGCCCAGGCCGGCTTCGGCGCGCTGCACTACGAGCCCGGAAACAAGGCGGATACGGACAAGGCGAACTTCATCAACCGCCTCAAGGAAACCATGGCCTTGATCAACCGCACCCTGATCGTCTGGCTGATCGTGCTGGGCCTGATGACCATCACCGGTTGGATAAGCTGAGATGCTTCATCCGCGTCATCCGCGGACAATAACCTAACCTGCTGATTGCAGAAACTCACTCACGCGCAGGAGTTTCCGTTCCCCGTCCCGGCACACCAGCACGGAGTCCTGTTCATACCAGTCGCCGAGGACGATGCGGCGGGCGGGTTGGCCGTTCAGGGTGAAATGGTGAGCGCCGGGCCGGTGGGTATGGCCGTGAATCAGTTCGGTGGTATTGTGTTTGTACATGTAGCTTGCCACGGTTGCCGGGTCCACGTCGATGATCTCAGGCGGCTTTGTTGCCGCCGATCGTTTCAGCAGTGGTTGCAGGCCGCGGGTCAGGAATAGCCGCAACGGGCGCGGCAGGCCCAGAAACAGGCGGCGCACCAACGGGGTTTCCAGGAATTGCCGGTAGCGCTGGTAGCTTGTGTCACGACTGCACAGCAGGTCGCCGTGCATGATCAGCGTGGGTTTGCCGTCAACGTCGATCACAGTCTCATCGCCCAGCAGCTTGCAGCCGGTCAGTTCGCAGAAACCCCGGTCCAGCATCAGGTCGCGGTTCCCCCGCAGCAGGTAGATTTCACGGTTGTGCCGGCTGCACTCACGCAGCGCGGCCAGCACTTCCGGCACGGGCGGTGTGCATTCATCGTTGCCGGTCCAGAAAAGCTCGAACAGGTCACCGAGGATGTACACCGCGCCCGCGTTGCGCGCCGGGCCTGCGCAAAACTGCCGGAATAACTCGATCTTGTCGGGTCGTTCGCCGGCTAAATGCAAATCGGAGATAAATAACGTGTCCATTGCGCGCGTTCTTTTGATACCATGCCCGTTTCGTGTTGTTACCACATTACCCCATGCTGACTATATACAACTCACTCACGCGACAAAAGGAAAAATTCCAGCCAATCGAACCGGGCAGGGTGCGCATGTACGTGTGCGGCATCACGGTTTACGATTACTGCCATATCGGTCATGCGCGCATGATCCTGGTGTTCGACATGATCGTCCGCTATCTCCGCTTTCGCGGTTACGAAGTGGATTATGTACGCAATATAACTGACATAGACGATAAGATCATCACCCGCGCCCGGGAAAACGGCGAGCCGTTCGAGCAGTTGACGGGACGCTTTATCGAGGCCATGAACGAGGATTTTGCCGCGTTGAACGTGCTGGTCCCCGACAGTGAACCCAGGGCCACAGACCATATCGAGCAGATCATCGCCATGATCAGCTGCCTGTTGGAGAACGGCTATGCCTACCAGGCGCAGAATGACGACGTGTTCTACGACGTGAGTGAGTTCGAGGACTACGGCAAGCTGTCCGGCAAGAACATCGACGAGTTGCGGGTCGGCATTCGTGTGGACGTGCAGGAGGCCAAGTCTGATCCGGTGGATTTCGTGCTGTGGAAGGCGCAAAAGCCCGGTGAACCGGCCTGGGATTCACCCTGGGGCCGGGGCCGGCCGGGCTGGCATATCGAGTGCTCCGCCATGTCCACGCACTGCCTGGGCAATGATTTCGATATCCACGGCGGTGGCCAGGACTTGCGCTTCCCGCACCACGAGAATGAAATTGCCCAGAGTCGCGGCGCCGGCAGCAAGCGCTTCGTGAACCTGTGGATACACAACGGCTTCGTGCGGGTTGACGATGAGAAAATGTCCAAATCACTGGGTAATTTCTTTACCATCCGGGAAGTGATGGCGCGCTACCTGCCCGAGGTCATCCGCTTTTTCATTCTCTCCAGCCACTACCGCAGCCCGCTGAATTACTCCGACGCGCACCTGGATGAAGCCCGGGCCGGCCTGACCCGGATGTACACGTCCATGCGCGCGCTTGACCCCGGCCAGGGTGAGTTGGACAACGACTACCGGACACGTTTTCAACAAGCCATGGATGATGATTTCAACAGCCGCGAGGCGATCACGGTACTGCACGAGGTCGCCGGCGAGATCAACCGACTGGATGACAAGTCATCGGCGCGTGCAGCCTGCCTGGCCCGGACTCTGCTGCAACTCGGGGACGTCCTGGGCATCCTGCAAATGGCGCCGGCCGAGTTCCTGCATGCCGGTGTTGGGGAAGAAGACATCTCCACCGAGGAGATAACCCGCCTGATACAACAGCGCGCACAGGCTAAGGCAGACAAGGACTACGCCACGGCGGACCAACTACGCGAGCAGTTATCCGAACAGGGCATCATCCTGGAAGACGGTCCCGGGGGGACTAGCTGGAGGAGGGGGTAGGAATTAGGAATTAAGAATTAGGAATTAGGAATTAAGAATTAGGAATTAGGAATTTATGGATTGCAGCAGTAACAGGTTTTTCCTACAAAGACATGTAACGCCTTCAATTCCTAATTCTTAATTCCCAAGAAGGCATTAACAGGTTTTGCCCACAAAGCCATGTAACGCTAACGCCTTCAATTCCTAATTCTTAATTCCTAATTCTTAATTCCCAAGATTGACGTATCCTCGTTCAGAGCGTATGATTGCGCTCGGCGGATCGGGGCATGGCGCAGTCTGGTAGCGCATCTGCTTTGGGAGCAGAGGGTCGGGGGTTCAAATCCCTCTGCCCCGACCATTATGCAATGTGTCCCTGTGGGACGAACGGGGGACGCAGGGAGAGAATATCAGGTGTTGCGCCCGTAGCTCAACCGGATAGAGCATCGGCCTTCTAAGCCGAGGGTTAGAGGTTCGAGTCCTCTCGGGCGCGCCAATTAATGTGTCGACGCAGCCTGCTCCGGCATGTTGTAAGCTGGGGCGACGGGTTGTTACCGGATGCCGGCGCCTGCCCCTGCGAAGGCAGGGAGTCAGCCCGGCACAGGCATGGTGAGTGTAGCTCAGCCGGTAGAGCGCCGGATTGTGGTTCCGGTGGTCGTGGGTTCGAATCCCATCACTCACCCCATCTTTTCCGCCTCGGGAAATAACCCGACGGTCCGGAAAACCGGTTGTTGTAAAGACACGCTGTAAATACATTCCTGTACGCTTGACTACAGCCGTCCCTGGCTTCCGACAGTCTTTACAACATCCTCCCAACCTGTTCAGTAAAATATCCCCAATGTGTCGTGATATACTTGCCCGCGGGCCGTTAGCTTAGTTGGTAGAGCAGGGGACTCTTAATCCCAAGGTCCAGGGTTCGAATCCCTGACGGCCCACCACCTGCCCCTGTCAGAGCGCCGCGAGTTCCTACCAATTATCAGCCTGACAGTTAGAGGGACGGCTGCCTTGTTGAAAGAACTTGCCCTTTCCGTTGTTGAGCACGCAATAACGGGCATTTGGAATACGCGATTTCAGATTCTGCCAGTACATATTAATCGTTCCTCCTTTATTATTTGGACATTTGGCGTTATGTGCCTTGCATGCCAGCTGCTGATTACTAGCGATGTAATGACTTACTGAGGCACCAGGACAAGTATTATCCACCCACGAATTATCCCATGTAACTACGCAGTCGACGTCCCACGCGAGTTGTTGTTGGGCCGATGCCCGTTGGGCAAACACCTGACTGGAACCAAGCAACAAAACGCCTGCAAGGCTGATAGTCGTGACTGAAAGAATTAAGCGCTTCATAATAAATACCTCTCATGGTGAGTTGGGGGTCAACTGTAACCTCCTAATGTGCCTGCACATTCTACCGCGCGAGAGCGACTTTGTCAATCTCTAGTACTCCTCAAATGCAGGAGCTCCCGGGAAAACTCTCAGGAAGACGGCCCGCTGTCGTACTCGAATCCGGGATTTTCGAACAACGCAATGTCGGAAGGCCTCACCCCGGATGAATGGATGGAGTACAATGGCTTGATTTACACCGAATATTTAACCATTCTATAACGGTGTCTCTATCAAATCAGGTTCATCGTCACTCAGGAGAAAGACGTTGATGTCTGGATCATAACCGTATTGGTTGGCCTTCTTGTCGTCTAGCCCGCATACGGACGTTATCGTAATCGGCAGTGGCTTCGGTGGTTCCGTTGCCGCGGCACGGCTGGTTGACGCCGGGATGTCGGTGCTGTTGCTGGAGCGCGGGCCTTGGCGGGATACGTTGCCGGTGCGGGAGGCGGGGATCGCGCACACCAGGCCGTTGCCGTGTAACGGTGGCATCACCAGTGTGGTACGCTCGCTGCACCCGCCGTTCGGGCCGGAACGCGGGATCAGGCTGAATAAATCCGGTTTCCTGGACCTGTGGCTTGGTCAAGGCGTCAAGGCCGTGTGCACCTCAGGGGTAGGGGGAGGCAGCCATATCTGGGCCGCCATGCTGGAACGCCCCGCCGCAGGCTTCTGGGACGGGCGCGCCGCGGGGCTGAATGATGACGTCCTGGCCGGCCATTACGACCGCACAGTACAGGAATTGCAGGGTGTCCAGCCTCCTGACGCGTCCCGCGTGCCCAACCACACCGACCATGCCTGGACAGGGGCGGATTACTTTACGCCGCTTGGCCCCGGTGAGCAGCCGCCCATGGGCGTCCTGTACCCCGACACCCAAGGCGCAACCGCGCCGCAAACCGATGCGCACGGCATTGTGCGCCGGCCGATGGATTTCCATCAGGAGCACGGCATGTTCGGCAGCCCGGACGGGGCCAAATCCACCGTGGATGCGTTGTACCTGTTACCGGCAATAGCGCGCGGCCTGACAGTCAAGCCCATGCATGAAGTCCGGGCGATCGTGCGCCAGGGAAACAAGGGTTATCGTCTGACGGTGCGTGACCTGGCGCACCGGCGCGACCTCGAACTCAGCGCGCCCAAAGTCATCCTGGCGGCGGGTACCATGAATACCAACTACCTGCTGCTGCATTCATGCCGGACGGGCGGTCTTGGCGAATTGCCGGGACTGGGCCTCGGCTTTGGCGTAAACGGCGACCTGATCGGCGCCTGGCCGGTTCCGGAAGATGGCTCCCGGGATGCGGCGCTGGGGCCGCCGGTGCACGGCCGGGTCAAGATCAAGGGGCATGAAGACAGCGCTTACGTCATCCTCGCCGCCGGTGTTACGCCGCCGGTTCCCGGTTTCCTGTATGCAAAGGCCAGGGCCAGGGCCGGGCAGGCGTTTGACGTGGTGGCCATGTCGCAGGATGCGGCTGACGGGCTTATGCGCATGGACCAGGGGCGGCTGAAATTTTCGTTTTCGATGGACGGCTCACCGAGCTATGCCGCAACCATACGCGCGCTCGAGTCACTGGCCGAACAATCGGGCCGCCCGCTCAAGTTCGACAGCAGGAACGTATTCACCGCCCACCCCATGGGCGGCTGCCGCATCAGTGATGACCCGGCCGCAGGCGTGGTCAACGGCGCCAGCCAGGTACATAACCACCCCGGCCTCTACATCACTGACGCATCCGTATTCCCGCAGCCGGTCGGCGTACCGCCCTCATTAAGTATCGCGGCCTGGGCTTCCCATGTCGCAGGCGCTCTTTAAGTAACCTCTAAAAATGCCATCCTTGGCATTTTTAGAGACGGAAACGAATGTGTGATTTTCCGTTTCCTTCATTATTAATCACTTACGTGATTAATAATGGCAGCATATCCCTATGCTGCAAGGGCACCTCTAATTTTTAGAGGCGCCCTTTAATCACCCTCCCCCTGGCCCAGCGCCTGGAACGACTTGAGAAAATCCACCGGGATCGGGAAGGCGATGGTGGAGCTTTTCTCGCCGGCGATTTCGGTAAGGGTTTGCAGGTAGCGTAGCTGCATACTGTTGTTGTTGCGGCCCAGTATCGAGGCGGCTTCCAGCAGTTTTTCGGAGGCTTGCAGTTCGCCCTCGGCATGGATGATCTTGGCGCGGCGCTCGCGTTCGGCTTCGGCCTGCCTGGCGATGGCCCGGATCATGCTCTCATCCAGGTCAACGTGCTTGATTTCCACGTTGGCCACCTTGATGCCCCAGGCGTCGGTCTGCTTGTCCAGGTCAGCCTGTATGTCGTTGTTGAGTTTCTCCCGTTGTGAGAGCATCTCGTCCAGTTCATGCTTGCCCAGCACCGCGCGCAAGGTGGTCTGCGCCAGTTGGCTGGTGGCCTCGTTGAAGTTCTCCACCTGGATAATGGCCCGTTCCGGGTCGATCACCCGGTAGTACAGCACCGCGTTGACCTTGACCGAGACGTTGTCCCGGGAAATAACGTCCTGGCTGGGTACGTCCATGGCGATGGTACGCAGTTCCACCCGCTCAAGCTGCTGCACAAACGGGATGATGATGATCAGGCCCGGTCCCTTGACCGAAGTGAAGCGGCCGAAAGTGAAGACCACCGCGCGTTCGTACTCACGCAGGATCTTGATGAACATGGGCAGCACGATGGCCAGGCCGATAAGAATATAGAGATAAGTCATGGTGAAGAATCCTCCGTGGGTGGTATGGGTTCAACGAGCAGTGTGAGGCCGTCCCGGTCGGTCACGCGGGCACTGTCACCGCCATGCATGGGTGTTGCCGCTTGTGCGTTCCACTGCTCGCCGTGAATATGGATGATGCCGGAACCGCTGAAATCGGCCGCGATGGTGCCGGTGGCGCCGATGAGTTCTTCCGCGCCGGCGACCACGGGGCGGCGCCGGGCCGCGTACAGGGAGCGGACCACGATCAGGAAGAACCCGGCCGACAATGCCGACACGGCGATGATCAAGGGCATGGAAACGGCCAGGTGGCCGCTGTCCCGGTCGAACAACAGCACCGAACCCAGCACGAACGCGCTGACGCCGCCGATCCCCAGGATACCGAAGCTGGGCATGAATAACTCGCCGACAATGAGCGCGATCCCCAGCAACATCAGGCCCAGGCCAGCGTAGTTTACCGGCAGCACTTGCAGCGCGTACAAGGCCAGCAATATGGAAATGCCGCCGATCACGCCGGGCAGCACGTAGCCAGGGTTGGCCAGTTCAAAAAACAGGCCGTAAATGCCCAGCAGCATCAGGATATAGGCGATGTTCGGGTTGGTGATAATGGCCAGCAGTTCATTGCGCCAGTCCGGTTCTATCGCTTCCACGATGAGGCCGTCGGTGCGCAGTGTACGGTCTTCGTTCTGTACGCTTACCGTCGTACCGTTCACCTGTTGCAGCAGGTCGGGGATATCCCTGGCGATAATATCGATCACGCCGGCCTCCAGGGCCTGTTCCGAGGACAGGCTGACGCCCTCGCGCACGGCCTGTTCCGCCCATTCGGCGTTGCGCCCGCGCAGTTCCGCCAGGCTGCGGATGTAGGCGGCGGCATCGTTTACTATTTTTTTCCTCATGGCGTCCGCGTTGCCTGCTACGGTGCCTCCGGGTTCATCCTGCGCGGCAGTGTCATCCGGACCGGTGTCAGTATCGGTATCCGCCTCAGCGTCAGCGTCCGGCGTAGCGGGCGCGGCGGGTTGTTGCGGCGGTTGCGGCGCTGGTTGTGGCGCTGGGGGATCCATGCCCGGCATGCCGCCCATCTGCACCGGCGTGGCCGCGCCCAGGTTGGTGCCGGGCGCCATGGCCGCAACGTGCGCGGCATACAGCATGTAGGTGCCGGCGCTGGCCGCGCGTGCCCCGGCAGGGCCCACATAGATAGCAACCGGGACGGGGGAGGCGATGACGGCCTGGATGATACTGCGCATGGCCAGGTCCAGGCCGCCCGGGGTATCAAGCCGGATGATGACGAGTTCCGCCCCAGCCTCATTAGCCTGGTCAAGACCCCGTTCGATGTAATCCGTGATAGCCGGGCCGATGGCGTCGTCGACGCTGAGCAGCACGGCCTTGTCACGCGTCTCGCCGTGCAGCAGTCCCGCTGCCAGTCCGACCAGCAACACTGCAAGTAAGCGGCGCATGGTTATTGGTGCATGGTCATAGGCACAGGGTCATAGGCCCAAGGTCATAGGCACGGAGTCATTGGCGCGTGATCATGTTGGGGTCAGCGCTGCGGCAATCAATTGGGCGGTTTGACCGCCTTGATGGTTTTCACGATGTCCAGGAACACGTTGTCCACTTCCGTGACCTGGAAGCCGGCTGCCTTGACGTTGGTCACGGTGGCCCGGTTCATTTCGGGGCCGATCTTCCTGGAAATGACCGTCATCAGGTCCATCATGTATTTGAAGGGGAAATAACGGCTGCCCGTGTGTTCAAACATGTACAGTCGTCCGCCCGGTTTCAGCACGCGCTGTAACCCACGCAGCGCCTGCACCGGGTTCGGCACCGAGCAGAAGGTACAGGACGTGAAGACCTGGTCGAAATGGTCGTCCGGGTACGGCATGTCATGCACGTCCACGAGTTCGGGTTGTATTTCCCCGGGGTATTCATCAACACGGGGTTGCGCGCGTTTCAGCATTTCCGGACTGATGTCGATGGCCGTAATGGTCATGCCGGGTGGGAAGGCCGAGATATCCAGTCCGGTGCCCAGCGAGGCAAACAGGATGTTACCCGGCTGCATGTGGCTGAACAGTCGCGTCTTGAACGGCAGCCAGCGTTTCAACTCGCCGTTGCCGGACATCAGGTCCAGGCTTGCCGCAGCCTTGTCCCATTTATTCCGTGTCACCAGGTCAGCCATCAGCCCGCCTCCGTGGGGCTGATGCCGCGCAGGTGCGCATTCACAACCCAGATAATAACGGTTATCACCAGTCCGGTGCCCGTGCCCAGCCAGACCAGGTGCGGCAACGGGACTGCTTCCATGGCCAGCCACATACCGCTGACCATACCGCTGACCATGCCGGACAACATCACCGGCACCATGATTTCCATGGCCCCGAACAGGATACCCAGCGCCAGGGAAAGAAAAATGCACAGCGCCATGGCCAGCGCCATCATCACCAGCATGGCAACCAGCATGTTCCAGCCGGCGCCGACCAGCAACGCCGCGCACAGGGCAACCAGGATACCGGCAGCGACATTCGAGACCAGGTCGCCGAAAATAAAATACAGTCTGTGATCCATGCTGAACTCTCAAGAGTGTGTAATGTTGTCCATATTAGAATAAAACGCGTGCTTTGGGTATCCTTGCGCGGTTTTCAGTCGTTGAACTAAATTTCCTGTTGCCAGTCTAACGATTATAATGTCTAATTGACCTACCGCTAAACAGGTGGGATGTATGAAATATTTACATGCCCTGATAATTGTCATTTCGATCCCGGGCGCTGCGGCAGCAGAACGACAATCTTCCTATGCCCCCGCGCACACGCAGGGCGGCGCTTCCTCTCACGTTCTTGCCCTGGATACTGACAACAGGGACAGTCGGCCCCGGCGCGAAAACGTCAATACGCAACTGCCGTTGGCAAGCCCGGACCAGCAGGGAGACGAAACGTGCATGACGGTCTGTTCCAGTTGGGGGGAAGAATGCGTCATGTTCAATTCCGGCACCGACCGGGCAACCAGGAAGTGTGTGCGCACCTGCAAGTCGTTCTCAGAGGAATGTTTGTGAGTTTTGTGTTTACTCATCGTCGCGGACACGCTATATTCCCGGCATGAAACTTACCCAGGAAACGTTTGCCATCCTTGGTGTCGGAGCCGGTCTGCTGGTCGGGTTGGGAGGCCTGCAAATCAGCTTGCATGGTGATTTGTCCCGGCGCATAGACACCCTTGCTGTCAGCCATTCGGAAGTGCGCGAGCGACTGGCTCGCGTCGAGACCCGCCTTGCAATCCCCGCGGCCGCCGACGCGGCGCTGGCCGCCACTGTCAAGCCGCCCGGCGCTCCGGACAGGTAGCTGCGCTGGTCCCGGCTCAGTTCTCAATCTCCGGTTAGTGTATAATACCCTCCCGCCGGGGCTGTTCTGCATTTCCTGCCGTACTATAATGTCACCCGATATGCGAAAGTGGCGGAATTGGCAGACGCGCTGGATTTAGGTTCCAGTGGGGTAACCCGTGAGAGTTCGAGTCTCTCCTTTCGCACCAGACACAATACGAGAATGAGTGAGCTATGCAGGTTTCAGTAGAGACGAGCGACGGTTTGGAAAGAAGTGTCACGGTTGACGTGCCGGAGGAACGCATCGCCGGCGCGGTGGAGGAGCAACTCAAATCCATGCTCAGGACCAGCCGGGTACAAGGTTTTCGCCCCGGCAAGGCGCCCATGCGTGTGATCAGGCAACGTTACGGCTCCCAGGTGCGTAACGAAGTGGTGCAGAAGCTGGTCAATTCATCCTTTTCCGAAGCCATCACCCAGGAAGAGCTGAAGCCGGTCGGCACCCCGTTGATCGATCCCCTGCGGGACGCGGTAGGCGAGGGCCTGACCTACACGGCCACATTTGAAGTGCTGCCCGAGATTAAACTCAACCCGATTGCAGACCTGCAGGTTGAACAACCGGTCTGCGACATCACCGACACCGACGTCGACGCGATGATCGACAGGTTGCGCCGGCAACGGACTGAGTTCCGGCAGGTGGAGCGCCCTGCGGGCAACGGTGACAGGGTCAATATTGATTACCAGGGCCTGATTGAGGGCGAGGCACAGGAGAGCCTCAAGGGCGAAGGCGTGGACGTCAACCTTGGTGATGACCTGATCATGCCGGGACTGGAAAAGGGACTGGAAGGCGCGACTGCCGAACAGTCACTTGAATTGAACCTGACTTTCCCGGAGGACTTCCGCAATGAGGAATTCGCCGGCAAGCCGGTCACCTTGCAAATTCAGGTCAACCGGGTGGATGAAGCCGTCCTGCCGGAACTCGATGATGCGTTTTTCGCGGAGTTCGGGGTATCCGAAGGCGGCGAGGCAGCCTTCAGGCAGGAAATCCGCAGCCACATGGAGACGGAGGCTGCCACCGCGTTGCGCAACCGCTTTCGTGACTCCATCATGCAATCCCTGCACGATGCAAACAGTATCGAGGTGCCCAATACCCTGGTCCGCGCCGAAGCTCAGCGTATGCTGGAGATGATGACAAAGGATATGGAAATGCGGGGGCTGGGCAAGGAAGACGCCGCCCGTGTTGCCGAGTCCGGAGGAGTGCAGGATTTAGCCAGGCGCCAGGTCGCCTTGCAGTTGCTGACGGGTGAACTGATACGCACAAACGACCTGCAGGCAAAGCCGGAAAAAGTCCGGGAGATTATCGAGGCCAGGGCGCAATCCTATGAAGACCCAGCGGCGTTGGCCAACTGGTATTATAACGACCAGGAACGCCTGGCCCAAATCGAGGCGCTGGCGCTGGAGGACGAGTTGATTGACTGGGTGGCCGCGCACGGCAAAATAAAGAAATTATCATTGTCGTTTGACGAACTGGTGAATAAAGGGCAGACTCAATAATGATGGACAAAGCAGACATACAAGCGCTCAACCTGGTGCCTATGGTGGTGGAGCAGACTTCCCGCGGGGAGCGCGCCTACGACATTTACTCGCGCCTGTTAAAGGAGCGGGTATTATTCCTGGTCGGCCCGGTCGAAGACCACGTTGCCAACCTGATCGTCGCCCAGTTGTTGTTCCTGGAGTCGGAAAATCCCGACAAGGATATTCATTTCTACATCAACTCGCCGGGCGGCTCCGTTTCCGCCGGCCTGGCCGTTTACGACACCATGCAATTTATCAAGCCGGAGGTCAGCACCATGTGTGTGGGCCAGGCAGCCAGCATGGGCGCCCTGTTACTGGCGGGTGGCGCGGCGGGAAAACGGTTTTGCCTGCCCCATTCGCGCGTCATGATTCATCAACCCCTGGGCGGTTTCCAGGGACAGGCGACGGACATAGACATTCATGCCAGAGAGATCCTGAAGGCGCGTGAGCGGCTGAACCAGATCCTGGTTACCCATACCGGCCAGTCTATTGATACAATACAGCAGGACACGGAGCGTGATAAATTCATGAGCTCGGAAGAAGCGAAAGAGTATGGCCTGGTGGACGCGGTGCTGATGACGCGCCAGTCCGTGTTGGGTAACTAAGCCGGGTCGGGAAATTCTTGATAGACGGGTTACGTTATGAGCGGCTATAAACAAGGCAAGTCAGGCGAAGGCGACCGGCTGCTGTATTGTTCATTCTGCGGTAAAAGCCAGCACGAGGTGCGCAAGCTGATTGCCGGCCCCTCCGTGTTCATCTGTGATGAATGCGTCGAATTGTGCAACGATATCATCTGGGAGGAAATCCAGGAACGTTCCATTTCCGGGTCCACCAGCGCGTTGCCGACCCCGCAGGAAATCAATGAGATCCTGAATGAATACGTCATCGGCCAGGATAAGGCGAAAAAGATACTGTCAGTAGCGGTTTACAACCACTACAAGCGCATGGACCAGGGCGTGAAGAAGTCCGACGTGGAACTGGCCAAGAGCAACGTGCTGCTGATAGGCCCCACCGGCAGCGGCAAGACCCTGCTGGCTGAAACCCTGGCGCGCCTGCTCAACGTACCGTTTACCATTGCCGATGCCACGACCTTGACCGAAGCGGGCTACGTGGGCGAGGACGTCGAGAACATCATCCAGAAGTTGCTGCAGAAATGCGACTACGACGTGGAAAAGGCGCAGACGGGCATCGTGTATATCGATGAAATAGACAAGATTTCCCGCAAGTCGGACAATCCCTCCATCACCCGCGACGTATCCGGGGAGGGCGTGCAGCAGGCCTTGCTGAAACTGGTCGAAGGCACGGTGGCCTCGGTGCCGCCGCAGGGAGGGCGCAAACACCCGCAACAGGAATTCCTGCAGGTGAATACGGCCGACATCCTGTTCATTTGCGGCGGCGCGTTTGCCGGCCTGGACAAGATCATCCGGGAGCGCTCGGAAAAAGCCGGCATCGGGTTTTCTGCGGAAGTGAAGAGCGTGTCCGATCGCAAGAGCATGAGCGACCTGATCCAGGGCGTGGAGCCCGAGGATTTGATCAAGTACGGCCTCATTCCCGAGTTCGTCGGGCGCCTGCCCGTGGTGGCCACGCTGGATGAACTGGATGAGGAACAACTGGTGAAAATCCTGCTTGAACCCAAGAACGCCCTGGTCAAGCAGTACCAACGCATGTTCGAGATGGAAAACTGCGAAATAGAATTCCGTGATGAGGCCCTGCGCAAGGTTGCCAGGAAGTCCATGGAAAGAAAGACCGGCGCGCGCGGATTGCGTTCCATCATGGAAAACGTATTGCTCGACACCATGTATGACCTGCCCTCCACGGATGGAGTGACCAAGGTGGTGATCGATTCCGGCGTCATCTCCGGCGAGTCCAAGCCGCTGACGATCTACGAGGGTGGCGAACTGCCCAAGGTGGCCTCGGATGCGGATTAACCCGCGCCCGGCGCGTGCCGGTTAGCGCCGAAGTTTGTCCGTATTGTCCGCCATGCCCTTGAAATCCGCCGCGAGCGCCCCCATTAATAAGCTATATTCAGCGCTTGCCGATCGATATGTCAACTACCGCTAACATCCCCTTGCAGGTATTACCCGTGCTGCCGTTACGGGACGTAGTCGTTTATCCCTATATGGTCATCCCCTTGTTCGTGGGGAGGGAGAAATCCATACGGGCGCTGGACACCGCCATGGCCGGCAACAAGCAGATCCTGCTGGTTGCCCAGAAGGTTGCCGGTGAAGACGATCCCGGTATCGACGGCATCTATGAGGCCGGTGCGCTGGCCAATATCCTGCAGTTGCTGAAACTGCCGGACGGCACCATCAAGGTGCTGGTGGAAGGCTGCCAGCGCGCACGCGTGGAGAACTACATGGAAACGGATTCCGTGCTGTTTGCCAATACCGAGTTGCTGGAAGAAGACGCCCCCGATGAGCGCACGGTTGAGATATTGCTGCGTCCGGCCCTGAACCAGTTCGAGCAATACGTGAAGCTGAACAAGAAGGTGCCGCCGGAAATCCTGTCATCCCTGTCCAGCATTGACGATCCTTCCCGGCTGGCCGACACCATCGCCGCGCACATGTCCATCAAGATTGAAGAGAAACAGGCCGTGCTGGAGCGAGTGGACTTGCGGGAACGGCTGGAATACCTGATTAAACTGATGGAAACGGAGATCGATCTCCTGAACGTGGAAAAACGCATCCGCGGGCGGGTCAAGTCGCAAATGGAAAAAAGCCAGCGTGAATATTACCTGAACGAACAGATGAAGGCGATCCAGAAGGAACTGGGTGACATGGATGAGGCGCCCAATGAAATGGAAGAACTGGCCGGTAAAATCGCCAAGTCGGGCATGCCCAGGGAAACCCGCAAAAAAGCGGACGCCGAACTGGGCAAACTGAAGATGATGCCGCCCATGTCTGCCGAGGCGACGGTGGTAAGAAATTATGTTGACTGGCTGCTCAATGTTCCCTGGAAGAAACGCAGCAAGATTTCGCGTGACATCAACAAGGCGGAACAGATACTTGAAGAAGATCATTTTGGCCTGGACAAGGTCAAACAGCGCATCCTGGAATACCTGGCGGTGCAGCAGCGGGTAAAAAAACCGAAAGGGCCGATCCTGTGCCTGGTGGGGCCGCCGGGTGTGGGCAAGACCTCCCTGGGCCGTTCCATTGCCCGGGCCACCAACCGGAAATTCATTCGCATGTCCCTGGGCGGGGTACGTGACGAGGCCGAGATTAGAGGGCACCGGCGCACCTATATCGGCTCCCTGCCAGGCAAAATACTGCAAAGCATGGCCAAGGTCGGCACCAAAAACCCCCTGATGCTGCTGGATGAGGTGGACAAGATGGCCATGGATTTTCGCGGCGACCCGGCCTCGGCGTTGCTCGAGGTGCTGGACCCCGAACAGAACCATTCCTTTGCCGACCATTACCTGGAAGTGGATTACGACCTGTCCGAGGTCATGTTTGTCACCACTGCCAACAGCCTGAATATCCCGGCGCCACTGCTGGACCGTATGGAAGTCATTAACATTTCCGGCTATACCGAAGATGAAAAGATAAATATTGCCCGTAATTACTTGATTCCAAAGCAATTGGAACGCAACGGGCTGAAGCAGGAGGAGATTACCCTGGGTGAATCGGCCATCAGGGAGATCATCCGCTATTACACCCGTGAAGCGGGCGTGCGCAACCTGGAGCGGGAGATAGCCAATATCTGTCGCAAGGTCGTCACCCGGTTATTGCAGAAGTCTGACCTGAAACAGCTTTCCGTCACCCCGGCCAGGCTGGAGAAAATGATCGGCGTCAAGAAATTCCGCTATGGCCGCGCCGAGGAAGAAGATCGGATAGGGCAGGTAACCGGCCTGGCCTGGACGCAAATCGGTGGCGACCTGCTGACCATAGAGGCAACGGTCGTGCCGGGCAAGGGCGAGGCTATCCGCACCGGCCAACTGGGCAACGTGATGAAAGAATCCATCGAGGCGGCGCGCACCGTGGTACGCAGTCGTAGCGAGTTCCTGGGCATCGACCTGAATTTTTACAAGGAACGGGACTTCCATATCCACGTGCCCGAAGGCGCCACCCCCAAGGACGGCCCCAGCGCCGGCGTGGCCATGTGCACCGCCCTGGTGTCCGCCCTGACCAATATCCCGGTACGCGCCAGCGTCGCCATGACCGGCGAGATCACCTTGCGCGGCGAGGTCCTGCCCATCGGCGGGCTCAAGGAAAAACTGCTGGCGGCATTACGCGGCGGCATCGACACGGTGCTGATCCCCTCCGAGAACGAACGCGAACTGATCGAGATCCCCAGGAACATCAAGCAGAACCTGGATATCCGCCCGGTGCGCTGGATCGACGAGGTACTGGAGATCGCCCTGCAACATCCTCCCCGCCCGCAATCCGAAGAAGGTGAAGCGACCATCGTCAAGAAGGAAGCACCTTCCCACGAGGAAGGGACAGAGGCAATCCTGCCGCATTAAGGAGCCTGGTAGAGACTCCTGCTTGCACCCCCACCCATTCCTGCGAAAGCAGGAATCCGATAAAGTCAGGGCTTCCTTGATTTGCGTTTTTCAACCACGATCTTTTTTGTTATAATTCGCCCCCAGGGTGCTTAGCTCAGTTGGGAGAGCGCCGCCCTTACAAGGCGGAGGTCGTGGGTTCAAGCCCCTCAGCACCCACCATTTTATATCTGGTGTATAATCCAGACGGATGGAGTGGTAGTTCAGTTTGGTTAGAATACCGGCCTGTCACGCCGGGGGTCGCGGGTTCGAGTCCCGTCCACTCCGCCATATATTCAGTAGGTTAGTGAATACTCCACTGCTTTCAGGCAGTGGAGTATTCACAGCCCCATTCGCTGCAATTCTGCATACTCATCACTCCAATATTGCCTTCAGGAGCACATCCTTGGCATCGGAATAAAATTGGATATCAATTTTTGTTGCCATGTCATCGGAAAGATCAAAAAGCTGACGGCGGCAGTTGACCGGCATCAAGAGTACCGAGGCGCCTTTCTCAATTGCAATCTCGGCAATGGTGACGGAATTATGAACAGGCTCGATAGACCCACCCAGATTAATCTCTCCCACGACGATGAGGCCGCCACGAACACTTTTCTTCAAGAGAGCTGTACAGAGCGCAATGAGTGACCCCATGCCAAGTTTCGTGCCGGACCTGGATGCATCGAAGGCTCGGAGTTGCACGGTGAATTCATGGTGCCGGGGGTCTTTGTCCCCAACCAGTTGCATAGCTTGGGCGTAGAGGTTTTGCTCGGCGTAACCCATACTTTCCCTGAAGGCGGGAGGCACAGGCTTGTTAAGAATTTTGACACCGGAACCTGGGCCTTCATTGATCTCGATGCGGTAGAGACCCGGATGCTCTTCAGTGTCACCCGGCGAGATAGCCCATACCTGGCCTGGCTCAAGAGGATCGCCACCAATGCTGTTTTCACTTTGCAGTTCTGGTGTAGAAACAAACTTCTCCACGCCATCAGCACCCATCACATAGCTGAAGTGGGTGTTACGGAATTCCGCCGCGCCGATGCGCTTCTGCTGTTCCTTGACGCGACGTCTTGCCTCCATGGCAATATGGATGGCCCACTCAATGTCCTCGTCGGCGACCTCACCCTCACCGGGATGGAGAAGTTTGAGTAGTCCGCTCACGGTTTTGTTAACCGCATTGGTATCGCGCCCTGACAGAGCGCCCCCAAAAAACACCCGGTTTTGCAACACACTGACCCGGCTTTGATTGCGGAGCTGGCTCCAGCACTCGGACAAGAAATCACTCACAAGACCAAAGTGATTCGTCAAAAGCTCTTTACTGATTTTGGGTACATCCCAGCCAGGTAGAAATGCGTGGATACGATCCATGAAAGCGGTGTCGTCTTTCATCTCCTGTGGCATTGGGCCGAACAAGTGCCCGATGCGCTGCTGGTACTCAACATCCACATCAAAGTTGCCAACGAGGACGATACTACCATCAGCGCGAATACTTTCTTTCCCGCGGCTGAACTCACCGGACTCCATGTATCCTTTCATGATGTTTACTCCGTCTTTCTGATCGAAAGAAATACCTGACACCTCATCGAAACAAACCACATCATACTGACAGACCAGGCCACGTTGCCCGGATGCATTGTTGACGAACATCTTGGCAACCGTGGCTTTACCACCAGAGATCAAGTGTGCATAGGGAGAAACCTGTTGAAAAAGGTGGCTCTTGCCTGTTCCTCTGGGGCCAAGTTCTACCAGATTATAATTGCGCTCCACAAAAGGGACTATTCTCAGTAACAAGGCATCGCGTTGCTGCGCTGACAATCCGTTCGACTCAATACCGATGGAGCGTAACAGAAATTCCTTCCACTCATCAGTAGTGAAGGACACGCGGGCCTCAGCCAGGATATCGAGTACATTGCGTTTGGATAGCTGAATTTCCCGGAGTGACGCAACACCGAACGGCCTTCCATTGCTCTCCTGAGCGATAGCGGCATCGTAGTTCAGGCTGATTTCGGCGTAAAAGCCGCCTGTCAGCATCCGTTCATGTTCCTTCACCAGTTCAGGGCTGATGCGGGCATCGTTCAGTCGCAAGTTGGGCAGGGTGGCGATATAGGAGTCAGTTTTCGCATCCAAACGAGCGGTAATGAGATCGATGATCTTGACCTCGCCCTGTTCCCTGGCTCTAGCCTTGAAGAGTTCTTCCTCCCCGGCCTTGACCGTCCGTAATCTGAGTTGCCTTTGAACTATCTCGAGACCCTCATCGATCTCGTCCTGATCGGTGCTGGCGCAATACCGGCCAAGTAAAAATTCGACAACATACGTCGGTACAGGAAACTGGCGGCTGAATGTCCGGACCAGATCTTTCCGGACCAGATACCCATCCAGTACTGATGCTGCTTTTATATCGATTGGGTCCATTTCTATCAAGCGCTACCTCTAGCCCGGATTTCTCACAAACCATTGTAAAAGGGTCTCAACTTCGCGTATAATGTGACTGTTATCAATAAGTTACATCAAAACGGAGGAGAGACCCCATGAATACAGAGTGTACGGCAACCCAACTTGAATTTCAAGCCTTTGGTCGGCGCCGGGTCACGGGTCGGTTTGACGGCGGCCGGCTCACCTCGGACGGGGGCGGGCTGCTGCTGCGTGAGGTGGAGCAGCGCCTGGATGTATTCTCCCGGCTGGCCGGGTGTTTTACGGACTACCGCCAGTCGGGGAAGGTGGAACACCCGGTAGCGGCGTTGCTGGCGCAACGGATTTATGGGTTGGCATTGGGCTATGAGGATATCAATGACCATGATACGTTGCGCCGTGACAGTCTGCTGGCGTTACTGGTAGGGAAGGCGGACCTGACGGGGGATAGCCGTCGCCGGGCCCGTGACCGGGGCTATCCGCTGGCGGGGTCGAGCACCTTGAACCGGCTGGAGTTGGGGGTGCCGGCGCAGGCGGCGGGTCATCGCTACCAGAAGGTGGTGGCGGACCCGGCGGGGTTGGACCGGTTGCTGGTGGACGTGTTTCTGGAGTCACACCGGCAGGCGCCGTCGGTGGTGTGGCTGGACCTCGATGCCACCGACGACCCGTTACACGGTCAGCAGGAGGGACGGTTCTTTCACGGTTACTACAAGTCCTACTGTTACCTGCCGCTGTATATCTTCTGCGGGGAGCACCTGCTGTGCGCCCGGTTGCGTCCGGCCAACCAGGATGCGGCGGCGGGGAGCGTGGAGGAGTTGGCCCGGCTTGTCGGGCAGATACGGCAGCGTTGGCCGACGGTGCCGGTGAGGGTACGGGGGGATTCGGGGTTTTGCCGGGAAGACCTCATGGCCTGGTGTGAGGCCCATGACGTGGGTTACCTGCTGGGTCTGGCGAAGAATGCCCGGCTGGAGAAACAGCTGGCCAAGGCGTTGCGCAAGTCGCACCGGCGTTACCTGCAGACGGGCCGGGCCTCACGGCGCTTTCGTGAGTTACGTTATCGCACCCGGAAGAGCTGGTCGCGCACGCGCCGGGTGGTGGGAAAAGCCGAGCACCTGGCCAAGGGCGCCAACCCGCGCTTCGTGGTGACGAACCTGGACCGTAAGATAGCCGGCGCCCAGGTGTTGTATGAGGAGCTATACTGTATTCGTGGCGAGATGGAGAACCGCATCAAGGAGCAGCAACTGGGCCTGTTTGCCGACCGCACCAGCACGGCCACGTTACGCGCCAACCAGTTACGCCTGTACCTGTCTTCGTTTGCCTACTTGCTGATGCACGGCCTGCGCCGCCTGGGACTGGCTGGCACCCGCTGGGCCCGGGCGCAATGCACCACCATCCGTGCTCACATCCTCAAACTGGCCGCCGTGGTGCGCATCAGCGCCCGCCGGGTCTGGCTGGCCTTCGCCTCCGGCTATCCGCACCAGGCCAGCTTCGCCGCCGTGCTCAGACAACTGCGAGAGCGCCCCGTGCCCGACCCGCCCGGCTGACCTGCCGGACCGCACCTGTCCCCTGACCAACACGGCTGTCCCGCCGTGAACGGCCGTCCTTGGCCCAAGCAACGCTTCACACCCGCCTGGGCAGGGTAAAAGTCGCTATATCACCCGATTTTTACGACAAACAGGCCATGTGCTTCACCGGTTTGTGTGGTGACCTGTCCTGCCGACCCTATGCAGTGTATGAATCAATGTCGGATAGCCTGTTTATCGCTCTATGCTATGATTGGTGAGATATGCGGGCTAGCTATTATTGTGTCCACCTGGGCAACCAGTGACCCATTGGTATCAATCAGGACAATTGTCGCTTTATTCCCCTCCATGTCTTCATCCTCCACTACCACAGAGGTCGTTCCGTTGTCTTTAAGGGGCTTAATGCCGACGGCCACGCTTGATGATGAATTGCCGGCCTGGCTACGTATATCAAGTGATAAATCCGAGAGGTTGCCCTCCACAGTAACCATGCAGCGTAATCCTTTCCATACCACGTCAGTAAATTCGACAGATGCCGCCACCTGGGCAGTTTCGCCTCCCGTTACCGTCAATTGCAGCGTCAGACACTCTTGCAGGCTCAGGCCGCCATGGGCGTATTCTTCACCTCGCTTGAAGCAGCTCACGCCATCAGCGAGTGCAAAATCATGATTCGGATTCCAGTACCACGGATAAAGTCGCTCCTCCGTAGCTGCCCCGGTCTTTATTGAGGCACAGCGGCCCCACTTGGTATCTGCAAGGACGCCGGGGAGGTCGATTTTTGGCAATCCACCGGGTAGTAATAACCATCCATGATCCGTTACAACCCGGACACATTTCCACCCTGCTGTCAGGAGTTCCATGATTCGGTCCCTGATTTCCTGAATCAGGGTATCAATGTGCTTGGCCAGCTTCCATCCACGGACATGACCTTCGTGGTCGATGTCCCCAAATTCACACCAAGCCATACCCTGACCATCACCATCAGCAGAGCGTTCAAGGAGCGACCATCCTGCGTCAGTCAGTAACTTCTTCAAGTGGTAACCTCCCTTTAATGATTGACCGGTAGCAGCTACCGAAGGTTCAAAATCAGAACTGCTATCCTCACCCCGAATTTTGTCTCTCACCGGGGTAACTGCCGGTTTGCCTGTGGCCGTTACGCTAGGCAAGGCCGTCCAGGTTGGTTCCTCGTACGTCTCATACCCACCTGCCTCCAGGGACTTAACCAAACGCTTTGCAGCATCGAAACGAAGCCCATCGACGAATAGAACGCAGTCCCCAGGGCTGAAAGATGATGTCTCTGCCGTTAGGCAGGTGCCTCCCGGGTAAGAGGTGTCATCAACCAATTTCTGGAGATAGCGAGCTGATTCTTCTACCCAAGGCAGGTAAACGGATCGGATAGCGGTCGTCACGGCTTCTAAGTCGGCAGGGCTATCCATCTGTGCCAAAGCCTGAATTATTCCGTGATCGACCCGCCACCCGTAACTGCAATAGCCCGCTACAAGGTCGTCCACCGAACCTGCAGTAAGGCTGCTTTTTGTGTTCTCGGCAATGGTAGCCAAGTGTTCCAATGCGCGGGCCAAGGGGGCATCACCCAGTTCGGCCCAGACCAAAGAGCGCCTGTGGCCATGCAGTTTCTCAAGGTCCTTGATCTTAGCCCTGGCTTCATGAGAGGGCGCATTGACAAGGACCATGAGATCATTTTGAAGGTTTTTTTCCTGGTTGTCATTCCATTGAGGCCAGCCACCGTGGGTACGCTCATCTGAAGCCAAATCAACCGTGGGCATGGCGCATTTCCTGATTTGTGCCGGGATGTCAGGATAGCGCGTAGGCGCCTCGCAAAAACGCTCCCAAACGGTATGCCACGGGCCTTCGTGGTTTGCAAGCTGGGAGGCTCCGGCCAGGATGCCTTCATTCTGGGGGTCGAAGGCCAGTTGGGATTTGCAGACTTCAACAAAGGCTTTCCATTCATTTTCGCTCCGGCTCACTTGGAATACATCCCCTTGGTCAAGCCATTGCAACAGGTCACGAATTGGGTCACCCGTCAGCAGGGTGTTGAAATAATCCTTATCCAGGCGCTTGCCTTTCAATAAGGCGATATTTTCGTCAAGAAGCCGATTCAACGCGAGCTGCATGGCATTCCTGGTATCGTTGTTCTGGGTTACATCAAGCCCAAGCCCACCTTGATCTGATTTCAGATAGGCCAGGATCGTCCAGTCCTTGGCATTGATTTGTGACCAGATAACGCCCCGGTATTGCAGTTCGGCAAGCGGCTTCATGTGATCCGGGCAGCTTTCGATTGCACGCAGGTCCTGACGGCTGATGCCTGGGAGATAAAGAATCGGTGTCTCATCCTTGGGCAGGGAGACATCTGGAGCCTTACCGGCAATCACGCAACGTAACCAGATGGAAGGCCCAATACGTTTTTCGGGCGCAAAGTCGCCCAGGATCATCAGTTGAGGTAGTTCGGCCTGAAGCAGGGGCATGATGGCTTCCCACTGACGCTCGCGATCTGGCCATAGAATACAGGCCGGAGCTACCTGAACCTCGGGGTTGAAGACTGCGGCGTCACACACTGCTTTCTGGAGGTGATCAAGTACTCTCAATCGTTATCTCCCCGCGCGGGATGTATCAGTCCATGATCCTGTGCCAGTTCATCATTGATTACCACAACAGATGTCGGAGCAAAAGCCCAGCATTTTACTGTTGAACGTAGCGCATTCCCCAAGGCATCCTGAAGTGGTGGCAGCCACGCTTCTTGGTGCCCTTTTATTACCAGCACAAACTTCACGTCAACTTGCGACAGACTGAGTGTTTTGAAATCTTCTGGTAATTCTGCTTCGGCTTGTTGGTGTCTTCTCAAACAAGATGCCCATCCCAGTGAAAAGGCATTGATGAGTTTTTCTCGGATATCATCTATAAAGTTGTCGAAGTTCGGTTGGGTTTCAGGGAGAGGCGTACTGGATTTGGCCTCGACGATCCATATCGCCGGTTTTTCGTTATTGGTGCGCAACAAAAGAAATTCCGCCACCTTGACGTGTTCCTGAATAGTTGCGTAGCAATTGCTTTTTTCAATGTAAAAGCATCGCCCTTCAGGAAACGGACCGAATGTCATTCCGGATTCGATAATCGGCTGTTTAGTCATTTGAGCGTTAACCCCACCTCTTCCTTATAGAGTCGAATTGACTCATCAATGATCGTATTTTCTGGCATCCCATCCTTAAGATTTGCGGGAGTCCATTGGCTGTTATGAGCCGAAAGGATAGGGATGGAGAGTTCTTTCTCTTGAGCTATCAAATACAACTTCTTCACGATAAAGTAAGAGTGGCTAGCCAGAAAGAACTGGATGCCGCGTTCAGCGAGCACAGCAATGATGTCCAGAAGTTGCGAAATTGCTACGGGGTGCAGGGCTGACTCCGGCTCGTCAATCAATACAATCGAGTTGGTATCGAGATACCGATTACCGAGCAAGGTATCGAGAATGGCAATCTTCTTGATGCCTTCTGATGTCACGCCGATAGGAAATTTCTGATTTCCTTTTTTATACTGCCAATGACCAGAAGTTTCGTCGTATTCGACGCGACCACCTAGAATATCTTCCAAACTCTTCCGCGACTCGGCAAACACCGCGAAATTCTTACCCATTTTTTTGGACCGTCGCAGTGCCCTTGCAAGATCAAGATAAGTGTCATCAAAGCCAAAGGACTTATCCTGTTCACGGGATTTAAGAATAATCTGATGTAAAGACAGCACTTCTTTCGCAGGTAAGAATATGGAGTTGCTCATCCGTGGTGGGATATGATTTTCCAGTGATGAGATCCGTTTAGTAGCATCCTTACCAAAGCTATAAATAAAGTCTTGTTGGTTAAATCGTACAGTAGAAGATAAGGCGCCATCAGATCCCTTGGTAACAAGATCACCAATTTTATCTAGTTGGTATATCCAATAAAGCTTTTCGATGAGAATCTCAGTAGCTGTTCTACGTTCATCTCCGCGTTTGTATTCCTCTAACGTTCTCAAGGTACTATAGAGGGCTTTCAAAAGAAACGTCTTACCTGTGGCATTGCCACCGATAATCAGATTGATGGGGCCAAGGTTCCGCCAATTTAATTTGGAAAGCGGCCCAAAATTTTTAAGCTCAATTCTATTTAGCATGGTTATGCTCCCGTGCGTTGCATTTGAAGAGTGGGTATAACGGCATCCCACTGACGGTCGCGATCCGACCGTAGATATAGGTCGGAGCTACCCGAATATTGGGATTGAAAGCAACGGGGTCACAAATTACTTTCAGGAGATGCTCAAGCACTCTCATTCGCAATATCCTCGTTATAATATCGTCATGAATACTTGTCCTTGTTTTCGCGGCAATATTTTCGTACTACGTCGACCCAGTGCTCATACCAATGCCAGGTCTTTCCTGCTACCTGAGTGCCGTAGGCTTTGGCAACATTCTTTGCATCAAGAGATTTCCAAAGTTTTGCGTGATAGTGCAGTGAGAAACCAGAATAACCTTCGGCTTTCATCAAATCTACAACCTGCTTGGGTAGATATTTTTTCTTTTCAGTTTCTTTGATTACTGCATACTCCTTGTTTACATCCTCGGCCAAGGCCGAATCGCTTTTTACAAATTCAATGACGTGATCTGCCTGACCTTTACGATTGGCAGTTTTTGGAACGAACAAGATACGATAGGCGAAGCGTGTATTTGAGAATTCTTCATCCGTCAATTCAGCATCAAAATCCTCAATGTAACCCTGGATGTTCGCTGGTAATCCTGGATATTCATCAAGCAGTTCCTTTTGTTCGGTCGAGATCGTTGAAAATTGAAGACTGAAGGAGAGGTGATTTTCTATCCCGTTTTTGGCACCAAAAAATTCTTTGATGTAGTCATTATAGTTTAGTACGCATGCTTGAAAACGGGCGCTCAAAATGTCATCAATTCGGGTTGTCATTTTGTGCTCGATTTCGTGGCGTAACCCGATTAAAAAGCGCAGGTTATTAGCTGTGTCTTTATCGATAGGTGACTCGGCATTATTCAAGCAGCGTTCAAGATCCCAGTACTTGTATGCACCATGTTTGGTTTTATTGAATTCGCGCCGCTTGCCGTTTTGTTGATGATATCGATATTCGATTTTTTTATCACGGAAATAGGCGTGGAGTAGGTACGTCCAGGCGATAATCATCAGCACTACATAAGATTCCGACTTGAAGCTGATGTTGGGGTTGTTGAAGATTTGTACGGCTGCAAGGGCCGCTTCTCGAGACTTCTTGATCAGTTCGCCCTTGATGGAGCCGACACGCCGAATTCTTTTGTTCATTGTGTCGCCTCCTGGATTTTCTGCTGCCATGCCAGCACCACAGCTTTATTTCCCTGAGCTACTTCTCTAATGATCGTAGCCAAAGCGGTTGTCTCGGCCTTGTGCGTTCCAATATAACCGGAACGAATCAAGCCGAGCATGTCGGTTTCTCGGATGTAGGTTCCATCCAATATTTCGTAACTAAGACGAACACCACCCTTCGGGCCTTTGGCTTCAGCGGCAGTAAGTATCTGGTTCAGGTGGTCAATAGAGACTAGAAACGACTGATGAGTGTCGTTTATGGCCTCGCGCTTCACAAATTTGAAGAAAAATGGATTGCGATTCAGCCTGTAATCACCCACAGGGCCTTCAAAGTCGGGGAGATGCATGCGGGCAATTTCTTCGCGCAACTGCTGGTCAGGCCGAAAAATCCAATCACGGTTGTCGTAAGATTGTTTATCTTCTTCCAGCATTTTGTATTGGACCATAACAATGTTGCCTCGTGTTTCGTTTATGTAAATGAGGTCAACACCCAGCATCTTCTCCAAGGGCAGTTTGTTGGCAGTGTAAATCACCAGCCGCTCGTCACGCTTCTGAAAAATAGCTCGCCCCGTCACGTCAGAGGAGATCGCATCGAACCCAGAGAGTCTTGTTGCATCTAAATGCACCACATTATCCTCATAGAGGTGAGTTCCGATGAGTCCGAGTCGGGACGATGCACCTCTTTTAAGGACAACCTGAACCGGTATGGCATTGCCCCGAATCCCAAAAGCAGCTATTGCTGACTGAATGGCATCTTTCTGCGCCCAGGTATTAGTTGTCACACGTCTCAACTGTGGCAAAAGGGAAAGTGCCACATCCAAGGCAGCTTCATTTTTAGAGTTTGCCGCTAGGATTTCGATCAGATGAGCGCTAAGTTTTGGTGAGAGATTCTCGATGCCGCCTTGATCAGGTAGTCGCTCGCCCAGCAAGCTCCTCATCCGTGAGTCAGAGATCAACGCTTCTATTTCCTGCAGAGAATCAGGCTGCAAGGGACGCAATTTCTTGATTGTTAGACGTGACTCGAAAGTGCTCACTGCTTTTTTACGAATGGCGGTGCCCATATAGCACTTGGTTGCATCGATTTCTTGTATCTCCAGCAAACAAAGCGTTGGAAGCTTTATGGCCTGAAGTGCCGAGTGGGGCTTTACCATTGTGAGGTGCTCGAATCCTTGCCGCGAATTGAGCAGAGATTCAGAAAATGTATCATCGAAGCGAATCAAGAACATGGGTTTCTTTTGAACCCATTTTGCGATCTTAACGGCAGCACTCATTCGGCAGCCTCTCGTGCGGGGAGTTTTTCGGCCAGGGTCAGATGGTAGTCGTTGAAGCGGTTGACCTCGAAAATGTGGTACCACGGTGCAGATTCTACGTCCTTGCCGCGGTCCTTGTTCCATTTGATGTTGGGTTTGTCGCGCAGAACGCCTGCGCCTTTCTTACCGACGTCGGGCACGGTGAGGAAGGGGCGGATGTTGAGACGTACGCCGTCGTTGAGGTCCGGGTTCCAGCCGATGGGCTGCTCTTCCAGCGGTTTCCAACGCACGAAGATGTCGTAAGGGGCCTCGCCCTCCAGGATTAACTCCAGCTTCTTATTGAGGCCCTCTGCGGCGGCCAGGCGCTCCTGGGCTCCATCTACGCCGCTGGCGATGTCTTGCTTCTGACGGCTGATCCAGTCGCCCAGGTAGGTGTAGATCAGGGTCTCCAACAGCTTGGCGTCGATCTTGTGGTAGTTGACCAAGGCGGCGAAGCCGTGGTGAAGGCCATCCCAGATGTGCCAGATGAAGGGGCGGTGTTGGAACAGTCTGCAATGTTGGGTAAAGAACTTCTCACGCAGCCAGGTCTCAAGTGTTTTGCCTGCGTGATCGGCGCTCTTCAGCAGCGCGGCCAGGGTGTCGTTGGACCAGGCATCGCCATATGCGGCGGCCAGCAGGTTCAGTAAGCGGTCAGTCGCAGTAGACTCACCTCGCACCGGCGGAATGCAGACAATGCCATCGTCATCGGCGAAGTTTGCAAGGGCTTCGCACCGATTGACCCACTCACGCTGCTCGACAGCCAGTTCCATGCTGGCATCCAGCTCGGCAGGCCAGCGGTAGCCGAGGAGGTGAGCGACGGCTATGTGCAACACTGTGTCATCTGTACGCAGAGGGCCATCATTAGTCAACTTTTTGTTTTCATCCCAGACTACCGAGCCACAGGGGTGGCCGTGGAAAATCCATTGGGTGGGATCGTCAGTGTAAGGTTTGGGTAAACCGTTGGGGTATTTTTCTGTAGCGACTTTTGCCCAATGGTCAAGGTCAAAAGGGACTTTAACCAACGTGGCATTGGTAACGTTCAATTTTTGATCAATTCTTCGAACTGCTTCGTTGTACTCAGGCGAGGAGCAGAAGCACCAAACAGCAGTGAGGTTGTCTCCAGCCAGGGGCCCCATCGCGCTCGAATTGTTGTCAAACAGTTCGCCGCCATAGAGCGTTACCGGCAAGGCGCGCATCTGAGAGGCGACTATGCCCGTTTTATTCCATATCGCCCCGCCCTGTATACGTACTCCTTCACGACGCTCAAGGTAGACATCGCCTTCTTCGCCCCAGTGCAGTACGTGCTCGCGTCCTCCGTAGTGGATAGTTTCAAGAACGGTGCTCTGCTGGAATCGCCATTTGTCGGGTCGCTGAGGGAATTCCCAGAATTTGCGCCCGAAGCAAGCGTAATCGCCAGTGGCGATTCCCTGGAAGGCGGACGCGTACAAATCGAGTAGTGGGCCTTCCACTTCACTGATGGTTATCCGTGCATCCGGATTCTCCAACTGCTTCAACTGCTCGACGCTTTTGATCTCTGCTGTCAGCAACTGTGCAGCTTTTTCGGCGGCGGTGCGGGGTTCAGAAACATCCACACCACGAATCAGGTTGCCGTCGTTGTCATCGCCAAACAGCCCACTCGATTCTTTTGCTGAATTACCATGGCTAATGCTGATTAAGATGGCCTTCACCACCTCTCCACTGATGGTTTCGAAGGCACTTGGCCCCAATCGAGCAATGAGATGCCAGGTGTCATTTTTCAGCAGCTTCTCACGGAAATTCTTGTAACTGGTCAGGAAGAGCCAATTCTGTGGCAGCACTATGCTGGATATGCCCCCATCGACACAAAATTCCAGACAGCGATCGAGAAATACGGTTGCCAAATCATTTTTTGCGACGGAATAGTGCCTTCCACAGAATTCGCGTAACCGCTCATTTTGCTTGCCTCTCGCAAGATAAGGCACGTTGGTGATAACCCAATGATACCGCCCGGCAAGCAGGGTTGCGGCCTGTTCCAGCCCCTGGGCCACAACGGCAACCTCCTGCTGCTCTTCGCTTTGCTCATGCTTCAGGGCCGGTTCCAGCGCACTAGAGAGTTCATCCCACTGCACCAGCTTGGCGGCAGCAGTTTTCGTTGGATTAAGCAGACTTCCCAGCACCGGCGCATCCTTGAAGGTGTCGTGTAGCCAGTCCATTGCAATTCGCAAGTTGTGTTTGCCCATTGCCAACTGCTTCCACTCCTCCTTGGCTACGCTGACAGACAGGCCGGAGCAAGCCACATTCAATTCCGGTAGCACGCGGTAGCCGCCAGCGTTTGGGTATTTCCACGCAGTCAGGGCCAGGGCGAAGGCGGCCAGTTCCACACAGCGCTGATCCAGTTCCAGGCCATGTATGTTTTCCTGCAATACCGCATCTACCGCTTCCCTGGCCGAAAGGCTATCGCGTTCCCTGCGCATGGGTACGAGCATCTGGAATGCTGCCACGAGGAAGTGGCCAGAGCCACAACAGGGGTCGAGGGTCTTTAGGTCGGCAAGCTGCTCCGGCCAGCCGTCAAAGGTTCCGGCCGCTGGTGTCCAGACGCCATCCTCCTGTTGAACAAAACGCAAATAGTCCAGCGGCACGCCAGGGATTGCCGCCTTCCGCCGCAGGTCTTCTTCAGTACTGGCGTTTTGGAGGTCGGCCTCGGTGAGCCGCCTTCCCGCCCACCAGGCTCCCAGGGAGTTATCAAGCAGGAAGCTGACCATATAAGGCTCGGTAAAGAGCTGGGTCACGGCAGGCAGTTCCCGTGCGCCGATCTTGACCTCGGAAGCGTTGACCTCGTCCTTCTTCTTGGCCTGCCAGAATTGATAGACCCAGCCGAGGCTGTCGGAGGCGGTGAACACGTCCAGCGGCAGGTCGGCCACCAGGCGCTCCAGTTTTTGCTGGCGCTCCGGCGGCAGGACCAGTTCGAAGACCGGCGAATCGAGCCGGAAGATCTGTGGCAGCATGCGAGCGGCGAACCGGGCCGCAAGCTCCCATCCGTTGGCCGCGCCTTCATCGGCGGCGAGGTCTTCACACTCTTCGAGGGTGACAGCCACGGGGTCATCTGGGTCGGGATACATCAACAGATTGTTCTCGGCCAGGAAACGGGCAAACAACATTCGGTGCCAGTGCTCGTAGGCGACTTTTTCCACAAGACGATCAGCAGCCTGTTCACTATTCGGTCTGCGGTGGTCACCCAATTGCCGTCCATGCACTCGCAGACGGCGGCGCAGGTCGCGGTCTGGTTCGCTCAGGTGCGGATAAGGGGCGGTATCGCTTACGCCAAGCTGTTCCAGTGCAGCCTCGGCAGCGGCTTCGGCTACATCACGCGCATCTTTGATGGCGCGCTCAAGTTGATTTCTTAGTGGTTTGTCCAGCGGCTGCATGTTCTTGTGACTCCGGCAATCCTGTTATCGAGAATTTGCGTCCTCGTATGCATTATCTTATCAACTATTTCATAGAAAGCGCATAGAAAGTTTTATATGCTAATTTCAATGCTGACGCGCATTGATGTGTTCATAACGAGCCCAGCGTCGCTCACCAACCTGTCGGAGGTCGGCATTTTCCCGCAGCAACTCCTGCATTAGCCGCCGTGCCTGGTTTCTATCAAAGCGGGTGATCTGCCGGATCTCTTTATTACTTAAGCCTGGCTCACCCCGTCGGGCGCGCTCCATCAGAATACTCAATACTCGGGTTTTAGCAGCTTCCCAATCGATGCGCCGACGTGCTTCACCCTGATCGCCCTCGGTCAAGCGGTTGTACAGGTCCGGGTGGATACACCAGTAGGCTCCCCGGCCTGTACCGCCGTGCTCAACGTACCCTGCCGACTCCATGCCCGAGAGCCTTTCGCGGATTTCGGGTTCACTTCGTTGGCAAAGGGTCGCGGCGGTACCGATGTCTATCTCCGGGCGCTGAAGCAGGTGCTGCAACAGCAGCAGTTCGTCCACACCTAGGTTGCGCCCGCGCTCACTCTCCTCGGCTACGAACAGGCGAAAAGCGGCATTCAAGTCCCTTTTGGGAAGGCCCACCACAACGGATTCACCAATTTCACGGATGTGTGGCGGCTCTTTGCCTTCCATAAGCAAGGTGGAATACATCCGATTCATCCCCAGGTTACTGCGGTTGACAAGGCGTAGTCGAGTCAGGGCCTCAACCAGCAAAGGGTTCCTGGCAGCGGGTTGATGATGAAGAATATTGGCGGGCGTAATACCGGCGATTAAGCCGCCGTTGTTGCTGATTTCCAGCCGGTCGGAATACAGCTTCACCATTACCGGTCCGGCAATGCGCAGATCAAGGTGGCAGAACGCATTCATCAAGGCTTCCCGCACGGCAATTTCCGGCCAGGTTCGGTACTCATAATGAAACAGGCCCTGTTTGTGGGTGGTTATGGGGTTGAAGGGTACCAGCAGTTCTTCAATGCGTTGTACAGACAAGGGTAGGGCGCTGACGCGATCTTCCCGGACACCATAATCAGTATCGGAAGTCATCTGCAGGAAGGTCCAGTTGTGGCCAGGTAGGTATTCCCGGATAGCGGCTTCATCGCCCGCCAACAGGAGTGCTGCCCGAGTAAATTTACCACGTTTGATGAGTCCAAGCGTGGCGAGCAACTCTGCATCGGAAAGTCCGAGCAAGTCATCCGGCGCACGCTCCCTGCGAGCCTGATTCCGGAGAGCTTCCAGCGCGGTGGCGGACAGCAGTGCGGCATCCATCTTGACGACGGGTTCCGCCGTGTAGTCAGTTTCGCCTGTTTCCACGCCTATTTTGCGCCTCAACGTGCCAGTGAGGGGAACACAATCCTTACTGATGCGAATCGTGCCCCGGCCGGCAGTGTCCGTGTAAGGCGGCATTCCAGGGTAGATTTGCATCAATAGCAACCGGCCGGTGCCCTCCTGCACAGTCAGATCTTCAAATACTGGGGTGATCTTGGGATCAGTTTGGTCATATACCGCCTTCTTGAGCAGATTCGAGTCGATTTCCAGCGGTACACCCAGAATAGCTTGGCCGCGACCCTGAATTCGGTCTGCCACACCGAATACGACAGTCCCGCCTCCACCGTTGGCCATACACACCGCCATTTCCACGACTGCCCTTACGGCGCTGTTCCGACTTTTTGGGTTCCACTGTTTGAAGTCCAGATCCTGATCTTCCAGATCATCGGCGACGCAGTGATCCAGTTCTGCCAGCAGCGTTTCGATATTGGCTGCGGTTCGCATGGTCCGGGCAGCCCTTTACCTGATCGATACCGGGCCTTTGGCCAGCGCAGCCTTGAGTTGGCCCTTCACTTCTTCTGCCCAGGCATCGATTTCATCGACAGTTTTCAAGGTGCGACGTGGCACTTTCACGGGCTGAATTTCGGGTTCGCATAACTCGGCAGCGGCAAACGCGACATTATCAAAGCGGCCGGGCAGAGCCGCAACGAGGGCAGTAAACATCGATAAATTGCAGCGATCCAAGGTGGCCAGCACATCGTCAGTCGATTGCACCTTTACTATAGGCCGGTCAGACAAGGTAAGTCGCTGTTCAGATAACAACTGGTTCCGCTGCTCAGGCTCCAACTGTTGCCAATTGCTATCCGCAGCAAGGCGCAGCATACCTTCCTCGTGGCAGGTGTTGTATTCACGGTCCTGCTTGTTAAGCTCATCGCGTAGCAGTTGGGTCAGGTTGGTGATCAGCGGCTTGACCAGGTCCGGGTCTTCGAGAAGCTGACATTGCTGCTTAATGGTCTTCACCTGGGCCAGGATGACCTCGGTGTCCCGAAGCCCTGAGGCGTGGGCCGTCAGGCGCTCCAATTCGGTCCAGTTGGGCCAGCGTTGAATGATGCGTTTGCCAAGATCGGTCCAGGTATCGATGCTACTCCCCAGTTCATCCCGCCGGTTATAGAGGGCAATCAGTTGCTCATTGCCCGCTGTGAGGCGGATTTCTTCGAGGGACGCGGTGTCCGGCCGGGCCGGTTTTGGCGCATCGCCGCCAGCCTGTTCAGCCAGGTCCCGAATTTTCTCCAGGAACTGCGGCACATAAGCCGCTTCCTCGCCTTGCTTTGCTGAGAGACCGACCTTCTGCATCAACTTCCGGATCTGTATCCGTTGGGCAGTGGTGACAGTGGCGGATTCCACCTTGAACATCACCTTGCCAATGGTCTTGCGCTCCAGTTCCTTCGGGTCGAGAGTTTGGCCGCGTTCGTCTTGTGCCCGGATCAACCCGGCTACCAACAGTACCTGCAAACCGCCGTCCACGGCGTCACGTGACCATCCGTAGGGCGCAGACTCGAACTCGGTGCGGATGTCCGCGCCTTTTTTGCCACCGGCGATGAAACCGAGAATGGCTTTACACACCGGGTTCTTGTTGGGTTCGCCTTTGTCGCCTACAGACTTGAGCGCATCGGGAGCGCCTTTTTGAGCCTTTTCATAAACCTTGGACCAGCCCACGTGGTCAGCAGTATGAAACTGAGGGTAGAGCCGTTGCGCCGCGCTGTCGGAGGCTTCCAGCACCATCTCCTGCATATCGTTCCCGAGGATTTCGCTTCCGCCGCCCTGAAAGACGCGGGCTCCGGAGAAAGCTTCTTCGAGTAGTTCGCGAATCTTGCCTTCGGCCGTCTGCTTGGTGGTCTCCATGGCCGCATGGGCATCGTCGCCTTCCGGTGTATTGGGAACGCTGCGTATATCAAGCGTGGCGCTGGCGGCCTTGTAGTCGATGAGGTGGTGTCGCAGGTCATCGGCCGAACGCTTGGGGATAAACACAAAAACGGTCGGCGACTGATTGCCCGCTTGCCTTGAGTCGGCCCGCACCGAGTTCTCGTCAATGCTCCATCCGTCACGAACCCAGACATAAATTCGCTGGTCGGCGTCGGTGGGTGGCTGGGCATCAAACACAGGATGGATGTCACGGGTGACTTTCGAGTTACCCTGGGTCAGAGAAAGTTTGTGCACTATTTCGCCGAATTTCTTGCGGATGCGGTCATCGCGTTCCGCCTCGATGCGATGTGCTTCGTTGGACAAGGCAGAGCGTTGACTCAGAAATTCATCGTTCCAGGCAGCGCTTTCTTCAGTCCGGATGCGGTATTCATCACCGACTTTCATCAATAACTCGCATTTGTCGAGCAGGCAGGGCAACTTACTGCGCAAACTGCTGCTGCCGTGAGCGAGGTTTTCGACCAGGAGGTCGGCGAGGGCATCAATGGTGGATTGGATGCTGATTTCGTTGTTCTGGCTGCCGAGCTTGTTGATCAGAAATACCAGACCGCATGCGCGCGCCATAAGCTGTTCTTCTTCCGAGCCTTTGTTCCAGCTCATCGTCTTTTCGTGAACCTTGCGCGGCAGAATGCGTGACTGGAGCAATTTGTCGGCAGAGTCGAAATAGAGATAGTCGGCCGGTACAACATGGCCCAGAGGCTCATTCAGGTTAGTCTGGATAACCTTGTGAACCATGCTGAGCTGGTTACGAAGTTGGCTGTCGGTTCCGGTCCGATCCAGGACCCGGAGGGTGTTCTCCCAGAAACGGCGGCGCACCGGCAGGATGGGATAGTCCTGGGGAAAATGGGGAACATCGTCCTGTCTGTGACCGATGCTTGTGCCAGCCAGATGCCGGGAGACCTCGCCCAGGTTGGTGTCCATGATCTGCTCGATAGGCGTCTTTGCACCTGGCTTCTTGGCTAGTATGACATGACGAATCACCGCCTCGACGTCTGCATCGGAGAGTTCCACACGGATGGTAAACCGCGCCTCAAGCTTTTTCAGGTTGCTGGTGCCGGTCACGGCCGTCTGGCCGGTGCCGATAAAGAGCAGTTTGCCGCCTATGTTCTTGCAGCAGGCTTCCACCGCCTCCTGTACGTCGATGGAACGCTGGCTGTCTTCGCCAATATACTGTTGCACTTCATCGAGTACCACCAGCGTGAGTGGGAATTTGCCATCCTTCGACAACGCCTGACGCATGGCCTTGAGCATTTCATCGTTGGACACGTCATGAACGTAGGGGTAGAGGTTGTTCAGAGTCTCGACGCAGGAAGCGGATGATGAAAAGAGCTGGGGTTTGGCATGAACGAGAGCATCGTGAAGGCCCTCGGCCACGTAAAAATTATCCAGCTCTTCGTTCCAGTTCAAGCCATTTTGCTCAACATGGGTGCGGGTCTGGGCTTCGATGCCTTCTTGCCTGAGCCACATGACAAAACGGGCAACCGGGTATTGTTCCGGCAAGCCGGCGGATTTCAAGATGATGCGTAGGAGCGCCAGTCGGACACTGCCGCTTGCCCCCGCTCCTAGCGTGCCGGATACGGCGTGCAAGCCACCATGACGCTTGGCCTGCGTACTCAGTTCCTGCAAACTATCGCCAAGGTCTTGCGGTAGATTGGCAATGCCGCGGGCCGTGGCGCCATCTTCGAAAACCGTATCCTCCCAAAGCGCTCGTAGCATTTTAACGAGGTGTGATTTGCCTGAACCGAAAAATCCACTGACCCAAACAGCAGGTTGCTGCGCTTGGTCGATGTTTTTCAGGTAGGTTTCGAGAATGTGTGACAACCCTTTTTGATATTGACCATCGCAAACGAAGGTCTCCAGCTCGTAACGGAGCACCGTCAACGCTTGGCTGGTCTTTTCGTCGTTAACGTTTGCCACGCCCTCGTTAACCAGTTTTCGGGTGACAGGATCTTTTTGGTAAATGTCGTGATTTTTCATTATCAAGGCCTTATTCAATATTCTTTGTCCGCAGTGAGCGGTACAGCGAGATAATTCCATCCGTCGTAGCCATCCAGCAGCCTGTAGTTGTTACCCTCATAGTTGCCTGGGAAGAAGACCAGCAGTCTTCCGGTGACCATTGGAGCCAACTTGTCGACGACCTCCTTCACCTTCAGCAAGCCGAAGAGTGACCCGACACCTTGAATTGCTACGACGGAATTCGCGCTGATGCCATTTTCTTGTAGGAATTTCTCGAATTCATTGGAGATGAAGGTGAGGTACTTCGGCAGCAATGTGGAGAGCAAGTGGGGTTTTTGGAAGTAGCTCTTGGCGTATCGTTGTGAGACAAGCCAGTTGGCAAAGGTATCAGTCAGGTCAAATTTTTCCCACTCATGGCCCGCCTCTCGCGTGATGTTGCCAAAATCATCTATTTGAGCCCGTAACACACGTTCATCCGTTTCGTTGTAAACACAGAAGATCACACGTTGCGCAGCCGCGGCATCCTCACGCCATGGAATGGAGATATATTTGCTGTAGGATTGTTTGAGTCGTTCAATTTTACTCACGGATTCACTCCATTTCCTCTCGAGTGATCAGGTTCGGGAATAGCACTTCAATGACATCTCCTATACGCTTGAATATGATCCATCCCTTGCAAGAGGCTTCCTCGGCGAGCTCTATGGACTTGTCAAATGCGCAATCGAGCAATTTGGCGTATTCCGTCTGAAAAAGCGCCTGTCCGCGCACGCTTGTGAGATAGCCCAGGAACAAAGCATAGGAAACACTTCCTGCGGTTGGGCTGGCGCGGGAGCGTAATTTTCTCGCCCTTCCACACAGGTGACCGGATTTAGTCCAGGTTGAATTGATGTTCTGTGCAGTCGATGTCAGCGTTGCCTCGCTGAAGCGGTCAGGCTCCTGGCTGTCAATAAATTCCTCAAGGGACTCACGGTTAATCGTCGCACCTTCTGGAAATTTCAGAATAAACGGGGCTGTAGAACGAAAAACGGAGTCCCGAGCATATGTACAAAGTAGCGCTAACAGGGGGCGGCCCTCAATGTCACGATTCCAAAAATAGAGTAGAGACCGGAAAATGATATTGGTACGCTCAAGTGAGTAGAGAGTAACCAGGTGTCGATATGTGAGAATGCGGGTTTTGCCGGAGCGTTTGCCTAAACAATTTTCATGACAAATGGCTCGGAGATAGTCGCTTTTATCCGCATCAGAGTGTTCGACATAAGCCAATAAAGTTATCAGTTCCTCCACCATCATGGTACGCGCTGTATGGGCGCCGCCACGTTCGAAGTTGAATCCGAACCGGGAAAGTTGTTTGTTTTTTTCTGTTGCACTTACCACTGGTCTGGTTTGCTCCGCCTTTGCGAACACGTTCTCAGATTTCGTCAGGTCGCCTGAAACAGTCTGACAGACTGTTGGGGATTATAACTGTTTTATTGCAGCTCATGGATTCAACTTATTGACAGGCTCCCTGTTTACCCGTAATCTTCCCGCTCATTATTTTGTACTTATCCAAGACTGCTTCCGGGTGCGCCCGGTTGTCGTTTAGACCATAGAAAACATCGGGATTACACTATGCTACAGGCGATCAGGGACCAGTTGAAAGGCTGGGTGGCCGTTGTCATTTTTTCTATCTTGATCATTCCCTTTGCGTTCTGGGGGGTCAATTATTATTTCGAGCAGTCCGGTGGGGTGATCGCGCTTGAGGTGAATGGCGAAGAAATTACCCTGGCGGATTTTCAGCGTGCTTACCAGGATATGCGCCAGCAGTGGCAGGCCATGTCCGGTGGGCCGGTGACGGAGGAAGCCGAACCGCTGATCAAGCAACGGGTTACCGAAGATCTGGTGCAGGTGGAACTGTTGCAACAGGCCGGCAGGCAAGCGGGGCTGTATGTGGGCGATGCAGATGCCTGGGAGACCATCCGGCAGATACCCGTATTCAATGACGATAACGGCTTTAACATGATGATGTTTGAAGTCGCGGCAAGCCAAAGCGGAATGACGCCGGCCGGTTTTCTGGAACGGATCAAGCAGGATATGGCAGTGGAGCAACTGCGTACTGCGTTGCTGGCCACGGATTTTGTCACACAATCCGAAGTGACCGGCTATGCGGGCATGCTGCACCAGACCCGTGACCTCTCTTATGCGCTGTTGTCCTCCGATGAACTCAAGGAAGCCATAGAGGTAACCGACGAGCAGGTTCAGGACTATTATGAGCAGGCCGGCCGTTTCATGGAACCGGAGCGGGTCAGGATCGCATACCTGGTATTGTCCCAGGCCAAGGTGGCGGAAGAGGTTTACCTGGAAGAGGGTGAACTGGAGTCCTGGTTCGAGGACAACAAGGAGAATTATGAGGTAGAGGAAACCCGCAGGGTAAGGCAGATCCTGGTCAAGTTGCCTGAGGAACCCTCAGAGGAACACCGTGAGCAGATGCGCGAGATAGCCGGGCAGTTATATGCACTGGTTGAACAGGGTGAAGACTGGGAGCGTGTCGTGGTCGATCATGCCGGTGGGCATGAGGATGCGGTTGAGTTCAGCGAGTTTGGTTTCCTTAGCAAGGGTGCGCTGGAACCGGAAGTGGAAGATGTGGTGTTTGCCATGGACAGCGGCACAACCAGTGAGCCGATACCCTCCCCCCTTGGCTTTCATATCATGGCAGTGGATGAAATTCAGGGCGGCACACAGGCTGACCTGGAGAGCATCCGTGACGAGGTGGAACAAGACCTGCGGGAAGAAAAGGCCGCACAGCAGTTATATGATCTGACGGACCGGTTGGCGTCCCTGACCTATGAAAACCCCGATACCCTGGAAGTGGCGGCGGACGCGCTGGGGCTGGAGATACAGACCAGCGATTACCTGAGCCGGGAAGATCCCGGTGCGGGCATCGTCTCCGAACCGGCGGTGATTGCCGCGGCATTCAGTGATGAAGCGCTGCTGGAAGAAAACAACAGCGAACTCCTGGAACTGGAGAATGGGCGTTACCTGGTGTTACGCGTGCTGGAGCGCCTGCCCGCCGTGAAGAAATCGCTTGCTGAAGTGCGTGATGAGATTACCACGCGCCTGAAGTTTGAGCAGGCCCGGGACCAGACCCGGGAACGGGGAGAGGCGGTACTGGAGCAGTTGCGGGAAGGCGAATCAAAAGACGATCTGGCGCTGGAGTTTGCCCTGGACTGGAACTCGGCCGAGGCCGTCACTCAGGACGACGAGAGCATCAACCGGGCCGTGCTGCGCAGCGCGTTCCGGGCCGGCATACCGGATGCATCCAGCCCCGTTTATGACGGCGCTTCCATGGGCAGCGGGGACTACGCGGTGGTGATTGTCCACTCGGTCACCCAGGCTGACCCGGACACAATGGAAGATGAACAACTCGACGCGGTGCGGGGACAGTTACTGCAAACGCAGGTCACTGCCGCCTGGGAGGCATACAACGAGAACCTACAAGTCGGCGCCGATATTACGGTTTACCAGGAACTGCTGTAGTCCGGTACCTGCCGACCCCGGCAAGGATAAGCCGGATTACCTGGTGAGTCCGGGCATCCGCTCTGTTACGGGTTTTATCCCCAGGTTGCCCTGTATTTTTTTCAGGGTCCCTCTGACCTGTGCAAGATCTTCTTCGCCGACCCCGGCCAGGGCAATATCCCGATGTCGTTCAGCAGTTGGCCGGATGGCGCCGAACAGTTTGTTCCCTTTGCCCATGAGTTTCACCTCAGTGATGCGCAGGTCCTTTTTATTCTGGGTTTTCTGCACCAGTCCGTTTTCCTGCATCTCCGTGATGATCCGGCTGATAACGGGTTGTTTTATCGTGGTGCAGGCAGCCAGTTCGCTGATAGTGCTGCGACCACCGCGTGATTTCAGGCTGGACAATACACTCCATTCCTGGTTGGAGACCTTGACGGGACCAAGGTCATTGCGAAAGTTGTGGTTCAGGGCATTATTGATGCGGAAAATAAGATAGGTAACGGAATCTTCCAGGGCCAACTCATCCTTGACAAGTTTTTCTCCTGACTTGGTTTGAATATGCATAACTGATGAACTCGATTGATGACGATACTCGCCTTATTAAAAATAAAATAAATTATAAATTTTGCCAAAATATAACAAAAACGCAAAAAAAACTAAATATAAACCAGTTTGTTATATATACCCTACCACAATATGCAGTTTTATGCAAGGGATGATTGATGCCGGAGTGGAGGGGAGAGAACCACTTCTGCGCAAGCAGGAGTCTCTACCGGAAGTGGGCGGGAAGAAACAAGAGATTCCTGCTTGCGCAGGGATGGGTGAGAGTCAGGCAAGCAGGAGCTTATCGGAAGTGGACCACTCCTGCGCAAGCAGGAGTCTCCATCATGCGCGGCCTGCCCGCGCAGCAGCGAGTCGATAAATCAGCCGGGAGCAGGTTTCAGCCTGCCCCCGGAAAACGGCCTGTCAGGAACTGAACTCCCGCACCAGCGAGCTGATGGATTCCTTGGCGTCGCCGAACAGCATGCGAGTGTTTTCCCCGAAGAACAAGGGGTTGTCCACGCCGGCGAAGCCGGAGGCCATGGAGCGTTTGAGCACGAACACCGTGCGGGCGTAGTCCACGTTGATGATGGGCATGCCGTAGATGGGGCTGTCTTCCATTTCCCGTGCTGCCGGGTTGACCACGTCGTTGGCGCCGATGACGATTGCCACATCCATCATCTCCATGCGCGGGTTGATGTCTTCCATCTCGATGAGCAGGTCGTAGGGCACGTCCGCTTCCGCCAGCAGCACGTTCATGTGTCCGGGCATACGGCCCGCCACCGGGTGGATGGCGTAACTGACTTCCGCGCCGTTTTTCTCCAGCAGTTCCTGCAACTCCTTCACCACGTGCTGGGCCTGGGCCACGGCCATGCCGTAACCGGGCACGACTACCACGCTGCTGGCCGCTTCCAGGATGTAATAGGCATCGTCCGCGGTAATGGGCTTGACTTCGCCTTCCACCTTGGTCAGCGCCGTCTTGGTGGCGCCGAAACCGCTGAACAGCACGTTGGCCAGGGAGCGGTTCATGGCCTTGCACATGATGTTGGTGAGGATGATACCAGTGGCGCCGACCAGGGAACCGGCCACGATCAGGATGTTGTTGTTGATGGCGAAGCCGGCGGCGCATGCGGCCAGGCCGGAGTAGCTGTTCAGCAGGGAGATCACCACGGGCATGTCCGCGCCGCCGATGGGGATCACCGCCATGACGCCGAACAGGAACGACAGGCCGATGAGCACGTACAGCAGGGTGGTGTTGGACGGGTCCATGCAGAACATCACGCCGACGCCGACAATGGCGGCCAGCAGCAAGCTGTTGAAGGTGCGTTGCCCGGTGAACAGGTAGGGACGCCCGGAAATGGTCTCGCTCAGCTTGCCGTAGGCAATGAGGCTGCCGGTAAAGGTCAGTCCGCCGATGAGGATGGACAGGAAAATGGTGACCACGGTGAAGGTGGAGGCTGTACCCGAATGCAGCGCGGCCCAGCCCACGAACAGGCTGGCAATACCGCCGAAGCCGTTGAAGATCGCCACCATTTCCGGCATCGCGGTCATCGCCACCAGGCGCGCCGCAAGCGCGCCGATAACGCCGCCGATGATCAGGCCGAGGGCAATCCAGCGAAAGTCGACAATGGAATGGTCCAGCAGGGTGACGACGATCGCGAGCAGCATGCCGCATGCGGATACCAGGTTGCCGTTACGCGCGGTTGCGGGCGAACTCAGCATCTTCAGGCCGAAGATGAACAGGACGGCCGAGGCTACGTACGACAGGTTTATTAGCAGTGCATTACTCATTGTTCGCCACCTTCCTTCTTCTTGAACATGGACAACATACGGTTGGTCACCATGTAACCGCCGACCACGTTAATGGAGGCGAAGGTCACGCCCAGGGTACCGAGCAGGGTTGCCATTTCGGCACTACCGGCGCCGGCGGAGGTGAGCGCGCCGACCAGGGTGATGCCGGAGATGGCGTTGGCGCCCGACATCAGCGGCGTATGCAAGGTGGCGGGTACTTTACTGATCAGTTCAAAGCCCAGGAATATGGACAGGACCAGGATGAATGTGAGATAGACGGCTTCCATTGATGGTTCCTCAGCGTTGCAGGTTCTTGATGGTTTCGTTGACGATGGCGCCGCCGTGGGTAATCAGGCAGCCCTGGATGATGTCGTTCTGCAGGTCGAGCGTAAAGGACTTGTTATCCTTGTCCCAGTATTCGCTCACCATGTTGAACAGGTTGGACGAATACATCTGGCTGGCGTCCCGGCACACGAAGTTGGGCCAGTTGCCCTGGCCGATGATGGCGACACCGTTGACCGTGACTTCCTGGCCGGCTACCGAGCCTTCCACGTTGCCGCCGGTTTCCGCAGCCATATCCACGATGACACTGCCCGGCTGCATGGCCTCCACCATGTCGGTAGTGACCAGCACCGGCGCCTCGCGCCCGAACACCTGGGCGGTGGTGATGACGATATCGGACTCGGCAATGGCCGCCTTCTGTCCCAGACGCTGTTTCTCGATCTGCTCCGGGGTCAGTTCCCGCGCGTAACCGTCTTTGGTCTGTCCGGTTTCACCCAGGTCTATCTCCAGGAACTTGGCGCCCACGGAACGCACCTGCTCGGCGACCACCGGGCGGGTGTCGAACGCGGTGACCTTGGCGCCCAGCCGCTTGGCCGTGGCAATGGCTTGCAGGCCGGCGACCCCGGCGCCGATGACGAATACCCTGGCCGGTTTAATGGTGCCGGCAGGCGTCATCATCATGGGTAGCAGGCGGTCCAGCCGGTTGGCGGCCATCATCACCGCCACGTAACCGGCCAGGTTGGCCTGGGAGCTGAGCGCGTCCATCTTCTGCGACAAGGTGGTGCGCGGGATCATTTCCATGCTGATGGCGCTGATCCCCTGTTGTGCCAGGGCATCCACCAGTTCGCCTTCGTTAAACGGGTCCAGATAGCTGATGTGGATGCAGCCCTGTTTTATCTGGCTGACCTCATCCGCTTCCGGCTTGCGGATGCGCAGGATGATATCGGACTGCCCCAACAAGGCGTTACGGTCGCCGCTGACCCCGGCGCCGGCGCCGGTGTAGTCTGTGTCGCTAAAGCCGGCGCCTTGCCCCAGCGCGGCTTCAACGGTGATGTCCGCACCCAGCTTGACCAGCTTTTTTACCGTATCGGGAACCAGCGCAACCCGATTTTCTCCCGGATGTGTTTCCTTCAGTACACCAATTTGCATAATAAGCCCCTCTGGCAGGTTCGTTCGTGTATTGCAGGAACCACCGGTTTAACCAGTGATTCCAACAGGTAACAGTGCGCCGGAACGTATCCCATCGGCATTCGGCACCCGGCGCGTGCAGGCGGTGTGTAGCGGCCGCGAGCGGCCAAAAACAGCGCACATACTAACACAAAGGAAAATGGAAAACCACAGCCTGGTTTGAATGCGTAATCGCAGGATTATGACGTGGATAACGAACGCACTCTGCGAGTGGCGCGGGATGGTGTTGGGGCGCGTTTGCAGGCCACATCCTGAATGACGGGAGGCTCTGGTGGCCAAGGCGTTCCGGTTCGGCCGGAACAAGGGTATAATAGCCACATGAAACTTGGCATAACCATTGGTTACTCGGGCAGTGAATTCCGCTTGCCCATGGCGGAAATTCTGGAGGCGGAGCTGCTTGGTTTCGATTCGATATGGACTGCGGAGGCTTATGGTTCCGATGCGTTGACGCCGGCGGCCTGGATACTGGCCGGGACGTCGCGCATCAAGGTGGGGACGGGCATCATGCAAATTCCCGCGCGTGCCCCGACCTCCACGGCCATGAGCGCCATGACGCTGCAACACCTGTCCGGTGGGCGCTTCATCCTGGGGTTGGGTCCCTCCGGCCCGCAGGTGGTGGAAGGCTGGTACGGGGCCAGCTATGCCAGGCCGCTCACGCGTATGCGGGAGTACATCAATATCATCCGCCAGGTTTTTGCCCGGCAGGCGCCGGTACAGTACGACGGTTACCACTACCAACTTCCTTACCGGGGTGAAGACAGTACCGGCCTCGGCAAGCCCCTGAAGAGCATCCTGCATGGTGATCCGGATACGAAAATCTATACTGCTGCCATCACCAGCGGCGGTATCAGGCTGGCTGCGGAACTGGCTGACGGGTTTTTCCCGTTATGGATGAACCCGGACAGGTATGACCTGCTTGCCTCGGCCATCAATGCCGGGTTGGCTGCCGCGGGCAACGGCAGAAGCAGGGTGGATTTCGATGTGGCGCCGTTCGTGCGCGTCAGTATGGGTGATGACCTGGAACAGTGCCGTAACGTGGTGAAACGGGAACTGGCCCTGTACATCGGCGGCATGGGCGCCAGGGGTAAAAACTTCTACAACAGCTATGCCCGGCAACTGGGCTACGAAGAGGCGGCAATACGGATACAGGACCTGTTCCTGTCCGGCAACAGACCGGAAGCTGTTGCCGCAGTACCCGACAGCCTGGTGGACGACGTCTCCCTGGTCGGCCCGCCCGATCGTATCAGGGATCACCTGGCGTGCTGGAAAGAAGCCGGGAAAGCCGGCCACGTCGGCTCCTTCCTGGCCTCAGGCGCATCAATTTCCGCATTGAGGTTGCTTGCTGAGGAGCTACTATAGAATCATCATCCGGGCGAGCCGTTGTTGACAGGGCCTCTGTCCTTGCCATGCTGGGCGTGAAAGCGGAATATACATTGGGCGCCCTGAACTATCCTTGGATTATTCATTTCAAATCCACAAACACTTTCGGATGTTGCTCGGCAATACGCAGGAGGGCAATAGCCGAGCCTTGCGGATGCCGTCTCCCTTGTTCCCAGTCCTGCAGGGTACGCAGGCTTACCCCGAGCATACCGGCAAACGCTGATTGTGACAGTTCCAGCTTTGAGCGAATGGCTTTTGGTTCTGACGGCGCAGATAGCCTGGTCGCCTTTAGCTTTATCTTACCCCTTTTGTACTCCTGAATTTCTTTAAGGCCTTCGAGTATTTCAGCCCCGATATCACGATTTGTCATGTTTAATGGCCTCCGCTATTTGTTTGAGTGTATGACCGGGAATCGTTGAGCGCTCCGATTTGTCATAGAGCGTCAACATCCAGATTTCATGTTCAGACGGTTTCCAGTAATAAATCACTCGAACACCGCCACTTTTACCGCGGCCACTTCGCGCCCAGCGTACTTTCCTTACTCCACCGGAACCACGGACCAGGTTGCCGGCATCCGGTTTCATCATCAGATACGATTGCAGCGCTCCGTATTCATCATTGGTCAGATAGTCTGGGAGTAACCGGGAAAATACGCTGGTTTCAATAAATATCACAATAATATTATACGGCAGTGCCGGATTAAATCAAATATTATAGAATCTTTATGCTTGAGATTGGGACAAATGATAACAGGGCGATGATAGGATTGTTGCTAAATCGCAGGCGGCAGCAAAATAACCTGAGCATGCAACAGGTTGCTGAGCGTCTTGGTTCATCGTCCAAAACTGCTTATGCCCGTTATGAACAAGGCAAAACGTTACCTGGTATTGATAAATTTCAGCAACTGTTAGCCGCCACAGGCCCTTTTTCCGGCTTGGTGATTTCAGAGGCCCGGGCAGCATAACCGGCCGATGCGTGTGCACACACCGGCCGGGTTGGCAGGGAAGGGTTAGCGTTCCTGGCCGGCGAACATGGCCAGGAGGTGCAGCAGGCTGGTGAACAGGTTGTAGATGGCGACGTACAAGGTGATCGTCGCCATGATGTAGTTGGTTTCGCCGCCGTGGACCATCTCGCTGGTCTGGTACAGGATCATGCCGGACATCAGCAGGATGAATATGGCCGATACCGCCAGCGCCATGGCCGGGATACTGAAAATCGCGGCGCAGAGGCCCAGCAGGAAGGCTACCAGTATTCCCACCATGAGGAAGCCGCCCATGAAACTGAAATCCTTGCGGGTGGTCAGGGCGTAGCCGGACAGGCCCAGAAAGATAATGCCGGTACCGCCCAGGGCCAGCATGACCAGTTGTCCACCGTTACTAAAGACCTGCATATACATATTCAGGAATGGCCCCAATGTCAGACCCATAAAACCGGTCAGGGCAAACACCGCGGCCAGACCCCAGACGCTGTTCCTCAGCGCGGAAGTCAGGAACAACAGGCCGAAATAACCGCCCAGGGTAACCAGCAACCCCATACTGGGCAGGTTCATGGCGATGGAGACACCCGCCATCGACGCGCTGAACAGCAGGGTCAAGGACAGCAGGATATAAGTATTGCGTATCAGCTTGTTGGTAGCCAGCACCGACGGCGCCGGACGCGCAACTGCATACTGTTGGCTCATTGCATATCTCCAATGGTTAACATGATATTGGAATCATAGTGGCAACAGCATTGCTTTTCAAGTGATTTCGCATAGAATATGACACCTTCTGACTTCATAAACTCCAAACGGAGAGGTCACAGTGCACCGGGCACCGGGGCGTATGAACTCGACGTGCTGATAAAGGATAGACGGTTCCAAACGGAGAGGTGGCAGAGCGGTTGACAAATTTGCCGGGAGCAAATTTGGACAGCATAGCGCAGCGAAGCTGGCCCCGCAGGGGTGACCTACAGGGAGGTAGGTCACAGTGCACCGGGCACCGGGGCGTATGAACTCGACGTGCTGATAAAGGACAGATGGTTCCAAACGGAGAGGTGGCAGAGCGGTTGAATGCACCGGTCTTGAAAACCGGCAAGGGTTGATAGCCCTTCGTGGGTTCGAATCCCACCCTCTCCGATCGATCGATATTCGATTTTTTCATTTGATTGCGGGGTATAGCGTATGTCTATGAACGGTGTATTGCGCTTGGGGGAAGTGCAGTTACGAGTGATGGACATGGATCAGTCCAGGGAGCATTACGGTGAACGCATGGGGCTGATCGAAACCATGGTTGATGATAACGGCCTGGTTTACTACAAGGCCTGGGATGAAAAAGACCACCACAGCGTGATCTTGCGAGAAAGCGACAAGCCGGGACTGGACCACCTGGCGTTCAGGGTCTATAACGATGCCACCCTCGATGAGCTTAAAGCCCGGGTCAATGCGTTCGGTATTGACGTAGATGAAGTGGCTGCCGGTGTTTACCCGAAATCGGGGCGGCGCATGAAGTTCCGTTTGCCCACCGGCCACGAAATGCACCTGTTTGCCGAGAAAGAATACCTCGGCAATACCCTTGGTACGGTGAACCCGGGCGTCATCCCGGATGAGGGCGTTTGTCGCGGTTTCCGTATTAACGGTCTGGATCACTGCCTGATTGCCGGTCCTGATATTGAGGAGAATGCCAGGCTGTTCACCGAGGTGCTGGGCTTCGGTTTGTCCGAGCAGATCGTCGCCGAAGATGGCAGGACACCGATCCTGATGTTCGTGTCCTGCTCCACCCGGGCGCATGACGTCGCCTTTGTACGGCAACCGGAACCCGGCTTGCTCCATCACGTCTCGTTCCGTCTCGATTCTGCCCAGGATCATATCCATGCTTCCGATCTTATCGGAAAGTACCGCATCCCCGTGGAAATGATTGACCGCCACGGCGTCACACGGGTCAAAACAGTGTACTTCTTCGATCCTTCCGGAAATCGCAATGAAATCTTCTGCGACGGGTACACTTGGTATCCGGACTATCCCACGCTGACCTGGACCACGGACAACCTGGGCGAGGCCGCCTTTGCCCAGACCCGCTATGTGCCGCAGAGTTTTATGGATGCCTATACTTGATACTGGTGGCTTGATACCGGTGGGTTGCGACAGTGGCGGGTTATGAGTATCTGAACAGGAGGATACAGGCAATGAAAACGAAAGGTATGGCTGTCATCGTCGGCGCCACCGGTGAGATGGGGCAGTTGATCAGCGAACGGCTTGTGGGGTTGGGCTTGAAAGTGGTACTGGTTGCCCGCACCGGCGCGGCGGTTGAGGCGCTGGTAACACGCCTGCAAGAGAGGTTCTCCGGGAACGCCGACATTCTCGGTTGTGTGGCCGACATCGCTCAGGACCGCGCGCTTGATACCATTGCGGCTACCGTAGATCGCGCGGTGGATATCGTTGTGCATGGGCCCGGTGTCGCCACCGCGGGCGGCATTCTCACCGCACCGCCCGCGGCGTTGGCGGACTCAGTCAACATCAAGGCCGGTGGCTTCGTGCGCCTGGTGCGCGCGGTGGAGGCGGAACTGCATGAAGGATCGCGCCTGGTGGCCATAGGCGGGCACTACGGTTTTGAGCCGAACGCCTATGCCGCTACCGCAGGCGTGGCCAACGCAGCCCTGGCAAATATTGTAAGACAGGTTTCCCTGGCATACGGCCCGAGAGGTATTACCGCACACCTCATTGCACCGGGGCCGGCTGATACATCACGCCTGCGCCGGGTGGCCGCGGCCAGGGCCGAACGTGACGGGCTTACCGTGGAAGATGTTCTGAGCGAAATGCAACAGGAGTCTGCCATCGGCAGGTTCACCAATATTGAGGACGTCGCCTGGGCCGTGGAAATGCTCTTGTCTCCCCATGCCGACTCCTTGGCCGGCAGCACCTTGTTCATGGACGCGGGACGCCGCAAAGGCTTGCCCTGAGCAGGCTTCAGGAACGACGCCATGCCGATTCTGACCGTGCACCTGCAGCATGAGGCCTGCTCCGGCGAGCAGTTAAATGAATTTATGAAGCAGGCCAGTGAGTTGTACGCCGCGGCGCTTGAATGTCCGCTTGCGCGCGTGCGGGTATTCATGAACCTGTATGCACCCGATCGGGTGGCAGTGGCCGGCAGGATAACGTCAGAATCCGGCGCCCGAGCGGCTTATTTCGAGTTCCTGGCGCTGCAAGGCCGGCCGCTTGAACAACGACATAGGCTGCTGGAGGGTTTTACCGATCTGTTGCAGGATATCCTGGGCGTTGAACGTTCCGTGATACGCGGCGTCTGCCACAACATCGCACCGGAAGACTGGGCCATTGCCGGCACGCCGGCAAGCGTGGCCAGACAAAAAGAAATAGCAGCCAGGGCGCTTGAGGATTGACCTGTTAAGAACCAATCCCGCCTAGGCAGGAGCCTCCGGCAAGAGATTCCTACTTGCGCAGGAACAGGTGGGGATGCACCACTCCTGCGCAAGTAGGAGTGGTTCTGGCTTGACCAGGTCAGGTAATCAGGAATTACTCACCGTTACGGAAGTGTTGGGGCTGTCTTGCAGTGTCTGCAACACAACGCAATAACGCTCCGTTAACTGGATCAGCTTCTCCAGAACTTCCGCCGGCGCAGCGGATGTCAGGACAAAGCGCAGGCGGATATCCTTGAACCCGACTTTTGCCTCGCGCTCAACTGCCAGCGTGCCGCGAAAATCCAGGTCGCCTTCGGCATACACACTGGCATCGGCCAGTTCGATGCCCATTGCCGTGGCGACGGCTTTCAGGGTGACACCGGCGCAGGCGACCAGCGCTTCCAGCAGCATGTCTCCCGAGCATAGCTGGGAACCGTCGCCACCGGCGGCGGGGTGCAGGCCGGCTTCCGCCAGTTGCCTGCCGGTTTCAACCTTGCAGGCGATACCATCCGTAACGTGGCTTTCCGCGCGCATGGTAATGACGGCGGTTTGGGGGTTATCGGTGTATTGCTGTTTTAACGGCGCTTGTAGCGCTTTTAACTCGGCTGTATCCACTATCTTCTCCCAAGGCTGTGATGCAAGGCTGTAGATGTTACGATATTTAGCCTCTTATGAGTAGAATCTTGTGCAATGAAGCCTGACATCGATACGTTTGCTCAACAGGAAATAATTTATACCCCGGCGCGCCTGCTGGTGGACCGGATACGCGCCGGCAGTCTTTCCGCGCGGCAGGTCATGACGGCGTTCCTGGAGCGTATCGAGCAGTGTAATCCCGAGGTGAACGCGATCTGTACGCTGCTGCCGCGGGAACAGGCGCTGAAGCTGGCTGATGACGCCGACCAGGCCGTGCTCAGCGGAACTGCCACCGGCCCATTGCACGGGCTACCGATAGCGATTAAAGATCTCTCCGATACCCAGGGCATGCGCACCACCCTGGGTTCCCCGATATTCGCGGACAATGTGCCTACGCAGGACTCCCTGCTGGCGCAACGTCTCAAGCACGCCGGCGCGCTGGTTATCGGGAAGACCAACACACCGGAGTTCGGCGCCGGGTCGCAGACGTTCAATACCTTGTTCGGCGTGACCCGCAACCCGTATAACCTGGACAAAACCGCCGGCGGCAGCAGCGGTGGCGCGGCCGCCGCGGTCGCCTGCGGCATGTTGCCCCTGGCGGACGGCAGCGATATGGGCGGCTCCCTGCGCAACCCCGCGGCATTCTGCAACATCGTCGGGTTTCGGCCTTCCCTGGGCCGGGTACCACTCTGGCCCAACCAGATGGCCTGGCAATCCCGCCTGGGCGTGGAAGGGCCGTTGGCCCGGGACGTGGAGGACTGCGCCTTACTGCTCTCGGTACTGGCCGGTCCGGACGCGCGCGATCCGTGCTCACTGCAGGAACGCGGAGAGCAGTTTCGTAACGGTTTGCCGCAGGACTTCCGCGGCAGTCACATAGCCTGGACGCCCGATCTCGGATTATTACCGGTAGCGAGCGAAGTCATCAAGGTGTGTGAGGACGCGCTACCCGTGCTGGAAGATTGCGGCTTTGAGGTAACCGCTGCACACCCGCAACTGGATGGCGCCATGGACGTGTTCAAGACCTTGCGCGCCGCCTGGTTTGCCGAAGTCTGCGGGCCGTTGCTGAAACAACAGCGCCACCTGATGAAAGACACGGTCATCAGCAACATAGAGGCGGGGCAGAAGCTGCACGCAAAGGACCTCACCCGGGCCGAAGCGCTGCGCACCCGTTTATACCAGCGCATGCTGAAATTTTTCCAGAGCTACGACTTCCTGGTGCTACCCAGCACCCAGGTGCAGCCGTTTGACTGCGCGGTCGAGTGGGTACGCGAGATTGAAGGTTACCCGTTGCCCGACTACATCGACTGGATGTCGATTTGCTGCATCATCAGCATCTTCGGCTTGCCCGCCATCTCCGTACCGGCAGGGTTCACGTCCGACGGACTGCCCGTAGGCCTGCAACTCGTCGGCCCGCCACAAGCCGATGCCGCAGTCCTGGGTGCAGCCCGCGTGTTTGAGCAGGCGACTGCTTGCGGTGAGCAGCGTCCGCGCTTATGAACCGGCGCTGCCTTCTAGTACTCTTTCAAACTGATATTGCCATGTTCAGAGCCACACAGCGGCGTCAAGACAAGGCGCAGCCCGCAGAGAATGGCGCGCCCTTGTCAAGGGCTGCAACGCCGTATTGGCGTCGCTGTGTGGCTCCCTGCGGGTGGGCCGGGAAGCGGTCGCCCGCGGCGTTACGCCGCTTGGCAAGGACTCGCCATTCCCTACACGGCGTGCCTTGCGCTCAACCGCTTCCCGACCCACTGAACATGGCAATATCAGTTTGAAAGAGTACTTAGGTAGCCGACACGAAAATGCCGCATGTGCAGTTCGGCCCGTTTGCTGTGATAGTCGCCGAACTCGGCGGTGGCGTCCTTGCCGGCGTACATACGTGCGACGAACGGGCCGCCCGGATGATGATCCTTCCATTCACTGATGTCGTACACCGCGTTATCGATGATGATCCAGCAGTCCTCAAAGGTGTTGTGTTGCGCAACCTCTGCCAGGGAGACCGTTCGTTCGCCGTTGAGTGAAACTTCCGGCCGCCACAGGTTGGCGGCAATTTCCTGGCGTGTTTCCATGGCCGCAGTGCGGGAGCGGAAATCCCAGGGGCCGAGTTTTTTCAATGGCAATTTATCGCCTATGCGGCGCGCGTCGAACAGGTAGATCCAGGAATCGTCGCCGCCGGCGCGTTCGTCGTGGTTAAAAATCGGATAGTCGCGCTCGTCCAATGCTTTCAGTATCTGGCGGCGTTCCGGCGAGTCTTCGGGTTCCAGATGTTTGAACAGGAACTTCGACATGAACTGGAAGCGCGTCGCCCGGTAGTGTCGGACCCGCTCATAATGCAGCAACGCGCTGTACACGTCCTCACCATGCAGCTTGAAGCAACTGCTGAGCGCGGCGCCATCCTCAAAGGCCTGACTGGCGCCCTGGCCCATGGTGGGCAGCATGGGGTGGGCGGCATCGCCGAGCAGACAGATGCGGCCCTCCTGCCAGTGCTCGAACGCGTCCCGGTCGTACAGACCCCACTTGGTCGGATGCTCCACCGCGCCCGCGAGTGCGATAATATCGTCCTTGCGCACGTCATCGGCAAAGGCCAGGCCCATGTTGCGTTGCAGTTCGGTGTTGTCCACAGGGAACCAGTCACCCTCATCCGCTTCAAACTCGGCTGAGTCAGGCTCGTAGTAGGCCAGCCACACATTGAGTAATTCGCCGCCTCGTACCCAGTAGGTCAACGCCCAGGCGTAAGGGTTCTTGCGCACGTCCATGCTGAAGGAGTCGATGGGATTGTTATCCAGCGGGCTGCCGTCCGCCTTGCGCAACGCCGCCACGTCTTCCCGTTTGATGAGGCCGCGATAAACGGTCACCTCCGTCCAGCGCCGCGGCGGGGTATCCGGCCATTGCAGCGCCAGCACCTTGGAGTTGATGCCGTCGGCGCCGACCAGCACGTCACCCTCGGCAGTGCTGCCGTCCTCAAAGCCGGCTATTGCGGTGGTGGCGGTTTGCCTCAATGAATCCAGGCGTTTATCCATGTGCACCCGGATAGGGCAGGTGACGCCGGAGTCGGGACCTAATTCGAACACGCGTTGGTACAGGCACATCAGCAGGTCGAGGCGGTGCATGTGGTGAAAGCCGGCGCTGGCATCGTCCGGCCGGTTGTACTTGAGGGGGCGGCGGGATACGGACCCGTCGGGCATTATCTCGCGGGTTGCATCCAGGATTGCCGCGCGCCCGCCGTCCAGCGCGCCATGTGGCCCTGTTATATCGCCGCCATCGAGATCAACGCCCAGCCAGTTACATAGCAGCGCCCCGTTGGGCGAGATGTTGAGTCCGGCGCCCGCGGTGCTTGGTGTCCGGGTCTGTTCATAGACGTCAATTTCCGTAAACCTGCCTGACTCGCGCAAGGCCAGGGCCGCAAACAGGCCACCCATACCGGCGCCGATTATGACTGCGTGCATGACATACTCTCTTTCAGTTATGTGTGTGACCCGCCAGGATACGGCAGTTTCAAGGCAACTCCCAAAAATTCATTTTGAACACCCGGCAACTGAATTCTATAATGCAGCAGGAGTATTGAAAACCCCTGAACAGAGTACAGGACTATGCACATTCAACCACCGATGAATTATTTTATTGTCTTATTGTATGGCCTGCTGGCGTTGGGCAGCGTGGTTGCGGCGGAGGAAGGTACGTCCGGCTACCAGAACGATCCGTTCACCCGGCCCGGCATTATTACCCCGTACACGCTGCCGGAGGCATGGCCGGTTCACCTGGACAGGGACCCCCGTGACCTCAGTCCAGGCAATGCCGGTACCCGACTGGTGGTGCTGGGCACCGGGATGCCTGCGCCCAACCCGTACCGTTCCGGCCCCGCCTATGCGGTGGTTGCCAATAACCAACCCTATCTGGTGGATGCCGGGGAAGGTATCTGGCGCGCCCTGGCAAAGGCGGTTTTGATCCATGGTGATGAGATCAACAGGGCGCTGGCGCCGATAAAGTTGAATTACCTGTTCGTCACCCACCTGCATGAAGATCATACCGTTGGAATCCCTTCATTGATCCTCAATCCCTTCAAACTGAACATACCGGCGCCGAAATCCATCTATGGGCCGGAAGGCATCGACCAGATGGTGGAGCATATCCTTGCCGCATGGAAGATTGATATCGCCGCTGAACTGTCCGACGGTTACGACCCCATCGGCGCGCAGGCTGTCGGACATATTGTTGATGTCGATAAACAGGGAGTTGTCTACCAGGATGACAACGTAACAGTGGAGGCTTTCAGAACCATTCACGGCCCCTTGAAGGACACGTTTGCTTACCGATTTACCGCGGCAGACAGGATCATCACGTTCACCGGGGATGGCGGCCCCTACCATGAGAACATCGTGAAAGCCGCCATGAACGCCGACCTGCTGGTCGCCGAGGCGGTCACCGAAAAAAATATTGGCTATGCCAACTGGGGTGGCGCTACGGTCGAAGAGAAGAAAAAGGAAATATTCAGGTATCACTTCTCACCGTCCGTACTGGCCCGGATCGCGACCGAGGCAAAGGTAAAGGCCATCGTGCTCAGCCATGAGCAGAATTATTCTGCCCCTGAAGATTTCCGCAGGACGGGCCTCAAGGATGAGATTATCGAGGCGGGTTTTGAGGGAACGATTTACTCGGCAATGGATGGGGACATATATTAGGAATTAAGAATTAGGAATTGGGGGTTAGGGATTAAGAGTTGGTGTTATTCATCGTAGCCTGTTGATATGGCTACATTTTATCATACACTGCTTCACCTTCGAACAAGGTCAGAAGCACTTGGGTGTCCCCGATTTGCTCCGGCGGGATTTCGAACAGGTGTTTGTCAATAACGATCAGGTTTGCCAGCATTCCTGCTTTAACCTGTCCGGCCTGGCCGGACAATCCCAGCGCCTCGGCATTATTTACCGTATAAATCCGTAGCGCTTCCTCCAGGGAAACGGCTTGTTCCCGCCACAGGCTTGCGCTACCGTTATTGTCAGGATGGCGCCGCGTAACCAGGGCCTCGATGCCGCGCCATGGGTTAACAGATTTGACCGCCGCCGGCCAATCCGAACCGGTCATGACAAACGCGCCGGCATCCAGCAAATCACGCGTAGGCCAGTAATGCTTGCCGCGCTCCCCCGTTGCGTTGATCACTGAATCAACAACCGGAGACGGAAACCAGAGAAAAGGGGAAAACTCCGGTGCAACCCGTAACGCGCTGAAACGGGGAATGTCGGCGGCATCAATGAATCCGGCATGCGCCAGTTCATGCACCTGTCCGGTAAAACCATTGTTGTCCCTGGCTTGCGCGATGGCATTGAGGGCAGCGCGCACTGATCCGTCTCCCGCGGTATGGATTTTTATGCGGAATCTGGCCTTGTCCAGGGCGGTGACGTCCGCGGCCAGTAACGCCGGCGCCAGCAGCAGTTCGCCGGTATAGTTTGTGTCAAAACCGGTGGCCGGTGTATAAGGCGCAAGCATTTTTGCAGTCCTGGATGCAGTGGGCACACCGTCAAGAAAGATTTTTACCGAGTCGGCGACAATATGTCCGGATGTGAACCTGCGCCGTTTCTCCTGCAGCAGTTCAACGTCCAGCGGTTCGCTGCGCGGCCCCTTGGGGGTATGCAAGGCCAGGCTCACATGTATTTTCAGCCCATGCGCACGGTCATGGCGCTGCAGTGCTTCGGCAACGGCATCCGTGGCGCGGGCGATCTTGAACCCTGTTATTCCGTGCGCAGGCAACAGTTGCTGCAATTCTGTTGCTGCGCGGTCATATTGTTCGGGCGTGTATGGGGGCACCTGGTCAAGCAGCAACTGGGTCGCGGTTTCCTCCAGGACTCCGTTCGGTTCCTGGGAATTGTCCTCGCGCCCGATGCGGCCGCCCTCCGGGTCCGGGGTATCGGCAGTGATCCCGGCCAGTTGCAGGGCTTTACTGTTGGTCCAGACGTTGTGATAGGAATCATCTCTCAGCACGATGGCGTAGCGCCCGCTGATGCGATCAAGCCAGCGCCGCGGCGACCCCAGGTCATTATCCACAAAGAAATCACTGGTCCACTGGCCACCCGTTATCCATGCGCCCGTAGGGTTTGCATCGACACAGGACCTGATTTTGCCGGCAATATCTGTCGGGGTGGAGGTAAACGGAAACCTGCATTCGAACAGTTCGCTGGCAACGCCACGCAACGCATGGTTATGGGCGTCGTTGATGCCGGGCATTACCATCTGTTGCTCCAGGTCGATGACCCGGGTGTTTTCCCCCATGACCGTAAGCATACTGTCATCGTCTCCAACCCTGATGATGTGCCTGCCCCGGATCGCAACGGCTGTGACCCAGGGGCGCTCCCTGTCGCCCGTGTAAATCCGGCCATTGTTCAGCACCAGGTCAGCGCTATCCGGTGGCGCGGCGCAACCGGCGCCCAGTAACAACAATAATGACAGTAGTCGTATTCCGTGCATCAGTTTACTCTCCGCGTCAATGGGTGTACGGGTGGTCGCAGCGATGGAAACTCCAATGCGGATTCCAGTTGCGCGCACAGGGATAGCAACTGCGCATCGCTGCCCACGGCGCTGCTCACCATCGCAGCCAGGGGCAGACCGCGCTTTGTCAGCCCCATGGGTATGGATGCTGCGGGTTGGCCGGTCATGTTCTGCAGGTGGGTATACGCCGAATACTTGCGAAAGCGATCGACAAAACTGCGGTAATCATCGCCGGGGTGGGCATTGATGACATTCAACAGCGGCGGCGGTGTGGCCGTTACAGGTTGCAGCATGATATCCCAGGTTTGATGGAACCTTGCAATTTGCCGCGCCGCGGCGGCTGACGTTTGCCAGGCGTCCAGGTATTGCCCGGAAGTATAGGCGTTGCCGGTCTCCATGAAATGCAGTGATAGCGGTTCCAGGTTTGCCGCGGCCGGGCGGCCGGTAGTTTGTTCAAGGCCGCGCATCCCTTGCGCGAAACCCGCCATCATTAACACCTCCTGTGCCCGGTTGAGTTCCGCATAGTCAATGCCGGGCGTTGCCTCCTCCACCCGGTGTCCCAGCGCGGCAAGCGTTGCCGCGCAGCGGCGCACACCCTGTTCGACTTCGGGGTCAATGGCAACACCAGGTTCGGTCAGGTTCAACGCGACTCGTAACTGCCCGGGTGGTTTGCCGAGTGCGGCAAGATAACTTTCGGGGTTGGTGATTCCCGGCGCTCCATAGTAAGCGCCCGCGGCGTACCCGGCGGTTGCATCCAGCATGGCCGCGCTGTCCCTGACCGAGCGGGTGATCACATGGGCAACACTGAACCCTGCCGGGCTGTCACCGCCGCCGGTCAAGGCGCGGGTGGGTTTGAACCCGAACACTCCACAGGCGGCAGCCGGCACCCTGATGGAACCGCCACCATCAGTCGCGTGGGCCATGGGGACAATGCCGGCAGCCACAGCCGCGGCCGATCCGCCGCTGGAACCGGCCGTGCTGTGCTCCAGGTTCCACGGATTGCGGCAAGGGCCGGTCAGGTCGGCTTCGGTGGTGAGCGCCATGCCGAATTCCGGCGTATTCGTTTTGCCGAAGATGACCAGCCCCGCCTGTTTATGGCGTTGTACCAGGTTGGAATCCCGATCGGCAGCCAGCCCTGAGAGGAAGCGGGAGCCTGCGGTTGTGGCAGTGCCGGCAAGTTGGACGCCGAGGTCTTTCAGCAGGAAAGGAACGCCCGCAAACGGACCATCCGGCCTGCCGCGCTGTTTCAGGTAATCACGCGCCAGGTCGTAGTGTTTGAGGGTGATGGCATTGATTGCCGGGTTGACAAGTTCGGAGCGACGGATGGCTTCTTCCAGCAATTCCATAGCCGTGACTTCTCCTGTTCGCACCAGGCGCGCAAGATCACTTGCATCGGACCTGTCATAAAGATCAGCAATATCCGTGGTTGGCTTTGCCGCAAGGCCTTGAGAGGCGCCGGCAGCCAGCGTGCCGAGCATGAAAAAATTAAATTCGCGTCTGGTCAGTGAGGGATGCATTCAACAGTGTCATCGGAGGCCGGTTCGTGGATTGTACGCATACCTTGGCAAAAGGTCTATGCGGAATGACAGCAACTGAATCATTAAACAAGAAGATTGTCATATTTTTTAGTGTCGTATAGAATGCCCCACCATACGGCGGCTTCCTTCCGGTTCCGGCAGGTAAACCGCCCCGGAAATAATGCGACAATCCAACCAACTGGGGAAATCTCTAATGCACAACACGAAATTCCACCGGCAACATTCCCGGCGCAACCTGCATGCCTGGCGGGTATTGCCGGCCATCCTCTGCCTGGCCGGCATGGGCCTTGCCCAGGCCGCCCAGATTGAGGAAATCACCGTTACTGCGCAAAAACGCAGCCAGAACCTGAATGACGTTCCCATCAGCATCTCCGCGTTCAGCGGTGAGCAGTTACAGGACTTCAGGATAGTCAGCGCGGAAAACATGGCCCAGTATGTGCCCGGACTTACCGTGAACGAAACCGCGGCAACGGGCGTGCCCCTGTACACCATTCGCGGCGTGGGTTTCCAGGATTATTCCACCGCGGCCTCATCCACCGTTGGCATCTACTTCGACGAAGTGGCCATGCCGTACACGGTGATGACCCGCAACCTGGTATTTGATACCGACCGGGTGGAAGTGCTCAAGGGGCCCCAGGGCGACCTGTACGGGCGCAATACCACTGCCGGCCAGATCAATTTCATCAGCAAAAAGCCCACCCGGGAATTCGAGGCCGGCATCACCGGCGGTTATGGCCGCTTCCAGGCGTGGGACCTGGAGGGTTTTGTCAGCGGCGGCAGCGATACGGTACAGGGACGCCTGGCCTTCAAGACGGTGCAGTCGGACGAAGGCTGGCAGAAAAGCGCAACCCGGGATGACAAACTGGGAGAGCAGGACGCCATCGCGGTACGCGGCACCATCAACTTTGAGCCGACGGATACGTTCAGCCTGTCCCTGATTGCGCACTATACCAAAGACAAGTCCGAGAACCGGGCGAACACCTCGTATGACGGACGGGAAAATGATCTGGGCGAGTTCAACAACCCATACCGGCCATTGAACGAGTACCGGCTTCCGGGTGGCGCGCATGTGGGGGAGACGCCCCCCTGGTATTCCACCGGCAATAACCGCATCGCCGACTGGACCAACAGTTTTACCAGCCCGCATACCGGCAAAACTTTTAACCTGCGTCCCCGCCGCGATAACGAACTGGTCGGTGTGGCGGCGCGTATTGATTGGGACATTGGCAACATGACCCTGACCTCGGTCACCGGTTACAACGAATTCAACCGGGTTGAGGCAAACGACTGGGACGGTGGCTTCTTTAACGATTCCAGTAATATCAATACCACCGACCTGGAGGTTTTCTCCCAGGAACTACGTTTGTCCGGTGACACCGACAGGCTGGACTGGGTGGCGGGCCTGTATTATTCAAAAGACGAGATGGACGAATACTACCATTACTTCATGTCGGACTCCGTGTTCGGGTTTGGTTCCGTGCCCTGGGGCGCCGCCCTGTTTGCGGCAACGCCCATCCTGGAGCTTGACACCATCTATGCCCAGGAAACCGAGTCTGCGGCGGTGTTCGGCCACGTGGAATGGCAGTTCACACAAGCCCTGCGCCTGACACTGGGTGTGCGCTACACGGAGGAAGACCGGGACTGGGTCGGCTGCACCTACGTGGCCGATGACGGCAGTCTGGCGGCGTTTCTCAACCGTTCGTTCGGCGCCTCCCTGGCAGTGGGCGATTGCGGCACCATCAACGATGACCCGGCATCGCCGAACTACATTTTTGCCTTGATAGGCACGCCTGCCGTTAATAATGCCTTCCAGCCCTATGCGGACAGCATAGATACCAACAAGTGGATGGGCAAGATCGGGCTGGATTACGCGGTGACTGAAGACGTCTTGTTATACGGGATGGTTTCCCGAGGCTTCAAGTCGGGTGGTTTCAACGGCGCCAACTCCAATACGACCCAGCAGCTTGCGCCTTACAAGGAAGAGGAGCTGACTTCATATGAAATCGGCAGCAAGGCAACGCTGCTGGACGGCAGCATGCAGTTGAACGCCGCCGCCTTTTACTACGACTATGAGGACAAGCAGGAGCAGGACGCCGCCGTGACCTTTGTCGGTAATATTTCCGGTTTGACCAATATCCCGGAGTCGGAAATTTATGGTGTTGAAGTCGATATGCAGTGGCAGCCCGTTGACAGCCTGAGGTTGCAATTCGCGGCCGCATGGCTGGATACGGAGGTCAAGAAATGGGATGCGGTGGACCGCGGCGCCAGCCAGTGGCCCAATACGGTGAGGATGGATGCGTCGGGGGCAGTGTTGCAACAGTCACCGGAATGGCAGTACACCGCGGTGGTTGATTTCGTCCAGCCTATCTCTGCAAACATGGCGCTGGAAGCGGGTCTGGACGTGAGCTTCACCGATGATATCAGCGGTGGCGTACGGCTGGAGGAAGATACGCAGGATTATACGCTGCTCGGCGCCCGTATCGGCATCGCCGCAACGGACGGCAGGTGGCGCGCCATGCTCTGGTCAAGAAACCTCACCGATGAGGATTACTACCCATCAGCTTACAACGGTGGTAACGGTCCCTTTGTGCGTGTTTATGGAATGCCCCGCACGTATGGAGTGACGTTCAGTTACGCGTTCGGACAGTGAGCTAAACGGTTCAATTACCCGCCCAGCCCGAACAACTGCATCAGGTCGCGGCGGTACTGGATGGAGAATTTATCGGCCGGTATGGAGACTTCTGCGGCGGGGTTCAGCGGTACTGCGCGCGGGCGTTGGCTCTCCACTACCACAACGTCCTCCGAGTTGGTGACCAACTGGTATTCGGCATAATCTTCCACCGTTGCGCCCGGGATATTGGTGAGCGAGATCTGGTAGATAGCGGTTTCAAGCGCGCTGACGGGTGAAGCAACGTCATAGAAATGGCTGGTCATCTGCGCGCTGTAGTCAACCTTGAGGTCGGTGGCAAAGGGGTAGGTCAGGTCGTGGGTATAATAGACCTCACGCTCGCCGACGTTGTCATCATTAAACCCCCGTTCCACCTCGATATAAGGCAGTTCCATGTGTAGGCCATAAGCGGTGCGCGCCAGCTTGTAGTCTTCCAGTTCCGGGCGTTGCCGGTTGCCGAAAGTTTTCATGTGCACCCAGGACAGGTGGGCAATATCATTGAAATTTTCGCAGTGGCGACTGGCTGAGGCCTGCCACAGACCCTTGGGAATTTCAATCCTGAGCCAGCTTGCATCATGGTTTTCCAGCAGCGGCCAGTCCGGCAGCGGCCGCAAGGGCGTTTCCTTGAGGCAGGTCCAGAGCAGGCCGTAGCGTTGTACGGATTGATATACATGCAAGCTCATCTTTGCCGGGGTCTGCCTGTTCGGGTCCGCGTAAGAGGGAATTCTTGTACACGCGCCCAGGTGGTTGTAGTGATGGCCGTGGAACGGGCAGACCACGTTATTGCCGTCGTCATCCAGCCAGCCCAGGCTGAGTTTGGCGCCGCGATGGGGACATTGATCTTTTGCGACGGTGATACCCGCCCCGGTTTTATAGACGACCAGGTCGGTATCCAGCAACCTGACAGCCAGGGGTTTGTCACCAAGTTCCGAGATGAAGGCCACCGGATGCCAGAAACCTGCCAGAATATGCCAGTCATTTTCCGGAATGTTGCTATCAGGCGGATAATCAGTGGTGGTGGTATGCGTGGCGGGCAGGTACATATCAGTCTACTCCGAAATCCATCCCCAGGGCCTTCAGGTGGCGGCGGTATTTTGAGGTGAACAGGTCCGAACGCAGGTGTAGTTCCTCGCTCAGGTCCATGGGCAACAATTCCGGGCGCTGGGACTCCAGGATGGGAATGTCCTGGCCGATGATCAGGCTGTGAAAGTCCGCGATATCCTGCTCAGTCAAATCCGCAGCGTAGTTATAAGCGGCGATAAAATGTGCCCATGATTTGGTTTCACTTTCCGGCCTGATGGCAAACATCAGGACAAACTTCTCCCTGTTGGCGCGACCGCCGATGTGTTTGACAAAATAAACCGTTAACGGCGCCAGGATGCCAAAGTCATACCAGGCGTCTCCCCCTTCCCCTGTGCCGTCCGGGTCGGGTTGGAAATAGCGCACGTCCCTGACAAAAAAGCCGTCAGCAGTCTCCTCCACCTGGTAGTCATCAATGATCGCGTGGTCGCGATCACCCAGTATGCCGTCATGCAGGATCGGCGGGTGCGACAGGTCCAGGAAATTCTCCACCACCCTGGGGGCACTGGCGTTGATTGCATAGGGGCCGCAGGGGATGAGCCGGTAATTCGGGTCATTAAAATGAGGCAAATCGGGCAGTGGCCGGGTTGCATCACCCAGGTTCACCCAGATCAAACCGGCATGTTCCCGGGCCTGGTAAACTGCGCTGGCCCTGGCCTTGGCCGGTATCCTGAGTTCGGGATGCGCGGGGATATGTTCACACTGGCCTTGCTGATTGTACTCCCAGCCGTGATAAGCGCAACGCAAGCGGTTATTGCAGACGCTGCCCAGGCTTAACCTCACGCCGCGATGCACGCACAGGTCTTTCCATGCACAGACCTGATCTTTCGAACGCCAGATCACCAGGTCTTCCCCCAGCACCGTGGCCGCATTGGGTTTATCCTCGGCCAGGTCGCGGGCCATGCCCACGGGGTGCCAGTATTGTTTGAGCATTGCGGTCATTGGTTCATACTATCAGGAGTCATTATCAGGCGCTGCCCGTCCCTGCTCACGAGCCGTGCTGATTGATATCCAATCGCTGTTTTGAAGTATCGGTATGGTGCTCTGGTACTCTTTCACGAAATATCGCTGTTACCCGCTTAAAACGGAATGGTTACAAGTAACGATCATATATCTGAAATTCACTTCTTCTGTGTTTTGCGCCACTGTGATAGTATTTTTCGGGAGAAATTTGTGCCTGTATGAACATATTTAATAAAGATCAGCCATTCCAGTTTGGCAAAGCGGCTTTTCCCAACGGCGGGCGTTATGGTCCGGTCGCCCATGAGCACCTGGATATTTCCGTTATCCTGCAGGGAGAGGCGACGGTGGTTATCGATGAGGCAGAACATCGTTGTGTTGCCGGGTATGCGGTATTGGCTTATTCAGAACAGCGCTACGAGATGATTTTTCCCAAGGGAGCCGATCATTATGTTTGCTGGTGCCATACCGGCGAGTTGACCATCCCGCAACAGTACAAGGCCTGGCTCAAATCAATACCGCATTCAATCCCGGCGTCAAAACTGCTCTCGCTGCTCATCAGTGAAGGCGTCGCCCTGGGGCATGGCGAGAGCGTCAGCCTGAATCGACTACGCAACTCCATGGGCGAAGCCGTTTTCAACGACTATTTCTACCGGGCCAACCTGGAAGAAGAGGACAGCATGTACCCGCGCGCGGTCGCGCGGGCAAAACGCTACATTGATAACAATTTCACCCACCCCTGCAGCCTGGACAAAATTGCCGGTTTTGCAAATTTGAACCCGCGTTATCTCCTGCGTCTGTTCAAACAGCACGTCGGGACCACGCCTACCCGGTATTTATGGCAGTTACGGGCCGAAAAGGGGGTTTACCTGTTACACCAGTCCAAACTGAGCATCAACCAGATTGCAGACCAATGTGGGTTTCAATCACCCCATCATTTCTCACGCCACATAAAGGAACAGTACGGTCTGTCTCCAACAAACCTGAGACAGGAAACAGGAAACCGGAACCCTTTCAGGTTTAATAAGGATGTGCCTGAAGTGTATTATTAACGCCGCGCGGGTAATCCATTAGTGCGACAATATAAATCGCACCACATTGTCGAAATACCTATAAATTTCTGACTACCACCATCAACAGTAACCAGGCCAGGAGTGCGGCGATGACGGATGCCATGCCCAGGCCGATGTAGTCATACCACTCGATCATTGTGCCGGCGAAGGCGGGTCCTACGGCAAAACCCAGTAGATAGGCGGAACCCGCTGCTGCTGCCCAGCGGCCTTGTGAGTCCAGGGCTGCTGCCAGACCGAACAGGTAGGGGACGGAAAAATAGAAAAACAGTACAGACAAGACCAGCGCGACCACGAAGACAACAGGATTGGTATTTGCGCATATCACGAGCGCAATAATCGAAAAGGCGGCTGAGAATACCGATATGGGCACAATCCGGCCCTTGCGGATGTTAAGCCAGGTTGCCAGACCGGCGCCGGCAAAGCCCACGACTGAACCCGTTGTCAGCGCATAGCCAATCTGGCTTGTTGACAGCCCAGCACGCTCTCCCAGTGGCGCCGTGAACGTGTACACGGCGGCGGACGCGGTCAGGTAAATAAAAATCCCCGCCAGGGTGACCAGTCCCATCCAGGGAGGGGCGGCGCTTGTATCCGTATTCGTTTCCTGTGTCGAGGCGCTGCCCCCGGTCGGCAACCACCGGAAAAAAACCAGCAGCAGGAGGGTAATGCCGATGATCATGCCGTATATGCCGCGGTGGGCATACAGATCGGTCAGGTAGCCGCCAAGGCTGAACAAGATGCTGCTCAGGACTGCCCAGGTGACTTGTATATAGCCGTACAGCTTGTCCGGGTTGACGGCGCGCGCGGCCACCGCGGCCAGTGACGCGGCGTACACCAATCCCTCGCCCACACCGGCAATGCATCTCATCACTACCAGTAAAGGTAAATCAGTCACCGTGATGGAGAGTAATTGGGCAGTCACAGCCAGCGCGGCGGCAGCCAGACACAAGGGTCGATATGACAGTTTTGGCAGAAACGGGGCGATAACGATGGCCGTTACCGACAACACGATAAATTCTGCGAACGCAACGAAACCGGCCTGCTGCTCCGTCAACTCAAGACCGATGATCACGCCGCCTACCACCAGGGGGGACATCTGCGTCACCAGTCCGCCCACTACCTGGGCGGCGATGACGGCGAGGACAAACTTCAGCGGATCAGTCGCACGGGGTTGCATAGACAAGCTGGTTCGACTCGGTTTGACATTAATTCGCCCTGTTCATTACACCAGGGTGAATAGCAGGCGCCACCCGGTTTCAGGTTGCCGGCAGGACCCGACCGGCGGCGTCAGTAGCGGTTACCAACTATACACTACTTCACCACCCACCATGCGCGGTGCGTTGGGCACCAGGGTGTGCCAGCCGGAGTTTCTGAAGTCGAAGGTCTGTACGCGATAGGCGGTGTTGGACAGGTTTTTGCCCCAGAACGCGAGTTCCAGGCTTTCGTCCGCGGAAAACCAGGATACGCGGGTGCCCGCCAGCCAGTGGCTCTTGGCGCGCACGTCGCTGCGGTTTTCGATGGAATGGAATGATTCATCGGTCCAGCTCCAGTTGAAAGAGACTGCAATCTTGCCGTCCATCAGGGCCGGTGTTGGCTGCTCGTAACGCGCCAGGCCGGTGAATTTCCATTCCGGCGAATAGACGTTGCTGTTGCCGGTGAGGTCTTCCCCGGTGATGGGGCGCCCGAACGTGCCGAACTCCGTCTCCAGGTGGCTCAGGCCGAACAGCAGTTCCAGTCGTTCTACCGGATTAACCAGGAATTCCACTTCACCGCCGTAATAATCAGCCTTGGGCGCATTGCCGATGACGAATACCGGGCCGAAGGCGCCCTGGGTCTGGTCGAATACCTGCAAGTCTTCATAGTCATAGTAAAACGCCGAGACGTTAAGCCGGGCGCGCCCGTCCCACAGGGTGGACTTGAAGCCGCCTTCCACCGCCAGCAGTGTTTCCTCGTCATAGACGTTGAATTCCAGCGGGTCGCCGAACCCCGTGTTGACTCCGCCGCTCTTGTAGCCGGTGCCGACGCTGGCGTAGATCAGCCAGTCCTCGCTGGGCGTGAAATCGATGCCCACCTTCCAGGACACGTCTTCGTAGGTTCTGGCGCCGCTGGAACCCGGGTCGAACGGTACTTGCGCGTAGGGAGGCAGGTAATCCGGATGCGTGCTGCGATGTCTGAGGTCAACCTCATCCCGGGTGTAGCGCAAACCGGCGCTGAATTTCAACTGTTCGTTGAGTTGGTAGCCGGCGTTGGCGAACACCGCCACGGCCTCCTGGTTCTGGTCGAACCACTGAAACGTGGAGCCGAAGGTGCGGAACTGGTATTCATTGTAGGAATCCAGTTCATCCTCGGCGTAATAAAAGCCCAGCAACCAGTCTATGGGTCCGTCCGTGGTGGAGGTGGCGCGCAACTCCTGCGACCAGCCGTCGGTGGCATGGCGATAAAAGTTGTGGGTCAGCAGGTAGGGAGAGCCGTCTTCCTCGCCGGGGAGGTAGCGCTGGAACTTGTTATACGCCGTGATCGAGGTGACCGTGAAGTTTTCCAGGTCCCACTCCAGGCGCATGGTGGTGCCGATGGTCTCGAAATCGGCTTCGGCGTGCATGTCAAAATCACCCGCCGTGGGGTCGCCGCGTTCTTCCACGCCATCGGGGTCCTGGTAGCCGTAAAAGTTCACACAGTCATCACTCAGGGTCGCATCGCACAGCTCAAACGTTTCCGCAAACGTGAGAAAGTCAAATTCGTAGGTGCCCGGTACCGCAACACCGGCGTGCTGGTAGCTGTAGGCATCGGAGCGGTCCTGGGAACCGTTCACGGACCACAGTACCCGTACATTGTCCTGCGGCGTCCACTCCAGCATGCCGCGCCAGGAATAAAAATCTACCGCGTTGAAATCATCGCCCCCGACCGTACCGGGCAGGTCGGTCCTGCCCTTCATCCAGCCACCGCCGTTACTGTAGGTGCCGGCAATGCGCCCGGCCAGGGTATCGCTGATGGGGCCGGACACGGCGCCTTCGAATTGCACCGCGTCGTAGTTGCCGTAGCCTCCTTTCACATAGCCGGAAAACTCCTCGGTCGGCTTGGCGGTGATGTAATTGATGGCGCCGCCGGTGGCGTTGCGCCCGTACAAGGTGCCCTGGGGACCGCGCAACACTTCGATCCGCTCCAGGTCGAAGGTCTGCATGGTATGCATGAACGTGTTGTGCAGGTACACCTCATCCACGTAAACGCCCACCGTGGTTTGCGTGTTGGCGGCAAAATCCACCGCGCCGGATCCGCGTATGAATGATTTGGCCTGCTGGTTGCCGGACGGCGCGGCGATGATCACACCGGGGATATACTGCCCCAGGTCGTTGCTGTTGGTTAAACCGATATCGCGCAGCACGTCCCTGGAAAACGCCGTCACCGATACGCTGACGTCCTGCAGGCTCTCTTCCCGTTTTTGCGCGGTCACGATCACTTCTTCAAGCAGGTCGGCGGTCGCGGGCGCCGGAGCCAGCAAGACGGCCAGGACCAGTGAAAAAATGGTGCGGAAATTCATATTACGAGGTTCAAAGCTCAGCATGGCACGTCCTCCACTAATATATGCGCTACCGGAGACAACAGGGGAATAATGGTATCAACCTGACGCATTATCAACGAAAGCAAATGCTGAATAAATAGACCCAGGTAACAAATCTGTATCTTGAATTCACATTAACTCGTTCCGTATCCCAAGCCCAGTTCCTTCAGCCAGCGCCGGTAGGCATTGGACGACTTGTCGGCCGGTTGATGCAATTCGGCGGTGGGGTTCAGTGGCAGGCATTTTGGCCGTTGGGATTCCAGCACTGCCTTGTCCTGCAGGAAGATGGTGTCCTGGAAATCCCGGAAACTTTCTTCCGGATCGTCATGACCGTAGTTCATGGCAAGCACAAACCAGGCGCGGATGCGGGTTTCTTCCAGCGGTTGGATGGACAGCAGGATCAGGTCGGACGGCTGCTCGCCGGCCGCGCCCGGTTCCTTGGTCAGCATCACGGTCAGCGGGCGCAATACCCGGTAGGAATAGGCAACCTTCACGCCGGTGTCGCTGGTCACGTTGGCCCGGGGTTGCCAGGCGCTGACATTGGTTACCCGAATCTCGTTGTCCACTACTGCCACGTCATAGTCATCCATCTCCGTCCAGGGTTCCTCGCCCAGGTAGCCGGTATGGACAAAGGGAAAATGGGACAGGTCCAGGAAATTCTCCACCGCACGCGGCCCGCTGGTCGCTACGTCATAAGGGCCGGTAATGACCAGGTGGTAATCCTCATCCACACCGTGAAATACCGGGACGTCGCCGGCGGGGTCACCGAGACAGACCCAGACCAGGCCGTATTGCTCCCGTACGTGCAAGGTGGTTACCCTGGCTCGTTGGGAAATGGGATGCTGCGGGTGGGCCGGCATGCGGGTGCATTGCCCCTGCTCATTGAAATGCCAGCCGTGATAAGGACAGACCAGCGTATTGCCTGCCCTGATCTCGCCCAGGGACAGTTTGCTGCCGCGGTGGGGGCAACGGTCCAGCCAGGCGCGTATCTCGCCGTTACTGCGCCACAGCAGCAGGTCCCGTTCCAGTAATTGCGTGGCAACGATGCCGCCTTCCACCACTGCGCCGGCATTGGCTACCACGTGCCAGTCATTGAGCATGATGCGATCGTCGGTCATGGTTATGCCTCCTCTGTCATAGGCGCGCCCAGGTTGAATTTGCTCGCCAGCGCCTTGCGGTATTCCAGCGACATGCGGTCGGCGGGGATATTGATCTCCTCGCGCAGGTCCAGGGGCAGTTCCTGCGGGTATTGCGATTCCACCAAGGGCTGGTCTTCGTCATTGATGGCAAGGGTTTCCTGCACCTGCTCCATGGAGTTGGGGTTGCCGAAGTTATCGGCGGTAATCTGGAATATGCCGCTCTCATGCGCGGAGATGGGGCACACCGTGTCCAGGATTACCAGGATATAGTCGGATTCCTGCACAGCCACTTCCAGCAGGGTGGAGAAGGGAAACGTCAACTCGTAGCTGTATACCACGTCACGTTGCTGCAGGTCATCCCTGCCGTCGGGGAAGCGATTCAACAGTTCCAGGTATGGCATCCGGAAACTCAGGCCGTAATCGGTGTGTTGTACCTGGTAAAGTGGATAAGACGCGTCCATCTCACCGCCAAACGTAGCGCCATGCACCCACGGGAAGTGCGCCACGTCGTTGAAGTTCTCCACGTGGCGTCCGGCGGATACCTGCCATGTACCGGGCGGCACATAGTTCGGCTGGTAGTCGGGGTCCTCCAGGTGGCGCCACTGGGGCAGGGGCCAGGCCGGTTCGTCCTTGAGACACACCCAGAGAATACCGTAGCGCGCTTCGCTCAGATAGGTACGCAGGCACAGCTTGTCCGGTATTTTTGCCGTGGGGTCGGCGATAGAGGGGATCCTACGGCACACGCCTGCGCCGTCATAATGCAGGCCGTGCATGGGGCAGACCAGCAAGTCCTGTTGCAACCGGCCCAGGCTCATTCTCACTCCCCGGTGCGCACACTGGTCCCGGGCAACCGTAATGCCGGCGCCGGTGCGATAGATCACCAGGTTCACATCCAGCAACGTCGCCGCGACCGGTTTGTCCCGTACGTCATGAACAAAAGCAACCGGATGCCAGAAGGAGGCCAGGATATGCCAGTCGTGCTCCCGAAAGCTGCAATCAGGGGGCAGGTCTGTATTTGCCAGAGTCGATTGGTTGGTAGTGCGAAACATCAACGATCAAGGTTATACTGCGCGCGTGCTTGGTAAAACATACATCTCATACAAGCACTTTACAAGATCGTTTCGCAAAGATAAATGAAGTGTGCCCGTCGCACAGTAATAAAATCCGTGGCCGCGACGGCGCTGCTGGCCGCGCTGCCGGATCTCGCGCGCACTGAACTCGCGCGTCCCGGGCAGGAGGGTGAGAACAACGTGAACCTGTACGCCGACGACAAGCTGGCTGAATATGGCTTCCCCGACGGGCACCCCTTGGGGATAGACCGCCAGGGTGCGTTCCTGCGGGAAGTGGAGGCACGTGGCCTGCTTGATAAAGTTGCCAAACCCCATGCGCGGGAGGCGCTGCGCGAGGAAATAACCCGGTTTCACACTGATGAATACGTGGAACTGGTGGCCACCGCAGAGGAGCAGGGATTAAGCATGCTGGACGGTGGTGATACACCGGTCTTCCCCGGCGTTTATCGCAAGTCCGCCTGTGTCGTGGGCGCGGCGCTGGACGGGTTGGCGCGGGTAATGGACGGGCAATGCCGGTGCACCATGCAGGCTATCGGCGGACTGCACCACGCCGGGCGCGGTCATGCTGCGGGCTTTTGCGTGTTCAACGACCTGGGCGTGGTGATCGAAACCTTGCGTCAGGTGTATGGCATCCGGCGCGTGGCGTATCTTGATATCGACGTGCACCACGGCGACGGCGTATTCTATGCGTTCGAGGACGACCCCGACCTGATCTTCGCTGATATCCACCAGGACAGCCGCACACTGTATCCCGGCACCGGCCGGGAAGATGAAACCGGCAAGGGCCGGGCGGCCGGCACGAAGTTGAATATCGAGTTGCCGCCGTTTTCCGGTGATGCTGCGTTCATGCAGGCGTGGGAACGGGTGGAAGCGCATTTCCGGGCGTTCGAACCTGAATTTTTCGTGTTCCAGTGCGGCGCCGACGGTCTCAAGGGCGACCCGCTGGCGCAGCTTGAATATACCCCGGCCGTGCATGCCCACGCGGCGCGCAGTGTGGTAAGGCTGGCGGATGAGTTTGCCGGCGGGCGTGTCATGGCCTTTGGCGGCGGCGGTTATAACCGCACCAACCTGGCCCGGGCCTGGACGGCCGTACTCGCTGAACTTGTGAGTGGCGTTTGATAACCACGGGATTTCCCGCCTCCGTTGATGGTTACGCGCATTACACCAGGAGAAGAAGTTTTCAACATGAAAACAATAACAACACTGTTCATGTTATGTATAACCCTGTTCCCGGTAACAGCCACAGCACAGGAACGGCTCCGGTTGGCCACGACCACCAGCACAGAGAATTCCGGCCTTCTCAAGGTATTACACCCTATATTTGAAGTAAAATATAATATTCTGGTGGACGTCATTGCCGTAGGCACCGGCAAGGCGCTGCGGTTGGGCGAGAACGGTGACGTGGACGTATTGCTGGTGCATGCGCCGGCCGCGGAACAGGCGTTTGTCGAGCAGGGCTTCGGGCGTGAACGGCTGCCGGTCATGCATAACGATTTCGTGTTAATCGGGCCGCCCGCTGACCCCGCCGGAGTCAAGTCTGCGCTGAATCTTGCCGACGCCCTGCAAAGAATTGCCGCCTCCGGCGCCGGTTTCATATCCCGGGGCGATGATTCCGGCACCCACAAGAAAGAGTTGTCCCTGTGGCAGGCCGCCGGGCTGGAGCCGGGCGGCAAGTGGTACCTGTCGGTGGGACAGGGCATGGGTGCGGTGATAAAAATTACCGATGACAAGCAGGCGTACACCTTGTCGGACCGCGGCACCTACCTGGCATTCCGGGACAAAATCGGGCTGGATATCGTTTATGCAGGTGACAAGGTCTTGTTCAACCCGTACCACGTCATACTGTTGAACGAAGCAAAGCATCCGCACATCAAGGCCGACCTGGCAAGGCGCTACGCCGACTTCATCCGCGGCCCCGAGGGCCGGCAACTCATCGCCGACTTCAAAATAGCCGGAGAGCAGTTATTTTATCCGGATGTGGTAGAGTAGGGCGCAATGAACAGGTTATTACATTGTGTGACTGTGCTGGCGCTGACCATAGTGTCAATGCAGGTTCCCGGCCAGGACGCGCACAGTGTGTACCGCAATGGCCGGATTTATACTGTGGACGCAGCGCAACCCTGGGCACAGGCGCTGGCTGTAAGCGGGCAGCGGCTGGTTTTTGTCGGTGATGAGCAAGGTGTCGAGCAATATATCGGCCCTGGTACGGAAGTCATCGACCTGGGCGGACGTATGGTTATGCCTGGTATCCACGATGCCCATACCCATCTGCTGCTGGCCGGTCTGGCCTTGAACTACGGTTGTCAATTCTCCCGGGAATTGAGCCTGGAGGATGTACTGGCCGCGTTACAGGACTGTGCGGCAGGACGCGCCAAAGACGAATGGCTGGTCGCCGGCCTGTTCGGTTATGAGCAGTTCCCCGACAACAAGCCGCACCGGGCGTACCTGGATGAGGTCTTTCCCGACACGCCGGTGTTCCTGCGTGAAGGGTCATTCCACCATGCCCTGGTCAACAGCAAAGCGCTGGAAATTGCCGGCATAGACGAGGACACGGCCGCGCCATACGGCGGGGGCCTGCCCAGGGATGAGACCGGCAGGCTCACCGGAGAACTGGTTGAAACCGCGACGGAACTGGTGGAACCTTACCTGCCGGTCATGCCGGCGGACATCAACCTGGCCGCCGTGCGCTGGGCCGTGCACGTGAACAACCAATACGGCATCACCTCGGTCCAGGAATCCTCCGCGCACCTTCCCACCTTGCAGACGCTGGCGGCGCTGGAGGCCGAAGGTGACCTGTCCCTGCACGTCGCCGCACACCTGATCTGGGGCAGCCCCCAGTTCGGTGGAACGGATAATGACGGCCTGGAACAGCTTATTGAACGACGCGGGAATTATGCGTCCGCGCACGTCGATACGGAGTTCATCAAGATCTGGGTGGACGGTTCACCCACACCCCCGTACTTTACCCAGGCAGACGTATTGGCGGATGAGGATATTGAGTACGAGCGCGTGCTGTTCCCGCCGGACGTGCTGAATGATGCGGTAGTACGCTTTGATCGAATGGGTTTGAAGATAAAACTGCACGTGGCCGGCGATGGCGCCGCGCGCGCGGCGCTGGATGCCGTGGCCGCGGCGCGCACGGCGAATCCCGGTTCAGTAACCAGGCACGAACTGGGACACACAAACCTCGTTACCCAGGCCGATATGCCCCGCTTTGCCGAACTCGGCGTGATGGCTGAAATGTCGCCGTCAGTCTGGCACCTCTACGGTCGCCTGCTCGGCGACCCACCCCGTGACGCCTGGGAATTCGGCACGTTGCACAAGCACGGCACAATGCTCACCATCGGTACGGACTGGGTGGTCACCCCAACCCCGAACCTGTTCCCGGCCCTGGAAGGCATGCTGGACCGGGGTGATGAGTCCATCGACCTGCCCAGTGCGCTACAGGCCATGACCCTCAACGGCGCCTATGCCGTAAACCGGGAGACCGCACTCGGCTCCCTGGAACCAGGCAAATCCGCCGACTTCATCGTGCTGGACCGCAACCTGTTCGACATCCCCGTAGCAGAGATCAGTGAGACACGGGTGCTGAGGACGGTGTTTGAGGGGAGGGTGGTATATGATGTGGCGAAATGATTTACCGTGCGATCTGATCGCTACCTGATCCCCGCCGTTTATATCCTGCTGCTCTTCCTTGGGATTCCCTGGTATTTTCCGGCTGATTCTACGACGTTGATCCTCGGCTTCCCGTTATGGGCGTTTGTGTCCCTGTGTGTGGCCTTTATCGGAACCTGTTTTACTGCCTGGTTGTACCTGTTCAGGATCAAGTGAGCCATGTCTGAGTTACTCCCGTTCGGCGCGGGCGCCTGGACGTTTATCGCCATCTACATCGGTTCATTACTGTTATTCGGTTGGTACGGCTACCGCTCCCGTGCCGGGAATACCCTGGATGATTTTTACCTGGCCGGTTCCGGCTTCGGCGCCCTGGTCCTGTTATTGACGCTGTATGCGACCCAGTTCAGCGGGAATACGTTTTTCGGCTTTACCGGCATGACCTACCGGATTGGTTTTTCCTGGATCGTGTCCGTGTATTTCATGCTGTCCATCATTGCGTTCTACCTGGTTTACGCACTGCGCCTGCGGGCGTTGTCCGGGCAGTATCGATTCATCACGCCGGTTGACTACCTGGCTTATCGCTTCCAATCAAAAACATTGAACCTGCTGGCGGCACTGGTGATGATCCTGGCCCTGGGCAATTTCCTGCTGGCGCAGTTGATGGCCATGGGGCGGGCCATGCAAGGCATGGCGGACGGTAACCCTGATGCGGCTTACAGTTACGGTGTGGTTGCGCTGGCCTTGATTATGGTGATTTACGGCACCCTGGGCGGGTTACGCGCGGTGGCCTGGACGGATGCAGTGCAGGGAACAGTGCTGTTTATCGGATTCCTGCTGCTGGTCTCGGCATTGTTCATGAAATTCGGCCCCCTGTCCGCCACCACCACCGCCATACTCAACTCGCCCGATGCCCATAAAGTCCTGTTGCCTGACACTGCCGGAATGAGAGAGTGGTTAAGCTACATCCTGATCGTCGGTATGGGCGGGGCGCTTTATCCACAGGCGATCCAGCGCATCTATGCAGCCAGGTCGGCACGGGTGTTGCGACAAAGCCTGGCAGTCATGGCCTTCCTGCCGTTTATCTCCACACTGGTTGCGATTATCGCGGGCATTTACGCGATTGCCTGGCTGCCCGGACTGGAAGGCGTGCAAACGGATGAAGTCCTGGCGCGTATCTTGCGCCTGTTGCAGGAGGACTCTGTATTCGGCTACTGGCTGGTGGTCGTCCTGTTTGCGGCAATCATCTCCGCTATTATGTCAACGGCTGATTCGGCTCTGCTGACTATTTCATCCATGCTGACCAAGGATATCTACGCCGGATTTTTCCGGAAAAATGCTTCCCAGGCTGAATTGACCCGGGTTGGAAAACTCTGCTCCTGGACGATCATTGCCGTGCTCATCTGGCTGGCGATCGCTTTGCAGGATAAAGCCTCGCTGATCAGCCTGATCGACCGGAAATTCGACCTGCTGGTACAGCTTGCCCCCGCGTTCATGCTGGGTATCCGCTGGGGGAACCTGCGGGCAGGCCCGGTCGTTCTCGGCCTCGTCGCCGGGCTGACTGTGTCGATAGCGCTCGCGTTCGGCCCATTTGACTTCGTAACCAACGGTAAAATCCTGGGTTTCCATCCCGGCCTGTACGGGCTGTTGATTAACCTCGGCATCTCGGTCTGCGGTTCATTATTTATGGCGCGCCGCTTTACAGGTGAGCGAGCATAGGCTATACGTGCTGTATTAATAAAGAAGCAGATGGTTCCTTGGCCGAGCCGTTTGCAGAGCACATGTCGCAAAACCTGGAAATCATTAAAAGCAACTGCCCGCGGGACTGTTACGATGCCTGCGGTATCAGTATTGAGAAGATAGACGGGCGTATCAGCCGGGTGTTGGGGGATGACACACATCCGGTGTCCCGTGGCAGGTTATGCAACAAGTGCGCGCTTGCTTACAACGGCGTGTGGCAGGATGAGAACGAACGCCTGCTGTATCCGTTGCGACGTGTTGGTGACAAGGGAGAAGGGAAATTTGAGCGCATCGGTTGGGAGGAGGCCATTGCAGCGATCACCGACCGCTTGAAAAACGATGTTGCCGGCCACGGTCCGGCATCGATCATACATACCCATTATTCCGGTACGCTGTCGTTGATGGCGCTGCTGTTCCCCATGCGTTTTTTCCTGAAACTGGGCGCTGCCGAAGTGGCGCCGGACAGCATCTGCAATGCCGCGGGACATGCCGCGCTGACGTTGCTGTACGGCGAGTCCCATATCGGTTTCGACCCGCGCACGATCCGGGATGCCAACTGCGTGCTGGTCTGGGGCGCCAATCCGTCACATTCGGGGCCGCACAGCCATAAACACTGGTTTGCCGCATCCGACGCCAAAAAGATCGTGGTTGACCCATTACGCACCAGGACGGCCCAGGCCGCAGACTGCCATTTGCAGCCTTATCCCGGCACGGACGCGGCATTGGCTTACAGCTTGCTGCACGTGATGTGGCGCGACCGGCTCTTCGATGATGAGTTTATCAACCGGCACACCGTGGGCAGTGATGAAGTTTTTCCCGTGATACAGCAGTGTACGCCGGCCTGGGGTGAGCGCGAGACCGGCGTGCCGGCCGGGTTGATTGAACAGGCGGCACGCTGGTATGCGGAAGGTCCCTCATTGTTGTGGCTGGGGCAGGGTTTCCAACGCCAGTTACAGGGCGGCAACAATATGCGCGCGGTGGGCATGTTGCCGGCTTTCACCGGCAATATCGGCAAACCCGGCACTGGCTTTACCTACGTGAACCTTACGCCGGCGCTGGCAGGGCTGGATTTTGATGCACTGGTGGGCGCACAGCTTGCCTCAGCCGAACCCGAAGCAGTCAGCCACATGGGCTTTGCCGAGCAACTCTCCGACCCGGACCGGTTCCGGTCCCTGCTGGTCTGGAACACCAATCCGGCGGCCTCGGCCCCGCAGCAGGCACAGTTACGCCGGGCCTTGCAACGGGATGACCTGTTTACCGTAGTCGTGGATTGTTTCCAGACTGACACGGCGGATTACGCGGATATCGTCCTGCCGGCAGCCAGCTTCCTTGAATTTGACGACCTGACCTTCAGTTATTTCCATTTCAATATCGGCGTACAGTCCAAAGCCAGGGAACCAATGGGCGAGGCCCTGTCCAACCAGGAAATCTTTCGGCGACTGGCGCAAGGCATGGGTTACACGGAGCCGGAACTGTTTGCAACGGATGAGGAGTTGATCGCCACCATGCTGGCGCAGATGGGCGTGCAGGGCGGTTTCAAGGAATTCCAGCAACGGGGCTGGCAACCGATCAGCGCCGAGCCGATGATCCCTTGGGCGGACTTGCAGTTTCCCACGCCCAGCGGGAAGATTGAACTGGCCTCAAGCAGTGCAGAGCAACAGGGACAGCCTCGCACCGCCCAGGCAACGGCAGCGCAGCGCGGTAACGGTAACCTGTTACGCCTGATCACCCCTGCATCAGACTATCGCATGAACGATTCCTATGCCAACGACCCCAAACTCGCCCGCAATGCCGGCGCACCGGAGGTACATATCCACCCGCAGGATGCCGGGCGGCTTGGCATCAGCCACGGCGCGCCGGTGACACTGAGCAATGAGGGCGGCAGCCTGGAACTGATCGCGAACGTAGATGACCTCGCACTGCCCGGCGTTCTCGTGTCCTACAAGGGCAGGTGGCCGAAACAGGAACAGGACCGCAAGAACGTAAACGTGCTGCATACGGGGCAGAAAGCCGACATGGCGGAGAGCAGCAGTGTGCACAGCACGCTGGTAACACTGAGTCTCTGTGCATAACGACACAAATATAGTTCGTTATTCCGGGTCAAGCCCGGAATGACGAACAGGGTGTGATGCCTTAGCCTGGAGTACTCACCAGACAGGCTTTCAGTTTTTCAAGGTCGCTATAGCGGCTGGGAATGTCGTCACGGTCTGCCGCCAGCCTGAGGTCGCGCAGTTTCTCCAGTGCATCCAGCAATACCGACAGGGGTGGGCCGCTGGCGGTGATGTTCACCAGTCCTTCCTCGGGCAATGCGGCAGCCGGTTTTTCGATGAACTTCTGCACCAGCTTGTCATGATGGGAGGCGGCAGCTACACCATGTATTTCAATAACTTGCAGGTATGACTTCAAGTTGTTTTTAAACCAGTCGCTGCTGCTGTACCGCGCCATGTCTTGCAGGAACTGGTCCATGAAACTTTGGCGCCGCATACAATCTCTCAATAATGCCTGCTCCTCCGGTAACATGAACAGGAACTTGTCGACCAGCACCTGCGCATAAGACGGGTTGTCCGCGCTGCATACACCCAGCAACATATCAATGACGTTGATACCGGCAAAGTCGCCGGCATTGGCGCCGCGGTACACATTGGGCCCAACCCGGTAGGGTTTGTAATACGGGCGCACACAGTTGAAGAAACGGTCGGTATCGAGTTCGTCGAACAGGCAATCATTAAAGCGCAGCACGTCTTCCAGGGCGGCTTTTGCCAGGCTGAACAGGTAGCCTGCCAGGGGATGGGAAATCCCCAGGGGCAGGATGCGCCGCAGCGCATCCGCCGCGCGCTGGTAGGCGAAGATGCCCAGGGTGTTGTAATCCAGGAACAGGAATTCATCCTTCAACGACGTAAACGAACGATAAACACCCTCCTTGGCCGGGTTGAAGGTCGCCATGTGACTGGTGGCAAAGCGCGGCGTCACGCCCAGGGTGGTCGCCAAGTGCAGGGCCAGCGCCGAGGCCTCGACCAGGGGTGAGGTGGCCTCCCGTGACGGCTCGGTAATATCATGCCGCCGGCACGCAGCCATGAAGAAACCGACGCAACCGAGCAGGTTGTATTGCCGGTCAAACCCCTCGTCCGTATTGCCTTCCTTGAGCAGGGGAACGATAAGGCCGTTACCTTCCGCAACCAGGTTATCCTTGATGGAGTCGCCCACACCGGCAACGGCCTGCCGGTCTGCCTGCGCGAAATACATTTCCTCCAGCTCGGTATTCATCTCCACGAAGGAAGTGCGCAGCCAGTTGTCGAACAGTTCTACATTTTTGCTCATGCAATATCTCGTCATGCGGTCTAATCACTATGCCGGCCAAGGATGCGCCGACCTTGTGATTCATATACAGCTTTCGCTGATTGTCGAATGATAAAGCTTAATCGACGTTTGATAATTTGAGAAGCGGAAAACAACACGCGATAGGCGCCATCTACGACTGTAAGGGAAATAAAGGGCTTCCAATTTGACCTGCGCCGCCGCCCTACAACGGCGCAGGCTCAAAACCTGAACAGCAAGTCGTTTCAGAAGTTCATGGTTACGCCGACGCCAATCGTCCTGGGCAGACCGCGGCTTAACTGCTCCGGTTGCACACGGTCAGGGTCGATATTGGTGATAACATCGTCATCAAACAAATTCCTGGCAAAGACGCTCAAGGACCAGTTGTTTATGTCATATCCCAGGGTCAGATCGACAATGGTATAGGACGGCAGTGTGCTGATGGTCGGTTGTGAAGAAAATTCGTTGCCGGAACTGCCCACGTGCCGCACGTCAGCACGAATGAAGCCGGAGCCATTCCCCAGAGGTATGCCGTAATCGACGGAACCGGATGCGGTAAATTCCGGGATATAAGGCGGTTCATCGCCATCGGCATTCACACCGGGGATGGAAGTCGCAACTTCTGAATCCACATAAGCAAATCCGAATTGCAACGTCAATGCTTCCGAGGCCAGGAAAGTGAAATCGCCCTCAAAACCGGTGTTTTCGATCTTGCCTGAATTCAACATCTGGAAAAAGCCGCAATTCAACGGGACGTTCGTTTGAATATCGTCAAACTCGTTGTAATAGACGGCCAGGTTGGCGCTCAGACGATTGTCCAGCCAGGAGGTTTTAGCGCCTATCTCATAGTTCTCCAGGCTGTCGGAGTTAAACGGTGCGTTCCAGCTTGACCCTAACGCCGTCACTTCGGCGCGACAGACCTCGGGGATAAAACCGTTTATCCCGCCTAGCCGGAAACCTTCCGAATAAGTGGCATAGACCATGTGATCTTCGGATACGTCAAAAGATATTTCAACCTTGGGTACCCAGTCATCCTGTTTGATGATATCCTCATCGATCGTCAGACCGCCATTGGCAACCCCGGAACCCAGGATGTACGCGTCGTTCTCATAATCGAAATAGCGAAAACCGAGTTTCAACCTGAGCGCGTCGGTGAAATGCAAGGTGGCCTCGCCAAACACCGCGAACTGCTCCGAGTCAATAGTCGTCGTCCCATCAAACACGGAATCCGCCACTGCGCCGAAACAAGGTCCGGTCAGTGTCGGGCAGGGAGGAGGGCCGCCTATGGAAACAAAAAATGCATTCAGGCCGGGAGTAGGTTGCGTTTGCAGGAATTCCCTGTCGTTTGCTTCGTAGTAGCCGCCGATTAACCATTCCAGGCGTGAATCATAATTTGATGACAGGCGGATTTCCTGGATGACAGATTCGCTCGTATCCCAGGCCTGGTAATCGCTCCAGGGCGCGCGTATGGGCGTCACTGCAAGCACCCGGTAGGTGTCATCCAGGCTCTTCGCGATTTCCATATCAAAATACGACGTGGCCGAGGTGAACAGGACCGGACCCAAATCGTAATCGAGATTAAAATTGAAAGCGAAAAACTCCTGGCTATAAAAATCCTGAACGAGCTTGACGGTCTCGAATTCCTTGCTCACCGCGCCGATGATGGGATCATCAGGGCTGGGCAGGTATTCATCGGGCGGCCCGTCGGATTCCAGGTCGTTGTACATAATGGCCGCCACGGCATTCAGCTTGTCGCCATAGTAGGCTAGTTGCGCCCTGCCGCCATAAATCTCCTCGCTGTTGTAATCTTCTTCTTCCATGCCCGGGGCTACATTGTCGATAAATCCGCCTTTTGAGGTGTTGTAGGCGTTGAGACGCATGGCAACCCGGTCCGAAATCGGCACATTCACGGAAGCTTTTACCCTGTGATTTATGTCACCCTCTTCGGTGTGGGAGACATTTGCGCCGAAATTTCCCGAAAACTCCTCGGTATCGGGCTTTGCGGTTACGACCCGGATCGTGCCGGCCATGGAACTGGCGCCGTAAAGTGTGCCCTGGGGGCCGCGCAGGACTTCTATCCGCTCAATATCGACAACACCCAGGTCTGGGTTGTATCCGGCCACGGAAATCGGCATTTCATCAATATAGAGGCCCGCCAGCGAGCGGGTCTGGGGTGCGTTATGGATAATCCTGACCGCATTGACACCCCTGATTACGACCTGTGACTGGCCCGGACCGGAACTGACGGAAGTCAGGCCCGGCACCATTTTGATATAATCCTCAAACCCTTCCACCAGGGTTCTCTCGAGCGTATCCGCGGTAATTGCCGAGATACTGCCGGCCGTGTCCTGAAGTGAAACCGCGCCGCGTTTGTTGGCGGTAACAACAATTTCTTCCAGGGTATTATCGCTTTGTCCGAAGGATGAAGCGGTAACAGCCGTTGCCAGGGTTAAAGTCAGCAGTTGATACAGGTAAGAACTGGATTTTTTCACGATGAATCCCCAAGCTGGTCATGAGCGTCAGGAATAAATATCAACAAATTCAGATCGCATCCAATACAATTATTTGCCAATACTATCAATTAATCGAATGGTATGAAGCAGCACTATTAATTAATCGAATGATATGAAGCAGCTACATGACAGTCATTCGTTATTCTGATACCTGCATGAGAATAAAGAATTGTACGTTGCTTTCATGGCGCAGTATAAATTACCGAAAATACACAAGAGCCATATTGGGATGACACAAGTGGAATCTGCTGTTGCGGAACTTCAGGGACGACGTTTCGATGTAATTGTCATAGGTGGAGGAATCAACGGTTCCAGCGCCGCACAGAACCTGGCGGCGGCGGGATACAACTGCCTTGTGGTCGACAAGGAAGACTTCGGCTCGGGAGCCAGCGGCAGGTCGGGTCGGATGCTCCACATCGGTCTGAGGTTCTTCGAGGCAAGAAACCCGCTAAGGCATTTCGCGCTGCACCCCGGTTTTTTCCTGAACGCAGTGCAGGGCGCGCGCCAGGCCTTGCAGGGCGTAAGTGAACACATGGTTAACGCAGGCAACCGTATCTTCCGGTACAGGATGTGTTTTCCCGTTTATCGTGATGGTGATTTCAAGACCTGGCACCTGCAGGCCGGACTGAGGCTGTTAAGCCTGCTGGGTGGGGGCAGTGTCCGGTTGGATTATGAAATAGTCAGGCGAAACCATTCCGACAAAGTGCCGTTCCGGGGGGATCTTCGCGACCCTGACAAACTTCATTCGATCGCCTGCTACAATGAATTCAAATTTGACTGGCCGGAGCGCTTCTGTATCGATATGTTGCTGGACGCGCAAAGGAACGGCGCCACATTGGTCAATTATTTTAAAGCCGGTATAAAACAACGAAAACCCGATGGCGACTGGGTTGTATGCCTGCGCGACGTTGCCAACAAGCACCTTTCCGCAATAGAGGTGACAGCGCCGGTGGTTCTGAACATGGCAGGCACCTGGACAGACGATGTTCTGCCGTCCACTCCGGACAATAAACCAATCGTGCAAATGACCAAAGGCTCCCACATCGTGGTAGAGCTGCCTGAAACCTACAACGGTTTTGGCATTGCCCACGTAAATCGGCATGGAGAACCATTTTACGTTCTGCCGTTTCACAAGAACCTGTTTTCGGTCGGCGTGACTGAAACACCGTTTGACGGTGATGCTACGGATGTGTCCTGTAGCGAAGATGACATTGACTTTCTCATCGAAGAATTCAATACGCTGTTGCCCGGGCGCCGGTTGAGCCGTAAAGATGTAGTGAGTAGCTGGGCCGGAATACGCTCTTTGACCCCCAGCGAAGACGGGTTGCAGACCCGCACCCGCGTGCTGCATGATTTAACCGCGCAAGGTTATCCTGGCGTATTTGCCCTGACCGGCGGGCCTATAATGAGCCACAGGAGTACGGGACGATTGTTGCTGGAAGCCGTAGCCGCGCTATTGAAACCCTCCGGGAACAAGGGGCAGGAAAACTACGAGCCTTTCGAATTTTCCAATGGCGACAATTCTCCGGCATTTCTTGCCGACGAGCCGGAAGTGCGCGTTGCGGATCTGGAGAACAGCGTAAGGCGGGAATTTGCAAAAACACTCACCGATGTTTTGCTGCGCCGGACCAGCCTGGCCTGGCGGCGCAAGCTCACAATTTCCGAGGTTCAGAGCGCCGCGGAAATTGTCGGGCCGCTCCTGCACTGGTCGGATGAGGAGCAGTGCGCTCAGGTGGAGCAATTTATGACGTTTCAGAAAGACGTGTTCCGAATTCCCGATACAGGCGGTAATTGCGGGTAAAAATCAAATGATCGCAGCCTGTAAATCAGTGCTTGATAAAGCCCGCATCGCTTGGTGCGGTATGCGGGCCAGCCTGATACTACGATTGTGGGCAGGATTCCTGCTTTCATTACCGGTAGTCATGCCGGCCTGGGGGGAACAGGTCTGGCATTTCCCGACGCCCATTTCGTCGAACGCATTCGTTACCGGACATCATATTAAATTTGCAGAGAGGGTTGAGCGCGCAACGGAGGGCAGGCTTAAAATTGCCGTGCACACCGGAGGGTCCCTTTTCAAGGCAGCGGATATCTTTCGCGCAGTGCGCACCGGGCAGGTGCATATCGGTTCCACGGGTCTGTTTTTGCACCCGAGTGAACATCCGTTATTCGCACTCGGCAACCTGCCATTCCTGGTCAAGGATGTGGAAGAAGCAAAAAGGCTTATTACTATATCCAGACCTGCGCTCGAGGAAGTTCTCAGGAGAAAAAACCTGAAACTTGTTTACAGTGCATTGTGGAACCCGCAAGGCCTGTTCTCCGCGCAACGCCTGGAAAGCCCTGAGGACCTCAAGGGCATGAAAATACGGACTTATAACTATACGACGACCAGGATAGTTCAACTCGCCAACGGCATTCCGACAAAAACCGAACCCTCGGAAATTGCCCTTGCATTTTCAACATCCGTCATCGACGGATCGTTTGCCTCGGGAGCAACTGGAGTGTCCCAGAAACTGTGGGATTACATTGATCACTACTACACAATCAATGCTGAGTTTCCGACTTCTTCCGTTATCGCAAACCTGGACGCCTGGAACGAACTCGACGCCGGGTTGCAGTCCACGATACTGCGGATTGCAACTGAAACTGAGCGGGCGATCTGGGCAGACGTTGTCATCATGGAGAATTCATATAACGCGACGATGCGACAGGCAGGAATGACAGTACAGGATATCTCCTCTGAACTGGCCGGTTATTTCGAACAAATCGGGCAGCAGATGGCGTCAGAATGGCTGCAGCGCGCCGGCGCTGAAGGTGAAGCAATTCTTCAAAAACTGCGCAGCCCCCTCCCATACCATGCTCGTGACCAGGAATATTGAAAATACCCTGAATGCCACTTACCGCACATGCGGCTACCTGGCGTCCCTGTTCGTGTTGATGACACTCGTGTCAGTGCTAATCAATATAGTCGACAGAATACTTGGGAGTTACACCCCCGGGACCAACGAGTTTGCAAGTTACTGCGTCGGCGCGGCCGGTGCCCTGGGACTGGCTTACACCTTCGGTCTGAAAAAACATATCAGGATGACATTGCTGCTTAACCGGACACAGGGTGTCGTCCGTAAGTCGATGGAGGTGCTCAGCTTATTGATTGCCGCCGGGCTCAGTTCCTTCATGAGTTTCTACCTGATCAAAATGGTATTCGTTTCTGTAATCCTGGACGATCGAAGTACCGGAACCGATGAAATACTGCTCTGGATCCCACAAGCGCCCATGGCGTTCGGTTTCCTTGTTTTAACGATGTCCCTCGTACATACGCTAATACGAGAGCTGCACTCTGCGACTCGCGCCGATGAATAGCCCCCTTATCCATCCATTTTAGACCGGCGCTTTTCATGGAACAGATAATCGCAGTATTTTTCCTGATCTTCGCGCTGCTTGCCCTGCTCGGACTCGGGGTCTGGGTCGGCCTGTCGCTGCTGGCGACCGGCATGGTGGCCATGTTGCTGTTTACGGATTTGAATTTCGGGGACGCAATGGCGACAACTATCTGGTCCCATGCGGCAACCTGGAGCTTGACCTCGTTGCCCTTGTTCATCTGGATGGGTGAGATATTGTTCCGCTCGAAACTGTCGGAAAATCTGTTTTCCGGTCTCTCTCCGTGGCTGCGACGACTGCCTGGCGGCCTGCTACACGTAAATATCCTGGGATGCGCCACCTTTGCGGCCCTGTCGGGTTCGAGTACTGCAACCCTGACGACGGTCGGCAAGATGACTATTCCGGAACTGAAAAAACATGGCTATCCTGCCTCACTGGCGTTGGGAAGCCTGGCCGGCGCCGGGACTGTCGGTCTCCTGATCCCGCCATCGATAACCCTGATCGTATACGGCGTGACGGTGGAAGAGTCCATAGGGCGTCTTTTTATCGCCGGCGTGCTTCCCGGTTTGATGTTATCTCTCTTGTTCTCCGGTTATATTTTTTCCTGGGGGCTGCTTACCGCGCAAGGGCGATCGTTGCGCGCAGCCCGTGCAACCATAGCTGAAAAGATAAGAGGACTGGTTGATCTTCTTCCTGTCATAGTACTGATCGGGGCGGTCATCGGCTCCATTTTTTCCGGTATAGCCTCACCGATAGAGGCCGCAGCAGTCGGTGTAACCGGCGCGCTGGCGCTGTCATATTTCCAGGGCAGCCTGTCTCTCAAAATCCTGATCGAGTCCCTGGATGGCACCGTCCAGGTCATGTCCATGATCATGTTATTGATTGCCGGCAGTTCATTTCTCGGCCTTGCCATGGCGTTTACCGGTTTACCGGGCGACCTCGCCCACTGGATAAGCAGCATGAATCTTTCTCCCGTGATGCTGATAGCCGCACTGACGTTATTCTATTTGTTTCTCGGTATGTTCCTGGATGGTTTTTCCATGATATTACTGACCATGGCCATCCTGGAGCCGATGCTGCGCAGCGCCGGAATAGATATGATCTGGTTCGGCGTGTTCATCGTGCTCGTCAGCGAAATGGCGCTGCTTACGCCGCCAATCGGGTTTAATCTGTTCCTGGTGGATGCCATGAGCGGCGCCGGTATCGGCACAGTTTCAAAGGCCGCGTTCCCGATGTTTCTGTTGATGTTGCTGGCGGTGGTTTTACTCGTCCTCTTCCCCCGGCTTGCCCTCTGGCTGCCGGAGTTGATGACCGCATAAATCAATCCCTGAAAATTCAACCGGCCCAGCGGTTCCCGCTGTTCTGCCAGATAGATGGGGTCAGAGTAAAATTGCCATTATTGGGATCGATAGCAGGATTGGTGGTGATTTTATTCTGGAATCCAGCGGGAACTGTCACCGGCCTGTTGGCGTAGACGACAACCTGATTCGGCTATATATTGTAAGGGAAACCGGGGTGGGAGTCGGGTACAGGTATGAAGCTGAACATTAAACAGATAGAAGTATTTGCAGCCGTCATGGAGCATGGCTCGACGACAACCGCAGCCCTGCACTTACGAATTTCGCAGCCGTCCGTGAGTAAACATCTCAAATTACTGGAGGCGAGCAGCGGGGTCAATCTGTTCGTCCGCAACAATAACCGCCTGGTCCCGACACCGGAAGCCCAGGCGCTGTATGAAGAGATCAAACGTACCTACGTGGGTGTTTCCCACCTCGAGAACTTTGTAAAAAACCTGTCCGGTGAAGTGAAGTATGAGATTGGAATCGGTTCGATGCACAGCCTGTCGTACAGTTGGCTGCCGCAGGTCGTGACGAGATTCCTCCGGGAATACGACCATTATTCCGTCTCTTTACTGATAAGCACAACCCAGGATATCGGTACATGGGTCGCTTCCGGGCGCGTTGATTTGGGCTTTTGTATGGAGATGGGAGACAACATTGGTGTCAGGCAGGAACTATTGATGCAATTACCACTGGTTTGTGTCCTGCCGCCGGACCACAAAAAAGCGGGCCAGTCGGTTATATCCTCAAGTGATCTTAATGGAGAAACCTTGATTACGCTGACACAAGTGGATGAGTGGAAATCGGAAAAGGAAGACTGGCGAACGGCTGTAAATAACAAGCTCGACTCTGACAAGGCAAAGCCAAGAAACATGATCAGTGTATCAACGAGTCACGTTGCATGCGAATTTGTGAGCTGCGGTTCAGGTGTCGCACTGGTTCCTGCACTCGAAGCGATTGACTATGAACAAAGGGACTTGAAGTGGATTCCTTTCGACCTTGATTATAAATTTGATATTTACTTGATCCTGCCAAAAGCAGGGAGAGAGACGAGTCTGATTTCCGGCTTTTTGGGCGAACTGAGAAAAGAAGCCGGAAAACTGGATGCAGAGATCAGGAACCGCTATTTCGCGTTAAAATAAACATGTAATTCAGGTTCAGCCAAGCAACGCTCGCACAAACTCAGGCATCTTGATAACCGATATGGTCAACGACAAAATCAGCGCTGTCAGCAGTATCAGGTTGCGCGCAATACTGCCGGTATGCTCTCCCATCACGGATTTCCTGTTGATCAGGATGAGTACGATCAGGTACACCAACGGCACGACTATCGCGTTGATCCCCATCAGCAGCAGTAGCTTGAACAGGGCTGGGAAGGTCCACAGGGGCGCCAGCGCTGCGGGCAGGATAATGCAGACCGCCACTGTGCGCTTGAAACGCTTGTTGTCGCGGGTATGGTGCCAGGCATAACCGAACATATCGAGTATGAAATAGGTAATCACTTCTACCGTCACCACGAAAGTCGTCAGCGCGGCGATGATCATACCGGCGGAAAACACCAGCGGGCCGAGGAATTCCAGCCCTTGCGGAAATGCCCGCAACAATATCCTGCTTGCCTCGTGCACCGAATCGATCTCGGCATGGTTGGCCAGCGGATACAGGGCAAAGCCGCCGGCGATGATGATGCACAGGGAGCAGGCGCAATAGATAACGCCCAGGTTGATGACGGAGTTACGGAATTCCTGCTTGAGATCCGGCGTGCCGTCGCGCCGGTTGTCCGCGCTCATGTACGGCATCCCCAGCATCGCCGCCGGGGCCAGCACACTGCCGACGATGCCCATGATGACGAGACCGCTGCTACGCACTGTGTCAGTGCCGGGAACGGGCAGGTCATTCGGCACACCGGGCGCGATGCCGGACAGGATGGCGGGCAGTTCCGCGAAGCCGCGCAGCGCCACGACAAAAAAACAGACTAACATCAATAACAGAAATGCGCTCATGAAGCGCTGCATGCGCTGGTAGCCTTCCGAGGTCAGCAGCCAGACAATGCCGGCGGCAAATGTCAGGGAGACGACCAACTCCACATTCCGGTAGTTGTTCCCGGCCAGTTCCGCGCTAGTTTCAGGTGGATAATACCCGAACAGGGACAACGCCGCCGAGGTCATCACCGACATCTGCCCCATGCCGATGAGCAGGTGCACGGGGACGGTAATTGCCAGCAGCAGCCAGGCTATACCGGGATGCAGGTGTGTGCAGATCAGGGAGAACATGCCCTTGTTCTTGTTCAGCAAACCGATGCGCGCCGCGCTATCGACCGTGATCACCAGCAGGGGCACGGTCAACAGCACCACCCACAGCAGTTCATAACCGAACCAGGCGCCACTGAGTATCAGTGATGAAGCCGAACCGGCCCCGATGGAGGCCGCAGCCATGACTGCGGCGGGGCCGATGATCCACTTGAAGAATGTTGAATAATTACCCACAGATTTTATCTGCGCTAATCTGCGTTCATCTGCGGATAAATCACTACTTCTCAAACCGCTGCCAGTAATCACGTACGGTCTGCTTCATGTCCCGGCGCAGCAGCAGGATGCCGAACAGGTTGGGCAGCGCCATCATGGCCAGGGTGACTGCGGAGAACAGCCAGACCATGGAGGTGTCCACTATTGCGGCGATGAAGAAGGCCGCGCAATAGAACAGGCGATAGGGCAGGACCCAGCGCAGGCCGAACAGGTAGGTGATGGCTCGATCACCGTAGTAGGACCAGGCAATGGCGGTGCTGAAGGCAAACAGCATCAGCCCCAGAGTGACCGCGTACTGGCCGTAATCACCCAGGAAGCTGCGTTTGAAGGCCTCAACCGTCAGTGGCACGGAATGCAGCAGGGACTTGCCGCGTAACGCCACGTTATCCACCAGCGTGCCATCCCTGATCGTTATGGCGCCGTTGTATGCTGTTCCGTTAACGTGGAAATAGACGTCCTCGGCAATGGATCGGTTGTGCAGGATGGTGACGCCGGTATCGGCAAGACGGCCGTTCTCGACGTTGAAGCTGCCGTTGGCGAGCTCAACCGGGTCCTTGTCCGGCGTCAGTGAGTTGAGGTGATGGAATAACGCGTCCACGTGTGCCGGGTCGGTATCGGTATAGGCGCCACTGATAAACTGCGTGTCAAATACCTGGAAATCATTATCGAACTTCTCCTTCCATACCCCGGAGGACAGGATGACCAGCCCGGTCAGGGTGCAGATCACCAGGGTGTCGATAAACGGTTCCAGCAGGGAGACCATGCCTTCGGACACCGGTTCATCGCCGCGCGCCGAGGCATGGGCGATGGGCGCCGAGCCCTGGCCGGCCTCGTTGGAGAACAGGCCCCGGTTGACACCGCGGTTGAACGCATAGGCAAAGGTGGCCCCCAGGAACCCGCCGGTGGCGGCGCTATTGGTAAAAGCGCTGCTGAATACACTGAAAAACGCGGGGATGACGTCACCGATATTGGCAAGGATAACGGCCATGGCGCCGATCAAGTAAAGCAGGCCCATAAGCGGCACGATGGCCGAGGTGACCCGGGCGATGCGGCGGATGCCGCCGAGGATGACCAGGCCGAGCAACAACGCGAAGACTGCCCCGCTCGTCCAGGTCGGAATGCCGAAGGAAGCATTAAGACCGGACGCCATGTTGTTGCTCTGCGGCATGTTGCCGGAACCCAGCGTGCTGAAAATGGTCGCAACCGCAAAGAATACGGCCAGCCACTTCATGTTCAGGGCGCGTTCCATGTAGTACATGGGGCCGCCGGCCATCTCGCCCTTGTCATCCTTGATGCGGTACTTGTGCGAGATCGTCACTTCCACGAACTTGGTGGTCATGCCGACAAAGGCCGTGGCCCACATCCAGAACAGCGCCGCGGGCCCGCCCAGGTGCAAGGCCAGCGCCACGCCGCCGATGTTGCCGGTGCCTACGGTACCGGACAGGGCGGTGGACAGGGCCTGGAAGTGGGAGGTGTCGCCTTCGGCATCATGGCGGGTATAACGCCCGGTCAACGTGACCCAGGCGCGCTTGAAGTAGCGTATCTGCGGGAAGCCCAGGTACAGGGTAAAGAATACGCCTACTCCAAGCAGCAACCACGGGAAATACCACGCCGCACCCAGAATGCCGTCAAGAAAGGTGAACAAGTCATTCAATATTTGCATGGTTCCACCAGTATCCATGAGCGCCGGGCAAACATCAACCGGGCAGGCATAAAATCCGATTTTCCGTTTCCGTCTCTAAAAATGCCCAGGATGGCATTTTTAGAGGTTGCTTAAAGGAACTTTGGATAACTCCCTTTGTCTTCCATTATACGGGGGAGCATTGTATCATTCCAGCCAGTCTTCAATCTTCACAGGAGAACAACATGAACAGGTTGCTAATCGTCATATTCACATCACTGCTGCTATCCGGCCCGGCGCAGGCGCATGACCACGACCAAGGCGCCAAACAAGGCAGAAAACACAAGGCCATACTGTTTGCCAAACTGAACCTTGCGGAAGAACAGAAACAGTCGGTGGCGGCGATCCTGAAAGAACAACGGCAGAAGCGCAAGGAGATCATGAAGCCCGAATTTGAGCGGATCAAACCGCAACTGCAAGCCTTGCGTGAAGAAACCAGGCAACGCCTCGCCGACGTCCTTACCGAGGATCAGTTACAGAAGTACGACGAACTCAGCAGCAAGCGCCACAAACGGATGCAGAAGCGGCTTGAGCGCAGGTGATTGCCTCAGTCTTGCGTTAGTCGATTCATTAGAGAAGAGACATGATTGAAATTATCACACACCCACTGATTATTACCGCGTTCACAGCATTATAATGAGCATCATGACTGAGATAACATTGACAAATGGCGCTGGCGCCGATGGTGTGCTGGCAGCGGACTCCAGAAACACCGTTAAGTTGTTCATGACCCGTTTGGCGGATGCGAAGCTGCCCGAGATTTCGCGAGTCCTGCTCTACGGCAGCCGTGCGCGCGGCGACCACAGGATAGACAGCGACGTTGACATCGCAGTGGTATTGGTCGGCGGCAACCCTGAGGCTGGCGCCCGCCACAACCTGGGAATGCGGTTGGCCGAGGTCAGTTCCAGAACCATGCTTGACGCGACCCACCCGGTGGATGTGAGCGCCATCATCATCTGGGAGGCAGAACTGCGCGAACCGGACAGGCAACGCAATCCCTCCCTCTACCACAATGTGCTGGCTGATGGGATTGAAATAAGCGCTGCCCAATGACGCCAGAACGACGCTTAGACAGGGCCAGGGATAGACTCCGGGAAGCCCGGATTCAGTTGGATAATGATTTGTACGATGTGGCTTGCAACCGCGCGTATTATGCTGCTTTTGAAGCGGCGCTGAGCATATTAACCGCCCAGAGTTTCCCCCTGCCCAAGACACATAGCGGTGTAAACAGCCAGTTTCATCAGCATATCGTTAAAACCGGTCTGATTGATCAGGATATAGGAGCATCTCTCTCCAGAATTGAGTATAAACGCCTGATGGCAGACTATATGGACGAACCTGTTGACGTTGGCGGGGCGGGAGAAGCCGTTGAGATGGCAACGAAATTCGTAGCGGCTGTAGAGTTAAAACTGGAACAGATGATAGCCGGCAGAAAGGGGGGTCAGGAATAACGGACACATGACTACGGTTCGATGGCAGCTACCTTATGAGCCTGAAGACAGGCTTTCATATTCCTTAATTTGCTCAAGTAATATCTCGTACTCACTTTGCAGTTGATCCAGTTGTGCCTGCGCAATAAGGTGGTCTGTGCCACTCTTGACAAGGCTTTCCATATCAAAATTTGCAATTGAAAATTTGAACTTCTCCATCTGAGCCTTAGTGATCCTGAATTGTCGTTCATTTGTGATCATTGTTTTATCTATCCTTCGAACTATAGATGCCTCACGTCTGGCAGGGTCGCCATTTTACGGTCCAGTGTCAGGACTTCCAGGCCGGCGCGTAAATAATCGTCGGATATGAGGCGGTCGAACAGACCCGGTCCGCCGGTCGCATTAAGCGCCTCCAGGACGGCGTCCCCGTTCAGCGGTGCGACCAGTCCGCTACTCAGAACCTGGAAGAGAGCCTGGGAAGCGTCGTTTCTGGATACCTTGTAGTGGTGTTGAGCGGCGATGTATGTTTCGCCAATGACCTGATTCGAGGCAAATACCTCCGCACCGGAATCGATTAACCCGGAAAGATGCTCGATACAGTACGAATATGAACCAGGAGGCTGTGCGGTAATCAAGCGCAAAAGGACGGAAGTATCAATCCCGTAACGACGGGTCATAGGGTTCACTCCGGAACTTGTCAATATCGAACGGTTCGATACCAGGGCCTATCTTGTCTTTGAGATAGCCCAGCCTGGAATAATCAATGCGCCTGGGTTTGAGAATAAATCCTTCAGAGCATTCTTTCAGTTCAATTTGATCGCCGGGGCCTACGCGCAGCGCGTCCAGCACCCGGGCGGGGAAAGTAACCTGTCGCTTAGAGGTAATCTTTACTATCATCATAGCTCTCCTTACAAGTATGTTATTTAAGTAAGGAATAATAGTCAACTGAAATTATGCTGAAATTAGGCTGAATGTTTTAAGCCATCAGCTACGGCTGGCGCCCTGATCATTGCCGAAAAACAAGACAATAAAAAACCACCGGAAACCGACAAATAAAGTCTTGTCAAAGAATTAGGTGTTCGTATTCTGTTCACCGGAAGACAGGCTTTCATATTCATTAATTTGCTCAAGTAATATCTCGTACTCACTTTGCAGTTGATCCAGTTGTGCCTGCGCAATAAGGTGGTCTGTGCCACTCTTGACAAGGCTTTCCATATCAAAATTGGTAATTGAAAATTTGAACTTCTCCATCTGAGCCTTAGTGATCCTGAATTGTCGTTCATTGGTAATCATTGAAAGCTCTCTTCATTGTTTATCCAGGCTCAATGCAGTGGTTAATCCGCCGATATACGGTGATGGCCATTGTAGCGAATTGATTTGAGTTGAAGTAGTCCAGACTTCCGCCACCTTTATCCGGCTGTATTGCATGTGACACCTGTTCATGAAACACATGCATGATTATTACATAAAACTATGTTTAACTTATTGATAATAAATGATTTAATAATTTGGCATATTATTTGCTGTGCGTAATGCAATCTGTCTTGATATGTTGCGCACGCAAATGCGGGAGATGCTTGCTGAGGAATTGAAAGAACCGGGGGGAAACGCCAGAAGACGAGAGGCAGCGTTTTATCAATGCCAGAATCCCAATGAGCCGACCTCAAGAACCCGAGGAAGTCGGAGAACTGGTGGTGTGTCTGGCAACTGCCGAGAACATAACCGGACAAGCCATCAACCTTGATGGCGGGTGCGGACTTCACTGATGTTGAGGGTGTTTACAAACGTATTTTAATTTAGGTCAAGAGAGGTGGATTTTGGATTGGGTTTTTAGATTACTCACAAAAGCCTGCTTGACAAGAAGGTACAGGGCGGCATTTCTCCTGTGCCTTCATGTTTCAAATGACGGAACTGGAAATGCCCGCAACACCCTATCCTTTGACGCATCATGTGCCTGAATCGGTTCAGTTGAAATCCGTGGCGACGTCGTATCAACAGGAATACCGGTCTTCCATAGAAGAACCCGCCAGGTTCTGGGCAGATAAGGCAAAGTTGATTGACTGGTATCGATTCCCCCGGAAGATTATCAGTACCGACGAGTACGGTATCCGGCGCTGGTATGCGGATGGTGAGCTTAATGCCTGTTACCTTGCGCTCGATTACCATATAGAACATGGACGCGGTGATCAATTGGCGCTGATTTACGATTCGCCGGTCACCGGACAAAAAAAGAAATTTACTTATAGCGAGTTACGGGATGGGGTAGCGCGCTGCGCAGGGATGTTAAGGCAACTGGGCGTGGAAAAAGGTGATCGGGTAATTATTTATATGCCGATGATTCCCGAAGCAGTCATCTCGATGCTTGCCTGTGCCCGACTCGGCGCCATACATTCAGTCGTGTTCGGAGGTTTTGCGCCTCCTGAACTGGCCGTTCGCGTCGATGATGCGAGACCGAAGCTATTACTGACGGCATCCTGCGGTATCGAGGTCAATCGAATTATCGAATACAAGCCGCTGGTCGATAAAGCCATTGAAATTTCCGTCCATAAACCCCGGGCCGTCGTGGTTCTGCAACGTCCGCAAGCTGTCGCCAGCTTGGAAAGCCAGCGTGATCATGATTGGACAGCCTGCATGGAACGGGCCGTGCCCGCAGACTGTGTTCCCGTTAAAGGCACAGATCTCCTTTACATACTCTACACCTCGGGCACTACCGGAAAACCGAAGGGTGTGACGCGCGAAAACGGGGGGCATGCTGTCGCGATGAAGTACAGTATGAGTGCCATATATGATATGGAACCTGGTGACGTTTATTGGGCTGCATCGGACGTGGGATGGGTCGTCGGGCATTCGTACATTATCTATGGCCCATTGATCCATGGTTGCGCCACTGTGCTGTATGAAGGCAAGCCGGTCATGACGCCGGATGCGGGCGCGTTCTGGCGCGTCATTTCGGAATACCGGGTAAAAGTTCTTTTCACTGCGCCTACGGCATTCCGCGCCATAAGAAAAGAAGACCCAAACGCCGAACTCGCAAGGAAATATGATTTATCCTGTTTAAAAACCATCTTTGCCGCCGGCGAGCGACTCGACCCGCCTACCTACGAATGGCTTGCCGATACCTTCAGGCTGCCGGTGATAGACCACTGGTGGCAGACTGAAACCGGTTGGGCCATTGCTGCCAATCTTTCCGGTCTGGAACCCATGGTGCCCAAACCGGGTTCCTCAACAATGCCCGTACCCGGGTTTAATATCGAAATTCTCGATGAAGAAGGCAGGAATCGGGGCCACAACAAACAAGGCTTTATCGGGATCAAACTCCCGTTGCCGCCTGGTTGCCTGACTTCCATCTGGGGTGACCCAATGCGGTTCAAGGAGTCATATCTGAGCAGGTTTCCCGGTTACTATACGACTGGGGACGGTGGTTATTTTGATGAAGATGGTTACCTCTTCGTTATGGGTCGGGTCGATGATGTTATCAATGTTGCCGGCCATCGTTTGTCCACGGGCGAGATGGAGGAAATTGTCGGAAAACACCCGATGGTAGCCGAATGTGCGGTTATCGGACGCAAGGATAACCTGAAAGGCCAGATACCGATGGGATTTGTCGTGGTTAAAAACGAATCCGAAGCCAATAAATACGAGATTATCCAGCAGCTTATCCGGATGGTGCGCGAAGAAATCGGGGCAGTATGCGCTTTCAAGGAAGTGATAGTCGTCCCGCGTCTGCCAAAAACACGTTCAGGCAAGATACTGCGCAAATTATTACGGGCAATGGTTGATGGAGAAAATTATACCGTACCCTCAACTATTGAAGACCCGTCCGTACTCGAGGAAATAAAACAACCGTTTAATTTTCATGCAACAAAGCTTAGTCAACCATAGGAGAAATACCACAATGGCATTCTATTCAGTTCTAGCCGTAACACCCACCACCGACGAGTGGATCCCGGACTACCTCGGGCCTACAACCAGGCTGGTTGCCCAGTACGGCGGTAAGTACCTCGCCCGGACGGCGAGCCATGAACAACTCGAAGGTGAAACTCAGGAGGCCGCATTGCGGGTTATCATCGAATGGCCGTCGAAGCAGGCGGCTGAAGGATTCATGAGCGACCCGGAGTATGCGCCCCATCTCAAGGCCAGGACAGCCGGTTCAATCAGTGTGCATTTCCTGGTCGAAGGCAAGGACGACCTGGCATGAAGGCAATCGGTTTTAAAACCTCGAAACCCATTGACGCGGAAGACAGCTTGTTCGAATTCGATGCGCCAACGGCTGCCATCGAAAGAGAGCATGACATCGTCGTCAAGGTAGGTGCGGTATCCGTTAACCCGGTGGATTCCAAGGTAAGGACACGCTTTGCAGTAGATCAGGAACTGGATGCTCCGATTATTTCTGGTTATGACGCGGTAGGCACCGTAACCGAGATCGGAAGCAGTGTGACAAACTTCCAGGTCGGCGACCGGGTCTACTATGCTGGTGATTTTACCCGTCAAGGCTCAAATGCGGAATACCAGGCGGTGGACGCGCGTATTGTCGCCAAAGCACCTACCAGTCTGACTGATATTGAAGCGGCAGTGCTTCCGTTAACAACATTAACAGGTTGGGAAGCCCTCTTTGATCGTATGAATATTGGCCCGTCTACCGAGGGAAAGACACTCCTGATCATCGGCGGCGCCGGCGGCGTAGGTTCCATCACAACGCAGATTGCCAAACAGATGACGAAGCTGAACGTCATCGCTACGGCATCACGTCCGGAATCGGAAGCCTGGGTGAAAAAGATGGGGGCAGATCACGTCGCAAACCATCATAACCTGATTGAGTCAGTCAGATCTCTGGGTTTTGAAACAGTTGATTATATTTTAAATCTTGCCGATACCGTTGGCCATTGGGACGCTACCGTGGAGCTGATCGCGCCGCAAGGAACCATCTGCTCAATCGTTGACTTCGAAGGCAGCGTCGAACTGGGTAAGCTGATGTCCAAATGTGTGACTTTCGCCTGGGAGTTGATGTTCACACGCCCCATGTATAATACCGGAGACATTTCCCGACAGCATGAAATCCTGGAGAGCATGGCCCGCCTGATAGACGAAGGGCGCATTAAATCAATTCTGCAAACTACTATTTCAGGGTTTAACGCTGACAACCACAAGCAGGCCCACCGCCTGATCGAGAGCGGCAGGACGATAGGAAAAATTGCCATCTCCTATCAGTAATAATTGCGCACTTATAGCAGGCAGGCACTGTTTTTTAACTTCGATAACAATCGAGGGGAATATGAATTAATCAGGCGACGTAGGTACGACAAAACTGTATCCGGATGCCACCCAGCGCGGCACGCTCTGCTCTCCTGCATCAAATCAGGACTATCTCACAACAATTTGAAGTTGTCAGTCTTAAGTTTGACACATGTTATTTGAACACATGGACATTTGCGACACTGATTTGGTATAAATTTTATATAACTTTCTGATATTTATGGATATTTTTTATGGCATGTTTTCTGCTTATACATTTTACGAGTAACCGCATCGCGGACAAATTTACGAAAAGTGAGGGTGGAAACATGAATGTCAGGCTTAAAAAATATCTCTCAGTGTTTATAGTAGCCGGCGTGTTTGCTGCTGGCGTGCAGGCGCAAAGTTTACTGTTGGAGGAAGTGACAGTTACCGCAACCAAGCGGGAGGAAAATCTGCAGGATGTCGGTATCTCGGTCACTGCGTTTACTGACGAGCAGGTAGAAGCAATGGGGATGGAGACGATGGGAGAAATTGCAGATCATGTCCCGGGACTGGAATACAAGCGCTTGTGGGGTGGCAAGGGTAATAACAGCTTGTTTTTCATTCGTGGACTAGGACAGGCAGACTTTAACGAAGGGAGTGAGTCTCCTGCCAATGTATACGTTGACGATTTTTATGTCATTTCAAACTCGGCCATAGATTTTCTTGTGCACGACGTAGAAACTGTAGAAATTCTACGTGGTCCGCAAGGCACACTCTTTGGGCGAAATTCAACTGCCGGTGCTGTCAATATCAGGAATAATCGGCCTGGATACGAATTCCAAGGTGATGCTACCTTCCTGTACGGTAACTATGAGCGACGGGAAGTAATGGGTATGGTTAATGTTCCTATTATCGACGACAGGCTGGCTGCCCGCTTTGCATTTGACCTGGACAGGAATGATTATCACGTTAAAAACCATTTTCCCGGCGCCAATGGAAGACCGGGGGATGAGGGTAATCGTGAAGGTGATTTTGAATCCTATCGCTTGTCTACCCTGTGGGAGCCAAATGAGGACCTATCTGTTTTATACAGATTCCAGTTCGGCAAAGTTGATGCTGTTACCATCGGAGATCTTTCAGACCCCCTGCAATTCGGTGTTGGTGAAATCATTGCTGCGCCGACGGATGCTTTTGGTTATCACGAAGAATTAGCCGGAGTAGCTGGTCCTGATGACGTGAATAGTGATTCAACCAACCATGTTGATAATGAAATGTACATACACATTGTGAATGCCTCTTATCATATCAACGAAAATCTGTCGTTGACATCGATTACCGGTTATTTTGATCAGGACAAACGTACCTTGGAAGACTGTGACGGAACGCCCCGCAGTCTCTGTGGTCTCCGGCAGTTTACGATTCAGGATTATCTGACCCAGGAGCTACGGCTGAACTATGACACTGACAGATACAAGTTAACCATGGGTGCGTTTTATCTTGACCAGGATTACTTCAACACCTGGCAATTGTATGCCTTGTCCGGAAGCGGTACCAATGAAGCGCTGGGTTTTGCGCCAAACACACCAGGAGGGCTTATCCAGCTTACTCCAAACGACATTGATGTAAAAGGCTACGCCATTTATGGAAACCTGGCCTATGATATCAACGACAGATTCACCGCTACCGTTGGTCTTCGTTACAACCGGGAAGAAAAGGATATTGCGCAGTCAGAAGGTCTGTTTGTGCACGATTTTCCTGATACCGGCACAGTTACAACCCTGGGCCAAACCCATGGCTTCATATCCATTTCTGATCCAGGCTGGGATGATTTCATCGCCAATCATATTGGCGATGAAGCAGATCCTGTGGGCGACCCGAACATTGACTATGTAGGCAGATACAGAGACGATTTTTTGAATTACAAGCTTCAGCTTGACTGGCGGGTATCCGAGGATGTATTACTGTATGCCTCTTATCGTCACGGTGCGAAAGCTGGTGGTTTTAATAACGGTCTGACGAATTACAACGCTGCTAATCTCGACCTGATTCCCTTTGCCAGGGAAGAAGCAGATAATTTCGAGGTGGGCGTCAAAATGGACTTCTGGGAAGGTCGGGGTCGTCTGAACGCGTCTACTTTCTATATGGATATCAGTGACTATCAGGCATCGGCATTCATCGGCGGTCTGACCAGTATTGGCACCTTTGTGTTGAACAGGGACGCCAGGTCCTATGGTTTTGAAGCGGAGTTGACGTTAAACCCAATCACCAACCTGGACCTGCTATTGTCTGTTGGTTATCTGGACACGAAAGTTGAGGATATCACCAATACCGGTAGCGGCGTCAGCATAACGAGAGATCGGGAGCTTGGCCATTCACCCAAATGGCAATCTAACGGTCTTGTGCGTTATACGTGGCCAATTCATGATAAATTCAACCTGGTTGGATCGGCCAATTATTCCTACTTGGATTCCCGTTTTATTGATGTATTGAATGACCCGGGTACAGAACTGAAATCATATCTTGAGGGAAACGGAGGTCTCGCTCTCGAATCTACCGACGCCAAATGGACTTTAAAGGCCTATGTTAAAAATATCTCCAATACCCGGCCGGTTTTCCAGAGGTTTGCAATTGTAGGCCTGGGTGGCACGGGGCAGGCAAACTACCTCCCGCCACGCCGTTACGGGATATCGCTGACTTACCGTTGGTAACAATGGGGTAACAATAATGACACAACCACTTCAAGCAGTACACCAATTCGCTTATGTTGTGAAAGACCTTGACCGGGCGTTGAAATATTGGACTGAAGAACTCAAAGTCGGTCCGTTTTATGTCTATGAACACTGCCCTCTGGATAATCAGGTATATCGAGGTAATGCAGGGGAGGCTGCCGATATTACTATCGCGCTTGGTTATTCCGGAGATGCACAAATTGAGTTGATCATACAACACAATGACGCGCCTTCTGTTTACAAAGAATGGGTTGACGCCGGCAAGGAAGGACTGCATCACTTCGGTATCATGCCTTTTGATTATCAGGCGGCGCGTCAACATTACATCGATATTGGTCATGAACCGGCTTTTGAATGCACAATTGGCGGTGCGCCACTGGTTTATTTTGATACGTTGGACGCAGTTGGCCATTACACTGAGTTTTGGGATAACAATCCTGTTTATAAGGATTTATTTGAAATGCTTTGTGATGCTCATAAGAATTGGGACAGTAAAAATCCCGTACGTCAGGGCGTTCTGTAAGCATGACCACTTCCTCAAAGACTGCTCTCAGTAGACGTCGATTTGTTGCTTATACCAGTCAAGGCGCTCTGCTCGCAGGTGGGTTGGCGCTTGGCCCGGTCGGTCTTTGGCCGGATTGGGCTATGGCTGAACCTGATTTTGCAACCGCTTTACTACGCATGGGTAGAGATATCTATCCTCACGATGCTATTGATGATCGGTACTACCTTGCACCTCTTCGACCCTTGCTTGATGCCGAAAAAGCCATGATGAAAACCGGCTTGGCAAACCTCGATAAACTTGCTCGTGATGCACACAGCAAGTCCTATGTCGAGATAGTGCGGGAAGATGACCGCACTTCATTATTACGCCTGATTCAGCACACTGAATTCTTCCAGAAAGTACGTAACACTCTGGTGGTAGGGCTCTATAACAACCATGAATTGTGGGAGGCTTATTTTGGATATGAGGGTTCGTCCTGGGAAAAAGGTGGTTACTTGCAGCGCGGCTTTGATAATCTGGAAATAGATTGGTTATAACGCGCGATCTGTTAACCATAGCGAAAAGTTGATGTGTCATGACGCCTCGTTTCAAACATAATGACGACAGTGTAGTGGTTATCATCGGCTCAGGCGCTGGTGGTGGCACTCTGGCCTATGCGTTGGCCAGGAAAAATATCAAGAGCGTTGTATTAGAGGCCGGCCAGCGCTACAAACTTGAAGACATTGAGAACGACGAATGGGGGATGTTCAGTAAAATCTCATGGCTTGATGAACGTATCACTGCCGGTCCCCGTCAACTGACCAAGTCCTTTCCAAACCTGCCTGCCTGGCTTGTAAAAGGCGTCGGCGGCAGTACCATACATTGGGCCGGAGTAGCGCTACGCTTTAAACCCTACGAATTCCGCATGCGTTCAGAGGCAGGAAATATTGCCGGCGCAAACTTGTCGGACTGGCCTGTCTCCTATGAAGAACTTGATCCCTACTACAGACAAGCAGAAAAGCAGATGGGGGTGACTGGTGATTCCACCGGTATGCCCTATCACAAGTGGAATAACAATTTCAAAGTGCTCGCAGCAGGCGCCAAGCGTATCGGCTATACAAAGCTGCGCTCGGGGCCCATGGCAATCAACACTCAGCCATACGACGGTCGCGGTCAATGTATGCAGACCGGTTTCTGTATGCAGGGCTGCCGTTTCGGCGCCAAATGGTCCACCATGTACACAGATATACCTGCCGCTGAAGCCACAGGCTTGTGTGAGGTGCGCCCCAACTCCATGGCCCTGCAAATTGAGCACAATAAAACGGGAATGGTTACTGGCGTTGTTTACGCTGACGTCGATGGCAACCAGCAGCGACAAAAAGCCAGGGCTGTATTAGTCGCCGCCAACTCAATCGAGTCGCCGCGCTTGCTGTTGAACTCAAATTCCCCAATGTTCCCTGACGGCCTGGCCAACTCTTCTGGTCAAGTGGGTCGTAATTATATGATCCATGCCACCAGTGCGGTGTTCGGGGTCATGCCTGAACCAGTACACATGTACCGTGGCGCTACTTTCGCAGGCATTATTTCTGACGAAGCGAAAATGGACACTGCACGCGGTTTCGTCGGTGGCTATACCCTTGAAGTCACATCACTGGGTATCCCCTTCTTTGCCAAGTTCATCGATTACACTAATGCCGGTTGGGGACGCGAGATCACATCTGCAATCGATAAATATGATCACCTGTCTGGCGTCTGGATCTGTGGGGAGGATCTTCCTGTCGAAAGTAATCGCATCACTCTCCACGACACTCGTAAAGACCGGTACGGACTGCCCGTCCCTGTCGTTTATAAGGGCGATCATCCCAATGACGAAAAGGTGCGGGGCCATGCTGAACAGCAGGCTGAACTCTGTTACAAGGCAGCCGGCGCAGAGCGTGTCTTCACTATCCCGGAATTTCCTGCCAGTCACAATATGGGCACAAACCGCATGAGCACACATGCTGTTGATGGTGTGGTAAATCGCTTTGGCCAGACCCACGATATTCGTAACCTCTTCGTCTCAGATGGCAGCCAGTTCACCTCGTCCACAGCTGTAAACCCGACTTTGACTATCGTTGCTCTGGCGCTACGTCAGGCTGACCACATCGCCGAACGTATGACGCGTCGCGAACTCTAAATAACCTCGGCCGAGGTCGGTTATCCAAGAATCGGGTTTATAATCGTTCCACCGTCAACAGTATATTCTGAGCCGGTAATAAAACTGGCGTCGTCCGATGCAAGAAATGTAATTAAATTGGCAATCTCATCCGGTTCGCCAAATCGCTTGAGCGGGATCCTGTTCTGCATTGCTGTCGCAACTTCAGCGAGCGCTTCTTCAGACAAGCCTACCTTGCCCCAGACCGGTGTATTGGTCGCCCCCGGATTTACTACGTTCACCCTGATATGACGAGACGCCAGTTCATAGGCCGCAGTTCGGGTCAATGAGTTCAGTGCGGCTTTACTTGCTCCGTAAACAGAGGTGTTCGGCATTCCTGAATAAGCATTGATTGATGACACATTAATGACTGATGCGCCTGCACGCAAAATCGGAATAAACTTCTGCAACGTGAAATAGGCGCCTTTGAAATTCACATTCATCATACCGTCGAATTGCGGTTCCGTCATATTCTCTACCAGGGCATAGGAAGCTACTCCGGCGCTGACGACAAGCACGTCGGCGCCGCCGAACCTGTCTTTTACCAGGTTGACCAGGTTATCGATATCGTCCAGGTCAGCCTGGTCCGAGACTATCCCGGTTACTCCTAAGGCTCCAGCCGCCTGGTCGACTGCATCCTTATTGCGTCCTGTGATTACCACGTCAGCGCCTGACTCTTTGAGTTTCATAGCGGTTGCATAGCCAATGCCACTATTCCCGCCCGTTATGACAGCGGTTTTACCCTCTAATTTACTCATGCTTAATCTCCAGTGTCAGTTTTCAATACAGCCGTGCAGCCGGTAAGAAAGGCCCGGCGTCCTGGCTGTGAACAGGTTAGCTGTAATCCGCGCGGATTGGGCGTGGAATCTCGTCACCATCCAGTGCGTTGCGGATATGGGCAAGCGAGGTCTTGTAAATGTGCGGCAACATCATCTCGATCGGATAGCGGCTCACATTCTCGGATATGATCTCATTACCCCAAGGACCGTCATAGCCCGCTTTTGCGCAGGCCTGAATGAAGCCGACCACATCAAAATTACCTTCACCCAGACAGCAACGGGAGTGGATGGTCGCTTCCAGGAACTGTACGGAGGAGATATGGCCGAAATGGGGTTTGTACACGTCTTCGACGAGCCAGCCGTCGTCGAGTTCCACGCCTTTAAGCATGCCCTTGGGCAGGTTGGCGATGTCGTCGTAGCTGATGCCTTTGGATCCGGGATTCCATGTCCTGATATTGTTGGTATGCCAGGTATCCAGGAACAGGCCGCCATTGTCATTTCCCTCGACAATGTGGATCATGGTCTGAATGTTTCCGCCGTTAGGGTCGTTGGTAAGAATTTCATAAGCAATGACCGACTCAGGAAAATCCCGGCACAAATCCTTGAAGCCCGCTTTCATCTGTTCAACCGGTACAGGCGTATAAAAATTGCCGACTTTGACATGGTGCGGTTTCATGATTTTTGACATCTGCATCAGCATATCTCGGACCGGTTGTTCGGCTTGTCGGCGTCCGTCATCTTTCGTATGCATCCATTGCGTCAGGAATTCAATTTCGACATCGACCAAGCCGTTGTCATCAAGCACACTTTTCATCCATCGAATTTTATCCGCCATGGTGGAGCCTTTTGCTTCAAAGCGGAAGGTATGGTCAAGATCCCAGTGGAGCAGGCCAACCCCGGTGAAACCGGCTTCAGCCACCTGGCGCATGCGGTATTCGAACGGCCAGAGAGCCGTGGCCCTGCCGTAGAATGCCTCGTGCCGGCCGTTGTGTATCAGGCTCGAAGCAAGCATGCGGTGTTTGCGGCCTTTCTTCCCGGCCGGCGCAGCTTCGGCGTCCGCCGCCATCCCCGCTCCAAGCGCTCCCAACGCCGCGGCGCCAGCCATTCCCTGAAGAACCGATCTGCGGGAGGGATCCTGCGGAGTTATATTCTCTGCCTCTTCGATTATGTTATTCTCGGCCGTTGTCTCGTGTTTGGAAAAATTAGCCATTGATTCCTCCTCTATTGGTATAAGTGTTTCATTGTTTTCAATTCAGCGTGACACCCCATCAACAGGCGCTGGCCAAGCAGTTCCGCAGAAGGTCTTCCGTGAGTTTCCGGGCATGCGCCGGTGAAGTTGCAGTGGGCGCCGCTTGTAACACGCTGCTCCTGTTTCAAAAGCCTGCATAAGCGATTCACCGCCTCCGTAATTTCTTCCAAGTCCGTGTCATAGAGAATCAATGCATGGACAAGTATGACTTTTTGACGTGCATGCTTTTTCATCCGAGACCAGCGTTGGGCGGTGCCGGCCAGTTTTTTGCCGTCCACTACCACGTTATATCTGCCATCACAGAATGCCCCAGTCACTGAAGAGCAGTAAGCGTCGATGCCGAGAAGGCAAAGTTCGGTAATGATTGGATTACAAATTATTCGATAACTGTCGGCAATGGAAAGCCTATTGTCGGCAGTATTGGCAAAGGCCAGCGAAACATTAAGAATACCCGGGCCCTGTGGCGTGACTCCCCCACCAGTCTGGCGTACGTGCACAGGCCATCCCAGGACTGCTGACGCTTGAGATGCTTCTGCAAAGTATCTATTCCGGCTGATTGACTGGGGCGCGACCAGACATCGGGCCGTCGACCAGATAAACCCAGTGTCGTCTGAACTGCCCGCAGTTACGCGTTTGAACATGTTCTGCTCGTCCATAAGTGCAGTGTCCATGGATTTGTATTGAAGCAGCGTATCGGCATGGCTATTCACGGTTCCACCGTCTCTATTGTCTCACAAAGATCCGAGAGAAACTGCGCCGCCGGCGCGCCGTCTATGGCGCGGTGATCGAAGGTCAGGGACAAGCCCATGCAGGGTCTCCAGGCCAGGCCTTCAGCCGTGCGCACCGGTTTCTCCGTGATGCAACCGACCCCCAGGATACCGATCTGGGGGGTGTTCAGGATGGGTGTGAACTGCTCAACACGGGTCAATCCAAGGTTGCTGATCGTGAAAGTACCGCCCGTCATTTCTGTTACACTCAGTTTGTTGTCTTTGGCGCGCATCGCCAGGTCCTGGCGCGCAGCCCTCAGTTGTAAAATGTCCAGACGGTCTGCATTAAAAATCGCGGGAGCTACCAGCAGGTTGCCCGGCAGCGCCATGGCAACACTCAAGTGCACACCCTGCGACAAATGAATTTCCTTATCGGTAACGACGCCATTGATATCGGCATGACGTCCTAGTACTGCTATCAATGTGTGGATTAGTAAATCTTCTACTGATGACTTACTGCCTAGCTCTTCCAGGGATTTCTTTTTTACGAGCAGGGCAGAAGCATCACAGGTGGCGTGATGGGTCAATTGTGCTGCTTCGCGCAGGCTCTTAACCATTTTGTCGGCAACCATGCCTCTTATGCCGCGTAAAGGTACCACTTTTTTTACATCACTCAATATACTTTCCGTTGTATTCACAAAAATGCGCGGTTAGCTTTCAACGTGAGCAATAACATCACCTTTGTGGATGATATCGTCTTCGACTTTTGTCATTTTCAGCGTGCCGGTGGCAGGGGATTCAATTTCGTACTGTACCTTTTCCACCATTACTTCTGCCAGCAAGTCGCCCGTTTCCACCCTGGCCCTGTCAGAAACAAGCCAACTGGTAATCACGCCTTCGGCTTCTTCTTCCCATAGATCATCGGGTATTATTACTTCAGTACTCATGTGTTGTTCCGTAGTTGCCGCCAGTCGTCAATTCAGCGTTATCCGGATAGTTATGCTGTAATTTCCTCGAAAGCAGCGGCGATTTTTTCAGGGTTCGGCAAGCAGAACTGCTCCATAATGCGGGCAAATGGAATAGGCACATCCGGATAAGCGACTCGCCGGGGAGGCGCCTTGAGTATTGACATGTCATGCTCAACTACGGAGGCAATCACTTCACCGGTTACTCCGTAACTGTGGTAATCTTCGTCAACCACGATCAGGCGGCCTGTTTTTGCAACTGAAGCCCTGATCAAATCCCTGTCCAGCGGCGCCAGCGACCGCAAATCGACGACTTCAGCATTAACGCCCTTTTGTTCCAGGAGTTGCGCTGCTTTGAGCCCGTTGTGGACGCCCATGCCCACGCCGACTATGGTGACGTCCATCCCCTCGCGCACAACCGCTGCCTTGCCGATTTCAACTTCATAGTAGTCTTCCGGGGTATCTACGGTTGCGCCTTTTTCGGTGCCCAGCCAGCCCATGCCTTGCAGGCCTTTGTGGTACATATACACCACGGGGTTATCGTCCTTGATAGCGGCGTTCATTAAACCCTTGGCATCGTAAGCATTGGAGGGTGCAACAACTTTCATGCCCGGCAGGTGAGCGAATGCGCCATACAGGCACTGGGAGTGCTGCCCGGCATCGGAGTAGCCACCACCGGTAGAAGTCATCAACACCATGGGTACCTTAAAATTACCACCGGAAAAATAAATATTCTTCGCCATCAGATTATAAATGGAGTCGAAGCAGACCCCGAAGAAGTCCACAAACATGAGTTCAACAATCGGGCGCATCCCATCCTGTGCGGCGCCAACGGCAGCACCGATGAAGGCGGTTTCGGAAATGGGGGTATCACGCACCCGCTCTTCACCAAATTCTTCAATCAGGCCGCGGGTATTTCCATATACCCCGCCCAGGGCGCCGATATCTTCACCCATGACAAAAACTTTTTCGTCTGATCGCATGGACTGCGCGATGGATTCAGCCATTGCCCTGGCAATTGTCAACTTTCTTTCTTTTGCGTTACTCACAGTCTCACCCCTTGCCGGAAAATCCGTATTGAATTGCTATACAAAAACCCTGGTAAGCGCGTCTTCCGGCGCTGGGTCCTCACTCTCCCTGGCAAAAGCAATTGCTTCATCCACCAATGCCCGGGCTGCAGCTTCCACGTCTCCGATTTCCCGTTCGGATATCCCTTCCTTAACAAGGTAATCCCTGAATCTCGGTATCGGATCTTTGGCTTCAAGCGCTGCCTTCTCACCTTCCGGCCGGTATCCTTCGGCATCACCCATGAAATGTCCGGCCAGGCGGGAAGTCTCAATCTCGATTAACGACGGTCCTTTGCCTGCCCGCGCCCGCCCAATCGCCTCGCCGGCAACCCTGAAAATTTCCAGGGGGTCGTTGTCAGCCACGAATTCACCCGGCATGCCGTAGGCAGCGGCCCTGAGATGGTTGCGTTGAATTGCCGTGGACTTTTCCTTGGCTACGGAGATTCCCCACGAGTTATCCTCAATGATGAAGATCACCGGCAGCTCCCACAAGGCGGCCAGGTTCAGGCTTTCATGAAAAGCCCCCTGGTTGGCTGCGCCTTCTCCAAGATAAGCGATAGCGATTCCCGGCTTGTTCTGCATTTTCCGCGACAATGCCGCGCCCACAGCGGGACCGAGACCTTGTGCGACGATCCCGGAACAGGCAAAATTTACATCGCTGTCGAACAAATGCATATGACCGCCGCGCCCGCCACTGAGCCCGGTTGCCTTACCGAAAATTTCGGCAGTCATGCGCTTGATGTTCACTCCTTTGGCAATGGCCTGGTGATGGGGGCGATGAGTCGCGGTGACGATATCTTCTGCAGTTAAATGAATACAAACGCCGACTGCGCAAGGCTCCTGGCCATTGGAGAGATGCATTTCGCCAGGTACCGGCCCGTTTGCCATGTTGAATACCGGTGTTTTGCCTTCCAGGTAGACAGCAGCTATGGCCTCTTCAAAGCGGCGGCTGACTACCATCTTTTCGTACATCCACAATGTTTGGTCACGCGTCGGTTCCATTAGGGGTCCTCATTTGGTATTATCATTCTTTAGCAAACAACGTGCCAACTTGAAATTTTATTAATATCAAATGGTTACGGACTATCGCGTGCAAAACCTTTTCAGGTGTTTCATGAACAGGTGTCGCAGGCCATACAGCCATCTGTTTCGTTGGTGTTTATATTCCATTGCCGACGGTTACAGGGTGTGGGTAAGTTTGCTTGACAACCAAAATAAATAGCAGTAAGGATACCGTCTTTTGTATACATTGCTGCCAGTGGAAACCGTAAAGGAGTGAACATGAAATGAAAGCTCTGCATACCAAAGCCATTTACGATACGTTTGAAGACGCCAATCACACGCCTGCAATAACGGCAGATACGAGAGTCATTGATTCGTGGAAGCGATGCGTTGACCGATATGGTCTGGAACCCGACGGAACAGGCAGTCCAAATGTTATAACCAGTAGTGAACTCCAGCAAATTCGTTATTCCTACGAAGACCTTATAGCTGCCGCCACCCCGGAAATTGAAAAACTGTTTTCTTATCTTTCAGATGATCAGTACCTGGTTACATTAACCGCCAGAAACGGTGTGATGCTGGATTTTATGGCCAGCCCTTCCATGGAGAAAACCTGTAAGGAATTCAATTTTTCCCCCGGTTCCATCTGGACGGAAGAGTTGCAGGGAACTAATGGCATAGGCACCTGCCTGGAGACCCAGACTTCTCTTACAGTCCTTGGGGAAGAACATTTTTCGACCCGTTATGTTGGTTTAACCTGTACCGTGGCTCCGATTTTTGATAATGATTCAAGCTTGCATGCCGCATTGAATGTGACAACTCCTTGTGAAACCAACCACCAGACACAGGAGCTTGTAAGAAAAATAGTAGAATTATCGGCAAAAAGAATTCAGCACAACCTGTTCCGCAAAACATACCGGGAGAGCATAATCCTCCGACTCTCACATTTATCCGGTTTTTCCGATGTTACCGCAGAGGGTCTGGTTGCAGTCGATGGAGATGGCATTGTTGTCGCTTCCGAAAACTGTGGATGGAAAGAATCTGATCTCAACAATTTCAATATTGCTGCCGGACAGAACATTACGGAAGTATTGGGAAGAACTTTCGACCAGATGCAGGTAGAGCGCCTGCATGAATCAGTCCTTCATGTTAAGCAGGGAAAAGAACTATCCGGTAACTTGTTTGTAAAAATATATTGCCCTTCAAGTTTCAAGATGCCCGGGGGGAGAGATGCTTCTTACCCCCTGGCAGTACGCAGCGCGAAAATACCCGAGGAAGTGACCGGCGAACTTCGCCGGATTTGCGGCAATGACGCCAAAATGATAAGAAATATGGAAATCGCCTTGAGAGTCGTCAACCTGGGGCTTCCCCTGTTACTTTTGGGCGAAACCGGAACGGGCAAAGGGGTGTTTGCCAATGCCATTCACAATGCCGGTGCCAGGAAAGACAAACCATTCGTTGCCGTTAATTGCTCAGCTATTCCCGAAAACCTGATCGAGAGTGAGTTGTTCGGTTACCGACCCGGCGCCTTCACTGGAGCCGATGCGCGCGGGTATAAGGGTAGAATACTGGAGGCAAACGGCGGGACTCTGTTTCTGGACGAAATTGGTGATATGCCAACCTCGTTGCAAACACGCCTGCTTAGGGTTTTATCGGAAGGCGAAATTATCCCTCTCGGGTCAAGTAAAAAAGTTCAGTTGGATTTGAATATTATTTCCGCGACATTACAGAATTTGCCGAAGTTTGTATCTGACGGTACATTTCGGGAAGATTTGTATTTCAGGCTTAATGGCGCTTCATTGCAGTTACCTCCGTTACGGGAAAGAACGGATATCAAGGATATTATTTCCGGAATTCTGGAAGAAGAGTGTGAGGTTCACAATATGGAAGTTCGAATCTCGGACAACCTGCTCTCGTATCTGGAGGGTTATTTCTGGCAGGGCAATATCCGGGAATTGAAGAATGCGTTAAGGTATTGTATTGCGATGAGTGACGGTGAGATATTGGACAAGCGCCATCTTCCGATTCATATGCAGGTGACGAACAACGGCAAGACAGGCCTGGACACCGCAGTGACAGAGGAGAAAGAAATTACATTACTGGCGCTCAGGCAGGAGAACTGGAATGTCAGTGCGGCTGCGCGTATGCTGGGAGTCAGCAGGGCTACACTGCACAGGAGAATGAAACAACACGGCCTCGCTCGTTCTACTCATTGACCTGCTGACTGTAGAGAATCTCCGCTCAAGGCGTTAACTGTTTCCCGTCCCAATGCTTCAATAGCCGGAAATGGAATCGGGATAGATAAAGTTGTTCTCCGTTGTGTAGTGTTCCCATAGCTCACGCCGTTATATCTGACGAAGAACCGTTGCAAACCGGCCGGAACAGAGCAGACTATCTATTCGCCCGGCGTGGAGTTTCAGCCGGAATACTTCTCCCACAGGCGCAGTGCTTTGCGGCAGGACTGGGACAGGTAGAGGGAGTCGGTGCCGGTGGCAAAAAATTGGGCGCCTTGTTCCTGCCAGTAGGCCAGGGGTTCTTCCTGTAGGGCCAGGATACCGAAGTGTACGGCGTGTTGTTGGCATGCTGACCTGACTTGCCGGCCAATTTCCAGGATGCGCGGGTGGTGCATTTCTCCCGGGAAGCCGAGGAGTTGGGACAGGTCGCCCGGGCCGACGAAGAGCAGGTCTACCCCCGGTACCGCGGCGATCGCATCGATGTGTTCCACTGCTTCCAGGGTTTCAATCTGGATCATCACCATAACCTTCTGGTTGGCTGTTGCAGCATAGTCAAGCATGTTGACGCCGTAGCCACCGGCCCGGCCCGGACCCAGGCCGCGTATACCGTCGGGTGGGTAGCGGCACAGGGCGACGGCTTCCCTGACTTCATCCACTGTACGGATACGCGGAAACAGGATGCCCTCAGCGCCGCCGTCCAGCGCCCACTGCACGTTGGCCGCGCTGGTCTCGGCAAGGCGCACCAGCGGTGCGGCCTGCCCCCGGTCGATGGCGCGCAGCATTTCCAGGGTGGTGTCCGGTCCGACGTTGGAATGCTCGGCGTCTATCAGCAGGAAATCGAAGCCGGCCTGCGACATCAGTTCTGCGGTATCGGGCGACCTCAAGCCCAGGAAGGCGCCGACTACCCGGCGTCTGGCTTGCAGTTTGGCTTTGAGTTTCATCCGTCCTGCCGGGCAATAGTGTTCAGGCCGCGCCGCACCAGTGCGGCCACCATCTGTCGCCGATAGGCGCCGCTGGCGCGGAAGTCGTCAATGGGGCGGGCTTCCCCTGCCGCCGTCGCTGCGGCCGCATTGATGGCGGCTTCGTTCAGGGTTTCCCCCGCAAGCAGGTCTTCCGTTGCCGGCGCGCGCAGGGCTACCGGCGCCACCGCGCCCAGGGCGATACGCGCCTGCGCTACCTTGCCTTGCTCAAGCCTCACCCTCATGGCAACACTGACGATGGAGATAGCGTCAGCCTTGCGCTTGCCCAGCTTGTAATAGAACCAGCGTTCATCCTCAGCGGGTTGGGGAAACTCAATGGCCGTAAGCAGTTCGTCGGGACGCCGGGCCGTTTTGCGCACGCCCTGAAAGAATTCGGACAAGGGCAGGGTGCGCCGGCCGTGCGCGGCGCTGTCAAGTTCTGCCACGGCATCCAGCACCAGCAGCGGCGGTGAGATATCCGCCGCTGCGGAGGCATCGCAAACGTTGCCGCCCACTGTGGCCAGGTTGCGGATAAGCGGGCCGGCAAATGCCACACACATGGGACGCATAAGGCCCTCGATAGCGCCGCCCGGGCGCCATTCCAGCAGTTGGGCAAAGGTGACGCCCGCGCCCAGGCGCACGTTACCGTTATTGACGGAGATCGACTTCAGTTCCTCAAGACCACTCAAGTCCGCAACCAGGTCGGCTTGCAGTGGCGTCCGTTTCATGTTCACCATGATATTGGTGCCGCCGGCAATGGGTACGACGTGCCCGCTTTGCGCCAGCGCTTGCAGGGCTTCGGAGACGTCCGCGGGACGGATAAACTCGAAATCGTTGATCATGCGCTGCGTCCGGCAAGCAACGCGGAGACCTGCTCCGGGGTCAGGGGCAGGTGCGTCACATCAACATTCAGAGCATTGGACAAGGCATTGGCGACGGCCCCGGTCGGTGGGGCAATAGGCGGTTCGCCCACGCCTTTGATACCCATGACGCCGTCCACTGCGGGTTGCTCCACCAGGATGGTCTGCATGGGCGGCATGTCTTCGGCGGAGATCAGCAGGTAATCGGCAAAGCTGGGGTTCAGCACCTTACCGTCCAGCGCGCGCAGTTCTTCCATCAGCGCCAGGCCCAGGCCCATGGCCACGCCGCCTTCTATCTGGCCTTCGCAGCCGCTGGGATTGACAGCCTTGCCGACGTCGTGCGCTGCGGCGTAACGCTTGAGCGTAACCTCGCCGGTGGTCTCGTCCACGGCCAGCTCCACTGCGTGCGCGCAGAAACTCGGCGCCGGGAAGCCGCCGATGGGGTGCGCCTTGGTCGTAGGCGGTTGCTCGTCCAGCAATGAGGACACGCCGACCAGCGGGCCGCCGTGTTTCTTGTGGCGGTTATAACAGATTTCTGCCAGGCTGATGAAGTTGCTCGGGTCGCCGCGCACAAAGACCCGGCCGTCTGCCAGCACCATGTCATCCGCTGCGGACTCGAGTCGCGTTGCGGCTTCCTCCAGCAGTTGCTGCTTGAGATCAAGCGCCGCCTCATAAGCCGAACGCCCGATAGTGAACGTCATGCGGCTGCCGCCGTGGCCGTGGTCCCAGGGCAGGGTATCGGTATCGCCGCGCACCAGTTGGATAGTCTCCACCGGCACCCCCAGGCCCGCGGCCGCCATCTGCATCACGCTGCTGTTCAGGCCGCCGGTGCCCATATCCACACAACCGGAAATAAGCCGGAACGTGGCATCTTCATTGGTCTCGATCAGCGTTTGGGTACCCCAGGTACCGCTCACCCACCAGTTACAGGCCAGGCCCTTGCCGGTGCCGGGTGGGCAGGGTTGATCCCATTCCACCGCGTCTGCGGCCTTCTGCAGGCATTCCTTCAGGCTGACTGCGGCCAGCGCTTGTCCGGTGCAGGTGGCATCGCCGTCTTCCCAGGCATTCTTCAGCCGAAATGCCAGGCCGTCCATGCCGACTGCACGCGCCACCTTGTCCATGTGCGTTTCCACCGCGAAGGCCATCTGCGGCCCGGACGGGCAGCGAATAGAACCCTTGGGCACGTTGTTGGTATAGGTGACCAGCCCGGTAATGTCCAGGTTGGGGATGCGGTAGGGGCCGCCGGCCATGAGGCTGCCCAGCGCCGCGGTATTGGGGCCATACGGCCCATAGGCGCCGGTATTGAACAACATGCGTACCTGATGCGCAACCAGGGCGCCGTCATTCCTGACTCCGGTTTTGATGTGTATGTTGGAGGGATGGCGCAGCAGTTCCGCGGTAGCCATTTCCTCATCGCGACTCAAGGTCATCTGTACCGGCAGTCCGCAACGTTCGGACAGCAGTACCACGTAGGGTTCAACGATGGGAAACAGCTTGCCGCCGAAACCGCCGCCGATATGGGTGGGCACGACCTTGAACGTGCTGATCGGCCGCTGCAGCGCCTGGGCCAGGTAACTGCGCACCGCGAACGGTTTTTGCGTGGTGGTCCAGATGGTGATGCGGCCGGTAGGGTCGGCCATGGCTGTGGCGCTATGGGGCTCAATGGCGCCGGCGTGGGCTTCCGGTGTGTGGTAGGTTCCTTCGATCACCTGGTCGGACTCGGCGAAACCCTGTTCCACGTCACCATCACCGAATTCCAGCTTGTAGCACAGGTTGCCCTTGCGCTCCGTTTCCCAATCCATCCGATAGCCGGACTGGTCTTCGTGCACCAGTGGCGCATCCTCCGCCAGGGCTTGTTCCGGGTCGAAGACCGCGGGCAGTTCCTCGTATTCAACCTGTACCCGCGCGGCCGCTTCCCGCGCCAGGTCCGGTGTCACGGCGGCCACGGCGGCCACGGGTTCGCCCAGGTAGCGCACCTTGTCCAGGGCGAAGATACGCATATCCTGCAGTTCATAACCGTAGTAACCCATTTCCAGCCCCTGTCCGCTCACCACCGCCTTCACGCCCGGCAGGCTCTCAGCCTCGGAGGTATCGATGGACAATATTCTGGCGTGGGCGTGCGGGCTGCGTACCAGCGCGCCGTACACCATGCGCGGCAAGCGGATATCCTCGGCATAGACGGCGCTGCCGGTCACTTTTTCCACGGCGTCGGTACGCACCATGCGGGCGCCAATGGCGTCGTCTCCGCCATTGGTCCCGGGCTCAACCGTGCCGTCCCGCAATGCCTTGGCGGCATCGAAAATCTTGGTATAACCGGTGCAGCGGCACAGGTTGCTGGATACTGCCACCCGTATTTCTTCTTCGCTGGGGTGGCGATTGTTGTCAAACAGGTCTTTCAGAGACAGCACCATGCCCGGCGTGCAGAAACCGCACTGTATGCCCCCGCACTGAACCATAGCCTGTTGCACCGGGTCCAGCGCGCCCGGTTTACCCAGTCCCTCGATGGTGGTGACTTCCCGTCCCGCGGCTTGCAGCGCCAGCACCATGCATGAGTTCACCGCGTTGCCGTCCAGCAACACCGTGCAACTGCCGCAGTCCCCGGTGCCGCAGCCTTCCTTGGTTCCGATCAGTCCGAGATCAACGCGCAAGGCATCGAGCAGGCGCGTGCGTGGCGTGACGTCAATACTTTCACGTTGCCGGTTGACCGTAAAGTCAAGAGTCTGTTTTTTCATTGCAGGTATTTGCGTACTGCCTTCAGCACCAACGGCCAGGTGCTGCTGGTCGGGTTGATGACCTCGAAGTGACCGGATTCAGGCGCCATCACCCGTTCGATCGTATCATCGCCAATGGCGCGTGCAGCCGCGACATAGGCTTCACCGAACGGTGTCCAGACTGTGTCGTGCACACCCATCAACGCAGTGTGCCCGACTCCGATGGGCGCCATGCGCGCGGGTTCCGCGTAGGCGTAACGGTCGGGATGCTCGGCGGGTGAGCCGTGCATGAGCCTGTCGATGACGTTGTCGCAGGTGCCTTGCTGGTGCAACTGCGTGAGCGCCGCGGCCGGCGCCAGCGCCACTACGCCGGCCAGGGGCAGCGGATCGGGCAGGTACAGGTCATGGTCGGCAGGTATCTTCGCACGCGCCCCGGCCCACAGCGCCAGGTGCCCGCCGGCCGAATGTCCCATCACCACGACCTGTGTGAGATCCAGCGGGTGTTCCATGGCCAGACTGCGCAGGTGGTCGATGCCGGCGCCGATGTCCAGCAGCAGGCCGGGATAGGTGCCGCCCGGATCACCTACCCGGCGGTATTCCAGGTTCCATACCGCAATGCCTTCATCACGCAGCGCCCAGGCCAGGGGGCGGGTGGTGGTAATGTCGTACTGCGCCAGCCAGCAACCGCCATGAATGAATGTAACGACCGGGAAAGGTCCATCACCCTCAGGCACGTGCAGTTCCCCGAATTGCAGCGGGTCATTGCCATAGGCAATCTTCGTGCCCGGCATACCGGACGACAGTTCCGCCAGCAGGTCTTCCACCGTCATGATATCCGCCTGTACAGTGAACAGCGCTGCATAAAGCCACAGTGCCAGGACGCCAAGCGTGTGTCTTGTTTTCATTTCATCCTCCCCTGCATTTGTCGTACTTCATAACATACCATGATGGGCCGTTCCTGCGCCAATTGATCTGCCGTTGTATTACTTTCTTTTATCATGATCTCCTTATATCATTAAAAGAATTTAACATACCGATCATGTGAACAACTCTGGAGAGCACCCATGCTCAAGCTCTACCACAATGACATGTCCACCTGCTCCCAGAAAGTGCGCTTTATATTGGCGGAGAAGGGTTTGACATGGGAAGGAACGGAACTGGACCTGCGCCGGGGCGATCAGCAGCAGCCGGACTTTCTTAAAATTAATCCGAAAGGGTTGGTGCCGGCGCTGGATCATGACGGCACAATCGTAACGGAATCGAATATCATCATCGAATACCTGAACGACGTTTATCCGGAACCGCCGCTATTGCCTGCCGATCCTGCAGGACGGGCAATGGTGCGCTGGTGGATGAAAAAACTGGATGACGGGATGCACCTGGAAGTAGCGGTGCTGAGTTTTGCCATCGCGTTTCGGCACCAGTTAATCAAGGCCTGTGGTTCGGATGAGGCTCTGGAGAGACATTTTGCCGGGATCAAGGACCCGTATATCCGGGAGGTACAGCGCCAGGTCGTGCCGCACGGCGTTGCCTCACCGCGTTTTACCCAGGCTGTGCGCCAATATGAACAACTGTTGTCTGACATGAACGAAGCCCTGGCGTCACAGCCATGGCTGGCCGGGGACAGCCTGACCCTGGCCGACATTGCCTACTCGCCTTATATCACCCGCCTGGACCACCTGTGCCTGCATGGGCTATGGGAGGACAAGCCACAGGTTGCCGACTGGTACACCCGTCTGGCGCAGACCAAAGGCTATCGTGAGGGTGTGGCAGGCTGGTTTAGTGAAAAATACCTGCCATTAATGAAAAAAGCAGGGTTGGAAGCATGGCCGCGCGTGGCTGAAATCAAGGGTGAGATGTATTCCGGATGATTACCAGCAATAAACAGTACGAGGCTGCAAAAAAACAACTGGCCATGCTCACAGAATCCCTTTCAGCTCCTGTGAAGAAGGGTATTCCTGATGAAATAGAACAGGCAAGTCGAGCACAGACGCAAGAATTAATTGATGAAATTCAAGAAGCTATTAACGAACATCATGCGCTGTCTCTCCCGTTGCCTCAGAGGAGTCGAGTGCGGCGATGAGCTTTGTCTGTGAGGTCTTTCTTTACTATCTTTTGCCATAATCCCTGTGTACCATTCAGGAGGAACATCCATAATGACAGGAGAGACTGTGCCCGTAGCGCCGACAGACATACTTACGGCTGAAGAAATAAAAGCCAGAGCCGAGGCGATCATAGAGGACCTGAAGCAATATGCCGACCAGGCTGAGGCGGAACGGCGTCTGTGCAAGGAAAGCGTTGAACTGATTAAAAATAACGGGCTGTTGCGTACCGTGCAGCCCAGGTCCTGCGGCGGTCATGAATTGCCGTTCCGATCCTACATCGATGTCTTGTCGGCTGTGGGAGAGGGTTGTGGCGCAACGGCCTGGGTGCTGGGCGTATGGCATGCGCATAGCTGGTTGATGGGGCATTTCCCGGCGCAGGCGCAACAGGAGGTGTATGGGGATAACCCTGACACTTTTGTCTCCGCGGTCATAGCGCCGCGTGGCAAGGCGGTCAAACAGGCTGACGGTTCCTGTGTGTTAAACGGTTTCTGGCCCTTTGGTTCCGGCTGTGAGCACTCGCAGTGGTTGATCCTGGGGGCGGAAGTGTTCGATGAGTCCGGCGCTAAGATCGATGAAGCCGACCTGTTGATGCCGACCACCGACGTGGAAATCCAGGATGACTGGTACGTGGCAGGATTGCAGGGCACCGGCAGTCATTCCCTGGTTGCCCGGAACCTGAGGGTGCCGTCTCATCGCTATCTTTCCCTGCCGGCATTGATAGAGCGGGAGGCCCCCGCGTACCAGGCTGAAGACACGGGTTGGGTCACCCTGTCACAGGCCGTGCCGGTGCTGGCCATTTGTCTGGTAGGTGGCGCCCTGGGAGTCGCGCGGGCTGCATTGAAAGAATTTCAAAAGGTTGTGCCCGGCAAGAAAGTGCCTTATACCGGCCATATCGCGGATGAGTGGATACCGGTACAGGTAGCGCTGGGTTCGGCTGCTGCGGAAATTCACGCAGCAGAACTGGTTATGTATAAAATGGCGGACGATATCGATCATTATGCGAGGTTGAATGAAGCCATGCCCATGGCAATGCGCGGTCGCATACGCATGGATTGTTGCCTGTCGGTGAAGATGTTGCTGGATGCCGTGGACAAGTTGTTCCTCTATGCCGGCGCCTCAGCCTTATCGTTGAGAAACATATTGCAACGGGCCTCGCGCGACCTGCATGCGACCAATATGCACGCTTTACTCATGTATGATGCCAGCGCCGAGATTTACGGGCGGATTTTACTGGGCAAAGGCTCCAATTCGCCGATAATCTGACTCACCGGACAACAAAGAGGATAGCTGAGCATTAACACTACTGGTACGGCATTCCGGGACAGACCGCGCGCGGTGCTCGTCCATATCAATTTTCAGAACCGGCGCTACAACGAAGAGTTGCAGGAATTTGTGCAGTTAACCGAGTCCTCGGGACTGCTTCCTGCCGAGACGGTTACCGGTAGCCGCGCCCGGCCGGATGCCAGGTTTTTTATCGGTTCCGGCAAAGTGGAACAGATCAAACAATCAGCTACGGATCATGAGGCGGACGTCGTGATCTTCAACCACGGACTATCCCCGGCGCAGGAGCGTAACCTGGAGCAGGCCATACATTGCCGGGTGCTGGACCGGGTCGGCCTGATCCTGGATATTTTCTCGCAGCGCGCCAGGACTTACGAGGGCAAGCTACAGGTGGAACTGGCGCAGTTGCAGCATTTGTCCACCCGTCTGGTGCGAGGCTGGTCGCACCTGGAACGGCAGAAAGGCGGTATTGGCCTGAGAGGCCCCGGTGAAACCCAGTTGGAAACGGACCGGCGCCTGATCGGCAAGCGCATCAAAACGATCCGCGGCCGGCTCGATAAGGTGAAAAGCCGCAGAGAACAGGGCAGAAGGCTGCGGCAACGCAATCATGTTCCCGTGGTTTCCCTGGTCGGCTATACCAATGCCGGCAAGTCCACCTTGTTCAACCGCTTGACCGGCGCGGACGTGTACTGCGCCGACAAACTGTTTGCCACCCTGGACCCGACCATCAGGAAAACCCGCCTGGAGGATGACCTGTCAGTGCTGTTCAGCGATACGGTAGGGTTTATCCGGCATATACCACACGACCTGGTGGAGTCGTTTCATGCTACCCTGGATGAGATAAAGAGTGCGAACTTATTATTGCATATCATTGATATAAATGATGATTATAATACGCGCATTGATGAAGTAAACCAGGTGATAGCAGAACTGGGCGCGACCTCCATTACCCAGATCCTGGTCTTTAACAAGACAGACCTGCTGGAAAATGGCGCGGGAAACGGTACTGCGGAGACGCTAGCAAGCAATGGCAGCGATGACATCTGCGCCCGCGCCTGGGTCTCAGCCCGTACCGGCCAGGGTATACCGGAACTGAAGCAACTGATCCGGCGGGAGCTTGTTTTCCCGTCTTCGTTTGTCATTCCTGCGCGAGTGGGAGTCTCTTAACAATCTCCATGTATCCTGTGCCTGCGCATAAGAAAAATAAAACTCCTGTGCGCCCTGTGATAAAAAAACAGGGAGTCATTTTTCCCCCGGACAGGCAAATCTTGTGATAAACTACAGCAGTTTTTTGACTAGCTGAGGTGAACCGTATGGCCTGGAATGAACCGCCTGACAATAGAGGACAGGATCCCTGGGGTAACCGGGGCAAGGGAGGTGAAGGCCCGCCTGACCTGGATGACATCGTGCGCAAGATGCAGGAAGGCTTTGGCGGCCTGTTTGGCGGCAAGTCCTCCAAATCCTCCAAACCTGAAAAAGCAGGTGGGGGCTTTCCGTTCACCTGGCTGATTGCGGTCATTATCCTGGTGCTGTTGCTGCTGGTGGACATCACCTACCTGATAGACCAGCAGGAGCGCGGCGTGGTGATGCGTTTCGGCGGTTATGAGAAAATCCTGCAACCGGGTTTGAATTTCACCTTCCCCAGTGTTATCGACAAGGTCGTCATCGTCAACGTCGGCCAGGTGCGTTCCATAACGCATAAAGCCTCCATGCTGACCCAGGATGAGAATATTGTGGACGTGGAAGTGGCGGTACAGTGGCGTATCACCGACCCTGCGGACTTTATCTTTAACGTGAAGGACCCGGCATTGACCTTGCGCCAGGTGGCGGAGAGCGCGGTGCGCGCCATCATCGGCCAGAGCGAACTGGACTATGTGCTGACCGAAGGGCGCAGCGAGATCGCCCAGAGACAGCAAGACCTCATGGAGAAAATACTGCTTGAAGACTACAAGGCAGGCATTCTTGTCGTCACCGTGGAAATGCAGCCGGCCAAGCCGCCGGAAGCGGTCAAGGCGGCGTTTGACGACGCCATCAAGGCCAGGGAGGATGAACAGCGCCTGGTAAACGAGGCGCAAGCCTACCGCAACGATATCCTGCCTCGTGCACGCGGCGCCGCGGCGCGGGTACGTGAAGAGGCAAACGGGTACAAGGCATCGGTCATTGCCAAGTCTGAAGGTGATGCGTCCCGTTTTGAGCAATTACTGACCGAATATGAACAGGCGCCGGAAATCACCCGTAAGCGCCTGTATCTTGAATCCATCGAGTCGGTGCTGGCCGGTACGAACAAGGTATTACTGGATGCGGAAGGCAGCAACAGCCTGATGTACCTGCCGTTGGACAAGTTGATGCAGTCACGCGGTTCGGGATCCCTGAACCTGCCCAGGGAACTCAGCAGCGACGGCACGGTTTCCCAGACAGCAAAAGACCTTGCTGAGCGCGCGGCAAACCGGGCGCGAGGAGTAAGATAACCATGTTGAGAATTCTTCTACCCCTTATTCTGCTGGCCATCGTCGCCTATTTCTCGCTGTTCCGGGTACAGGAGTACGAGCAGGCCATCGTGTTCCAGTTCCGGGAAATCCAGAAGTCCGACGATGAGCCGGGCTTGCACGCCATGATCCCCATCGTCAACACCGTGAAGAAATTCGAGAAACGCCTGTTGAACCTGGACCAGGAACCGCAGCGCTTTCTCACCGTGGAGAAAAAAGATGTGATCGTGGATTATTACGCAAAATGGCGCATCTCCCACGTCGAGAAGTTTTACGTGGCGACGCGCGGCGGTGATGTCGGTTATGCTAACGGGTTGCTGGGGCAGCGCATCAACCGTGCCTTGCGGGATGAGTTCGGCAAACGCACGGTGCAGGAAGTGGTGGCGGGAGAGCGCGGCGAGATCCTGGACGTGGTGGAGAGCACCACCGAGCAGTTGCAGGATGAACTGGGTATCACCATCGTCGATGTCAGGACCAAGCGCATCGACCTGCCTGAAGACGTGAGCGAATCTGTTTATGCCAGGATGCGTGCCGAGCGCACCCGGGTAGCGAAGGACTTCCGCGCGCGCGGCGAAGAGGCGGCTGAGCGGATCCAGGCGAATGCAGACCGCGAACGGGAAATCATCCTGGCCAACGCCTACAAGGATGCGGAAACCGAAAGAGGCGAGGGCGATGCCCGCGCCACCGAGATCTACGCCAGTGCCTACGGCAAGAACCAGGAGTTCTACACGCTGTACCGCAGTCTGAACGCGTACCGTACCAGCTTCAGCAATAACAGGGACATCCTGGTACTGGAGCCGGATTCCGACTTTTTCAGGTATTTCAATAACCCCCAGGGTGAATAACCGGGCATTCCCGGCGCGAAACAGCAGCCATGTGGACGGAACTGCTGAGCGCTGTTGCGCTGGTGTTCATCCTGGAAGGAATCATGCCTTTCCTGAACCCCAACTGGATCAAGCGTATGTTCCTGGCCGCAGCGCAACTGGACAATAACAGTTTGCGCTTTGTGGGCGTGAGCAGCATGCTGCTTGGGGTCGTCCTGTTATATATCGTGCGCTGACGCGGCGCGGGTTACACAGAACATGCGCACCGGAAACAAGTGGCTGTTGCCTGAAGGGATTGAAGAGGTACTGCCGCCCCGGGCCGCCCAGCTTGACGCCTTGTGCCGGCATATCACGGACCAGTTCACCGCCTGGGGCTATGAACTGGTCACCCCGCCGTTGCTGGAGTACCTGGATACCCTGTTCACCGGCAGCGATGATGACCTGGAATTGCAGACTTTCAAGGTTATCGACCAGTTAAGCGGCAAACTGATGGGTATACGCGCGGATACCACCCCCCAGGTGGCGCGCATCGAGGTGCACAACCTGAAACGCAAGCAGCCCAGCCGGCTGTGTTATATCGGCGCCGTGCTGCGCACCTTGCCCGGCGGGCCCGGCGCGGCGCGTGCGCTGTTGCAGGTGGGCGCGGAACTGTACGGCCACAAAGGCATAGAGAGCGACGCCGAAATCCTGGCGCTGATGCTCAGGACACTGCAACTCGCCGGACTGCACGATGTGCACGTTGACGTTGGCCACATCGGTATCATGCAAGGCCTGACCAACCCCATGCAACTGGACCCGGAACGCGAGAGCCTGCTGGTCAGTTGTGTGCAGAGAAAAGCAATTGATGAATTGCAAACCATGCTCAATGAATGGCGCCTGGACAATGAGTACGGCACGGCCCTGCTCAGGCTGATGGAACTGGAGGGGGATGCCGGCATACTGGAGGAAGTAAGGACCATCCTGAAACCCTGCGGTGCGACTTTACGCGGCTACGTGGATGAACTGGAGCAGATTGCACAGCTCACTGCACGCCAGGTCAACGGTGCGCCGCTGTATTTTGACGTAACCGAGTTTCAGGGTTATCACTACCACACCGGCATGACGTTTGTCGCCTACGTGCCGGGCGAGAGTGAGGGTATCGCTTTCGGCGGGCGTTACGATGGGGTCTGTGAAGCATTCGGCCGGGCGCGCCCCGCAACCGGTTTCAGCACGGATGCGTTAAAGCTGTTTGAGTTGGCGCCGCCGGCGCACGCGCCGAAAAAAGGCATCTACGCGCCCAACTCCGACGTTCCCGGGTTGTATGAACTGGTGGACAGTTTAAGGGAACAGGGGGAAATCGTGATCTACCGGTTACCGGGGGAGGCTGCCGCGGCTGAGCCGGACACGACCGTCTGCGACCGGGAGATCGTGCTGGTATCCGGACGTTGGCAGGTCAGGAAGATTTAGCCGGTGTCAGCGGGTCACAGCATCGTCGTAGTCGGCGCCCAGTGGGGTGATGAGGGCAAGGGCAAGATTGTCGATTTGCTGGCCGAAAAAGTGCAGGGCGTGGTGCGTTTCCAGGGCGGGCATAATGCCGGCCATACGCTGGTCATCGACGGCGAACAGACAATCCTGCACCTGGTGCCGTCCGGCATCCTGCATGAGGGTGTGCGCTGTTTCATCGGCAACGGCGTCGTATTGTCCCTCAGGGCGTTGCGTGAAGAGCTCGCGATGCTGGAGGACCGGGGCGTGAAGGCGCGGGATAAACTGTTCATCAGCCAGTCCTGCGTGCTGCTGTTGCCGCACCACGTCCTGCTGGACCATGCACGCGAGGACGCCCGCGGCAAGGCGGCCCTGGGCACCACCGGGCGCGGCATCGGCCCGGCCTACGAGGACAAGGTGGCAAGGCGGGCGCTACGGGTGAGCGACCTGGACGACCCCGGCGCACTTGAGGACAAGTTGAAAGCCTTGCTGGAGTACCATAATTTCATCCTGAAGAACTATTACCGGGCTGGCACCGTGGACTATGCCCAGGCGCGGGATGAACTGCTGGAACTCGCGGCCGAGGTTGCGCCCATGACGGCAGACGTTACCGAAATGCTGTACGGAATACGGGAGCAAGGCGGCAACCTGCTGTTTGAAGGCGCCCAGGGCACGTTGCTGGACGTGGACCACGGCACCTACCCGTTTGTCACTTCATCAAATACCACCGCCGGCAACGCCGCCACCGGTTCCGGTTTTGCGCCCGGCCTGTTCGATTACGTCCTGGGTATCACCAAGGCCTATACCACCCGGGTCGGCGCCGGCCCGTTCCCGACCGAACTCACCGGCCCGGACGGCGCGCTGCTGCGGGAAAAAGGCCAGGAATTCGGCGCCACGACCGGCCGCCCGCGGCGCTGCGGCTGGTTTGACGCGGTAGCCCTGAAACGTTCTGCACAACTGAACGGCCTGTCCGGCCTGTGCATCACCAAACTGGACGTGCTGGACGGTCTGGAGACGATAAAAATAGGCCACGCCTACCGGGCTGACGGCAGCGCGCACACCCACCCACTCACCGGCGCTACAGCAAACTGCACCCCGGTCTATGAAGAACTGCCCGGCTGGCAGGGCACGACCAGGGGCTTGCAGGACTACGCCGCCCTGCCGGAAAACGCCAAACGCTACCTGAACCGCATAACAGAACTGTCCGGCGTCCCCATCGCCATGATCTCCACCGGCCCGGACCGCTCCGAGACGATAGTGCTGGAGAACCCGGTGGGATGATGTGGGAATTAAGAATTAGGAGTTAATGAATTGGAGCAATAAAAACTGCCGCACCAGACGGCACGTTCATTCCTAATTCCTAATTCTTAATTCAACAGCTGGTGCCGAGGAAAGGACTTGAACCTTCACGGGGTTACCCCCACTAACACCTGAAGCTAGCGCGTCTACCAATTCCGCCACCTCGGCATGATCTGGTGGGCACCTCTAAAAATTAGAGGTGCCCGTGCAGCATAGGGATATGCTGCCATTTAATCGTGACGTTCATCCTGAACGTCACCCTTCGGGCAGCTTGCGCTGCGCCAATCGGCAGTCCTGCCGATTGGTCACGTAAGTGATTAATAACGAAGGAAACGGAAAATCGCATTTTTTCGTTTCCGTCTCTAAAAATGCCAAGGATGGCATTTTTAGAGGTTACTTGGTGTACAATCAGGTTTTTTGAAACGACGGACTCTACCGTTACGGGCAAGGGCTGTCAATGGATATGTGAATGGGAAAGAAAAAAAGTAGTGAGAAGTACCTTGTCTCAATCCCCGAACGAACTGAGATTTTGGAGTTTTTGCAACGTTCGGGAGTGCCGCTGCAACTGACGGACATTGCACAGGCCCTGGAGGTCACCAGTTCTGCCGAGCGCTCGGCGCTGAGCAAGCGCCTCAAGGCCATGTTGCGCGATGGCCAGCTTATCCGCAACCGCCGCGAGGGCTATGGCCTGCTGGACAAGATGGACCTCGTGGCCGGGCGCGTCATCGGCCACGGCGATGGTTACGGTTTCTTCCGGCCTGATCAAGGCGGTGAGGACCTGTTTCTGTCCATGAAGCAGATGCGTGGCGTATTGCACGGCGACCACGTCGTGGTGCGTTACGGTGGTTATGACCGGCGCAATCGCCGGGAAGCAATTATCGTTGAGGTGCTTGAGCATGTCAACCACTCGGTAGTGGGGCGCTTCTACAAGGAAGACAACGTCTCGTTTGTCGTCCCCGACAACAAACATCTGCACCAGGATGTCCTGGTGCCGCCGCAAAAGCGCAAAAAGGCCAAGTCCGGCGAATTTGTCGTCGTCGAGATCACGCACCAGCCCGACAAGCACACCCAACCCATGGGCAAGGTAATCGAGGTGCTGGGCCATGCCGGCTCCGTTGACATGGCCACGGAAATAGCCATACGCGCCTACCAAATTCCCCACCAGTGGCCGGACGACGTGACTGACGAACTGGCCGGCCTGCAACAGAAACAGGCGCTTAAGGGCAGGGAGAACCTGCGTGACCTGCCGCTGGTGACCATAGACGGCGAAGACGCCCGGGATTTCGATGACGCGGTTTACTGTGAGAAACAGGCCCGGCAATGGCGTCTGGTGGTTGCCATTGCGGACGTGTCACATTATGTAAAACCGGGGACGGCCCTGGACCGGGTTGCCCATGAGCGGGGCAATTCGGTGTATTTCCCCAACCGGGTTGTGCCCATGTTGCCGGAACTGCTTTCCAACGATCTCTGCTCCCTGAAACCGGATATCGACCGGCTGGCCATGGTATGCGATATGCGTATCAACAAGCTTGGACAAATCAAAAAATACCGTCTGTACCCGGCCGTGATCCGCTCCAGCGCCCGCCTTACCTACAACCAGGTCAGCGACATCCTGGCCGGTAACAATGCGCCCGAAAATAATGGGCAGGAAAAATATAACTCCCTTGTGCCGCACCTCAGGGACATGCACGAGTTGTTCCGGCTCATGAATGCACACAGGCAGCAGCAGGGGTTACTGGATTTTTCTTCCAGCGAAATCAGGATGTATTTTGATGAGCAGGGCGGGGTGAGCGATATCCGCGCGCTGGAACGCAATGACGCCCACAAAATCATCGAGGAATTCATGCTGGCGGCCAATGTCTCGGTGGCACAGTTCCTGCTGGAGCAGCAGGTTCCCTGTGTGTTTCGCAATCACGGCACGCCGAACCAGGAAAAACTCAACGACCTCGGCAAGTTCCTGGCCGATTTCAACCTGGAACTGGGGGGCGGCCTGGATCCCACGGCCGGAGATTATGCCAACCTGCTGGAACAGGTCAGAACCCGGGAAGATAAACACCTGATCGAGACGGTGTTGTTGCGCAGTATGCCACTGGCCGTGTACGAGGGCAGGAATCTGGGTCATTTCGGCCTGTCCTTCGAGCACTACACGCATTTTACCTCGCCGATCCGGCGTTATCCCGACCTGCTGGTGCACCGCGCGCTGCGCCACATCGTGGAAAATGCAGCTTATGAGTACGACAAAAACGACGTACACCAGCTAGGTGCGCATTGTTCCATGACCGAGCGGCGGGCCGAGGAGGCGGTGCGTGACGTCAGCGCCCGCATGAAGTGTGAGTTTATGCTGGACAAGACCGGCCAGGTGTTTAACGGGATTATCTCCGGTGTCACCGGCTTCGGCCTGTTTGTCGAACTGGATGATATTTACGTTGAGGGCCTGGTACATATCTCCGCGCTGCCCACTGATTACTATCACTTTGATCCCATTGCCCATTCGCTGTCAGGCGAACGTTCGGGCCGGAAATTCTTCCTGGGCGACCGGATCAGAATCAGCGTACTGGCCGTTAAAGTGGATGAGAAGAAAATCGATTTTGAATACGTCGGGTAATGCGGACGAAAAATATCGAGTTCATCTGTGGCTACCATGCCGTCCGGCATGTGCTGGCGCGACGTTCCCATGACGTGCTGGAGGTGTATATCGCCACCGGCAGGGGGCGCTCCGCAAAACTGGATGACTTGCTGGGCGTATGTGAGCGCAATTCCATTTCGGTTCAGCCCATTGCCCGGCCAAAACTTGACAGGTTGACCGGCGCCGGCAAGCACCAGGGCATCGCGGCAAGATGCCGGACGGACAGCCGGGAACAACGTATGACCCTGGATGACCTGTGTGCCGGACTGACGGAACAGCCCGCGCTCATCCTGGCGCTGGACCGGGTACTGGACCCGCATAACCTCGGCGCCTGCATCAGGAGCGCAGACGCGGCCGGCGCGGCAGCCGTGATCCTGCCCAAAGACCACAGCGCACCCCTGAACGCCACCGTGAGCAAGGTAGCCAGCGGCGCCATGGAAAGTATCAACATCATCACGGTCACCAACCTGGCGCGCAGCTTGCGCCGGTTACGCGACGCCGGCTGTCAGGTCATCGGCGCCAGCGGCAGCACCGGGACCAGCTTGTACGAGCTTGACGTCCACTTCCCCCTGGTCCTAGTCATGGGCTCGGAACACGCTGGCCTGCGCCGCAACACCCGAGAGCACTGCGATCACCTGGTAAAAATTCCGATGCACGGCTCGGTGGAAAGCCTGAATCTGTCTGTTGCTACGGGGGTGTGTCTGTTTGAGATCAGAAGAAGGGGGTTGGGAATTGGGAATTAGGAATTAGGAATTAGGAATTAGGAATGGGGTTAAGAATTAGGAATTAAAAATTAAGAATTAGGAATGAATGTGCCGCCTGCGGCGGCTGTGTATTTAATGACAACGCTCCACTTGACCTCATTCCCAATTCCTAATTCTCAATTCCTTGCCCAAACCCTTCCATTATGAGATGATTTTCCGGTCGAACAGCCAACAACGGGGGGGATATCATGACTGATCCGGATTGCCCGCAGAAGTATCCTTATGCGATTGAGCTTGAGACCGGGGTTTATTTCTGGTGTAAGTGCGGTCGTTCTGCCAATCAGCCGTTTTGTGACGGGTCACATTCCGGCACTGACTTTACGCCGGTGCGCTTTGAGGTGGCGGAGACCGCAACGCAGTGGTTGTGCGGTTGCAAGCGCAGTGGCAACGGCCATCTCTGTGACGGTTCGCACAACGCGCTCTGAACCGCGGCATGAACACCGTCCCGGATGATCAACGGGAGCTGGCTGCAACCCTGATTGATCGGGCCAGGGCTATCGCCGTTGACCTGGACGCCAGGGCGGGCGCGGCCGAGCAACAGCGGCATATCCATGCGGAATCGTTCCGCGCCATGAAGGATGCTGATCTGTTGCGCGCCTACACGCCGGCGCGCTTTGGCGGCTATGAACTGCATCCCCGTTATTTCTGGCGCATTGCCGCCGAGCTTGCCAAAGGCTGTCCTTCCTCAAGCTGGGTGTACAGCGTGATGTGCTGCCATACCTTCGTAGTGGCGCTGTTTCCGGAACAGGCCCAGCAGGACGTGTTCGGCGCCGACCCCAATGCCGGCCTCAGTGGCATCCTGCCGGATCGCAGCACGGCGACCCGCGTCGACGGCGGTTACCTGTTGAAGAACAGTATCTGGCCGTTTGGTTCCGGCTGCCATCATGCGGACTGGTTTGTGCTGGGTGTGCAACTGCCCGGCCTGCCGCCCGGCCACGACAAGGCGTTTTTCCTGGTGCCGCCGGAAGACATCGCGCGCAACGATGACTGGCACGTAACGGGCCTGCGCGCGACCGGCAGCAACAGTGTGCGCCTGAAAAATGATGAATGCTTTGTGCCGGAACACAGGGTGCTGAAGGCGGAAACCGCTTTGGCGCACAAGCTGGGAACGTGGCGGCCCTTGCTGTACCGGGCGCCGTTCGCGCCCTTGCTGGTACTGTCACTCAGCGCCGGCACCACCCTGGGCGCGGCAACCGGTGCGCTGGAATATTACGAGGAGTTGTTGCAGACCCGTTCGGACCGGCCCATGGTCTATACCGACAAAGTCCCCAAAAAACACCTGCCCGCAACCCATCAAACGCTGGCCGACGCCACGGCAAAACTGGCCGCGGCCAGGTTGTTGACCGACCATGCCTGTGACCTGTGTTACGAGGCCGCCATCAATAATACCCGGATATTGAGCGCCGCAGACCGGGCGCGTATCAGGCTGTATGGCGTGCAGGCTATGCACATGTGCCGGGAGGTGGTGAATCTCCTGTTCCAGGACTCCGGTGGTTCAACCCTGCATGAGCGCAGCCGCATGCAACGCTACCAGCGCGACATTAACGCCATGTCCATGCACGAAGCCATGCACGAGGGGATCATCAAGGACGTTTACGGCAAGCTGCGCCTGAATCTGCCGACGACGCACTGGTTGCTCTAGTCAGGCATGCGGGTTATGCCAGCGCCAGCAGTTCCGTGACGAACTGCTCCGGGGCGGAGGCCATGGGTGCATGGTCGGTGGCAAACGTAACGACTTTCTCGCACGGCAGGGCCTGCACCATCTGGCGCTGGCATTCGATGGGCACTGCCCGGTCTTCCAGCGCTTCGAAATACACCCGCGGCACCCGCCCGAAGTTCTCCTCGCTCAGTTGCAGGGGTGTCCCCAGGGGTTTGCGCGCCATGGGGCGTTGCCGGTGGGCGGCTTTCTGCGCCGCGGCGGGCGCTGAGGTATTGTAGATAAGTTCGGCGATATGCTCCTTGCGAAAGCTGACTACGCCGTCCGCGCTGACGTCGCAATGGCTCATGACCGGCGAGGTGATGGACTGGTTGCTCCAGAAATGTTTGGGCGAACTCCCGTGCGGCAGCAGGAACGCGGCGACGTAAACCAGCATTTTGACCTTGTCAGGCCGGTGTTCTGCAGCCTGGGAGATGGAGATACCCCCCAGGCTGTGACCCACCAGTAGCACGGGTTCTGCCTGCCGGTCCAGGACTTCAATGACCCTTTGGCAATAACTGTCCAGGCCCACTTCAGACAGAGGAGTTTGATCATCCCCCTGGCCGGGCAGGTCGGGGGTAATCACCTCGTGTCCGGCCTGTGTCAATGGTCCCCGCACCGCATCCCAACTCCAGCCACCGGAAAATGCGCCGTGGATTAAAACGAATGTACTCATCTGTACCCCCACCAGGTTTTTAAGGCTATAGTGTACACCAACGACAATCCACAGGAGATATACCATGAATAATCCCATTCTGTACCATTCCGGCATGGAACTGTTCTACCCCATGATCGCGCTGGCCTGGTGGACCGCCATCATGTTGGCGCTGGTGGCCTGCCGGCGCTTGAGTCCGTCCTTGAACAAAGGTGTCGATCTCTCGGAATACACCGTAGGCGAGCCTGATACCGTGCCGCCGTATGTCTCCCAGGCAAACCGCAACATTGTCAATCTGTTCGAGATGCCGGTGCTGTATTACCTGGTCTGTATCCTGCTGTACCTTGCCGGGGGCGCCAATAGTCTCACTGTCAGTCTGGCCTGGGCCTATGTTGCGCTGCGCATCATCCACAGCTTGATTCATGTGACTTATAACCAAGTTTGGCACCGTCTGACGGTATTCGGCCTGAGCACGGCCGTCCTGATGGTTTTAATGGGTGAAATGACCAGGATATTATTGGTGGGATAGCCTGATACTCTTTTTCTGTGTAAATTTCGGGGACGGATGGGCAGGATGAAGATTGTCCCCGCCAGGCCTTGTTGGAGCATTATTGTCCGTTAAATGACAGGTTAATACTCAATAGAATGCTCTACCCGCACATGGTTCGGCAGTTGATACCTGACATCATCCAGCATGGAGGCTTCGAGCAAAAATACAAAGTTCTGACCGCGCCACTTGTCGGCAAAGTCCGGGGCGACCTTGTGGGATAGACCGTAGGTCTGGCGCAGCAGGCGCAGGGTTGGCAAGAACCCTATGGTATTGCAGGGGGGGAATGAAAGCTGGTCTGACAACTTGTGCCCCAGTACCGCGCGCGCCACCCGGAATACGTGTTTCATCATTTTTTCCTGCTCGGCCGGATGAATTTTGCCGGCTATTTCCGGCAGGCCATGTACCAGTGCGTTGGCGATGATTTTTGATTCTTTGGACGGTGGTGGTTCACACAGGTCGGTAATGCGCTGGAACTCACGGGTTTTTGCTTCGTCTCCCTCAAACAGCAGGGCTTCGGGAGTGCCGATCAGGTAGGAAGCGTAACGCCATATCTGCATGAAACTGTCGCGTGTTTCCCGGTCCATCAGTGCACCGAGTTTACGCGCGAACAACAACATGGTGGCGGAGAAATTGGCTGAGGCCAGCCCCAGGTTTGCGGCACTGATTGGTGTACCCCATGCAGCCTCGTCCCATTCATTTCCCCCCCCCTCCTTCTTTGATCAACTTCCTGAGACGGGCGTGCACCAGGCGGATGCGCACGGATAACCGCCATCCGTCCCCCTGGTCTTCCAGGGCGCCGGGCAGCATGATTTCCACAAAATGCCGGACGTTCTGGCGGATGCGACGCGCGCCAAAACCGCTCATCACGCGGCCGGTGGCGTAGAATGACTTGGCAATCAGGCTGGTCGCGTTCAGCACTGTCACCAGGAAAAACGCGGGCATGAACAAATCCGAATGCGTATGAAAGGTACGGCAACCGGCATCGAATCGCTGCGGGTCAAACCACGGAGGGGGTTGTTTCAGCTCTTCAAAAAAATCGACCAGGGGCGCAGGCGCCTGCGCCAGCACGCGCTTGTCATTGTGCATCCCGGCCATGATAAGACGGTTCTCCTCCTGCGGGCTCAGCCCGGACAGGGCTTGCATCAGCGCATCAGCAAGCGGGTCGCCAACAGTGGTATGTTTGATATACAGGCGCGCCAGTTCCGGGTTAACCTGGCATGCGCGTGCATAACCGGGACGGTAAGCAGCAGGTACTTCCAGTGTGGTCATTACGGCGCCCCGCACAAGCAGTCCTGTAATACGGGGCTGCTCATGTTATCTGTCGTTTCTCGATTGTGACCGGGAGTCCGTGCTTGAACCTGTAGAAGGCCAGTGTTGAGACTGCCGGATAGTCATCGGACACGGGATTGATACGCCAACGCCGGACTATGACGGCGATGGCAAGGACGGCTTCCATCTTGGCAAAGGTCGCGCCCGGACAGGTGCGCTTGCCGCCACCAAACGGAAAGTAAGCGTCATTATCCTGACCTTCCACCGTATCTTCCAGCCACCGTTCCGGTCGAAATTCCGACGCCCGTGGGAAATACTTCTCGTTCATGTGCGCCCCGCGCCAGAAGAGACACATTATCGTATTCCTGGGGATAAAATAATCTCCAATTTCACAGTCTTCGATTGCCCTGCGCATGCCGCAATAAGTTGGCGCCGCAACGCGCAGTGATTCCATAAACACTGCCATGGTGTAGGGCAGTCTTTTGTAGTCGTCCGGCGTTGGTGGCCGATCACCAAGCACCTCGTCGACTTCAGCCTCAAGCCGTAACCGCACAGCCGGATTTTGGCTCAAATGATAAAACGTCCAGGCAAGCGAGTTTGCCGAGGTTTCGTGTCCGGCCATTATCATCACGTAAGCTTCGTCCCGTACCTCCTCATCGGTCAGCGGGCGTTCCTTCCCCTCTTCGTCAGTCGCGCGTGTCAGTTGTGAGATCAGGTCTGTGCGCTGTTCATCGTTGCGAGCTTTTTCTATCACCTTGTAAATCAGTTTATCCATTGCCTTGCATGTCCGCTCCCGAAAGCGGTTGCCGGGCAGGGGCAGCCGCGCCACAATTTTCCCTAACCCGAATGGCAGTATCGTCAACTTGCCGGTCCATTGCAGCGTTTTCAGCGTATCTTCAGTAAGCGAGGTTGGAATATTGATGTCGCGCCCGAAAAAAGTGGCACAGACGATGTTCAATGCCAGTTTATGCATTTCATGAGCAAGGTCATACGTATCTCCGGTGCGCCATTGAGACTGCAATGCGTTAATTTCCACATTCATTTCCCTGGCGTATTCCATGATGCGCGCATGACGAAATGATCCCTGGATCAGCTTGCGTTGCCGGACGTGGTCTTGCCCGTCGGCCGTCACCGAGGTTGGATTGGAAAAAATCAGTAGATTCTTTTGGAAGGGTGCTTTATGAAAAGATGAACGCCTGGCAACATGCACTTCACGTATCAGGTCGGGATCAGACAACAAACAATGCCTGAAACGCAGTACCCTGTAGTACACGACCTCACCATAGTCCTTCCTGAGCTGCTCAAATAGCTGGAACTTGTTGGAGAAAATCTTTACCAGGCGTAACAGGCCCAAGTCTTTCGGCCCTGGGGGTAGTCGTTTATTCACTGGTCGCTCCACCTGCACTGATTTGAGCTCACTCATGTACATTAGATTGATTAATGAGTCCCCCCCCCCCCCCCCTCGTCAGCCGGACGCCGATGTGAAGACCGGAACTGACTGGGAACGCCTTGATTATAAAAACTTTACCCAATGGAGTAAAGACTGCATAATACCAGACCAATGGCATGCTATGCAGGTCCGCCTGTCATAGTTGAGTGTGTTGCACAAGATATTGAGTATGGAATGATGACCGATACCAAAAAACTTCCACCTGGTCCGGGTGGCATTGGTTTTGTCAGCCTGTTACGCCGGTTGCAGGATACCCTGGGGTTCTACCTGTCACTACGTAAACGCTATGGAGAGATAGTTTGTTTTCGTATGTTCTTCATGCGTTTTTGTATTGTGTTCGATGCAGACCTGATCGATCAGGTGCTGGTCAAACAGGCTGCATCATTTGAAAAAGGGCCTGCTTTCAAGGCAGGATTTGAAAATCCAACCAGTATTACCTCTGATGGAGCTGCCCATAAACGTCTGCGCAAGCTGATACAACCGGTTTTTTTCAGGAAAGCGCTGGAAGGCTATGCGGAGAAAATGATCGAGCAAGCCGTTGTATTGCAGCAGGACTGGCGCAACGGGGATGATGCCGATATTGAAGCGCTCATGCTGTCTCATTCCCAGAACGTAATTGCCAAAACCTTTTTCGGGAGCGACGTGGAATTTGACCCGAATGTCATCAAGGAAGTCCTGATCGCGCTGGAACGGAGCGTCATCCTTACCAATATGCCGTTTGGCAAACTGATACTGCGATTTACCCTGCCATGGCTCCGTCGCCATAATCCGTATTTCAAAAAACTGGATGAAACAATTAAAGATATTATCAGAAAGGCCCGGGAAAAAGGCCAGGCACGCGGCGATCTGGTGTCATTGCTGGTCCATGCCACTGATGAGGAAGGCATTGAACAGCCATTGACAGATGAGGAAGTCAGAGATGAGGCATATATGCAGATCATGGCCGGTCATGAAACGATCGCCACTGCCATGAGCTGGTGCTTTTATCATCTCAGTCGCAACCCGGCAGTGCGGGAAAAAATGGAACAGGAAATCGCTGAGGTACTGCAGGGCGGCCCACCGATGGTAGCGGATTATGCAAAGCTGGGATACACCCGCGCCGTCTTCGATGAATCCCTGCGCCTCAGTTCCTCCCTGCACATGCTGGGGCGGCGTGCGTTGGAAGACTGCACCATCGGCGGCTACCACGTTCCTCAAGGTACCGTGGTACAACCGCTGATCCTGGCGCCGCGCCTGGATGAGAAATATTATCCGCAAGCCGGGCAATTCAAACCGGAACGCTGGTTGGAAACCCGGGCACAGGATCGTACAAAACGCGCCTATCTTCCCTTCGGTGGAGGGCCGCGCAGTTGTATTGGCCAGAACTTTGCCAGGATGGAAGGCGTATTGACCCTGGCGACTGTCTGTCAGCGCTGGCGTGTTGAGTTGGTATCGGATGAGTTTCCCGAGGTAAGCACCCTGGTGTTGTACCGGTTGAAACACGGGATGCCGGTTACCTTGCGCAAACGCCCTGACGCGCCGTCTTACCAAGGGCTTACCGGGTGAGGTCATTGCCGAATATCCCTCCGGTCTTTGTGGTCGGCACCGGACGTTGCGGTTCCACCATGATTTCCAACGTCCTCAACCGGCATCCCGATATTCTCAGCCTGAGCGAGTTTTTCGGTTTTCTTGAATTGAAATGGCGGATCTGGCAGCAGCGCAGCGGGGAGCAGATGTGGAATTTCTACGGCAGGCACAGCAAGCGTACCAGGCTGATGGTGAGGGAACAGTACCCGGAGTTGCTGTATCCATTTGCCGACTCCGCGTCCCGCTACACTCGTCAGAACGTGCCACCGTTGCTGTGCGCCACACTGCCGCACATCACTGAGCACCATGAGGAGTTGTTTGCCGAACTTGAAGCCGTGGTGAAAGCGCAGCCCGGGCAAGCGCCGGCCCGGCACTTCAGGTATTTGTTCGAGTGGTTGTGCCAACGCTTCGAGCGCAGGGTCTGGGTGGAACGCTCGGGGAGTTCGTTGCTGCTTGTGCCGGTGCTGATACGGGAGTTTCCCGACGCCCGCTTCATCCATATTATTCGCGACGGGCGAGAAACTGCGATCTCCATGAGTCGGCATTACCTGTTCCGGACGGTGCTGGCAAACGTCATGCTGTTGCGCGGGGTGGGTGTGGATCCGTTACGCATGATGTCCAACCAACGCCGCTGGGAGTGGCTCGGCCCGCGTCTGGAAATCCTGGCAAACCGTTTCATCAGGTCCGCGTGGTTGCCCTATGACCAGGCCAGGCTCCCGGACTATGCGGCTTTCTGGCAGGTGCAGATCGACATGACCCGGCGCTTTTTTGCAAATTTCCCTGCTGAACGCCTGTTGACAGTCAGGTTTGAAGACGTGCTGGACGCGCCGGAAGCGCAACTGCACAGGCTGATCCGCTTCATCGACCCATCCCTGGAAAATGAAACCTGGCTGGCCGAAGCAAGCAGGGTGCCACGCCAGACAAGGTCGAAGTTCAATGAGCTCGGTGAAGATGATAAAGCTGCGATCACCAGCGCCTGCCGCGCGGGTCTGGAGCACCTGGGGTATGATTAATTCCTCATGTTTCCCATACAACGTTACCAATCCGACCTCGATCAGGGGCGGGTTATGCCAGATCCGGCGCAGGCGCTGGTGGTGGAGCAGATACAGACGTTATACGATGCCTTGGTGGCGGCGCGCTCGGCAAGTCGCCTGAGCCGGTTCTTTGCCCGGCTTGCCGGGCATTCTGCACGGCCGGTGACGGGGCTTTACCTGTGGGGCAGTGTCGGCAGCGGCAAGACCTGGCTGGTTGATATGCTGTATGAAAGCCTGCCGTTTGACGACAAGTTGCGCGTGCATTTTCACCGTTATATGCAGTGGGTGCATGCGGAATTGAAGCAACTCACTGAGGTGGAAGCGCCGCTGAAGACGGTGGCGCGTAAGCTGGCCGGCAACACCAGCGTGATTTGTTTTGATGAATTCCACGTCTCCGACATCACCGATGCGATGCTGTTGAGCGGCTTGTTGCATGAGTTGTTCAGCCTGGGGGTTACCCTGGTTGCCACGTCCAACGAACAGCCCGACAAACTGTATTGGAACGGGCTGCAACGGGAACGGTTTTTGCCGGCCATCGAATTGCTCAAGCAGCATACGTGCGTGCTCAACCTCGATACCGGCACGGATTACCGCCTGCGCTACCTGGACCAGGCCAGTGTTTACCATTATCCTGCGGATGCGGACAGCGCACAAAAACTGGCGCAGAGCTTTGCCAGGATTGCTTCCGGGTCTGCGCACACCGATGCCGTGATTGAGATCGCGGGCCGGACACTCCAATGCAGGCAACTGGCTTCCGGCGTAGTCTGGTTTGATTTCCCCGAACTCTGTGACGGCCCGCGTGGCGTGGCTGATTACATCGAGATTGCGCGGCAGTTCCAGACGGTCTTCGTGCAGGACATTCCACACATGGATGATATGGACAATGACCGGGCAAAGCGGTTTATCAGCATGGTGGATGAGTTCTATGACCGCAACGTGAAATTGCTGGTCAGCGCGCAGGCGCCGGCACAGCGGTTGTACGGCGGCAAACGCCTGGCGCGGGAATTTGCGCGCACCGCCAGCAGGCTGGTGGAAATGCAGTCGCACGAGTACCTGGGGAGGGCGCATTTGCCGGGCTGAGCGGGTTCCTATGCGCGCTGATGATGTGTTAGTATTACACTCCGGTTAGAGGAACAATAACAAGCTGAGGAGGTGTCATTGGTGTCCTATATAACTGAAAATATCCGTAACATTGCTATCACCGGCCAGAGTGGCGCGGGCAAGACGACGCTGGTGGAGGCGCTGTTGCACAAGGCCGGGGCCATCAACCAGATTGGCACGGTGGCGCGGGGGACTACGGTATGTGATTTCGACCCGCAGGAAAAAGCCCACCAGCATTCGCTGGACAGCGCCGTGGTCAGCCTGGATCACGGCGACAGCCACATCAACCTGATCGACACGCCGGGCTACCCGGACTTTATCGGTCGCGCCCTGGCCGTGTTGCCGGCAGTGGAAACCTGTGCAGTGGTTGTCAATGCCCAGGCCGGGGTGGAGATGGTCACCCGCAGGATGATGGAGCAGGCCGCGGAGCGTGGCATGGACCGCCTGTTGATCGTGAACATGATTGACGCCGAAGGCGTGGACCTCGAGGACATCCTGCAACAACTCAGGGAGGCCTACGGCAGCGTATGCCTGCCCCTGAACCTGCCCGCCGAGGGCGGCAGCAAAGTGGTGGACTGCTTTTTTCAGGCCGAAGGTGGCGCCACCGACTTTTTCTCGGTAGCGGAAGCACACGTCAATATCATCGACCAGGTGGTTGAACTGGACGAGGAACTGATGGAGCAATACCTGGAGGGAGCGGATATCAGTCCGCAACAACTGCATGAACCGTTCGAGCAGGCGTTACGCGAGGGCCACCTCATCCCGGTGTGTTTTGTCTCTGCGGAAACCGGCGCGGGCCTGGGCGAATTGCTGGACGTGTTTGCCAGGCTGATGCCGAACCCGGGCGAGGGCAACCCGCCTCCGGTATTCAAGGGCGAGGGTGACGCTGCGCTACGGCTGGATGTCTCTCCGGACCCGGACGGGCATGTGATTGCCCATGTCTTCAAGGTCAACATCGATCCGTTTGTGGGCAAGCTGGGTATATTCAGGATACACCAGGGAACGGTAACCAAGGACAGCCAGTTATATATCGGCGCCGGGCGCAAGCCGTTCAAGGTCGGGCACCTGTTGCAACTGCAAGGCAAGGAGCATCAGGAAATTGGCCGGGGTGTACCCGGTGATATCTGCGGCGTGGCCAAAATCGATGAGATTCATTTCGATGCCTTGTTGCACGATTCCCATGACGAAGACCAGGTACACCTGCAAGCCGTCAACATGCCTGCGCCCATGTACGGCCTGGCCATTCAGGCGAAGAGCAGGGGCGATGAGCAGAAGATCTCAGACTCCCTGCGCAAGCTGGAGACGGAAGACCAGAGCTTTCGGATGGAACACAACGCCAGCACCAACGAAACCGTCATCCGCGGCATGGGCGAGCTGCACCTGCGTATCATGCTGGAGAAACTGAAGGATCGTTACCACGTGGAGGTCACGACCCGGCCACCGAAGATCGCTTACAAGGAAACCATCAGCGCCAGGGCGGAAGGCCATCACCGGCACAAGAAACAGACCGGCGGCGCCGGCCAGTTCGGCGAGGTGTTCCTGAAAGTCGAACCGATGTCACGCGGCGAAGGTTTTGAGTTTGTGGACGCAGTCGTGGGTGGCGTGATCCCCAAACCACTGATCCCGGCGGTGGAGAAAGGCATTAGACAGGCGCTGGAGCAGGGCGCCTTGTCCGGCAACCCCATGCAGGACATCAGGGTGACCGTGTATGACGGCAAGCATCACCCGGTTGATTCCAAGGAAGTGGCATTCATCGCCGCCGGCAAGAAGGCGTTTCTTGACGCGTTTCACAAGGCCAGGCCGGTGGTGCTGGAGCCGATTGTGGACATCAACGTCACCGCGCCTAATGAAGCCATGGGTGACATCAATGCGGACATCTCCGGCAAGCGCGGGCGTATCAGCAACACCTTGTCCCTGGCCGGCGGCATGTCCACCATCACCGCCACCGTGCCGTTGGGTGAACTGGACAATTACCAGTCCCAACTGAAGTCCATGACCGGCGGGGTGGGTTCCTATTCGCTCAGCTTCAGCCACTACGACCCGGTACCGGCCAAGACCCAGAAAGAACTGATCGCGGCGCACAAACCCAGGGATGAGGAGGATTAATCGGGGGGAGAGCAAGCAGGAGCCTTTATCAGCAGATTCTTGACCTGGCCCTGCCGGGTCAGTCTTTGAACCTCGAGTCTCTATATAACTGTTCTGCATATAGATAGTCAAATTAAGCACTTTTCTTCATAAGACCTCTCTGCTATCCTTGCCAGCCTTTTGTTATCTCAGGGCTGTTTGCAGCATCATGTACCAATATGACCAATACGATCAGCAGATTGTAGATGAGCGCGTCGCGCAGTTTCGCGACCAGACGCAACGCTACCTGGACGGCAAGCTCAGTGAAGACGAGTATCGTCCGTTGCGGCTGATGAACGGTTTGTATATCCAGCGGCATGCGCCCATGCTGCGCGTGTCCATTCCCTATGGCCTGCTGTCCTCCACGCAGTTGCGCATGCTGGCCTATATCGCCGAGAAGTATGACAAGGGTTACGGGCATTTCAGCACCCGGCAGAATATTCAGTTCAACTGGCCCAGGCTGGAAACCGTGCCCGATATCCTGCAACACCTGGCCAGTGTGCAGATGCACGCGATCCAGACCAGCGGTAACTGCATCCGTAATATCACTTCCGACCACTTTGCCGGCATTGCCGAGGATGAACTGGAAGACCCGCGTCCGTATTGTGAAATCATCCGGCAATGGTCCACTTTTCACCCGGAGTTTTCCTTCCTGCCGCGCAAGTTCAAGATAGCCGTCTCCGGTTCACAGACCGACCGCGCCGCGGTGCAGATACACGACATTGGCATTTACCTGGTCAGTAACGAAGCCGGTCAGGTGGGTTGCCGGATACTGGTCGGTGGCGGCCTGGGGCGCACGCCGTACCTGGGTGTTTGTATCCGGGAGTACCTGGAGAAACAGCACCTGCTGTCCTACCTGGAGGCCATCCTGCGGGTGTATAACCGGTTGGGACGGCGTGACAACATGCACAAGGCCAGGGTCAAGATCCTGCTTAACGCGGTGGGCGCGGACAAGTTTACCGCCATGGTGGAAGCAGAATGGCAGGAGATCAAGGATACTGCGCTGTTACTGGACCAGGCCGAGATAGACCGGGTCAGCCGCTTCTTCACGGCCCCGGAATTTGCTGCCGATGCCGCCCAGGATGATACCTTCGCCAAGCGGCTGGTGCTGCAAAAAGAGTTCAACCAATGGGTGCAACGCAACGTCAAGGCGCACAAGGCGCCCGGCTATCGCGCCGTCTGCGTGTCACTCAAACACCCCGGCGCGGCGCCCGGTGATGCGACTCATACGCAGATGAATTATATCGCCGACCTGGCAGATAAATTCAGCCATGCGGAAATACGGGTCACCCATGATCAAAACCTGGTCCTGCCTCACGTCAGGCAGGCGGACCTCTACCCGCTCTGGAACGCATTGAAGAAAGAACGCCTGGCAACACCCAACATTGGTTTGCTGACGGACATGATCTGTTGCCCCGGACTGGACTTCTGCAACCTGGCCAATGCCGGTTCCATCGACGTGGCCGGGCAGATCAATGCGCGCTTTGCCGAACTGGATTATCTGCATGACATCGGGGACTTCCAGATCAAGATGTCCGGCTGCATGAACGCTTGTGGCCACCATCACGTGGGGCATATCGGCATACTCGGTGTGGACAAACGAGGCAAGGAATTCTATCAATTGACCCTGGGCGGTTCGGCCGGCAACAATGCGCGCCTGGGCGACCGTCTGGGCCCCGCAGTTGCCAAGCAGGACGTCGCGGAGACTATCGACCGGGTGTTACAGGTCTATCTTGAGCAACGCGAAGGGGAGGAGCAGTTTCTGGACACCTACCTGCGTGTGGGCCTGGAACCGTTCAAGACGCGGGTTTACAGCCCTGGCACGGAACCAGTAGCGGAGCGGGCGGCGGTTGCGGGTTATTAAGCACGGCACAGTGCTGGAAGATACCTGGCAACGGGCGGTTGCGCCGGCGCCGGAACAGCCATTGCCTGATGGCGACTGGATAGTGCCCCTGGATTATTGGCTCGGCCACAGGGAAGCGTTGTCCCGGCATAACGGCAAACTCGCGGTCTGCCTGAATGGCGCTGACAGCCTTGAGGATTTGTCCGGTTCGCTGGAGTTATTTGAACTCGTGGCGTTGGAGTTTCCGAAATTTACCGACGGGCGCAGTTACAGCCATGCCCGCCTGTTACGCGAGCGCCACGGTTACCGGGGAGAGTTACGCGCGGTGGGGGAGGTGTTGCGGGACCAGTTATTTTTCATGCAGCGCTGCGGGATAGATGCGTTTCAGCTCCCGGACGGCAAGGATGGACAGGACGCGCTGTTGGGATTGTCCGACTTCAGCGTGAAATACCAAGGCGCCGCAGACGGCGCCCCGCCTGTTTACGAACTCAGGCGGCGTTGCTCAACCACCGATTGAACTGATCCCGGTTTCCAGGTCAGCGTGGATGGTGAACAGGTTCATCAATCCGCTGATTTCGAATATTTTCATAATATTCTCATTCAGGGAGCACACTGAGAACGAGCCGGAACTCTTGGCAAAGCTTTTTGTGGCAAAGATCAGCACGCGCAAACCCGCGCTGGAGATATAGTTCACGTCTGCAAAATTAATGATCATCTTGTTGCAACCATTCTTAATCTCTTCCATGACCTTGTCATGCACTTGCCCGGAATTAGTCGCGTCAACCCGTCCCTTCAGGTTAAGGATAACGATACCATCCTGATTTACTGTTTCAATATCGCTCATTATTTTCTCTGCTGTGGTTGCTGGCTCTCAGCCAGTGGATTAATTGCTGAAACATATTGTAATCTAAGCGCAAATATTATACAATAGTCCAGGAGAATGATTTGTGATTTGATATTTCCGGACAATACTATACTGTAAAATTCCAAAATGCCAGCCTTGTATAATTTTACCCGAGACACAGATCAATGAAAACAGTTGAAGAGGCCCATAAATGGGTGTTATCCGACCTCTCGGAACTGACAGAATTTTCCTCTGATTTCAGAGCCTACTGTGAAGAGAGGAAGCTGGCTGATGGAAAAATCTTTGAACTGGAACTGTCGCTGGAGGAACTGATAGTTAATTCCTTTATGCACGGTTACAAGGATAATGAAGGCGGTACGGTTATCATTGATGTGGAAGATATGGGATCGGATGTCAAGATCAGCTTGCAGGACAAGGCGCCGCCCTTTGACCTGGTCAGGGATGCGCCGGCGCCCCGACTTGGGGGTGAGGACGCTGAAGCGGAATCCGGAACGGAAGCTGGCGACGCACAGGCAGCGGGAACAGCAGGGGGTGAAAAGGAGGAAAAGGTGGGCGGCCTGGGCATCCACCTGGTAAAAAGCCTCAACGATCGGGTTGAATACTATGGCTCGCAGGATGGCAATATCGTGGTGATCATCAAGTCCAAGTTGTAACTTGTGTCCCTGGGCACTGCCTGGTATTTATAACGTCCCGCTTCCCATCCCCGGCGCCCCCGGCTTGATGTGCAGGAATGACGGGCAGAAGCATCCCTCCTTATTTGCCGGTGTATTGAAAGGTCAGGATGGTAATATCGTCGAATTGTTCGGCCCGGCCGATGAACCTGACGACGTTTCTGAAAATGGCGCTGGTCATGTCCTTGGCAGTGTCAAACCGGTTTTTTTCCAGCAAGTCCTTCAGCCGATCATCTTCATAGAATTCGTCCCGTATATTCTGTGCCTCGGTCACCCCGTCAGTGTAAAGCAATATCATGTCGCCTTGCTCCATGGTGAGGGATTGCTGCTCGAACTCAATGCCTTCAAAAGTACCCACCAGCGGCCCCTGAACTTCCTCCAGGCAAATCAATTCACCGGTATGTTTTTTGATGTAAGGGAGGTTATGCCCGCCATTGGTGAGGAGCAACTGCCCACTACGCAAGTCCATAATCCCGACAATCAGGGTGACGAACATATTGCTTTCGTTGTTCTGGGACAGTTCGGTGTTGACCCGGGTAACAATATCCTTGGTCTGGTCAGTCTGGTCCAGCATCTTGTTGAGCAACGCCTTGCTCATTGACATGAACAGGGAGGCCGGTATGCCTTTCCCGGACACGTCGCCCACACAGAAATAGATCTTGTTATCCTGTATCAAGGAATAATCGTAAAAGTCGCCTGACACGCTTTGTGCCGGTTTCAGGAAGGCTTCCAGGGCAAACCCCTGTCCCTGAATGGGATCCGGCAGCATATCCATTTGCACTTTCTGGCCGATCCTGAGGTCCTGGGCGAGCTTGTCATTATGGGATTTGATCGTCTTGAAGGCGATCTGTAACTTCTCACTGGCCTTGGTAACCGTGCTGCGGCTCCAGATAGACATCAGGGTCAGCGCCAGGATCAGGGCGGCTGTTAACCCGCTGCCCACCATGGTCTGCGTGGTGAAAGCCCTGGACGTTGCAAACGCGTCGTCACTTCTGAACTCGTTGATAATGCCGAAACCATAGGTATTGTTCCAGTTCCAGTATCCGACCACCTTCTCGTCCAGGTAGTTATTGTACTCCTGCAACTCACCGCCACTGTCGCCGGTAATCACGCGCCGCACGGACAGGGGCAGCTTGCCAGTCTCGGAGAGTTTGCCCTGCGGTACTGCGTACAGGCCCACCACGGAGCGCGTTTCCGATACAGCCCAGCCCCGATCAAAAATCTGTTCTTTCCAGCGTGGTTCGCTGATAAAACGGCCTTGTGCGTCAACCAGGTAAACCTCGCCGTAATTGCCGGAATAGCCGCGCCGCAGGACTTTGGCCAGCATGCGCTGTGGAGAAGTCATGATGAAGACCGCTCCCTTGCTCTCTCCGATTAACGAGCCGAAAACGATATGGCTTGACAACAGTTCGTTTTTTGCGTCCCGATGCGGGAAATTGACGACCGTTTTCTCAGCCTGCAAGCGTTCCATCGTGCCATCGGGGAAGACAAAGTATTTTCCTATCAGATCTCCCCGATTACTGGACAGCACAATGCCGTTGGGATCAACGATCAGGTAATTATCAAACAAGTCAGGCTGGGCAATGGTTGCCTGCTCGGCCAGCATATGCAGTTCCAGGTCAATCAAGCCAAGCTCGTTGTCCCCATCCCCGGAGAGCGTACCAGCCAGCACGGGCGACAGCTTGTCATCATCCGCTTCATTTATCCATTGGGAGGATTCCCGTACCACTTCCTGGCTGATCGTGTCGGCAAATTCAATTGTTTCCTGGCTGGTTTGCTCCAACCAGTCCAACACTGCGTCCCGGGTGGAATCCAGGGTAAACTTCAATTCATCGCGCACCTTGCTTTCGGCTTGAATCCGGTTTTCACTCAGGAACCATCCGGAAAGCCCCAGGGTCAGAAAGGTAATAATGATGGCGGCAATGATAAGTGGCCAGTTTTGCCAGAAGGTACCGAGGAAAACCTGCAGGGAAGTGGACTCCACCATTACTTCCTTGCCGGCTTGTACCGCCGGTTCGACTTTGGTGGTCAGTTTGCGCACCAGCGCATCACGCGCTGAACCCTTGCCGGCGGCGTCCGCGGGAGTATAACCACTGGCAGCCAGCCGTTGCGCCAGCCGTGACTTGCCACTTTGCGCGGACTTTCGGCGCAGGCTCCACCATCCACCCAGCGCCAGGGAAACCAGCGCCAGTATGCTGGCCAGGCCCAGGGTCAGCATCAATACCAGGTTTACCCGTTGTTGTTTGTCGATATAGAGCGCAATCTCTCCGGAAGTCCTGTGGTCAATGATCTCGAAAAAATCTTCCAGCGGCGCCATGATTTTTTCCTTGGCGCGGTGATACGCATCGCTATGCAACAAATCGCGGGCCAGTTCTCGGTTCGGCGCGCCTTTGCTGAAACGCCCGGCCGCATCTTCGAAAATGCCTTCCATGGCATTCATGGCCTGGTTCTCCAGGTTAACCAGTTGATTGGATTCGTTTTCCGTTTCCTGCAACAAGGCAAATTCGGACTCGGTGAATGCCGCTTCTTTCATCAATTGCCGTAACGACTTGGGCGGCATATCCACACGTGGCGGCATGCCTGTAGCCACGACGAAATCCCAGTAGATTTTATGATAATCCACGGGGCGCGGCGCTTCGCCACCCCTGATGGCCAGTATCCTGTCGAAATATTCCTTGAACTTGGGGTCGCCGGTGACCGCATAGGTTCTGGCCATGCGGGTCAGGTCATCGGAACTCTGCCGCAATTCGTCAGCCAGCAGGAAGGACTGGTACCTGCGGGCAGAGGCCTCTGCAATTTTATCTTCGTACCGGATGGTTTCATTGTAGAGGAACAGGCCCAGCAGCAGCAGCGCCAGCATGGAGGCAAAAATAATCAGGAAGTGTTTTTGTAGATCCATCGCGCATCAGTATGATCGGGACATAATCGGTACATTATAACCAAATGCGGGCGTCGTTTAACAGTCGGCGCTGGACGCCCGCAGCATCAGGGTTGGCTGAGCCCGTCAAAACGGAATATCGTCGTCAACGAATTCCCCATCGTTACCGGGCGGCTTGTTGCGCGGCGCCGGCGCGCTGCCGGCAGCCGGATTTGGCGCCTGTGCCGGCGCCGGGGCGCGGCTAATGTTCTCACCGCCGCCCTTGCTGTCGAGCATCTGCATCTCATTGCCCACGATCTCGGTGGTGTAGCGGTCATTCCCGTCCCGATCCTGCCATTTACGCGTCTGCAAGCGGCCTTCGACATAGACCTTGGAGCCTTTACGTAAATATTCCGATACTATCTCCGCCAGCCGGCCGAAAAAAACGACGCGATGCCATTCGGTGCGTTCCTGCTGGTCACCCGATTCCTTGTCCCGCCACGAATCCGTGGTCGCCAGACTGACGTTGGCGATAGGCGAGCCGCCCGACGTGTACCTTACGTCCGGGTCGTTTCCCAGGTTCCCGATAAGGATGACTTTATTGATTCCTCTGGCCATAACTCCTCTCCTTTCTAAGCTTGAATTGATGAATAAACACAAAGCCGGCACGCCTGCCTGTTTCCCCGGTTATACATCCGGGTTGGACTTGCGCCCGGCATCGCTTATATTAGCAGGTTAATTCATTGTCGGGCAAATAAGTTGGACACGATACGGATCAGGGGCGCCAGGACCCATAACCTGAAGAATATCAACCTGGATTTCCCGCGGGATCGGATGATTGTGATCACCGGCCTGTCCGGTTCGGGCAAGTCGTCCCTGGCGTTCGACACCATTTATGCCGACGGCCAGCGCCGCTATGTGGAATCCCTGTCCGCGTACGCCAGGCAGTTCCTGTCCATGATGGAAAAGCCGGACGTGGATCATATAGAAGGGCTCTCCCCAGCCATCAGCATCGAGCAGAAATCGACCTCGCACAACCCGCGCTCCACTGTCGGCACCATCACCGAAATCTATGATTACCTGCGCCTGCTGTTTGCCCGGGTGGGGGAGCCGCGTTGCCCGCAACACCAGACCCCGCTGGCCGCCCAGACCATCAGCCAGATGGTAGACCTGGTACTGGAACAGCCGGAAGGGCGCCGCTTGATGCTGCTGGCGCCGGTGGTGCAGGAGCGCAAGGGGGAACATATACAGGTCGTGGAGCGTATCCGCGCGGAAGGTTTCGTACGCGCCCGCGTGAACGGCAAGGTGCTGGACCTGGACCACGTGCCGGCGCTGGAACTGCGCAAAAAACACACGATTGAAGTGGTGGTGGACCGCTTTCGGGTGCGCCCGGACATCGGCCTGCGCCTGGCCGAATCCCTGGAGACGGCGGTGCGCCTGTCGGACGGACTGGTGTGCGTGGCGGCCATGGCTGAGGAAGGTGAGGAGGACGGGGCTGACGACCTGGTATTCTCCACACGTTTCGCCTGCACCGAATGCGGTTACAGCCTGAGCGAGCTGGAACCGCGCTTGTTCTCGTTCAATAATCCGGTGGGCGCCTGTGGCCGTTGTGACGGCCTTGGTGTTATCCAGTTTTTTGACGCCGACAAGATCGTGCAGGACCGCAGCCTGAGCCTGGCGGACGGCGCCATCCGCGGCTGGGACCGGCGCAACGCCTATTACTTCCAGTTGATCAAATCGCTGGGCAAGCACTATGGTTTCAATATCGAGACACCGTATGGCGCGCTGGACGAACCGGTAAAACAGGTCATCCTGTACGGCAGCGGCGCCGAGGAAATCAGGTTTGAGTACCTGCACAGCAAGCGCGGCATCGTGCGGCGCAGCCATACTTTCGAGGGTGTTATTCCAAACATGCAGCGGCGTTACCGGGAAACCGAATCCGCCATGATCCGGGAAGACCTGAACCGCTACCAGAGCAGCCAGCCCTGTCCTGACTGTGACGGGCAGCGCCTGAACGAAGCGGCCCGGCACGTGTACGTCAATAACTTCAACCTGCCCACCATCACAGCCTTGCCGGTGCTGCAGGCACAGACCTTCTTCCAGCGCCTGGTGATTCCGGGCCGGCGCGGCGAGATCGCCGTGCGCATATTGAAGGAAGTGGTGGACCGGTTGCGCTTCCTGGTGAACGTGGGGCTGGATTACCTGACCCTGGACCGCAGCGCCGAGACCTTGTCCGGGGGTGAGGCCCAGCGTATCCGCCTGGCCAGCCAGATCGGCGCCGGACTGGTCGGCGTCATGTACGTGCTGGACGAACCGTCCATCGGCTTGCACCAACGCGACAACAAGCGCCTGCTGGCGACCCTGAAACAACTGCGCGACCTGGGCAATACGGTGATCGTCGTCGAGCATGACGAAGAGGCCATCAGCGCGGCCGACCATGTTATCGACATGGGGCCGGGCGCCGGTGTGCACGGCGGTGAGGTGGTCGTGCAGGGCAGTCCCGAAGACGTTGCCCGCTGTGCGGATTCACTGACCGGCGCTTACCTGTCCGGGCGCCAACGCATCGAGCTGCCGGCGCGGCGCATCAAGCCCGACCCGGAGCAGGTGATCATCCTCAACGGCGCCACCGGCAACAACCTGAAGTCGGTGCAACTGGAACTCCCGTTGGGCTTGATGACCTGCGTTACCGGCGTTTCCGGCTCCGGCAAGTCCACCTTGATCAATGACACCTTGTACCGGATTGCCGCCGGCGAGATCAACCGCGCCGGCGCCCGGCCCGCGCCCTACCAGTCCATCTCCGGTCTCAGGCATATCGACAAGGTGGTAGACATCAATCAAAGCCCCATCGGGCGCACCCCACGCTCCAACCCGGCAACGTATACCGGGTTATTCACCCCGATCCGGGAACTGTTCGCGGCCACCCCGGAAGCGCGCACCAGGGGTTACAAGCCCGGCCGCTTCAGCTTCAACGTCAAGGGTGGACGCTGCGAAGCCTGTCAGGGGGACGGCTTGATCAAGGTGGAAATGCACTTCCTCCCGGACATCTACGTAATGTGCGACCTGTGCCAGGGCAAGCGCTACAACCGGGAAACCCTGCAAGTGCAGTACAAGGGCAAAAACATCCATGAAATACTGGAAATGACAGTGGAAGATGCCAGGGAATTCTTCTCCGCAGTCCCCGTCATCGCGCGCAAACTGCAAACCCTGCTGGACGTGGGCCTGTCCTATATCCGCCTGGGCCAGAACGCCACCACCCTCTCCGGCGGCGAAGCGCAACGGGTGAAACTGTCCCGGGAACTGTCCAAACGCGACACCGGCCAGACCTTGTACATACTGGACGAACCCACCACCGGCCTGCATTTCCATGACGTCAAACAGTTGCTGCGCGTGCTGCACCAGTTGCGCGACCACGGCAACACCGTGGTCGTCATCGAACACAACCTGGACGTGGTCAAGACCGCGGACTGGATCATCGACCTCGGCCCCGAAGGCGGCGACGGCGGCGGCGAGATCATCGCCACCGGCGCCCCGGAAGACATCGCCCGGCGCCCCCATTCCCACACCGGCCAATACCTGGCGCCGATACTGGGGAAATATAACGTACCGGCAACGGCTGCAGCCAGACAGGCGGAAATGTTATGATCCGGCCATGGTTGCAGGCGTCTATCCACTGTTGCCCGGGAACTGAAACATGACCGCCCTCATCTGCGGTTCGTTTGCCTACGACCAGTTGATGGCGTATCCGGGGCGGTTTCGGGAGGATATCCTGCCGGACCAGATTCATATCCTGAACGTATGTTTTGTAGTGCCCGAGTTGCGGCGCGAGTTTGGTGGTTGTGGTGGCAATATCATTTACAACACGGGGTTGCTGGGGGCGGATTGCCTGCCCATGGGTACGGTGGGGATTGATTTTGACGCCTACCGGAACTGGCTGGAGCAGAACGGGGTGGACCTGCGCCACCTGCGCGTGATTGACGGCGCTTACACACCACAGTGTTTCATCACCACGGACCGGGACAACAACCAGATTACTACCTTCCAGGTGGGGGCCATGGCCTGTTCCCACGAGAACAAAGTGGGCATGGCGCAGAATATCAGCATCGGCATCGTTGCGCCGGACGGCAAGGAGGGCATGTTGCAGCATGCGCAGCAGTTTGCCGAGGCGGATATTCCGTTCATCTTCGATCCGGGACAGAACGTGACCGTGTTGTCCCGGGATGAACTGCTGGACAGTTTTGAGTATGCGACCTGGCTGGTCTTCAACGACTACGAGTGGCAACTGGTTGAAGACAAGACCGGCTTGACGCGCAGCAGTGTGCTGGACAGGGTGGACAGCCTGATCATTACCCGCGGCGCGTCCGGCTCGATTATCCACACCCGCACCGGGCAAATCGACATTCCCCCGGCGCGCACTGAGCGCCCGATTGACCCCACCGGGTGCGGCGATGCTTACCGCGCCGGCCTGATCCACGGCCTGATGCGCGACCTGGACTGGGAGACTACCGGACGCATTGCCTCCCTGCTGGGGAAAATCAAAATCGAAGTGCGCGGCACACAGAACCACCGGTTTGAGCAACAGGAATTTGCGGATTTATTCAAACAGCACTTTGGCTATGCCATGGAGTAACCCCGATGTTGTAACCCCGAAGTTTGCATCTGCGGCATTGCTGCTATATACTGCGCCTTCCTGATCCTTGCCTCACCGCCATGACGGGAGGCTCCACCCATGAGGATTAATCATGAGACATTATGAAGTTGTATTTCTGGTCCACCCGGACCAGAGTGAGCAGGTCCCTGCCATGATCGAGCGCTATCGCGCCATGATCGAGTCCGGCCAGGGCAGCATACACCGCCTGGAAGACTGGGGCCGGCGCCAGTTGGCTTACCCTATCAACAAGGTCCACAAGGCACACTATGTGTTAATGAATATCGAGTGTGACCAGGCCGCCCTGGACCAGTTAAACAACGCGTTCAGGTTCAATGACGCGGTGATCCGGGACCTTATCTTTCGCCGGGACACGGCGGCCACGGAACCTTCCCCGCTGGTGAAATCCAGGGAGCAGGAACAGGAGCACGAGCACGAGCGCAAGCACGAGCCTGGCCCTGCCACTGACGACAGCGCGTCTGCGGAAGCAGAGGAGACCGAGGCCGAACCCGACCCCGGGGCAGCCACCGAGGCGGCTACGGACGGGGCCGAGACGCCTGCGGCAACAGACGAGACGGAAGCCGAAACAACGGCCGCAACAGAAACCGAAACAGACGCTTGACAGGCAGTGGAACGTCCCGGTGAACCGGGAGACACAGCACTTCAAGAACAGCTACGACGAACCGGGTGAAAGATGGCAAGATATTTCAGAAGAAAACGTTACTGCAAATTTTCTGCAGAAGGCATAGAAGAGATTGATTACAAGGATATCAATACCTTGAAAGCATATGTCACGGAAACAGGCAAGATTGTGCCAAGCAGGATCTCCGGCACCAAGGCAAGGTACCAGCGGCAGTTGGCTACGGCAATCAAGAGAGCAAGATACCTGTCATTGCTGCCGTACAGCGACGCCCATTAAGCCGCGGTCGGCGCGCGCCGGTTGCAGCGTGTTACACGCCTGGAACTCATGAGAGGCAGGCTTGCAACGCCTGGTCCCGGCTCTCCAACGGGGGCGCCTGAGGCAAGCACATGACATGAAGGCACTTGGTAACTTCCTGCTGAAAACACGCATTCATGCAGCCCTGACAATCACTGTATTGACTGCGCTGGGAACAGTCCTTCCCGTATTTTCCTATTTCCTCAGCGGCGCCCCGCTGGCGCTGGTGACGTTGCGCAGAGGTGTTGTTGCCGGTGTGCAGGTAACCGTGCTCAGCCTGGGGCTGATCATGCTGCTTGCACTGGTGTCGAATGTGTCACCGGCGCTGCCGCTGGCGTTCCTGATTACGGTCTGGGCGCCGGTGCTGTTCTGCTCCCACATGCTGCGCAAGTACCCGTCCCAGGGCCTGATGGTACTGTCTGCCGGGACTGCGGGCGTGTTCTTTACCGCACTGCTGCACATCATGCTGGAAGACCTGCAGAACTGGTGGCAGGACCTGTTTCAACGCTTGCAGGACTTTGGCTTGTCCGAACTGGACCCGGCACAGCTTGAGCAGGCAAACGGGTTCATCAGCTCACTGTTGTCGGCAATTTTCGCCTCTGGTTTTGTGATCAGCCTGATCGTCACCTTGCTGATCGCGCGCTGGTGGCAGTCGGCGCTGTTCAACCCGGGTGGCTTCAGGGAAGAGTTTCATGCCTTGAGGCTGCCGCGCACGCTGGTGTTTGCCACCCTGCTCAGCCTGTTGTGCTTGCTGGTGGTGCCGACCCTGGTACCGATGATGATCCGGGATACGGCGATCCTGCTGTTAATCCTGTACCTCTTCCAGGGCTTGTCGGTGCTGCATTATTATTTTTATACACGGGGTATTCCCAGGATTGGCTCGTTTGGCCTGTATGGGACTTTCTTTGTATTGCCCCCGTATGTCCTGTTATTTGTCACCTGCGTCGGCCTTGTGAACGCGTGCCTGGGTTGGACGCCGGCACAGGTGACGGACAAGGAGCCATAGGGACATGCTGCACGGGCGCCGCTAATTGTTACAGGCGCCTGCCTGATTGTGCTATATTTGAAAAAAACCACGAACGAGTCCGCCACGGACTTGAATGACACTGGGGAGTAATCCGATGCAGGTGATATTACTGGAAAAAATCGAAAAACTGGGCGAGTTGGGCCAACAGGTCAACGTGAGGCCGGGTTTCGGACGGAATTATCTGATTCCAAGCAAAAAAGCGGTGCCGGCCACGCCGGAAAATGCAGAGAAGTTTGAGGCGCAACGGGCAGAGCTTGAAAAAGCGCAAGCCAATACGCTTGCCCGTGCCCAGGCCCGGGCGGAGACGCTCAATACCCTGGAACTGACCCTGGCCAGGAAGGTCGTTGACGATGAACGGCTGTACGGTTCAGTGGGTGTCGGCGATATTGCCGACGCGGCACAGGCAGCCGGCGGGGAACTCACCAAGCATGAAGTCAGGTTGCCGGATGGGCCGTTCAGGGCGTTGGGAGAATACGAGGTAGAACTGCACTTGCATGCGGACATAAACGCCCGTCTCAAGTTGAAAATCATCGCAGAACAGGAACAGGATGCGGCCTGAGCAGGTGTCCCTTCGGGAACGAATGAATGCCTGAACCCGCATACAGCACGCCAGACCCGGAAACGCGGGCGCTGAAAATCCCGCCCCATTCCATTGAAGCCGAACAATCGGTGCTGGGCAGCCTGTTCCTGGACCGGGATGCGCTGATCAAGGTCGTGGAGCGTGTGCGGGCTGATGATTTTTACCGCCAGGATCACAAGATCATCTTCGACGCCATCCATGACCTGGATGCTGAGGGCAAGCCGTTTGACCTGGTGACGGTGGCCGAATGGCTGGAATCCCACCAAAAACTGGATGACGCCGGCGGCCTGTCCTACCTGGCCGCGCTGGCCGATAACACCCCCTCCGCCAGCAATGTCGCCGTTTATGCGGATATCGTGCGCAAGCGTTCCATCCTCAGGCGCCTGATCTCCGCGACCGTAGAGATTAATGAAACGGTGTTCAATCCCAGGGGCATGAGCAGCGAACAGGTGCTTGATTCTGCCGAGCAGACCATATTCGAGATTGCCGAGCGCGAAGCCAGAGGGAAACGTGCGTATGAAAACATCACGACCCTGCTGAGCGGCGCCCTGGAGCGGGTGGATGAGCTCTACCGCAAGCAAACGCCGGTCACCGGCATTGCCACCGGCTTCGAGGATTTTGACGAACGCACCGCCGGCTTGCAGAATTCCGACCTCATCATCATCGCCGGCAGGCCCTCCATGGGCAAGACCGCGTTTGCCGTCAATATCGCCGAGCACGCGGTCATCAAGGAGGAGCTGTCTGTAGTGGTTTTCAGCATGGAAATGCCGGGCGAACAACTGGCCATGCGCATGATGTCATCACTGGGACGGGTGGACCAACACAAGGTGCGCACCGGCCAATTGCATGAAGATGACTGGCCGCGGCTTAGCTCAGCGGTAAAACTGCTGGACGGAAAAAAACTGTTTATCGATGACACGCCGGCGCTGACTCCGGCGGAATTGCGGGCCCGGTGCCGGCGCCTGACCAGGGAGCACAACCTGGACCTGATCATCATCGATTACCTGCAATTGATGCAGATCCCCGGCACAATAGAGAACCGGGCCACTGAAATTTCCGAGATTTCGCGGTCGTTAAAAGCCATGGCTAAGGAACTCAGCGTCCCCGTGGTAGCTCTGTCGCAGTTGAACCGCAGCCTGGAGCAGCGCCCCAACAAACGTCCGGTCATGTCCGACCTGCGTGAATCCGGCGCCATTGAACAGGATGCCGACGTTATCGTGTTCATCTACCGCGATGAGGTCTATAACGAAGACTCTGCGGACAAGGGTGTCGCCGAGATCATCATCGGCAAGCAGCGTAACGGCCCCATCGGCATGGTGAAACTGGCTTTCCTCGGCCAGTTCACCCGCTTTGAGAACCATATCGAAGAACCTTCATATATGTCGGGCATGGATGAATGAGCCGCCCCGCCAGGGTGATCATAGACCTGGCCGCGCTACGCCATAACCTGGCCCGGGCCAGGGATTATGCTCCTGACAGCAAAGTCATGGCCATCGTCAAGGCCGACGCCTACGGGCACGGCATCAGCCGGGTGGCGCGCACACTCAAGCACGCCGATGCATTCGGTGTCGCCTGCCTGGAGGAGGCCCGGCAAATAAGGCAGGCGGGGCTCAGGCAACGTATCCTGTTGCTGGAAGGCCCTTACGACGCCAATGAACTGGCCGAGATACAGCGCCTGCGTCTCGATATCGTGGTGCACCACCCGTTTCAACTGGAACTGCTGGACCAGGCCGGTCTCAGCGTACCCGTCAAGGTCTGGCTCAAGGTGGACAGCGGCATGCATCGCCTGGGTTTTGCGCCGGAACAGGTGCCTGAGGTGTGGGAAAGACTGCGCCGGCACTGGGGTGTGGCTGACAACGTCCGTTGCATCAGCCACCTGGCCTGCGCCAATGAACTTGATAACCCCATGACGCAGCGGCAGGCAGAGGTCTTTTTCAAAGCGACCGAATCCTGCCGTGCCGAGAAATCCCTGGCAAATTCCGCGGCGCTGATAAGCCGGCGAGACTACTGCCTGGACTGGGTCCGCCCCGGCCTGATGTTGTACGGGGTGTCCCCGCTGGACGGGCAGACCGGCTCCGGGTTGGGCCTGAAACCCGCAATGACGCTGGTCTCTGCGCTGATTTCCGTGAAACACCTGCAACGCGGCGAACCCGTGGGCTATGGCGCAAGCTGGCGTTGCCCGGAACCCATGCCGGTAGGCGTAGTGGCCGCGGGCTATGGCGACGGCTACCCGCGTCATGCCGGGGCCGGCACGCGCATCCTGGTCAGGGACCAGGCCTGCGCGCTGATAGGAAAACCGTCCATGGACATGATCACGCTGGACCTGCGCGGCTGCCCGGATGCCCGGCCCGGCGACCCGGTATTGCTGTGGGGTAACGGTTTGCCCGTGGAAGAGACCGCCGCCGGCGCCGGCACCGTCCCCTATGAAGTGCTGTGCGGCGTGCACAAACGCCTGGAGTTTGTGGAACATGGCAAAAACTAAAATCCAATACCAGTGCAGTGAATGTGGCGCGCACGCGCCCAAGTGGACCGGACAATGCACGGAGTGTAACGCCTGGAATACGTTGAGCGAGGTCGCCGCGGCGGAGCAGTCGCCGGGCGCCGGGCGGTTTCAGTCCCACCTGTCCGCGCGCGCGGACATCCGCAAACTGGATGAGGTTGACCTGGCGCAACAACCGCGCATGTCAACCGGTTCCAGGGAGCTGGACCGTTCCCTGGGCGGCGGCCTGGTCAGCGCGTCGGTAGTATTGCTGGGCGGCGACCCGGGTATCGGCAAATCCACTTTGTTGTTGCAAGCCCTGTCCGCGTTAAGCCGGGACGGCGGCCTCAACACCTTGTACGTCACCGGGGAAGAATCGGTAGAGCAGGTCAGCCTGCGCGCCAACCGGCTGGGACTGCCCGCAGCGGGCTTGCACGTGCTGGCCGAGAACCTGCTGGAACACATCTTCAGCGCCGCCGGGGAACATCAGCCGCGGGTGCTCGTGGTGGATTCCATCCAAACGGTCTTTTCCGAAACATTGCAGTCCGCGCCCGGTTCGGTCGCCCAGGTGCGCGAGTGTGCAGCCAGGCTGGTACGCTATGCCAAACAGACACAAACCATGGTTTTCCTGGTGGGGCACGTCACCAAGGAGGGCGCCCTGGCAGGGCCCAGGGTGCTGGAACACATGGTGGATACGGTGTTGTATTTTGAGGGCGACAACAATAGCCGCTACCGCATGATCCGCGCGGTCAAGAACCGTTACGGCGCGGTGAATGAGCTCGGCGTGTTCGCCATGACCGACAAGGGCTTGCGCGAAGTCAGCAACCCGTCCGCCATCTTCCTGTCGAACCACGGCGAACCGGCGCCGGGCACTGCCATCCTCGTTACCCGCGAGGGCAGCCGCCCACTGCTGGTGGAAGTGCAGGCCCTGGTGGACCCGTGCCACGGCCAGCAACCGCGCCGGGTAACGGTCGGTCTGGAGCAAAACCGCTTATCCATGTTACTGGCTGTCCTGCACCGGCACGCCGGGGTGGCCACGTATGACCAGGACGTGTTCGTCAACGTGGCCGGCGGCGTCAGGCTGAATGAGACGGCCGCGGATCTGGCCGTCCTGGTGGCAGTGCTGTCCAGCCTGCATAATCAACCCCCGGCAGACAAGCTGGTCGTCTTCGGTGAGGTCGGCCTCACCGGTGAGATCAGGCCCGTGCAAGAGGGCCTGGAACGCCTTAAGGAAGCACAGAAACACGGCTTTGACAGGGCTATCATCCCCGCTGCCAACGCCCCCAAAAAAACGCCGGGAAAACTCAAGGTAACCCCGGTAAGGAAGCTGAGCCAGGCAATCGAGGCATTACGCTCCCTGGAGTGACACGCCCGCACAGGCATGGGTGGTAGAGAGCAAGCAGGAGGCTATATCGAAGGAACCACTCCTGCGCAAGCAGGGGTCTGCATCAGGCGCTTCCTGCTTTGATTATTAGTAACCTCTAAAAATGCCATCCTTGGCATTTTTAGAGACGGAAACGAATGTGCGATTTTCCGTTTCCTTCATTTTCAATCACTTGCGTGACCAATCGGCAGGACAGCCGATTGGCACAGCACAAGCTGCCCGAAGGGTGACGTTCAGGATGAACGTCATGATTAAATGGCAGCATATCCCTATGCTGCTAGTACTCTTTCAATTTAATTCTGACCGGTTAGCTTGTCATAAGCCCGGTGTAGTTTGGTCCGGGCCTGATCAACATCAAACATCCAGTTGATGCTGGCTTTCTCTTCATTGCGTTGCTGTTGCCAGGCCGCCAGTTCTGATTGCAGCAAGTCCATGCTGTCAATACGACGGTCCAGACATTGCTGGTTCATGTTGCCAATCTCAATCTCTACCATGTTCAACCAACTGGCATGCTTGGGCGTGTAATGAAATGCCAGCTTGCGCAACACCCGCCGCGCCTCCGGCGCCGGGAAGGCCCGGTACAGCGAAGCAGGCCGGTGCGTGTTCAAATTATCCAGCACCACCCGGATGCACTCAGCATCGGGGTAGTGCACATCCACCAACTCCCGCATCAACTCGGCAAAATCAGCCGCCTTCTTGGTCTTCGTCACCTTGGCATGACGCCAGCCACGGTGCCGGTCAAAACACAGATAAATGTTAGCCACCCCCTTGCGCTCGTATTCATAATCCACCTTGCTCACCTGCCCCGGGGTCATTGGCCGGCCCGCCTGTACCTCCCCCACCAACTGCTTGCCCGCCTCATCCACGTTCACCAGTGGTCTCTCAGGACAGAACGGCTCAGCGTACACATCCAGTATCTGCTCCATCTGCGCAATATACGCCGCATCCAGCTGCCCCAAACACCACATCTTCCGCTGCCAGGGCTTTAATTGATTCGCCTTCAACCGCTGCCGTATGCACTCCAGCGACACCGCCTCCATATCCGTCAACGCCACCCAGCGCGCCGCCAACAACGACAGCGTCCAGCGACACCGACCCGCCGGCGGGGTGCTGCACGCAATCGATACCAGCAACGCATCCTCATGCGCCTCCGTCTTGCGCGGCTGTCCCGAACGAGACCCTTCCGACAACGCCGCCGCCAACCCGTACTCCACAAAATCCCGCTTCACCCGGTACACCGTCGAGCTGCTCACCCCCAATGCCTCGACAATCTCCACCCCCTGCCGAGACCCCCCGTCCGCCAACAGCAACACCTGCGCCCGCTTCATGGCCCGGGCCGAGGGCTTCCCCTGACCCGTGAACCGCTCCAGATAGTCCCGCTCCGCCTCCGTCAGTACGACTCTGTACCGTACCTGCATGACCTTAGCCCTCTCTTGTTAAAGGCTATAATAGATCATAAAATACCCGCCATGTCGATCCCTGACACGCAAAAAATACCCCCCCACTACACCTATCTGCAAGGCCAGTACCTCGCCTTCATCCACTACTACACCAAAGTCAACGGCCAAGCCCCCGCACAGGCCGATTTACAACGTTACTTCCAAGTCACCCCCCCGTCTGTCCACCGCATGTTGACCCAGTTGAACGAGAAAGGACTCATCCATAAACAACCTGGCAGCCCCCGCAGCCTGGCCTTGGCCATACCCGTCTATCAATTACCACCACTCGATTAATCTTGACCCATCGATCGATCAGAATTAAATTGAAAGAGTACTAGGGCACCTCTAATTTTTAGAGGTGCCCTATTGCCTTTCCGTAGTCCCCGCCAGTTCTTCCCGCATTTCGTCCGCCAATTCCTCAGCCCTGTCCACGTCCTCCTCCGGCAGTTCCTCCAGCAGGCTGTCACGCCGATGCAGATCCATCTGGTTGCCGTCTTCGGCCAGCAAGGTGTACCAGGTCAGGGCCAGGGGCTTGTCCGGCGTCAGGTCTTCCAGGCCGTTGAGGTAAACCAGCGCCAGGCTGCGTTGGGCGGGAATATGGCCCTGCAGGGCAGACTTCCGGTACCACTCCAGCGCCTGCTCCGGGTCCTGTTCCGTGCCGTCACCGTTGGCATAAGCTGCGCCCAGGCGGTATTGAGCGGGGGCGTAACCCTCTTGCGCAGACTTGCGGAAATACTCAAAGGCTTGCTCCTGGTCCTGCTCCAGGGTGTCTCCCAGGGCGTAGGCCAGGCCCAGTTCGTAGTTGGATACCGCGGTGGAATTTGCCAACGGGGCAGGGCGCGCGACGGGCGCGGTGGGCGGCGCCGTTGTGTCGGGCGCCGCGGACGATTCGGACGCGGGCGGCTGTGACTCGGAAACCTCTGCACCGGCCGTTGCCGCCGGTTCGGTTTTCTTGTCCTTGCCGAACCAGCGTTTGAAGAAACCGCGTTTTTTCGGTTTTTCTCCGGGCTCAGGTTTGCGTTCGACCTCAAGCGGCGGCAAGGATGCGGCTTCCTGTTCCAGTTCCTGCCGGGTCTTGGCCGAACTGATGCGCCGCAGGCTGGCAAGATTGCTTTTTGCATCGGCATGGCCTTGCTGCGCCGCCTGTTCGTACCAGTGTACCGCCTCCGAATCGCTCTGGCGCATGCCTTCCCCCATCAGGAACATATTGCCCAACCGGTACTGGGCGTCCGCATAGCCCAGTTCAGCGGCGCGCGCGTACCAGCGCGCCGCCCTGGCAATATCCGCCTCCACGCCGGCGCCGCGATGATAGAGCGCGGCCAGTTCATACTGGGCCTGCGCATTGTCCCCGGAGGCGAAGGTGTAAAACAGGTCGTAAGCTATATCGTACTCCTGGTTTTGCAACGCGGCGTAAGCGGAGTCCAAGGCATCGGCGTCCGCGTCCTCCTGCGCGGTAACCGGTTCCCCGGCTGGTTCCTCAAGTGTTTCCCCAGGTAGTTCCACAGCTTCCCCGGCGGTGGAAGTTGCGCTGCTTGCCGCGTCGTCCTGTGCCGCAGGCCGGGTTTCCTCATCGTCTTCCTTGAGCAATTCCCTGTCGATGACTTCGTAGGCATCATTTTCCTCGGCGCGCAAACTCCCTCCGGCGCACACCAGGATAAGAAGAAGACCGGCAAATGGGAAAAATCGAGTCACGGGAGTTATACGGGCCACTGTTAATATGGCATCCATTGTACCCAAAAACCCAATTCCGGAAACACACATTTTTTGTATATTCCGGGGAGCGGGATTCATTCTGTCCCTGTGACTCACGCGCTGCATGTGGCATACTGTGGGTATGATGGCAAAAACACTTTACGACAAGCTGTGGGACGAACACGTGGTCAAGGACTTCGGCAACGGCGCCTGTCTGCTCTACGTAGACCGCCAACTGGTTCATGAAGTGACCTCCCCGCAGGCGTTTGAGGGACTGCAACTTGCCGGTCGAGAACCCTGGCGGCGTAATGCCAACCTGGCCGTGCCCGACCACAACGTGCCCACCCACAACCGGACAACCATCGCCGACCCCGTCGCGCGCAAGCAACTGGAGACCCTGGAGAAAAACGTCCGGGAATGGCGCATTCCCTATTTTGAACTGTTTGACGAACGCCAGGGCATTGTGCACGTGATCGGCCCGGAGCAGGGCGCCTGTTTGCCCGGCATGACCATCGTCTGCGGTGATTCGCACACTACTACCAACGGCGCGCTGGCGGCGCTGGCCATGGGCATCGGCACCTCCGAGGTGGAGCACGTACTGGCCACCCAGACCCTGGTGGCAAAAAAAATGCAGAACATGCTGATCAGGGTCAGTAACACGCTGGCGCCGGGGGTGACGGCAAAAGACCTGATCTTGTATATCATCGGCAGGATAGGCGCCGCCGGCGGTGTGGGTTGCGCCATTGAATTCAGCGGCGCGGGGGTCAGCGCCCTGTCCATGGAAGGGCGTATGACCTTGTGTAATATGGCTATCGAAGCCGGCGCCCGCTCCGGCCTGGTGGCGGTGGATGAGAAGACCATTGACTACGTCAGGGGACGGCCGTTTGCGCCGGTGGGGGATGACTGGGAGCGGGCCGTCAAGGTGTGGCAAGGGTTGCGCAGCGACCCGGACGCGGTGTTCGACCGGACGGTCGAGATCGACGCGGCCCGGGTGGCGCCCTGTGTCACCTGGGGCACCTCGCCGGAGATGGTGGCCGCCGTGCACGGGCAGGTGCCCGACCCGGCACAGGAGTCGGACCCGGTGAAACGCGAAGGCATAGTGAACGCATTGTCCTACATGGACTTGCAACCGGGAACCCCCATCAATGCCATCAGTCCGGACAAGATCTTTATCGGTTCCTGTACCAACTCCCGTATAGAAGACCTGCGGGAGGCGGCCCGGGTGGTTGCCGGCCGGCGCGTGGCGAAGACTGTCAAGCAGGCCCTGGTCGTGCCCGGGTCCGGCCTGGTCAAGCGCCAGGCAGAGGCCGAGGGACTGGACAGCCTGTTTCTGGACGCCGGTTTTGAATGGCGCGAACCGGGTTGTTCCATGTGCCTGGGCATGAACAACGACCGCCTGGAAGCGGGTGAACGTAGCGCTTCCACGTCCAATCGCAATTTCGAGGGCCGGCAAGGCGCCGGCGGCCGCACCCACCTGGTGAGCCCCGCCATGGCCGCGGCCGCGGGCATCGCCGGCCACTTTGTTGACGTGCGTGAGTATTTATCCGCAGATGACGTGGATTAAAGTGATTCATCCGCAGATGACGCAGATTAACGCAGATGTTGTTAAGTGTTTTCAAGTTTTTCTGTTTGTCATCCTGAGTACAGAGATACAACTTCTTGTAAGAAAGAACCGTTTGTTTGATCTGTGGACTATTCATTGCAAAAAAAACATCTGCGCTAATCTGCGTTAATCTGCGGATAAATCAAGTTAATCATGCAAGCATTTACGACAATTCATGGCCTGGTGGCGCCGTTGGACCGGTCCAACGTTGATACGGATGCCATCATCCCCAAGCAGTTCCTGAAGTCCGTTCGGCGCAGTGGTTTTGGTCCTAACCTGTTTGATGCCTGGCGTTATCTTGACGTTGGAGAGCCCGAGCAGGATTGCAGCCGGCGCCCGTTACGGCAGGACTTTGTATTGAACCTGCCCCGTTATCAGGGCGCACAGGTCCTCCTGGCGCGCAAGAATTTCGGTTGCGGTTCATCCAGGGAGCATGCCGTGTGGGCCTTGTATGAGTACGGTTTCCGCTGCGTCATCGCGCCGAGTTACGGCGACATTTTTTATACCAACGCCGGCAAGAACGGCTTGTTGACTGTTGTGCTCGATCCCCAACAGGTTGAGCGGTTATTCCGGGAAGTGGCGCAGCAGGAAGGCTACAGGTTAAATGTAAACCTGCACGAACAGACGGTCGGCACGCCGGCGGGAGACGTGTACGGCTTTGCTATCGAACCCGATCTCAAGGAGCGGCTGTTGCTGGGCCTGGACGATATCGGTTTAACCCTGGAGCACAGCGACCTGATACGGGCGTATGAACAACAACGGGCACAGGAGCAACCCTGGCTGTTTCCCGACCTGAATTAAGCCTGAACTAAGTAAGAATGTACTGATTTTTCACTGAGTTAACACCATGAAAGAAGCTGTCATCGCCGCCGCCGCGCGCACGCCTATCGGCAAAGCCTGGCGCGGGGCCTTCAATAACACCAAAGCGCCCACTCTGGGCGGACACGTCATCCGCACGGCCGTGCAACGGGCCGGACTGGAGCCAGGGGAGGTTGATGACGTGATACTCGGCTGTGCCATGCAAATGGGCACGACCGGCTGGAATATCGGCAGGACCAGCGCGCTGGCAGCAGGGCTTCCGACAAGCGCCGGCGCCATGGCGCTGGATCGGCAGTGCTCATCCGGCATGATCGCCATTGCCAATGCGGCCAAGCAGGTGGTGATGGACAATACGCCGGTTGTGGTTGCGGCGGGCCTGGAATCCATCAGCCTGGTGCAGAATGACGCATTCGGGCTGGTAGAAAAAAGCACTGATGAGACCGTGACGAGCATGAACGCACAGGCCTACATGCCCATGTTGCAGACTGCCGAAACGGTGGCCCGACGCTACCGGGTCAGCCGTGAGGTTCAGGATGACTACGCACTGCAAAGCCAGCAACGCACAGCCGCCGCTCAGCAGGCCGGGAAATTTGTCGAGGAACTGGCGCCCCTGGCGAGTACCAAAGCCGTTATTGACAAGGAAACCCGTGCGGTAAGCTACCGGGAGACGTTGCTGGAACAGGATGAGGGCAACCGTCCCGAGACCACCCTGGCCGGTTTGCAGGGCCTGGCGCCCGTGCTTGAGGGAGGCTGCATCACCGCCGGCAACGCCAGCCAACTCTCGGATGGGGCCGCCGCCTGTGTGGTCATGGACAGCCGCCTGGCCGAGCGCAAAAACATCGAACCCCTGGGAATCTATCGCGGCATCGCCGTCGCCGGACTGGAACCCGACGAAATGGGCATCGGGCCGGTTTATGCCGTACCCAGGCTGCTGAAAAATGCCGGCTTGAGCATGGATGACATTGGCCTGTGGGAACTGAACGAGGCCTTTGCCGTGCAGGTCGTGTATTGCCGCGACAAGCTGGGCATCCCCAATGAACTGCTCAACGTGAACGGCGGCGCCATCGCCATTGGGCATCCCTACGGCATGTCCGGTAACCGCATGGTCGCCCATGCCTTGATAGAAGGCAAACGCCGCAACGTCCGCTACGTGGTGTGCACCATGTGCGTCGGCGGCGGCATGGGCGCCGCAGGATTATTTGAGGTCGCATGATGGATAATTTACAAAAGTTGTTCGAAACACAGACCCGCGCCTGGAACGCTTATTCTGACCTGTGGCTTAACACCACGAAAGCGTTCCTGGGAGGGGAGAGCACCCCGGTCCGGCAACCCGATGACGGTGACCGGCGTTTCAAGCACCCGGCCTGGGACGAGCATCCGGTCTACAGCCTTATCAAGCAATCTTACCTGGTGACTGCCGACGTAATACAGTCCGCCATCGCCGACGTGGACGGACTGGATGAGGAAACGGCACGCAAAGCGCGCTTTTATACCAGGCAATTCGTGGATGCGATGTCGCCGTCAAACTTCCTGCTCACCAATCCGGAAGTCATGCAGGCGACCCTGGAATCCAAGGGGGACAATCTGCTCAAGGGACTACAGAACTTTATCGACGACTTTGACGGCGAAGCAGGGCAACTGCGCATCAGTATGACGGACAAAAGCGCGTTTGATCTGGGCAGGAACGTTGCCACTACGCCGGGCAAGGTGGTGTTCCAGAACGATCTGCTGCAACTGTTGCAGTTCGAACCTGCGACGCCGCAGGTCAACACACTGCCGCTGCTGATCATTCCGCCCTGGATCAACAAGTATTACGTGCTGGACCTGCAACCGCAGAACTCCCTGATCAAGTGGCTGGTTGACCAGGGGCACACGGTATTTGTCATTTCCTGGGTGAACCCCGACGAGAAGCTGGGACACAAGGATTTTGCCGACTATGTAACCGAAGGTGCGCTGGCGGCAATCGGCGCGGTGGAACAAGCCACGGGCGCCTCCCAGGTCAATGTGGTCGGTTATTGCATCGGCGGCACCCTGCTGGCCGCGACCCTGGCCTATATGCGGGAAACAGGGGACACGCGCGTCGCCTCGGCAACCTTCTTCGTCACCTTGATCGACTTCTCCATCCCCGGCGACCTGGGCGTGTTCATTGATGAGCAACAACTGGAAAGCCTGGATAAGGCCATGGCTGAGCGCGGCTACCACGACGGCAAAGAAATGGCCGCCACCTTCAATATGTTGCGCGCCAATGACCTGATCTGGTCGTTTTACGTGCGCAACTACCTGCTGGGCAAGGAACCGCCGCCGTTTGACCTGCTCTACTGGAATGCCGACTCGACCCGCTTGCCGGCGCAGATGCACAGCACCTACCTGCGCACCATGTACCTGGAAAACAGGTTCAAGGAACCGGGCGGTTTCAGCGTCGCCGGCATTCCCATAGACGTGAGCAAAATCAGCGTCCCGGCCTATTTCATCTCCACCGAAGAAGACCACATCGCGCCCTGGGAAAGCACTTACCTGGGTGCGCAACTGCTGTCCGGGCCGGTGCGCTTCGTGCTGGGTAAATCCGGGCATATTGCCGGTATCATCAACCCGCCCGCCGCCAACAAGTACGGTTATCTTACCGGGCAGCAGGTTGACGTTCCTGCCGCCGACTGGCGCGCCCGGGCTGAAGCCCACACCGGTTCCTGGTGGCCGGACTGGCAGGCCTGGCTGGAGCAATACGCGGGAGAAAAAATTCCCGCACGCCACCCCGGAGCGGGTAGTCAGTCCATCATTGAAGACGCGCCCGGTAGCTACGTAAAGATGCCGTGAGGAATATCATGAACACGTTTCAAAAACCGCCATTGTCAGGGGCATCCTGTGCAATGGTTCCAGAGAACTATCAAACCTGAGAGGTACGACAATGCAACTCTATATTTTCCCTCCTTCACCCAACTCCTTGCGCTGCCAGGCTGTGGCCAACCAGGTCGGCATTGACCTGGAACTGGTTACCCTGGACCTGATGAGCGGCGCGCATATGAGTCCCGATTTCATCGCGCTGAATCCGAATCACAAGATCCCAACCCTGGTTGACGGTGATTACGTATTGTGGGAGTCAGGCGCCATCATGCTGTACCTGGCGCGCACCGGGGCAGCGAATGACCTGGTTCCGGAAGACGTGCCCACCCGGGCGCGCATGATGCAGTGGCTGTTCTGGAATGAATGCCATTTTGCGCCGACCTGCGGTATATTTACCTTTGAGAACCTGGTCAAACAGCTTATGCAGATGGGCGCTGCGGATCCGGCGCGACTGGAACATGGCGCACAGGAGTTTGCCCGGTTCGGCACGGTGCTGAACGATCATCTCAAGGGGCGCAGCGCGCTGGTCGGCGACTCGGTTACCCTGGCCGACCATGCTGTCGCGTCATGGCTGGTGCCGCACGCACAGGCGGCAGGTATTCCAGTGGGTGATTATGCCGAAATAATGCGCTGGTCGGGGGATGTCCTGAGTTCGACTGCCTGGCAGAATGCCCTGGCTACCATTCCCCACTAGTTCCGGAAAGGGTACAACGCCTGGCGGTTAACCCGCCAGGCGTTGGCCGGATATCTGCCGGTATTCTTCCTCGAAGAAAAACTGGTCCGCGCCGAATGCCGGTTTCAGGCCGTCCAGCCAGGTCGCTTGCTCATCAAACTCGGCGAAGAAAGGCTGTTGCGTCCAGTTTTCGTTGCGGCCTTGCAGGAAGCGCAGTAAAAATACTTTTTCATTATTGATTTCCGTCACGCCCTGCACCTGCACCTTGCCCGGCGATGCGCTCATCGAAGGCCCACGCACGGTGCGCGCCAACCCCGACACGGACTGGAACGCCTGCTGGAATACCTCCAGGGCACGCGCCAGCGGCACTTCAAAGTAACGCCGGGCACCGGTGTCGCGCTCTACAAACATATAGTACGGTATCAGGCCCAGACGCACCTGTTCCCGCCACATCCTGGACCAGACCAGCGCATCATTGTTGATTTTGTCAAGTAACGGCCCCTGGCAGCGGATTTCCGCGCCGGTGTCGCGAATGCGCTGGATGGCGCGCCGGGTCATATAGGATTCCAGTTCCCGCCAATGGTTGAAATGGGCCATGAACGCCACGTGTTTGCCTGCTTTCACCAGTCTTTCCAACAGGCGCAACAGGTCGTCGGCGTCATCATCGGTCACGAACCGGTGCGGCCAGTAAGTCAGCGCCTTGCTGCCGATACGCACGGTCTGCACGTGGTGCACCGAGTGGTCCAGCAGGGGTTCCAGGTAACTTTTGAGGTGATGGGTCTTCATTACCATGGGGTCGCCGCCGGTTACCAGCAGGTCGGAAACTTCCTTGTGCCGCTTCAGGTAAGCGTAGAGGCCGTTTGCCTCATTGGCCGAGAAGCGCAGGGATTTATCGCCCACAAATTGCGCCCAGCGGAAGCAGAAGGTGCAATAGGAGTGGCAGACCTGACCCTGGGATGGGAAAAACAGGACGGTCTCATGGTATTTGTGTTGCATCCCGCTCAAGGGTTCATCATCCAGTCTCGGCACGTTCAGTTCCATCTGTCCGGCGGGATGCGGGTTCAGCCCTGCACGAATCCTGGTTACCAGGGCGTTTATGGCTTTGGAGTCAGCACCCGAATCCAGCAGTGTTGCCATGCGTTTGAATGCCTTTGGCTCCAGCATTTCCCGCTGGGGGAAAGTGAGCAGGAACATCGGATCGGTCTCGGCATTATCCCAGTCAATAAGCTGCTCAAGCACGTGCTGATTGACCCGGAAAGGTAATACTTTGGCAACTACGCTGATATCGTGACGCAACTCGTCGGGAAGGACGTCCAACTGGTGAATCTGAGCAAGGTGTTTTTCAGTATACACCTTGAATTTTGAACTCGGGACGAGTTCAGGCCTTCTGGCAGTCGCAGCATAGTTCAATGATACTCTCCCTATCGTTTTTTTAGGGCCTGTTTGATTGTTTTATACGGCCCAGCGGGTTATATTTTTCAACTTGAGCGCCCAGTCTAACAGAAATTTACGCGCCTGGAAAGATGTTGATGGTGCTCATGTTGATGGTGCTCATGCGCGCTTTCAATCTCACTACACGAATATTAAACTGGTTTTACAACCAAACCATTGGACTGCTTGCCATGAACAAGACAAGAACCCCGGACAGGAGCCAGGCCTTGCCCGGGCGCGCCGTACCGATGCCGGTCCCTGACAGGCATTACGTCAACGGCCGCCCACTGCAACCTCCTTTTCCCCAGGAAATGCTGCAAGCCCTGTTCGGACTGGGCTGCTTCTGGGGTGCGGAACGGAAGTTCTGGCAGCTTGACGGAATTTACACGACGGCAGTCGGCTACGCGGCCGGCCTGACGCCCAACCCCACTTACCAGGAAGTATGCAGCGGCATGACCGGCCATAACGAAGTAACGCTGGTGGTGTATGACCCTGGCGCCGTCTCCTATCACGAGTTATTGCGGGTATTCTGGGAGGCGCACGACCCCACCCAGGGCATGCGCCAGGGCAATGACGTGGGGACACAATACCGCTCGGGAATTTACACGTATTCGGAACAACAGCAACGCGCGGCCCTGGCAAGCCGGGACAATTACCAGGCGCTACTGGAAAAAAGCGGTTACGGCAGCATCACCACCGAGATCATCGACGCCCCGGCTTTCTATTATGCCGAAGATTACCACCAGCAATACCTGGCCAAAAACCCGGGCGGTTATTGCGGTCTGGGTGGGACGGGGGTTTTGTTGGGAATTAGGAATTAAGAATTAGGAATTAGGAATTAGGAATTAGGAATTAGGAATTAGGAATTAGGAATTAGGAATTAGGAATTAGGAATTAGGAATTAGGAATTAGGAATTAGGAATTAGGAATTAGGAATTAGGAATTAGGAATTAGGAATTAGGAATTAGGAATTAGGAATTAGGAATTAGGAATTAGGAATTAGGAATTGAGTATTATAACATGCTCCATTCGTCATTCCTGTGCAAGCTTGCCCCTGTGTGGCGTTGAGCGGTGGCAGGAATCCAGTCACACAACAGTCGCCGCAGGCGACACATCCATTCCTAATTCTTAATTCCTAATTCCCAATTCCCTCACCCTGGCAAATCTGCGGCGTATTTCCTGATCCATTCCTGTGCCGCGCCGTCGCGGTTGAGCGCAAAAGGGCCTTCGCGGAATTTTTTTTCCTTTATGTAGTCTTCGATATAGCAGGACTGTTCCAGGATACGCATACGAGTGGCGTCTGCATGGCGCACCAGCCACAGGCCTATTTCATAATAGCCGTCCCGTTCACGCACCATGACCACCTTGCCACGGATTTTTTCCGGCTTGCCTTGCAGGGTGATGACAACCTCAATGAACGTGCCTGCCTTAAGGCGTTCACGGGTTTCAAACAACAATCCCACGCGGCCACGCTCATCCGCCGAGGGGTTATCTCCGCGGCCGGGCAGGAAGCGTTTGTAATGTAACGGTATGCCCTGGCGGTGGTGAATAAAACCCGTTTGGGCATCAGTAATGGGAAGATCTTCGTTATCTGTTCGTGCGGCCTTGTGCGCCTCGGGCAGACGCTTGCCCATCATGTTTTTTGCCAGTTGTAACAACACGGTTATTCCCCCGGTTGCAGTTCTCGACCGGAACTTATATCCTATCGACAAATCGGAATCAAGTACTTTTTTCAAAAAAACATAAGGTTAAACGATCTATATGATATTCAACCTGAATTGAGAAACCAGGTAAAGAGCTTCCTGACCTGGTTCCGGTACGCCCGGATAAATAACTGAAATGAACAGAAAACTGCTTATTCTTGCCCTGTTGTCAGGCGCCGGTGTCCTGCTCTACCCGTTGCTGAACGACACCGACAAAGAAACGCAAGACGCCGCAACACGACAAAACACTCAGCTACAGGCTAGCGCGCAATTGCAACAGGAACCGGATATTGACGTATTGTCCGTTGAGCAAGCGCGCCGGGCGAGTATGCGTACCGAGTACGAAAAACTCGAGCAGGCGCGCAACGACGTGCGTAAACAACTGGGCCGTCTCAAGGCCGGAATATGGAAACTGCGCGTCCCACCCGAACAGGCGAGGGCCATTGAAAAACGGATGTACCAGGGCCATATCCTGCTGAAAAACCCACCCCTGCTCGGCGCTTTCTCAAGCGTGGACGACATCGGCAGGGAGTTGGAAAAAGTCAATACAGTTTATGCTGATTTGGTAAACCTGGAAGGGGAGATAGTCCTCTACAAGTAAAATTTGCGCGGAATAATCAGGAATTGAAGGTCCCTGTCAGCGTAGCGCTGCCCTCATCATAGCCCTCGGCCTGCACTGTGATAATACTGTTGGGATATGGCGCTGGGCCTGATACCGGGATGGCGGTACGCAGATAATTCGGGGAGTAACCGAAACGTATCGGGTGTCCGTTGAGCTCCCCGATGTCGCTTTCCACCAGTACTTCGAAGCGCTGTCCCAGGTGGCGCCGCATGTAGTCGTGTTTCAACTGCTGCCCCAACCGGTGCAACTCCCGGCAGCGCGGTTTTATTACCTCTGGGGGCACCTGCCCCGGCAGTGTCGCGGCCCGGGTGCCGGTGCGGGCCGAGTAGGGAAAGACATGGATATGCGAAAACCCGGTTTCCCGGCAGAACTCCAGGGTCTGTTGCCATTCCCCGTCGGTTTCTCCGGGAAAGCCGACAATGATGTCGGTGGTGATATTCAGGTTTGGCACGTGGGCCCTGAGCGTTCGCGCCAGGCGCGCAAACTCCGCACGCTTGCAGCGCCGGCCCATGCGCCGCAGTACGCTGTCGCTACCGCTCTGCAAGGGCAGGTGCAAGTGCGGCATAAACCTGGGGTTGTCAAATAACGTGACGAAATTATCAGGGATGTTCCAGGGTTCCAGCGAACCCAGGCGTATTCTTGGGATGTCGGTTTCATTGAGCACGGCGTTGATCAGCCCCGGCAAATCCGTACCGAGATCATGTCCGTACCCGCCGACGTGCACACCGGTAAGGATGACCTCCATAATCCCGTCCGAGCGCATCCTGTTGACCTCCGCCACGATTTCCTGCAGCGGCCGGCTGCGTTCGGCGCCGCGCGCCACGGTGACGATGCAGAACGTGCATTGGTGCCGGCAACCATCCTGTACCTTGATGAAAGCCCGGTTACGCCCCCGGGTAAACAAGGCATTCTCACCCGGTTCGGTAGCTGTGGCGGGCAGCGCGTCAAGCGCAAGCCGGCGCTTGACGATATCGACCAGGTTATCCTTTTCCGCATTGCCGACTATCAGGTCCACGCCCGGCAACTGTGCTGTTGCGCCGGGTTGCAGGCTGGCGTAACAACCACTGACCACCAGCTTGGCGCGGGCGTTACGCCGCTGTGTGCGCCGGATCAGTTGCCGGGACTTTTTTGCCGCCTCGCGGGTCACCGCACAGGTGTTGATGACGAGCAGGTCGGCATCATCCGTAGCGCCCACCAGACTATGTCCCTGCGCCTGGAAACCCGCAGCCCAGTGTTCCAGTTCGGCTTCGTTCAGGCGGCAACCCAGGGATTTGAGTGCGACTTTCATAACTTTTATAATTAAGAATTAGGAATTACGAATTAGGAATTGATAATGTAGAAATTATTCCGGTTTCTTGCTCATCAAGATGATTAACTTGCAGAATGCACCCATTCCTAATTCCTAATTCCTAATTCCTAATTCTTAATTCCCCATCGTTTCGCGCGCGATGATCAGTTTCTGAATCTCCGAAGCGCCTTCGTAGATGCGCAGGGCGCGAATTTCACGGTAGAGTTGTTCCACTGTCGTGCCGCGGGTGACGCCGCGGGCGCCGAATAACTGCACGGCCTGGTCTATCACCTGCTGCGCGGCTTCAGTGGCATGCAGCTTGGCCATGGCGGCTTCCCGGGTTACCTGGTCGGCGCGGCAATCCCGGGTCCAGGCGGCGCGATAGACCAGCAGCGCGGCAGTATCCACGGCGACGGCCATGTCGGCAACGCTGGCGCGGGTCATCTGCATGGCAGCCAGTGTTTTGCCGAAAAGCTGCCGTGTGCCGGTGTGTTGCAGGGTTTCATCCAGCGCGCGCCGGGCAAAACCCAGTGCCGCGGCGCCTACGCTGGCGCGGAATACGTCCAGGGTCGCCATGGCAACCTTGAAGCCCTCGCCCGGCTTGCCCAGCAGGTTCGCCGCCGGCACCCGGCAATCCCTGAACTCAAGGCGCGCCAGGGGGTGGGGTGCAATGACTTCGATGCGTTCTGCGATCGCCAGTCCCGGCGTGCCGGCATCCACGATGAACGCGCTGATGCCGCCGGCGCCGGCTTGCTCGCCGGTGCGGGCAAACAAGGTGTAGAAGTCGGCGATGCCGCCGTTTGAGATCCAGGTCTTCTCGCCGTTAATGACGTAATCGTTCCCGTCTGTTACCGCGCGTGTGGTCATTGACAGCGCGTCAGAGCCTGCTTCAGGTTCGGACAGGGCAAATGCGGCAATTTTCTCACCATCGCGTACCGCCGGCAGGTAATCCTCCTGTTGTTGCCGGTTGCCGTACAAGGCGATGGCGCCGCTGCCAAGCCCCTGCATGGCGAAGGCGAAATCCGCCAGGCCGGTATGGCGCGCCAGGGTCTCGCGGATCAGGCATAACGACCTGACGTCCGGCGCCTTGTTAGTGCCGGGCGCCGGCGCGGCATGGCTGAGCCAGCCGCCCGTGGCCAGCAGTTTCACCAGTTCCCGGCACGCCGCATCCACGTCCGCCGGATGTTGGCGCGGCAGGGATTGCTGCGCCCAGTCATCCAGCGCCACGGCCAGTCGTTTATGTTGTTCCGAAAAAAAAGGCCAGTCGAGAAAGCTGCGGTCCGCCATCAGTCACCTTTGAATACGGGTTTTTCCTTGTTGATAAACGCGCGGTAGGCGCGCTGGAAGTCCCCGGTCTGCATGCACACGGCCTGGGCCTGGGCCTCAGCCTCAATAGCCTGTTCCAGGCTCATGTTCCATTCCTGGCGCAGCATGGTCTTGGTGATGCCGTGCGCGAACGCCGGCCCGCGCAGAAGTTGTGCGCCCAGCTTGCGCGCCTCGTCCGCCAGGGCATCCGCCGTGACCAGGGAGTTGTAAAATCCCCAGCGCAGGCCTTCTTCTGCGCTCATGGAACGGCCGCTGTAAAGCAGTTCCGCGGCGCGCCCTTGGCCGATGATCCGGGGCAGCATGGCGCACGCGCCCATGTCGCAACCGGCCAGTCCGACACGGGTGAACAGGAACGCAGTTTTTGCCGCGGGCGTGGCGATACGCAGATCGCTGGCCATGGCGATACAGGCTCCTGCTCCCACGCAGGTCCCATCCACCGCGGCGATGATTGGTTGCGGGCAATGGAGCATGGCCTTGATCAGGTCGCCGGTCATACGGGTGAATTTCAGCAGGTCTTTCATGTTCATTTCCGTCAACGGCCCGATGATGTCACGCACGTCGCCACCGGAGCAGAAGTTCCCCTCGGCGCCGGTAATAATGACTACCTTGACCTCATCGGCTTCAACCAGCAGGCGAAACGTATCACGCAGTTCCGCGTAGGAAGCGAAAGTCAGGGGATTTTTCCGTTCCGGACGATTCAGGGTCAGCGTGGCAATGCCATCCGTACAAGACCAGTCAAAATGTTCCGGCTTGAATTCTGTTATGTTCATGGTTACATCACCTCACCACCGGCAATGGCCAGGGCCTGGCCGGTGACGGATTCACTGCCGGGCAGGCATAGCCAAGCTGCCGCGGCGGCTACCTCATCGGGTTCGATAAACCGGCCCTGCGGATTGTTTGATTTCAGGTTCGCTACCGCGTCTTCCCGGCTCATGCCGGTCTTGTCCATGATCCTGCTTATGGACTCGCTGAGCAAGTCCGTATTGACATAGCCCGGACAGATCGCATTCACGGTGATGCCGCTCGCAGCCACTTCCTGCGCCAGCGCCCGGGTCAGGCCGACCACGCCGTGCTTGGCCGTGCAATAGGCCGCAACATAAGCATAACCCTTCAAGCCCGCGCTGCTGGCGATATTGATGATGCGCCCCCAGTCTGCTTGCCGCATGCCCTGCAACACTTGCCTGCTACAGTAAAACACGCTGTTCAGGTTCACGGCCAGTGTTCGATCCCAGTTGTCAGTGCCGATACGCGTGAACGGGCTGCTGTGCACGCCGCCGGCATTATTCACCAGGATATCGACCGGACCGAACCTGTCTGCCGCCTGCCGGAAGCCCGCCTCCACGGCTTGTGCATCGCTCACATCCACGCTGACGGCATTGGCCAGCTCCAGTTTTTCGGCCATGGCCTGCAGGCTGCTTTGCGTTCGGCCCATGAGGGTAAGCCTGGCGCCCAGGCGGTCCAGTTCGACAGCAATGGCCGCGCCTATACCCCTGCTGCCGCCGGTAACCACCGCGTGTTTGTCGCTCAGAGTGCTCATTGGATGCGGGGATTTTACCACAGCCTGGTCTCTATCAGGTTGCCGGCGCTCGCTCGTTTAACTTTCCGTACTTTATGCTATGCTTGCTTCCATCCCTCGTCAGGAAACCGCGATGAAAGAGTTGATAGTCGTAGGCAACGGTATGGCGCCCGGACGCGTCCTGGAAAAGCTCAATGAAAGAGACCCTGATGCCTACAACGTTACCATTTTCAATGCCGAGCCCCGGGTCAGTTATAACCGCGTCATGCTCTCTCCGGTGTTGTCCGGTGAGGAATCTTTCGAGAAAACCATCATCCACGGGGATGACTGGTACTTCAAGCATAACTTTATTCTCTACCGGGGCTGCCCGGTCACCGAAATAGACCGGCAGAACAAGGTCGTCAAGGCCACCAACGGCATCGCCGAGCCTTACGACAAGCTGCTGATCGCCACCGGGTCGTCACCGGTTATGCTGCCGGTACCGGGAAATGACAAGCAAGGCATCGTCTCCTACCGGGACCTGGACGACGTGAAGGCCATGCTGGCCGCGGCTGAAACCCGGCGGCAGGCGGTGGTCATCGGCGGCGGACTGCTGGGCCTGGAGGCCGCCGCGGGGTTGCGCAACCGGGGTATGGAAGTGACGGTGGTGCATCGTAACGCCACGCTTATGGACAAACAACTCGATGCCACCGCGGGCCACCTGTTGCAACGCGCGATTGAGGCTCTGGGCATCCGGGTGTTGACGGGCAGGCATACCAAAGCCATTACCGGCGACGAGCACGTAACAGGGGTGCAGTTCAGGGACGGTTCCACCATACAGGCCGACCTCATCGTCATGGCAGTAGGCATTCGACCCAATGTGTGGTTGGCTGAAAACGCGGGCTTGCAAGTCGCACGCGGGATCACCGTAGATGAGCACATGCGCAGCTCAGACCCCGATATCCTGGCAGTGGGTGAATGTGCGGAATTTGACGGCGCCGTGTACGGGCTGCTGGCGCCGTTGTATGAAATGGCAAACGTTGCCGCCTGTACCCTGCTTGGTGACGAGGAGCAGCGTTTTGAGAACCGTGTCACTGCGGCACAATTAAAGGTGACCGGGATCGATCTCTATTCCGCCGGCGACTTTGCCGACGGCGATAACCGGGAGGAGATCGTGCTGCGCGACCCGAACCAGGGTATCTACCGGCGGCTCGTTATTGAGGACGATCAATTAGTCGGCACGGTCCTGTACGGAGACACTTCTTCCATGGGCTGGTACTTCCAGATGATCAAGGACAGGACGGACATTTCCGGGATTCGTGATTATATGATCTTCGGCCCCGGTTATGCGGAGGGCGCGTCCCAGGACCCGACCGCGGCCGTGGCGGCCCTGCCGGATGATGCGGAGATCTGCGGCTGCAACGGCGTCACAAAAGGGACGATTAAACAAGCCATTGACGAGCACAAGCTGGGCACGCTGGAAGAAGTGCGCGCCTGCACCCGGGCGTCCGCATCCTGCGGGTCGTGCACCGGCCTGGTGGAACAACTGCTGTTGCTGAGACTGGGCGATTCCTACCAGCCGGCAACGGTAACCCCCTTGTGCGGGTGCACCGACCTGGGCCATTCGGACGTGCGCCGCCTCATCAGCGCGCAGCAACTGAAGACCATTCCGGACCTGATGCAGGCGCTGGAATGGCAGAGTTCCGGGGGCTGCGCCAAATGCCGCCCGGCCCTGAACTACTACCTGCTGGCAACCTGGCCGGGTGAATACGTGGATGACAGCCAGTCCCGTTTCATCAACGAACGGGTGCACGCGAACATCCAGCAGGACGGCACTTATTCCGTGGTGCCAAGGATGTGGGGCGGCATGACGTCCTCCGGCGAGTTGCGCGCCATTGCGGACGTGGTTGACAAGTTCGACATCCCCACCGTCAAGGTCACGGGCGGCCAGCGTATCGATATGCTGGGCATTAACAAGGAAGACCTGCCTGCGGTCTGGGCCGACCTGAACCGGGCCGGCCTGGTGTCGGGCCATGCCTACGCCAAGGCCATCCGCACGGTCAAGACCTGCGTGGGCAAGGAATGGTGCCGCTTCGGGACCCAGGATTCCACCAGGCTGGGGGTGCGCCTGGAAAAGTTCCTGTGGGGGTCGTGGACGCCTGCGAAGATAAAAATGGCCGTGTCCGGATGCCCCAGGAACTGCGCCGAGGCCACCTGCAAGGACGTAGGCATCGTGTGCGTGGAATCCGGGTATGACGTACACTTCGCCGGCGCCGCCGGGATGGACGTGCAGGGCACGGAGTTATTGGGGCACGTCGATAACGAGGACGCCGCCCTGGAACTCGTGACCGCCGTCATCCAACTGTACCGGGAACAAGGCCATTACCTGGAACGGATCTACAAGTGGGCCAGGCGCGTGGGGGTTGCTTCGATCCGGGATGCGGTCGTCGATGATGCGGCCAATCGCCAGGCGCTATATGAGCGCTTCGTCCATTCACAAACGTTTTATCAAACCGACCCGTGGGAGGAGCGGGTGCTAGGTCACGACAAACACGAGTTTGCGCCACTCAGGGAACTCGGCGCAGCGGAGTTGGCGTGATGGCCGACTGGACGGCGATTGGCAAGATAGCGGAGATACCGGTTGCCGGCGCCCGTGTCGTCGTCTCTCCCGGATGCAGGATCGCCGTATTTCGTACCGAAGACGACCAGATCTACGCGCTGGAAGACCGTTGCCCGCATCGCCAGGGCCCGCTCAGCCAGGGCATCGTGCACGGCGCGCAGGTCACCTGCCCGTTGCACAACCTGGTTATTGACCTGGCCAGCGGAGAGGCGCAGGACGCGGACATGATGCCGGTGTGCACCGTGCCGGTGCGGGTGGGAGAGGGGGGTGATGTATTCCTGGATAACGGGGCTATCCTGTCAATACGGCAAGCTGATGAGTAACATTAACTTATATTCCTGGATACTGGCGTTCGCTGTTTGTATGGCTCCCGGGACAGTGCGGGCGGCAACTCCGGATGATGAATTGATAGAATATTACATTGAGGAGTGGATCGGGTTCTACCCAAGCAAGGCGCTGAGCAATGGTCTCAAGGGAGCAGCCCGGCAATTCGAGGATATTTCCGGCAACAGGGTGCAGGAGTGGATTGATTTTAACCGTGAGACCCTGGAAATGCTTGATGCTTCGCCGAACCTGTCTGTGACTGCGGTCGTTAACAAATGGGTATTGCGGCGCCAGGCCCGGAGGGAACTGGAGCGCTGGGTGCATGATAACGCGCGGGTCAACCAGCCTGGCTGGTATGCCGAGGTGATTTCCCAGGCCCTGACCTATATTCTGGTACGGGAACAGTTCACTCCGGAAGAGAAGTTCGAGGCCGTGCTGCAACGTCTGGCGGGAGTGCGGTCAATGTGCGGGGCCGGGGTTTTGAACCTGCACAACGGCAGCCCGGAACGAACCCGGCGGGCGCTGGAGGTGCTGGGACGAACCAGGACATTTTACCGGGATACCCTGCCCGGACTGCTGCACGAGTGGTCCGGGGGAAACCGGCAGGAACAGGTCGCCCAGGTTGTTCAAGCTACCGTCAATGCCATGGATGACCTGCTGCGCCATGTGCGCGAGAACGTGTTGCCAAACGCGGCTCTGCCGGACCGGCTGGGCCAGGCAGATTATGCGCGTAAATTGAGGATTGTCACTGACAGTGAGCTCACTCCCGCGCAACTCCGTGACGACGCGGCTATAGAGGTTGAAGAAGTACGGCGTTTGATGGCGCTGGAGTCCGGGGCATGGTGGCAGGAAAATGCCAGTCAAACGCCATTGCCCGCAGATGATCACAGCTTGCTGCAAGCGGTAGTGGAACAGATGGAGCAAGCGCGGGCAGACACGCGTCGGGACTTTCTGAACCTGTTCAGAGAACTCACTGACAAGGCTGAAAAATTCCTGCTGGAAAATGATCTCGCGACGGTGCCGCTGCCGCGCACCATCTATGTCGGTCTGTCCCCGGATCACTTCTCGGGCGCCGCCTATGGGGGTGTTTATTCGACGGGGCCGTTCGACCCCGGCGCCGATACGCTGTTTTACCTGCCCTCCATCCCCGATGCTTCAACCCCGGAACAGAAAGAAGGGTTTTATCGTTCCTTCAATGACCATTTCAATACCATGATCATTGCCCATGAGATCTATCCGGGACATTACCTGCAATATAAGGTCGCCGCCCGACATGCGCCGGCGCTGCGCACGTTGTTCGCTAACGGGGTCTATGTTGAGGGCTGGGGCACTTTCAGTGAAGAGTTGATGCTGAACGCCGGCTGGGATGAGCACAACAGGCTGACGCGCCTTGCGCATTTAAGGAAACGCCTGGAAAATGCAACCCGCGCCTACGTCAGTGTGATGGTGCACGTTGAGGGCTGGAACCAGGAGCAGGTGATGGAATTTGCCGTCACGCGCGGTTTGCTGCCACCCCAGTTCGCGCAGAATTTATGGGTGCGGGTCATGAACAACCCGTTACAGATTCCAAGCTACTTCCTTGGTTTTCACGGTTTCAGGAAGTTGTGGCAACAGGAAAAAGAACGCCTGGGTGAGGATTTCAATACCCGGGAATTTGTTGATAAAGTGTTGCGGGCAGGGCCGATACCGATAGATGCCGTCGCATTATATATGAGGTAGAATCACCCCTGTTCTTGCCACCGGCAATGTTCTTCACCTGGTAATACATAACAAACTCTTCTCACTGGCATGCAAGATTCTTCAGCGGTAATTGCAACGAAGGGGGTCCATCCGCCCGGTCTGCGCACCCTGTTCTTCACCGAGATGTGGGAGCGTTTCAGTTTTTACGGAATGCGGGCCTTGCTGGTGTTGTTCATGACTACCGCCATTGCTGAAGGCGGGCTGGACATGGATGACGTGACCGCCACCGCGATTTACGGCTTGTATGCGGCCGCGGTGTACCTGGCGGCGCTGCCCGGCGGCTGGATCGCGGATCGCCTGCTCGGCGCCCAGGATGCCGTGTGGTACGGGGGCATCGTCATCATGCTCGGGCATTTTACCCTGGCTATCCCTGCTGTACCGACCTTCTACGTTGGCCTGGTGCTGGTAGCGTTGGGCACCGGCTTGCTGAAACCGAATATCAGTGCCATTGTCGGCGAATTGTATCCGCAGGGCGGGGCCGGCAGGGACGCGGGTTATACCATCTTTTATATGGGCATCAACCTGGGCGCGATGCTGGGGCCACTGATATGCAGCGCCCTGGGCGAGAGTGAACGCTTCGGTTGGCATTACGGGTTTGCTGCGGCCGGGATCGGCATGTTGCTGGGGCTGATCCAGTATCGTTACAGCCGTCACCGCTTGCAGGAGGCCGGTTTGTATCCCGCGCACAGGCGTCCCGACACGGGTATTGAAGACGCCCCGCGTTATGGTTGGTTATTTGTCGGCATCGGTCTGGGCCTGGTGATTGTTACCGTCCTGTTGGGACTGGCAGGGGTGATCCGCTTCGACGCGCTACGCCTGGCGCAAGCTTCCACCTACCTGCTTACTGCTATCGTGGCGTTGTATTTCACTTATATCTTCCTGTATGGCAACCTGACCGAAGCGGAAAGCAAGCAGGTTGTGGTGATCGTCATTCTGGTCATTGCCGTGGCTATTTTCTGGTCGGGGTTCGAGCAGGCCGGTTCATCCCTGAACCTGTTTGCGCACCGTTACACGGAGCGGGAGCTGTTGGGTTTCGTCATCCCGGCCGGCTGGTTTCAGAGCCTGAACCCCTTGTTTATCCTGATCCTTGCTCCGTTCGTGGCAGCCCTCTGGCTAAACCTGGGCCGGCGCAATCTCGACCCGTCCATACCGGTCAAGTTTGCCGTGGGCTTGATCCAGCTTGGCCTGGGATTTTTTGTCATGTACCTGGCCGCGCACCTGGTGGCCGGCGGCGACAGCGTCCTGCCCACCTGGTTGTTGTTGACCTACCTGCTGCACACCACCGGAGAATTATGCATCAGCCCCGTGGGCCTCAGCGCCATCAGCAAACTGGCGCCGAAACGTTATTTGAGCCAGATGATGGGCATCTGGTTCCTGGGCGCGGCGCTGGGCAACCTGATCGCGGGCTTGCTGGCAGGTCGTTTCGACCCCGAAGCCTTGCACGATATGCCCGGCCTGTACCTGCAAATCGTCGCCGTAACAACCGGTGCGGGCATACTGTTGCTGGCGGCAGCCAGGCCCATCAGGAAGTTTATCGGCGCAAAAGCGTAGCTGCACCAATATACCAACGCCGGCAATGACCACTCCGGCACACAGGATGGCACTGTGTGGTAAACAGCCAACTAACCCGCATATCTCACCAAGTCGCTTGTTGCCATCGGAGAAATGTTTGCTGTCAATGAGTTGTGGTAATCTACCTGCCATGTTGCCATTACACACTGCGCTTGATGCGCCCTCGCTGGTCTTTTTTGCGTTATCGGGCACATACTCCCTCAACCAGAAGAATAACTATGCTTTCGGTCGTGAGCGCCCGCTAACGCAAAAAATCCGGCGCGATCTTCGCATCACTTGGTGAGATATGCGGGCTAATTATTTACAATATTGTTATTGAAGCAACGTTTCTGTTAGGGTAAACTTGTCGCACAAGCCTGCGAGCAGGTGGTTGTTACCGTTAATCTCCATTAGACGTACACATCAAAGGGGGAGAGGAGTAATGAAGAGCAGAACTATCAATACCGGCATGGGCGCCCTGCTGCGGTTTTCGGCCCTGTGCTCTGGTCTCATCCTGCTGACACTGTCCGGCGCCATCGTCGCCCAGGACAGCGTCGGGATTGAAGAAGTGGTGGTCACCGCGCAACGGCGTGAGCAGAACCTGCAGGATGTGCCAATCAGCATCTCCGCGTTCAATGCCGATGCGGTTGAAGCGTATATGTTTAATGACGTGACCGAGTACGTCACCCGTACACCCAACATCAGTTGGAAATCGGACGGCTCCAAATCTCGCAGGGAACTGAGTATCCGCGGCGTCACCAACTTCCTGGATGTCAACTCCCCTTTAAGGCCGGCTACTTTTGCCTTTTATGTCGATGATTTCAGTGTTGTCGGCAGTTCCAGCAACCCGCCCATCATGGACGTTGAGCGTATTGAGGTATTACGCGGCCCTCAGGCCACCTATTTCGGCAGGAACGCTACCGGTGGCGGCATCAGTATCACCACGAAAGCGCCTCATAATGAACTGGCAGGCTCGGTCATGGTGGATTATTCCAACTATGACACCAAGGATGTTGAGGGCGTTGTCAACATTCCAATAGTGAAGGACATGTTGGCCATGCGCGGCAATATCAAGTACAGCGAATCTGACGGGAACATTAAGAATGTTAATCCAGTGGGTGGCGGCAATGACTCGGAATATAAGTACGCCAGGGCAAGAATCCGCTTCACACCTACTGATGACCTGGCAGTTGATATTACCGGAACGCTTGCTTCTGAAACAACGGGCATGCGGGAAGGTGTGCCTTCCGGGGCATTCTCTTACTTTGCAGAGCGGCTTTATGGCCGGGATTATGCAAGATTTCAGGATGCTGACGGAGATGGCCTGACCGAGCCCCTGCATGACGGTATCGGTTTCTGGCCGGAAAACAGAAATAAGGTAAACTTCAGTTTCCCCCAGGAAGTCGGCACTACGTACCGCATGATCACAGGACGGGTAGATTATGAGTTGGGCGACGTATTGTTCACGAGCATCACCGGCCATATCAGTTCCGACTTCAACCTGAATGGTGACGTAGACGGTTCCAGTATCGACGGCTGGAACGAGTTCAGGAACATTGAGCGCAACAGCTTCAGCCATGAGATGCGCCTGCAGAGCATCGACTCATCTTCCCGCTTCCGCTGGAACTTCGGAGGACTGTATGCCGAGGATGAAGGAGATATCTTCAGCCAGACCTATGCCGGTTCTGACAATGCGTTCGGCCTTCCGGCCTGGACACGTATTGGCCTGTCGGACAATACGGATGGAATTGAAGGTTGGCACTTGTTCGGTCAGGTAGAAGCGGACTTCACGAAAAACCTGACCCTTTCTTTCGGCGGTCGTTACAGTGAAGAGACCAGAACGGTGAGTCAGGAATTCGTCTCAGTAGCCGGAGAAGTAACAACAATTGCTGTTGATGAAAAATTCACCAGCTTCTCTCCCAGGTTCTCGATGAACTATGCCATGACCGACGATATCAACCTGTACACCACCATCTCCAAGGGTTTCAAGTCGGGTGGTGTGACCCGATTCGGTACTGAGGGAATTCCCTACGATCCGGAGGTGGTTTGGAATTATGAGGTAGGTATGAAGGCGGACCTGCTGAACAACAGGTTGCGGATCAACGCAGCAGTGTTTTACATGGACTGGAGTGATATGCACGTGAGCTTCCTGGTACCCCAGTTAGGTGAAAGTGCGGGCGGAACGTTCATCAGTAATGCCGAATCGGCGTTCTCCAAAGGCGTGGAGGTGTCCGTTACCGCATTGCCCGTCGATAATCTCATCGTGAATTTCAACCTGGGTTATCTTGATGCGGAGCTTGATAAGGCCACTGTGTTTATCCGCGATAATGTCTGTAACCACAGACCGCCCTCTACAGAGTGCAACCATGTCCTGGACGGTAGCCGTACACCGTTGTCACCCGAGTGGACAATGTCAGCAGATGCCGAATACACCTTCAACCTGGCGCCGAATTACGATGGTTTTGCCCGTATCGAATGGACATACCGGGATAAGGTGGAACGGGTTCAGGTAGAAGATCTGCTGCGGCCGAATGAATATCCCTGGCAGGTGCCCAGCTATGATTTCTTCAACGTACGCGCGGGTGTGCGTCACGCGGACTTCACCATCACCGGCTATGCGGAGAACGTGTTTAACAGCCACTATTACCAGAATGCCTACCGCAAGGCCTGGGCCGGCGGCGTGTCCCTTGAGCCGTCCCTGCGCAGTTACGGTATTCGCGTGAGATACACGTACGGCGAGTAATCTTTCTTTTTCCATGTGGACTTAATTCCGGCTTCCGTCATTACACGGAAGCCGGATTTGCACAGGAAGGTGCGTCATACCTGACAGGGGGTAGCTGAGATGAGCATTTCCCAAATTCGGTCTGGTGTTATATTCCTGCTTCTTCTTACGATATCCGTTCAAGCCGCTGATACGGCTGCCGCCACCGCTATTGTCGGTGGCACGGTAGTTGACCTGGAGGGCAAGGCGCCGATTGAGAATGCCGTCATTCTTGTCGAAGGGGAGCAGATTGCGGCAATCGGTGCAGCAGGCAGTGTGGAAATACCGGACGGCGCCGAACAGGTTGACGCAAGCGGCACCTGGTTGATCCCCGGTCTGATGAACATGCACGTGCACCTCGGCCTCATTTTGCCCGGCAAGATGAAGGCTGAACTGGCCAATGAAAGTGAAGCGGCGCTGGCGTTGCGCATGGCTGCGAGCGCGCGTGAGGCCCTGCTGGCCGGCGTCACCACTATACGTTTGCCGGGTGATACGGCACATGCCGACCTGGCCTTGATGAGAGCGATCAACAAGGGCCAGGCCATTGGTCCGCGTATCTTCAGCGCCGGTGAATCGCTGTCTATCACCGCGGGGCACGGTTCGAAAAAAGATGGGAAGAAAAATTACGACGGCCCGGATGAACTGGTCAAAGCGGCGCGCACGCAGATCAGCGCCGGGGCGAAATGGATCAAGATCCTTATATCCGGCGGAATAGCCACGGCCGGGGGTGATCTTGACGCAGTACTGATGACACCCGGGGAGATCAGCGCGGTGATCGACGCTGCCCACCGCTTCGGGGTGAAGGTGACGGCGCATTCCGGTTCCCCGACAGCCACAAGCATTGCCATTGATGCCGGACTGGATTGCGTAGAACATGGTTACTTCCTTGATCGGCCGACCCTCAAGAAAATGAAGGAGCACGGCACCTGGCTGGTGCCGACTATCGTCGTAAGCCAACCGGCCACAGAGCCGTTTTTTAAGGCGATCGGTTCGCCGCCGTGGTACCTCGAACGGCGTAATTCCGCCGGCATAGCGCACTGGAAGGCGCTGCAGATGGCCATTGAGGAGGGCGTGAATATCGCCCTGGGTACGGACCAGTTGCCGCACGAACCCAATGACGGCACCACCGCGACCGCGCGCGAGGCGCAATACTACGCGGAGGCCGGCATGACCCCGCTGCAGGCGTTGCGCGCGGCAACCATAGAACCCGCCAGGCTGCTGGAGGCGGAGGATGAGATCGGGTCTCTGGAAATGGGTAAATATGCCGATATCGTTGCCGTGGGCAGTGACCCGACGGAAGACATCAAGGCCTTGCGCAATATCCTGCTGGTGATGAAGGGCGGTAAGGTTTACCGTAATAATCTGTAACCATCTATGGTTAATGAATAGCGTGGCTATATAAAATTCCGTCCTCCTCATTTTGCGAACAAGGAGATATGAAATGAGCGTAAACCGGGCTTTGTCAAGTCTTGCAGTCCTGATCTTCCTCACAGCATTTATCCTGACAGCGCAGGCAGCCGCCACTACCGCTATCGTTGGCGGCACAGTGGTTGACCTGGATGGTGCGGCGCCGATTGAGAATGCTGTTATCCTGGTGGAAGGGGAGCGGATCGCAGCAATCGGTGACGCCGGCAGTGTTAACATTCCTGACGGCGCCGAACAGATAGACGCCAACGGCGCCTGGTTGATCCCAGGCCTGATGAACATGCACGTGCACCTGGGTCTGGTGCTGCCCGGCAAGCTGGCGGCAGAACTTGCTGATGAAAGCGAGGCGGCACTGGCCCTGCGTATGGCGGCGAACGCGCGTGAGAGTTTGCAGGCCGGCGTGACCACGATTCGCCTGACCGGTGACCGTGCCCATGCCGACCTGGCGCTGATGCGGGCGATAAACAAGGGACAGGTGGATGGCCCGCGCATCTACAGCGCCGGAGAAGCCTTGGCGATCAGCGCCGGGCATGGTTCCAAACAAAGCGGCAGGACCAAGTATGACGGCCCCGCGGCATTGATAAAAGGTACGCGTACCCAGATCAGCGCCGGCGCGCAATGGATCAAGATAGCGATCTCCGGCGGGATAGCCACAGACGGCGGCGGCCTGGCCGAGGCTTTGATGACACCGGAGGAGATCGGTGCGGTGATCGACGCGGCACACCGCTTCGGCGTGAAGGTAACGGCGCACTCAGGCTCTCCGGTGGCGACGAACATTGCCGTGGATGCCGGGATCAATTGCATAGAGCATGGCTATTTCCTGGATCGTCCAACCCTGAAGAAGATGAAAGAACACGGCACCTGGCTGGTACCCACCATCGTCGTCAGCCAGCCGGCCACGGCGCCGTTTTTCGAGCGTATCGGTTCCCCGCCCTGGTACCTGAAACGGCGTGAATCCGCCGGTAAGGCGCACTGGCGAGCACTGGAAATGGCCATCGAGGAAGGAGTCAACATCGCCCTGGGCACCGACCAGATGCCGGCCGAGCCCAATGACGGCACCACGGCGACTGCCCGCGAGGCACAATACTACGTGGAAGCGGGGATGACGCCTTTGCAAGCGTTGCGCTCGGCGACCGTGGAAACTGCCAGGATGCTGGAAGCCGGGGATGAGACAGGCACGTTGGAAGCAGGCAAATATGCCGATGTCGTTGCCGTGGACAGGGACCCGACGCAGGACATCAAAGCATTGCGCAATATCCTGCTGGTGATGAAGGGCGGTAAGATCTACCGGAATTTGCTGGAGCAATGAACCACTGAAGCATCATCCCTGGATGAGTAGGGTTCTTCGGCAATGGGCTTGCGAGTAGGAGTCGTCGGCTGGGGAGATGCCGGCAGGATTCATGCAAAACACTTGTCGGCGCACGGCGCACGCCTGGTCGGCGTGGTCTCGCGCCGGTCGCCGGGTTCGGCTGTCTCCTGGTATCACAGCCTGGAAGACCTCTTGCCCAGTGTCGATGCGCTCACGATTGCCGCACCCAATGATCTTCATGCCAACATGGCTCTGAAAGCGGTATCGGCGGGAAAGGCAGTGATGGTTGAGAAGCCGCTCTGTATCTCACGGGACGAATTGAGGAAACTTGAACTTGTCCTGCCGTCCGCTGATTTCCCTGTTCATCTTGGTTATCGTCTTCGTTTCAACGACCAGATACGGCGTTTACGCCGGTCTGAAGACGGCCCGGTTGTTCCCCGCAGGGTACATTGCAGCTATCAACTGGGGATTGACCGGTTGGCTGCCGGCAAGAGTTGGATACGTGACCCGGTGCGTAGTGGGGGAGCTTATTTTGTGTTGGGAATCCATTGTCATGACCTGGTCCGCTGGCTCTGTGGGGCACGGGGACGGGCGCTGACCGGCCTCACCGTGCCGGATAGCCTGCCGGGTGATTACCCCCTCCAGGTTTCGCTTAGGGGTTGGCTCGGAGAAACGGAACTTGGAATTTCGGTGGATATGAGAGGAAACGCTGATTATCGCCTTCAAATTTCGGTAGAATGGCCGGATGAAGACGGTCCCCGTTCAGTTGTTTTATCGGGAGAGCGTCCAGGCGTGCGGGAAGAAGCAGAGTACTCCGGTTTGATCGGCAGCTTCGTACAGGCTGCAGAACAGGGCCTGGCTGACCCTGTTACAGTGACGGAAATGCTGCAAACCCACCGGGAACTTCTTGATGCCAGGGATAGATGGCAAAGTCATGCACCACCAGGAGAGGAAACGTGAAGCCGATACTGGCAGTCGTTGTCTTGTTCGTGTGTTTATACACTCTTTTCCAGGGGGTGCCGGCAAGCACCGAGGCGGATCTCGTGGTGAAAGGAGAGGATATCTTTTTCAACGAGACGTTCGGCGGGAACGGCCGGACCTGCGTTACCTGCCACCGCCCCGAGGACAACTGGCGCATCACGCCGGCATTCATCGCCACGTTGCCCGACGACGACCCGCTCTTCGCCCACGAGTTCATGCCTGAGTTGGGGGAGAACTTCGAAAAAGCCGAACTCCTGCGGAAATGGGGCTTGATCCTGATGAACACTGATGGTTTCGACGATCTCGAGAATAATTTTGTGATGCGCACGGTGAATTCCCTGCGTTCCGTCCGCACCAGCATAGAGGGCATGCCCCACGAAGGTATGGAGAACCGGATTGATTTCATGGAACCGCTCACCGGTTGGGCGGGGGATGGGGCGATCGGCGACGGCAGTCTCAGGTCATTTGCCTTCGGCGCAGTCCTCCAGCACATGCCCAAAACACTGGCTCGCGTGCCCGGGATTGATTTTCGACTTCCCACCGATGAAGAACTGGACGCGTTGGAAGCGTTCATGCTGAGCATTGGTCGCCAGGAAGAATTGTCGCTTCCTCTGCCATTGAAGGGGGATCTGGCGCTGCGTGGACAGGACCTCTTCATTGACAGGGATAATAAGAACGGGCGTTGCAATGTCTGCCATATCAATGCCGGCGCGTCTTCGCTCCAGGCAAGCGTGCTGCCGCAGGGCCGCATCGTGAATCTTGGCAGCATAGTCCATGCCACCGGCGAGGAGTTTGCGCCGGGAAAACCGACCGAACTCATTCCGTTGGACGATGGTTATAAGGACACACACCAGTTCAATACACCACCGGTGGTCGAGGCCGCGGACGCCGGACCGCTGTTCCATAGCGGCTTCGTGAAATCGGTCGAGGAAGCGGTGGACATCTACAATCTCGATACGTTCAGGAACTCGGAGGTAGGGGTTGCGCTTGCCAATCGATTCGGAACCGAGACTGATTTGTCCGCCAGCGAGGTCCTCGCTATCGGAGCGTTCCTGAGAGTCATCAACGTACTCGACAACATTCGCGAAACTATTCAGCTTCTGGAGACCAGTTTGGAGAAGGGTATTTTTGAGAATGAAAGGGCGCTCGAACTGATACGACGAGCGGCCTATGAGACGGAAGACGCCATCATAGTCCTGGAAGGCGTGAATCTCCATCCGTTGGCGGTGGGGAGATTGCGCAGGGCGGAGGAACTCATACACAGCGCCCGGGAAGCGACTTTCTCGCGCTCCGGTCATGTGCGCGACGCACTCGCCGAACTCCAGTACGCGCGGGAGATATTGATCGAATCATAAGTGCCTGAATCATAGTGAGCAAATCATAAGTTGAAAATTAACCTGATTGCTGTCATTATTGCAAAGTAGTTGTTTGTGGCTTCCAATTAAATCTTGGGGGAGGGATGAAGAAGTTCACATGCATTACCCTTGCGTTGCTGTTGTGTTTGTCGGGTTGCTCTGGTGACCAGGCAGGTTCCGGCAGCGAACTCATCATTACGGATGTCACCCTGATCGACGGCACCGGGTCCGACCCGCACGCTGGGGTCGATATTCGCATTGCCGATGGGCGGATTATTGAAATCGGCCCGGATTTATCGGCTGCTTCCGCTGCGGAGACCATCGACGGCAGCGGGAAATATGTCATCCCCGGCTTGATCGACGCTCATGTCCACATGGACGCTCCCATTGTCTTTCAGCTTACACCCGAAGAGAAAGTCAGGGTCGTCGAGAACAACCCCAGGGCTTTTCTCTACAACGGCGTCACCACCGTATTGAACGTTTCCTCCGAGGTGGACTGGATCTTCGAGCAGCGCCAGGCCGAGCGGGAAGGGCGCTTGCTCTCGCCCAGACTCTATGTGATGGGCCGTTCGTTTACGCCCGTGGATGGTTGGGGTAGTCGGCATGGCGGCGCACTGGGCGATGCCGATGATGCCGTGGCTCGCGCGCAGGATTACATCAGCCGCGGCACGGATGGGTTCAAAGTGATTATCGAGGACGGCCTGGGTGCTTCGGGCACCTATAACAGGATGAGCGAGGAGATGATGATGGCCATCTCCAAAGTCGCCCGGGAGAACGATGTTCCCATCTATACGCATGCCATCAACCTGGACGAATTTCACTCGGCCGTAGCCATGTCATCCACAGCGATCGTCCATGGACTCGAAGACCCCATCCCGCCGGGCGACACCATCCTGCAGGACATGGTCGAGAATAACGTGATGTTTGTTCCCACCCACAGCCTGTGGGAGGCGTTTTTGCGGCACGACGAGGCGGCGGCTGACCTGAATGATCCGATCCTGCGCGGCAGCGTTCCCCATTTTCTTCTGGATTATATGCAGGACCCGGACTATCGCGCCGAAGAGACCCGCCGCTTCCTGGCCGTGGCCGACATGCCGGTTTACCAGTGGGCCGAGGAGAAGATCCCGGTTTTCAGTGAGAATATCCTGAAAGCACACCAAGCCGGCGTAATAGTTGCTGCAGGCACCGATGCCGGCGGGCCGGTGGGGTACAACTTCCAGGGCTACAATCTGCCCTGGGAGGTCAAGCTGTTCGTGCAGGCCGGATTGACCCCGATGGAAGCGCTGGTGGCAGCCACCCGCAACGGCGCTATGGTGATCGGCGTTGAGGACCAACTGGGTACCGTAGCAACCGGGAAACTGGCCGACCTGCTGATCCTGAGCGCCAATCCGCTGGAAGATATCGAAAATATTCGCAAGATTGAAACCGTTATTTACAAAGGCGCCGCCTACCCGCGTGATGCTTTTGCTTATCAACCCCCGAACCGGGGAGGTGGAACATGAGATATTTACCTGGCCGTACAATTAATCACATCCTGTCCTGTTGTCTGGTTGTTTTGCTATGCGGTCAAGGCGGACTGGTGCAGGCCCAGATTGAAGAAATTGTGGTGACTGCCACCAAGCGCGGTGACACGTTGATCCAGGACATACCCCTGTCCGTGCAGGCGATCAGCGGGGACAGCCTGCAGGAAGCAGGGGCGCTGGACTTCAACGATTTTTTCCGCCAGGTGCCGGGTTTGAGTGCCGTCGACCAGGGGCCCGGTGACAAGCGCTACAACATACGCGGCATCAACTCGGCCGGCGCCGGTACCGTGGGTCTGTATTTCGATGAAATCGTCGTTACCGGTAACATGCTGACCGCGGCCGGCGGGCGCTCAATTGACATCAGGCTGTTCGATATGGACCGTATCGAGGTGCTGAAAGGGCCGCAGGGAACCACCTTCGGCTCCAGTTCCCTTTCCGGTGCGATCCGGTGGATACCTGCTTACCCCGATATGAGCCAGGCCTCCATGGACGTCGGTGCGGGGTTCAATTCCACCCGCCACTCGGACGGCCTCGGTTACACGGTCGATGCAACGGTCAACATACCCATCGTCAAGGACAAGGTGGCACTCAGGTTTGCCGGGATAAAGATTGATAACGATGGTTATATCGACGATCAGTGGAGGAAAGACGGCAATGACGATGACACCGAAGCCCTGCGCGGCATACTGGCTGTACAGGTGACGGATAATCTGAAATTTTCGGTGTTGGGCATGCACCAGGATGCAAGGACTAATGCCAGGGCCGGGTGGATGGACCAGTTGATCGATCTTCCCGTGAGCCCGACACTCAACGGCGGTCCAACGCCTACCAAGTATTACAACACGGATATGTCCGACGCCAGCTTTGATGACGAGACCGACATGTACAACGTCAAGTTTGAATATGACCCGGAGTGGGGCAATGTGCTTTTCACATCATCCATGATGCAGCGGGATACCTACTCCAGACGGGACGCCTCTGCCGAGATTGAGATTATCACCCGCCTGTCTTTTCCTGCTGACGGCACCGGGCAGTCTTTTATTGTTCAGCCCCAGAATCGCGAGTTATTCACCAATGAAATCCGCTTTGCTTCCAGTTGGGACAGTCCTTTTCAGTTATTGCTTGGCGGATTTCGCCAGTCGGAAGAACGTTTCTTCAGGAGCAAGGTGATAACGGTAGACCCAGTGAGCGGCAGGGTCACACCTGAGTCAATTTCGTTGTTGGACCGCACAGTGGACACCTCGGTTGATGAGAAAGCGTTATTCGGCGAGTTGTCCTGGGACGTCACCGAGCGCTTGAATGTAACGGGCGGTTTTCGCTGGTTTGATTTCAAGTTATCAGAAATCGCCGCCGCGGTGACCGGCTTTCCGGGCAGGCCCGGCACCGGCCCCGGCCCGGAACTTGCATTTGGTGAGAAAGACATCATTTTCAAGGCAAACGTTTCCCTGGATGTGACTGATGACCTCATGACGTACTTCCAGTTTGCCCAGGGCTTCCGCTCCGGTGGCCCAAACGATCAGACGGCAGCCAGCATCGCTGGTGCGACCATTCCCGCGGGGTTTGGTTCCGACTCGGTGGACAGTTATGAAGCGGGGGTCAAAACCGCCTGGGCAGATGGCAAGTTTATTTTGAACGGTTCCTTTTACTATCTTGACTGGACGGATATACAGGCCCGGCAACAGGCGACCGCTCCCGGTGGGCTGACTTTCTCTTACCGGGGAAATGGAGGTACCGCGGAAGTCCTCGGGGTTGAACTGCAAGCCCAGGTACATCCTGCTGAAGGACTGTCTTTCGGCGCTACGTTTAACTACAGCGATGCGGAACTGACCGCGGACGCGCCGATACCGGCCAACGGTATGGATGGCGATAAAATTCCCCATGTCCCGGAAACCACCTTCAGCTTGAACGGCCGTTATGAACTACCCCTGGGGTGGGCCGGCTGGACCGGGTTTGTCGGTGGTGATTTTTCCTGGGTGGATGAACAGACCAATGAATTGAGGCCGACCTTTATCACTTATCGTGAGATGGACAGTTATTCCGTTCTAAACCTGAGAGCCGGGGTCGACGGCAACGGTTGGTCTGCCGTGTTAAGCGTCGACAACGTGCTGGATGAGGATGAGACCCTGGCTTACATCTTTAACGGTGGCAATCAGCCGTCCCGGCTTGACTTACCTGGGTGGGTCCCCCCGGGAATGGTCCGTCCCTGGCCGCGCATGGTCTCTTTATCGGTGCGTAAATCGTTTGATTTTTAGCCCATACCGTACTTGATTGCCGGGGTCGGAGTGATTTACTCCGGCCCCAGTATCATCTCCCTGACCCGCCGGAATAGTTCGCTCTCCCCATTCGCCAGGGACAGCGCCGTGTCGGCGTGGTCTTCTCCTTCCAGTAACAGGTAGTGGGCGTCAACGCCGGCTGACTGCAATTCCCTGGTGAATGCCACGGATGACTCCTGATAGCCTTCCTCGGACCCGACTGCGATCAGCGCCACGGGAACCGCATCATTTACGTGCAGGATGGGGCTGGCCTGCGCGCGCAGTTCCGGGGTGGGGGCATAGGTATACACTTCACCCGGCCGGCCTCGCTCGCGCACGTCGTAAGGCCCGCTCACGGGTATGATGCCTTTCAGTATCTCTTTCGGCATGCCCATCTCGACCAGCCAGGCGCGATCCGCGCCGATGTCCGCAGACAGGATGGCGCCGGCGGAATGGCCGCCGACAAAAATGGCTTGTTGATCGCCGCCGTGGTCCCCGACGTTTTCATATAACCATTTCACTGCGAGCCTGGTGTCGTCGGGTTGGTCCGGGTAATGCGCGCCGCTGCCGGTCAGCCGGTAGCTGGCGACTGCCGTGATGATGCCCGCATTGGCAAACGGTTCGGCCACGGCGCCATAGTGGGCCTTGTCGCCTTCCCGGAACCCGCCGCCGTGCAGGAACAGGAACACCGGCGCGCCTGTAACCTCACCTTGCGGCAGGTACAGGTCAAGACGCTGTTTCGGGTCTTCCCCGTAGGCCAGGTCCAGGTGATGCGGGAATTCCTCCCTGACCGCGGCCGTGCGCGCATTCATCTTGTGATAGAAACCGGTCCAGTCAATGGTGAACTTGTCCGGGTGCATCACCGTATAGTATTCGGTCATATCCTGGGCGCCCGCCGCGCCGTTGAGAACAGTCAGTAATATGGCAATAACAGGCAGTCTTGTCTTCAACATCAGCTTCTCCTCATGGGGTGTACACTTTACCGCCCTTGATAACCAGGACGATCCTGTGTTGCAGCAGGGTGATGTCGCGCAGCGGGTCGCCGTCCACGATCACCATGTCGGCATACTTCCCTGCCGTTACCGAGCCCAGGTCCTGCTCAACCCCTTGTAGCTGCGCCGCGCGCAAGGTGGCGCTCTGGATGACTTCCATGGGCGTCAGGCCGGCTTCCAGGTAATGCTGCATCTCTTTGGTCAGCGGGCTGTGCACGTTGAACGGGGAACCGGCATCGGTGCCGGCAACGACCTGCTCGCGTCCGCCAGCCTCGATAAAGGTTTTCAGTTTGCGCTTGGCGACCTTGATACGTTCCGGCGCGCCGATGCCCCAGGGTATCGCGTTGGGGTGTTTCCAGGTATCCCGCAGGTGCCGGTAGACCTCCGGGGAATACTGTTGTTTGAACCTGGGATGGTCCAGGGCCTCCGGAAAATCAAACACGCGCACGTAGGCGTTGCGCATTTCAATAGTGGGTATGATGTAGGGCCCGCGCAGGATATTGGCCCTGGGGCCGGTCGGTACCGGCTTGATGCCGCGCACCAGCAGACGGAGGTCTTCGGCATTGTAATCGGACAGGGGATCCGCGGTGAAGACGTGATGCATCCGATCTACCCCGGCCTCGATCGCGGTGCGGTAGGCATTAATATGTCGCACGTCGGCATCCACACCCAGGCCGGCCTGGTGGGCCGTATCCACGATCACCTTGAGTATGTCCAGGTCCCAGAACCCGTACACTTTGACCTGGTCAACCCCCAGCTTGATCACCTGTTCCGTCACCTCTTTTGCTTCCGCCGGGGAACCGACCAGGTAATCCCTGCGGATATTGGGCTTGTCCGGGTTGCGCTGGTGCAAGATGGGCCCGGCCAGGAACAGCCTGGGACCCGGTAACCGCCCTGCTTCGATATCCGCCTTCAGGGCCTGTTGTTCGGTGACAGGTCCACCGGTGTCGCGAAATGAGGTGATGCCCGCCAATAACGAGGTTTTTGCCACCGCCGCCATGATCGAGTGCGCTTGGGCCTTGAATTTGACCGGAAACGCTCCCGGGTCGCCTTCACCGATATGGAACAAATGCCCATGTGATTCCCACAACCCCGGCAGGATGCTCATGCCGTTCACATCCAGGGTTTCCACTCCGTCGGGAATGGTCACCGTATCCACGTTACCGACTGCGCTGATGCGCTCGCCGGCTACCAGCACCACCGCATTGTGCACAGGTTGCCCGCCGTAACCATCTACCAGTTGTCCCCCGGCAATTGCCAGGGTGGGTGTCTCATCCGCGGCCGCTGGCATGGTAACCAGCGCAAGACAAAGGCCGGATAACGTCAGAATGGAAAGTATGCGCTTCATAATCACCCCCTCTCGAGTATAAAGTATAATCAGTAGCGCAAAGTATTTCACTTAATATTCCGCACCCGTCTCAAACTCGCCGATACAGGAACATTCAAACATGTGGCAATTCTGGATCGATCGCGGCGGCACCTTTACCGATATTGTCGCCCGGACGCCTGCAGGCCGGTTGCTCAGCCATAAGTTGCTCTCGGAGAATCCCGAACGCTACCGGGACGCGGCAGTGCAGGGTATTCGTGACCTGCTTGGGCTGGCGCCCGGTGTTGCCATTCCTCCCGATACCATCGAGCATGTCAAGATGGGCACTACCGTGGCCACCAATGCGCTGCTGGAGCGTAAGGGTGAGCGTACCCTGTTTGTTACCAACCGGGGGTTCGGCGATGCCTTGCGCATCGGCTACCAGAACCGCCCGCGCCTGTTTGACCTGCATATCGTACTGCCGAGCCTGTTGTACGAGCGTGTGGTCGAAGTGGATGCGCGCGTTGACGCGCGCGGTGAAGTGCTGCGCCCCCTTGCTGAAGAACAGGTGAAGGCTGAGCTGCAGTCAGTCTACGCTACGGGCATACGGTCGGTTGCCGTTGCTTTGATGCATGGTTACCGTTATCCCGAGCACGAACGCCGGGTGGGTGAGCTCTGCACACAGATCGGGTTTACCCGGATATCCCTGAGTCATGAGGTGAGCCCGTTAGTGAAGCTGGTTTCCCGCGCCGATACCACCGTGGTGGACGCCTATTTGTCGCCCATCCTGCGCCGTTACGTGGCACAGGTGGCTGAAGCACTGGGCATTGAGGATGGACGCGGCCCGCGCCTGATGTTCATGCAGTCCAACGGTGGGCTTACCGATGCGCGTCGCTTCCAGGGCAAGGACGCCATCTTCTCCGGGCCTGCGGGCGGTGTGGTGGGCATGGTTCGTACTGCCGCCATGAGCGGTTTGCACAAATTGATCGGTTTTGACATGGGCGGCACCTCTACGGACGTGAGTCACTACGACGGCGAGCATGAGCGCAGTTTTGAGACGCAGGTGGCCGGTGTGCGTATGCGCGCACCCATGATGAATATCCATACGGTGGCCGCGGGCGGCGGTTCCCTGCTGCGTTTTGACGGCGCCCGCTTCAGGGTAGGGCCGGAATCCGCCGGCGCCAACCCCGGTCCGGCCTGCTACCGGCGCGGCGGACCGCTGACCGTCACCGACTGTAACGTTATGCTGGGGAAAATCCAGCCGGATCATTTCCCTGCCATATTCGGTATGGCAGGCAATGAAAAGCTGGACCGGGAAACCGTCGCGAGGCAGTTTTCCGAGTTGGCGCAACAAGTTGCCGGCGCACAGGGCAAAGCCACCAGCGCCGAGGGCGTGGCCCAGGGCTTTTTACGCGTAGCGGTCGAGAACATGGCCAATGCCATCAAGAAAATCTCCTTGCAGCGCGGTTACGACGTTACTGACTACACACTGGCTTGCTTTGGCAGCGCCGCGGGCCAACATGCCTGCGCAGTCGCGGATACCCTGGGCATGGAGCGTATTTTTCTGCATCCGCTGGCCGGGGTATTGTCCGCCTACGGCATGGGGTTGGCCGAGCTCCGGGTCGTGCGTGAGGCCCAGCTTGGGATAGAGTTTGCCGAAGCCGGCGTGCAGGCGCAGGTCGCCGCACAGAGCGCGCCGTTGGCTGCCGCAGCCCGGCGCGCGCTACGGGAACAAGGTGTTGCGGAACAACAGATAGCAACGCTCACCAGGGTGCTGATACGTTACCAGGGCGCCGATACCGGCTTGCAGGTTGCGGCCGGCAGCGCCGCGGCCATGCGCGCCGCGTTTGAACGCGCGCACCAGCGCCGCTTCGGCTTTGTTGCGCGGGAACGGGGCCTGGTGGTTGAGTCATTGTCAGTGGAAGCGGTGGCTGAGACGGAAGCCGGGATGGACCCGGAACCGGCCATGCCTGCTACGGCAGCAGAGGCGCCGGTGCGGGAGTCTGTACGGATGTATGTGGATGGCGGCTGGCAGGACGTCCCCCTGTACCTGCGCGCGGCGCTGCAACCCGGCCAGGTACTGGTGGGTCCGGCTGTTATCATTGAAACCACGGGCACGATTGTCGTGGAACAGGGTTGGCGCGGGGCGCTGAACCGGCGCGGCCACCTGACGCTTGCGCGTTATGTTGAACGTGACCGCAGGGAAACGGTGGCAACCGCAGCCGACCCGGTCATGCTGGAGGTGTTCAATAACCTGTTCATGTCTATTGCCGAACAGATGGGTGTTACCCTGCAGAACACCGCCTATTCCGTCAACATCAAGGAACGTCTGGACTTCTCCTGTGCACTGTTCAACGCCGAGGGCGAACTGGTAGCCAATGCGCCGCACATCCCCGTGCATCTGGGTTCCATGGGGGCATCCGTCAAATCCGTGCTCAAGGTCAACTGCGGCCAGCTCCGGCCCGGCGACGTGTATATGCTCAATTCCCCCTATGCAGGCGGCACGCACCTGCCCGACGTCACCGTGGTCACACCGGCGTTTGACGAGCAGGGAGAACGCATCCTGTTCTACCTGGCTTCCCGTGGGCACCACGCCGATATCGGTGGGCGCACACCCGGTTCGGCGCCGCCGGACAGTACCCATATCGAGGAGGAAGGCGTGCTCGTGGACAACTTCCTGCTGGTACGGAACGGCCGGTTGCGAGAACAGGCACTGCGGGAATTGCTGGGTTCGGGCAGGTACCCCTGCCGCAATGTCGAGCAGAACCTGGCCGACCTGTCGGCACAGGTTGCCGCCAACGAGACCGGACTTGGCGAACTGCGCAAAATGATCGAACATTACGGCGTTGACGTGGTGAGCGCTTACATGAAACACGTACAGGACAATGCCGAGGAAGCGGTGCGCCGGGCGCTGGAACAGTTACCGGACGGGGAGTTTGAATATCCCATGGACCAGGGTTGCGTGATCCGGGTCAGGATAACGGTGGACCGTGACCGGCGCGCGGCCTGTATTGACTTCCGCGGCACCTCCCGGCAGAACCCGGGCAACTACAACGCGCCTGGCGCGGTCTGCAGGGCCGCGATCCTGTACGTGTTACGCACCCTGGTCAGCGATGCCATCCCGTTGAACGAAGGCTGTCTCAAGCCGATCAAGCTGATCCTGCCGGCGCGTTCCATGATCGCGCCACACTACCCGGCGGCAGTGATGGCAGGCAATATCGAGGTATCCCAGGCTATCACCAACGCGCTTTACGGCGCGCTGGGAGCGCTGGCCGCCTCACAGGGCACCATGAACAATGTTTTCTACGGCAACGCGCGTTACCAGAACTACGACACCGTGTGTGGCGGCACGGGCGCCGGGCCAACACACCCGGGCGCCGACGCAGTGCATAGCCATATGACCAATACCCGCATGACCGATGCGGAAATACTGGAGGCGCGTTTCCCGCTACGGGTGGAGGAGTTTTCCATACGCACGGGCTCCGGCGGCCACGGCAGGCAGCGCGGTGGAGACGGCGTGGTGCGTAGATTACGCTTCCTGGAAACCATGACCCTGACCACGCTGAGCTCCCATCGCAGCGTACCACCCTTCGGCCTGGCAGGCGGACAGCCGGGACAGTGCGGCAACAACTTTGTGCTGCGCGCGAGTGGCGAGTGCATACAACTCAAGGGTGATGACGAGGTGCAGGTGCATGCCGGCGACCTGTTTGTCATGGAGACGCCGGGAGGAGGGGGCTATGGAGAGGGGGGCTATGGAATGGGGAACGAGTGACGAACGGTGTTATAATTGCGCGCCAACAGACTGCTCTGCACCCATGGCTACCGTATATACCGAGTTCCTGAAAACCGAAGGCAGGGTCGCTGCCCAGGCGTTCCTGCACGTGCCGCGCCAGGCGGCCGGGGACTATCATGACGGGCCGGTCGATTACACGTATGGGCAGGCGTTGCAGGCTGCCAATGCACTGAGCGAGCAATACGCACGCGCCGGTTACGGGCATGGGGTGCGCGTGGCGGTCATGCTGGATAACCGGGCCGAGTTTTTCCTGCACTTCCTGGCCCTGAACCGGCTCGGGGTGAGCGTGGTGCCGGTCAATTCCGGCTTCCTGCCCCGGGAAATCGCTTACGTCATCAACCACAGTGACGCCTGCCTGGTGCTGTGCCTGCCCTGTTACCGGGACAAGCTAGAGGATGCCCTGGCCGAGCAGGAGGGTGATATTCCTGTTGTCGATACCGAAGCCATGGACGGGCTGCCTCCCTGCCGCGGGGTGACGGCGCCGGGGACGCCGGACCGGAATACCGAGGTGGCGGTGCTGTACACCTCCGGCACCACCGGCACGCCCAAGGGCTGCATGTTGAACAACGAGTACTTTACCTGCATGGGGGAATGGTACGCCAACATAGACGGCTACTGCCGCCTGAGCTACGGGGAGGAGCGCCTGCTTACACCGCTGCCGCTGGTACACATGAATGCGCTGTGTTCCATGATGGCGATGATCATGAGCGGCGGTTGCATCATCCAACTGGACCGTTTTCACGCCTCCACCTGGTGGGAGACGGTGCGCGAGTCCGGCGCGACCTGCCTGCATTACCTGGGCGTGATCCCGGCAATTTTACTGAACCAGCCTGACACCGCGCAGGACAACGTGGGCCGGCAGGTCAAGTTTGGTTTCGGCGCCGGCGTCGATCCCAAACACCTGCAACGTTTTGAACAGCGCTTCGGTTTCCCCCTGGTGGAAGGCTGGGCCATGACCGAAACCGGCACTTACGTGTGCATCACGGCCAACAAGGAACCCCGCCATATCGGCACCCGCTGTATCGGCAGGGCGCCGGACGTGATCGAGTATCGCCTGGTGGATGAACAGGGTAACGACGTGGCGCCGGGAGAACCGGGTGAATTGCTGATCCGAGCCAGGGGAGACAACCCGCGCAAGGGGTTCTTCTCCGGTTATTACAAGAACCCGGAGGAAACCGCGCGGGCCTGGGAAGGCGGTTATTTCCATACGGGCGACGTGGTGCGTATCAGCGCCGACGGCTCTTTTCATTTCGTCGACCGCCGCAAGAATATTATCCGGCGCAGCGGTGAGAATATCGCTGCGGTGGAAGTGGAAAACGTACTGTTCCAACACCCGGCCGTGGCCAACTGCGCGGTCACGCCCGTGTATGACGAGACCCGCGGCGAGGAGGTCGGCGCGTGCGTGATCCTGAATGAGGGTGCGGGTTCCGAACGGGACGTGGCTGAAGCCTTGTACACGTTCTGCACGGAACACCTGGTTTATTACAAGGCGCCGGCCTGGTACCTGTTCGTGACTGAATTGCCCATGACTGCCTCACAGAAACTGCAACGCGGCGAGATCAAGGCGCTGGCCGGAAAGCTGGTGGAAGAAGGCCGTGGTATCGACCTCAGAGAGCGCAAGCGCAGGAACAAACATGTTGCCGTATGAGGACGTGGCGCTGGTCGCCGCTACCAGCCTGCCTTATGTAAAACGCAGTGAGCACAGCGCCGCGTGGTTTATCGGCATGACGTTTGCGCAACTGCTGCAACGCGCCGGATTACAGAAACACGAGGTGGATGGCCTGGCCGTTGCCAGCTTCACCCTGGCGCCGGACAGCGTAGTGGGCATGACCGAATACCTGGACATCGCGCCGGGCTGGCTGGAGCAGATACCCATGGGCGGCGCCAGCGGCCCGATCGCGGCGCAGCGCGCGGCGCGGGCGGTGCAAGCGGGCGATGCCGGGGTTGTGGCCTGTATAGGCGGTGATACGGCCACGGCTGAGACGTTTGTGAACCTGGTGGAAAATTTCAGCCGCTTTTCCACGGATGCTGTCTATCCCTACGGCGCCGGCGGGCCGAATACGGTGTTTGCCATGATTACCCGTCATTACATGGAGCAGTTCGGCGCGCGACGGGAAGACTTCGGGCGCATCTGTGTGGCCCAGCGGGAAAACGCCCTGGCCGCGGGCCGGGCAATCTTTAACAAGCCGTTATCCATGGAGGATTACCTGGGCGCCCGTCCCGTCAGCGAACCCTTGCACCTGTACGACTGTGTCATGCCGGTAGCCGGCGCCGACGGTTTCCTGGTGATGACGGTCAAGCGGGCGGAAGCCCTGGAACTGCCTTACGCCAGGCTGCTGGCGGCCGGGGAGCGGCATAACGCCTGGGCTGATGACCCGGTGCATTTTCGCGGCGGTTGGGGGCTGTACCGGGACCGGATGTATGAACAAGCCGGTATCGGCCCGGATGAGATTGATTTTGTACAGACCTATGACGATTACCCGGTTATCTCCATGATCCAGATGGAAGACCTGGGCTTTTGTGAAAAAGGCTCAGGGCCGGAATTTGTGCGCACGCACCCGTTGACCTGGAACGGGGGAGGCTTGCCGCATAATACCTGTGGCGGGCAATTGTCCGCGGGGCAGGCCGGCGCGGCCGGAGGGTTCCTGGGCACGGTCGAGGCGCTACGCCAGCTTACCGCAACGGAGTTGCCCAACCAGGTGGCCGGAGCCAGGACCGGCATGGTCAGCGGCTACGGTATGGTGAACTACGACCGTTGCCTGTGCACCAGCGCCATGATCCTGGGGCGAGGCGATCGATGAGCGCCGCTCCGGCACAACGCTCCCGTCTGTGGCAGAACGTCAACCAGGCCGCCGCCGAGGGTTTGTTCAAACTGCAAGTGTGCGGCTCATGCCGGCAGGTGCAATACCCCCCGCAGGAATTCTGCAGCGGTTGCCTTGTTGACGAGTTGACCTGGGAGGCAGTCAGTGCGCTCGGTAACGTGCTTTCCTGGGCGAGGTTGAGGGTCAGTAACCACCCGTTTTTCAAGGACAGGTTGCCCTTGCACACAGGACTGGTAAAACTCGAGTGCGGCCCGGTCATGCTGGTTTACCTGGCCGAGTCCTGCCTGCACACGGGAGCCAGGGTGCAGGTAACCGGCAAACCGGACCAATCCGGCCAGGTTGTGTTTGTTGCCGCGCAACCCGGCGCCGATACGGCAGATGAGTTTGACAGCATTTTATCGGAGCGAATTTAATGCCTCTCTCCCGGCTACGTAATTCAACCACATTAACCGAGACAAAATATGACACAAAACACTAACACAGCCGTGATAACCGGCGGCAACCGGGGCATTGGCGCCGATATTACCCGGCGTTTCCTGGAGGGTGGCTATCAGGTGGTGAATATTTCCCGGCAAACGCCTGAGTTTTCCCATGAACGCCTGATCAATTACCGCGCGGACCTGGCGGATGAGCAGGCCACCAGGGACGTCGGTATCGAGATCGCGCAACACCACGCGGTAACCCACTTCGTGCACAATGCCGGTGTGATCAGGCCGGACCTGCTGGAAGACGTGAAGCTGGCAGATCTGGATTACCTGACGCAACTGCACCTCGGCAGCGCCATCACCCTGGCGCAAGAATTCATCCCCGCCATGCGCGCCGCGCAGTTTGGCCGTATTATCCTCATCTCATCCCGGGGCGTGCTGGGCCTGGTCACCCGCACCAATTACGCCGCCACCAAGGCCGGACAGATCGGCATCACGCGCACCTGGGCGCTGGAACTGGCCAAAGACGGCATCACGGTAAACTGCGTTGCTCCGGGGCCCATCGTCACGGATATGTTCCACGAACTGGTACCGGAAGAGAGCGAGCAAAAGGACCGGATCGCACAAAGCGTCCCGGTGAAACGCCTGGGCACGCCGGAAGACATCGGGCGTGTAGTCAAATTCCTGTGTGAGGAAGACAGTGGCTTTATCACCGGTCAGACCTGGTACATCTGTGGTGGCGCCAGCCTGGGCGCGCTGGCGTTGTAGTCTCTGGTATTGAGGGGTAGCCACCAGACTCCTGCTTGTTTTCTCCCGCCCACTCCTGCGCAAGCAGGAGCCTTTACCAGGCGCTGCCTGACTCGGTGCTGTCAGGCGAGAGGCGAGAGTTAAGGGCACCTCTAAAAATTAGAGGTTCCTTTAAATTTGCCCCCAGACAATCAGTCCCAGGTAAAACAGCGCAAACAGTGTCAAGGCCCAGATGCAGGCTGAGCTGTAGCGGGTCAGGCCCGGCGCCGGTTTCGCTGCCGCGGGCACGTCGTCTGAGTGCATGGACCGGTGTATCAACCAGGCCAGTACCGGCGCGGTGATGAAAGCCAGGGTGGTGGCGATATCGATCAGGGTTTTGAAGGAATGGATAAAAAACATCAGGATCGACATGGATATCAGCACCATTCCCAGGATCGTGGCAAGATAGATTCTGAAGTGCTGTTGTGGCGACAACCTTCGCACCCGGAAGCACTCCACCAGTGCGCAGACATTGCGCGGGTAACCATCATGCAGTACCAGCACCGTGGACAGCATGACCGCAAACGCGGCCAGCGCAATAATCGGCCGGGTCCAATCACCCAGCAGCGAGGTGTAGATACTGATAAGCTGGGCGGAAAATTCCGCGGGAGAGGAAGAGAATTGCTGGCCGGAACCGTGCATCACGGCCGCCCCGAGCAGCAGGAAGCAGACCGCAGTGAACAGGGTCGAAAAATAGCCCACATGGTAGTCCAGTTTGACTTCGCGCGCGGTCAGCTTGTGTTGTTTGTCCTTTTCCAGCACCCATAAGGATTGCCAGATACAGGTTTCGAAAGGCGCCGGCATAAAGCCGATCAAGGCGGCCAGGAACAGCGCGGATGAGCGGTTCAACACGTCCGGCGTAAAGATGTCGGTCTGCTGCCAGTCCAGCAAGGGTACGGACAGCACGGTCGCGGCCAGGGTGGAAACAAACAGGGTGAGCAGCAACACTTTGGTTACCCGGTCCAGCCAGCGATACTGGCCGGCTACCAGACAGGCGCCGGAAAAGACACAGATGCCCGCCGCAACAAGGCCGATAGGCAGGTCCAGGTCAAAACTGATCAGCGCCAGGCCGGACGTCACCAGCACCACTGCGGCAAACCCGGTAAACATTACGCAAAATACCACCAGGGCACATAACAGTACCGCCCAGGTTCCCTGCTTGCGAAAACCGGTCAACAGGTGCTGGCCGGTGGCGTGAGCATATTCGTGGCCGAAACGGAAGGTCGGGTATTTCAGGACAAACGCCAGCAGGATGAACAACAGCAGGTCCATCCCGTACAGCGCGCCGGCGCGGGTCGATTGCACCAGGTGCGATACCCCGATAGCGGCTGCGGCCATCAGCAGGCCGGGACCGAGAATGGTAAAAAACCTCTGTTTCATTGTTAGAAGATCCTCGCCTCCAGTCCCGCGGCCATGGTCATGCCGAGTTCCTCGCAGTATGCCAGGAATTCCGGGCGGTAAGCGCCCTTGCAGATTAACGGTTCCTGCACCGCTTTCCAGGCCAGTCCGGTGATGATGCGTTCCATGCTGGTCCTGGCGCCGGCGCCATCATTGCCGGCCCGGATAAACAGCGCATAGGGCAGTCCTGCGGTTTTTTCCAGGCACGGATAGTAAATCCGTTCAAAAAAGTCCTTGATGGCGCCGCTCATATAACCAAAGTTCTCGGTGGTGCCGAGCAGGATACCATTGGCCCATAATACGTCATCCGGCCCAGCCGCGCCCGGCGCGCAGACGCGCAACTCCACTCCCTCTATATCTTCGTGCGAGGCGCCCTTGACCACCGCGTCCGTCATTGCCCTGGTATTGGCGGACGGTATGTGGGAAACAATCAATAAACGCCGGTCTGACATTTGAATATCATAGGGGGATAAGGTTATCATCTCAACTCGGGCCACTTATTTCAGGTATATGACAGATGATCAGGGCTTCCATAGTCGGCGCAACGGGTTATACGGGTGTTGAATTGATGCGCCTGCTGGCCGGACACCCTGAGGTGGAACTGTTGGCGCTCTCGTCCCGGACTGAACAGGGCAAGCCGGTGGCGGCGCTGTTTCCATCACTGCGCGGCGTTGTTGAGATAGATTATGCCGACCCCGACAATGCAGTCCTGGCCGACAGTGACGTGGTGTTTTTTGCAACACCGAACGGTACCGCCATGCACCATGCTCCGGATTTGCTTGAGGCCGGTGTCAAGGTGATCGACCTGTCGGCTGATTATCGTCTGCGTGAGCGGGAACAATGGGAGCACTGGTACGGGCAACAGCACGCCAGTCCTGGTTATTTGCATGAAGCCGTGTACGGCCTGCCGGAAGTGAACCGGGCTGAAATCGCCAACGCGCGCCTGGTTGCGAACCCCGGTTGCTATCCCACCGCCATTCAACTGGGCTTTCTACCGCTGCTGGAAAACGACCTGGTAGAGACGCACAGCCTTATTGCCGATGCCAAATCCGGGATCAGCGGCGCCGGCCGCAAGACAACGCTGACCACGCAGTTCTGCGAAGCCGGCGAGTCATTTTCCGCGTACGCCGCGGCCGGGCATCGGCACCTGCCGGAGATCAAGCAAGGCCTGGCAGGGTTTACCCAACATAAAGTTGATCTGGTTTTTGTTCCGCACCTGTTACCCATCATCCGTGGCATTCACGCGACCCTGTATGCCCGCCTGCGCCAGCCGGGCGCCGACCTGCATGAGGTTTTCCGCGCCCGTTATGCGCATGAACACTTTGTTGACGTCCTGCCACGCGGCGTGCATCCTGATACGGCGTCAGTCAGGGGTTCCAATACCTGCAGGCTGTCTGTTTTTCAACCACAGGACGGCGCTACCGCGGTGGTACTTGCCGTGGAGGACAACCTGGTCAAGGGCGCGGCGGGCCAGGCAGTCCAGAACATGAATATACTGTTCGGTTTGCCCGAGACGACCGGTTTGGCACAGGTCGCGGTCTGGCCGTGACGGCGCGCGGTGCGGATGAAGCAGTTATGAACAATTTCATCATCAGGCCCTACCGGTCCTTGCGCCTGCGGGTACTATTGTTATTGCTGTTATTATTACTGCCGCCACTGGCGTTGTTGATGTACCTGGAAGAGGTGGATGTCAACTGGAACCTGAACTTGCTGTGGGGCCAGGGCGAGGGAGCGTCCGCTGAGGAGTTGCTTGACGAAAACGTACAACTCAATGAAAGGTTGGTGATTCTGGAACAGAATAACCAGGTGGACAAACAAGCGGTCGCTCTGTTGCAGCAACAGTTGCTTGAAGCGCAGGAAGAAAACTTCCGGTTGCGAAAAGACCTGGAGTTTTACCAGGGGATCATGAACGTCAAGGACGACAAGAACTCACCGATAGTGCACGGACTGCGGATTAAATCGTTGGCGCAGCATAATGCTTACCGAATGGAATTGATATTGCTGCATATCACTAACAAGGACGAGCTGTTTGAGGGGGTGTTGGATATCACTGTGGCGGGCATCCAGGACGGCGCGGCCAAGCGCTTGCCGTTGCGTGGCCTGAGCCGCGATCGGAACAAGGATTATGCGATCAGGTTCAGGAATTTTCAGCGTTTCGAGCAAACTTTCATTTTGCCGGATAAATTTGAAGCGCAAACTATAGTGGTAACCGTGTCCATTAGTGGCCAGGATAAGGGTAAACTTGAACGAGTATTTGATTGGCCAGTCACTGCAGATGGGGAAACAGAAAATGTTGGGTAGCAACAGAAAGCAAAAAACAGCAAAAATCGTCTCACTAGTCGGGGAAAATACGGAAGTCAATGGTGACATCAGATTTTCCAGCGGTTTGCATATCGATGGTGTCGTTAAGGGCAATGTGATTTCCGAGGCTGACAACACGTCGGTATTGTCTCTCAGCGAGCGCGGGGTGATAGAGGGGGAGATACATGCCCCGTACAACATCATCGACGGGACTGTGAGCGGCAATGTGTACAGTAGCGAGCACATTGAGCTTAAATCCAGCGCGCGCATTACCGGCGACGTCTATTACAACATGCTGGAGATGTCCAGCGGCGCCCAGGTAAGCGGCCGGCTGATCCATACCCCGGTCACAGCCGAGACTGAACTGCAACCGGCAGCGCCTGAGTTGGATAGCGACTCTTTCTGAGCCCGCTTCCTGGCGCGCTTGAAACAACAGCAACAATTAATGTATAATCAGCCTTGACGCTGGATTAATCAGACTCCCTCGGAGGACATCACGACCATGCTTGAAACAACACACACCTTGCCGGACCCGCTTGTTTTTACGGATTCTGCCGCATCCAAGGTCAAACAATTGATTACCGATGAGGAGAATCAGGCGCTGATGTTGCGGGTTTTTATCTCAGGCGGCGGCTGTTCCGGGTTTCAGTACGGTTTCACGTTTGACGAGAGTATTACCGATGGTGACACTGTCGTGGAGAAGGAGGGCGTCAAACTCCTGATAGACCCCATGAGCATACAGTACCTCACCGGCGCCGAGATCGATTTTTCGGAAAACCTGGAAGGCGCACAGTTCGTTATCCGCAATCCCAATGCCCAGACTACCTGCGGCTGTGGTTCTTCATTTTCGGTCTAGTTTCCGGACGACATAATCTCCGCAATGTTTGCCTAAGCGGGTTATTGTGCCCGTAATACGTTGTTACCTGCTGCATAGACAGCTCCCAGTACAACAGGTTTTTGCGCCCCGGTGACGGACGGCAGGTTGCCCGGGACGTTTTCCAGCCGTTGGTGCGCCAGCCAGGCGAAGGTCACTGCTTCCACTGCGTCCGGGTGAATACCGTACGCGTCGGTGGATGAGATCCTGATGTCGGGGAGCAGCGCTTGCAGGCGCTGCATCAGGCTGGTGTTGTGCACACCTCCGCCGCAGACCAGCACCTCCTGAGTCGCCGGCGCGTGGCTTGATATGGCAGCCTGTATGCCGGACGCGGTCAGTTCCAGCAGAGTGGCCTGTATGTCTTCTGCCCTGGTGTCAGTGCCGAGCTTTTCCCTGTGCCGGGCCAGCCAGCGCAGGTTAAAGTCGTCCCTGCCGGTGCTTTTGGGAGGTGGGGTTGAAAAATAGGGATCGGACAACAGTAGTTCCAGCAAATCCTGCTGAACCTTGCCGCTGGCGGCCCAACCACCCTTAGCGTCATAATCACGCCCTTGGCATTGTTGAATCCAGGCGTCCATGAGCGCGTTGCCCGGGCCGGTGTCGAAACCGCGCACTGCCGCATCGGCAGCGCGCGGCAGTATGGTGATATTGGCTATGCCACCAATATTCAACACCACCCGGTTGATGTCCGGGTCGCGTAACCTCCAGGCATGAAACGCCGGAGCCAACGGCGCACCCTGACCGCCGGCGGCCACGTCGGCGCGGCGGAAATCCGCGACCGTGGTAATGCCGCTGAGGCCGGCAATGATGTTGGGATCGCCGATTTGCAGGGTGCAGGCAGGCACGGCCTCTGGCAGGTGCAGGATAGTCTGCCCATGGCTGCCAATGGCGCGCACTTGATGTGCCGGTATGGCGTTTGCCTCAAGCAACCTCAGGACAGCCTGGCCGAAATGCTTGCCGAGCCGGGCATCCAGACGGCTCGCAGCGGCAATGGACGTTGACAGGTTGATGCCTCTCAGTTCCGCTTGTAGCTCTGCGTCAAGTGAATACTGGCGGTAGTCGATGATTTGCAGTTGTTCATCGCTGATGCGGACCAGGGCCGCATCCAGCGCGTCCGCGCTGGTTCCTGACATGAGGCCGATGTAGTACATGGGAGTGTTATACTCTACCTGACAAACCGAAAGTATGAGCTTAGCCTGTATGAATAGTCAAACAATAAACTTCCCGGTGGTGGGACATGCCTGATTTGGAAACCGCACTGGCCTTGCTGCATCGGGGCGCGGACGAGATCATTCGTGAGGATGAACTGCGCGGGAAACTGGAACGGGGGGCGCCATTGCGGGTAAAAACCGGTTTTGATCCGACCGCACCCGACCTGCACCTGGGGCACACGGTGTTGATCAACAAGATGCGCCATTTCCAGGAACTGGGGCACCACGTAATGTTCCTTATCGGCGATTTTACCGGGCTTATTGGCGATCCCTCCGGGCGGGACGCCACGCGCAAGCCGCTGACGCCGGAACAGCTTGCCGGGAATGCTGAGACCTACAAGCAACAGGTATTCAAGATACTGGACCCGGACAAGACGGAGATCTGTTTCAATTCCGAGTGGGGCAAGGCGCTGGGCTCTGCCGGGATGATCAAGCTGGCATCGCGCTATACCGTCGCGCGCATGTTGGAACGGGACGACTTCAAGAAGCGTTACGCCGGTAACCAACCCATTTCCATCCACGAGTTTCTCTACCCGCTGATGCAGGGCTATGACTCGGTGGTGATGCGGGCGGACGTGGAACTGGGCGGCACCGACCAGAAGTTTAACCTGCTGGTAGGGCGGGAACTGCAGAAAGAAGACGGGCAGAAACCCCAGGTTGCCCTGACCATGCCGATTCTGGAAGGGCTGGACGGCAAGCGCAAGATGTCCAAGTCGTTGGGAAATTACGTAGGCATAGACGAGTCGGCCGAGGCCATGTTCGGCAAGCTGATGTCCATTTCCGATACGCTGATGTGGCGTTATTACGAGTTACTGAGTTTCCGCCCCATGGAGGAGGTGCACCGCTTGCGCGAGGAAGTAGAGCAGGGGATGAACCCCAGGCAGGCCAAGGTGGAACTGGCCCTGGAGATCGTCGCGCGCTTCCACGATACGCGCGCGGCAAAACAGGCGGAAGATGAGTTCAACGCACGTTTCCGCCGGGGCGCGCTGCCGTCCGAGATTGAGGAACAGCAGGTGGCCATCGACGGCGCTGAGATACCCGTAGCCGTGCTGCTGAAAAAAAGC